>NZ_AP027311.1:0-2185000 GCF_055397305.1 Sphingobium sp. TomMM7A | reverse complement strand
ACCTCTTGCATAATGGGTCTGTGACTTAGTGTATCAAGCAAGCTTAAGCCGTTAGGTGTAGGCGCAGCGAAAGCGAGTCTGAATAGGGCGACAGAGTTTGATGCATTAGACCCGAAACCCGGCGATCTATGCATGACCAGGTTGAAGGTGCGGTAACACGCACTGGAGGACCGAACCGTTTAATGTTGAAAAATTATCGGATGAGTTGTGCTTAGGGGTGAAAGGCCAATCAAGCCGGGAAATAGCTGGTTCTCCGCGAAATCTATTGAGGTAGAGCGTCGAATGATTGCCGTTGGGGGTAGAGCACTGGATGGTTGCGGGGGTCGCGAGATCTACCAATACTAACCAAACTCCGAATACCAACGAGTCTAGTTCGGCAGACAGACGGCGGGTGCTAAGGTCCGTCGTCAAAAGGGAAACAGCCCTAACCTACAGCTAAGGTCCCCAAGTCACGTCTAAGTGGGAAAGCATGTGGAACTTCCAAAACAACCAGGAGGTTGGCTTAGAAGCAGCCATCCTTTAAAGAAAGCGTAACAGCTCACTGGTCTAAATAAGAGGTTCTGCGGCGAAGATGTAACGGGGCTCAAGACGTGCACCGAAGCTTAGGGTGTGATCGTTTACGATCACGCGGTAGCGGAGCGTTCCGTAGGCCGTTGAAGCGATCTGGTAATGGGTCGTGGAGGTATCGGAAGTGCGAATGCAGACATGAGTAGCGATTAACAGTGTGAGATGCACTGTCGCCGAAATTCCAAGGGTTCCTGCTTAAAGCTAATCTGAGCAGGGTAAGCCGGCCCCTAAGACGAGCCCGAAGGGGGTAGTCGATGGGAACCACGTTAATATTCGTGGGCCTGGAGGTGTGTGACGGATGGCGTAAATTGTTCGGCCTTATTGGATTGGTCCGGGCAGTGAAGTTGTCCCAGGAAATAGCCCCTCCGTATAGACCGTACCCTAAACCGACACAGGTGGAATGGTAGAGTATACCAAGGCGTTTGAGAGAAGTATCCTGAAGGAACTCGGCAAATTGCCTCCGTACCTTCGGAAGAAGGAGGCCCCACATCAAGGCAACTTTTTGTGGGGGGCACAGGCCAGGGGGTAGCGACTGTTTAGCAAAAACACAGGGCTCTGCTAAGTCGGCTTCAAGACGACGTATAGGGCCTGACGCCTGCCCGGTGCCTGAAGGTTAAGAGGAGGAGTGCAAGCTCTGAATTGAAGCCCAGGTAAACGGCGGCCGTAACTATAACGGTCCTAAGGTAGCGAAATTCCTTGTCGGGTAAGTTCCGACCTGCACGAATGGCGTAACGACTTCCCCACTGTCTCCAGGATATGCTCAGCGAAATTGAATTCTCCGTGAAGATGCGGAGTACCCGCGGTTAGACGGAAAGACCCCGTGCACCTTTACTGCAGCTTCAGAGTGGCATTAGGAAAGAACTGTGTAGCATAGGTGGGAGGCTTTGAAGCGATGACGCCAGTTGTCGTGGAGCCATAGGTGAAATACCACCCTGTTGTTTTCTGATGTCTAACCTCGCACCGTTATCCGGTGCAGGGACCCTCTGTGGCGGGTAGTTTGACTGGGGCGGTCGCCTCCTAAAGAGTAACGGAGGCGCGCGATGGTGGGCTCAGGACGGTTGGAAACCGTCTGTTAGAGTGCAATGGCATAAGCCCGCCTGACTGCGAGACTGACAAGTCGAGCAGAGACGAAAGTCGGTCATAGTGATCCGGTGGTCCCTCGTGGAAGGGCCATCGCTCAACGGATAAAAGGTACGCCGGGGATAACAGGCTGATGATTCCCAAGAGCTCATATCGACGGAATCGTTTGGCACCTCGATGTCGGCTCATCACATCCTGGGGCTGGAGCAGGTCCCAAGGGTTTGGCTGTTCGCCAATTAAAGTGGTACGTGAGCTGGGTTCAGAACGTCGCGAGACAGTTTGGTCCCTATCTGCCGTGGGCGTCGAAATTTGAGAGGAGTTGACCCTAGTACGAGAGGACCGGGTTGAACATACCTCTGGTGTACCTGTCGTCCTGCCAAGGGCGCAGCAGGGTAGCTATGTATGGACGGGATAACCGCTGAAAGCATCTAAGCGGGAAGCCTCCCTCAAGATAAGATTTCTTCGAGCGGTCGTAGACCACGACCTTGATAGGCCGGATGTAGAAGTGTGGTAACATATGGAGCTAACCGGTCCTAATTGCTCTGATCGCGCCTGAGAGTCCCACCATCAATGACAATGCTGGAAACAGCGTCAGCCATTGAGCGTGGTGATCACCTCAAGCCAGATAACCAATACAAACACCAAATACCGTGCACGGCATCGATTATAACCCAAAGCGCAAGCTTCATTGCTTGGTGACCATAGCGTCTGTGACCCACCCGATCCCATCCCGAACTCGGCCGTGAAACCAGTCTGCGCCGATGGTACTGTGGCTCAAGCCCCGGAAGAGTAGGGCGTCGCCAGGCATTGAAGCTTGCGCTTTGAAATAAAAACCCATCACAATTTCACAAAAGGGCGGCCCATAAAGCCGCCCTTTTGCCTTTGGTGACGCGGGATGGAGCAGCCCGGTAGCTCGTCAGGCTCATAACCTGAAGGTCGCAGGTTCAAATCCTGCTCCCGCAACCAACGGTGTACGACCTAAACCCCCAGCGTGAAATACGCCGGGGGTTTTGTCGTTTATATGGCGCGCGACCACAAAGGGCGACAGAAGTTTTTCCAAACATCTCGAGCAATGCCGAAACGTCCAGCGCCTTCCTTAACTCGCGGTGCTGCTACGCCGACACCTCCATGCCATGCGCTAAGCTGATTAGCCTTGTCTTCTCACCCACGATTGGTGACTAAGGATCGATAAGGCGGAAAAAGCGGGAGACGGGAATGGGGTTCACCAATGAGCAGGTGTCGGGTCAGGACGGCCGCACGATCCTGGTCACCGGCGCTAACACCGGTATCGGCTTTGAGACCGCCAAGCTTTTGGCAGCGAAAGGTGCGCGGGTGCTGCTCGGCTGTCGCGACGCAGCTAGAGGCGCGGATGCAATGGCGCAGATTGCGGCCGCAACTCCCGGCGCGAAACTGGATCTCATTCTACTCGATCAGGCAGATCTGGGAAGCGTCCGAGCTGCAGCCGAAAGGGTCGCCAGCGAACCCAGGCTCGACGTGCTGATCAACAATGCGGGCGTGATGATACCGCCCCTTACCCGCTCGGCCCAAGGGTTCGAGCTTCAATTTGGCGTGAACCATTTGGGGACCTTCGCGCTGACGGCGCTTTTGTTGCCGAAGCTCGCTGAAACCGCCGGTTCGCGGGTGGTCGTTACGTCCAGCCTGGCACACCGTCAGGGGCGCATGCTGTGGGACGATTGGAACGCCGAGAAAGGCTATAGTCCCAACGTCTATTATGCCCAAAGCAAGCTGGCCAACCTGCTGTTCGCCCTTGAGCTCGACCGAAGGCTACGGGCTGCGGCATCTCCGGTGAGCGCCATCGGCTGCCATCCGGGCGTTTCCCTGACCGAACTCATGCGCCATCTTCCCCGATGGACAAAGCCGTTGCTGCCGATTGTGCGGCCGCTTTTCAATCCGGTGGCGGCGGCAGCGTGGCCGACTCTTCAGGCTGCTACCGATCCGAACGCGAAGGGTGGTGACTATTTCGGACCTCAGGGGCGATGGGAAATGCGCGGTGAGTCAGGACCTGCGCTGATCGACAAGCGCGCCAGCGGTACTGAGGATGCCCGGCGGCTTTGGGATCTTTCGATTGAGCTGACCGGGGTCGATCCACAACTGCCGGCCGACTGACCACCCGACGCAGGCTGCTGCATCAGCCGACGGCAATCATGGAAATTTGCCGTCCATAGCTTGGCTCGCCCAGATGGCAGGAACGGCGATAGCTGAAGAAGCGATCGGGCTGGCTATAGGTGTCCTCATCCAGCATCTCGACCCGACCGATCCCGGCCTGAGCCAAGCGCGCCGTGACATAGGCCGCGATGTCGAACTGGCAATGGCCTTCGCGCCCAGCGGAGAAGAAGCGGCCATTTTCCACATCTTCTTCCTCGAAATTGCGGGCGAAATCGACTGTCACCTCATAAGAAGCGCGGCCGATACAGGGGCCGATCGCGGCGCTAATCCGCTCACGCCGGGCACCCAGTTTTTCCATCGCCGCCAGCGTGCTGTCCGTGACTCCCGACATGGCGCCTTTCCAACCCGCATGTGCCGCGCCCACCACCCCGGCTCCGGGGTCCGCGAGCAGCACCGGCACGCAATCGGCCGTCAATATGCCGAGGACAAGCCCGGGGCGATCCGTCACCATGGCATCGGCCGCCGGGCGATCCGCCTCATCTATTGCGCCGGTGATGGTCACCACGTCCGGCGAATGGACCTGCCGCACGGTCACCAGCGCCGCGCCGGGCAGCAGCGCATCCCTCGCCAAGTCGCGGTTGCGCAGGATCGCCTCTCGCTCATCCATTGAACCCAAGCCCACGTTCAAGCCAGCATGCACCCCGCCCGACACACCGCCACGACGCCCGGCAAAGCCATGCGGCACATCGTGCAGGCTGGCGGCGCGCAGCAGTTCGATCATCAGTAGCTCCCTTGGACAAATGTGCCGAAGTCGCGCAACATACTTGCGCGGGCCACAATAGGCGATAGTCTCTGCGTCAGATATAACGGGTCGGCTTCGCGGCCGATCGGGGACAAGATGACAGGCAAAGGGCTCCACGCATGATCTTCGGGCGCATCAAGCCATTGGACGCCATATTGGCGACCGCGGAAAAAAAGTCGCTCGTTCGGACATTGGGGCCGATACAGCTCACGCTTCTGGGTGTCGGTGCCATCATAGGGACCGGCATTTTCGTACTGACCGCCGCCGCCGCGCAAAAGGCCGGGCCGGGCATGATGTGGAGCTTCGTCATTGCCGGAGCAGTCTGCGCCTTCGCCGCGCTTTGCTATTCGGAACTGGCATCGATGGTGCCGGTGTCGGGCTCAGCCTATACCTATACCTATGCGGTGGTGGGCGAATTGCTGGCCTGGATGGTGGGTTGGGCGCTGATCCTGGAATATGCCGTGGCCGCCAGCGCCGTTTCGGTGGGCTGGTCCGGCTATTTCATGGGTTTGATGAAGAGCATGACGGGGCTGGAGCTACCCCACGCCCTGTCAGCAGGGCCTGGCTGGAGCTTCAACGGCTTCATCCCGCATGCCGATTTTTCGCATGGCGTCATCAACATTCCGGCCATCGTCGTCGCGCTGGCAGTGACCACCTTGCTCGTCATCGGCACCACGGAAAGCGCGCGGGTCAATGCGGTGCTGGTCGCGATCAAGGTCGCGGCGCTGACCGCCTTTATCGCGCTGACACTGCCCGCGCTGGACAAGGGCAATTTCTCCCCCTTCACGCCCAACGGGTGGTTCGGACCTCAGGGCACGAGCGGGATGGGCGTTGTTGGTGCGGCGGCCTCCATCTTCTTCGCCTATGTGGGCTTTGATGCCGTTTCGACCGCAGCGGAGGAGACCAAGAATCCCCAACGCAACGTGCCCATAGGCCTTATCGGCAGCCTTGCGATTTGCACCGTCTTCTATTTGCTGGTCGCTGCGGGTGCGATTGGCGCCATTGGCGCTCAGCCGGTTCTTGGTCTGGACGGTTCGATCGTCGCACCTGGATCGGTCGGTTTCGCTCAGGCCTGCGCGACCGCAGCCCATGCAGGGGATCTGGTCTGTTCGAATGAGGCGCTCGCCCATGTTCTGCGCTCGATCAACTGGACCGTGGTCGGAAACGCGCTGGGTCTTGCGGCCAATCTGGCGCTTCCGTCGGTCATCCTGATGATGATGTTCGGCCAGACCCGCATCTTCTTCGTCATGGCGCGCGATGGCCTGTTGCCGGAAAAGCTTGCCAGCATCCATCCGCGTTTCAAGACGCCGCACATCGTAACCATGGTGACGGGCGTCTTTGTCGCCATTGGCGCTGCGTTGCTGCCCGTGGGCCAGCTGGCCGACATTTCCAACTCCGGAACGCTCTTCGCCTTCTTCATGGTGGCGATCGCCGTGCTGGTGTTGCGGGTGCGCGATCCCAACCGCCCGCGCCCCTTCAGAACGCCCGCCATCTGGTTCATCGCGCCAATGGCGGCATTTGGCTGTCTCTTCCTCTTCTTCAACCTGCCCGTGGACGCGCAGCTCGTGCTTCCGGTCTGGGGCGGCGTGGGGCTGCTGCTCTATTTCCTCTATGGCTATCGCAAGAGCCATGTCGCGCGAGGCCTCGTCGAGACGCATGAGCAGGATGCCGATGTCCCGCCGATGCCGGTGCCACCGATGCCCGGTGCGCATACGCCGGGCGGACGCGACGCCTGATCAACTGAGGAAGGCGGCGGCGTGATCGCCGCCTTGCTTTTTAGTGGACGGGGTCGAATTCCGGTTCTCGCAACGCACCATGATGCGGGCGGGTGAAGAGCTTCCCGCGTTCGGCGAACAGCACGATAAGAAGCGCCGCGATCCCGAATGCCAGCATACCGATCGTCAGAGGTATGGTCGTCCCGTTGAACGCCCGCCCGACCACGCTACCCAAGGCACTGGACAGCGCCGTGGTCAGGAACGCCTGAAAGGAAGACGCCGCGCCCGCGCCCTTGGCAAAGGGCTCCATGGAAATCGCGCCGAAATTGGACGCGGTGAAAGCGACGGCCATCATCGTCGCCGACTGGAAGAACATGAAGGTGAACATGCTTTCCCGGCCGGATGCGATCACGACAAGATGGACGGCGCTCGTCGCGATCATGGACAGAACCGCACCTTGGCTCAGCCGCCGCGCGCCGAATCGCGATACAAGCCGGCTGTTCAGCAGGCTGCCGACCCCCATGCTGCCCGCCATGATCGCAAAAGCTATCGGGAAGAAAGACTGGGCATGAAACAGGTCGAAGAAAATCTGCTGTACCGAAAGGATGAAGCCGATGAGCCCGCTCATCACCACGCCGCTCGCCAGCATATAGCCTGCTGAACTGCGATTGGTGAGCACCGTCGCCATGGTGCGAAAGATCGTTGATGGGTTCATCCGCAGCCTGTTTTCGGGCTTCAGCGTCTCGGGCATGCGTATGACCATCCAGATCAGGATCAGCGCCGCCTGAATAGCCAGAATCCAGAATATCCATCGCCATGGCGCGAACCAGAGGATCGCCTGCCCAAAACTGGGCGCCATCACGGGTATCAACATGAAGACGGCAAGGATCAGCGACATGACCCTGGCCATCGCGTCTCCCTTAAACCGGTCGCGGATGATGCCCACGGCGATCACCCGGCTCGCTCCGGCGAAAAAGCCCGCAGACGCCCGGCCCAACAGCATGAGAGGAAAGCTTTGCGCCACCGCGCAGCCGATGGTCGATGCAATGAACAGCGCCAGCGCGCTGCCCATCACGGGTTTGCGGCCGAATCGATCCGACAAAATCCCGAACAGCAGCGATCCCACGCCCAGCCCCAGAAAATAGACGCTGATGATCAACTGCCGGTCATTGGCATTTGCCACCGCCAGATCGTGCCCGATCGCGGGCAGGGCAGGCAGCATCGGGTCGGTCGACAGCGCATTCATCGCCATCAGGCAAGCGCTCAGCACCACGAATTCGCGAAAGCCGATGTCTTTCTTTGGTTGTCCGATTGCGACCGGGGGAGAAAGGTTGGTCATGGCGCGGCTATGGGATCAATCCGGTTGCTATGCCAGCTTAACATCACGCAACCCGCCGCATTAACCTTCTCCCCTCCAGGACTTTCGGGCGATGATGCATAAACCCTCAAATCCGCGTTAACCATTTTTTATCCCCCGCCAGTGCACCCTGCGGCCTGTCGAAAACCATTATCTCGAAATCCACAGGGGGATTCGGTCGTGGCAAACAGTTTGAAAAGTGCTCAGTTTCTGATGGAAAGCCGCCTGCCAGTGGCGGGCTGGGAATCGGCGGAGGCCTGTTTCGATCTGGGCGTCGCCTATAGCTGCGGAACCGGCGGTAAGTCAGTCGATCTGATCGAAGCGCATAAATGGTTCAACCTCGCCGCGCTGCGTGGCAATGAGGAAGGGCAGGTGATGCGCGCCGAGATAGCCGAAGAAATGACGGCTCGCGAAATCGCCGAGGCGCAGCGTCAGGCGCGCGCCTGGATTGCCGCAAACCAGCTGCGCGCCGCCTGATAGTCAGCCCTGCTTGCGGAACGGCGCCCGTTCGCTAAGCCAGATCCGGCCCTGTTGCACGCCTGCGCGTTCGGCGGCGAGAAATTCGGCGACGGCCCGGCGGAACGAAGCGTTGGGCAGGAAATGGGCGGAATAAGTGGGCTCGGGTCCATATCCCCGCGCCAGCTTGTGGCCCCCTTGCGCTCCGGCCTCGACCCGGGACAGCCCAAGCGTGATGGCGACCTCGATCGCCTGATAATAGCATAGCTCGAAATGCAGGTTGGGGACGTCCTCGGCGCAACCCCAATAGCGGCCATAGAGCGCCTCCTCACCAATCAGGTTGAGCGCTCCCGCAATTGGCCTGCCATGACGCTGCGCCAGCATCAGCAGCACCCGATCCGCCATATTTGCCCCCAGCATCGAGAAAAAGGCTCGCGTCAGATAGGGCCGCCCCCATTTGCGCGATCCGGTATCCTGATAAAAATGCCAGAAGGCGTCCCAATGCGCTTCCTTGAGGTCACGGCCGGTCAGGTGAACGATCTCCAGTCCCTCGACCGCGCGCGCGCGTTCCTTGCGGATATTCTTGCGCTTGGCGCTCGACAGGCTGCTGAGGAAATCGTCGAAGTCGCGATAGCCGCGATTGATCCAGTGGAACTGGCTGTCTTCGCGGATCAGCCAGCCCGCCGCTTCGAACAACGAAACCTGCGATGGCTCGATGAACGTTGCATGGGCGGAGGACAGGCCGTTGCTATCGACAAGGCTTTCGATCCCCGCGATCAGCGCCGGTGCCAGCGCGGCATCGCGCAGCAGCAATCGCGGCCCCGGCACAGGGGAAAAAGGCGCGGCGAGCTGTATCTTGGGATAATATTGGCCCCCGGCGCGCTCCCACGCGTCGGCCCAGCCATGGTCGAACACATATTCGCCCTGGCTATGCGTCTTGCCGTACAGCGGCGCTGCGGCGGCAATCTGTCCGTCGGCACCATCGATCAGCATCGGCAAGGGCTGCCACCCCGTGCCGGGGCCGACGCTGCCCGATCGTTCCAGCGCGGCCAGAAAATCCCAGCTCATGAAGGGGTTGGCGGTTCCGGCGCAGGCGTCCCACTGATCGTGTGGCAGTTCCGCAACCCCGCCAGCTACCCGCACCACGCATTCAGTCACGCGGAACCTCGAATATGATCTGGTCCGCATGGCGGGCGGCCACAGCATGATCGGCCTTCGTGCGAACCGTCCAGGTCAGCACGGCCAGACCGCGCGCACGCGCCCGCGCTGCGAAACGGGAAGGAAGGTCACGAACATCACAGGCGATAAAGTCGGGTCTCGCCACCCAAAGTGCAAGACCGCGCCGGGCAGCGCCGCGCCATCCTGCGTCATCTTGCTCCGTCACCACCAGACCTCGCGCCGCCTGTGGCATGTGCCGGGCGAACCAGCGCACGGCGATGGGGTTGAAGGACATGATAGCGGCCAGAGCATCCGGATGCTTCGCCAGATCGCGGGCTACCGCTGCACAGAGGGGCGCGACATGGCGGCCCGTGACCTTCAATTCAATCAGCAGCGGGACCGTTTGCCCGCATGTCTGCAACAGCCTCTCCAGCCGTGGAAGGCCGCCGCCGTCCGCCAGTCTCATCTGCTCAAGGCGTTCGGTCGGGTGGTCCGATAGCAACCCCTCGACACCGGTCATTCGTGAGAGGGCGGCGTCGTGAAAGACCATCGCGACGCCATCCCCGCTCAGCCGGACATCGCATTCGATCCCACAGCCTTGCGCAATGGCCGCGCGAAAAGCGGCCATGCCGTTTTCACTGATGCCCGCCCCATGCAGCCCGCGATGGGCGAAGGGGCGGGCGGTCAGGAAGGAAAGATCAGGCCGCCGGCCGGACAAGGACGACCGCGTCGATCTCAACCACCGCGCCCAACGGCAGCACCGGCACGCCCACGGCGCTGCGGGCGTGCTTGCCTGCCTCGCCGAAGACCTCGACCATCAGTTCCGACGCGCCATTGGCTACCTTGGGCTGGTCCGTGAAGCTCGGGGCGCTGCTGATGAAAGCGCCCAGCTTCACAATCCGCTCAACCCGGTCCAGGCTGCCCAGCGCCGCCTTGATCTGGGCAATGAGGTTAAGGCCGCAGGCCCGCGCCGCCTTGACGCCATAATCAAGGTCGCGATCTTCGCCGAGACGGCCCGTCATCAACTGTCCTTCGGAAAGCGAAATCTGGCCGGAAATATGCAGCAGGCCATTGGCTTCCACTGCTGCGACATAAGCGGCCACCGGCGCGGCTGCTGCGGGCAGGGTGATGCCAAGTTCGGCAAGGCGGGCTTCAACGCTCATTTGGGACTCCATCTGGGTTATCAATCTTTAATGGTGCGGAGCCGTCGGCAAGCCGATCGGCGATCCACCTCTCCGCCGTTGCCCAGTCGTCTATCCGGGCGTGGGCATAGGGGGCGGCATCGACATCAGCCGAAATTTCAGGTTCGCCCACCATATGCAGTCTCCACACGCCCGGCGCATGCTCGGTTACGGATTCATGATGCTCGGCCAGGTCGTCGATGAACAGCGCCGCCGACGGCCGCCGCTCGGCGACGATCGCGGCCAGCGGCGCGCCCTTGGGTCCATGGTTCCAATGCACCGGGAAATCGAGGCCATGCGTCGCGAGCTGCTCCACGCGCTGCTGATGATGCCGCTCTCCGATATTGGTGAGCACAACGATATCGGCGATGCGCGACAACCTGCCCATCGCTTCAACCGCTCCGGCGATCGGCATCTGGCGATGCATCTCGGTATCGAAAAAGCCCACCAGCAGCTGCCAGACCAGTTCGCGCTCCAGCGGGATGCCGCTGTCCTTGTGGCGCAGCGCCTCGGCAAAGCCGCGCTCGCGCATATCGAAATGCACGGCATGATGCTCGTCCAGCCATTCGCGGAAGGGAACGACCATGTGCAGCAGCACCTCGTCGCAATCCGTTATGATCAGGGGACGGCTCATCGGCCCAGTTCCCGCCGCGCCGTGATCAACGCCGCTGCATTGGTATCAAGCGCCTCGGCACAGGCGATCAAATCCGGCTCATGATCGGCCAGAAAATCCAGCACCGCCCGCAACACCGAAGGATTGTTCACGCCAGCGCGCAACGCGTCCGCGTCCAGTCCCGTAAGCGCCAGCAGCCGATCCGCCCGCTGCTCATCGCCCAATGTCCAAGTAAGCGCCATCAGGGCCAGTGTCAGGGCCTCTTCGCCATCGGCCGGGCCAAGTTGCTTGCTATCGGGGCTGTCGGAACGCATGATTGATTCTCGGCAAGGGGCAATTGTATCAGCGCGCTTTTACAATGCGCATCATTTAACGCGGGTGACTGGTGGCAAAGCGCGTGCTCGTTGTCGAGGACAACGAACTCAATCTCAAACTTTTTTGCGACCTTCTGCGCGCGCATGGCCATGAAGTGCTGCCGTTGCGGGATGGGCGCGACGTCGTTTCGCAAGCGCTGGAGTTTCGCCCGGACCTGGTGATCACCGACATTCACCTGCCCCATGTCAGCGGCCTCGACCTGATCGTCTCGCTGAAGCGCGATCCGCGTTTGGCATCTGTCCCCATCATGGCCGTGACCGCCTATGCCGGAAAGGGCGACGAGGACCGGATTCGCGGCGCGGGGGCGCAGGCTTATGTGTCAAAGCCCATTTCGGTGCTGCGCTTTGTCGAGCAGGTGAATGCCCTGCTGTAACGGCTAGAGCATCGTGCGCAAAAGTGGGAACCGGTTTTGCGTCTACAACGATGCGAAAACAAAACTAGAGCGCGCGACCTGCGTCAAATTAAGCGCAGCGCGCTCTATCGGTGATCGTCATCAGACCGTCATCGGTCTTTCATGCCCATGTCCCTGAAATGAAGCGCTGATTTCACGCAGCGCTGCCAAGCCCCGGGCCAGGGACGCGGCATTCCGCCGACAGTCCGATCTGGAACAGGGGTAATTCATGTCTCACCTTACCGACGAGGCGCGCGCGCCTTTTCGCGATGCGGAACCCAGGATCGACGCAGGCAACAACTGCCTTGAAGCCATCGTCGCCGCCAATCCCGGCCGCCGTTCCGTGCTGAAGAATGGATTGCTGGGTCTTTCCATTCTGCCGATGCTCGGCACGCTTGCGGCCTGCGGCGATGATGAGGATACCGCCTTCCCGACTCCCACGCCCGGCCCCACGCCTACTCCGACACCCGCGCCCAGCTATGCGATCGCCTTCGCGCCGGTTGCCGCCAATCAGAATGATACAGTCACGGTCCCGGCTGGCTACAGTGTCGATGTCCTGCTGAAAGCGGGTGACTCCGTTGAAACTGGCACCCCCTATTCCGGCAGCTTCCCGACGCCAGCTGACGCCGAAAAATGGGCGGGCGGCAACCATGACGGGATGGAATATTTCGCGCTGTCGGGCACCGACGCCAACAGTGGCGGACTGATCGCGATCAATCATGAGTTGCCCGACTTCAACATCCTTTTCACAGGCAGCTACAATGCCGCCACTGCCACCGCTGACCAGAAAGCGTTGGCGCTTTCGGCAGTCGGCATCTCGGTCGTGGAAGTCGCCAAGGGTAGCGATGGCAAATGGACGGTGAAGGCAGGCTCGCGCTTCAACAAGCGCTACACCGGCAACAGCAGCTATCGCGCGGGCGGCCCCGCTGCGGGCCAATTGTCCGGCACGATCAAGGGCATGCTCAACAATTGCTCCTCGGGCCGCACGCCCTGGGGTACTTATCTGACCTGCGAAGAAACTACGGACAATTATCTCGATCCGACGCAGCCTGCGCAAAATTACGGCTGGGTAGTTGAAATCGACCCCTATCAGGAACTGGCCGATCCGACGAAGCGCACCGCCATGGGCCGGTTCGACCATGAAAATGTCGCGCATATGGCCGACAGCAACAACCGCGTTGCCTTTTACATGGGTGACGACAGCACGCCGGGCTGCATCTACAAATTCGTGCCCGATCGCGCTTTCAGCACATCCAACCGTGCCGCCAATACCGGCATGCTGGATTATGGCACGCTCTACGTAGCCCGCTTCAACGCAGACGGTACGGGCGAATGGCGCGCGTTGGTGCAGGGGCAGAACGGCCTTCTGCCCGGCGCTTCGGACCCCGGCAACATCAGCCAGAGCACGACGCCGCCCACGCCCGTCATCGTCAACTTCAACAGTCAGGCGGACGTGCTGATCAACACCAAGTCGGCTGCGCGTGTCGCGGGCGGCACCGTTATGGATCGTCCGGAATGGCTCACCGTCGCGCCGGACAACAGCGCCATCTATTGCACGCTGACCAACAATAGCGGCCGTCAGGTCACCGACGCGCCCAATCCGCGCACGCGCAACCTCCACGGTCACATCATCAAGTTCAAGGAGAAGGACAATTCGCCGCTGGCGACGACCTTCACCTGGGAAATCTTCCTGCTGGCGGGCGATCCCAGCCTCGCATCAGGTGGTGCCAATCTGGTCGGCAATATCAATGGCGACACCTTCTCCAGCCCTGACGGCATCCGCATCGACCCGCAGGGTCGCCTCTGGGTGCAGACGGACCACAGTGTCCCCGGCAATTCGGGCGTGACCGGCACGACCATCGATCAGGCCTTCGGTCACAACGCGATGTTCTATGTCGATCAGACCAGCAAGCAGTCCAAGCGCTTCCTAGTCGGCCCCGCTGGCTGTGAGATCACCGGCATCGCCTACACGCCGGATCTCAAGACCTTCTTCGTGAACATCCAGCATCCCACGGGTGACTGGCCGGTCGCCGGGCAGCAGCCGCGCTCATCGACCATCGTCGTGACGCGCACCGACGGTCAGCCAGTCGGCAACTGATTGGTGGGAGGGCTTTGCGCCCTCCTCCCTTCGCTTCGAGCGAAGTCGAGAAGCCTCTCAAACCGTTTCTCGACACGCTCGAAACGAACGGAAGCACGGTTTCAATGACACAAGGAAAGGCCCGCTCCCTGACAGGGGCGGGCCTTTTCCATCGAAGCCATCAAATGGATCGAAGCGACCGAAGCCGCCTTTAGATCACTTGATCTTGGCTTCCTTGAACTCGACATGCTTGCGCACGACCGGATCATATTTACGGAAGCTCAGCTTCTCGGTCTTCGTGCGCGGGTTCTTCTTGGTAACATAGAAGAAACCGGTGTCAGCCGAGCTGACGAGGCGAATCTTGACGGTTGCTGGCTTGGCCATGGCCCTGGTTCCTGGTCGTGAATATCGTGAAAAAGAGAAGCGGCCCCGTGAAGGGCCGCCCCGTTTCAGCAGCCGCCCATGAGGGAGATTCGGGATAATGTCAAGACGCGCGTGGCGGCTGAACGGGCCGCGTGCTAGACTTTACGCGGCCTTAACAGGTTCCGATGCATCTTGTCATCGGAGCGACAGGACAGGGGGATGCTTCCCATGCGACATGATCCGATGCTGGCCATTCTTGCCGATATGCTGCGCCGCGTGGACGGCCTTGCCGGGCAGCGCGGGCAGGTGAGCCTGCTGCGATTGAGCGATGAAGTTGACCAGATTCGCCATGTCGCCCGCGCCTATCATCTCGACAGCGTCGAAGGGTTGGCGGACACGCTGCAATCCGCGCTGTCTTTGCAGGGCACGGGGCCGGTCATACTGTCCTACCTCGACCTCATGCGGGATGCCATCGCGGCGGAAATGTCCGATGCGCAGGTGATACCGATACTCATGGCAGCGAAACCGGCAGCAACCGCCGGAACGCCGCTTTCCTGCTGACGACCTTCCCTGCCGATGGATGCATTGCTGACCGCGCTGCTCGGATGCTTCCTGGCTGAGATTGGCGACAAGAATCAATTACTGGTGCTGGCGCTGGCGACGCGTTTCAGCCGCGATGGCGCGATCATTGCGGGCATCATGCTGGCCGCTGCGGCTAATGCGGCGATCGCCGCCGTCGCGGGCGCGTTTCTGGCGCCAATGCTGGGCTCTGATGCGCGGCTGCTGTTTCTTGCCCTGGCCGTGCTGTTTTTGGGCATAGGCCTCCTTTGGCGGGTGAAAGCACCCGATCCTCTCGCGGAATGGCCGACAGGGCCGTTCCTCACCACCGCGCTGGGGCTGTTCATCCTTGGCTTTGGCGATGGCTCTCAATTCCTGATCCTGGGCATCGCGACGCGGACGGCAGAACCGCTGCTGGCCGGAGTTGGCGGCGCGCTCGGCGTGACGGCGGCGCTTATTCCGGTCGTCTTGCTCCGTGACAGCATCCTTCGTCCGGGGCCGATCAAGGCGATCCGCTTGACCGCTGCCGCATTGATGCTGATCATCGCCTTGATGCTGGGCGTAACCGCCATGGGGCTGGTGTAGGCGCTCTCACTGATCGACGGAATGGATCAGTCTGAGCGATGATTTCGTCGGGTAATTCCCGCCCTGAGATGGCACCTTATCGCCATCAGATCATTATACCCCCGAAATCATTTTCACGAGCCAGGAGCAAGATATGACAGCCCCCGATCTCAAGACGCCCACCGACCTGCGGAGCAACGCGACAAAGTCCGTGGCGCAAGCGCTCAACGGCGTGCTCGCGGACAGCTATGCGCTCTATTTCAAGACCAAGAATTTCCATTGGCATGTGTCGGGGCCGCATTTCCGCGACTATCACCTGATGTTCGATGAACAGGCGGCGCAAATCCTAGCGGTGACTGATGCCATTGCCGAACGCGTCCGCAAGACCGGCAATACAACCCTGCGGTCGATCGGCGACATTGGCCGTCACCAGTCGATCAAGGATAATGACGCGGAATATGTCAGCCCCGCCGACATGTTGAACGAACTGCGCGAGGATAATCTGCGCCTCGTTGAATCGCTGCGCGCCGCCAAGTCCGCAGCTACCGAGGCTGGCGACAACGCGACCGAAGGCATTGTCGATGACTGGACCGACCAGGCCGAAGAGCGCGCCTGGTTCCTGTTCGAAGCTGGCCGCAACGGCTGACACATAAAAAGGCCCTCCAGCATGAAACTGGAGGGCTTTTCTATTGCAAGACATCGGATGACCGGGGCTATTCTCCGTCGATCGTTTCGATGGCCACGATGGTGATCGCGCCCGGCTTGCCGGCGAAGTCGATTGTCTCATCCACTTCCGCATCCATCATCGCGCGCGCAAGCGGTGCGGTGAAGGCGATCCGCCCCTCCGCCGGTGCCGCCTCGTCATCGCCCACAATGTCGATCCGCTTTTCCGCGCCATTCAGCCGGTACGTCACGCGCGAACCAAAGGTCACCGCGTCCCCCGCCGCCGCTGGCTGAAGATGCGCCGTCGCCAGCCGCGTACGCCAGTAGCGCAGCTCGCGCTTATGCTTCTTCGCTTCCTCTTCAGCCATGGCCGCCGCATCGATTGCTTCCAGCGCCTCGACCTTCTCGCGCGTCAGCCGCAGTCCGCGCGTCGTTACCCAATTGGGGCCAGGTGGAATCGGAATCTCGAACGTCGGCTCCAGATGCTCCTCGTCGCTCTCGCGGCGAAAGGCGACACTCATGGCACACTCCTCAACAAACGCCTGCCCACCCCTGTCCCAAGGTCGAGATCGCCGATCTTCTTTTCAAGGGAAGGCTGGGTTCAGATGACCAGGCCGACACAGTCTCGGCCTAATCTTCGTCGAACAGCCCGGCCAACTGCTCCACCATCGTCCCGCCAAGCTGTTCGGCATCCATGATGGTCACAGCTCGCCGATAATAGCGGGTGACGTCATGACCGATGCCGATCGCCACGAGCTGCACGGGCGACCGGTTTTCGATCCACTCGATCACCTGACGCAGATGGCGCTCCAGATAGGTGCCGCTGTTCACCGACAGGGTGGAGTCATCGACCGGCGCACCGTCGGAAATCACCATCAGGATACGGCGTTCCTCATTGCGCGCGATCAGACGTTGATGCGCCCACAGCAATGCCTCGCCGTCGATATTCTCCTTCAGCAGCCCCTCGCGCATCATCAGGCCCAGATTCCGCCGCGCCCGGCGCCACGGCTCGTCGGCCTTCTTGTAGATGATGTGCCGCAGGTCATTGAGACGCCCCGGCATCGGCGGCCGCCCGGCGGCCAGCCAAGCCTCCCGGCTCTGCCCACCCTTCCAGGCGCGCGTGGTGAAGCCCAATATCTCCGTCTTGACGCCACAGCGTTCCAGCGTGCGCGCCATGATGTCTGCGCTGATCGCGGCGATGCTGATCGGCCGCCCGCGCATCGAACCACTATTGTCGATCAGCAGCGTGACGACCGTATCGCGAAACTCGGTATCCCGCTCGATCTTGTAGGAAAGCGACCGGGTGGGATCGATGACAATGCGCGCCAGCCGCGCTGCATCGAGCATCCCTTCCTCCTGATCGAAGTCCCACGACCGCGACTGCTGCGCCATCAACCGCCGTTGCAGCCGGTTGGCGAGTTTCGTCACCGCGCCCTGCAAGCTGACGAGCTGCTGGTCGAGAAAACCACGCAGGCGGTTCAGCTCATCCTCGTCGCACAAATCCTCAGCGGTCACCACCTCGTCATGCGCGACCGTATAGGGCTTATAGTCGAATCCGGGCGGCAAGTCGGACATCGGCCGGTTGGGGCGGACGGGCATCATGCCCTCATCGCCCATCTCGTCGGCGCCTTCATCGCTGTCGGCGTCGAAATCGTCGCTATATTCGGTTTCGCCTTCCTCGGTGTCGCCGCCCTGATCCTCGGCGCGCGCCTCGGCGTTCATGTCGCTGTCGCCAGCCTCCTCCTCGCCGGAGTCGCCTTCTTGCTGCTGTTCCTCTTCGTCCTCGCCTTCGTCCTGCGGCTCCTCCTCCTCGGTTTGAGGCGGCATATCGCTTTCAACGAGTTGCAGATGTTCGAGCATCGCCTGCGCCAGCTTCTGAAAGGCGCGCTGATCGTCGATGGCGAGGCCCAACGCATCGAGATCGGCGCCCGCCTTCTCCTCGATCCACGCATCGACCATCGCCATGCCGGTGATGGCATCCTTGGGGACGGGCTGGCCCGTCAATCGCTCGCGCACCTTCAACGCCAGCGCAGTCGAAAGCGGCACTTCATCGGCGGATCGCGCGCGGCGCAGCGGGTCCGACTTCAGCCGCAAGTCCAGCGCATGGTTGAGGTTTTCACGCACCCCTTCCATCGCCCGCGATCCAATCGCCTCCACCCGCGCCTGCTCGACCGCGTCATAGACCGCGCGCGCGGTCGCGTCGGCTGGCGCAGCGGCCGTATGCATGCGCAGATTATGGTGACGCAGGCGCAGCGCATTCGCGTCAGCAAACCCGCGAGCGAGCGCCACCTGATCGGGCGGCAGGTTCCGGCCCGGAGTCGGCACCTTGATCGCCTTGCCCGCCATGTGCGGCGCGTCGGCGGTGAAGCCTACCTCCACCTCGGCATCGCGGGCGATCGATCGGGCCGCGCCCGACAGCACGTCCTTGAAAGCATCCAGAGGCGACCGCTCCGCCATCAGTCGAGCAGCCTTTCGCGCAAGGTCCGGTGCGCAGCCTCGTCGATACCAAGCGATCCGGCCAGATACCCCTCGATCCCGCCATGGTTGGCGTCCATCTCTGCGAACAGACTGTCCAGATAAGCCACATCCACGGTCAGCACGGGTTCCAATGCCTCCGCGCGCGTCGACCATGCCCGCGCGACCAGCGAATTGCGCTGGTTCAGCAGCCAATGCCAATCGGCATGCTCTTTGGTCAGCAGATAATCCTCGACGATCGTCTCACGCGGCACGCCCAAAGCCGCCAGGATCAGCGCCGCGCCAACACCGGTGCGGTCCTTGCCAGCCGAACAGTTGATAATGATCGGCAGGCGTCCGGCGGCAATTTGCGCGAACATCGCCCGATAGGATGCGGCGTGGTCCACCGGAATGGCGCGATACAGCGCGATCATCGCGTCACGCATGTCCTGCGCGGTCGCGTCCTTTCGCTTCAGCATCTCGCCCAGAACGCCGCTGCTCTCGCTATAATCGCGGCAGAAATAATCGACCTCCGCCCCATGCCAGATCGTGGGTTCGGCGCTGCGCTCATTACCCCGCCGGAAATCGCAGATCGCCCGGATGCCCAGCGACCGCAGATGCGCAGCGTCCGCATCGCTCAGCAACGCCATCGTCCCCGACCGAAAAAGCGCGCCCCGACGAACGACGCGCCCATCCGCCGTCGCATAGCCGCCGAAATCGCGCAGGTTGAACGCGCGCTCCAACGGCAGGCGGCGCTGATCAGCGGCCAGGGCGCTGGTGTCCGTCACGGCCGTTCGCCCTCGCCAACTGGCGGCACGGCGATGGTCTCGATCCGCGTCTCGACTTCGCTCATCAGCTTGTGAACCGGGCAGCGCGCGGCGACGCCGATCAGCGTATCATGCTGCTCCTGCGACAACGGCCCGCTGAGCGCGATGCGCGTGGTCAGCCGGTAGATGCCGTCCCGTTCCTCACTCGCATCACGGATGACGCCGACATGGATGCCCTCGACCGGGATGCCTTTGCGCTGCGCATACCAGAGCATCGTCATCGCCTTGCACGCACCCAATGCCGAATCATACAGGTCATGCGGATCAGGTCCGGCATCATGCCCGTCAGGCGGCGTCATATCGACGATCAGCTCATGGCCCCGGATGTTGACCCGGTGCGCGCTGCCATCCGGCGCGATGCGCTCTACGACTATCATTGCGTCAGGCCGCCCGGTGGGCGACGCTTTCGGGCAGGTCCTTGCCGAACACGCGCTGATAATATTCCGCCACCAGCGGCCGTTCCGCCTCGTCGCATTTGTTGAGGAAGGACAGGCGGAAGGCAAAGCCGATATTCTTGAAGATCAACGCATTCTGCGCCCAGCTGATCACGGTGCGGGGGCTCATCACGGTCGAAATGTCGCCATTGATGAAGCCTTGGCGGGTCAATTCCGCCACCTTGATCATATTCTCGACTTCCTTGCGGCCGCCTTCATGGTCGTACTCGCCCGACTTGGCGAGGACGATCTGCGCTTCGGTCGCGGCAGGCAGATAGTTCAGCGTCACCACCAGATTCCACCGGTCCATCTGGCCCTGGTTGATCTGCTGCGTGCCATGATAGAGGCCGGTCGTGTCGCCCAGACCCACGGTATTGGCGGTGGCGAACAGCCGGAAATGCGGATTCGGCCGGATCACGCGGTTCTGGTCGAGTAGCGTCATCTTGCCGTCGGTTTCCAGTACGCGCTGGATCACGAACATGACATCGGGGCGCCCGGCGTCATACTCGTCGAACACCAATGCTACCGGGCGCTGCAACGCCCAGGGCAGCAATCCCTCCCGGAATTCCGTCACCTGCTGTCCGTCGCGCAGCACGATCGCATCACGGCCGACCAGGTCGATACGGCTGATATGCGCGTCCAGGTTGATGCGGATGCAGGGCCAGCGCAGCCGCGCCGCAACCTGCTCGATATGGCTCGACTTGCCGGTGCCGTGATAGCCCTGCACCATGACGCGCCGGTTATAGGCAAAGCCCGCCAGAATCGCGAGCGTGGTGTCCGGGTCGAACACATAAGCGGGGTCGAGATCCGGCACCCGCTCGTCCGCTTCGGAAAAGGCGGGGATTTTCAGATCGACATCAATGCCGAACACTTCCCGCGCATCCACCTCACGGTCGGGCGCAGCCAGCAGCGTCTCTGATCGGGTATCGGGCTGGACGTTGGGAATGTCGGTCATTGCTCTTCTTTCTATTCGCTCTCCTCCGCCGTAACCCATGGCGAAGGCCGGTGTCGAGTGGCCAATCCATCCGGCGCGGCCTGCCCATTCACGCGAAGGCAGCCGCCTTGCGCAGCAGCCCATAGGCTTCGATCACGCCCTGCAATGCGCTTTCGTGGCTACGGTCGCCTCCATTATGATCGGGATGATAGCGCCGCAGCAGCTCGGTATAACGCTGTCGCAACGCCTTGCGATCCGCATCGATGGGCAGACCCATGACAGACAGCGCCTTGCGATCTTCATGGGACAGGAATTTGCCGTCCTCGCGCATCTGCGCGTCGGCTCGTGCTTTTGCCACCCGCTCCTTGAACTTGGCGCCGATCGCATCGAGCGGGTCCTGAAAATCGGACCATTTGGGCGGTGGGCTGGTGGCGTTCGATGAAAAGGCGCGGGTCTCCCGCTCCCACCCCGCAAAGGGCCGTTGGGCAGCGGCGATTTCGTCGGGGCTCATGCCGGTGAAGAAATTATAGCCCTGATTGAATTCGCGCACATGATCGAGGCACAGCCAGCGCCAGCGCGGGCCTTCCTGATTGGGTGACGCGCCCTCCAGCGGCGGAGCGCGAAACTCTCCGGGCTCGGCGCACCCATCGACCGCGCAGGGGCGGTCACTTTCCACGCGGCCATGGAAGCGGTTGAAACGGCGGGTCGAGTACGGGTCGGTAGACAAGATTGCCCTGATGCATGATGGAACAAAGGGCCTATATAGGGGCGATGAGCACCCAACTGAAAGGCCCGGTGGCCACGGAAATCGAACAGCGGCTGCGCGCCGCCCTGTCGCCAGAGCATCTCGCCGTGATCGATGACAGCGAGAAGCATCGCGGTCATGCGGGACATGACGGATCGGGCGAAAGCCATTTCACGGTGGAGATCGTCTCGGCCGAATTCGCGGCCAAGAACCGCGTGGCCCGCCAGCGGCTGGTCAACGCTGCGCTCGCCGATCTGCTGCGTGACAAGGTTCATGCGCTGGCGATCAAGGCCCGCGCGCCCGGCGAAGCCTGAAAAGGGGAGCATCCATGACGCTCGACGAACTTGTCATCCAGACCGTCAGCCCGACCACCCATGATCTGGGCGACTTCCGCGTCCATCGTTCACTGCCCGCGCCGGGCCGGACGATGGTCGGCCCCTTCATCTTCTTCGATCAGGCCGGACCCGCAAAGATCGGCGCGGGCCAAGGCATCGACGTGCGCCCGCACCCGCACATCAACCTCGCTACCGTCACCTATATGTTCGAGGGCGCCTTCGTACACCGGGACTCGCTCGGCACCGAGCAACTGATCGAACCGGGCGCGGTCAATTTGATGACTGCCGGGAGCGGCATCGTCCATTCTGAACGCTCGCCCGACAGTGACCGCGTGCGCGAGTCCAAAATCTCGGCCATTCAGACATGGCTTGCCCTGCCGGATGGCATCGAGGAAATGGCGCCAGCCTTCGAACATGTCAGCGAGGGCGGCTTGCCCGTCATCGACTGCGGCCGAGCTGGCGCGCGCGTGATCATGGGCAGCCTGTGGGGCGCGACGTCGCCGGTCACGACTTATGCCGACACCATCTATGCCGACATTCAACTGTCACCCGGCGGGACCGTGCCGATCGACACCGATGCGGACGAGCGCGCCATCTATGTCGCTGGGGGAGACGCCGCGCTCGATGGCGTAGCGCTGCTGCCCCAAACGCTCTACGTCCTGCGCCCCGGCACCCGCGCCGCGTTGATGAGCGTCGATGGTGGCCGCGTAATCTATTGCGGGGGCGAGGCGTTCAAGACGCCGCGCCATGTCTGGTGGAATTTCGTCTCTTGCTCGACCGATCGCCTCTACCAGGCGCGCGAGGATTGGGAGGCGATGCGCTTCCCTCTGATCCCCGGCGATGATCAGGAATTCATCCCGATCCCGAAGGGGCGGCCCAAGACGGTGAGCTATCCGTGAAACCATCCGCCCCACAATGACCGTTCGCCCTGAGCTTGTCGAAGGGCTTACTTTCTTGAAAAAGAAGGGGCTTCGACAGGCTCAGCCCGAACGGAAATGGGGTAATCGAGGCTGGCCGTTTACTGAACGAAGGTCAGCGACAAATTCTCGGCATTTTTCGGAATGTCGATCCGGCTTTCGTTGATCGACGCTTCCTCGCCCGGCTTCAGGCTGGTGCGATCCGCCTTCGTCGTCCAGCTGAACACCAGCCGGTTCTGCTGATCACGCAACTGCACCAGCACCGGCGGCACCGGCAAGGTCTGCTTCCCGCTGTTCACGATCCGCGCGCCAAAGGCGAAATATTCCTCCCCGGTCGGCAGCTTGCGCCGCTCAGCGGGCTTGGACAGGTAGAATAGCAGGTCCGGATCGCCCTCTTCCGAAACAAAGCCCAGATTGACCGCCCAGCTTGGCGTGCCGAAATACCAGAGCGCGCCCCCGATGCCGCCAACCGCAAGGCAGAAAAGCACTGCCGCATAGGTCCACAGCTTCAGGCGATTGCGGCGCGGCCTGACCGGCGCGGCGTAGCTTTCCGCAGGTTCCTCGCGGTGCCGGCCGTAAATGTCATCGACGCTATTATCGGTCTGCGCTGCTGACATGCTCGGCGCGACTGCCACTGGCTCGGGTATCGGCGCAGCTACCGCTTCTACTGCCCGAGCGGGCTCCGCCGGAGCCTCGACAGGCGCAGCAGGAGGAGGCGGAGCAGAGGCAACAGGCGGCGGTGGGGCAGGGCGCGCTTCGGCGGCGACGGGCGCTTCCGCCATCTCCACGGCCTTTTCCCTGACCGGCAGAGCCGCACCTTCCTGGAACCAGCTATGTTTGCAGGAGGCGCAGCGAACCTGGCGGCCATCGGGGCCGACGGCGCTGTCCGGCACAATATAGCGCGTGGCGCAATTGGGACACACCAGGATCATGACGCTTCATAGCCATGGCTTGGACTCGAGGGCAAGCGGCATTGAATGGGGAGGCCGAAGATGCCGCGACTCGGTGGATGATGGCGCTTGGCGCTTTACGCCTGCCCGCCCGCTGTGCCATGGCTGTACCCAAGGGGAAGCAGGGAGCGCGCGGGCGCATTCATCGAAACATGTCGGCGATCGTCCAGTTCGAAAATGTCGGCCTGCGCTATGGTCTGGACAGCGAAACGCTGTCCGACGTCAGCTTCTCGCTGCATGGCGGCGGCTTCTATTTCCTGACCGGCGCGTCGGGCGCGGGCAAGACGTCGCTGCTGAAGCTCCTCTACCTCGCCCAGCGCCCCAGTCGCGGCGTCATCCGGCTGTTCGGAGAGGATGTGGTGACGCTCCCCCGCAAGCGCCTGCCGGGCTTTCGCCGCCGCATCGGCGTCGTTTTTCAGGACTTTCGGCTGGTCGCGCACCTGTCCGCCTATGACAATATCGCCCTGCCGCTGCGGGTCGCGGGCATGGAGGAAAGCGAGATCGACGCTTCGGTCTCGGAGATGCTCAATTGGGTCGGCCTTGGTGACCGGGGGCAGGCGCGCCCGGCGACACTCTCGGGCGGAGAGCAGCAGCGCGTCGCCATCGCCCGCGCCGTCATCGCCCGGCCCGAAATCCTTGTCGCCGACGAACCCACCGGCAACGTCGATGCCGACATGGCCCGCCGTCTGCTCACCCTGTTCGAAGCGCTCAATCGCCTCGGCACCACCATCGTCGTCGCGACCCACGACCTGCCGCTGATCGGTCAGGTCGAAGGCGCGCAGATGATGCGGCTGGACAAGGGCCGCCTGTCCGATCCCACCGGATCGCTGCGCTACCCGCCCCGATCGCAAGGCATGGCCGCGTCATGACCGGAGCCGATCGCCGCGCCGCCGCTGCCGCCCGCCACCGGCTGCTGCCCGAAGGCCGCGTCGCCGGACCGATGCCCTGGGTGATCGCGATCATGATGTTCCTGACCGTCCTTGCCGCCGCCTCCGGCCTTGGCCTTGCGGCGGCGGTGCAGTCGGTCGGCGCCGACCTCGCCGGACGCGCCACGGTCCAGATTGTGGAGGCCAATGCCGACCGGCGCGAGGCGCTGAGCGGGGCCGCCGCCCGCCTGCTGCGCAAATCCGCTGACGTGCGCGCCGTCCATCCGGTCGATCCGGCGACCCTCGCCGACCAGATTCGTCCCTGGCTGGGCCAGGATGCCGCGAGCGGCGACCTGCCCATCCCGGCACTGATAGATGTCGAACTGACGCCCGGCGCGACGGCGGCCAAGGTGCAGCGGCTGGGCCGCGTCCTCGCGACCCTGTCGCCGAACATTCGCGTCGAACCCCACGCCGCCTTCCTCCAGCCGCTCGGCAGCCTGCTTGCCGCGCTAGGTGGCCTCGCCGCTGGCATCGTTCTGCTAATGGCGCTTGCCACTGCCGCCATCGTCGTGCTCGCCGCGCGCGCCGCGCATGACAGCCATCGCGGCACGATCGACGTACTTCACCTGATGGGCGCCACCGATGTGCAGATCGCCCGGCTATTTCAGCGGCGCATCGGCCTCGACGCGCTGTTCGGCGGCCTGCTGGGCTTCGTCACCGCGTTGCTGGTCATCATCCTGCTGGGCACCCGGCTCGCGGCGACCGGGTCTGATCTGCTGGCGGCGATCAGCCTGCCGTGGAGCAGTTGGCTGATCCTTGCCACCCTGCCCATAGGCGGCGTCCTGCTCTCGACGCTAGCCGCACGGTGGACCGTCCTGCGGTCCCTAGGGCGGTTGCTATGATCGTCCGCCTCTTTGCGGTGACATTGCTCGCCTGGATATTGGGTTTCGCCTGGTTCGCGATTTTCCTGCCCCAACCGCTCGATGGCCGCCCGACAGACGCCATCGTCGTGCTGACGGGCGGCGCGGGCCGGATCGACCGTGGCCTTGCCCTGCTTGAAGAGGGTGCGGCGAAGCGAATGCTGATCTCCGGCGTCGATCGCTCCGTCCGCCCGGCGGAGCTGGCGGCGCAATATGAAAGGCCCGAACGCCTATTTTCCTGCTGCATAACTTTGGGCCGTGAAGCGATCGACACCCGCTCCAACGCCATCGAAACCGCCCATTGGCTGGAGCGCAGGGACTTCCGCACCGTCCGCCTCATCACGACTGACTGGCACATGCGCCGCGCCGCGCTTGAGTTGCGGCAGGCGGTGCCGGGCAGTCTGACGATCGTCTATGACGCCGTGCCCAGCCGACCCAGCCTCAGGATGCTGATGCGGGAATATAATAAATATCTCCTCCGCCGCGCCGCCGCGCTCGTCGGGATTTGAAGAACGGCCTTATGATCACCGCCCTGCGCTCGCTCGTCTTCACGCTGATATTCTACAGCGGCTCCTTGCTGTTGGTTCTTGCTGCTCTGGCTGTGGCATGGCCGTGGCCTGCTGGGGTTCCGGTGGTCGCGACGGCATGGGGCCGCTTTCACCGATTCTGCGCGCGCTGGATTCTCGGGCAAAAGGTGCGGATCGAAGGCGACCTGCCGCACGGCAGCTATCTTTATATCGTCAAGCATGAGTCGATGTTCGAAACGATCGACCTTCTCTGCATCTTCGATCGCCCGGTCATCGCTGCCAAGCGCGAACTGCTCGACATTCCTTTGTGGGGCCGTATCGGTAGGCTGTACGGCCTTATCCCGGTCGAGCGCACCGCCGGGGCCAGCGCCCTGCGGACCCTGCGAGCCGCCGCCCGCGCCGCAACCGATCAGGGCCGCGCCGTCTGCCTCTTTCCAGAAGGCACGCGCGTCCCTCATGGCGAAACGCCCCCGTTGCGTGCGGGCTTCGCGGGCCTTTATTCCCTCCTCGCTTTGCCCGTCGTTCCGATCGCGATCGACAGCGGGCGCCTTTCCCCGCGCGGCAAATTCCTGAAGCGCGCGGGCGTCATCACCTACAAGGTCGGGGAAGTGATCCCGACCGGCCTGGACCGCCGAGACGCCGAAATCCGCGTCCATGCCGCGATCAACGCGCTGAATCCCGCGCATGCCTTTGACAAGCTCAACCCAAACGCGGTCGAGTGATCCCGGATAAAAGGCGCGAAGCCTTAGAGCATGATCATATTCGAGTGATCGTCACCCCGGACTTGATCCGGGGTCCCGCTTCTTTTCTGACGCTGCCGAGGCAGTGGGACCCCGGATCAAGTCCGGGGTGACGGAAAATCAGCCTTAATGCCGATGCTTCCGTGTAAGAAGATCGGTCCTAGTGACGCCGCCCGAAATCTGGCTTGGGATCGTCCTGCCCCTGTTCGATGATCGACCGGCGGATGGCCCGCGTCTTGGTGAACAGGTTGAACAATGTGTCCCCATCATTCCACCGGATCGCCCGCTGCAAAGCCGACAAGTCCTCGGAGAAACGCTGTAGCATTTCCAGCACAGCGTCCTTGTTCGCCAGGAACACGTCGCGCCACATGGTGGGATCGGACGCCGCGATGCGGGTGAAATCGCGAAAACCGCCAGCGGAATATTTGATGACCTCGGACTGGGTCACATCCTCCAGATCGCTCGCCGTGCCGACGATGGTGTAGGCGATAAGGTGCGGCAGATGGCTCGTCACCGCCAGCACCAGGTCATGATGCTGCGGGTCCATCGTCTCGACATCCGCGCCGACGCGATGCCATAGTTCGGAAATGCGCTCGACCGCCGCCGGATCGGCTCCGGCAGGCGGCGTAATGATGCACCAGCGGCCCTGGAACAGGCTGGCGAAACCCGCTTCAGGCCCGCTATTCTCGGTCCCGGCGACCGGGTGTGCGGGGATGATGACGCGTCCGGGCAGGGCCGCGTTCAGTTGCGCCAGCACATCGGCCTTGCATGATCCCACATCGCTCACGATCGCATCGGCGGGCAGATCGTCCGCAATCTCTTCTGCCGCCACGCCCATGGCCCGCACCGGCACGCACAGCACGACCAGGTCGGCGTCGGTCACGCTCGCGCCCGCCGTGTCGGTTACATCGTCGCACAGGTCGATAGCCCGCGCGATCTGCCGCACATTTGGATCGGCATCATGCCCCGTCACCCGAACCGTCGGCATATATTCGCGGATAGCCCGCGCGAGGGATGAGCCGATCAGGCCAAGGCCGATGATGGTGACGCGAGCAAATGGCAGCATGGTTCAGGCCGCCTCCGCCATCGCCCGCAGCTTCGCCGCGACCGCGCGCACCTGCTCTTCGGTGCCGATGGTGATGCGCAGGCCATTGGGCAGCCCCTGGCCCGGCAGCCAGCGCGTCGCGAAACCTTCGTCCCACAGCCCCTTCATCGCCGCCTCGGCGGTCAGCTTGCCGTTGAACAGGATCAGCAGAAAATTGGCCTTGCTCGGCACCGCCCGCAGCCCATGGTTGGACAGCGAAGCAACCTCATCGGTCAGCCAGGCCCGCCATGTGCGATTGTGCGCCCGGCTGGCATCCACCCATGCCTGATCCTTCACCGCCGCGATCGCCGCCGCCTGTCCGGCTGTGGTGACATTGAACGGCGCGCGGATGCGGTGCAACGCGTCGATGATCTCCGCGCTGGCATAGCCCCATCCAATCCGCTCAGCGGCGAGGCCGTAGATTTTGGAGAAGGTGCGGGTTACCAGCACATTGGCGGCGTTCTTCGCCAGCTCCAGCCCGCCATCATCTTCTTGCGGGTCCAGATATTCGGCATAGGCCTGATCCAGCACGAACAAAATGTCCGTCCGCAGCGCCGCGTGCAGCCGCGCAATATCCTCGCGCGGCGTCATGGTGCCCGTGGGATTGTTGGGATTGGCCAGGAAAACGACCTTGGTCTTTTCCGTCACGCAGGCGAGCAGCGCGTCCACATCGGTCGCATAATCCTTGTCCGGCGCGATCACCGGGGTCGCGCCGACCCGCCGCGCGGCGATGTCGTAAACCGAAAAGCCGTAATGGACGTAAAGTATCTCGTCCCCCGGCCCTGCATAGGCGCTCGCCGCAATGTGCAGCAACTCGTCCGATCCGGTGCCGTAGATCACCCGAGCGGGATCAAGGCCATGCACCGCCGCGATCGCCTCGCGCATCTTCGTCGCGCCGGGATCGGGATAGGTCGCAAGGTCTGCCGTCGCCGCGACCAGCGCCGCCCGTGCGGCCGCGCCGGTGCCCAGCGGGTTTTCATTCGCGCTGAGCTTGATCAGCGGGCGTCCATCATCGGCCGCTGCCTTACCCGGCACATAGGGCGAAATGCCCAGAATCCATTCCTTGGGAGCAGGTTTCGTCATGGCCGGGCTTTAGCGCCATCGGCGGCAAAGGCAAAGCGCTGCTAGATGACCGGCGTCACCAGCGGCTTGCCCGCCGCCCACGCGTCCAGATTGGCGAGCACCAGGTCGGCCATCGCCTTGCGCGTGTTCACCGTGGCGCTACCCTGATGCGGTTGCAGCACGACATTATCCATGGCGAACAAAGTCTCGGGCACGTGCGGCTCCTGCGCGAACACGTCCAGCCCGGCACCACCGACCCGACCTTCCGCCAGCGCCGCGACCAGCGCGTCCTCATCGATGACGCTCCCCCGGCTGATGTTGATCAGCACGCCCTGCGGCCCCAGCGCCTCCAGCATCGCCGCATCGACCAGCCCGTGCGCTTCCGGCCCGCCCGATGTCGCGACGATCATCGCCTCGCTCTCTCGCGCGAAGGCGATGCGGTCGGCCACATAGCGATAGGGGGCGTCCGGTGCAGGTCTGCGGTTATGATAAATGATCTCGCTTGCCATCGGCTCCAGCCGCCGCGCGATCGCCCGCCCGATCCGGCCCAGTCCCAATATCCCGATCCTGCGCCCCGTTACGCTGCCGCTCAACGGCGCCGTGCCACCCCGCGCCCAGCTGCCAGACCGCACCATCCGATCGTTGGCAGCAATATTGCGCACGGTCGCATAAAGCAGGCCTACCGCCAGATCGGCCACATCGTCGGTCAGCACGTCGGGCGTGTTGCTGACCTTGATGCCCTTCGCCTTGGCATGCGCGACATCGACCTTGTCATAGCCAACCGAAAACAGCCCGATCATCTCCAGCCTCGGCAGCGCATCCATGATCGCGGCAGAAGCGCCGACCGCCCCGAACGACACCAGCGCCCGCGCCTCCCGCACCGCCTCGGGCAGCGCGTCCGGATCGGCAGCCGCCGCCAACTCATGCACGATGAATCGGGCCTTCAACTGCTCTTCCAGATAGGAGGACAGGGGGCCATAAATGACGATCGGAATGCGGGGCTGGCTCATGTCCTCGTCCTAGCCCATCCCCACCCGATTGACAGCACCCCTCCACGGTCCTAGCCCGCTTGCACCATGGCCAGCGCCTCCTTCACCGACGACAGCCGTTTCGGCCTCCGCCGCCAGGTCCGCCTGTCCGGCCCCCTGCGGCTGGACAGCGGCGCGGCCCTTGCACCGGTCGATATCGCCTATGAAACCTATGGGCGGATGAACGCGGACAAGTCGAACGTCATCCTCATCTGCCACGCGCTGACCGGCGACCAATATGTGGCGTCCGACCATCCCGTCACAGGTAAGCCCGGCTGGTGGTGGCGCATGGTGGGCGAAGGAAAACCCATCGACCCCGCGCGCCATTTCATCGTCTGCGCCAACGTCATCGGCAGCTGCATGGGGTCCAGCGGCCCCGCCAGCGTCGATCCGTCGAGCAATGCGCCCTATGCGATGCGCTTCCCGGTGCTGACCATCGCCGACATGGTGCGCGCCCAAGCGCTGCTGCTTGACCATCTGGGCGTAAATCGCCTCTCTGCCGTCATCGGCGGCTCCATGGGCGGCATGCAGGCGCTTAGCTGGCCGACCATCTTCCCCGATCGCGTCGAAAGCTGCATCGTCATCGCCTCGACCGCTCGCCACAGCGCCCAGAACATCGCCTTTCACGAAGTCGGGCGTCAGGCGATCATGGCCGATCCCAACTGGCGCGGCGGCGACTATTATGCCGACGCCCAGGTGCCGAGCGCGGGCCTTGCTGTCGCACGCATGGCCGCGCACATCACCTATCTGTCCGAAGCGGGCTTGACCGAGAAATTCGGCCGCCGCCTGCAAGGGCGCGATGCCAAGACCTTTGGCTTCGACGCTGACTTCCAGGTCGAAAGCTATCTGCGCCACCAGGGCCTGAGCTTCGTCGAGCGGTTCGACGCCAACTCCTATCTCTACATCACCCGCGCCATGGACTATTATGACATTGCGGAGGATCATGGCGGCAGCCTCGCCACCGCCTTCGCCCAGTCCAAAGCCCGCTTCTGCCTCGTGAGCTTCGACACCGACTGGCTCTATCCCACCGCCGAATCCCGCATCATCGTCCACGCCCTCAATGCCAGCGGTGCGCAGGCCAGCTTCGTTGAGCTATCCAGCCCCTTCGGCCACGACGCGTTCCTGCTGGAATGCCCGGAACTGAACCGCGTCGTCGATGGCTTCCTCAAGGGCGGCCGCGCGTGAGCGAGACGCTTCGGCCGGACCTCGCCCTGATCGCTCGCACCGTAACGCCGGGCGCGCGCGTGCTGGACGTCGGCTGCGGCGACGGCGCGCTCATGGCGGCGCTGCGCGACACGAAACAGGTGGATGCGCGCGGGCTGGAACTGGACGCGGGCAATGTCGCCGCCGCCGTCGGCCGGGGCCTCTCGGTCGTGCAGGGCGACGCCGACACCGACCTTGCCTATTATCCCGACGCCAGCTTCGACTATGCGATCCTCAGCCAGACGCTACAGACCACGCGCCGCCCGGACCTGGTCGTGGAGGAACTGCTGCGCATCGGCCGCCAGGCCTTCGTGTCCTTCCCCAATTTCGCCCATTGGAGGGGACGATTGTCGCTGATGTGGGGCGGGCGCATGCCGGTAACGCGACTGCTGCCCGATACATGGTATGACACGCTCAACATCCACCATGTCACCGTCGATGATTTCCGCGCGCTGGTGAAGGATCGCGGCTGGACGATCGATGGTCAATGGTTCCTGAAGGGCGACAAGGAAACCACCCACGCGAACGCCAACCTGTTCGCCGAACACGCTGTCTTCCTGCTGCGCCGCTAAAGAAAAACCGCCGCGTCATCCGGCTGCCATGCAGCTCTGCGCGTCATGGCGCGGTCAAACAATTCCGACCCGATCAAAGCGCGCAACCATGCCTGCACGCGCGGCACGGGCTGTGCGTCAAACCACGCCTGATCAGCCGCCGCAAACTGCCGCACAAACGGAAAGATCGCGATGTCGGCCAGCATCCTGCGCTCGCCACACAGGAAAGCACTGCTCTCCAGCCGCGCTTCCAGTTCGCCCAGCCATGCCATCCCTGCGGCGCGATGTTCCAGCGGGTCCGACCCATGGCGCGTCGCATATTTGTAGCGGTCGAGATGTTGCTTGAACGGCCCGTCATTGGCGGCGATCAGCGCCGCGTCATCCCCGTCGAGCCAACCCTCCGGATCATCCAGGCGAAGCGCCCAGCGCATGATATCCAGGCTCTCGTCAATCACGTCGCCGCCGGGTAACGCCAGCACCGGCACCGTCCCCTTGGGTGACAGCGTCAGCATCGCGGCAGGCTTGTCGCGCAAAACGACCTCGCGCAACTCCACCTGCTGCCCGCTGATGATCAGCGCCATCCGCGCCCGCATGGCATAGGGGCAGCGCCGGAAACTGTAGAGGATGGCGCTCATCCCCCGACCGCCAAAATTCAGCGTTCCTTGGTCGCGCTGAACTTCACCTTGGGATGCCGCTCCTGCTGATAACCCACATCCCACGCGCTCTTCGCCATGAAGACAAGGTTGCCGTCGCGATCCTTCGCCATGTTCGCCACGTTGAACGAGGCCAAGTCCTTGACCGCCGCCTCATCACCGGAAATCCAGCGCGCCGTATCGAAGGGAGATGCCTCCAGCCCCGCCGCCACCTTATACTCGGCTTCCAACCGCGAAATCAGCACGTCCAGCTGCAACTGCCCAACCACGCCGACGACCCAGCTGCTGCCGATCTCGGGATAGAAAACCTGGATCACGCCTTCTTCGGACAGATCGTCCAGCGCCTTCCTCAACTGCTTCGTCTTGGTCGGATCCTTCAGCGCCACGCGCCGCAATATTTCCGGTGCAAAGTTCGGCAGCCCCGTAAAGCGCACCCCCGCCTTCTCGCTCAGCGTATCGCCGACCCGCAACGTCCCATGGTTGGGAATGCCGATAATGTCGCCGGGAAAAGCCTCATCCGCAATCTCGCGGTCCTGCGCGAAAAAGAGGATCGGCGAATGCACCGCGATCGGCTTGCCCGACCCGCTCGGCGTCAGCTTCATGCCCCGCCTGAACTTGCCGGAACAGAGCCGCATGAAGGCGATGCGGTCGCGATGCTGCGGGTCCATATTCGCCTGAACCTTGAAGATGAAGCCGGTGACTTCGCTATTCTCCGGCTCCACCGGCGCAGGCTCGGCCGGCTGCGCACGCGGCGGCGGCGCATGGGCGGCTAGCGCGTCGATCAACTCGGTCACGCCGAACAGCTTGAGCGCCGATCCGAAATAGACCGGCGTCAGATCCCCGTGGCGATAGGCCGCCAGATCGAAATCGGCATAGCCACCGACCGCCAGCTCCGCTTCCTCGCGCAGCTTTTCAAGGCCCCGCGCGGAAATATGCTCGGCCAGCGCATCATCATCGATGCCCTCGACAAACACCTGCTTGCCCTCAAATTCCTTGCTCGGACCGCTGGGCTGGCGCAGCCGGTTCTTGGCGAAATCGTAAATCCCTTCGAACTCGCCACCCATGCCGACCGGCCAGCTCATCGGGCACACGTCCAGCGCCAGCGCGTCCGCCACTTCGTCCAGCAGGGCGAAGGTGTCGCGCCCTTCGCGGTCCACTTTGTTCACGAAAGTGATGATCGGCACGTTGCGCAACCGGCACACTTCGAACAGTTTGCGCGTCTGCGGTTCGATGCCCTTGGCCGCGTCGATCACCATGACCGCCGAATCCACCGCCGTCAGCGTGCGATAGGTATCTTCCGAGAAATCCTCGTGCCCCGGCGTGTCCAGCAGGTTGAAGGTGATGCCGTCGCGTTCGAACGTCATGACGGAGCTGGTCACGGAAATGCCGCGCTGCTGCTCAATCTTCATCCAGTCCGACCGCGCGCGCCGGTTCGCCCCGCGCGCCTTGACCTCACCGGCCAGATGGATGGCGCCGCCTTCCAGCAGCAGCTTTTCGGTCAGCGTGGTCTTACCCGCGTCAGGGTGGGAAATGATCGCGAAGGTGCGGCGGGATGGGATGGTCATGATGTTGTCGGGGGCTCGGTATAAAAACAACCGTTCGCCCTGAGCTTGTCGAAGGGCTTTACTTCCTTCCAGGGAAGAGGCTTCGACAGGCTCAGCCCGAACGGAATCATGGAAGCCGCCGTTACACGTCCACGACCGTCACGTCCATGCGGAACCGCCGCTCGTCCCCCGGCAGTAGCCGCATGACGCCCTGCTTGTCCCAGACATCTCCTTCGAACCCGACCAGGTCAGCCATCCCCGCCCAGGGCTCGACGCACAGATAATGCGCGCCCGGCTTCTGCCACAGCCCCAGCCATGGCGTATCGGGAAAGTCGATCTTCAGCCGCGTCTGTCCCGGCACACCCCAATATAGGCTGTCGCTCTCCAACGCATCCCAGACCAGCGCATCGCCCTCGAACATCGCATGGGTGGGATGCAGGACCTTGCCCTTCACCGGCGATGCAACGGTTTCCCGCGCGATCAGACCCGGCTCGTTTCCCACCTTGCGCAGCGGTGCCGTTTCCGCCTTCTCAAACTCTATCCGATGATCGTCCGCCGAACCCCCAAAGGGCAGCGGCCAGGCAAAGGCCGGATGATAGCCAAAGGAAAAGGGCATGTCCGCCTCGCCCCGGTTTATGACCGTGGCCGTCATCATCAGCGTTCCGCCCGCGACAGCGAACTGCATGTCCAGCCGGAAATCGAACGGATAGACGGCCCGCGTCGCCGCGTCCGCCTCCAGCCGGAAGATCACCGATTCCGGCCGATGCTCCACCTGCGCGAACGCCATGTGCCGGGCAAAGCCGTGCTGCGGCATCGGATAGTCATGCCCGTCCAGGCGATACACATCATTGCGTGACCGCCCGACGAAAGGAAACAGCAACGGCGCATGCCCCGTCCACCAGCGCGGATCGGCATCGGTCATCAGTTCGCGTCCGGCAGGGTCCTTGAGCGACCAAAGCTCCGCGCCCAGCGGGTTGATGGCGGCGGTCAGCCCGTCCGACGCGATCGTTACAAGCTCGTCCATCAGCCCTCTACTTTTGATCCTGTCGGTCCAGCCCACTATTTCCGTTTGGACTGAGCTTGTCGAAGTCCTTCTCTTCTCTTCAACGGAGTAAAGCCAGCCTCGCTACTCCAGCCAGACCCCTGGCGAGGTTTCCCTCACCCCCGCAACGTCGCGCCCAGCTTCTCCGCCGCCTTCACGATAGCGGCGCTGATGGCGTCCAACTCCTCCTGCGAAAAGCTCTTTTCGCCCGGCTGTAACGTCACCTCGATCGCCAGGCTCTTGCTACCTTCATCCACGCCCGGCCCCACAAAGACGTCGAACAACCGCGCATCGACGATGCTCTTTTTGTCCGCGCCCTTGACCGCGCGCACCAGCGCATCCGCCTCGATCGCCTCATCGACGACAAAGGCAAAGTCGCGCTTCACCGCCTGCAAGGCGGGCGGCGCGTAGAGCGCGCGCATGAAGCCGCTCTTCCGCTTGGCCGGGATCGCATCCAGGAAGATCTCGCCCGCGACTACCGCGCCGCTGATACCGAATTGCTTAGCCAGCGAAGGATGCAGCACGCCAAATTCGGCCAGCACCACCTTGGGGCCAAGGCGCAACGTCCCCGACTGACCCGGATGGTAGGCGCCTGATGCCTCGCCAAAGCTTTGCAGGTTCGCCACGGGCGCCCCCGCTGCGGCCAGCAGCGCAATCACTTCGGCCTTCGCGTCAAAGGCGGAGAAGGCCTGTGCCTTGCCCGTCTGCCATCCGCGCGCGACTTTCTCGCCCGCCAGCACGAAGCTGGCCGTGGCCCGCTCCTTGTCGCTGAAATAGCGACGGCCGACCTCGAACAGCCGCACCGAAGTCGCGCTCCGGTCCATGTTCCGCCGCGTGGCCGACAGCAGGCCGGGCAGCAGCGAAGGCCGCATGACCTTCAGATCCTCGGAAATCGGGTTCGCCAGCGTCCAGTCGCCACCGCCGACCGACGCCGCTTCCTTTTTCGAGATGAACGACCAATTGATCGCCTCGGCCAGGCCCCGGGCCGCCGCCGTCCGCCGAACCCGCCGCTCCATCAGCTGCTCGCTGGTCGCCGTTGGCTTGGCGACGCCGGGCATGCGGGGCAGGGGGGTGGAAGGGACCTGATCCAGTCCGACGATGCGCACGACCTCTTCGACCAGATCGGGCCAGCCATCGACATCGCGTCGCCAGCTGGGCACGCTGACCGACCAATGGGCGGTCGTCGTTACCGGGACGCCGTCGTCATAATCGAACGTGGCATCATGTTCCTCGACGCCAAAGCCCAGGCTTTCCAGGACGCGCTTCTGCTCGGCATCGCCCACATAAACGCCAGCCAGCGTCAGGCATTGCGACGGTTCGTACCGGACGATCTTGTTTGCGACGGGCGGCATGCCACTGCGCGTCGCCTCGCTGGCGCTGCCGCCGCACAGCTTCACCACCAGGTCGGTCGCGATCGACAAGCCGTCATCCAGGAATGCCGGGTCCACCCCGCGTTCGAACCGCCCCCGCGCGTCGCTGGTCAGGCCCAGCTTCTGTCCGGTGACCGCAATCCGTTCGGGCGTGAAATAGGCGCATTCGATCAACACATCGGTCGTCGCCTCGCTCGCACCCGAATGCTCGCCGCCCATGATGCCGCCAATGTCGTGCACAGCCACATCGTCGGCGATGACCGTCATCGTCTCATCAACCGTATAGGTCTTGCCATTGAGCGCGAGCACCTCTTCGCCAGCCTTGCCCAGGCGGGCAGTCAGCGGACCTTTCAGCTTGGCCATGTCGTAGACATGCAACGGTCGACCCAGGTCGATCATCAGATAGTTGGTGATATCGACCAGCGTGCTGATCGGCTTCTGCCCGATCGCCTTCAACCGTCGCGCCATCCATTCGGGCGACGCGCCATTGGTCACGCCCCTGACCGTGCGCGCGAAGAAGGCCGGGCAGCCATCCGTATCCTCGATCCGCACGTCCGGCCCCGACCCGACGCCCTCGACCTCCGGCACGACGATCGCGTTCAGCGTCCCCAGCCCCGCCGCCGCCAGATCACGCGCAATCCCCCGCACGCCCATGCAGTCCTGGCGATTAGGTGTTATACTCACATCAATCACCGGGTCATCCAGCCCGGCCCACTCGGCATAGACCCGCCCGACCGGCGCATCCGCGTTTAATTCGATGATTCCTTCATGATCTTCGCCCAGTTCCAGTTCCCGGAACGAACACATCATGCCGTTGGATTCGACCCCGCGAATGGCAGTCTTCTTGAGCACCATGCCATTGACGGGCACCACCGCGCCCTCGGTCCCGAACACGCCGACCAGTCCCGCCCGAGCGTTGGGCGCGCCACACACGACCTGCAACGCGCCATCGCCCGCATCCACGGTCAGCACCTGCAACTTGTCCGCCTGCGGATGCGGATCGGCGGTCAGCACCCTGGCGATGCGGAAGGGCGCGAGCTTTTCCGCCGGATTCTCCACACCCTCGATCTCAAGGCCGATATCATTGAGCGTTTTGAGGATTGTCGGCAGGTCGGCATCGGTATTGAGATGCGTCTTGAGCCAGCTCAGCGTGAACTTCATGCGCCCACTCCTCCGCTCAGCGTCGGCACATCCAGCGCCGAAAAGCCATAATGTTTCAGCCAGCGCAGATCGCCGTCGAAGAATGCGCGCAAGTCGTTCATCCCATATTTCAGCATGGCGAGCCGATCGACCCCGGTGCCGAAGGCAAAGCCCTGCCACTCGTCCGGGTCCAGCCCGCAGGCTTCAATCACCCGCCGGTTGACCATGCCGCTGCCCAACACTTCCAGCCAGCCGCCGCCGAGTGCATCGCCGTCGCCGCCAATCACCCGCTGGCCGCTCACCAGTGTATAGCCCACGTCCACCTCAACCGAAGGCTCAGTGAAGGGGAAATAACTTGGCCGCAGGCGCAGCACGATATCGTCACGCTCGAAGAAAGCCTTGAGGAAGGTTTCCAACGTCCATTTGAGATGACCAAGGGTGATCCCCTTGTCGATCACCAGCCCCTCGATCTGATGGAACATCGGCGTATGCGTCGCATCGCTGTCCGACCGGTAGACGCGGCCCGGCGCGATGATACGGATCGGCGGCTCGCCACTCATCATCGTGCGAATCTGCACCGGCGATGTGTGGGTGCGCAGCACCCTGGGTTCTTCATCATCTTCTGCGCGCAGGTAGAAAGTATCATGCATCGCTCGCGCCGGATGCGTCTCCGGCATGTTGAGCGCGGTGAAATTATGCCACTGATCCTCGATCTCCGGCCCGGTCGCAACGGAGAAGCCCAGGTCCGCGAAAATCTCCGCCAGCTCGTCCATGACCTGGCTTACCGGATGCACCGACCCCTGCGCGCCGAGATCAGCGGGCAAGGACATGTCGATCTTTTCCGCCGCCAGCTTCGCATCGAGCGCCGCCTGCTCCAGCGCCGCCTTCCGCTCGGCCAGCGCAGCCGTCACACTTTCCCGCAAATCCTGGATCGGCGGTCCCTTCTCCAGCCGCTCCTCGGGGCTCATCGACCCCAATGTCTTGAGCAGCCCCGTCACCACGCCATTCTTGCCCATGGCCCCCACGCGCAGGGCTTCCAGCGCATCTAGCGTGTCGGCGGCATTGATGTCGGCGATCAGGCCGGCTTTCAGATTGGCAATTTCACTCATGAGTATTCATCATTCCCGCGAAGGCGAAATATTTGACCGCGCCTTAGCCGGGCGCGAGCGGCAAGGAAAGGGTCAGGCCCGCGCGCCTAGCAGCGCACCGCCAAAGCCGATGAACAGCAAGCCCGTCCCGCGATTGAACAGACGTTGCCGGTTTGCGGGCTGGAGCCAGCGTTTCAACTTCATCCCGCCCAGTGCATACATGGCGTACCAGAAGCTTTCGATCACGACGAAGCTCGCCACCAGGATGACCAACTGGACTGTGAACGGCCGTTCCGTATCAATGAATTGCGGGAAGAGCGCGGCGGCAAAGATGATGAGCTTGGGGTTGGAAAGGCCAGTCAGGAGCGCGGTGCCGAAAAGTTTGCTGACGGGCCGCGCGACTGCCGCTTCACCCTCGTCGGATTCGACGCGCGCGCGCCAAGCCTTAACGCCAAGCCAGATCAGATAAGCCACACCGGCATAGCGCAGCGCATCGAAAAGCACCGGCGACGCCTTGAGCAATGCGCCCAATCCCAGCGCGGACGCAATCAGGCAGAGCAATACCGCGCTCATCAAGCCCGCCATCGTCACGATTGCCTTGTGCGGTCCATGCGCGATGCTCTGCGTCATCACATGCAGCATGTTCGGTCCCGGCGTCGCCGAGATCAGGAACACCGCCGTGACATAGAGCCACCAGACGTGCAGAGGCATGGACATCTCCTTACCCGCCGTTCGCTTCGAGCAAGGTCGAGCCGTGCTGCGCAACCGCTTCTCGACGTCGCTCGAAGCGAACGGAAGTCACGACAAAACAAAAAGGGCGCCGGAAGCATCTGCCCCGGCGCCCCTTGGACGATCTTTCGACCGTTCTATGCTCAGGCCGCGGGCAGCGCGGCCTTCGCCTGGGCGATGATGGCGCTAAACGCCTCGCCTTCGTGCATCGCAATGTCAGCCAGAACCTTGCGGTCCAGATCGACGCCAGCCAGCTTCAGGCCGTGCATGAACTGCGAATAGGTCAGGCCTTCAGCGCGGACGCCAGCGTTGATGCGCTGGATCCAGAGGCCACGGAAGGTGCGCTTCTTGACCTTGCGGTCGCGATAAGCGTACTGGCCGGCCTTTTCGACGGCCTGGCGAGCGATACGGATCGTGTTCTTGCGACGGCCATAATAGCCCTTCGCCTGATCCAGAATCCTCTTATGCTTCGCCTTGGTGGTCGTACCACGTTTTACGCGTGCCATGTGCCTCTACTCCTTACTTCAGGCCGTAGGGCGCCCAGAGGCGCACGTGAGCGACATCGGAATCCGACAGCACGGACGTGCCGCGATTCTGGCGGATATACTTTGCGTTGTGGCTGATCAGGCGGTGACGCTTGCCAGCGACGCCGTGCTTGACCTTGCCGGAAGCGGTGAACTTGAAGCGCTTCTTCACACCGCTCTTGGTCTTGAGCTTGGGCATTTTCGTCTCCTTTTTCAGCGCGACGATTACGGACAGCCACGGCAGCCCTAGTTAGCCGGGCGGTCCTTCCAAATATCGCGAAGGGGCGCGCATAATCGGCCAGCCGCCGGAAAGCAAGGTGATTCGGACCTAAAGCAGGGGAGGGGCGTTCTTGCGCCATGGCCGACGCCGATCCCCTGCGGCCGGGCACCCCGGCGAAATCGGCTCCTGCGCTCGACAGCGGGGCAGGAGGCGTTGGCCATTATTGGTCCTCCGCACGTCAGAAATGGCGCAATGTTCCCCTGCCGCTGCGTATCATCGCCTATATCGTCGGGCTGATCCTCCTGCTGTGGTTGATCCTGTTCATCACGAAGGGCCGCTTCCTCAAACATCCGTTCGAGCGCTTCCTCACCAGTCGGCTGGAGCGCCCGGTCAAGGTCGCCGGTGACTTCCAGCTGTATTTCGCGCCCATCACGATCAAGTTTCGCGCCGAGGGAATGACGATCGCCAACACGCCCTGGGCGAGCAGGCCGCATTTCTTTCATTCGGATCTTATCGATACCCGGATCGTGCCGCTCAGCCTGATCTTCGGCGACAAATATCGCATCCGTTGGCTTGAGCTTCGCAACGCCGCCGCGGATCTGGAATGGTCGCGGGACGGCAAGACCAACACCTGGACCTTCGGTGACCGCGCCAAAAAAGGCGAGCCGCTCAATCTGCCGCTCGTGCGCCAGGCGCTGCTTGCCGGAACGACCTTGCGCTATCGCGACCCCCGGATGCAGCTGTCCACCGACATTAAATTCGAAACGGTGAAGGCGCAGGATACGCGCTTCGCGAGTGACATCCGTTTCTCCGGCGACGGCACGATGCGCAGCCGTCCCTTCACTCTGCGTGGCGGACTGCTCTCGCCCAATGAGACCGTCATCGGCGGCAAGAACAGTCTCGCGCTCCACGCACAGTCCGGGCCGACAATCTTGGAGGTCAGCGGAACCTTGGCCGGCGCGACTGAGATTGAGGGAGCGGACTTGCGGCTGCTGACGCGCGGTCCCAATCTCGCGCTGCTGTTCGACTTTCTGGGCGTCGCCATGCCCGAAACCCGCACCTACCGCTTCACCTCCGCGCTTACCAAGCAGGGTGGAGAATGGCGCTTTACCCATCTCAAGGGCCGGTTTGGAGATAGCGACCTTTCCGGGCGCATGACCGTGTCTCTGCCCGACAATCGCTTGCGCTTGAAGGCTGACCTCGCCACTCGCACCCTCGATATTATCGATGTGGGTCCCTTCATCGGCTACAATCCCCAAAAGTTGGAAGCGCAGGGCGCCAGTGGTGCGATCGAGAATGTCGGCGGTAGGCCGCGCGTCCTGCCGGACGCACCGCTGAGGGTCGAGGCCCTGCGCAACTTCGATGCCAATGTTCGATACGACGTGCGCCAGGTCAGGGCGCCCAATGTGCCCATTTCCAATATCGGCCTTACGCTAGCGCTTGAGCGCAGCCTTTTGACGCTTTCGCCGCTCACTTTCGACATGTCCGGCGGGCATGTCAGTTTGGACATAGAGATAAACGCCCGGGCTCAGCCGGTGCGTACGCGCTACGATGTGCGCCTGTCACCGACACCCATGGGCAAGCTGCTTGGCCGCTGGGGTGTTGAGGAATCGGGGACCACCGGCATCATCAAGGCGCGGGCGCAAATGACAGGTTTGGGCAGCACAGTGCATGATTCGCTTAGTACCGCCAATGGCAGGATCGCGGTCATCCTGCCTGCGGGCACTATGTGGGCACGCAATGTTCAGCTTGCCGAACTCGATGTAGGCACCTTCATCACGAAGATGTTCGAAAAGAAGCTGAAGGAACCTGTCCAGATCAATTGCGGGCTGATCGCCTTCACCGTTCGCAACGGCATCGCGGCCGCGGATCCGATCATCATCGATACCAGGAAGAACGTCATGCTGGGGCGGGGCGGCTTTTCCTTCCGTAATGAGAGCCTCGATCTCGCCTTCCGCGCTGACGGCAAGAAGTTCAGCCTGTTTTCCGGCCAATCGCCGGTCGGCATCACAGGCTATTTCGCGAAGCCCGGCATCAACGTCATCAGTCCTGAACTGATCGCGCGCGGCGGTGCGGCGGCGGCGCTGGGGATCGCGGCGAGCCCACTCGCTGCCGTGCTCGCCTTTGTCGATGTGGGCGACGCCAAGAGTGCCGCGTGTGGCCCCGTTCTCGCTGGCGCGACCGCCACTGCGCAGAGGACGAAAGGTGGGAAGCCCCGAGATGACGTAGGCCGGGGCACAACCTCAAAAGAAGAGTCCGGCAAGGCCAACGCCAGGGAAGAAAAGAAGCAGAAAAAGAAGTTTCTGGGGATTTTCTAGGGCAATGCTGCGAACGTAATTCATCGCGAGGGCTGCGATATGATCTTCGGCACCGCCCGCTGGGAAATCGGAACTGGCGACATTACCCGTTGCGCAACGGAAGCGATCGTCAACGCCGCCAATAGTTCCCTGCTGGGGGGCGGCGGCGTGGATGGTGCGATCCATCGAGCGGCAGGGCCTGAACTGCTCGCCGAATGCCGTATGCTGGGCGGCTGTCCAGTGGGGGAGGCGCGGATCACGCGCGGCTACAGCCTGCCCGCTGCCCATGTCATTCATACCGTCGGTCCGGTATGGCGGGGCGGGGCTTCGGGCGAACCCCGGTTGCTCGCCAATTGCTACCGATCATCGCTCGATTTGGCGCGGGAGCACAGCCTCCGCAGTATAGCCTTCCCCGCCATCTCCACCGGCATTTATGGCTATCCGAAAGAACAGGCCTCTCGGATCGCGGCCCAGACGGTGCGGGGCCAGCTTGCGGCTTTCCCGTCGGCCTTCGACCTCATCCTGTTCATCTGCTTCGATGACGAGAGCGCGCGGATCTATGCTGAAGCAGTAACGGCGCTGGCCGCCTGAAACATCAAGGCCTGAAACATCAATGCCTTAAACATCAATGAGCGTGATGTCCCTCGGCAAGCGCTTCCAGCACATCGTCCAGCCGAGCAGGATCGCCGATCGCGATAACCTGTCCGTCGCTTTCCGCCGTGATGGGGTCGCCCGCCCAATCGCACATCCGCCCCCCCGCACCTTCCACGACAGGGACGAGCGCGGCGATATCGTGCAGCTTCAACCCGGCTTCGACGACGATATCGACATGGCCTGACGCGATAAGGCCGTAATTATAACAGTCGCCGCCCCAAACCGTGTCGCGGCACTGACCAGCCAGCCGTGAGAAATGCTCGCCGGTGCATCCGGGGAAATATTGCGGCCCGGTGCTGGCGACGATCGCTTCTTCAAGCGACCGGCAACTGCGGGCGGTGACGGGTGCGCCGTTGAAGGTGGTGGGCTGGCCCATCATGCCTGCCCAGCGCTCTTGCGCGATTGGCTGGTCGATGATGCCGACCGTCGGCCATCCCGCCTCAGTCAGCGCGATAAGCGTGCCAAAGATCGGCCGTCCCGCAATGAAGCTGCGCGTGCCGTCGATCGGGTCGAGGATCCAGACGCGCTCCGCGTCTTCGCGTGTCGCTCCATATTCCTCCCCGATGATGCCGTCCTGGGGGCGTTCCTTTTCCAAGATGGCTCGGATCGCTGCTTCCGCCGCCCGATCCGCCTCGGTCACCGGCGACAGGTCCGACTTGAATTCCATGTCGTATCGCGCGCGGAAAAAGGGCCGGATGGCTGCCGCCGCGGCGTCGGCGAGGCGGTGGGCAAGGGTCAGGTCATCGCGGGTCGTCATCGCTCCCGCCTAGCCGGAAAGCGCCTGCTGCGCTAGGCTTTGCCAACCTGTTCCTGATCGCGATGAAGGAGGGAAAACATGCCTGGCTCCCCACTGATCCCCGGCCTGCGCTATGCCGATGCTCCAGCGGCTATAAACTTCCTGCAAGAGGCTTTCGGCTTTGCATTGCACGCCTGTTATGAGGACGAAGCGGACCCGCACATCATCCACCACGCGCAACTCATATTGGGCGAGGGCATGGTCATGCTGGGCAGCGCGCGCGATGGCGAGGCCGAGTCGCTCTACAGTTGGACCACGCCGCGCGATCTGGGCGGTGTCACGACCTGCATCTATGTGGTGGTCCCGGATGCCGACGCCCACTGCCTGCATGCCCGCAATCAGGGTGCGGTGGTGGTGAACGAGCCGCATGATAATCAGGGCTATCCCGGACGCGGTTATGAGGCGCTCGATCCGGAAGGGAATCTCTGGAGCTTCGGCACCTATGATCCTTGGGCAGCCGCCGTTTAAGCTTCGTCAATCCGCGCCGTTTATCGCTTCGTATCGGAAGGGAATCGTTGTGGCGCTGATCGGCTGGATCTTGAGTTTCGCGGCCTTGCTGGGTGCCCTCGCCTTGCGGCAGGACGCGCCCGTCGGCGGGTCAGCTACCCTTTCCAACATGCTCCTGCTGCTGGCGCTGCTCTCCTGCCCGATGCTCTGGCGGGAAAAACCGCTTGGCATTTCCCGCGCTCAGAGGGTCGTTGGCGGACTGATCCTTTTATTCTGCCTGCCCATAGTGTTGCTGCCGGGCGCCTAATAGAAGTCGCGCGGCGCAACTTCTCCTGTCAGTCGAACAGGCTGGAAACCGAGCTTTCGTCCGCAATCCGCTTGATCGCTTCGCCCAGCAGCGGGGCAATCGGCAAGTGACGGATGCTCTTGGCAGTGCACACAGTGTCCGTGCCCTGGATCGAATCGGTGATCACGAGTTCCTTGAGTTCCGACGCCTCGACGCGCGCAACCGCGCCGCCCGACAGCACGCCATGGCTCACATAGGCGACCACATCCTCTGCCCCTGCGGCCTTCAGCGCTCCGGCCGCGTTGCACAGCGTACCGGCCGAATCGACGATATCATCGATCAGGACGCAGAAGCGGCCCTTCACGTCGCCGATGATGTTCATCACTTCCGATTCGCCCGCGCGCTCGCGGCGCTTGTCGACGATGGCGAGCGGGGCGTTGTCCAGCCGCTTGGCCAGCGCACGGGCGCGCACCACGCCGCCGACGTCCGGCGACACGACCATCAGGTTGCGATCACCAAAGCGCGCCTGGATATCCGCCGACATCACCGGTGCACCAAAGAGGTTGTCGGTCGGAATGTCGAAAAAGCCCTGGATTTGCCCAGCATGCAGATCAACCGACAGCACGCGGTCAGCACCCGCCGTGGTGATGAGGTTCGCCACCAGCTTGGCCGAGATCGGCGTGCGCGGGCCGGGCTTCCGATCCTGCCGGGCATAGCCGAAATAAGGAACCACCGCAGTGATTCGCTTGGCCGACGCGCGCTTCAGCGCATCGATCATGATCAGCAATTCCATGAGATTGTCGTTCGTCGGATAAGCCGTCGACTGAATGACGAACACATCCTCGCCCCGGACATTCTCGTGAATTTCCACGAAAACTTCCTCATCCGCGAAGCGGCGGACGCTCGCATCGGTCAGCGGGATCTCGATATAATCTGCAATTGCGGCCGCAAGCGGCTTGTTCGAATTGCCGGTCATGAGTTTCATGGCCAAACCCCTGTGACGATTGGATGACGGTGCGCGAAACGCGGCCCCTTTAGCCGCGCTTGCCCTCACTGGAAAGGCGCTTTTGCGCAGGGGGGCAAAATGCACTAGGGCGCGGGCATGACCGACAAACTCGTGATCGCCCTTGCCCAAATGACACAGAGCGTGGGCGACCTGAAGGCCAATGCGGACGCGATGCTCGAATGGCGGGCGCGCGCGGCCGGTGCCGACCTCATCGTCTTTCCCGAACTCCAGCTGATCGGCTATCCGCCCGAAGACCTGGTTTTGAAGCCCGCACTGGTCGATCGCGCCAACCATGAACTGGATCGTCTGGCCCAGGCGACAGCGGACGGCGGCCCCGCGATGCTGGTCGGCACCGTAGTCGCCTCCCAAGGCGTATTGTTCAACGTCATCGCCCTGTTGGAAGATGGGGCCGTCACCGCCATCCGCCAGAAGCGCGAGCTGCCCAATTACGGCACATTTGACGAAAAGCGTCTGTTCGCGCCCGGCCCGCTACCCGCGCCGATCGACTTCCGTGGCGTGAAGATCGGCGTGCCGATTTGCGAAGATATCTGGTTCCCCTTCGTCACCGCGCATCTGCGGGCGGAGGGGGCGGAAATCCTCATCAGCCCCAATGGCAGCCCGTTCGAAGTCGACAAGGACGACCGCCGCATCAACGCCGTCGCTGGTACGCGCGTGCGTGAAACCGGCCTGCCGCTCGTCTATCTGAACCGCGTCGGCGGCCAGGATGAACTGGTGTTCGACGGCGCGTCCTTCGTCATGGGCGCCGACCGCAGCATCGCCCACCAGCTCCCCGACTGGGAGGAAGCGCTCGTCCTCACCCATTGGGAAAAATGGGAAGGCCAGTGGGTCTGCATTCCCGGCGAGCGGCACGAACTCGATAGCCGCCCCGCCGATATCTACAATGCGATGGTGCTGGGCCTGCGCGACTATGTGAACCGCAACGGCTTCCCCGGCGTCGTCCTCGGCCTGTCAGGCGGCATCGACTCAGCGCTGTCGGCAGCGGTGGCCGTGGACGCCCTGGGGCCGGAGCGCGTCTGGAGCGTCATGATGCCGTCGCGCTTCACCAGCCAGGACAGCCTGGACGATGCCGTCGAATGCGCCCGCTTGCTCGGCATCCGCTACGACACGATCCCGATCGAGCCTGCCGTGGCGGCCTTCGACATGATGCTGGCCGATGCTTTCGCGGGGCGGCAGCGCGACCTTGCCGAAGAAAATCTCCAGTCCCGCATTCGTGGCGTGACGTTGATGGGCCTGTCCAACAAGTTCGGCCACATGCTGCTGACCACCGGCAACAAGAGCGAGATGTCAGTCGGCTACGCCACCATCTATGGCGACATGGCAGGCGGCTATTCGGTGTTGAAGGACGCCTACAAGACCACTGTCTTCGACCTCAGCCGTTGGCGCAACGAGCATGTCTCTTCGCTTGGCCTTGGCCCATCCGGTCCGGTAATGCCCGAACGCGTGATCACCAAGCCGCCAAGCGCGGAATTGCGGGACGATCAGAAGGACGAAGACAGCCTCCCTCCCTATGAGGTGCTGGACCCCATCCTGTATGGCCTGGTGGAGGAGGAGCTGTCGGTGGAAGAGCTTGTCGCGCGCGGCTTCGACAAGGATGTGGTCGCCCGGATCGAGCGCCTCCTCTATGTCGCCGAATATAAGCGACGCCAATCCCCTCCGGGCGTAAAGCTCGGCATGCGCAATTTCGGGCGTGATCGCCGTTATCCGATCACCAACGCTTTCCGGACCCTTTAAGCTCATGACCGTCATCACCCGCTTTGCGCCGTCGCCGACCGGCAACCTTCATGTCGGCAATATCCGCGCCGCGCTGCATAACTGGCTTTGGGCACGCAAAAGCGGGGGCAAGTTCCTCCTGCGCCTTGACGATACGGACCTTGAGCGCTCCCGCGAGGAATATGCCGACGCGATCCGGGCGGACCTGTCCTGGCTCGGCCTGAACTGGGATGGCGAGGAAAAGCAGTCGGATCGCTTCGCCCTGTATGAAAGCCGGTTCGAGCAATTGAAGGCGTCGGGCCATGTCTATCCGGCCTATGAAACGAGCCAAGAACTGGAGCTGCGCCGAAAGGTGCTGCTCGGCCGGGGACTTCCGCCGGTCTATGACCGCGCCGCCCTGTCGCTGACCGCCGATCAGATCGCCGCCTATGAAGCCGAAGGCCGCACACCCCATTGGCGCTTCAAGCTCGATCATGATCAGCCGATCGTCTGGACCGACCTTATCCGTGGCGAGCAGCGCTTTGACCCCAAGCTGCTGTCCGACCCGGTGATCCGCCGCGCCGATGGCAGCTGGCTCTACATGCTCCCCTCCGTGATCGACGATGTGGACATGGGGGTAACCCATGTGCTGCGCGGCGAAGATCATGTCTCCAACACGGCGACGCAAATCCAGATGTTCGCCGCTTTAGGGGCCGGGCTCCCCTTCTTCGCGCATGAGGCATTGCTGACGGGTAGCGAAGGCAAGCTCTCCAAGCGCTTGGGCTCGCTAGGCGTCGCCCATTTCCGCGAGATCGGGCTGGAGCCTATGGCTGTCTTGGCGCTACTCGCCCGCCTCGGCACATCGATGCCGGTAGAGCCATTCGCGAATGTCGAGCCGCTGGTCGAAAGCTTCGACTTCGCGCATTTCGGACGAGCGCCCGCCCGCTTCGATGAAGCGGAACTTGCCGCACTTAACCAGAAGATCGTCCATCTTCTACCCTATGACGCCGTGTCCGGCCGCCTGCCTGCCGGGATGAATGAGGCAGGCTGGAACGCCATCCGGCCGAACCTCGAAAATGTGGGGCAAGCCGCCGATTGGTGGCGCATCGTGACTGGCCCCGTCGAAGCGCCTGCGCCCGACGAGGATGATCGCACCTTCCTCGCAACTGCTCGGGAAATGCTGCTGGAGTTGGACTTCAACGCGGACATTTGGCCTGCGCTCACCGGCGCGCTCAAGGAGCGTACAGGCCGCAAGGGCAAAATGCTGTTCCTGCCCCTACGCCGTGCCCTTACCGGCTTGGATCACGGCCCGGATATGGCTCAACTCTTGCCGCTGATCGGCAGAGACGAAGCACTCCGCCGCCTGGGTTGAGTCGGGCAGCGCCCTGAGCAGATCAGGCGCGTATGGCTTCCAACGCCTTGCCCACAGCCAATATGCCTTCGGGCGCGACAGCAAAGCCCATATGGGTGCAATCCACCTCGATGGCCCTGTCGCGCTCGCCGTGCCTGCCCTTTGCGCATTCCGGCACAATAACCCCGTCGCGCCGCGACCAGAGGGCAATGGTGGGGACCTGCGGCTTTACCTCCCGATTGCAGGCAAAAGGCGGGCAATCGACGGGATGACCCGCCACCAGCTGATAGAGCCGCCAAGCATGATTGGCGCGCGGATCGCCTGAAAAGGGCGTGCCCATGGTGATGACGCCAGCAACTTTCTCCTGCGCGACCTTGGCATATTCTCGTGCGAACAGCCCTCCCAGGCTCCAGCCCACCAGAGTCACCGGTGCATCGGTTTCCTTGCGAATCCTGTCCACTCGCCGGTCGATTAGCTCGAGCGTGTCTGGCCGGGGACCCAGATTGCGTCCCATGTCCCAGCTGTGTGCCCTATATCCCGCAGCCTGAAGGATCGTGCGCATCATCTCCATCCGCTGCTCTGAAGCGAGCAGGCCGGGGATCAGCAGGATGTGGCGCCCATCGCCCTTTATAGCTCGCGACAAGGCACCGGCTCGGGCATGGCTGCGCGCCAGATCGATCGGCATGGAAGCGTTGCCCAGCAAATGCCGCAGGGAAGGCCGCACTGCATCGCTAGGATGCTGCGCTACGCGGCCCTTCCAGAAGCTGGTGATCGAATCGACATAAGGCGGCACGAGAAAACAGTCTCCAAGGCCCGAAGGCGAAAGATGACATTCTCATGACAAATGCGCCGCGCGTCCAATGGTTTCGCGCGGCCGTCTCAACGGCTGGTCGATTATGACAGGTTCTTCAGGGCGCGAGGGGCGAGGTTTGGATGACTGGCCCACCACTGACGCCGTGCAACTGACGCGGCTCCAATATGGCTGCGGTCTCGATCAGGTCGAGCGCCCGCCGTGCTTCGATATAGCGGCGGGCGAACTGCATCCACCTGTCGGCGGCCGCCCTGCCGGGCATTTTTTCCACCTCTGCAAGAGCAGGACCTACCCGCCCCGCATCGATATAACGCAGCGCCCGTTCCATCGCAGCCTCCGGACGCGGAGAGGGTGTGGACGTCCGCCTGATGGTGACGAGTTCGCGGGCCTCATGCTCCACCGATTCCCACCAGCTCGTTTGTGGCCCGGGCGTCGTCAATTGATCGGCGACGCCGGAAAGTCCGGCGCGCAGGTCGGCAATCGTGACCGGCTCGCGCGCCGCATTGATGATCGTCGCCACGGCGCGCGGCTGCGCCTGACCAAAGCGCAACCTCAATTGCCCTTCGATATAGCCGAGAGGCATTCCGCTATCGAGCGCACGGCGCGCGGCGAAGGCGACCAGCAATCCCTCGGCGCGCGCTGCATTTCCGGACGCTGCCTGAGCCTCTACGGTAATGCGATTGAGCCGATCTTCCAGCTGCACTACCCGTCCGTCCAGCATCTGCGCCGCGTCTGCGGACAGTGGGCGTAGCGCGACGCCGGGGCGCAAATAGGGGTCGGCGGTGGCGACCGACGGTTGCGCGCGATCATTCCACCGGCCCTGAAAATAGAGCATCGTGCCGATGGCAAGCGCGACGCCGATCACAAAGGCAAATAGCAGGGACGCGAAGATCGGCCAGGAACTCCGTTTGCGCGGAGGAACCGGCGGAATCGCCGTGACGCTTGTCGCGCCGCCTTCTTCGCTCATTGAGGACCTTTCTTCCATCTTGGCGGGATCATTCGCACAATCGTGCCGCGAGGGCCAGCATCCTCTCGTCATCGGGCCTGTCGGGCGCTTCGCCGCTGGCCCAGCCGGGGCCGCAGGCCAAAAGAGCCGTCGGGCTGATGGCGATAATAGGGAAATCGCGCCGCCGCTCCGGGGCGATCATTTCTGCAAGGTTGGCGCCCGCACGCGGGGAATGAACCAGCAATATCGCGCCCGGCTCCAGCTGAGGATCAAGCTGCGCCTGCGGCCGCGCGCCGATCGTATAGACGGCCACCCGCTCGATACTCAACTGCCCCGCCTCTATCGGGGCGAGTGTCGTGCCCCCCAGATGCAGCACCCGCCGGTGTCCGTCCGCCGCCATGCGGGCCGCGATGGCGCTGCCATCCTGATCGCCGCTGACGACATTCGCGAAGCCATGCTCTGCCATTGCCTGGGCGGTCGCGCTCCCGACCGCATAGGCGGGTAGCGCCCGGTAACCGACAAGCTGCGATCCGCCGAGCCGCGCAGCCTGCGCGCTGGTCATCAACAGCGCATCGAACCGCTCAGGCGGAGGTGCGTCCCAGCCGATCGGCCGTGCCTCGAACAATGGGCAAAGGCGGGGTAGGAGGCCCAGCTTCCTTGCCCGCGCGGCAGTCTCGCTCGCGCCCGGTTCGGGCCGCAGGATGATGACCGGCCTCACGCCTCGAACAGAGCGCGCAGCTCCGCGCTGGCACGGTCGAGCAGGGAGCGTCCCAGCGCCTCCGCCGCGCTGAGATCGCCGCGTGCGATGATCCTTATGTCCTCCACCCGCTCGCGCCCGTCAGCGCTCAATATCTCGGCAGCGAGACGGATCTCCCCATCCTCCAGCCGGCCCAAAGCAGCGATCGGCGAATGGCACGTCCCGCCCAGCCCTTTGAGGACTGCTCGCTCGGCCAAAACACAATCGAACGTGTCGCTATCGTTGATCCCGGCCAGCAGCGCCTGCATTTGCGTATTGTCGCTCAATGTCTCGATGCCCACGGCCCCCTGCGATGGTGCTGGCAGCATGACGTCAAGCGGGATGCATGTCCCGACGTCCGGCTGCCCCAGCCGGTCGAGCCCCGCCGCCGCAAGCAATGTCGCATGCACCTCCCCGGCGGCAAGCTTCGCCAGCCGCGTCGCGACATTCCCCCTGAACAGCACGACTTGCGCATCAGGCCGCAGCCGCTTGACCTGCGCCGCCCGCCGGGGGGAACTTGATCCCACCACCGGGTTCTCGGGCAGGGCCGCAAAGCTTTCCGCGCCGACCAGCCGATCCCGGACATCCGCGCGGGGCAGCATGGCCGTAATGGTGATTTCGGCAGGTCGGATAGTCTCCACATCCTTCATGGAGTGGACGGCAAAGTCGATTTGACCTTCCACCAGTGCCCGGTCCAGTTCCTTCGTCCACAGCGCCTTGCCGCCGATTTCCGCCAACGCCCGGTCCTGAATCCGGTCGCCGCTCGTCTGGACGATCACCGTCTCGATCGTGTCCGCTGCCCAGCCATGCTGCGCGCAGAGCGCCTCGGCCGTCATGCGCGCTTGCGCCAGCGCAAGGGGCGAACCTCGCGTGCCAAGACGGAGCGGGCGATCAGGCGTGAAAGATTGCAATGTCATATGCCGCTTGCTCTAATATCCGTGGCCATTAGATGGAAGCAGCAATGACGATCATCCTCGGCCTGGAATCTAGCTGCGACGAAACTGCGGCAGCGTTGGTGACGGCTGATGGGAAGATACTCGCCCACCGTCTTGCCACGCAGGAGGAGGCGCACCGCCCCTATGGCGGCGTTGTGCCTGAGATAGCCGCCCGCGCCCATGTCGAGGCATTGGCTCCCCTGATCGAAGCGGCACTTGCCGACGCAGATTTGACCCTGGATCAGGTTGACGTGATCGCCGCGACCGCAGGCCCCGGATTGATCGGCGGCGTGATGGTCGGTCTGGTGACTGGCAAGGCGCTCGCCCATGCCGTCAACAAGCCGTTGGTCGCCGTCAATCATCTCGAAGGCCATGCGCTGTCGCCCCGGCTTGCCGATCCGTCGCTGCAATTTCCTTATCTCCTTTTGCTAGTTTCCGGCGGACATTGTCAGTTGCTCCATGTCCGTGGACCCGGTGACTATGCCCGCCTTGCCACCACGATCGATGATGCCAGTGGCGAGGCTTTTGACAAGACCGCCAAGCTGCTTGGCCTGGGCTACCCCGGAGGTCCGGCGGTCGAGCGGGCTGCGGCAAGCGGCAATCCTAAGGCCGTCCCCCTGCCGCGTCCGCTGGTCGGAACGGCCGAGCCGCATTTCTCCTTTGCCGGGCTCAAGAGCGCGGTAATGCGCGCCGCGCAATCGGGACAATATTCGACCGAAGACATTGCTGCGAGCTTCCAGCAGGCAGTGATAGATTGCCTCGTTGATCGGACTGAAAAGCAGCTTGTCGCGCTGGACGGGATAACCGCTTTGGTCGTTGCGGGTGGCGTTGCCGCCAACCAGTCGATCCGCGCAGGGCTTCAGGCACTCGCTGCGCGGCATGATCTTCCCTTTGTCGCGCCACCGCTTTGGCTTTGCACGGACAATGCCGCGATGATCGCCTGGGCCGGGGCTGAACGCTATGCAGCCGGGCTCGTCGATGATCTTACCGTTCCAGCCCGGCCGCGCTGGCCGCTGGATCCGGATGCCGAAAAAGCGCGCGGGGCAGGAGTGAAGGCATGAAGGCGGGTGTCATAGGAGCGGGCGCCTGGGGCACGGCCCTTGCGCAAACCCTTTCGTCGCAAGGCGAGGATGTCCGTTTGTGGGCGCTTGAACCGGACGTCGTCAGCGCCGTCAATCAGGATCATCTCAATCCCCTTTATCTTCCCGGGATTCCCCTCAATCCAGCCGTGCAGGCGACGGGGGACATGGCGGACATGGCTGACCGGGAACTGCTGTTGATCGTTAGCCCGGCCCAGCACCTGCGCGCTGTCGTGGCGGGACTCCCTGCCGGTATCCCGCTCATCCTGTGTTCGAAGGGGATCGAAGCTGGCTCCGGCCTGCTGATGTCGGAAGTCGCCAAGCAGGCCCAGCCCAGTTCGCCGATCGGCGTTTTGTCAGGCCCGACCTTCGCCCATGAAGTCGCGCGGGGGCTTCCCACCGCCGTCACCTTGGCTTGCGATGACGCCCAGCTTGCCGGGCGTATTGCGGCGCGTGTCGCCCGCCCCGCCTTTCGCCCTTACCTCTCCGACGATATCGTTGGGGCGGAAATCGGCGGCGCCGTCAAAAACGTGCTCGCCATCGCTTGCGGCGTTGCAGACGGAGCGGGCCTTGGCCTGAACGCTCGCGCATCGCTTATCAGCCGGGGCTTTGCCGAAATGACGCGTTTCGGCCTCGCGCGCGGCGCGCGCGCCGAAACGCTCTCGGGCCTTTCAGGGTTGGGTGACCTGGTTCTCACCTGTTCCTCGACCAACTCGCGCAATTTCTCGCTCGGTAAGGGATTGGGCGAAGGTCGATCGGCTGCCGAATTGCTTGCCAATCGCCGCACCGTTGCCGAAGGCGCCTTTACAGCGCCAGTGCTGCGCGAGGCTGCACGCGCGGCCTCTGTCGAAATGCCGGTGGTCGAAGCCGTCTGTGCCCTGCTGGAAGACGCGGCCCCTCTGGGCGAAGTCATCGACGCGCTGCTCGCGCGTCCGCTGCGTCCCGAATAATCCGTCGCCCTTCGATCATTTATTGTTTACCGTCCGGCAACAGAGAATATGACGCGACAGGGGGATCCACTTTCTTTGCCGACTGAGCAGGCTTCCTCCGCGCAACAGGATGACATCGCGGCGCTTGCCAGAGGTGGCCGGACGAATATCTTCGGCTTTCTTCTGCGCCTGGCTGCTCGCCTCCCTTTCCTTTTCATCGCTGGCCGCTGGTATGGTGCCGATGCGCTAGGCCGTTTCGCCTATGCTGTCCTTGTCGTTGAATTCATCGCGCAACTGGCGACGCTGGGGCTGAAGCGCGGTCTCGCTGGCGCGCTGGCTCAGACCGAACGTCCGCACGGTCATGTCGTCACGGACGCGATGCTCGTGACGCTGATCGCCGCCTCGTTGGGCAGTTGCATACTGGTTGCCTTCCCTCAAGCGATGTTCCCAAACAGCGGCATCAATGGCCTTGACCGCTTGCTGGCGCTTATCGTGATAGCCGTTGCAGGGTCAGACGTTGCACTCGCCGCCTGTGCTTATCGTTTTGACATAGGGGCAACAGTTCGTGCCAGGTCCATTATAGAACCCTGGGCTATCAGCATCGGCGCTTTCGCCTTCGCCTTTTATTCCACGCGCGATGGCCTGATCCTCTCCTACGTCGTTTCCATGATTGCGGCGTTCGTCGCCTCCATCATCCCCATGACTCGCCACTATGGCATACCCTATGGATGGCGCCCCGACTTCGGCAGGCTTTGGCGTCTCGCGCGCCGTAACTTGCCGCTCGCCGCCGCCGATGGCGTGGAATGGGGATCGCGTCGCCTTGACCTCGCCATTCTGGGCCTGTTCGTCAGCCCCGCGATCGTCGGCGTATATTATGTGGCGCAGCAGGTCGCCTCATTGCCGCAAAAGCTGAAAACCAGCTTCGATCCCATTCTGGGGCCGGTCATTACCCGCAACCTTGCCGAGGGCAATCTTGCCGCCATTGCGCGGCAGGTCAGCCAGGTGGGCTTCTGGATCATCGCCGCGCAGGCCGGTATCGCCCTTGCGCTGGGCATACCCGGCGAGGCGGTTATGGGGCTAGTCGGGCCGCATTTCGTTGGCGGCACCGGAGCGCTGGCCTTTCTCCTGCTGGCGGAGGTCGTCGCGGCCACTGCCGTAGTCAGCGAATCCGCGCTGGTATATATCGCTCGCCACCGCAACCTGATGATTTCGCTGTTCATGATCGGATTGCAGGCCGCGCTCAGTTTCGGACTCATATTGCTTGCGCGCCGATTTGATTTGCCTCCGATGGCGATAGCAGCGGCACCGGCTCTCGCGCTCACCATCGCGCTGGGGGTTGGCGCGCTGGTGAAGGCGCGCCTTTTGTCTCATCTGCTCAAGGCCAAGGTAAATGCCTGGCGCTGGCCATTGCTTAGCGCATGTGGCGTCGCCTGCATCGTGGGGGCGGCCTTTGTCGCTCTGCCGCCCGCGCTGGAATGGATCGAACTTGTTTTCGGTGTTGGGACGATCCTGGCGGTCTACGGCTTTGTCATTTGGCGATGGGGCTTCGGCCCCGATGACCGGGCCTTGTTCCGGCGCCAGAAAGCCGCCTGACCCAAATAGAGCTTAGGCGGCTTGGATCTTCCCGGTCGATGCGGATGAGCGTTCCGCGGTCTTACCGCCCCAGCTTCGCCCGGATCATCTTCAGATCCTGCTCGGGCCGCGCGCCCCAATGGGAAATCACTTCGGCTGCGGCTGCTGCGCCCAGTTCGAGGCAATGATGCACGTCCAGTTCCTCGATATGACCGGCAAGGAATCCTGCGGCGAACAGGTCGCCCGCCCCCGTGGTGTCGATCACCTGCGCAACAGATGCTGCGGGCACCTCGTAGCGAACGCCGTCCACCACAGCGATCGCGCCCTTTTCGCTGCGCGTCGAGATCAGCACCGGCACACGCCCAGCGAATGACGCCACCGCTTTGTCAAAATCATCGATCTGCGCCAGCGACTGAATTTCATGCTCGTTGGAAAAGAGGATGTCGATCAACCCCTGATCGATGAGTTGCACGAAATCGTCCCGATGGCGTTCAATGACGAAGCCATCGGACAGCGTGAAGGCAACCTTGCGGCCCGCCCCCTTCGCGGCGTCGATGGCGGCACGCATGGCAGCGCGCGGCTGTTCAGGATCCCACAGATAGCCTTCCAGATAGAGGATCGAGGCTGAACGGATCAGGTCGAGGTCGAGCGCTGATTCCGGCAGAAACTGCGACGCGCCCAGAAAGGTGTTCATCGTGCGTTGAGCGTCCGGCGTCACCAGGATCAGGCAGCGCGCGGTGGGCACCTCGCCCCCCACTGCTGGCGTGTCATAGCGGATACCGAGGGCGCGCACATCATGGGTGAACACCTCGCCCAGCTGGTCGTCACGCACTTGCCCGATGAAGGCGCAGCGCTTGCCCAGTGCCGCGAGGCCAGCCAGCGTGTTCGCCGCTGATCCGCCGCTGACCTCCTTGCCCGCGCCCATGTCGGCATAGAGCGCCTCGGCCGTCTCCGCGTTGATCAACTGCATCCCGCCCTTGGTCAGCGCATGTTCGGCAAGGAATGCGTCATCGCTGGGAGTAAGCACGTCGACAATGGCATTGCCGATCGCGACAACATCTAGCGAGGGGGCAGCAGCAGCGGTCACGCGATATCCTTACTCAAAGGCTCAAAATCGCGCCGTGTCTATCGAGCCGCGCTGCTGCGTGCAACGTTGCAGATTGACCATGCGTGCAGAGCGCGGAATAGCGTGCCTCATGGTGATCGCCGCCGCCCTTCGTGCCTTTCCCGTCATCTTCCATCGGGCTGCTCTGCGCCTGTTGGCCAAGACGCTCATGCTGACGCTGCTGATCTTTGCGATGGCGGGACTAGGTCTTTGGACAGCAGTCCACGCAACGCGCGCATATTTCGGCTGGAGTGGTGGTGGCCTAGCGGAAGCCGCCGTAATGGCTATGAGCCTGGTCGCGCTTGCATGGCTGCTCTTCCGGACCATCGCCATAGCAGTCATGAACCTGTTCGCCGACGACATCGTGGCTGCGGTCGAACGGGACAGCTATCCTGCCGCCGCAGCCGCCGCGCGGCCCTTGGGCTTCGCGCCTAGCTTGCGGCTTGCCCTCGCTTCGGCCGCGCGAACGGCGGGCTGGAACATGCTGGCGCTGCCAGTCTACCTCCTTCTTCTGGTTACCGGCGTCGGCACGATCCTGCTCTTCCTGGCGCTTAACGCCTATCTCCTGGGTCGCGATCTCAGTGATATGGTGGAACAGCGGCATCCGGGGCTCCCGCCGATCCCTCGCCTCGGCCGGTGGCTCATGGGCCTCGTCTCGGCGCTTATGTTCCTCATTCCCTTCATCAACTTGCTTGCGCCCGTTTGGAGCGCGGCTATGGCGGTGCACATGCTGCATGGCGTCCGGAACAAGTCACGATGAAAGCCCCCCAACATATCTTTTCGGTCTTGCTTGCGCTGCCATTGGCGGCTTGCGGCGGGTCGATTGTGCCGCCAGCGCCGATGCGCCCGTCTCCAGCTGGTCCGCCCGCCAGCGCCTTCATGAAATCGGGTCCGCTCATGGGAATGGACGTGCGCCACCTCGTCCAGCAATTCGGTACGCCGCGGCTTGATATCCGGGAAAGCAGCATGCGTAAGCTCCAGTTCGCTAACGGGCGCTGCGTTCTGGACGCCTATCTTTATGCACCGGCTCGCGGCAAGGAGCCTGTTGTCACCCATGTCGATGCTCGCACCCCCGCCGGGGCCGATACAGATCCGGGCGCCTGCGCTTCAGCGCTTCGGCGATAGGTCAGGGCGCGGACAGCCGCTCCACGGCCCACGCCGCCGCTTCCGCCACCACGGGATCGTCATCACTCAGCAATGGGTGCAATCGCGCCAAAAGACGTGGGTCGCTACTGTTACCCGCCGCTACGGCCGCGTTGCGGACCATCCGGTTGCGCCCGATCCGCTTGATCGGCGACCCTGAGAAAACCTCCCGAAACCCCGCATCATCCAAAGCCAGCAGGTCGCCAATCTCGGGCGCCGCCAGTTCGGCCCGTCCGATAAACGCCCGGTTTGCCGCTGCCGCATCAGCGAACTTATTCCACGGACACACCGCCAGACAATCGTCGCAGCCATAAATGCGATTGCCGATCTTGTCGCGAAACTCCGGCGGGATCGGCCCCTTATGTTCGATGGTAAGGTAAGAGATGCACCGCCGCGCATCCACGACATAGGGAGCGGGAAAGGCGTCAGTGGGGCAGGCCGACTGGCAGGCCGTGCAACTGCCGCAATGATCCACTTCGGGCAGGTCGGGTTCCAGGGCCAGTTCGCTATAGATCGCGCCCAGGAACAGCCAGCTGCCATGCGCCCGGCTGACGAGATTGCTGTGCTTCCCCTGCCAGCCCAGACCGGCCGCCGCCGCCAGCGGCTTTTCCATCACCGGCGCGGTGTCCACGAAGACCTTAAGGGCGCTCGCCTGCTCCTCGACCAGCCAGCGAGCAAGGCTCTTCAGTCCTTTTTTCACGACGTCATGATAGTCGCGCCCCTGTGCGTACACGGAAATGCGTCCACGATCGCCCTCCTCTGCCAGCGCCAGCGGGTCGCGGCCCGGGGCATAGCTCATCCCCAGCATGATGACGCTGCGTACGTCGGGCCACAGCGCGCTGGGTGAGCCGCGCTGCTCCGCGCGCTCCTCCATCCACAGCATCTCGCCATGACAGCCATCGTCCAGCCATTTGCGTAAGCGCCGCCCGGCCTCGGGCGCGGCGTCCGCGCGCGCGATGGCACATGCGGCAAACCCCAGCCGCTGCGCTTGCGCCTTCAGGCGCTGTTCCAAGGTTTCGGTTTGCGTTGGCATGCTGTGCGACTATCAGGAGTGGATGATCCGTAACAATCCGGCTCCCCCTTCGGCCTATGCCGTCGAAGGCCATGCTCTTGTCAAGACATTCGGCAAATTCCGGGCAGTCGATGGCATCGACCTCGCCGTTCCCACGGGCTCCATTTACGGCATTCTCGGGCCTAACGGAGCGGGCAAGACGACCTTGCTCCGCACGCTGCTCGGCATCATCGATCCCGACGAGGGTTCTCGCCGACTGCTGGGGGATGATGTCCCGCTGCGTCAGGCGCGGGCCATCGGCTATCTGCCCGAGGAGCGGGGCCTCTATCCCTCGATGAAGGCGGCGGAAGCGATCGCGTTCATGGGCGCATTGCGCGGGCTGCCGCTAAAAACAGGGCGGCAGCGCGCACGCGAGATGCTGGCCGAACATGGCATGGGCAGTTCGATCGACAAGCCGATCCGTCAACTGTCCAAGGGCATGGCGCAGACCGTTCAGCTATTCGGCACGATCGTCCACGAGCCTCGGCTGATAGTTCTCGACGAACCTTTCTCCGGGCTCGACGCGATCAACCAGGGCAAGCTGGAGCTACTGATCCGCGATCAGGCACGGCGGGGCGTCACCATCCTCTTTTCCACCCATGTCATCGCGCACGCCGAACGCCTCTGTGAACGCATCGCCATCGTCGCGGGCGGTCGCATCAGGTTCGAAGGGTCAGTGAGTGAGGCGCGCGACAAGCTGCGCCCGCAGGTTCGCCTGCGGACCCGCGCGAGCGATGGCAGCTGGCGCCGTGCCTTGCCTGCTGAAACGCTGGCGGCCGATGGCGCATGGCATTTTGATCTGCCGGATGAGGGGATCGAACCGCTGCTCCGGGCTTTGCTCGACGGGCAGGCGGGCATCGAAAGTCTCTCGATCGAACGGCCCGGCCTGCATGATGCGTTCGTCTCCATCGCAGGTGCCGCCGCGGCCCAGCAGATGCAGGATGCGGAAGAGGAGCCCGCGTGATGAGCGAAGTTCTGCGCGCGGCTCTGGTCATCGCCCGCCGCGATTTTTCCGCCGTGATCTTCTCAAAGACCTTCATCCTGTTCCTGCTTGGACCCTTGTTCCCGGTCGTGATCGGCATGGCGTTTGGCGGCCTGGGTGAAAAGATCACGACTGAAAGCCTGCGCCCCACCGTCGGCATCGCCATGGCGAAGGAAGATGCGGTGCGCATGGAACGTGCCCATGACATTCTTGCCGCCCGATTGGGGGCGGACAACCTCCCTCGCCTGCAACGCGCGCCCAAGGGAGCGCCGCGCGCCTTGCTTATGCGACCCGACGCCCGCTTCATCGCCATTGTGTCGGGCACGATCACCCATCCTGTGCTCACCGGCAAAGCCGACGATCTCGCCATGCTGGAAGGCGATATCAGCCTGCTCGCAAGCGCGGCCGTCGCTGGCGAACAGCTACCCCATGTGCAGATCAAGAAGCAGCTTGTTACAGCCAGCGCGGGCGCGGAGGCGCAATCGCGACTGTTGACGGGCCGTGCAGCACAGGTCCTGATATTCCTGCTCACCATGCTTCTCGCGGGCATGGTTCTGTCCAACCTTGTGGAGGAAAAAACCAACAAGGTGATCGAAATCCTCGCCGCCGCCGTCCCGATCGACTCCGTTTTCCTGGGTAAACTCATCGCCATGCTCGGCATGAGCTTCGTCGGCATCGGCTTCTGGGGGGCGGGGGTCGTGCTGGGCGTCCGGATTTTTGCAGGCCCTGACATCGCGCCGCCTACCCCTGCGGTTGGATGGCCCATGTTCCTGCTGCTTGGCGGCATCTATTTCACCATGGCCTACGCCTTGCTGGGCTCGTTATTCCTCGGCATCGGCGCACAGGCCGCAACCGTGCGGGAGGTGCAGACGCTCAACATGCCGGTCACCATGGCGCAGATGGGCGTCTTCTTTTTCGCGACCTATGCGGTTGATCATATGGGCTCCGCTCCAGAGATTGGCGCGATCATCTTCCCCTTCTCCTCGCCATTCGCGATGATCGCGCGAGCGGCTCAGGACTCGGCGCTGTGGCCCCATATTCTTGCGATCGTCTGGCAGGCCATTTGGGTCGCCGCAATCATCCGTCTGGGCGTTTGGCTGTTCCGTAGGCATGTGCTGAAATCAGGCCATGGCAGCAGCCGGAAATGGTTCAGGCGGCGCTCAGCCTCGGTTGGTTAGGTAGACGGGATGACACGGCGGGATCTTCTCAAAAGTGGCGCCTGTGCGGTAGCCGCTCTCGCCTTCTGGCGATTGGGCATGGAAGAGGTTGCCGCCGCTTATCCCTTTACCCTGACCGATGCTGAATGGCGCAAGCGCCTCAGCCCGCTTGCCTATAATGTGCTGCGCAAGCAGGCCACCGAACATCCCTTCACCAGTCCGTTGAACAAGGAACATCGCGCGGGCACCTTCAAATGCGGGGGTTGCGACCAGGCCCTGTTCAGTTCAAAGACACAATTCGACAGCGGCACAGGCTGGCCGAGCTTCTGGGCGCCCTTGCCCCGTGCCACGGGTACATCGCGAGACATGTCCTTGCTCTATCCAAGGATCGAGGTTCATTGCGCCCGATGCGGCGGCCACCTGGGCCATGTTTTCGATGATGGACCGCCGCCCACCGGGAAACGCTATTGCATGAACGGCGTGGCGCTCAGTTTTGCGGCGGCATGATCCTGTAGACACGCAAGGACGTCGTCCCCTGAAGCCTGACCGGCTTCAACCAGTCGGGATGTCCACCCTTGTCCAAAATCATTGCCAGGCTGCCCGGATGCTCCTGAGCATAATGTCTGAACTCATTTAGGCTGGGACAGGTCACTAGATAGTCTGGTCCCTTGCCACTATTCAAAGCCTTCAGAATAGCCTGCGCCTTAGCTGGCGGCGCGGTAAAGCCCTCGACCACCGCCGTGATCCCGGCCGCATTTCGGTGATGCGCCGTGCCGATGACGTCGTGGGGGGTGCGGATCAAAATGTCGGGACCTATATCCAGGGGCGCAAACAGCGTCGATCTGGGCAACTGCCGCAATGGGCTCAACGCCGCGGCAGTCCGGCATTCACCCGCAGGCGTGGGCGATTTCTCCTCTTTCTCTGCGCTCGCCGTCGCCGCGATCCAGAGCGCGCACAAGGCGGCCGGGGTGAGCAAGGCGACCGCCGAGGACGCGAACACCCTCGGGATCGTCGCGGTTTTCTGCTGCGCCCGCCGGAAGAGCCGTAACATCAACCAGGCGACCCCCGGCAACGCCAGTACATGGGCGACCGACATCGCCCGCATCACGAGCATGGCGACCAGCGTCGCCCCGGTCAGAAGCAGCGCCACAGCCAGCCAGCGATCGCGCGCCTTGGCCGTATCGGCAACTCGCGCCGCCATGATCGACCCGGCCAGTCCCGCGAGCGGAGGCAGCAGGATGAGCCCCATCATCGAACAGCCCTGTTCCCAGATCGGGCGGCCTTCCATGACATGCAAATACCAGAGTTTATAAGCGACGGGTCCCAGCGACTGGAAAGGATCGCCGGTCAGGCAAGACTTGCCAGTGATGATGAACAGCGCAGCGGCGGCCAATGCGCCCGTTCCTGCGGCGGCGAACCGTCCAGTCGCGGAAACGGGGGCGGCGATGCGGAAGACAATCGGCGTCACGATGGTGAAGGCGATCAATGGCCAGATATAGGCCGCCGAAAGGGCATCGCATTGTGCGTGCGCCAGCGGCGCCATGCCGCGCAGGACAGCCAGCAGCAGCAGCGCGGCACTGCCCAGAGTCAGCGCGTAGGCTACAAAACGGGGCGTCTCATCTCGATCTCGCCACTGCCGCAACGCCAATACAGCCCCGAATAGGGCGGCATAGGGCAGTCCTTCGCTCGAAATCTGTAGCCACACGGCCATGGCGGCGCCTGCGACCATGCCGCCGCGTGCAGGCCTTATATCCATGGCACCGGCAAGCGCGATCGTCGCCATCAGGATCTGCCAGCCATGGTGATCGATTCGCAGCGGCCCGAACTGCACAAGGATGGTCGGCGTCGTCAGCATAAGCACCGGCGCAAGTATCGCCGCCGGTTTGCCAGCAATGCGAACGCTGGCAACATGCAGCGCCCATGCCAACGCACCCAGCAACAGCAGTGGAACCGTCGAGCAGGCGATCACTTCGGCCAGGTGGCTGCCCAGCACCGGTCGCAGCAGCAGGATTATCGCCGCGATCGGCATATCGACGATCCGCGACCAATGCATGGGTCCGCCAAATGGCGGGTTCACCCGATGCTGACTGACATCCAGAAAGGCTTGGCCGCCGAGCCAGTCCCGCACCTGCTGAAGGCGCATTGCGTCGTCCGGATCACGAAAGCCCAAAACGTCTAGCTGGTCGAGGGCCAGCCACAACAGAATGATGGAACAGCAAATCCAGGCAAGGATGAGCCAGCGGGCACTAGGGGTGGTTGTCCCCCCAATGTCGCGGGTAAATCCCGTGCGGATCTTAGCGAGCGGCGAAGACGCCATATTTCCGGATCGCATATACAGATAGAAAGCTGGCGGGGATGGCGAACAGCTTCGCAAGCGCCGGGGTCATTCCGGCGGCTCCCAGAACACTGATAAGGCCGGATGTCACGGCGATGCCGACCACCGCGCTGACGGCAAAGCCCAGACGCTGCCGGTTCGTCGGGCCGACAGCCGAAGGAAAAACGAAACGAACGCTGATCAACCAGTGCAGCAGCAGGCCCGATGTATAGCCGATGGCCCCCGCTATCGTAGGCGGCACATCGAAGCGCAGCAATGCCAGGAACAGCAGCATGTCGCCGCAAAGCGCGCAAAGGCTGGCCAGCAAATAGCGGACTATGGTGAAGCGGACGGTGAGGGCGCTGCTCAGATGGCCAAGGTTCATCAATGCATGACTGCCGGTTTACGCGGCCTTCAGGCGGCCGGGCACCCGCCGCACGCTCCCCAGCGCCGCATTCTGCCCGATGGCTTCTTCGCCTTCCTCGCCAGCTTCATGATATTCGGCATCCTCGTTGACCGCCCAGATGTCGAACTGCCGCTCGCCAGCTTCGATGTTCCGCACCGTCAGCATGGCGGTCATCATCGCATGATCCTGATTATTATAGCGGTGCATGCCGTTACGGCCGACCAGATGCAGCGTCGGGTAGAGCTGCTCCAGTTCCGTCCGCATCTTCAGCACATTGGCGGCATAATCATCGTCATAGACGGGATAGGCCTTCTCCTGACGGACGACCGCTCCCCCGACCACATCGGCAGGATCGCACAGCCCCAGTATCGCCATTTCGCGCTTGGCGAGCTCGACCAGGGCATCGTCGTTCGATGACCAAAGGCCATCGCCCTCGAAGCAGAAATATTCAAGGCCGACGCAGGCGAGCGATGGATCTGGCACCATTTCCGGAGACCAGCTTCGGAAATTCTGGATGCGGCCGACCTGAACCTTCGAATCATGGATGTAGATCCAGTTGTCGGGAAACAGGTCCTCCGACTTGATCATCAGCGCCACGGTCAGGAAGTCGCGATATTTAAGCTCCATCGCATTGCCGAGCGTCGCGGGCAAAGGATGAATGCGGCCCGCCAGCTCACGCATCGGCGCGGAACTGATGACATGACGCGCCTTCAACAGCACCTCACCCTCGGGACCCTGAGCGACCATCTGCCACCGGCCGGTGCCTTGGTCGTGCGACAGCTGCTTGAGGCTGTGCGCCATCAGCACCTTGTTGCCGCCCTTGACGACGAAGTCCCGTGCGGCTTCCCACATCATGCCGGGGCCAAGGCGTGGATAGCGGAAGCTTTCCAGCAAGGTCTTGGTCGCCATGCCGTCATTGGGCCGCTTGTTGAGACCCAGCGAGCGCTTCAGCCCATCCTTCACCGCGCCCCAGAGCGACAGACCCTTGATCCGCTGCGCCGCCCAATCAGCCGACATCTCGTTGCAGGGCATGCCCCAGACCTTTTCGGTATAGGTCTTGAAGAAGATGGAGAACAGCTTGTGTCCGAACGCGTTCACCGTCCAATCCTGAAACGACCGGACATTGCGGTTCGGCAGCAGCCTCGCCTTCGCGAAACTCGCCATGCATAGCGTCGATCGCCACACGCCCAGGTTCCACAGCGCTTCGAAGGCGCGCAGCGGATAGCTGTAGAATTTGCCCTCATAATAGATGCGGCTCATCCGGGGGCGCTGGATGAAATCATTGGGCAGGATCTCGTTCCAGAGATCGACCACCTCTTTTGACTTGGAAAAGAAGCGGTGGCCGCCAATGTCGAAGCGGAATCCGTTCAGTTCAACAGTCCGGCTGATCCCGCCGACATAGCGGGGGTCCTTCTCGATAACGGTGACCGAATAGCCCTTCTTGGTGAGCAAATAGGCCGCAGTCAGGCCTGCCGGACCCGCGCCGATGATGGCGACATCCACATTCTGGTCGATTTCCGGCATGCAATGCCCCCCGATAGGCTAACTTCTATCATCGGAATTGGCGGAAATCATCTAAGGAATGGTTAATGATCAGGTAAGCATGGCGGGGCAGGTGAACCGCCCCGCCAGCCTGTCTTAGTGGCGGAAGTGCCGCATGCCGGTGAAGACCATGGCGAGGCCCGCTTCGTCCGCCGCCGCGATGACTTCCTCGTCACGGATCGATCCGCCCGGCTGGATCACTGCCGTCGCGCCAGCTTCGACCGCCGTCAGGAGGCCATCGGCGAAGGGGAAGAAGGCGTCGGAAGCCACCGCCGACCCGATGGTGCGGGCTTCGCTCCACCCTGCCTTATCAGCGGCATCCTTGGCCTTCCACGCCGCGATGCGCGCAGATTCGAGGCGGTTCATCTGCCCCGCGCCGATGCCAGCAGTGCTGTTGCCCTTGGCATAGACGATGGCGTTGGATTTCACATGCTTGGCGACGGTCCAGGCGAACAGGCAGTCATTCAGCTCCTGATCGGTGGGCGCGCGCTTGGTCACGACCTTCAACTGATCGCGCGTGATGCGGCCGTTGTCGCGGCTCTGCACCAGCATGCCACCGGCAATGCTCTTCATCATCAACCCGGTCCGCGCCGGGTCGGGCAGTTCGCCCGTCAGCAGCAGGCGGAGGTTCTTCTTCTTCGCAAAGATCGCCTTGGCTTCCTCATCGGCGTCGGGCGCGGCGACGACTTCGGTAAAGATGCCGCTGATCGCTTCGGCGGTCGGGCCGTCGAGCGGGCGGTTGACGGCGATGATACCGCCAAAGGCCGAGACGCTGTCGCAGGCGAGGGCGGCTTCATAGGCTTCGATCAGCGTATTGCCGGTGGCGACGCCGCAGGGATTGGCGTGCTTGACGATCACTACGGTCGGCGGGCCGTCACGGAACTCGCTGACCAGCTCCAGCGCGGCGTCGGCGTCATTGTAATTATTGTAGCTGAGCTCCTTGCCCTGAATCTGCTTCGCCTGGGCAATGCCATTGGCGGAAGGACCGACGGGCAGATAGAGCGCGGCCGACTGATGTGGGTTCTCACCATAGCGCAGCGTCGCGCCGAGCTTGCTCGATACGGCCAGTGTTTCGGGGAAATCGACGCCCTGATCGGCAAAGGCGAACCAGCTGGCGATCATCGAGTCATAGGCGGCGGTGGCGGCATAAGCCTTCGCCGCCAGCATCCGGCGGAAGTCATAGCTGGTCGCGCCGCCCTTTTCCGTCATCTCCGCGATCAGACGGGCATAGTCGGCCGGATCGGTGACAATGGCGACACTCTCATGGTTCTTCGCGGCGGAGCGAACCATCGAGGGGCCGCCAATATCGATATTCTCGATGATCTCCTCGCGCTCTGCCCCCTTCGCGACCGTGGCGGCGAAGGGGTAGAGGTTGACGACGACAAGATCGATGGCGCCGATTTCATGTTCCTGCATGGAGGCGACATGGTCGGGATTGTTGCGCACGGCGAGCAGGCCGCCATGAACCTTGGGGTGCAGCGTCTTGACGCGGCCGTCCATCATTTCCGGGAAGCCGGTGAGGTCCGAAATATCCTTCACGTCCAGCCCGGCATCGCGCAGAGCCTTGGCCGTGCCGCCGGTGGAGACCAGTTCAACGCCATGTTTGCCCAGCGCCTGACCCAGTTCGATGAGGCCGGACTTGTCCGACACGGAAAGGAGGGCGCGTTTGATGGTGACGTCTGACATGATGCTTCCTGCTGTTCGAAGTGCCGCTCAGGCTTGCCGCAGCCCTCTAGTCCTGCCGGACCGATGCGGCAAGCGATAGGATTTGGGGTAAGGGGCCTTAGCTCATCCGCTTGAAGAGCCAGCCGATGGTCGATCCGCCGGGCAGTGCTTCGGCGGTGATGACCAGCTGGCGGGTCTCATGGGGGCGGCCTTCCCCGTCCACCCAAAGGCTTTCCTCTATGGCGAGCTTCCCGGCATTGGCGCGGAACTGCCAGATAGGCCCCATCTCGATGCGCAACAACGCGCCCATGCCGTCCGCCGTGGCCGTCGGTTCGACTCCGGGCGCGAGGTGGAATCGTAGCTCAGCGGGCAGCTTCACCGGCCGACGGCGGCGCGCGGCAGGCGTCAGCATGTCTTCGCCCCGGATTTCGCGGCCATCGATGCTGACGAGCAGCAGGCGGCGATGGACATAGCCCATGCGCCGCACATAGCCGTCATGGCTGATCTCTATTCGGCTGCCGCTTTCCTGTTCTTGCCGGTGAAATTCGACTTCAGTGACGCCGCGTCCCAGCGTGCCGTCGGGGAGCAGGGCGGTGGAATTGCTATTGTTCAGCACCAGTGTGCTGTGCGCCGCCGTGGTGCGCAGGCCCTGTGCGAGGCCGCCGGGCATCCATGCGCCCTCAAGCGCCGCGCCGCCGCAATTGACGATCAGCCGCTGCGGCCCATCGCTGATCTCGATCGCGGTGGTGGAGGCGCATCCCGCCTCGGCCAGTCGGGCGACCGGCGGTGGCGCAGCATCGATCTGGACGATGGTCGTGCCCGCGACGAGCCGCTGATAGCCCCAGTCGCTCGCTTGTCGCAGCGGACGCGCACGCACGCGGCTCGCCCGGATCACGGCTTCTATGATGGCGGGGTCGATGGCGCCCGTGCCCTGCCAACTGCCAAGCCCGCCATCGCCATGGGTAAGGCTTAGCAGCGCGGGAACCATTCGCCCCTGCGCTTCGGCGAGGAAAGGCGGCACCTGTTCGCGGCGAACATCATAAACCGCCCGCACCATTGCCAGCAGCATGATGGCGTCCAATTGGTCACTGGGCGAGCGCGAGACAATGCCGCCATCGCCATGAACCGTGTTTTCGATCGCGCGCTTGAGACCCGCCTCACCGAAAATCTTGCGGGCAGCGCCGCCCGGCAGCAGCATCGAAGCCGCGACGATCCCGCCCCAGGCCACCAGACGCGGGAGGCCAAGCGGGGCCTTGTCCGCGCCGCGATCCAGATGCCGCGCCGTCCGCGCGATGCAGTTCAGCACCAGCGAGCGATAGACCAGATCGCTGGATGACAGGATGAGCGGCGCATGGGCCGACCAGAAGAGCAGCCGCCAACCGGCATTGTCCGCACGCCATGCCGGTTCGCTCGGCGTTTCGGCATGCACGTCCAGCCATTTGCGCAGCACGGCTTCTGCAATGGGCGCACCCTGTTCCCGCGTCGCCGCCGATGACAGGTCGCGCAGCCACGCAAAGCTGTGCAGATAATCGGCGAAAGCCGGGATGACGGTCAGGCGATCGAAATCCAGCGTGTTGACCGGCTGCTTCAGTCCGCGAAAAAGGAAATAGCCAGCGCGGATCGCCTGGCCAGCCTTCGCATCACCCGCAATCTCATCATCGGGCACCGCGAGCAGTTTGAGCGGATATTTCCCCTTCAGCCGCCGTCCGTGGATCGGCGTCTTCCAGCTCATCAGGTAAAAGCGGTTGGCGACCCGTTGGGCCAGCGACAGGCCCTTGTCATCCGCGACGCGGATGAGGCGCTTGCCCTGTTCGATTCCGTTTTCGGCTGGTTCTGATTCCGCCGTATCCGCAAGCGATGGGCTGGGGATGCGCCGCTTGTCGCTCACCCGCCCTTGAGCTTCCGGATATTGTCGGCATAGGCGGAAGGCCCGCCACGGAAGGTTGCGGTGCCAGCGACCAGCACGTCCGCGCCCGCTTCGATCGCGCGCGGGGCAGTGGTGAAATCGATGCCGCCATCGACCTGCAGGCGAATGTCACGCCCGCTCTTGTCGATCATCTTGCGGATCGCCTCAATCTTGCGCAGCTGATTTTCGATGAAGCTCTGCCCGCCAAAACCGGGATTGACGCTCATCACCAGGATCAGGTCGACATCATCGATCAGATAATCGAGCATCTTGGCCGGGGTGCCGGGATTCAGCACCACGCCCGCCTGCACGCCCAGCGATTTGATATACTGGATGGATCGGTGAATGTGCGGCCCGGCTTCCGGGTGGACGGTCAGGATATCGGCACCTGCCTGAGCGAAGGCGTCGAGATATTGGTCCACCGGAGAGATCATCAGGTGAACGTCGAACGGCTTCTTGCTGTGCGGGCGCAGGGCCTTCACCACGGCCGGGCCGATCGTGATGTTGGGTACGAAATGGCCGTCCATCACGTCGATATGGACCCAGTCGCAACCCGCCTCGTCAATCGCGCGGACCTCCTCGCCCAGGCGGGCGAAGTCGGCGGAGAGGATGGAGGGCGAGATAAGGATAGGGCTGGTCATCAACAGTCGGCTCTAGCCGCGCCTTGGGTCAAGGGCAACGGCGCAGTTCGACCTTATCCACAGGCTTTTTCGGCGCTCGTTGGCGCGGGATTCAGGGCAGGTTGAAAATAGTGGGATCAAGGCCGCGTGACGCCACCGATCCGCGCGGCAAAAACTGCTTCACGCCGTGGAGCGCGACGACATGCGCGCCCTCCAATATCGGGGCGGCGATGAGGCGCATGGTGCATTCGCCGCCGTCGAGCGGCCGTATATCGACGTCCACGGTGAAGCCGCGGCGATGGCGAATGGCATAGGCGCGTAGCTGCTCCATCGCCTCGCGAGAGTCGGGTTGGTAGAGTGATGTGGCGAGCGGGCGCTGAACCGTCATGCCCCGTTCCAGGCCAAACAGATCATAGACGCCGCCTGTCCAACACAGGCTGTCGTCGTCAAGATTGCAGTGCCATAGGCCAATGCCCCGCTCCGCCAGCGCCTGATCATCGCGCGCGGTATGATCGTCGAGCGACACCGAGGCGAGATGCTGGTGCAGGTCGTAGAGCGGCCAGCTATGGTTCAGGGCAAGGGGCTCGGTCGGGCGCAAGCGATGCCTTTCAGACGTTGCCAGATCTCAGTTCTTACAGGGTTGACCTTAATTCATTGTGGCGCGCGGGCAAGCCGGGCAACGAAAAATCCGTCCGTTCCGCCTTGGTCGGCCAGCGTCTCGGGCAGGGTGCGCAGCCAACCGTCCGGACGGGGGGGCAGGCCCTGCGGCAATTCGGCCACGTTCGCGCTCTGAATGCTGAAATCGGGATGGGCGTGAAGGAAGGTTTCCAACTGATCTTCGCCTTCCGCTCGTTCCAGGGAGCAAGTGGCGTAGATCAGGGTGCCACCGGGCCTTAGCCATTGGGCCGCGCGGCTCAGCAACTCCGTCTGTAACTCGGCAAGTTCGGCAATCTGGCGGCCCCCAATGCGATGCAGCACGTCGGGATGGCGGCGATAGATGCCGGTCGCGGTGCAGGGGGCATCGAGCAGGATGGCGTCGGCGGGGGTGGCGGGCTCCCACTGGCGCAGATCGGCTTGAACGATCGTGGCGGAAAGGCCGGTGCGCGACAGGTTTTCGCTCAGCCGTTCCAGCCGCTTCTTCGACTGGTCGATGGCCGTCACCTGCCACCCTGCGGCGGCGAGTTGCATCGTCTTGCCACCGGGCGCCGCGCAGAGGTCCAGCACCGTGCGGCCCTCGCTCTGGCCAAGAAGGCGCGCGGGGCAGGAGGCGGCGATGTCCTGCACCCACCATGCGCCTTCGGTGAAGCCGGGAAGCTCCGTCACCGGTCCGTGATCGGGCAGGCGGACATGGCCTGGCGCGAAACTTTCGCCGCCCAGCTTTGCGGCCCAGCTCGCGGTTTCTGCCGGGTCGCGCAGGGTGACATCGACAGGCGGGCGCACGGCATAGGCGCGCGCGGCGGCAGCGGGCATGTCACTGCCCCACTGGCTTTCCCAGCGCGCCACGACTTCGTCCGGCAATGTGGCTGGATCGGGGAGGGTGGGTGTGGCGCGCGTGACAGTGCCGAAGACGCCATGGACCAGCTTGCGCGGGCCGCCATCGACCAGCGGCAGCGCGGTCGCAATGGCGGCATGGGGCGCGGTGCCTAGCGCCAGCACCTGGATGAGGGCAATGCGCAGGACCATGCGCGCCTTGGCATCCGGGGGCAGCGGCTGGCGGGTAGCGCCGTCGATCAGCGCGTCGAGATCGGGCAGGTGGCGCAGTGTCTCGGCGGCGATGGCATGAACGAGCGCCCGGTCGGGAGCGGGCAGGCCCTGTGCTGCGCCATGCAGCGCCAACTCCAGCGGATCGCCCCGGCGCAGGATGGCGTCGAGCAGGCGCAAGGCGGCGCGGCGGGCGGGGAGGCCGGGAATATCTGTGGGTCGGGGGGCTAATGAGAGTTGGGCAGGGCGGCGGGGCATCAGCGGGCCCTACGCGTTTTCCCCTCTAGGGTCACCTTTAAAGAAAATGAGTGACGATAATGCCGACCAGCAGAAATAATCCTATCCAGCTGCCGATGCCGACCCATAGTGCTACCCAATCCGACCGGCGGGGGCTAGCGCGGACGCCTTTCGGCACTGTCCGCAATGAGGAAGGAATGCGCTTGGCGCCCAATGTCGTGACAAAGATGACGCGCCGCCCCACGCCATGAAAGAATCGCGCCGTGTGACGGGAGAAGATGTGCTCGACGGTCAGGTCGATCACCAGCCCACCCGCATGTCGGAATAGCGCACCCGCGACTTCGGCTGCGGCCTCGCCAATCACGTCTACCATTAGCGCCCGTTTGGATTGAGCGCGCTCGACCGGCGGCGCGGTGGAGCTGCGACAGGGTTGAGTGCCGATACGGGGATGGTGGAGGGTGCGGGCACGCCCATTTCCTCCAGCGCCGCGATGCGCTTTTCGGTCGCGGGGTGGGTGGAGAAGAGTTCGCTCACATGAACAGGGACGATGTAGAGCTGGGCGGCGGCGGGATTGCGCTCGGCCACATGGTTCGGGATCATCTCCGCCTTGCCGGAAATCTTGGCGAGCGCGGATGCGAGTGCGCGGGGATTGCCGCTGATCTGCGCTCCTGCGGCGTCAGCGCCATATTCGCGCGTGCGGCTGATCGCCATTTGCACGATCATCGCGGCGAAGGGCGCGACGATGACCGCCATCAGCGTGGCGAGGATGTTGCCATGTCCATTCTCTTCATTGCCGCCACGGAAGAACAGCCCGAAATTGGCGAGCATCGAAATGGCGCCCGCGATCGTCGCGACCATGGTCATGATCAGCGTGTCGCGATTCTGCACATGGGCGAGTTCATGCGCCATCACGCCCGCCACTTCCTCACGGGTCAGCATAGACAGCAGGCCCGTCGTCGCGGCGACGGCGGCATGTTCGGGATTGCGGCCCGTGGCAAAGGCGTTGGGATGCGGCTGGTCGATCAGGTAGACGCGCGGCATGGGAAGACCCGCCCGCTGGGCAAGATCGCGCACCAGCCCATAATATTCGGGCGCGCTCTGCGCATCCACCTCCCGCGCATTGTGCATCGACAGCACAATCTTGTCGGCGTTCCAGAAGGTGAACAGGTTCATGCCCGCCGCAACCAGCAGCGCAATCATCGCGCCGCCGCTGCCGCCCAGCGTATAGCCCAGCGCCATGAACAGCGCCGTCATTGCCGACAACAGCATCACCGTCTTGAAACCGCTCACTTGTCTTCCACTCCTTTGCAGCCCAGATAGCGGGGCATGCATGAATATGGGGTTGCCGGTGCGGCGCCACAATCGAAAGGCTTTTGGACATGGGAACATATAACGGCAAGCGTCCCGCGCATGTGAAGCCGCCCGCTCATCTGTCGAAGAGCCCGCCGGTGCCTGCGCCCGACCCGATCGACCACCCCTCGCGCCACGAGGAAGAATTGAGCCCCGTCCGCTACGGCGACTGGGAACGCAAGGGAATCGCTATCGATTTTTGAATGTCAGCAATTGCCCCTCGATCGGTTCATCGCTGATTATGCACGTCTTCCGCTGGCCTGTGCCCTCGCTGCGAGCGGCGCGGTGCGTTCCTCTAGCCTTTGCTACCCGCTTCCGTGCAGGATTCAGCGGGGCAAAGGAAGAAAACAGAGCCGGGGTGGGTCGTGAATCATATAGCCGAGATAAAGGTGAGGGCGGTGTCTGAATATGCGCCGGAAGATGCGGCGCTGCTTTGTGCCGTGGGTCGTCTGGTCTGTGCCTGGACGATGCTGGAACAGAGTCTGGAGGCGAAAATTGCCATGATGCGGGAAGCGATGGGTGACGTACGAACCGTCGGCACCCGGATGCGCCCCGGCATGGCGAAACTGATGACCGAGCTTCGGACGATGGTGGCGATGCGCGACAAGCGCAACGCCAGCGCGCTCAAGGAGATTTCGGATATCGAGCGACACATGCAGAGGATCGATCGCTTCCGATCGCTCATCATTGGCGGCTTTCAGCAGCCCGCGCCCGGTGGTTTTACGTGCCGCGACGCGCGGAACAATCACACGCATGTCTCGCTTGATCACCTCGATGCGGAGATATCTTCGCTCGAAACGGTGGCACAGCGCCTGCTGGCCGTCTGACCGGGCGAGGTAATCCTCCCGCTATGCTTGACCTTTGACACGTGGAGGGCGAAGCCTGTCCGCGCGTCTAGCGAGAATGGAGTACCATGCCCTACAAGCCTATCCGCAAAGCCGTGTTTCCTGTCGCAGGCCTCGGCACGCGCTTCCTGCCTGCCACCAAATCGGTGCCCAAGGAACTGCTGCCGGTCGTTGACCGTCCGCTGATCCAATATGCTGTCGATGAGGCGCGCGAGGCGGGCATCGAACAGATGATCTTCGTGACTGGGCGCGGCAAAGGCGCGATCGAGGATTATTTCGACATCGCTTATGAAAGCGAAGCCACCCAGCGTGAGCGCGGCAAGGACCTGTCAGCCCTGGACGGCACGCGCCTTGCGCCCGGCAACGCCGTCTTCTTGCGTCAGCAGGAGCCGCTGGGCCTGGGCCATGCAGTCTGGTGCGCGCGCGACATCGTCGGGGACGAACCCTTCGCTATCCTGTTGCCCGACGAATTCATGAAGGGCGCGCCGGGGCGAGGCTGCCTCAAGCAGATGGTCGATGCTTATAATCAGGTCGGCGGCAATCTGGTCTGCGCGCTTGAAGTGCCGATGGCCGATACGCCGAGCTATGGCGTGATCGATCCGGGCCAGCGCGATGGTGCGCTGACCGAGGTCAAGGGGCTGGTGGAAAAACCTGCGCCCGGCACCGCGCCCTCCAACCTTATTCTGCCGGGCCGCTACATCCTGCAACCTGAGGTCATGAAGATTCTCGCGACCCAGGAAAAGGGCGCGGGCGGCGAGATCCAGCTGACGGACGCCATGGCATCGATGATCGGGCAGCAGCCCTTCCATGGCGTGACCTTCGACGGCCGCCGCTTCGACTGCGGCTCAAAGGCCGGCTATATTGAAGCGAACTTGGCGCTGGCTTTGGAACGCGAAGATCTGGGCGAGCATATCCGCAAGTTCGCGCTGGCGGAATTGGGCGCAACGACGATCGCTGCTGCTGCTTGAGAGTATTTCACTAAGAGAGTTGGTCCGGTGCTGCCGGGCCACTTTTTTTGTTTGGTACGGAGGGAGCCGTTCCTACCGCAGACCTCTCTATCATCTCCCCTCCCGCAAGCGGGAGGGGTCGGGGGTGGGCCAGCGCAACATCAGCCTCGTTTTAGGAGGGGTTATCGCGAGAGCTTGCCAAGCTCGCGCCCACCCCTAACCTCTCCTGCTTGCGGGAGGAGAATGTCTCCGGGCCGACCCTCCAAATATCCATCATCGACATGAAAAAGGCGGCCCCTCACAGAGCCGCCTTCTTATCGTTTCAGCGCGAAGCCTCAGAACGGCACTTCATCATCCAGATCATTGTCGAAATTCGGCCCGCCAGCGCCGCCCCGGGCACCACCTGACGAGCGCCCACCGCTGCCGCCGCCAAAGCCGCCACCGCCGCTGCCACCGCCGAAATCGTCATAATCGCCGCCAAAGCCGCCCGAGCTGGCGCCCCAATCACTGCCGCCGCCCTGCGAGCGACCACCGCCCTGGCCACCACCAGGCGCGCCGTCGAGCATGGTCAGCACCGCGCCCGGCCCCTGCAAAACCACTTCGGTGGTGTAGCGGTCGTTACCCGACTGATCCTGCCACTTACGCGTGCGCAGCTGGCCCTCGACATAGACCTTCGATCCCTTGCGCAGGAACCGCTCGGCGACGCCCGCCAGACCTTCGGAAAAGATCGAGACGCTATGCCATTCGGTGCGCTCCTTGCGCTCGCCGGAATTGCGGTCCTTCCAGCTTTCGGAAGTGGCGATGCGAAGATTGCACACCTTGCCGCCATTCTGGAAGCTCTTCACTTCGGGGTCAGCGCCCAGATTGCCTACCAGAATGACCTTGTTGACCGAACCCGCCATATTTCCTCCGATACTTTGGAGGTTCTTATAGTCGGCTGGCCTGCGGACGCTACCCTAAACCGAGGGCTGTTGCTGTCCAGTAAGTAACTCCCGCCGCGACATAAGCGAGCGCGAAAAGATAGCCGATCATGAAGAGCGGCCATTTCCAACCGTTGGTTTCCCGCTTCGTCACGGCGATCGTCGATATGCACTGCGGCGCGAACACGAACCAAGCGAGGAAGGCGAGCGCAGTGGGCAGCGGCCAATTATCCTTCAGCCGATCGCCCAGGCTCCGTTCCAGCTTGGTCTCATCTTGATCCGCATCGAGCGAATAGACGGTCGCGAGTGCCGACACTGCCACTTCCCGTGCGGCCATTGCCGGGATCAGCGCGAGGGAAATGTCGCGGTTGAAACCGATCGGTTCCAGCACGACGTTGAGCCCGTTGGCGATCCGTCCGGCGACCGAATAATTGACCTGGCTGACGCTGCTGTTCTCCGGCGCCTTCGGAAAGCTGAGCAGCACCCACAGGATCACGGTCGATGTGAAGATGATCGTGCCTGCACGCTTCAGGAAGATGACGGCACGCTGCCATAGGCCGAGCAATATGTCCTGCGGGCGCGGCCACTGATATTTGGGCATTTCCATCAGGAAGCTGCCGCTTGCGCCCTTGGTGACGGTCGCGCGGAGGATCAGCGCGACCAGCATCGCGCCGACGATCCCGGCGATGTAGAGGCAGAACAGCACGAGTCCCTGAAGGCCGATGCCCAGCCCCACGTTGCGCGCCGGGATGAAGGCGCCGATGATCACCGCATAGACCGGCAAGCGCGCCGAGCAGGTCATGAGCGGCGCGATCAATATGGTCGTCAGCCGGTCCTTCGGATCGGCGATGGTGCGCGTGGCCATGATGCCCGGCACGGCGCAGGCGAAGGAGGAAAGCAGCGGGATGAATGCGCGGCCCGACAGGCCGACACGGGCCATCAGGCCGTCCATCAGGAATGCCGCGCGGACCATATAGCCGGTCGCTTCCAGCATCAGGATGAAGAAGAAGAGGATGAGGATCTGCGGCAGGAAGACGACCACCGATCCGACGCCGTTGATGACGCCATCGACCAGGAAGGATCGTAGCAGGCCATCGGGCAACGCGTTGGTGATGATCTTGCTTGCCGTTTCGGCCAGCCCCTCGATCATGGCGATCGGCGCTGCCGACCAGGCATAGACCGCCTGGAACATGATGAAGAGCAGCCCGAGCAGCAGCAGCAGACCTGCAACGGGGTGGAGCGCAACCCGGTCGACCGCGGCGGTCAGGCGGCGCGAGGGCGTTTCGCGAACCACCGCCGCGCGTGCGATCCTGCGCGCCTCGCTGCGCAGGGCATCGAAGTCGAGAGGCGCGGCGGTAGGCCGGACCTTGGCACTGCCATCGAACAGCGCGTCCAGTTCGGTGCGAAGATGGTCGAGCCCGCGTTTCCGAACCGCAACGGTCGAAATGACCGGCACACCCAGCTCGCGCGAGAGGATATTTGCGTCCAGTTCCAGCCCGTCGCGGGTGGCAAGGTCCACCATGTTGAGCGCCACGACCGTCGGCAGGCCAAGGGCGATCAACTCGAGCGCGAACCGCAGATGATTGTCGAGGTTGGAGGCATCGACCACCACCACCAGCGCGTCCGGCAGCCGCTCACCATGTTGCTTGCCGAGGACCACGTCGCGGGTCACCTGCTCATCGGGGCTGGTGGGATTAAGGCTGTACGTACCGGGCAGGTCGACCAATTCGAGCGGGCGGCCATCGGAAAGCGACAGCCTGCCTGCCTTACGTTCCACCGTGACGCCGGGATAGTTGCCCAGCTTCTGCCGCGCGCCGGTCAGGGCGTTGAATAGGGCGCTCTTGCCGGCATTGGGATTGCCGACCAGCGCGACCAATGGCAGGCCACTCATGCCGCCTCCGCCGTACCCGTGCGGACGGTAATCGCGGCCGCATGATTGCGGCGCATCGCAATGGTCATGCGCCCGACCTTGCAGGCGATCGGACCCCGGCCGAGCAAACCGCCATGATGCAGCGCTTCGACGCTGGCGCCTTCGCACAGACCGAATTCACGCAAACGCTGGCCGTCCGACGCGGAAAGCGCGTCCCAGTCGATCAGGTCCACATAGGCTGGCTGGCGCAACGGCAGTTCGGACAGGCGCAAGGAAGTAATACTCGCTGAGATCACCTGCGAGTGACTATCAATATAGATAGGAAAAGGCCAGCCGGAATCGCGGCCTTTCGCGGGCAGTCAGATTGCGGGGTAGCGGAGCCTGCCGATGAAGCGAGCAAGGCTCAGCCGCTCGCCGCCGCCTATGCCTTTCCACCTCGCCTTGGCTCGTTCGAAGCGCATCACCCCTTCGATACGCCGATCGAGGAAGGCGCGGCTATCCGCCCAATCTTCGCTTTCATCGTCCACGAACACCAGCAGCGTTGCGGCATAGACAGCCGCGAGCGTGAGGCGCTTGCTATAGTGATTGAGGTCGGTCGCGCTGTCGCCAGCCGCGCGCCACATCACGTCGGCCGATCGCCAGCCCAGGCGGGCAGCGCGGACGCTATTTTGTGGCAGGGCCATGATAGCGAGCGCCCGGCGCAAGGCTTCCCGGTCGCGCGCCAGTAGCGTCAGCCGTGCCGTGACCAGCGCGATGATGCGCTGGCGGATCGACATGGTGACGAGCTTCTCTGGCGTCAGCGCCTCCAGCATGCGCGTGTCGATGCTGGCGAACCAGGCATCGATCATGTCCATGGCGCCCGTCGAAAAGGCAAGATGGGCGATGTCGGCATCCACCCGGCCTTCCGACGCGGCCATGGTGACCGCTTCGGCGCGCCAGCCGTCAAATGCGGCATGGCGGGGCAGGATCGGCGCGAGAAACGCCCGCACTTCATCAAGGGTCGGGTCTTCAGGCAAGGTCGTCATGCCCCTTATGGTAAGGCGCGGCACGCCTGCACACAAGCGCAGGACTTCGATCAAAACATGATGTTGCAACATATCATTAGATATGATGTAACATCATGTCTGTGATGAGCAGAAACGCGCGCGGATTTTAGGATGGAGGATGCGATGGCAGTAATGGCAATGCATGCAACGGGCGGCGAGAGACGGCCTGGCTATAGTGGCGGGGGCGGGTCGCCCGTCGCGATCGGAGCGACCATCGCCGTCCACGCGCTGGTGGTGGGCGCTTTCATCCTTATACCCAAGGAGGTGATCGCCCCCTATGTGCCGCAGATCCTGATCGGCAAGCAGATCCCGCTCAACCCGCCGCCTCCACCCGAAGCGCAGCCCCAGCCGCCCGAGAGCAGGCTGCCGGTGCGGCCGACGACCGACCCGATTCCGACAAATCCCGATGATCTGGTGATGCTGCCTGACAGCGAAACGGGGCCAATCGTGCCCGCCGGTGGCACTGGTACTGACACGGGCGGGGGTGTCACCCTCCCGCCGATTGAACCAGTATACGAGCCTCGGCTCGTCGAACCCGGTATCGACCCGCGCGCCATGTCGGCGTTCCAGCCGGATTATCCCGGATCGATGATTCGCCAGGGGATGGAAGGCTCCGTCACCGTCCGCGTCAGCATCGGCGCGGATGGCAAGGTGACGGCTATCGAAAGGCTCTCCGCCACGGACGAAGCCTTCTGGATCGCGACCCAGTCGCACGCCATGCGCAAATGGCGCTTCCGGCCCGCGACTCGGGACGGCGTGGCTGTGCCAGGCACGAAGGTGCTGACCGTCCATTTCAAGCTGACCGACCGTTGAATGCCGCCATGCCGGATGCAAGGCCCGGCTTTGCATCCGGCGCCGCCATCTCCTATATAGCGGCGATGGCGATCTTCCCCCGTCCGGTCTCTCCCAGAAGCGCTCTAGGCGATATGTGGAGCTATTTTCGCGAGAATCGGCCGCATAAATGGCCGCTGCTCGGGCTGTCGATGGCGATTACCTGGGTTATCATGTGGGTGTTCATGGTCGACGCGAACACCAACACGATGCCGACCCGCAACAAGATCATCTACGTCCAGAGCTGGGACGCGAGCCGGTCGGACGCGGCGATCATCCTGCAACAGAAGATCGACCTCGCAAAGAGTGAGGCTGCCTTGCAGAAGCGGCAGAAGCAGATGCAGGGATGGGCCGACTCATTTGGCATCGACTGGCGCACCGAAGAAGCCCGCAACAGCGCGCGCCGCAAGGAAGCGTTGAAGCAGATCAATGCCCAGCTCGATTCGCGACTGGCCAAGGCGGAGGCGGCGGAAAAGGCCGCGCCCCAGACCAGCCAGAATTGAATTTCCCGATGGCCGACCCTGCCGACGACCGCCGTTTCATGGCAGCGGCGATCGCCCTGTCCGAGCGCGGGCGGGGTCTGTCCACCCCCAACCCCAATGTAGGATGCCTGGTCGTCCGCGACGGCGCCGTGGTCGGTCGCGGCTGGACCCAAAAGGGTGGCCGACCTCATGCCGAAGCCCAAGCGCTCGATGAAGCAAAGGATCAGTCGCGCGGCGCGACCGCCTATGTGACGCTGGAGCCCTGCTTCCACCTGTCTGCTCGTGGGCCGCGCTGTGCCGACCTGATGGCGCGGGCTGGCGTCGCGCGCGTAGTGATCGCGCTGCGTGATCCCGACCCGCGCACCGATGGCCAAGGTGCGGGGCATCTGCGCGCGCGAGGCATAGAGGTCGAAATGGGCCTGATGGCGCATGAAGCTGCTGCGGCGATGCGCGGCTTTGTCCTGCGGCAGACGCTGGGCCGCCCGGCCGTCACCCTGAAGCTAGGCCTGTCGCTCGATGGCTGCATCGCGCTCAAGGACGGGTCGAGCCGCTGGATCACCGGCGAGGCGGCGCGCGCCCATGCACATCTGGAGCGGGCGCGGCATGACGCCATCCTGGTCGGCGGCGGCACTTTGCGCGCCGACGCGCCCCGCCTTGATGTCCGGCTACCGGGACTGGAGGATCGCTCACCCCGCCGCCTGCTGCTGACTCGCGGCCGGGCGCCCAAGGGGTGGGAAGCCATTGCGCAGCCGGAGGATATTGCCGCGCTCGACCATGTGGACCATCTGATGGTTGAGGGCGGCGCGGCGGCGGCGGCGGCCTTCCTGCGCGCCGATCTGGTCGACCGCCTCCTGCTCTACCGCGCGCCGATCATCATCGGCGACGGCCTTGCGGGGATCGGCGACATTGGACTCACCGATCTTGGCGAGGCGCACCATCGCTGGACTCTGACCGACGGACGCCAATTGGGCGAGGACCGGCTGGAGGTTTACGAACGGCGGCGCGGCGCTTAGGAGCGTCACGGAACCAGCAGGATCGCATACCCATGTTCACCGGCATCATCACCGACATCGGCACCATTCGCTCCGCCGAGCAGCGCGGGGACCTGCGCCTCGTCATCGGCACTGCCTATGACATGGAAGGCGTTGCGATCGGCGCTTCGATCGCCTGTTCGGGCGCCTGTCTGACCGTGGTGGAAAAGGGCGCGGACTGGTTCGCCGTCGATTTGTCGGCCGAAACGGTGGAGCGAACCGCGCCCGGACTGTGGGCGCAGGGCGGCAGGCTGAACCTGGAACGCGCGCTTAAGGTCGGGGATGAACTGGGCGGGCATATCGTGACCGGCCATGTCGATGGCGTCGGCACATTGGTGTCGATCACGTCGGAAGGGGATTCCACCCGGCTGGTGATCGCCGCGCCCCCGGCGCTGGCGTCCGCGCTTGCCGCCAAGGGGTCTATCACGGTCGATGGCATCTCTCTGACCGTGAACAGCGTTGAGGATCAGCCGGACGGGTCCGTTCAGTTCGGTCTGAACATCATTCCGCATACGGCTGCGGCTACGACGCTGGACGATCTGGCGACCGGCCGGAGGTTCAATCTGGAGATCGACGTGCTGGCCCGTTATCTCGACCGCATGCAGAGCCTTCGCGGATCGATGTGATTCGCGCTTGAAATAATCACATCATAATGTGATAACTGCGTCCCGAGGCCGATCTGGTCAAGGAGTCGCAGTCATGTCTTCCGCGCTTATCGATACCGTTCGCACGCTGGTCAATGAAGGGGGCATGTCCCGGTCGGGCCTTGCGCGCGCTGCGGGCCTTCATGCCAACTCCCTGCGGAAACTGGGCGAAACGGATTGGAACCCGACCGCCGAAACGCTGGGCAAGCTTGAAAATTATCTGGCGCGGCGCGAGGGCGGCACTGCGCTTGCCTCCCCGGAAGAAATCATCAACGAAGCGCGCAACGGCCGCATGTTCATCCTGGTCGATGATGAAGACCGCGAAAATGAAGGCGATCTGGTGATCCCGGCGCAGATGGCGACACCCGATGCGATCAACTTCATGGCGACGCATGGCCGGGGCCTCATCTGTCTCGCGATGACCAAGGATCGGATCGATCATCTGGGCATCGACCTTATGAGCCGCAACAACGGCACGCGGCATGAAACCGCCTTCACCGTGTCGATCGAGGCGCGCGAGGGTGTGACCACGGGCATCAGCGCCGCCGACCGCGCGCGCACCATTTCCGTGGCGATCGATGGCTCCAAGGGCCGCGATGACATCGTGACCCCCGGCCACGTCTTCCCCCTCGTGGCCAAGGATGGCGGCGTGCTCGTGCGCACCGGCCATACCGAGGCGGCTGTCGATGTGGCGCGTCTCGCCGGGCTCAACCCGTCGGGCGTGATCTGCGAAGTGATGAAAGACGATGGCACCATGGCGCGCCTCGACGACCTCATCCCTTTCGCGCAGAAGCACAAGATGAAGATCGGCACGATCCGCGACCTCATCGCCTATCGCCGCCGTCATGACCATATGGTCGAACGGCGCGCCGAAACGGTCTTCAACAGCAAGTGGGGCGGCGATTGGAAGGCGATCAGCTTCTATAACAAGGCGACGCAAAGCGAACAGCTGGTGCTGCAAAAGGGCCATGTTTCGCCCGACGAACCGACGCTGGTGCGCGTGCATCAGCTTTCGCTGCTCGACGATGTCTACGGCGCCAGCGGCCCCCGCTGCGAAATCCTGCGCAAGTCGATGGAGATCATCGCCAAGGAAGGCGCGGGCCTCATCGTCGTCCTGACCAGCAATTCGCCGGCCGATTTCCTGACCCGCATCCTGCGCCATCATGCTGGCCAGCCTGGCAGCGGCATGGACGAATTGCGCGACTATGGCGTAGGGGCGCAAATCCTCGCTGAACTCGGCGTGCACGACATGATCCTGCTCACCAATTCCAGCCACAGCCTCATCGCGCTTGACGGCTATGACCTTGCCGTGGTTGGGCATCGACCCGTCGAGCTATAAAAAAGGATATCGGCCGTGGCGAAATTCCTGATCGTTGAAGCCCGCTTCTACGAACATCTCAATGACCTTCTGATCGAAGGCGCGGTGGCCGCGCTGGAGGCGGAAGGGCATAAATATGAAGTGGTGACGGTGCCCGGCGCGCTGGAAATCCCCGGCGCGGTTGCGCTGGCGGCGGAGTCCGGACGCTATGACGGTTTCGTGGCGATCGGCGTGGTGATCCGCGGCGAAACCTATCATTTCGAAGTGGTGTCGAACGAAAGCGCGCGGGGCCTTATGGCGCTCAGCATGGACGGCATTCCCATCGGCAATGGCATCCTGACCGTCGAGAATGAGGCGCAGGCGCTGACCCGCGCCAAGCCGGATGAGAAGGACAAGGGCGGCGAAGCGGCCAAAGCCGCGATCGCCATGCTGGGCCTGCGCGAGAAATTCGGCGCCTAGGCGCTTCGGGCTTTAAAAGAGCATCGCCTCTTAATCCCGTTCGCCCTGAGCTTGTCGAAGGGCTTCACTTCTTTTTTGGAGAAAGGGCCGACCCTCGGAGCGGCCCTTTCTCCATAAGGTTCAGCCCGCCTTGGCGAGAACCGGATAATCCACATAGCCCTCGCGGCCCTGCGTGTAGAGCGTATCGGTGCTCAAGCGGTTCAGCGGAGCCCCTAGCGACAGGCGATCCGGCAGGTCGGGATTAGCGATGAACGGGCGGCCAAAGCTGATCGCCTGGGCAAGGCCGCTGTCCAGATCCTCCTGCGCCCGCCCCGCGTCATAATCGCTGTTCAGGACGAGCGGGCCGCTGAAATGACGGCGGACGAGCGGCGACTGACGCGGAACGTTGCTCGCGCCTCGGCTGCCGTCCGGACGCAGCTCGCGCATCTCCAGAAAGGCGATGCCGATCGGGTCAAGCGCCTTGGCAATGGCGATGGCAAGGCTGGCGGGATCACTGTCGTCCGTCCCCTGCGACGCGCCGTTGATTGAAATCCGCACCGCCGTCCTGTCAGCACCGATGGCGTCGGCGACAGCTTGCGTGATCTCGCGCAGCAGCCTGACACGGTTTTCGGGGCTGCCGCCATAGATGTCCTGCCGCTGGTTGACGCCATCGCGAAGAAATTCGTCGAGCAGATAGCCGTTGGCGGCGTGAACCTGAACGCCGTCAAATCCGGCTTCGCGGGCATTGCGCGCGGCTGTGACATAGGTGGCGATCAGAGCCGGGATTTCCTCTGCGTCCAACGCGCGGGGCTGCTCATAGGGCTTGTTGCCTTCATAGCTATGGGCGTGGCCGGGCGCGGCGATCGGGCTGGAAGATACGGGCTGCTGCCCGCTGACGCTGGAATGGACGAGGCGACCCATGTGCCAGAGCTGCGCGAAGATGCGGCCGCCGACTTCATGCACGGCCTGAGTAATCGGCTTCCAGGCCTCCGTCTGCTCAGCCGTCCAGATGCCCGGTGCGAAGGGCCAGCCTAGTCCCTGACGCGACACGCCTATGCCTTCGCTGATGATCAGGCCGGCCGAAGCGCGCTGGCGATAATAGTCGGCCATGATCGGTGTCGGCACATGATCGCGGCTGGCGCGGGCGCGGGTGAGCGGCGCCATCAATATGCGATTGCGGGCCTTGATGGCGCCCAACTGAACAGGATCGAAGAGGCTGGTCATGAAAATCCCCTTATTACGGTTGCAATTTGCAACGCATAAGCTTGCCGACGCCAGCTAGGGATCGGTGATCAGGCTTTCAAGCCTGTTCGTGGCAAGATGTCAAAACAGTGTGTCGACCGCATGAATGGCCAATCCTACAAGGCCACCGACCAAAGTACCGTTAATCCGGATATATTGAAGGTCGCGGCCGACAGCGCTTTCGAGGCGGTTGGTCACGGTTCCCGCGTCCCAGCCGCGCACGGTTTCGCTCACCAGTTTGACGATGGAATCGCCATAGGCGGCCGTCGCGCCGACAGCCGCGCGGCGCACGAAGCGGTTGATCAGCAGGCGAAGGCGGGCATCGTCTTGAAGCGTGGTGCCCAGCTGGCGCAGCGCCTCGCCCAGCCGCCCCGCCATCGCCTTGCCCGGATCGCGGACGGCGCGCAGCAGGCCGGATCGTGCCTGTTCCCAAAGGCCGTCTATCCAACGCTGCATTGCAGGATTGTCCACGATCTCGTCGCGGATGCGGGCCACGCGTTCCTGCATGGCGGCGTCGAATTGCAGGTCGCTTGCCAGCTTCGCCATGCCCTCTTCGGCCTTGAGGCGCAGACTGTGAGCTGGGTCCGCCGCCATCTCCGCCAGCAGACGCCGCAGCCCGTCGATGATGGCGTTGGACAGATTTTCATCCAGGCCCGTCCAGCGCAGAACCTTGCCCGCCCGGTCATGCACCATCTGGCGGATAAGGTGGTCATTGGCCTCCAGCGTGCGATCGGCCCAATGGATAATGCCGTCCATCACAGGCGCATGGCGGCCATCGCGCATTGCCGCCTCGATCGCCTGACCGATCAGCGGCGCGATATTCATGCCCCGCAGCCTTTGGGCGATCGCACCCTTGACCATGCCGCCAAGCCGCTCCTGATCCAGCGCCTCCAGCATGTCCGCCACCAGCCGGGACGCCCCTTCGCGCAAGCGCCCATCGCCGCCTGACGGGCTAGCGAGGAAGCGTCCTGCGGCGGCGGCGACGTCCAGCCGCTGCATCCTGCGCGCAACAACGGCGGGGGTCAGGAAATTGTCGCGCAGGAAAAAGGCCAACGTGTCGCCGATCCGGTCCTTGTTGCGCGGGATGATCGCCGTGTGCGGGATAGGGAGGCCCAGCGGATGCCGGAACAGGGCGGTGACGGCGAACCAGTCGGCAAGGCCGCCCACCATCGCGGCTTCCGCAAATGCCTGAACGAAACCGATAGCTGGATGCAGATGGACGGTAGATCGCGCGGCAAGGAACAGCAGCGCCATCGCGATCAACATGCCCGTCGCAACCACCCGCATGTCGCGCGGCGGCCGGACAGACACGTCGGCGGCGATCGGGGGAACGGGAAGCTGATTCATTGTCCGTCCAACGGTTACGCCGCCGTTTCGTTCAGCCATGCGCTTCTTTCAGGCGAGCCGACTGACATCATTCCGCCGGTTGTGCATTTCCCTCATGCTTTGCATCGTCCCCAGGCTTGTATGTGAGCAGACGGCGGCTGAGGCGCGGACCTGCCCATCCTTCGATCTGAAGAGCCAGACTGAATGTCGCGGGCACGATCACAAGGGTGAGGAGCGTGGACAGCAGCAAACCGCCGATCACTGTGATGCCCATGGGCGCGCGCCATGCGCTGTCGCCGCCCAGCGAGATGGCGGTGGGCACCATGCCCGCAACCATAGCGACGGTGGTCATGACGATCGGCTGTGCGCGCTTGTGCCCCGCATCGATGATCGCGTCGAACCGAGGCACGCCCTTCTGGATTTCCTCCAGCGCGAAGTCGATCACCAGAATGGAGTTCTTCGCGACGATCCCGAGCAGCATCAAGATGCCGATCATCACCGGCATGGAGATAGGGTGCCCGGTAAGATGCAGCGCCAATGCCCCGCCGAGCGGCGCCAGCAGCAGCGATCCCAGATTGACGAACGGCGGCATCAACCGCTTGTAGAGCAGTGTCAGCACCGCGAGCACCAGAAGGATGCCGGAAATGACCGCAACCGTGAAGTTCTTGAGCATTTCTGCCTGCCACTTCGATTCGCCGGTGTTGATCTTCTGAATGCCCGGGATACGGCCTTCACTGATTTCCTTCATCGTGGGCAGCGCGTTGATCTTCTTCATGGCCTGACTGCTGACGATACCGGGTGCGAAGTCGGCATCGACGACGATCCGGCGGATTTGGTTATAGCGACGGATTTGCGTCGGCCCGGCACCGAATTCGATATCGGCGACCACCTTCAACGGAACCGAACCGCCGCTGACGGTCGGCACGGGCATGTTCTCGATCGTCGCGATGTCGCTGCGGCTGTCCTCGGCCACGGCCACGCGGATGGGAATCTGGCGATCCGATAGCGAGAATTTGGCCGTATTCTGGTCTATGTCGCCGATCGTGGCCACGCGAATGGTCTGGCTGAGCGCGGCGGTGGTGACCCCCAGGCTCGCGGCCAGGTCGAATCGGGGTTTGATGATGATCTCGGGCCTATTCATGTCGCCCTGGACCCGGGGCGACCGGACTTCCTTCACGCCGCTCATTTCGGAAACCAGCTTGTTAGCGACACGATCCAGCAGCGCGGCATTGTCGCTGCCGAGCATGATCGTAACGTCACGGCCCATGCCTCCACCCGCTTGCGACTGGAAGTTCACACGGGCATCCGGAATTTGCTGGAAGCGGGGCGCCATGCTGCGTTCCCACTCGACCGAGGAAGCAGGCCGGTCCTTCTTCAGTGTAAGATAGATGTTGGCGCTGGTCGGTTGGATGTCGGCGAAGGCCGCGTTGACGAACTTGGTGTCGGCGGTCAACATGTCCGCAACGCGCCGGGCGACTGCGGTGGTTTGCTGTAGCGTGCTGCCGGGCACGGTTTCGATCTTCACCTGGCTGTAATCGGTGTTCATCGATGGCTGGAATGCCATTGGCAGCGTCCCGAAGGCGAGCAGCGTGGCGATGAAGGCCAGCCCCCCGATGCCGACGGTCCAGATGCGGTGGTCGCGCAGCCAGGCCGCAAAGCGGGGGCGGGCGCCTGATGCGCGATAGGCTTTGGCCCGGCTTTCATCGAGCGACCAGTGCAGCACACGCATATAGACGTCCATCAGCCAGCCCTCGCCATGGCTTTCCTTGCCGTGCGCCTTGAGGAAATAGGCCGCGACCATGGGCGTAATGAGGCGAGCGACGGCCAGGCTGAGCAGCACCGCGACCACGACGGTCATGCCGAACTGGATGAAGAACTGGCCCGAAACGCCGGGCATCAGCGCAACTGGCAGGAATACCGCGACAATAGCCATCGTCGTCGCCAGCACTGCCAGGCCGATCTCGTCGGCCGCGTCGATCGATGCCTGATAGGCTGTCTTGCCCATGCGCATGTGGCGCACGATATTTTCGATTTCCACGATGGCGTCATCGACCAGCACGCCCGCGACCAGGCTGAGCGCCAGCAAGGAGGTCACGTTGAGCGTGAAGCCCATCATGTCCATGAACCAGAATGTCGGGATGGCTGACAGCGGGATTGCCGTGGCGGCGATAATCGTCGCGCGCCAGTCACGCAGGAACAGGAACACGACGACAACCGCCAGCACCGCGCCTTCGATCATGGACTGCATCGCCGCATGATATTGGCTCTTGGTATAATCGACGCTGTTGAAGAGTTCCTTGTAACGGATCTTCGGATTTTCTTTCTTAAGCTGGTCCAGCACCTTGATCGCATTGTCGAACACGGTGACGTCGGATGATCCCTTCGCCTTTTCCAGGCTGAAGCTCGTCACCTGCATGTCATTCATCAGCGAAAGCGACCGTTGTTCGCCATACATGTCGCGCACATCGGCAAGGTCGGACAGCTTGACGGTGCGGCCGCCGGAGATGGCGATCTGGGTCTGGCCCAGGGCATAGGCGTCCTGCGCATTGCCGAGCACGCGGATCGCCTGCTCGGCTCCCGCGATTTCGGTGCGGCCGCCTGCCGCGTTCAGGTTGACCTGTTGTAACTGCTGATTGACCTGCGCGGCCGTGACGCCGTGCGACTGCAGCTTGGCGGGGTCGAGGATAACGCGAATTTCGCGGGTGACGCCGCCACCACGCCTGACCGCCGCCATGCCCGGCACAGCAAGCAGGCGCTTGGCGACAGTATTATCGACATACCATGACAATTGTTCCAGCGTCATGTCGGTCGCTTCGGCACTGAAATAGGCGATCGGACGATCGGCATCGAGCCGCGTCACCTGCGGTTCCAATATGCCTTCTGGCAGTTCGCTACGGATCTGGTCGACAGCGTTCTTGACGTCGGCAACGCCCCGATCGATCGGCGTTCCGATCTGGAACTGCACGATCGTCATCGAATTGCCTTCGGAGACGGTCGAGGTGATCTCGTCAACGCCGCTGATACCGCGCACGGCGGCCTCGACACGCTGCGTTACCTGGGTTTCCAGTTCCGGCGGCGCGGCGCCCGGTTGTAGTACCAGCACTTGAGCAATGGGGAAGGTGACGTCGGGCTGCTGGTTGATGTCCATGCGGCCAAAGCTGACCATCCCCGCGAGAAGCAGGGCGACGAATAGCACGAGCGGGGACACCGGGTTGCGGATGGCCCAGGCCGACATATTACGAAAACTCATGACGGCTTCCTCGCCTGCGCGGGCTTACCCGGCCTTTTGAACTTGCGGCCGCACCTTCTGCCCGGGCCGCAGAAAGGCGCCTGCCGATGCGACAATGCGTTCGCCGCCATTCAGGCCTCGCGTAACCGCAACGCCCTTCGGGGAGACCTGTCCGACCTCGACGCCGCGCCGTTCGGTCTCGTCCTGCGCGTTGACGATGTAGACAAACTGTCCCTTGGCATCGGTCTGCACGGCGGACTCCGGCAGCAGCGGGGCCGTTGCCGTGCCGCTGACGATGCGGGCAGCGGCAAATCCGCCGGGGCGGATCGCCTTGTTATAGGGTATGGAGATGCGCGCGATGCCCTGCCGCGTCTGTGGATCAACGACCGGCGAAACCTGCCAAATGCGTCCGGTGAATTCCGTCTGGCCACCGACAGGGGTGACCGTCGCGCTGTTTCCCGGCCGCAACGTGGCGAGATCGCTCTCGCTCAATTGGGCCAGAAGTTCCATCTCGCCATCCTTGGCCATGCGGAAAAGCACGCCGCTGCCCGAACCGACAATCTGACCGGGTTCGACGTCGCGGGTCAGGATCAGCCCGGATGCAGGGGCGCGAATATCAAGCCGTCCCGTCCGGGCACGCTGTTCGGCCAATTGTGCAACCGCGACATTCACTCGGGCGTTGGCGGCATCACGCGTGGCTGTGCGCTGATCGATATCGGCCCGGCTGATGAAGCCGCGCTTCACAAGGGCCTGGGCACGGTCGAGCTGCGCCTGAGCCAGCTTCGCATCGGCGCGATTTACCTCTACCTGTGCGGCAAGTGAACGAACCTGCTCCGCCTGTACCGACCGTTCGATCACCGCAAGCACCTGCCCGGCGCGAACCCAATCACCCGGTTGCACCAGCACGCGCGTCACCTGCCCGCCCTCACCGACGACGCCGACAGGCATTTCCACACGCGCGGCCAGTGATCCCGTGCCGCTGACGGTGCGGGCCACGACCGACTGGCCTGGCACAAGGACGGTGACGACCGGCGCGTCTTCCGCAGGGGCTGCTCCATCCCCTCTCTTGCCATGCATGCTGATCCAGGCTGCAACGGCAATCAGGATGATCGCAATCACCGCGCCAATCGTAAGCGCCCGCCGCCTTGAAGGGCGCGGTTCTTCGCCAAAGACGCGCGCCGGAACATCTCCGGCCACCTGAGTTTCGTAATTCATCCTGATTCCATCATTCGGCCGACGGGCCGACCGGCGCTGTGTTATATGAATACATCACCCGGCTCAACCCTCAATACACTTTGCACATCGGCGGAGCAACGCGGGCTGGCCGCCTTTGCTTGCCAAATTCATGCGCCTGTGGCGCTATGCGGCATGAAGTGGACGGGAGGCTAGGATGGAATTACTAGGTTGGATCATCGTCGGCCTGTTCGCAGGAGCGATTGCCCGTTTCGTGATGCCGGGCAGAAATCCCGGTGGATGCGTGGTTACGATCCTGTTGGGAATAGCTGGGGCATTATTCGCCGCTTATGTCGGTCGATTATTGGGTGTCTATGAAGCGGACGAACAGGCGAGCTTTCTTGCGGCCGTATTGGGCTCGATAGCCGTTCTGGCCATCTATCGCTGGTTTGCGGGGCGCGGCTGAACGAACGGCGAAAAGGGCCGCGTCGAAACGCAGCCCTTCATACCCGCCAGCTTAGCTTCCGGGGTGGTTAACGCATTGATCCGCGACGGACCAGGTTGACGATGGCAAGCAGCACGATCGCACCCACGAGGGACACGAGGAAGCTGTACAGCGTCAGACCCTCATTGATCGAACCGCCACTGAAAATCAGGCCGCCGATAAAGGCGCCGACTATGCCCACCACGATGTTTAGAAGGATGCCCTGCTGCGCATCGGTGCGCATGACCATGCTGGCAAGCCAGCCGATGATGCCGCCGACAACAAGCCACAAAATGATACCCATTTCACACTCTCCTTGGACCACCGCCCCCAGCGGGTTGGCTGATGTATTTAACGGCGAAGTCGGCTTCGCGTTCCCTGGGAAATGTTTCTGGCTTGACAATGGCCGGTGAATCGGTGCGCGATCCAAGTGAAAGGGCCGCCGGATTTGCATCCGGCGGCCCTTGATGTGCCTGCATCCTTCGCTGTCCGGCGTTGAGCCGGACACGGAGGATCAGTATTTCTGCTGCCGTTCGTAGAGCGACTTGTAATATTGGATCCGCGTAACACGCAGGCCGTGCATGCCCGACCGATCGACAGCGCGCTGCCAGCCTGCAAATTCCTCAAGCGTCAGCGAATAGCGCGCGCAGGCCTCATCGACGGTCAACAAACCACCGTTGACGGCGGCGACCACCTCGGCCTTGCGACGGACGACCCAACGGGTCGTATTCGCGGGAGGCAAGCTCTCCAGAGTCAAGGGTTCCCCGAGCGGCCCGACGACCTGAGCAGGTCGGATTTTTTGATTTTCTATCATTCTCACCCTCAAAAAGCGGCACTGGCGTTGCCGAATTCAGCAGCGGCAACCGGTATGCGCGTCAGCCCTGAAGATCAGCTAAAGCGCCACGGTAAACGCCCCCTTCATCATCCTTGTCCCACTCTTAAATGCTGTGCGATCAACGGGTTGAAGCTTCCCGTCGGGCGCGCGGCCTCGATCATGCCGTCCGGACGTGGCGCGAACACTTCGGCCAAATCCTGGATCCAGTCGCTCGTCTCATCCTGCCCCCGCAGGACCCCGGCCACCGCCCGCGCGGTCGGGCTGGCCGCCTGCTCCGCCGCCGAGGCGGCGCGCAGCAGCGGCCAGACCGGCGCATGCGGCCGACTGACGGGTCTGGCATTGGCGGGTTTGAGCCCGCCTGCCCGAAGGAAACCAAAATCCATGGGAAGGGAGGTAGCGAAAAAAGGATAAGGTCCGGTAAACTCGCGGGGCCGAAACGACGCTTTGCAGCGCGCGGCGTGGAATCCCGCTGGAATGCAACGGCGCGGACGATTATATGCCCGGCCATGCAGCCCCAGTTCCAGTTGCCCGAACCGCTTGCGAAGCGGCGAATCGTCGTTGCCATGTCTGGCGGCGTCGATTCGAGCGTCGTCGCCGCCCTTGCCGCGCGTACGGGCGCCGAAACCATCGGCGTGACGCTACAGCTTTACGATCACGGCGCCGCTGTCGGCCGCACGGGCAGCTGTTGCGCGGGGCAGGATATACGGGACGCGCGCGCTGTCGCCGACCGTATCGGCATCGCCCATTATGTCTTCGATTATGAAAGCCGTTTCAGGGATTCCGTCATCGCCGACTTCGCCGATGAATATATGGCGGGGCGGACGCCCATCCCCTGCGTCAAATGCAACATGGGCGTGAAGTTCACCGACCTGTTCCAGATCGCGCGCGATTTGGGCGCGGATTGTCTGGCGACCGGCCATTATGTCCGCCGCGTCGAAGGAGCGCAGGGCGCCGAACTGCACCGCGCGGCCGATCCGGCGCGGGACCAGAGCTATTTCCTCTTCGCTACCACCCAGGCGCAGCTTGATTATCTGCGCTTTCCGCTGGGCGGTCTCCCCAAGCCGCAAGTCCGCGAAATCGCCGCCGAACTGGGTCTGTCGGTGGCGCTGAAGCCGGACAGCCAGGACATCTGCTTCGTGCCCGATGGCGATTATGCTGGCGTGGTTCGCAAGATTCGCCCGGACGCCGATGAAGGTGGCGAGATCGTCCATATCGACGGCCGCATCATGGGCACGCACAAGGGGCTGATCCACTACACCGTAGGCCAGCGAAAGGGGCTGGAGATCGGCGGGCAGGCCGAGCCGCTCTATGTCGTCCGTCTGGACGCGGATGCTCGGCGGGTGATCGTCGGACCCAAAGCGGCGCTCGCGGTGTCGGCGGCGCGGCTGAGCGACATAAACTGGCTTGGCGGCGACTTCAGCGGGCCGCTCACCGCCAAGGTGCGGTCGATGGCAAAGCCTGTTCCGGCAAGACTGGAGGGTGATCGCCTGATGTTCGACGCACCCGAATATGGCGTGGCGCCGGGTCAGGCCGCCGTACTCTACGCGGGCGACCGGGTACTGGGCGGCGGCTGGATCGAGGCCACCGAGGCTGTACTGGCGCAAGCTGCATGAATATTGTCCTTTGTGGCGCGCGCGGCTAAGGCCCGCCGGTCATGACTCGTCCGCTCACACTCGCCATTCCCAAGGGCCGCATCCTCGATGAAGCGCTGCCGATGCTCGCGCGCGTCGGTATCGAGCCTGAAGCGGAATTTCATGACAAGAAAAGCCGGGCGCTGCGATTTGCCACCAACCGGCCCGATATCTCGATCATTCGCGTGCGCGCCTTCGACGTCGCGACCTTCGTCGCCCATGGCGCGGCGCAGATCGGCATCGTCGGTTCGGACGTGGTCGATGAGTTCGATTATTCGGAACTCTACGCGCCGGTCGATCTCGACATCGGTCATTGCCGTCTGTCGGTCGCTGAACCCGTTGACCTTGCGGGCGAGGATGAGGCCGCGATGAGCCATGTGCGGGTCGCCACCAAATATCCTTACCTCACGCGCCGCTATTATGAGGCGCGCGGCATCCAGGCGGAATGCGTGAAGCTGAACGGTGCGATGGAACTCGCGCCCTCGCTCGGCCTGTCGCGCCGGATCGTCGATCTGGTATCATCAGGCGCGACGCTCAAGGCAAACGGGCTGGTCGAAACCCATGTCATTATGCAGGTGTCGGCGCGCCTTGTCGTCAACCGCGCTGCCTACAAGATGCGGTCGGCCGAACTGGCGCCGCTGGTGGAAAGCTTCCGCAAGGCCGTGGGGAAGCGCGATGCCGCTTAGGCTCGACAGCCGCGACGCTGATTTCGCTGCTGCCTTCACGGCGCTGGTCGATGCCCGACGCGAGGCGGATGAAGATGTGTCGCGCGATGTCGCGGCAATCCTGAAGCGCGTCCGCGCCGAAGGCGACGCCGCGCTGGCCGATTACACCAGCCGGTTCGACCGGCACGATCTGGAGGCAAGCGGCTGGGCGGTTACCCCCGCCGAGTGCCGCGCCGCGTTGGACGGCATCTCGCCTGAGTTGCGCGGGGCGCTGGAACTCGCGGCGGCGCGGATCACCGCCTATCACGAAAAGCAGCGACCGCAGGACAGCGACGGCACCGACAGCGCTGGCGTACGGCTGGGCGCGCGCTGGCAGCCGGTGGACGCGGCTGGGCTTTACGTGCCGGGCGGCCGGGCAGCCTATCCCAGCTCGCTGTTGATGAACGCCATTCCCGCCAAGGTGGCTGGCGTGTCACGTATCGCCATGGTGACGCCGACGCCCAATGGCGTGATCAACCCGCTCGTCCTTGCCGCTGCCAGCATTGCGGGGATAGAGGAAATCTGGCGCGTGGGCGGCGCGCAGGCCGTGGCTGCGCTCGCCTATGGCACGGATCGGATCAAACCGGTCGATGTCATCACAGGCCCTGGCAATGCCTGGGTCGCCGAAGCCAAGCGTCAGCTTTACGGCGTAGTCGGCATCGACATGGTAGCCGGGCCGTCGGAAATCGTCGTTGTCGCCGACGGTAAAAATGATCCGGACTGGATCGCCGCTGACCTGCTGAGCCAGTCGGAGCATGATCCGACCAGCCAGTCGATCCTCTTCACCGACGATGCCGCTTTCGCCGATGCCGTGGCGGCGGCCGTCGAAAAACGACTGCCGCTATTGTCGACGCAGGCAGTCGCCACGACCAGCTGGGCGGCAAACGGCGCGATCATCCTCGTGCGCGATATGGAAGAAGCGATGCCGCTGGTAAACCGTCTCGCGGCCGAGCATCTGGAACTCGCGGTGGACGATCCCGACGCCCTGTTCGCGCAGGTCCGCCATGCCGGGTCGGTGTTTCTGGGCCGCATGACCCCCGAAGCTGTCGGCGATTACGTCGCAGGCCCCAATCATGTGCTGCCCACGGGGCGCCGTGCACGCTTTTCTTCGGGACTCTCGGTGCTCGACTTCATGAAACGCACCAGCTTCCTCAGCCTGGATCAGGCTGCGATCGATGCCATCGGCCCGGCGGCGGTCGCGCTGGCGGAGGCGGAGGGGTTGCCTGCCCATGCCGCCTCGGTGGCGGTGCGGCTCAAATAACCTCTGTTCGCCCCAATCTTGTCGAGGGGCAGTATTTTCTTCAAGAAGGGCAGGGCTTCGACAGGCCAGCCCGCACGGCTATATGGAATCCTGATGACTGAACGCTCCAAATCCCGCTCCGCAGCCCGGCTTGCCGCGGTGCAGGCGCTGTACCAGCTGGAAATGGAAGGGACGCCCCTCGCCACCCTGCTGCATGAATTTCATCAGCATCGTCTGGGCGCGACCATCGAAGACGTGACCTATGCCGATGCGGAAGAGAGCTTTTTCGACGATGTCGTGACCGGCGTGGACAAGCGGCGTGGCGAAATTGACGCCATGATCACCGCCCGCCTGTCCAAGGGCTGGAGCCTTGAGCGGCTGGACAAGCCGATGCGGCAGATCTTGCGGGCGGGCGCCTATGAACTGATTGCGCGCAAGGACGTACCGACCGGCACGGTCATCAGCGAATATGTCGATGTCGCTCATGCCTTTTACGACAAGCGCGAGGCGGGTTTCGTCAATGGCCTGCTGGACGGCGTGGCGAAGGACGTGCGCCAGTAACGAACCACCTCCGTCCGGGCTGAGCCCTTCGACAGGCTCAGGACAGGCTTGTTGAAGCCCTTAACTTCTTTAAAAGAAGAAAGACCCTTCGACAGGCTCTGGGCGAACGGAGGTCAATTATGTCCGCTGAATCCCGTTTCCTGACCCTCTTGCGCCTGCTGGCCAATGATCCCGCCGCGCGCGGCTTGCAGGACGATGTGGCGGTGCTGGACGTGGGCGGCGCGCGCCTGATCCTCACCAGCGACACGATGGTGGAGAGTGTGCATTATCTCCCCGGCGATCCCCCTGCGGACATCGGCTGGAAACTTGCCGCCGTGAATCTGTCCGACCTTGCCGCCAAGGGTGCGCGGCCCGTGGGTTGTCTGCTCAATTATGCGCTGTCGGGCGACGATGCCTGGGATGCTGCGTTTCTTGAGGGGCTGGGCGAGGCGCTCAGCCGTCATGCCATGCCGCTATTGGGTGGCGACACCGTGCAGATGCCGCAGGGCAGTCCACGCAGCTACAGCCTGACGGCGATTGGTGAGACAAGCGGCCCCGTGCCCGCCCGTAGCGGCGCGCGCGCAGGTGATCGTCTCTATCTGACGGGTCCCGTTGGCGATGCCGGAGCGGGGCTTGAACTGCTCCGCGCGAACGCCGCCGCATCCGGGCCGCTGGTGGAGGCTTATCGCCGCCCCCGGCCTCGGCTCACCGAAGGCGCGCTGCTTGCAGGCCAAGTCCATGCGATGATGGATGTGTCCGACGGCCTGCTGATCGATGCCGCCCGCATGGCGCAGGCTAGCGGATTGGCTGTCACCATCGATCATGTTCCGCTTTCCCCGGCGCTGGAGGTGGTCAGCGGCGGCAGCACTGCCGCTCAGGTGGCAGCGGCGCGGGCGGGCGATGACTATGAACTGCTGTTCGCACTGCCGCCCACGACAAATCCGCCAGTACGGGCCATTCCGGTGGGTTGTTTCTCATCGGGGTCGGGGCTGAAGCTGATCATCGACGGCGCAGAGATGCCGTTGCCCGACCGGCTGGGCTGGGAACATGGCTGAGCCGGGAGCCCGCCAGGCCCTGATTCTGGTGCGTTTTGTAACGGCTTGACGCCGCCCGTCCTGTCTGTAGCTTCCGTCCATCCTTTTCTCAGCCCGGTTGGACGCCCATGACGCGCATAACCTTGATGCTGATTGACGCGGTGCCTGATGCCGGATGCGTGAATTCCGGCCGCCTGCGCGTATGCCTTTCGCCCGCCCGTTTTTCCCTGCGGAGTGGCCGATGACAGCAAAAACAGGGGGAGAGGAACATCCATGCAGATTGTCTATATCGCCATAGGGTGCGGGCTATTAGCCCTGCTCTACGGCCTGATAACCAGTCGTCAGGTACTGGCGGCCTCCGCCGGCAATGAAACCATGCAAGCGATCGCGGGGGCGATCCAGGAAGGGGCGAAGGCCTATCTCAGCCGCCAATATATGACCATCGGCATGGTCGGGGTCGTGGTCGCGGCGATCGTCTTCTTCTTCTTGGGCGCGACGTCCGCGATCGGCTTCCTGATCGGGGCGATCCTGTCGGGCGCAGCAGGCTTCATCGGCATGAACATTTCGGTGCGCGCCAATGTCCGCACCGCCGAAGCGGCACGCACGACTTTGCAGAGCGGCCTCACCGTCGCCTTTCGTGCTGGCGCGATCACCGGCATGCTGGTGGCGGGATTGGCGCTGCTCGCGATCAGTGTCTTCTTCTGGTATCTCACCGGACCCGCAGGTCATGCGCCTGACGACCGTCTGGTGATCGACTCTCTGGTTGCGCTGGCCTTTGGTGCTAGCCTCATCTCGATCTTCGCGCGCCTCGGCGGCGGCATCTTTACCAAGGCGGCGGACGTTGGCGCCGACCTTGTCGGCAAGGTGGAAGCGGGCATTCCAGAGGATGACCCACGCAATCCCGCCGTGATCGCCGACAATGTGGGCGACAATGTGGGCGACTGCGCCGGCATGGCGGCCGACCTGTTCGAAACCTACGTCGTCACCGTTGGTGCGACCATGGTGCTGACGGCACTGCTGGTGAGCGGGGTCGATAACATCTTCCTGCAACGGCTGATGGCGTTGCCGCTGATCGTCGGCGGCGTGTGCATCATCACGTCGATCATCGGCACCTATATGGTGCGTCTTGGTGCCAGCCAGTCGATCATGGGTGCGCTCTACAAAGGCTTCTGGACGACAGCGATCCTGTCGATCCCGGCGCTGTATTTCGTTACGCAATTCACGCTGGGCAACCTCAACGCGCGCTTTGGCACCGATCTGGACGGCGCGGGCGGCTACACCGGCATGGCGCTGTTCTGGTCGATGATGGTGGGCCTTGCCGTTACCGGCCTGATCGTCTGGATCACCGAATATTATACCGGAACCAACTATCGCCCGGTCCGCAGCATCGCTCGCGCGTCGGAGACCGGTCATGGCACCAATGTGATCCAGGGACTGGCCGTCAGTCTGGAAGCGACGGCGCTGCCGACGCTGGTCATCGTCGCGGGTATTATCGTCGCGCATCAGCTGGCGGGCCTGATCGGCATTGCCTTTGCGGCGACAGCGATGCTCGCGCTGGCGGGCATGGTCGTGGCGCTCGACGCCTATGGTCCCGTCACCGACAATGCGGGCGGCATCGCGGAGATGGCGCATCTGGATGACAGTGTGCGGAGCAAGACCGACGCGCTGGACGCAGTGGGCAATACGACCAAGGCGGTGACGAAGGGCTATGCGATCGGGTCAGCCGGGCTTGCCGCGCTGGTGCTGTTTGGCGCTTACACCGAGGATCTGAAATTCTACAACTCGGCCCTCGGCCTGACCGAGCCGGTCGATTTCAGCCTGTCCAATCCCTATGTCATCGTCGGCCTGCTGCTGGGTGCGCTGCTGCCCTATCTGTTCGGCGCAATGGGCATGACGGCAGTGGGCCGCGCGGCGGGCGACGTGGTGAAGGATGTTCGCGATCAGTTCGCCACCAACAGAGGCATTATGGAAGGCACCTCACGGCCCGACTATGCCCGCACTGTCGACCTTGTCACCCGAGCGGCGATCAAGGAGATGATCATCCCCAGCCTGCTGCCAGTGCTGGCGCCGATCGTCGTCTATTTCTCGATCTCTGCCGTGGCCGGAACGCCCAATGGCTTTGCGGCGCTCGGTGCATTGCTGCTGGGCGTGATCGTGTCCGGACTGTTTGTCGCCCTTTCCATGACATCGGGTGGCGGCGCATGGGACAACGCCAAGAAATATATCGAAGATGGCAACCATGGCGGCAAAGGATCGGAAGCGCATAAGGCGGCGGTGACCGGCGATACCGTGGGTGATCCCTACAAAGATACCGCCGGGCCTGCGGTCAACCCGATGATCAAGATCACGAACATCGTCGCGCTGCTCTTGCTCGCCGCTCTGGCGCACGGCGTCTGACGGCATTTCGCAACGAAAAGGATATGACCCCGCCCTACCATGGGGCGGGGTCATTTTTTGTGCGGAAGGCGGATTTGACGGTTGCCGCTATCGGTCACGCCGCAGAAACAATAGTCACAAATATTACATAAAAGAGAAATGACGTTGTCACATAAAGGTCATAGTCGCGCCCCGACGCCATGGGGCGGAGGGAGATTATGATGCGACCGATTTTGAAACTGGCGCCTGCGCTGGTGGCTTTGGCCATTCCGGCTGTGGCGCATGCCACGGAGGATGACCAGCTTTGGACCGGCGTTAGCGCCACTGTGAAACTGAGCGACAAATGGCGCTTCTCGCAGGAGGTGATCGCCCGGTTCAGCAACGACCGCGACGGTCTGTACGAGGTCGAAATGAACTCGTTGATCGGCTACAAGGTCAGCAAGAAGGTGACGGTTTGGGCGGGATACACCCATGATCCCAATTACAATGCCGGTGACTTCTCGGTGATGGAACATCGCGGCCGCCAGCAGGTGACGTTCGACAATATCGTGAAGATCGGCCCCGGCCAGCTCAGCGCCCGCCTGCGCCTTGAGGAACGCTGGCGCGAAGGCGTCGATGGCACGGCCTGGCGCTTCCGCCCCTATGTCAAATATGTGCTGCCCTTCAAGGAAGGCGGCAAGACCGCGTTGGTGCTGAGCCATGAAAGCTTCATCGACCTCAACACCACCAATTTTCAGCGGGTCGAGGGCGAAGAGCGGATGCGTAACATGATCGCTATCACGACCCCGATCGCGAAGAATGTGAATGCGGAAATCGGCTATCTGCATCAGCATGGCTTCCGTCCGAATGCCGACGATGCCAACGACAATGTGGCCTCGCTATCGCTCAGCTTTTCCTTCTGATTGTCGGCACCGGAGCGGGGGAGGGCGGTGCCTTTCCCCGCCCGACGGATGAAGCGGCGGCGCTCCAGCTTGCCCCTCTACCTCTTGCGGGCCTATAGGGCGCGCCATGACCAGCGAACCCTTCCGATCGCAACTGGCGGCCCTTGAAAAGCGCGGCCGCCTGCGCCGTCTGGTGCCGCGCGCCGGGCGCGACTTTGCCTCCAACGACTATCTGGGCCTGGCGTCCGATCCGCTGATCGGTCAGGCGGTGGCGGATGCGGTGGCGCGGGGCGTGCCGGTGGGATCGGGTGGCTCGCGCCTGCTGCGCGGTAATGCGCCCGAGCATGAAGGGCTGGAGGCGAAGGCGGCGGCCTTCTTCCGGACACAGGCGGCGCTGTTTCTCGCCAATGGCTTTGCCGCCAACTGCGCCTTGTTTTCGACATTGCCGCAGCGTGGCGACCTGATCGTCGCGGACGAGCTGATCCACGCCAGCGTCCATGACGGCATCCGCCTGTCCAAGGCCTCCACTGTTTTTGCCCGACATAATGATGTGCAGAGTTTCGCTGACCTGATCACCGCCTGGCGCGAGGAAGGTGGCAAGGGGCGCATCTGGATCGCGGTCGAAACGCTTTATTCGATGGACGGCGACACGGCGCCGCTCGCCGATCTCGCAAAACTGGCCGCGCAGCATGACGGGATGCTGATCCTGGATGAAGCGCATGGAACGGGCGTGTTCGGCCCCAGCGGCCGGGGCCTGTCCGCCGGGTTGGACGGGCTGCATAATGTCGTGACGCTTCACACCTGCGGCAAAGCCATGGGCGTGGAAGGTGCACTGATTTGCGGGCCGCAGATCATCATCGACTATCTGATCAACCGAGCGCGCCCCTTCATCTTCTCCACCGCGCCCTCGCCGCTGATGGCGGTGGCGGCGTCGGCCGCGCTCGACCGGATCGAGCAGGCGGATGACCTGCGCGCGCGGCTGAAGACCTTGTGCGTCGATGCCGCCGAAGTCATCTGCGCGCCGCTGGGCTTGCCTGCGCCGCGCACCCACATCGTCCCTGTGCTGCTTGGCGAAGACCGGCGCACCATGGCCGCCGCCGCCGCGCTGCAGGAGGCAGGCTTCGACGTGCGCGGCATCCGGCCGCCGACGGTCCCGCCCGGCACCAGCCGCCTGCGCATCTCCCTGACATTGAATGTCGGCCGCGCCGATGTGGCGGCTCTTGGCGAAGAACTGCAAAGGGTGATGGCATGACGCGCTTCGTCGTCACCGGGACCGATACGGACATCGGCAAAACAGTCTTCGCTGCCGGGCTCGCGGGCGCCCTTGGCGCTTATTATTGGAAGCCTGTTCAGGCGGGGATCGACCCCGAAGGCGACAAGGAAACGGTCGCACGGCTAGGCGGCATCCCCAATGCGCGCATCCTGCCGGAAGCCTACCGCCTTACCACGCCCGCCTCGCCCCATTTAGCGGCTCGCCTCGACGGGGTTGAAGTCCGCCTCGACAATCTCGCTTTGCCGCAAGTGGACGGCCCGCTGGTCGTGGAAGGCGCAGGCGGCGTGCTGGTGCCCCTCAGCGAAACTTTGCTGATGGCCGATCTCTTCGCCCATTGGCAGCTGCCCGTCATCCTGTGCGCCCGCACTGCGCTCGGTACGATCAACCACAGCCTGCTCAGCATCGAGGCGCTGCGCAGCCGGGGCGTGCCGCTGGTGGGCATCGCGTTCATCGGGGACTCCCATGAGGAGAATGAGCGCATCATCCCCCCACTCGCCAGGGTGCCAAGCCTCGGCCGCCTCCCGCGCCTCGACCCGCTGGATGCCGCCAGCCTGAAGGCTGCTTTCGCCCAGAATATCCGCCTGCCCTGAAGAGGGGCGCAGCCGCTTTTGCACGATTTTCGACAAAGGACATGGACTTGTCGCCCTGCGCCGGGTCAATTGCCATGATCGGATCAAGCAAGGGATGCTTCGATGAAAAATCTTTTGATGAGCGCCGCGATTGGCGCTCTGCTGCTCGCGACCAACGCCGCGCAGGCTGACCAGGCGCCATCGGCCAAGCCGACCTATGGCAGCTACGGCTTTGACGAGAAGGGCATGGACCCGGCCGTCAAGCCGGGCGATGATTTCTACCTTCATGCTAATGGCGGCTGGGCCAAGGCCACGCCGATCCCTGCCGACAAGTCCAACTATGGCGCGTTCAACGTCCTTGACGACCTGTCGCGCGAACGCACCCGAGGCATATTGGAGGAGGCAAGGAAAGACCCCGCCAGCCGGATCGGTCTCGCCTATGCCAGCTATCTGGACGCCCCCACCGTGGAAGCGAAGGGCCTGACCCCCATCACGCCCTGGCTCGCGAAGATCGCGGCGGTGAAGGACAAGGCAGGCTATGCTCGTCTCGCGGCGGAGGCTGCACGAGCCGGTATCGCAGGCCCGTTCACTTTCTATGTGGGACAGGATGACAAGGCGCCCGACACTTACATCCTGAACCTGCGCCAATCGGGCCTAGGCCTGCCGGATCGAGACTTCTATCTACAGCCCGACGAGAAGATGGCGGCAATCCGTACCGCCTATCTCGCGCATCTCGAACAGATGCTGACACTGGCGGGCGCGAGCGACGCAAAGGCGCGCGCCGCTGCCCTGATGGTGTTCGAAACGGAAGTGGCAAAGGTCCACTGGACCCAGGTCGACAGCCGGGACGCGGACAAGACCTACAACCGCATGACACTCGCCGACTTGCAGAAAGCCGCGCCCGGCTTCAACTTCTCGGCCTATTTCGCCGCCAACGGCCTGAAGCCGCAGGCGCTGATCGTCGCGCAGCCGACGGCGATCGCGGGCGAAGCAGCACTGATCGCGCGAACCCCGATAGGCGTGTTGAAAGATGCCCTGTTGCTGCGCAGTCTGCACAGCTACGCCACTTACCTCCCCGACCGGATCGCCGACGCCGACTTCGCCTTCTACGGCACCACTCTATCCGGCACGCCGCAGCGCGAAGAGCGGTGGAAACGCGCCGTCAGCTTCGTCAAGGAGGCGATGGGCGAGGAAGTCGGCAAAATCTATGTCGCCCGCTATTTCCCGCCGGAAACCAAGGCGGCGATGGACCAGCTCGTCAAAAATGTGATCGCCGCCATGGGCCGCCGCATCGACGGCCTCGGCTGGATGAGCGATGGCGCGAAGGCGAGGGCGCACAAGAAGCTGGCCGCCTTCACGCCCAAGATCGGTTATCCCGACAAATGGCGGGATTATAGCGGGGTTACGATCATCGCAGGCGACCTGTTCGGCAACGCGGTGCGATCGAACCAATATGAATTCGACTATCAGATGGGGAAGCTCGGCAAGCCGATCTACCGTTGGGAATGGCAGATGACGCCGATGGAGATCAACGCCTATGCGGACTTCTCCATGGTGGAGATCGTCTTCCCGGCCGCCATCCTCCAGCCGCCCTTCTTCGATCCCCATGCCGATCCGGCGGTGAATTATGGCGGCATCGGCGCGGTAATCGGCCATGAACTTAGCCACCATTTCGACGATCAGGGCGCCAAATATGATGAGACCGGTAAGCTCAACCAGTGGTGGAGCGATGCTGATGTCGCTGCCTTCAAGGCTTTGACCGGCAAGCTGATAAAGCAATATGACGCCTACGAGCCTTTCCCCGGCGCGCATGTGAAGGGCGACTTTACCTTGGGCGAGAATATCGGCGATCTGGCAGGCGTCGCGGTGGCGCTGGACGCCTATCATGCGTCACTCGGCGGCAAGCCCGCGCCGGTGATCGACGGCACCACCGGCGATCAGCGCTTCTTCCTCGGCTGGGCGCAAGTATGGCGGCGCAATTATCGCGAGCCCAACTTGCGCCAGCGGCTGGTCACTGACCCGCATTCGCCGTCGCAATATCGGGCGGATACCGTGCGGAATTTCGATCAATGGTACGCCGCCTTCAACCCGGTGCCCGGCAGCAAGCTCTATCTCGCGCTTCAGGATCGGGTGAGAATCTGGTGAAAAGATGAGCATCAGTAACGATTCTGCCCTGCGATGAACCGTGATGGTGCGAGTGATGAGCTGCGCCGCGCCCGGCCGTCGTCCCTCAAATCTCACGTTTCGCCGGAACACTCTTTAAACCTCGTGCGCTCTTCCACAGCTTTGAGACATCAAATCGCAAGGAGAAGCATGTTGACGGGTTTTCGTTCATCACTGGTTTTGAAGACGGCAATGGCATCGGTCGCTTTGTTGGCAGCGGCTCCAGTTCTGGCTCAGGGCGCCGCAACTCCGGCTACGCCCGCGACGCCTGCCACTCCGGCGGCGCCTTCGGCCGATGCGGGTAAATTTAGCGATGCTGACATCAAGCTGTTTGCGGCTGCTGCGGTCGAAGTGACCAAGATTCAGTCCGACACCAGCATCGCTAATGCGGAAAAGCAGCCCAAGATGCTCGCCGCGTTGCAGGCATCGGGCATCGCTCCAGAAAAGTTCAATGAGATCGGCCAGGCCGCCGCCGCCGACCCGGCGTTGCAGCAGCGTATCCAGGCCGCGGCACCGGCTGCTCCCGCCACCCCGGCGACGCCAGCCGCCCCTGCTGCCCCGGCCACCCCGGCCAAGTAAGCGGGAGCGCCATAATATAGGGGAGGGTGCTTGGCCTGACGCTTGGGCTATTCTAAGCGTCTCGCCATGACCTCCCCTATATGGCACCCCTTCACCCAGCACGGCCTCAACGAACCCATCCCGCATGTCGTTCGTGCGGAAGGCGCCCTGTTGCATCTGGCAGACGGCGGCACGTTGATCGACGCCATCTCCAGTTGGTGGGTGACGACGCATGGCCACTGTCACCCCCGCATCGCCGCTGCCATCGCTCAGCAGGCCGGGCAGCTTGACCAGCTGATCTTTGCAAATTACACGCATGAGCCTGCCGAAGAGGTTGCGCGCGGCCTGATCGAACTCGCCCCCCGCGCGGAAGGGCGCGACCCGCTCGCCCATGTCTTCTATTCCGACAGCGGATCGACCTCCGTCGAAGTCGCGCTGAAGATGGCGCTCGGCTACTGGCACAATCGTGCGCTGGATGGTTTGTCCGCGTCCCGGCATCGCATCCTTGTCCTCGAACATGGCTATCATGGCGACACGATCGGCACGATGTCGGTCGGCGAGCGCGGCGTCTACAATGCCGCATGGACGCCCTTGCTGTTCGACGTTGGCACCATTCCCTTCCCTGCGCCGGGAACGGAGCAACAGACGCTCGACGCGCTGGAAGCGGCTTGCAAGGAGCATCCGGCGGCGTTCATCGTTGAACCTTTGGTGCTGGGTGCTGGCGGGATGCTGATCTACCCGCCTGCCATTTTGCGGCAGATGGCGGAAATCTGCGCCCGACATGATGTTCTCTTCATTGCCGACGAAGTAATGACCGGCTGGGGCCGCACCGGCACAGTCTTCGCTTGCGAGCAGGCGGGCGTCGTGCCGGACATCATGGCCGTCGCCAAAGGGATCACCGGCGGCTCCGTCCCCCTCGCGGCGACACTAGCCACGGCGCGCATTTTTGATGCGCACAAGTCGCAGGACCGGGCGCGGCTTTTCTACCATTCGTCCAGCTACACAGCGAATGCCATCTCCTGCGCGGCGGCCGCGGCCAACATCGCCATCTGGCGCGAAGAGGATGTGCTCGGCCGCATCGCCGCGCTCGAACAGAATATGGCGGAGCGACTCGGCAAGCTGGCGCTTCATCCCGCCTTCGAAAATGCCCGGCAGCTTGGCACGATCGTGGCGATTGACCTGATCGCGCAGGACGCCGGTTATCTGTCCGACCTTGCGCCGCGCCTGCGCGCCTTCTTCCTTGATCGGGGCATATTGGTGCGTCCTTTGGGCAACAGCATCTACCTGATGCCGCCCTTTTGTACGGATGTGGATCAGCTGGATCACATCTTTGCGGCCTTGTCTGACGCGGGCGATGTATTTGGCGTGTCAGCCTGACTTTCATTTTCCGCATTTTGCCGCTATGGCGGCGCGATTTTTGGTTTCCCCAGGATATTATGGCAAAAGAAGAACTGCTTGAAATGCGCGGACAGGTTGTGGAGCTTCTCCCCAACGCCATGTTCCGCGTCCGGCTTGAAAATGATCACGAGATCCTTGGCCACACGGCGGGCAAGATGCGGAAAAACCGCATTCGCGTGCTGGTGGGCGACGAAGTGTTGGTCGAACTGACCCCCTACGACCTGACCAAGGGTCGGATCACTTACCGCTTCAAATAAGCCGCTTTTTCGATGCGGCTCATCCTTGCTTCGGCTTCTCCCAGACGGTGTGAACTTCTGGGTCAGATCGGCGTGCGTCCCGACGCTGTGGACCCCGCCGATCTTGATGAAACCCCTTTGAAAGGCGAATTGCCAGCGACCTATGCTGCGCGCGTGGCCGCTGAAAAGGCTGCGCTGGTGGCCGCCCGCCATCCCGGCGCGCTGGTGCTGTCAGGCGATACGGTCGTCGCGGCAGGCCGCCGCATCCTGCCCAAGGCAGAGACGGAGGGTGAAGCGCGAGCCTGTCTTTCGCTGCTCTCCGGCCGCCGTCACCGCGTGCTGAGCGCTATCACGCTCATCGATGGCGAGGGCAGGGCAAGGCATCGCCTTTCCACCAATATCGTTATCTTCAAACGTCTGGAGCGCGCCGAGATCGACGCCTATATCGCCAGCGAAGAATGGCACGGCAAGGCAGGCGGCTATGCGATTCAGGGCCGTGCCGCCGGGCTGATCCGCGCGATACAGGGCAGCCATAGCGCGATCATGGGCCTGCCCCTTTACGAAACCCGCGCGCTGCTGAAGGCAGCGGGCTACCCATTGGACTAGAGGGATGGCAAGGGAAATGGCACATTTCCCGGCTCGGCAATCCCGACCAACAGGAATATATTATGGCCGAATGGCTCTATGAAGAAGGGATTGGCGAGGCCCGCGCCGCGTTGATCGAAAAGGGCCGTTTGGTCGAGGCACAGATCGAGCGTGAGGGCGATGGCGCCCGCGCCGGTGCGGTCATGCAGGGCAAGCTCGTCCGGACCATCATCCCCAAGAAGCGCGGCATCGCCCGCCTGATCTCGGGCGAGGAAGTGCTGGTCGAACCCATCCCGCCAAAAACCGCAGAGGGTGCGACCGTTCTCCTCGAAATCCTGCGAGAAGCCATCCCGGAGGAAGGCCGCCCCAAGCTGGCCAAGGCCCGCATCGCCCAGCCGGGCTCCAAGGTGCATCCGGCTCCCAGCCTCCTCCAGCGCCTGCGCGCCACGGGCCTGCCCATCACCCCATGCCCGGCCCATGGCGAGGATCGCTTCGAAGCCCATGGCTGGAGCGAACTGATGGAAGAGGCGATGTCCGGGGAAATCGGCACGGAGGAAGCGGCGCTTCGCATCTTCCCGACGCCCGCGATGATCCTTATCGACGTAGACGGATCGCTGCCGCCCGCGAAGCTCGGCCCCAAGGGCGCGAAACTGGCGGCGCAGGCGATCCGACGCATGGGGCTGACCGGGTCGATCGGCGTCGATCTGCCCACCATGAACAATAAGGATGAGCGCGCCGTCGCCTCCGCGCAGATCGACAAATATCTGCCGCTTCCCTTCGAACGCACGGCGGTGAACGGCTTCGGCTTCGTCCAGGTCATCCGCCGCCGCGAGCGGATGAACCTCATGGAGTTGTTGCGGGCTGATCCGATCGAAACGGCGGCTCTCGCATTGCTCCGCCGTGCCGAACGGGAAGGCAATGGCGGGCCGGTGACGATCACCGCCGCGCCCCCCATCATCGACCGCTTGCACAAGACAACCGACTGGCTGGAGCAACTCGCCCGCCGACGCGGCGGCGCCGTCAGCTTGAAGGCGGACCCGGCCCTTGCCATATCGGCGGGCCATGTCGCCTAAATCATCCTCCTGCCCGATCTGCGGCCAGCCAGCGCATCCCGACACGCGGCCCTTCTGCGGAAAGGCCTGCCGCGACCGTGACCTGCTGCAATGGCTGGGCGAAGGCTATCGCGTCCCCGGAACCCCCGCCGCCGACGAGATGAAAAAAAGCGACGATGATGGGGTGGACAACCCCCCGGATTGATGCCTATAGGCACGCCTCTCAACGCCGCCGGTGGTCCTCCCCGGCGCTCGTGCCCGGGTAGCTCAGTTGGTAGAGCATGCGACTGAAAATCGCAGTGTCGGCGGTTCGACTCCGTCCCCGGGCACCATTTGTTCTCAAAGCCCTGAAATCGTTAGAAAATCGTCTCAAAAACGGTCTTCTAACCCTCGCTCCCCCACAGTTCTGCTACACAGTCGAGTAGCGGAGAGTGCTGAAAAGCCTTGGAAATCAAGGGCTGTGGGTTCCAAGAACTGCTACACAAAGCTGCTACACAAACTGCCATCAGGCATGTGTTTGCGGGGTGGCCAGTTCTATCTTCGACGCCGTGTTCCACACGATATTCAGCAGTACATGGGCCGAGCCGAAATTTGGCGCTCACTGCGGACAGACAGCCTGAAATGTGCTGTTCGTCGCTTCCCCCTGATCGCCTCTCAAATCGAAGCCGAGATCGAAGGCGCGAGGCTACGAGTGGGATTAACCGTCGATCAGATGTTGCTCGGGACGGTTGGCCCGTCCGCTCCGATAGGGCAGCAAATGCAAGTGCCACCGACCCCGATGAGGGTTTCGGCGGAGCAGCCCGCCATAGCGTCTCAAACGCCGCTCCTGACCTTTGGTGAGGTCTATGACCGTTATATCAACGATCCGACACGAGGTTGGTCCATTCGGACGCGGAACTCATACGACACCTGTCGCAAGGTAGCCGTGGCCATCATCGGTGCTGATCTGCCAATTCGAGATTTTGCCCGGGCGCATTGCCGAGATTTCATAGAGACGCTGCGTTTTCTGCCGAAGAACGCGAACAAGCGCTTCCCGCGCCTCTCCCCTCGACAGGCGGCGGAGAAGGCCCGAGAGGGGCAATTGGACAATCTCATTAGCTCGGCCAATGTGAACGCATATCTCACCGATCTGTCGAGCTTCTTGAACTGGGCTGTTCAGGAAGAATATCTCGACCGGAATCCTGCCCGTGGGCTGCGGCTGCCCGACGAGGTGTCGAAGCGCGACAAGCGCTTCCCCTTTTCTCCGGCTCAGTTGAAGAAGATTTTCAACGCGCCGCTCTATCGAGGGTGCGCCGACGGAGAGCGCGGGTATTTCCTTCCGGGGAACGAGCATCCGCAAAACGCTCGGTTCTGGATCCCGCTCATCGCTCTCCACACGGGGATGCGCCTCAATGAAATCTGTCAACTGGATGTGACCGATGTGCGAGAGATAGACGGCGTCCAGTGCTTCGTGGTGAGCGAAGTGTCATTGGTCGGCAGCACGGATAAGCAATTAAAGACAAGGTCCAGCGAACGGGTCGTTCCCGTTCATTCAAATTTCGCTGATTTCGGCCTGTTCCATTTTGTTGATAGGCGTCGCCGAGCGGGAGAGAAGAAGCTATTTGGAGAAATAGCACCGGGACCGAGAGGTGTCCGGGCCGTGGCATTCTCCAAGTGGTTCACGCTGTTCACGCGAAAAGCGGGAGCCGCACAGGATCGAACCTGCTTCCACAGCTTCCGGCATAATTTCCGCGACGAATTGAGGGCAGCCCGGATCGACCACGATGTCGCGTTAGCGATTGGCGGCTGGACAAATGGCTCTTCGACGAAGAGCAACGCATCGGAAAATTATGGCAGAGGTCATGGAGTGAAGGTGCTTAATGAGGCGATTTGTCGACTCGCCTTTGAAGGAGTTGATCTCTCCCATCTGACCCGTGCCGACACAGGTTGAGGCCTATGGCTGCCTTGCTTCTGTTACTGAAGGCTCATAGCGAGATTTCTCACGGTCGTGCCCCCTGTAACAATCTCTGTCTGGCTGCCTGATATTCCTCATCCGTGATTAGTTCATCATCGAACATCTGTTTCCATTTCCTCAGTTCATCCGCGACAGAAAACGGATGAAGTGCTTCGCGGCCCATTATACGACCGACTTTGGGTTTCTCTGGAATCCTTCGACTCATAGAATTAATAGCTTCACGAACTGCGTGCAAACGCCGATCTAGCGGGCGAACCCATAAAAATTCTGTCGCAAGTATACAGAACACTAGGGCAGCCGTCCCCCCGAGCGACATTAGAAAATAAGTCTCTCTCTCTTTGAAATCTTGTTGAGAGGTTTGATATTTTCCTAGTGCGGTTTGGAAATCATTATAATCTGAATGCCATGCATCTCCCCGCAATGCCTGTTGCAGGGGTGTTTCGTTGAGATATTCAGCATATTTCGGGTCGTTATATGGGTCAGGGAACTGATGGATGCTGGTCGCCTCGCGATAGAAATACGCCGCAGCGATCAGAAGTCCGACTAGGGAAACCAATGCCCCGATTTGAAGCATCCGAGAGGTGACCTTGATGTTCGCCGTATTGCCGCCTTTTAGACCTGCTGCCAGCCCGAAGAGCAAAACCAGAACGGGTATTAAGCCGACGCCGCTGAAACATGCGCCAACCATGAGAAGCGCCATGGTCAACAATTTGAAGTTATCGACTCCGCTGGAGAAGTCCGACTGCCGATATTCATCTGTCACGATCACCCCCATGGCCCTGAAGTGGCACCGCTTAATGCAGGAGCGGCACGTCGCACAATGATGTTTTGTCGCCTTTAAAGCCGTATAGATTAGTTGTTCCCGAAATCCTTAACTGTGGGGGAGCGAGGGTTAGAAGACCGTTTTTGAGACGATTTTCTAACGATTTCAGGGCTTTGAGAACAAATGGTGCCCGGGGACGGAGACTGCCCCGGGTCATTTTCGGGTTCTTGGGCGTCGTCGTTGTTTTCCATGGGGTTTCCTTTGTCGCGGGTTCGATTCCCGGGGACGGCATCGAACCGGCTCCACTATGTCGCGGCTGTGCTATAATCTGGCTGGATCATGCGCGGAGGCTCCGAGATCGTGATTGAGCATGAGGAACGGTTCGGTAATGGGCATGACGATGATTGCCCGATCTGCCGAGGTGAGATGTCGGACGAGTTCGTCGCCATGATCCAGCAGGCGGCGGCGCAGCCGGGACCCTCGATGACCGCCGAGGAGTTCATCGCGCGGCTGCGTGACATCGACGCCAGATCGCCTCACCCCGATTGAGATCAGGCCGATTGGGCGGTCATCTGCTGCTTCAGCCGGTGGACGGTGCCGACGCCAACCTTGAGCTTCTTTGCCGTGGCATTGATGCTCACGCCCTTCATGAGCGAGCGCCTGATCTTCTCGGCCTTGTCCGGGTCGAGGCGGGGGCGGCCACCTTTCTTGCTGCTGCGGGCCAGACCGGCCCTCACCCTTTCGGAGATCATGGCCCGCTCGAACTCGGCGAAGACGCCCAACATCTGGAACATGGCCTTGCCCGAAGGCGTGGAGGTGTCGAGGGCTTGGACATGGAGATAGAGATCGACGCCGCGGGCATCGAGATCGCCCAGCATGGTGATGAGATGTTGGAGGGACCGTCCCAGACGGCAGACCGACCATGCCGCCAGCATGTCGAACTCGCGCCGGGCGATCCCTTTCAACATCGCGTCGAGGCCGGGGCGCTTCTCGCGTCCGCGTGCGCCGCTGATCCCCTGATCGGTGAAGTGGGCGACGATCTCCCAGCCCATGCGCTCGGCCATCAGGTGGAGATCGCGAAGCTGGTTTTCGGTGGTCTGGGAGTCCTGAGAGACACGGGTATAAAGGGCTACGCGCTTGGTCATTCCAGAACCCTCTCACAGTTCTGGAATGCGTCAAGTAGTTCTTTTAGTTCGATTATTTCTCATTTCCGTGAGAGCGTCGAGTCTCACTGAGGGAGGCATCTATGTCGAAGACGGCGATCAAGAACGCGATCAACCACACCATCGGCTACATCGAAGACCTCGGCGGCGGGAAGCAGAAGGCGCTCGACGCCAGCTACCACACGCTGGGCTATTATGATCCCACCACCAACAGCACCAAGGACGCCACGCACCGGACCATCGCCAAGGGCAATGTCCTGTCCGGGCTGATCTACGATCGGCGATAGGCGCGGGCGATCAGATTGCCAGCCTACATAAGGTCTCATCGATGGCGCTGAGCGGCAGGCGCTCAATGAGGGCGCACTTATCTTCCCGGTCGATGGGAAGCCATCGCAGGCAGGCAGGGTGATCGCCGACGATGGCGATGTAGGCGGGTGATCCGTGTTCCCCGGCATACCAGTGGGGGATGATCAGCATGAGGCCGAAGTCGGCGGTGGCGGCTTCGAAGCAGGCGTGCTCCTCGATCCGTTCGACCGAACATCTGACGCCATCGATGTCGAAGCTCTGCTCGTCGCCGGTCAGCATGAGATCGATGAGGCCGAGACATTCAGTGAGGGGGATCGGCGTGGGCATACCGATATTTAGGACGCTACTCGCCGATCTTCGACGCTGACGCGAAGTGGAGGCTGAGGAGAGTGCCGCTCCCATGATGAGGCGGCTCGAACCGGACCTCAATATGGGTAGCACCGGCAGCGATCATCTGCGGCAGCGCCCAGAAGGCATCGGCAGGAAGATAAGCCATCAGGGAGCAGCCACTCTTGCGCAGGTTCACCAGCATTAGGAACGGATTGTTGGTGACCGGGGTTCGCTCATCTCGTGAGAAGGATCGTTCGCAGACCAGAGATATATCGATCTGTCGGTCGAGGTGCTGCTTCAACCGGAGGCTGATCTGCTCGATGCGCCCCACGATGTCGAGGGTGGCCTCGTCCCCCATCGGGCGGTCACGCTCGGCATCCTCTGAGATGTAGTAGCTCTGCTCAACCGCCTCGATCTTGGCGATCAGCATGCTGGGCTCGGGTCGAGGCGGTTTCTTTCGGGGCATGACCTGTCAGGCAGCGCCCCTCACTTGCGAGGCTTACCGGCATCGCTGCGCTTCGTTCGCCAACGCCCGTCATCGTTCCTAGAGCGGGTTTGCCCAGCAGTGGGGCCAGTCTTGACCTTCGGACCGTCATTTTTCCGGTCATTCCCATTGTTATCGAACAATCCCATGGCCGACACCTCCTTGTCTGTCCAAGGTAGGAAAGCGGTCAGCCTCGACAACACAGGGCAGGTGGTCAGGTTACCTGACGCTCAACCGGACGAAGGCTTCAAGTCGGCGTCGGGCAAGAGCTTAGCCCTCCAGACGCGATGAAGAGATTCACGGTCGGCTCGCAGCCCCTGCTGTTTTTCCACCCATGCTTCGAGGTGGGTCTTCTTCTTCGCAGCCATTGCCACCTTCTGGCGGCGAACCTTGTTGAGATAGGCCTCAGCCTTTGCCGCTCGTCGCCCCTCTACTCGGGCGGCAGCCCAAGCCTTGGCCAGCTTCTCCTCAGGGGTGAGCGGCTTCTTATCGATCTGCTTCGGCTTCACCTTGACCGCCGTTGGCTTCTTTACCGGCTGAGCCTTCTTTGCCGACGATTTCTTTCGCCGACGGGACTGATGCCCAAGAGCCCCACGCCTCGCCAATTCTCTCTTTTCCTCAGGCGTGAGGTCCCGGATGACGGTGATCACCCGGTCAGGTTCGACAAAATCTCGATACTGCTGAGCCCGCGCAGGGTCGGGTTGGTAGAGTCCGCCATTTGCCCAATCCAGTCGCGACATCACCATCCCCCTTGACGCCGAACCATCATTACGCAGCCGGTTCCAAAATCAACCATTTTTGGAACGGTGAAAATCGGGATGCCGGATCGACCGAAACGCTGGGCTTTTTTGGACGTCATTTCCGACCAGTTATTGGAGCGCCCGGATGTGTCCCTTCGCGGCTCTCGTCGGGCGGTGCCCGAATGGTCATGGAGAAGTATGAGGGCATCGAGGAGCCGAGATGTTCCAGTCGAGATGAAACTTGCCTCCTTGATGATGAACAGGGAGACGGCTTGGCATCGCCAGATGTCGAGCCATTGAACCTGTTCGCGGTGGGCGCAGGCGGGACCGCGTAGCGGGACCGTCACGGCCGACGCATCAACTGACCATCAGATCATCCACATCCATCCAGCGGTGCCGCGCAGGCGCGTCCCCGGCCCTTGCCATTCCCTCGATCCTTGCTGGCGCGGCAAGCCGCCCCATCAAGCATCGATCCAATAGCTACGGGCATGTCGGTGGTGTCGAAGTAGAGAAGCTCGATCCCCGATGTCCGCATGAAAAACCCTATATCTTTAGAGAGTTATTTGAGGACAAACATAAGAGCCGCGAAAGGACATGCCTCCGCTACGTGGCTTTGGGCAGCATCGCAGCAGCGACGCGGTGCTCGGCGATAGCGGAATACTTGCGCGTAGCCTCCACCCCGATGGAACGACGACCGGTTTGAAGGGCCGCCACACAGGTGCTGCCGCTTCCCACGAAAGGATCGAACACTATTTCCCCCTCATTCGAATAGGTGCGGATCAGATATTCGAGCAGAGGCAGCGGCTTTTGAAAAGGATGAAGGCCACGCTTATCCTTCGGGCAATAGAGGGTGCTGCGCGGATTGTTGGTTGTCCCCTCGTATTGCCGACCCGGATTATGCTTGATGTTGCGGAGGTAGGCGGAGTGCTTTCCCTTGCTGACAACCAGCATACCGGCAGACCTCTGCCCCAGCGCATTATAGGTGTAGCGGCGATTGGTGCGGTTCGCGCTGATGGTAGTGCCGAGGCTGAACACCAAGATGTCCTCATGCTGCTTCAAGGGGAGATTGCGAGCTTGGAAGGCTTGCGTGGCACGGTTCTTCAGCCAGACAAGATCATATTTGAAAAGATCGCTAGCTTCGCAGACCAGCCTCGACGTGAAGGGCTGCGACCCGAACAGGATGATCGTTCCGGTAGGCTTGACGATGCGCCGGAACTCCGTCCAAAGAGCCGTGAGGTCGATTTTCGGATCGATATCCAAACCCGTGGTATTGTAAGGCGGATCGGCCAAAATCAGGTCAACGCTGCCGTCAGCCATCGACTTCATCACCTCGAAACAATCCGCGTGGCGCAGGTCCGGCGCGAAAGTCTCGGCAGGCGCGGGCTCACCGACGATGCGTGCGCGAACATCCGTGATCACGGAAGGCGGCATGTCGTTGGCGGGCACCGGCAGCGGGAGAGACTTCTTCTGCTTTTGGCCCGGCTTGGAACTCTTCACAGGACGGCTGAGCGTTACGAGGTTATCAGCGCCGATCTTCTCACTGCTGTTCGGAGCGCGCAACCGCCAGCGCGCGGGTTCCACCGTCGCTTCGATCCTGTCCGGGAAGGTGGCGGTGAGCTTTTCCATCCGCTTGTAAACGGTGCCGAAGGCCACACCGTGGTCGGACACGATGAGCGCCTTGCGAATGGCGTGAGCGCTCTGCCATTCCGCGGTGAGAGCGTCGAGAAACACTTGATCGGCAATGCCGGTGCGCACGTTGGTAGCGACCGGGGCAACCTCGGGTGCGGGAACATCAAGGGCATCGTTAGCAGCAGCGAGCGGCTCCTTCCGAGGCATCTCTCCAATAAGAGAACGCAAGGCGGTCTGCCAACGTGCGAACTCGGTCTCGGCTGCCTCGGCGCGGTCATTGGCCGCCGAAATCTGAGCGGCAATCGTCGCGCCAAGCTGTTCAAGGATAATCTGGATCGGTTCGACGGAAAGGTTGATCTGTTCCATTGGCGGTAAGCTCCTCATGAAGTGATGAGGCTTTTTCTCACCTAACCGCGTTCGGCTCATTCTCGTTTTGGACAAGCTCCCCACGCTGTTTTTTCAGACCAAATCGTCGCACTTCAATTTATGCCGAGCATGTTTTGGACAAGCTCCGCAGTTCAAGCCTTCGTTAAGAGCGCGCAGCTACTTCCAGCGCATGACCGAACTTGATCGACTGCGCAGAGAACTCGCGGAACGCTGGCTCGCAAAGCATGGTGAGGATGGATTGCGAAGGGCGCTGGGAACCTTGCGCGGCAATGTTAAGATGATTCGCGCCAAGCGCCATAAATCGCTTGAATGGGCGCAAAAAATGGAAGCTCACCTCGACGCTGCCAGACGCGAAATCGGAGAGCACGCTAAGCGCCCCGTCGAGTTGTGCAAATGGCTTAACGACCACCACATCCATTCATCCCAACGCGGCCGGTTCATCCCAGCGACGCTCGATATCGAACTCTATGGTGTCGCTGATCGATACGCCGAAGACCTCGTGCTGGAATGCCGCACCAAAATGTCAGCACGCGCGATGTCGGCAGATTTCAGTCTGAGGGGTGATGATCAATCAACGCTTGAATCCGAAGCCATCGAGAAACTCGTGCCGGTTGTGGCGTTAGTCTATCGCCTACAAGGCATGACCGTCCCCTCGGAAAGCGATCTGCGCGAAGGTGCAAAATCGAAGGTCATTGATATTGCTCAGAGCCAACGGGAGTCGAGATATGATCCCATGCTGGCCCGCGAATGCTTTCTAACTGACGACGAACTTGACCTCATGGCTCCGGCATTTCGTGAAGATGATGGTTTTTGGAAGATGGTTGAGAAGATGGCCAGAGACATTCCGTAATTGCTCCAACCATTCCCTAAGAAAACTAAAACAATTCTGTATATCTAACCAACGATTTTTGAATAATATTTCAAATTTTCTATAAATCAGTGATAAATATTAAAATCACTGAGGTGGAATATGGCTTGGAAGCATTATAGTGTGTGGAATTCGGGGACTGTCGCGATCATTGATGGAAATAATACATCAAGAGATGCCCGGTTTGAAATCGGTGTGATTGAGACTGGTAGGCAGCGTGTCTTTCACCGCTTCTACCTCAGGCTGACATTGCCGGATGGTGAAACGATACTGGGTGAAGACCCATACAATGTTTACACTGCTGTGCTCGATGCGAATGAGCAGCTTGAGGCGCGAAACTCTCAGATGACGGCCGCAGCGGTCGAACCCGGATTTTATGAAAGCGGCCTAAGCCACAATTCGGGCTACGGATACCTGCCCGGCTTCGATGTCGCGATCCATATGATGGATATGCCACCCTCAGGGCACCTTGATAATGATGAGGGCGATGCATTCGTCGAGGGGCTGATCCGGGAGGCCGTCGATGGTATGTTTAAACCAGCCGCGTCGAATGTTGAACGGCCAGCATTACGCTGACATCCTCCCTGCCTGTCCGCAGCAAAGGTTACCTCACCGCGCTTGCTCGGCTGAGGAGGGCTTGCAGCAATCCGTCCGAAGGTCCTTCATCTTTAACGATGCCATCCGGGGCGTTACGGAAAAGAGCCGACAGAATAATCTGTCTCTCGGCATCGGTGGCCGCATTTTCATGCTTGAGCGCTAGGTATGTTGTGGTCATCACCGCCCGCTCTTCGGCGTCATTCCGCAGATGGTGTTCGCTCAGGTAGAGCTTCATCAGCACCCGGCCAATCCAGAACGCTAGCGTCGAAAGAACCGTCAAGCCACCCGTGACAACCAAATAGAGGGCAATTGGCTGTTGCTGGCCTGCCGGGACCGTGTGGTTCAGCAGAAAATTGCCCGCCATGGAAAAAACGCCCCCCATCACGATCGCTGTTGCGATGAAATAGAACATTAGGCCAGACCGCAACGATTGCTCCTTGGTCCCGTGAGCCGACGCCTTCGTGGTCCAGTATTCTACAGGCGCTTGCAGTCCCATGGATTCGCGATAGGTGGCCTCAACAGCCCTGATGCTGTTGACCGCGTCGGTTGCTCCCGCTGCCCAGAAACTGCGCGAAGTATCCCATCGTTTCTGGCGAATTCGCAGGGCGCTCGCCGCAATCGCCTTAGCTCTTCCCATCAGGGCTAGCGCCTCACTCGCTCGCGCCTGCTCGGATTTCTCCACCCGGTCGATGGCTGAACGCAGGGAGTTCCGGTAGCGCTCCCGCTCCTGCTTCAAGAGCGAGGTTAAGGCAGAGGGATCGATCATGTCGGGTAGGGCCGTCAAGATCGCTCCCAACAATTGTTCGGGAGCTTTCGCGGCGCGTAGATCGACCATCTGTTTGCTGAATGCGTAAGCAAACGCAGCCGCAGGCTCCCCGGCGCGATCCCGGATGTCCAAAATCAGCTTTCCCCCCGGACTTTCCGAATAATGCAGCGGACCTCCAAGGCCCAATTTCGCAAGCGTCTCAGCAGCCGAGGAAATCGGGTTCCCACGGGAACTCAAGGCCGCAAGTGTGTTGGCGATGACATCGAGTTGGTCCTGCACATTCGCGGACACGCCGGAGAGGTCGGTTGCTCCGTCCCCACGGACAAGCCATGCCCACTGGGCGCGTTCCGACCCGAACCATTTTTGTAACCCGTCCCAGTCGCGAAAAATCAGGGGTGGTGCCTTGGTGTCAAATTCCAGCGCCGCCTGCTCAGTGTCCGACATAGCCAACCCCCTGTTCATTGCCCCCAGCGAAACTCGCCACCCGTTTAGCAGGCATGGGCGGCGGCGCATCCCGTAATGGTGCTCTTCTGTTTAAATGAATCGGCCACGCACGCGCCGTTGCCTCGCTGAACTATGCTGATTAAGCGTCATGCTCGGGCGCAGCGCAACGTCGCTGCGGTTGAGTTTCGAAGGTTGGGGGGCAAAAGAGTGGCGGTCAAAAAGTCGCAGATTTACAGTTCGTTGTGGAAAAGTTGCGACGCGCTGCGGGGCGGCATGGATGCCTCGCAATATAAGGATTACGTCCTCACCCTGCTGTTCCTCAAATATGTGTCCGACCGCTCCCTGAGCGATCCCAATGCCCAGATCGAGGTGCTGGAAGGGTGTCACTTCTCCGACATGGTGAAGCTCAAGGGCACCAAGGACATCGGCGAGGAGATCGACAAGATCATCGCCAAAGTGGCCGAAACCAACGGCCTTGGCGGCGTGATCGACAATGCCAAGTTCAACGATCCCACCAAGCTGGGTGACGGTAAGGACATGGTGGATCGCCTGTCCAAGCTGATGGAGATTTTCAGCCGCCCGGAACTCGATTTCCGTAAAAACCGGGCTGAGGGCGACGACATTCTTGGCGATGCCTATGAATATCTGATGCGCCACTTTGCCAGCGAGAGCGGCAAATCGAAGGGACAGTTTTATACCCCGTCGGAGGTCTCACGGATCATGGCGAAGGCCGTCGGGATCAACCGTGCAACCACCCGCCAGCATACCATCTATGATCCCACCTGCGGTTCGGGCTCCTTGCTGCTTAAGGCCAACGATGCCGCGCCGGATGGCCTGTCGATCTATGGGCAGGAAAAGGATGTCGCCACGTTCGCGCTCGCGCGGATGAATATGGTGATCCATAATAGCGCGGATGCCGAGCTTTGGCGTGAGAACACTCTGACCAAGCCCTACCACAAGGGACCGGACGGCAAGCTCAAGCAGTTCGATTTCATCGTCGCAAATCCGCCGTTTTCGGACAAGGCATGGTCCACGGGCCTCGATCCTGATCATGATGAGTTCGGACGCTTCGCCTATGGCACGCCCCCGGCGAAGAATGGCGATTACGCCTATCTCCTCCATGTGCTGGCCTCGATGAAATCAACCGGCAAGGCCGTGGTCGTCATGCCGCATGGCGTGTTGTTTCGGGGCAATGCCGAAGCCGACATTCGCCGCGAACTGCTCAAGCGCGGTTACATCAAGGGCATCATCGGCCTGCCCGCCAACCTGTTTTATGGCACCGGCATTCCCGCCTGCCTCATCGTGCTCGACAAGGAACACGCCTCAGCCCGTAAGGGCATTTTCATGATCGACGCCTCAAAGGGCTTCGTAAAGGACGGGAACAAGAACCGCCTGCGCGAGCAGGATGTTCACAAGATCGTCGATGTCTTCCAGCGCTCGATCGAGATCGATGGCTATTCCCGCATGGTTCCCATGGCGGAAATCAGCAAGAACGAGGGCAACCTTAACATCCCGCGCTATATCGACGGATCGGAAGCCGAAGACCTGCAAGACATCGAAGCGCACCTCAAAGGCGGAATCCCAGCCCGCGATGTCGATGCCTTGCAAGATTATTGGGCGGTCATGCCGGGACTGCGCGATGACCTGTTCGGCCCGGGTGATCGCCCCGGATACCTTAGTGCCAAGGTCGAGCCGACCGAGGTGCGCGCCACGATCCATGCCCATCCCGAGTTCGAGGCATTCGCCGACACGGTGCAGGGAATCTTCGCGGATTGGCGTGATGCCAATATCGAGGTGATGCGCGGGTTCGATCAGGGCGATCACCCGGCTGACCTGATCCACACCTTGTCGGAAGACCTGCTTGCCCGGTTCCGCGAATCCCCGCTGATCGATGCCTATGACGCCTATCAGCACATCATGGCTTACTGGGCCGAAGTGATGCAGGACGATGCCTATCAGATCACGGCGGAGGGTTGGCCGGTGGCCAAGGTGCTGCGCGAACTGGTGAAGGACGCCGATGGTAAGTTCACCGAGGAGCCCGATCTGGTGCTGGGTAGTGGCCGCAGCGCCAAGCGGCTCAAGGCCGAATTGATCCCGCCCGCACTGATCGTTGCTCGCTATTTCGCCAAGGAGCAGGCCGAAATTGAGGCGTTGGAAGCCAAGGCCGAGGAACTCGGACGGCTGATCGAGGAACTCGAAGAGGAGCATTCTGGCGAAGATGGCCTTCTGGCAGAAGCCAAATCCGATACCGAAAAGCTGACCGCCGCCAGCGTGAAAGCAAGGCTCAAGGTCATCAAGAACGACTCCGACGCGAAGGATGAGAGGGCTGCCTTGCTGCAGTGGTCGGCCTTGTCCACTGATCAGGCCGAGGCGGCACGCGCGGGCAAGGACGCACAGGTGGTGCTCAATGCCAAGGTGGCGGCGCAATATCCCAGATTGTCAGATGTAGATGCCAAGGCGCTGGTGGTTGAGGATAAGTGGATTGCTTCACTAGAAAGTGCGATTGAGGGTGAAGTGGACCGCGTGGCGCAGATGCTGACTGCTCGGCTCAAGACGCTAACCGAGCGCTATGCATCGCCATTGCCTGCGTTGTCGGATCACATCGCAGACCTAGAGGCCAAAGTCTCTAAGCACCTTGCCGCTATGGGATTTGTGGCATGACTGGCGAGGGAGCCATTTGCGTAGACGCCCTTCCAGATGACTGGAAAGAGGCTACAATTGCCGAACATTTCGATTTCAAAAATGGGCTAAACAAAGCCAAACAATTCTTTGGCTATGGCACGCCGATCGTAAACTATATGGATGTCTATCGGCAACCTTGGCTCTTGCCGTCCCATGTCACTGGCAAGGTTTCCGTTACTCGAGGTGAGCAACAGGCTTATTCTGTAAAGCAGTATGATGCCTTTTTTACGCGAACCTCCGAGACCGTTGCGGAGATTGGCATGTGTTCGGTCCTGATGGGGCCGATTGAGAGCGCTGTCTTTAGCGGGTTTGTGCTAAGAGCGCGCCCATCAAGTGACCGGCTACTGCCCGGTTTTGTGGCGTTTGCCTTTCGGAGCCGGAAAGTTCGTCAGCAGATCGAATCGTCTGCGACCTATACGACGCGTGCCCTAACCAACGGGAGGTTGTTGTCGGCGGTAAGCTTTGCTCTTCCGCCAGTGCACGAGCAACAACACATCACCGCTGCGCTAAAAGATATCGACGATCTCATCGCCTCGGTCGACGTGCTGATTGCCAAGAAACGCGACATCAAGCAGGCCGCGATGCAGCAGCTGTTGACCGGCAAGCTCCGGCTTCCCGGTTTTACGGGGGTTTGGGAGACCGTCGAATTGGGCAGTTTGTGCTCGATGAAGAGTGGCACCGGCATTACCAGCAGGAGTATTTTCGAAGACGGTCCCTTTCCTGTTTACGGTGCCAACGGCCTGCGAGGCTTCACTGGCAGCAAAACGCACAATGGTGTGTTTCCCTTGATCGGTCGAGTTGGCGCGCTGTGTGGAAATATTCAGATTGCCAGAGGTGATTTTTTCGCTTCTGAACACGCTATTGTCGCTGAACCGAGGGCGAGGACCGACCCAGAATGGCTGGCTCTTGCTTTAACACGACTAGGTCTTAATCGGCTGTCCGAAGCATCCGCTCAACCCGTTTTGACGGTTGGGAAGCTCGGCGTGCTGCGCCTCTTGGCTCCAACAGATCACTTGGAGCAGAGGGCAATCAGTAGAGCAATCTTGTCCATGGATGACGAACTAAAGCAGTTGCGCAGCAAGATGGGAAAGTTGCGCGATATTCGGGAGGGCATGACGCAGCAACTCCTCACCGGACGGATCAGACTGGTATGAGCACAGTCGGCCAGATCGAGCGCGCGACCCAGAACCGCGTGGTCAAGCTGTTCCGCGAAACGCTGGGCTACGACTATCTGGGGGACTGGCACGATCGGCAGGGCAACCGGAATATCGAGGAAGAATACCTCCGCGCGTGGCTCAAAGGCCAATATGACGACACTCTGATCTCCCGCGCCATCGCGGAATTGCAGCGCGTGGCCGGGGATCAGTCCCGCATCGCATACGATGTGAATCGCTCGGTCTACGAACGACTTCGATATGGCGTGAAGGTCTCAACCGGGGTGGGTGAGAACTACCAGACAGTTCGCCTAATCGACTGGGCCAATCCTGCGGCCAACCACTTCGCCATCGCCGAAGAGGTCACCGTCACCGGGGCCGATGCCAAGAGCAGCACCAAGCGCCCGGACATCGTGCTCTATGTGAACGGGATCGCACTGGGTGTGCTCGAACTCAAGCGTTCGACCGTTTCGGTGGCCGAAGGAATCCGGCAAAACCTCGATAACCAGAAGGCGATGTTCATCCGCCCCTTCTTCTCGACCATGCAGCTTGTCATGGCGGGCAACGACACCGAGGGGCTGCGCTATGGCACCACGGAAACCCGCGAAAAATATTACCTGCAATGGAAGGAGCCGGAGGAAGCCCCCGACCTGCCTGCCAGCCCACTCGACCGCGAACTCATCCATGTCTGCCGCAAGGATCGTCTGCTCGAACTGATCCACGATTTCATCGTGTTCGATGCGGGCACGAAAAAGACCTGCCGCCACAACCAGTATTTCGGTGTGCGCGCCGCACAGGAGAAAATCCGCACCCGGCAGGGTGGGATCATCTGGCACACGCAAGGCTCGGGTAAGAGCCTCACCATGGTCTGGCTGGCCAAGTGGATACGCGAGAATATTCAGGACTCCCGCGTCCTCATCATCACCGATCGCACCGAACTCGATGAGCAGATCGAGAAGGTCTTCAAGGGCGTAGATGAGGACATCCACCGCAGCAAAAGCGGTGCGGACCTGATAGCTCGCCTCAACGATACCGGCCCATGGCTGCTCGGTTCGCTGGTCCACAAGTTCGGCGGCAAGGAAGATGCCGAGGCGGATGTGGAAGGCTTCATCGAGGAGGTCAGTCAGTCATTGCCCCCCGGCTTTTCGCCCAAAGGCGACATCTATGTCTTCGTCGATGAGTGCCACCGCACCCAATCGGGCGAACTGCACAAGGCGATGAAGGCAATCCTGCCCAACGCCATGTTCATCGGCTTCACGGGCACGCCGCTACTCAAGGATGACAAGGCCACCAGCCTTGAGGTGTTCGGTCCCTACATCCACACCTACCGCTTCGATGAGGCGGTGGAGGACGGCGTGGTGCTCGATCTGCGCTACGAAGCCCGCGACATCGATCAGGACATCACTTCTCCCCACAAGATCGATCAGTGGTTCGAGGCCAAGACGAAGGGCCTGAGCGATCTCGCCAAGGCGCAGTTGAAGCAGCGCTGGGGGACGATGAAAGCGGTATTATCCAGCCAGTCTCGCCTCGAAAAGATCGTCGCCGACATCCTGATGGACATGGAATTGAAGGACCGGCTCGCGAGCGGTCGCGGCAATGCTATGCTGGTTTCGGGCAGCATCTACGAGGCGTGCAAGTTCTACGAACTGTTCGAGAAGACGCCGCTGAAGGACAAGTGCGCGATCATCACCAGCTATAAGCCCAGCAAAAGCGATGTGAAGGGTGAAGGCGACGGAGAGGGGCTGACCGAGCGGCTGCGCAAATACGAAATCTACAACCGCATGCTGGGCGGCAAAGAGCCTGAGGATTTCGAGAAGGAGGTAAAGAAGCGCTTCATCGAATCCCCCGGGCAGATGAAGCTCCTGATCGTGGTCGATAAGCTGCTGACCGGTTTCGACGCGCCGTCGGCCACCTACCTCTACATCGACAAGAAGATGCAGGATCACGGCCTGTTCCAAGCGATCTGCCGGGTGAATAGGCTCGACGGCGATGACAAAGAATATGGCCAGATCATCGACTACAAGGACCTATTCCGCAGCCTTGAGGGTGCGATCACCGATTACACCTCGGGCGCATTCGAGGGTTACGACAAGGCCGATGTCGAAGGGCTGTTGGAGAACCGGCTGCAAAAGGCGCAGCAGCGCTTGACCGAGGTTCTCGAATCCATTCGCGCCCTGTGCGAGCCGGTGGCACCACCGCGCGACACCCCGGCTTACCTCCACTTCTTCTGCGCCGCCGATACCTCCGACAAGGAGGCGCTTAAGGAGAATGAGCCCAAGCGTCTAGCTCTCTACAAGCTGACCGCTTCGCTGATACGGGCCTACGCCGACATCGCGAACGATCTCGATGAGGCCGGTTATGATGCATCGAGCGCGGCAGCGTTGAAGGCCGAGGTTGAGCACTTTGAGAAAGTCCGCAGCGAGGTGAAACTCGCCAGCGGCGATTACATCGATCTCAAGATGTTCGAACCCGCCATGCGGCACCTGATCGATACCTACATCCGCGCCGAAGATAGTGAGGTAGTTTCCGCATTCGACGACATGTCGTTGGTCGAACTGATCGTTGAGCGCGGTGCCGATGCGCTTGATGCCTTGCCCGAAGGCATCAAGCGCAACCAAGATGCCTCTTCGGAGACGATCGAGAACAATGTCCGCAAGCTCATTATCGATGAGACCCCGGTGAATCCCAAATATTATGAGCAGATGTCGGACCTGCTCGATGCCTTGGTAGAACAGCGCAAGGCGGATGCCATCAGCTACGCCGATTATCTGGCCAAGATCGTTGAGTTGGCGAAGAAGGTCCACAGCCCCGAGGGCAGCGGCACCTATCCAGTGGCGATCAACAGCGCGGCAAAGCGGGCTCTTTTCGACAACCTCGGCAAGGATGAATCGCTGGCCGTGGCGGTCGATGATGACATTCGCCGCACGAAGAAGGCCGATTGGCGGGGCAACATCTTTAAAGAGCGGGAGGTGCGGCGCGCGATCGCCCGTCACATCACCGATCCGGCGCTCGTCGAGATCATCTTCGATCTGGCGCACAAGCAGCATGAATACTGAGCACCGCCGCCTGTCGGTGGGGGACATTCATGTCGAAGTCGTCCGCAAGCAGATCAAAAATCTGCACCTCGGCGTTTACCCTCCTCATGGCCGCGTCCGGGTCGCTGCACCGCCAAGCGTGAGCGATGAGGCGATCAGGCTCGCGATTATCACCCGGATGGGATGGATCAAGCGGCAGCAGGCAAAGTTTGCCGCGCAGGCCCGCCAGAGCAAACGGGCTTATGTCTCTGGCGAAACCCATTTCCACTTGGGCACAGCCTATCGCCTGCGGGTGGTGAATCGAAAGGGGCCATCGCAGGTCAAGATCGCCGGGGATCGCCTCGAACTCTCGGTTCCACCGGGAAGCGACAGAGATTTTCGCGAACGGATGTTCCAACGCTGGCAGCGGCAAGAGCTTCGCCAGCGAAGCCAGCCCCTCGTTGATCATTGGGCACAGGTTCTCAACGTACCCACCCCTGAGTTTGGAATCAAACGGATGCGAACCAAATGGGGCTCTTGCAGCGCTGCGGCTCGCCGCATCTGGCTCAATCTCGAACTAGTGAAAAAGCCACCGGCTTGCATCGACTATCTCATTTGCCACGAAGTCGCCCACCTAATCGAACGCTCCCACGGCGATCGCTTCATCGCGCTGCTCGATCGTCACATGCCCCGCTGGCGTGTGATCCGAGCCGAGTTGAACAAGGAGCCACTGGGCCCGGAAAAGTGGGATCACTGAGGGGATGCTTGAAGAGATCAAAGCTTGGCAGGATGGTCTTGGCGCGATTGTGGGCTTCATTGGACTGATCGTGGTAACTCAGGTCACCCTCTGGGACATCCCATTCAGCCGATCCACTAAATCCTGATGCTCGGCACTTTCCAGTCCATCTAGGGTCTCCATCACATTGGTTGCTGCCAGTTTCTGGTCAGCCGAACCGGAATCGACCATCTTGCGTGCGTTCGCTCGGAGTTTCTCGCGCTCGGCAGACGACATGCTGGGCAAGGAGGAAATAATCTTATCGATGTTCACTGCCCAACCCCCGCTTCTTTGATCCACGCCTGATACTCGTCGGCGTGCTGTCCCTCATGATTGCCCATACCGGGTTTGGTCAGCCAGCCCCTGTCCGGCGGGACTTGGCTATAGATACAGCGCCGGGGCTGCTCATGCCATCGGATGTTGAATGCTGCTAATTTGGGGAAGAAGGTCAACCGATCATAGCCGGGCAGATGGTCGTGAATCCACCAAGCCAGCGCTTGCCAATGCTTGGTCCGCTCATAATAGGGCAGCAAGCGATTCACGACGATGCAGGCGGTCGCCCCCATCAGATTATCGGCGTCGCGGCGATCCCAGATATGTGCGGCATAATTCGACTCGTTTGATGCCCAGTTGTGTTCCTTGCCCCCGCTCATTCACGGCGCAGGAGCGAAAGGCGGATTGGATCGAGATGCGGCCAAGCTTGGCCCATATCGGCTCAAGTAGTTCCTCGCACAGCCGCGTGCCGACCGTTACGGCGAGGGCAGGATCATCCGGGATGTTTGGGATTCCCTAGAAATTGGCGATCTCAGAATAAAGGAAATCGCGCATGAAGAAATTTTCTGAAAGCCGCACCCGGCCAAGGTCTTCCAACGAACTGACAGAACCCGGACTGCGCATGCTTCCCCTCAATTTCATTGACTCACCGATCCTTACTATGGCGAAATGAGTGTCGATGACCAAGTTCTCTCTTTCAGCACTGTCTGCCGCTGGTTTCGAGGGCTGGCTGCCTTTTGATCGGCTGCTGGAAACGGACCCATGTCCGCAAGGCGGCGGGGTCTACGTGGTAACTCTCACGTCTCGTGGTGATCCCAGATTCAGCGCAAAAAGCTGTGGCGGCTGGTTCAAGGGCAAGGACCCGACAGTGCCGATGGAAGCTCTATCTGCGAACTGGGTAAAGGGTGCGGAGACCGTCTATATCGGCAAAGCGGATAATCTCCGCCGTCGCCTACGGGAGTTTGCGAAATTCGGCGGCGGACATCCTATCGGCCATTGGGGTGGTCGCTTAATTTGGCAGTTGGAAAACTGCTCGGATTTACAGGTGGCTTGGAAGCTGACGCCGGGGTTAAATCCGCTGTCCGTCGAGGCTCAGATGCTGTCTGATTTCCGAGCGGAATACGGCAAGCCGCCCTTCGCAAATGATCCGCACCGATTGGGCGGCTGACCCCTCTGCGGCCCCTACGAGTGCCCCAAACGGGGCCTTGGCGGAACCTTGGCATGGCACCACTTCGTGCTCACGCCGCCTTCGCCATAAGTTCGTCCCCGTCGTCGAGCAACGGCTGGTCCTGCATCGCCTCGCGTTCAAGAGCCATCTTCTTTCTCATTCTCACCAGCGTAATTTGCGCCCCCGGCTGCGATGAGGCGGCCTGCTCCTTCCGCCCCTTTACATGCTGATGTTCGGTAAGGATGACCTGCATCCCATATCGGGGCCGCGCCTTAGGGGCACCGGCCAGCAAACCAAACAGGCGCTGATTGGCCACGAGAATGTGGCGAACCTCATCGCGCTTGCGGAAGCCAAGGTTTCGGCCTGCTGTCTGATTGAACTCGTCGATGTGGCGATGCCGAACCAGACAATCCAACCCCGTCCAAGCGTTCAACGCCTCCAGCTTCTCAAACTCGTCCGGGGTGATAAATGTCATGGTCTGCATGACATCTTTGCCGATCAGATTGTTGGAACCCCGAGCAGCGGCATGGGTCATCGTGTCGGGGAGGTCGGCCACCTTGTTGGATACGATCCAGAAATCAGGGTGATCCTTCTGCCACTCCCGGCACAGATCGGGTAGGTTCTCGCCCTTGACGCCTCTTTGAGCGTGGACCTCAACTGTATCACGCCTGATCCGGGGAGTGTCGAGGTCGTAAATGGACCACTCATGCGAACTCCGGCGCGCCACTTCGACGGGGACGGTTTCCGTGGTCAGGACGATGGTCTTGGCGGCTGTTTCAACCGGCCACGGACGCTCGATGACCCGCCACTCCTTGCCGATGGCCTCGGCGTAGGCGGCTTCCAGATCGCCATACTCTCCGCTGTCGCGAGTGATCACGCGATCCCACTGGTAGCCGGAGAATGCTGCAATATCCTGTGCCTCTTCGAAGGTGATGAATCGAGAGCACGAGCGCTGCTTGAGGTAATGCGCGAAGGCGGCGCGACGAGCATGTTCCGGCGCGCCATTCCGCCAAACCTTCGGGTTGCTGGCAATCATCGCCGCCACCCAATCGACCTTCGGTGCCGGGTATGCGGCGACGAGATTATCCGCCCTGACCTCATCGTGGACGAACAGGCTGATTTTCGTTTCCTCGCGGCAGACGGCAGCATGCTCGTCCTGACCTTGGAGCTTCCAGAACGACGGAGCCCACATTTGCCGAGACTTCGAGGACAGCCGCCAATTGTGCGCCACCGCATGGACCACGAAGAATACCGGCGTCGCCTCGCCAACTTCCCCCCAGATTTCGGCGTGCCGCCTGCGGAACACCCCCACGACCTCAGGCTGAAGCGCGGCTATAGCATCCCAGAGAGACGCGGATTGGCTTGCCGGGGTTTGGGTCGTGTTCAACTTCCCAACGCCAAGTTCCGCACACGCCTTCTCATAGGCTCTGTCGAAGCTGTCGAGCACCACCGCGCGGTAGCGCCCATCTTGTTGGCGGCCGTTGAACTCCTTGGCCTTATCATTGGCCGATTTGTAATCGGCGAATGCATACATCACCGTTCCTGCCTCTTGCGCATTCAGCCACGGCGCGATGCGCGCATGATTGTCGAAAAGGCCAGTGGTTTTGCTGATACCCTCGGGCGCGCAGATCAGGGCAAGGCGCTCGTCCCGGATCACCTTGATTAAGAGCTTCGCCATTTCGCCGCGCGCGGAAACATCATCCACTACAGCCATCGCAAACTCTTGCTCGACCGGGGAGCGGTGGCGGGTGTTGATCGCTCGAGACTCCTCGGTCCATTCCGACACCATCTCACTCAGCGGCTTCGGAAGCCGAGGTGCTGAGGACGGGGTGAGCCCGAGCGGATTCGATCCGTTGATATTCACGGTGCGGTAGTCGGCGTCCATGTATGAGGCGGGGTGCCGATCCCCGGCATGATTGGTAAAGTGAGCGCGGATGCACCCTGCGTTTTCCATGAAGTCGTGAAATGCGGGGTAGTTATCTTCGTTGAAGATCGCCCGCATCTTGTTCCGGCAGAAATCCAGTTCCTCCCCGGTGGGGAGGAAGGTCAAGGAATTGCCAGAGCGACCATCGCGCGCAATCGCCCGTGGCACGAACTGCATGGGGTCGAAGAACATTGCGGTTGCGCCCTTGGCCTTCCTATCGCGAAACTTCTCCCAGATCGTGACCTGCGGGACATATTCATCCGCAGGGATGTCGAGGAGGTTCGGTGCATCGAGTAGCCGCACACCGTTCGGGATTCGGCGATATTTGTCCGCCTGCCACATAGACAAATCGGGATTCACGCTCGGCTTGAGCGTATCCATCACCGTGTCGAGCAGGCGGTGCCAGTGTTTGTCGAGGCCCTCGCGAATGTGCTGCTCAATGCCCATAGCCTTCGCGTGTCCCGTGCTGAACACGATGTGGATGTGGAAGCCTTTGTTGCCCGAGTAGTTGACCGTGATCCCTTCGAAGTCGATCCAAGCTGAGCACGCCTTGTATAGCCGCCCCATGTCGCAGTTCAGAAGCTTTCCGTCGCGGCTGCGGCACCATGCCATTTGCCGCTTGAAGAAGGCGAGATCGGTTTGGTCAAACTCGTAGGTCATGACCTGATACTGCCCCCAAACGACCCGGTCCTTGGGGGCGATCCATTTTTCTTCACCGTCCAAGATGACCGGGGATGGCGGGATCGAAAGTGGGTTGGTGAAATAGGTCAGCGCGTGCCACGCATCGGGGGACTGGAGCATGGTCTGGGCGAGGTAATGGTTCTTGCCCGCGACGAACTTGTCCAGCGCGACGGCGAGATAGAGGTTCTGGGATGGCTGGAAGAACTGCGGGGCGATGACCCGCTTGTGAAATTCCCCCATGGGCTGCTCGATTGCGATTTGAAATTGGCGGGCCTCTTTCGGGCCCAATACGGCGTTGGCGTATGTTAGAAAGTTATTCATGTTCCACCCTACACCCATTTATTGCATGACGGGAGAAGAGTTGAGGGTGTTTACAACCGTTATCTCTTGGGCATGACTTCAAGAGTCTCCCGCCAGAAGTATTTATACTCCCGAAGATTCAACTCTCGCAATATCCGTGTTCTGCGTGATGCGAATGGATGTATTCGTAGGCTTGTGTAGGAAAACCCGCCCATAAGGCTAGTTCCTTATATATATAGGGGTTCTGTTCTTATGGGTGGGTTTTCCCGGATAGGGCAAACCTACATCCCCCTCGCATCACGCCAACGGGACGACTTTCTTCGATTTCCATTTTCGGCGCAGATGTCGGGAGGGCTCCCGCTCAGCGGGAGCCCTCCCGACATCAAGTCGTCGGCGGCATGCCCCGGCATGCCAACGCCATCACCGGCTCGGAGAAGGATGTGGTCGCCGTTCCCCCTTTCCAAAATCATGGTGGAACCCTGCGACCTCAGACTGGCGAAACTCGTGTTCCAAAACCGGGGCGAGGACGAGTTCTGGAAATCGTTCGCAATTCAGTTGATTTTGGAACCGGCTGCGTAATGATGGTTCGGCGTCAAGGGGGATGGTGATGTCGCGACTGGATTGGGCAAATGGCGGACTCTACCAACCCGACCCTGCGCGGGCTCAGCAGTATCGAGATTTTGTCGAACCTGACCGGGTGATCACCGTCATCCGGGACCTCACGCCTGAGGAAAAGAGAGAATTGGCGAGGCGTGGGGCTCTTGGGCATCAGTCCCGTCGGCGAAAGAAATCGTCGGCAAAGAAGGCTCAGCCGGTAAAGAAGCCAACGGCGGTCAAGGTGAAGCCGAAGCAGATCGATAAGAAGCCGCTCACCCCTGAGGAGAAGCTGGCCAAGGCTTGGGCTGCCGCCCGAGTAGAGGGGCGACGAGCGGCAAAGGCTGAGGCCTATCTCAACAAGGTTCGCCGCCAGAAGGTGGCAATGGCTGCGAAGAAGAAGACCCACCTCGAAGCATGGGTGGAAAAACAGCAGGGGCTGCGAGCCGACCGTGAATCTCTTCATCGCGTCTGGAGGGCTAAGCTCTTGCCCGACGCCGACTTGAAGCCTTCGTCCGGTTGAGCGTCAGGTAACCTGACCACCTGCCCTGTGTTGTCGAGGCTGACCGCTTTCCTACCTTGGACAGACAAGGAGGTGTCGGCCATGGGATTGTTCGATAACAATGGGAATGACCGGAAAAATGACGGTCCGAAGGTCAAGACTGGCCCCACTGCTGGGCAAACCCGCTCTAGGAACGATGACGGGCGTTGGCGAACGAAGCGCAGCGATGCCGGTAAGCCTCGCAAGTGAGGGGCGCTGCCTGACAGGTCATGCCCCGAAAGAAACCGCCTCGACCCGAGCCCAGCATGCTGATCGCCAAGATCGAGGCGGTTGAGCAGAGCTACTACATCTCAGAGGATGCCGAGCGTGACCGCCCGATGGGGGACGAGGCCACCCTCGACATCGTGGGGCGCATCGAGCAGATCAGCCTCCGGTTGAAGCAGCACCTCGACCGACAGATCGATATATCTCTGGTCTGCGAACGATCCTTCTCACGAGATGAGCGAACCCCGGTCACCAACAATCCGTTCCTAATGCTGGTGAACCTGCGCAAGAGTGGCTGCTCCCTGATGGCTTATCTTCCTGCCGATGCCTTCTGGGCGCTGCCGCAGATGATCGCTGCCGGTGCTACCCATATTGAGGTCCGGTTCGAGCCGCCTCATCATGGGAGCGGCACTCTCCTCAGCCTCCACTTCGCGTCAGCGTCGAAGATCGGCGAGTAGCGTCCTAAATATCGGTATGCCCACGCCGATCCCCCTCACTGAATGTCTCGGCCTCATCGATCTCATGCTGACCGGCGACGAGCAGAGCTTCGACATCGATGGCGTCAGATGTTCGGTCGAACGGATCGAGGAGCACGCCTGCTTCGAAGCCGCCACCGCCGACTTCGGCCTCATGCTGATCATCCCCCACTGGTATGCCGGGGAACACGGATCACCCGCCTACATCGCCATCGTCGGCGATCACCCTGCCTGCCTGCGATGGCTTCCCATCGACCGGGAAGATAAGTGCGCCCTCATTGAGCGCCTGCCGCTCAGCGCCATCGATGAGACCTTATGTAGGCTGGCAATCTGATCGCCCGCGCCTATCGCCGATCGTAGATCAGCCCGGACAGGACATTGCCCTTGGCGATGGTCCGGTGCGTGGCGTCCTTGGTGCTGTTGGTGGTGGGATCATAATAGCCCAGCGTGTGGTAGCTGGCGTCGAGCGCCTTCTGCTTCCCGCCGCCGAGGTCTTCGATGTAGCCGATGGTGTGGTTGATCGCGTTCTTGATCGCCGTCTTCGACATAGATGCCTCCCTCAGTGAGACTCGACGCTCTCACGGAAATGAGAAATAATCGAACTAAAAGAACTACTTGACGCATTCCAGAACTGTGAGAGGGTTCTGGAATGACCAAGCGCGTAGCCCTTTATACCCGTGTCTCTCAGGACTCCCAGACCACCGAAAACCAGCTTCGCGATCTCCACCTGATGGCCGAGCGCATGGGCTGGGAGATCGTCGCCCACTTCACCGATCAGGGGATCAGCGGCGCACGCGGACGCGAGAAGCGCCCCGGCCTCGACGCGATGTTGAAAGGGATCGCCCGGCGCGAGTTCGACATGCTGGCGGCATGGTCGGTCTGCCGTCTGGGACGGTCCCTCCAACATCTCATCACCATGCTGGGCGATCTCGATGCCCGCGGCGTCGATCTCTATCTCCATGTCCAAGCCCTCGACACCTCCACGCCTTCGGGCAAGGCCATGTTCCAGATGTTGGGCGTCTTCGCCGAGTTCGAGCGGGCCATGATCTCCGAAAGGGTGAGGGCCGGTCTGGCCCGCAGCAGCAAGAAAGGTGGCCGCCCCCGCCTCGACCCGGACAAGGCCGAGAAGATCAGGCGCTCGCTCATGAAGGGCGTGAGCATCAATGCCACGGCAAAGAAGCTCAAGGTTGGCGTCGGCACCGTCCACCGGCTGAAGCAGCAGATGACCGCCCAATCGGCCTGATCTCAATCGGGGTGAGGCGATCTGGCGTCGATGTCACGCAGCCGCGCGATGAACTCCTCGGCGGTCATCGAGGGTCCCGGCTGCGCCGCCGCCTGCTGGATCATGGCGACGAACTCGTCCGACATCTCACCTCGGCAGATCGGGCAATCATCGTCATGCCCATTACCGAACCGTTCCTCATGCTCAATCACGATCTCGGAGCCTCCGCGCATGATCCAGCCAGATTATAGCACAGCCGCGACATAGTGGAGCCGGTTCGATGCCGTCCCCGGCACCACTAACTCACTGAAAATAAAGATTTATTCTCGCGAATTGCCCGGAATTATGGTGACGCGTGTGAACTCTGTGAGTTTGCAGAAGTAGTTTTGGATGAGATGACGCCATCGGTACGTCTCCGCGTCGAGCGGGACGGGAAAAGCGCGGCGCGCCGTCGCTCATTCTTTACATGATGATCCGGAGCGCTGACCCAGAGAGCCGATAGTGGAACGGGGTCGAAGATATGCGCCCCGATCACCGACAATGCGACCCCGCTCGTTGCGCCGAGGAAGCTCGCCGCCGCCACACCCATTTCTGCCATGGTCGCCTCATGTTCCGGCGGAAGATTCACCACCCGGGACAGAAGCCTGACGCCGAACCAGCTCGCGCCAATCAGGGAAATTCCGGCCAGTCGCAGGCCATATCCTGTTGTAAGCTTGTTTTCCTGGCCTGCATGTCGCCCTCCATCGTGGCGGCATGAGACTTACGGATGGGCGCATATGCTTTCGAGCGGCCGGATCTCCGATCGCCATAGTATTATCATAGCATTTGCAGGGCGGAGGCGGGGCGGGCCTAGAGCATCGTGCGCAAAAGTGGGAACCGGTTTTGCGCAAAAACGATGCGACAACAAATAACTAGAGTGCGCGCCTTGCGTCCGATTTAACGCAGCGCGCTCTAATCCGCCATCAGTCGATAGCCGATGCCAAGTTCATTGACGATCATGGACGGTCGCGCGGGGTCCTTTTCCAGCTTCTGCCTCAAATTGCGCACGACGATTCGCAGATAGTCGATCCGGCGATCATGATCGTGCGGCCAGGCGGCTGCCAGAATTCGCTGATGCGTTACGACGCGGCCGGGGTGCATTGCCAACTGGGTGAGGACCTCAAACTCCTTGCGGGTCAGATGCACTTCCTCGCCGTCACGCAGGATGCGCCGATTGGCGAGGTCGATTTCCACGGGGCCGGACTGGACGACGGGCGCGGCCCCCTGCGCCGCCACACGCTCGCGCAGCGCGGCACGAAGGCGCGCGAGCACTTCCTCGCTATCGAAGGGCTTGGTGACATAGTCATGCGCGCCCAGATCGAGTGCGGCGACCTTTTGCTCGGTCGCTTCGCGGGCAGACACGACGATGATGGGCGCGGCCACCGCCGCCTTGAGCAACTGGACGATCTCCAGACCATCGCGATCGGGCAAGCCCAGGTCGAGGAGGATGGCATCGGGCTTTGTCCGCCGGGCCTCGTCCAGCGCTTGTGCCGCGTTCACTGCTTCGGCGACGTCATACCCCGCCCGCGTCAACGTACCGTGCAACAGACGCCGGATATGCACCTCATCGTCTACGACGAGAATCCGCTGGCTGCTCATATATGCTGGTCCTGCTCCGTAGCGCGGGTGAGGAGGGATTCAGGGAAATGCAGGCTAAACCGAGCGCCTTTGCCATCTGGCCGATTGCCCGCATCCACATTCATGCCCATCGCCTCGGCGAAACCCTTCACGATGGCGAGGCCAAGACCGGTGCCGCTGACCGACCGATCGGACCCCTCCAGCCGCTTGAACGTCTCGAATACCTCCTTCTCCTGTCCGGTGGGAAGTCCCGGCCCTTCGTCCAGCACCGACAGGATGAGTTCGCGGCCGGAGAGCTCGGCGCGGATCGTGATCGCTGTGCCGGGGTCGCCATAGCGCCCGGCATTGTCGAGCAGATTGAGCAGGCAATGGTGGAAAAGCTGGGCATCGACATTGACGAGCGGCAGGTCAGGTGGGACGTCAAGCTGGATCGGATGCCCCTCCAGCGATCGGCGCGTGTCATGGACTGCCCCGCCCACGGCGTCGGTCAGGTCGACCGGCTCGATATGCAGGCGCAGCGCTCCCGCCTCTACCCGCGCCATGTCGAGCAGGTTCGCCACGAAGCGATTGAGCCGCACGGCCTCGCTCTCGATCGTGTCGAGCAGGGGATCGCCGTTGCGCTGGCGCAATTCGGCCGCCGCGCCCAGGATTGCCGTTAGCGGTGTGCGCAGGTCATGGCTGACGGAGGATAGCAGCGCGGCGCGGAGCCGATCGCGTTCGCGCACCTTGTCGACATCGCGCATCTCGCTTTCCAGGCGCAGCCGTTCGAGCGCGAGCGAGGTCTGGTCCAGCAGGCTGGTGAGCAGCGGAAGTTGGTCCGAACGGATAGGATCGCTGCCGTCGTCGCGCGCCAGACCCATGACCGCCAGAATATGCTCTCCCGCGCGCAGCGGCTGAAACTGCCAGTCCGATGCCGCAAGGCTGCCCGTGCCACGCCCGGCGGGTTGGCCGGTGTCCAGCACCCACTGCGCGGCGGCCAGTTCCATCGTTTCCACATTGATGCCCGGTTCACTCGCCGCCTGGACGACCAAGCCCGTTCGATGGCGTTCCAGGATCAGGACGCGGAGTTTGAGCAGGCGGCCGATTTCCTGGCAGGCGGTTCGCCCTACTTCTTCCCGGTCGCCGAGCGCCGTCAGTTGCCGCAGATAGCCAGCGAGCGCGGCGTTGGTCCGCGCGCTGGAAGCGGCGAGGTCCGCCTGCGATCGAACGCGCGAGGTCAACTGGCTGGTCACGATCGCCACGCCCAGCAGGACGAAGATGGAAATGACATTTTCCGGATTGCTGATCGTCAGCGTGCCGGTGGGTGGCAGGAAGAAGAAATTATAGGCAAGGCTGGACACGATCCCGGCAAATAGCCCGGTGCGCAGGCCGAACAGGCTGGCGGCGACCATGACCGGCAGCAGATAGAGCAGGCCGACATTACCCAGGTTGAGGATGTGGAAAAGGGCCGATCCAAGGGCTGTCACGCCAGCGACCAGCAGCGCGGTCCAGAGATATCCCGCAGGCTTGCCCCAATGGTTCAATGGGCGTGCGCGCGCAGGGCTGGCCGGGGCGCTTTCATCCAGCGGCAGGACGTGGACCGCCACGCCCGGCGTTTCCCGCACCAGCCGATCGACGATCGAGCCGTGCCGGAACTCGAACCAGCGCGATCGAATGGATTTGCCGACGACCAGCTGGGTCGCGCGCGCCTCATCGGCGTAGCTTTTCAGGCCCTCGAACACCGTGGAGGCGGGCACCGTGGCGACCGTCGCGCCCAGACTGGATGCCAGGTTGAGCGCAGAGGCAATCCGGCGCATTTCCGCTTCGCCGAAATATTGCGCCCGGGGCGTTTCGATATGGACCGCGCTCCAAGGCGCGCGGGCGGCGTCGGATATGCGCTTGGCGGCGCGCACCAACGTCTCGGCGCCGGGCAGTTCGCTGACGGCAACCAATATGCGCTCGCTGCCTGCCCAGGTGCCGCCGAGCGCCTGAGCCCGAAGATCCTCCAGCATCTGCGTATCGACAGCCTGCGCGGCCCGGCGCAGTGCCAGTTCGCGCAGCGCCGACAGATTGGTCTTGGAAAAGAAATGGGCAAGGGCGCGGGTCGCCTCCTGCGGGAGATAGACCTTCCCCTCCTTCAGCCGCTCGATCAGTTCGGCGGGCGGAATGTCGACGACTTCAATCTCTGCCTGTTCCAGAATGCCGTCGGGCACGGTTTCGCGCACGCGCACGCGGGTGAAGGATGCGACGACGTCGTTCAGGCTCTCCACATGCTGGATGTTGAGTGTCGAATAGACGTCGATCCCGGCGTCAAGCAGTTCCTCGACATCCTGCCAGCGTTTGGGATGACGGCTTTCCGGCGCATTGGTGTGGGCCAGCTCATCGACGAGCGCCAGCGCCGGTCGGCGCTCCAGCAGGCCGTCGATATCCATTTCGGTCAGGACATGACCCTGATAGTCGATAGATCGGCGCGGGAGAATCTCCAGCGCCTGCGTCAGCGCCTGCGTTTCCACACGGCCATGAGTCTCGACGACGCCGACGACGACATCGACGCCCGCCTTCTGCCGAGCCGCGCCCTGCACCAGCATTTCATAGGTCTTGCCGACGCCGGGCGCCGCGCCCAGAAATATCTTCAGCCTGCCTCGCCCCTCCTGCGCGGCGGCGCGCAGAAAGGCTTCCGGGGTAGGCCGATCCCGTTCGTTCAACGCGCGCTGCCGCCAAGCTGGTCAAGCTGCCGGTTCAGCGCCAGCACATTTACGCGCGCCTCGCCCACAAAGCCCAGCAATGGGCGTTCGACATTGCGGCTGACGAGATCGCGCACCAGCCGTTCGTCAAGCGCGCGAACGCGGGCGACACGGGACACCTGCGCCATGGCGGAAGCAGGCGACAGGTCGGGATCTAGGCCGGAGCCGCTGGTCGTAACAAGATCGGCCGGAACCGGTCCGGCAACACCCTCGGCGCGCCGCTTTTCCACATCGGCCTTCACCCGATCCGCCAGTGCTTTGGAAGTCGGGCCAAGGTTGGAACCAGCGGAGGCGAGGCCATCATAGCCCTTGCCCGCCGCTGAAGGACGCGTCTGGAAATAGCGGTCGGCGGTGAAGGCTTGTCCGATCAGCGTCGATCCGATCACCTGGCCCCTGTCGTCGCGAATCAGGCTGCCATTGGCGGCGCGGGGGAAGATCGCTTGTCCAATACCCGTCATGGCGAGAGGATAGGCGATCCCGAGCAGAATGGCGAACAGGATCGTCATGACGATCGCCGGACGCAGCGAAGAAAGGATGTCCTTGCCCATCATATGTTCCTTTATGCGAGGCCGAGGCCGCCGACGATTATGTCGATGATCTTGATGCCGATGAACGGCGCCACCAGCCCGCCAAGGCCGTAGATCGCGAGATTGCGCGCCAGCAGCGGGCCGGCGCCCATGGGCCGGTACGTCACGCCTTTCAGCGCCAGCGGCACAAGCAGTGGGATGATGAGCGCGTTGAAGATGATAGCGGACAGGATCGCGCTTTGCGGCGTGGATAGCCCCATGACGTTGAGAATGCCAAGGCCCGGATAGAGCGCGACGAACATCGCCGGGATGATCGCGAAATATTTGGCGACGTCATTGGCGACGGAGAAGGTGGTGAGCGCCCCGCGCGTCATCAGCATCTGCTTGCCCAGACCCACCACCTCGATCAGCTTGGTCGGATCGCTGTCCAGGTCCACCATATTGCCCGCCTCGCGCGCGGCCTGCGTGCCGGTGTTCATCGCAACGCCGACATCGGCCTGCGCCAGCGCGGGCGCGTCGTTGGTGCCGTCGCCGCACATCGCCACCAGCTTGCCCCCTTGCTGCTCCCTGCGGATAAGGTCCAGCTTGTCCTCTGGCGTCGCCTGCGCGAGGAAGTCGTCCACGCCCGCCTCGGCCGCGATGGCGGCGGCGGTCAGCGGATTGTCGCCCGTGATCATAACGGTGCGGATGCCCATGCGGCGAAGCTCCGCGAACCGCTCCCGGATGCCCGCCTTGACGATGTCCTTGAGCGCGATGGCGCCCAGCAGCCGACCGTCCTGCGCGACCGCCAGCGGGGTCATGCCCGCCCGGGCGATCTCGTCGGTGATGCGCCGCAGTTCGGTCGCTGCGGCGGTCTCGTCCAGACCGGGATTGGCCTTCAGGATCGAGTCCACCGCTCCTTTCTGGATCAACGTTCCGCCCACCCTGACGCCGGAGATGCGTGTCTGGGCGGTGAAGGAGATAACCTCCGCGTCCTCGGGCAGGGACGCTGTCCCGACGCCGAATTTCTCGCGCGCCAGTACCACGATGGAGCGACCCTCCGGCGTTTCGTCGGCCAGGCTGGCGAGCAGGGCGGCTTCAGCCAGCTGGCCCGGCTGGGCGCCGTCCACCGTCCGGAATTCGGACGCCTGCCGGTCGCCGATGGTGATCGTCCCGGTCTTGTCGAGCAGCAGCACGTCGATGTCCCCAGCGGCCTCCACCGCCCGGCCCGACTTGGCCAGCACATTGAAGCGCACCAGCCTGTCCATGCCCGCAATACCGATGGCCGACAGCAGGGCAGCGATGGTGGTGGGAATGAGCGTGATGAGCAGCGCCGCGAGAATGGCCACGGGGATCGCCCCGCCGGCATAGCTGGCAAAGCCCGGAACAGTGCCGACCGCGATCAGGAATATGATGGTAAGGCCGACAAGCAGGATGGTGAGCGCGATCTCGTTCGGCGTCTTCTGCCGCTCTGCGCCCTCGACCAGGGCGATCATCCGGTCGAGAAAGCCCTGGCCCGGATCGACGGTCACCCTGACCCTGATCTCGTCGGAAATGACGCGGGTGCCCGCCGTCACGGCCGAGCGATCGCCGCCCGCCTCGCGGATCACTGGCGCGGATTCCCCCGTTATCGCGGATTCGTTGACGGAAGCGACGCCCTCGACCACTTCACCATCTGCGGGGATCAGGTCTCCGGTGGTGACCAGCACGATGTCGCCTGCGCGCAACTGGCTGGCGGGGATCTCCTCGACCCGTCCGTTCTTCTCGCGGCGGGCGACCAGCTCCGCCTTGGTGGCGCGGAGAGACGCGGCCTGCGCCTTGCCGCGCCCTTCGGCCACCGCTTCGGCAAAGGTGCCGAACAACACCGTCAGCCACAGCCATATGACCAGTTGAAGCTTGAAACCGACCCCCAGCGTATCGGTGCCGATGACGAGCAGGATGGTCAGCAGCAAAGCGACGCTCGCCGTCACGAACATCACCGGGTTGCGGATCAATTGCCTGGGATGAAGCTTGAAAAAGGCGTCGCGGATCGCAGGTGCGATCAACTCGGCCGTGAACAGGGATTTGCTGGTTGCGCGAGCCATTGGGCGCCCCCCTTTTAGAAAAGTTGCCCGCGGATCATGGCGAGATGATCGGCGATGGGACCAAGCGCGAGGCTCGGCAGGAAAGTGAGACCGCCAACGATCAGGATGATCCCGACGAGCAGCCCGACCCAAAGGCCGCCGGTCGTGGGGAAAGACCCGGCGCTTTCGGGCGTATGCCTCTTCGCGGCGAGGCTGCCCGCGATCGCTAGCATCGGCACGATGACGAAGAAGCGTCCCAGCCACATCGCCACGCCCAGCAGCGCGTTGTAAAAGGGCGTGCTCGCCGTCAGCCCGGCAAAGGCGGACCCGTTATTGCCGGTGGCCGAAGTATAGGCGTAGAGGATTTCGCTAAATCCGTGCGGTCCCTTGTTGAGCGGCCCGGCCAGCCCGGCAGGCAATATCGCGCTGACCGCCGTCAGGCCGAGGATGCAGAGCGGCAGGATGGCGATGGCGAGCACCGCCAGCTTCACCTCCCGCGCTTCGATCTTCTTGCCGACATATTCCGGTGTCCTGCCGACCATCAGCCCCGCGACGAACACGGCAAGGATGGCGAACAGCAGGAACCCGTAAATGCCCGCGCCGACGCCGCCGATGACGACTTCCCCCAACTGTATGTTGAACAAGGGGATCATGCCGCCCAGCGCGGTGAAACTGTCATGCATGGCGTTGACCGCGCCGCAACTCGCCGCCGTAGTGACGACCGAGAAAAGGGCGGAGGCGGCGATGCCGAACCGGACTTCCTTGCCCTCCATATTGCCACCGGCAACACCAAGATGGTGAAGAACGGGATTGCCCGCCGCCTCCTGCCAGTAAGTGACGGCCACGCCCAGGAGGAACAAAAACGTCATGGCCGACAATATCGCCCAGCCCTGCCGGGTGTTGCCCACGGCCTTGCCGAAGCACCAGGTCAGGCCGAAGCCGATCACGAATATGGACAGAATCTGGATCAGGTTGGTGAGCGCGGTCGGATTTTCGAACGGGTGCGCCGAATTCGCATTGAAAAAGCCGCCGCCATTCGTGCCCAGCATCTTGATCGCTTCCTGGGAGGCAACCGGGCCAAGCGCGATAACCTGCTTCGCGCCTTCCAGCGTGGTCACATTGACCGAAGCGGCCAGGGTTTGCGGCACGCCCGAAGCGATCAAGTAGACGCCGTAAACCAGGCTGATCGGCAGCAGCAGGTAGAGGGTGACACGGGTCACGTCCGCCCAGAAATTGCCGATGCTCGCTGCCTCGCGCCGTGCGAACCCGCGGAAGAAGGCGAAGGCAAGCGCGATGCCGGTCGCCGCCGACAGGAAATTGTGCAGCGTCAGCCCCAGCATCTGGGAGAGGTTGGACATGGCCGCCTCGCCCGCATACCATTGCCAATTGGTGTTGGTAGTAAAGCTGATCGCGGTATTGAACGCGCCATCGGCGCCTATCCCTGCGTAGCCAAGGCCGTTGAGTGGCAGCACCCCCTGCAACCGCAACACGGCATAGGTGAAGATCAATCCCGCGAAGTTGAACAGCAGCATATGCGCCGCATAACGGCGCCAGCTCTGCTCTTCGTCGGGATTGATGCCGGACAGCTTGTAGAAGCCCGCTTCGATCGGCCCGAGCACGGCATGAAGCGGCGTCCGGCGTCCTTCATAAAGGGCGAACAGCCAGACGCCCATCGGCTTGGTCAGCGCCAGCAAGATGCCCACGAAGGCGAATATCAGGATCCAGCCCTGGATAGTCATGGTCCGGGCTCCTCGTCAGAAGCGTTCGGGGCGAATGAGCACCGCCACCAGATACAGAAGAAGGCCGATCGCCGTGATCGCCGCGAGAGTGAGGTCAAGCGTCATCCCCGCCCCCCTCACGCCTGATCGCACAGGCGGACATAAGCCAGCGTTGCCGCCAGCAGCCCGGCCAGTGCGCCAATCCAGAGCAGGTCCTGCATCATCACGCTCCTTCCCCCGGCGCTGGCGCGGCCGAACGGCGGGGCAGGCACTCAAATGCTGCGGTTCTGGTCATGTCCGATCTTCCCCAAATACACGCCACCCGGCTGCGGCGATTCGTGAGGGGTTGCAGATATGACCGGTCGCCATTTCTTATCGAGATCGAGAAGCGGCGATCTTCATAGTATTTGCATAGGGTAGCGTCCTGTTCTCACAGGGACGGGAGGCGCTTACCGGGCCAAGCAAGCGATCAGCGCAGGTCCCGGGGCGGCGTTCTTCGCCAGTCAAAACCTTGCACTTGGAGAAAACCCCGCCGGGCGGGAAGGCATAAGGCTGAATACCGAAGGGAGCGCCTCGCGGAGGAATCTGCGGCTGGCTTCTTTCACATCCGGCGCACGGATATCCTTGACAGCAATCCCGGGACATCGAACCCCGAGTATTACCGCGAAATACGCTGCTAAAATCTTCGAAAATCTGGAGCGGGCGAAGGGATTCGAACCCTCGACCCCAACCTTGGCAAGGTTGTGCTCTACCCCTGAGCTACGCCCGCTCTGGCGGCCGGAGGAAGTCCCTCTCGGCGGGTGAGGCGGGCAACTAGCAGCGGTTGGGGAGGTCGGCAAGGGAGAATTTGGCCCCGGCCCAAATTTATCCCGATGGCGGACTTTTGGGCGGGGGCAGAAGGACTGCGCTTGGCTGCGGAAGGTGCGCGCCCTATCTGGGCGACGCCGCATCTTTTCTGACCGTGGCGGATCATCCGTGAATATGCTTCGTATTGGCTACGGCAGGAGGAAGGACGATATGGCGCCAGATGATCTGACTCGTCGTGCCGTGTTGCAAGGCGGGGGCGCGATGGCGGTTCCGGCCGTGGCGGACGCGACAACCGGGACCAAACAAGTGCCTGAATCCAGTGAGGGAAGACACATGACTACCGTGGAGCTGACCGTGAACGGCCGTCAGGTGCATCTGCAACTCGATCCGCGCACGACATTGCTGGACGCATTGCGTGAGCATCTGCACCTCACCGGGACCAAGAAGGGCTGCGACCATGGGCAATGTGGCGCCTGCACGGTGATTGTCGAAGGGCAGCGGATCAATAGCTGCCTGACGCTGGCCGTCATGCATGAAGGCGAAACCGTCACGACGATCGAGGGCCTCGGCACGCCGGAAAAGCTCCATCCGATGCAGCGGGCCTTCATCACGCATGACGGATATCAATGCGGTTACTGCACGCCCGGACAAATCTGTTCCGCTGTTGCCGTGCTGGGCGAGATCAAGGCGGGTATTCCCAGCCACGTGACCGATGATCTGGAGCAGGTGGTTCCGTCGGACGCGGAATTGCGCGAGCGGATGAGCGGCAATATCTGCCGCTGCGCCGCCTATCCCAACATCATTGCTGCCATTCGTGACGTCACCGGGGAGGAAAAGGCATGAGGCCATTCACCTACAGCCGAGCCGCCAGCGTCGAAGATGCCGTGAAAGCCGCTGCGGATACGAAGGGCGCGCGCTTCATTGCGGGAGGCACCAATTTGCTGGACCTCATGAAGCTGCAGATCGAAACGCCCTCGCATCTGATCGACGTCAATCATCTCGGCCTCGATCGGATCGAGCGGACGGCTGAAGGCGGCTTGCGGATCGGGGCGATGGTCCGCAACACGGTACTTGCGGCGGACAAAATGGTGCGGCGCGACTATGCAGTGCTCAGCCGTGCGCTGCTTGCGGGCGCATCGGGCCAATTGCGCAACAAGGCAACGACTGCCGGAAACCTGCTCCAGCGCACCCGCTGCCCCTATTTTTACGACATACGCATGCCCTGCAACAAAAGAAAACCCGGCAGCGGGTGCGGCGCGTTGAAGGGGATCAGCCGCAGTCTGGCGATCATCGGCACCAGCGACGCCTGCATCGCGCAGCATCCTTCCGACATGGCCGTGGCGATGCGCGTGCTGGATGCGACGGTGGATACGGTGGCCCCGGACGGGACGCGCCGTTCCATTCCCATAGCGGATTTTCACCTGCTACCGGGGGATACGCCGCATGTCGAACATGCGCTGCAACCAGGCGAACTTATAACGTCCGTAACCCTGCCCCGGCCGATTGGCGGCACCCATGTCTATCGCAAGGTGCGGGATCGCCATTCCTACGCCTTTGCCCTTGTTTCCGTGGCGGCAGTGTTCGACGAGGATGGCGGCGCCCGCTTCGCCTTTGGCGGCATCGCGCCCAAGCCATGGCGCGTCCCGGCCGCGGATGCGGCGGCCAAGGCTGGTCCGGCTGCGGTTGCTGAAGCCGCGTTGGCAGGCGCACGGCCCACCGATCAGAACGCGTTCAAGCAGCAACTGACCGCCAGGACGCTGGCATCCCTCTTCCGCCAGAAGGAGGCGCGGCCATGAAGTTCGACAAGCCCGCCACGACAAGCCCCATCGATCGCGGCCGTGTAGTTGGGGTTGCGCATGATCGCATCGACGGACCGGCAAAGGTCACCGGCACCGCGCCCTACGCCTATGAACGGCATGATGCCGCGCCCCATGCCGCCTATGGCTGGATTGTCGGATCGGCAATCGCAAAGGGCAAGATCGACGCCATGGACCTGCGCGCCGCTCAAGCGGCACCCGGCGTTCTGGCTATCGTCACGCATCAAAATGCCGGGCCACTCGCGAAGGGCGGGAGGAACACCGCCCATCTGCTGGGCGGACCCCTGATCGAACATTATGATCAGGCGGTGGCGTTGATCGTCGCCGATACGTTCGAAAATGCCCGCGACGCCGCCCGGCTATTGCGCATCGACTACAGCCCGGAAAAGGGGCGTTACGATCTCGCAGTCGAACGTCAAAATACCATCGTACCGGAAGAGGGGTTCGGCGGCCCGGCCGATACGCGCGCGGGGGATTTCGACGCGGGTTTCGCCAGCGCGGCGGTAAAGATCGACCAGAGCTACACGACGCCCGACCAAAGCCATGCAATGATGGAACCGCATGCGACCACGGCGGCATGGAATGGCGATCAGCTGACCTTGTGGACATCCAACCAAATGGTCGCCTGGACCGTCGAGGACATGGCTGCCACGCTGAAGATCCCGAAGGAAAAGGTCCGGGTCGTCTCCCCCTATATCGGCGGTGGCTTTGGCGCCAAGCTGTTCCTGCGCGCCGACGCACTGCTGGCGGCTATGGGCGCACGGATGGTGGGTCGGCCGGTCAAGGTGGCCCTCGCCCGGTCGCAGGTGCCCAACAACACCACCCACCGCGCCGCGACCATTCAGCGCATTCGCATCGGCGCGGGCAAGAATGGCGTCATCGACGCGATCGCCCATGAAGTCTGGTCCGGCGATTTGCCGGGCGGTGGTCCGGAGGTCGCGGCGCAACAGACGCGGCTGCTTTATCGCGGTGCCAATCGGCTGACCGCGCACCGGCTGGCGGTACTGGACCTGCCCGAAGCCAATGCGATGCGCGCTCCGGGCGAAGCCGTGGGCTTGCTGGCGCTGGAAGTCGCCATGGATGAACTGGCCGAAGCCTGCGACATCGACCCGGTCGAGCTGCGCATCCGCAACGATGTGCAATATGATCCGGAAGCAGGACCGCAGCGCCCCTTTTCCAGCCGCAAGTTCATCGAATGCCTGCGTCAGGGCGCGGAACGCTTCGGATGGGAAAAGCGTCATCCGCAGCCCGGCCAGGTTCGGGACGGCCGCTGGCTGATCGGCATGGGCGTGGCCGCCGCTTTCCGCAACAATCTCGTCGCGCCCTCCGGCGCACGGGTCGGCGTGGACCGGCGCGGCCATGTCATTGTGGAAACCGACATGACGGACATCGGCACCGGCAGCTACACCATCCTCGCGCAGACGGCGGCGGAAATGCTCGGCGTGCCGATCGAGGCGGTCACGGTGCGCCTGGGCGATAGTCGCTTCCCCATATCGGCCGGATCGGGTGGCCAGTTCGGCGCGAACAGCGCAACCGCAGGACTTTATGCCGCCTGCATCGCCTTGCGGACAAAGCTCGCCGCCAAGGCTGGCTTCCCGGCGGACGACGTCATTTTCGAAGACGGGCTGGTGCGATTTGGCAATCAGTCGCAGCCCATCGGCAGTCTCGCGGAAGAGGGCGGCCTGTGGGCGGAGGATCGGATCACCTTCGGCAAATTGACCAAAGACTATGCGCAGGCGACCTTCGGAGCGCATTTCTGCGAAGTCGGGGTAGACATCGACACGGCCGAAGTACGGGTCAGGCGAATGGGCGGGGCGTTCGCGGCGGGCCGCATCCTCAATCCAAAATCGGCCCGCAGCCAGGTCATCGGCGCCATGACGATGGGTGTTGGCGCGGCATTGATGGAGGAGCTGCATGTCGACACGCGCTTTGGGTTCTTCGTCAATCATGACATGGCCGAATATGTGGTCCCCGTGCATGCCGATATTCCCGAGCAGGATGTGCTTTTCCTTGATGAACTGGACGACAAATCCTCTCCGATGAAGGCCAAGGGCGTGGGCGAACTCGGCATCTGCGGTGCTGGCGCAGCGGTTGCCAATGCCATCTATAACGCCACGGGAATCCGCCTGCGCGACTATCCGCTCACCATCGACAAGCTGCTGGCCGAGCGGGAAGGGTCGGCGCTGGCCTGACGCCGCACGCCGGGCGGCGTCGTTGTCAGGGGCAGGGCGCACCGCTATCAGCGGCGCCATGAAAGCCGCGCCCCTTTGCCTATTGCCTGCCTTGCTGTCCTCTGCCGCGCTCGCCCAACCTGCGGCATCTGACAATGCGCAGGCACGCATCGTCATCACGGGAGCGGGCTTGCCCCTGCCGCCCGGCACGCCTGCCTATGGGTCGGTGGAGATCGAACGGCAACGCCTGCTAAACAGTGCGTCCGGCAGGATCGAAAGCATCCTGACCGATGTAGCCGGGTTCCAGCAGTTTCGCCGATCCGACAGCCGGTCGGCAAATCCTTCGGCCCAGGGGGCGAGCTTGCGCGCCTTGGGCGGTAACGCGTCCAGCCGCACGCTGGTGCTGCTGGACGGCGTGCCGATGGCCGACCCGTTTTTCGGCTACATCCCTTTCAGCGCGCTGGTGCCGGATCGGCTTTCCGGCGCACGGGTGACGCGTGGGGGCGGTGTCGGCGCTTTCGGATCGAGCGCGGTCGCAGGGACCATCGAACTGGCAAGCGCCACACGCGAACAATTGCCCATGCTGACCGCCAGCGCCCTTTACGGCAGCCGCGATGCAACCGAACTGTCGGCCAGCCTCACGCCTGATCTTGGCGGCGGCTTCGTCTCCCTCTCCGGCCGTTGGGACAGAGGAGATGGCTTCCAAACCACGCCATCGGACCAGCGCGTGTCAGCGACGGTCCCTGCCGCCTATGACAGTTGGTCGGCCAATCTGCGCGCCGTGGTTCCGGTTTCCGCCAGCCAGGAACTGCAATTCCGCACGATATTGTTCCACGACGATCGGACGCTTCGCTTTCGTGGCGCGGACAGTGTGAGCGAAGGACAGGATGCAAGCATCCGTTACGTGTCGCGGGGCCGGTGGCAGGTCGACGCCCTTGCCTATGTTCAGGCGCGCAACTTTGCAAACATCGTGATTTCCTCCAATCCGCCTTTCCGCAAGACGCTGGATCAGCGGAACACGCCTTCCACTGGTCTTGGTGGCAAAGTCGAACTGCGTCCGCCGGTTGGTTCGGATCATCTGCTGCGCATCGGCGTGGACAGCCGCTTTGCCAGTGGCGACATGTTCGAGGATGCCTACAGCGCCACCACCGGGTTGGTCACCGCGCGCCGCCATGCGGGGGGGCAGCAACTCACCACGGGCATGTTCGCCGAAGATGACTGGACGCTGGGTCGCCTTGTCCTGACGGGAGGGGTCCGAGCCGACCGTTGGACGATATCCGACGGCTTCTTCCGCGCGGCGGGTGCTGGCGCGACAGACCGGGATTTTAAGAATCGCTCCGACTGGCAGATGTCGGGCCGGGCTGGGGTACTATGGCATGCCGGGGAGGGGATTGCCGTGCGAGGCGCGGCGTATACCGGCTTCCGCTTGCCGACGCTGAATGAGCTTTACCGGCCTTTCGTCGTCTTTCCGGTCACGACGCAGGCCAACGACGCTCTGGTGCCCGAGAAGCTGAAGGGGATCGAGGCCGGGATCGATGTCAGCCCCGTCAAAGGCATGACCTTGTCGGCAACCGCCTTCTATAACCGGCTGGACGATGCCATCGCCAACCTCACGATCGACACCAATCTGCGCCGAAGGGAAAATGTCGATGCCATCGTGGCCAAGGGGGTCGAACTGACCGCTGTCGGCCAGATAGGCCCGATCTTCCTGTCCGCCTCCTATGCCTACAGCTACAGCGTCGTTCATGCGCCGGGCAGCCTGTTCGACGGCCTTTCCCCTGCCCAGACGCCCCGCCACGCCGCCAGCACGACATTGGCCTGGCAGCCCCGGCGCGGATCTAGCCTGTCGGCCACCCTGCGTTATGTCTCCGCCCAGTATGAAGACGATCTTCATGCCGATCGCCTGGCGGGCGCGGTGACGGCCGACGCCGTCGCTCGCTTGCCGATCGGTCACGGCGTCCAACTGATCCTGCGCGGCGAAAATCTGTTCGATGAAGATGTCGTCACCCGCCGCGTCACCACCGGCACGGGGGTGTCGGAGGACCTCGGCGCGCCACGTACATTGTGGGTCGGACTGACCCTCAACCGCTGAATCTTACGCTTCTTGCTCCACTTTAAAGAGGGCAGACGCGCGCTTTGCTAGAGCGGCCGGAACGATCCGATCCGAGGTTCCGTGCGCGCAATTTTCGATGACTCTTCCCCGCCAGCTTTTTCGACGGCCCGATTGGCTGAATTTCGGTCGCCAAGCCCGGCGGAACTCGAAATTTTCTCCAGCCTCGCAGGCCCGGTTCAGCAGATCGCGCGCAACCGGACGATACGGCGGGAAGGGGATACCCCCCAGTCAATCTATATGCTGCTGGAAGGCTGGGCGATCAGCAGCATGACGCTGGCCGATGGCGGGCGGCAGATATTGAAGGTGCATTTGCCCGGCGACATTCTGGGCACGCCCAGCATGGCGCTCGACCGGGCGGCGGAGACTTTGACGGCGCTCACGCCCGTCAAGCTGCGCACGATCAGCCTGTCGGCCTTTGGCGGCCTTTTCACCCGCGCGCCGCACATGGCGGCCCTCATGTTCCTCAGCGTGCAGCAGGAACGCGTCATGCTGATGGACCGGCTATGCTCGATCGGCCGCACTTCGGCCGAATCCCGCCTCGCCGACTTTCTGGTTCACCTGCATGGCCGCCTGAACGTGGTTCAGCCGGGCACCGGGCCGCGCTTCGAACATCCGCTGACGCAGGAACAGATTGGCGACGTCATCGGCCTTACCGCCGTCCATGTGAACCGCGTCTTCCGCACGCTGGAGGACAAGGGACTCATCCTGCGGGACGGCCACATGATCGAACTGCTCGACATTCCGGCCCTGCGCAAACTCAGCGGCGTACCGCCCCGTACACTCGCGCGGGATTTGAGTTGGCTGCCAAAGCCGCTGCCATGACCTGTGTCTGCCATGCTCCAGGAAAAGCCGGGAACGCGGCAGGACCGCCCGTCATCCCATCAGGATCATGTTCCGCCCCTGCGCCTTGGCCCGGTATAGCGCTGCGTCGGCATCGTTGAGCGCGCCTGCCCAATCCGCACCTTCGTTGACCAGCGCGACGCCCGCCGAAAAGGTGATGGCGCCCATCGGCTCATCGGTGTCACGCAGCCTGAAAGCCCGTTGGCCGAGGTCGCGCCGGGCCGTGTCCAGCAACTCCACGGCCTGTTCTGGCGCCAATCCCTTCATTACCACCAGAAATTCCTCGCCGCCCCAGCGGCCCACCAGTTGGCCACCACAGCTTTCGACCAGGGAAGTTGCGACCATCTTCAGCACCCGGTCGCCGACCGAGTGGCCATATTGGTCGTTGACGCGCTTGAAATGATCGACGTCGCAGATCGCGACGGCGAAGGAGCGTTTCGCGCTTTTCAGCTGGTCCATCGCCGTTTCCAGCGCCCGCCGATTAAACAGACCGGTCAACGCATCAAGGTTCGCGTCATGGCGCGCGGTGTCGAGTTCCTGCCTTAGGACCTCCACCTCCCTTGCTGCTGCGGCCAGATCCTGCTCGGCCCGCAATGAGCGTTCGATCATGTCGGAAATGACAAGGCCCACGCCAGCGACGTCCTTGTCCGCCAGCTTTTCATAACCGATGTTGAGGTCCCGGTTGAAATCTCCGGTCCGTTCCGCCGCGCTGTTGGCGACTTCGGCCAGCCGCAGGAGTTGATGCCGGGTCTGGTTTCTCAGGGCGTCGGCGTTATGGGCTGTACCTTGACCGCCAAAGCTGCCGAGACAGCGCACGAAGATGTCGTCCGCCTGCTGCTGACTCATCCTGATGCCGCCATCCGTGGCATCGTTGACGGCTTTCGACAGCGGCTCGTTCGTGCCGCTTTTCAGCACGTAGCCCATTGCATAATTTTGCGGCGTAGGCGCGAGGCTTTGACGTTGAAGAAAGGTCAAGACCTCGTGCGCAACGGCTTGTTGCTCGCGCACCTAAAATTCCCCCCGGATTTCCCGATTCCCCGCAGGCGAAATAATATGGATTAAATTACGTAACAATAATCAAAAATAGGAAAATAGGCGAGCATGACTGCTCCAGCCTGTCGGGAAATGGTGCTGCCGGCGAGGATTGAACTCGCGACCTCAGCCTTACCAAGGATGCGCTCTACCACTGAGCTACGGCAGCACTTTCACCATCCCGCAGAGCCTTTCGGGCTGCGGAGCCGGGCCTATGGCCGCGCGCGTCCTGCTTGTCAAGGCGGGTTGCGGCCGATGCCCCAATTTGCTTATGGCGCGGCGATGACCAGTGGACAGGACGATCGCAAGGCACGGCTGGCGCAGGCGCTGCGCGACAATTTACGCCGCCGCAAGGCGCAGGCGCGGGAGGAGGCAGGTCGCGCCACGCCGTCACCAGCCAACCAGAAAGATCAGCCCGACGAATAAGGGCGCGGCGCCGTCACAAGGGTGCGCAGGCCTGCTTCAACCATTCCAGCGCGTCACCTTCCAGCTGCGGCCCGACAATCTCGACAACCTTGGCATGATAGGCATCGACCCACGCCCGTTCGTCCGCCGTCAATAATTCCACCGCGATGGCATTGCGATCGATCGGCGCGAAGGTCAGCGTTTCAAAGCCCAGCATCTCCCGCTCGGCACCGGGCACGTCACGCCGCTCGACCAGCACCAGATTTTCGATGCGGATGCCATATTCGCCCGTCTTGTAATAGCCCGGCTCGTTGGACAGGATCATGCCCGGTTGCAGCGGTTCGTCGCCACCTCCGGCTGTCGCGATGCGCTGCGGCCCCTCATGCACCGATAGAAAGCTGCCGACGCCATGTCCCGTGCCATGGGCATAATCGAGTCCTTCCGCCCAAAGAAACTGGCGCGCCAGAACATCCAGCTGGCTACCGCGTGTTCCTGCTGGAAACAGCGTCCGGCCAAGCGCGATATGGCCCTTCAGCACCAGCGTGAAGCGTCGTTTCATCTCTTCCGTTGGCGTGCCGATCGCGATCGTCCGCGTCACATCGGTCGTGCCGTCGCGATACTGGCCGCCCGAATCGACCAGATAGAAAGATCCCGGCTCGATCGACCGATTGGTCTTTTCCTCGACCCGGTAATGCACCACCGCGCCATTGGGACCGGCGCCGCTGATCGTGTCGAAGGACAGGTCCTCCAACAGCCCGGTCTCCTTGCGGAGAGCCTCCAGCCGGGCGGCGGCCGTCAACTCGTCTACGCCACCCTTGGGCGTTTCGACCGCAATCCAGTGCAGGAAACGTGACAGGGCAGCACCGTCGCGTGCCTGCGCCGCCTTATGCCCGGCGATCTCCACCGGGTTCTTGATCGCCTTGGGCAGCACGGCCGGATCGCGGAGCGACAATATCGTTGCCCCGCCCGCGTCCAGCGCTTCGAATATCGCCGCGACCGCCCGCTCGGGGTCCGCTGCCACCGTCTTGCCTGCAAACCCTCCCAGCGCCCCGGCAAAGTCAGCGTGCGGATGCACTCGCACTGCGTTGCCCAGATGCTGCACGACCGCCTCGTCACTCTTCTCGGGCGCGACATAGAGGTCCGCCGTCGCATCGGCATGCACGATGGCATAGGCCAGCGCGACAGGTGTGCGGGACACATCCTTGCCCCGGATGTTGAAGGTCCAGGCGATGGAATCCAGCGCCGACAGCACCACCGCGTCCGCCTTCTTCGACGTCAGCCAGTCGGCCGTTGCCTGCCGCTTTGCCGCCGCGCTCTGCCCGGCATAGCGATCTTCATGGATCACCAGCCGCGCATCGCTAGGGGCAGGGCGGTCGGGCCAGACCGCGTCCACCGGGTTGCTATCCACCGCCACCAGCTCCGCCCCGCGTTCCGCCAGCACTTCGCTCGCCGCCTTCACCCATGCGCGAGTGTGCAGCCATGGATCATAGCCGATCCGCCCGCTCTCAGGGGCATGGGCGCCAAGCCAGGCCGCGACCGACGTCTGCGGCACGCTTTCAAACTGCCAATGCGCGGCATCGACTTGCTCGCGCACTTGCAGCGTGTAGCGCCCATCGACAAAGATCGCGGCTTCTTCCGGCAGCACCACGGCACTACCGGCCGACCCTTGAAAGCCGGTTAGCCAGGCGAGGCGCTGCGCATATTCGCCGACATATTCGCTCATATGCTCATCGGTCAGCGGCACGACAAAACCGTCCAGCCGCTCGCGCATCAGCTGTTCGCGCAGGGCTTTCAGACGGTCTTCATGGGTCGACATCGCATTTCCTTGATCGAGAACCCTTGCGCAGGGCAGGCTGCCGCCAACATAAGCAGGCCCAGCCGCTTATGCCAGCGCGCCTCCTATACGAGAATCAGGATACTGAATGACCGCCGACAGCACGCCTCCTTCCGCCGCCCGCCGCCCGCACAGCTTCGCCCGCCACGGCATCACGGTTGAAGATCCCTGGGCATGGTTGCGCGATCCGGGTTATCCCGACGTGAAGGACAAGGATGTCCTGTCCTATCTTGAGGCGGAAAACGCCTTTTTCGAAAGCGCCATGCAGCCGCACAAGCGGCTGACCGACGCGCTCTTTGCGGAGATGAAGGGCCGCATCAAGGAAGATGACAGCTCCGTTCCGCAAAAGGACGGCGACTATGTCTATTGGCGCGCGTTCGAAACCGGCGCGCAATATCGCAAATGGTATCGCCGCCCGGTGGCTGGCGGCGAGGACCAACTGATCGTGGATGAGCCTGCGCTGGCGGAAGGACATGAATATTTCCGCCTCGGCGCGCTGTCGGTCAGCCCGGATGGCCGCTACCTCGCCTATGCTATCGACAATAATGGTTCGGAACGGTTCGAGGCGCGGATCAAGGACCTGTTCACCGGAGAAATCCTGCCCGAAGTCATTCCCGACACGCTGTCCTCGCTCGTCTGGACCAGCGACAGCAAGGGCCTGCTCTACGGCATCGCCAACGATCAGTGGCGCACCGACAATACGCGCCTCCATTGGCTGGGCCAGCCGGTGGAAAGCGATGTCGAGCTTTTCCATGAGGATGATGAGGGCTTCCGCGTGTCGGTCGGCCTGACCTCATCGGAAAAATGGATCGTCATCGCCACAGGCGACCATGTCACCACCGAAAGCTGGCTGCTCCCCGCCGACAATCCCCTGGCCGAGCCGCTGCTGGTGTCCGCGCGCAAGCCGGGGCGCGAATATGATGTCGATGAGCATGAAGACACGCTCTACATCCGCACCAACGATATCCATCCCAATTTCCGCTTGGCAAAGGCGTCGCTTGAGGCTCCGGGCGAATGGTCGGAGGTCATCCCGGCCGATCCACATTTCTACCTGACCGATTTCACCCTATTCAAAAACTTCTACGTCACGGAAGGGCGGCAGGACGGGCTCGACCAGATCGAACTGCGCGATTACGCGACCCATTCGGCCAAGCGACTTTCCTTCCCGGAGGCGAGCTATTCCGCCTCGCTCGACGACAATCCCGAATATGACGTGACGAAGCTGCGCATCGGCTATGAATCCATGGTCACGCCGGACACCATCTACGACTATCACCTCGCCACCGGCGAGATGGAGGTCCTGAAGGTCCAGGAAATCCCCTCGGGCTATGACGCGACCCGCTACGCAACCGAACGGCTGACCATCCCCGCGCGTGACGGCACGCCGATCCCGGTCTCCATCGTCTATCCCAAGGACCACCCCCGCGACGGCAGCGCGCCGCTCCACCTCTATGGCTACGGCGCGTATGGCATCGCGATGGAACCGGGTTTTTCAACCAGCCGCCTGTCGCTGCTCGACCGGGGCTTTGTGTTCGCTCTCGCCCATATCCGGGGCGGCGATGACCTTGGCCAGCAATGGTATCTGGACGGAAAGCTCGACAAGCGCACCAACACCTTCAATGACTTCGTCGATGTGGCGAAGGGACTGATCGAGCACGGCTACACGTCAAAGGGCCGGATCAGCATTTCCGGCGGCTCGGCGGGCGGCGAGTTGATGGGGGCGGTGATCAATTCCGATCCCGACCTCTGGGGCGCCGTCGTCGCACATGTCCCCTTCGTCGATGTCCTCAACACCATGCTCGATGAAAGCCTGCCGCTGACGCCCGGCGAATGGCCCGAATGGGGCAACCCTATCGAGGACAAGGCGGCGTTCGAGACGATCCTGTCCTACGACCCCTACAATAATGTGAGGGCGCAATCCTATCCGCCGCTGATGGTTACAGCCGGTCTCAACGACCCCCGCGTCACCTATTGGGAACCGGCCAAGTGGGTGGCGAAGCTGCGCGCGACCAAAACCGACCAGAATGTTCTGCTGCTCAAAACCAACATGGGCGCGGGCCATGGCGGTAAATCCGGCCGCTTCGAAAGCCTTCAGGAAACCGCCGAGGAATTTGCCTTCATCCTCTGGCAGCTTGGCGTATCTCAATAGCCAATAATCTCTCCCCTCCCTTTTAAGGGAGGGGTCGGGGGAGGGTGCGAGCGCAGCGAGCCAGCAACGGAGCATCAATATAATGTCCTCCACCTACACCGCCCAGATCACCGCAGGCCCGGAGCATATCGACATGCTCGGCCATGTGAACAACGCGGTCTGGGTGCAGTGGATGGAACAGGTCGCGACCGAACATTGGACGCGCGATGCCGCGCCGGAACATCTCGACGCCTATCTCTGGGTCGTGACGCGGCACGAGATCGACTATCGCGGCAATGTATCGGAGGGGGAGACGGTCACCGCCCGCACCTGGATAGCGGAAGCGCCGCGTGGCGCGCGCTTCGACCGGCACATGGAGTTCATCGGCCCGGACGGCAAGGTCAAGGTCAGCGCCACATCCACCTGGGCGATCATCGACAAGGACAGCGGCCGCATCCTGCGCGTGCCGGCCGAAGTCGCCGCCCCTTTTCTGCCAGACTGACGGCAGCCCGTCTCTCTCCAGCAACCGCGCATCCGGAACCCGGTTCATTCCGGCACGTTACCCGGCTCTCAACAGTCTCAGGAGAGAATATGCGTAAATCCGGCTACTCCCTACGCGCTCTTGCCGCCGCTTCGGCGCTTTTCCTCGCGAGCGGTCCCGCGCTCGCAGGCGACGAAGAACAGGCGCTCACGGCCATCGCGCAGGCGCAGGGCAAGATCGACGCCGCCGCCAAGCTGCAGGCAGGCCAGTTCGTTCCGGCCGTTCTCGCCAAAGCTCAGACCTCGCTTCGCCTCGCTCAGGAACGGCTGAAGAGCGGCAAGGAACAGGACGCCATCAAGGCCGCCGTCGAGGCGCAGGGCTTTGCCGACACCGCCATCGGCCAGAGCCAGGTGAGCGTCAAGACCGATGCAGAGGTTCAGGCCTCCACCGCCGCCGCCGCGCAGCAGGACGCTGCCGCCGCCAATGCGCGCGCCGAGGCCGCAGAACGGGCGGCTGCTTCCGCTGCTGCTGACGCAAGGGCCGCGCGCGCCGCCGCTGCGACCGCCCCGGCCGCCACCACCGTTACTACCGAAACCGTGAAAAGCGCGCCTGTGACAACCGTCCGCAAGGCCGCGCCGGTCAAGCGCAAGATCGTCCGCAAGACGACTTCCGCGCCCGCGCGTGCCACGGTTGTCGAAAAGACGACAACGACCGTCACCAACCGTTGATAGCTGGAAGGCAAGCGGCCTCGCGTTCCGAACCGGGGCCGCTTGCCTAGCCTTAGGAAAAGATGCCCACGGCACCTTCCGCCCATAGCAACATGGCCAGGATGAAGATGGCACCGGCCCACAACAACCGTCGCCCGCGCCCAGTAATTAGCCGCGCACCGAGCTGATAGATCAGCACAGCGCTGGCGAGCAGCACGCCCGCCGCAAGAAAGTCATGGCCGGTCCAGCGCACCTCATCGGTAAATTGCATTGCGACCAGCGGCACCATTAAGATGATCGCGATCGCCGCCCATGGCGCCAGTCGCCAGCCGCGACCGCCGTCCGTTATCTGCCGCATTCTCAACCCGTCCTCATCGAGGCTTCCCTGACAGCGATGCCGTCATCGATCACCGGATCTGAGGGCATCTCCTCTCGCTCTGTCGCCTGGCGCGTCCACATCGCAGCATAGAGCCCATCGGCCCGCACCAGATCAGCATGGCGTCCGCGTTCCACGATCCGCCCCTGATCCAGCACGATGATCTCATCCGCGTCCACCACCGTCGACAGGCGATGCGCCACTACCAGTGTCGTTCGCTTGCGGGAAATATTGCGCAACACGTCCTGAATTTCCGTCTCCGTCCGGCTGTCGAGCGCGCTTGTCGCCTCGTCCAGCACCAGAACGGGCGGGTCCTTCAGCAGCGTGCGGGCAATCGCCACGCGCTGCTTCTCGCCACCGGACAGCTTCAGCCCGCGCTCGCCCACCCGCGTGTCATAGCCCTGCGGCAGCCGCATGATGAAATCATGGATCGAGGCCGCCTTGGCCGCTGCCTCGATTTCCGCCTGCGTCGCGCCTGCCCGGCCATAGCCGATATTATAGCCGACCGTGTCGTTGAACAGCACCATGTCCTGCGGCACGATGCCGATCGCCGCGCGCAGGGATGCCTGCGTAACCTGCGCAATGTCCTGTCCGTCGATCAGGATGCGGCCACCCTGAATGTCGTAGAAACGGAACAGCGTACGCGCGATGGTGGACTTGCCCGCACCCGAAGGCCCGACGATCGCCAATGTCCGTCCGGCTGGCACGGCAAAGCTCACATCATGCAATATCTCGCGATCGGGATCATAGCCGAAGCGCACATGATCGAAGCGTACTTCCCCCGCGTGGACGTGCAGCGCCGGGGCGTTCGGCGCATCGGCGATCTCCGCCTCCGTATCGATCAGCTTGTACATCGCCTCCATGTCGATCACGCCCTGCCGGATCGTCCGGTAAACCATGCCCAGCAGATCGAGCGGCCTGAATAGTTGGCTAAGTAATGTGTTAACCAGCACCACGTCGCCGGTGGTGAAGCTGCCCTTGCTCCATCCCCACACTGTATAACCCATCGCGCCCGCCATCATCAGGTTGGTGATCAGCGATTGGCCGATATTCAGCCAGGCAAGGCTGTTTTCCGATTTGACGGCGGCATCGGCGTAACGCCGCATCGCCCTGGAATAGCGCGCCGCCTCACGACTTTCCGCGCCGAAATATTTGACCGTCTCGAAATTAAGCAGGCTGTCCACCGCATGGGCGACCGCGTTGGTATCCATGTCCACCATGTCGCGGCGCAACTGATTGCGCCATTCGGTGATGGTGCGGGTAAACCAGATGTAGAGGCCGACCATCGCCAATGTCGCGACGACAAGGCCCGGCCCGAACTTGACGAAGAAGATGACGCAGACCGCTGCCAGTTCCAGCACCGTCGGCGCAATGTTGAACAGCAGGAAATACAGCATCGTGTCGATGCTCTTGGTCCCGCGCTCCACGATCTTGGTGACCGCGCCCGTGCGCCGATCGAGGTGAAAGCGCAGCGACAGCCGGTGCAGATGCTTGAAGACGTCATCGGACAGCCGCCGCCCCGCCTCCTGCCCAACGCGTTCGAACACGGCGTTGCGCAGATTGTCGAACAGCACGCTCCCAAACCGCGCGCCCGCATAGGCGACGACCAGGGCTACGGCGAGCGCCACGCCCGATTCCAAACCCGGCGCCATCCGGTCGACCGCGGCCTTATAGGCGAAGGGCATCGCCAGGCTGATGACCTTGGCGAATATCACCAGCAGCATGGCAATGGACACGCGCCGCCGCAGCGCCGGGGCGTCGGAAGGCCACAAATAAGGAAGAAACCGCCGCAGCGTCGCCCAGACAGGCGGCAGGGGGGTGTTGTCAGGTGTGGATGGCGGCATCGGGGGAATGTAGGCGACCGGCGCCCATCTTATAAGCCCCTCCCTTCAGGGAGGGGGAAGGGGTGGGTGTGAGCGCAGCGAGCCGACGCCCTATCCCAGAGGGCGGCACGATTGCTGGCGCAATCGCGGCCCACCCCCAGCCCCTCCCGCCTGCGGGAGGGGAGTAGTGTCGCTTAATCCCGCAACAACTCGTTGATCCCGGTCTTCGACCGCGTTTGCGCATCCACGCGCTTCACGATCACCGCGCAATAGAGGCTCGGCCCTGGCGTGCCGTCAGGCAGCGGCTTACCCGGCAAAGACCCCGGCACGACCACCGAATAGGGCGGCACTTCACCGATGAACACTTCGCCGGTCGAGCGGTCCACGATCTTGGTCGACATGCCGATGAACACGCCCATCGACAGCACCGAACCCTTGCCGATGCGCACGCCTTCCACGACTTCCGACCGCGCGCCGATGAAGCAGTCATCCTCGATGATCACCGGATCGGCCTGCAACGGCTCCAGCACGCCGCCAATGCCAACGCCGCCCGACAGGTGGACGTTTTTGCCGATCTGCGCGCAGCTGCCCACCGTCACCCAGGTGTCGACCATCGTGCCTTCATCGACAAATGCGCCGATATTGACGAAGCTCGGCATCAGGATGACATTCTTCGCGATATGCGAACCCGCACGGGCGAAACTGCCCGGCACCGCACGGAAACCGGCGGTGCGAAACGCCCCTTCGTCCCAGCCGGCGAACTTGCTCGGCACCTTGTCCCACCAATGGCCAGCGCCCGGACCATTGTCGATCATGACATTGTCGTTGAGGCGGAAGGACAACAGCACCGCCTTTTTCGCCCACTGATTGACCTGCCAGCCCTCCGCGGTGGATTCAGCAACGCGCAGTTCGCCCTTGTCCAGCAGCGCCAGCGCCTTGTCGACCGCCTGGCGGACTTCGCCCTGCGTCGTCAGGCTGACATTGGCCCGGTCCTCCCAGGCGGCGTCGATGGTGGCGATCAGATCTTGGCTCATGGTCTTGTCCCCAGAATGTCGGCCAAAAATGGCGTCAGATGGTCGGTTTCGAAATCGATAAAATCCGGATGATGCTCGTGATTGCCTGCTTCAGAGCCATTATTCACCCAGATGGTGGACATGCCGATCGCCTTGGCGGGCCGCAGGTTGCGCGCCATATCCTCGAAGAAAGCGGCGCGGGTAGGATCGACGCCATGGACACGGCACAGCTCGGCATAGCCCGACGGATCGGGCTTCGGAATATATTGGCAGGCATGGATGTCGTGGATCAGCTCGAATGTCTGCCCAAGACCCAGCTTATCCAGAACCCGCTGCGCATAATCCGCGTCGCCATTGGTGAAGATCAGACGGCGGCCGGGCAGGGCAGCGATATGCGCATTCAGCGCCTCATCCACCTCCAGCCGATCCATGGAAATATCATGCACATAGTCCAGGAAAGCGCGCGGCTCGATGCCATGATGATGCATCAGCCCCGATAGCGTCGTGCCATGCTCGATGAAGTAGCGCTTCTGCGTGGCCTTCGCGACGTCCGGGTCACAGCCCAGCAGCCCCTGGATGAACTCGCCCATCTTCACGTCGATGAGCGCGAACAGGTCCGCCTTCGCCGGGTACAGCGTATTGTCCAGATCGAAGATCCAGCAATCGACATGATCAAGCTCGGCACGCATGGCCGCGCCCTAGTCTTCACAACCCCAAGAGGCAACATCTAACCCTTCTCCCCCACGGGGAGAAGGATACGAAGCCTTGGCCCAAAAGGGCCTAGGCGAAGTTGGATGAGGGGGAGGGGGCTAGGCGCCATCTCTCGCCCCCTCTCCAGCTCCGACTAGGCGCTTCGCACCAAGTCTCCACATCCTCTCCCCTAAAGGAGAGAGGACAAGCATCAGCACCCCGGCCCTTCACTATCCTGATAAAAAGTCTGCACAGCCTCCCACGCATCCTCGGCCGTCTCGACCCAGGTCAGCAAATTCAGGTCCGAAGGCGAAATCACCCCCTCATCCGCCAGCGCTTCGAAATCCACGACCCGTGTCCAAAACTCCCGCCCGAACAGCAATATCGGGATGGGCTTCATCTTCCCCGTCTGGATCAGCGTCAGCAGTTCGAACATCTCGTCAAACGTGCCGAACCCGCCCGGAAACACAGCCAAAGCCCGCGCCCGCAGCAGGAAATGCATCTTCCTGAGCGCAAAATAGTGGAACTGGAAGCTCAGCTCCGGCGTGACGAAGCGGTTGGGGGCCTGCTCATGCGGCAGCACGATGTTCATCCCGATCGTCTGCGCGCCCACATCCGCCGCGCCGCGATTGGCCGCCTCCATGATGGAAGGGCCGCCGCCCGAACACACCACGAAGTGGCGGCATCCCGCCTCATTCACCGGATATTGCGCCGCCATCCCCGCTAGCTTGCGCGCTTCTTCATAATAGCGCGCCTTCTTCCCCAGATTCTCCGCGATCCGCCGCTGGTCCGGTGTCGTAGCGGCGTCTATCCGCGCCTGTACCTGCTCAGGCTCGGGGATGCGGGCCGATCCATAAAAGACGAAAGTGGATTCGATCCTCGCTTCGTCCATCAGCAGTTGCGGCTTCAACAGTTCCAGCTGAAACCGCACCGGCCGCAAATCCTCGCGCAGCAGGAACTCGGTATCCTGAAAAGCCAGGCGGTAGGCGGCGCTGGTGGTTTGCGGGGTGTCCACGCCTTTCTGGGCATCGGCGGCTTCCTGCCGGGCGGGACGGAATTTGCGTTCTTCGATTTCTTTTCTTGTCATTCAACCCAACTTAGGAAGGTCAGCGGCAAAAGCCACCTCTTCCACCCATATCGAAATGAAAATGGTCATGATGCGCGACATTATAGTCGGGGCTCAAAACCGTGCGGAACCGCTTGCAGGCGCTCGCTCTGACTACCTCCAGAAACTGCCGCGTCTGCCGGTCGCCATTCCATCCCTGCTCTATGGTAATCCGCCGCCCGTCTGACAGGACAAAAGCCGACACATCCACCGCATTGCTGTGCGCATGTTCGGAAAGCCTGCCGCTGCCAGCGATCGGCCGGCAATTATAGGTGCCGAAAGTCTCGATCCGCTCGATCTCCGCGCCCAGGATCAGTCGCGCGGCAGGCTGCACGCCATAGCGCGCCCATGCCGCGAAATTGGCTGCCAGCCCGCATGTCATCGCGCCCAGATTGGTGGCAGGCACGCCGATGTCGAGCAGCTTGACGCTACCCATCGCCGAACAGCCGCCGCCGAAATTCTGGTCGGGCAGGGGGGTGAACAGCACCGATTGCGATTGCAGCTTCACCAGGCACTGTCGCAATTCCATCGTCGGAGGCGCGGCAGGACGGGCATTTTTTACAGGCTTGGACGGACGCTCCACCCGCCCGCGCGGGACGAGGTCGCCGCCGCACGATGCTAATGTCATGCACAGCGTCAGCAGGGCCGCCTGGCCCGCGCCGCGTATCGCCGCTTTCCCCCTGACCCACTCGTTCATGATCAACCATTTACCATGGCTCACGCAATTGAGGGTTAACGAGCGCAACGGTTCGTCGCATCCAGACATTCAGCTTGACTCTTCCCCTGCGATCTTTAGGGCGGCCAGCGGGCCACGCGGTCCCAACGCCGCGCGAGCTCTCTGCAAGGAGAAGCGTACATGACTGATGTTACCGCCGCCGACGCCACCACTGCGCCCGCGGCCAAGCCGACGACCAAGCCGGCTCGCCCCTATTTCTCGTCCGGTCCCTGCGCCAAGCCTCCGGGCTGGAGCGCCGACAAGCTGAGCGCTGAATCCCTCGGCCGCTCGCACCGCGCCAAGATCGGCAAGACCCGCCTCGCTTACTGCATCGACCTGATGCGCGAGCTGCTGAACCTGCCCGACACCCACCGCATCGGCATCGTGCCGGGCTCCGACACCGGCGCTTTCGAAATGGCGATGTGGACGATGCTGGGCGCCCGCCCGGTGACGACGCTGGCCTGGGAAAGCTTCGGTGAGGGCTGGGTGACGGACGCCGCCAAGCAGCTGAAGCTCGATCCGACGATCATCCGCGCCGATTATGGCCAGCTGCCCGATCTGGGCACCGTCGATTTCAGCAACGACGTGCTGTTCACCTGGAACGGCACCACTTCGGGCGTGCGCGTGCCGAACGCCGACTGGATTCCGGCGGATCGTGAAGGCCTGACCTTCGCCGACGCCACCAGCGCGGTCTTCGCCTATGAGATCGACTGGACCAAGATCGACGTCGCCACCTTCTCCTGGCAGAAGGTGCTGGGCGGCGAAGGCGGTCATGGCGTGCTGATCCTCGGCCCCCGCGCCGTGGAACGCCTCGAAACCCACACCCCGTCCTGGCCGCTGCCGAAGGTTTTCCGCCTGATGGCGAAGGGCAAGCTCGCCGAAGGCATCTTCAAGGGCGAGACGATCAACACCCCCTCCATGCTGGCGGTCGAAGACGCGATCTTCGCGCTGGAATGGGGCAAGTCGCTCGGCGGCCTCAACGGCTTGATCGCGCGCAGCAACGCCAATGCGGCAGCGCTGAACAAGATCGTCGAAGAGCGCGACTGGCTCGGCCATCTCGCCGCCGACGAAGCGACCCGCTCGACCACCAGCGTCTGCCTGACCGTCGAGGGTGCGGACGAAGCCTTCATCAAGAGCATGGCTGGCCTGCTCGAAAAGGAAGGCGCGGCCTATGACGTCGCGGGTTACCGCGACGCCCCGGCGGGCCTGCGCATCTGGTGCGGCGCGACGGTAGAGACCGCCGATATCGAAGCGCTTGGGGCCTGGCTCGACTGGGCCTACGCGACCGCCAAGGCTGCTTAAACCAAATCCCAATATCTCCGTCATCCCAGCGAAAGCTGGGATCTCAGGCCTCTAGGTACGATTTCACCGCCTGAGATCCTGACTTTCGTCAGGATGACGAATTGCAAGAAAGGCAATTCGTCATGCCCAAGGTACTCATTTCCGACAAAATGGACCCCCGCGCCGCCGCGATCTTCCGCGAACGTGGCGTCGAAGTCGACGTAATCACCGGCAAGACCCCGGACGAACTGAAGGCGATCATCGGCCAATATGACGGCCTCGCCATCCGCAGCTCGACCAAGGTGACCAAGGAAATCCTGGACGCTGCGCCTAACCTCAAGGTCATCGGCCGCGCAGGTATCGGCGTCGATAACGTCGATATCCCTGCCGCCTCGGCCAAGGGCGTGATCGTCATGAACACCCCGTTCGGCAACTCGATCACCACCGCCGAACATGCCATTGCGCTGATGTTCGCGCTCGCCCGCCAGCTGCCCGAAGCCAACGCCCAGACGCAGCAGGGCCTGTGGCCGAAGAACGGCTTCATGGGCGTTGAAGTCACCGGCAAGACGCTGGGTCTGATCGGCGCGGGCAATATCGGCTCGATCGTCGCCAGCCGCGCGCTTGGCCTCAAGATGAAGGTGGTCGCCTTCGACCCCTTCCTCACCCCCGAGCGCGCCGTTGAAATGGGCGTGGAAAAGGCCGATCTCGACACGCTGCTGGCGAAGGCGGACTTCATCACGCTGCACACGCCGCTGACCGACCAGACCCGCAACATCCTGAGCAAGGAAAACCTCGCCAAGACCAAGAAGGGCGTGCGCATCATCAACTGCGCCCGTGGCGGTCTGGTCGATGAAGCCGCGCTCAAGGAAGCGATGGATTCGGGCCATGTCGCTGGCGCCGCGCTGGACGTGTTCGTGCAGGAACCAGCCAAGGAATCGCCGCTGTTCGGCACCCCCAACTTCATCTGCACTCCGCATCTGGGCGCATCGACCGACGAAGCGCAGGTCAACGTCGCGCTTCAGGTCGCCGAACAGCTCAGCGACTATCTGCTCGACGGCGGCATCACCAACGCGCTGAACGTGCCGAGCCTGTCCGCTGAAGAAGCCCCCAAGCTCAAGCCCTATATGGCGCTCGCCGAGGAACTGGGCAGCCTCGTCGGCCAGCTGGAAGGCGACCGCATCCAGGGCGTCTCGGTCGAGGTCGAAGGCCATGCCGCCGAACTTAACCAGAAGCCGATCACGGCGGCGGTCCTCGCTGGCCTGATGCGCGTCTATTCCGACACGGTGAACATGGTCAACGCACCCTTCCTCGCGAAGGAACGCGGCCTCGATGTCCGCGAAGTGCGTCACGATCGCGAAGGCGACTATCAGACCCTCGTCCGCGTCACGGTGAAGACCGAAGCGGGCGACAAGTCGGTGGCTGGCACGCTGTTCGGCCACGGCAGCCCGCGCCTTGTCGAGCTGTTCGGCATCAAGGTCGAAGCCGACCTTGAAGGCCACATGCTCTACATCGTCAACCAGGACGCGCCCGGCTTCATCGGCCGTCTCGGCTCAACGCTCGGCGAAGCAGGCGTCAACATCGGCACCTTCCACCTCGGCCGCCGCAGCCAGGGTGGTGAAGCCGTGCTGCTGCTGTCGGTTGATGGCGCGGTCAGCGAAGCCGTGCTGAACGACATCTGCAAGCTCGCAGGCGTGAAGACGGTGAAGCTGTTGAAGTTCGCCTGACGTCTAAAAGCCCTCCCCCCTCGGGGGGAGGGTTGGGAGAGGGGGAAGCAACGGTGCGCCTTGATCCAAAACTCAAGGATCGCGCCAAACAAATGCGCGCCCACCCCCACCCCCGCCGAACAAAAGCTCTGGCTCGCCCTCCGGGCCAACCGCTTCGAAAACCAGCAATTCACCCGCCAGACGATCATCGCGCCCTACATCGCCGATTTCGCGTCCAAGGCTGCCAAGCTCATCATAGAGATCGACGGGGATACACATTCCGCCAAAGATCGCTATGACGCACGGCGAACAGAGTTTCTGGAATCGCTAGGATATCGCGTGCTTCGTTTCGGCAACCCGGATGTGATGGGAAATATTGAGGGCGTACTCAGTGTGATTGCGCAAGCGTTGCGCCATTCCCCCTCTCCCCAACCTCGGCCAGAGTCACGTGCCTCTGGCCGACCCCAAGGGGGGAGGGAGTCAAAATAATGACCATCCCGCCCGGCCTCCTTCCCGAAGGACTCTCCGACCGCCTGCCGCCGCAGGCCGAAGCCTCCGCGCGCCTCGCGCGCCGCGTGCTCGATACGGTCGCGTCGCATGGTTATGAGCGCGTCATGCCGCCGCTCGCCGAGTTTGAGGAAACGCTGGTCAGCCGCCTCAAATCCATGCGCGCGCAGGATCTGGTTCGCGCCGTCGACCCAGTGTCGCAGCGCAGCCTCGCTCTGCGCCCCGACATGACCGCACAGGTCGGCCGCATCGCCGCCACCCGCCTCGCCAGCGCGCCCCGTCCGCTACGCCTGTCCTATGGCGGCCCGGTGATCCGGCTGAAGGCCAACCAACTCCGCCCCGAACGCGAACGGCTGCAAGTCGGCGCCGAACTCATCGGCAGCGATAGCGTTGCCGCCGCCGTCGAGATCGTCAACGTAGCGATCGAGGCGCTGCAAGCCGCGGGCGTCACCGGAATCACGATCGACTTCACCCTGCCGGACCTGATCGACAGCCTCGCCGCCGGACCGCTCCCGCTCGCTCCCGAAGACATCGAGGCCGTCCGCGCCGAACTCGACGCCAAGGACGCAGGCGCCCTCGCTGCGATCAGCCCGGCCGCCGCCGCCTATCTTCCGTTGATGGAGGCCACCGGCCCCTTCCACCCCGCGATGGAAAAGCTCGAAGCGCTGAGCGCGCAACTCGGCGGCGCGATCAACAGCCGCATCGCAGGCCTGCGCGCCATCGCCAAGCCGATCGGCTGGGACATCACGCTGACGCTCGACCCGACCGAACGCCACGGCTTTGAATATCAGAACTGGTTCGGCTTCTCGATCTTCGCGGAAGGCTTCATCGGCGAGATCGGCCGGGGCGGTAGCTACGCCATCACCCGCGCGGACGGCTCGGAAGAACCGGCGATCGGCTTCTCGCTCTACCCCGATCCACTCATCGACGCGGGTTTCGGCGCGGAAACGCCTCAGCGCCTCTTCCTGCCCCTCCACCACGACCAAAGTCGCGCCGCGCAACTTCGCGGGCAGGGCTGGCAGACCGTCGCAGCCCTCGCAGGCCAGGAAAATGGCGAAGCACTGCGCTGCACCCATTGGCTGGACGGCGACGAACCGCGCCCCTACTGACTTGACGCATAGGGGGCAGCGCGGCTAACGCGCGCCCCGCATAGGGCGTGAAGCGTCCGCTTGATCCCACCGGCATGCCGAGTCCCGTCGAAGGGCATGGCCGGTCCCCGCGGCGGGCGGAGGACTGTATCTGTGGCTAACGTGACCGTGATCGGCGCCCAATGGGGTGACGAAGGCAAGGGCAAGATCGTCGACTGGCTGTCGGAGCGCGCCGATGTCGTCGCCCGCTTTCAGGGCGGCCATAATGCGGGCCACACGCTGGTTGTGGGCGAAAAGGTCTACAAGCTCTCGTTGCTCCCCTCGGGCATCGTGCGCGGCACGCTCAGCGTCATCGGCAACGGCGTGGTCCTCGACCCCTGGCACTTCCGCGATGAAGTCGCCAAGCTGAAGGGGCAGGGCGTGGAGATCACCCCCGAAAATCTCCAGATCGCCGAAACCTGCCCGCTGATCCTGCCCTTCCACCGCGACCTCGATGGCTTGCGCGAAGACGCATCGGGCGCGGGCAAGATCGGCACCACCCGCCGTGGCATTGGCCCTGCCTATGAAGACAAGGTCGGCCGCCGCGCCATCCGCGTCTGCGACCTCGCTCATCTGGACGATCTCGGCCCGCAACTCGACCGCCTGACCGCCCATCACGACGCCCTGCGCGCCGGTTTCAACGAAGCGCCGATCGACCGCGACGCGCTGATGGCGGAACTGCGCGACATCGCCAGCTTCATCCTGCCCTTCGTCAAACCTGTCTGGCTAACGCTCAATAAGGCGAAAGCAGAAGGCAAGCGCATCCTGTTCGAAGGCGCGCAGGGAACCCTGCTCGACATCGACCACGGCACCTATCCCTTCGTCACCTCCTCCAACACGGTCGCAGGCACGGCAGCGAGCGGCACCGGCCTTGGCCCCAATGGCGCGGGCTTCGTGCTCGGCATCGTCAAAGCCTACACCACTCGCGTTGGCTCCGGTCCCTTCCCGACGGAACTGGAGGACGAAACCGGCCAGCGCCTTGGCGAGCGCGGCCATGAGTTCGGCACCGTCACCGGCCGCAAGCGCCGCTGCGGCTGGTTCGACGCCGTGCTGGTACGCCAGTCGGTCGCCGTCTCGGGCGTCACTGGCATCGCGCTCACCAAGCTCGACGTGCTCGACGGCTTCGACACGCTCAAGATCTGCGTCGGCTACAAGATCGGCGACCAGACCTACGACTATCTCCCCGCCCATGCGCAGGACCAAGCGAAGGCACAGCCCATCTACGAAGACATCGAAGGCTGGCAGGACACGACGGCGGGCGCCCGCAGCTGGGCCGACCTGCCCGCGCAGGCGATCAAATATATCCGCCGGATCGAGGAGCTGATCGGCTGCCCGGTCACGCTCGTCTCCACCAGTCCCGAGCGCGAGGACACCATCCTCGTGCGCGATCCCTTCGCGGATTGATCCGATGGCAGGCGATCGCTTCGAGCGTCACAAACAGCCCTGGACGGCGGATGAGCTGCAAAAGCTCCATTCTCTGGCGAAAAAGGGCATGGCACTGAAAGCGATCGCCAAGGCCCTGACCCGCAGCGAGGAGTCGGTAAAAGCCCGCGCCAAGCAGGACGGGCTTTCGATAGCGAAGTTGCGCTAAAGCCTCATCCCCAACCCCGTCATGCCAGCGAAAGCTGGCATCTCGGGCCTATGCGTCCTACCCCATCCTGAGATGCCAGCTTCCGCTGGCATGACGCATAGAATGGCCGATATGCTGGACGCGCGCTCATGCCGATGCGACAAACCTCCCCCTAACAGCAAGGGAGCGCCGCGATGCCACTCAACCTCCTCATCCTCTACGGCTCCTACCGTCGTAATCGCATGGGCATCCGCCTCGCCGACTATCTCATCAACGGCTTCCAGCAACTCGGCCACAAGCCCGAACTCATAGACGCGATGCAGGTCAGCCTTCCCATGCTCGACCAGCGCTACAGTGACTACCCGCCCGGCCAGGCCCCCGCAGCCATGGCCGCGCTGGCCGACCGCCTCACCGTTGCCGATGCCTTCGTCTTCGTGACCGGCGAATATAATCGGGGCGTTCAACCCGGCCTCAAGAATCTCGTCGACCACTATCTCAAGGAATTCGACCGCCGCCCCGCCGCCATCGCCAGCTATTCGGCGGGCCGCTATGCCGGGGTCAACAGCCACGCCGCCTGGACGGTGACGCTGTCCGCCATGGGCATGGCCGTCATCCCGGAACGTTTGAGCGTCGGCCAGATCGCCCAGACGCTTGATGAACAGGGTCAGCCACAGGGTGACGGCGGCGCGGCGCTCGAACGCGGTTTTGCGGGTTTCGCGAGCAGCCTCATTTGGTGGGCGGAAGCGGCGAAGGCAGCGCGCTGACCTCCCCCCGTTGCAAAGAGGGCGTAACGCGCAGCCGGTAAATTGTCCCCCGCCCGCATCCAAAGGAGGGCCGCTTTGTTTATGCCCTCCTGTGCTGAAATCCGGAGAAATGCATGATCGTCAATGCCGCGCCCAGCCTGCGCCAGATTGCGAGTGAAGTTTGGAAGCCGCTCGCCCTGTTGTTCATCTGGGACTGCGCGGTCACGATCACCTATTTCATCCTGCCCTTTCGCGCGCCACCGCTGCCGCTTACCCTGTTCGGCTCGGCGCTGGCGCTCTTCCTCGGCTTTCGCAGCAATTCATCCTATCAACGCTGGTGGGAAGGCCGCATTCTCTGGGGAGCGATGATCAACGCCTCGCGCAGCCTGGCGCGTGCCACGCGGAACTTCCTGCCCGACCCCGAAGCGCGGGACCTGAAGCGAGAGATTATCAAACGACAAATCGCCTATGTGAACGCCTTGCGATGCCAGTTGCGCCGCCAGCCCTTCGACGATCGCGTTACCGGCTTTATCGAGGAGCGGGACAAGGGGCATGCCCTCGCGCGCTCCAATCCGGCCAATGGCCTGCTGGACAGCACCGGGCGGCGGATCGACATCGCCCGAAGGGAAGGGTGGATCGATACTATCCAGCAAACGCAGATGGAACGGACGCTGGTCGATATCTCCAATGCGCAAGGGGGCATGGAGCGGCTCAAGAACACGCCGTTGCCTATCCAATATCGGTTCCTGCCGACGCTGTTCACGCATCTCTTCTGCGTATTGCTGCCGATCGGGCTGGTGGAAACCCTCGGCCTTGCGACGCCGCTGGGGTCGACGGTGGCGGGCCTCATGTTCCTCGCCGTGCTGCGGATTGGCGATGATCTGGTCGATCCCTTCGCTAACAGCGTACATGACGTGCCACTCTCCGCCATGTGCCGCACGATCGAGATCGACCTGCTCCAATCCATCGGCGACGATGCGCCTGCACCGGATCAGCCGGTTAGGGGCATATTGTGGTAGCGGTCAGCTTCGCGGTTCTTCGTCCACCATGTCCGACGCCAGTTCCAGCCCAGCGCGGCCATGCGCGGGCGTATGGGCTGGCGCCTTGGGATGCGGCACGAATTCGGGTTCCTCGACCTCCAGCATGCCTTCCCATTTGGTGATGACCGACGTTGCGATGGCGTTGCCCAGCACGTTGGTGGCGGTGCGGCCCATGTCCATGAAATGATCGACGGCCAGGATGAAGGCGATGCCTTCCACCGGCAGGTCGAACTGGCCCAGCGTCGCCGCAACGACGACGAGCGAGGCGCGCGGCACGGCGGCGATGCCCTTGCTCGTCACCATCAGCACCAGCAGGATGGTGATCTGCGTCGCGATCGGCAGGTCGATGCCATAGGCCTGCGCGATGAAGATCGTGGCGAAGGTCGAATACATCATCGACCCGTCGAGATTGAACGAATAGCCAAGCGGCAGCACGAAGCTATAGATACGACGGGGGACGCCGAACCGGTCCAGCTGCTCCAGCATCTTGGGGTAGGCGGCTTCCGACGATGCCGTGGAAAAGGCGATCAGCAGCGGCTCGCGCACATATTTGAGCAGCTTGATCATCCGCCGCCCCAAGAAGATCGCCCCGGCGCCACAGAGCAGCAGCCACAGCGCAAAGAGCGAAAGGTAGAATTCGCCCACCAACTCGCCAAAGGTCTTGAGCACGCCCAGCCCCTCGGTGGTGATCGCCGACGCCAGCGCCCCGAACACGGCAAGGGGCGCGACCCGCATCACATAGCCCGTCACTTGCAGCATCAATTCGACCATCGCCTCGATAACGGTGACGATCGGCTTGCCCTTCTCGCCAATGGCGGTCAGCGCGACGCCCACGAACAGCGAAAAGACGACGATCTGGAGGATCGAATTTTCCGCCATCGCGCCCACCATGGACGTGGGGAAGACATGCAGGACGAAATCCCTGAAATTGAGTGCTTCGGTATTCACCGCGGATTGCGCGCCTGACCGGACAAGGTTCAGCCCTTCACCCGGCGCGAAGAAATTGACGAAGAAGAGGCCGAGCGTCAGCGATATGAGGCTGGCGATGATGAACCAGGCCAGCGCCCGCCCGCCGATCCGCCCCAACGCCGCGCTGTCGCCCATATGCGCGATCCCCGCGACCAGCGTCGAAAACACCAGCGGTGCGATGATCATCTTGATGAGGTGGAGGAAAATGTCGGCCAGCAGGTGGAAATATCCTGCCACATCCTTGGCAAGGGTCTTGTCGGCTCCGACCCACAAATTGGCCGCAAAGCCGGTGAGAACGCCCAGGATCATGCCAGCAAGGATGAAGGCCGTCAGTCGATTCCGCATGCAACCCCTCTTAGCCGTGCTGGCCTCACATCTAACAGGCGCCGACCGGAACGCCTATCCTGTTGAACGAATGACCGCAGCCTTATCCTCCCTGCGCCGGAGGCGTGGGGAGGGGGACCAGCCAAAGGCTGGTGGAGGGGAAATGCGCAACGCTGGCCACGCTCCCTCCACCACCGCTACGCGGCCCCCGCGCCTCAAGGATAAAGCAGCCCTTCGCGCCAACCATCGCCATCCCGCTCGAACAACCGCCGTTCGTGCAGCCGATGCTCACGGTCCTGCCAGAATTCGATCCGCTGGGGTACCACGCGAAATCCCGACCAGTGCGGCGGGCGAGGCACCGGCCCACCCTCGAACCGGGCGACCGCATCATCATAGCGGGCCATGAAAACCTCCCGAGACGGCAGCGGTCGCGACTGGTCGGAAGCCCATGCGCCCAGCTGGCTGTCACGGCTGCGCGTCGCGAAATAGGCGTCGGCCGCAGCCTCATCCACCGTCTCGACAGGCCCTTCGATCCGGATTTGCCGCCGCAGCGACTTCCAGTGAAACAGCAGCGCCGCATGCGGATTGGCGAGCAAATCCTCGGCCTTGCGCCCTTCGAAGTTAGTATAAAAGATAAAGCCTTCCGGCCCATGCCCTTTCAGCAGCACCATCCGCACCGACGGCCGCCCGCGCGCGTCGGCGGTTGCCAGCGCCATTGCGTTGCTGTCGTTGATCTCGGCGTCGCGCGCTTCGCCATACCATTGGTCGAACAGGATGAAGGGATCGGTCATGCTGCTGATCTACGGCTGGTTTCCGTTCATGTCGATGGCCGCGCCGCTTGAACGATCGTGACTATTTCGCCACATAAGGTGCAAATCAGCTTTCACGAACAAGGATAGACACTCGGCAATGGCGGATCCCTACTCCACTCTGGGCGTCGCGCGCGGCGCGAGCGAGGCAGAGATCAAGTCGGCCTACCGCAAGCTCGCCAAGGAGCTTCACCCTGACCGGAATCAGGATAATCCCAAGGCGGCCGAGCGTTTCTCGTCGGTTTCCAGCGCCTATGAGCTGCTGTCGGACAAGGATAAGCGCGCGCGTTTCGACCGGGGAGAGATCGACGGCGACGGCAATCCCACCGCTCCCTTCGGATTTGGCGGCGCTGGCGGCGGCGGCGGTTTTCGTGGACGTCCGGGTGGCGGCGGCGGCTTTGAATTCAACGAAGGTGCCGACTTCGGCGACATTTTCGAAGGATTGTTCAGCGGCGGCGGCGCCCGGCGCGGTGGCGGCGGTTTCGGTGGCTTTGGCCGTGGCGGCCCGCCGCAAAAGGGCGCCAATGTATCCTACCGCCTCGCCGTCGCGTTCGTCGACGCGGCCACCCTCGCGCCGCAGCGGATCACCCTGCAGGACGGCAAGAGCATCGACCTCAAGCTGCCTGCTGGCGTCGAAACCGGCACGCAGATGCGGCTGTCGGGGAAGGGGCAGGCGGGGCCGGCCGGGGCAGGGGACGCGATCGTCACTATCGAGGTGAAACCGCACCCATTCTTCACCCGCGACGGCGACAATGTGCTGCTCGACCTGCCCATCACCCTCGACGAAGCGGTGAAGGGCGGCAAGGTCAAGGTGCCCACCGTCGATGGTCCGGTGATGCTCGGCGTCCCGGCCGGGACCACATCGGGCAAGACGCTGCGCCTGCGCGGCAAGGGCTTCACGCACAAGGCTGGGGAGCGGGGCGATCAGCTCGTCCGGCTGCTGATCGACATCCCCGGTGACGACCCGGCGATCCTGTCGCTCGTGGAAAGCTGGCAGGATGGCCGTGCCGTTCGCGCCCATCTGGGCGTCTAGGGCGTTAGGAGGGCATGCCGCAGCCTTCACCCTACTCACCCGAATCCCGCCGCAAACGGATCGCGGACGACGCTCGTGCCCATCTCAACCGCGGCATAGCCAAGGTCCGACCCGGCAGCCACGCCTTCGAAATCATGAAGCGGGTGGCTGTCGGCACCTATAGCGATGGCTTCATCCACGCGGGAAACCTCGCCTATCTCTCGCTGATGACGCTCTTCCCCTTCTTCATCGTCGCGGCGGCGGTTGCCAGCATCTTCGGCCGGTCGCAGGATGGCCTGGCGGCGGTGGGCGCTTTCCTCGAAACCGTGCCGCCCGGCGTCGCCAGCGTGGTGAAACAGCCCATCATCGACGTGCTCACCGCCCGCACCGGACCGCTGCTCTGGCTGGGCGGCCTTGTTGGCCTGTGGACGGTGGGGAGCCTCATCGAAACCATCCGCGACATTCTCCGCCGCGCCTACGGCACCAAAAGCACGCGGCCTTTCTGGCACTATCGCCTGACCGCCATCGGCATCACGTTGGTCAGCGTGTTTGCCGTGATGTTCGCCTTTTCCCTTCAGGTCGTCATAACCGGCATCGACCAGTTCCTGCACCAGCTGCTGCCCTTCGCGGACCAGGCGATGCAGATCGTCACCCTGACGCGCGCCCTGCCGATGCTGATCCTCTGCGTCGCCCTTTATTATCTCTATTTCTCGCTGACACCCAGCGCCTACAAGGACAAACGCTTTCCCAAATGGCCCGGCGCGGTCGCCACGGCGCTTTGGTGGTATGGCGTCACCATGCTGTTGCCCCCCACACTTTCGCTGCTCGGCGGCTATGACCGCACCTATGGCAGTCTGGCTGGCGTAATGATCACACTCATTTTTTTCTTCCTCGTCGGGCTTGGCGTGGTAATTGGCGCGGAACTCAATGCGGCGCTTGCCGAATTTCCCGAAGAGGAAGTGGAGCGCGGCATGGAGGATCGTAAAGGGAACGGGACGGTAGAATGACGGGCTTGATGGCGGGAAAACGAGGTCTCATCATGGGCCTGGCGAATGACAAGTCGCTCGCATGGGGCATTTCCAAGGCATTGCGCGCACAGGGGGCTGAGCTGGCCTTTTCCTATCAGGGTGAGGCGCTGGCCAAGCGCGTGCGCCCGCTTGCCGAGGAACTGGGATCGGACTTTTTGATCGATTGCGACGTTTCCGACATGGACAAGCTCGACGCGGCCTTCGACGAAGTGAAGGCACGCTGGGGCAAGCTCGATTTCGTGGTCCACGCGATCGGCTTTTCCGACAAGAATGAGCTGCGCGGCAAATATGTCGACACCAGCCTCGAAAACTTCCTGATGACGATGAACATCTCGGCCTACAGCTTCGTCGCCGTCGCCAAACGCGCCCGTGCGCTGATGGCCGAGGGTGGCAGCATGCTGACGCTGTCCTATTATGGCGCCGAAAAGGTCATCCCCCATTACAACGTCATGGGCGTGGCCAAGGCGGCCCTGGAAACCAGCGTGAAATATCTGGCAATGGACCTGGGACCGGAAAATATCCGCGTCAACGCCGTTTCGGCAGGCCCCATCAAGACGCTGGCCGCCAGCGGCATCGGCGATTTCCGCTACATCATGAAGTGGAACGAGCTGAACAGCCCGCTCCGCCGCAACGTGACGATTGAGGATGTCGGCGGCGCGGCCCTCTACCTCCTGTCGGATCTGGCATCGGGCGTGACCGGCGAAGTCCACCATGTCGACGCAGGCTACAACGTCATCGGCATGAAGGCCGAAGACGCGCCGGATATCGCGCTCGACAAGGGCTGATCCGGGCTAGGGACAGGATATGAGCTTCAACACCTTCGGCCGCGTATTCCGCTTCACCACCTGGGGCGAGAGTCATGGTCCGGCCATCGGCGCGATCGTCGATGGCTGCCCTCCCGGCCTGCCGATCAGCGAAGCCGACATCCAGCCCTATCTGGACAAGCGCAAGCCCGGCACATCGAAGTTCACGACCCAACGCCGCGAACCGGACGAGGTCCGCATCCTGTCGGGCGTGTTCGAAGGCAAGACCACCGGCACCCCGATCAGCCTGATGATCGAGAATACCGATCAGAGGTCGAAGGATTATTCGGACGTCGCCAAGGCTTATCGGCCGGGTCATGCCGACTATGCCTACGATGCCAAATATGGCTTTCGCGACTATCGCGGCGGCGGTCGTTCGTCGGCGCGTGAAACCGCCAGCCGTGTCGCTGCGGGCGCGGTGGCCCGCCTCGTCCTGCCGGAGGTCGATATCTTCGCCTATGTCAGTGAGATAGGCGGCGACGCGATCGACTATGCCCGTTTTGACGCGGCGGAAATCGACAATAACCCCTTCTTCTGCCCCGACCCTGAAGCTGCCAAGCGGTGGGAGCAACTGGTGGACGGCGCGCGCAAGGACGGTTCGTCCCTTGGCGCCGTGGTCGAATGCGTCGCGTCCGGCGTGCCCGCGGGCTGGGGGGCGCCGCTCTATGCCAAGCTCGACAGCGAACTCGCCGCCGCGATGATGAGCATCAACGCAGTCAAGGGGGTGGAAATCGGCGACGGTTTCGCTGCTGCCCGCCTGCGTGGCGAAGACAATGCCGATCCCATGCGGCCGGGCGAAGAGGGGCCAGCCTTCCTTGCCAATCACGCAGGCGGCATTGCGGGCGGTATCTCGACCGGCCAGCCGGTGAAGCTGCGCGTCGCTTTCAAGCCGACCAGCTCGATCCTCATCCCCGTCGAAACAATCACGCGCGATGGCGAAGCATCCGACATCATCACGAAGGGTCGCCACGACCCCTGTGTCGGGATTCGCGGCGTGCCCGTCGTGGAAGCGATGATGGCGCTGGTGCTGGCGGACCAGAAACTCCTGCATCGCGCGCAATGCGGCGGCGCATAACCGGCTGACACGAGCCGATTACCCGTCGAAAGTCACGTTAGCGCGAGACGACTCAGTAAATCTGCGTTAACATCGGCACCATAGATCGCCCGCGGGAGGGCGAGCGGCAGTGCGTAAGCCTGGGGAGCGTCATTCCTCACCGGCCTTCGGGCCAAAATTGGATTGACGGTCAAAGCGTCCCCTCAAGCCGCGAACACGGGCCAGCCATTTCATATGGCTGGCCCATTTCGTATCCCACCCACGTCATGCCAGCGAAAGCTGGCATCTCAGGCCCCTGCATCGAACGCCAGATCACTCTCCCCCTTGACGCACATCCAGACCAATGTCTCCTCGCTGGCCCTATCGCCCGGCGTCACCGCGCGTCATCATCGGCGTCACAAGCCAGCGGAAACCCGATCCATGACCAGCCTTCCCTTCACCCAGGTTGACGCATTCGCCGACGCGCCCTTCACCGGAAATCCGGCTGCCGTGATGCCGCTCGGCCGCTGGTTGGACGATGCCACCCTCCAGGCGATCGCGGCTGAAAACAACCTGTCGGAAACCGCCTTCACCGTTCCGACGCCCGATGATCCCGACGCCAATTATGCGCTGCGCTGGTTCACGCCCACGGTCGAGGTGAAGCTTTGCGGCCATGCCACGCTGGCGAGCGGGCATGTGCTGATGGGCGGCCGCACCGCGCTGCGCTTCCGCACCCGTGACGCGGGCGTGCTGACGGTTATGCGCGACCGGGATGGCTATGCCCTTTCCCTCCCCGCGTGGCACCTGGAGCCGCGCGCGCTGCCCGATCTTGCGGCCGGGCTCGGCGGGGAGCCGCTTGAGTCCCATTGGCGCGACGGCGGGTACAGCCTGTTCCTCTTCCCTGATGCTGCGGCCGTCCGCGCGCTCCAGCCTGACTTTGCGGCATTGACGGCGCTCGGTGACATCATGCTGATTGCTACGGCACCGGGCGAGGACAGCGACATCGTCAGCCGCGTCTTCGTGCCCGGCGGCGGCGTGGACGAGGATCCTGTGACCGGCTCGGCCCATTGCCTGCTTACACCTTTCTGGGCGTCCCGGCTCGATAAGGTAAAGCTCAGCGCCGTGCAGGCATCTGCTCGCGGCGGTCGCCTTGGCTGCCGTCTGGACGGCGATCGGGTCATCCTGACCGGCGCCTGCCGCACGGTGATAGAGGGGCAGTTCCTGCTTTAGGCGAACGATATTGAGCTTGGCGGCAGCCGGGCCGCTTCAACCCTCAAGCCTCGTCGCCGAGCATCCCGATGATCGGGAAGATATGCCGGACCTTGCTGCGGTGAATGGAAGCGGTCACCCGGTCCTTATATTGGGTCAGGCCGATCAGGTTGCGGTCCCGCGCGCTCAGTCTGCCTATCGTCCAAAGCGATCGTTCCTCTTCGTCGCGCAGTTGCACGATTACGTCGGTATCAATGGAGGCAGGCTTGATCCTGTCCAATATCACCCGCTCGCCTGCCCGGAACCTCGGCTCCATCGCTTCGCTGGGGATGTAGATCGCGAAATAGCGGGCCGCGTCGGCACGGCCGAATGGCGCGGGGATAAAGGCGGCCGGCTGGGTGAAGTCGCCCTCCCACATCTCCAGGTCGTTGGCCAGCGATATACTGTCCTCGTCCGGGAACAGCAGGGACGCGGCATAAACCGGGATGGTCCTTTCACTCGGCATAGCAAAGGGCAGGGGCCGCTCTTTCACCAGATGAGTAGGTGCCGGTGAAGGGGTGGCGGTGATCCCTCTTGCCTCGCACATGGCGAATGGCTCGGGGAATGCTTCCTTGAGCTTGGATATGCTCCGGGCCGAAAGGGAATAGCCGACCGAAGGTGTTGGATAAATCCGGGTCAGCGTCGATGGAGCCAGCCCTGATCGGCGCGCTACTTCCGTCGCCGACAGGCCGGTTTCCTCTATCAGGCAGCTGATCAGCCCACGCGCTTTCTGCTGATCCCACTCATAATCAAAAGACATGTTTTTCTGCGCCTGTTCTTGGCACACCCGTGCGACCACCTGGAGAAACGACGATCGCAAACCTTGCGTCGCCTTTTGTTCGTTGTTGTTTCTAGAAGCGTTCACACCGCTGTCGCAAACCTGCCAAGTGCATATTGAACGATCATACAATTTGCGCACTTAAGAATCCAGAATTTTCATGGAAAAGGCCAAAAGCCCGACCCAAATCCGTCAAATCTCGGAGCTATTTGCGCACATCTTTGCGACGCCGCAAAAAGCGATTGCGAACCAATGCGATTGCGCATAGGAGATTTGCGCAAGTTGCGCACACGCACGTGAAGTGCGTCTAGCAATGTGCAGGGGGTGAAGGGGATTTCACCGCGCATATCAGATGCGGCAGGTCGGGTGGTGTCGTCCCGGCCCGGATGTCCCCTTGTGCCGTCTGGCTTTGCGGCTTTGCACGATGACTAGGGGAATAAAGAATGAGAAATAACTCGAAACTGCATCGGATGCTGCTCTTGTCAGCCTCGATGCCGGCGATGGCGCTCCTCGCCAACGCCAGTGGAGCCTCAGCCGCTCCCGCAACTGTGAACGTGCCCACCGGCGCGGGTACAAGCGCCGCGGTGAACGCCAGCATCGATGCCGCGATCACCACTCCTGCAAACCCTGACCTTACGGTAACGATCGCCTCGGGCGCGGACATCAGCGGCGGCAGCGTCGGCTATGATTTCGTCGCGGGCGGCTATGCCGCTGGCGAGGGCGATGGCGCTGTTTCACTGACCAACGATGGCCTGGTCACCGGCATCGCCTTTGGCGGCGTCGGCAGCACTGCCGCCGCCAACAACTTCACCGCCACCAACAATGGCGAAGTCACGGGCAGCATCAGCGCAACGGACTTCGGCGGCACGGCTTCGGTTACCAATAACGGTTCGGTAGGCGGCAGCGTATTCGGCTCGGCCTATGGTGATGTTGCGCTCGTCAACGGTCCCGCGGGCGAAGTCGGCGGCAGCCTGATCGGCTCAGCCCTTGATGCCGCCAACGTCTCCGTCACCAACAACGGTTCCGTCGATGGCGACCTTGTTGGCACGGCAACGACCGGTTCTGTCACCCTGGCCAATAGCGGCTCGGTCGGCGGCAGCGCCTTGGCCTCGACCACTGATGGTGCCATCTCGATTACCAATGCGGCCGCTGGACGGATCAGCGGCGACGTAGATGCCGATTCGGACACCGGCGCGATCACCATCGCGAACAATGGCCAGGTCCTCGGCCAGACTACCGCATCGAGCGGCAGCACGGTCTCGACCAGCACCGGTCCCACGGTCACCGTATCGGGAACGACCACGACCACGCAGTCGAGCAGTTCGAGCGAAACCGTCGGCGGCGACGTCACCGGCACCTATGCGGGCATCAACGGCTCGCTGAACTTCGGCACCGGCAATGACGGCAGCGTCAGCCAGTTCTCCGCCGCCAACAGCACGGCTACCGTCAGCGGCAGCGTCTATGGCGATGTGTCTTCTGTAGCCCAGGGTGGGTCATCCGCAACTGCCAGCACGGACGTTGCGACGGACTCCCGCGATGGCGCAGGCACCGGAACGGTCGTCGCCACCAGCCTCGACACGACCGATTTCGCCACCACCGGCGGCACGAGCACCGTCAACATCAGCGGAACGGTTGCTCCCGGTGATTCTGGCCGCAACGGCGATGTGTTCTCCTCCGGCAACGCAGGCAGTGCGGTCAACGTCAACGGCGGCCAGATCTCGGGCAACGTCACCTCGACGAGCCAGGGCTTCGCCATCAACCTGACGAACGCCTCGGAAAGCACCGACACCTATGACGCTGGCGTTCTGCAGGGAACCAGCTCGTCCGCCAGCTCGCAGTTCACCCAGAGCCAGACCGGCGGTGCGGCTTCCGTCGCGCTTCAAGGTGCGGCGAATGTGGGTGGCAACGTGAATGTTACGGGCACCGCTTGGGCATTGGCCGACATCGGCGCGGATGCAGCTGTCGCTGGCAACGTGTCTGTCAGCACCGCGCAGGTCGGCCCGTTCGCCTTCACGCCCGCTGACGTGGCATTCGCCACCTCCGCAACGCGGACGGTAGACGCCGCTGGAGATGGCACGGCTACTGTCACCACCACCTCGACGCAAACGGCTCCGGCCGCTGCTGGCAACGCCACGCTCAACAATGCCGGACGCATCGATGGTGACGGCAGCGTCACCTCGGCTTTCGGCAACGCGAGCGCCAACATCACCGGCTCGGTCGGCGGATCGGTCTTCGCCTCGTCGGGCACCGACCTGTCAAACAGCGAGAGCGTTGACAATTACAGCGTCACTGGCGGTATCGACACGCTGACGACCAGCACGCAAACCAACAGCTTCACCTCCGCAGGTGGTCAGGCTTCGGTCGTCGTGGATGCTCCCTCGCAGCAGGGCGTGCCCAGCGTGGCGGGCAACGTCTTCGCTTCCGGCGTAGGCGGTGCATCGATCACCATCGGCCAAGGCAGCGTCATCGGCGATGCCAACAACGGCACCGGCGGCAACCTTTTCGCCAGCAGCTCGGGCTTCGACAGCAGCGAAGAAACCGTCACCACCTATGCGGCTGATGGCTTCACCCCCGTCAGCGTCGTAACGACGTTCACGGGTCAGCCGGTCGGCGCCGCGGCTTCGGTCACGAACAACGGCACTGTCCTTGGCGATGTCGATGTCGAAGGTCTGGCCTCCGCCTCGCTCGTTAACAATGGCTCGCTCGGCACGCCGGGTGCGGGCAATGTGTTCAGCGTTTCCGCGTTGGACGGTGGCGGCTCCGCGACGATCACCGACACCAACCCGACCGACGCTGGCACCCGCACGATCGCGGCAAACGTCACGGCGGCTCCGGCAGGCGGCAACGCCAGCTTCACCAACAACGGCATCGCCTTTGGCGACGTCGAGCTGGAGGGCGTCACTGGTGCTGTCACGAACAACGGCATCCTGACGGGCAACACGACGCTCGGCGGATCGGTGTTCAGCGGCACGGCTACTGTCGATGCGACGGTCAACACGACCGCCGTCACCGTCACGGCTGCTCCTGCGGCTCAGACCTACACCGTCGATCAGAACGGCATCTCGCGCGGTTTCACCGTGACGGGTGCGGTATCGACGCAGGGCGAAGTCGCTTCCGAACTGGCTTCGCTGGTTTCGGGCGCGGGCGTTCCCCTGAACGCATCGCAGGTTGATCCTGCCGCGTTCAACCTCAGCGTGGGTGGCGAAGCTGCCGTCAAGACAGCCGACATCAAGGCGGCGATCAACCTCAACAACGGGTCGATCACGCTCGGCGACATCGACGCACAGCGCGACGACAGCGGTGCCTATCTGACCGACACGACCGTCAACCTGAACGGCGGCGGTTTCCTGGGCGCCCGCGAACTGAAGCTGGCTGGATCGACCACCCCGGCCAACTTCACGCCGGTCGCGACCCTGCCGCAAGACGCGCAAGGGCTGTTCAACCCGACGGCCGTTCGCGTGCTGGGCGTCAACACCGTCAACAAGACGGGTGCTGGCACCTTCGTGGTGACGGGCGCCGAATATGTTCCGGCTGAAGGCTCCTCGCCTGCTGCCTGGACGATGGATGTCGGCAACCTCAACGTGCAGGCTGGCGAACTCCAGCTGGACGTTGCTTCGGACGACGCGGTCTTCGGGATCAAGGGCAACATCAACAATGATGCGACCCTCGTCCTCGGCCGCCGCGCACCGACCTTCATCCGCACGGTCGGCAACAGCATCGTCACGCCGGGTCCCGAAGCCATCAAGGGCATCGAAGTCTATCAGCAGGGCAACTACACCCAGACTGCCAACGGCACGACGGTTGTGGGCGTCAACCCCTCGCTGGTCCGCTTCGGCAGCCTGAACGTCAACGATGGCGGTTCGGCTCCGGAAATCCTGGGCCCGATCACCGGCGGAGTCGGCATTCCCTACTTCACCACTCCGGAAAATGCGGGTGTCTTCTCGACTCCGTCGTCCGTCACGGTGGACGGGAACCTGAACCTGGCTGGCAAGGTCGCTGTGACCGTGTCGAAGGACAGCCTCTATTCCACGGGCGACGGCTACACGCTGTTCACCTACACCGGAACGGGCGATGTCACGGCAACTGCGACCCCGTCGCTTAGCTCGCAGTTCGTCACCTTCGGCCTGAAGCATGACACGACCGCCAAGACCGTGGCGATCGAAGCGACCCGCAACAGCTATGCTGTCGGCGCGACGAACCCCAACGCAGCTGCTGCGGCGGTGGGTCTCGACAGCGCTCTGGCTGACGTCATCGCCCGGGTGAAGACGGACGCTGCTGGTGGCAATGGCTTTGCTTCGGTCACGGAGATCGCCAACGCTCAGGACATCGCCAACATCGCGGCCGGTCTCGACTGGCGCCTGAACAGCGCTCAGGCGGCGCAGGTCTTCAACGAGCTTTCCTCGGCGGAGATTTACGGTTCGCTTGCTGCGGTGGATCAGAACGCGGTCTTCAACACCACGGTCAACCGTCTGGCGGCACGTCGCGGTTATGGAGAGGCTCTGGGCACCCAGCTCTGGTTCAACCCCTCGGCTAACTTCGCCAAGACGGGCGGCACCCGTTCGGGCGCGTCGAAGATCAAGACCAACAGCTATGGTGGTGCCTTCGGTATCGACGTCGCTTATCAGGAAGACGGCGCCTTCGGCATCGGCTTCGGCTATGGTCAGCATGACGTAACCGCTCAGGGTTCGCCGGAAGAAGCGCAGGTCCGCACCTACACCATCGGTGCCTATGCGACGCAGGGCTTTGGTCCCTTCTACGGCAGCTTCCAGTTCGCCTACGGCTTCTCGAAGTTTGAAGTCGAACGCGACCTGACCCTGCTTGCCCGCACGATCGAAGGCAACTTCAAGGGTTCGCAGTGGGATGCCAGCCTGGAAATGGGTTATGACTTCGCGGCCGGTAACGGTCTCGTCGTAACGCCCTTCGGTAAGCTGGCGCTTCGCCGCTGGTCGATGAACGGCTTCACCGAAAAGGGTGGCGCAGGCATCGGTCTCAACGTCGAAGACGCGTCGAAGACGGTCTTCTCGCCGGTCATCGGCGTGAAGGCCGGCGCTCTGCTGGGTGATGTCGATGGTGTGGCTTACCGCCCCTATGCCAAGGTGCAGTACAGCTTCCAGGGCAACATCGGCAGCGATCGCACCGTCCAATATGTGGGCGGCGGCAATGCCTTCAACCTGAAGGGCGTCGATCCCGATGGTCATGGCCTGATCGAACTTGGCATCGACACTTCGGTGAACAAGCGCGTCAACCTGTTCCTGTCCGGCGGCTACGGCTTCGGTGGGCACAACAGCCTGGCTCAGGTCCGCGGTGGCATCAGCTTCGGTTTCTGATCCAACCCTCCTCATGCACTGGGCGCGTCGATTTCGACGCGCCCTTTTTTTGCTCCAGCTACCGTGCTGGCAGACCATGACATTCCAGGATTGGAACGACGGGCATGAATATGAAATGGGAACACTATGTCGCTGACATGCTGATCGAGCGGCTAAGGCAACATCATGTTGAGCTTCTGACGGGCGAACAGGAAACGATATGCTTCTTCGTCGATCCAACGTCCCCATCCACCCGTCGTTGGACAGTCAGTGATTATGACAAGGGCGTGGTCGATGGCGCCATTCGCGAACTGCAACACCTCATCCACTCGTCCCCGCTGCTCAAACGTGCCATATTCGATCGACTGTCGGCGTCAGGCAGCGCCGAAGGGGCGCACCGCCAGCGGGTTCGGGGATAGGCCGCGATGCCCAAAGGGACATGGCATGTGGAAACCGGAATATTGCGCATCGGCCAATGGGGCTATGCGCTGGAGAGAGATGATGGCGGCACGTGGCAGCTTGACGCCCCCCGATCGGCGCGACGCTATCTCGACAGGCGAGTGACGGTAGAGGGCAGGCGGTCGGGCTTTGACCTGCTGGACGTGCATCGCATCTGTCCGGGCGACGGTCTGCGGCAACGGCTGCCGCCTGGCTGGTCGGCACTATTTGGGCGCTTCAGCCTCGGCTGACGTGGCGGCCTCTATAGCGTGATCGTTTTACACGGAAGCATGAGCATTAGGGCCGATTTTCCGTCACCCCGGGCTCGACCCGGGGTCCCGCTGCCTCGGCAGCATCAGAAAAGAAGTGGAACCCCGGATCCAGTCCGGGGTGACGATCACTCAAACATCATCATGCTTTAGCGAGCGGACGTAGGCCCAGACGAGTTCGCCATCATGCAACGCCCTGTTGTCAGCGCTACCTCCCACCACCGTTCGCGCTGGAGCTTCGGCTTAACGGCGACTGATATCTTGCGTGTGGCGCGTTCGTGGGCTGTCATCCGGGCCTGACCCAGATGTCCTCGGCGAGGCGCCATAGCATCGTGCCTTGTATCTGGATCACTCAGCCCGATGACCGGGCATATTAACATCCGGCGGAAATCACCCTCAGGCAGGAAATAGCCGCATCAATCTTGCCAGCCCTTGCTTCACGGCCGTTCGCTGCTTCTTTTCCGGTGACGCCCCGATCCGAACGATCGTCAGCGCCTGACCCGGCGACACCAATATATATTGCCCCCCATGTCCCACACAGCCAAACAGGCTGCGCGGCGCATCCCCCGGCATCAGTACGCTTTCCTCGCTTTCGCGGTTCAGCCAAAGATGCGCGCCATAGGCCGCATTGCGCCCTGAAGGTGTGCGCATGAAATCGACCCATTTTTCCGGCACGATCTGATGTCCGTTCGGCCCCCGCCCATGGTTCCGCAGCAATTCGCCAAAACGCGCATAATCGCGCGCCGTCATATGCAGGAAACTGCCGCCTATCATCGTGCCCGCCGCGTCATATTCCACCGTCAGGCTCTTGATCCCCGCCGGAATCTTCAGCCGTCCGTCGATAAAGGTCTGCATCGCCTGCCGCCGTACATCCGGATCGGGATTGCTGGTCAGCATCCGCGCCATCAGGTCGCCCAGGATCAATGTATTGCCTGTCGAATAGGAAAAGCGCGAACCCGGCGCATGCGCCAGCGGCTTCGCCTCGGCAAAGGCGCTCATGTCCTGCGCGCCGTCGGTGAACAGCATCCGCACCGTGTCCGCCTCGGCCAGCGGCTCGTCATCCTCGACATGGTCCAGCCCTGACGTCATGGCGAGCAATTGCCGCAGTGTAATCTTTCCGCGCGGATCGCCCGGCTGACCCCATGCCGCGACCGGCACCGGCGAATCCAGCGCCAGCCGCCCGTCAGCAACCATCAAGCCAACCAGCACCGCCGTCACGCTCTTGCCCATCGACCAGCCAAGCAGCTTGGTTTCCGGCCCGAATCCGGGCGCATAGCGTTCCGCGACGATCTCGCCGCGATGCATGACGATCAGCGCCCGCGTCTCGCCGACATCCTCGTCGCCCTCGAACAGCGGATCGATCGCGGCGCGCAAATCCCCTTCATTCACGCCCGCATCCGCCGACACGCGATAATCTGTCGCCGGATCGGCGGCGCGCACGGCGAGGCCCCCCGCCAGCGCCAGCAGCGACAAAATGGCAGCGCCTGCGCCAACAGCCTTTACGCGTTTCCGATCGAGCTTCATAAGCCGCGCCCTTAGCACGGCTCATCGGAAAGGGGAGCATGTCCGCACGCCCGAAATGGATTTATGCGCTCGCCGCCATCGTCGCGCTGCTCGTCCTGCTGCTGGCATGGAACTGGAGCGCCCTGCGCGCCCGCGCCGCCGTGGGCGCTGGTTTTGGCGCGCGCGTCACCTGTTCCTGCCGTTATGTGGAAGGGCGCGCAATGGACAGCTGCAAGGGCGACAAGGAACCCGGCATGGCCTTCGTCACCCTCTCGGACAATCCCGAATCGAGCAGCGTCGAAACCAGCGTCCCGCTCCTGGCTTCCCGCACGGCGCGCTACCGCAAGGGCTGGGGCTGCCTCCTCGACCCAATCGACTAGGGCGCGCGGAAGCGCCGAAGACCCAAAATAGCGCGCCGCGCCTTTATATGGGTCACTAACCCCGTTCGGGCTGCCCGAACGAGTCACTTGCCTCGTTCGAATGTCGAAGCCCTCTTCTTTCCAAAGAAGTTGAACCAGGACGCGAACGGTAATGGGGGCAGCGCCGATTAAGACGCGATGCCCTAAAAGCGTTTCGGCCACAGCGCTCGGCAAACCCTCTGCCCGCAAATCCACAGCACAGCCACTTTATCAGCCCACCTGAAGCGCGACCTTCTTCCGTCGCGCATCTGCATTGCCTCGCCAGCCGAACCCGCTACAGCCGCCAGATGCGTTCGGACATCCCCAGTCTCCTCCACGACATTTTCGGCTTCCCCGGTTTTCGCGGCGTACAGGAACAGGTCGTCGAACGCGTCATGGCGGGCCAGCCGACGCTCGCCATCATGCCGACGGGCGCTGGCAAATCGCTTTGCTACCAACTCCCCGCCGTCGCGCTCGATGGCTGCTGCGTCGTCATCTCGCCCCTCATCGCCCTCATGCACGACCAACTCCGCGCGGCGCAGGCGGTCGGCATCCGCGCCGCCAGCCTGACCAGCGTCGATGCCGACTGGCGCGAAACTCAGGACCGTCTGCGCAATGGCGACCTAGACCTGCTCTACGTCGCGCCCGAACGCGCAAGCGGAGAAGGTTTCCGCAGCCTCCTCCGCTCGGCAAAGATCGCCCTTTTCGCCATAGACGAAGCGCATTGTGTATCCGAATGGGGCCACGACTTCCGCCCCGACTACCGCCTGCTCCGCCCTCTGCTGGACGAGTTCCCTACCGTCCCGCGCCTAGCGCTCACCGCCACTGCCGACCACCACACCCGCGACGACATCCTCGTCCAGCTCGGCATCCCGCGCGAAGGCCTCATCATCGCGGGCTTTGACCGCCCAAATATCCGCTACGCCGTCCACCCCCGCGACGGCCTTCCTCGCCAGCTGTCCGATCTGATCTCCGCCCGCGAAGGCCCCGGCATCGTCTACGCCCCCACCCGCGCGGCCACCGAAAAGCTGGCCGACACCCTGACCCGCACCGGCCGCCCGACCCGCGCCTATCATGCCGGGCTCGATCCGGCGGTGCGTGCCGCCAACCAGTCCGCCTTCATCGCCAGCGAAGACATGGTCATGGTCGCGACCATCGCCTTCGGCATGGGCATCGACAAGCCCGACGTCCGCTTCGTCGCCCACGCGGCGCTGCCCAAGTCGATCGAGGGCTATTACCAAGAATCCGGCCGCGCAGGCCGCGACGGCGAACCGGCCGAAGCACACCTCTTCTGGGGCGCCGACGACTTCGCCCGCGCCCGCCAGCGCATCGCCGAATTGGACCCCAGCCGCCAGCAGGGCGAACGCACCCGTATCACCGCCCTCGGGGGCCTCGTCGAAACCGGCACCTGCCGCCGCGCCATCCTCCTCCGCCACTTCGGCGAACATCCGCCTGCCAGCTGCGGCAATTGCGACAATTGCCTCAATCCCCCGCCCAGCATCGACGCCACTGAAACCGCGCGCAAATATCTGTCCGCCGTCTATCGCACCGGCCAGAGCTTCGGCACCGGCCATATCGAGCAAGTCCTGACCGGCGCCGTCACCGACCGCATCCGGGAACGCGGCCATGACAAGATTTCCGTCTACGGCATCGTATCAGGCGAGGAGACAGCGCTCCTCCGCCCGGTCTCCCGCGCCCTGCTCGTAAAAGATGCTTTGCAAACTAACGAACATGGCGGCCTCGAACTAGGCCCCAGCGCCCGCCCGATCCTGCGCGGGGAGGAGGAGGTCAGCCTGATCCTCCCCCCACGCCGCGAGCGCCGCCGCCGCAGCGCCCGCAACGGCAATCCGGAAAACCCCGTCGGCGATCCGCTGTTCGACGCCCTGCGCGCCTGCCGCCGCGAACTGGCGCAGGAACAGGGCGTGCCCCCCTATGTGATCTTCCACGATTCCACCCTGCGCGAAATGGCCGAACAACGCCCTGCGACACTCGCCGAACTCGGCCACATCAGCGGCATCGGCCAGCGCAAACTCGACGCCTTTGGCGACGCCTTCCTCGCCGCCATCCGCCCCTTCCTCTAACTACATCCTCTCTCCTTCAGGGGAGAGGATAGGGAGCCTTGCTGCGTTAGCAGCTAGGCGTACTTGGAGAGGGGGAGGGCGGATGCCCCCCTGTGCCCACCCAAAACCCCCTTGAATCCCGCCCCCCACAAGCGCATGGCTCGCGGCAGAAGGAGTCCCGCCCCATGTTCCGTCAGATCACCCCCAACCTCTACGTCTCCCCCCAGATCAGCGTCGATCAGGTCGAGGAAGCCAAGGCCTTGGGCGTGACCGTCATCATCAACAACCGCCCCGATGACGAGGAACCGGGCCAGACCAACGGCGCGGAAATCGAGGCCGCCGCAAAGGCCGCAGGCCTCGCCTACGCCGCTGTCCCCGTCGCCCATGGCGGCTTCGCTCCCTGGCAGCTTGACGGTATGGCCGCCGCACTCAACGAAGCAGGCGAAGGCAAGGTCCTGGCCTATTGCCGCTCCGGCACCCGCAGCACGCTCCTTTGGGCACTCACCCGCGCCCGCGCTGGGGATCACCCCGCAGCGCTCAGCGAGAAGGCGGAAGCGGCTGGCTATGATCTCACCCCCATTCGCCAGATCATGGACGCGCTCTCCGCAGGCTGATCTTGTCCACCACATCCGATCAATTTGACGCCATCGTCCTCGGCGCTGGCGGAGCGGGCCTCATGTGCGCGGCAGCGGCCGGGCAGCGTGGCAAACGCGTCCTTGTCCTCGATCACGCCGATCAGCCGGGCAAGAAGATCCTGATCTCGGGCGGCGGCCGCTGCAATTTCACCAACATCCACACCGCGCCCGACCGCTATCTCTCGGCCAACCCCCATTTCGCCAAGTCCGCGCTCGGCCGCTATACGGCAGCGGATTTCGTCGCGCTGGTCGATCGCCACGGCATCGCCTGGCACGAAAAGACGTTGGGTCAACTCTTCTGCGATCAGTCCGCGCGCCAGATTGTCGCCATGCTGCTCGCCGAGTGCGAAGCAGGGGGCGTCACCATCCGCCTCGGCCACCCTGTCGGCGCGATCACCCACGCCGATGGCCGATACAGCGTGACCCATGGCGGCAAGATAGCACAGGCCCCCGCGCTGGTGATCGCCACAGGTGGCCCCTCCATCCCGCAAATGGGCGCTACCGGCTTTGCCTATGACCTCGCCCGGCAGTTCGGCCTCAAGGTGGTGGAGCCGCGCCCCGCGTTGGTCCCGCTCACCCTCGGGGGCGAAGATATGCTTTTCCGCGAACTTTCCGGCGTCTCGACGCCCGTGATCGCCCGCCATGGTAAGACGGCCTTCCGCGAAGCCGCGCTGCTGACCCACCGTGGCCTGTCCGGCCCGGCCATCCTGCAAATCTCCTCCTATTGGCGTCATGGCAGCGAAGTCAGCCTCGACTTCCTGCCCGACATGCCCGCCAATTGGCTGACCGAAGCCAAGCGTAGCAAGCCGCGCACATCGCTGACCGCGCTGCTGCGCGCGCAACTCCCCGACCGCCTCGCCGACGCCCTGGCCGATCGCCTCGCGCTGCCCGGCGATCTTGGCAACATAGCCGACCGCAAGCTGGAAGAAGCGCAGCGCCGCCTTGCCGCCTGGTCCTTCGCCCCCAATGGCACCGAAGGTTTTGCCAAGGCAGAAGTCACGGTCGGCGGCATCTCGACCGCCGAACTCTCCTCCCGCACGATGGAAGCCCGCCGCATGCCCGGCCTCTACGCGATTGGCGAAGCGGTCGATGTCACCGGCTGGCTAGGCGGCTATAATTTCCAATGGGCATGGGCCAGCGGCTGGGCAGCGGGGCAGGCGATCAGCGAAGCCTGACCGCTTGCCCGCCACCAATCAGTAATTCCACTGCACCTGCGTACGGATCAGGTCTCCCGTCGCCCGACCCGTCCGCCGCTCGTCTGCTTCGGCCCGCTTCATCCGCGCATAGGCCAGCGTGATCTCCAGCGCCTTCCACGGCTGCCATTCCAGCCCCAATTCAAACTCGTCCGTTTCCAGGCGAGGCGCATTGGTGGAAGCCTTCCACCCGCCGCGATAATGCTGCCAGCGGCCATAAGGCACCAGCACGCCGATCGAATCGGTGGGCAGGCGATACATCATCTGGACATACCCACCGTTCAGCTTCTTCTTTTCGATCGACTGGCTTACCCGGTCGAACTCCGGCCCCTTGCCCCAATTCCATTCGGCCTGAATGCCGAAGGGCTGCGGATAGAGCATCGCGTGAATGCCGACGCGCTTTTCGTCATAGGATTGCTCACTGATCGCGACCGCCGATCCGTTGCGCACTTCCGGCTGGTAGTCGTTCATCATCGCCGACCCGCCGATTTCGAACACCTGATCCTCGAACATGCCGCCCAGCCCATCCAGTTCGAACGGCCAGGTTGCAAAGGCCACCTTCATCAGCCCGCGATTCTGCTCGGTCTTGTTGATGCCCTGACCATTGAAGACGCCCAGACCGAACGCACCATAATTGCCGAACAGCTTCTGCCCGTCATGCCCCAGCCGGTCCCAGATCTTCTGCACCGAAGGCGGCGTGTAATAGCCGACAATGCCCAGATCACGCTCGCCCGGCACCGCGCTGTTGATCGCGTCGCTGCGGTCCAGCGTCAGGCGGTTGGAGGACGACTGCATATTCTCCCAGCCATAGGGCACCTTGGACTGGCCCAGGCGCATGCGGAATGTCTTGGCCTTGTCCAGGAAGACGTCGGCATAGGCGTCGCGCAGCTGTACAAAGCCTTCCCGCCGCTCACTGCCTGCCTGATTGTTTACGGCAGCGGAGAAATCGGACTGAAGGTAGAGCGACACGCGATCGGAAATGTCGCCCTGAACGACAAGGCGCGTCCGGCGGAGCGAGAAGCTGCTCTTGTCGGAAATTCCGCTGTCATGCACCGACCGCAGGCGCGACTGGCCTGCCGGTGCGGTGTCGTCGCCCGACAGAAACGCATTATAGCGCATCTGGGTATAGCCGCGCAGCGACAGCCGCTCATACCAGGCCTTCGACTTCGGAACGGATGATGTCGCAGATGTAACGACCGGCTGGGTTGGAGCCGCAGCCAGAACCGCAGGGGCGGGGGTCGCCGCCAAACCCGCGACCGGAGCAGGCGCGGACGAAGCGTTCGCGCTGGCGACTTCACTGCCCTTGTTGGCAGCAAGCGCATTCGTCAGCGCCTGAACCTGCGCCTTCAACTCGTCAATCTGGCGCTGCAACGCTTCATTGCTCTGCGCCTGCGCCACTTCCGGCATCAACGCCAGCAGGCTCACCGCAAGAGCCATGCTTTTCATCTTGGAACCTGTCACGAAAATTTCCCCTGTTTCGATCGAGGGGCGAATTATGATTTTTCAGTGACAGTTCAGTGACAAATATCTTTCGCTTACATGACAGCGAACCACCGACGTCTATTGAGCCGTCATCCCAGCGACCGCTGGGATCTCAGGCCCCACAGCCGAACATTAGCGCCAGCGCACCCAATAAAAAAGCGGCGCATCACTCCCGCGACACGCCGCCCGCTCATCTTACCGGCAATCCCCGCGTTCAACCTCGCGGCCCGCCAGCGCGCCCGCGCCAGCGCCCAAGATCAGGCCAGTCGTGCTCGGCCGGTTCCACCGTCCGCCACGGCCGATTTCCCGACCCAGCAAGCCGCCCAATACACCGCCGACCACCGCGCCAGTCGTCCCGGACGAACAGCCATCGTCATAGCCCCGCGCCCGATAGCGGCGGGGCGCCTCACGATAATGGTCCTCGCGATACTCCCGATATTCCACCGGCCGTCGGTCATAGTCGCGATAGCCGCGATCATAATCCCGATCGTCCCGCTGATAGGTTTCGCTGCGATAATAGCTGCCGTCGTCCCCATCATAGCGTTCGCTATAGCGATAGCTGCTCTGCGCAAAGGCGGGCGATGCGGCAGCGCCCGCGATCGCCGCACTGGCGACGGAAAGGGAAATGATGAACTTGGTCAACATGACAGGCCTCCACTGATCCTTATCGGACCCATATGCTAGGCCGCTGATGAGTGCTTCCTGAACATGCCCGTCACTTATCGTTCAGCAACAGGCCATTGTTCGCAAAGACATTTCCGTTCAGCCTGAATGGACCTGCGTTCAACCGCACTCGACCGTGACATGCTCCATCCTTGGCAGCGCGCGCACCCGCTGGCGCACCGCGCCCACATCGCCGCCCGGCGCCAGGCTGATGATCGCGGCATGGGCGTGCGGCCCTATCCGCCAGACATGCAGGTCATGGATGATCGCGCCCTCTGCCTCCACGAGCGCCTTGATCCGCTTCATCAACGCCGGTTCGGCGGTGTCGAGCAGGATGGCCGAGGTGTCCTTCATCAACCCCCATGCCCAGCGCGCGATCACCACCGCGCCCAATATGCCCACCGCCGGGTCGAGCCACCACCAGCCCATATAGCGCCCGGCGAGCAGCGCCGCGATCGCCAGCACGGATGTCAGCGCGTCGGTCAGCACATGCACATAGGCGGCGCGCAGATTATTGTCGGCATGCCCATGCTTGTGATCGTGCCCATGATCGTGATCCGTCCCATGGCCCCCCGCATGCTCATGATCATGCCCATGATGATCATGGCTATGGTCATGCCCCAGCAGCAACGCGCTGATCAGGTTGATGGCGAGGCCAATGACCGCGACCAATGTCGCCTCGCCAAACTTCACCGATACCGGCTCAAAGAAGCGCAGCACCGATTCGACCAGGATGAACAGCGCCGTGACGCCCAGCAGCAGGGCGGATGCAAAGCCCGAAAGGTCGCCGACCTTCCCCGTGCCGAAGGTAAAGCGCGGGTTGCGGGCATGGCGCCGCGCATAGCCATAGGCTGCCGCCGCCACGGCCAGCGCGCCCGCATGGGTCGCCATATGGAACCCATCGGCCAGCAGGGCCATCGACCCGGTGATCCAGCCAAAGGCGATCTCGACCACCATCGTCGCAGCCGTCAGCCACACGACCCACATCGTCCGCCGAGCATTTTTGTCATGGCCCGCGCTCAGGTAAATATGGTCGAAATAATGGCTTTCTTCCTCATCCCCATTGGTGGGGAAAGGGGGCAGCGCCTCGCTTTGAGCCTTTGCTGCGTCATAATCGTGGCTATGGCCGTGCATCGTCATTTCCCGTACCGCCGGATCAGCTCCAGCATTTCTTCCGCCGCCGTCTGCCGCTCTTCATCGGTCAGGCCGGGGCGGGCGACATGGTCGCGCATATGCTGCTCGATCAGCTCCTCCATCAGGCTGCCGACCGCACCGCGCACCGACGCGACCAGCTGCAAAGTCTCCGAACAGCCCGCATCTCCGCCCAGCTGCCGCTCGATCGCGCCGACCTGCCCCGCGATGCGCCGCACCCGCGCCAGCAGCTTGTCCTTGTTCTCGATCACATGCATAGGCTACCCCCCTATCCTATACGGCCATTTTCGTCAAACCCCGTTCTTTTCGCCAATTGCTTCATTAATTCGCCCTCCCTAACAGGACTCATGGCCAAGACGTTCGACTGCGACCTTGCGATTCTGGGCGGCGGCCTTTCCGGCACTCTGACCGCGCTCGCCTTCGCCCGCCTTCGCCCGGAGGTCGATCTGCTGCTGATCGAACGCGGCCAATCGCTGGGCGGCAACCATCTCTGGTCCTTCTTCGACGGCGATGTCCGCCCCGCCGATCGCTGGCTGGTCGATCCGCTCATCACCCATCGCTGGCCCCAAGGCCATGAGGTCCGCTTCCTCGCCTATCAGCGTCGCCTCCCCACCGCCTATAACAGCATCGCCTCCGCCCAACTCGACGCCCATGCCAGCCAACTCCTCGGCGATCGCGTCCTGCTCAACGCCGACGTCACCCACATCACGCCCACGAGCGTCACCCTTGGCGACGGCCGCCATATCCAGGCTCGCGCCGTACTCGATACTCGCGGCGGCGGCGATATGTCGGCGCTGGAGTGCGGCTGGCAAAAGTTCGTCGGCCAGGTCCTCCGCGTCAGCCATCCACACGGGTTGGAGCGCCCGGTGATCATGGACGCGACCGTTGCGCAGATCGACGGCTATCGCTTCGTCTATCTGCTCCCCTTCGATGATCGCACCATCTTCGTCGAGGATACCTACTATAGCGACAGTCCCGAACTAGGTCACCCGACGCTCGCCAGTCGCATCGCCGAATATGCCAAAGATCAGGGCTGGCACATCGAACAGATCACCCATCAGGAAAGCGGCGTTCTTCCCGTAGTTCATGGCGGCAACTTCGATCGCTTCTGGCCAGCGGAGGATGACATTGCCCGTGCAGGCGTTCGCGCCGCATTGTTCCACCCGATGACCGGCTATTCGCTGCCCGACGCCGTGGCCACCGCGCTCTGGCTCGCCGACCAGCCGATCGAAGACCTTGCCGCCACTACCCGTGCCCGCGCTGCGGCGCATTGGCGCGCCGGCGGCTATTACCGGCTGCTCGGCAAGATGCTCTTCCGCGCTGCCCGGCCGGACCAGCGCTGGCGCATCTTCGAACGCTTCTATCGACTCAATCCCCATCTGGTCGGTCGCTTCTATGCGGGCCGATCAACTTGGGCCGATCGCATCCGCATCTTGTGTGGACGCCCGCCGGTGCCCATAAGGAGCGCCATGCGCGCATTGTTGACCCCCTCCGCCTGATGAACCGCAAAGCGATAGTAATAGGGGCGGGCTTTGGTGGCCTTGCTCTTGCGATCCGCCTGCAATCGGCGGGCATCGACACCACTCTGGTAGAAGCGCGGGACCGCCCGGGGGGGCGCGCCTATATGTGGGAGAAGGACGGCTTCGTCTTCGACGCAGGCCCGACCGTCATCACCGATCCAGATTGCCTTGCAGAGCTCTGGCGCCTGTCCGGCCATGACATGGCGGAAGATGTCAGCCTTGTGCCGGTCACCCCCTTTTACCGGCTGAACTGGCGCGACGGCACGAACTTCGATTATTCCAACGACGAAAACAGCCTGCGGGCGCAAATCGCAAAGCTGAACCCGCAGGATGTCGCTGGGTATCAGCGCTTTCTCGACTATGCTGACGGCGTTTATGAGGAAGGCTATCGCAAGCTTGGCTCGGTGGCTTTCCTCGACTTCGCCTCCATGATCCGCGCCGCGCCAGCACTGGCGAAGCATCAGGCATGGCGCTCGGTCTATTCGATCGTCTCTTCCTATGTGAAGGACGAAAGGCTGCGTCAGGCGCTGTCCTTCCACACGCTGCTGGTGGGTGGCAATCCGATGCAGACCAGCGCGATCTATGCGTTGATCCACAAGCTGGAAAAGGATGGCGGCGTCTGGTTCGCCAAGGGCGGCACGAACCGCCTGGTCCAGGGCATGGCGACGCATTTCGAGCGGCTCGGCGGTACGCTGCGTCTCGCCGACCCGGTCGTGCGCATCGAGACCCATGGCGACCGCGCGGTCGCTGTCTCGACCGCGTCGGGATGGCGGGGGGAGGCCGATGCTGTCGCCACGAACGGCGACCTCATGCATAGCTATCGGGACCTTCTCGGCCATCACCCAAGGGGGCAGAAACAGGCCGAGAGCCTCGCGAGAAAGCGTTGGTCGCCCAGCCTGTTCGTGCTGCATTTCGGTATCAAGGGTAGCTGGCCCGGCATCCCCCACCATATGATCCTGTTCGGTCCCCGCTATGAAGGGTTGCTGACCGACATCTATGATCACGGCGTGCTGCCTCAGGATTTCTCGCTCTACCTGCACCACCCGACCGTCACCGATCCGTCGATGGCGCCCGACGGTCATTCGACTTTCTACGCTCTTGCGCCCGTGCCCCACATGGGCAAGCTGCCGATCGATTGGAAGCAGTTTGGCCCGGTCTATGCGGAGCGCATCCTTGACGAGATCGAACATCGTCTTATCCCCGACATCCGCTCTCGCATCGTCACGCAATTCCACTACGCGCCGCCCGATTTCCAGAGCGACTTGTCCGCGCATCTGGGCAGCGCCTTCAGCCTTGAACCGCTGTTGACGCAAAGCGCCTGGTTCCGCGCCCATAACCGCGATGACGTGATCCCGAACCTGTATCTCACCGGCGCCGGTACTCATCCGGGGGCGGGCATCCCTGGCGTCGTCGGTAGCGCCAAGGCGACCGCCGCGCTGATGCTCGAAGACCTGCTGTGAAGCGGCTGGCCGTCTATTGCGGATCGGCTTTGCCTGCTGATCCGGTCTATGTGGAATCCGCTCGCCAAGTTGGCCGCACCCTTGCAGGGCGAGGCATTGGAGTCGTCTATGGCGGCGGACGGCTGGGTTTAATGGGCGCGGTTGCCGATGCCGCGCTCGAGGCGGGAGGCGAGGTGATCGGCGTCATCCCGGAAGCTCTGGTACGGGCGGAGGTCGCGCATCAGGGCTGCACCGAGCTTCATGTCGTCCAGACCATGCATCAGCGCAAGGCATGCTTCACCGATCTGTCTGACGGCTTCATCACGCTCCCCGGCGGCGTTGGCACCATGGATGAGTTATGGGAGGCGATCAGCTGGGCGCAACTTGGCTATCATGCCAAGCCTGTTGGCCTGCTGAATGCATCTGGCTTCTATGACCAGCTCATCGCCTTCAACCGGCATATGATCGACACCGGCTTCATCCGGCCGCAACATGCCGACATCCTGGTCCATGCCGACTCGATCGAGGCGCTGCTTGATAAAATGGCAGCCTATAAGGCGCACGAGCCGATCTTTTCGATGAAGGCCGACAGGCTGTAATTCGTGCCACCCTTGCGGCGACCATCGGCGCGGGGCATGGCCGCAGTGTGAACACTCTCGATCGCACCGCCCTCGTCGCCCATGCTCGCGAAAGTATCGCCCGGGGTTCCAAATCCTTCGCCTTGGCATCGAAGCTGTTCGACCGGCAAACGCGTGAGCGTGCTTGGCTTCTCTATGCATGGTGCCGCAAGTGCGACGATATCGCCGACGGGCAGGATCATGGTGGCGTAATGAGAGGCGTGGCCGATGGGCAGGTGCGTCTTGCCAGTATGAGGACACTGACCGATGCCGCCCTGCGCGGCGAGCGCACGGGCGATCCCGCCTTCGACGGCTTTGGCGTGGTGATGCGCGAATGCGCCATCTCGGCCCGCTATGCGCATGACCTGATCGAAGGGTTCGCGCTCGATGCTGAAGATTGGCGGCCTCAGAGCGAAGAGGACATGCTGCGCTACTGCTATCATGTCGCCGGAGCCGTCGGCTGCATGATGGCGGTGCTGATGGGGGTGGACCCGTCGGATGAGGCTACGCTGGATCGTGCTTGCGATCTGGGTTTGGCGTTCCAGCTCGCCAATATCGCTCGCGACATCGGTGAGGATCAGGCGGCGGGACGCTGTTACCTGCCCCAGCAATGGCTGGCGGAGATGCACATTCCTTCGGGCAGGCATATGGAGCCAGGCTTCCGTCCGCAGCTAGTGATATTGGCGCGGCGTCTCGCCGGGCTGGCCGCGGATTATGAGGCTAGCGCGCGGCATGGCACCGGCGCCTTGCCGCCGCGCTCTGCCTGGGCGGTTCTGGCCGCAGCGGGCATTTATGGCGATATCGCTCGGGAAGTGGATCGACGGGGCGGTCATGCCTGGGACGATCGCGTGGTGACGCCGAAGAGTGAAAAACTGGGCTGGGTGGTCCGGGCGGGGTTGCAGATCGTGGCCCGGTCTCGCCGCTGGCCTTTATCGGTGCCCCGACAGGCATATCTCTGGACCCGACCAAAGGACTGACATCAAAAAAAGGACCGATACTTTCGTACCGGTCCCGAGGCGTGTTCGCAGGAGGAACATCGTGTGGCGGGCGGGCCGTTCTTTCCGGCCCGCCCTGCCGAAGTCTCAGTAGTTGTAGGCGCGCTCGCCGTGGCTCGCGAGATCCAGACCTTCCATCTCCGCATCGCGGCTCGGACGCAGACCCATGGTCTTGTCGATGATGAAGTAGAGGATCGCACTGCCGATGCCCGAGAAGAGCAGGGTGAACACCACTGCCTTGGTCTGGATCCAGACCTGCGCCGGGATGCTGTAGGCTTCCGGATGGAAGGCCGCCGGGAAGACAGTGTAGTCGAACACGCCCTGGCCGCCGAGCGACGGAGCCGCGACGATGCCGGTCGCGATCGCGCCGACGATGCCGCCGATGCAGTGCACGCCGAACACGTCCAGGCTGTCGTCATAACCGACCTTGCCCTTCACGAACGCCACGAAGAGGTAGCAGATCGGGGAGACGGCGAAGCCGAGTACGATGGAGGTCATGGGAGCCGCGAAGCCCGCAGCCGGGGTGATGGCGACGAGGCCAGCGACAGCACCCGTGACCGCGCCGAGCAGCGAAGCCTTGCCATGGTGGACCTGTTCGACCAGCGACCAGCTGACCGCTGCCGCACAGGTGGCGACCATGGTGTTGATGAAGGCGACGCCGGTGACGGCATTGGCTTCCAGGTTGGAACCGGCGTTGAAGCCGAACCAGCCGACCCACAGCAAGCTGGCGCCGATCATGGTCATGGTCAGCGAGTGCGGCGGCATGGGTTCCTTGGGGAAGCCGACGCGCTTGCCGATCATGATGGCGCCGACGAGGCCCGCGATACCCGCGTTGATGTGGACGACGGTGCCGCCCGCGAAGTCGAGCGCGCCCCAGCCCCAGAGCATGCCATAGTCGGTAGGAGCATCAGCCAGGAAGTCCGGGCCAGCCCAATACCACACCATGTGCGCCATCGGGAAGTAGATGAAGGTCAACCACAGCACGACGAACACGATCAGCGAGGAGAATTTCACGCGCTCCGCGAACGCACCGACGATCAGCGCCGGGGTGATCATGGCGAAGGTCATCTGGAAGACGACGAACACGAATTCGGGCAGATAGACGTTGTTGCTGAACGTCGCCGCCGAGGTCGTGCCATCGACGCCCATCAGGAACGCCTTGGATAGACCGCCGAAGAAATGATTGTCGCCACCCGAGGTGAAGGCGATGGAATAGCCCCAGCAGGTCCAGACCAGACCAGCCACGGAAACGATCGTGAACACCTGCATGAGGATGCTCAGCATGTTCTTGGTACGGACCAGGCCGCCGTAGAACAGGGCAAGGCCCGGAATCGACATCATCAGGACCAGCGCGGTGGAGATCAGCATCCAGGCGACGTCGCCCTTGTTGACCATGCTGGCCATTGCAGCGGCGTCTGGCGCCTTTATCGGCGCGGCGAGCGCCGGTGCGGCTGCGAGAAGGGTCAGCGCAGCCGCCCCCATCACGCCGCAGAATTTCTTGGAAAAGGTCATTATTCCCCCCTTCTTACAGCGCGGTTTCGCCGGTCTCGCCGGTGCGGATGCGCACGGCCTGACCGACATCGAGAACGAAGATCTTGCCATCGCCGATCGCGCCGGAATTGGCGGCCGCCTGGACCGCTTCGACTACGCGCGGTGCAAGATCGTCATCGCAGACGACCTCGATCTTGATTTTCGGAACCATGTTCGTGGAATATTCGGCGCCCCGGTAGATTTCGGTTTGCCCCTTCTGGCGGCCGAAGCCTTTCACCTCGCTCACCGTCATGCCGGCGATGCCTAGCGAGGAGAGTGCCTCGCGGACATCGTCAAGCTTGAACGGCTTGATGATAGCCATGACAAGTTTCATGTCGCCCCCTGTTAATGGTGTGCGGCGACATTCCAGCAAGAGGCGTGCCAATTGGTCAGCGCCGTTTAAAAGCGTGCTTTTTAGACTGGCCTTAAACACCACCCGCCAAAAAAATGGGCAGTCTGCCTACGCTGCCCAAAAATTGGGCAGCTTTTCCCTACCAGTTGGCCGTCATATGGACGGCGTCTTTTTCCTCCGGCAAAGTTGGCCGCCCAATCGCAGCGTTTCGATGCGGGAACCGGCCAAAGCGGGCGATGACGTCGTGATGCTGACGGGCATATTCCAAGGACTGCGCATCGCCTGCTGCCTCGAACAGACTAAGTGACAGATTCTGATCGTCGATATCTTCGCTATGCTGGAACGGCATGTAGAAAAACCTGCGGCCCGCGCCGCCAATCTGGATGTCATAGCCATGCGCAATGGCGCCGCGCGCGACGCTTCGAGCGAGTTCGTCAGTTTTGAACGCCTCGGCGGTGCCGCGGAACATATTACGCGGTAACTGATCGAATAGCAGGACTGCCGCCAATGCGTCATCAGCCCGATCAAGGAATGTTTCGGCGGCCAACTTGCGTTTTTCCTCCCACAGCTCGCAAAAGCGCGTCGCGCACTGTTGGTCCAGCTTCGGGTCATGCTTCCACCAGCCCTCCTCCCCGACCTGATTGAACCAGAAGTCCAGCAGGGCAGCCGCCCAATCGGCGGTCACGGCGTCATGGCTGTCCGTAAGCATGTTCATACAAGGAAAAAGAAGCAGTGGGCCGCAGGTTCCGCAGCCCACGGCGCGAGGATGTCAGGTCGCCGTGCCGCCAACCGTCAGCCCTTCGATCAGCAGCGTCGGCTGCCCGACGCCCGCTGGAACGCTCTGTCCACCCTTACCGCACATGCCGACGCCCTCATCCAGAGCCCAGTCATTGCCGATGCCGACCACCTTGGTTAGCGCCGTTGGCCCGTCCCCTATTAACGTTGCCCCCTTGATTGGGTCGCCCAGCTTTCCATTCTCGACCTTGTAGGCCTCGGTGCAGGAAAAGACGAATTTGCCTGAGACGATATCGACCTGACCTCCGCCAAAGCTCTTGGCGAAAATGCCGGAACCCATGCGGGACAGCAATTCCTCAGGATCATCATGGCCGTCTTTGATGAACGTGTTGGTCATGCGCGGCATCGGCGCATGGGCATAGCTTTCGCGACGCCCGTTGCCCGTGGGTTCCACGCCCATAAGCCGGGCGTTGAGGCGATCCTGCATATAGCCTTTAAGGATGCCATCCTCGATAAGGACATTCTCTCGTGTGGGCGTGCCTTCGTCATCGATCGAGAGCGATCCACGGCGGCTGAGGATCGATCCGTCATCCACCACCGTGACGCCGGGAGCCGCAACGCGCTCGCCGATCCGGCCGGAAAAGGCGCTGGTGCCCTTACGGTTGAAATCACCCTCAAGGCCATGGCCGATCGCCTCATGCACCAGTACGCCCGGCCAGCCCGGCCCCAGCAGCACCGTCATTTCGCCCGCAGGCGCAGCGACGGATCGCATGTTCACTCTCGCTTGTGCCAGTGCCTCGTCGATGGCCCGGTTCCATATCGCGGAATCCATCACCTGATCGTAGAGATAGCGTCCGCCAATACCGAAGCTGCCGGTTTCGCGGCGGCCATTTTCTTCAAGAATCAGGGAGACATTCAGCCGCACCAGCGGCCGGACGTCGGTAGCGGTAAAGCCATCGGCACGGACGATTTCCACAACCGACCAGCTCCCGGCCAGACTGACCGAAACCTGCGCGACGCGGGGATCACGAGCTCGCGCCGCCGCATCAATGGCAGCGCACAGCGTCACCTTTTCGGCGAACGGGACGATGTCCAGAGGGTTGGCGTCTGTATAAAGATGCCGGTTGGTCCGCTGCGGCGGCGGAGCGGGCTGGCCCATGGCCGGGTCCAACAAGGTCAGCGTTTCGGCCGCCCGGCGAATCGCTGCTTCGCTGATATCGTTGGCATGGGCAAAGCCCGTCATCTCGCCCGACACGCCGCGCAAGCCAAAGCCTGCATCGGTCGAATAGTCGGCAGTCTTCAGCCTTCCATCGTCGAACCCGAAACTCTCGCTGGCGCGATATTGCAGATAGAGCTCGCCATCATCACAATTGGTGAGCGCCTGCGCCGTCAGTCGCTGCGCGCCATCGGGATCAAGCAAGCCCGGCCGGTAGAGAAGGCCGCGCGCGTCAGTGAACTGGGAAACGATGCTGGTCATGCCGCCTGATATAGGAGCGACACAGCCCAAGCCCAATCAAATTCGAAGGGCGCTTCTTTAGATGCTCGCGCCGGACGAGATGTCAGGCAGGCCCGCAACTTCCGGTGTATCCGCAGGACCGCCAATCAGGACGAAGCGCTTGTCACAATAACCGCAATCGACATAGCCATGTTCGTCAATCTCCAGGAACACGCGCGGGTGACCCAGAGCGGCGGGAATGTCGCCTGACCCGTCGCATGAGACGCGGGCTTTGGTGACTCGAAGAATTTCAGGCGGCTGTATCATGATGGCGTCGATTAGCAGCGGCGCCATCGCACCGCAATATCCGGCACGGCTTTCTGGCAGCATAAGGGATGGTGGGCGATGACGGGCTCGAACCGCCGACATTCTCGGTGTAAACGAGACGCTCTACCAACTGAGCTAATCGCCCGATACCGCATCCATGCCGGTGCAGCCGGAGCGCGCCTATCTAGGCCAATCAGCGCGCGGGTCAAGCGTTGATGACGACCTTGTCACGCGCAAAGAAAACGGCGGCTGGCCATGAACCAGCGTGTAAGGGCTTGGGCCGTCTCTTCCGCAAGGGCGATGAACACACGGCGGCCATCATGCGGATCGGCCTGCCGATGAACGATGCCCTTGTCTGTCAGCGTTCGAATCCAGCGCAGTGCTGTGGTGGGCGGCACTGCCGACGCGATGCATAGGCTGGAAACGGACACGCGCTCCTGCTCCAGACGCGCCGCCAGCAGATCCAGCAGCATGTCCCATGCGGGATCCGCAAACAGTTCTCCAGGCAGGAAATCCTCGCGCAGCCGCCGCGCGCGCAGCATGTCCCGTACCTGCGCGGCACCCAGTGCTGCTTCGTCGGCGGCGGTTGGCTGACCACCCATCGGCTCGACGGTGGGCATGCCGATATAATCGCTTGCCCGATCGGATATGCGAGGCCCCAATGCGAAGGAGGGGGTCGCGTGGCGCGGTCGCGATGTCAGCGCCTCCAGCGTCCGCGCAAGGCGGCTGACCTCTTCGCTCAGCTGTTGCAGGCGGACGCCCTCGCTTTCCTGATTGACCTCATGAACCGTGCGCTGCGGCGTCGTTCCCCCGGCAGTCAGCAAAGCGGCGGCGAGGTCGGTGTGATCCGGCGTGCAGAGCAGTTGCGTGCGGTCGCTCCGCATGCAGGCGAAGGCAAGATCGATTGTGTCGAGACCGGCAACCAAGATGACCGACATGTCATTCTGAACCGCCAGCGTCTCCACCTGCACCAGCAATCGCTCGAGCAATGCGGACGGGTTTGTGCAGAAGAGCAGGATGACGTCGCACCCCACCTGCATGTCGAGCCGCAGCATCGCCTGATCCAGCGGCACGATATCGAGGAGCCGGAACTGGGCGGCCTTTGCCAATCCTGCGACATCGTCCAGAAAGACGTCGTCCGCCAGAATGAGGAGTCCCGCGCGAGGGTCTCTTATCCCATAGATTTCCTCGCTGCTGGATCCAAATTCAGTCCGGGGGCGATCCATTTCCACCTGTTACTCCTGTCCCTGCTTTGTTCCGAACCTATCGCAATATTGCGGCGGCGTGCCTGCTCTTTCCTCCGGATCGGACATGCCAGCTTCCCTTTATTGACCGATAATCCTGCTGACCCACCCGAATTCACGACGTTCGGCCCTCGCTGTCGCCAAAATGGTTTGGCTTTTCGCCGAAATGGCGGGAGGCGATGGAGAAGAGGCAACCCATCCAAAATGGATGTTGTTATCCCAGGTTGTCGCTTCAGACCGCCGTCCGGCGTGCGAAATCGATGTAGAGCTGGCGTAGCCGGGTGGCGACCGGGCCGGGGGTGCCATCGCCGATCTTGGTCCCGTCGATACGCACGACCGCTTGGCAGAGTGTCGATGCACTGGTGATGAAGGCTTCGCGGGCTTCCTTGGCTTCCGCCACGGAAAAGGGGCGATGGACAATATTTAGGCCGCATTCTTCGGCCAGCGCAGTGAGTGCAGTGCCGGTGCATCCGGCAAGCACAGCTTGTGAATAAGGGCGGGTGATGATGCCTTCATCCGTGACCAGAAAGGCCGTGGAAGAGGCGCCTTCGGTTATGAAGCCGTCTTCCACCATCCAGGCTTCCTGTGCCCCGGCCTCGGCCGCGATCTGTTTTGCCATCGCTTGAGCCAGCAGACCGACACTCTTGATGTCGCGCCGCGCCCACCGCAGGTCGGGTGTCGTGACAACCGCGATGCCGTTCTGCACAGCGGGAGAATCGAGAAAGCGCTTGGCGTGTGTGAACATCACAAGCGTTGGCTGCAAAGCCGATGATGGCAGGAAGTCGCGCCCTGCGTCAGCGCCCCGCGTCAGTTGCAGATAGATCAAGCCCTCTTCGAGATCATTGCGCGCCGCCAATGCCTTCTGCACCGCTTCAATCTCTGCAAGGGAGACGGGAAGGCTAAGCCCTATCGCGGCCGCCGAACGTTCAAGACGCACCAAGTGCGACGCGCTGTCGATCAGTCTGCCATCAAGGACGGCCGTCACCTCGTAAACGGCCTCGGCGAACAGAAAGCCGCGATCCAGCACCGAGACCCGCGCTTCGGCGAGCGGCAGGAACTGGCCATTGAGATAGGCGATGGACATGAAGCGCTAAAATCCTCCGGTATGAACATCCGCGATGTTGCCGGGGCAGGATCGTCGGTCAAGCAATGATCATCGGCTTAACGTCCTTACCCGCTCTCCTATCTCTCGCAAATCTGCGACAAAGCGCGCTCGCTCGGCCGCCTTCCGTGCTTCATCGGGTATGCGCAGCAGGAAACTCGGATGCACGGTCACCCAAGCTTCGGTGCTGTTTTCCAGTGGAATCGGCGCGCCTCGCGTGCGGCTGATCGTCACGGCCTTGCCCAATATGGCGCGCGCGGCAGTTGCGCCCAGAGCGACGACGACGCGCGGGCGAACGAGGTCCAATTCCTGATCCAGCCACCAGCGGCAGGCAGCAATCTCGGGTGTGTCAGGCGTCTGGTGGATGCGCCTCTTGCCCCGCCGCTCATGCTTGAAATGCTTGACGGCGTTCGTGACATAGACGCTCGCGCGATCGATCCGGGCTTCCTCTAATGCCTGGTCGAGCAACTGGCCCGCCGGGCCTACGAAGGGGCGCCCGGCAATATCTTCCTGATCGCCCGGCTGTTCCCCCACGAGAACCAGGGGCGCATCAATGGGGCCTTCGCCAAACACAGTCTGGGTGGCGTCGCGATAAAGGGGGCAGCGGGTGCAGCCTATCGCCTCCTCGCGCAATCTGGTCCAGGCAGCAGTCGCGTTGCTGGCGCGGGCAGGGGCTTTAGGAGGAGTGGCGATCATGGCTGCTTCCCGTGCCTGCGCCCCGGCAACAAGGTCGGGGATGAGCGCCGCCTCCGGCAGGTTGCGCCAGTATTTCTTGGGCATCTCGGACAGCATGGCTCGCTGCTTGAGCCGGGCGGGGTTGAATGTTGCAGCATAATAGCTTTTCCAGATTTCCTCGACCGGGTCGCCGCCCGGCGCATCTGTCTTTGAAGCGCCGGGACTTTCTTCCAACCTTTCGCCATTCCAATGGAGACTGAGTTCGGGCGTCAGGATCGACCAGCGCATCGATGCGAAACGCCGCACGAAAAACCCGGCATTCGCGCGGACGATATGATGATCAGGCTCGAACCAGGCGATGAAACGGGCTCCGTCATCATCCTGCATTTCGCGGAATCGGACAAAAGCGCGCATCTTATGCATGTCGCGCCGAACTGCTTTTGCCAGCATCTCGACACGGCGGACCAGGGGATCGGCTTTATCGTCCAGGCGTGCGGGGCTTTGTCGCACTTCGATCAAAAGGGCGTAGAGCAAGGCGAAGCGCTCTTCATCCTGATGCAGTATTACGCTCTCGGCCAAGTCCAGAAAGGCGCGCGGCACTGAAAATGCTCCGCCGCCATCTTCCGGAGGCGGCGGATCGAAGGCCAGCATCGACCCGCCTTCTCCTTCGACCCGCCAATCAATATCGTGAGCAGGCACAGCAGCCAAAGCGAAGCGACGGGCGGCATTGCGCCACCCGTCGAAATCATCCGGCCTGCTCAGCAGCACCTGATACATGAGAGATCAATCCGACGATTCCGCTCGCTCCAATTCGGCGGGCTTGCGCCGGGCAAAGGTGGCGGCGAGTTTCAGTTCCTCTTCATCCGTCAACTCCGCAGCCGCATCGGGAAACATCTCCTCTTCCTCCTCCTCGATATGGTGGAGATAACGCTTCTTCAGGTTGGCGAAGGTTTCCCGCCATTCAGGGCCGTTGAAGGGCTGCTCCTGCAGCTCCTCCAGATAATCGTCGATTTCCTTATGCTCGGCTACACTATGCTGTGCATCTTCGCGCAGGTCGGGACGGGCGAGCATCGTTGCATATAGCGTTTCTTCCTCCGCCGCCGCATGTGCGGTGACTTCCACACGGAACTGCTCGAACAGCTTCTCCAGCCGATCATTATCGTCCTTCGCGTCAGCCATTTTCTCAAACAGCTGGCGATGGGCGTCATGATCTTGCTTCAGTTTGTCGAAAATCGTGGCATTGGCCATGATGTGCTCCTCTTGATTTAGAGGACACAACGAAAGGCGAAGAGCTTTGGGTCCGCTGGTTCAGCCGAACAGGAAGCGGAAGATGATGGCAACCGGTATCCACAGCAGGCTGCTGGCGATGCTCGTCAGCCAGACCTGCGCGACATCCCTGCGAAAGCGGAGGTCCAGGCTCGACATCGACAGGCCGCTCTCATCCAGTAATTCCCACCGGCGTTCCATGTCCCTCGCCACCATTGCAAAGCCGCCGATTGCGATGATCAGGGCGAGGTGTAGCACCAGCGAGCCGCCCATCCTGGCGACGATGCCAATTTGAAGAAGGCAAAAAACAACAAGCGCAATAGCCAGATGGCTGCTCATGCGCTTGGCATACCGCCCACCATGAGATCGTGCGGAATCATTGTTGAATGCCGTTGCCACCAGCGCCTTCCCCTCGACTTTTATTGAATCTCAAGAAATCACGAAGTGCCGCACTTATCAATAAGGAAAACCTGTCGTCAGTCGAAAAGCTCCAGTTGCGAAGGGGGAGGGGTGAGCTGCCGTTGAAGGTCTGCCTTGTCGGTGAGGTGAACCGGCCTCCAATCGCTGGCGACCAAAAAGGGCCGCAGCTTGGCAATCGAATTTGTCACGCGCGCGACATCGTCCAGCCGAAGGCGGCGGACCCTGCGGCTCGCCAATATGCGATCGACGGCCTTTACGCCCAGGCCCGGCACGCGCAGCAACATCTCACGCGGCGCGTGGTTCACATCTACCGGGAATATGGCCCGGTGTCGCAAGGCCCAGGCCAGCTTGGGATCAATGTCGAGAGGCAAATGCCCCGTTGCGGGGTCGGTCGCTTGATCAAGATCATCCACTGAAAAGCCATAAAAGCGCATCATCCAGTCCGACTGATACAGGCGGTGTTCGCGCAGCAGTGGAGGACGCTTTAACGGAAGGACGCTGCTCGGCGAGGGAATAGGCGAAAAGGCGCTGTAATAGACGCGCCGTAGAGCATGGCGGTCATATAGAGATCGCGCACGCCGGATGATGGCCCGGTCATCTGCTTCGTCGGCCCCTATGATCATCTGCGTGGATTGTCCCGCAGGGGCAAATCGCGGCGCGTGGCGGTAGCGCTTTCTCGCATCGCGCGTATCTTCGATGGCTGTGCGCAGCCCGTTCATCGCGCCTTCGATCCGTGTTCCATCCTTTTCGGGCGCCAGTCGCCGAAGCCCCTGCTCGGTCGGCATCTCGACATTGATCGACAGCCGGTCAGCCAAAAGACCGGCCTGATACGTCAGTTCCGGATCGGCATCAGGGATCGTCTTGAGATGAATATAACCGCGAAAGTCATGCTCTTCCCGCAACGCTCGGGCAACGCCCACCAGCTGTTCCATCGTATAATCGGGCGATCGTATGATCCCGGAGGACAGGAAAAGTCCCTCGATATAATTGCGCCGGTAAAAGCTCAGCGTCAGTTCGACCACTTCGCCCACAGTGAAGCGCGCCCGGCGAACGTCGCTCGACCGGCGATTGATGCAATAATGGCAATCAAAGATACAACTGTTCGTCAGCAAAATCTTGAGCAGCGATATGCATCGTCCGTCAGGTGCGTAGGCATGGCAGATGCCCATGCCTTCGGTCGAACCCAAGCCGCCCTTCTGCCCTGACAGGCTATCGCGCTTCTTCGTTCCGGAGGATGCGCATGATGCATCATATTTGGCCGCGTCGGCGAGGATTTTCAGCTTCTGCGGAATGGAAAGGGCAGTCATAAGTTCATGGTATGTTCTTTTTCTCCGCTTGTCCTTGATCCAGATTGCGAATCGCGTTCAGTCGGACATCAGTTTTTCCATCCTGGATCGATCCGATCGATCAACCGAACCATTGCCTCAAAATCAGGAACGCCCGGCCCAGTCGGCAACTGCACGCCGCTGATATCGCGTTGATGTACGGCAATCACTTCGTCCGGAATGTCGACAGGGGTGCCTGCCGAACCCGTCGCTACCTGTATCTCGCAGGCGCGCTGAAGCATCCAATGCATGAGGAATGCCTTGGGAAGGGTGTCCGCCATGACCAACGTACCGTGGTTGCGCAGCATCATTAGCCGCCGGTCGCCGAGATTGGCGATCAGCCTCTCGCCTTCTTCGGGGCGCAGGGTGATGCCTTCAAAATCGTGATAGGCGATTCGCCCGGCAAAGGCGGCGGCATAGAAATTGGTGGGACGCAGCCCCTCCTGTGTCGCGCTGACCGCCATGGCGGCGGTCGTGTGTGAATGGATGACGCAGTGGGCGTCGGGTAGGTGGCGGTGGAAGACGCTGTGCTGGGTAAAACCGGCGCGGTTCACTGGATAGGGACTGCCGTCCAATATGTGCCCGTCAATGTCGATCTTGACGAGGTTGGACGCCGTCACCTCGGAATAAAGCAAGCCGAACGGGTTGATCAGGAACGCGCTGTCGTCGCCGGGCACGCGCAGCGTGATATGATTGTAGATAAGTTCTGACCATCCCATGTGGTCAAATATGCGGTAGCATGCAGCAAGTTGCTGGCGCGCTTTCCATTCTTCGATGGGCATGTCATCAGCGGAAGCGGCGGTTGCCATGGTGGTCCTCCTATACCCTGTCGCCGTAACTATCCTCCCCGGCGGCGCTGCTGTCGAGCGAAACGGCTTTGGGGTTGAATTTGGCCGACTCTGCTGGTAGGGCGCGCCCCACACGGCGCAGGCTGCCCTGCGACGACTCATCGCTATTACTTTCGGTAGGCCCGTCGGGAAGGGTTTTTTTCCTGACGAACCGCCCGTTTTCGACTGGAGTTTGACTGGATTATGCAAATCATCGTTCGCGACAACAATGTCGACCAGGCCCTGCGCGCGCTCAAGAAGAAGCTGCAGCGTGAGGGCGTGTATCGCGAGATGAAGCTGCGCCGTCACTACGAAAAGCCCTCGGAAAAGCGCGCCCGCGAAAAGGCCGCTGCGGTTCGCCGCGCGCGCAAGCTGGAGCGCAAGCGCGCTGAGCGTGACGGCGTTCGTTAAGACGTTCGTTTTTAAGGGGCGGCGGTTCTCCGCCTCTTTCTGCTGATCATCCGCATCGCGAGGCTTAGGTCCATGTCCACGACCGCTGTTCCCCTTCGTCCCATCGCCAAGGGGTCGCTGACGCGTCTCTGGATCGGTGTTGCCGCCGTGGCGATCGCCGCGGGTGGCTTGGCCTGGGCCGGGCAGCGCGGGGTCGAGCCTTCGCCTGCCAGCTACCTCGCCCGCAATGCCGGGGAGGAAGGTGTAGTCACGACCGAATCGGGCCTCCAGTACAAGGTTCTGGAAGAGGGCACTGGCCCCAGCCCCACCGCAGCGGACGTGGCGCTGGTTGGATATAAGGGCACTTTGCTCGACGGCACTGTCTTCGACGAAAATGCCCAGACCGCGATGCCGGTCGATGGCGTTGTGCCGGGCTTTTCCGAAGGTCTGCAAAAGATGAAGAAGGGCGGCAAGTACCGTCTCTGGATCCCGCCGCAGCTCGGCTATGGTGAGCAGGCGGCTGGACCTATCCCCGCCAATTCCGTGCTGGTCTTCGATGTTCAACTGCACGATTTCAAATCGAAGGCAGACATCATGCGGATGCAGCAGATGATGCAGCAGGGCGCGGCTCCTCCGCCGCTTCCCGGCCGCTGATCGCATCGCCGAAATGTAAAGAATAGAAGGGTCCGGTTTTCGGACCCTTTTTTTATTCGGTGACGACGATCCCCTTTGATTCGGGACCATCGTTCATCGCCTTGGACCGTTCCTCCAGATAGACCTTGATCATCGCCACGATCGGGTCGGCCAGGAACAGGCCCATTATTCCAAACAGCGCGCCGAACAATATCTGCGCGGCCAGGACCAGCGCGGGGGCAAGGTCGGTTGCCCGCTTCGCCACCATGGGAACGATCAGGTAACCATCGACGATCTGCACTACTAGATACACGAAAAAGGCGTAGATCCCGGCGTCCACCCCCGCCGAAAATCCGACGAGCACGATCAATACGCCCGATATGATCGACCCGATGTTCGGCAGAAAAGCAAACAGCCCGGTCAGGATTCCCAGCAGGCCAGCCATTGGGACACCCCCCGCGAGCAGCAGCAGCCAAGTTCCAACGCCCTCGACCGCCATGCCAATCAGTCGACCGAACATCAAACGCCGCAGTGTCCACCCCATCCTGTCGATGACATTGTAGAAGCTCAGGCGGCTGCTCATGGGGAGCATCCAAGCGACGCCGCGCTCATAGAGACGCGGCTCCACCGCAATGAAAATCGCCAGCACCAGCATCATTACGCCGCTGGTCACGGCGCCCATGACGGTGCCGACCGCCGCAGTGACCCGACCGATTGAATTGAAAGCCTGCGTCGCCAGGCTCTTGAAATCATTGGGTGTCGTCGTCACGCCCATTTGCTGCATCCAGCCACCGATGCGGGTGACCTGAGTCTCCACGATGGTGCGCATGGCCTGCGCCTGCGCGGCCAAACTCGCGCCTGTCAGGTAGAATGTATAAGCCAGGAACAGCAGGGCGGAGAGGAGCACGATCGTAAGGCGCCAGCCTCGGCCGATGGGTAAGACACGGCCGAGTAGCCGCGTGCCGCCGTCCATCATGCTGGTCAGGACCAGCGCTCCAAGGATGAGCATGATCGGTTGCGCGAGCAAGGTCAGCAGTGCGACGGCAACCGCCATGGCGATCCACACGCCCGCGCGTTTTATCTCATGCTGAACGAGCGGGTTGCGCAGTTCACTCGGACCCGGTTGCTCAATGTGGACGTGTTTCCCGCTCAATCACCAGCCCCTTTGCAGATGTATTATTTCGGGGGTGGAACGCTTTCCGGGCGTAAGCTGTTCCCCGCCCGGCCACTACGCAGCGCGTGAATCCAGGTCCCGGGATTCCAGCTGGAATTGCCGTCGAGCGAAAAAGTAATGAACTCCGCCCGTCCGCCAATCGCTTCCCAAGGGACAGGTCCTCCAAGGCCGTTCTCCTCAAGCGGCGCGCGGCTGTCGGCGCTATTGTCCCTGTTGTCACCCATCAGGAAGACATGGTCGCGTGGAACGCGCACCGGACCATACCAATCCAGCGCGCTCGGCCCCATGTCGATCGTCACATAGCTTTTGCCGTTCGGTAGAATCTCCTGCCGGACAGGCAACTGACAATATTCCCGCCCGTCTGCCCCCGTGATGCGGGCGCCGGGGAACTGGGTGGGGGAACAGGGGGCGTTGCCATCGATCGGGATCAGGACCGGCTTGATTGCCTTCTGGGGAACAGCGGTGCCGTTCAGGATGACCTGTCCGCCCCGGACCTCGATGATGTCGCCCGGCAGGCCGATCACCCGCTTGATATAGTCTTCCCGCCGGTTATGCGGCGACACGATGACGATATCGCCACGCTCGGGCAGGCGGCCGAAAATGCGACCCTTCAGAAAGGGCAGGGGGTGGAAACTGGGCGAAACATAGGACCAGCCATAAGGGAATTTGCTGACCACCAGCCGGTCGCCCTTCAGCAGCACCGGCATCATGGACTCGCTCGGGATGTAGAAAGGTTTGGCGACGAAGCTGTGAAAGGCCAGGACCGCCAGAATCAGAAGCGCGATGCTCTTCACCTCATGCCACCAGTCGATCGCACTCTTGTCTGTCCGCGCTGGCGGTGCCGCCGCCGGTTCTTCTGTGGAAAGCGGGTCGTTCTCGCTCATGTCGGCTGCCGTCATGGATGGCTTCTCGGATGCTGGTGGTGCCGTGGTCACTGGGGCTGGGCCTCAAGGATGACGAATGCCTGCGCCCATGGATGATCATCGGTTAGCGTGACGTGAATGACCGCCTTGTGTCCATCGGGCAGCATTGTTTGAAGCTGTGCGAGCGCGCCGCCGGTCAGCTCGAGCGTCGGTGCGCCGCCGGGGCGATTGACGACGCCGATGTCCTTCATGAACACGCCACGATTAAAGCCCGTCCCCACTGCTTTGGAAAAGGCTTCCTTGGCGGCGAAACGCTTGGCGAGCGTCCCGGCCTTGGTGAACGGTCGGCGGTTTGCCTTGGCGCGTTCGACTTCGGTGAAAACGCGCTGCTCGAACCGCTCGCCAAAGCGATCGAGCGAATTTTGGATCCGCTCGATGTTGCATAGGTCGGAGCCGAGGCCGATGATCAACGCGCCAGGTCCATCTGCCGCCGCATTTCGCGGATGCTGCTTTCCAACCCGCTGAAAATGGCCTCGCCAATCAGGAAGTGGCCGATGTTGAGTTCGGCCACCTGCGGAATTGCCGCCACCGGGCCTACATTGTCGAAAGTGAGGCCATGACCAGCATGGGGTTCGATACCATTTTTGGCCGCAAGCGCAGCAGCATCGGAGATGCGCCGCAACTCTTCAGCGCGCGCTGAGCCGGAAATATGCGCATAGCGCCCAGTGTGAAACTCCACCACCGGCGCGCCTAGGCGCATCGCTGCCTCGATTTGCGCCGGATCAGGTTCGATGAAAAGGCTGACGCGAATCCCCGCGTCCCCCAGCGCGCCGACGATCGGTCGCAGCGCCTCGATCTGCCCGGCGGCATCCAGACCGCCCTCGGTCGTCCGCTCCTCGCGCTTTTCAGGCACGATGCATGCCGCGTGCGGGCGATGCTTCAACGCAATGTCCAGCATCTCCCGCGTTGCGGCCATTTCAAGGTTCAGCGGAACCTTAAGAGCCGCCATCAGCGTGGCGATATCCTCGTCCCGGATGTGCCGCCGATCCTCGCGCAGGTGCGCGGTGATGCCATCGGCCCCCGCCTTCACGGCCAGCAACGCCGCCTTGACGGGATCAGGATGTTCTCCCCCCCGCGCATTCCGGATGGTGGCAACATGGTCGATGTTGACACCCAGGCGCAGGTGGGCGGGAGTTTGCTGCATGATGCCTATTGTTTCCGGCTTCCAGGTTTGATGGCGGGGATGGCCGCTAGTTCCGGCGGGACATCATCTGCTTCATATACAGGGAAATTGATGCTGACGAGCGGGTAGAAGGGGACGCCCAGATCCACTTCTCCTGCGGATCGGTCGACCAGCGCCACCTCGGCGACAACGATGCCGCCTTCGGCCTCCACCGCTTCGATCGCTTGGCGCGACGACAGCCCGGTCGTAACGACGTCTTCGACCATCAGCACTTTTTGGCCGGGCGTTATGGCGAAGCCGCGCCGCAGCTCGAATTTTCCCTCGGGCCGTTCCAGGAATACGGCATCCTTGTCGAGCGCGCGCCCGACTTCATGGCCGATGATAAGGCCGCCCATGGCGGGCGAGACGACAAGGTCGATGTCCTGCCGCAGTTCGCGGGGCAGCTTCTGCACGACTGCGCGCGCGAGGCCGCCTGCGCGTTCGGCGTTCATCAATACCCGCGCGCATTGCAGGTAATTGGCGCTACGGCGGCCCGAGGACAGAATGAAATGTCCCTCCAGCAGCGCTCCTGCGGCCCTGAATTCTGCCAGTACTTCCTCGTCGGTCATCCGGTTCTTCGATCCATCAGTACATGCCCAGGCCTATTTTCGGGGCCATCTGCACATCAATTTCTAACATGGGTAATGCCCATGAACGCGCCCCTGCGCGCGAGGTGCGAGATAGGCGGACGACCGGGGCGTTGCAACAGCGAAGAAAATCTGCTCCTGCCCGCTTGAGGCAGGAAAAAACCATGCCTATAAGCCGCGGCAGACCGACCGGGCGGAGGGGGATGCGCATGCGCGCGCCTTCGTTGCAGCGGCGCCAAGGGGTTACGGGGTAAGAAGACGCTTATGAAAATGGTGAAATCGCTCGTTCTCGCCGGGTTGCTGGCCTTTGCGCCAGCTGCGGTGTTGAACAGTCAGGCGCTGGCGCAGGACAATGCCGCCGTCGCAGCCGCCGCTGCGGGCAATGCCGCCGCACCGGCCGACTCGGGCGCCAATGCGGCCGCTGCCGAGGCTGCGCCTGCGGCCAAGGTTGCCGCGCCGCCCCGCATGAAGCCGACCGAAGGCATCGGCATGCCGCGCCCCGGCGAGATCACACTGCAGGAACAGTTCACCCCCACGGGTCATACCGCTCGCTGGTTGCATGACGTGCTGCTTCTGCCGCTCATCACGATCATTTCGGTCTTCGTGGCCCTCCTGATGCTCTATGTGATGATCCGCTTCCGCCGCAGCGCCAATCCGGTGCCGTCGAAGACATCGCACAATACGCTGATCGAAGTGATTTGGACCGTGGTTCCGGTGGTGATCCTCCTTGTTATCGCGGTGCCCTCGATCGGCCTGCTGGCTGACCAGTACAAGCCCGCGCCCAAGGATGCGCTGACCGTGAAGGTCACCGGCTACCAGTGGTATTGGGGTTATGAATATCCCGACAACGGCATTCCTGAATATGTCTCGAACATGCTTCCCAGGGAAAAGGCCGAGGCGAATGGCGAGCCTTATCTGCTCGCGCCTGACAACCGCATGGTTCTTCCTGCTGGCCGCCCGATCAAGCTGATCATCACCGGTGCTGACGTGATCCACGCCTTTGCGGTGCCGTCGCTCTGGGTGAAGATGGACGCTGTTCCTGGCCGTCTCAATGAGAAGACCTTCACCATTGAGAAGCCGGGCGTCTATTACGGGCAGTGTTCTGAACTGTGCGGCGCGCGTCACGGGTTCATGCCGATCGCGATCGAGGCGCTGCCTCCTGCCCAGTTTGACCAGTGGGTTCTCTCGCAGGGCGGCAAGCTTAGGGGCGCTGACGCAGCAGCTACGGCTGCCGCTCCCGCAGCGCCTGCCGCCGCTCCCGCCGAAAAGCTTTGATGTAAGGGCATAACGCCATGACCACGATTACTGCAGATCATCACGGCGATCATGCTCATGATCATCATGACGCCGATCACAAGCCAGCCTTCTTCCAGCGCTGGTTCATGTCGACGAACCACAAGGACATCGGCACTCTCTATCTGATCTTCGCGATCCTCGCCGGCGTGATCGGTGGCGCAATTTCGGGTCTGATGCGTGCTGAGCTTGCGCAGCCCGGCATTCAGTATCTCCACACTTGGGCCCAGATGACTGATGGTCCTTCGGCCACGATGGACCAGGCCTATCACCTCTGGAACGTGCTGATCACCGCGCACGGTCTGATCATGGTCTTTTTCATGGTCATGCCTGCGATCATCGGCGGCTTTGGCAACTGGTTCGTGCCGATCATGATTGGTGCGCCGGACATGGCCTTCCCGCGCATGAACAATATCAGCTTCTGGTTGCTGATCCCCGCTTTTTCTCTGCTGCTCGGTTCGACATTCGTTCCTGGTGGTACGGGTAATGGCGCGGGCACGGGCTGGACGGTCTATGCTCCGCTCTCGACCAGCGGTTCTGCGGGGCCAGCTGTGGATATGGCTATCCTGTCGCTCCACATCGCGGGCGCCAGCTCCATTCTGGGCGCCGTCAACTTCATCACTACCATCCTGAACATGCGCGCGCCGGGTATGACCCTGCACAAGATGCCGTTGTTCGTATGGTCGGTTTTGGTCACCGCCTTCCTCCTGCTGCTCGCGCTGCCGGTTCTGGCGGCCGCTATCACAATGCTGCTGACCGATCGTAACTTCGGCACCACTTTCTACGATGCCGCCGGGGGTGGCGATCCGGAGCTTTACCAGCATCTTTTCTGGTTCTTTGGGCACCCCGAAGTGTACATCATGATCCTGCCTGGTTTTGGTATCGTCAGCCAGATCATCTCGACCTTCAGCCGTAAGCCGGTGTTCGGCTACCTCGGCATGGCATATGCCATGGTCGCGATTGGCGTCGTCGGGTTCGTCGTCTGGGCGCACCATATGTTCACCACCGGCATGTCGGTGAACGTGAAGATGTACTTCACGGCCGCGACGATGGTCATTGCCGTTCCCACCGGCATCAAGATCTTCTCGTGGATCGCGACGATTTGGGGCGGTTCGATCAGCTACAAGACCCCCATGGTCTGGGCGCTGGGCTTCATCTTCCTGTTCACCGTGGGTGGTGTTACCGGCGTGGTCCTGGCAAATGGCGGCGTCGATGACGTGCTGCACGACACCTATTATGTTGTTGCCCACTTCCATTATGTGTTGTCGCTGGGCGCCGTTTTCGGTCTCTTCGCGGGCTTCTACTATTGGTTCCCGAAGATGTCGGGCCGCATGTACAGCGAATTCCTCGGCCACCTGCACTTCTGGGTGTTCTTCGTGGGCGTGAACCTGCTGTTCTTCCCCATGCACTTCCTCGGCCTGTCGGGCATGCCCCGCCGCTACCCCGATTATCCAGAAGCCTTTGCCTACTGGAACAGCGTGGCCAGCCATGGATATGAGATCATGGCCGTGGGCGTGTTGATCTTCTTCGTGAACGTCTTCTGGTCGCTTGCTTTCGGCAAGAAGGCAGAAGGCAATCCGTGGGGCGAAGGCGCGACGACCCTGGAATGGACGCTGCCCAGCCCGCCGCCATTCCACCAGTTCGAAACATTGCCGGTCATCGACTGACGATCGGCGAAAAGAATGCATCCAGCGGGATGCCGGGTGGCGACGAATATCGCGGACCCGCAGTTAGCAGCGCCGGCGCCTGTGATGGTGCCGGGCTGCCGCATGAGGAGCATATGGCAAGTTCGCCGTTCATGACCGGGAGCGCCGCTTCCACGATTCCCGCACACTGGCGCGACTTTGTCGCGCTGACCAAGCCGCGCGTGATGACATTGGTTGTCTTCACCGGTCTTTGCGGGCTGCTCGCGGCGCCTGGTCAAATCCATCCCGTACTCGCCTTCACGGCCATCCTGTGCATAGCGTTGGGCGCTGGCGCAGCCGCAGCGCTCAACCAATGGTATGAGGCGGATATTGACGCAAAGATGAAGCGGACCGCCAACCGTCCACTGCCCGCTGGCCGGATGGACCGGCAGTCGGCCCTCCATTTCGGCGTCGGCCTTTCCTTCTTCTCGGTCCTGCTGATGGGCGTGGCGACGAACTGGCTCGCCTCTGCCATCCTGGCGGTGTCGATTCTTTTCTATGTTTTCATTTACACTATTTGGCTCAAGCCCCGGACAACACAGAACATCGTCATTGGCGGTGCTGCGGGGGCCTTTCCTCCCGTTATTGGCTGGGCTGCAGTCACAGGTGACGTCGGCGCCCTCCCGGTGGCGCTTTTCATGCTCACCTTCTTCTGGACGCCGCCGCATTTCTGGGCACTCGCGCTGTTCGTGAAGACCGACTATGCTGCGGCAAACATTCCGATGCTGCCCGTCGTATCAGGTGAAGTTGCTACGCGCCGTCAGATATGGTTCTACACCGCGATCATGGCCGCCGCAGCGATGGCACCCATTCTGCTTCGCCTTACCGGTCTGATTTACGGCGTAACTGCCTTGTTCGGTACGGGCCTGTTCGTGATCTTCGCCTTTCAGGTCTACCGGCGCCGTGAAATGGATCCCAGCCGCATGGGTCCCGAACGCCGACTGTTCAAATATTCGATCCTCTATCTTTTCCTTCTGTTCGGAGCGGTTGTCATTGATCGTTGGTTGCTGGCATGACGCCTGAGGAGGAAAAGCAGGTACGCAGTCGGCAGAAGTCGCGCGCCATTGTCACTGGGCTGTTGCTCGGGGCGCTCGTCATTCTCTTTTACGCGATCACGATCGTGAAGATTGGCGCGGGTCAGTAATGGCCAGCTTGCCACCGTCGCCTTTTGATCGGGATCGCCGGAACCGCCGCACCCTCATCACTATGACGGGGGTAGGATTGGCTATGCTTGGGCTGGGTTTCGCATCGGTCCCACTCTACCGGATTTTCTGCCAGCAGACGGGATATGGCGGCACGACGCAGCGCGCTGCTGCTGACGTCAAGTTGCAGCCTGCGATCGGCCATACAATGTCGATCCGGTTCGATTCCAACGTTCAACCTGGCATGCCCTGGCAATTCTATCCTGAACATCGGACGGATACGGTGACCGTTGGCGCGCGCGACATGGCGATCTTCATCGCGAAGAACATGTCGGATAAGCCTGTTACGGGCACGGCCAGCTTCAACGTGACGCCGATCCAGTCTGGCGCCTACTTCACCAAGATTCAGTGTTTCTGCTTCACCCAGCAGACATTGCAGCCGGGCGAGCAGGTCCGCATGCCGGTGATTTATTATGTTGATCCCAAGATACTGAATGATCCCGACAATAGGGACACTCAGCAAATTACGCTAAGTTACACCTTCTATCCTGTTGAGCAGGACAAGAAGCCGAGCTAAGGCAATCCACGATAACGCGAACGCGAACAGGGAAGAGTACGTCATGGCAGGCGCCAAGCAGCACGATTATCATATTCTACCGCCCAGCATCTGGCCGCTATTCGGGTCCATGTCGGCGCTGGTAATGGCGCTCGGCGCGATCATGTGGATGCACCCTGATGCCATGCCTGCCGGCGGTGGCTGGGTATTCCTGATCGGCGTCGCGGGCGTGCTGTTCACCATGTATAGCTGGTGGGCGAACGTGATCGCAGAGGCGCATGCCGGTGACCATACGCCGGTGGTGCAATTGCATCTGCGCTATGGGATGATCCTGTTCATTGCTTCGGAAGTCATGTTCTTTGTCGGCTGGTTCTGGGCGTTCTTCGACTTCTCGCTCTTCCCGAGCCAGCTTGCTCCGATCGAAGGGTTGTTCCCGTCCAAGGGTATCGAGGTGATGAACGCGTTTGAGCTGCCGCTGCTCAACACGCTGATCCTGCTCTGCTCGGGCACGACCGTCACCTGGGCGCACCACGCGCTCATTCATGGAGATCGTGAGAGTCTGAAAACCGGCCTGTGGTTGACGGTGATCCTCGGCCTGCTCTTCTCTTCGATCCAGGCCTATGAATATATGCATGCGCCGTTCCCGTTCGGCGGCAGCCCCTACAGCTCGGCCTTCTACATGGCGACGGGCTTCCACGGCTTCCACGTTCTGATCGGTACGATCTTCCTGATCGTCAATCTGGTCCGCGTCTATAAGGGGCACTTCACTCCCCGCCAGCATTTCGGTTTTGAGGCCGCTGCCTGGTACTGGCACTTTGTCGACGTCGTCTGGCTGTTCCTGTTCGTCGCCATCTATGTGTGGGGCGGCTGGGGCGCTCCGATGCACGGCGGCTAAGGACTGCGTCTTATCCATCAAGCAAACGGCCGGTAACAACCGGCCGTTTTCTTTTGGGCGGAAGATAATTATGCCTGTCGTTATGCTTCTTTCCACACCAGTGCTTCTCCAGCCGTCCAGCCTCTCTCTGCCCGGCGTTCGGCTGCCGAATGCGAGTGCCGTGCCTGCCTGCCGGCAACTCGGCCCGTCCGCGTTGACCGGGGCGACCATATCGTCGGCGGTCAAGCTATGACCGCGCGTCGCGTCCCCCTTTTTGCCAGCATTATCGTGGCAGGCGCCGTGCTGGTCATGATCGCCCTTGGCATCTGGCAGTTGCAGCGCCGCGGCGAGAAGGAGGCGATGCTGGCCCTTGCGTCGGCCAATCCAGCCAAGCCGACTGTCAGCTTCCCGCAAATGCCACCTGTTCCGCCCGTGCTGCTGTTCCGGCGCTCTTCCATTCATTGCCTGAATGTCGTCGGCTGGCAGACGGAAGCGGGACGGGCCGCCGATGGGTCGGTCGGCTACCGCTATATCGCGCAATGCGCCACCGGAGCAGAAGGGCCTGGAGCGCTCGTTGCCTTGGGCGTCGCCAAGCAGCCGGACCTGAGGCCAAATTGGAAAGGCGGCCAAGTCACCGGCTGGATATCCGAAGAGCCTGATCACCGGACGTTGTTGTCGCGGTTCACGGCCAATGTCCTTCCGCTGCGGCCGATGTTGATCGCGGAGCGCGCGCCGGAAGGGTTGAAACCGGTCGCCCCGCCGAGCGTCAACGACGTTCCGAACAATCACCTCGCTTATGCCATCCAGTGGTTCTTCTTCGCGGCGGTGGCCGTGGTTATCTACGTTCTTGCGCTTCGCAAGCGGATGCCTCCATCGGCCGATCCGTCGTAAAGGCTTGCTCCAACGCTCCAGCCTCGTTACCGCGCTTCCCCATCATGCAATATGTGAGCACCAGGGGAAGCGCGCCTGCGCTGGGTTTCGAGGATGTGACGCTGGCAGGGCTGGCGTCCGACGGCGGCCTTTATGTTCCGGAAAGCTGGCCGCGCTTTTCGGAGGCGGACATACGCGCGCTCGCCGGGCTTTCCTATGTGGAAACCGCCGTCCGCGTCATGGCCCCCTATGTCGCGGGCTCGCTCAGTGAAGATGAACTGCGCGAGCTGTGCACTGCCGCCTATGGCCGGTTCAGCCACAACGCGGTGACGCCGCTGGTTCAGCTGGACCACCAGCATTGGTTGCTCGAACTTTTCCATGGCCCGACCCTGGCGTTCAAAGATGTCGCGCTGCAATTGCTGGGGCAGCTGTTCGAGCGGTTCCTGTCCCGCCGTGATGATCATCTGACGATCGTCGGTGCGACTTCAGGCGATACGGGGTCGGCGGCGATCGACGCCGTTGCAGGGCGCGAGAAGATCGACATCTTCATGCTGCACCCGGAAGGCCGCGTGTCCGACGTGCAACGGCGCCAGATGACCACGGTGCGCGCGCCCAACGTCCATAATATCGCGATTGAGGGCAGCTTCGACGACGCGCAGGCACTCGTGAAGGCGATGTTCAACGACCCTGTCTTTTCGAAGAAGTTCAATCTGTCGGCGGTGAACAGCATCAACTGGGCGCGGCTGATGGCGCAGGTGGTCTATTATTTCTACGCCGCCGTAAGACTGGGCGCGCCCGAGCGGCAAATTGCCTTTTCAGTGCCGACCGGCAATTTCGGCGACGTGTTCGCTGGTTATGTCGCGGCGCAGATGGGGCTTCCCGTTGCGAAGCTGATGGTCGCGACCAACGTCAATGACATTCTGCACCGTGCGCTGGCGGATGGTGACTATAGCCAGGGCCAGGTCGTTCAGACTTCCACTCCCAGCATGGATATCCAGATCAGTTCGAATTTCGAACGACTGCTGTTCGATGCAGGTGGCCGTGGCGGTCCGGCGCTGGCTGAGCAGATGAAGGGTTTCGAGACCAGCCGGGCGATGCGGCTCACCAATGCGCAGCGGGCTGGCGCGGCTAAGCTGTTCGCTTCGGCGCGCGTCGATGGCGATGCAATGAACATGGCGATTCGTTGGGCCTTTGATGGAGCGGGTCAGGTCATCGACCCCCATACCGCCGTGGGCCTTGCCGCCGCGCGCGAGATGGAGGTTGAGGCAGGCGTGCCGATCGTCACGCTGGCGACGGCGCATCCAGCCAAGTTCCGCGAGGCCGTGGAGCGCGCCACCGGGCTTCGTCCGCCTCTGCCTGCCCGCATGGGTGACCTGTTCGCCCGAGAGGAAGCCTATGCCAAGCTGCCCGCGACCTTTGAGGCGATCACCGCCTATGTCGCGGAGCGCGCTACGCCGCGAGCATGAAGCTCGACACGCTCATCGGTGAGCCGTGGGCCGATTATGGCCTGCTCGATTCGGGTCATGGCCGCAAGCTGGAACGCTATGGCCGTTATCGTTTCATCCGACCCGAGCCGCAGGCGATGTGGGCGCCCGCGAGTGCCGACTGGCAGGCCGATGGCGAATTCGTGCCGGGGTCGGATGAAGAGGGCGGCGGGCGCTGGTTCTATGATCGCCCGGTGCCCGCTGAAGGTTGGCCGCTCAGCTGGAACGAGGTGACGTTTCAGGCGAGTTGCACGCCTTTCCGGCATCTCGGCTTCTTTCCCGATATGGCGCCGGTGTGGAACTGGATGCGCGAGCAGACGGCCGGGCTGGAGCAGCCGCAGATCATGAACCTGTTCGGCTATACCGGCGTCGGGACATTGGCGATGTCGGCTACCGGCGCGCAGATGGTGCATGTCGATGCGTCGAAGAAGTCGGTGGCGCAGGCGCGGGCTAATGCCGCCGCATCGGGGATGGAAGACCGCCCCGTTCGCTGGATCGTTGACGATGCGGCCAAGTTCGTCGCTCGCGAGGTCCGGCGAGAGCGGCGCTATGACGGCATATTGCTTGACCCGCCTAAATATGGCCGTGGGCCGGACGGTGAAATCTGGAGGCTGGAAGAGGATCTGCCTCGGCTGATCGCGGATTGCCGCCGTCTGCTGGATGCCGACAGCCGCTTCCTGTTCCTGACCGTTTATGCCGTCCGCATGTCCGCGCTGGCGATCGGGGAATTGCTGAAGCAGGCCTTTGCCGACCTTCCGGGCACGGTCGAAGCGGGCGAATTGGCCGTGCGGGAGGAAGCAAGAGGGCTGGAACTGCCAACGGCCATCTGGGCGCGCTGGCGGCGCTAGCGCGCACTGCGCAACACTTTTGCGCCCGATACTAATCAGCGGCGCGTCCGAACGCTTTCAGCCTAGCCCGACCAACGGCACGATGTCGACCGGACGGCCATTGCGACGCAGTTCGATCGTGATGGTCGGATGCCCGCTTCCGGCGTTGCCCAGCGGATCACCCTGTCGCACATCATCGCCCACGGCGGCGGAAAGCCGATGCAATCCGGTGATCAATGTGGTCCAGCCGCCGCCATGATCGAGGATCATGATCTGGCCGTAGCCGCGATAAGGTCCTGCGAAGACGACGCGCCCCGCCGTAGGTGCGACGGCGAGCGCGCCCGACTGGGTGACGATGGTGAGACCCCGCGACCGGACGCCGCTTTCCGACAATTCACCCATGCCGGTGACCAGCTGACCCATCACCGGCAAGCGATAGGGTGGAGGTCCGCCCGCACTGCGCTGCCTTGCCTGTGCAGGCGCCATAGCGAGGTCGGGGCGCGCTGGCCTGAGCAGCGCGCCGGGGAGCGCTGCCAGTTCCTCCCGTAAATCGCCTGCGGCCTGGAGGCGATCCATCAGATCGACAATGTCGCGGGCTCTTTCGCCCAGGGCGAGAGCGCGGTCACTCTCCAGATTGGCGTTGGAGCGATAGTCCCTCGCCGCCAGCCGCTTTTGCGTTTCCAACGTGCGTAAAGCGGCTTGGCTATTGCGGAGGTCGGCTTGGCTTTGTGCGAGTGAAGCGGCGGCCTGCTCGGCGGTCTCACGCAAAGCGCGGCTGCGCTCCAGTTCAGCGCGCAAGCCAGTTGTGCGCTCCTGAATGACGGGCAATATCTGTCCCAGCACGGCGCGCATGTGGACGGCATCGCTCAGCGACCCCGGCTGCACCAGCGCCAGGGCCAAAGGCCGCCGCGCCATCATCTGAAGGGCGGCGGTCAAACGGACAACCGGCTCCTGCTTGGCCGCCAGCCGTGCTGCTTGCGAACGCTGCATGCGGGCTATGATAGCGATACGTGCTTGGGCCGCTTGAATGTCGGCCTCGGCCTGCTGGATACGGGCAGCCATGGCGGCGGCGCGGCGGCGCGCCTGTTCGGCTTCGTCCCGCGCGGCCGTTGCCTGCTGTTCCAACCGCTGGGAGCGTTCGCGCGCTTGTTCGGACTGGATGCGGGCCGCCTTCAGCGCAGCCTGTTCCTGACGCAGGCTGGTTTCGCCGGTGCCGCCCAGGATGATGCCCGCTTGAGGAGCCGCCGCCAGGCGCGCGGCGGCGATGACCGCTACGCCGCCGATGATCGCCGCGAAGGCTGTTGACCTTTTCACCCCTTGCCCCCTGCCGGTCCTGCTGGCGACCGGCGATATCTGACTAGGCGCAAACGCCCATCCATGTCGAGCGGTGGCGGCATCAGCCTTCGCGATGATAGGGGTGGCCCGAAAGGATGGAACAGGCGCGCCACAATTGTTCGGCCAGCATGGCGCGAGCCATCATGTGTGGCCAGGTCATCGCGCCAAAGGCGATCAGCAGGTCGGCCCCCGCGCGGGCTTCGTCGTCGAAGCCGTCCGCCGCGCCGATCAGGAAGCGGCATTCGCGCGCGCCCTGGTCTCGCCAGCCTTCGAGCCGCTTGGCGAAGTCCATTGAGCTGAGCTGGCGGCCTTTCTCGTCCAGCATCACGGTGATCGTGCCAGTCGGAGCGGGCGGCAGCTTGCCGCCACGGTCGGGCAGTTCGGTGATCCTGTGCGGCATGGTCAGCCGCTTCACGTAACGTTCGACCAGTTCCGCTTCGGCCGAACGTCCGATCTTGCCGCGCGCGATGATGTGGAGGAGCATGGCTCACGCTCCTAACGGGTCAGTGCACGCTTGTCGAAGGTCTGCATGCATTGGCGACACGAAGCCGATGCAGCAGAAGCCTTCAGGCCGTGCCAGCTACCGGCGAGTCGACAAAGCCCCACATCCGTTCCAGATTGTAGAAGCTGCGTACTTCGGGCCGGAACAGGTGGACGATCACGTCGCCCGCATCGATCAGCACCCAGTCAGCGACCGGCAGTCCCTCCACGCGCGCGGAGCGGCCGGTGGCCTGCTTGATGCGCTCGGCAAGCTTCTGCGCCATCGACGCGACCTGACGCGATGAACGCCCGCTGGCGATCACCATATGGTCGGCAATGCTGCTCTTGCCTTCAAGCGGGATGGAGATGGTTTCCTGCGCCTGGTCATCGTCGAGCGATTTCAGGACAAGGTCGTGCAGGGCGGCAACGCTGTCGGCATCAGCCGGGTCGTTGGCAGGATGTGGTCTGGTCAAAAATGCTCCATTCTAGACAATCAACCGGCGCGTGAGCGGATCGCGCACGCGTGCATGTTCATATTCGCGATGCCAGAGGGGTTTCGCCTGCCGCAGCAGGGTCGCCGATCTTGGATCAGGGCGAAAGCGCAAAAGCACAAGCGCCGGCGGTCTCCAATCCGTCCAGTCTGCACTCTGGCGCGCGGGCCGGACGAAACGCCGCAGCCAGGCCATGGCCCCAGAGCCACGGGCAACTCCATCATAGCCGGGCCGGGCGATTACGGCAATGGGCATCTGTCGCGCGATGCCGCGCCAATCTTTCCACTGGCCGAACTGGGCCAGATTGTCCGCGCCCATCAGCCAGATAAACTGATTGCGGGGGAAGCGGTGCCTGATCATCTTAAGCGAATCGACGGTGTATCGGGTGCCCAGCGCTTGCTCGATCGCGGTGGACCGAATCGGCGCGCCTCTAGCGACATGGCGGGCATGGGCGAGGCGCGCGGGGAGGGACGCCATGCCAGCACGGGGCTTGAGCGGATTACCCGGCGAGACCAGCCACCAGACTTCGTCCAGCCGCAGCGCCTTCGCAGCGAACAGCGAGATTGCGCGATGGCCGCCATGCGCCGGATTGAAAGAGCCGCCCAGCAGGCCGATGCGTGCCATTCAGCTTGCCGCCGTCGCTGCCAATGGGCCAGAAATGAACCGATTGGTCACTCTGCTTCCATGAGCCCGCGTGCCTTCCGCACGCCCTTCCGCCGATTCCCTTGCGCCAGTTGCCTTTTGAGCTCCTCCGGCCGCGGGGCGACCAGGAAGCCGAAGCTGATGCAGCCCTCGCGCGTTTCGACCGCATGATGCAGCCGATGTGCCTGAACGATCCGCTTCATATAGGGCGAGCGGGAGACATGCCGGTGATTGATCCGCTGATGGACGAGGATGTCGTGAAAGCCGAGATAGATGAGGCCGTAAGCCGCGATCCCCGCGCCGCAGGCTGTCGCCCAATCGCCCCAGCCCCATTGCACGCCCCCCAGCAGCAGCAGGATCGAGGGGAGCGCGAAGATCACGAAATAGAGGTCGTTCGCTTCCCACATTCCGTTGCGGGGACGATGATGGCTGGCGTGCAGGAACCAGCCCGGCCCATGCATCACCCAGCGGTGCATGACATAGGCAAAGCCCTCCATCGCGGTGACGGTGGCGGCGAAGATCAGGAACAGCAGGAACGCGGACATGGCGCCCTGTATAAACGGGCGAATGAAGGTGCGCGACCCCGTATAACTCCGGACACGAAAAAGGCCGCGATCATCGAGATCGCGGCCCCATCATTCAATAATCGAAGAAATCAGAAGGAGGCGGTGATCGAACCCACTACGCCAGCCTTGCTGATGTTACGGCCGCTGGGGCTGTAGAGCGACTTGTCGGTGTCAACATAGCTGACGCCGAAGGTCAGGTGGCTCCAGGTGTAGGTCGCGCCGATGCTCCAATCGGTATATTCGTCACCGATGGTGAGGTAGCTGGGACCGAAGCTGTGGCCCAGATGCGCCGAAACGCCCAGTGGCGTGTTGGGAATGCTGGCCGACAGGTCGCCCGCGACATAGAGATTGTCTTCGCGGGTCAGGCCGCCATCGACCGAAAGGGCGCGCGACTTGGGTGCATAGGCGGCGCTGAGCTTGGCCGTTGCCGGGCCGAAGGTGCCCTTGACCGAAGCGTAGGGCTCAACGAAGTCGGTGTTCGCACCGCCCGAACCGGGATAGTAATAATAGAGCACGCCGACATCGACGGTCGCGGCGCCGAAGGTCCGCGAATAGCCTGCGATCAGGTCGAGTTCCTGATCGCTGCCAGCGGCCACATAATCGTCGATGGACGAGCCCCAGGTCGAGACATAGAAGCCCGATTCATGGGTGACGGTGATGCCGCCCTGCAGCGCGAAACGCTTGTCGGTCTGTGAAATGCCACGGAAGCGATAGTCGCTGACTACGGCTGCATTGCCGGTGACGGTGAGCGCTGGCGTAGCTTCGTCCTGGGCGAGCGCCGGGACGGACAGAGCAGCGAGAGCGACGGCCGAGAGGCCGAGAATGGACTTACGCATTGGATTCCCCTTGATGGTTTTCTGCGATGGTCCCGCCTGCGTCAGGATCCCGAATTCTCTATTCCCACGAAGGGCCGGATCGGATGACCTGAACAGGCACGACATGCCGACGCATGCCGCGCTGCACAAGAAATTATTGCTATTGGTTGTCTTTTACGTCCGTAATGTTGCTACTCTGCAACAAAAGGCCGAGCGCTTGGTGCAGCCTGATGTACCACCCGCTGTGGATAGGGGATCGTGATCCCATGCTCGCGAAACAACAGCCAGAGGCGGTTCAGCACGTCCGATTTGACACTTCCGACGCCCCCTTCCGGGTCGCTGATCCACACCAATATGTCATGTTCCACGCGGTTTTCGCCAAAGCCCGTCAGCCAGACATTGGGCTTGGGATTGCGCAGGACGCGTTGGCTTTCCTGCGCGGCGCGAAGCATGAGCTCCTGCGCGAGCTTGAGGTCGCTGTCGTAACCGATGCCCACTGGAATGCGGATGCGGACATTGCGGTCGGAATAGGACCAGTTTTCCACCTCCTGCGTCATCAGATTTTCGTTCGGGATCAGATGCTCTTTACCATCGCGGGTCAGGACGGAGACGGCGCGAACACCGATCTTGTTCACCCAGCCAAAGCTGTCGCCGACAACGATGACGTCGCCCGGCTTGATCGAGCGGTCCATGAGCAGGATGATCCCGGCGAACAGATTGCCGAAGGTTTTTTGCAGGCCGAAGCCGACCGCCAGGCCCAACGCCCCGGAAAAGACGGCAAAGGCCGTAAGGTCGATGCCGAGCAGATCGACGCCGACGAAGAAGGCGGCGACGACGGCGGCGATGGCGGCAAGCTTTTGGGCCAGCAGCTTTTGCGTGGGATCGAGCCCTTTGGCACGGTCGATGCTGCGGGCGAACAGGCGATTGGCGAGCCGCACCAGCGCAAAAAGCAGGACGCAGATCGCAGCGGTGCTGACAAGGCCAAGCAACGTGATCCGCCGTTTGCCAAGGTCTATGCCAATGCCATCAAGCATGTCGGCAACGGGCGCGAAGCCGCCGCTACTGCCGGAAAGGATCATGATGAACAGCAACAGGGCGAGCGGAACGACAGCCCAGCGCGGAATGGCGAGGCTGCGCAGGATATGGACGGCGAGCAAGGCGACGGAGAGCGCGAAGGCTCCGCCAAGGATGAGGTGGGCGAGCGCGCCGACGGGCCATAGCATGACAGCTAGGGCGAAAAGACCGCTTCCAAGGCTGTGGCGAAGGATGGGGCGGAAATGTCCGGCCAACGCTTCCCCTAATGGTCGTGCCCGGCGGCGCAGGCGCGGGGCGGCGATATGGGCAATTCCATCGGCGATCAGGAACAGAACCCCCACGATCGTGAGCGCTACAAGGGGATGAACGATCGCCGGATTTCCGGGCAGAAATGCCAGCAGGTTGGGGAGGCCCCGGCTCATCCCCGGACCTTGCGGAAACGAGCGAGACCAGCATCGAGGTCGGCAATGAGATCGGCGGGATCTTCTAGACCGATCTGCAGCCGGACGAGCGGGCCTTCCGCCTGCCATATGGTGGCGGTGCGGTAGCGTGCTGGATCGACGGGCAAGGCCAAGCTTTCGAAACCGCCCCAGCTATAGCCTATGCCGAAATGTTCGAGGCCATCGATCAGCGCGGCGCGGGCTTCTTCATTGCCGCCTTTCAGGACGAAGCTGAAAAGGCCGCTGGAGCCGGAAAAGTCACGCGCCCAGTTCTCATGGCCGGGGCAGCTTGGCAGTGCGGGGTGAAGGACGCGGGCGACGTCGGGCTGTTCGGCGAGCCAGCGGGCGATCCTGAGCGCGCTGTCCTGATGCTGGTTGAGGCGGACGCCGAGTGTGCGGAGGCCACGGCTGGCGAGCCAGGCGTCGTCGGGGCTGACCACTTGGCCCAGGAGATAGGCGGTCTGGCGGAGCTTCGGGAAATGCTCCGGGGTGGCGGTGACGGAGCCGAGCATGACGTCGCTGTGGCCGACTATATATTTGGTGCAGGCGAGGATGGTGATGTCGATGCCGTGCGCGAGGGCGGGAAAGAAGAAGGGCGTGGCCCAGGTATTGTCGAGCAGAGTGACGATGCCCTTTTCCCTGGCGAGGGCGGTGATGGCGGGGATGTCCTGCACTTCGAAGGTCAGGCTGCCTGGGCTTTCCAGGAAAATGGCGCGGGTGTTTTCATTAAGGAGTTGGCGAATTGAAACGGAATCGGCGAGGGGGTCGTAATATATCGTTTCGATCCCGTAACCTTTTAGCATCTGCTCGCAGAAGTTGCGGGTGGGGTCGTAGGCGCTGTCGACCATGAGCAGCTGGTCGCCGGGTTTCAGGACCGAAAGCAGCGCGCAGGCGATTGCGGCGACGCCGGAGGGGAAGAGCATCGTCCCTTCCGCGCCGGGCTCCATCTCGGTGAGCGCGTCGGCGAGGCTCCAGGCGGTCGGGGTGCCCTTGCGGCCGTAGAAGAGCCGTTCGTGCGTGCTGCTGCGGGCCGCGCTGCGCAGATGGGCGACATCGTCATAGAGGATAGTCGAGGCGCGCCAGACCGGCGGGTTGACGATCGCGCCGGGCTGGCCGGGCATGCCGGTCCATTCAGGCTTGCGTCCCGCCTGCGCCAATTGGGTGAGCGGCTTGCGGTCCTTGCTCATGCGGCTGGCCCCGTGGCTTTTGGCGTTGAGGGATCGAGGCCCCATTCCGACCAGCTGCCGTCATAGAGGGTGACGTCCGTCTTGCCGAGCAACTCGAGGCCCGCCAGCAGGATCGCCGCCGTCACGCCGCTGCCGCAGCTGGTGATGATGGGGCGAGCGAAATCGGTGCCCGCGTCGAGGAACAGTTGCCGCAATTCCTCGCCCTTCTTCATGCTGTTGTCGGCGTTGAAGAGGGATGCGGACGGGATGTTGCGGGAGCCGGGGATATGGCCTGACGCCATGCCGGGGCGGGGTTCTGTCTCCTCGCCGGTGAAGCGGGCCGCGCCGCGCGCATCGAGGACCTGCGCGGCGTGATTGTCGAGATTGGCGAGCAGGTCGTCCTTGGTGCGGACTTGGCCCTCAGCGCGCCGAGCTGTGGCGTTGCCGGGCGGGATGACGGGCCAGCCGCTTTCTGTCGGGCGGCCTTCGGCGAGCCACTTTGGCAGGCCGCCGTCCAGGATCGCGGCGGACTTGCCCACGCCATAGAGCCGCATCATCCACCAGGCGCGGGCGGCGCTGTGCGTCGGGCTATTGTCGTAGAGGATGACGCGGCTGTCGGCGTTGATGCCGAGCGCGCGGCAGCGTTCGGTCATGAAGGCGTCGCTTGGCAACATGCCGGGGCGCGGGTCGTCTGCATCGGAAAGGCTGGGGAGGTCGAGATAGACGGCGCCGGGGATGTGGGCGGCTTCGAACTCGGCGCGGGGGTCGCGCGGGGTGCTGGGCAGGAACAGGCTGGCGTCGAGTATCTTGAGGTCGTCCTGGCCCAGTTGGGTTGCGAGCCTGTCCGTGGAGATGAGGATGTCCATGCCGCCTCTTTGGTTGGTGCGTGGCGATCGTTTTAGGCGGGTGATGAGGGTGTGGGAAGGGTGTTGGGGGCATTCGTCATTCCAGCGGAAGCTGGAATCTCGGGAGGGGTGGCGTAACGGGGCCTGAGATCCCAGCTTTCGCTGGGATGACGAGGTATTTGGGGGATGGGGGAGGGGGCCTGATATCCCGGCGTTGGCTTTGCCGCCCTTCGGGTCGCTGGGATGACGGGGTGTGGGGAGGGTGGCGTGGCCGGCTTGAGATCCCAGCGTTCGCTGGGATGACGACTTGGGCGGACTTAGCTCGCGAGTTCGAGCGCGGTGGCGCGGCTGCCGGGGGTGCGGAACTGGCGTGGTCCCTGATCGACGCGGAAGGGGGCGAGGCGGTCGGCGGGCGGGGTTTTTTCCTGGCCGACGATGAAGGCGCGGCCGGTGCGACCTGAACCGACAGGGGCGCCGTCCGGTTCGTCGGACCAGCGATATTGCGCGTCGAAGGCGACAAGCGGAATGAGCAGCGCGCGATCGCCCATCTGCACGGGCGCGATCTGGTCGGGCAGGAGGCGTAGCTCGCCCGTCAGGCTGTGGCTCTGCCCCGGTGCGAGCGAGACGGCGGAATGAGCCGGTAGTCCGGTGGCTCCGGCGAAGAACTGCTGTAGCTGCGCCTGCTGGTTGGTGTCCGCATTGGCCATGAAGGTGCGGATCAGAATGTCGTCCGCGCCGCGTTCGCCGCGATTGTGGAGCGTCACAGCGTAGCCGATGGTTGCGCCCATCAGCGAGAGACGGGCGCTGCGGACTTCAAGGGTGAGGTCGATCCATGGCCGCTCGGCGGTTGCGGCGGCAGGGACGGGAGGTGGCGCCTTGGGCTGGGGCGTGGGGGGTGCTGGCGTAGGCTTTGCCGACGCTGGCCGGCGCGCGGAAGACGGGGGTGTTGGCGCGGATTCCTGCTCTTCGATGAAGGGTTGCTGTTCTTCTTCGGGACGGCGGCGCAGGAAAAGCCAGGCGGCGGCCACGATCGCCGCGAGCAAGGCGATGCTTCCTGCGATCCAGCCCCAGGAAGAGGCATCCGCAGGCGCGCTGAGCGGGGGTTCGGCGGCGGGAGTGGTGGGCGCTGGGGCAGGGGCGGCTTGCGGTGCGGCGGGTTCCGCTGGCGCGGGCTGAGGTGCCAGAGACTGGGGTGCCGGAGATTGCGGTGCCTTGGGCTGGGGCGCGGGGCGGCTGCTTTCGGGCTCGCGGGCGGGCGTGGCGGGTTCAGCGGGGGCCGGGCGCGGCGCTGTTGTGGTCGGGCGCTGCGGCTGGGCGGGGGCTGCTGGTTGGGGCTGGGGTTGCGCGACGACCGGCGGGGGCGGGGTGATGACGGGCGTGCTGGCTGGCGGCGTCACCGGCGCGCCACGGAATACATCCAGTTCTGGCCCCTGTCGGCTGGGATCGGCTGGCGGCTGGGACGTGCGCGGCAGGGTGAAGACGGGATCACTGCCGCCTTGTTCCTGCGCGAGCGAAGGCGTGGCCAGCAGCAGCGGCAAGGCGATCAAGATGGCAGGACGCATCCCCATGGCAGACAGCCAAGGCAATGATGACGCTGAACGGGAGATGAATGGCATGGCGGGATCAGGTTGCGGTGACATTAGGCGTGCGATGGCGTAGATGGCCGGTCATGACCGATATACCCCAAAGCATGGCACCGATCCATCTGGGCCAGAGCAGCGCGCTGCCTGCGAGCCCGGAGGAGGCGGTTCTCGATTATGTGCCCAATCCCCGGCCGGGGAAGCCCTATCTGGTGCGCTTTACCGCGCCGGAATTTACGTCGCTGTGCCCGGTGACGGGACAGCCGGACTTTGCCCATCTGGTGATCGACTATGCGCCCGGCGCGACGATCGTCGAATCGAAGTCGCTGAAGCTGTTTCTGGGGGCGTTTCGTAATCATGCCGCTTTCCATGAGGATTGCACGGTAGGGATTGGCGAGCGGCTGTTTGCCGAGATGCAGCCTTTGTGGTTGCGGATAGGGGGCTATTGGTATCCGCGCGGGGGGATTCCGATCGATGTGTTCTGGCAGTCGGGCGAGCCGCCTGCGGGACTGTGGCTGCCTGCGCAGGATGTGCCGGGGTATCGGGGGCGGGGTTGAGGCCGCGTCTGTTCGGTATAGCGGCTTGAGATCCCAGCTTTCGCTGGGATGACGGTTCCTTTTTATCTTTTTCATTCTAACTTTTTCCACCGTCATGCCAGCGCAAGCTGGCATCTCGTGAGGCTAGGAGTGGGCTTGTTCAATGCGCCGCAGTTGGACTTACATCATGACCAACAGGCGGCGTGGCGTGCTGTATGTCGGGGTGACGACTGACCTTGCGGCGCGGGTGGATCAGCATCGGCGGGGCGAAGGTTCGGCGTTCTGCCGGAAATATAATCTGCACCGGCTGGTGCTTGCCGAAGAGCATGGGGAGATCGACTTCGCCATCGCTCGCGAGAAAGCGCTGAAGGCGTGGAAGCGCGATTGGAAGATCGAGTTGATTGAGGCCGGCAATCCGGAGTGGCGGGACTTGTTTGAGGTCATCATGTAGCGGCCTGAGATCCCAGCTTTCGCTGGGATGACGATATCTCATACGCGTCATGCCAGCGGAAGCTGGCATCTCGTGCGTTGACACCTCAGGTCGGACGGCGCGCCAAGCCCTCCCTGTTAAACAAACGAACAACAAAATTCCGACAACCGCTTGACCGCAGACGAGAAAGGTTCGATCCCGCAACTATCATGGCACATGGCCGCACGGGCCGTGCCGTTCTCAACGTGTCGGAGTTGCGAACCTGATGTCTCTTTCCAAAATTTCGTCCCTCTTGCTGGCCGCCGCGCCGCTTGCCCTTGTTCAGCCTGCTATCGCCCAAACGCCCGCCGGGCCTGCGCCGGGGATCACGACGCAGTTGCCGCGTGGGGCGGCTCCCAGTCATTATGCCATCGAGGTGGTGCCGGATGCGGCGAACCTGAAGTTCACGGGCAAGGTGACGATCGACCTGAATGTCGCGCAGGCCATACCGATGCTGGTGTTGAATGCGGCTGACCTTAGCATTGGCAGTGTTACGCTGACCCCGGCGAAGGGGAAGGCGGTGACGGGGACGGCGAAGATCGACGCGAATGCGCAGACGGTGACGCTGGATTTTGGCAAGCCGGTGCAGCCGGGCAGCTACAAGCTGGATATTGCCTATGGCGGCGTCATCAACACGCAGGCGAACGGGATGTTCGCGCTGGATTACAAGGACAATGCGGGGGCGCAGAAGCGGGCGCTGTTCACCCAGTTCGAGGCGCCGGACGCGCGGCGGTTTGTGCCGAGCTTTGACGAGCCGAGCTATAAGGCGACGTTCGATCTTTCCGCGATCGTGCCGACGGGACAGCTGGCGGTCAGCAACATGCCGGTCAAGGCGTCGCAGGATCTGGGCGGGGGCAGGACGCGGGTGACGTTTGGCACTTCGCCGAAAATGTCATCCTATCTGCTGTTCTTTGGCCTCGGCGAGCTGGAGCGCGCCACCAAAATGGCAGGCGCGACCGAGGTGGGTGTGATCACCGGCAAGGGGAATACGGGCAAGGCGCAACTGGCGCTGGATGCGTCGGCGGCGATACTGCCTTGGTATAACGACTATTTCGGCGTGCCTTTCCCGCTGCCCAAGCTCGATAATGTCGCGGGGCCTGGCCAGAGCCAGTTCTTCTCCGCGATGGAGAATTGGGGCGCGATCTTTACATTCGAGCGGGCGCTGCTGGTTGATCCAAAATTCACGTCCGAAGGGACGAAGCGGACCATTTACTCGATCGTCGCGCATGAAATGGCGCATCAATGGTTCGGCGATCTGGTCACCATGGCCTGGTGGGACGATCTGTGGCTGAATGAGGGCTTTGCCAGCTGGATGGCGACCAAGGTCACGGACAAGCTGCAACCGGATTGGGAAATGCTGCTGACCCGCGTGGGCGGGCGTGAGCGGGCGATGGCATTGGATGCGTTGGTGACCACGCATCCGGTGGTGCAGAAAATCCATACCGTCGATGAGGTGAACCAGGCGTTTGACGACATCACCTATGAAAAGGGTGAGGCGGTCATCACCATGCTGGAAGGCTATGCGGGCGAGGATGTGTGGCGCGAGGGTATTCGCGGCTACATGAAGGCGCATGCCTATGGGAATACCGTGACCGACGACCTGTGGAAGGCAGTCGAGGGCGCGGGGGCCAAGGGGCTGGTCAGTATCGCGCATGACTTTACCAGCCAGCCGGGCATTCCGCTGGTCAAGGTGGACAGTGCGCAGTGCCGGGGAGGATCGACTCTGCTGTCGCTGTCGCAGGGCGAGTTCAGCCGGGATCGGAAGGATAAGGCGCCGCTCCGCTGGAATGTGCCGGTGATGGCGCAGACGATCGGCGGGGCGCCGCAGCGGCTGATCCTGAACGGGACGGCTTCTGTGACGCTGCCCGGTTGCGGGGCCTATGTGATCAATGCGGGGCAGACGGGCTATTATCGCTCGCTCTATCCGCAGGCGAATGTGAAGGCGCTGGCGGCGGGCTTTACCCGGCTGTCGTCGATGGACCAGATCGGGTTGATGGCGGATAATTTCCAGCTGGGGCTGGGGGGATATCAGCCGATCGGGCTGGCGCTGGACATGGTGGATGCGGTGCCCGCCAATGCGAGCCCGGCTGTGCTGGCCGAGGTGCCGGACTATTTGGACAGCGTCTATACGATGCTGGAGGGCGACAAGGTGGCGCAGGCGCGAGTGGCTGCCTATGCCTCGCGCAAGCTGGGGCCGGTGCTGAAGGGCGTCGGCTATGATGCCAAGCCCGGCGAAGGCGCGCAGGTGCCGGTGCTGCGGTCGGCGCTGGTGGCGACGCTGGGGAGCATGGGCGACAAGGCGGTCGTTGCCGAGGCGCGGCGGCGTTTTGCCGAGCCTGCGTTGATGGAAGGGCCGTTGCGCAATGTGTGGCTGCGCATCATCGCGCACAATGCGGATGCGGCGACCTGGGACAAGCTGCGGGCGATGGCCAATGGCGCGACGAGCGCGCTGGACCGGAGCACGCTGTTCGCGTTGCTGGGCGCGGCGAAGGATGAGGCGCTGGGGGGCAAGGCGCTCGACCTTGCCATGACGGATGAGCCGGGCAAGACGACGAGCGCGGCGATCATCTCCTCCGTGGGTGGGGAGCATCCGATGCTGGCGGTGGACTATGTGCTGGCGCACCGGCAGCAATATGAGGCGCTGATCGATGTGTCGGCGCGGTCCCAGGCGATTGCGCGGCTGGGCGGCGGGTCGGCTGATCCGGCGATGGCGGCGAAGCTGGATGCCTATGCGACCCAGTATCTGACGCCCGAATCGCGCAAGGTGGTGGATCGGTCGATCTCCGCCATCAAGACGCGGATCGAGACGCGGGCGCGGTTGAAGCCTGCGCTGACGGCGTGGTTCGCCAAGAGGTGATTGGAAGGGCGGTGGAGTGATTTGCCGCCCTCTTCATTGCTGCGGCCTAGAGGGGGCGACGGTTTTGGGTGGAGAGCGGAAGGGCAGTCTTTAGCTGTTGATCGTAAAAGCTGCCCGTTGGCTTAGTGGGGGACCACACCCAGCTCAAAGCCGGTTTTGTCATGAAGTGCGAAGCGATCTACAATGTCTGCACTGGCGCGGTTGTAGCCGACCACCTCGACTGAACGACCGTCTCGGCGCAACCGTGCTACGATCTTGTCGAGTGCGCCGACACCGGAAATATCCCAGAAGTGCGCATCGGCGACATCTATACGCACCTTCTCTGCGGTGTCCTCTGCGTTGAACGCGCGCCTGAACCGCTCCACGGATGCGAAGAAGATCTCACCCCTGACACGATAGGTCGCCTGTGCGCCGTCGACCGATACTTCGCGCTGGACAGAGAACATGCGCTGCACCTTGCTGGCGAAGAAGATGCCGGAGAGCAGCACACCGGCAAGCACTCCGAGCGACAGATCATGTGTGGCGACGACCACTATTACGGTGGTCAGCATAACGACCGACGAGGTGGGCGGATGTCGGCGCAGGTTTGGAATCGAGTTCCAGCTGAACGTCCCAATCGACACCATGACCATTACGGCGACCAGAGCAGGCATCGGCACGCGACCGACATAAGGTCCTAGCACCGCCAGCAAGAAGAGGAGAAACGCGCCAGCGACGAAGGTCGACAGCCTACTGCGGCCGCCCGAGGTTACGTTGATCACCGACTGGCCGATCATCGCGCAGCCGCCCATGCCGCCGAACAGAGCCGCAACAATGTTAGCACCGCCCTGCCCGGCGCATTCCTGCCGCTTGTCGCTGTCAGTGTCCGTCATATCGTCGACGATCTGCGCAGTGAGAAGCGACTCCAGCAGTCCGACCGCTGCCATCGTAAGCGAATATGGTAGGATGATCCGCAGCGTGTCCATTGTCAGAGGGACGTTGGGCAGGACCAGGCTGGGCAGACCCTCTGGCAGCTTACCCATGTCGCCCACAGTATTGACCGGGAGACCCAGACCAATGCTAATCGCGCTCAGCACCAGAATTGCGACCAGCGGCGAAGGAATCGCCTTTGTGATGCGGGGGAACCCGTAGATGATCGCAAGGCCGCCAGCCACCATCGCGTAGGTCTCCCATCCGACATTGGTAAGTTGCGGAAGCTGAGCCATGAAGATCAGGATGGCGAGCGCGTTAACGAATCCGGTAATGACCGAGCGCGACACGAACTGCATGACAAGATCCAGCCGCAGTAGACCAGCGATGATCTGAATGACGCCCATCAGGATGGTGGCGGCGAACAGATACTCGACACCGTGATCCCGCACGAGTGGCACGACAAGGACTGCGACGGCTGCTGTAGCTGCCGAAATCATCCCCGGTCGACCGCCTATGAGAGCGATGGTCATCGCAATGGCGACAGAAGCATACAGACCGACACGCGGATCGACGCCCGCGATGATGGAGAAGCCGATCGCCTCAGGGATAAGCGCGAGCGCGACGACGATGCCTGCCAGGATGTCACGGCGGGCGGCGATACCGTCAGTGAACCAATGGCGACGGTAAGTAGTAAGATCTAATGTCATTGAAAATCCACAACAGGGCACGAGCGCTGAACAGCGCATAAGGAGCAGTGCATGTTGTTATCCGGCGGATCAGCGGCCGGAATAGCCACCCGGACTTTCACCGGGTCCTTGCGAATGCGAGCCCTATAGAGGGTGCACCTGGGTGAATCAACAAGCCTGCAGTGTGTCGGCTATCCGAAAGTATGCGTGAAGCTCTAGCGACCGAATGTGGTCGAAACGGGTCGCTTCCCCCCTAACCAAGCGGTGCGCTCGCCCAGTGGCGCAGCCGCGCATAGAGTGCCGCGATCACCGCCGCGAAGATCAGCAGCGCGGCAGGCACGGCCCACTCATTTTCCGCCATCAGCGCGAGTGGGGCGTCGCTGTTGGTGGCGGCTACGATCCCGGCGAAGGCGACGCCGAACAGGCTTTCGCCGACGATGAAGCCGGTGGCCATCAGCACGCCCATGCGCTCGGCGAAGTCGGGGTTGGATTGGCGGCGCGCCCAGCGATTGTAGAAATGGCCGATCACCGCGCCGACCGGGATCAACAGGGTGAGCGCCATCGGCAGGTAAATGCCCATGCCGACCGCGAGCGGGGGCAGGCGGAGCTTGCCTGCCTTGCCGAGCAGTTCATCGATGGCGACGACCACGGCGCCGATCAGCGCGCCGGTGCCGATCAGGCCCCAATCGAGATCGCCGCCCAGCACGCCCTTTGCCAGCGCGGAGATGAGCGCGGCCTGGGGCGCGGGCAGGGCGGTCGCCTTGGCTCCGGGAGCGCCCGCAAAACCGAAGGCGCTGTTGAGGAGATCGAGCACTGGCGGAATGACGAGGGCGCCGAAGATGACGCCCAGGACCAGCGCGACCTGCTGCTTCCAGGGGGTCGCGCCGACCAGCTGGCCGGTCTTGAGGTCCTGAAGATTGTCGTTGGAGATGGTGGCGATGCCGAACACGATGGCGGTGACGAACAGGGCATAGGCGATGAGCGCCTGGCTTTGTTTCGGATCGCCGCCCGAGCCGTAGATGGCAGCGAGGATCAGGGAGGCGCCCAGCACGGCGAGGATGCCGACGCCGGAGATCGGGCTGTTCGACGCGCCGATAAGGCCCGCCATATAGCCGCAGACCGACGCGATGACGATGCCTGCGACCAATATATAGGCGAGCGTCAGGATGAGGATCGGCACTGGGTTAAGTGCGATCGGGCCTCCTTGCGCGAAATACCAGAGCAACACCGCGATCGGCGCGAGCGAGGCGAGGATGGTGCCGCCGACGATGCCGATGGGAAGGTCGCGCTCGGTGAGTTCGAGCAGGGCGCCGTCGCCAGCCTTGCGCCGTTGCGCTGCTGCGATGGCGGAGCGGATGCCGCTGATGATCGGTCCCAATATCTTGAGCAGGGTCCAGATCGCCGCGACGCCGATGGTGCCCGCGCCGATGAAGCGCGCTTTCATGCGGAAGGTGGTGCCGACGACTTCGGCGATGTCGGCTCCGGCTGGCAGGGGCGCGGTAAGCCAGGGGACAAGGCCGACCCAGCTGATCAGCAGGCCGACGAACATCGCGACACCGACCGACAGGCCGACGAGGTGGCCCACGCCGATCAGTGCCATGGAAAAGCTGGTCGAGACAGATGTCGCGCCTGCGCCGAATTTGAAGAAGGTGGCGGCCTCTTCGGCGATCAGCTTCGTCTTGGCGATGATGGAGAAGGCGGCGGCGGCGAGGGCGCTTATGAGGATGGCAGAGAGGCCGCGCTTATTCTCTTCCAATCCTTCGCGGGAGCCTGCGCCGACCTTCAGCACTTCGGCGGCGGCGACGCCTTCGGGATAGGGGAGGTCGGAGCCGGTAACGAGCGCGCGGCGGAGCGGCACAGAATACATGACCCCCAATATGCCGCCGAGCGCGATGGTGAAGGCGGACAGCCAATAGGGAAAGCCGTGCCACCAGCCGATGATCACGAGGCCGGGCAGAACGAAGATGATCGCCGAGAGCGTGCCCGCCGCCGACGCGATCGTCTGGACGATGTTGTTTTCAAGGATCGTGCCGGTCGCGAACAGGCGCAGCACCGCCATGGAGATGACGGCGGCGGGGATGGAGGTCGCGAAGGTGAGGCCGATCTTCAGCCCCAGATAGACGTTGGCCGCCGTGAAGAGCAGCGTGATGAGCGCACCCAGAATGACGCCGCGAAGCGTCAGTTCCGCCATGGGAGCGGGCATGGGCAGGGCCTTGGCCGAATCAGTGGTCACCAGCATCGTCCCCCTTTGGGTATGTTTTACAGATGTATGGTAATAATGTTGCTTGGCCGTGGATCAATTGGAAAGTGATGCCGAACGCGATGCCGGTGCCGCCGCCATCTCCGTCCGGTCAAGCCAGCCGCCGACCAGCCTGTTCCAGCGGCTGTATCCGCGCGGGTTCATGTGCAGCCCATCAGGGCCAAACAGCGATGCGTCGGGTAGGCCGTCATGGGCGAGCAGGCTGCTGCCGACGTCAAGATATTCAAAACCGCTGACCCGGCTGCGCGCTGCGACGGTCATGTTGACCGCCGCCATTTTCGGCCAGAGTGTCCATCGGATGGGCGAGGGTTTCAGCGACAGATAGGCGATGCGGGCCTTGGGATAGTCGGCGCGCAGCCTTTTCAGCAGCGTGAGTATGTTGCGCGCGACGGTGTCGGGGGTGGCTCCGGCTGCGAGATCGTTCTCGCCGATATAGACGAGCACCGATCGGGGCGCGGCTTTGGGGAAGAGCCGGGTATAGTGGCGCAGGACATCGGGCGTAGTCGCCCCGCCGAAACCGCGATTGACCGTGCTTCGGTCAGGGAAGCCCGCGTTTGTGTTCCACAGCCTGATGCTGGAACTGCCGAGGAAGAGGATGGCGCCGGGCGCGCCGCTGTCCCTTTCATTCGCCTTGGCGAAGGCGGCGACTTCATTGGCGAAGGGGAAGGTCGGATCGGCATTGATCCGGGGTTCCTGCGCGGGGCGCTCGGTCGGTGCCTGCGCAGCGGCGATTCCGGCGAGGCCGGGCAGCAGCGCGAGGGCGGCGGCGACCCGCCACCATGCCCGTGCGCGGGACGGCGCCTTAATGGCGATGGAGCGGGCGCAGCTGATATTTGCCGTGGGCATAGGTCCCGAACATCCCCGCGATCGCCGGATGATCCACCGGCTCCCCGCTGTCGTCGGCCATCAGATTCTGCTGGCTTACATAAGCGACATAGCTGGTTTCGCCATTTTCGGCGAGCAGATGATAGAAGGGCTGATGCTTGTCCGGCCGGGATTGTTCGGGAATCGCCTGATACCATTCCTCGCTGTTGGCGAAGACGGGATCGATGTCGAACACCACGCCACGGAAGGCGAAGAGGCGATGCTTTACGACATCGCCGATGCTGAAATGCGCGTGGACAACAGGTGGCGCGCTGACATCGGCGCCGAAGATTGCAGTGGTGTCGGTCATGAAAAGCAATTTAGGGTGCTTGCTGAGTGTTACAAGAAAAATACGGTGCGGGCCGCTTGGCAAGCCGGTCATCATTCGCTAATGGCCGCCGCTCGACCGGGACGGCACATGCTGGACCTTCTGCGGAGAGGTGGCAGAGTGGTCGAATGCACCGCACTCGAAATGCGGCGTGCCGGAAACGGTACCGAGGGTTCGAATCCCTCCCTCTCCGCCACCATCCTGTCCTTTCACATCCGTTCCGAATCACTAAAGCCCAGCTTTTCTGCGGCTTTCAGCGGGATTCGCATCCACGTCCATCCCTGCCAGTCCACCGGTGACCGATTGGAAATGTGGGAAAGAATGTGGGAGATTTGGTGGCATGGGAAGGCTCTCCGCTACCGCTGTGAAGGCAGCAACACGTCCCGGGCGGCTCGGGGATGGCGACGGCCTGTTTCTTGTGATTCAGCCCGGCGGTGCCAAGAGCTGGGTGTGCCGGGTGCAGAAGAATGGCAACCGGCGCGACTTCGGCTTGGGCAGCGCATCCAAAGTCTCGCTGGCGACAGCCCGAGAGCGGGCGCGAGAAATCCGCACCTGGGTCGAACTCGGGCTGGATCCGAAATTCGAGCGGCGCAAGGCGCAGGGCATTCCCACATTCCGGCAGGCGGCAGCCAGAGTGATTGCCGCCCACAGCAAGACATGGCGGAATGAGAAGCACGAGAAGCAATGGCTCCAGACGCTGGAGGCCTATGTGTTTCCCCAGATCGGTCATGTGCAGGTTCATGAGATTACAGGACCCATGATCCGGAACGTGCTGTCGGATATCTGGCTCGCCAAGCCAGAGACAGCGCGACGAGTCCGGCAGCGGATCGGCACCGTTCTCGATTGGGCTTACGCTTCGGGCTATCGCGAGACGGAAGCGCCGATGCGCGCAATTACCAAGGGGCTTCCACGACAGCCCAAGAAGGACGGGCACTTCGCGGCCATGGCCTATGCAAAGGTGCCCGCTTTCATGGTGAGGCTCGCGGAGCGGGAATCCTTCAGTAGGTTAGCGCTGCGCTTTGCTATCCTGACTGCCGTCCGATCAGGCGAGGTTCGAGGTGCGGCATGGGAAGAATTCGATCTGGACGAGAAGCTGTGGACCATACCGGCCGCGCGCATGAAGGCGTCGCGCGAGCATGTCATTCCCCTGTCGATACCGGCGCTGGCGATTCTGGAACGGTGCCGGGAATTGCGGATCGGATCGCGCTCGCTTGTATTTCCTGGGGCCAGAGGTGACGCGTCGATGAGTGACATGACGCTCACGAAATTGCTCCGCGAGATGAAGGAGGACGCGACCGCCCACGGATTTCGCTCGGCTTTCCGGGACTGGGTCAGCGAGGAGACCAATCATCCCGGTGAAATCGCAGAAGCCGCTCTGGCTCACCGGGTCAAGGACAAGACGGAAGCTGCATACCGGCGCGGGAACCTCCTCGAGAAGAGGCGAAAGCTGATGGACGAATGGGGAGCATATTGTTTGAAGTAGTGACTGGACACCTTCTTCAATGCCTACGGAGCATCTTGCCGTCTGATAGCGGCCGTCTCACGACTTCAGCCGGAATGGCCTTCATGTTCGCTTCGTTCGTCTCTGTTGGTCGAACGCTGGAGGAAATTAACTTTGCAGCGGAACGGCGACAGCTGACCAGGAGGCTCTGCAAGCCCGCATGTCGGAACTGTCGCTGGCCCGCCAGGCGCTCGACCTTGATCAGATCCTCCCCTTCTATCAACCCAAAGTCGATTTGGAATCGGGTGCCATCGCAGGATTTGAGGCACTATTGCATTGGCGCGACGGAATGCCTGGCGCATATCACGGACCCGGAACAATCTCCGCCGCTTTCGAGGATGCCGAACTCGCCATCGCTCTTGACCAGCGCATATTCAAGCTGATCGCGGCCGACATCCTTCGGTGGAGAAGGCGGGGACTCCCGATCGGTCGTATCGCCTTTAACGTGTCAGCCGCATCCTTTCGACAGGAGCATTATGTCGCGGGCTTGATGGAACGCATCGATCGCGCAGGCATCTCCGCATCTTGTCTGGAACTGGAAGTCACTGAAACGGTGCTGCTTGAGGGGGCTTCTCACAACGTAACGAAGACATTTGAACAGCTTCGGCGCGCCGGGATGACAATCGCACTTGACGACTTCGGCACAGGCTATGCCTCTCTCATCCACCTAAAGCAGTTTCCGGTTGATGTACTCAAGATTGATTGTTCTTTTGTTCAATCCCTCGACGATCCGATCAACGCGGCGATCGTCCGCGCGATCGTCAACCTCGGAAGGGATCTGGGAGTCACGACGGTCGCCGAAGGGATCGAAACAGGAGGCCAGGCAGATCGCCTGCACAGGAGCGGGTGCGATCAGGCGCAGGGTTATCTCTTCAGTCCAGCCGTAGCAGCAGATCAGATCCCTGCGCTTCTTGCCGATCAAACTGCAAGACGGAGCCGACGCGAGAGGCGTAGTGCCAGAGAACGGCGCATGCATCGGCCCTCGAGCAGCATCTCAAAAAGAGCGATTGAATGCGATCGCACGCCTTGAAAGAGCGGTATTTGAATCCACCGCCTGATGGCGGAATGCGATCAAGAGCTTTATAGGCTTCCAGTATGGCCGCTACTTTCTGAGTACCGGCCTTCACTCCCGGAGACGGTCCCGCGAGGGCAATGCCGTCGCCGGGAGACTAAAGATCGCCGACAACAACCGCTAGGCCGCATCACATTCCAGCAGTATTTGGGAAGTGTGGCCTCCCACGGTTCGTGCCATCCGTCGCGAAGATCCTACTTCCGGTCGAAGGCGACCGCCAATCTGCCGAACAAGGGCCGCGAGGATCCCGTCTACCGACTCCATCTTGACCGAAGGCTGGATCGATATGAGGTCGAAACATTCGTCAGGCTTGCAATTATTGAGGGGCAAGAATGTCGGCCCAGAAGGTGATTTCCTCATAAAGCTGCATGCCTTCCGGGTCCTCCCAGTCTCGCCGGTTGGGATCCCATCGGCCCACGACGGGCTGATCCTCCTCCCACAGCAGCATCCGTCGACCATCTTTTCGGTCAGATGGCAGATCAGAAATAGGGTTCCAGCCTGAACTGCTCGGCAACGTCATACGCGTCCCTCGGGTGAGCGACGCCCTGAGCCTTGGCCTTCATCGTCGCGCCTATGTCCACTCGGGGCGACGGCCAAAGCCGGATGTTCGAAACCTGACCAAAGGAACAGGCGCATGCGCCTTTACCGTTGCCGGCTGGACATGCGCGCATGCCACCCGGCCCCAGTAAACTGTGACCGAGCATCCTTTGGTTCGGGGTTTCGACGCCCCGCTCCCACGTATCTTGGGAGCCGGGCCAGATTGCTGGGTTTGGCGAAGTTATCAAGCCAAATTTCGCGCTTAATGACGTGGAGGAGATGCAGCCTGCATCAGAAATTCACATGCTTCCTCAAGTCGGCATCAGGACCGCCGCCGACCGCAGGACGCCTGAAATCAGGTGCTCGATGACTTCGTTTTGAAGTGAAAACCAGCGAGGATAGCTACAACCAAGGCCACGTCCGCAACCATCATTCAGGCAATGAGGATGGTGAAAAGCCGCCGAGCAGGAGGGCGGTTTGCCCATCCTCGCCGCGGGATCAAAGGCCGGAATTTGTGAGCGTCGTTGTTGAAATCTGAGACGCTGAAAAGGCAGATGTGAGGGGATTTAAGGTACGGCAAGATTAAAGCCCTGCCTCCTGATGCGGCCGGGAATGGCGCCTGCACAGGGTTTTTGATGGAGGCATGCCGACGGCCATGCCTCCACAGGGCCGGAGAATGCAGCACCTTCGGTCTTGGCGATGGAGGCCCTTGCACGGCGGGCCGACCGCTTCCCATCCTTTCCCGCATTCCTAGGGAAAGGACCACGACATGGCCGACGGCGACGATTTCGATCTCTGGCTCGGACGCATCGGCCGCGACACGCCGACCGTCGGCAAGAGCCTCGCCCGGGCTCGCCGTGTCGGCGGTGGCGGCAGTGCTGGCCGCCGCTTCACCGGCGCCCGTCTGGGGCGCGGCAATGGCGTCGGGCGGGTGCTCGGCCGGGGCTCACCCCCATCCGTCGCCAGCGCCCGTCGCGTGGTGGTGAAGAGCCGCATCGTGAAGCTGGGCAAGGGCATGGCAGCCGCTGCCCATCTCCGCTATCTCCAGCGCGACGGCACGACCCGAGAAGGGGAACGCGGATCGCTCTATGGCCGCGACACCGATCGGTTCGACGACAAGCCCTTCCTCGAACGCTCGGCTGGTGACCGCCACCAGTTCCGCTTCATCGTCGCGCCGGAGGATGGCGCACAATATGATGACCTTAAGTCCGTGATCCGTCAGCTGATGGAGCAGGCCGAGAAGGATTTGGGCACGAAGCTCGACTGGGTGGCGGTCGATCATTTCAACACCGGCCATCCCCACAGCCATGTCATCGTGCGGGGTAAGGACGAGACCGGCAAGGATCTCGTCATCGCCCGGGATTATATGACCCAGGGCCTTCGCGCCCGCGCTGCCGGGATCGTGTCCCTGGACCTTGGTCCCCGCACGCAACAGGAGATCGCTGCCAGCATGGCAAGAGAGATCGAGCAGGAGCGCTTCACCGGCATCGACCGAACCTTGATGCGGCAAGCCGATGAAGAGGGTGTCATCACCGTCACCAAGACCCATCCGGGCCAACATGCTTCGCTCATTGGGCGGCTACGCACGCTGTCCCGTCTCGGCCTTGCCGAGGAAGGCAGGAACGGACGCTGGACGCTCGATCGTGAACTGGAACCGACGCTGCGCCGCATGGGCGAGCGTGGCGACATCATCCGGACGTTGAACCGCGAACTGCGGGAAGCAGGGATCCATCGCCCGCCCCACAACCATAGCCTGTACGATCCCGCCCACGGAGAGGCGATCATAGGCAGGGTCGTCGCCACGGGCCTGTCCGACGAGCATCGCGACCGGCGCTACCTCATCATCGATGCCCTCAATGGCCACAGCCATTATGCCGACATCGGCGAGGACCAGCAGGCCTTCCCGACTGCAAGTATCGTCCGCCTCTCGCCCGCACCGATCGAGGTACGCGATGTCGATCGCACGGTGGCTAACATCGCTGCCCAACATCAGGGGCGCTACAGTGTCGATCTCCATCTCGCGCAAGACAGGACGATAACGGAGAGCACAGCGGAGATGCATGTCCGCCGACTCGAGGCCATGCGGCGGCTGATCGGCGTGCCTGAACGGCAATCTGACGGCAGCTGGGTCATCGGTGAGGATCATCTGATTGACACCGAACGCTATGAACGGGAGAAAAGTCGGCGCCTGCCGGTCCGCATCGAAACGCTGTCCGTCAGGCCGCTCGAACATCTCGCCGCCCATGATGGCGTGACATGGCTGGACCGCGAGATGGCGAGCGATCAGCCGCAGCCGCTTTCCGGCGGGTTCGGGGCGGATGTCAGGAAGAGCCTTGCCCAGCGGCAGGCATGGCTTGTGGAGCAGGGACTTGCAGAGCAGCAAGGACAAGGTGTTCGCCTACGCCGCAATCTGCTTCTCCTCCTCCAGCAGCGCGAGCTCAGCCGGACCAGCCAGCAGATCGAACGGGAAACGGGGCTGCGGCACATCACGTTGCGGCCCAGGGAGCCGATTGAGGGCATCTATCGCCGCGCCATAAACGTCGGGGACCAGCGCTATGCCGTGATCGAGAGGGCGCATGAGTTCAGCCTCGTGCCCTGGCGCCCGGTCCTCGATCGGGCCGTTGGCAAGCCTGTGTCGGGCGTCATGCGTGACGGTCCAATCAGCTGGACCATTGGCGGCAGGAATAGGGGATTGGGCATCGGCTGACCGGCCGCCCTCCGATAGACACCTGACGGCACCATGGAGGCACTGTCGCCCCATAGCGGCTTGGCGGATGTTGCGGGCATGAAGACGTTCAAGACCCGCCATCAATTCTACCTCCCCGATAGCCTGTCGGCGAAGCTGAATGCGCTGACCGCCGATCCCGGCACGTCGAAGACGCAGATATTGACCGACGCGCTCAACGCATGGCTCGACCGCAAGGGCGCGCAGGAATTGGACCAGCGGTTCGGGCCGCGGCTTGACCGGCAGAACCGGACGGCCGATCGGCTGGAGCGCAAGGTCGATGCGCTGACCGAGATGCTGGGCCTGTTCATCCGGCACCAGCTGACGCTGGTTGCCGACCAGCCGCCATTCGACAGTGACACCGCCCGCCTCGGAAGGACGCGCTATGTCAGCTTCATGAAGCTGGTCGAGCAGCGCCTGGTGAGGGCCGACAGCGGCGAAATAACCGCCCTTGCGAAATCGGAGGAACAGCCATGAGCCTCGAGCCATCACCCGCGCCGATCACGGTCCGCATCAAGGATGCCTGTCGCATGACCGGTATCGGCCGATCCAAGCTCTATCTGCTCATTGCCGATGGAGAGATCGAGACCCTCAAGGTCGGTAGCATGACGCTCATACCGGTCGCCTCGATCGAGGCCTTCCTCCGCAGTCGGCGAAAGGGCAGCTAAGCGCCAGTCTCGGTCATAACGCTCCGCTGCCGATCGCCTGAAAGCGGACATAGTTGCGGCTGGTCGGCAATGGAAAGCTTGCTGAAAGCGGCCTTGCCGAGCAAGATCAAAGGATGATCGTCACAGTAGCGTTCGATGTAAAGAATCACGTTGAAGTGATGGAGGGCTGGCCCATCGAATTGGGTAATACGAGCTTCTTCCTGGAACGTGAAGCCAATGTACTAAAGCGCGTTTGCGGCATCTCAGCCAGCATCGCCATTCATTCAACAAGTTCGCAACCAACTTCCTTGGTGCCATCTACCTCGCCGCCGCTGCCGCCGCCGTGGCGTGGTGAGTATGAGTCGGCCCTTGTTGCTTAGTTGAAAAATTTCAACTATTGAGCTCAGAAGCTCCGATATGCTGGCAGCACCCGGCCATCGTATCCGGCACTGCTCGTTGCACTGATGTCAGGCGGCGCAATAACGCCGCTGCGCATGACTGAAGCTGATGATACAAAAGGGAGGGAATACATTGAAAAAATATTTGAAGCGCAACCTGATGCTGTGTTGCGCTGCTAGCGCATTGGCGTTGCCAACCGTGGCGCATGCCCAGGATCAGGGCGCCTCTCCAACGACGCCAAGCCAGACGCGGACAGAAGGCCTGGGCGCAGTGACAACTACGGACATCGTTGTGACCGCGACCCGTGTCGCGCGTAACCTGTCCGACGTTCCGATGTCGGTTAACGTCGCTACTGGCGAACAGCTTGAAAAACTTCAGCTGTTCGACACTAAGGACGTCCAACAACTGGCTCCGGGCTTAGAGTTGACCAACACTTCGGGCCGTAACAACACAACCACCCTTCGCGGCCTTTCGTTTGATCCCGATTCAGGCGTCACCCCCACTGTTCAGACTTACGTCAACGAAGTTCCCGCTGACGCTCAAACTGTATTCACTGCCTTGTACGATATCGGGCAGATCGAAATTCTTCGCGGGCCTCAGGGTCTTGAACGTGGTCTCCCGTCGCCGGCTGGTGCCATCACCATCACGACGCGTCGTCCTGTCTTCGATGAAATAACCGGCTATGCGCAAGCAAGCGCGACAGACGACAAAGGTTATAACTTCCAGGGCGGTGTGAACCTGCCGTTTTCCGACAAGTTCGCGATCCGCGTTGCTGGTCTGGTTGATCACAACCAGGTTAACCAGGTGAGAAATATCAGCAATGGCGACCGTTCCCGCGCGACTACGATGAGCGGTCGTATAACGCTTGGTTTCAAACCGAGCGACGCGTTCACCGCTTATCTGACCTATCAATATCTTGAAGCCGATACCCGGCAATATACCCAGGTTGTTGGCACAGGATCGACTGGTCTGGCAGGTACATCAGGTCCAGCCTTGGGCGTTGATGACTATGCATCGGTCATGGAAGGTCCGGCACGTTTCAAGAATCGATCACACCAGATTACGTTCAATGGCCACTGGGATATGGGGCCAGTCTCACTGGATGGACTGGCTGCGTATCAGTATTCCAAGCTGGGTCAGGCGCGCGATCAGGACACCACCAACGCCATTCCGGGCTATGTGGCCGTCCAACGTATCGAGACACCGTTCAAGATTCCTACCTTTGAGCTTCGGCTTTCGACGAATGATGACGGCTCGCTCGGCGGTGGTATCGGTGCGTTCTACACCAAGCAGACTGGTACTACGCGGGTAGATCAGCCGGCAGACAACTTCTTCACGGCTTTTGCACCTGCGTCGCTGGGCCTGTTCCTGCCGATTGGGGTCAATGTCATTATTCCCGCAGACGTTGAAACATTGTCTTTCAACGCGTTCGGACATGCGCGTCTGGGTAATCTCAAGATTGAAGGCGGTTTGCGCTACACCAAATATCATAACATACTCGTCAGCGACACGTTTGTCAGTTCGCCTGGCTATCCGGGCTTTGCCCCCTTTGGCATTGATCCGATTGATCCGTTCACTGTCAATCAGGACGGTATTCCAGCAGCCCTGCGCGACCAGGGTACGCATGCGTTCACTGGCGGCGTGAACCTGACCTATGAGGTCAACGACGCCCTGAACATCTATGCCTCCTATAATCGGTCATTCCGCGCCCCCACGGCAGGCGCGTCAGTGCCTGTGGGCTTGTCGAACGACCTGATCGTCACAGATGACGAAAAGACCGATGCTTTTGAAGTCGGCGTGAAGGGTTCGGCGTTCGACCGGAAACTGAACTTTGCTTTCGCCGCCTTCTATCAGAAGATCGACGGCTTCGTGTCGCGCTTTACAGGTGTCACCTATGACTGCCCCAACCTGCCAGCGGCATTTGGCGGGGGCTGCGACAACGTTCCGCCGGCATCGCCGGTGGGCACGCCTGGCGATCGCGTCAACGACGGTGGGTTCGATTTCAACTATAATGGCGACGCAACGGTCAAAGGCGTAGAATTGACCCTTGATGCACATCCGACGACTTTCTGGGATTTTTCGGTCAGCACCGCTTATGTCAAGGCGCGGTATTCCAAGGGTGCCCGGCTGCCGTGCAACGATTATAACGGCGATGGGGCGCCGGATTCGGAGGGAACTCCAGCAATTACCGGACCGGGCAATGTTAGTTTCTGCAAGCTTGGCAGGTTGTCGGATACACCGAATTTCAGTCTTTCGGCCAACAGTGAGTTGCGTTTCCCGATGGGTGGATCGTTCACACCCTTCGTGCGCGGGCTGATCAACTATCGTCCCGCGGTATTTTCGCAGCTAAGGAACTTCAACTATCAAAGCCGTACCATTCTCAATGTCTATGCGGGTGTCCGCAGCGATGACAGCAAGTGGGAACTGACCGGATTCATCAAAAACCTCATTAATCAAAAGCGGATCACGGACATTTCGGCCGCCATCGGCCAGACCGCGGCAGCGGATGGCAGCGTGTTCGACTCGGGTTACCGGACGATCAACGCGACCGCGCCACGCGAGTTTGGCGCATCGCTTGCCTTCCGGTGGTAAGCTGCGCGGCAGCAACGAAGTAAATTGAAGGGACTGGCCGTCGCGGGTTCGCAACGGCCAGATCTCTTTTAGCGGACGCTGGGAAACGGGGTTGAACTTCTGCCGATCACTTCGATCGGCACTGTCAGATCAAATGCACTGCTCGTTAGGCGCTGGTAAGCAGATTCCATGCCGTGGCCCGCACCTGCCAGCCCAATCCGCTACGTCAACTCTTCGCGAGAAATCATCCGCCTGGTGGTGATGATGCATGTGCGATTTCCCCTGAGCCTGCGGAACGTTGAATAGATGGCCTTCGCTGATATGTCGCTGCGGTGGACCGGCTGGGTATACAAACAGGATGGAGAACAGCCGCCGTTTGCCTTTCGGCGACGGGAAAGAGCGACGCTCCGCTTCAGGCAGATGAAGGCACTACAGAAATTCGCCTCTGTTCACGCCAGCATCCACAACCATCTTTCCCTGGAGCGCCACCTCATCGACGGCAGACCTTTAAGGAGAGACGCTCAGCCGCACTGGCGGAGTGGCGGTTCCGCGGCCTGAGTCCCTGCCTCTTCATCCCTTGGTGCATGCAGCGAAGAGCGATTCGGTTTGTCTGACAGCACTACCTCGAATCTCCGGTTGGCCCGCTCCCGTTCGGCCGTCAAGTCGTTCGCGAGATCGACATCACCCGGTAGCCTCAGGTATCCAGCGCCAATTTCGGCGGGGCACGGCAGTAAAGGGAGTCGTTCCCGCCTAAATTTGGGGCAGGTGACGGCGCCCAAATGTGGGGTCACCGCTCGTGTCGCGGGGTTCGAGCCTCGCGGTGTAGAGAAGGCCAACCTACACTGGCACCCTTGATCGACTGATCCTTCAATGCTTAGGACAGTGCCATGATGGAAGCCGATAGCAATGAACAATCGATGGACCTTGGCATGGTGCGCCCCGGGAAATCTTCCCGAGGCTCTAAAACGGTCGACATGATACTTCGATCTGCCGTTCAAGTGTTGATTGAAGAGGGATCGGCGGCGTTCACATTGAAACGGATCGCAGAAAAATGCGGTTTGCAGATAGGCAACGTCACGCGCCATTTCCCTCGAAAGGAAATGCTTGTCCAGTTACTTCTTCATGAAATCCTCGATTCCAGTGAAGAACTCCTAAGACATCGCGTGTATGAAACTAATATGCCTGCCGAAGACGCGCTGACTCTTGTGATAACCGGCACGTTGGAAGGCGCCAAGGCGAAAGGAACAACGCATTTAATGACAGAACTTTGGGCCATGAGTAATCACAATGAATTTGTGGCGGAGCGCGTGGAGGCCTTATACCAATATAGTCACACATTGATTGGTTCGTTCGTAAAGCAGCTGAATCCCTCGCTTAACGACGAGGAAGTTGAAGCAGTCTCGATCTTCATCAATGCCGCAATGGAAGGCATGACAGTCATCGCAGGTCATGGTAAGCCATGGTCGAAAAAAATGCCGCTTATGCAAATGATCGGAGCGAATTCGCTCGTCAAAATGGCGAAAACCATCACTCCGGCCGAAATACGCATACTGAAGGCCCGGCCAGACGAAATGGCTGCGGAAAAACGGGGTGCGACGCAAAAGCGGGCGCCGAAATAGGTTAAACTCAGAGCGTGCGGCCAAGCGCGCGGCCCACGCCGGGTGGCCCCATCGCTAAATCATGCTTCGATAACGAACTTGGACGACGAGTCTTGCGCTCGGCCCATCGCTGGCGCTCGCGATGGCGCGGTAACCCCACATAAACCTGTTGACAGGAAGTTGAAAATATTCAACATAAGAAATGTTGATAAATATTAACGTAAGAAGGAAGGCGCGGTGCTTGGCTCAGCGACGGTCCGCTGCCCTATGCGATTTGGTTTAACCGACAAGGTGGCACTGGTAATTTCTTTGAGCTTAGCGCGCGACGAGACGACCTGCTTCAAGGAGTATCACGATGAAGCTTCAGCATCTTCCTAACGACGCCACCGTCGAGGAAGCGATAAAGGTGATCCGTGAGCATGGCCATGTGATCATAGATGAGCTGGTTCCAGGTTCCGTTATCCATCAAATCCTGACGGATATGCGGCCATATACCGATGCTGCGCCGTTCAGCGAAAATGAGTGGTTCGGTAATGGAAGTCAACGCGTCGGCAATTTGATCGCACGCTCGGAAACCGGTCGCGACCTCGTGATGAACCCTTTGGTACTTGGCGTCGTGAAGGACGTACTTAGCCATTCACCGATCGTTCAGCTCGGCGCAACCGAGATGATCTCATTGAAGCCAGGTTGTCCCGCGCAATTTATTCATCAAGACGAAATGACTTTCGACAGCTTTCCATTTCCTGATGACTATATCGTTTCTTGCAATACCTTGTGGGCATTAACGGACTTCACCGAAGAAAATGGCGCGACCCGGGTTGTTCCAGGAAGCCATGCCTTACCGCGTGCGGAATATAGGTTGGAAGACACGCTGCCAGCCGAGATGAAACGTGGTTCCGTGATGATTTTCACGAGCAAGCTGTGGCATGCCGGGGGCAGCAATCGATCGAAAGACATCCGACGCGCGCAGGCGATCAACTATTGTGTTGGCTGGGTCCGGCAGGAGGAAAACCAGTTTCTGGCCTGCCCGCAAGATATCGCCCGAACCCTGCCTGACGATCTTCTGAAATTGATGGGGTATCAGATCGGCTTTGGCTACGGCCACGCCGGGGCGCAAGCGGACCCCTTGACTGCACTCAGGCAGGCACACCCCTGATACGTGCCGGGATGAAGGACGCGAGATAGCGATCAGGGTGAGATCACGGTCTCACTAGCGATATCATTCCAGATCAAAGACTGAAGGATCGTGAAATGTCAGTTGGAAACACAATTTCGATAGATGACTATCAGACCGAGCAAATGAAAGCGACAGTAGTGGTGCCACTGGATTTTCAGGACGCTCTGCCGCAACCTACGCCGGATCTGGAAACGGCAAAGGCCGACTTTGAACGAGCAGGCTATGCGATCCTGACCGCCGCGATCTTGCCAGACAAGGTCGAACTCGCCCGGCAGGTGCTGGCTTCCGAAATTGCCCACGAAGAGGCGGCGGACATCACTCGGGTAAGCCAGTTCTTTGTCGATCCCGATGCCAAGAATCGGCGTCTGGACCGCTTGCCCGATCGGCATCCGGTGTTTCTCGAACTCCTCGAACAGCCTGTTTTGTTGGACCTCGTCAAACACATCCTCGGACCCACGGTGCTTAACGAAAGCTACCTTGTTCAAAGCCTGGATGCCAATGTCACACGTCCAGGAAGCGGCGCGCAATTCATCCACCTGGACGCTGCCCGCGACACCCATGATCAGGCCGTTCCATACCAGGCTCGCTTCATCTGGTGCCTGGATGCGTTTGACGAGGAGAATGGTGCGACGCGTGTCGTCCCTGGCAGTCATCGCTGGAACGACCGGATCGATATGTCTGGTGCAACATTCTACGAGTCGGTGCCAGCCATCGCCCCTGCTGGCTCGCTGCTCATTTACTCGGATATGCTGCTCCACGGCACAGGGGCAAATGTATCGACTGACCGGCAGCGGGCATCCATCAACTTTGGTTACTGCCCGCCCTGGTGTCGGCCGTTGATCAACTTTCCGCTCGTTCTTGATCCGCGCACGATGGACGGCGCGTCACGTACGCTCCGTCAGTTGCTGGGCTACAGCTCTGTCGTGAATGGCTTCGATTCACCCTGGAACTCGGCTTCGGAAGAGCTGCGTTCCATGACGGTCCCGGCCACCATCGAATACTGACCGTAGGAGCGGCGCAAGGCAGTCGGTACGCGGCGGTGGCGGCATCGCCACTGAACGCAAGTCGGTGCCTGGTGCGGACTCGACGGGGAAGGGGTCGGGAAGGCTGGAAAGACACCGGCGTACCCCGGTCGGCGTACATTTTGCGAGAGCAGCCTATGCACACCGCTTTCTCATTGAAGGGTTCGATGTTCGAGATCGAGATGAACGGTCATGCGGCGGATCGGGAGGAGCTGCTGGACTGGCGGCCCGATGATCGGCTGGCCGTCATTCTCACCTCGCCCCTGAGCGCACTGGGTGCCAGCATGCTGTTACAGCTGGTGACCACGGCCTATTATGATGTGCGCCCCAGCCGCCGAAAGGCGCCGCATTATGCGGAAATCTACCTGCTTCATTCTGGCGGGCGCTATGGCGACTTCTCAAGCTTTGACGTGGTGCCCCGTCGGGAGGTCTTTCTTCCAGCCGATCCCGACGCGCTGATCGAGGCGATCAACGATCGCGCGATTACCCACCTGGCTATTCCCGACGGAACTCCACGGCATTTGACGTTCCCTTGGAAAGAGCCAGAGGTGGCGCGCGATCGCATCCGGCATTGCTTTGCCTATACTGCCCAGGGACGCACCAGTAATGCCGATATTGCGATCATGTCGCGGAACCCTGATCTGCACCAGGATGTCGAACTGGCGCTCGAACCAATCGCGCTTGCGGAGAGTATCGAGCGCTACATCGACGCAGGCGATGCGGATGTTCAGCTTTATTCAAGAGAGCTGGCGCAGCGTGTGCGCAGTCGATTGATTGAAATTAGTGCAGACGAGAAAATAACCGCAAGAAAATATCACGACGCCATTTGGGATGACGGCGTCATGCGGCAGACTTTTCGAAAGATCAGTGTCGACGCCGCGCTCTCGCTGCTCTGACACACGTCTACCGGTCATCAGATCATCAAATTAAAATCAAGGAGACTGACGCTATGGCACACACAAAATTCCACCTCGGCTATTTCACCAAGTTCGGGGCCACGTCATGGCCCGGTGACGGCAAGGAGTTCGGGTCGGACTGGATTGACGGTTCCTATCACAAGCAACTCGCCAAGATGCTGGAAGCAGCGAAGTTCGATTTCATCTTTTTCGAAGACACGTTGATCGTTGGCGACAGATATGCCGGCTCCATGGAGCTCGATCTGAAGAACGCTACGCTGGCCCCCAAACTCGATCCCATCCCGCTGCTGCCAGTCATGGCGCAGGAAACGTCGCACATCGGACTGGTCGCTACCGCGTCCACCACATTCTACCCGCCCTATCTGCTGGCCCGACTACTTTCGACCGTCGATTCCCTTACGGGCGGGCGCGCTGGCTGGAACATGGTCACGTCCAGTGAGAAGAACGCGGCCCTGAATTTCGGCATGGACAAGCTGCTGCCGCCTACGGTCCGCTATGACATAGCGGATGAATATGTCGAACTGGCCAAGAAGCTGTGGGATTCGTGGGAAGAAGGCGCGCTGGTCGCTGACCCTGAAACAGGTGTGTATGTCGACCATAACAAGGTTCACACCATCAATTTTGAAGGTAAGCATTTCCACTCGCGCGGCCCACTGAACACGGTGCGGTCGCCGCAGGGCTATCCTGTCCTGTGTCAGGCCGGTGCATCGGAACGCGGCCGCGAATTTTCGTCGAAGAATGCGGAAGTTGTTCTGGGCATGATGACCGGCGGCGTTCCCGGGATGAAAGCCTATCGCGAGGATATTCGGCGGCGCGCCGAAGCGCAGGGCCGCAACCCGGATGATATCAAGGTCATCTTTCTGACGCCCGTCAACATCCTTCCCGAAGGGGTTGAGAAGCAGGAAATGACCGAAGCTGAAAAGCAGGCGTCGTTCGAGCATAATATCGTCATGGCCTCCTCCTCGCTAGACGTGGACTTTTCGCTCTATGACCTGGACGTGCCCGTGCCGCAGGACATCGTTGCGGGCGGCCATACCAGCGCGCTCGACCATATGAAGAAAGCCGGGCGGGAAGAAGGCAAATCCATCCGTGACCTGTTCTCCATGGGCCAGGGCGCCAGTGGAATGGACTTCAGTGGCACGCCGGAGCAGGTCGCCGAAAAGATGATGGCGGTCATGGATGAAGTCGGCGGCGACGGCTTCCTTATCGAAGGATCGGGCTATAACCGCCAGCTCCCCGATCTGCTCAACGGCGTTATTCCCGCTCTGCAAAAGGCCGGTGCGGTTCGCACCGAATATCGCGGCACCACATTGCGCGAAATTCTGCGGGAGTTTTGACTCTGCAATCGGGCGGTTCGCAGTTAGCCGCCCGGTTTCAAGCCTGCCGCTACCCATGTACTCTGGGTGGTGATTGTAGCGGGGTATCGAAGGTAACAGCTTGCGCCGAGGTAGGCCATTCGCGATACACGAGATAAGTCATACGCTTGGATGGTGCCGCTGATGTCTCCTTATGGCTGCAGTCCGGTAACCGAGCGGCACGGGTCGGCGCGCTGCACCCATCTGTTATCGGGCGAATGGCAGGATGCGTCCTGATCTGACATTTACACCAGAGCAGGGGGAACGCCGATGCTGCGAAGGGTTTCGGGCGCTTGCGTACGAAAGCCTCCAGTGCAGGAACCCGCGGGGTCCTTTGGTCGGAAACTGCCTCTGGGATCAGGTTCGGTGAATGGCGGCTTTCCTGTCTTCGCCTCTCTAAACGCCAAATTCCGCAAACGGCCGGTCGCGCTCGAACACCTGCGTCCACTCATTTCGGCTAGCGTCTGGACAGATCAAGGTTTGTCCGTCATCCTTTCATCAAGCTGGTGATTTCATGGCCAGCAGGGATACCCGTGGTAAGGGGTGTGGGAAAGCTTCAGCTGGTCTGGCAGGAACATAGGAAATTTGCCGCTTTTAGCGCGGGAATACTGATCCCTCCCTCTCCGCCACTTGATATCAAAAGCTTCCGTATCCAGCCGGGTCAGGACCAATATTGGTTTAGCCGTTCCGCCTCCTGGTCGATCGTGCCGGGATCGCCTTCGCCGGTCAGGGCATAGGACATGTCGCCGCGTCGCCAGTAGGCGACGGACTGGTTGCCTTCGCGTACCGTGTCGGGGATGGCGGGGGCGTCGCTTTTCTGTCGTGTCGCGAAGATGGACAGGCGCTCGCCCGCGCCGGTTCTGATCGCGACGAGAAGGGCGGGACTTTTCCCCGCCGGGAAAAGCTGAACGTCGGTCACGTTCCAGTCGGCGGGCAGTGTGGGCAGGAAGATGTGGGTTCGCGCCAGAAGCTCATGATGGTCGAGCGCCTGCCCTTCGATTTGTGAAGCCATGTGCGCCCGGATCAGCGCGACCCGGTGAGAGGCGACGGCCATATCGACATAATCGGGCGGGCTAGGCCCGGTCGCCAGCAGCAATGCCAGCGCGGCCGCTGTCCCGGTCCCGCCGACCGTCGCTGCCCTGCGCCAGAAAAGCCGGGCTTTCGAAGGCGCAAGCGCTGCGCTGTCGTCGAGCAAATGGCCGGAGAGTTGTTCCTTCCTGCGCGCCAGCAGACGGAGGCCCGTCCGCGCGCTGAGGTCGGCCATTACTCGCGCCGCGAGATCAGGGCGGGCGGCAAGATGCGTTTCCACGGCAAAGCGTCCGGCATCGTCCAGTTCATCATCGATATAGGCGTGCAATTCGTGATCGGCGGGTTCCTCAGTCATCCTGTCCTCCAACCAGGCGCAACGTCGCCCGCCCATCGACGCTGCCGGAGTTGCGCAAGCCCGCCCGCGCCCGCGCCAGCCGTGACATGATGGTGCCCACCGGCACGTCCAGCACCTCGGCCGCTTCCTGATAGGTCATGCCTTCGACAGCGATCAGGTGCAGGACCGATCGATGATGGTCCGGCAGCGCGGCGAAGGATTGCCCCAATTGGGCAAGCTGCACCCGATGTTCCTGCCCGGCATCGACATGCACCATCACCGTTTCGGCAAAGCGCGCGTCGCGCCGCGCCTCGGCGGCTTCGCGCCGTTTGCCCGATATGAAGACATTGTGGACGATGGTGAGCAGCCATTGGCGCCTGCTACGGCTGGGTCGAAAGCTGTCCTGCCGCTCGATCGCGCGCACCAGCGCGTCCTGGACCACGTCGTCCGCGTCCTGATCGTCGCGCGCGAGGGAGCGGGCATAGCGGCGCATGGCGGTGAGGTCGTCGCCGATCGGGCCGCCGGTCCCGCTTTTCAGCCAGCGCATGATATCAGTTCCCGTACCGTGGCGGACGGTGGGGCATCCGCCAGGCAATCGGCATAGGCTTGATAAACAGGCGCAAGGACATCGTCCCAGTCATAGCGGTCGGCAGCCGCGCTGGCCATCGCGCTCATGCGGCGGCGGCGGCGGGGGTCGCCGATCAAATGTTCGACGGCGGCGGCATAGGCGGCCGCGTCTTTCGGTTCGACCAGCAGGCCCGTGACATCATGGGTGACAAGAGCGGCGGCGCTCGGCACGTCCGCCGACACGACGGGCAGTCCACTCGCCATCGCTTCGAGATTGACGTTGCCAAAGGCTTCGGTGACGCTGGGATTGATCAATATGTCGGCGCTGGCGATGGCGGTGCCGAGCGCTACCCCCTCCAGATGCCCGGCAAAGGTCGCATTGGGCAGGCGTTGCGCCAGCCAGCTGCGGGCCGGTCCCTCTCCCACGATCATCGGACGCAACCCAGGGTGACGCTGACGCAGAAGCGCGATCGTCTCGGCAAAGACGTCCAGGCCCTTTTCCAGGACGAGGCGGCCAAAGAACAGCGGCACAACATCGTCGCGATCATAGCCATAGGCCGCGCGCACAGCGTCGGATCGGAGTGACGGATGGAAGCGCGCGCGATCGACGCCCCGGCCCCATATCGAAACCTTTGCCTCTCCATAAGCGCTGGCGAACTCATCGGCGATGGGCAGCGTCGGCGCCAATATGCGGTCGCACCGGCCATAAAAGCGGTCGAGATAGCGCTCGATCGGCTTGCGCAGGAAGGACAGGCGATAATAGTCCGCATAGGTTTCAAAGCGCGTGTGCACGCTGGCGATCACGGGCACATCATTTTGCCGGGCGTAGCCGAGCGCCTGCCATCCAAGCCAGTCGGGCGCTGATAGGTGGATGATGTCGGGGGCGAAGCTGTCGAGATCGGCGCACGCGGCGGACGTAAGGCCCAGGGCCAGCCGATATTCGGGCCGTCCCGGCAAGCCGAGCGAACGAACGGCCTGGATATCTCCAACGGCGGCGAAGGCGGGCTTTGGCGCGCGCGGGGTGTAGATGCGCACTGTTACGCCATGGCGCGCCTGAAGATAATCCACCAGCCGGTTGAGCGCCTGATTCGCGCCGTCCCGTACGCAGTCATAATTGCCGGAAAATAGGGCGACCCGCATTGGCCGCTTTGCATCTCGGGCGGCGATCGGCGGGCGGGGCGAGCGGTCGAGGTGGAGAAGCGTTGCCATGATGCGACGCTTACGCGTGCCGTCGCGCTTTTATTCCGGCTCACCTCCTTTTTTAACGGACGGCATAAGGCGGACTGATCGGGGACGGGAGACGTCCCGTTGGCCACTGGCGAGCGCACGGTTCGTCCTGTAGCGCGATCATCGCCCGTGTGCTTTGGAATGGAGACGATAGATCCTTGGTTAGACCGCCGATTTCTGCTGCCCTGTTGCGCGCACTTGCCCTGTTGTTGATGGTGTTTCCGGCGGCGGCGTGGGGAATGCCGGGCAATCGGGCGACGCCCGGCTATACGCGCGTGGCGATCGAGACATCGGTGGGCACGATCATTGTTGCGACGGATAATAAGCGGGCGCCGCGCACTTCGGCTAATTTCCTTACCTATGTCGATGATGGCCGGTTCGATGGCGTCACCTTTTACCGCGCGGCGCGGCGCAAGAGTGATGCGAGGCTGGGGCTGATCCAAGGCGGGATCGATACCGACGCGCGCCGGTCCCTGCCGCCGATCCCGCATGAGCCGACCAGCAAGACCGGCATCCGGCATCTCGACGCGACCCTGTCGATGGCGCGGCCCAACCGGCCGAATTCGGCGATGGGCAATTTCTTCATCACGGCGGGCGCGACGCCCAATATGGACGCGCGGGGGGACTATATCGGCTATGCCGCTTTTGGCCATGTGGTTGCTGGCATGGATGTCGTGCGCCGCATCCTGGCCATGCCGACCTGTTGCGGATCGGGGCCGATGCGGGGGCAGATGATCGTTAAGCCGGTGACGATCATTCGCGCAAAGCGGCTGGATGGAACGGCGCGGCCGACGCGCGGGGTGAAGCCTTGGCTGATCGGCCTGCGGCGCAAGGCGGCTTCCTGACATTTCCTCTGTTCCGGGCAGCGTTCAGCCGTCAGGATAAGTGCTGAAAGGAGAGTGCCATGGCGGCGGGACGCATCAGGGTAGGCATTGGCGGATGGACGTTCGAGCCATGGCGCGGCGGCACCTTCTATCCCGAGGGGCTGCGGCAGAAGGATGAACTGGCCTATGTCGGCCAGCATCTGACTGCGACGGAGATCAACGCCACCTATTACAGCACGCAAAAGCCCGCGACCTTCGCCAATTGGGCCAAGGCGGTGCCCGACGGTTTCCAGTTCGCGGTGAAGGCGTCGCGATACTGCACCAATCGCCGGGTGCTGGGGGAGGCCGGGGAATCGATCGCCAAGTTCGTGGGGCAGGGGATCGCGGAACTCGGCGATCGGCTGGGTCCGATCCTGTGGCAGTTCATGCCGACCAAGAAATTCGAGCCGCAAGATTTCGGTGCTTTCCTGAAGCTGCTGCCTGATTGCGTCGATGGCGTCCCGCTGCGCCATGCGCTGGAGGTGCGGCACGAAAGTTTCGATGATCCCGCCTTTTTGCAACTGGCGCGCGATGCGGGTGCGGCGGTGGTGCTGGCCGACCATGACGAATATCCTGCCATTGTCGGCCATGATGTGGGCTTTTCCTATTGCCGCCTGATGCGCACGCGGGAGGAGGAAGCGACCGGCTATTCGCCCAGGGAAATTGGCGGCTGGGCAAAAAAGGCGCAAGCGATGGCGGATAATGGTGACGTCTTCGTTTTCTACATCAGCGGGGCCAAAGTGCGTGCGCCCGCCGCGGCCCAAGCGATGATCGTTGCATTGGGGTGACAGGGCTGTTGCATTTGCTGCAACTGCGAACGCGTCCTTTGCGATTGAGGCAAAGGGCGTGTTCCATCATATGCGTTCTTGTCCAAACAGGGCGCAAAACAAAAATTGCAGGAAACGAAACATGCGGCACACTATGCAGGGCGTTGCGTTGATGGTTGCGGTCGGTGCGCAGATGCTGACCTTCTACTCGGTGCTTTTCGCCTGAGCGATTAATCGCTCCCTTCATTCCTCGTCTTGGGGGAATTTCAAAAAGGCCGCCCGGCTATTGTCAGGGCGGCTTTTTTATTGCTAGCGATTGCGTGCAATGAGCCAGCCTCTGCTATTCGTCTACGGGTCTCTCCGGCCTGGATTTTCAGGGGATATGGCTCGCTGGCTGGCATCAGTGGCGGAATTTGCGGGTGCTGCCATTGCGAGCGGTGCGCTTTACCGGATCGATTATTATCCCGGCTTCGTTCCCGATGCTGACGGAATTGTCACGGGTGAGCTGTACCGGTTGCCTGATCCTGACGGCATCCTTGCCATCCTTGACGAGCATGAGGAGTGCGCGGCGCATTTTCCCGCGCCTCATGAATTCGCGCGGGAGCAGATTAAGATCCGAAGCGCGGCGGGGTCGATCGATGCATGGACTTATGTCTATGCGCGCAATGTCGCGGGGCTGGAGCGAATCGCGAGCGGCGATTTCCTGGCCTGACCGCTTGCGCTGGGCGGACGGGCCGATAATCTGCGGCGGCCGGGGGGCTGCGGAGAGGAAGCGCGATGAGCAGTGAGAATGCAGAACCCGGCCCCATGGATCGCCTGCCCGAAGACCGCAACTGGATCGACAGCACAGGGCTCGACCGGCGCAAGCTGCTGATGACCGGCGCCTTCGCGGCTGGCTTCGCCGCCGCATGCCGCCCGGTGTCGAGCAGCGCCGTGCAGACATCGGGCGAAGGACTAACGCAGGAGACGGTTTCGATCGCGGCGAGTGATGGCTTTGCCATGCCCGCCTATGTGGCGCGGCCGGAAAAGGCGAAGAACGCGCCGGTCATCGTCGTGGTACATGAGGTTTTCGGCGTCCATGAATGGGTCCGCGACATGTGCCGCCGCTTTGCGCGAGCAGGCTATTATGCGATCGCGCCCGATCTGTTCGCGCGGCATGGCGATGCCACCAAGATCGCGGATATCCAGCAGTTGATCAGCAGCATCGTGTCGAAGGCGCCCGATGCGCAGGTGTTGTCCGACATTGACACGACCTATGACTGGGTGGGCAAGCATGGCGGGGACGCGGCACGGCGGGGCATTACCGGCTTCTGCTGGGGCGGGCGGATCGTTTGGCTCTACGCCGCGCATAGCGCGCAACTGGATGCAGGCGTTGCATTCTATGGGCGGCTGGTCAGTGAGAAGACAGCGTTGCAGCCGTTGAGCGTGGTGGAGCAGGCGGCTGCGCTGAAGGCGCCGGTGCTGGGACAATATGGCGGGTTGGACAAGGGCATCCCCGTCGCTGACGTCGAGACGATGCGGGCGGCGCTGATGAAGGCAGGCAAGTCGCCGCCGGATGCGATTACGGTCTATCCGGACGCTGATCATGGCTTCATGGCCGACTATCGACCCAGCTATAATGAGGCGGCGGCTAAGGAAGCCTGGGCAGCTACGCTGGAGTGGTTTGGGCGCTATGTGAAGGGCGTCGGATAAGGGTGATGCCCGTTCGTGTCGAGCGAAGTCGAGACATAGGATGCGTCAGCGCTTCTCGACTTCGCTCGAAGCGAACGGAGGTGGGGGGAGACGGGGTAGGCGTTTCCTATTTCGCCTTCATCGATTGTACGGCAGCAAGGGTGCTCTTTACATGGCCGGTATAATTCATTTCGCTGTGGACGAAGACGATCCGACCGTTGGGCGCGATGACGTAAGAGGTGCGGTCGGTTATGCCCGGCGCCATCTTGAGCGCGACGTCATAGCCCGCGATGATGTCTGGCCCGGCCGAGGCGACCGCGAACTTGCCCGCGCACTCCTTGGTGGAGAAGGCGACAAGGTCGTCCACCGGATCTGCCGACATGCCGATCACGGTCGCGCCCGCTTTCCTGAAATCATCGATATGCGTCGCAAACTCGCGCGCTTCGGCCGAACAGCCGGGCGTGAAAGCCTTGGGGAAGAAGTAGAGGACGACCGGGCCCTGCTTCAACTGGTGGGACAGGGTAAGGGTGAATGTCTTGCCCGCCCGCGCGCCGCGCGTGGTGAAATCGGGCGCCTTGGCACCGGCAGACAGCGCCGCCACGGCGCCGGTCGATCCCAACATGGTGGCGGCAAGGGCCATTGCGATCATCGCGCGCTTCATCATCACCCGTCTCCATCCTTTGCGGCAGAGCAAGGGTGATGGCCCCAAGCCGTGCCGCTGGCAAGCCTGTAGCTGGAACCCTTCACCGCCCCGCCGGTTCATTACGGATGCGCCTGCTTTTTGCCATGCCCTTGCTGTTGCTCGCCGCATGTGACGACAAGGGCGGGGAAAAGCCCCGCATGTCGACCAACATCGTCGATGAGCAGGCGACCTATGATGTCAGCAATGAAACGCCTGCGCAGGATGAAACGCTGGCGGCGGGCAATGAGACGCCGCCCCAACCGGGCGACAACGCATCTGTTTCCGCCGCTGCTGACAGGACGGGAACCGCGTCGCATGCTGGCGCAATTCCTGCGGCGTTACAGGGGAGCTGGACCGGCCTTAACGACCGTTGCGGCGATCGGTCGGCTGAACTGGAACTCAAGGTGACGTCGGACAGCCTGATCTTCCATGAAAGCGTCGGGACGGTGACGGGAGTTGCGACCGGAGTCGGCGGCAAGGTGAAGGTCGATGCCGCCTTTACCGGAGAGGGGGACAGCTGGACCAAGAAGCTGGAACTGCGCCCGTCCGCCAGTGGCCGCGAACTCACGATCATCAATGACGGGGCGGCTGTGACGCGCAAGCGCTGCTGAAGCGCTTTCCGTTTGTCGCGAGCGTCGCTAGAGCGGGGCGATGATCGGCCGCCTGACCTTGAGCGATTTCCGCAATCATGCGGATGCGCTGATCCTTCCCGATCATGCTTTCATCGTGCTGACCGGCGAAAATGGCGCGGGGAAGACCAACATATTGGAAGCGGTGTCGATGCTGGCGCCTGGACGCGGCCTGCGCGGCGCGGCGTTGCGCGACATGGCGCGGCAGGGTGGGCCGGGCAGCTTCGGTATCGCGGCGGAAGTGGACGGGGTGGTGCTGGGGACCGGCACTTCGCCCCAAGCGCCTGATCGACGTCAGGTGCGGATCGGCGGCGTTGCTTCGTCGGCCAACGCGCTGGCGGATCATCTGGCGATCGTGTGGCTGACGCCTGCGATGGACCGGCTGTTCATGGACAGCCCCGGCGGTCGGCGGCGGTTTCTGGACAGGCTGACGCTGGCGCTGCATCCGGGGCATGCGGTGCACAGCGCCCGTTATGAGGCGGCGATGCGAGCGCGCAATCGGCTGTTGTCGGACTTGCCGCGCGCCGACCCGTCATGGCTGACGGCGCTGGAGGCGCAGATGGAGGAGCATGGCGCGCTATTGTCCGCCGCGCGGGCCGATCTGGTTGCCCGGCTGGGCGTGGAACTTGTTGGCCAGCCCGATGAGCCTTTTGCCCGCCCGCTACTGGCGATCGACGGGGAGGAGGAGGACGATGGGCCGCTTGCGCAGCGGCTGGCGCGGGAGCGGCGGCGGGATGCGGCGGCGGGGCGGACCCTGTCAGGGCCGCACCGGCAGGACCTGTCGGTCACCCATGCGGCCAAGGGGCAGGCGGCGGCGCTCTGTTCGACTGGCGAGCAGAAGGCGCTGCTGTTGTCGATCCTGCTTGCCCATGCCGCACTGGTCGCCGCTCATCGCGGCCAGCCGCCGGTCTTGCTGCTCGATGAAGTGGCGGCTCATCTCGACCCGTCGCGACGAGCTGCATTGTTCGGCCGGTTAAGAGAAACCGGTGGGCAGGTGTGGATGACGGGGACAGAAGACAGTCTTTTCAACGAGTTGGGTCTAGCAACACGGTTAACGGTAACGGCGGGCCAGCTTTTTCGTTCCGCAGGTTAACCCGCCTCCGCAACAATTCACCGCTTGGCGCTTCTCAACTCATCCTGGCTCTGCGCTAAAGACGCCACGGGGTTGATAACGCACAACAAGTCGGGGGTCGTTTCACACATGGTCGGTGCTTTTCGCGCATTTATCGCGACTGTCGTGCTTGCGCTCGGCGCCCTGATCGTGACCCCTGCCGCCGCTGGCGTTCTGCAGTGCGCACCCTATGCGCGTCAGGTTTCCGGCATCGCACTTTATGGCAACGCCAATACCTGGTGGGGTCAGGCCGAGGGCCGCTATGACCGTGGTCATGAGCCGCGCGAAGGCGCTGTCCTGGCCTTTGCCGCCAGCCGTTCCATGCCCGTCGGCCATGTCGCCATGGTGAGCAAGGTGGTCAGCGATCGCGAAGTGCTGCTGACCCATGCCAACTGGTCCTATCGCGGCGGCATCGAGCGCAATGTCCGCGCCATCGACGTGTCGCCCAATAATGACTGGACGGACGTGCGCGTGTGGTACGGCCCGATCGGTGGCCTTGGCCTGCGCTCGAACGCCGCCAAGGGCTTCATCTATCCCGGCCATGCCGGTGAGGCCGCGCCGGTTCAGATCGCCATGGCCGATCGCGTGAACCCGGCCGCTGCCGCCGCTGGCGCCGCTTTCTGACAGTTTAACCAGTTCATAAGAGCCGCCGGATAATCTTAGCGGCGGTGGGGCGATTCTCAGTGGTTTGAGGTCGCAAATAATGTTTCGATATGTTCGCGGGGCGGCTTGGCTGCTGGCGGCGCTGGTCGCCACGCCGGTATTCGGCGCAACCGCTTTGCAATGCGTGCCCTATGCGCGGATCGTGTCCGGCGTGAATATCCGGGGCGATGCGCTGACATGGTGGGATCAGGCGCAGGACCGCTATGCCCGTGGGCACGTGCCCCGGCGCGGCGCCGTCATGACCTTTCGCCCCTATGGGCCGATGACCCTTGGTCATGTCGCGGTGGTCAGCAAGGTGCTGGACGACCGGCGCGTGCTGATCCGTCATGCCAACTGGTCGGTGCCCGGCGCGATCGAGGAAGATGTGCTGGCGCTCGATGTCTCGGATGCTGGCGACTGGAGCCAGGTGCGTGTGTGGCACAGCCCGACCGGCCAAATGGGCGCGCGGACCAATCCGACCTTTGGCTTCATCTATCCCGACAAGCCGCAGTTGCATGCGTTCGAGCCCGATCCCGCGCTGGGTACAAGCGTGCGGCTGGCGAAGGCGGATGCCGAGGATTGGAAGCCGACAAAGGCGGTGATCAAGGCTGACGGAGAGGAGCCGTCTCTGCGCCTTGCGAGCCTTGGCCGATCCTTGCGCAAGGCGGCGCACGAGCCGAAGCTGGAAATGGATATGCGGGCGATGCAGTTCGCGGATGCCGCGCCTTCCGGGCGGTCGTTGCGCGACATCATCGCCGATGTGAAGCGGGATGCGCGGCTGCGCTGACGGGTTTGAGCGACCTCTGTTCGTGTCGAGCGAAGTCGGGGCCCGTTATGTGCAACCGTTTCTCGACTTCGCTCGAAGCGAACGGAGGTTATTGGGAAGCGCCGGTCCTATGAGGATAGGCCAGCTTATTCCGCGTCGGCGGCCTTTTCCTCTTCGCCGTCGGCCCCGCGCTCGAACCAGGCTTCCACCGGGCCGGAGAGCTTGATCGTCAGCGGCTGGCCGTGGCGGTCCTTGGTCTTGCCGGCGGCGACGCGGATCCAGCCTTCGGAAATGCAATATTCCTCAACATCGTTGCGGACGCGATCCTTGAAGCGGATGCCGATGCCCCGTTGCAGCACGTCCATGTCGAAATGGGGGCTGCGCGGGTTGGTGGAGAGGCGGTCGGGAGGCGTGTCGCTCATGGCTGTTTCAGATCCTTCGTTTCGCGCCGCCTAGCCTTTTGGCCGCGCCGCCGTCAACCGGGGCGCTTCGTCCACGTCGCAGAAGATGCGCCGGATCACCCCCTGTTCCAGCCAGGAGGCAAAGCGCGTCTCGGCATCGGCCAGCCCCGCGAAGGGATAGGCGACCGGCTGGTCATTGACGGCGCGGCTGGCGTGCACCAGCCGGATCATGGCATCGGGCGCGGTTGTCAGAATGCGGCCGCGCCGGTCGGTGGCGGCGCTGTTGACGCCAATGACATGGCCATCTTCGGCAAAGACGGGGCCACCACTGATCCCGGACAATGTATCGTCGCTTTCGGGCAGGCGCGCGACTTCTGCCCAGGCGAGCACCGGCTGGGTTTCCTCCGTCCGTCCGCGCCGGGCGCTGGCCGCGCCGATCAGTTCTGATACGACAAGCGCCGCGTGCCCGGCAGGGAAGCCCATGTGGAAACCGAGCGATCCCGGCGCGGGCACGCGATCCGACAGCGGCAGCGCGTGATCGCTGGGCAGGCCGTCGCGCACCAGCGCGGCGTCGGCTTCCCGGCTCTCCACGATGCGGGACACGGCGCGGGCGACGCCACCATCCTCCAGCCCGATGCGGGAGCAGTCATGGGTGACATGCTCGGCGGTCAGCCAGGCCCCGTCGCGATCGACGGCAAAGGCAGTGCCCATGCTGTCGGATGGCGCGGCCGCCCGATCCTCGATCACGAAGGCTTCGTCGCTCCATTGCGGCATCGGGCGCCGGGGCGATCGGGGATCGAAGCTTTCGACCCGTAGCGGCGTCGGCTGCGTCACCTCGCCGATCCAGGCGATCGTCAATATGACGCCCAGCATCAGCGGCAGGCAGCCGACGCTCCGCCGCGCCATGGCTTAGCCCGCCACGGCCGCCGCCGTCAGGCAGGCGATCGCGACTTTCATCATGGCAAGGAAGACGGCGGCCGACCGCTCATTCGCCTCGATCCGTGCCGACAGGGAGCCGAGCAGGAAATCCACGAAGCGGAAGGCAATGAGTTGCAGGATCAGCGTGACGCTGCCCCAGATGATCACGTCCCAGACATTGACCGACCCGGCGAGGCACAGCGCCAGAGGAATGGTCAGCCCGATCGCGGCGCCGCCAAGGGATATCGCCGCCGCCTCATTCCCGGCGCGGATCAGGGCGAATTCGTCGTGCGGCGTAATCCACATATAAAGCGCCAGTGCCGCGAGCCAGGCCAGCGTTGCGGAGGCGAGGTGCAGCAGGAAGATGGGGAGCCCGGACAGCAGGCTCTGGATGACGGGCATGGGATCGCTCATGCGACCAAGGATGCCGCAACCTGATCCCCGCTTCAATCAGGGATCGGGTTGCGGAAGTGTTTCTGTGCCCGGAGCTTCGTGCGTTTATCGGCACTGCCTCCTATTTCCGTTCGCCCTGAGCCTGTCGAAGGGTTCTACTTCTTTTTAGGAAGTAAAGGGCTTCGACAAGCTCAGCCCGAACGGGGTTGGGTGATTCAGATTAGAGGCACGATGCTCCAAGTCAGACAGCTATGCCTCAGCGGCAGATACGCACCCGGACGTCCCGGTCGCGATAATAGTCATAGCGCCATTCGGTCCAGCAGCGCTGGCGATAGCGATAATGGCTCCGCCGTCCATCGCGCCAGTAGCGGCGGTCGTTGTGCCAGCGGCGGTCGTCTCGACGGTCCCAATCGCGGTCATGGCGCCCATCACGCCAGTCGCGGTCGCCATAGCCATAATAGCCGCCGCGATATTGCGCCTGGGCGGGCGCGGCAGTCGCGCCCAGCGCGGTAATCGCCAATCCTAGCGCGGTCGCGCCCTTCACGAAGATGTTCATTTCCTCTCTCCTCACTAGCACCCCCGGACGCATGGCGTTCAGTGGGGCTACGGATGAGAAGATGCACTGGGTTGACTGAACCGTCCGGGAACGGCGCTGTCAGCCAGCGTTCAGGGGGGTTATTTGCCGCGCAGTTCGTCCTCGGCAGACACCATATAGTCGCGCGTGATCGGCAGGGATCGGCGATTGCGCGTATATTGAACCTGGTAGTTCACCATGCTGCCATGTTCGAACACCGTCGCCGCGCCCGCCAGATAGAAGGTCCACAGGCGGAAGAAGCGTTCGTCATAAAGCGCGATGATATCCGCCCGGCGCGCCATCGCGCGGGCATACCATTGGCGAATGGTCAGGCCATAATGCAGCCGCAGCACTTCGACATCCGTCACCATCAGCCGCGTGCCCTCACTGCCCTGGATCATTTCGGACAGGGCGGGAATGTAGCCGCCGGGGAAGATATATTTCTGGGTGAAGGCGTCGGTGATGCCCGGCCCATCGACGCGGCCGATCGTATGGATCAGCATCACGCCATCGGGCGTCAGAAGATCGCGGCACTTGTCGAAGAAGGTGCGGTAATGGGCCGTGCCGACATGTTCGAACATGCCGACCGACACGATCCGGTCGAACGGCCCCTCTATATCGCGGTAATCGATAAGCTCGAAACGGACATGGTCAGCGACGCCGGCCTCCTCCGCCCGCTGCCGCGCGACTTTCAACTGTTCCTCCGACAGGGTGATGCCGGTCACATCGACGCCGCAGGTGCGGTGCAGATAGAGGGCCATGCCACCCCAGCCGCAGCCGATGTCCAGCACCTTCATGCCCGGCTTCAAATGCAGCTTGGCCGCGATATGCGCTTTCTTGTCCTCTTGCGCCTGTTCCAGGCTGATCCCCGCATCATTGTCCGCGTCGGGAAAATAGGCGCAGCTATATTGGCGGTCGCGATCGAGGAAGAGGGCGTAGAGGGCGCCGGACAGATCATAATGATGAGCGACGTTCGCTTTTGACCGGGCGCGGTGATTGGCGCGCCAGAGCGTCTGGCGGATCGATTTGAACCCGCGTTTCAGCCGCCCCTTGTCGCTGATCGACTTCCCGCTTTCCCAACTGTTGTTGGCGCGGATCAGCGAGATCAGTTCCATGATCCCGCCACCTTCGATCGTGACGCGCCCGTCGATATAGGCCTCCGCCATGCCAAGGCGCGGGTCCTTGATGATGTCGAAGGGCACGCGCGCGTCGCGGAATTTCAGCGCGAGCGAGGGGAAGGCCGGATCGGGCGCGCCCGCCGTCACCTTCCTGCCATCATGATAGATGATGGTCAGCTGTCCCCGTGTGACAAGCCGCTTGATGACGCGATCGAATAATTTCATGGGCGGCAAATTGTCAGTTCATGCAGCGCCCGTCAAATGCCTGCATACCAATCATAATTGGCGCGATCTTCCCAATAGCCCCCTTTGCCGTCGCCGATGCCGGAGAGGGTGCTGACCGCCTTAATCTCCATTAAATATTTGGCCTGCTTGTAGCCCAATTGCCGTTCGACCCGCAGACGCAGCGGGGCGCCGTTGGCTACCCTTAGCGGCTGGTCGTTGAGCGCGAAGGCGAGGATCGTCTGCGGGTGAAAGGCGTCGACCCTATCGATGCTTTCATAATAGGGCCGCCCGTCGCCCATGAAGTCCGCGCATTTGAAGACGAGATAGCGCGCGCGGTCGCTCATTCGGGCGGCGTCGAGGATGAGACGGAGCGGCACGCCGCGCCATTTGCCGATCGCGCTCCATCCTTCGACGCAGTCATGGCGGGTGATCTGCTCGCGATGCGGAAGGTTGTGCAGCTGGGCAAGGGATAGCGAAAGAGGGCGGCCGACCAATCCCGTGACCTTTAGCCGCCAATCGGCAAAGCCCGTCCGCCACAGGGCGCGATATTCGGGCGTGTCGGGATTGGCGGTTCCGTTGGGCCGGAAGAAGGGAGAAATCTGGTCAGGCCTGAACTCCCGCGCCAGCGCGTCGCGCGCCATCAGGTTGCGCTGCGCCCATTTGTGGAAATTCTCGGCAGAGAATAGCGCGTCCCGCACATGTTCGTTACGCGCCAGCCGGTCGCATCCCGACAGCGTGGCCGCCGCACCGAGCATCAGCGTGCGGCGATCGAGGATCATGCTCATGGCCTCTCCTCCGGCAAACGGTAGCGCCCGGTGATGATCGATCGCAACTCGTTCGCCGGGCCTGCCAGCATAACCATCGTGATATGGACGAGGAAGAAGGCGACGAGCGCGAAGGCGGTGATGAAGTGGATCGACCGCGCCGATTGCCGCCCGCCGAACAGATCGACCAGCCACGGCCAGGCGGCGTTCATGCCCGGCGACATGGTGAGGCCGGTGAGAATGATGAGTGGCAGGGCGACGAAGATGACCGCGATATAGCTCGCCTTTTGCAGGACATTATAGCGCAGTGCCGCCTGACCCGTCGGGAAGCGCAGCCGCGCATGATCGAGGATGTCCTGCCAGACATGGCGTGGGGCAAGCTCGCCCTTCCGGAAGGCGAGGTCGCGCGCGATATGGCGGCCCAACAGCGCCCAGAGCATATAGGCAAGCAGGGCGAAGGCGAAGACGGGCGCAGCCGCGAGATGCCAGTGCCGCGACATGGCCAGATCATAATGGGCGGGCAGGGTGATCCACTGACCAAAGCGCTCCAGCTTCAGCCAGGGCTGATCGAAGTTCGCGCCGAACTGCCCCCAATAAAGGCGCGGATGGGCATTGAAGATGCCAAGTCCGCTGGTGAAGAGGATGTAGAGCAGTCCTGCATTGATCCAGTGCCACAGCCGCACCGGCCAGCGGTGGCGCAGTACCGGCGGCTCCTTGTCGCCTGAGGGGGTAGGACCGCTGTCCATCGTCCTGCTGTTACCCTTTTGCATCAGTCGCGTCAAAAGCTGCTGTAGCGATCAGAACGTATCCGAAATGAGGTGCCGGTTCATCTTCTGGCCACATTCTCTGTGGATAGAGCGCTCGGCCTTGCCTCAAGATCACGCTGTGGCGGGAAATGGGGGAATAAGATGGTGAAGAAAAGATGACTGTTGCGAAATAGCATCATCCATCGACAATCTTCATATCGATATTGCAACATTGATCAAAGACGCACATATGCGCCCTCGCTTACGACGCAAGATCGGGGCAAGCAGGGATGGAGTAAAGGGGTCACTTCATAGCGACGCTCGAAGCTGAATGCTTCGATACCATGCCTGTTATATATCAAGAGTGCGATCCGCTTCCTGGATAATGCACGTCTTATCGCATGAGGACATTATGAAGACTGTGATTTTCGCAGCTGCTGCTGCTGCCGCTTTCTCGGCTCCCGCTTTCGCGCAGGACGCTGCTCCCTTCACTGGCCCCCGCGCTGGCGTGACCGTTGGCTATGACAGCGTCGAAGGCTTCAAGGACGGCGTGAGCTACGGCCTGAGCGCTGGCTACGACGTTGCCGTTGCCCCGTCGATCACCTTCGGTCCCGAAGTTTCGCTGGGCGACAGCACCGCTGACGCTGACATCGTTGGCCTGGAAGTCAGCCGCGACCTCGCCGCTTCGGTTCGCTTGGGCTACATCCTGAACCCGCAGGTTCTGGTGTTCGGCAAGGTTGGCTATGCCAGCACTCGTTTCGAAGGCTCGAACAGCAACAACGGTGCTTCGCTCGAAGGCGTCCGTTTCGGCGGCGGTCTGGAATATGCTTTCAACGGCAACGCCTACATCTCGGCTGAATATCAGCGCACCGAGTATGAAAACAATGGCAGCCGTGACGCTGGCGTCGTCGGCATTGGCTTCCGTTTCTAATCCCTCTCGGATCTGAAACACAGGAGGGCGGTCCCATCGGGGCCGCCCTTTTTGTTTGTCGGCCTTGGCTTTCGCAGATTAGTTCGCGAAGCTGACGCCGTAGATTGGGAGCGGCCCGGCATGGGGGCGAAGCGGCTGATTGAGCGAGGCCCTGCGTGGGTGCCGGGCCGCTGCCCTCAACCCCCACGAAGCTATAGTGACCCGGCCAGTGCGAGGACCACGCCGCTCACGACCAGCAACAGGCCCATCACCTCGCCGCGGGTCATCCGCTCTCCAAGGTAGAAGTGGCCAAAGCCCAGGGTGAAGGCTACCTCCACCTGACCCACGATGCGCACCAGCGCCACGGGCGCGGTCGCAAATCCGGTGAACCAGCAGGCCGATCCCAGCGCCGAGAGCAAGCCGACCTGCCCCGAAATGCGCCAGCTCGCGAAGACTTTCCGCATCTCCGCCGGTTCGCGCAGCAGCAGGTAGCCGCCCTGCATCAGCGTCTGGAGTGACACGGTGGCCGCCAGCACGACAAGGGCGGCCAGGATCGGGTCGCTGCCGCCGACTTCCTGCGTCGCGCGCCTGATGCCGATGGCAGTGAGGGCGAAGAAAAAGCCCGACGCGATGCCGGTCAGCGCGGCGGGCTGACCGAGCGCCTTGAGGAAATCGGCTGGCCCCATGCGCTTGCCGCCGGTCGACAGCAGCATCACTCCGGCAACGCCGCAGCCGATGCCCGCCCAGGCGAGGGGGCTGAGCCGCTCCCCCATCAACAGGAAGGACAGCGCCGCGCCCTGCACTGCTTCCGTCTTGGAATAGGCGGTGCCGACCACGAAATTGCGGTGGGCGAAGGCCATGATCAGCAGGTTGGTGGCGATGATCTGCGCAAGGCCGCCGCCGATGCAGAACAATAGGAAGGATGGGTCGGGGTGAGGCAGGGGCACGCTGCCTATCGAAACATAGCCGGTCAGCAGTAACAGTGCGAAGGGCAGGCCGTAAAGATAGCGGACCAGCCCAGCCGCGTTGATCGACAGGCTATGGCTGACCCGCCGCTGCACCGCCGTGCGCCACGCCTGCATGGCACCGGCGAACAGGGTGGCCGGGAGCCAGATGGGCGAGGTGATCATCTAATCCTCCCCATCATGAGATGGGGAGGGGGACCATCCGCAGGATGGTGGAGGGGAAAGGCGCGGCAGTTGTTCAGGATATGCCGCATCACGCTATCCAGATCGGTAAGAACATCGATTGCTTTGATCCTCAGGACCCTGAACCCATGCGCCCGCAGCCAAGTGTCGCGCCGCTCATCATGCGTGACCCGCTCGATGTGATCATGCCCGCTTCCATCAATCTCAACCGCCAAGCGGGCTGAAGTACAGTAGAAATCCAGCACATAAGGCCCCACCGGATGTTGGCGGCGGAACTTCAATCCGCTTGGCCGTTGCCGCAGCCATTGCCACAGCGCGACTTCTGGTGGCGACATCTCTCGCCGGAGCCCGCGCGCATTGTCGACCGTTTTCCTTCGCGGCGGCATCGCGCATTTCCCCTCCACCACTCGCTATGCGAGTGGTCCCCCTCCCCATCTTTCGATGGGGAGGATTTGGATGGCTCACGCCTTTTCGAGAAGGCCTTCCTTCTTGATCTTCTCCTGCCAGACCAGCGGGGCGAGGCGGTGGACGTTTTGGCCTTCGCTGTCCACGGCGACGGTCACAGGCATGTCCTGGACGTCGAACTCATAGATGGCTTCCATGGCGAGGTCTTCGAAGCCGACGACCTTGGCGCCCTTGATCGCGCGGGCGACCAGATAGGCCGCGCCGCCGACCGCCATCAGATAGGCGCTCTTATGCTTGGCAATGCTGTCCGTCGCCGCCGGGCCGCGCTCGGCCTTGCCGACGCAGGCGGCGAGGCCCTGTTCCAGCATCATGTCCATGAATTTGTCCATGCGGGTCGCGGTGGTGGGACCGGCCGGGCCGACTACCTCATCGCGCACCGGATCGACCGGGCCGACATAATAGATGACGCGGCCCTTGAAATCGACCGGCAGCTGTTCGCCTGCGGCCAGCATGTCGGCGATCCGCTTGTGCGCGGCATCGCGGCCGGTCAGCATCTTGCCGTTCAGCAGCAGGCGGTCGCCATGCTTCCAGCTCTGCACGACTTCCGGCGTCAGATTGTCGAGATCGACGCGGATCGCTTCCTTGCTCGGCTTCCAATCGACCTGCGGCCATTCCGAAATCTTCGGTGCCTCCAGATAGGCTGGACCCGAACCATCGAGCGTGAAATGCGCATGGCGGGTCGCGGCGCAGTTGGGGATCATCGCCACCGGTTTGCCCGCCGCATGGCAGGGATAGTCGTAGATCTTGACGTCGAGGATCGTCGAAAGCCCGCCCAAGCCTTGCGCGCCGATGCCGAGCGCATTGACCTTGTCGAAAATCTCGATCCGCAGCTTCTCGATATCGTTCTGCGGGCCGCGCGCTTTCAGTTCGCCCATGTCGATGGGCTCCATCAGCGATTCCTTGGCCAGCGCCACGGCCTTTTCCGCCGTGCCGCCGATGCCGATGCCCAGCATGCCGGGCGGGCACCAGCCAGCGCCCATCTGCGGGATCATCTCCAGCACCCAGTCGACGATCGAATCGCTGGGGTTCATCATCTTGAACTTGGTCTTGTTCTCCGACCCGCCACCCTTGGCCGCGACGTCCACCGTCACCCTGTTGCCCGGCACCATCTCGACATTCAGCACGCAGGGCGTGTTATCCTTCGTATTGACGCGCGAGAAAGCCGGATCGCGCAGGATCGAGGCGCGCAGGCGATTTTCCGGGTTCAGGTAGGCGCGGCGCACGCCTTCATCCACGACGTCCTGCATCGAACGGCTATTATCGTCGAGGCGGCAGTCCATGCCCCATTTGATGAAGACGTTGACGATGCCGGTGTCTTGGCAGATCGGGCGATGCCCTTCGGCGCACATGCGGCTGTTGGTCAGGATCTGGGCGATGGCGTCCTTCGCCGCCGGATTGGCTTCGGCGTCATAGGCTTTGCCGAGCGCGCGGATGTAATCCATCGGATGATAATAGCTGATGAACTGGAGCGCGTCGGCGACGCTCTCGATCAGATCGGCGGTCTTGATGACGGTCATCTTGCCTGCATGTCCCTAATTAGCGCCCGGCCCTGCACGGCGGGTCTTCGCAGGCGCGGCTAATAGGGATTGGGCCGAGAGTCCAGATATGCCGCGTCAGCTATCCGTTGGCATAGGGGAACATGTGCCACCAGGGCTCCTTCTCCTCCAACACGCGGGCAAAGCTTGGCCTTGCCTCTAGCCGGTCGAGATAAGCGGCCAGTGCCGGAAAGCCGCCGCGCATCGGTTCCACCTTGTCGGCATAGAAGAGAGCGGGGGCAGCGGCGCAGTCCGCCAGCGTGAAGTCGTCCCCCGCCGCCCATTGCCGCGCCCCGATCCGCTCCTCCAGCATCGCATAGGCCTTGCCCAGCAGGATGCGCGCTTCGCCCACACCATGGGCATCGCACGCATCGTCGGGCCGCAGCCGGTCGGCCACGATCTTCTGCATCGGCGTCATGACATAATTGTCGAACAGCCGATCCATCAGCCGCACCTCCAGTGCTTGGGCGGGATCGGCGGGGATGGGGCGGAAGGGGCCGGGGCACTGCTGCCCCAGATATTCGATGATGATGCTCGCCTCGGCGACCGTCTGGTCCCGCGCCTCGTCGCGCAGCACCGGGAACTTGCCCAACGGCCACAGCGCGAGCCACGCCTCCGCCACGCCGGGCTCCTCCATCATTGCCCGTTCGAACGGCGTGTCATTCTCATAAAGGGCGATCAGCACCTTCCAGCAATAGGAGGAAAGGGGGTGATAATAGAGAATCATCGGCTCTGCCTCTTTGCATGGTCCGGGGGGTAGGATTGTGCCTCTTACCATGGTTTCTGGGCGGTTTCTCGACTGCTCCTCATCCACAGTTGATCCACATCAGCTTGTGGATAAGTTGTGGATGAACCACCATCCTTAGCGGAACAGGGCAGGGGTGCTGACCTGTTCCCGGCAATTTCGGGCCTAAGCGAAAATTATTTTCGTTCTCAAATTGTTTCCCTTGCCTTTTGCAGGACCGTGGGAAGTCGGCGCGTCGCTGCAATGCAGGATGACCGCCATGCCATGCAGATAGCATCTCCTCCGCCGCCCGGAGTCTTCATACCGTCATTTACCCTCTTGCAAGCAGATCAAGCTGTGGCACTATCCCTTGTATCGGGTTAACGGGGGTTACCCAACAGATTGTGATTGCACCGGCCGGACCGTTTTCCGGGCGAGAGGCGTTTTGTCTCATGCGATCCGCTGCTGGCGCACCCCGCTGCCGTTCCGGGCGGCCTTACAAGATGAGGCTTGACCGAATCGAACGAAACAGGAACATTCGGGGGCTCGGAATGGATTTTCGTGACAGCGAACAGACAGGTGCAAGTGACGTGGCGACGGTAATCGACGAAGTGGTGGAAGCAGTGGCGGAAAAGAAGGCTGCGCCAGCCAAGGAAGCCGTGCGTTCTTCATCGTCCATCCAGGCGCGCCGGTTCGACGTGGTCACGGACGAAAGCCGCGATGCGCTGCTCACCGAGTTCGGCAAGGACACGCTGAAGGACCGCTATCTGCTGCCCGGCGAAAATTATCAGGACCTGTTCGCCCGCGTCGCTGCGGCCTATGCCGATGACCAGGCGCATGCCCAGCGCGTCTACGACTATATTTCGCGCCTCTGGTTCATGCCCGCAACCCCCGTCCTGTCGAACGGCGGCACCGGCCGCGGCCTGCCGATCAGCTGCTATCTGAACAGCGTGGATGACAGCCTGGAAGGCATCGTCAACACCTGGAACGAGAATGTGTGGTTGGCCTCGCGCGGCGGCGGCATCGGCACCTATTGGGGTAGCGTGCGCGGCATTGGCGAGCCGGTCGGCCTCAATGGCAAGACCAGCGGCATCATCCCCTTCGTCCGCGTGATGGATTCGCTCACCCTCGCGATCAGCCAGGGCAGTCTGCGCCGCGGGTCTGCCGCCTGCTATCTCGACGTCTCTCATCCGGAGATCGAGGAGTTCCTCGAAATCCGCAAGCCCAGCGGCGACTTCAACCGCAAGGCATTGAACCTCCACCACGGCGTCCTGCTGACCGACGAGTTCATGGAGGCGGTCCGCACCGGCGCTGAGTTCTCGCTCAAATCGCCCAAGGACGGTTCCGTCCGTGGCACGGTCGATGCGCGCAGCTTGTTCCAGAAGCTGGTGGAAACCCGCCTTGCGACGGGCGAGCCCTATATCGTCTTCTCCGACACCGTGAACAGCATGATGCCCAAGCATCATCGCGATCTCGGCCTGAAAGTTTCGACTTCCAATCTTTGTTCAGAAATCACACTGCCGACGGGTCGCGACCATCTCGGCAATGACCGGACGGCGGTTTGCTGCCTTTCGTCCCTGAATCTGGAAACCTGGGACGAATGGAATAAGGACCCCGTCTTTGTTGAGGACGTCATGCGCTTCCTCGACAATGTGCTGCAGGATTATATCGACCGTGCGCCGGACGAAATGGCGCGGGCGAAATATTCGGCGGCGCGTGAACGGTCAGTGGGCCTGGGGGTGATGGGGTTCCACTCCTTCCTCCAGGCCCGTGGCCTTCCCTTCGAAGGGGCGATGGCCAAGAGCTGGAACCTGCGCATCTTCAAGCATATCAGCGAGAAGGTGAACGACGCCTCAATGCAGCTCGCGGTTGAGCGTGGGCCGTGCCCGGACGCCGCCGACATGGGCGTGATGGAGCGGTTCAGCTGCAAGATGGCGATCGCGCCCACCGCGTCGATCAGCATCATCTGCGGCGGCACGTCGGCCTGTATCGAGCCGATCCCGGCGAACATCTACACCCACAAGACGCTGTCCGGCAGCTTCGTGGTGAAGAACCCCTATCTGGAAAAGATCCTGCGCGACAAGGCGAAGGATTCGACCAATGTGTGGAACACGATCCTCGAGCGGGGCGGCAGCGTCCAGCATCTCGACTTCCTGAGCCAGGAAGAAAAGGACACGTTCAAGACCAGCTTCGAAATCGACCAGCGCTGGCTGCTCGAACTCGCGGCGGATCGCACCCCCTTCATCGACCAGGCGCAGTCGCTGAACCTGTTCATTCCGGCGGACGTGGAAAAGTGGGACCTGATGATGCTCCACTTCCGCGCATGGGAACTGGGCATCAAGTCGCTTTACTATCTGCGGTCAAAGTCGGTGCAGCGCGCGGGGTTTGCGGGGGGCGTGGAAGCCGACAACACGATCGACGCACCGAAATTCGAGCTGGCTGGGGGAAGCACAGACTATGACGAATGTCTTGCGTGCCAATGAGTTAATGGGGGGGATGGGCGCGGCGGTGGCAACACTGACCGCGCCCACACATTCAGCCCCGGAGGCTTTACCCCTCGTCCTGTTCTTCTTCAAAGAGGACGGCGTTGGCACCGGTCGCAGACAGCCGCACAGTGCCATCCTCATCAACCCCGGCGATCAGTCCCTGGCTGATATAATGATGATGCCCGGAGTGACTTCCCTGGCCGCTATCCGCCTTGATCAGCTTGATACGATCGCCATCGACGTGATCGACAGTGCCGACATGGACGCCATCAGCGCCGATAACCTCAGCATGTTCCTTGATGCTGGTAAGATCAACCATCATATTGCTCCTGTGCCGGGAATGACAGGGACTGAACGTCCCGCGCCCGCGCAGGTTGCGCTTGTCCATTAATTCGCGGAGCCGACCCCAATGCCCCTTCTTCAAGCCAGCAAGGTCTACAAGCCTTTCGAATATCCCTGGGCCTATGAGTTCTGGAAGCGCCAGCAGCAGCTGCACTGGCTGCCCGAGGAAGTGCCGCTGGGCGAGGATTGCCGCGATTGGGCGCAAAAGCTGTCCGATCACGAACGCAACCTGCTGACCCAGATCTTCCGCTTCTTCACCCAGGCGGACGTGGAAGTGCAGGACTGCTACCACGAAAAATATGGCCGCGTATTCAAGCCGACCGAGGTCAAGATGATGCTGACCGCGTTCAGCAACATGGAAACGGTCCACATCGCCGCCTACAGCCATCTGCTCGACACGATCGGCATGCCCGAAACCGAATATTCGGCCTTCATGCAGTATAAGGAGATGAAGGATAAGCATGACTATCTGAGCCAGTTCGGCGTCGATACGGACGAGGATATCGCCAAGACGCTGGCGATGTTCGGCGGCTTTACCGAAGGGCTTCAGCTCTTCGCTTCCTTCGCCATGCTGATGAACTTCCCGCGCTTCAACAAGATGAAGGGCATGGGCCAGATCGTCACCTGGTCGGTGCGCGACGAAACGCTGCACTGCGAAGGCATCATCAAGCTGTTCCACGCCTTCACCAAAGAGCGCGATTGCCTGACGCCGTCGGTCAAGGACGACATCATGGACATGTGCCAGAAGACGGTGCGGATCGAGGACGCGTTCATCGACCTCGTCTTCGAAATGGGGCCTGTGCCTGGCATGACGCCCAAGGACATCAAGAAATATGTCCGCTACATCGCCGACTGGCGCCTGGGGCAGTTGGGCCTGAAGCCCATCTACATGATCGACGAGCATCCGCTGCCGTGGCTTACTCCGCTGCTGAACGGGGTGGAGCACGCCAACTTCTTCGAAACCCGCGCGACCGAATATTCGAAGGGCGCGACGCGCGGCCAGTGGAACGAGGTTTGGGATGCCTTTGATCGCCGGAAGCAGCTCAAGGCTGGCGATGCGGCCAATGCCGATGAGGTGAGCGATCCGGATATGTTCAAGGCCGCCGGGATCGCTGCGGAGTAAATTAGCTGAGGGTGATTAAATGACGAGTCCAGCGCAGCGCCACACGCGAGTAAAAGCTGCAAACGACAGCCCGAGCCCCATTGTGGAAGAGCTGAATGAAACTCAGCTTGCGTTGAAGCGCGTCCAAGATTTTGAAGTTTCTTCCTTGGTCCGCGAAAATGACCTTGGTAGCAAGTTTGCTTTTAAAGAGGTTGTTGATCCAGCGAACAAAGTAATTGATCTCTTCAAAATGATATCCCTCTCACAGCTTCATTTCTTTCCTGAGCGTCAAAAGACAATTATAAGGGATGAAGCTAATGCTTTTTACAACCTATTGGATCAGTGCCTGAAATTCGACCTTGAGTCCGCTCAGCCTGCTCCTATGGACGCCAAAATGAACTTGGTGAACCAAGTGACAAGCCGGTATCAGTCTATATTTGACCAGCTGTTTCTTTTGATTTCTTTTGCAACTGCTCGGTCTCAAGATTTCTCTCGTCTTGAAAGAGAGGCGAGAGCAGCGTCTCAGTCAGCGCGCGATCAAGCGGAAAGGTTGATGAGCGATCTATCAGAACAGAAGTCGGCCGCCGATTCTATACTGACGGAAGTGCGGGCCATCGCTGCGGAGCAGGGGGTAAGCAAACAAGCAATACACTTCAAAAGTGAAGCAGATAGTCACAAGGATTTGTCAGATACTTGGTTCAAACGGACTGTTTGGCTCTCCATCGGCTTAGCGTTTTACGCTGTAGCATCGTTGTTTTTCCACCGTGTCCCCGGCCTTGATAACTTAGACGGTTATCGTGGTGGCCAGCTAATTATCAGTAAAGTTTTGATATTCGCCGTTATAGCTTACATGCTGTTCCTCTCTGCTAGGAATTTCATGTCTCACAAGCACAATGAGGTTGTGAACCGACATAGGCAGAATGCCTTAGCTACGTTTACTGCCCTCGCCGAAGCTACATCGGATGCGGCAAGCTCAGACATTGTATTAAGTCATGCTGCGGCATGCATTTTTTCTCCTCAAGACACAGGGTATGCTAAGGGCGAGGGAGGCCACTCTGAAGGCGTTCCGAGTCTGCAACTAATACCAAGGATTGGAAACGTCGGCTCGGCTTAACTCGTGGCCGACCGGAGTAATATTTCTATTCCGCTGTCCTACACACTCTCACCCCGCTACATCCTCCAGCGGCTCTTTCACCCTGTAGGAAATTTCGCCGAAAACCGCGCTTTTCCGCGGCCCTGTCGTGTCACCTTTGTCACCCTGACGCGTACCTTGCGCGGGGGTGAACGGCAGGTTTTGTTCCGTTCATGCAACGTCCATCGGCGATCATGTGTTTAGACCTTCAGCCTGATAAACTGGCAAGGAGTAGACCCATGAAGATCAGCCTGAAAGCCGCGCTTTCGGCGCTTTCGCTGGGCGCGATGGCGCTGGGCAGCGTGCCCGCTCTTGCGCAATCCCGTGATTGGCGGGAAAACCGCGAAGACAGGCGCGAAGCCCGCCGAGAGTATCGCGAGGATGTCCAGGACGCGCGCCGTGATTATCGCAGGGATGTGCGGGAAGCCCGCCGCGACTGGCGCGATGATCGCCGCCACGACAATGGCCGTCACAAGGGTCATTGGAAACGTCCCGGTGGGGTCGTCTATAGCTATGACTGGAACCGCCCGGATCGCCGCTATGGCAGCCGCTATCGGCCCGATCGCTATTATCGCAGCGGCTATGAGCCGATCCGCGTGACGCGGGGCACTCGCATCTATCGCGGCTACGACGACCGCTATTATTGCCGCCGTTCGGACGGCACGACCGGCCTGATCGTCGGCGCGGCGCTGGGCGGGTTGCTCGGCGGGCAGCTGGATCGCGGTTATTCGAACACTGCTGGCGTGCTGATCGGAGCGGGTGCGGGCGCTCTGCTCGGCCGCGAGATCGACCGCGGCGGTATCAGCTGCCGCTAACTACGGCACCATGGCTGGCGCGCTCCGGTCCAGGGGCGCGCCAGACCTTCGGCGACCAGCAATGCGCCGATCGACCGGCCCTGTCGCGTCACGATGCGCAGGGTTCGTCCATAGCGATCCCGTTCCCGCTCCACCGGCATAAGTGAAAAGGCGCCCGCATTGAGCAGCGCCAGCAGCCGCTGTGTTGCCCGCATGCCCAGCGCCCCCTCGGCACTGCAACGCGGGCCGTGGGTTTCCGGCGTGTCGATGTCGGCGATGCGGATTTTTGTCCCCTCCATCCAGAATGTATCTCCATCGACCACGCAATCCGGCCCGCCTATGCCGTGGCACAGGCCGAAGCGCGAAGAAGGATTTTCCGCCCGGACAGGCCCCGCCGATCCGATCAGCAGGATATGAAGGGCGAGGAGGGGAGGAAGCAGTTTGCACAGGCGGATCATCCCGCCAGCCTAGGCTGCGTTGCTGGCGGTGCGCGGCGAAGCTGATCCGTTTACCCTCCGTTATGGCGGCTTTGGGCCTTTAGGGCTTCGTGATCTTTATCTGGATCACTCAATTCCGTTCGGGCTGAGCTAGTCGAAGCCCTGTTCTTTCTAGAAAAAAGTACAGCCCTTCGACAGGCTCAGGGCGAACGGTAACAGGGGCAGTGCCGATTTAAGGCGCGACGCTCTAGCGGCTGGAGGCCGGAAGGCGCGGGGAGAGCGCCTTATCCCGCCTCGGCGCTATTCCTCGTCCTCGGTGTTGCCGAGATAGTCTTCCTCATCATCCATCTGCGGTTCGCCCGCGAAGGCGTCATTGTCGATCCGTCCGGAACGGTTCATTTCCTCCATCCGCTCGACCAGGTCGGGCGTGTCTTCGGGAATGATCTGGGCGCGGTTTGGGGTTCCGCCCCGTTCGCTGTCCTCCGACAGGTCGGTGCTGTGCGCGCGGGCGTCGTCGGCGACATCCTGCGCCTGCGATCCCCTGTCCCTCTGCTCGTCATTTTCCTCGATATCGTCGGGAACGCGGTCCTTGTCCGACTGATGCTTTGGCTGGTCCATGGCATGTCTCCTTGCCTGCCCAACCGATCAACCGGGGCGCCCGTTCCATGGCTGTCCAAAAGGCGCTGGACAGGGGAGACGGCAGGGGGCAAGAGCCGCCCGATCCCTTTCATCGCTACCCCTTCGAAGGAAATCCCATGTCCCGCAAACTCATCTCCTCGGGTTCGCCTTTCGAGGCGCAGGTCGGCTATTCGCGCGCCGTGGTTCAGGGCGACTGGTGCTTCGTCGCCGGTACGACCGGCACCGACCCTGAAACCAAGACGATGCCGGAAAGCGTCGTCGATCAGGGCGTCAACGCGCTGAAGGTCATCGGCAAGGCGCTGGAAGATGCAGGCTTTTCCTTCGCCGATGTCGTGCGCGTGACCTATTATATCACTGACCCGGCCTATTGGGATGACCTTGGCAAAGCGACCGCGCCCGTGTTCGGTGAGATTCGTCCGGCCGCAAGCTGCGTCGTCGTCGGCCTTATCAAGCCGGAGATGAAGATCGAGATCGAAGTCACCGCGTTCAAAGGCTGACCCCCATGATTACCATGTATGGCATCAAAAATTGCGACACCATCAAGAAGGCGCGCAATTTCCTGGACAATGAGCGCGTCTCCTACAGCTTCCACGACTATAAGGTTTCCGGCGTGGACAAGGGCAAGCTGGAAGAGTGGGTGATGGAACATGGGTGGGAAACCATCCTCAACCGTTCTGGAACGACCTTCAAGGCGCTGGACGCGGGCGACAAGGCGCATATCGATGCGGAAAAAGCGATCCTGCTGATGAGCACCAACCCGTCGATGATCAAGCGGCCAATCCTGGACGTTGGCGGGCGGACCGTCGTTGGCTTCAAGGCTACCACCTATGAAGAAGCGTTGAGCAAGGTGAAGGCCTGATCGGCCCCGCGGCGACTTGTCAAATGAGGCGCGGGGGCGAATAACGGGAATATGCTTTCGCAGAAGACCCGTTACGCCATCCGCGCTCTCCAGCATCTTGCCGACCGCTACCGCCAAGGCCCCGTGCCGCTGAACGAGATTGCGACGCGGCAGAATATTCCGGCGAAGTTCCTGACGGTCATCCTGTCGGAACTGTCGCGGGAAGGGCTGGTGGCGACGCAGCGGGGGCGGGATGGGGGCTATTGGCTCGCGCTGGCTCCGGTTGATATCAGCTATGGCGATATCGTGCGGCTGACCCGAGGATCGTTGGCGCTGACGCCCTGCGCCAGCCGATTCGCGCATGAGACCTGCACCAACTGTTTGCCCGAATCGGAATGCAGGCTGCATCGCGTGATGCTGCGCGTGCGGGACGAGACAGCGAAGGTGCTGGACGGGATAAGCCTTGCTGAACCGCTGGCGATGGAAGACGCGGGCTAGCTCTTGCGCCCCACGCCCGCCTTCGCCACATCTCCGCCATGACCACGCCTCCGCTAAAAGCCGCCCTGATTCCCGTCACTCCCTTGCAGCAGAATTGCACGCTCTTCTGGTGCACGGCCACCAACCGTGGTGCTTTTGTCGATCCGGGTGGGGACCTCCCGCGGCTGAAGGCCGCTGCGGAGCAGCAGGGCGTGACGATCGAAAAAATATTGGTGACGCACGGCCATATCGACCATTGCGGCGAGGCGGGCACGTTGGCCAAGGAACTCGGCGTTCCGATCGAAGGGCCGCATGAGGCGGATCGCTTCTGGATCAGCCGTCTGGAAGAGGACGGCCGCAATTACGGCGTGAACGGAAAGATCTTCGAGCCTGACCGCTGGCTGGCCGACGGCGATCAGGTGACGGTCGGCGATCTGGTGCTGGACGTCTATCATTGCCCCGGCCACACGCCCGGCCATGTCGTGTTCCATCACGCGCCCAGCAAGCTGGCGATCGTCGGCGACGTGCTGTTCCAGGGATCGATCGGCCGCACGGATTTCCCGATGGGCAATCACCAGCAGCTGATCGACGCCATCACGGGCAAGCTTTGGCCTCTGGGCGGCGACACTGCCTTTGTCCCCGGCCACGGCCCGATGAGCGATTTCGCCCATGAGCGCCGCACCAATCCTTTCGTTGGTGACGCGGTCCTCGGCTAACGGCTAGCGCGCGGCCATGGCTGGTGGTGCAGGCACCGCGCGGGTCGCGTGATAGGCGACATATAGCGCCGCCATTGCCAGCGCCGCCGTCACCACCCAGGTGAGCATCGCGCCGCCTGCCCGCCAGGCGGTGGGGCGGTCGGCGTCCATGCCGATTCCGTGCGATGCGCGCGCTATGACATAGGTCAGCGCGCCTATCCACAGCCACAGCGGCGATCCTATGGCCAGCTCGATCAGGGCGAAGAGGATGAGGATGATCGGCGTATATTCGGCGAAGTTCGCATGCGCCCGTATCCGGCGCGCAAGCAGTTGATCGCCGCCATCGCCATGCAGCACTTTGCCGCCGACGCGAATCCGGACGCAGCGAAATGCGAGCCACAGGTTGAGAAGCGCGCAGGCAGCGGCCAAGGTCAGCGTGATCGGCAACAGCATCGCATGTTTCTCCCTATCCTTACGTTGGCGGTACAATAGGCGGCCATCGTTTCGGGGCAAGGAAGGACTTGCACCCCTGCCAAAAAACGCTATAGGCGCAGGGCTTCGCGATCACCCGGGCCGCATGGGTCTGCGGCGCCTGTGGCGTCGATATTCATCGGATTTCGGCCAGTCGCTTAACCAGATCTAATTATGGAATAAGGTGCCGACATGGCTGTCCCCAAGAGGAAAACTTCCCCGTCCCGTCGCGGCATGCGTCGCAGCCACGACGCGCTGCGCGTTGAAGCGTTCCAGGAATGCTCGAACTGCGGTGAACTCAAGCGCCCGCATAATCTGTGCGACGCCTGCGGCCACTATAACGGCCGCGAAGTCGTTGCCGTCGGGGCCTGACGACACACTCCCTCCTGCAAAGGTGTCCTGAAGTGTCCAGCCAACCGCGAATCGCAATCGACGCGATGGGCGGGGATGAAGGTGTGCGCGTGATGATGGCGGGTGTAGCGCTCGCCCGTCACCGCCACGAAGGGCTACGCTTCACCCTTTTCGGAGACGAGGCGCGGATCAAGGCCGCCCTCGACAATCATCCGAATCTGCGGGCCGCGTCCGAAGTGGTGCACGCCAGCGATGTCGTGTCTGCGGGGGATAAGCCCAGCGCCGCCATCCGCAAGAAGGCCAGCTCCATGAGCATGGCGATCGCTGCGGTGAAGGCTGGCGAGGCGGGCGCTGCGGTCTCGTCGGGTAATACCGGCGCGTTGATGGCGATGGCCAAGCTGGCGCTGCGTACCATGCCGGGGATTGATCGGCCCGCTCTGGCGGCTTTGCTGCCTACGCTCGGCGACAATGACGTGGTCATGCTGGACCTGGGCGCCAATACAGAGTGCGACGCCCGCAACCTGGTGCAGTTTGCTGTGATGGGCGCGGCCTATGCGCGCATCGCTTTCGACCTTGAACGCCCGCGCGTTCGCATCATGAACATCGGCACGGAAGACATGAAGGGCACGGAAGAAATCCGTGACGCTGCCGCGATTCTGCGCGCTGCGACGAGCCTGCCCCTCTCGTTCGATGGCTTTACCGAAGGCGACAAGATCGGGCGCGGCGAGGCCGATGTGATCGTCAGCGACGGTTTTTCCGGCAATGTGGCGCTGAAGACGGCGGAGGGCACGGCCCGATTCGTCACCGACCTGCTGCGCACCGCCTTCACCAGCTCCATCCGGTCCAAGATCGGGTTCCTGATTTCCAAGCCCGCCATGCACCTGCTCAAGCATCACCTGGACCCCAACAACCATAATGGTGCGGTGTTTCTGGGCCTGAACGGTGTCGTGGTGAAAAGTCATGGCAACGCCAATGACAAGGGCGTTGCCAATGCCGTCCATGTCGCTGCGCGGCTGCTGGAAGAAGATATTACGCGGCGTATCGCCGCCGACATGGCGGGCGTCAGCGCGCTTTCGGCCGTGGCGTCCAAACAGGAGCTCGCCGCAAAGTGATTCGCAGGTCCGTTCTTCTGGGTACGGGGTCGGCTCTCCCGGTTCGCGCTGTCAGCAACGCTGAACTGGCGGAGACCGTGGACACGAGCGACGAATGGATCGTCGAACGCACCGGCATCCGCAATCGCCACATCGCGGGCGACGGCGAAACAACCGCAAGCCTTGCGACCGATGCTGCTCGCGCGGCACTGGATGAGGCGGGTCTGGCGGCGCAGGATATCGACCTCATCATTCTGGCGACGGCTACGCCGGACCAGACGTTTCCCGCCAGCGCGACCATTGTTCAGGCAGCGCTCGGCATCAATGATTGCGTGGCGTTCGACGTTGCGGCGGTGTGCTCGGGCTTCCTCTACGCGGTGACGGTGGCGGACAGCATGATCCAGTCTGGCGCCGCGCAAAAGGCGCTGGTGATCGGATCGGAGACGTTCAGCCGCATTCTCGACTGGGAAGATCGGACGACCTGCGTCCTGTTCGGGGACGGCGCGGGGGCGATCGTACTGGGCGCGGAGGAAAGCGCAGACGGCGCGCGCGGCATATTGGCCTCAAAGCTGCATGCTGACGGTCGGCACAACCAGCTTCTCTATGTCGATGGCGGGCCTTCGACGACGAAGACGGTCGGCAAGCTGCGCATGAAGGGGCAGGAAGTCTTCCGCCATGCGGTCGTCAACCTTGCCTCGGTACTGACTGAGGTCATGGAAATAGCAGGCCTCGGCACGGACCAGATTGACTGGCTGATCCCTCATCAGGCGAATGCGCGCATTCTGGACGCCACCGCGCGGAAGCTGAAGCTGTCGCCCGATCGGGTCGTCATGACGGTGGATCGCCACGCCAATACTTCCGCCGCTTCGGTGCCATTGGCGCTTGATCTGGCCATGCGTGACGGCCGGATTAAGTCCGGCGACCTGCTCGTGCTGGAGGCGATGGGCGGGGGCTTTACCTGGGGCGCTTGCGTCCTTCGGGTCTAAGCCAAGGCATCTACCCGGAATTCTTTGACTTTCTTCGGCGAGTCATCTTGCCGAATCACTCAGCTTATCGCACAATTTACCATTGTCGTCGGCATTGACCCGGCGAATGAAGGTGGGGACGTTCGATGACTGGCAATGGCACCCTGACACGCGCAGATCTGGCGGAAAGCGTCAATCGTCATATTGGCCTTTCACGATCCGAGGCCGCCGCGCTTATCGAGTCCATATTGGAACATATGACCTCCGCACTGGAACGCGGGGAAAATGTGAAGATATCGAGCTTTGGCACCTTCGTTCTGCGCGACAAGACCCAGCGCATGGGCCGTAATCCCAAGACAGGCGTTGAGGTGCCCATCGAACCGCGCCGCGTGTTGACCTTCCGCGCCAGCCAGACCATGCGGGACCGCGTTGCCGCATCCTGATAGGTTAGGCCCTAAGGATAGCTGCCAGTTAATCCCGCGCATGGTTGACCTTTGCGTCCTGATAGGTGCAACATCGGACCCATGGAAAAGGCAGAGGGTGCGTTCCTGACGATTAGCGAGCTGTCCGGGGAACTGGGGCTTCCGCAGCATATTCTGCGTTACTGGGAAACGCGTTTTCCCCAACTACGTCCTCTCCAGCGGTCGGGTAATCGCCGTTATTACAGGCCAGCGGACGTGGCGCTGGTCAGGCGCATCAATCAGTTGTTGAATATTGAGGGGTTCACGGTGCGGGGCGCGCAAAAGGCGCTTGCCGATGGGATCGCCGTGGCGAAACCCGCCGCTGTTCCGGCTCCTGCTGTTTCGGCCAAGCCTGAGCGGGGTGCGGATTTGCTGGATCGGCTTCAGGCGATCCGGGCGGCCTTGGCGAAGGCTATTGGGGAGTAAGTTCAGCGCCTCGAGTTTACTTAGTGCTTCCAGCTCTAACTCAGTGCCGCCCTTTAAACCGGTTTGCCCCAAGCTTGTCGAAGGGCTTTACTGCCCCTTAAAAAGAAGAGGGCTTCGACAAGCTCAGCCCGAACGGAGGTGGGGGTCCGGGTTGAACTCACTCTGCGCCAGCAGCGACCTTGGTCACTTAGAACAGTTGATTTAACGCGATTCCGGGCCTAGCGCCGGATCTAGATCACGCGGGCGGGTGAAACTCATCAGCGTTCCCGCGTTCGGTGCGACGTCCGCCCAGCCATCGACATCCAGATCCAGGACCGCGATGCTGGCCGTCGGAAACTTGACTTCCACATCGCCGCGTAGCGGGCTGGCGTTATTGTCCGGCACCAGTTCCAGGATCAGTTCCTCAAGGCCGGGATTATGTCCTGCCAAGATCACGTTGCTTGCAGTGTCGGGCAGATCGCGCAGGACATCCAGCAGCGTTGCCACGGACGCCAGATATATGCGGCGATCCCAATGAGGATCCAGCGGCTGGCCATAGCCTTCCAGAAAGGTGTCGAGCGTTTGCACAACCCGGACGGCGGGAGAGGCGACGAGAAAGTCGAACTGCATTTTCCGGTTGCGGGCATATTGACCGATCAGCAGCGCCGCCTTTTCCCCGCGCCGGTTCAGCGGGCGGTCGAAATCCCGCTCTACCGGATCGTCCCAGTCGGACTTGGCGTGGCGCAACAGGGTCAACCGCTTCATCTTTGCTCCAGGTCGGGAATGCCGGATTCGTGTCCTCGTTGCCCTAGCGGCATGCCGTCGCCAAGGCCAGCGTGGCAATGGGCGCTGACCGCAATGATCGCTTCGTCAAGGGTGACGCGGCGAATGGGGGTGCCCGGCGGAAAGGCGCTGAGCAGGCGACTGGGCATCGCGGCCGACAATATGACGAAGCTGCCGCGATCCTCGGCGCGGCGGATCAGGCGGCCAAAGGCTTGGGCAAGGCGCGCGCGGATGAGCCGGTCGTCATAGGCGGCACCCCCTCCTGCGAGACGGCGGGCGGCGTGCAGCACCGTGGGCTTCGACCAGGGAACGCCCTCCATGACGACGAGCCGCAGCGAATGGCCGGGCACATCGACCCCGTCGCGCAAGGCGTCCGTGCCGAGGAGCGAAGCACGCGGGTCATCGCGGAAAATGTCGATCAGCGTTCCGGTGTCCATCGGATCGACATGCTGAGCGTAGAGCGGCAGGCCCGCTCGCGCGAGGCGATCTGCGATACGCGCATGGACCGCGCGCAGCCGCCGTATCGCCGTGAACAGGCCGAGCGTGCCGCCGCCCGCCGCTTCGATAAGCCGCCCATAGGCACCCGACAGTGCGGCAATGTCGCCGCGCTTGATGTCCGTGACCACCAGCACCTCCGCGCGGCCGGGATAGTCGAACGGGCTTGCCGCTTCGAACCGCTGGGCACCGTGCGGGAGATGGCTCGCCCCGCTGCGGCTTTCCGCATTGTCCCAATCGCCGCCGCCCTTGAGTGTCGCGGAGGTTATAAGCACGCCCTGTGCGGGTTTCAGCACGGTTTCGGCGAGGGGTCGGGTGGGGTCCAGCCAGTGGCGGTGGATGCCGATGTCGAATTCCCGCCCTTCGATGCGATCGACCGTCATCCAGTCGACGAAATCCGCATCAGCCGGGCCGCCGATCCGCGCGAGCAGCGCGAGCCAGGCGGCGATGAGGTCGCACCGCCAGCCGAGCGAGGCAATCGCGCCTTCGATCCGTGCGCGGGCTGCGCCGTCGAGCCAATCGGGCGCATCCTCGATGACTGCCTCCAGCCGTTTGCCGAGCCGGTTGAGCGGCCGCAGCAAAGCGTCGAGCGCGAGCGCCGCCTCCTGCGCGGCTTCGACCAGCGGGCCATCAGGTTCGGCCACTTCCGTTTCCAGTCCATAGCCTGCGTCCGCTTCCCCAACGTCGGCGGCGCGGGCATAGACGGTGCCACGCACCGCGGCGAGCAGCTGTTCAAGTGGTCCGAACGGCTCTCCCGCGACGATGCGTTTCAGCCACTCATCGGCTGGCAGCGCGCGCGCGGCGTCCGCCGCCGCGCGGATCGCCTGGCCGCCTTCCTCGTCATAGCTGGCCAGATCCGACAGGCGGGCGGCAAGACCGCGCCGCCGACCGCGCGAATTGCCTTCAGGCCCCATGACCCAGCGGCGCAGCTCGATGGCTTCCTGCCCGGACAAGGCGACGGAAAAGGTGGAGTCGGCCGCGTCGAAAAGGTGATGGCCCTCATCGAAGATGATGCGCTGGGGCCGTTGGCCTGTTTCCCGCCCGCGCGCGGCGTTGATCATGACGAGGGCGTGATTGGCGATGACGATGTCCGCGTCGGCAGAGGCGCGCGCCGACCGTTCGATGAAGCATTTGCGATAATGCGGACAGCCTGCGTAGATACATTCGCCCCGCCGGTCGGTCAGCGCGGTGGAGCCGTTGCGGCGGAACAATGTCGGCAGCCAACCGGGCAGGTCGCCGCCGACCATGTCGCCATCCTTGCTGAACGCCGCCCAGCGCGCGACCAGTTGGGCCAGGATAGCCGCGCGGCCGGAAAAGCCGCCCTGTAGCGCATCCTCCAGGTTCAGCAGGCAGAGGTAATTTTCGCGCCCCTTGCGTACGACGATCCGCCGCGCTGCCATTGCAGGATCGGGGAAGAGGCGGAGGCTTTCGCGGTCAAGCTGCCGTTGGAGCGCTTTGGTATAGGTCGATATCCATACCGTGCCTTGCGCCTGCGATGCCCAGAGCGAGGCCGGGGCGAGATAGCCCAATGTCTTGCCGATCCCGGTGCCAGCCTCCGCCAGCAGCATGTTGGGTTGATCCCGATGCTGTCGCGGACGGAAGCTCTCCACGGCTGCTGCCGCATAGGCGCGCTGCCCCGGCCGAGCTTCCGCCGCGCTACCGGTCAGATGCGCCAGCCGCGCCAATACCGCCTCTTCATCGAGGGAGATGGTGCGTGGCGCGGGGCGCGGCGGCGTTTCCTCCCATTCGGGCAAACGGGAGAAAAGCCAGCGCTCCGCTTCGGGTGGTCGGCTTATCCGGGGCGCGATGAGCGGCGCCCAAGGCCAGCGGAGGCGGTGCAGCGTCTGGGCGGAGGTCCAACCGCCCTCCCGCTCGGTCCATGAAGGCGATCCGAGCAAGTCCAGCAGAGTAGCGGTGGCGGCTTGCAGCAGCTGCGGAATGTCCGCTTCGCTGCCCGGCCGTTCCAGGCCGAGCGCTTCGGCGAGGCCCTTGGGGGTGGGGACAAGGAAGCGGGCCGGGTGGACGAAAGCCCAGAGCTCCAGCAGGTCCAGGCCGTTAAGTTCAGGATAGCCAAGCCTTTGCCCCGTCAGCGGCGCATTGAGCAGCAAAGTGGGTGTCTCTGCGGCGCAGGCGATGGCCGCTCCCTTTGCAACCGCCCGGGTGTCCTCACCCTCGCGCAACCAGATCCCACCATGGCTGGCATGAAGGGCGGGCAGGGCAGTGGGGTCGATCACTCCAATCGCTTAGGCGACCGGGAACAAAAGGGAAACCGGAAAAAGGCTCAACTCAGCTTGCGCGGCGGCCAAATCCGGTTGGCCGCAAGGAAAAGGCGCGCGGGGCAAAGCCGCGTCCGCCGCTGTACGGAAAGACGTTCCATTTCCGGCCTTCCAAGGCTAGGGGCATGTGCATCATGACCGTGTCCGATATCCTCCGCACCGCCGCTCTGGCGTCCAAGGCCTGGCCCTATGAAGAAGCGCGCAAGCTGCTGAAGCGCTACCAGAACGGCGCTCCCGACAAAGGCCATATCCTGTTCGAGACCGGCTATGGCCCGTCCGGCCTGCCGCACATCGGCACCTTCAACGAAGTGTTGCGCACGACGATGGTGCGCAACGCCTATCATGCGCTGTCCGATATACCCACGCGCCTGATTGCGTTTAGCGACGATATGGACGGGCTGCGCAAGGTGCCCGACAATGTGCCGAACCAGGCGATGCTGGCCGAACATCTTGGCAAGCCGCTGACCCAGGTGCCCGATCCGTTCGAGAAGTTCGAAAGCTTCGCGCACCACAATAACGCCATGCTGCGCGAATTTCTGGACCGCTTCGGTTTCGATTATGAATTCGTGTCCGCGACCGATCGGTACAAGTCCGGCGCGTTCGACGACGCGCTCAAGAATGTCCTGCGTCACTATCAGGACATCATGGACATTATGCTGCCGACCCTGCGCAAGGAACGGCAGGCGACCTATTCGCCAGTTCTGCCGATCAGTCCGAAGAGCGGTATCGTCCTTCAGGTTCCGATCGAGGTGCTGGACGCCGACGCCGGGCTCGTCCGGTTCGAGGATGAGGGCGAGATGGTCGAGCAGTCGATCCTGTCCGGCGGCGCGAAGCTGCAATGGAAGGTCGATTGGGCGATGCGTTGGGTCGCGCTGGGCGTCGATTATGAGATGGCGGGCAAGGATCTGATCGATTCGGTTACCCAGTCGTCCAAGATCTGCCGCGCGCTGGGCGCCCGCCCGCCCGAAGGCTTCAATTATGAGATGTTCCTGGACGAGAAGGGGGAGAAGATCTCCAAGTCCAAGGGCAATGGCCTGAGCCTTGAACAGTGGCTGACCTACGGGCCGCAGGAAAGCCTGGCCTTTTACGCCTATCGTGAGCCGAAGAAGGCCAAACAGCTGCACATGGGCGTGATCCCGCGCGCGGTGGACGAATATTGGCAGTTCCGGGTCAACTATCCCAACCAGCAGGTCGAGCAGCAACTCGGCAATCCGGTGCATCATATCCATGATGGAAAGCTGCCCGACGGCAAGCTGCCGGTGACCTTCGGCCTGTTGCTCAATCTGGTCGGCGTCATGGGCGACGCCAGCCGGGAACAGGTGTGGGGATATCTGCAAAATTATGTCCCTGAAGCGAGCGCGCAGACCTATCCTGAACTGGACGCACTGATCGGGCATGCGCTGGCCTATCATCGCGACTTCGTGGCGCCCACGCTGAAGCGTCGCGCGCCGGAGGCCCATGAAGCCGAGGCGCTGCGCAGGCTGGACGCGGAACTGGCGGCGCTGGGCGATGACGCCACCGCCGAAGATATCCAGAATATCGTTTATGCGATCGGCAAGGACGAGGCCTTTGGCTTTGCGGAACTGCGGGACTGGTTCAAGGCGCTGTATCAGACGTTGCTAGGCGCCGATCAGGGGCCGCGCATGGGCAGCTTCATCGCCCTTTATGGCGTGGCAAATAGCCGCCGCCTGATCGCGGAGGCGCTGGGTTGACGCAGGGGAACATTAGCCGACCCTAAGCGTTCCTATTCCGGTCCACCCCCTTTCGGACTGATGGTGCGCCCTGTGCGTGCCATCGGCCGCGCCTGCTCGGAGACGGGCGGCGCGGCCAAGGGGACTTCGAAAAATTGAGATACTGGCTGCGATCGCACCGCGACCGCTCTTCTGTGGCGAAAGAAATAGCGAACGGCTCCGAACCGAAATCCGGAGCCGCGCTTAGTCGTCAGTTCTGCGTTACCAGAAGAAGCCCCGATGGACCTCCATCACGCGCCCGCTGCGGACGTTTACCAACAGCACGTCATTATAATGCCTTACCCAGCGCAGGTTGCGGTTCGCGGGCCGGGGCAGGCGATAGCGATAGGGATCGCTGATATAGTAGCGGGAATTATAGAAGCCCGGGCGTAATTGAGACCCGACTTCCCAGCGATTGTAGCGGAAGGGCGCGCGCCAGTTGCCGCCGCGATAGACGTCACGGTGCGAACGGCGATAGTCGCGCCAATCTTCGCGCATTTCCTGCCTGGCGTCGCGGACATCGCGGCGCTCTTCCCGTACATCGTGACGTGAGCCATGGCGTTGCGCGTCGCGCAGTTCGCGCTGCTCCTGCCGTAGGTCCCGCGCACTGTCGCGCACTTCGCCGCGCGACTGGGCCATGACCGCGCTAGGCATCGCGGTCGCTGCGATAAGGCCGAGGATGATCAACTTACGCATATATTTTCTCCCATCAGCTTGGCGGCCTGAACCGGCTGGGATCAAACTTTCATCCCCTGGGCCGGTTCCGTCACCAACAATGGGGTTATGCATTCCGGCCGCTGAACCTGTGGGGAACAGTGTTGTCAGGAATCAGTCATTTATGTCGCAACTTGTATCACGGCTATGAAGAGGTGCGCTTGCGATCAGTGTACCCAGCGCCGCTCCCGAAACCATTTGGTCACGACATATTTAACGCCGTTTTCCACGGGCCGGGCGGCATGCAGGCTCATCGGATTGGGTGAACCGTCGGTCCTCAGGTTGTTCCAGATGAGGATCATCCCTTCAACGGGAGGCACCATGAACTCGCAATGGGGAAAATGCGTCTCCCCGCCGGCTCCAACCGGCGACAGATAGATCATCGCCGTCCAGCTGCGCTGCCCGCCCTTTTTCATCATCGCGGGCCAATAATTGGCGGTGACCGGGAAATAATCGCAATGGGCCTTATATTCCTGACCGACCGCATAGCGTTGACCCTGCAAGGTTTCGCCATTTTCGGGCGGCAAGCCGGTCAGCGCGCAAATCCGGCGGCTGATGCCATCGACCAGCGGGTGCCAGGGGCTAAGGTTGCAGCTGTGGCTGGTGCGGTAGTCGGCATTCGCGCTGCCGGAAAACAGCGTGGAGGGCTGGGCGTCGGCGTCGATCAGTGCGCGCAAGCCTTCGCATTCTTCGGCGCTGAGGAAGTCATGGCGGCCGTAGATTTCAAGGTTCGCTGCGTCGATCCGGCTGACCAAGGGGTTGCGGTCCAGCTTTGCGCGCACCGCATCGCCGATCTTTGCCCGAGTGGCCGAAGCGATGCCGCCATCATCAATCACGTCCGTCATGCCCGCTTCCTGCCGCCGTCGTCCCGTCGGTGCAAATGAAAAGGGCCTGACGCACATGGCGCCAGGCCCAGATGAAATCAGCGGATATGATCCTTCGCTTACCAGAAGAAATCGTGGATCACATCTACCACATAGCCGTCCCGGATATCGACCAGCAGGGCATCGTCATAATAGCGCACCCAACGCAGCGTGCCGTAGGCAGGCGGCAGGCGATAGGACCATGGATCGTTGATCCAATAGTTGTTCGCGAACAGCAAGCTGTTCAGGAAGATGCCTGTCGAAAAGCTTCTGTAGCCATAGCTCCATCCGCGCGGCGCATAATAGCGGCCCATCCGGTAGCGGTCGCTGTAGCGTGAGCGATAGCTGCGCCAGTCATAGCGGCGGTCCTGCCGCCAGTCATTGTCCCAACGACGCTGGCCGTTCCAGCGGGTGCGATCATCGAACCGGCGATTGCCCGCCAGGCTGCCGCGCCAGTTGTTGCCGCTGTCGAGGCGCCCTTCTGGTCGTCCATCCCGACGATCATCACGCCGGTCCTGTCGCCTGTCGTCGCGACTGCCGCGCCAGCCCGCCTGGTTGTTGTCCCGGCGGTCATCCCGCCACTGCGGACGATCGCCAACGGCCCGTTCCCGGACGCGCATATCGTTGCGCCGCGCATCGCGAGGAGCATCAGGGCGTGATTCCGCAGCACGCCACTGTCGATTGGGCTGTGCCGGAACGGTCTGTACCCGCGCGCGATCATTTACGCCTTCTTGCCAACGCTGCGTGGAAGCCTGGTCACGCACGCGGACGTTTCCGCGATCGCCATCCTGCCCGCCGCCACGGGGTGCCCGGCCTTCGTTCCGGCCAGACTGCTCACCGCCGCGATCGCGCCCTCCATCCTGCCCGCGTTGCGCATAGGCAGGGGCGACGCCACCCAGAACGGTGGCGGTCATCAGCCCCGCCAACATCATTTTCCTCAACATGGTCTTTTCTTTCCAAAAGGGGCGCCATGCCCCGCATGATTTCCCTTTTATGTCTGCCGCCATGTCGCGACGCTGAACTCGTTCGTCAGCGATTTGAAAGAATCTCACAAGTATAGATGATCATTGGGACCTGGCGTACACAAATCGATTATTTCGGTAGAAAATCGACCAACCACCGCCGTCAGGCTCAAAAACTGATCCAGATCAGTGCGCGCCTCGGTGTCAGCCTTTAGGAACGACGAGTGAAGAGAACGTCCAACGTCGGCCGAATTCGACAGGCCTTAAGAAAAGCGACGATGGAAAACCATCAGCGGGTGGATGATCTTTTTTCCGGCTTTTCGCTGGATTCCCCTGCGGAATATGGAGCCTTTCTGAAAGCGCATGCACGCGCGCTGATGCCGCTGGAACAGTTGGCGATGCCCGATTCTCCGCGCTTGCCCCAGTTGATGGAAGACCTTGCATCATTGGGCGAAACGCTGCCGGAGCCATTGGAAACAACGGCGCATGCGGGCGAAGGGTTTCGGTGGGGTGCGCTCTACGCCCTGGAAGGTTCGCGGCTGGGTGGCGCCATGCTGGAACGGCGCGTGCCTGCCGGGTTGCCCAGGGCCTATCTCAAGTCTGTCCACGGCCAAGGAAGCTGGATCGCCTTTCAGCAAGCGCTGGACAAGGCGGCGGATGGCGGTGGCCAGGATTGGATCGACAACGCGATACAGGGAGCGCAAGCCGCCTTCGCTCTGTTCGCGGCAGGTGCCGCGGCGGAACGGGTGAGCAGTCATGGCTGAACGCGATGGACAGGAGATGGCCGACTTCGCCGTCGACATCAGCAATTGCGATCGCGAACCGATCCATGTGCCGGGCACCATACAGCCTTTCGGCTTTCTGGTTGCGCTGACCGCCGACTGGCTGGTTTCCCGCGTCTCGGCAAATTGTGAACAGTTTATCGGGCTGACGCCTGAGCAGATGTTGGGCAAGCCGATCAGCGGGCTGTTCCGGGATGATGCCATTCATTCGCTGCGGAACCGCATCACGCTGCTGCGTGGCCCCGACGCGGTCGAGCGGATGTTCTCGCTGGTGCTGATCGACGGCATTCAGCCCTTTGACATAGCCGTTCATTTTTCGGGCTCGCTGGTGGTGATCGAGGCCGAACCGGCTTTCGCGGATGAGATCGAGGCGACCAGCATGGTGCGCTCCATGGTCGCGCGGCTTGCTCAAACGGACAGCATGGCTGCCTTCCTGCGCGATGGGGCGAGGCAGGTGAGAGCCTTGACCGGATTCGACCGCGTCATGGTTTACCGCTTTGCCGATGGTGGCGACGGCGAAGTCGTGGCCGAAGCGCTGCGGCCCGGCATCGACAGCTTTTTCGGGCTGCATTACCCGGCTTCGGACATCCCGACCCAGGCCCGGGCGCTTTACTTGCGCAATATCTTCCGCGTCATCGCGGACGTTGGGGCAGAGCCGGTTCCGGTGATCCCGGTGCTTGATCCCACCGGCGCGGCGCTCGACATGTCGTTGTGCCTGCTGCGCGCGGTTTCGCCGATCCACATCGAATATCTCGGCAATATGGGCGTGGGGGCTTCGCTCTCCATCTCGATCATTGTCGAGGGGCGCTTGTGGGGTTTGTTCGCCTGCCACCATTATGGCCCGCGCCTGCCGACCTTCGCGCAGCGTAGCGCGGCTGAGCTGTTCGGACAGATTTTCTCCATGATGCTGGAAAGCCGCGAGCGGGCGGAGACGGCGGATTATGAGGGGAAGGCGCGGCAAGTCGCTGATCGCCTTATGTCCGCTGTTGCCCAGGATCATGATCTGCTGTCCAACGCTCGTTGGCTGGGTGACGTCATCTTCGACACCGTGCCCGCGGATGGCGTCGGCGTGTATATTGACGGGGACGTGACGCTGGCCGGTTTGACGCCGGACAGGTCCGCCTTTGCAGCGATCGTCTCGATGCTCAATCGGACGGCGGCAAGCCAAGTGTTCGCGACCGACTGCCTCTGCCGGGTGATGCCCGAAGCGGAAGCCTATGCCGATCGCGCGGCGGGCCTGCTCGCCATTCCGCTGTCACGGCGACCGCGCGACTATGTCGTGCTGTTCCGCGCGGAGCAGATGCGTTCGGTGCGCTGGGCGGGCAATCAGGAAAAGCATATCGAATATGGGCCGAATGGGCCGCGCCTGACCCCGCGCAAGAGTTTCGAAGAATGGTCGCAACTGGTGAAGGGCACGTCAGTGCCTTTCACCCCGGCAGAATTGCGCGTCGCGGAGGCATTGCGGACGGCTCTGCTGGAAGTGGTGCTGCGCCTTTCCGATTCCGCCAACGAGGAACGGCAGAAGGCGCATGAAAAGCAGGAACTGCTGATTGCCGAGCTGAACCATCGGGTCCGCAATATATTATCGCTGATCCGTGGGCTTTTGTCCCAGACGCGCGACAATGCCCGTTCGGTGGACGAGTTTATCGACACGTTGGAAAGCCGTGTGCATGCGCTGGCCCGCGCTCATGACCAGATCACGGCTGACCGCTGGGCACCGGCACGGTTGCAGGACCTGATCGAGGTGGAGGCAGGGGCTTATCTGGGCGAGCGGCGCGACCGGGTCAAACAGACCGGCCCCAATGTACTGCTGACGCCGTCGGCCTTTACCGTGCTGGCCCTCGTCATTCATGAGTTGCTGACCAACGCCGCCAAATATGGCGCGCTGTCGGATGGTGGCACGGTTGCGATCGACTGGCGTGTCGATCCGGAAGGCAGCTTGCTTCTCGACTGGAATGAAAGCGGTGGCCCGGCCGTCGTCGCCCCGACTCGCCGGGGTTTCGGTTCCACCGTCATCGAACGGTCGATCCCTTATGATCTGGATGGCAAGGCGGAGATTACCTACCGCCTTTCCGGGCTGGAGGCGCATTTCTGCATCCCGTCCCAGCATATCGTGTCGGTTCTGCCGGACGTCACCGTTGGGGAAAGATCGAAGCCCGCGCCCGCGCCTGCTCCCGGCTTGCTCAAGGGGCGCAACGTCCTTCTGGTCGAGGACAATATGATCATCGCGATGGATGGCGAGGATGCGTTGCGCGATCTGGGCGCGGAAGTCATCACCGCCGCCAGCGTCGGGCGAGCGCGTGAAGCCATCGATCTGCACGCCATCGATTTTGCCGTCCTGGATTTCAATTTGGGCAATGAAACCAGCTTGCCGATCGCCGACATGCTCGCGGAAAATGGCATCAGCTTTCTGTTCGCGACGGGCTATGGCGATGGTCTTGACCTGCCCGAGCGGTTCAGCGGGGTCACCCTGTTGAAGAAGCCCTATTCCGGCGCCACGCTGGCGCAGGCCATCGCCCCCATTATCGAGGCTGGTGAAGCTTAGGGGCTACGAAACGCACTGTTTCACGCCGCGCACTTGCATGGCCAGGGGCAGCGCGCGATCTAACGGTCATGAAACAGCCCAGCCTTTATATCCCGCACGGTGGTGGTCCTTGCTTCTTCATGAACCCCGCAGATCCCGACCGCCCCTACAGCGACCCCATGTGGCAGACGATGCAGGATTATCTGACGCAACTGGTCGAGAGCCTGCCCGAACGGCCGCGCGCGATGTTGATCGTGTCGGCGCACTGGGAGGAGTCGGTCCTTACCGTGCATAAGGGGGATCGTCCGGACCTTCTGTTCGACTATTATAATTTTCCACCGCACACCTATTCCCTGAAATGGGATGCGCCGGGAGCGCCCGCCGTTGCCGACCGCGCCGCCCAACTGCTGCGTGAAGCTGGCTTCCCCGTCGCGGAAGAGCATGGACGCGGCTGGGACCACGGCATCTTCATTCCGATGAAGGTCGCGCGGCCGCAGGCCGACATTCCCGTCGTGCAACTGTCGTTGAGAAAAGACCTCGCCCCACAGGCGCATATCGCGGCGGGCCAGGCGCTTGAACCGTTGCGCGATGAAGGGGTCGTGATCATCGGGTCGGGGATGAGTTTCCACAATATGCGGGTGCAGGATTCGCAGGCGCGAACACCATCGCTATTGTGGCACGAGGCTTTGACTGACGCGGTGACGGACCCGGACCCCCAACGGCGATCGGCTCGCGTCGCTGCGTGGGAGACTTTGCCGGAGGCGCGCTTCGCCCATCCTCGTGAAGAACATCTGCTGCCGCTGATGGTGGCGCTGGGCGCGGGCGGCGATGATGTCGCGCAGGTTGATTATGACGACGCCGTGAGGGGATGGCCGGTATCGGCCTATCGGTTCGGCTAGGCGGCGGCGGGACTAGGGCCGCCGGAGCGCCGGGACGGCGCGGGCGGCCTCTTCGGGCGATACGCCGGGGGGCGGGGCCGCCTCTACCTGTTCCTCGCCGCGCATGACCTTTCCGGCGCGCTTGATGGCGCCGCGCAGGCGGGGGTAGATGCCACACCGGCATATGTTGGTGATGGCGGCGTCGATATCCTCGTCACTCGGATCGTTGTTACGCTTCAGCAGAACCGACGCCGCCATGAGGACACCGGGGATGCAATAGCCGCACTGCGACACATTGTCGGCCGCGAAGACCTGTTGCAGCGGGTGGCCGCGATCGGGGGAAAGTGCCTCTATGGTGGTGACGAAGCGTCCTTCGGCCTCCCTGATGCTGACCTGGCATGAGCGCACCGCCTGCCCGTCGATATCGACCGTGCAGGCCCCACAATCGCCCGTTCCACAACCATATTTGGTCCCGGTCAGGTTGGATGCGTCGCGCAGCGCCCAGAGGAGTGGCGTGTCGGGGTCCATCCGATATTGGACCGGGCGGTCGTTGACCGTGAATTTGGTCATGCCTCCTCTTCCCCCTCCGCCTGGTGATAGAGGACTTCGTTGCGGATGCGGATGGTGCGCGATGCCAGGCGGATTTCCTGAATGAAGGTTGCAAAACCGCCCGCCTGAAGCAGCATCGCCAGACTGAACAGGATGGCAATGAGCGTGCCAAGATGCGCACCGAACAGGTTGCCCGCAAACAGCAGGATGACGACCAGGCAGACCGCGCATGCGGATGCCACCGAAAGGAAGATCGCGACGTTGACCACGTTCATGCGCCGGTCCAGCACGCGGATCTCGCCCACCATGCGGTCATGTTCCTTACCGCGCGACGTGAGTATTTTGCCTTCGACCAGCCTGGCGCGGTCGATAATCCGGGCAAGGCGCCCCGCACAGACGTTCAGGAAGGCGCCGATGCCCGCGAGCAGGAACACCGGCGCCAAAGCAAGCTGGATCGTCTGCGCGACCTGCGAAACCTGGGGCAGGGGGATTGTCGAGTGAAGTGCCACGCCCTTTAACCCGGCGCCGCTTCCGTCAGGCCGCGCCCTTGGCGGGCGTGTTGATACCCATGGATTTCAGATACTGCTTGATGTTGCGCGCCGCCTGCCGCAGCCGCTGCTCATTTTCCACCATGGCGATGCGGACGAAACCTTCGCCATCCTCACCATAGCCGACGCCGGGGGCTACCGCGACCTTGGCATGGGTCAGGAGCTGCTTGGAAAATTCCAGGCTACCCATATCCTTGAGCGCGGGGGGCAGTGGAGCCCAGGCGAACATCGACGCCTTGGGCGCCGGAATTTCCCAGCCAGCGCGGCCAAACGCCTCGACCATGACATCGCGACGCTTGTGATAGAGTTCGCGATTCTTCTGGACGATGTCCTGCGGCCCGTTCAGCGCCGCGCAGGCCGCTGCCTGGATCGGTGTGAAAGCGCCATAGTCGAGATAGGACTTCACCCGCTTGAGCGCCGCGATCAGTTTGCGGTTGCCGACCGCGAAGCCGATGCGCCAGCCCGCCATGGAATAGGTCTTGCTGAGCGAGGTGAATTCGACCGCGACATCCTTGGCTCCCGGAACCTGCAGGATGGAAGGCGTCGGGTTGCCGTCATAATATAGCTCGGAATAAGCAAGGTCGGACAGGACCCAGACGTTATTTTCCTTCGCCCAGGCGACCAGCCGTTCGTAAAAGGCAAGATCGACCGTTTCGGCCGTAGGATTGCTGGGATAGCCGACGACCAGAATGGAAGGACGCGGCACGGTGAAAGCCATCGCGCGTTCCAGCGACTTCCAATAATTTTCATCCGGCGTCGTCGGGACCGAGCGAATGGTCGCGCCCGCGATGATGAAGCCGAACATGTGAATCGGATAGCTGGGATTGGGTGCCAGCACGACATCGCCCGGCGCGGTGATCGCGGTCGCGAGGCTGGCAAGCCCTTCCTTCGACCCCATGGTCACGACGACCTCGGTCTCCGGATCGAGGTCTACGCCGAAGCGGCGGCCATAATAATTGGCCTGCGCCTTGCGCAGTCCGGGGATGCCCATCGACTGGGAATAGCCGTGGGCGCTCGGCTTTTGCGCGACTTCGCACAGCTTGGCGATGACGTGGTCGGGTGGCGGCAAATCAGGATTGCCCATGCCGAGGTCAATAATGTCCTCACCCGCGGCTCGCGCGGCGGCCCGCATCGCGTTGACTTCAGCGATGACATAGGGCGGCAGACGCTTCATGCGGTAAAATTCTTCGGACATTATAGGGCTTTCCTGAAAGGTCTCCATGGGGAATAGTGCTGCACGCACTTTCGCGCGATGCGCTCTGGCTATAGCCCGCCAGATTGGCTCACGCCAGCGAAAGCGGCGGACATAAAGGATGCCAGGAGGAGGAAGGTGGCCATGGAAGCGCAGAACCTCAACGAGCCTCATCTGCCTACGCTGGAACAGATGCAGCAATGGACGCAAGTCGTCGGCCGGGCGCAGCAGCTCATTCTGGAGCAGGCAGCCGGAGCCACGGGAAGGACGATGCCATTCGATCCAGATGCGGTGGCGCGCATTCAGACAGGCTTTGCCAATGAAGGTCTGGCCCTGTGGCAGCGGTTTCTTGACTCAGGCGGCATGCTTCGCGACCAGCCGGACGCTCCGCCTCCCGAAAGCCCTGCCGCGCGCAAGGATCGCCGCTTTGCTGACCCCGCCTGGACCAAGCATCCGTTCTACGACCTGATCCGGCAAAGCTATCTGCTGATGTCGGACTATCTGCTGAAATTGACGGACGCGGTGGATGGGGTAGATCCCAAGCAAAAGGCAAAGCTGCGCTTCGCCACCAGCGGCATGCTGGACGCGGTGGCGCCCAGCAACTTTCCGCTGACCAACCCCCTCGTCATGGAAAAGACCCTGCAGAGCGGGGGCGAAAATCTGGTCAAGGGCCTCCAGCACATGCTGGCGGACATGGAAAAAGGTCAGCTGACCCAGACGGACGGCACCGTCTTTGAGCTTGGCCGGAACATCGCGACCACCCCGGGCAAGGTGATCAAGGAAACGCCGCTTTACCAACTGATCCACTACGCGCCCACCACGGACAAGGTGCTGGAAACGCCGCTCGTCATCTTTCCGGCGTGGATCAACCGCTTCTACATACTCGACCTGTCACCGGAAAAAAGCTTCGTCAAATGGGCGACCGACCAGGGGATCAGCGTCTTCCTGCTGTCGTGGAAATCGGCCGATGCATCGATGAAGGACCTGCTCTGGGATGATTATATCGTCCGGGGCCAGGTCGACGCGATCGACACCGTGCGCGAACTGCTGGGCGTGCCGAGCGTCCATACGATCGGCTATTGCGTGGCCGGCACCACCCTCGCCGCGACCCTGGCCTATCTTGCCGAACGTGGCGAAGCGGACAAGGTGGCAAGCGCGACCTTCTTCACGGCGCAGGTGGACTTCAGCGAGGCGGGGGATCTTGGCCTGTTCGTCGACGATGAGCAGATGAAACTGGTTGACCAGCTTTCGACCGGGGGCTTCCTGGATGGGCGCTATATGGCCGCGACGTTCAACCTGCTGCGCGGCCGCGACCTGATCTGGAACTATGTGGTCAATAATTACCTGCTGGGGCAGGATTATCCGCCGTTCGACCTGCTATATTGGAATGGCGACACCACCAATCTTCCCGCGTGCTGGCACAAAAATTACCTGACGCAGCTTTATCGCGACAACCAATTGGTGGTGCCGGGGGCACTGACCATCGACGGAACGCCGCTTGATCTGAGCAAGGTCAAAACGCCCGCCTATGTTCAGGCGGGACGGGAAGATCATATCGCTCCTCCCGAAAGCGTGTGGAAGATCACATCCCACTTCGCTGGGCCGATCCGGTTCTTGCTGGCTGGATCTGGCCATATCGCGGGCGTGGTCAATCCTCCGGCGGCGGGGAAGTATCAATATTGGTCCTGCGATGAACTGCCTGCCAGCCTTGCCGACTTCGTGGCGAACGCGAAGGAGACGAAGGGAAGCTGGTGGCCGGACTGGATCGAATGGATTCGCTCTCATGGTGATTCGATGGTCTCTGCCAAAGACGGCGGACGGGTGCCGGGCGCCGGTTCCCTGAAGGCCATAGAGGATGCGCCTGGCCGCTATGTGAGAGAGCGCTAAGCCTCATAAAACACGCTGATTTCAGACGGGTAAAACAAGGACCGATTTCTCCGCCAATCTGTTTTTGCTGCACTGCACAAAAATTATTGCGTTTGCGCTTTGAATTATATATTGTGCACTGCAGCAACGGAGAACCTTTTATGCCAGTCACTCCAAAGCCTGCTCGCCGCAAGGCAGCGGCCAAGACGCCCGGCTCTACATTGTCGGCGGCTGAAGCATTGAAGGCTGCGGAAGAAGCGGTGAGCGTCAGCCCAAAGGTTGCGCCAGCGCGGAAGGCCGTGGCGGTCAAGAAGGCGGCGGTTAAAGCCGCAAAGCCTGACCCGGTCGCGATCGTCGCCGCCACCACGGCGGTCGATGCAGCGCCCGAACCGGCTGTTCCGCCAGAAATTGATCCGGCCCCTCATGCACCAGCGCCGCTGGTCGAAGAGGTCGCCATCGAAGTCGAAGAAACCAAGAGCCTTTCGTCCGAGGCCGGGCCGGTAGAGCCCACCATGCTGCCTGCCACAGAAGGAACCAAGATGATGAACGACGTGATCGAAACCGGAAAGAAGTTCGCTGAAGAGACCAAGGCCAAGTTCGAGACGGCCTATGCCGGTCTGAACGAGAAGGCCAAGGCTGGCGTCGAAAAGTCGACCAAGGCCATCGAAGAGCTGAGCGACATCGCCAAGGGCAATGTCGAAGCGTTGGTCGAATCGGGCAAGATCGCTGCCAAGGGCATTGAGACCCTGAGCCAGGAAGCTGTCGATTACAGCCGCAAGAACTTCGAGAAGGCGACTGCCTCGCTCAAGAGCTTCTCGACGGTCAAGACGCCGACGGAATTCTTCCAGCTGCAGAGCCAGCTTTTCTCGAGCAGCTTTGACGAGCTGACCAAGGAAGCCGCGAAGAGCAGCGAAGCGCTGATCAAGCTGGCTGGCGAAGTCGCCCAGCCGCTGACCGCACGCGTTACCGTTGTCACGGACAAGGTAAAGTCGCTCGCCGCCTGATCGGCGGTAAATGGCTTGAAAGAATGAAGCGGCTCTCATCCCCGGGGTGAGAGCCGCTATTCTTGGTTACCACCATTCCTTGCGCGATGACCTGCAATCTGCGCCCCTTGCCTTAAGGGCTGGAATCGCCATATCCTCACCCGTCATGAGCAGCATTAGCAGATATCGGGAGAAGATGGCGGGCCGGGACCAGGATGATCAGGGTGAAGGCCCTGGCGGTCCCAATGTCGGCATCGCGACGCGCACCCGCGCCCGCACCAAGAAGCCGTCTCTCTACAAGGTATTGATGCTGAACGACGACTACACGCCGATGGAATTCGTCGTGCATGTCCTTCAGCAGTTTTTCCGCATGGACATGGAAGAAGCCACGCGCGTGATGCTTCACGTGCACCAACGCGGCGTCGGGGTTTGCGGCATTTTCAGCTATGAAGTGGCGGAGACAAAGGTGAACCAGGTGATGGACTTCGCCCGGCAGAACCAGCATCCGCTTCAATGTACGCTGGAAAAGGCCTGAACTGCCGAAAGCACGTCTGCCCAAACTGTAAGATGATGAAAGTCATGCTTTTGTCGTCGTCCGGCGCCCCCTCATGGTTATTATATATTAAGGATGGTTGCTTAGGCAGAAGGCGTCATGCCTGCCATTCTCCGTTCTCCTTCTTCCAGACTGACGCCGCTGGTTGCTGGCATTGCCTATTTCCTGATGGCGACGCTGGCGATGCTATGCTCGCGGTTCGAAGGGGGACTCGCTTTTGTATGGGCCGCCAACGCGTTGCTGATGGCGGAATTGCAGACATCGGAAACCAGCTATTGGCCGCGTGTAATCGTGGCTTGCGGTATTGCCAGCATCATATCGACGTCGCTGTTTGGCATGGGACCTTGGGCAGCCCTGCCCATGGCATTCATCAACATCGCCGAATCGCTGATCGTCGCGGTCCTTTGCCGCCGATTCATACCCGTCCACCTGAGTGACGGGTCGAAGCGCTCCCTCCTCGTCTTCGTCCTTGCACTTTGCATCCCTGCTAATATCCTCGCTGGCACGGCTGCGGCGCTTGTCGCCTCAACCCTTACGCCCGTGTCCTTTAGCGCTTCATGGCTGCAATGGTATAGCGGCCATGTGCTGGGCGGCCTGGTCTGCACACCGATACTGACGATGCTGTTGCAGGGACAGGTTCGCGCCTGGACTCGGGAGACATCCGGCAGGCAGAAGCTGGAGGCTTTGGCTCTCCTGGCCCTCTTCGCGGCCATGGTCGTCCATATATTCTACCTTGCACATTATCCGATGCTGTTCCTGCTATTCTTGCCGTTGGTCGCCATCGCGTTCCGGGTCGGCTCATTAGGAACAGCTGCCGCCGTCGTGCTACTCGCTCTGATCGGCGGGGCGGCGACGATGACGGGCTACGGGCCGCTGAACTTAGTGGCGAGTAGCGTCGGTGAACGGACACAGCTGTTCCAGTTCTTCCTGGCTTTCAGTTTTCTATTGTCCATGCCGCTTGCAGCCGAACTGAACGGGCGCCGCCGATTGTTCCAGATGCTGCAGGCGAGCGAGGCCCGATATCGGGCCATAGCCGAACATAGCGGCGACCTGGTGTTGAACGTCAGCGTTGATGGCATCATCCAATATGCTTCGCCTTCAGCGGCCGAGCAGATCGGCTGCGCGCCCGCGGTGCTCGTGGGCCGTTCGGCGGACATCATGGTCGATCCCAAGGATCGCGCGGAGGTTCACGGGGCTCATCAGCGCGCTCTGGCACGGCCGGGCGACGTGCAGACAGTAGAGTTCCGCCCGGCAGCTTTCACCGATGGGGTCGATTGGTGCGAGATGGTCACGCGTGCCGTGCTGGACGAACAGGGCCTTCCTACCGGGGTGATCAGCACGATCAGGGACATGTCGCGGCACAAGGCGCGGCAGAGGGCGCTGCAGCGCGTCGCGGCCGTGGATACGCTGACCGGCGCCGACAGCCGCTGGGCCTTCATCGAAAAACTCGACCAGGAAATCAAACGGGTGGCGCGAGGCGCCAATGCCTGTCTGCTGATGATCGACATAGATCATTTCAAATCGGTCAATGATCGCTACGGCCACGGGGTAGGGGACAAGGTGCTCTCCAGCTTCGTCGAGCGCCTGCGTCCTGGCTTGCGCGGCGGGGACAGTATCGGAAGGCTTGGCGGAGAGGAGTTTGCGATCCTTCTGACGGGCACCGATATCCAGCGCGCGAGCATGGTGTGCGAGCGCTTACGGAACATGGTGTCCGCGCAGCGCATCAGCGCCGTCGGCAGCGAATCGATCGCCATTACCTTCAGCGCAGGACTCGTTGAACTTGACGGGCGAGCGAGCAGGGCGGATCTGCTCGATGTTGCGGACAAGGCCCTTTACCGCGCCAAGAATAGCGGGCGAAACTGTTTGCGACTTGCCGCCTGAACCGGCCACCGGGCTTCCCGAAAACGCATCTCCGATCCTGACGAATATGTCAGATGATATGTTGTAACTTCATCTGGTCTGGCCTATGTACTGGCTACCATGCCAACCAGTATCCGCTCTCGCCTGTCAAATGGCCGCATCGATCGCATCGCGATTGCGGTGTCGGGCATGTGCGTCGCGCATTGCATCGGCACGGCGGTCCTGCTCGGCGTTCTTGCGTCGGCTGGCGGGGTTTTTGAGAATCCTCTCTTCCATGAGGTTGGGCTTGTGCTCGCTATCCTGCTGGGGGCGGTGGCGCTTGGGCATGGGGCCATGGAACATGGCTTCATGATGCCAGCGGCCGTCGGCTCGCTGGGTCTGGGCATAATGGCAGGGGCCATGACCCTGGACCATGGATGGCAGGAAAGCGCTTACACATTGTTTGGTGTGGTGACGCTGGCCCTGGGGCACGATCTCAATCACCGGGCTGGGCGCTGAGGCAGCCTGACCGGAGCGAATAGAAAAGGGGGCCATCAGCCCCCTTTTTTCGTTATCGGCGTTTCATTCTGGTCAGGAATGCTTCCGGTCCAGATGATGCTCGCCCTTTACCCAGCGAACCGTCCCGGTGCTGGCGCGCATCACGACGCTATCCGTGGTTAGCTTGCCACCGGGCAGCCGCTTGACGCCCGCGAGCAGGGAGCCGTCGGTAACGCCGGTCGCCGCGAAGATGCAGTCGCCCTTTGCCAGCTCCTTGAGGTCATAAACCTTGTCGAGATCGGTGATGCCCCATTTGAACGCCCGCGCCCGCTCGTCGTCATTGCGGAACAGCAGCTTACCCTTGAACTGACCGCCGACGCAGCGAAGTGCCGCGCACGCCAGCACGCCTTCAGGCGCGCCGCCTGAACCCATATAAATATCGATATTCGTTTCCGGATCAGTGGTCGCGATCACACCGGCGACGTCGCCGTCGGGGATCAGCATGATGCCGCATCCGATCGCGCGCAGTTCCGCAATCAGCTTTTCATGCCGGGGGCGGTCGAGAACGCAGACGATGATCTCATGGGGATGAACGCCCTTCGCCTTAGCTACGGCTTCGACATTCTCTTTCACCGGCCTGTTGAGGTCGATGATGCCGTCCGGATAGCCCGGACCCACCGCCAGCTTTTCCATGTAAACGTCGGGCGCGTTCAGCAAGCCGCCTTCTTCCGAAATGGCGAGAACCGCGAGCGCGTTGGGACCAGCCTTGGCCGTGATCGTCGTCCCTTCCAGCGGATCGAGGGCGATGTCGATCTTCGGGCCTGATCCGATCGCGTTGCCGACCTTCTCACCGATGTAGAGCATCGGTGCTTCGTCGCGTTCGCCTTCGCCGATGACGACGGTGCCGTCCATGTAGAGGTCGTTGAATGCCATGCGCATCGCTTCGACAGCGGCAGCGTCAGCCGCTTTTTCGTCGCCGCGTCCAATCAGCTTCGAGGCGGCGATGGCGGCCGCTTCGGTGACACGCACCATCTCAAGCACCAGGACGCGATCGAGAACTGAGCTAGCCTGCACCATGATAATCCCTCTGCTGTCTCTTTGTGATCAGCGCGATAGGAGGTCATCCCCGCCTTGTCGAGCCATCCACCCGGACTCAGCCTGCTTTTCGCGGCGCCAATGCAACGGAAGGTCGTCTGTGGCGTTAAAATGCCAACAATGACAAGGGGTCGAAGTGATGATCGCCGCGCTGCTTGCTGCCAGCCTCCTTCAGTCAGCGGCTCATCCTCCTCAACCTATCTCGGCTAAGGCAGCCCCGTGCCAGGCGGTGCCGACGCTGTGCATGTCCGGTCGGCCTGCTTCGGGCCGCCTGCCGTTGGAAGGCAGCGCAAAACGCGCGGACAACAAGATGAGCGCCTATCGCTTCGACGCGCGGCCGTGCCGGATTATCGGAAACATGGGTTGCCCCAAGCAAGCCCGTCTGCGCGTGTTCAAACTTGGCGAACCTTTGCGCGAGACTTTGATGCGCAGCTTCGCGGCCCGTTAAACGGCAGCCCTTTTCAATCGAGAATATGCATGACCATCGGGGCCTGGAGCAGGCTGTCCGATCCCGCGAGCCGCCGAAGCGTATCGAGGACGCAGCGCTCTTCCCCCGCATGGGTGACGATCGCCATCAGCACGCTGTCATCGTGGCTTGCGCCGCGCTGGATCATGCTTTCGATCGACACACCGGCGTCGCGCGTCGCAGCGGCGATCTCGGCGAGGACGCCGGGGCGGTCCTGTACCTTGAAGCGTAGATAGCTGCGGCCAATCCGCGCGCCTGCGTCCGCTGCCGGTTGCCGCGCCAATGCCGAGACCGGCATCGCCAGGGCATCGCCATATTCATCGCGCGCGACGTCGATCAGATCTGCGACCACGGCCGATGCTGTAGGACCATCGCCTGCGCCCCGGCCCTGGAAGAAGAGGCGGCCGACGAAATTGCCTTCGGCCACGACGGCGTTGAGTGAACCGTCGACATGGGCAAGCGGATGATCGAGGGGGACGAGCATGGGGTGAACGCGCTGGAATAACCCGCCCTGTCCATTTTCGGCCATCCCGACCAGGCGAATGCGATAACCCATGGCCGCTGCTTCGGCGATGTCGGCGGCGATGACGTGGCGGATGCCCGTTACCGCGACGCTGCCAAAGTCCAGTTCCGTGCCGAAAGAGAGGCTGGCAAGAATGGTCAGCTTGTGCGCGGCATCGACACCGTCGATGTCGATGCTCGGGTCCGCTTCGGCATAGCCCAGTTCCTGCGCTTCCTTCAGCACATCGTCGAAACCGCGCCCTTCCTTCTCCATCGTGGTCAGGATGTAGTTGCAGGTGCCATTGAGGATGCCATAGACGCGGCTGATCTCATTGGCGGCGGCGCCTTCGCGCAGGCCCTTAATGACCGGGATGCCCCCGGCAACGGCCGCTTCATATTTGAGGGCAATGCCGGCTTTCTCCGCCAGCGTGGCAAGGTCAAGGCCGTGATGGGCCAGCATGGCCTTGTTGGCCGTGACGAACGGCTTACCCGCCGAAAGACACTGCCGGGCGAGGGTGAGCGCCGGGCCGTCGGCGCCCCCGATCAACTCCACCACGACATCTATATCGTCGCGGCCGGGCAGGGTGGTCATGTCGTCCACCCATTCATAGGGCGACAGGTCCACGCCCCGGTCCTTGTTGCGGTCACGCGCGGAAATGGCGACGATCTGGATCGGGCAGCCCGCGCGACGCGCGATCAGGTCTGCATTTGTCTGCAACAGCCGGATCACGCCACCGCCCACCGTGCCAAGGCCGACAAGCGCGACGCGCAGCGGGGCATGGCGGTGAAGATTGGTCATGATAGTGGCTGTCCTCAGGCTGATATAATGCCGCGCTGATAGCCGCCAACGCGCCGCTGTCCAAGAAAAAGGACAAGGACGGCGCGTTCGGGGGTGTCAACGCGCGGAACGGGTGCGGCCGCAATTGCCCAGTGACTGGATGACAAAGGCATAATCGATCCGAGCCGCCTCCGCATCGACAGGAGCCAGCGCGCGAACCGAGGAGCCCGGCAGGGTGGGCGGCAGGCTGCAAGCCAGGCGATACCAGAGAAGGCTTCCTAGTGCGGGCGGCCGCGCCGCTTCATCGACGATTTCGCCCAGGGCAACGGCCCATTTCGGTTGCTGCCCTGGGCGGCGCAGGATGGAAAGGGATACCGGATCCCCCGTGGCCGTTCGCAGGAAAATCTGTGTCTCGCCTTCACCCGCGACCGTGCCTGCCACGTGGAAGGCGTCGCCAGGGCCGATGATGCGAGGCGGTGCGTTGGGAGCTACCAGTTCAGACAGAATGGCCTTCACCTGCTCGATCGCTGCAGTCGTGGCAGGAATTTGAGCGTCGCCCGCCACCAACTGGATTTCTCCCGGCCGTCCTCCTGGACGAGCAAACAGGATGACCTGCGTTTTCTTCAGCTTGGGAAGCTTTCCTCGGCCATTCAACAGCGCATCATAAAGATAGCGGACGCGTGGACTGATTCCCCCTTCGCCGCGAATCAGTGATGTGACTTCGGCCTCCACAAAGACCCGTTTTTGACCGGGCGGGACATTTTGGACCGTTTTTTCGGGTAGTGCAATTATGCTGCTGATGCGTGCTACGGCTACCAGCGGAGCCGCGTCTGCCAAATCCGCGAAATCGGCATAGGAAAGGGTGGCGGACTTTGTGCCATCACTCGTCTGGGCCGCTGAAACCAGCGGAGATGCGGCGAAAATGAGGCATGTTGCGGCGGCGGTTTTGAAGGTCATGGAGGATTTTCTTTGCATGTTCGTCCTGCCTAAAGTCATCCGTGACAATGTTGTCACAGGCAAGTCATTCTGTATTAAAATGCTAATCGGAAATTATCCTGTCGATAAAGCGTTTGCGTGCCACGATGCGCCGCGATAGGAGTTTGCGCGGTAGCAAATGCGCGGAAGGGGGCCAAAGGTGGCCAGGGACGACCTGGTCAACTAGGGCCATTTTTGGCTTGTTTGCTTATAACAATGGTAAGTTGAGTTAAGGAGTGTCGTTGCCGAATGGCCTATGCTGACCACTCGCAAGGATCGAGTCGTACGATCTCGATCGTCATCGTCGCCCTGATTCACGCTGTTCTGGGTTATGCCTTTGTTACCGGCCTTGGCATGAAATATGTCAAAAAGGCGGCGGAACAGCTGAACGTGATCGACGTGAAGGAGGAACCGCCGCCACCGGATGAGGAGCCGCCGCCGCCGCCGCCAGACCAGCCGGTCGAGCCGCCGCCAGTGGTCGCGCCTCCGCCGATCGTCCAGACGCCAGCCCCCGCGCCGGCCATTGCCACGGTGCGTACGCCGCCGCCGGTTTTCAACCCGGTTCCGGTTGCTGCTCCACCGCCACCACCGCCGCCGCCACCTGCAGTGCCTGCTTCGCGTGCAACGCCGCGCAGTTCGCCCGGCAGCTGGCTTAGCGATGCGGACTATCCGAGCCGCGCGCAGCGTGAGGAGCGTTCGGGTACAGCGGGTTTCCGGCTCGAGATCGGCCCTGACGGTCGCGTCACGAGCTGCACCATCACCTCTTCGACCGGTCATTCCGATCTCGATGAGGCGACCTGCCGTCTCCTGCCGCGCCGCGCGAAGTTCAAACCGGCCACGGCAGCCGGGGGTGGCCCGATGTCGGATACCTATAATGGTCGCATCACCTGGCGACTGCCTGAATAATTGTAACGGGAAGGCTGGCGCCGCTGCCGCCTTCCCCTTCTATTGATCCTTTTGAGAGGGAAGTCTTGAAAATGTTGATGTATCTCGCAGCCGCGGCCGCGCCGAAATCGGAGAACCCTTACGGCTTGATGGAGGCCCTGCAGCAGGGCGGCACCATCGCCTGGACCGTGTTCCTCATCCTTTGCGCCATGTCGGTGGGCACATTCTACATCCTCTTCACCAAGCTGATCGAACAGCAGAAGGTCCTCAATCAGGGCAAGAAGGTTCGTGCAACCTTCTGGCGCGCCCCGACCCTCAAGGAAGGTTCGGCCAAGCTCGAAAAGAACTCGGCCTACAAGCAGATCGTCGATGACGGCATCAAGGCTCAGGAAGAACACACCAAGCTGACCGATCCTGTCGAAGCCCATGACTGGCTGCACGGTTCGCTTGCCCGTTCGGAAGCCTCGATCAACTCGAAGCTGGGCGGTGGTCTGGCGTTCCTCGCGACCGTCGGTGCAACTTCGCCGTTCATCGGTCTGTTCGGTACGGTTATCGGCATCTATCGCGCGCTCATCAAGATCGGCGCTGCCGGTCAGGCCTCGATCGACGCCGTTGCCGGTCCGGTCGGTGAAGCTCTGATCATGACCGCGCTGGGTCTGGCCGTGGCCGTTCCCGCCGTGCTTGCCTACAACTTCCTGCAGCGTCGCAACAAGTCGATCGCCGAACAGCTGAATGGCTTCACCGTCGATCTGCTGGCTCACCTGGTGTCGAACGGCGCTGTTAAGCCTTCGTTCGCGACTGCCCCGGCTGCGCCTGCCGCCAAGACGGCTGCTGCTCCGACCAAGGCCTGATTGGGTCAAGGAGCCGGTGTGGGGGTTAGTGGACGGCTGCGACCGCTGCTTCCCCACCGGCCATGGGTCCCGAATAACGGGGCGCCATCGACACGCATGTTAGGAAATTATCAATGGCAATGAGTGTTGGCTCCGACGGCGGTGAAGACAAGCCGATGTCCGACATCAACACGACGCCGCTCGTCGACGTCATGCTGGTGTTGCTCATCATCTTCCTCATCGCGATTCCGGTCGTCGTCCAGACGGTTCAGCTGCAGCTCCCCAAGGTCGCTTTCGAGCCCACGACCACGAAGCCGGAAAATGTGTCGCTATCGATCACGCAGGCCAAAGACGGCAGCTGTGCGGTCTATTGGAACCTGACCAGGGTGTCTTCAAACGAACTGCTCGACCGCGCGGTCGCGAAGCTTGAAGCGGACATCAAGAAGGCGGGTGGCGTTGAAAACATGACGCCTGAGGATCTGCCCGAAGTACACATTCGTGGGGACATCAATACCCCCTATCGGTGCATCGGTGGCACCATCTACACGATGCAGCGCGCCGGTTTCCCGAAGGTCGGCTTCATCTCCGAACCCGAACCGGGTTCGACGGTGCAGCGGCTCTAAGTTTTTAGGAGTATCGCCCCATGGCAATGAGCGCCGGAAAAGATGATGGCGAGCCGATGATGGACATGAACACGACGCCGTTGATCGACGTCATGCTCGTTCTCCTCATCATGTTCATCATCACGATCCCGATCCAGACCCACGCGGTCAAGATCGACCTACCGCAGAACGCGCCACCGACCGACAGCGTCATCGACCCTGTCAAGAACAAGGTTGCGATTGATGCTGGCGGAATCATCACCTGGAACGGTTCGGCCATCGACCTTCTGACCCTGCGTCAGTATCTGCAGCAGTCGCTGCGGTTGCCGGTCGAACCCGAATTGCAGTTCCAGCCCGATGCTGCGACCCGCTATGTCGTCGTTGATCAGGTTCTGGCCGAGATCAAGCGCGCTGGCGTCACGAAGCTGGGCTTCGTGGGCAATGAACAATATGGAAACTTCTAAGAGCTGGCTACGCCGCCGCCGTCTGGCCGGGAATGTTCGACTTCCCGTTTCCGGGCGCGGGCTGGGGTGACGCAATCAGCTTTTGGTTATCTAAAGGGTCGCTTCGGCGGCCCTTTTTTTTGGTCCCTGCCTCAACGGTTCCTTAACCGTAATGTGAGAAGTTCCACCCAAAGGAACGCATCTGATCATGGGCGCTGAATTGCACATGGACCTGAACCAAAAGCGCGGTCGCCAGACTGACCGGCGCTATGTTCAGGTGCCCGTCAAAGTGAGGCGGCCAAGCGAGAACTGGTTCAAAAGCAGCGTCGCCGACTTGTCTGTTCATGGCTTCCTTCTGCAGAGCTTCATGAAGCTGGCCGCAGGTGATTCCCTCTGGGTCATGCTGCCCGGATTCGAGGGACGACGCGCTCAAGTTCTTTGGACACGGGGCCATGAAGCAGGTTGCCGGTTCGAACGGCCCCTGCATCCCGCCATCCTTGATCATATCGTCAGGATCAGCGGATAAAATAGCTTTGAAGGCCGATCTGCCTCAGGCCGCTGGCGCATCCTGAAACTGAAGGGTCGCCAACCTCGCGTACAGCCCCTTTTCGATCATCAGTGCGGCATGATTGCCCTGTTCCACCACGCGACCATTATCGAGTACGATGATCCGGTCAGCAGCGCGAACCGTTGCCAGCCGATGGGCGATGACGATTGTCGTGCGCCCTTGCATCAGGCGCGCTAGTGCGTCCTGGACCAGCCGCTCCGATTCCGCGTCCAGCGCAGAGGTCGCCTCGTCCAGCAACAGGATCGGTGCATCGCGGAGCAGGGCGCGCGCGATGGAAAGGCGCTGCCTTTGACCCCCGGACAGTCGGGCTCCACCTTCGCCCAAAAATGTATCCAGCCCCTCGGGAAGGGCGCGCAGAAACGTCTCTGCATTGGCCGCACGCGCTGCTCCCCAAATCTCCTCGTCCGACGCGTCCCAGCGGCCAAAGCGCAGATTGTCCCGCGCCGATGCAGCAAAGATAACGCTGTCTTGCGGAACCATCGCCATCATATTCCGAACCGTTGCCGGGTCGGCATCCTTCAGATCGACGCCATTCAGCCGGATAACCCCGGTCTCAGGATCATAGAAGCGTAGCGCGAGCTGTATCAGCGTGGATTTGCCTGCACCTGACGGCCCGACGACTGCCACTGTTTCACCCGCCGCAATATCGATCGAGATGCCGTGCAGCGCGGCATCGCCCGGTCGCGTGGGATAGCTGAAATGCACCCCATCGAACTGGAGGTTCGCGCCTTGTGGAAGTTGGGGAATCGGTTTGGGCAAAGCAGGAGCGACGATTTCGGGCTTTGCCGTCATAAGCTCATTCAAGCGGCTCGCCGCGCCAGCACCCCGGAGCAGGTCGCCCCAGGTTTCCGACAGCGCGCCAAATGCGCCCGCAACCAGGCCGCCGGTGAGAACAAACGCCGCGATACTGCCGCCCGAAAGCCTGCCCGCCGCGACATCCAGGGCGCCCTGCCACATCACCGCAGTGATCGATCCAAAGACCAAAGCGATGACAACCGCCGTCATCGCCGCGCGGAGGAGGATACGGCGCCGGGCTGTCGCAAATCCTGCTTCCACTGTCGTGTCGAACCGCGCGGATTCCCGAGCTTCCTGCCCGAATGCCTGAACGATCTTCATGGCGCCCAGCACTTCGGACGTTACGCTGCCGACGGCGGCCAGCCTGTCCTGACTGGCGCGGGAGAGAAGCCGTACGCGGCGGCCGAGGCTGATCATCACGACCAGAATGATGGGGATGCCAAGTACCAGAAGGCCCGCGAGCTTGGGCGCGAGCGCGAAGAGGTAGATGAGGCCACCAACCCCGGTGACCAGATTGCGCAGGGCGACAGACACAGTCGAGCCGACGATCTGGTCAATGATAGCGGTGTCCGCCGTCATCCGCGACGCGATTTCAGATGGCCGGTTCTCTTCGAAAAAGCGGGGTTCTAGGCGCAGCAGATTGGCCTGCGTCGCCGATCGGATATCGGCCACCACCCGTTCCCCAAGCCAGGACACAAAGTAGAAGCGTGCCGCTGTCGCCAGGGAAAGGATCAGCACGATCAAAGCCAGATACTGAAACCAACGACTGATATCGCCGCCGCCCATGAATCCGCGGTCGATGACCAGGCGGAAGCCGCTGGGGATAGCGAGCGTCGCGGCGGATGAGACGATCAGCGCGGCGAGCGCGGCGGCGATCCGTCCGGGATAGCGCGTGGCGAACCGCCACAGCATGGCGAGGCTGCCAAGGGACGAACGCGCGCCGCCGCGCGGCATGGACTTTTCCGCATCTTGCATGGGCGCGCGCTTAGCAGTCCCCGGCCCAAGCCTCAACGAGGATCAGCGGCGCGGCGTCAGCTGGAAGGTGTAATCTCCGCCGCCAGCGTCATGATGCGGCGAGCGGCCGTGCGACCGGTCAGTGCGTAGGCCATGTCGCCAGCTTCCCAATAGGCGATGATATCGGTTGCGCGCCGGGCGATGAGGGGACGTCCTTCTGCAGGCGTTTCGGCTTTGTCCGCAAAGAAGGAGAGTTGTTCGCCTGCGGGTGTCACGATCGAGATGGCTATGGCCGGACTGTCCGGCGTCGGAAAGAGCTGAACGTCGGTAACGCGCCAGCTGCGGGGAAAAGATGGCAGGATGATCCCGGTTGAACGGCGTATTTCCTCGCTGTTGAGGGTCGCGCTCTCCACCTGAGACGCCATATTTTGCCGCAACAGGCCAGCACGGTGGGACGCCGCCGCTTCGTCGAGGAAGGGGCTGGCCTGCGCCGCCTGTGGAAACTCGCCCAACGCGCCTCTCGCGATCCAGCCCGTCGCCAGCAGGGCTGCGATCGCGGCTGTCCGGCGCAAATGCTGCCAGCCGCGCCCGCCTTCATTATCGTTGGCGACCGGGATCGACATGTCACGCGTGCGCCCAACCAGCGTGCCCTTGGTGCCGTCATGCATCAGCCGGAAATCGATGTGCGGCCAGCGCTGACGCCAGCGTCGTGCCACGATTCGTTCGCCCGGCCTCGCCGCGTCATCCAGCAAGACAACGGCGTTGGGCGACAGCCGTGCAAACAGGCTGTCCGCTGCTCCCCGCACCAGCGGGTGAACCGACCATGGCGGTCCATCGATGATCAGAAGGTCGATGCGCTCAGGCAGATCGTCCAGCGCATACCAGCGCCCCGGCCAATCGCTGCTCTCCGATGCCAGCGGCGCATGGCGCAGGTCGGCTTGCAGACCATGATCGCAGAGCCAGTTGCGGGTGGCATCGACAAAGCCGCCATGCTGGTCAAAGCTGGTCAGGCGGCCACCACCATGCATCGCCAAGGCCTTGGCCGCGACCAATGTGGAAGCGCCTGCGCCAAGTTCCACGACCTGCGCAGGCCGCAAGCGCGCAATCTCCCGCACGATATGGCGCAGGAAGCCCACATCCGCCTTCCAGCTGCCAAGATGCGGAAGCGCATCATGAGGCAGGTTCAACTCATCCATCAGGGCGCGCTTGTCGGCTTTGCGCCCACCCGAAAGGCTGGCGAGCAGCCACGGCCAACTGATCGCCCCAAAACCGATGCGCCATGCCAGATCGGACATCCGGCGTTGTGTCGCACCGTCCTCCTGTTCGGCGAGGGAAAGAAAGCCAGTCAATTCGCGGGAAGTCACGATGCACCCATCCTTATATAAGATCTGGCGGGACTATGCGGCGGCCCGCGATTCTCGCATAGAGCCTGTGTCCGGTCCCTAACTTGCCGCTCAGGAAACGTCGATGACCCGTATAATTTCCGCCACCATCGAACGCTGGCCGGTAGCAGGCGCCTTCATCATCAGCCGGGGCGCCAAAACCTCTGTGGACGTCGTGGTCTGTACCGTGAGCGATGGCGTACATGTGGGCAGGGGCGAAGGCACGCCCATCTATTACGAAGGTGAAACAGCCGAAGGCTGTGCCGCCGCCCTCAACGCTTATCGGGGGCCGCCGGCTCGCGAGGCACTGCTGGAAGCGATGCCCCGAGGCGCGGCGCGCAACGCGCTTGACTGCGCGTTGTGGGACCTGGAGGCCAGGCAGGCGGGCATTCCCGTTTGGCAACTGGCCGACGTTCACCCCCCCGCGCCGCTGCCTACTGCCTTCACCATCAGCCTGAATGACCCCGACCAGATGGAAGCCGACGCCCGTGCCGCGGCGGGCAGGGGCTTTGCCCTGTTGAAATGCAAGCTGACGGGTGAGGGGGACAGGGAACGGATCGCGGCGGTTCGCGTCGGGGCGCCCAGTGCGCGGCTGATCGTCGATGCCAATGAAAGCTGGCATGATCTCGACATTGCGGCCGAAGCGGGCGCTCTCGCTGAACTCGGCGTGGAAATGGTGGAGCAGCCGGTTTGTCACGGGCGTGAGGACAGGCTGGCGGGCGTTAAGGCGCCACTCCCGCTCTGCGCGGACGAAAGCTGCCACACGCGTGCGGACCTAGATCGACTGGGGGACTTTGACGCGGTCAATATCAAGCTGGACAAGGCGGGCGGGTTGACCGAGGCGCTGGCTCTTGCCCGTGCCGCAAGGGAGCGGGGCTTCCGCATCATGGTTGGTTGCATGCTCGGCACGTCGCTCGGGATTGCCCCTGCGGTGTTGGTCGCGCAGGGCGCCGACTGGATAGACCTGGATGGTGCCCTGCTGCTGGCCAAGGACAGGGATGGTGCCCTCGCCTTGCGGGACGGCATGCTGCAGCCGGGCACGCTTTGGGGCACGGGTCAGTAGCCGAGCGTCAGGCCTACGGCATAATATTTGGGACCGACATTGCCTTTCACGCGCAGCTTCGGGACGATCGGCATCGCGATGGTGGCATAGGGTCGGCTGTTGTCACCGCTGAACCGAATGCCCGCGCCGATCGTCGCAAAGGCTGGCAGGTGATAGGTTGCCTCGACCCGGCCATACAGCTTGGCGTCACCATCGCGCAGATAGACGCCCGCACCGGGGGTCAGGCTGAAACCCGCCACGTCCAGTGCATAGCCTGCGCCGATTTCGGTGCCCCAATGACCATTTGCCCGGCCGTAATTGACTTCGGCTCCAAGCCCTTCGGCATGCGCCGCAGGAGCGATGACGAGAGAGCCCATCAGTGCGGCGGCAGCGAGTTTGGTGCGTGAAATCATCTTCAATCCCCAATCAGCGATGCTGCTGCCTGACCGGCTGACAGGGCCGATGCAAGCAAGGGGAAGGTGAAGCGAATCGAAAAACCGCTCAGATGAGCCGCGCAGCCCCCCCATGGTCGATGTGGATGGGATCGGGATAGGGCATGATCGTCCGCCCGTCCGGTGCTGCGGTAAAGCTCGTCTGGGTGGGATAGGCAAATTCAATGCCTTCCGCCTTGAATCGTTTCCAGATCGCAAGGCCGATGCGATGGCGCGACTGGAAATAATCATGCTGGTCGGGATAGGGCACGTCGAAATTAAGTTCGTAATCCAGCGAGCTCGCGCCAAAGCGCACCAGCCCGGCATTGACGAAATGCATGCCTTCGTCCGTTACGATCTTCTCAAGCAGGGCAGGGATGGCATCGGCCTTTTCATCCGGCGTCTGGTAGATGATGCCGATGGCAAAGGTGACGCGGCGCTGCTCCAGCGTTTGAAGGCTGGTAATCTCCTTTTGCAGGAGGTTGGCGTTGGAGATGACCTTCTTCTCGCCAGTCATGGCGCGCAGGCGTGTGCTCTTGAGGCCAATGCGTTCGACCCGTGCGGTGGTCTGGTCATAGGTAATCACCTCGCCCCGGCGGAAGGGCTTGTCGAAGATGATCGACAGGGCAGCGAACAGGTCCGAGAAGATGCCCTGCGCCGCGAGGCCGATGGCGATGCCGCCGATGCCAAGGCCCGCGACCAGACCCGTTACGTTGACGCCCAGATTGTCGAGTACGACGATCAAGGCGATGGCGAACAGGCCGAAGGTCACGAGGACGCGGATCAAGCCCATGGCGTTGGCCAGGGTTTCGCCATGAGCGTCTTCGCCAACGGTCTTGCGTTCAACGAGGCCCAGGATGATCTCGCGCGCCCAGATGGCGGCCTGGAAAACGGCGGCGATGGTGAAGAGGAACGCTACCGTCTTCAGCACCATCTGCGGAGGATTGGCGTAGCTGACCACCAGCCGCGCGGCGACCAGGGCCATGAAGAAGTGGGTGGTCCGGGCGATGGCACGGCCAACGACGTTGGAAACGCCAAGCGTGCTGCCCGGCTTGCCCCTGAACCGCTTGCCGAATTGCCGCAGCGCGGCGAGGGCGAGATAGATGGCGATGCCTGCCCCGACGGCCATCACTATCTGCAAAGAGTGAATGGCAAACCAGTTCGTCGTGGCGTGCCACATTTCCGAAAGGTTGGGAGCGCGAACCGTGAAGGCCGGGTCATTCTTTGCAGCCATGGGGATCCCTGAAAAATCTAAGCGGTCAGGCCGCCAGAGGAAGAGAGGAGCTTGCCCCGCATTCTTCCAGAAAGGCGATCAGTCCGCGTTCGTAGCGGGTGAGATAGCGCGTACTGCGCGGCAAGCGAAGCCCTGCCCGCCATTCATCCTGTCCCGACTTGCACAATTCGATCAGCGCTGGATGAATATAGCTTTTACGGCTGATGGCGGGGGTGTTGCCGAGGGCTTCGGCCACTGGCGCGACCATCTGCGCGAGCGATACAGGGCCGGAGGCTAAAGCCTCGAAGGCGACGGCCGATGCGCCCCATGTGCGGAAATGCTTGGCGGTGAAGTCATGCCGCATGGCTTCCGCTATATAGGCGTTCACGTCTCCGGAAGTGATCGGCCGGGCGATCCCTTCCTCGTCCAGATATTGGAACAGATGCTGCCCCGGCAGGTCCTGCATCGCGCGCACAAAGCGGAGCAGCCGCCGGTCGCTGATCGTCAGGTCATGTTCGCGCCCCGACTTGGCACGATAGCGCAACCGCAGCTTCTGCCCGCTAAGGTCGACATGGCGGCGGCGCAGCGTCGTGGCGCCGAAGCTCTTGTTCGCTGTGGCATATTGTTCGTTGCCCACGCGCACCTTGGCAAGGTCGAGCAGGCGCACGACTGCGGCCAGGGTCCTTTCCTTGCGCAGGCCGCGGATTGACAGGTCAGCCTCTATGCGCGCGCGCAGGCGGGGCAGCGCGCGGCCGAACAAGGCGCAGCCGCCGTATTTCTCCGCCTCTCGCGCGGCGCGGAACTCCGGATGATAGCGATATTGCTTGCGGCCCCTGTCGTCATAGCCGGTCGCCTGTATATGGCCATGCGGTAGCGGGCAGAACCAGCAATCCCGATAGGCGGGCGGCATGCCGATGGCGTTAAGCCTGTCGATCTCGTCCCGGTCGGTGATCCGCGTGCCATCGGCAAGGAAATAGGCCCATCCCCGTTTCAATGGGCGGCGCGCTATTCCCGGCAGGCTGTCATTGGCGTGGACGAGGCGTTGCGGCATTTGGCTCCTTCTCAAGAGCCATTAACCCGCCTTACCGCGCTTGCGTTCCCCGGCCTCGACGCGTGGGGTCAGGATCGGCCGGGCTGTGAGCCGGTCAAGCGCCAACGAAGCGCTCCGCTGCTGCGCAAGCGCCAATGCTCAGGATGGCGGCGGATGACCGATAGATGTGCGAGGGTCAGGGTCGCCGCCAATATCGCGGCGGGCATGGCGATCATCGCCATATTGGGCAGCAGCAGCGCGATCGCGAAGAAGCCCAAGGCTGTGGCTGCGGCGATCATGGTGGACCGTGCTTCACCGTCCGGCCCGCGCATCCAGAATATGCAGCCGCTCACCCCCAGCGCGAAAGCCATGGCGAGCCGGGCGGGCTGACCCTGGCCCGCAAGGCCGCAGCCGATGAGCAGAAGAAGGATGAGGAGCGCGATCCCGGCACGGGGCAGGCGGCCAAGCAGATAGGCTCCGGCAGGATAAAGAAGCAGCTCCGCCATCAGCACCGCTGCCAATATCGACCCGGCGAGCGCCGCCTGCTCTGGCCCCGCGATGACCGCCACCACCGCCGTGGCAGCCCAGGGGACGAGGCGTCCGGGCGCCATGCGAATATGGCTGATCCAGCCGCGCAGGCCCGCGCGGGTTTCCCATCGCCGGTCGGCAAGGCGCAGTTGGAAAGCCGCGATAATGAACAGCGCTTCCACGCCCCATGGCAGGAACTCCCTGCCGATCATGGGTGACGCCAGCACCAGTCCGAGCAACAAGCCATGGGCGATGCCCAGAATGCGGAGTTCTCCGCTCATCATACTCCCCCTGTGATCGGCTTTGAGGGCCGGAACGGAATGGCCGGGGCTCGCGTACCTTCCCGCTGCTTGCGCGTGAGATAGGTGTCGAGGCCGATTTGCAGCGATAGCATCATGAAGATGAAGGGTTGGTAAGCGATGCCGACGAACAGCGAACCGATCATGTAGATGACATGGCCCTGCTGAAGCGCCAGCGCGAAGGGCGCGACCCATGCCTCGCCCGGACCATCGCGGCCCCGATAACGTCGGCGGATTGCTTCAGTGCGGATGAAGCAGATGAAGTGGATCAGCAGCCAGAGAGCGAAGCCGAAATAGCCCTGCTCGCCGAGCATTTCGAAATAGGCGCTGTGATAGGCGCGGCCCTTGTCAGTAACGAGCCGCCGCTCCATGCGCGACCCGCCGCTGTCGGTCACCCGTTCCTGCATGAAATAGGTGAAGCTGTTCTGAAGGTAATTGTCGAAGCCGCCGCCGCCGGGATGCTCCTTCACATAGTCCAGCGTCCATTTCCAAACGGCGAGGCGGGTGGAAGCGCTTTCGTCGCCCTGATGATTCTCGATGGTGGACATGCGCTGGGTGAAGCTGGCGGGCAAGAAGGGGATGGCGGCAAGCGCGGCCACAGCCAGCAATGGGCCATAGACGAACCGCCGCTTCGACCGCATCAGCATCATGCCAGCAAGGATGACAATGCAGACGAGGCCCGTGCGGGCTTCGGTGCCGATCGGCATCAACAGGCAGGCGAAGCACAGCGCATAGGCGAAGGTTCGCACCCGCCAGTCCGGCGGAAAGATGGTGCCGTGTTTCGCCAGCCAAAGGATGAGCGGGATCAGCGAGATGGCGACGCAGCTGATAATGCTGCCTTCATAAAGGCCGCTATTATTATCGACCATTAGGTTGAGGACGCCATAGCCGCCGCCCGACAGCGCCGTCTTCATACCGCCATTGATGATGATGGTGCTCGCACACAGCACCATGAACAGCGCCAGTGCCTCAAGCCGCAGCCGGGTGCGCAGGGTGAGAGGCAGGAAGATCGCGAAGATCATCGCCTTCCACACCCATTCCCACTTGGTATGGGCGTTGAGCGGGAAGTCGGCCGTCGCGGTCGTATAGCCGCACCAGGCCAGCAAGATCAGCAGCAGCAATTGCCGCATGGAAAAGCGGCAGTCCGTCTTCTTGTCCACCAGCAGCCATGCGCCAACAGCCAATGCGAAGGCAATCGCGGAGATCGGGATGCGATTCAGAAGAAAGTAGGACAGCCGCTGCGGTGAGACGATGTCGATATAGGCGTAGACGGCGACCAGCAGGAAAGGACGCCGCAGCCCCAGCAGGAAGAAGGCGCCAAGGAAGGCGAGGAAGAACAGATCACGCATCGCGCGATTGCTCCACCTGCGATTCGTCATCCAGATCGGCGCGCGGCAGCAGGCGCCAGGCCGCCAGCATGATGACGCCATGGCTGATCAGCAGGGAAAGGGCGTCAATCATCGCGCGAAGAGTTCTTCCATGGCCACGGCCTTTCCCTAGCGCGGCAGAGTTGACGGGCCGTTAAACCTTTTCCGCCACAACAAGCGTCATGACTCGGATACTCCATGTGCTCGATCACAGCCTGCCGATGCATAGCGGCTACACCTTCCGGACGCGTGCGATCCTGCGAGCGCAAATGGCGCAGGGCTGGGACGTGCGGGGAATCACCGGATTGCGTCACGGCGCCAGTGGCCCAGCAGAAGAGGTCGTGGACGGCCTTCATTTTCATCGCACGCCGGGCACGCCGACAACCGGCAATCCGTTGCTGCGCGAATGGCGAGACATCGCGGCGCATGCGGATGCCATCGATTCGCTGATCGCTCGGTGGCGGCCGGACGTCATCCACGCCCATTCGCCCGTGTTGAACGCCATGGCGGCACAACGCGCGGCCAAGCGGCACGACATTCCGATGATCTACGAAATCCGCGCCTTCTGGGAGGATGCAGCGGTCGGAAACGGCACCGGCACCGAAGGCAGCCCGCGCTATTGGCTGACCCGGCAACTGGAAACCCATGCGGTGCGCGCGGCCGATGCCGTCGCGGTCATCTGCGAAGGGCTGCGTGACGATCTGGTTGCGCGCGGGATCGATCCGGCCAAGATCATCGTTTCGCCCAACGGCGTGGATATGGAGCAATTCGGAACACCGGTGCCGCGCGATCCGGCGCTTACCGCAAGGCTGGGGCTTGAGGGCGCCGATGTGGTCGGCTTCATCGGCAGCTTCTACGATTATGAAGGTCTGGATGACCTCATCGCCGCGATGCCCCGGCTGGTGCGCGCGCGGCCCAAGGTCAAGCTGCTGCTGGTAGGCGGCGGTCCGCGCGAACAGGCACTGCGCGACCAGGCGACGGCCTCGCCCTTCGCCGACCATATCGTTTTCGTAGGGCGCGTCCCTCATGATGAGGTCGAGGATTATTATGCGCAGGTCGATGTCCTCGCCTATCCGCGCAAGGCGATGCGGCTCACCGATCTTGTGACCCCGCTCAAGCCGCTGGAGGCAATGGCGCAGGGACGGCTGGTAGCTGCCTCCAATGTCGGCGGTCATCGCGAGTTGATCGAACATGGGGTGACCGGCACGCTGTTCGCGCCCGGCGATCCCGCGGCCATTGCGACCGCTTTGGCAAAGATGTTCGCTGATCGTGGGTTTTGGGACGATCGGCGGGCGACGGCTCGCGCCTTTGTCGAACGCGAGCGTAACTGGTCGTCAAATATTCTGCGTTATGGGCCTGTCTATGAGCGGTTACTGGCGCAGCGGATCGCGCGCGTTCGCGCCGCCGCCTGAACTGCAACATGGCGGCGGTTCGACTTCATAGGGCGATGACCCCGGCCGTGCTGGCAGGGCTGGCGGTCGCGCTGATCCTGTTGGCGATGCCCGTGGGACTGGTCGAGACAATCGTCGCGTCGAGCGGACTAAGCGAAGCCTTGCCCGCCGCCGCGCCGCCGTTGGGGTTGAAAGCGCGCCTGCTTGTTGCAGGCTTCGGCGCGCTGATGGCGATGGGCTTCGTAAGTTTCAACGCGGCGCCCATGCCGATGAAAAAGGATCGACGCTCTCGCAGCGTTACAGGAGTGAGTGATATGGGTTTTGCATTGCCGAAGCTGAACTGGCTGTCTCGCGGCCGGACCTCTGGAGCCTCCAGAATATCGCGCCCGCTGATGCGCCGCGCCGACGCGCATCCCGACGCCCCGGCGCGTGCGCCCATCTTCGCGAGCCGCGACTTTGGCGGCCTGGAGATTTTCCCCCGGATTGGCCCTGCGCGGGGTGAACAGTTCGAATCGGCTCAACCGGAAGCGGAGGCCATAATCCTGCCCGGTGAGCCGACGCCAGCAGAGGCCCCGGACATTCATTCAGCGGTCGATGCCGAATTTGAAGCGGTGAGCGTCATTGCCACCGATTCCGCCCCCGCCGATCTGTCCAACGACATCCCGCCAGTTCCCAGCCTGCCTTCGCTGGCTGAACTCACCGCGCGGTTCGAGAAAGGCCTAACCGATCGTGTGCGTGGCGCCAGGACTGCCGCCGCCGACGGTGTCATCGCTGACATGCCGACCGAACAGCGGGTCCCGGTGCGGGATCGGGTCGAGGATGATGTCGATCAGGCGCTGCGCGCGGCGCTTGGCACATTGCGGGCCATGGCGGATCGGGCGCGCTGAGGACTGCCGCTCACCAATCTTCGATGGTGAGCGCCGACAGTTCGATCCACTCCTCTTCCAAAGCCGACCTGCCGCCATCAATTATGATGTCGGCGACAAAATGCCTGGGTAGCGTCCATTCGGCTTCCTCCAGCCCTTCGGCGAACCGGGCTCGCCGATCTTTAGCGTCCGGCCCCTTAATCCGCAGCGTGATGACGTGCCGCCTCCCCTGGAACAATGCGCTGGCCCAGGGACGGCTGATAGCGCGTTCGATGCTGACGGGTTCGCCCGCACGCTCGATCAATTGGGCGAGCAGTCGGGGCAGGGGGTCCTGTCCACTCAGGCGCCTTCCTTCATTTTCGACCAGTTTCCGGCCTTGGCGGAGATGATCCAGACTTGTCATTGACCCGCGCTCCTGCGATATGTGTTCATGAAATGTTCTATACGTCTCTTGATCCGTTCCCCCGGTTCGCGACCTTGACGCAGGTCGAACACCAGACGGGGATCGCGAACGCTTTCACGGCCAAAGCGTGTCGCCGGAATGCCGTTGTCCCGCAGGAACTTCTCTACGGCGCGAATCAGCATGCGGTTCAATCTCCTCTCTTCGATGCGATTCGCCCCCTGCGAATCCCTAAGTGTTTTCCTATTTCTCCCCCTATTTCCTACTTGTCTAGGAAAATTCCTATCATTATGGATGAATCATGATCGGTAATGGAGAAGATCCGCGCGTTGTGCTGGAACGGCTGATTGCCGAGAGGGGGGAGAATTATGCCGACCTGTCCCGCCTGCTGAAGCGTAACCCGGCCTATGTTCAGCAGTTCATTAAGCGCGGCACGCCCCGCAAACTGGATGAGGAGGACCGGCGGGTGCTTGCACGCTATTTTGGCGTTGCCGAAGACCTGCTGGGTGGGCCGGGGCGCCAAGCCCCGGTGGAAAGGAAATCGCGGCCTCTGCCCGCAGTGGTGCCTGTGCCGCGCCTGTCGCTTGGCGCGTCGGCCGGACCCGGTTCGCTTGACGAGGATGAGCGGGCGGCGGGTGTCATGGCTTTCGACGCGAACTGGTTGCGCCATCTGGGCGTGAAGCCTCAAAGAGTATCCATCATCCGGGTGGATGGCGAATCGATGGCGCCGACGCTCAATGATGGTGACGAGATCATGGTCGACCATGATGATGACGCGATGCGGCTTCGCGATGGGGTATATGTGCTGCGACTGGACGGCGTGCTGATGGTGAAGCGTATCGCGATGGGGCCACGCAGAGGGCTGTTCAGTGTGCGCAGCGACAATGTTCATTATCCCGATTGGGTGGACATCGATCCATCGCTGGTGGCGATCGTCGGCCGGGTCGTGTGGACGGGGCGGCGGCTGGTCTAGCTTGGCGACGCATCGGCGACCTCCTATGTGCGATGGGCAAGGAGGCCCGGATTGAACGACAATGACGCGGTGATACGCAAGGCGATCGAGTGGCGTGGCGCGCCCATCGCGCTGGCAACGGTCGTATCGACATGGGGATCGGCCCCCCGGCCGCGTGGCAGTCATATGATCGTCCATCGCGACGGCCGCTTCGAAGGCAGCATTTCAGGAGGCTGTGTTGAGGCCGACGTCCTGCAACGGGCGGAGGAGGTGATCGCGGGTCGCCCTGCGCATCTCGAACGCTATGGCGTTGCCGATGATGACGCCTGGTCCGTGGGTCTTCCCTGCGGAGGCGAGATCAGCGTGCTGGTCCAGCCGGTGGAGGACGGGAGCTTCGCCCCTACGCTGTTCGACCGGATTGCTGATGCCCGCGATGAGGGGCGGTCCCTCATCCTTTCCACCGACCTTGGTACAGGCATCACCCGTGAAGCAGTGATCGAGGGCCAGTTTCACAACCGCTACGATCCGCCGCGCCAGTTGCTGATCGTAGGCGCGGTGCAGATCGCCCAATCCTTATGCGCGCTTGCCCAGGCCATTGGGGTCAGACCCGTAGTGATCGATCCGCGCGGTCGCTTCCTGACAGAGGAGCGTTTCCCCGGCGTGGAGTTGGACGACCGCTGGCCCGACGAGGCGATCGCGGCGCGCCGCCCCGGTGAGGCGACGGCAGTCGTAACGCTCAGCCATGATATCAAGATCGACGATCCGGCTCTGGCCGCCGCCCTGCGCGCGCCGACCGGCTATGTGGCCGCGCTGGGATCGCGAAAGAGCCATGCTGCGCGGCTTGAGCGCCTGTCGGCAATGGGTTTTTCCGCAGAGCAACTTGATCGAATAGACGGTCCGGCGGGGCTGAACATCGGCGCGGTGGGCGCGGCTGAGATCGCCCTGTCCATCGCAGCGGGCATGATCGCAGGCTTCAACGCGCGTAGCTGACCGGCGTCCTTAACAGCATTTGCCGCCATTCTTCCCGCCATAGCGCGCCTCCTGCCGATCGCGGAAAAACTCGGTAGGCGTCATGATCGGCTCGCCGGGATGATGCATGTGCATATGCTGGGCATAGCCCTCATAATCGGGGACACCGACCATCATCATCGCCATCCGCCGCACCCTGTCGAACAAGCCGATCATTCCGCTGGCACCAGAGAGGCGGGGATTTCGCGCGCCGTCGGCGCATCGGCCCGACGTGCGGCGAGGCAGGTGCGGACGGTGAAGAACAGCAGCGAAAGCACCACCATCAGGAAAATGGCGACCAGCCCGGCGTCCACCCGGTCGTTGAAGATAATCTGCTGCATTTCCGCCATGGACTTGGCGGGGTTGAGCAACTTGCCCTCATTCGCTGCTGCTGAGAATTTCGCCGCATGGGCAAGGAAGCCGACCTTCGCATCGGCCGAAAACAGCTTCAGCAATCCGGCCGACAATGTGCAGACCAGCAGCCAGGCGGTCGGGATCATCGTCACCCAGGCATAGCGGTTCCGCTTCATCCGGAACAATACCGCCGTCGCCAGCATCAGCGCGATCGCCGCCAGCATCTGGTTGGAAATGCCGAACACCGGCCATAGCGTATTCACGCCGCCCAGCGGGTCCGTGACGCCCTGATAAAGGAAGAAGCCCCAGGCCGAAACCGTCAGCGCGGTGGCCACCAGCCCCGGCACGATACCCGCTGTATCCTTGAAGCGGGGCACGGCCAGCCCGATCAGGTCCTGCAACATGAAACGGCCCGCGCGCGTGCCTGCATCAACCGCCGTCAGGATGAACAGCGCCTCGAACAATATGGCGAAATGATACCAGAAGGCTTTCATCGCCGGCCCGCCGATCACATGGGAAAAGATTTCCGCCATCGCCACGGCCAGCGTGGGCGCGCCACCCGCGCGAGAGATTATGGTATGTTCGCCCACATCTCGGGCGGTCTGTGCGATAAGGTCAGGGGTAATAGGGAAGCCCATCGCGGTGACGGCGGCGGCCGCGCTGCTCGCGTCGGCGCCAATCACCGCCGCCGGGCTGTTCATCGTGAAATAAATGCCGGGATCGAGGATCGACGCGCCCACCAGCGCCATGATCGCGACGAACGCCTCCATCAGCATCGCGCCATAGCCGATCAGCGGCGCGTCACTCTCGCTCGCGATCAGCTTGGGTGTAGTGCCGCTGGCGATCAGGGCGTGAAATCCCGATACCGCGCCACAGGCGATGGTGATGAACAGGAAGGGGAAGAGCCCGCCCGACCAGACCGGGCCATTGCCGTTTACGAATTGTGTGACGGCATGCATTTTGAGCGGCGGCGCCATGATGACGATGCCGATGGCAAGCGCGGCGATCGCGCCGATCTTGAGAAAGGTCGACAGATAGTCGCGCGGCGCCAGCAGCAGCCAGACCGGCAGCACCGATGCGACCGCGCCATAGCCGATCAGGATCCAGCACAATTGCATCGGCGTGAAGGTGAAGACCGGCCCCCATAGCGGCGATTGCGCGATGGACTGCCCATATATGATCGCCGCCAGCAGGCCGATGAGGCCGATCAGCGACACCTCGCCAATCCGCCCCGGCCTTATCCAGCGCGTATAGGCGCCCATCAGCAGGGCGAGCGGCACCGTGGCGGCAACGGTGAACATGCCCCATGGGCTTTCCGCCAGCGCCTTCACCACGATCAGCGCCAGCACGGCCAGGATGATCACCATGATCATGAAGGCGCCGAACAGGGCGATCGTCCCAGCGGCCTGTCCCATTTCCATGCGGATAAGCTCGCCGAGCGACTTGCCATCGCGGCGCATGGAAATGAACAGGACCATGAAATCCTGCACCGCGCCCGCCAGCACTACGCCCGCGATGATCCAGATGGTGCCGGGCAGATACCCCATCTGCGCGGCAAGGACCGGCCCCACCAGAGGACCAGCGCCCGCTATCGCCGCGAAATGATGCCCGAACAGAACCACGCGGTCGGTCGGGACATAATCAAGTCCGTCGGCTCGCCTTAGCGCGGGCGTGGGTCGTGCAGGATCAAGCCGCATCACATGCCGCGCAATGTAGAGCGCGTAATAGCGATAGGCGACCAGGAAGCTGCTGACCGCTGCCACGACGATCCAGAGCGCATTGACCGCCTCGCCCCGGGATATCGCAACCACTGACAAGGCGATCGCCCCGACTATGGCCGTCAGGATCCAGGGGATGTGCCGGTTCATCACTCTCTCTCTATCTTTGTTCGTGGAAGGCGGCCGACACAGTAGGGCCACCCATTTCAAAGACAATCATTGATATGGGACGTCACGTTTCCGCCCGAACGGCCATTCGATTGCCGTGCTGGACCACAAAGCCCACCATATGATCACCGGCTGCAACAGCAGGCGCGGGCCGTGATACCACCAGCTTAAATGCATGCCATTCAACGGAATATCGTTGAGCGCATGGTTCAGATTGGCTGGCCATACGCACAGCGCGTAAAGGGCAAGGCCGATCCCGGCGGCCCTACGCAGTCTAGGGACATGCAATCCCGCAGCGCCCGCAATTTCCGCCACGCCGGTCAGCGCGATGATGTCAGCGGGGTGGGGGACCCAATTTGGCGTGATGGCGATGAAGCCGCCGGGCCGGGTCAGATGGGCGACGCCCGCGATCAGATAAAATAGGGACAATATCCAGCGTGACGCCGTCCTGAAGCGATCTCGCTTGCCCGTCCATCCGTCAAGATCAGAGCTGGACCTCCCCTTCATCCTCTCCATCCCAATAATGCGCCCGTTCCGCGCTGACCTTGATCATCACGAGCCCCGGCGTGTCGATGCCTTCATCGAACCAGCGGTCAAGATCGCTGTTCCAATGCGCCTTGAACGCTCCCTTGTCACGGACAAGATCGGCGCGTCCTTCTATCGCCACGAATAGCGGCCTCTGCTTCAACAGCCCGCCGGAGCCCTGAAAGGCCAAGCCAACCTTCGGGTCGCGCTCGATATCGTGGACCATAACCGTGTCGTCGGTGGTGAAATAATAGCTGTCGCCATCATAATCGACGTCGCGATTGTTGCTCATTGGCCGTGCGGCGATCTGGCCACCTTCAGCGCGAGTGGAAAGCATGGCGAAGTCGATATCCTTCATCTTCTTCGCCAGCTGCGGCAGCGTGAGCTGAGCCATCGGACACTCCTTGGTTGAGACCATGCCCAACGTCCGAATGGCGGATCGGCTCCCAGGACTCGCTATCAACGCAATAGGAACATATAGTGAACATATCGACTCGAAAGGATCAGCCATGCGCCATGACATGCGCGCCGACACCAAATATCGTCTCATTTTCGCGCTGAAGCCGTCCACCATCATCGCGCGCCAGACCGATCATTTGGCAGAGACACTGGGCGGCGGGGAGCGCCGCATCCGGCCGGAGCATCAGCATGTCACGCTGGCCGTGACCGCCGATTATATCGAATATCCCTATGCGGTGATCAAGGCATTGCTGCGGGCAGGGACTACGGTCGAAGCCGAACCTTTTGACATGAGGCTCGACCGACTAAGCTTCAGCAATCGCTCCGCCGCCCTGCGCCCTTCGCGATCCCTGCCGCTGCTCAATCAATTACAGAAGTCGATCATCGACGCGATGCGGGGGGCAGGCGTGGCCTTGCGCCCCGGCTGGACCTTCAGCCCGCACCAGACGCTATTCTACAGGGACGGCCCTCCGGCACAGCAAAGTGTCGACGGCTTCCTGTGGTCGCTCGACCAGTTTGTCCTGGTTTGCAGCCATGTGGGCCGCACCCGGCACGATATTCTTGGCACCTGGACGCTTAAAGGAGACGGGCAATATGAACTGTTCTGATCCCGGCCTTGGCTGTTTGGCGAATGGGATAGCTTAAAGCGTCAGCGGAGGGAGGGCAGGGTCAACTGCCCCGTTTTAACAACGACTTGTCACCCTTCAGTCACGCTCGCCAGAACGGCCGCCCGAAGTTCCGCTATGCCCATGCCCTTTTCGCTTGAGGTCGGGATAATCTCGGGATGGGCAGCGGGCCGTTTCCGGACGGCATCGCCAGTCGCCTGGATCACTTCGGCGAGATGGCTGGCCTTTACCTTGTCCGCTTTGGTCAGGACGATGCGATAACTGACGGCCGCCGCGTCAAGCATGTCGAAAATCTCATTATCGACATCCTTGATGCCATGCCGGCTGTCGATCAGGACGAGTGCGCGCTTCAGCTTCGCCCGCCCGCGCAGATAGTCGTTCACAAGGAAGCGCCACTGGCGCACCATGTCCTTGGGCGCGCGCGCATAGCCATAACCAGGCATATCGACGAGGCGAAAGCGCAGCGGGTCGCCGACATCGAAAAAGTTCAGTTCCTGCGTCCGTCCCGGCGTGTTCGACGTGCGGGCAAGCCCGTTGCGGCCCGTCAGCGCGTTCAGCAGGGACGATTTGCCGACGTTCGATCGGCCCGCAAACGCCACTTCATTGACCGACATGTCGGGCAGGAACTTCAAATCCGGCGCTGACTTGAGAAAGGTGATCGGCCCGGCGAACACCTTGCGCGCTTCTTCGATCAGCTCTGCCTGTTCCTGCTCGTCCACTTGGATATCCGCCTTATTTCGCCGGAGCCGCGTTCAGCACGGGGTGGCGCTTGTAGAGCCACCACTGCTGCAGCATCGACAGGCAGTTGTTGGTGATCCAGTAAACCAGCAGGCCCGCAGCAAACGGCGCCATGATGAACATCATCATCCACGGCATGATCGAAAAGATCTGCTGCTGCATCGGGTCCATCTGAGCCGGATTCAGCTTGAACTGGAAGAACATGCTGATGCCGAGCAGCAGCGCCAGCACACCGATGCCCAGGAAGGCCGGGGGTGTGAAGGGGAGCATGCCGAACAGGTTGAGGATATGCAGCGGATCGGGCGCGGACAGATCCTTGATCCACAGCACGAACGGCTGATGGCGCATTTCGATCGTCAGTTGCAACACCTTGTACAGTGCGAAGAAGATCGGGATCTGGATGAAGATGGGCAGGCAGCCGGCGAGCGGGTTCACCTTCTCGCGCTTGTACAGCTCCATCATCTCCTGCTGGAGCTTGGGCTTGTCGTCCTTATACTTCTCCTGCAACGCCTTCATCTTGGGCTGCACCGCGCGCATCGCCGCCATGCTGGCGAACTGGCGCTGGGCGACGGGGAACATCAGCGCGCGGACCACGAAGGTCAGGCAGATGATGGCCACGCCGAAATTGCCGATATGTTCGAACAGCCAGTGCAGCAGCGCGAAGATCGGCTTTTCGAACCAGTAGAACCAGCCCCAGTCGATAGCCCGGTCGAACAGCGGAATGCCCGCATCCTGATAGGCTTCGAGCGTCTTCACTTCCTTCGCGCCCACGAACAGGCGCACCGTCTGGGTGACGGCCTTGCCCGGCGCCAGCATGGTCGGAGCCAGGCTGTAGTCGGCCTGATATTGCGTGCCGGCACCCTTACGGAATTGACCCTCAAATGCTGCCTTCTGGTCGGGGACCAGTGCCGACAGCCAATATTTGTCGGTGAAGCCCAGCCAGCCGCCTGTGGACTGGAAGCTCTGGCTGGAAGGACCCTTGTTCAGGTCTTTGTAGTTCACATCATAGTTGGCAGCGCCGTTGAACACGCCCATCGGGCCGACATGGATGGTCCAGGTGTCCGGGTCCTTGGGGATGCCAGTGCGGTTGATGTAACCATAAGGTTTCACCCCGACCACGCCAGTGCCGCTGTTCACGACCTTCTGCTGCGCGGTGATCATGTAATTATCATCCACCGACAGGCGGATTTCGAAGGCCTGGCCCGCACCATTGTCCCACCGCAGGGTCACGGGGTTGGTCGGGGTCAGTTCCTTCGCGTCGGCCGTCCATACGGTGTTCGCGTCAGGGGCCTTCAACCCTTCGCCTTGCCAGCCGAAGCCAGCAAAAAAGGCGTCGCTCGTGCCCGAAGGGCTGTAGAGCCGGATCGCGGGCGAATTTTTCGCGATCGTTTCGCCATAGGTGGGCAGCACGATATCGTCGATGCGCGCGCCCTTCAGGTTGATGGAGCCGGTCAGCTTGGGCGTACGGATCGCGACGCGCGGGCTTTCCTTCAAGACCAGGGCGCGATCGCGAGTCGCCGACGGGCTGCTGGCTACCGGGCTTGATCCCTGCGCCACCGGCGTGGTCTTGCCGCCTTCGATCTTCGTCGCGGGCGGGTTCGCGGCAGGGAAGAAATGCTTGGCAATATAGGGCCAGCCGAACAGGATCGCTGCGGTCAGTAGCACCGCCAGAACAATATTCTTCTTGTCGTCCACGCTTGTCGGCTCCGCCGTGTCTTGTGAAAATTCGTATCAGGGGACCGGGTCGTAGCCCGAACCGCCCCAAGGATGGCATCGCATTAGCCGCTTCGTGGCGAGCCAGCTACCCTTCACCGCACCATATTTGCCGACGGCCTCAATCGCATATTGCGAACAGGACGGCGCATAACGGCAGCTGGGGGGCAATATGCGCGAAGGGCCAAGCTGCCAGAAGCGCGCAATCAGGATAAGCAGACGAGCGATCATTGCTACTGAGCGCCCTGTTCGCGGCAAGGTTTCTTTCGCGGAGGCCCTCGATGGGTGCCAGCAGGGCGGCTCATCACCTTGCCCAGAGCCTTTTCCAGTTCCGACCGGAGCAACGCAAAGTCGCGCTCGATACCTTCGGAACGGCCGATCAGCACATGGTCCGCGCCCGCGACTCCGTGGATAGGCAACAAATCCCGCGCCAAGACGCGAAAACGGCGCTTCATCCGGTTGCGGATGACAGCGCCGCCAATCTTTTTCGTAACCGTGATGCCGATACGCATCGCCGGATCGCCATCGCCACGTTCGCGCACCAGCAGGACAAAGCCCGGCATCGGCGCGCGCCGCCCACGATTCGCCGCCAGGAAATCAGCGCGCCGCCTCATCATGGCTGGCGCGCGATCCGGCGGCGCGTCGTTCAGGCGCTCAGGCTCTTGCGGCCCCGCGAACGGCGGGCGCGGATCACATTGCGGCCGCCGGGGGTCGCCATGCGAGCGCGGAAACCGTGACGGCGCTTCCGAACCAGATTGCTCGGCTGATAGGTGCGCTTCATCGTTCATTCCTCAAGCAAAACGTCAAAATCGGGCGTGACAAAAAAGGGCCGCCGATGGGCGACCGCATGTCAGGCGGCGTCCGATAGGCAAAAGCGGGGGACGAGTCAATGGCGGAGGAGGAGGGATATGCTCAACATGTTCCCTCTCCCCTTCAGGGGAGAAGGCTAGGGAGAGGGGAGCAACGGATGTGCTGTGCGTTCCCCTCTCCCGCCTTCGCTACGCTCGACACCCTCTCTCCTGAAGGGGAGAGGGAGAAGGTCGCCCACTACTTCGCCCGCGTCGCCGCGACAGCCTGCTTCAGCGCGTCATACCCCACCGCGCCGTTCAGAACCTGATCACCCACCACAAAGGTCGGCGTGCCCGTGGCGCGCAGCTTTTGCGCCAGCGCGATGTTCGCCTGGATTTCACCATCATATTTGCTGTTGGCCATGGCCGCCTCCGCAGCCTTTCCGTCTATGCCGACCTTGGCGGCGGCGCCCAATATGGTGTCTCGCGTGACCTTCCCGCTCGCATACAGCGCCCGATGGAAAGGCATATATTGGCCCTTTTCCGCCGCCAGCAGCGACACCTTGGCCGCATCGGCGCTCTCGTCGGACAGGATCGGCAACTCGCGATAGACGACCTTCACCCCCTTGTCCTCGCCCACCAGCTTGGCGAGGTCGGGCAGGGACGCGCGGCAATAGCCGCATGCGTAATCGAAGAATTCGACCACCGTGACATCGCCGTTGGCCGCGCCTTCCCACGCGCCCGCATAGGGTGTTTCGATCGCCTTGCGGCTTTCGCCGATGCTGTCCGACACGCGTTTCGCCTGCAGCCGCTCGACCGCTTCGGGAATGATCTCGGGATGCTCCAGAATATAGTCGCGCACGATCTTCTCGATCGCGGCCTTGTCTCCGGCGGCGACGCTGCCGCTACTCTGCATGCCTAGAGCCGCGCCAGCGGCAGTGGCGGCGATGAAGGCGAGGGCGCCAATCGTCATTTGGATGGTCCTGTTGGAAAGGGCGGCGCGAATGCCGGGTCGAGAGGTTTCGGTCATTTCTTCTTTCGCTTCTGCTCGACGGCTGCGCGGGAGACCATGGCGATATCTTGCGCTCGCAGATAGTCAACCGTGCCGGGCTTCAATCCCTGCATGGCCGCGTCCGCGCTGCGCAGCGCCATCTGGTCGTCGCCCATCAGGGCATAGCGTTCTGCCGTTGCCAGCGCCGCGCGGGGCGTGTCACCCCGCCGTTCATAGACGACCCCAAGCTGATACCAGGCGAACGGATTTTCCCGGTCGCGCGCCACAGCATTACGCAGCACCTGTTCGGCTTCGGCGAAGTTCTTGTCATCCTCCGTCGCGATCAGCGCATGGCCCAGCATGGTGGCGATCAAAGGCTGCTGCGTCAGTTTCACGGCTTCGCGCAGCGGCGGGATGGCGTCGGCGGGCTTGCCGCTTTCCAGCAGCACCTGACCCTTGAGTTCCAGGAAATAAGGGTCATGCGGCTGCGCTGTCAGAAGGGCGTTGACCTCGGCGATTGCCTTGTCGGGATAGGCGCTTTTATGCCAGGCGTAGGCGCGCGCATAATGCGCGGGGAGAGACTGATCGCTCTCGGGATATTTGATCAGCGTTTGCGTGGGTTCGGAAACGAAGCCGACCAGCTTGGCCTTGATGCGTTCGAACCGGGCTTCCAGCTTCGGATCGATCGGTTTGTCCCAAGCGGGATCGACCGTATACACTTCCCGCAGGACATTGATGCGTTCGCCGGACAGCGGATGCGTGCGGCCGTAGCTATCCTCCTGCGGGATCGCGAGACGATATTCCTGGTTCTGCAACTTCTTGAAGAATTCCAGGCTGCCCTTGCCCGACAAGCCCGCCTTGCTCAAATAGCGCGCACCCGCAAGGTCGGCCGAGCTTTCCTGCGCGCGCGAAAAGGCGAGATATTTGCCCATCGCCGCCTGCTGCCCCATGCCCAATATGCCCATGCCCGCTTCCGCGCCGCCTGCCGCAATCGCAGCGGCGCCCAGGACAAGGCTGAGCAGGGTGATGCCGGTCGCCGCCTTCATGCCTTCCGAGGACCGGATGATATGGCCGCCCTCGATATGGCCGAGTTCGTGCGCGACGACCCCTTGCAGCTGGCTCACATTGTCGGCTGCGGCGATCAGGCCGCTATGAACCCAGACATATTGGCCGCCTGCAACGAAGGCGTTGATTTCCGGATCGTTGAGAACCAGCACCTGGACATTGCGCGGTTCCATCCCCGCCGCGCTGACCAGCGGTCCCGACATGTCGGCCATGAAGGCTTCGGTTTCCGCGTCGCGCAGAATCTGTTGCGCCAGCGCGGGCTGGACCATGAATGCCAGCGACGCAGCCGCAATCGCGGCGGCACGCAGCCAGCGGCGCATCATGGCCGATCACCATGGAGCAGGGACGAACGCAGCATGTCCGCGCGCCTGCCAGCATCGCCATGAACTCCGCCTGAAGCGAGAACGCCGCCACCTTTCCGGAAAACCGGCAAGGCGGCGGCGTTGCTCATCGGGCGGACGTCCTTACTGACCGAAGGTGCGCTGCCACCATCCACGGCGCGGTGCGCTATCGTCGTCGTTCGTCTCTTCGCCATCAGCCGTCGAGACCGCGCTCTCACCTGATGCTGCCGCTGTTGCGCCAGCTTCCGGTGCCACGGCTCCTGCGATCGCGGGAGCCTCCGCCGCGTCCTGGGCAATGGCCTCAACCTTCTTGCGCCGAGTGCGCTTGGGCTTGGCGGGTGCCTCGGCTTCCGGTTCCACGCTTACGACCGGTTCGGCAGGGGCTTCGGGAGCAGCTTCTGCCTTTTTGCGCCGAGTGCGCTTGGGCTTGGCGGGTGCTTCCTCGGCTGCCTCTTCGACCGGAGCCTCGGGGGCCTCCACGGGCGCTTCCACGGCTTCCTTTGCCTTGCGAGCACGGGGGCGACGACGCGTCTTTGGCGCCTCTTCCTCCGCAGGCGCTTCGGGCGCTGCTTCTGCTACCGTCTCGGCGACAGGCTCGACAGCGGCGGGCTCGGAAGCTTCTACGGCTTCGCTCGCAGCCTCGTCGGCAACCGCTTCGCCCTCGCGACGACGGCGTCCGCCACGGCGACCGCGACGGCCACGACGGCGACCGGCCTCTTCGCCTTCGCCATGGGTGTCGACAGCGTGTTCTTCGCTCTCTTCGCCAGCCGATTCGGCTTCTTCGCCAGTTTCGTCGTCGGCACCAGCGGCAGCTTCCGCTTCACCTTCGGCGTGATGCTCATCACGCTGGCCGCCACGACGGCGACGACGGCGACGACGACGACGGCCGCCTTCGCGATCCTCGCCCCGGTCGCCGCGCTCTTCGCGCTCAGCGGCCTCGACTTCCTCGATTTCCTCTTCTTCCAGCTCCTCGACGATGTCGAGGTCATCCTCTTCCTCGACGATCGGAGCATAGCTCACCACCCGTTCCGGACGCGGGCCGCTGGCTTCCACCGACATGCGCGCGCCTTCGACCTCGCCATCGGGCAGGATGGCGATCGTCACGCCATAGCGCTGCTCGATCTCGTCCAGCTCGCGACGCTTGTTGTTGAGGACATAGAAGGCCGCTTCCTGGCTCGCGCGCAGGGTGACGAGGTTGCCGCGACCACGCGCCGCTTCCTCTTCCAGCATGCGCAGCGCGCTAAGGCCCGCCGACGATGCCGTGCGGACAAGGCCGGTGCCTTCGCAATGCGGGCACTGGCGGGTCGATGCTTCCAGCACGCCGGTGCGCAGGCGCTGGCGGCTCATTTCCATTAGGCCGAAGCCGGAGATGCGGCCGACCTGAATACGGGCGCGATCGTCCTTCAGCGCCTCCTTCATCGCCTTCTCGACCTTACGGATGTTGGAGTTCATCTCCATGTCGATAAAGTCGATGACGACGAGGCCAGCCATGTCGCGCAGGCGCAACTGGCGAGCGATTTCGCGGGCAGCTTCCAGGTTGGTGGCGACGGCGGTCTGCTCGATGCCATGCTCACGCGTCGACCGGCCGGAGTTGATGTCGATCGATACCAAGGCTTCGGTCGGGTTGATGACGAGGTAGCCACCCGATTTCAGCTGCACGACCGGATTGTACATCGCCGCCAGCTGATCCTCGACGCCCGCGCGCTGGAACAGCGACACGGCGTCGGCATATTGCTGCACCCGCCGCGCATGGCTGGGCATCAGCAGCTTCATGAAGTCCTTGGCGGCCTTATAGCCATATTCGCCCTCAACGATGACCTCTTCGATATCCTTGTTGTAGATATCGCGGATCGCGCGCTTGATGAGGTCGCTGTCATTGTGGATCAGCGCGGGCGCTTCGGACTTCAGCGTCTTTTCGCGAATCTCGTCCCACAGGCGGGCGAGATAGTCGAAGTCGCGCTTGATCTCCGGCTTGGTGCGCTGAAGGCCAGCGGTGCGGACGATGCAGCCCATGGTCGAGGGCAGGTTCATCTCCGCGACGATCGTCTTCAGCCGCTTGCGATCGGCGGCGTTGCTGATCTTGCGCGAAATCCCGCCGCCATGCGACGTGTTCGGCATCAGCACGCAATAGCGACCGGCCAGCGACAGATAGGTGGTAAGCGCCGCGCCCTTGTTGCCGCGCTCTTCCTTGACGACCTGCACCAGCAGCACCTGACGGCGCTTGATGACGTCCTGAATCTTGTAACGGCGGCGCAGAGCCATGCGCTTGCGGCGCAGTTCGTCGGCGGCTTCATCGCCACCGCGCTTCCGACGGCCACCCTTTGCGGCGCCTTCGCTGCTCTCGGCGGCCTCGCCCTCATCATCTTCATGATGGGTGGCTTCGACCAGCTCCAGACCATCGTCGCCATGATGATCATCGTCATCCTCGAAATCGGCGCGTAAAGCGGCCTCTTCCTCGGCATGCTCGCGCTCTTCGCGCAGCAGCGCCTCGCGGTCTTCGCGCGGAATCTGGTAATAATCTGGGTGGATTTCGCTGAACGCCAGGAAGCCGTGGCGATTGCCGCCATAATCGACGAACGCCGCCTGAAGCGAGGGTTCTACACGAGTAACCTTGGCGAGGTAGATATTGCCTTTGAGCTGCTTGTGCTCGGCCGATTCGAAATCAAACTCCTCGATCCGGTTACCTTTGACGACCGCGACCCGGGTCTCTTCCCGGTGGCGCGCATCGATCAGCATACGCATTGTCATTTATTATTCTCCGGCGAAGGCGGCCAGCGGCACTGGGCCGGGCTGCCACGCGATAGTGAAGGGACGAATGCAGTCGCGCCGCCAGCGGCGCGGGTGTTGCTATCGTCCGGTTTGACAGGAAAAACTGCGCTTCTGCTGCATCGGCAGGGCCGGGCAAATCGCCGGTCCGCTCCATCCACGCCGCATCGCCCGCTATCGGGCTCAGCGTGGAATGGAAATCATGCCTCATGCAGCGTCAACCTGTTCGTCGCATCGGGTCTCAAGCGCCTTGGCGCTCGCCGATGCTGCCGTGAAAGTTCCTGATGAAGAAACGGGCCTAATGTGGGCGTTTCTTTCAGGAATGTGAATGGGTAGCAGCCTAAGGCCAGCCTAGCAACGTCCCCCGCAAAATTGTTTGGTCCAGGACGAATGCTGCCATTCCTGCGTTTAATCGCTCAACATGGTGAAGCAAAGGTAAACGCGGAAGCGAATGGCCGCCGCTGAAATGGGGCTGGACGGCATGGGGCGGTGCGGGGCACAAGCGCGCCATGCTCCACGCTCTTGCCCTGGCAACTGCTTTTCTGGCCGGTCCTCAGGGGGCGGCGCGCATCAGCTTCGACAAGCCAGCCTCGATGGCGCCCCGTCCGGCCAAGCGGCTGCATAGCATCACCGTGCCGATCCCGCCGGTTGCGCGCGGCCTCTCGCTGCCACGGGTGGAAGGATCAGCCGATGTGTCACGCCCGTTGATCGTCATAGATGCGGGGCATGGCGGGCACGATCCCGGCGCGATCAACGCGGAAACCGGCGAGCGCGAAAAAGATCTGACGCTCGCGATCGCGCAGGCGATCCGGGATCAACTGGTGAAGTCGGGCAGACTTCGCGTCGCGCTGACACGGGACGACGACCGCTTTCTGGTCCTGCAGGAACGCTATGGCATCGCGCGGAAGATGAATGCGGACCTCTTCATTTCCGTTCATGCCGATTCGGCGGACAATCATGAGGCGCGCGGCGCGACAGTCTATACCCTGTCGGAAGTGGCATCGGATCGGGAAGCGGCACGGCTGGCGGCGCGGGAGAACAGGGCGGACGTTTTGAATGGCGTCAATCTGGGCGCACAGACTGACCAGGTGTCGTCTATCCTGATCGACCTTACTCAGCGCGAAACAATGAAGGAATCAGCGAATTTCGCCCGCCTTCTTCAGCGGGAGGGGGCGCCGTTCCTGACGTTCCGTACCACGTTCCACCGCTATGCTTCACTCATGGTTTTGAAGGCGCCGGACACGCCATCGGTCCTGTTCGAGACCGGCTATCTCAGCAATGCCGAGGATGCCGCCTTCCTGGCCTCGCCCGAAGGGCGCAGCCGCATCGCGAAGGGCGTTGCCAAGGCCGTCGAGATATATTTCGCCCGCAAGCTGCCCCTTGGCGGCGGCTGACCGGGGCGCGGCCCGACGATCCGCACTGGCGCTGGCCGCATTTTGACCTTAGAGCCTCCTCTCGTCATGGAAGAGGCCCGTCCCCACACCGCCCGCTTGTCCTTTGCCGACCGTTTGCGCGGGGGTGGACGCGCGTTCCGGGAAAGGCTTTCCCCCCTTTGGCAGCGGCGCTGGTTCCGCTGGGCGGCGATCGCGCTCGGCGGACTTTTCCTCGCCTATCTGCTGTTCTGGATCATCTTCGCGCGCGGCCTGCCCGACGCCGGAACGCTGCTGGAATATGAGCCGCCGCTGCCCACGATCGTGCGCGACATCGATGGCCAGCCGGTGCACAGCTATGCGCGCGAGCGCCGCGTCCAGCTTCAATATAGCGACTATCCCCCGCTGCTGATCCGCGCTTATCTGGCGGCGGAGGACAAGACTTTCTTCGAACATCATGGCGTTGATATTCCCGGCTTCTTCGGCGCCGTGTTCGACTATGTGACGAAGATCGGATCCGGCCAGCGCGCCAAGGGTGGGTCGACCATCACCCAGCAGGTCGCCAAGAACCTGCTGATTGGCGATGAATATTCCCCGACGCGCAAGGTGAAGGAAATGATCCTCGCCTATCGCATGGAAGGCGTACTGACCAAGCAGCAGATCCTCGAACTCTATTTCAATCAGATATTCCTCGGCCGGAACGCCTATGGCGTGCAGGCGGCGGCGCGCGCCTATTTCGATAAGGATGTGGGCGACCTGAAGCTGCACGAGATGGCGTATCTCGCCATCCTGCCCAAGGGGCCGGCAAATTACCGCCCCGAAAGCCCGACCGGCCACGAGCGCGCGCTCGACCGGCGCAACTGGGCGCTGGGCGAAATGTACAAGAATGGCTGGATCAGTCAGGCGCAATTGAACGAAGCGCAGGCACAACCGCTCGGCACGGTCCCACCGCATGGCTCCAGCTTCGACGCGCGCGCGGGCGGCTATTATATGGAAGAGGTCCGCCGGCGGCTTATCGAACGGTTTGGTGAAAAGGCGGAGGAGGGCCCTAACAGCGTCTATGCAGGCGGCCTGTGGGTGCGCAGCCCCTATGATCCCAAGTTGCAGGAAGGCGTCGCGACGGCATTGCGCAACGGCCTGATCCGTTTCGACGCGGGCAAAGGCTGGTCCGGCCCGTTGGGCAAGATCGACATGGCCCGTGGATGGAAGCGCGAACTGGCGGCAAGCTATATCGGGATCGATTATGCGGACTGGCGCATAGCGGCGGTTATCGACCGCAATTCTTCGGGCGCCGAAATCGGCTTTTCCGACGGATCGACCGGAACGCTGCCCGCCAGCGCCGCGCAGATGCCCTATCGGCGCGTGGGCGGCCCCGCATTCAACGGCATGAAGGCGGGAGACCTGATCGCGGTAGCCCGCAACGGATCGACCTGGGCGCTACGCAACGTGCCCGAAGTGTCCGGCGGGATGATGGCCGAACAGGTCCATTCCGGGCGCGTCCTGGCGATGCAGGGCGGCTTCGACAGTCGCTTGTCCTCCTATAATCGCGCGACGCAGGCGATGCGTCAGCCGGGTTCGACCATCAAGCCGTTCGTCTATGCCGCCGCGCTCGACGGTGGGATGACGCCAGCCTCCATCATCGTCGATGGGCCGCTATGCGTTTATCAGGGCGCGGGCCTTGGCCAGAAATGCTTCCGCAACTTTTCCGGTGGCAGCGCCGGGCCGCAGACGATGCGCTGGGGCGTGGAGCAGTCGCGCAACCTGATGACGGTGCGCGCCGCCAGCCAGACCGGCATGGATCGTGTCGTCCGCACGATCAAGGCGATGGGGATCGGCGATTATCAGCCCTATCTCTCCTTCGCTCTGGGCGCGGGCGAAACCACGGTCGAGCGGATGGTGAACGCCTATGCGATGCTCGCCAATCAGGGCCGCCAGCTTTCGCCCAAGGTGATGGATTATGTGCAGGACCGGCGCGGCAAGGTGATCTGGCCGCTGCGCTGGCGCGCCTGCGACGGCTGCAACATGGCGAACTGGGATGGAAAGCCCATGCCGCGCTTCGGTTTTGAAGGGCGGCAGGTGATGAACCCGATGACCGCCTATCAGGTGGTGCACATCGCCGAGGGCGTGATCCAGCGCGGCACTGCGACGGTCCTTGCCGACCTCAAGCGGCCGCTGTTCGGCAAGACGGGCACGACCAACGGGCCAACCAATGTGTGGTTCGTCGGCGGATCGCCCGACATCGTGGCGGGCGTCTATATGGGCTATGACCAGCCGCGCAGCCTGGGCGGCTGGGCGCAGGGTGGCCGCATCGCCGCGCCGATCTGGAAGGCGGCGATGGCGCCCGTGCTGGAAACGATGCCCAAGACGCCCTTCGTCGCCCCCGCCGGTATCCGCATGGTCACGATCGATCGCCGGTCGGGCAAGCGCGTCTATGGCGTCTGGCCCACCGACGAGCCCAAGCCCGCCGTGATCTGGGAAGCGTTCAAGCCCGAGACGGAACCGCGCCGATCGATCCGCAAGGAAGAGGTGGCCGCTCAGGAACAGGCCGCCGCCCGGCGCGAGGCGGGGTCGCAGACGCGGCAGCGGACCGACAGCGACTTCCTGCAGGATCAAGGCGGGATTTACTAACCTCCCGCCTTCGCTGACCCGTTATTGCGCCTTTGCGCGCAACCCGCCGGAGAAGCGTTTCATCAGAAATGCGAGGCCCCCGACATAGGCTGCCGCTGTCACGATGGCGACTGCCGCAGCGGCGAAATCCGCGTCCTTTTCAAATATCATGGGGTTGCCGAGCGTCAGCAGCAGCATGAAGGCATTGTTGACGATCAGGCTAGCCTGGCCGCGAATGAGTAGGTAGATCGCGACGACCACGCCAACCAATCCGATAGCCATTCCGGCCATGCCCAGAACAGTTGGCAGGCTGTGCAGCAGAAATGCCAGGCCCAATCCGCCAAGGGAACCGCACAGCGCGGGTGCGAACTCCGCAGGATTCATGCCTTTGATGCCAGCCCAATAAAGCACGAATATGAAACCGAAGAAAAGGAAGCTCGCCACGCCCAAGGCGGATCCGATGGCGTAGAAAATCCCGATGATCGGTACGAGCGCGAGTATCACGAGCACCGCCTGCGCCGGTGCGGGATGGGTAGATTGTCGTTCAGCCAAGATGTCGTTCCTCTCCTTGCGCCTCTTTTGGGCGTGGTTGAGGTGTATGGCATAGCCTCTGGAGGGACAAGGTTTGCCTGGCCTGTTGGGAGACTGCGCGGACATGGCTTGGAGGATTGAACCTTCCCAAATCCGCTGCCCTCGGATAGGGGCAGGCGTTTAGTGCGTTTCCTGCCCGATGCCGGGGAGCGCCCCGAATTGTCTGGAGAGTTCCCATGCGCGCCGAAGCGCAGCAATATATCGACCGTATCGACGCCGCGCTGGACCTGCTGCGCCGCTTCCTCGACTGGGATCGCGCGCTGCGCCGTCTCGACGAGTTGAACGCTCGCGTCGAGGACCCGACGTTATGGGACAATCAGAAGATGGCGCAGGAAGTCATGCGCGAACGCACGCGGCTGGAAGCCGCGATCGGCGCGACCCGGGCGATCGACAGCGAAAAGACCGACACCGCCGAACTCATCGAAATGGCCGAGGCCGAGGGCGATGAGGACATGGTCAATGAGGGCGTCGCGTCCCTGAAAGCGCTGGCCGACCGTGCGGACGAGGATAAGATCAAGGCGCTGCTCGCCGGTGAGGCGGATGCCAGCGACACTTACCTCGAAATCCATGCGGGCGCGGGCGGCACGGAAAGCCAGGATTGGGCGGAAATGCTGTCCCGCATGTACCGCCGCTGGGCGGAACGGCGCGGCTACAAGGTGGAACTGGTCGACTATCAGGCCGGTGATCAGGCAGGCATCAAGTCCGCGACCTTCCTGTTCAAGGGCGAGAATGCCTATGGCTATGCCAAGACCGAAAGCGGCGTGCACCGGCTGGTGCGCATAAGCCCCTATGATAGCTCGGCGCGGCGGCACACCAGTTTCTCGTCTGTGTGGGTCTATCCGGTGATCGACGACAATATCGAGATTGAGGTCAATGAAGGCGACCTCAAGATCGATACCTATCGCGCGTCTGGCGCGGGCGGGCAGCACGTCAACACCACCGACTCCGCCGTCCGCATCACCCACATTCCCTCGGGCATCATCGTCGCATCGCAGAATGACCGGTCGCAGCACAAGAACCGCGCGACGGCCATGAACATGCTGAAGGCCCGGTTGTACGAGGCCGAATTGCAGAAGCGCGAGGCGGCGGCTTCGGGCGAATATCAGGCGAAGACCGAGATCGGCTGGGGCCACCAGATCCGCTCCTATGTGCTTCAGCCCTATCAGCTGGTGAAGGACCTGCGCACCGGCGTTACCTCAACCTCTCCCGACGACGTGCTGGACGGCGCGCTCGACCCGTTCATGGCGGCTGCCCTGTCGCAGAAGGTGACGGGCGAGAAGGTCGATGTGGAGGATGTCGACTGATGATGCGGGCGGCGCTGGCGGGATCATTGTTCCTGCTGGCGGGCTGCGGCCTGTTGTCATCCGCCAAGCAGGATGACCGGCCCGCCGCCGCGCGTGATTTTCCGCGAGCCGACCGGCCGGTCGCGCCCATCGTCTCGACCCGCTGGTCCAGCGAAGAAGCGCGCGACCGCGTCAACGAAGCCGACGATATCATGGACCGCGCGGGCATCCGGCCGGGCATGACCGTGGCAGACATTGGGGCGGGCGAGGGCTATTATACCGTTCGGCTGGCCAACCGGGTGGGTGCCAAGGGTCGCGTGCTGGCCGAAGATATCATGCCCGAAGTGATCGAGGCGCTGTCCCGCCGCATCACGCGCGAGGATTGGCGCAATGTCAGCGTAAAACTCGGCGCGCCGGAAGACCCCAAGCTGCCCGAAAACAGCTTCGACCGCATCCTCATGGTCCATATGTATCATGAGATTGCGGAGCCCTATGCCTTCCTGTGGAACCTCAGCCCCGCGCTCAAGAAGGATGGCGAGCTGATCGTCGTCGATGCGGATCGCCCGACCGGACAGCATGGCACGCCGCCGCGCCTGCTGATCTGTGAACTCGCATCGGTTGGTTTTCGGCTGGAGGAACTGGTGCCCAAGCCCACGGCGGGAGGCTATTTTGCCCGCTTTCGCAGAATCGTGGCCCGGCCGTCGCCCCAAAGCATCGTGCCCTGTGCGATCAAAAGCACAGCTGATACAAATTAGCGGTTTCCCTAGGGGAAAAGGTAGCTAATGGCGAGTTAACCATGATTCTGTGGATGGCCTTGACCTTTTTGTGATTGAGTGGCCGGGGGGGAAGCTCGGTATGATTGACCAAAGCAAATTCCTGACGGGTAATGCCGAACAGCGGCGGCACACTGCACGACACAAGATGTTCGGCCCTGTCACTCTATGCGTCGGCAATGCGGAGATGCGCGGTCATTTCCTCGACCTGTCCACATCGGGAGCGTTGGCGCACTGCGAAACGCCGCCTGCTACGGGAAGTTATGTGGCGATAAAGGCGATCGGCGTAGAAACAAGCGGCCGGGTCATGTGGGCGCGGGGCAAGCGCTTCGGCATTCAGTTCAGCCAGCTCCTGGCCGATGAGGCGATCGACACCCTTATTCGGGGCAGCTGACGCTTAGCCCCGCTTGCGCCATCTTCGGAACAGGGATGCGCTGACCAATCCGCCGCCCAGCAGCGCGGCGATGACGCCCCCCGCGGAGGCGAGCGCCCACGCACCGGCGGCGAGCAGGCCAGTCAGAAAATCGACGATGATCAGCGTCAGGTGGATCATGACAGAAGGACCGCTGGCCTAGTGGCCGAGTTCCTTTGCTTCCTGATATTTGAGCTCCAGGAAGCGGTTCTGCACCGCCAGCTTGTCGATGTCGCCGCTGGCAAGTGTCTCGCTGATCCGCGCGAGTTCGGTGTCGATGACGTTCAAACCCTCGACCAGTTGCTGCTCCGGAACGCGACCGTTGCGTTCCTGGCGGCGCAGGGGGACGGGAATGGATTCATAGCCCGTGACCAGTTCGGGCAGATGGTCGGACAGCAGCTTGCGGATTTCCTGCGCGGCGGGTTCCTGATCGGTGAGGCGTTCAAGCTGGGGGGCGAGCGTTTCCAGCTTGACGCCGATGCTGTCCGCCAGAGCGACGGCGGGGGCGGGGAGGGCCTTGCGCTGATTGTCGAGCCAGATTTCGGTCTGGAGCGGCAGGGCGGAAATGGGGGCGGCTGCAAGCGCCTGCGTCCGGACGCGCGGTTCGGAGGGGAGGGCGGCGATCAGCAGCAGCGCCGCCATGATAAGCCCCAGCGCGACCATGACGCCGGTCGTGCCAAGTGGGATGAAGAAGCCCGCGACCATGCTGCCGATGAGGATGGCAAGCACTGACCAGAAGGCCCATTTCGCTTTCCGCATCAGGGCAGCGCCGCGCCTCTGCCGCGCCCGTGCCGAAAGGCTGCGCCCGCGTTCGCCGTGACGGTGAAGCACTGCCTCCGCATCGGCAAGGACCCGGTCGGACCTGCTCACTTCCTCATGCCTCGATCGCGCTCAGCAGCGGATTGTCGGCGCGCGCCTGTTGCGCGGCCTGCGCCTGACCTTCTGCGCGCGCGATATAGCCTTTCGACTTTTCCACCTCGTTCGTCAGCGTGTTTACGGTCGTCTTCATATTCTCCAGCGCCTTGGCCTTGAACGTGTCGATATTATCCATCGTGTCGTAGATATTCTGGAAAGCGCGTTGCAGCGTTGCGATCGGGATCGTGCTGGACGCGGCCTGCTCATGGATTTGCGCGGTCTGGTTCTTCAGCATCTCGCCGGTCGAATCGATCATGTTCGCGGTGGTCGTGTTGAGCGCGGTGATCTGTTCCAGCACAAGCTTCTGGCCCGCCAGCGCCTGCGCCACGGTGACGGCGGTGCGCAAAGCCGCGACGGTCGTGGTGCTGGCGCGATCGACGCCCTTCACCAGCTCGACATTGTTCTTCTTGACGAGATCAAGCGCGAGATAGCCCTGCACGGTCACGGCCATCTGCGTCAGCAGATCCTGCGTGCGCTGGCGGATGTAGAAAAGCGCGCTTTCCCGGATCGCCTTGGCCTTGGCCGGATCAGCGGAGTCGAGTTCCAGCGCCTTCGCCTCCAGCCGCGCGTCGAGCGTCTTGGAGATGTGGATCATCTGCTCCAGACGGCCCATGGTCGCCCACATATTCTGCCGCTCGACATCGATGGCGGCATTGTCCTTGATCAGCACGTCCTTGCCGCTCGCCAGTGAGCCAAGGATCGAATTGATGTGGCCCTGCGCGCTCTTATAGCCGTCGAAATAGTCGCGCAGCTTGTTGCCGAAGGGGATGATGCCGAACAGCTTCTTGGGCGCGAGCAGGCTGCCACGCTTGCCCGGATCGAGATCCTCGACCGTGCGGCGCAACTCGGCAAGGTCCGCGCCCACCTTATTGTCGCTGTCCATCGCGCGGACGGGGCGGTCGAGGAAGCGGTTGGAATGGCCCGCCGCCTCGGCGATTTCCTTGCGGCCCATATTGGTCAGTTGGTCCACCCGCTGTCCGAATTCAGGGGAATTGGCGTCCTGCGCGACAAGGTCGTCGATAAAGGCATCGACCTTCTCGTCCAGCTTGGACCGCTTTTCCTCATCGATCGGGACGAGGCCCGCGGCTTTCTCCGGCGCAACGGGCGGCACCGGATCGGGCGGCGTCAGGTTGAGCGTGTCGGCGGTCGCCGTGGTGGGCGCTGTGCTGGCCATAACGTCTCCTTCAAGCTGTTATATGTAGCTATAACAGTGGCGCTTCAATGTGGAATATGGTCGTGCGTTCCGGCCGATGCAAATGCGGCCCTCGCCCTTGCCGCAACGCGTCATTTCCTGTAGGGGCGCGCGCGATACATCTGGTCAGGCGTGGTGCCGGCCGGGAAAACCAAAATCCCAAAGGCACATGCATGTCCCTGCGTAATATCGCGATCATCGCGCACGTTGACCATGGCAAGACGACACTCGTCGACCAGCTATTCCGCCAGTCCGGCACCTTCCGCGACAACCAGCGCGTCGAAGAACGCGCGATGGATTCGAATGACCTCGAAAAAGAACGCGGCATCACCATTCTGGCGAAGCCGACCTCGGTCGAATGGAACGGCACCCGCATCAACATCGTCGACACCCCCGGCCACGCCGACTTCGGCGGCGAGGTGGAGCGCATCCTCTCCATGGTCGACGGCGTCATCCTGCTGGTCGATTCGTCGGAAGGCGCGATGCCGCAGACCAAGTTCGTGACCGGCAAGGCGCTGGCGCTGGGCCTGCGTCCTATCGTCGTCGTCAACAAGGTTGATCGTCCCGACGAGCGCATCCAGGAAGTGCTGGACGAAGTGTTCGACCTGTTCGTGACGCTCGAAGCCAATGACGAACAGCTCGACTTTCCCGTCCTCTACGCTTCGGGCCGCAACGGTTATGCCAGCGAAGACCCGCAGCGCCGCGAAGGCACTCTGGAGCCGCTGTTCCAGAAGATCGTAGATCATGTGCCGCCGCCGTCGCTGGAGCAGGACGCGCCGTTCAGCTTCCTCGTGACGCTGCTCGACCGCGACAACTTCCTCGGCCGTATCCTTACGGGTCGCGTCCAGTCCGGCACGGTCAAGGTGAACCAGGCGATCCACGCGCTCGACATGGACGGTAAGGTCATCGAAACCGGTCGCGCATCGAAGATCATGTCGTTCCAGGGCCTCGACCGCGTGCCGGTCGACGAAGCCAAGGCGGGTGACATCATCAGCCTCGCGGGCCTCACTGTCGCGACCGTCGCCAACACCATCTGCGATACCTCGGTCAGCGAGCCGATCCAGGCGCAACCGATCGATCCGCCGACCCTGTCGATGCGCTTTGCTGTCAACGATTCGCCGATGGCGGGCCGTGAAGGCAGCAAGGTGACGAGCCGTATGATCCGCGATCGCCTCGCCCGCGAAGCGGAATCGAACGTCGCGATCAAGGTGACGGAATCGGATGACAAGGACAGCTTCGAAGTCGCTGGCCGTGGCGAATTGCAGCTGGGCGTCCTTATCGAAACCATGCGCCGCGAAGGCTTTGAACTCGGCATCTCGCGTCCCCGCGTGCTGTTCGGTGAAGACGAGAATGGCGGCAAGACCGAGCCGTATGAAACCGTCGTCATCGACGTGGACGATGAATTCTCCGGCACGGTCGTGGACAAGATGAACGTCCGCAAGGCCGAGATGACGGACATGCGTCCCTCGGGCGGCGGGAAGACCCGCATCACCTTCTCCGCACCTTCGCGCGGTCTGATCGGCTATCATGGTGAATTCCTGTCCGACACGCGCGGCACCGGCATCATGAACCGCCTGTTCGAGAAATATGGCCCCCACAAGGGCAAGATCGAAGGCCGCAAGAACGGCGTCCTCATCTCGAACGGTGCGGGCGAAGCCAATGCCTATGCGCTGGGTCCGCTGGAAGAACGCGGCATCCTGTTCGTGGGCGTGGGCGAAGCGCTCTACGAAGGCATGGTGATCGGTGAGAATGCCAAGCCCGAAGACCTTGAAGTCAATCCGATGAAGTCGAAGGCGCTGACCAACTTCCGCGCCAGCGGCAAGGATGACGCCGTCCGCCTGACCCCGCCCAAGAAGATGACGCTGGAACAGGCGATCGCCTACATCGACGATGATGAAATGGTCGAAGTGACGCCCAAGAATATCCGCCTGCGCAAGCGCTACCTCGATCCGAACGAGCGCAAGCGCATGTCGCGCGCCAAGGCGGCTTGATCGAAGAGGCCGGTGCCGAAGGACACCGGCCTTTTTCATTATGGGGTTCCCGTTGGCCAAAGGCTCGTCGGGTCGCGCGAAGGAAGCTACTACCGTCCGCCTATGAATTAAGTTATACTTAACCCATGGGGGACACACGCTTAATCGCGCTGGCAGCTATGCTGTCCGCGTTCATCGCATCGGCGCCGCTTTCTGCTCAGATGCCTCGGCCCGGCACTTTGGAAACCTACAAGGACTGGACCATCGGTTGCGACAATCGCGGCCGGTGCGAAGCCGTGTCCCTGTTGCCGGAAGGCGCCGACTGGCCAGACAAGCCGGTCATGCTGAGCATTCAGCGGGATGCCGGTGGCGCGTCCGGGCCGGAAATCTCGATAAGCCGCGACGCGCGGGGACGAGAAGACGTCAGTTTCCTGGTCGATGGCCGCAAGATCGCGACGACCGCGAGCAGGGATGGAGAAGCCAGGCTGCAAGGACCGCAGGCGTCGGCGCTCGCCATCGCCATGGCGCGGGGGGCGAAGCTGGAGCTGCGGTCGGCTGGCACGCTGATCGCGCGTCCTTCGCTGGCCGGAGCCGCTGCCGCCATGCGTTATATGGACGCAAGGCAGGGGCGCGCGGGCACGATGGCGGCGCTGGTCGCCACAGGTCCGCTGGCCGCCAGCGCCGTACGTGCCGCGCCGCCGATGGTTACTATACGCCGGGCGCTTATCCCCGCAGGCGCCGCTCCGGTGACGCTGTGGCGTGAGGAACTGGCGGCGCTCGGCAAGTTCACCGCTTGTGCCGACGAGATGCGCGATGCATCCCCGCCGGAGCTTTACCGCCTTTCCCGAACTGAGACGCTGGTGCTGGTTCCCTGCGGCGCTGGTGCTTATAATTTTTCGGCGGTTCCCGTGATCGCGACCGGCATTCCGGGACGGCGCAGCTTCCGCTACGTATCCTTCGACTATCAACCGGGGTGGAGCGAGAATGCGGCCAAGCCCATGCTGGTCAACGCATCCTGGACGCCCGAAAGCGCGTCGCTGGAAAGCTATGCCAAGGGCCGGGGCCTGGGCGATTGCGGCAGCAGCGAAAGCTATGTCTGGGACGGCGTCAGGTTCCGGCTGGTATCCGCAAGCGCCATGGGCGAGTGCCGTGGCGCGTGGCACTGGATCACCACCTGGTCGGCTAAGGTCGTGCAATAGGGCTGCGGCGCCTTTGACGCACGCCCCTTAACGCGAGGCGCCGGGAACCCATTTGATGTCGTCCGCCCCATTACCATTCAGGCGACGGGCAAGGACGAAGAGCAAGTCGGACAGCCGATTGAGATAGGCGAGCGCCTGAGGGTTGAGCGCAACTTCCGTGGCCGCTGCCGTAGCGCTGCGTTCGGCCCGGCGCGTTATGGCGCGGGCGAGATGGACGGCGGCGGCGGCGGGAGACCCGCCGGGCAGGATGAAGCTGTCCAGCGGTTGCAGATCGGCATTCATGGCGTCGATCTGGTCTTCCAGCCGTTTGACCTGCGTGGCGATGATCCGCAGCGCCCAGGGTTCGTCCTGCCCCTCCGGCACTGGCGTCGCCAGGTCAGCGCCCAGATCGAACAGATCATTCTGGATCGTCGTCAGCCAGCCCGCTTCGGGCCGTTCGCCGATGGCAAGGATGGCAAGGCCGATCGCGCTGTTCGCTTCATCGACATCGCCTACTGCCTGCATGCGCGGGGCATGTTTGGGCAGGCGCGATCCGTCCACAAGGCCGGTCGTGCCCGCATCGCCGGTGCGGGTGTAGATCTTGTTCAGCTTCACCATCCGCGGATCAGCCGTTGCCCTTCATCAGCAGCAGGATCGCAACGATGATGATAGCCGCCGCCTGAAACAGGATGCGGTTCATCATCATCTTGTTCTGCTTGAGGCTGGAAGGGCTGGGCGTGCCGTCCGGCGCGTTCAGTTGCTCCTTCGTCGTCTGAAGAAAGGCGATGATGCCCCGGATCAACGCAAAGAGCGTCGCGGCCATGGCAAGGATGAGGGCGATGACAAGAACGGTATTCATGGGCTGAATCTATGACTTTGCCAGGGAAATGCCAACTGGAAAGCGCGCCGCGCGCAGATCGGCGGCGAGGGTGGCGGGATCGACGCCTTGCGCGCGCAGGTCCGCAAGGGCGATCGAGCCATCACGCTTGGCAAGGCGCTTGCCATCCGCGCCGACGAGCAGGGGATGGTGACAATAGATGGGCGATGGCAGGTCGAGCAACGCCTGAAGCAGCCGATGCACATGCGTGGCGGCAAACAGGTCTTCCCCGCGCAGAACATGGGTCGCACCCATCGCGGCATCATCGACGGTGCAGGAAAGATGGTAGCTTGCGGGTGCATCCTTGCGCGCGAGGACCACGTCGCCTGCGGTTTGGGGCCTTGCTTCTATCATTTGTTCCCGAAGGGGCAGCGCGGAGGTGGGGAGGGGGGCAGACTTCCAGTGTAGTTCCCCTGCGGCCGCAACCGCCTTCGCCATATCCAATCGCCATGCATGGGGTTCGCCCGCCGCGATCCGCCGTTCGCGCTCGGACGGAGGCAATGCGCGACAGGTGCCCGGATAAACCGGCCCCTCTGGCCCGTGGGGCGCACTCGTGCTGGCCGCGATGTCGGCGCGGGTGCAAAAACAGGGGTAGAGAAAGTCCATCTGCCGCAATCTTTGCAGCGCGGCTTCATAATCATCGAGCCGGTCGGACTGGAATATGATCTCGCCGTCCCACGCCACCCCCAACCAGTTGAGGTCTTCGACTATGCCCGCGACATGCTCCGGGCGGCTGCGGGTGCCGTCGATATCCTCGATGCGGAGGTGAAACGAGCCGCCATTCGCGCGGGCAAAATCCATCGCCATCAGAGCGGACCAGCCATGGCCGATATGCAGCCTGCCGGTGGGGCTGGGGGCGAAGCGGGTTACCACATGCTGTGGCGGGGAGGATTGGATCATACAGGCCCTTGACGGGTCGGGGTGGTTAATGCTGTCATGTTGCCGTCACGTTCCTGATCAATCAGAAACCTGACAAATGGGGTTTCGAGGGTTCTTATGTACCATCCCGACCTGATACGACATCCGGAAAACTGTCCGGCGCTGGTCCTGAACGCGGACTATACGCCGTTAAGCTATTATCCGCTCAGCCTTTGGCCCTGGCAAACCGCTATCAAGGCGGTTTTTTTGGAACGGGTGGACATCGTCGCCAGCTATGAGCGGGAGGTGCACAGCCCCAGCTTGCAGATGAAGATCCCCTCGGTCATCGCGCTCAAACAATATGTGAAGCCGTCGGAACATCCCGCCTTCACCCGGTTCAATCTGTTCCTGCGCGACCGTTTCACCTGCCAATATTGCGGGTCGCCCAGTGACCTGACCTTCGACCATGTCGTCCCCCGCCGCGCGGGTGGCCGCACGACCTGGGAGAATGTGGCCACGGCATGCTCCCCCTGCAACCTGCGGAAGGGCGGGCGCACGCCGAAGGAAGCGGGCATGCGACTGCACGTCACGCCGATCCGGCCGACAAGCTGGCAGTTGCAGGAACATGGCCGCGCCTTTCCGCCCAACTATCTGCATGAAAGCTGGCGCGACTGGCTGTACTGGGATGTCGAACTGCTGGCCTGACGCTCGCCCAGCCCGTCAGCTAAGGGCGGGAATCCAGTCCAGATCCATATCCTTGTGCCGATTGGTGTAATGGCCAATTTCTTCCAGCCTCGCCATGTTCAGCAGGGTGATGCGGCCGTTCGCCCGGCTGATTAGTCCTTCCTGTTCCATCTGGCGCACCATGCGGTTCACATGGACGGACGTCAGCCCGATCGCGTCGCCGATCTCCTCCTGCGTCAGCTTCAGGTCGAAACTGTCGGTGACGCCGTCATCCGTGACGCGCAGCCGGTCGAAAATGTCGAGCAGGAACGACGCCACGCGCGCCTTGGCCGATGTGCGGCCCAGCGATGCGAGCCGATCGGTGAGGGCGACCTTTTCCGAACTGGACAGCAGGAATAGCAGCGCCGCGACCCTGGGATATTCCTCCAGCAACCGGCGCAAGGCGTGCTTGTCGAACGGGCAGACAATGGCGTCGGACAGCGCGACGAGCGATTCGGGCGCCTTGTTGTAGATCGTGCTGGCGGAACCGATGAAATCGCCAGGGAAATAGACGCGCAGAATCTGGCGGCTGCCATCGGGCAGGATGACGAAGCTCATCACCCGCCCCTCGCGCAGCACGAACAATTCCGTCACGGTATCATTGACGCGCTGGATCATGGCCCCGCGCTTTACCTTGCGCGGATTTTCCTCCAGTCTGGTCAGCGCGTTCCTCTCCTCGTCGGACAAGGGCACGTGCTTTGCGAGCCTGTCCGCGAAACAACCTGTCGCCACCCACAGCACCTTTAATCAAGTTTGTCGTTACGGTGGCAAAACGCCCCTTTCGCCTTTTGGCTGCATTTGCGGGCCGCGCACTAAACTCGATCAATTTCAGCGACCCGAAAGTGTAAATGTTTCGCGAGCGTATCCCGGGAAGCACGGTAGCGTTAACCGCAATGATCGCTCGTGCCTTGCGCCTGACGCATTTAGCGTTAAGAACCCAGTCGATGGACCGCATTCAAATACGCGGCGGCAAAAAGCTCAGCGGCCGCCTTCCCATCTCCGGCGCCAAGAACGCCGCGCTGACCCTGCTGCCTTGCGCGCTGCTCACGGATGAGCCGGTCACGTTGCGCAACCTGCCGCGCCTGGCCGACGTCGACAGCTTTGGTCACCTGCTGAACCAGCTAGGCGTATCGACCATGATCGAAGGCGCGCGGCCGGAGGATTTCGGCCGTGTCATGACGCTGCGCGCGGGCCGGGTCACATCGACCGAAGCGCCTTACGACATCGTGCGCAAGATGCGGGCGTCGATCCTGGTGCTTGGCCCCTTGCTCGCGCGCGCAGGTGAGGCGCGGGTTTCGCTGCCGGGCGGCTGCGCCATCGGCAACCGGCCGATCGACCTGCACCTGAAGGCGCTGGAGGCGTTTGGCGCGGTGATTGAGATCAACGCGGGCTATGTGCGCGCCTCTGCTCCCGATGGCGGGCTGCCGGGCGGCATCTACACATTCCCCGTAGTGTCCGTGGGCGCGACGGAAAATGCCCTGATGGCTGCCGTTCTCGCAAAGGGCACCTGCATTCTGGAAAATGCCGCGCGTGAGCCGGAGATTGTCGATCTGTGCAAATTGCTCATCGCGATGGGCGCGGATATCGAAGGCGTTGGCACCGACAAGCTGATCATCCACGGCCGGGACCGTCTGCATGGCGCAACCTACAGCGTCATGCCCGACCGGATCGAGGCAGGCAGCTACGCATGCGCGGCGGCGATCACCGGCGGCTCGCTCGAACTGGCGGGTGCCTGCGCCGATGACATGCATGCAATCCTTGCGGCCCTTCGCGAAGCGGGTGTGCAGGTGGATGAGCTGAAGGACGGGATCAGGGTAACGGCGGATGGCAAGCTGAAGCCGCTGACATTGTCCACCGCGCCTTTCCCGGCATTCCCCACGGACATGCAGGCGCAGTTCATGGCCATGCTGACGAAGGCCGACGGCGCATCCGTGCTGACCGAAACCATCTTCGAAAACCGCTACATGCACGTGCCCGAATTGGCGCGCATGGGGGCGGACATCGGGGTCAATGGCCGCACCGCAGTCGTGCGGGGCGTCGACCGTCTGGTGGGTGCACCCGTGATGGCGACCGACCTGCGCGCGTCGATGAGCCTTATCCTCGCCGGGCTTGCGGCCGAAGGGGAGACGCAGGTCAACCGCGTCTACCATCTCGACCGGGGCTATGAGCGGCTGGAGGAAAAACTGTCGGCCGTGGGCGCGGATATCGAACGGGTCAGCGATGGCTGACGGCAGGGGGCTGGAGACGGATCGCGCGGCCGTACTGGCGCGCTATGATCTGGATGCCGGCGGTTTTCGCACGCTGGACCAGATAACCGAATTCGCCTCCGCGCTTTGCGAAGCGCCGATCGCTCTGGTCAGCATTGTCGAGGACGAACGCCAGCGCTTTTTGGCGCGCACCGGGCTGGATGCGGAAGAAACGCCGCGCGACCTCTCCTTCTGCGCGCATGCCATGCAGGATGGGGCGATCTTCGTCGTGCGGGACGCCAGCGCCGATCCACGTTTTGCCACAAATGCCCTGGTGACCGGCCCGCCGCATATCCGTTTCTATGCCGGGGCGCCGTTGCTCAATGGCGAAGGTGTGCCGCTGGGCGCGCTTTGCATCATCGATGACAAGCCGCGCGACGACCTTACATCGCTTCAACGTCAGGGCCTTTCCCTGCTCGCGCGCCAGGTGATGATGGAATTGGAGGGCCGCCGTCGCGACCAGGATATCATTGCCCAGCAGGTCAAGGATGCCGAGGCGGTGGCGGAAAGCGACCGGCTGTTCCGCACATTGGCCGACACCATGCCGCAAATGGTCTGGTCCACGCTGCCCGACGGCTATCATGATTATTATAACGCGCGCTGGTACGAATATACCGGCGCGGCCGAACATTCGACGGATGGCGATGGCTGGAACGGCAACTTTCACCCGGACGACCGTGAACGCGCATGGCAGTGCTGGCGCCATTCGCTGAAAACCGGCGACCCTTATGAGATAGAATATCGGTTGCTCCATCACAGCGGCGAATATCGTTGGACGCTGGGCCGCGCCCTGCCCATCCGCGACGATGAAGGCAAGATCACCCGGTGGATCGGCACCTGCACCGAAATTCACGAGCAGAAGCTGATGATGGAAGAGCGCGAGATCATCGCGCACGAACTGTCACACCGGATCAAGAATATCTTTTCGGTGATCACGGGTCTGATTGGGCTATCGGCGCGTGAAGACCCGGCGATCCGGCCGGTGGCAGATGATCTGCGCGACCGGATCATGGCGCTGGGCCGCGCGCATGACTTCATTCGTCCGCACAGCGCTGAGGGTGACGAATATCTGCGGCAAGGTCGCCTGCGCGGCATATTGGAGCAAATCTTCGCGCCCTATACCGATGCGGGGGAAAGCCGCATCGTATTCTCCGGCGAAGATCCCGCGATCGATGACCGCTCGGCGACGCCGCTCGCGCTGCTTTTCCATGAGCTGGCGACCAATGCAGCCAAATATGGGGCGCTTTCCGTGCCTTCGGGGCGTGTCCATATCGATGTCCGGTACGAGGACGCGGACATCTGCATCGAATGGCGGGAAGAAGGCGGGCCACCAGTAAAGCCGTCGAGCCATGAAGGCTTTGGCAGCCGCCTCATGGCGCTCAGTGCCGAGCGGCAATTGGGTGGACGAATGCAACGTGACTGGCGGCCTGAAGGACTGGTGATCAGCCTGTGGATTCCATCCCGTTCCATGAGCCGGGCTTTGACTGAAATGGCGTGAAGCCGTAAATATCGGCTGTCTCCAAGTCCCTTTGTTCACACGCTGCGAGGCGAAGCGTCTGGGCGATGCTGTGCGGGCGGAAGGGCTTGGTTATGACGCCTAGCGCGGCTTCGGCCGCGACACCGATCTGCGCGGGATTGGCGGTCACATAGATTACCCGGACGCCATATCGGGCGGCAAGCTCCATGCCGATGCCCGGCCCGGTAGGCCCGTCGCGCAGGTTCAGATCCACCAAAGCGATATCGCAGTCATTAGCGGCCATAAGGGCGCTTTCACGGTCGGCGGCAATGGCGCTGACCGCGAAACCCGCGTCCTCCACGATCTGCTCGATCTCCAGTGCGACGAAAATTTCGTCTTCGACGATTAGAACCTTCTTATTCATGCCTCTGCCCGCGAAACTGGAGCCGATAATGTCCAGCCCGCCATCTGGTTCCGCAACAATCGAAAAAAGTCAGGAAGACGCAGCGTCTTCCTGGTTGGTCCAGAGCGTATCGAACTTGGTTCCCTGCATCAGCAGGACGCTCGCCGGGTAGCCACCATCCCCGGCCTTGCGCGCCGTCTCGGTCGCGTTCTCGACAGCGGCTTCGCGGGTGGCGAAGGGGCCATAATAGCGGTTGTCGAGATTGATCTTCCAGACGCCCTCATGTTCCAGGACGATGTAGCGGGCATGGGGCAGGGACATGGGTTTAGAGTACCTCCGTATTATAATGGTGCCAGGCCATGATCGCGGCAGCACCCCTATGGGGCCGCCACCGTTCGGCAAGCGCTCGTGTCTCGCGCTCGCTGGGCCGTTCGGGAAGCCCAAGGATGCGGCCCACCTCGATCTGTACGGCGAGGTCGCCCGCAGGCCAGACGTCGGGCCGCCCTTCGGCGAATAGCAGGTAGATTTCGGCTGACCAGCGGCCGATGCCCTTGATCTGGGTGAGGAGGGCGATCGCTTCTTCATCATCCTGGGGCAGGGCGTGAAGGTCGACCTGCCCGCTGGTGACCAGTTCGGCGAGGCTCCGGGCATAGCCCTGCTTCTGACGGGACAGGCCGCACGCGCGCAACGCATCGAAATCGCGGGAGAGCAACTGGCCGGGCGCGCATCCTTCGCCCAGCTCCGCCTCCAGCTTGCGCCAGACGGCGGCGGCCGAGGCGACGCTCACTTGCTGACCGACGATGGTGCGCAGCAGTGTCTCGTATCCAGGCTCCCGCACGCGCGGCAGGGGATAGCCGACCCGCGCCAATGCGGCGGCAAAACCGGGTTCAAGGATGGCGATCGCGTCCAGGCTTTCGCGCAGCTGCTCGGAGGTGGTGACCATGCTCTGCTTGCTTCCGGCTTGATTTATCGGCTCCCCCGCCTATGAGCGGCGGTGGAAAATCTTGGGATCGAGGTACATGCCTAAACTGATAGTGGTCAACCGTGCGGGTGAAGAGCAGGCTGTCGAGGGCGACAGCGGCCTGTCCGTGATGGAAGTCATCCGTGACAACGGCTTTGACGAGCTTCTGGCGCTGTGCGGCGGTTGCTGCTCCTGCGCTACCTGCCATGTCTATGTCGATCCCGCCTTCGCCGAAAAGCTGCCTGCGCTGAGCGAAGACGAAAACGACCTGCTTGACAGCTCCGATCATCGCAATGAGAGCAGCCGCCTGTCGTGCCAGCTGGTGATGAACGACGATCTGGACGGCCTGCGCGTCACCATCGCGCCGGAAGACTGATCCTCCCGATTGGGGCGCCCGTTACCGGCTGACGCGCAGCGTCGCCATGGGCGCCTCGTTCGTCAGCGGGGTGATCCGCCAGACGATCCGCTTGCCGTCGGCGGTGCTTTGCGCGCCCTCCTCCTGATTCTGACTGACGATTTCCGCGTTGGTGGTCAGCGTGAAGTGGCCGTCGAGCGCCTTTGACGCGTCCTCTCCAGAACCGCTTTGCCCCATCGGCTCACGGCTCTTGTCGAACCCGTTGGAATAGCCCGGAGCCTTCACCCGCACCCGATCGTCGCCGCGCAGCTCGATCGCGACGAACGGCAGGACGATTTCCGCGTCGCTGTTGAAGGGGAAGAGGAAGCTGTGGGTCAGCCGTCCGCTGATCGCATAGTCGATCTCAAACCGATGGTTGCCCATATAACGGGCGGAGCGAAATCCCTTCTCCTTGGAAAGCGCGGCAGCCATTGCCTCCATTTGCGCGTCGTCGCCGGCAGCGCTGCCACCGCCAAATCCTTCTTCATGGCCCTTCTGCATCGCGGTCTTGTGAAGGGCGCTGTCCTTCTTCTCTGGCGAACCATCGCCGACAGGGTCATTGCCGGGAGCGCCGAGCCCCTTCATGTCGGACGAGATTATCTCGCCCTTATAGGTGAAGCTGAACTGCCGATCCGCGCGGATGTCTAGGGTGGATTCGAACTTGCCCGGCGTCACCAGGCAAGCGCCCAGCATCAGGCAGCAGGCCAATGCGCTGGCGGCGCGAAGAATAACAGCCATATCGTCCCCCGTTCCCCTGCGCCGATGGAAGGCGGCGCGCCTTGTGCCCCGTTACCGGCTCGCGGCGGCGTACAGGGCGATCGCAGCCGCGTTGGAGACGTTCAGGCTCTCCATGCGCGGGCTGATCGGCAGTTTAGCCAAAATATCGCAATGGGCCATGCTGTTGTGGCGAAGGCCTTCACCCTCCGCGCCCAGCACCAGCGCAACACGCGATTCGCCGATTGCCTCGCCCAATATCGTATCCGCCTCACCATCCAGGCCAATGCGCCAATATCCCGCCTCCGCAATCTCATCGAGCGCGCGGGCAAGGTTCACCACGCGCACCCATGGTACGATTTCCAGCGCGCCGGAGGCAGAACGGGCGAGCACACCCGATTCAGGCGGCGCGTGCCTGTCCTGCGTCACGATGCACAGCGCATCGAACGCCGCCGCCGACCGAAGGATCGCGCCCACATTATGCGGGTCGGTCACCTGATCGAGCACCAGTACGGGCCGCTTGTCGTCCTGACCCGCTTCCAGTGCGTCGCCAAGCCATACGTCATCCAGCGGCTCAACTTCCGCGACGATCCCCTGATGAGGAGCATCGGATGGCACCATGCGGCCAAGGTCCGCCACATCGGCATAGACGATGGGCAGCACTGGCGGCAGGTCCAGCGCATTGAGCGCGTCGCGCGTGCCCCAGATTTTCCGGACCACCCGGTTCGGATTGGCGAGAGCCGCGATGACGGCATGCCGCCCGTAGAAGCGGGGGAAGTTGCCCTTGGGCTTTGCGCTGCGATGTCCTTTTTTCATGGAAGCGCTCTTTTCACATACCACCATTGACAGGCAAGCCTCCATTCGCCATTGAGCGCGCCTCCAGCGCGGTAAAAGGCAGTTTTTGCTTACAGCGTAAGGGCACTGGACAGGTGGCCGAGTGGTTAAAGGCAGCAGACTGTAAATCTGCCCGGGTTTCCCGTACGCTGGTTCGAATCCAGCCCTGTCCACCACCCTTCGGGCCTGTTGGCCTTCGGGCTTTTGCCCCATCGCGGGCGCGCCGCCTCTTTCGGGTTTCCGGCCTGCGCGCTTTCCATCCGAGCCCGCCTGAAAAAGGACCGCTCGTCATGGCGTGGCTTGTGCTTGGCATTGCTATATTCACTGAAATTTGCTGGGCGCTCAGCCTGAAATGGGCGGCGACTGTCGGCAGCTGGCAGGCTTCATCCGTGCCTATCGCCTTGAGCTTCCTCAACATGGGCCTGCTTGCCCTCGCGATGAAGGGCATTCCCGCCGGGACCGCCTATGCGATCTGGACCGGCCTTGGCGCTGTCGGCGTCATCATCGGCGGCATGATCCTGTTCGGCGACCGCATTGCCCCCGTGCAGGCCGGTTTCATGGCGCTGATCGTCATCGGCGTCGTCGGCACGAAGCTGTTCGCGCCCGCCTGACCGCGCCGCCGCAACATATGGCGGAGCGGGGCGTTGGCCCGGCAACAATCATCCGTTACGCTGTCGTCCAATGACCATCGACCGTCGCGCCTTCCTGGCTGCCGCAATGTCCGGCTCCTTCGCCTTACCCTTTGCGCGCCGGGCGTTCGCCGCGACCGAAGTGGACCGCGTCGATGCCCTGATCGCCCGCATGACCGTGGAGGAAAAGGCGGGGCAGATGACCTGCCTCACCGACAGCTTCCGTCCCTATAATCCGCCCAACCCGCAAGTAGGCATCCAGGATGAAAAGCGGCTGGCGGAAGAGGTGCGCAAGGGCCGGGTAGGTTGCCTGTTCAACGGCATCGGCGTGGCAGGCGCCCGCCGCGCGCAGGAGATCGCCGTCAAGGAAAGCCGCCTTGGCATCCCTTTGCTGCTGGCGGGCGACGTGATCCATGGGCTGAAGACCATTTTCCCCGTGCCGCTGGCGGAGGCCGCGAGCTTCGATCCCGCGCTCGCCGAACGCACCGCCCGCGCTATGGCGCAGGAGGCAAGCGCGGCCGGGCTGCATCTGACCTTCGCGCCGATGGTCGACGTCGCGCGCGATCAGCGCTGGGGCCGGGTGGTCGAAGGGGCGGGGGAGGATGTCTATCTCGGCAGGCTGTTCGCCGCCGCCCGCGTCAGGGGATTTCAGGGACGCGATCTGCGGCGGGAAGACTCGCTCCTTGCCTGCCCGAAGCATTTCGCCGCCTATGGCGCGGTCGCGGCGGGCCTTGAATATGGCAGCGTCGATATTTCCGACGAAACATTGCGAGAGACGCACCTGCCGCCCTTCGGCTCTGCCTTCGCGGCAGGCGCGCTCACCACCATGGCGGCGTTCAGCGAGATCAACGGCGTCCCCGCCACAGCCGACCGCGAACTGCTGACCGACCTGCTGCGCGGCGAGATGAAGTTCCGGGGTTTCGTCTTCTCCGATTATACGGCGGACGAGGAGCTGATCGCCCATGGCTTTGCGGAGGATGAGCGGGATGCCACCCGCCTTGCCGTGCTGGCGGGCGTCGACATGTCGATGCAGAGCGGCCTCTATATCCGCCACCTGCCCGATCTGGTGAAGAGCGGCGCGGTGCCGATGGGGACGATCGATGTCGCCGTGCGCCGCATCCTCTATGTGAAGATGGCGATAGGCCTGTTCGACAATCCCTATCGCTCCATCAGCGAAGAGGCCGAACGCACCCGCATTGCCACGCCCGCCCATCGCGCCCTGGCGCGGGAAGGGGCGGGCCGTTCCATCGTGCTGCTCCAGAATAGCGGCGTCCTGCCGATCGATCCTGCTAAGCGCCAGAAGATCGCGCTGATCGGCCCGTTCGGTGAGGATCGCGCCAATATCTACGGCCCCTGGGCATTTTATGGGGACAAGGGGAAGGGCGTGGACATTGCCGCCGGTCTGCGCGCCGCCATGCCCGATCCCGCCCAGCTGAGCATAGCCAAGGGCTGCGAGATCATGACGCCGATCGACAGCGGCATCGCGCAAGCGGTCGAGGCGGCGAAGGCAGCCGACATCATCCTGCTCGCCCTCGGCGAATCGCAGGACATGTCGGGGGAGGCGCAGTCGCGCACCGTGATCGAATTGCCGCCGCCCCAGCAGATGCTGGCCGACGCGGTGGCGGCCACCGGCAAGCCTGTCATCGTGCTGCTGCGTCACGGCCGCGCTCTTGCGCTGCATGGAGCCGTCGCGAGCGCGCAGGCTGTCCTCGCCACCTGGTTTCTGGGATCGGAAGCGGGCCATGCCATCGCCGACATCCTGTTCGGCCGGGTCGATCCTTCCGCCAAGCTGCCGGTCAGCTTTCCGTGGGAATCGGGTCAGGAACCCTTCTTCTACGACCGCAAGTCCACAGGCCGCCCGGTGATCGACAACCGCACCGAATATCGCGCGCGCTACATGACGACGGACAATAGTGCCCGCTATCCCTTCGGCCATGGCCTCAGCTACACGACATTCGCGCTCGACAATCTGAAGCTGTCCGACACCGCCTTGCGCTGGGACCGGGCGATCGAGGTGACGGCCCGCCTCACCAACAAGGGGGACCGGCGCGGCAGCGAAGTGGTGCAGCTTTATATCCGCGATCGCGTGGCCAGCCGCACCCGCCCCGTGCGCGAGCTAAAGCGAATCGAACGTGTCACGCTCGGGCCGGGAGAGAGCAAGACCGTGCGCTTCTCTCTGTCGCGCACCGACCTGCAATTTGTGGGGCAGGGCAATCGGATCATCGCTGAACCTGGCCTGTTCGACCTGTGGCTTGGCCAATCGTCGGACGGCGGTCTGCACGCCCAGTTCACGCTTTATGCGGAAGAACAGCGATAGAAGATTAGGGCTTCGTCCCGTTACCGTTCGCCCTGAGCCTGTCGAAGGGCTCTACTTCTTTTAAGAAGAGGGCTTCGACAAGCTCAGCCCGAACGGGGTTGTGCAATCCAGATAACTGGCACGATCTCTCTGCCCATCCGATTGCGTCTGCACCGCTGACAAGCCGCGCAACAACTGCTAGGGGCGCGGCCATGCTGAATATCAGGGATATCACCGTGCGGCTGGGTGGCCGTACCATCATCGACCGCGCCAGTGCCGCGCTGCCGCCGCGCAGCCGCGTGGGTTTGATCGGCCGCAACGGCGCGGGCAAGTCCACGCTGATGAAGGTCATGATCGGGCAACTCGACCCCGACGATGGCGGTTGCGACATGCCGCGCGATACGCGCCTGGGCTATATCGCGCAGGAAGCGCCCACCGGCACGGCGACGCCCTTCGAAACCGTGCTGGCCGCCGACAAGGAACGCGCCGCCCTGATGGCGGAGAGCGAAGCGACCCATGACCCCGATCGCCTCGGCCATATTTACGAGCGGCTGATGGCGATCGACGCCTATACCGCGCCAGCCCGCGCCGCCCGCATTCTGGTCGGTCTGGGATTTGACGATGAAATGCAGGGGCGTCCGCTTGACAGCTATTCGGGCGGCTGGAAAATGCGTGTCGCGCTCGCCGCGCTGCTCTTTTCCGAACCCGACCTGCTGCTGCTCGACGAACCCAGCAACCACCTCGATCTCGAAGCGACGATGTGGCTGGAAAGCTTCCTCAAAAACTATCGCGGCACCGTGGTCGTGATCAGCCATGAGCGCGACCTGCTCAACAATGTGGTCGACTATATCCTGCATCTGGAAGGCGGGAAGATCACCCTTTATCCCGGCGGCTACGACGCGTTCGAACGGCAGCGCGCCGAACGCCTGGCGCAGCAAGAGGCCGCACGCGTGAAGCAGCAGGCCGAGCGTGAGAAGTTGCAGGATTATGTCGCCCGCAACTCTGCCCGCGCCTCCACCGCCAAGCAGGCCCAGTCGCGCGCCAAGGCGCTGGCGAAGATGCAGCCCATCGCCGCCGCGATCGAGGACCCGTCGCTGTCCTTCGCCTTTCCCAGCCCGCCCGAACTGCGCCCGCCGCTCATCACCATGGACATGGCGGCGGTCGGCTATGGCGACACGCCGGTGCTGCGCCGCGTGAACCTGCGCATCGATCCTGATGACCGGCTCGCGCTGCTCGGCCGCAACGGCAACGGCAAGACCACGCTTGCCCGCCTGATCGCGGCACAGCTGGCCCCGATGGAAGGGTCGATGAACAGCTCGGCCAAGATGAATGTCGGCTACTTCACCCAATATCAGGTGGAGGAGCTCGACATTTCCGACACGCCGCTCCAGCATATGACGCGCGTCATGAAGGGCGCGACGCCGGGCGCGGTTCGCGCGCAACTCGGCCGCTTCGGCTTTTCGGGTGAGCGCGCAACGCAGCAGGTCGGCTCCATGTCCGGTGGCGAGCGTGCCCGACTGGCGCTGGCGCTGATCACCCGCGATGCGCCGCACCTCCTGATCCTTGACGAACCGACCAACCATCTGGACGTCGACAGCCGCGAAGCGTTGGTGCAGGCGCTCAATGAATATTCGGGCGCGGTCGTCATCGTCAGCCACGATCGCCATATGATCGAGCTGGTGGCCGATCGCCTCGTCCTGGTGGATTGCGGCACGGCCCAGCCGTTTGACGGCAGCCTGGAAGACTATACCGACATCATATTGCGCAAAGCCGACAGCGGTGGCAGCGGAAGCGACGCGCCCAAGCCGGATCGCAAGGCGGAGAAGCGTAATGCCGCCGAATGGCGCGAAAAGCAGAAGAGCCTAAAATCGGCAATCAGCAAGGCGGAAAAGGAGATGGCGACGCTCTCGGCCGAACGCAGCCGCATCGACCAGGCGCTGTTCGACCCGAAGGCAGCGACGGGCGCCGAAGCGAAAATGACCACGACCGACCTCATGGTCCGCCGCGCCTCGGTCGAAAAGAAGCTGGGTACGATCGAGGAAAGCTGGATCGAAGCCAGCGCGGCGCTGGAGGAGCTGTAACGGCCGTCAGCCCGCGTCGATACGCAGGCGTGTCAGGCGGATCTCGCTGATGCGCCAGCCGTCGGCCAGCCGCACATAGCGTTCATGATAATGGCCATAGCCATGCATCCAGCGGAAGGGCAGGGGTGAGCCTTCCTGCACCCACAGCTTGTCCTCCATCGCCCAGATGCCGCTGGCTTGGCTGTCCGTTTCGATGTGAATCTCGGGCATGTGGCCGTGATGAACGGTTGTGACCTGCTCCAGCATCGGCGCCAAGCGTGCCATATAAGGCGCAGCGCCGTGGATCAGCATGCTCTCGTCCCGTTCCCCCGCGGCATCACGGAAATCGGCGACCAGGTCTGGCGTGAAGACCGCTTCCAACGCGGGCCAATCCTTATTGTCCATGGACCGGAAGTAGCGCGCCTTCAGGGCATATATCGCCAAAGTCGCAGCGATCTTGTCGGTTTCAGTCAAACGTTCCTCTCCCATCTGCCCACGACTTCCTGGCCGTCTGCAAGGACCCTAACGCAGGGGATGCCGCGTTCCAAGCGAGCCTTTTTGCGCCCGCGCTAACAGCGGCTCGCGGCTGTGGCTCCGCGTGAACCAACGCGGTCGGGGATGCCAAAACAACTGGAGCGCGCCGCTATGTGCGGCGCGCTCCAGCTTCAAGATTGAGGCGGGCGCGGAGCAGTGTTACCGCTCCACGCCAATCGCGTCAGAATTCGCGCAGGATTTCGCGCAGCGTCGTGCCTTCATATTCGGTGCGCACGGCGCCTGCCTTCTGAAGGGTAGGGATGACGCCGTTGACCAGATCTGCAAGCTGATGGTTATAACCCGATCCTTCGATCAGGAACCCGTCGCCGCCCACTTCGTCCATCACCGCCATCATCTTTTCGGCAACCTGTTCCACGGTGCCGCTGAAGTCCATGCCGCTCGCGCCCTTCCCGACGGAGAACAGGTCGCGGAGGGATTTACCCTCTTCCCGGCCCGCCTTCTTCATATACTCAAGGGCGCTGGTGTGGCCGCCTGCCACAATATCCTGCGGCACGGGTGCATCCACATCGTAGAGCGAGAAGTCCACGTCCAGTGACGACGAAGCCATCACGATATTATGCTCGAACGAAGCCTGCTTTTCGGCCTCGCTCATTTCGGGCCGCTCGCCGCCTTCGGGGAAGATTTCCACCGGCGTCAGGAAGAAGACCTTGATATCGTCAGGATTGCGGCCCTGCGCTTCGGCGCGGTCCCGAATGTCCTGGCGATAGGCTTTCATGCCCGGAACGCCGCCTGTCATCATGCCCAACACGACTTCGGCATTCTTGGACGAAAACTGCCGTCCACGCTCGGACGCGCCCGCCTGCGCCAGAACCGGATAGCCTTGCGGCGAACGCAGCGTGTTCAGCGGCCCGCGCGAACGGAAATGCTTGCCCTCGAAATTGACGGTGTGGACCTTGGTGTGATCGACATAGACGCCGGTTTCCGTGTTCGCGACCAGCGCGCCCTCTTCCCAGCTATCCCACAGCTTCTTGACCAGCTCGACGAACTCATCGGCAATGTCGTACCGCTCGTTCGGCGGCAGCAGCTTTTCCATGCCGAAGTTCAACGCGGCGTTCTTCTCGCTCGACGTCACCATGTTCCACCCCGCGCGTCCCTTCGTCAGGGAGTCGATCGTCGAAAGCAACCGCGCGAGGATATAGGGCGGATAGAAGGTCGTCGAAGCCGTCGCGATCAGGCCGATGTGCGATGTTTCCTGCGCCATCACCGGCAGCAGCGGCATGGGGTCGAGCTTGGGCGACAGCGTCGCATTCTTGAGGTCCAGCTCCATCGAGCCGCCGTAACGATCGCCAACGATCAGGCTGTCTTCGAAGAAGACGAAGTCGAACTTAGCCGCCTCCAGCATCTTGGCCAGTTCCTTGTGATAGGAACCATCCGCCCACTGCGAGCCAAACTCCTTGCCATCGCCCGGCCAGGAAGTCGCGCCGAACTTCGTGAAATAGCCAAGGTGGAACTTCGTGTGGGCCATAGCCTGATACTCTCTCTAAGGTTTATCTCATTAGCATTTTCAAACGGTGGCCAGCGGCGCCCACGGCAGATCATCTGCTGAGGCGCAACTACACGGCCATCTGCTCCTAATAGTTGACGAATATCAACCTTTGTCAAGTGGTAGAAGCAATTCCGGTTTGAGGCGTTTCAAAAAAGCAGCGTTTCGAGCATCCCTCGATGCTGAAAGACATCATGATCTGGCTTGCGGCGGACCCGATTTCCCGGAACAAGGGCGGCTGGCGATCGGCAAAAACCCGACGTCCTACGATCATCAGGAGCTTTGGGTATGCGCAAGGTGGCAATAGTAACGGGCGCAACGCGCGGGATCGGCAAGGCAGCCGCACTGGAACTCGCAAAGTGTGGATTCGCCGTCGCGGTTACCGGTCGTACCCGGCGGGAAGGCGAAGGACGACTGGCGAGTTCCGTCGCGTCGGAGGCTATTGCCGTACCCGGCAGCATCGAAGCCACCGTAGATGAGGTCGAAGCCGCTGGCGGCGAGGCTTTGGGTATCCCGATGGACATATTGGACCGCGCATCCATTGATGCCGCGGTGGATGCGGTGCTTGCCAAATGGGGCAGGATCGACGGCCTGTTCAACAACGCTATCTATCAGTCACCCGCCATCATGTCGCCCATCTCCGCAATCGATGCGCATGCTGCGGAAGCGGCCATGCGTGGGATGATGGTCAATCAACTGCACATCACGCAGCGCGCGCTTGAACCCATGTTGAAACAGGGCGGCGGACGTATCGTCTTCATCACCAGTGGCGCGGGCAGCATGCTTTGCGAACGAAAGCTGACCGAGGGCGGCTGGGGCCTGCTATATGCGGCGGGAAAAGCCGCTTTCAGCAAACTCGCGGAATTTGTCGATCTGGAATATCGGGATCAGGGGATTGCGAGCTTTCACATACAGCCAGGCCTGACCATCACCGAAGCCATGACGGCGCAGTATGGCGAAGCCGCCAAGGGGTTTGGCGGCGGACTGCCGTCCTATACGCCCGCCGATACCGGACGCACGGTCGCCTGGATGATGGCTTCTCCGGACGCGCCAGCCTATGCCGGACCCACGTTGTACCAGGCGCCCACCTTCTTCGAGGATAATGGCATCGTTCCGCGCTTCCCCGGCGACTGAGCCTGGCCTGCCGATCTGGCGCACCCTTCACTCGTCCCGGAATGCCCGCGCGAACTGGTCTCTCAAGGGCTTTGTCAGGTAGGGAATCATCGTCCGATTTCCGGTTTCAATGAACAGTTCCGCAGGCATGCCGGGCTTCAGCCTCAGTTCGGGATGTTCCGCGAGTTGCGCCTCATCTATTTCAACCCGCACCGGGTAGAAACTTACCTTGCCCTCGGGGTCAGCCGTCCGGTCGGCATCCGCTCCGGTAAATCGATCGTCGAAGCGCATCAGCACCTGCACATGGGTGGCACGAAAGAATCGTCCCTCCGTGAAGGCGGGCCATGCAGGGCTGCTGCCCGCCCACACAATGCTCGTGAGGCGAAGCGTTACAAAAGCAATATCCGGAACTGGCGTTGATGACCGCCCAGAATGCCCGTCTAGGCCGTTTACGAAATCTGAACGCTGATCGGCGATATAGCCTTTGATATAGTTTTAAGGATGCCCTCGCGTGGCGATTTTACGCAGTATCTTTTACCCACTGAAAGCGGTTCGCCGCTTCGGTACGAACCTGTCGAAAGACAGGAAGGGTACGGCTGCCCTGGAATTCGCCATCGTCGCACCGGCTTTGCTCGCGCTGCTATTCGCGATCCTATACACGATGATGATATATTTGGCGCAACAGATGCTGGAGACTGCGGCTCAAAGCGCAGGGCGCCTGCTGTTGACTGGCTCAGCCCAAACGACCCAGATGGCCAATGGTCACATGGGCATGACATCCGATGACTTCAAAGACGCCATCTGCAATGGGTATTCCGGCACCAATTCGAGCGGGCAGGCCGTCAGCGTTCCATCGCTCCTGCCAGCGATGCTCACCTGCTCTCGGCTAACGGTCAACGTTACCACCGCAAGTGGCTATAATGTGGGCAGCACGTCTGCGCCCACATTCACGTATGACAGCAATGGCGTGCTGACCTCGACGGGGACGGGCTATATCTACCAGTCGGGCGGTAGCGGCAAAAATCGCATCGTCGTTCTTCAGCTGGTGTATTTGTGGCCGACAGGAAAAGGGCCGCTAGGCTTGAACCTGATAAATCAGCCCAATGCCAATCGGAAGCTTGTGGCAACGTCGGTGTTCACGACGGAAGATTATTCATGCAACGCGTCGCAAAGCTCATGCTGAAGCGCTTCAAGCAGGATGCGCGCGGCGCAGTGATCGTGGAATTCGCGATCTGTCTGCCGGTGCTTGTGCTCATGTACACGGGCGGCGTTTGCCTGTCGGACATGATCGCCTGCAACCGCAAGGTGACGATAGCGACCCGTTCGCTGGTCGATCTTACCAGCCGAACCATGTCCCCCACGGTCATCTACAACGCGCCGCAGAGCGCCAATGCGAAATCCTATCTCAGCGCTAGTGCCGTCGTCCTGGCGCCTTACAAGCTCAACAACGCGACCGAGCAGATTTCGCTGCTTCGGGTCTGCGACGCCACGCATGCCTATGTCGTATGGACCCAGGCGCAGACGCAGAATGTCGATGGCAGCATCGTCACGCCTACAACTTCAGAACATACTGCGGGTACGCTTCCAACTATCGAGACGCAGTCGGCTAACGCCGTCATCTCAATCCCGGCCGATATGATCAATTCCACTATGGTGCCGACGTCGCCGGACGGATCGAATGTTTGTCAAAATCTTGTTCCCGGCATCGCCAACAAGACCCAGGTCGGTACTGCCGGCGGCTGGCTGTACATGGGCAAGATCACTTACAATTTCACGCCATCGGTCAGTTATATACCTATCCGGACCACGGCGCTCACCCACACCATCTACATGACTCCTCGTCTTTACTAGGTGCTTGACCGATGACAAAACTCTCTTGTCTCCGTTCTTCGGCAGCGATGGCCAGCCTCGCTGCTCGTCTAAAGGCCGATCAGCAAGGCGGGGCCATGATGATCATGGCATTTTCGCTCATTCCGTTGACCTTCGTCACCGGGTTTGGCATCGATTATTCTCGCGCCATGAGCCTCCAGACGCACCTGAACGCCGCTGCCGACGCAGCGGCGCTTGCGGCTGTCGGACCATCGATGATCCTTCAGTCGAACAGCGAGGCGACTGCTGCCGCGCGTACTATGTTCAGTGCACAGGCGAGTCTCCTGAGCGGTTACCAGAACCTTCAGGTGACCCCCACGATTACGGACGGGACCTCCGGCGGCAGCGGCGCACTGGGGTATCTTCGCAAGGCTACCGTCAGCTACACGGCCAAGTCGGTCAATGTATTCGGTGGCATTCTGGGGGCAGGCACCCTGACGGTGAGCGGAACGTCTTCGGCAAGCGCTGCGCAACCGCCCAATGTCGATTTTTACCTTGCGATGGACAATTCGCCATCAATGCTCCTGCCTGCGACTTCGGATGGAGTGAGCAAGATAATCGCGGCCACCAAGACGAGCGAAAATGCGAACGGCTGCGCCTTTGCATGCCATGCGATGCTTCCGAAAACCGACAATATTTACGTCAAGGATCAGCAAAGCCGTCATATATTACTATCGGCAGGATATTATACGTCTGGTTCCACGACCCAGAATGTCTTCTACAGGTGGGATTCATCTGCCAACCTGGTCTATGACAGCGCGGGTAATCTCATGACGTCATCCACGACACCGACGGTGACGGGGCCTACGCGGACGACATCCGGATCGAACGGCAATACGCGGAACATCGACACCACTGTCAGTACTTATAACGTGACCACTTATACAGTTACCTCCAGTTCCAGCGGTGCTTCTACCGTCTACAAGGTGGTTACGCCGACCACGACTACAACAAAGGTTTCCACGCCGACTAACGGGGGTTCCTCGACCACAACTACAACCACAACTACGGGCACTGCAACGAGTACCGTCTACGACACCGGATATTGGGCTGACGGCTATTGGCTTACACATAATTACGGTAGAATCTATGGTAGCCCTTCCAGCATTACTCTGCGCAAGGACGACATGGTTTTGGCCGCATCGCAGTTGATCCCTTTCGCGGCCAACCAGGCATCGCAATATCAGGTCACCTATCGGGCACAGATGTTTTCGTTCGACTGGACGCGATCCGGCAATACTACACCTGTCAGGACGCTCAATAGTTTGAACAATGTCGCGTCCTACGGCAGCGGATTTTCGGCAACATCCCTGTTTCCGGCGGATGATTATTGGTGGAAGAACTCTATGCCGACGAGTGGGAGCAATATAGACGATAAAGCCACCGAAGTAACGAACATGCTCACTACGATGAAAAACCTCATTCCCAATGCGGGAACGGGTGCCCCCGGAGCGACACCACAAAAGATATTGTTCATCATTACGGACGGTATGCTGGATCAGCCAAATGGCGGCGGCCGATATTTCGGACCAATGCGGAGCAGCGACCTGACTGAATGCACGGCCATCAAGGCCAAGGGTATTAAGATCGCGATCCTCTATACGCAATATCTGCCGGAATCTCTTTCCGGCGACAGCTGGTCGCAGACGAATATTGCGCCGTTTTTGCCGCCTCCTCCGTCGCCCTATCCGGCAGGAAAGGCCGGGAACTCCGATCAGGTTCTGACCGCGCTGCAAAGTTGCGCGTCATCCGGCGTCAATGGTTCTCCGTTGGTGCAGACCGTGACAGCCGATGACAGTATCACCACGGCCCTTCTGCAACTATTCTCCACAGCGCTCCAGACGGCTCGACTGGTTCAATAGCGATCGCAAATCGATGGTGCTGAGAGCCTGGTTGAAAATGGATCGATACAAATTGGATGCAGTCGATCCATTTTCGAACCGGCTCTGGCTGGCGGGTCCTGATCAACTCATATTGGTATAATACCCCGCGTGCCGAATAGAACCGGCACAAGAGGGCGCTGGCAAAATGTCATTAACGCGCTGCTAACTATCCGATGTTACGCTTCGGAAGATTGTTAGAAGGCAGCGGGTCAGCGGCGAAAATGATTGATACTCAAAATCTTTTGCGCGCGCGAATGACGCGTATCATATTGGCGGCCGCCCTGATCGGTGGCGGGGCCATGGGTTTCGCCCCCTATGTGTTGAACGACGTTTCCACCCAGGCGGCGATCAATGCTCCGCTGATCAGGCTGACGGCCGCCGCCGATGGGACAGTCGCCAATCTCCCGGCGAACGGCCACTATTTCGACAAAGCCACCGGAATCCATCTGTTGGACCTGTCGCAGGATACGGGCGAGGTTGCCGAGCTAAAGGCTCAAGCCGAGATGGCGCAGACGGAAATGGCGCTCAGCGAACGGCAATTGGCGGAACTGAACGGCCAAAGCCAGCGATTGGAGCAGCGCGCGACGCTTTTTTCCGGTGCGATGGCAACGCGCCTTACCGCCGATCGCGACTCCGCGCAGGCAGATCTCGCCGGATGCCAGGCCGAACGCGCAGAGCAAGCCGCCAATCTTGCCCGCACGCGCGTTCTGGCGGCGCGGGGCTTCATATCGCCCGCCGGAGTGCAGAAGGCGGAAGCCGCCGCATCGCTCAAGAGCAGCAATTGCAGCAGCGCTGCCGCCAGGCTGCGGGCCATTCAGGTTACGCGTAGCGCGGCGGAAGCCGGGGTGTTTATCGGCGACAGCTATAATGACGCGCCCTATGCGGTGCAGCAGGGCGATCGCCTGCTCTTGCAGAAGCAGGCGGTCGAAAAGACGTTGAGCGACGCGACTGCTCGTTACCGTCAGGCCAGTCTGAGATTGAAGGACGCGTTGGCCCGGGCGAGTTATCGTGCCCCGGCGGGAACTTTGGTATGGGCGGCGGCCGCCAGTCCCGGCGCCGCCATTCGCGCAGGTGAGCCGGTGCTCGACCTGATCGATTGCCGTCGACGCTTCGTCCAGGTCGCCCTTCCAGAACGGAAGGCTGAAGTGATTGGTCCCGGCACGCCCGCAGACGTCCGTATGATCGGTTCCGATCAGTGGCTGAAGGGGCAGGTCGTGAACATCACCGGCGCGGCGGGGCGGCGCAGGGAGGAATTGCTGGCCGCATCCACCTATTCCTTGCCGGAAGATCGAGAAATTCTGATCGATGTCGCATTGCCGGCGCCCGAACCCCGGGGGGTCGATGCCGCGCGCAAATGCGATGTTGGGCGTTTGGCCGAGGTCCGGTTCAGCCGCAGGCTCTGACGGCACATGTCCAGCATCGCCACCACCGCGCCCTTCGCGCCGCTGGCGTTGCTGGTGGGCTTCTTGCTGCTTTTCGGCAAGATATGGCCGTGGCGTGCGGGGCTGGTCGCGACGATTGGGTGCACCATTGCCTATTATCTGCAGTGGCGGATCTCACAGACGATTCCCTGGGGCGAGGGTCCGGGCAAGCTATGGTGGCCGCTGACCTGTCTGCTGGTGGAAAGTGCCGCGCTGTTCGATGGCGCGATCTTGCTGGCGATCCTCTCCCGGCCGCGAGACCGGTCGGCGGAGGCTGATGCGGGGGAGGCACGGCTGCGCGCTGCATGGGAAGAAGAGCCGCTGAATTTACCCCCGGTGGATGTTTTCATAGCCACCTATAATGAACCGCGCGAAGTGCTGGAAAAAACCATCCTCGGCTGTCTTGCCCTCGACTGGCCGGACGCGCGCATATGGGTTCTGGACGATGGCCGACGGCCCTGGGTGCGCGATCTGTGCAAGGCAAAGGGGGCTGGCTATATTAACCGGCCGGACAACAAAGGCGCGAAGGCTGGCAATATCAATCACGGGCTGACGGTGACCGACGCGCCGTTCGTGGCGGTGTTTGACGCCGACTTCGTCCCACGCCGGGACTTCCTGCTGCGCACCATGGGCTTTTTCGAGTCTGATCGGATCGGCATCGTCCAGGTTCCGCACAGCTTCTACAATCATGATCCCATGCAGACCAATCTGGGCCTGCAACAGGCCATGCCGGACGATCAGCGATTTTTCTTCGAAGCGATCATGCCGGGACGAGACGGTTGGGATGCCGCCTTTTGCTGCGGATCGAACTCCGTGACGCGCAGGACCTTGTTTGAATCGATCGGCGGAGGGCTGCCGGAAGGATCGATCACCGAAGACATGTTGCTGACGCTGGCCAGTTTGCGGCAGGGTTATGTCACCCGCTATCTGAATGAGCCTCTGGCCTTTGGTCTTGCTCCGGAAAGCACGACTGCCTTCTTTGTTCAGCGTCAACGCTGGGCGCAGGGCGCGATCCAGATCCTGTACCTGAAGGAAGGTCCTTTGGGGCCAGGATTGAAACTGCGCTATCGCCTGCTGTTCCTGCCCAGCGCCTGGATCACGCAGGGCTTCCAATCCATGTTCACCGTGCTGACGCCCATTTGCTTCATGCTGTTCAACCTTGCTCCGATGGTCGGCATCGATCTGGAAGCGGTCATTCACTATGTCCTGCCACTGATCGTCGCAATGTTGAGCGGCATCACGCTCCTGGCGCCGGGGCGCTATTACCCGCTTGCCGCGCAAATTTTGTCGCTGTTCCAGTCCTTCCGCATTCTGCCCGTCGCCCTGCAAACATTGTTCCGTCCAAAAGGTCTTGTCTTCAAGGTCACTCCCAAAGGGGCCGACGCGGGCGGGAGTCCATGGGAGAGGACCATATTGTTCGTAGCGCTCGGCCTCCTCGCGCTCAGTTTCGCTGGCCTGATGATCAATGTTACGCCGGAATATCGGGTCGTGTCGCAGGTCGGCCTGCTGCCCATGGTGACTTTCTGGACGATCGTGAACATGTTCATCCTGCTGCTGGTTGCCATGATGTGCCTGGAAAAACCGCGTGTCCGGGGTGAGGAGCGCTTCGCGCTGCGACAGGCCGTGACGATCCTGAGCGCGCAGGGGCAGATGATCCGGTCAGATAAGGGCGACATTTCCATCTCCGGTCTTGGGCTGGAGCTTGCTGAACCGGCGGACCTGAGTGTCGGCGAGCGCGTCGATGTCGTGTTACCGGACGTCGGCTTGTTGCGCGGATTTGTGCGCCGTTCGGGCAGGCGCCTTGGCATAGAATTCGACTTTCATTCAGAAGAGATTCGGGACCGGTTGATCGTCGCCCTGTTCACGAACGAAATCCAGATCAATGCCGTTCGCCCCTCCGCGGCCGCCGCTGCTCTGGCTGTCGCCAAACGCCTCTGGCTGGCGGATCTTCGGACCACTGAAGTGGATTCCCGTATCGCCAACAGCGATCTGGCACCCGAGAAATTAAGCGCAACGACGCGTGTCGTCCCATCTGCGGTCCAAGCCCCTAAAAAAGCGCCTGAGCGCGATATGTCCGGCAACGACAGGGTAACTCGGGCAGCCTGATAGATCCACGCGAGAACGGGTTGTCCAACAGGATCACATTCGGCGGCACAACCTACGCTAAGCCTGACTCCCGCGCCGAACGTCGCCCGCGAAGAGCGGTGCATTTCTAACAGCACCATTTTAACCGCTTATGGCGGATTTCCGCCGCCGTCGATGCGATCGGCTTGCCGCTGCGCATTCATCCAACGCCAGGACAATATGGCGATTGCCCACAGGCCCAAGCCCTCCTGTCCGGCTTGCAGGGCGTCGGCCATGTCATTGCAGACGCCGCCTACGATGCCGATCCGCTACCACCTTCATTTTAACGGCCACAGATTGATCAGCACCACAGGGCGATCAGTCAGGTTAATATTATGTCGCCTAAATATATTGACGGGCGAGCCGTTGTCGAGTTAGGATGCATGCTAACAATAAGGAGGGGATCTAGATGCGGCTTGATGGAAAAGTGGCCATCGTGCTTGGCGCCGCCACCTGTCGCAATATCGGCCAGGTGATCGCCCCCTCCCTGCCTGATCGTGCTTGCAGGAGTATCCCTAATGTTCACTAAGATGTTCATGCGCTATCCGATCCGGCAGGTCGCATTTTATGTGCCCGATGTGCGCGAAGCTGCCCGTCAGCATGCGGAGGCTTTCGGTTCAGGCCCTTACTTCGTCATGGAGCATATTCCCATGAGTTTGGCGCGTTACCGCGGCAAGCCTGGCGTTTTCGATCATTCCTCCGCCTACGGACAATGGGGTGACGTCATGATCGAAATGGTTCAAGTCCACAGTTCCGAACCATCGGTCTTTTCAGACCTGTTTCCGAATGGCGGGACAGGTTTCCATCACATCGCGCTGATCGTCGACGACTTGCCCGCGATCATGAAGGAATTCGAAGCTGCGGGATTTCCGGAGGGCTTTTACGGCGAAGTCCAACCGGGGTCCGGATTTGCGATGATGGATGCGACCAAACAATTCGGCCACTTCGTCGAATTGTACGAACCGTCGATACCGCTCCTGTCGGTTTATCACCGGGTCAAGAGCGCGTCCGTGAATTTCGACGGCGCCGATCCGGTCCGCGATTTTTCCCTCATGTAAAAGCGATCGAAAACAAGTTCCCGACCGAAAAAAATACGAGGATTCTGAGTATATGGCCGATTTGACCTATAATCTCGCGGGCAAAACAGCGTTGGTCACAGGAGCAGCCGGTGGTATCGGTCGGGCGACGGCAATCGCTTACGCTTCTTCTGGTGCGAATGTGGTTGTCACTGATATCCAAGCGGAAGGTGGTGAGGAAACGACACACGCCATCACGGCGGCTGGTGGCACGGCCATTTTCGTCCGCTCCAATGTGACGTCATCCGAAGACGTCGATTCACTGATCGACACTTGCATTGCCACCTACGGACGTCTCGATTTCGCCTGCAATAACGCGGCAGTGGAACTGGAGGATACTGCGCTTGCCGATGTGCAGGATGAGCAGGCCCGCCGCGTTGTCGATATCAACTTCATGGGCGTATTTTTGTGCATGAAACGCCAGATCGCCAAAATGCTCGATCAGGGTGGCGGCTCGATCGTGAATGTCGCCTCAATGAATGCACTCAGGTCGCGGCCGGACAGTGCTGTTTACGATGGCACGAAAGCCGCTGTTCTTGCCATGACGCGAAGCGCGGCTTTGGCTTACACGTCGCGCAAGATCCGCATCAACGCGGTATGCCCTGGCGTGACTGACACACCGATGTTGGCGTTTAAAATGGATCTTGTGGGGGCGAAGCGGTCCATGATCGAACAGGTCGCCAATCTGGAAAAACGTCTCGGACGCCCCGACGAGTTGGCTGCTGCCATTCTTTGGTTGAGTTCGGACGCAGCTTCATTGGTCACCGGTCACGCGCTTCCTGTTGAAGGCGGCTATTTGCTGACGGGTGCGATCCCAGCGGGGTGATGTGGCCCGCGAGAGCTACGCTGGATAGCCAGCTTGGATTGACCCAGCCCAAGATGGGAGATTGAACCATGACTCATTTCGATACCAACGGCGCACCCGATTACCGGGACAGCCCTGCTCCGACATATCAGCAAGTGATTGCGCGCGACCCCATTGAGGCACCCGCGAGTTTACGCCAAATCCATCCCACGCATATCGAAATGCCGCGCGTCCCTCGCGAGCGTTATACCAGCCAGACTTTCTTTGACTTGGAAAAGGAACGGATGTGGTCGCGGACGTGGCAAGTCGCCTGCCGTGTCGAAGAAGTAAGGGAAGTTGGTGATTGCGTATTGTATGACTCGCCCGGTGCGTCGCTGATCATCATGCGCAGTGCTCCGGACGTGATCAAAGCTTTCTATAATGGATGTTTGCATCGCGGCATGAAATTATGCGCGTCGGACACGAGCGTAAACAAGATACGCTGTCCCTATCATGGCATGACTTGGAACCTCGACGGCTCCCTTCAGAATTTACCTGCGCGCTGGGATTTCGATCCGGTCGAAGATTCCGAACTCGCTTTACCAGAAGCGCGCGTTGGCCTCTGGGGAGGTTTCGTATTCGTCAACCGCGATCCCGCATCACCATCGCTGGAAACATATTTGGGTCCGCTGATCGCGGAATTTGCCGACTGGTCCCGGGACGACGTCTATCTGGACACCCGCGTAACCAAGGTCATGGAGGCGAACTGGAAGTGTTGCATGGAAGGGTTTATCGAAGCATTCCATGTCGCGGAACTTCACTCGCAAGCTCTTCCTTTTGGGGGCGACGCCAGCACGCAATATGACGTCTGGGCCGACAATGGTCATGTTAGTCGTTTCTGTGCTCCCACCGGAATTCCCAGCGACCAATACCCCCAGCCGATTACCGAAGCCGAGATATGGAAAGCAACGTTCGGCGCCGTCACTGGCAATACTGATAACGCTCCGCCACTGCCGGAGGGCAAAACTGCGCGGGGCTATCTGGCAGATATGAACCGTACTGAACTGGGCAAGGTCTACGGACAGGATTTCAGCCATCTGACGGACGCAGAAGCATGTGATCCCATTCAATATTCGCTGTTCCCCAACTTCCTCCTATTCAAGGGATTGCCTTATCCATTCGCCTATCGGTTCGTTCCGATCGACAATAGTCCAGATCGTACACGCTTCGATTTCATGATCTTCCGGCCAAAGCCGCAAGACGGATCCGATTTTCCAGAGGTCAATCAAATCGACCTTGGCCCTGATGATACTTATGCGGCCAGCGGCGCTTTTCAGCCGTGGCACGGGCTAATCTATGATCAGGACTGCCAAAATCTGGCGCTGCAACAGCAAGGCCTGAAGGCAGGTGGGGTGAAGGACGTCATGTTAAGCCGTTATCAGGAAGTCCGCATTCGTTTCCTTCATAAAACTTTGATGGAATATCTGGACCGGGACTCTTGCCTTAAATAGCTGGAGCCTCAGCGCGGTACGCAACCAATAGATTGTGGAAGCGCGATGCACATCTCTCCATCGTTGACACCAAAGACTGGGGAAAACAGGCCTCAAGCTTTGTGCCTCACGGTTTTAGACAGGAGAGCCGCAAGCGGGCGCCGTAAGCGCCTGGCGGCTCCTCGTTGTTGTTGCGGAACGACAAATGCTGTTTTTATGTGGCTTTATGACGACTCTCCCATAAGGACAGCGGATGAAGCAAGCACCCAGACATCGCGCGCGGCCCCCGGTTCGGACAGGATTCGACGAGAAGTGGGTTGCGCCCTCGGAATTCGACGCCAAGCTCACAACACCTTATCTCATCACGATGGTGGCGCGCCTCCAGTCTCATCTTTATGCCGTCAGGACCGCCGAAGCCTATGTGAGTCAGGCTGCGGCCTTTCTTCTCCTTGAACTGTATCAAGAAGAGCCTCTTTCGCATTCCGAACTGACCAAGCGGCTCTCGATAGCGCATGCGACAGTATCACAAACACTCAAGCGGTTGGAGCAGCGAGGTCTCGTTGAGCGAAGCATTTTTGAGGTTGACGCGCGGCAGGTGCGCGTGAGGCTTACTGGTAAAGGCCGCGAAGTGTGCGCGCCGCTACGTGCGGAAGGCGATGTCCTCAATGACGAAATCCGGTCAGTTTTGGGTGCTGAGAGGGAAGAGGCATTGCGAAAGAGTTTAGCGGACCTTGCCGAACACTTCCGTTTTGGCCAGCGGTAGGCCGGGTCCGACCCGTCTTTCGCTCAACGTGCTTTGCTTACCCCATCATCGCATTCGCGGGCTCAACAAAGTCCTAGCGAAGCACTCCCATCACTTAGGCCGCATCGACATTCAGCGTAGCCAGATCATGGCAGCGGCGAGATGTACGAAGTCGGCAAAGTGAGCGGTGCGCCGATCGTAGCGGGTAGCGAAGCGTCTGAAATGCTTGAGGCGACCAAAGCATCGCTCGATCCGGTTGCGGTGCTCGGCTATGACGCCATTACGAAGGAATTGGCGGAGATGAGCATGCCCCATGATGTCAACATCGTTGAATCGATCAGGCTACGCCAAATCTTCGGCACCGATCCCAATGGCGTCCGTGTGGAGCTGCACTTCACCGGCGACTGATCTGTCGGATGGCTGACTCGCTTGTCAGTGCCACCCGCCCAATAATCCTCAGCCCGCCGTCGGGTTGAAGATCTTTGCCTTGCCATCCCAGTTGGCGCCAGCCTGCTGAATCATGTCGAAAAGGCTCTGGACCTCGGCCTTCAACACGCCGATCTCCAGGATATTGTTTTCCTCAGCATCCATCGCGAAATAGGCGATCTGGGACCCGTCTGCGAACTCAGCTCCTTGCAGTCGCGTGCCGCCGTGTTCAGCGACCCAGGCTTCCGCATCTTCCATGCTGTCGGAGAAAGCGCATAGATGATGGACGCCTTTACGGCCCGCATCCAGAAACTCTTGGAAGATCGACGGGCCTCGCGGTTCGATAAGTTCGATCATCAGGTCCCCGGAAAATGCGATCGCCGCGCCGTACTGTGCGAAATGCTCTTTACCGCGATAATCGCCTCGAACCATCTCGAAAGCCGGAAAGATGAAAAAGGGGCCCACGCCCATTACCTCGGTCCACCAATCGATCGCCTTGTTTAAGTTGGGCACCATATAGGCGATTTGGTTGAGCCGCCCCCAAGGCTTGAGCACCATAATAGTATTGACCTTCCATCTATGTTGATAAGTCAGGCAATCATATGCAAGCATCCTATCAGGAAGCTCGGGATGAACCAACTTATAAAATATGGCAGATGAGCATGCGTAGGACGAAAAGCCCCGGGCCGCCCGGCCGGACTGTTCTGGTGCATCTGGCCACAGATTTAGCTTGGTGGTGGCGAGCTGTGGCAGGTCAAATGGGAAGACAATGACAGCGACATCCGCCGTAATGAATCGCTGCCGCCCACGGCCTATCGGCGGCTGAAAATACCAGCTAGAAGGAGTGTCTCAGGCCCGAATTGCAACGGCGGCGGGCGCTTGTTCCGCGGCGGTGCAGGCATCGGCAGAGGTGCGCGCCCGGCATCGCGCTGTTCGCTGGCTATGGGACGGCCTTCCGCGCGTCCTTTGGCTTGTCGTGTGCAGGAGCCAAAGCCGGAATCTCCTTTAATATCGAGGCCGGAATCAATCTCGCCATATCGAAGAGAGGTCTTTCGGGCACGATCGCAGCATTTCGGCACACGCACGAAACGTCATCTTTGCCGTCCTCGCCGATTTGGGCTTCCATATCCAGAGCGCGCATGCGGGGTGGAGGCCGATCTGCTGTGGTAGCCGAGATCTGCCTTCTCGCTCCTCGCCAATTATGCTTATACCGACACGGCCGACGATGGCGCGGCGCAGGACGACAGGATCGCACGCGTGCCCGAGAACAGCGGACGTATCGCCACGCGCTATCGCGTTCTCCAAGGCCCTGCGGGAGCCTATTTTCGCGCAGGACTCACCGCCTTCGCCTCACGCAAACTGACGTTGCCCATCCATGATCCGAAAATCACAAGTTTTGCATCAAGCCAAAAATCGCAGAAATCTGCCCCTCCCCGTGATACAAAAATCTGATGCACATTTGGCGCGCTTCTGGCCGCCGAAATCACTGTTTCTGCCTCCATCGCCCCTGATGCAAAAGTTTTGGACTCCCGATTAGTTGTCCCGATTGGGATCGTTGAATAGGAAAGCCGGATCACCTTGGCGACCTTGACAATATGGACGAAAAAGGAAGAATGATGCCTAAGCTGCTTCTCAAATGCGCGGTTCTTGTAGTTCCACTGATCATGCCCTTTGCCGCAGTGACCGCCCAAGTCGCAACAAAGGCAGAAAAAGGCTCCGCACCATCTCGCGGATCGTGGCAAGCTGCTGCTAATCCTTCTTCGCGACCAATCGAAGCAGATGGGTCGGTGAACGTGCCCTCATTTCGCCTGCCTCCTTCCGAGTATATGAGTGCCGAGGCGAAAGCGGCCTTACCACGTGTGCCCTCCGACATGTTCGAGGTGCTCCGTCAGTCGCCAAAGGATGTCACCGCCTTGCGCACGAATTTGCCAAGGCTCGTCGCGGGCCGCGTTGCCCAACTGAAGCGGATGTACAAGGTAGAGACGGAGGAGCGTGCGATCGCCGGTGTCCCGGCCGTCTGGACGCGGCCGATGGCAGGCATCACGCCCGCAAAGTCTGGCAAGATACTGCTGAACCTTCCGGGCGGGGGCTTCATGATTGCCAACGCGGGGGCCAATGGCATGTTTGAGACGATCCCCCTGTCGGGCCTCATGGGCGTGGAGGGCGTAAGCATCACTTATCGGCAAGGCCCAGAAGCGCATTATCCCGACGCAACCGAGGACGTGGTAAAGGTCTATCGTGAACTGCTCAAGACGCATAAGTCGCAAGATGTGGTGATATATGGCTGCTCGGCGGGCGGCCAACTCACCGCCCAGACCACCGCCGCGCTGATCCGCGATAAGCTGCCTCTTCCAGCCGCCATCGGCCTTTTGTGTGCATCTGCTGACATGCGCCTCTTGGGTGACAGTGCTGCCTTCACCTCACCCTTTCAGGCAATACCAAATAAAGAGATACGCCTATCGTATTTTGAGGGGATCAAACTCGACGATCCCGCTGTCTCGCCTCTCCGGTCGCCTGATGTACTGAGGCACTTTCCGCCAACTCTAATTGTAACGGGAAGCCGTGCTCTGGAAATGAGCAGCGCCGTTGCAACCAACAATGCGTTGCAGAAGAGCGGAGCCGTTAGCCAACTCAACATCTGGGATGGTATGGGACATGCCTTCTTCTACGATATCGCGCTACCCGAATCGCGGGAGGCGTTTGATACGATGGCGCGCTTCTTCACCAAATACCTTCACCTTAAGCCTTAGTGGTCATTTGCGGACATCTAGGCTTGGTGCTGTCAGACAAAGGCGAACCGCTCTCCACACGATGCACTTTGGACCGGCGAGGCAGGGGATCAGATCACGAGAGACCGCCACTCAGCCAGGGCAGCTGAGCGTCTTTCCTTGTAGGTCTGTCGATCAATCAGGTGGCGTTCCAGTGAAAAGTGGTTGTGGACGTTGGCGTGAACGGATGCGAATTTCTGTAGGGCCTTGATTTGCCTGAAGCGCAGCATAGCCCGCTCTCGTCGTCGAAACGGAAGGTGACTGTTCTCGACCCGATTGTTTGCCCAGCGGCCGACTACCTGCTTTGCCCGGTTGCCAAGCTCGCCCATCGCCGCGCCGTAAGTGCGAAGGCCATCAGTGGTGATCGATTCGGGAGGTCCATGACGCTTCAGCGCCTTCTTCATGAAAGTCAAAGCAGCCAGTTTGTCGCGCGTTTTCGTGACATAGCTCTCCAGGATCTCACCTTCCTGATCAACGGCGCGCCACAGATAGACCATCTCACCATTGACTTTGACGTACATCTCATCGAGGTGCCAGCGCCAGTGCCGGAACCCGCGCATGCGGCTGATCCGCTGCCGACGGATATCTCCGGCGAACAGCGGGCCGAACCTGTTCCACCAGTATCGGACGGTCTCGTGGCTGATATCGATGCCACGCTCGAAGAGCAGATCTTCCACGTTCCGCAGGCTGAGCGGAAACCGGACGTACATCATCACCGCCAGCCGGATCACCTCTGGCGACGAGTTGAAGTAGCGGAAAGGGCTGGCGGGCTTACGGGGGCGGGGCATGGCGCCCGCTTACCAGCGCTATCCTAACGAGCGGTGCATTTGGTCTGACAGAGCCCTCTCGAGGCTTAGAAGCCTACGTCGAGCGCAAGACCAAGTTGGCGAAAGCCCCCGTAGCTTAAGTTCTGGATATAATCGCCAGCGAAAAACGGATGGCCCTGAACTGTAGCGACGTAGCGGCGGTCGGTACAGTTCCGGCAGAAGGCCCGGAGGCTCCAGTTGCGCGCGGTCGGGGTCAAGGTGGCGCCCAAGTCAAGCGCCGTATAACCCTTCTGTACCGAACTGGGGTCGCCGTTGGACAGGAAATTGTAAGATGATTGTGACGTTACACCGATATTAAAGATGGCCGCGAAATTGTCGCCCAGTGGTTGCTCGTAGCTGACGTCTGCGATCGCCTTCCACTTAGGAGCGTTTGGCAGTCTCCGGCCAGAGGAGTCGGTCGCGCCGTTCACGCAGTCAATCTGCCCGACATAGCAGGTGTCCCCCTTGAACGAGATGAAGCGGGCATCTGTATAGGCAACACTGGCGTTGAATGTCAGGCGTGATGTGGGCCGCGCGATGACCTGTAGTTCAGCGCCGCGCGTGCGTAGCTTTCCTGCATTCTGCAGCAGGAACGACAGTGTCGTGAAGTCGATGCTCTGCGCCTGGAAATCCTTAAAGTCGGTGTTGTAAGCCGACAGGTTTACCGTCAACTTGCGATCGAGAAACTGGGCCTTGGTCCCGATCTCGAAATGCGTCGAAATTTCCGGCCTTACGTAAGAGAAGGAATATTGCGCATAACCCGGCCCCTTGTAGCCGCGCGCGGCAGTGCCGTAGACCATCCAGTCATTGTTCAAGTCATATTGCAGCGTCGTGCGCCAGGAAAAGTTGGTTTCGCGACGGGCCTCCTGTCGGTCAGGAGAAACAGGCAGCAAGGAGAGCGCGCCACCGCCCGCAGTATTTTCATAACGCATATTGATGGTTTCATGGGTCAGGCGCGCGCCCGCGGTCAGGCGCAGCCTGTCCGTGAAGCGATAGGTCCCCTGGCCATAGGCGGCATAGCTGCCAAGCTTTTGGCGCCAGAAGCTGTCGCTTCCCAGGACAGTCGTGAAGCCTGGGGGGGGCGTTTGTCCCAGAGACGCAGCAAGAAGATTGTCTTCCCGGACCCGCGCCTTGAGCAGGAACAGCCCGGCTTGGTAATCGAATTTTCCTCCCACGGGCGAAGCCAGTCGAAGCTCATTGGAAAATTGATCGGTGATAATGCCCCCGCCGAAAACCTGCACCAGGGGCAGGGGGCTATAATCGGCGTCAAACTGCTGGGACGTCTTGAACCCCCGGTAGGCCGCAATGTTCGTGATGGTCAGGCCACTATCCAGTTCATAGGAAATCTTGGCCTGAACCCCACCCACCTTGAGATTGTAGAAAGTCGGCCCATCATAGGCGCTATTGGAATTGTTAGGGCCCGGCGTGATGCCAAGTGTGGGGAGTAGTTGGGCGAGAGGACTCGTGGGCGTGACGACCCGCAAACTCGCTACGCCGCCGCCGGCGCCGCGGGAATCCAGATAGTCGCCCGCCAGCAACACCGTCAGCCGTTCTGTAGGCTTCCACAGCAGCTTCGCAGATCCGCCGACTTGTCGCAGACCGCCATCAAAGTCGGGATTGGCCACGACATTTTTCTGAAGCGACGAATTCTTGACGTAAAAGCCATTGATCCTCGCAGCCGCGCTGTCAGACAGCGCTAGATTAGCGATGCCTTGTACACGAAATAATGATGTGTCGTTGGCGTTATCCAACTGGCCATATTCCGAAAAAATGCGACCCGAATTGGTCCCGATCACGGGATCGTTGGTACGGATGTTGATAAGCCCGGCGGACGCGTTTTTGCCAAATAGAAAGCCTTGCGGACCGTTAAGAACTTCGACCTGCGCAAGATCGGTGAAATTGATGACCCCCAGTTCCGAACGAATCAGGGTCACATCGTCCAGAACGACAGCCACGCTGGGCTCGACCGACCGCTGGAAGCTGGACGTGCCGACGCCGCGTATCGAAAAATTGGTGCCCTGGGCGTTCGCCGCGTTGTTTTGAGTAACGAGGCTGGGTGAAATGCGGGTCAGATCCTCTGGATTCTTGACGCCGCGCTCGCGCAGCGCCTCTCCGGTGACGGCGGTAACGGTGATCGGTACATCCTGAAGCCTTTCCGAACGCCTGTTGGCGGTTACGATGATGTCTGCACTCGACGCGTAGGGATTTGCAGCGGCGGTAGTTGTTTGGGCTTCTGGAGCCCAACTCTCCGTGCTTGAAGATGTTGGCCCCGCCATTGCGAATGTTGGAAATAAGGCTCCGGTCGCGGCAGCGCATAAAATGCTAGTACGGAATCTCATAAACCCTCTCCCATTTTTATATCTAACCGCTATAATATGGAATCTATATTCCGTAAATACAAATTATAGAATGATCATCGTTGTGGCTGGAAGGCTGCGGGCACCTTCAGCATTTGGGCGGGTCACGAAGATCGATGTCTTCTGCGACGGGCGGCACCGGCCAGCCTTGGCCGTATCCCGAAAGCTTCCCCCATTAGACGAGATTTATCGAGCAAGGCACAATATTGTCGAGGACAAGCAGATTTCGTAATGAAAGGTTTGTTGCTCTAATGCACTAGTGAGAATATATATTCTAATTAAGACAGGCGGCTGCTGGAGAGGGGGCGTTGGCGACCAATCATTGAGTTGCGGCGAGCGGGCTGACAATGTGCTCGACTTCACCTTCAAACAGAGCGAACAGCATGAGCGCTGAATCGCTGCGTACCTGATGCGCGGTGACCTGCCCCGACCGGTCGACGGTCGGGGCTGTGGGTGGTGGGAGCCGCATTGCGCGGCTCCTTCGAAGGAGAACCACCCATGACCCGACTGAGCGATCTGCAATCCATGCTGCTCTCCACTGCGTCCCGGCGGGAGGACGGAGAGATCCATCCTTATCCCCAGAACGTGGACCCAAGGGGCGGCGCGAAGGCGGTAGCCGCGCTCCTGCGCCGCGGCTTTGTCGAGCAGCGGGCGGCGGACGGCCCAGATGGAGAGGCGCACATCCACATCACGGCCGCGGGCCTGCGGGCGATCGGCATTGAAGCTGATGCCCCCGACAAGGGGGAGGGCGTGGGCAAAGCTGAACCTGCCACATCCCCTGTCCGGACGACGAAGACGGGTATGCTCCTTGCCCTGATCGAGCGGCCGGAAGGGGCGGTGATGGCAGACCTTATCGAAGCGACCGGGTGGCTGCCCCACACGGTGCGGGCGGCACTGACCGGCCTGCGCAGGAAGGGACATGCGATCGGGCGGAGCGCCCGCGATGGCCAGAGCTGCTACCGGATCGGGAGCATCAGCTGATGGGCGAGGTGGAGCGGCGGATCGCCGCCCTCGAAAACCTCTCCTCATCGGCGCTCAGGGCGGAATGGCAGCGCCTTGCCGGGACGGCTCCGCCCCGGATCAGTCCGGCGATGATGCGTCTCGCCCTTGCATGGGAATATCAGGCAAAGTCGCTGGGCGGTCTGCCGCGCACGACCCGGCAAAAGCTCGCCCAGCTTGCAGGGGGCAAGAGCCGTACGGCAGACGCGAAGGCGGGCATGCGCCTGACCCGTGAGTGGAACAGCGTCGTCCATGTGGTGACGATCGGGGAGGACCGGATCATCCGCTGGAACGACCGGGAATGGCGGTCGCTGAGCGAGGTTGCCCGGACGATCACCGGCACCCGCTGGTCGGGCCCCGCCTTCTTTGGCCTGAAGCAGAAGGTTGCGGCATGAAGCCGGTCCGCTGCGCCATCTACACGAGGAAGTCGAGCGAGGAAGGGCTGGAACAGGACTTCAACTCGCTGCACGCCCAGCGGGAAGCGTGCACCGCCTACATCCTCTCGCAGGCGATTGAGGGCTGGACCGCGCTTGCCACATGCTATGATGATGGCGGCATATCGGGAGGCACGCTCGAGCGGCCGGGGCTGCAGCGCCTGCTCGAGGATGTGAGGGACGGACTGATCGACATCATCGTCGTCTACAAGGTCGATCGGCTGACCCGTTCCCTGCTGGACTTTGCAAAGCTGGTGGAAGCGTTCGATGCAGCCGGTGTCTCATTCGTCTCGGTGACCCAGTCGTTCAACACCACCGCCAGCATGGGGCGCCTGACACTCAACATGCTGCTCTCCTTCGCCCAGTTCGAACGGGAAGTGACCGCCGAGCGGATCCGCGACAAGATCGCGGCATCAAAGGCGCGGAGCATGTGGATGGGCGGGGTTCCTCCGCTGGGCTATCGCCCCGATGGCCGCAGCCTCGCCATCGTGCCGGAGCAGGCGGCGCTCGTGAACAGCATCTACGGGCGCTATCTCAAGATCGGCAATGTCCGGCTGCTGGCTGAAGCGCTGCGGGAGGAGGGAGTGCTGGCGCCCATCCGTACCACGGCGACCGGCAAGAGCATGGGAGGCCGGCCGTTCACCCGGGGACAGCTGTACCTCATGCTCGCCTGCCGCACATATCTTGGCGAGATCAGCCATCACGGGAAAATCCATCCCGGGCTCCACGAGGCTATCATTGAGCGGGATCTGTGGGACAGGGTGCAGGCGCTGCTGGAACAGAACCGACAGGGTATGCGGACGGGCAAAAACGCGCAGCAGGCCAGCCTTCTCGCCGGACTGGTGCGGGATGAAGCGGGCGAACCGCTCATCCCGGTGCATGCTACAAAGGGGAAGGTGCGGTATCGCTATTATGTGAGCAGGGCGCTGCAGACCGGAGAGGGCGGGGACGGCATGCGCATCCCCGCACGCGAGCTGGAGACGGCCGTAGTGGACCGGCTGGCGCAGGCTTTTGACGACCCGATTGACCTTGTGGCGCAGGCCGGTGCCTGGATCGACCGTCACGACATCTCACGGATCATGGACGCGGCGGCGCGGAGTGCGGCCTGTATCCGTCAGAGGAAGCGCGAGGTCCTGCTCTCCCTGGTGGAAGCCGTGGAAGTGACGGGGGAAGGGGTCACTCTCCGATGCAGGCTCCCTGCGCTGATCAAACTCCTGGACCTTCCTGCTGATGACGAGGCAAATGACGTCCTCCTGCGTTCTCCTGTTCGTCTGACACGCTCAGGTCGTGCGCTCCGTCTCGTACAGGATGGCGGAGCATCGGCGTCAGCCCGGATCGACCCCTCGCTCATCCGCATGGTCGCAAGGGCGCATCACTGGTGGCGCATCCTTCGCACCGAGCCCGTTGACGTTAAAACCCTCGCTGCCCGGGAAAAGGTGAGCGCCTCCTGGATGACCCGCGTGCTGCGGCTCGCTTTCCTCTCTCCGGCGGTTACCGAGGCCATCCTCACGGGACGACAGAACGCGGATGTCGACGGCGCCATGCTGCTTGCCCGAGGAGCGATCAATCCGGGTTGGGGTGCCCAGGATGCCAAGCTCCTCGTATCGATCAGAGGCTAATTTTCGCTTCCCGAAAGCGGCCGCTCGCTCAGATTTTCACCGTTGGATTTGCGGGGAGAAACCGGCTGGTCGGCATGCTACCAGTCGCCGCCATTGAGCCGGGCTACCGGCTATCATAGAAGCGGACTTTCGAAACGGGGAGGTGGCGATCATGCGAGCGGAAGAGGCACCCTAGTATGAGAAGCTGGCGAAAATCGTCCAATTGAGGCCGAAGCAGGAGAAGCCGGAGTGATCGCGGCCTTTGTCTATTTCGCGGCGGCACTTTGGTTTAACTGGCACATCTTCCGCCTGCTATACATCGCTGGATCGCGCGGTTATGTGATGGCGCTCAGTCGCCCTTTCATCGATACTGTTGAAACGCCGCAAACTCGGACTGAAAACCCTCAAAAGTTTTGGGCGAACGTAATCGTGGCAACCTTTTTGCTGCCGTTGGCAGTGGGCGGCCTATGGGACTCCAGCACAAGGCTTTACGCACTCATTAATCTGCGCGGTGTGTAGCCGCATGCGGCCATTTGCAGATGCTGTCCGATAGCGTTAGGCATCTCCAATGCGGACAGCCAACATCTTCGCTGGAATTGCTGCGGCGCTCTGGTTCGGACTATTTTATATGGGTCGAAGCGGGACCTACGGCATCTACGCACATGGGAATGGCGTCTATCCCAACTCAGGCCAGATCGACTATTACATGGTATTTCCGATCTGCATCACGGCGACGTTGCTGTTGGCTGGTTGGATTTGCAACGGTCTCCGGGCTGCGCAACCATTAGGGGCAATTTCCATCATCGCTTTGGCAGCCCTGTTCCCATATCTGCTGGTTTACACCGGCGGGATATAATCCCTGTAGTCAGATTTCCAGCAAATGCCGCCGAAACCTGCCTTTCCGCTAGCCACCCAGCCCGGACATAGCAGGGCTCATTGTAAGACAACATCTTCTTCAAGCCGCCCGTCGGCCTCTGCTGTAGCTATCGGGCAGATTGGATAGCAGGAGCGGCCGGTCCGCTCATCGGCGGTGCAAGGAGCATGGCAGTCCGGGACCAGCGGCAGGCGACCATTCCTGTCTGGATTGGAGTTCGATAAGCCGACACGGCCAATCGCGGTAGCCCATAGCAGTTGACTTTGTGCAGTCCCGATGATCAGTTCAACACTCATGCACAAGCAGTGTTGCGCATACGGCAACAAAGTTTTTGTGTAGGAGGCAAGGGATGAACCTGTGGCGCTGCGCGGCTCTCGGCGGAATCGCAGTATTCATCTTCATGATGATGTTTCCTGCCATAGCCGGATTGCGCGCATGCACAGTTGCGCCTGATCCAATCGTTGCACTTGAAATGGCGCTCAGCCCCGCCGCCGTTGCCGCTCTGTTTCCTGAGCCCTGCAAGGCGTCTCTGATTGCTGCGCAGATGCAAGCACTTCGGATCGACACTTTCGGGTTCATCCCCGTCTATGCCGCGTTTTTGATCGTGTCAGCAATCGCGGTTGGACGGATTGTGCCGCCATCAGGGCGGGCTCTGATAAAGCCCGCCATAGTGCTCACAATACTCGCTGCCATCTTCGATCTGATTGAAAATAGTCGCATGTACGCCATCATTGGCGACCTGCCGGGCAGTCGCGGCGAGATAGACGTTCTTATGGTCGTCGCGCGCGCCAAGTTCGTGCTTTTGAGCGTAGTTTTGATGCTTATCGGCATCATGCATGTGAAAAGCTCAGGATGGCAGCGGTGGTTAGGAATTGCGACTGTTGTAGGCGGCGCGCTCTGTGCGGTCGCTGTTTTCACAAATCAGGAATTGATGCCATTCGGCGCGTCGTTTGCCTGGCTCAGCTTGTTGATCATCACCTTCGTATGCGCATTGTGTCCTCCGCCGTCATGGCGTGAGAGTCGGCAAGCCAGCTCTAGCTGACTTCTTCGTCAGAACTGACAGTCAGCAAGCCACCTGCATCGTCGTTCCCGGATTCCGGACCGCTGCCCCGCGCTGTTAACCTGCTGGTCCGGCTCGGGGTGAGGAAGCTGTCCAGCGGCAAGCGACCACGCCATTTGCAGGATGATGTTTTGCCTGATTGCGAACGATCGGCTTCGCTGGCACGGTTGCCTCAAATGACATGGCCGTGGGAGATACAGCTTTGAGTGATAATGATCCTTATGCTGCTGGCCGCTCGCTCCTTGGTGAGATGCAAAGTTTGTCAATGCCCACCGCAGTCGATCTCAAGATCGATTTCGAATTGGGGGGGCGCCCGGCAATTTGTCGCCATCCGTGGCACTGACGCCGCGAATCCCGTGATTCTGTTCATTCATGGCGGGCCGGCATCAACTGAGCTTCCAATTGCCTGGACATACCAGCGACCGTGGGAAGATTTTTTCACGGTGGCGCAATGGGATCAGCGTGGTGCCGGTTTGTCCTTTCCGCTCAATGAGCCGGAGGCGCTCGGCCCGACACTGACGTTCGAACGTTATTGCGACGATGCAATTGAACTCATCGAGCTACTCTGTTCCCGCTATGAGAAGCAGAAGGTCATCATCGTTGGCCATAGTTGGGGGTCTGCCGTCGGACTTGCCGTTGCAATAAAGCGACCAGATCTCGTCCACGCTTATGTCGGCGTGGCACAGGTGATAGATTTCCTGAAAAACGAGCAGGAAGGTTACGCCTGGACCTTGTCCGAAGCTGCCAGAACAAATAACTCCGACGCCTTATCAGAACTGAATGCAATCTCACCATATCCGCAAGAACACGCCCTTGATCTCGAAAAAACCAGAATCGAGCGGAAGTGGGTCCGCCGCTTTGGTGGCTTTGCTGCATACAGAAATGATACGAACTTTCACTCGCATTCCTTCCTGCTTTCGCCGGCGCACGGCATTGCTGACGGCCAGGCCATCGGAGCAGGCTTTTCGTTCACCATGCCTCGTATGTGGCCGCAATTAGCGGCGATTAGCTTTTCGGGCGTGAAGCATATTGAGGTTCCCGTCCTGCTATTCCTCGGACGCCATGATCGGGTAAGTCCTCCCTACATCGCGGAACAATGGCTTGCAGACCTGGATGCCCCACTCAAGGAACTGGTTTGGTTCGAACGGTCTGCTCATCTTCCAATGTTCGAAGAACCCGGTAAGTTCTTGGCCGCGCTGGTGGAACGCGTCACGCCGCTAGCCGCGTAACCTGTACCACATGCGGACTGGCTGTCTGCGGAGCGGGACGATCCAAAATCTGCTCCGGCCATGCCCAGACCGGGTGGTTTGCGGACGGTCGGCTTAAGAGGTGGCGTCAGCCGGAAAGCTGACTAACGCCTGCCTCTATAAATTACCTTATTTCGGGAGACGATGAGGCAGCGAACCACTGGCATCATCTCCGATGAACGATGCCCAGACGCCTCCGGGCTGCCACACCGTGTCCATTAGTGCCCGCGCTTGCGCGTCATTGTGCCCCAAAGCCTCTCGTTGCCAACGATAAAGGAAGGCAGACACTCTCATGTTGGCAATGCAATGAACATGAACTGGCCTGCTTTCAAGCTTGGCCATCGCGTCACAGAACTTATTGAAATCTTCTTCGGTTGGTCGGTCGAAATCCACAGGGATGTGAATATAGGTCAAGCCGAGACGAGCAAGTGAGGCGGCTTCATCGGGCAGAGCTTTTTCATGTGTGTGCAGCCCAAGATTTATGACGTGTCCAATACCAAGTCTGGATAACTCGGCAAGTTGCTCCTCCGTGGGTTGGCCTGATGTAGTGACGCGGCTGTCGAGGCGTCGCCAGTTATAAATATCGGTAGGATCAGACATACAGGCACCTCCATTCAAAGGGTGCCCAGGCGAGCGGCGGCGGCGTTTCGCGCTCCACGGTGGTAATCCACCTTCCTCGCCAGTTGCGCGAACGCGGCTCGTATACCCTATGACGGCGCTACCGCCAAGCCTGCCCATTGCAGGAACGACCAGCTTCAAGCGTATGAGTGGCTGTTTTATTCGGCAGCAAATGGTCGATTTCGCATAAGACTGGCGTTAACCGGCCAAGCGATGCGTGAGGAAGGCTCCCGATAGTCCCATTACCAGGCATCGACCTTCCTCCTGGCGTCGGCCAGTGACAGGCTGAAGTCCAACGTCACGCCATTCTCATAGGCCCAGCTGCCTCGGGATGGCCAGGATCTTGCCCAAGGCCCGATCCCAGGCCGCGACCAGATCGAACCCTTGATCGGCCTGCAGCCAACGGAGCGTGAGGCCCTCTATCATCGCGAAAAGTTCGCGCGCGATTTCTAGGGGGCCCTCGCAGTGCGGCGTCAGCATTAGTGTAAAACCCTCCATCACCATTTTCTCGCGCTCGCGGACGAGAGCGTTGGCGGGATGCGCGGGATCAGCCATAGCCTCTGCCTGAAGAACGAGGAAAAGGCGCTCGATCTCTGGCTCGGCGGCGGTCCGGCCCGCCATGAAGTGCAGGAGTTCAACGACGGCTGGAAACGACATTTCTCCTTGCGCCCCGTCGGCCCGCGTCCTTTCCTGCGCAAACGCCTGCACGTCGGCGACCTCGCGGCGTGAATATTCTTCAAGCGCAGCGGCCAGCAGGCCTTCCTTTGACCGGAAATAGTATAACAGCGCGCCTTTGGTGATACCGCAGCGGCTGGCAAGCTCCTGGATTGTGAAGCCGTGATAACCCCGCTGCCCCACAAGGCGGATCGTCTCATCCAGGATCTGCGCCCGCCGTTCCTCGGGATCGCGCCGCTCTCTCATACGCCTGCTCATATCCCTTCCTGAGATTATATTGACCGTATGGTCAATAGGCGATAGCAACACTGCGGCGGATAGAGTTGGCGCACCGTAGCCGCCGAAGGCCCACTCGCTCAAAGAACCGGGGATAATAATAATGCGCCGTGTTTGGGATGTCCTCAAGTTTGCTGGCCGCTGGGTCGGCCCCTTGCTGATCCTGCTGGCGCTTTACCTTTATCTATTTCCGCTCGGGCCGTTCATGAGCGGGTTGGGCTTTGTGGTCGCGGTTCCCGGCGCGGTCCTGACCGGAGCAGCCTCGATGTTCACCCGTGCCCCGGAGCGGCGGACCAGCCGCAGGATCCTCGCCATCGTCACGCTGGCCGGGATCGTCGTAGCAGGCTGGCAGTTCGCCGAAACAAAACGTGGTTATGCCTATCATCAGGAGGCAATCAGTTTCGAGAATCGCGGCGCGCGGCTGGCCGGGGCCATGTACTTGCCGGACAGGCAAGGTCGGGTTCCCGGTATTGTCCTCGTCCACGGTTCGGGCGATCTTCCGCGGAGCAGCCAGACCGGAATGGCCCGCCAGTTGGTGCGCCGTGGCTATGCGGTGATCCTCTACGACAAGCGCGGAACGGGAGAATCGACTGGCCATTTCGAGAAGGTCCAGGCCCTCCGCCCGGATAACATCGATTTGCTCGCAAGCGACGCCTCCGCCGCCCACGACGTTCTGGCAGCGCGCCGTGAAGTGCGGCCGGACATGGTTGGGTTCTTCGGTGGCAGTCAGGCGGGCTGGATCATACCAAGGGCGGCCGTCCTGAATGGCCACGCTGCGTTCATGCTGTTGCTCTCCGGCCCGGTCGTATCGACCCATCACTGGCTGCAGTACGAGCGTCTCCATCTCGGACCGCCAAACGGGGGAGCTACGCTCGGCAAAATCCTGAACGCCTTTTCCCGAGGCGATATCCCCAAGGGCATGACCCCGGATCAGGCTTGGGAGGCATCGCAGAAGCGGCCTCTCGACCTTCCCTATGGGAATTACGATCCCGTCGCCGACCTGCGCGCGCTCAACATTCCCGGGCTGTGGTTGTTGGGAGATCGCGACTGGATGGTACCCTCCGGATCCACCGCACGCAATCTCGATGCCCTCCGCGCCCTCGGAAAGCCATATGAGTATCGCCGCATTCCAGGAGCCGGCCACGCTATGTTGCCCAGCCCGGGGAGGCTGGTGGAGCGCACCTTGGAACAATGGCTGGCGCGAGTGACCAGTCGGTAGAGACGGAGGGGGAACAATTATGTCTGTCATTAAAGGGCTAATCGCTCCCCGGTTCGCAGACAGCGTTCAACACCTTAGGTGGCATGTCGATAAGCCAGGCCTTACGCTCGCGCTAGCCCTTACGCTTGGCGCGTGTACCACGGTAGATCATGTCGCCGCTATACGGGCGATGGACGACGCTACCGTGCGCCGCGAGATCAGCACGCGCTTTCAGTACCCTCCGCCACGGCCAGTTCCTGCCCGCGTCGATGATCAACGCGCCGGTCGGATCGCGGACGCGACCTACTTCGCCGCCTTTCCCGATTATGACCGGTCCTATTCCCCCCGCGCTCGCGCCAAGGCGAAGCGGCTCGCGCTACGCTTGCAGGCTGATGCCGGTTCGCTGACCCGCGACCAGTTCACGCTGCGCATCGCCGAGATCGCCGCGCTTGCCGATAACGGACACACCACTCTCTTCACATTCGGCCAAAAGGTGCCGCGTATTCCGGTGCGCTTCTATCTGTTTGCCGATGGCCTGCACGTCCTCGATGCCGATACCGCGCATACCGCTATGCTGGGCGCGCGCATCGATCGGATCGACGGACGCCGCATCGACGACATCTATCGCCTCATCCGCCGCTATCGGGGTGGGGCCGAGGCACTGCGCCGCAACAGTCTTGTGCCGATGTTGGAAGCGCCCGGCCTGTTGCAAGCTGCCGGCGTGGCGGAGGCAAAGGACAGCTTGGTGGTGGCCGGCGTTCTCGCCAGCGGCGCGCCGTTCGAACGCCGCCTCACAGCCGAGACCAGCATGCCGTCGATACTCTGGCCGACAATGGGCCGCCTGTTGTTTCCCGGCCAGCTCAAGGGTGTCGCCACTGTGCTGCAGGGGCGCGATGACCTTCCCTTATCGCTTCAGCAGCACGACCGTGTCTATTGGTCGCACACGCTTGCGCCCGGCGGCTTCTATGTGCGGATGTTGCAGAATGTCGGCAATCCGATCGCGGCATTCCTGAAAGAGACCCTGACGCAAATCCGCAAGGAGCGCCCGACCTTCATCGTGCTCGACATGCGGATGAATCCGGGTGGCGATTACACCATGACCTATGCGTTCGCGCGCGCTTTGCCCGAAGCGGCGGGCGATGCCCCTATTTACATCCTGACCTCGCCCTGGACCTTCTCCGCCGCGATCACGACCATCTCCGCGCTGAAAGAGGAAGGCGGCACCCGCGTGAAGATCGTTGGCGAAAACGTTGGCGACCGACTGGATTTCTGGGCCGAAGGAAGGCCGTTCCTGCTGCCCAACAGTGGCCACATGATTCAATTTACGGCGGGTCGTCACGTCTATAACGGCCCTTGTAATGATATCGACCAGTGTTTCTGGCTGAACTATCGCTACCCCGTGCATGTCCGCACGCTACGGCCAGACATCGCCGCGCCCTGGACTTTCGCAGCTTATCGTGAGGCCCGCGATCCTGCTCTGGAAGCGGTGCTTGGCCTGGAGAATATCCGAGCTGGTTCGAAGACCGGTAGGCCAGGGCGAGCGCGAACCAGAACGCCGGGTTGAACATACTCGACGTTATCGCACTCTCGCTGCCCGCGGTTCGATGCGCGGGCGTCTCTAAATGACGTATCGGCTGCTAGCTGTCGGTCTTCTTTCTGGCGTACGGCTTTGATTAACAGACATTCCTCTAAGACAATATAGTGCAGTCGCGACGCTTGCCTTTCTGGGACGGAGGTGGTTTGCATTGGGTCGATGTGTCAAACGTGGTGCTGGATGCGGTCGGCCCCCTCTCTGCGCACTGGCCGAGGCTGAAGGAGGCCGGCCTGATACCGGAGACGGCTGACATAGCACCGACGATGAGCATCTTCGAGCTGGAGACGGTCATGGAGGTGCTGACGATGCAGGTGGAGCGGTGCCACTACCTGAGCCGCCGTGAGGCCTTCGAGCGGCAGGTGGCGTATGTCGCGGATGAGTTGGATCTGGTAGCATTCTATCTGGAGACGCAGTTCAACGTGCCGAGCGTGGGACGCAATGGCGAGCTGTGGCTGTATGGCCGTTCCGCGAAGGTCGCGCATGGCTACAGCGAGGCTAGGGCGGCGAGGACCCTATCTTTTCCGATCCGCAGGACCGAAACGTGGAAGGCGGTATTGCGATCCCTTGAGGACAAGAAGCCCGCGGGCTGGACGCGCTTCGGTCATCGGCTTCTGAGCTTCGACTTCGAGACGCAGAAGGCTGCCGACCGTTTGCTGCGCGAAGGCTGGCGGATGGTTGAGAGATCCGTCGACTGTTTTTTCTCAAGTGGAATCACGTCGGGCGAGGCGGAGCGCGCATCGACCATCTCGTTCGTGATCGGCCCCCCTCCCGATCCGAAGACCTTTCAGGCCAATGTCGCGCGGGCGACGAGCAGTGCGCTTGATCAAAGCGGGACGCGGGATCTGCTGCTGCTGCTGTATTGGTTCGCGCCCCGAACCGGCGAAGCCTATGATTTCATCGGGACGATGAAGGGCACGGGGCTTACGTCGCGGATGATGCAGGCGTGAGGACCTTGGCGGAGTAGTCGGACGGGCGTTGATCACCGACGCGCAAAACTAGAAGTCAGGTTCGTCCAGATCGTCCGGCGAGAGGTCGAGAGCGGGCGAGGCATAATGCGTGTCGACGGCGTAGACCGCAGAGCCGACCTCCAGCAACTCGATGGTGCCGTCGATATATTCGAGCCCCGCATTCGATTGTGCGGGGAGGGGTGAGACAAAGGCGGGGAAGTCGAGGTCGGCGTCTGGACGCGTGGCGGAGGACCTGTCGGACGGCTCCGATGCAGGGAAGGCGCAGATGGTCGCCGCGTCACCCATGATGGCGATGTTCTTGCCACCTTCACGCTGGGCCGACCGGAAGATGATGGCGTCCGGGGTCACGTCGGTGCCGCGCCATCGCACTGGCTGGTTCGTGAGATATTCTGCCACGACCTGCGCGGGCACGTATTCGAGATGCTCGTCGCCCGGGAGGATGGGCTGGCTGATCTCGGACGCGAAGCTCTGCATGAAGGCCCATTGGGTGGCGCGGACCATTTGGTTCTTGGCGAAGATGTCGATCTGCTTTCCGGCCCGGGTGAAGCGGGTGAGGTCGAGGACGTGGATAGGTCGGTGGATGCGGAAAGCGGCCAGGGTGATCAGCGAGCCGACGGCGGGGCGCAGTTCGGCGATGGCCGTATCCTTCTCGGTGGCGCCGTAGAACACCGCGATTCCGGCCGCGTTCATCCGACCTGCCCGGCGCAGAGGGGGAGGCGGTGGCCCCATGAGCGATGCCGGGTTCTTCGCGATGGTTCGGAAGGCTTCCTCGTCGGCGACGATGCGGGCGCGGTAGAAGACCGGATCAGTCGCGGGGACCAGGCGGTAGAACGCCGGCTGGCTGTCGATGTCCGATTGATACTGGATGCCGTCGAATATTTGGGCGAGGAACGCCTTGGCGAGATCGTTGAAGAAGCGCTGGCGGTGGAGGATGGCCTCGCGGAACCTGCGCCACAGGGCGCCGTGGCGCCACCCGTCGAGGCGGATGGGGACATAGGTCTGGTCATCCGCGAAGAACGCCTCTTCGCCGTCTGGCGGCCAGTAGTCGTCGTTGTCGATCAGCCAGCCGAGGAGCGTTTATCACCTGGTCGTCGTCGGCACCGGTCGTTTCGTTGATGATGGTGTAGAGGTCCTCGCCCTCTTGACTTTCGAACATCCACTCACCGATCGCGTAGTTCGCGCGCAGGGCGGGCTCCACGATTTTGCCGACCTCCTCCAGCGGAACTGCCTTGCGGGAAGGGTGGAACTGGCATCGTTCGTCGTCGGGAAAGCCCGGGCGAATTTCGATCAGCCGGCGCTTCAGCGTGGTGTTTTCGAAGCACTCCGGACAGACGTTCATTGCGATCCCCAAACTCGGCGAGGACGGCTTTCTCACACAGTGCCGACGAATTTACCATCGTCCGTCGGTGCTTGCTCGGGGTAAGCGCTAAAACACTTCCACTGGTGGGCCTTAGGCGGCCTGATCGATGACGGCACTGCCGGCGACGCGGCTATGTGCGGCACGCGCGTCGTGCAGAACGACTTCGGAAATTCGACGTTCATCATCCCGCACTACCCCTTGGCGTTGCCCGCCAAACGCCTACTAAGCACGGTTAGTCCTATCTCCGACATGTCACAATTTCCGTCCATCGCGAGGATAGACTGCTCTCTCAGCCGATGATGTCCGCTTACAGATAGACTGGCACAGGCTGCGGGCTACGGCTGATCCGAGAACATGCGCGCTCGACGCGCTGGTCGAGCTGGGCATCTAGCATCATGTTTTCGACGATTTCTACTTCATATCCAAGAAGCGTGAACGCTTCCTCCAAGCGGCTCATTGTTACATACGGCGCGCAGCTCCCTGCCCAAAGTCGGAAGAAATTACTCCAGTCGCGCTGCATTAGGTCGAGGAGCGCGCTTTCGTCGGCCCGGTCAGGCGTCTTACATGCGATGACGCAGTCGGAGAGAATTATAGTACTGCTATCCTGCTTGTGCACGAGCTTGTCGACCCTCATGCGGCCGACGCGGGGAAACAGCAGTGCCGATCCCGCTACGGATCTTGGGGCATGGGCGTACCAGCGCGAGAGCGGACCAATCCGGCCGTCGGCTAGGTCGGTGCTGTGAACAAAAGGTTGGCCCTGCGGTTCTGCCGATCCACGGGAATTGGCGATGCTGCCGCGCATCAACTGTAGGCGCCCGCGCGAAATGTTAGATCGCGGAGCATTGGATGTCGGAGGAACTGCTAATCCAGCCGAACGTCGGGCCAGCTTCACTATATCAACTGTCACTGAGCAGCGCGGGAACGCGTCCGAGTGCGAAGCTCCAATCGTCATGAAGTCCCAGTGCTCGTGTAGAGCGCCTCGCAGGCCTTGATCGCGCTCGCTCGTCAAGCAGGAACTGGGCAGAATTGCTATCAGTTCGCCGCTGGCATTAAGGAAAGAGAGCGCGCGAGCCACGAAGGCAAGTGCCCTGCTAGCCTGCGGCAACCGCGATCATCATTTCGAGCAGAATGAATTCGGTAGTGCTGGCCACGGCATCAGAGAACGTGGCGTCGTATCGGGGAGGCTCGGGGGATGTTGGGTTCTCCGCACTACCGAACCCCACGAAATACGTGCGAATTCCCGCCGTCTTTCGGAGATTCTCCGATTTCTGCGATATTTGCAGACTAGCTGGCGGAGCGGAACGGATTCCAAACCATCAATACGCTTTTGATGCAAAAGTGCATTCCGTAGTGCGGGGAGTAGCAGCAGAGATAGCTGGGCCAAATTCCGTATCTTTGGTTCGCATCTGACTCTCTGCAGTACCGAACTGAGCTGAACGCGCGCGAATTTGCGCCGCTTTTCGGCAAATTCTCTAACGTTTCCAATATGTTGAGACTTGGTGGCGGAGCGGTACAGATTCGAACCATCGATATGCTTTTGCCCAACAACCCTCGGAAATGTCGGCAGAAGATTTTGGGGTGCGTAGCAAGAGAAAATCCTTGCCGTTTTTCGCGCGGGAATGTCCGAAAGCGTAGTGGAAACTGAGACGATCTGTATCGACCGGTTTCTCTAAAAACCCTGCAAAATCAAGGACTAGCTGGCGGAGCGGGAGGGATTCGAACCCTCGATACGCTTTTGACGTATACTCACTTTCCAGGCGAGCGCCTTCGACCACTCGGCCACCGCTCCGCATGCACTGGAAGGCGGCTCCCTATCGTGCGGCGCGGCGAGTGGCAAGGGGATGCCGCGACTTTCCTGCTTCAATTTCGCGGCGGTACTTCACCCGCCGTTGCGCTACGTAGACCGTGACGGATAGGCAAATGCCTGGCCGCAACCTACATTCAGGAACAATAGCTACATTTCCGGCGATACCCTATCCAGATGCGGCATCTCTCCAGAACGGAAAGGCTGAACATGATTGTAGGCACGGTCAGGGAGATCAAGAATCACGAATATCGCGTCGGCCTGACGCCTGAGAGCGTGCATGAACTGGCGGCCCATGGCCATCGGGTGCTGGTGGAAAGCGGCGCGGGGGAGGGGATTGGCGCGCATGACGCGCTGTACGCCCGTGCCGGGGGCGAGATCGTCCCGAGCGCGCGCGACGTGTTCGAAGCGGCCGAAATGATCGTGAAGGTGAAGGAGCCGCAGCCCGAGGAACGCGCCATGCTGCGCCCGGGCCAGATACTCTACACCTACCTTCATCTCGCTCCCGACCCGGACCAGACCCGCGACCTCATGGCGTCGGGCGCTGTCTGCATCGCCTATGAAACCGTCACCGACGCTGGCGGCGGCCTCCCGCTGCTAAAGCCTATGAGCCAGGTAGCCGGACGCATGTCGATTCAGGCGGGCGCGACGGCGCTGGAAAAGGCGAATGGCGGCCGGGGCGTGCTGCTGGGCGGCGTGCCCGGCGTCCTTCCGGCCAAGGTCTGCGTGATCGGCGGTGGCGTCGTCGGCTTCAATGCCGCGCAGATGGCGGCGGGCCTGGGCGCGGACGTCACCATCCTCGACCGCAGCCCTGAAGTGCTCGAACGGCTCGGCATCTATTTCGAGGCACGGGCGAAGACCCGCTTTTCCAATCGCGCCAATCTGGCCGAATGCGTGGCGGACGCCGACCTCGTCATCGGCGCCGTGCTGATCCCCGGAGCCGCCGCGCCCAAGCTGGTCAGCGCCGACATGCTCAAAACCATGAAGAAGGGCTCCGTGCTGGTCGATGTCGCGATCGATCAGGGCGGCTGTTTCGAAACCAGCCATCCCACGACCCATGCCGATCCCACCTATATCGTCGATGGCATTGTCCATTATTGCGTCGCCAACATGCCCGGCGCGGTCGCGCGCACCAGCACATACGCGCTAAATAATGTCACCCTGCCGCATGCGCTGCGCATCGCCGATCTGGGGTGGAAGAAGGCGCTGCAATCCGACCCGCATCTGCTCGCTGGGCTCAACGTCTGGGACGGCAAGGTGACCTATCAGGCGGTGGCTCAGGCGCTGGAGCTGCCCTTTACCCCGGCGGAGGAAGCGCTGGCCTGACGGCCGCCCCGGGGCACCCCCCTTTAATCCGCGTCCGGATTGCGGAAGTTCAACCGCCGCGTGACGGTGTAATCCACCACGCCCACCAGGAAATAGCTGATCCACTGCTTCACCAAAGTCAGCACCCCGCGCTGGGCCTTGTAGCGTTCCAGCGTGATCTGTCGGCTTTCCTCTGCGCGACGGCTAATGAAGTCCCTCGCTTCGTCCGCCAGCGCCTTATCCTCGATCCGCAGCATGATCTCCAGATTCAGGAACAGGCTGCGCATGTCGAAATTGGCTGATCCGATGAAGACCGCGTCATCGATGACGATCAGCTTCATGTGCAGCTTGCGCTTCTGATATTCCCATATCTCCACCCCGCGCCGCAGCAGCGGTCCGTAGAGCAGCCGTGCCGCCGCAACCGTCGCGCCATTGTCCGACCGGGACGGCAGGATAAGCCGCGCGCCCTCCCGCCGCGCCGCGCGCGCAATGCGTTTCAGCATGCCGCGTCCGGGCGAAAAATAGGCGGCCACCATGTCCACCCGCCGCGCATGCTCCAGGTCATGCTTCACGACCTGCGCCCAGGGGCTTAAGCGCCGGGTCGGCCCGCCGATCAGCCATCGCATCGGATCATCGGGATCATGGTGCAGCGACGGGTGCCAATGCCGCACCATCCGCCGCATTGTGCGGAAACTCTGCTTGCTGGTCGATACCCACCGCCACAGCTGCCCATACCAGTTGGTCATCGCCGCGACCTGCGGCCCGTCGATCAAAAGGCCCAGGTCCACCCAGGCATCCTCTTCGGGCAATCCGAAATAGGCATCCTCCACATTGAACCCGCCCAGCAGTAGCCGCCGATCATCCGCAATGGTCATCTTCTGATGATTGCGGATCAGATAGCGGGTCGACCGCCGCGCGCCGAATCGGCCAAACCGTCCCCCCGCCTTGATCAACGGGTCGAAGAAAGTAACCGGCGTGTCGGCCGATCCGAACGCATCGATCATCAAGGTTACGGCAACGCCGCGCCCTCGGGCCGCGATCAGCCGATCCAGCACCATCCGCCCGCTCTCATCGGCGGCGAAGATGTAATAATAGAGCTTCAGGCTGTCCCGCGCGCCATCGATCAGGCCGATCAGCGTCTCTCGCAGAGCGGGACCATGTTCGATCACGTCCAGCCGGTGCCCCCGGATGGACAGGCCGATCCCGGCCTCGTCGCTCTTCGCTGGGGACTGCCGGTTGGTCGCCATATCCCGTTCATGCGCTTAATTGCCGCTATGCGCCACGGCTTTATGGGCTTTTCATTGACTCCCCGCCCGCCCGCTGATAGGCGCTGCCCTCACGATTTCCATCATTTTGCCAGGAGCGCCCGTTTGGCCCGCGTTACCGTCGAAGATTGCGTCGACAAGGTTACCAACCGTTTTGACCTCGTCCTGCTTGCGGCGCAGCGCGCCCGTGAGATTTCCGGCGGCGCTGAACTGACGTTGGACCGCGACCGCGATAAAAACCCGGTCGTCGCCTTGCGCGAGATCGCTGAAGAAACCGTATTTCCGGCCGAATTGCATGATTCGCTCGTTGGGTCGCTGCAAAAGGTGCAGATCGACGACGACGACACGCCGGACGAAATTGGTTCGATTGCCCAGTCGGCAGAGGCCCTGCGCCTCACCGCCGCCGCCCCGCCGCGCAACCAGAATGTTGGCGGCGACTACGACGGCTGATCCGTTCATCGGTTCGGAGAGGGAATGAGGCTCGGCCTGCGCAAGCAGGACCGGGCCTCGATCCGTTTTGGGGGGGGCATACTCTAATCCCCTCTCTCCTTCAGGGGTCGGCCAGAGGCACGTGACTCTGGCCGAGGTGCCGAGCGAAGCGAAGGCGGGAGAGGGGATCGCAACGTGGACGCAAGCACCCCATCCATCTCCGCCTAACCAGCAAGCTGGCAAGGCTGCGTATCCTTCTCCCGCCAGCGGGAGCAGGGTGAAGCCAGCTAATTCCCCAAACAAAAATCCCGCAAAGCCCGCGCATCATGCAGCGCATTATGCGGTATCCGGCTATTCGCCGCCGCACTAAACCCCGCCGCATTCACCAGCTGCAACTGCAACCCGTTCATATCCACCATCTGCCCCGGCCCGGTCACCAGCAGCGCGCAGAAATGCGCCAAATCCTCCGGCCAGTCGGCGACGATCACCGGGTCTGCATCACCCGCCAGATAATCGGCCAGATGATGCGCGGCTTCCACCCGGCCCAACTCCATGTCGATCCCCGGCGGCACATGGCGCAGATAGGGGATGACGTTGCGCTGTACCCAGCCATGCGGCTCCTCTGCCAGCGGCAGCGACACGTAAAATTCATCGTCGCCAAATTCCGGCACCAGCGCGACGCTGATCAGCGCGCCTGCAAATCCGTTGAATTCGGTGTCGAGGAAATAGCGCATGAAAAAAGGACTGCCTGCTGGAAAGGGGGGAAAGGGGCTGTCCGCGAGATAGGGGCAGGGCGCCTCTTGCGCCAGCCTGATGATTTGCCTCGGTTCAAGCAAGCTGCCATGCGGGGCCATCGACACAAGGACCTGCCAGTGACCCCTCGCATACTCATCGACACCGCCGCCGTGCCGGGCGGACAGGAACTGAAACTCTATAGCCGGGGCAGCGATCACATGATCGTGCTCGACCGCAACGAGCTGATGAGCAGCCGCATGAGCGGTTCGGAAAAGGCGCTCGCTATCATGTCGCTTGAGCGGCTGAAAGGGCGAAGGTCGCCGCATCTCCTGATCGGCGGTTACGGCATGGGCTTCACCCTGCGCGCGGCGCTGGCGGGCATGGGGCAGGACGGCCGCGCAACGGTCGTCGAACTGGTGCCCAAGATCATCGAATGGGCGCGCGGGCCGATGATCGAACTCGCCGCTGGTTGCCTCGATGATCCGCGCGTCACGCTGATCGAAGGCGACGTCGCGGCAGAGATCGCCGCAAGCCAGCAACGCTATGACGCTATCCTCCTTGACGTCGACAACGGCCCAGACGGCCTCACCGCTCCGGCTAACGATCGGCTCTATTCCTCCGCTGGCCTCTCCACCGCCAAGGCCGCGCTGAAGCCCGGCGGCATCCTCGCCATCTGGTCCGCTGCCCCCGACGCCGCCTTCACCCGCCGCCTCCGCGACGCGGGCTTTCTGGTCGATGAGGTAGCGGTCAAAGCCCGCGACAATGGCAAAGGCCCCCGCCACGTCATCTGGTTCGCCCAGAAGCGATAAGACCAAAATCCTCCCTGCGCGAAGCGTGGGGAGGGGGACCGCTCGCGAAGCGAGTGGTGGAGGGGAAATGGCACAACCTGCGCATTCCCCCTCCACCAGCCTGTGGCTGGTCCCCCTCCCATCTCCCGATGGGGAGGACAACCCCTTCCCGAAAACTCCGTCATCCCAGCGAACGCTGGGATCTCAGGCCACCAGGCCAAACGCTACCTCCCGAGATGCCAGCCTCAGCTGGCATGACGATCAGTGGCGCTCAATGCCGATCACCCCCCCCATTCCGGCAAAGCCCAATCAATCCCCCCACGCCCCTTGGCCTCCAAAAACGCATTAGCCTGCGAAAAATGCCGACACCCCAAAAACCCATTATGCGCCGACAGCGGTGAAGGATGCGCCGCCTTCAAAACCAGATGCCGCGTCTGATCCACAAACGCCGCCTTCCTCTGCGCATAAGCGCCCCACAGCAGGAACACGACCGGCTCCTCCTGTCGGTTCACCAGCCGAATGATCGCATCGGTAAACTCTTCCCAGCCGCGTTTCTGGTGTGAAGCGGCGCGCCCCATCTCGACGGACAGCACGCTGTTCAACAACAGCACGCCCTGCCCCGCCCAATGCTCCAGAAACCCATGACGCGGCGGGTCGATGCCAAGGTCGCTCTTCAGCTCCTTGTAGATATTCTTGAGCGACGGCGGCGTCCGCACCCCCGGCTGCACGCTGAAGCACAGTCCATGCGCCTGCCCCTCGCCATGATAGGGGTCCTGCCCCAATATCACCGCCTTCACATGGCCCAGCGGCGTCAGGTCCAACGCGCGGAAATATTCGCTGCCCTTGGGGAATATGCGTTTGCCCTGCCGCTTCTCCTCTTCCAGAAATGTTTTGAGCGCCTGCATATAGGGGCGGTCGAATTCCTCGTGCAGCGGCGCGCGCCAGCTTTCGTCGAGCTTGATCGTTGCGGTCATGATCGCCTGATGACCTGCCCGGCAACGGCCTGTCAACCGCACGGCGGCCTTGCTCCGCGCCTGAAAATGAGGGAAAGGAAAATCATGCCGCGCCTTTCCTTCACCACCGCCCTTGTGGCGGGCCTCGGCCTGTTTCTCGCGCCCCTGCCAACGGCGGACGCCTTCGGCCCGCAGCCCAATGTGGTGCATCAAACCGCGCAATCGCGTCTGCTCGGCGAGTTCACCCGTTTCGCCGCGCTCAGCGACGGCACGGTCGGCATAGCGGTGCGCGACCTGCGCAATGGCGAGACGCTGGAACTGAATGGCGACACGCTCTTCCCCATGGCCAGCACCTACAAGGTCGCGGTGGCGGGCAAGATATTGTCGCTCGCCGATGCGGGTACGCTGCGCTTCGATGAAAAGCTCCCGCGCCTCGGCACGCCGATGCCGGTCACGACCTTGCTCGACCTCATGCTCACCCGCAGCGACAATGAAGCAACCGACGCGCTCGTCGCCCGCGCTGGCGGCCCGCAGGCGGTCAATGGCTGGCTCCAGTCGCTCGGCATTCGCGGCCAGCGGGTGGACAGCAACACCGCCCAACTGCTCGCCCGCGCAAAGGTGGGAGCGGGCGGGGCAGGGGACGAGGTCGAAACCTCCCTGTCATCGCGCGCGCGGGATGCGCGAGACATGCCCAACATCGCCTTCGCCGCCGATCCCCGCGACACCTCCACGCCCCGCGCGATGAACGATCTCCTCTCCACCATCCAACATGGCAGGGCGTTGAAGAAGGGCAGCACGGCCATGCTGCTCGGCATCATGGCGCGCTGCAAGACGGGCAAGGCGCGCCTCGTCGCCATGCTCCCGCCCGGCACGCCGATCGCGCACAAGACGGGCACGCTCAATGGCCTCGGCAATGACACCGGCATCATCACCCTGCCAGATGGCCGCCCGATCGCCATTTCCGTCTTTGTCATGAAGGATCATCGCGGCCACGCCGCGCGCGACCGCATCATGGCCGAAGTGGCGCGAGCGGCCTACGACTATTTCCTTTTCGCCCCTGAATCGCGCACGGCCTGACGCATCGCTCTTAACATGGATTGAACTTGGCTCTAGCCCGGTTGTCCGCAGCGGGAGGATGGCATGCGCGATGTCGCGGCTTTCAGCGATTTCTGGCCCTATTATCTTCAGGAACATGCACGCCCCGCGACTAGGGCGATGCACTATGCGGGGACGAGCACGGTCGTCCTGCTGCTCGGCGTGATGCCCTTGACCGGCCGCTGGTGGCTGCTTCCGGCTCTACCTGTCGCCGGTTACGGCTTTGCCTGGGCCGCCCACGCCCTGATCGAACGCAACCAGCCCGCCACTCTCCGTCATCCCCTCTGGTCCCTGCGCGCCGATTTTCGCATGTGGTTCCGCTTCCTCACGGGGCGCATGCGCCGCGATCTAGCCCGCGCGGGCGTCCGCCCCGACGGATCGGTCGACCCCGCCAAGCGCCTCAACCTCTAAGGCATCCCCTCACGCCAGTGACTTGACCGCTCCCGCCGCTCTGCCACAAGGGGCGGCGATGGCCCTGACCGCCCACTTCTCTTCCTTGCCCGATCTCGCCGCGCTGGCCCCCCGCTGGCAAGCGCTGGAGGCTACATCGGACGCCTCCTTCTTCCTCGGCTGGACCTGGACCAGCAGCTGGCTCGAAAGCTACGCCGTTCGCCCCGACCTCCTAAGCATCACCGACGGAGAGGGCAGGGACATCGCCCTCGCACTCACCGGCCGCGCGCACCAGCCGCGCCTGCTCGGTCGCTGCGCCACCATCTCGCTCAACCAGTCGGGCGATCCCGCGGCCGACCGGCCCTTTGTCGAATATAACGGCCTCCTCGCCCAGCGCGGCCGGGAAGCCGAATCCGCCCAGGCCTTCCACGCCGCCCTGCAACGCCGTACCGATTGGCAAGCCCTGCGCCTCAGCGGCATCGCGCCCGACTCCTCCCTGTTAGGACTGCGCACCCACCGCGCCACCCGCCTAGACCGCTCACCCGTCTACCAAGCCGATCTCGAAGCCGTCCGCGCCGCCAATGGCGACTATTTCTCCCTGCTAAGCGCCAACACCCGCAGCCAGATTCGCCGCGCCATCAAGGACCATAACGGCCTCCCCACCGTCACCGCCGCCACCGCAGATGAAGCCGCCACATGGCTGGAAGAAATGCGCGCCCTCAACGAAGGCCGCCACGACGACAATGCTTGGGAAGATCCAGCCTTCCGCCGCTTCCTCTTCACCCTCGCGCGTAAGGGCATCCCCAGCGGCGAAGTCGAACTCCTCCGCTTCACCGATGAAGGCGGCCCCGTCGGCCTGCTGGTCAATTTCATCCATCGGGGCCAGGCGTTGAACTATCAGTCCGCCTTCGCCGCCCCGCGCACGGCCAAGGACAAGCCCGGCCTCCTTTGCCACACCGCCGCTGTCACTCATTATGCGAATAAGGGCCTAACCCTCTACTCCCTCCTCGCAGGGAAGGATCGCTACAAGCAAAGCCTCGCCACCCGCGAAGAGGCGCTCGAATGGTGGCTCCTCGAACGCTTCTCGCCCCGCCTGGAAGCCGAAGCGCTGCTCCGTCGGTTGCTTAAACGCCCAGCTTCCGCATGATCCGATAGGCCAGCCGACGCGCGCTTTGCCGCTCGGGTGCAGCGCCGATCTGCCCCACCGGCAATCCCCGCCGCCGCAGTAGCGCATTGAGCCCATGCAGCTCGCTTTCCGCAACGCTACGCTCCGATCGCCAAGTCACCGACAGGCTGACCGACACGCCCGCGCCATTCTCCACGAAATGCGGCGCCTTCACCGGCACATGGATGGCATTGCCGGGCAGCAGCTTCACCGCCGTCCCGCGCCCGCGAAAATCATCCCGCCAATTCAGGTTACGATGCCCGCCCGCATGAAAAGCCTCGCTCTGCACCGCAGGCACCAACTCCTGATCACCAGCCGGAAAGACCGTCATGACCTTTTCGCCCATGATCTGGAGCAGAATATTATGCTCCGGGTCCATGTGAAACGGCGTCACGCTGCCCGGCGAGGACAGGAAGATAAACGCCTCCCGGTTCAGCATCCGCCCCGTCCGCGCGTTCACAATGGGAGCCAATTCCGCCAGCGCCGCGTCCAGCAATGCGCCATAGGCCGCATCCCGCTCGACATTCTTCAGCACCGCCCAGCTACCATTGCTCTCGATCGTGCGGATCGTCTCGCCCAATGTCAGCCCGTTGGCAGGCGTATCCTCCGGCCGCACGCCCAAAGGCAGCTTGCCCAGATTATATTCGACCGACGCAGCCGGCATCCGCTCGGCCAATCCGGCCAATGCCTCGATCGCCAGCAGCGGGTGCCCAACAAGCCCATGATGCAACTTCACTGATGCATCCGGATAGGCGCCCGCGAATATCCGCCGCGCGTCCTCATCGAAAACCTGCGCGCTGATCGGCAAGTGAGCAGTCATCCTTGTCCCTTCATATGGCTGGCGATCGCCTCAACGGCATTGGCCAGCGCGAAAGCCGCCGCCCGCCCGATCCGGTCGATCCCGCTCCCATGCAGCGCCACGCGATATTGCACGATAGTCCGCCGCTCGGCCCACAGGCTGTCGATCATCGGATGATCCGGCGCGGCACAGCTGTCCATCCACCCGATCGCCGGATCACCCTGCACCGCATGCAGGTTGGCCAGCTCGATCAGCACACCCGGCGAAAAGCGCCCCATCTCCTCGTCAAAGGCGATCTTGAAGGAAAAAGCGCCCTCGCCATGACGGAAATTCGCCAGCATCGCGATCGCCCGTCCATTAAGGTCAATGCGCAGGAAATGCAGTAGTCCCGCATCGAAAGCCGCCGCGCAGGCCGCCCGGAAAAATGCCGCGTCCTGCGGAGAACAGCCAAGCGCCGACCCCTCACGCCCCTTCCACCCCGACGCCTCCAGTGCCAGAAAATCGGCGCACCAATGCGGCAGTTCCGCCCGGTCCTCCAGCAGGTGTTGGCTCACCGCGCCAAGGTCCGCCAGCCGCTTTTGCAGCCGCCTGATCTCCTTGCGCTTCTTCGCGCGCACATGCGTTTCCCAATAGGCGTCGGCATCCAGATCGGATCGCAGCATGGCGCGATCATAACGATGCACCTCGCGCCGCCCCCGCCGCTGCTCGACGCACAACGCCTCCAGCGCAGCCGCATTGGCGCCCGCCGCATCCAGTCCCCGCAGGTACAAAAATCCCGCCGCCCAATGCGCGTCATCCAACTGCGCCAGCAATCCCCGCCACGCCGCCACCTCATCACCCCGCCGGATCAACGGCGCGCCAAAGAAGCAATGCTCGTGCATCCAGTTGGTGACGCAGGAAATCGGCAGGCGACCGTGCCGCGCTGCCACCGTCACCGGCAACAACCCGATCAGATCCCCTCCCGCATACGCCTCGACCATCCGCACACCCGGTGTCCCGGCCAGATGGTCCAGCGCCGCGCACAACATGTCCGGCGCGTAAAAGGCGTTGGCCTCGGCCGCCTCCGCCGCCAAAGCGGTCCAGCGGGCGCGCTGCGCGGGGCCATAGGCACGGGTGCCGTTGGGCAGGGGATGCGATGCCATGTCCATGACAAAGCGCATAAACTTCAATGATTAGGGAAAGACTAAACTGCTTCATTTGGGGCAGCAGGCCGCCTCTTTGGGGGAAAGCCCTTTACATCGCGCGCCGGATTGTCTGTTAACGATGGGGCTAACCCGCGACGGCTGAAAGAGATTCCCATGGCGACCCACCTGATCCTGTCACATAGCGTGGTGGCCGCATGACCATTCTCGTCACTGGCGCTGCCGGCTTCATCGGCATGGCCGTCGCCGACCAGCTGCTCGCCGCCGGGCGGGCGGTGATCGGCATCGACAATATGAACGACTATTATCCCGTCTCGTTGAAGCGCGACCGGATCGCGGCGCTGCAACAGCGGCATGGAAAGCTGTTCACCTTCGCCGAACTGGATTTCGCCGACATGGACGCGCTGCACGCCGCGCTCGCGGGGCAGACGGTGGAGGCAATCGTGCATCTCGGCGCGCAGGCGGGTGTGCGTTATTCGCTCATCAATCCGCATGCCTATGTCCGCTCCAACCTTGCCGGGCATGTCAACATGCTCGAACTGGCGCGCGAACGGCGGGTGCGGCACCTGGTCTATGCCTCATCCTCCTCGGTCTATGGCGGCAATGACAGCCTGCCGTTCCGCGTGGAGGACCGCGCCGACCATCCCGTCTCGCTCTACGCCGCCACCAAGCGCGCCGATGAATTGATGAGCGAGACCTACGCCCATCTCTTCCGCATTCCCATGACGGGCCTGCGCTTCTTCACCGTCTATGGCCCTTGGGGCCGCCCGGACATGGCGATGTGGATCTTCACCAAGAAGATCCTGGCGGGGGAGCCGATCCCCGTGTTCAACCATGGCCGGATGCAGCGCGACTTTACCTATATCGACGACATCGTGAACGGGGTGATCGGCTGCCTCGATCACGCGCCTGCGGATGATGGATCGCTAAAGGCGGGCGGCAGCCGCTCGCCGCATCGCCTTTACAATATCGGCAACAATCGGCCCGAAGAGCTGATGCATCTCATATCGGTGCTGGAACAGGCGATCGGGCGCAAGGCAGAGATAGATTTTCAGCCCATGCAGCCGGGCGACGTGCCCGCCACCTTCGCGGACATCAGCGCGATTGCCCAGGATATCGGCTTCGCGCCGACCACCGGCATAGAGGTCGGCGTGCCGCGCTTCGTGTCCTGGTATCGCGACTATCACGCAGGATAACCGACAAAAGCACGGCACTACGCGCGCCTCGGGGGAAAGTTCCGGCCCTCAACATATAAGCAATAATTTGCGGGATATGTGGCAATAAAGGCGCGCAAATCTTCGCTCATGCTGGCAAATTGAATTGCCATTCTGCCGTTAACGGTTCTATTCCCGTCACCGGGACGGCTTCGAGCCGAAATGGGTCGCTTAAAACGAGGTTTAGGGCGGAGCGCCGGAATGGCGGCTGCCGCCATGCCGCATCGATCAGGAAAACCTGCCGTGCGTCATGGAAAAAAGGGCGAACTTGTGTCGACATTATCAAAAATTGTGCCTTTTGGTTCTGGCAGCCGGATCGTGGAAACCGCCTGTAGAACCTTGTCCGTCGCTTCCCAGGGACTGAACGCGCTGGAGGCGAAATTCTCCGATCGTGATTTCGCCGCGATATTCCTTCGCGTCGCTGGCATGATCATGAGCGCGCGTGGACGCCTGATCGTCACCGGCATGGGGAAAAGCGGTATCGTCGCGCGCAAGATGACGGCGACCCTGACCTCGACCGGCACGCCCGCGCTCTTCATGCATCCGGCTGACGCTGGTCATGGCGACCTTGGCATGGTGACGCCTGACGACATCGTCCTGATGCTGTCCCATTCGGGCGAATCCAACGAACTTGGCCCCATCATTCAATATTGCAAACGGTTCGGCATTCCGCTGCTCGGCCTCACGGCCCGCGCGGACAGCACCGTCGCCAGCGCTTCCGACGTCTGCGTGCTGTTGCCCGCCGTCCGGGAAGCCTGCCCCAACGAACTGGCGCCCACCACCTCCACCACGGTCCAGATGGCCTTTGGCGACGCGCTTGCCATCGCGCTCATGGAAATGCGTGGCTTTTCGGCCGATGACTTCCACAAATTCCATCCCAATGGCCGTCTTGGCGCGCAGTTGCTGAAGGTTCGCGATCTGATGGCCGCCGGTGACAATGTCCCCCGCGTGGCCGAAGACGCGTCGTTGCTCGACGCCACCATCGAAATGACGCGCGCGCGCCTTGGCGGCACGGCGGTCGTCAACAGCGCTGGCGAACTGATTGGCGCCTTCACCGATGGCGACTTGCGGCGGACCCTCACCGATACGCGGCAGCTGACCGAAACCGTCGGCCAGTTCATGACCGTGCCGCCGCTGTCCGTGGGGCCTGACGATCTCGCCTCCGAAGCGCTGCGCCTGATGCACATGCATAACATCACGCTGCTCTTCGTCTGCGAAGGCGGGCGGCTGGCGGGTGCCGTCCACATGCACGACCTGCTGCACGCCGGGGTCGCCTGAACAGCATCATCGTCATTCCGGCGCGGGCGGGCTCGTCCCGGTTGCCGTGCAAGCCCCTGCGCCTGATCGCCGGGCGCACCCTGCTGCACCGGACCATCGCCATGGCGCGCACCGCCATCTCCGGCCTCGCCGATGCGGAACTGGTGGTGGCGACCGACGACCGCGAAATCGCCGATCACGCCAATGCCGCAGGCTGCGCGGCGGTCATGACGGACAGCGCCATCGCGACAGGTTCCGGCCGCGCGCTCGCCGCCGCGCTCCAGCACCCGGCTCCCCCGCGCTTTATCGTCAACCTGCAAGGCGACTCCCCCTTCCAGCCGCAAGGCGCCCTGCGCGCCGTCATCGCCGCGCTCCACGCAGGCGCTGAGGTCGCAACCCCCGTCATCGCGCTCGACTGGCAGGCGCTCGACGCCCTGCGCGATCACAAGCTCCGCTCGCCCTTCAGCGGCACCACCTGCGCCCGCGCACCCGATAGCCGCGCCCTCTGGTTCTCAAAAACCATCATCCCCGCCATCCGTGACGAACAGGCCCTGCGAGACAGCCATCCGCTCTCGCCCGTCTGGCGCCATGTCGGCCTCTACGGCTACACGCTCGAAGCCCTGACCCGTTTCGAGCAAACACCCCCGACCACGCTGGAACAGCTGGAGGGCCTGGAACAGCTCCGCCTCCTCGAACTTGGCATCCCGGTCACCACCGTCGCGGTCGATCCGCCCATCTTCGACAGCTCCGGCATCGACACAGAGGCCGACATCCAGCGCGTAGAGGCCCTGATCGCCACCCATGGCGACCCCACGCCCGCCTGACCTCATGCGCCGCATCTTCATCATCCGCCACGGCAACACCTTCGAAAGCAGCGCCACCGCCTGCCGCATCGGCGCGGGCACGGACTTGCCCCTCGTCGAAAGCGGCCGCGCCCAGGCCGACCGCCTCGGCCAATGGTTCGCCGCGCAAGGTCTCGCCCCCTGCCACATCCACAGCGGCCCTCTCAGCCGCGCCCGCGAAACCGCAAGCCGCATCGCCGCCGCGCTCAACCAGCCCGTCACCGGCACGCTCCCCTGGCTAGACGAAATCGACCACGGCCCCGACGAAGGCCGCCCCGAAGCGCAAGTCCTCGCCCGCATAGGCCAACAGGCGCTCGCGGCGTGGGACGAACAAGCCATCCCGCCCCCCGGCTGGATCGTGAATGCGCCATCCCGCATTGCCGCCTGGCAAAGCTATTTCGCGCAAAGCGGGGAGGGGACAGACCTGCTCGTCACCAGCAACGGCGCCGCCCGCTTCGCCCTGCTCGCCCTCGGCCTCTCACCCGCCTCGCTCAAGCTGCGCACCGGAGCCTATGGCGAGTTGACCGTCGCGCCTGACGGCGCCGTTACCCTCTGCAACTGGGACCAACGGCCCTAAACGTCATCACAACCCAAAAAGCCTCTCCCCTTCAGGTGCAAACGAGGCACGTGACTCGTTTGAAGGGTTGGGGCGGGCGCTCTCCCCGGATTCCGATTGCTCCTGTCAAACCACGCCGCTCACCCCACGGGCGTTGAGCTGGCCGTCACAGGTTGCAGCACGGCAGGCTTCGCCTCGGGCGCTGCAACAGATTTGTCCGCCGCCGCTTCCGGAGCCGCAGCCTGCGCCTTCAGGCTCGCCGCCGCATTTTGCAAAGCGACCGCTGCCGCTTCCAGCGCTGCCGCCGCGGAATTTGATTGCCTCGCCGGTTCCCCAGTCTTCGCGACAGTCACTCCCGCAGCTGTGATCGCCTCATGCGGAGCATCGACCTGCTTCGTCCCTCCAGCTTCCGCCGCACCCACCGCCGGAGCCGCTACCGCTGTCGGGGTCACCGCCGCCGCCGCCACCGGCTGCGCCTCACACACCGCATCAATCCCCAGTGCGCTTTCGGAAAAGTTCGTCGCCAGCTGCGGCAGTTCCCGATCCTGCGCCTCGGTCGCCAAAGTCAACAGCGTCTCGGTCATCGGGCAATAGCTTCCGGCCTGCACCAGTCCGGAATGGCTGTTGCCCAGTTTCGTGTTGAACTGCTCATAGGCGCGCTGCCCTTCGGCGATGCCGTTCACCCGCATGAAGCGCGTCTTCAGCACATTATTATAACTGCTCAGCAGCCCGATCTTCTTATCGACAAAGGCGGAATATTTCGCCTCTATCTCCTTATTCACCCCCTTGCACCGCAGAGCGCCCAGCATCAGCATCACGTGCAGATCCCGGACCTTCGCCGCTTCAATCTCATAGGGTTGCCAGCACGGGCCGGGGGTGGAGGCGGCTATTTGGCCGGAAGAAAGCTCAACGAAACCACAGGCGGCAACCGCCGCCATCTGCAACCGTGACATGATGGACCTCGCAGAATCGAAAGAGGCGACCCGCTGATCCCGATGATAGCATTCTGCCCCAAAAATGCCATATTTATTAATGGACATAAGCCAGCCCGAGCGCCCGAAAAAGCACCCCGCCACGCCCGCATTCAGCGCCCCTAGGCGCCCCTCAATTCTTCCGCTGCGGCACGGTAAAGGTGCCCGAAACCCGGCCCCCCGATCCGCCCGAAACCCCCGGCCCGCCGCCGCCGGAAGACCGTCCGTCCACAGTCGACCGCCCGCTGGTAAGGTCAATCACCAACCGCCCACCAGTCAGCCGGTTGCTCCCCTGCGTCAACGTCACATTGCCCAGCATCGTGATCAGGCGGCTGTTAAGGTCATAGATCGCCACATTGCCTCGCGCCGTCTCGTTCCCCTTGGTCACGACGACGTTGCCCGAAGCGTCGATCCGGTCGACCTCCACGCCGTTCCCGCCCGTACCATTGCGGTAAGCGACGGTCATCCGTGCGGCGTTCAGCGTCATGCCCGCCTGCGTCACCTGGACATTGCCGGAAACGACGACCCGGTCGGCGCGGTCCTGCACCTCGATCCGGTCGGCGGTGAAATTAACCGGCGCGTTGCTGTCATGATTCTTCAGCACCTGCGCCGCGGCGCCCGCGAAAACCATAGCCGCGCCCATGGCGCCAGCGCTCGACAGCAGGATCAGCGATCTTTTCATCACTTTTGCCCTTTGATGCCATTTTGTTCGATGCGCAAGCTCGCCCTGCCATTGAGCGTAACCGTCCGCGCGTTCAGGTCGGCGTCCAGATGGTCGCCGCTGAACGTGCCGATGGGTATCCGGCCATCGACGCGCCCCGCGCTGCGCATGCGCCGGGTCTTGAGGTCGATGCCCACGTCCCGCGTCGTCAGCCTGTATCCGCCCGCCGCCTCGAACTGCACCGGCCCGTCCACCGCGACGCGCTCCTTGTCCATGTCATAGCGCCCCTTGCGCGCGTTCAGCACGGCCGGTCCTTCGGACAGCAGGATGCGCGCCGACATGTCGTTGAGGTCTACGATCGGTTCGCGAGAGCTTTTCTGCACCGCACTTCCCGCGCGCAACGAAAAGGGCTGCCCCTTGCTGTCCTCGCCGCGATACAGCGCCTCGCTCACGCGCATCCGCTCCTTCGCCACCTCGACCTTGTTTTTGTCGAGCACGAAGCTCACCTTGTCCCCGCCGGTAAAGGGCGCCATCACCAGCAACGCCGCCAGCACGCCCACCAGCACCGGCAACCAGTTTTTCAGCCGCGCGACCAGCCTGTCATGGCTGCCACCCGGCCGCGCCCAATGGCGCCTGACATGACGTTGCTGATCGGCCTGTATGGACATGGGAAAGCGCTTCTAAGCCCCTTACATATGCGCGAAGATGTCGATCTCCGGCCATCCCGCCAGGTCCAGCTCGGCCCGGTGAGGAAGGAAATCGAAACAGGCCTGCGCCAGTTCCATCCGTCCTTCGCGGATCAATCGCTTGTCGAGTTCAGCCTTCAGCGCATGCAAATAGCGCACGTCCGACGCCGCATAATCTTTCTGCGCGTCCGACAGGGTGGGGGAGCCCCAGTCGCTCGACTGCTGTTGCTTGCTGATTTCCTGCCCCAGCAATTCGCGCACCAGTTCCTTCAACCCATGGCGGTCGGTATAGGTGCGGATCAGGCGTGAAGCGATCTTCGTGCAATAGACGGGCGCTGCCACCACGCCCAGATAATGTTTGATCGCCGCGATGTCGAAACGCCCGAAATGATACAGCTTCAATCGTGCCGGATCGGCCAGCACCGCGCGCAGGTTCGGCGCGGCATAATCGCTGCCCGGCATGAATCGCACCAGATGCTCGTCGCCCTTGCCATCGCTGATCTGCACGACGCACAGGCGATCGCGCGGCGTGATAAGGCCCATGGTTTCGGTATCGACGGCGACGGGGCCGGGGGCAAGGACGTCTGCGGGCAGGTCCTCTTCGTGGAAATATACTGTCATCCAACCCCTCTATGGCGAAAGCGGCGGTAACTCAATCGACGCTTTTTCGGCCCTGCCAAAATGCCCCACGCTGGTTCATTCGGGCGAATGTGGCGGCAATCGGGCTAAAATCATTCGCGCATGGCTGAAAAGTTGATATAGTGATTCTCAAACCCGCATACGTGCGGTGGATTCTGCATGTCATTTCGCCCGGCATGTTTGTCCGATTTAGTCGGGGGCGAAGCGAAAGTGACCAACAGGGCATGAGTTTTGATAGAGGTCGCCGCGGCGGGCGCGGCAAGGACAAGCGCGACGGTTTTGGCGACGACAATTTTTACGGCGGCGGTAACGATCGTGGCGGTTTCGGCGGTGGTTTTGGAGATCGTGGTGGTTTCGGCGGTGGTGATCGCGGCGGCTTCGGCGGCGGCGGTGATCGCTTCGGCGGTGGCGGCGGTGGCGGTGGCTTCCGCAGCGGCGGTGGCGGCGGCTTCGGCGGCGGCGGCGGTGGTGGCGGCTTCGGCGGCGGCCGTGGCGGCGGCGGCGGCATGCCGGCCCAGGTCGTTGGTGAAGGCACCGGCGTTGTAAAGTTCTTCAACGGTCAAAAGGGCTTCGGCTTCATCGTTCGTGATGACGGCGCGGAAGACGTGTTCGTCCACATCAGCGCCGTTGAGCAGGCGGGCCTCACTGGCCTGGCCGAAGGTCAGCAGCTCGGCTTCACCCTGGTGGACCGTGGTGGCAAGATTTCGGCAACCGACCTCAAGATCGAGGGCGAGCCCCTTCCGGTCGTCGATCGTCCGCGTGAACCCCGCGAACCCCGTCCGGGTGGCTTCGGTGGTGACCGTGGCGGCTTCGGCGGCGGCGATCGTGGTGGCCCGCAGCGTCAGCTGACCGGCGAACGCGCCAGCGGCACGGTCAAGTTCTTCAACGCCATGAAGGGCTTCGGCTTCATCCAGCGCGACGACGGCCAGCCCGACGCATTCGTGCACATCAGCGCAGTCGAACGCGCAGGCATGTCCGCCCTCAACGAAGGCGACCGCCTGGACTTCGAACTCGAAGTAGACCGCCGCGGCAAGCACGCAGCCGTCAACCTTCAGTCGAAGGCCGACTGACACATAACTCTGCCCGCATAAGCGGAGAGGATAGAAGGGGTCGCCTGCCCGGCGGCCCCTTTTTTGTTGTGGGTTGCTGCGGCTTAGCGCCAATCTCGGTCATTCCGGGCGGGCTTCGTTGAACCTGCATTCGGACTCGGTACCCTTCCACAAGTCCCTGCCCGCACCTATATTCCGAGCTGGCAAAGCTGGGGGTACACGTGACCGAATTTACCGTGCCGGGTCCGGCGCAGTCGACCATTTCTCTTATGGTCGATGCCGGTCGTCCTTTATTCATTGTCGGTCGCAATGGGACTGGCAAGTCCGCCCTCATAAACTGGCTTCAGCGGAAGGCTCAGTTGAATACAATCTACCTGCCTGGCAGCAGGACTGCTCTATTCGACGGTGAGAGCCTATCGCTCACGCCCAGCAGTCGAAGGGATCTCGCGACCAACCTGTCAGCATGGGACAAAAATGCTGAATCTCGATGGAGGAACCATTCCGGCAATGGGCGAAATGAGAAAGCGATCCACGACCTAACGGCGGCAGAACACCAATATAAAAACGATTGTGCAAACAAGATTGCTGAGAATCTAAACCCGGTCGAAACGGCCGCCGCAATTGCGAAATTGCAAGCGAAAGAGGCCCCTCTCGACAGGGCCAACCAGATCCTTGAGCAAGCCAACATCCCTGTGAGGATGCTCATAGCTGACAACGAACTCAAGGCGACATCGGGCGGTAATACCTTTAGTTACGCGCGGATGTCGGATGGGGAGCGTATCGCGCTCATCCTGATCGCGGAGGTGATATCGGCGAAGTCAGGAGTGGTCTTCCTGATCGACGAGCCTGAGTTGCACCTTCACCGTGCAATCGTCACTCCCTTAATTGCGACGCTTATCAAGTCGCGTCCCGACTGTGAGTTCGTCATCAGCACCCATGAACTCGATCTACCAATATCCATTCCCAATTCGCGTGTGTGCATCGTTCGATCCGTCACTTGGAAAATCGACGGGCAGGTGGGGCACTGGGCCTTAGACATAGTTGATCGGACGGTGGAACTTCCTGACGAGTTCGTCACCGATATCCTCGGTTCACGACGCCGAGTTCTTTTCACCGAAGGCGATACCACCAGCCTCGACGTCCCGATGTACTCCGTTCTGTTTCCAAAAGTCTCGATCAGACCCAAAGGAAGCTGCAAGAGCGTGCAGCAGGCGGTGGTCGGAATCCGATCGACAACCAGCCTGCATCATACTGAAGCATTTGGCCTAGTCGACAACGACGGCATGGCCGAGCAAACCATCAACGATTTTCAAGCGGACGGCATCTATGCGCTCCCTTTATTCTCGGTGGAGTCGCTTTATTATGACGTGAGTGTTCTGGCAGCGGTCGCCAAGAGACAGGCGACGACGCATGAGGCGGACGAAGAAAAGCAAGCCGATCTTATCGCAGGTTTGCTTGCTGATATTGTTGCTGAAGGAATCGCTGCGGCGGCCAAGCAAGGGACGGCAGAGCATTTAGCCGGGCGGCTCGCGGAGCGGCAGGTCCGCGACGCACTTTTGGTCCAGATGCCGAAGCGGGAAAAACTTGTTGCAGCAGCCTCGCTGACCATACAGATCACAGGACAATCCACCTATCCAGCAGAACTCGCGCGTTTCCAAGCAATGTTAGCTGAACAGGACCTTCACGGCATCATAGCGCGCTACCCGGTCCGGCATTCGGGTATCCTCGGTGCCATAGCCAAGGCGCTGAAATTTCAAGGCCGGACCGATTATGAAACGGCCGCTATAGCCCGCATTTGTTCGGACGAGACACTCCGCGATGCGCTGCTTTTGAAACTTGCTCCTCTGTCGAGCTTGCTCAACGAGTAGTGCCTACAAGTTCAACCTAGACCTAAAACGCATCCCCAGCTGGAGGGTGAACGACTGTTATCCCCAATCACTTTCCCAAAACCCGGCAGTCCGCAATCGGCCCTTGGCTGTCGTTCAGCACCGCCTGATCTTCCGGCGTTTGCTGGCCAAAACCCGCGTGGGGCATGGCTTCTGCAACGTAAAGATCAGCCTCGACGCCCGCTCATGCATCCTGATGGTATCGGATAGCAGCCGGTCATGCGTCCCGCTTGTCAGGTGCGTAGGAGGAAAGGCGGCCCCCAATCCCCACGCCACCGCCGGAGGGAGAGCAGGGAAGGCCCCTCCCAAAAATAGGAAAAATAGGAAACCCACGAAAACGCGTTTAATTCGCCATTTCATTCATGACTTTGACCGGCGGCACGATCGTCACCGTCTCAAACCGCTCCTTCCGCCGCACTCCGTTCATCGGCGGCGGAACATTCACCTGCTCCACCGGCACCCGCTGCCGCATGCATTCTCCCTTGTTCTCCCGCGCCGTCTGCCCACAATTCCACAAGGCCCGCTGCAATCCCGTCCCGCTATTGTGAATATAGGCAAAGCTCATGCTTTCCATCTGATCGCCCGACAGCGGAAACCCACTCGGAGCGCTCCCCGCCCGCCAAGCCATAATCCGACACTCCGGCCGCCCCGCGCAGAAAGTCTGCGCCATCACCGGCCAGTTGTCGGGCGCCGTCCCCTTGCCAAGTTCCACCAGAAAGCTCCGCGCTCCCGGCGCGATCGCGATCAACCTCACGCCGCCCATTATCCGCCCCAGCGAGTCCGCGCCGATCGCCTCCTGCGGCTTGGCCGTCAAAGCCGCCAGACTGCTCCCACCCGGCGCCAGAACGCCCGACCCCTCGCTGTCCCCGTCCTGATGCGCCATCGACAGTCGGGCGATCCGCGCAATTATCGGCTCCACACTTTCCCGCGCCAACCGGAAAGCAGGCGGCGTTCCCCACCATCCCCGCCAGCGGAAGAAAAGGTGCGTCCCCACCGCCGTAATCTTGTCCAGGCTCCCGCTCCAATAGGGCACCACCCAATCTGTATGATAATGGGTGGCATAGCCGACCGGCTTGAACACCTTGCCCGCCAACGCTGCCTTCGCGATGTCCCGCGCTCTGTTCCATGCCTCTTCCCCCGGCGTCCGCGCCAGCGCGCCATCGCAGGTGAAAGTGAACTGACAGCCGGTCGATCGTTCCTGTCCCTGAAACACGACCCCGCACACCGTTTTGGGGAAAGCGGGGTGCCGAACCCGGTTCAACACCACCTGCGCCACCGCGCGTTCGCCCACCGCGTCATCGCCCGCTTCGTAAAGCTGCGCGGCCGCCAGGCAGTCCGTGGCCCGCGCCAGGTCGCTTTCCGAGCCAGTGAACACAAACGGCCGCGCTGCCGGATTGGGGAGCCGCGAGAAAGGCACAGCCCCGTTGAACGCCCGCGCCTGATCCTGATCCAGCGTATAAAGCTCCACCGGCTGCACAACGGGTGCCGCTGTGGTCGGCCGCTTCATCAGCGCGCGCTGAACCAGTGCCGCCCGTGCCGCACCGGCAGCAGGCGCCCGTGCATCCCACCGCGCGACCAGCGCAGGCAAACCGGCGAACAGCAGGAGCCAGATCAGCCACATCGCGCGATGTGGCTGGCTGCTGGTAGAAGCGTCGATCATCCCTGACCCTGCGCCGTCCTATTCGGGCAGGAAGTCAGGCACCGACAGATAGCGTTCACCAGTATCATAGTTGAAGCCCAGAACGCGGCTGCCGGACGGAAGCTCCTTCAGCTTCTGCGCAATCGCGGCCAGTGTTGCGCCGGACGAGATGCCGACAAGCATGCCTTCCTCTCGCGCCGCGCGGCGGGCATATTCCTTGGCATCGGCCGGGTCGACCTGGATCACGCCGTCCAGCAACTGCGTGTGCAGGTTTGCGGGGATGAAGCCAGCGCCGATACCCTGAATGGGATGGGGACCCGGCTGCCCACCGCTGATCACTGGTGAGAGGGTAGGCTCCACTGCATAGACCTTGAGGTTGGGCCACAGCTTTTTGAGTACCTCGGCAACACCCGTGATGTGACCGCCCGTGCCGACTCCAGTAATTAGAACGTCAAGCGGGCTGTCGGCGAAATCAGTCGCGATCTCCTGCGCGGTCGTGCGAACATGCACATCGATATTCGCGGCATTTTCAAACTGTTGCGGCATCCAGGAATTGGGCGTTTGCTCGATCAATTCCAGCGCGCGTTCAATTGCGCCCTTCATGCCCTTCTCGCGCGGGGTCAGGTCAAAGGATGCGCCATAAGCCAGCATCAACCGGCGCCGCTCCACCGACATGCTTTCCGGCATGACGAGGATGAGCTTGTACCCCTTCACCGCCGCGACCATGGCCAGGCCAACGCCCGTATTGCCAGAAGTAGGCTCGATGATGGTTCCGCCGGGTTTCAGATCGCCCGACTCCTCGGCGGCCTCGATCATCGCAAGCGCGATACGGTCCTTGATCGATCCGCCCGGGTTGGAGCGTTCCGATTTGATCCAGACTTCGGTGCCCTCAGGCGCGTCTGCAAACAGGCGGCTCACCTGAATATGCGGCGTGTTGCCGATGGTTTCGAGAATATTGGCAGCTTTCATTTGGCCTTCTCCTGGCTAATCTCGGCCTCCCTTAAGTCGGGTGGGTCAAAGGTACGTGCAAGGCGCAATTCGGGAAAGAGCCGCGCCCATAAAATTGTGATGACTATAGCGCCTATCCCGCCGCCAATCACGGCCGCAACGGGGCCAACCAGCGCGGCGAGGAAGCCTGACTCGGCCTCCCCCAATTCGTTCGACGCCGAGATGGTGAGTTGTGACAGGCTGGATACCCGGCCCCGCATCGCATCGGGCGTGTGAAGCTGGATCAGCGACTGGCGCACGTAAACAGACACCATGTCCGCAGCGCCCAGCAGCACCAGCGCGCCGATGCCGATCTCCATCGCAATATTGCGAGGAATGAAGGCAGTGGCGCCGAAAAGGATCGTGGACAGGCCAAAGATTATGACCGCGCCCAGCATCTTCAACCCGACCTCTGATCGCATGGGTCGAAAGGAGAAGAAAAGCGCGACGATGGCTGCTCCGATAGCGGGAGACGCGGCCAGATGCCCCAGTCCCGCCGATCCAACCTTCAATATGTCACGTGCATAGACTGGCAGCAGCGCCGTCGCTCCTGCCAGCAGCACCGCGAACAGGTCCAGAGTGATGGTGGCCAGCACGAGCCGGTTCGATCGCACATAAGTCCAGCCGTCAAGCATCTGCCGGACCGGGTGACGGCTCGTGTCGCGCGGCGGCTGTTTGACGGGACCGATCAGCAACATGCCCCAAAGGGCAATCGCGAACAGTAGCGATGTAAGAGCATAAGCGCCCCAGGGCGTCATGGCGTAGACATAACCACCTAACGCGGGACCGATGATCATCCCTGCCTGCCATGCAACACTGGACAGCGCGATCGCATTGGGCAGCACGTCGCGCGGCACTAGGTTGGGCGCCAAGGCGCTGTAGGCAGGCCCATTGAACGCGCGCGTAATTCCCACCACGCCGGCGATGCCGAAAATCAGGGGCAGGCTCACCCAGCCTTCGTAGGTTGCAAAAGCCAGTAGCCCCGACGCCGCCATGAGCAGTGCCAAGGTCAGGCGCGCAATGGCGCGACGGTCGAAATGGTCCGCGACCCAACCGGTAAGCGGGGTCAGAAAGAAAAGAGGCACGAACTGCGCCAACCCGATCAGGCCGAGCTGAGCGGCGGCGCCCGACGTGCTCATGCTTTCGCGTGCGATATTGTACGCCTGCCACCCAAGCACGGTCATCATGCCATATTGGGCCAATACGCCCGCCAGCCGCCCCATCAGATAGGCGCGGAAATCGCCGAAGCGCAGCGGGTGACGGGAGTCGGCGGGGGCCTTCATATGATTTCCTTACCGCCTGCACCGCATTACGCAATTACAGCGGTAGAGAATGGCAAAAGCAGTTTTTGCAGCCGCGAAACTCTCGCTTTCGTCCCCCCTCGTTATTTTAGCGGTCGGGGTCCAGCAGGATCCCACTCACCGACCCATTGCGAACCGAGCAGATAAAGGGAACAGACCGGCGGTCATCAGCCGTGCCGACCGCTCCTTCGACCTCCCATCCAGTCGACATGGATCTCGCTTCGACGCGACCCAATATGCGTGCACCCGGACCTGCTTCCTGACGGGCCTTGGCCGCGCAGGCATTGCGCGCTGCGGCTGCGCTATGGATGGAGCCATATCGAGGAGAGGCATAAGGTTGCCGCCTCGCGTCACGTTCCTCCTGCCGGTCACGAACGATATCGCTGACAATTGCTGCATCGGCCGCACGGTGCAGATCGCGATAATCCTGCGCGTGGGCAGGCAAGGTAATTGTCAGGCTGATGGCGCAAATAGCCATGTTACCGATATGCATATCATGCCTCCTCTGCGGTTGGCCTTTATTTGAAAAGGCTACCCAATATGCCGCGCACAAGTTGTCCCGCCAAGCCGCCTGACGAGGAGCGGCGGCTGGTTCCTCCAAATACCGCCCGGCCGAGCTCATTGGCAACCTGCCGCCCGACCGAAGAGGCAGCCGAACGGGTGGCTGACTGAACGGCTCGGTCGAGGGCTGAAGGCTTGGCCGCCTCACGCGCGGAGGCCGCGTCGCGCCTTGCCTGCTCCTTGAGTTCGGCTTCCCGCTGTTTGGCCTCCAATTTTGCTTGCACGGCGGCGGCCTTTTCTGCTTCGGCATTCGCCTTGGCGGCCTGCGAGGCAGCAGCGGCGGCTTGACCGCGGGCGGCCAATATCTCCTCAGCGGACTCGCGATCGATCGCGTCATCATATTTGCCCGCGCAAGGGGAGATGGATTGAATGATCGCCCGTTCCTTTGCGTCTACCGGCCCCAAACGTGAACGGGGCGGGGCGATCAGGGTGCGCTGGACGATGCCGGGCGAGCCATCCTCCTGAAGCAGCGAGACTAGCGCTTCGCCGACTTTCAATTCCGTAATCGCCGTTTCAACGTCCAAGTCCGGATTGACGCGGAATGTCTCGGCTGCGGCCTTTATGGCCTTTTGATCACGCGGGGTGAACGCGCGCAGTGCATGCTGAACGCGGTTGCCGAGTTGTCCTGCCACGTCTTCGGGAATGTCGATCGGGTTCTGGGTCACGAAATAGACGCCCACGCCCTTGGAACGGATCAGTCGGACGACCTGCTCGATCTTGTCCGTCAGGGCCTTGGGAGCGTCGTCAAAAAGCAAATGCGCTTCGTCAAAGAAGAAGACCAGAACAGGCTTTTCCGGGTCTCCGACCTCGGGAAGCGTCTCGAAAAGCTCGCTCAGGAGCCAGAGCAGGAAGGTCGCGTAGAGCTTGGGGCTCTGCATCAGTTTGTCGGCGACCAGAATGTTGACATAGCCGCGCCCTTGATCATCCACTTTCAGGAAGTCGTGAATGTCGAGCGCCGGTTCCCCAAAGAAATGGCCGCCGCCCTGACTGTCCAATTGCAGCAACTGGCGTTGGATGGTGCCGACGCTCGCCTTGGTCACATTGCCATAGCGGCTGGACAGTTCGTCGGCATTTTCTGCGCAATAGGCCAGCATGGATTGGAGGTCGCCGAGATCAAGTAGCAACAGCCCTTCATCATCGGCATATCTGAACGCGATGGAGAGTACACCCTCCTGGGTTTCGTTCAGGCCCATGAGCCGGGCCAGCAACAGTGGCCCCATTTCGCTGACCGTGGTGCGGATCGGATGCCCCTGCTCGCCATACAGGTCCCAGAAGATCGCTGGATTGTCGGCATAGCTATAATTTTCGAGGCCGATCTCCTTTGCGCGAGCGACCAGCTTGTCGGCGTTTTTAGCGGTCGGTGAACCAGCCATCGCGATGCCCGACAGATCACCCTTCACGTCGGCAAGAAACACCGGGACACCCAGTGCGGAAAAGCTTTCGGCGATACCTTGTAGCGTTACTGTTTTGCCAGTTCCGGTAGCGCCTGCAATCAGTCCATGACGATTGGCCCGGCGCAGGTTGAGCGTCTGTGGAATGCCGCCATCCTTGTCCGCCGCGCCAAGACCGATGAAAATGCCGTCGCTCATGTGTCATGCTCCCCAAAAGCGGCGGGCCGCGCCCGTCGGAAGTCCTGTCTCACCACCTTAAAGGCGAGACAGGACTTCCGGCAAGCGCGACCCGCTATGGTCGTCCGATGCGCTGTTGCCGGGTTATTTGTCCCGCAGGCGCACAGGCAAGAATACGGCAGGCTGGCCGCGACGTAGAACCTGCAACAGGATGGCGTTGCGTCCTTGCGACGACACCTGACGCACGGCTGCGTCCAGCTCTGCCTGGCTAGCCACGGGCCGGTTGTTGGCGGTGATAATCACATCGCCCCGGCGCAGGCCCTTTGCTCCGGCGTCAGTAGAAGAATCCACCGCCGTGATCACGATTCCACGCGTATCCGCCGCAATGCCCAACTGGCGAACGATGTTGGGCGTGAGCGGAATGGCCGAAATGCCCAACGACTGCTGCGTCGCCTGTCCGCCGCTAGATTGGTCATCCTGCTGTTGATTGAAGTCATCATCTTGCTGCTGGGCGAAGCTATTGAGTTCATCCTCTGACGGACGCTGGCCGACGATGGCAGTTACGGTCTGACGTTGACCATTGCGGAGCAGAACGATCGACACGCGGGAGCCAATCGGCTGCGATGCAACGATGGATGACAGGTTCTGGTCCGGCGTCACTTCCTGCCCAGCCACGCTGACGATGACGTCGCCCGCCTTGATACCGGCGCGGTCGGCGCCCTTGCCCGGTTCCACGCCCTGAACGAATTCACCGCGATTTTTCGCAAGACCCAGGGAATCGGCGAGGTCTTCGCCCAGCGGACTGATCTGGATCCCCAGATAACCGCGCTTGACGCTCTGCCCTCTCCGCAGCGTGTCAACAATCGGCGCCGCCTGTTCGGACGGAATCGCAAAGCCGATGCCAACGTTGCCGCCAGAGGGTGAAAGGATCTGGCTGTTGATACCAATCACATTGCCGCGCATGTCGAACATCGGGCCGCCGCTATTGCCCTGATTGATCGACGCGTCGGTCTGGATGAACTTGTCATAGGTGCCGCCGGTGCCGCGATGGACCGCGGAGATGATCCCCGCCGTGACAGTGCCGGACAAGGCGAACGGGTTGCCGATGGCGATGACCCAGTCACCGACGCGCGCTTTCGTGCTGTCGCCGAACTTGACGAACGGCAACGCCTTTTTCGGCTCTATCTTCAGCACCGCGATGTCGGTCGCCGGGTCACGGCCGATCAGCTTCGCCGAATATTCCTCGCGATTGGTGAGGGTAACCGTGATCGCATCCACCGACGCGCCTTCGGCGCCCGCGGACACCACGTGATTGTTGGTGACGATATAGCCATCAGCCGAGATGATGAAACCCGAACCGAGAGATTGGGCCTGGCGGGTCTGCGGCTTGCCGCTCTGGCCCTGGCCGAACAGATCGCCAAAGGGCGTGCCAGCGAATGGGTTTTGAACCTGGACGCGCTGTCGGGTGGATATATTGACGACGGCGGGCTGCAACTTTTCGACCATGTCAGCCAGACTGGCAGGGGCACCTGCGGGCGCGGCGGCCTGCATGCCCTCATTTTGCGCGACTTGCGCGCCGACATTCGGGCTGGAGGTTACGGCGATGGCGGTGCCACCAAGCAGCAGGGCGCCGGTAAGGGCATAAGCGTAACGCACTCGTGACGGTCCTCTCGTGAACTTTGGCGAAGGAAAGGCGGGACTCTGGGTAGAGTCGGATGCGCCGCCAAGCCTTAACCCTCATTGAATGAAGCTGGTTCCGAAATGATCTACAACCCTCTTCCGCACTTTACGGTTATCGATCCTTGCCTTGAAACTGTTTCAGGAACTCATTGTCGCGCGACAGCACCATCGTCGTCGAGCCCGGCCGATCGGGCGCAAAGGTCAGCCTGTAGGCCTGCATCGCCCGATAGAAATCGTAGAATTGCGGGTCTTTGCCAAAGCTTTCCGAATAAATGCGCGCCGCATTCGCATCGGCTTCGGCGCGGATGATCTGCGCCTGCTTCGCGCCCTGAGCCCTGATCGTCAGCGCTTCCTGCTCACGGGCGGTTCGCATCCGGGTGAAAGCGCTTTCCAGCGGAGCGCCGTCGGGCAGGTCTGCCCGCTTGATCCGTACATCGACGATCTGCGCCCCATATTGACGTGCCACGCGATTGAGACCGGCCTCAATATTGTCCATGACCTGACCGCGCTCGGGCGACAGCAACGCAGCGAAAGGACGTTTGCCAAGCTCATTTCGAAGCGCCGAACCCAGGATCGGCCGCAGGGCATCGGAAACGCGCTCCTCATTCCCTGCCGCAATATACATGCGCAAAGGATCGACGATCCGATAACGGGCGAAGGCATCGACCTGCAACCGAAGCTGATCCGTCGACAGCACCTGCTGCCTTTCCATTTCGACCGACAGGACGCGCTTGTCGATCCAGACGATCTGATCGATGAACGGCCAGCGCAATATTACGCCCGCGCCGGTCTTGCCGAACTCTTCGTTGGCACGATAGCGGTTCACGATCTTCTTCGGATCGCCAAAGCGCACGATCACGCCCTGCTTGGTTTCGGGCACGATGGCAACGGTGCTGCCGATAAGCAGCAGCAGAGCTATGACGGATAGCGCCAAAGCGACGGGATGGCGGATAAGCGTCGGCATTATTGGCCCCCTTCCGCAGCGGCGGAGCCGGAAGAAGCGGACGCTCCCTGCGCGCGCCGCTTCAATTCCGGTAGCGGCAGGAACGGGGTGACATTGCCGCTTTCGACGATCGTCTTATCGACGTTGGACAGGACGCCCTCCATGGTTTCGTAATACATGCGGCGGCGCGTCACGTCGGGCGACAGCCTATATTGCTCATACACCTTGTCGAACGCCGCAGCCTCGCCTTGGGCCTTGGCGGTAACCTGCTGCGCGGCGGCACGCGCTTCGTTCAGATATGTTTGGGCCGTCTGCTGCGCCGCAGAAACCGCCTTGAACGCGTCGTTGACCGCAGTCGGCGGATCGGCCTGCTTGATCGCGACGCCCTGGACACGGATACCGGACCTGTATCCGTCCAATATCGCCTGCATCCGCTGTTCGACCTGCTGCTCGATTTCAGTGCGCCCAGCACCCAGCGCGTCGTCCAGGCTGGCGCTGGCGACAACCGATCGCATGGCGCTTTCGGCGACTTCCCTAACCGTTGCGTCAGGGTCGGACAGCTGGAACAGATAAAGCTCAGGACTGCGGATATTCCAGCGAACCGAGTAAGCAAGGTCGATGATATTCTGGTCGCCGGTCAGTACCAGATTTTCGCTCTGGGCGCTGGGTGAACCGATATCAATGGCCCGGATTTCCTCCACATCGACCGTAGTTACATTCTCGAAGGGCGCGGGCAGCGTCAAGCTGATCCCCGGCGACAAGGTCCGGCTATATTTGCCGAGCAGCGTCACGACACCGCGCTCCTGCGGGCCGACGCGGTGAAAGCAAGTGAGCACGAGCCACAGCAAGATGAGGATGCCGACTGCAGCGGGCCAAAGCGTCTTTCCGGTTGGTCGAGGCGGGAGGTTGCCAAACCCGCCGCCGCCGCCCTGGCCGAAACTTTCCCGGCTGCGGCGCAGCAGTTCTTCAATCGCGGAAGGCCCCTTGCCGCCCGGGGCCTTCCCCGGTTGCGTCCAAGGATTCCGGGGGCCGCCATCGCTTCCCTTGCCCGGACCTTCATCGCCACCCGGGCCGTCGCTTTTGCCGCCCCAAGGGCCTTGGACCATTGCGCTAGCGATGCCAGGCATCCACCCGAAAAATCTCTTCATTCCGTCTCTATAGGAAGGGTGGGTCGCGAAAAACAGTGCCCTTCGCAACGATTATTGCCTAGGAGGCGCTGTCATGACCGATCTTGAGAGTTTCGCCGCCCGCCTGAAGACCTTGACCGATGGCCGCGCCAGCACGCCCCGGATCAAGGATGGAATCATGAGCCTGGCGCTGGATGTCGGCGGCCTTTCCCCCGAACGGCGGGATGCCGTCGCTGCGGCGATCAGGGAAGGAGGGCTGTCGGTGGCAGGTGTGCAGGATGTGCGGATCGCCATGACAGCAGAAAGAAAGGCTCTCCGCATCATTGCCGTTGCATCCGGCAAGGGCGGAGTGGGCAAATCCACCCTCTCGGCAAATCTTGCCGTTGGCCTCAAACGAATGGGTTTTGCGGTAGGTCTGGTGGACGCCGATATTTACGGACCGTCGCAGGCCAGGCTAATGGCCAGCGAAGATAAAAAGCCCCAAGCGCGCGACAAGCATTTGATCCCCGTCGAAAGCCCATTAGGCATTCCGATGCTGTCGATGGCGCACCTGGTCGAACCCGGCAAGGCGCTGGCCTGGCGCGGGCCTATGGCGGGCAATGCGCTTTCGCAGCTGATCGATGCCGATTGGGGCGAGACTGAGGTGCTGGTCGTGGACATGCCGCCGGGGACCGGGGATGTGCAACTTTCGATGGTGCAAAAGCATAAGCCTGCGGGAGCGGTGATCGTATCGACGCCTCAAGACCTGGCTTTGCTCGATGCCACGCGCGCGGTCAGCCTTTTCGAGCAGACGCAGGTGCCCTTGATCGGGCTGGTGGAGAATATGGCCGGGTATAGCTGTCCGCATTGCGGTGAGATATCCGATCCTTTCGGCGCGGGTGGGGCGGAAGCGGCTGGCTCAGCCATGGGCATGCCCTTCCTCGGGCGTATTCCTTTGGCGATAGACATTCGGCGCCGGTCGGACGCGGGCGACCCTCCAGCAGCGACGGAAGATGCCTCTGGCGAGGCTTTCCTTGCAATCGCCAGCAAAGTGGCGGCCTGGTTACGGGGCTAAAGGCGGCGTTTGGGAACGGTTCATCGCATCCCGCGTCTTTAGGATGGCCGAGAAGGAACCAAGGACATGCCGCTGACGTTGCCGCAGGAAATTGCCGACCTTTTAAGGGAAACGCGGACCATCGCTTTGGTTGGCATCTCTGATCGACCCGGCCGTCCAAGCTATGGCGTCATGAAATTCCTGCAGGACCATGGTTATCGCGTGTTGCCGGTCAATCCGCAGATTGCGGGAGAGCATGTGCATGGGGAGTTTGTCTGGGCGCGGCTTGCCGACATCGGCGTTCCAATCGACATGGTGGATATCTTCCGTCGCAGTGAAGTAGCGGGGCAGGCTGTGGACGATGCGATCGCCGCAGGGGCCAAGGCGGTGTGGATGCAGTTGGGGGTAATTGATGAGGCGGCCGCTCGGCGCGCGGAGGCTGCCGGATTGAAGGTCGTCATGGATCGCTGCCCCGCCATCGACATTCCCCGTTTCAATATCCCGCAGGTCCACGCGTTTTAGCGCTTTCCAGCTGCCGCAAGCCTCTTTATCAACGTCCTCATGACGCGCGCACTGCGGAGGCAGGCAAATCATAAAGGCACGGCAAGGGGGCTTGATCGGCGTACGCTTTTAGTAGGCGCTGGAGCGTCGGCTGGCCTGCTGCTGGCCTGGGGCGCATGGCCGCGCAGCTACCGCCCAAATCTGAATACCGCGCCCGGCGAAACCGTCTTCAATGCCTTTCTGAAGATCGATAAGGCAGGCAGGGTACTCGTGGTCGTGCCGCAAGCCGAGACGGGGCAGGGCGTGACGACACTGCTGCCACAGATACTGGCGGATGAACTGGGTGCGGACTGGCGCACCGTGGGTGTGCAAAGCGCGCCCATCAGTCCGCTCTATGCAAACACGTTGCTAGCCAGCGAGTGGCTTGCGAGCGACTGGTCGAGGCTGGCGGGTGGCGCCGGCAATTGGGCGATCGAGCAGTATGCGACGCGGCGTGCTTTGATGCTGACTGGCGCTGGGACGTCAGTGCCAATGTTCCACAAAGCCTATAAGGAAGCAGGCGCCGCCGCGCGCGTGCTCTTGTGTCAGGCCGCTGCGGCGCGCTGGGACGTGTCATGGGAAAGTTGCGACATCCAGAACGGCATCATTTCTGATGGTGGCCAGCGCACATTGAAGATCGGCGAGGTCGCCGCCGAAGCAGCGGAATTCGAACTGCCCGAGATATTGCCGTTCCGCCAAGATCAGGTTGACCGGCTCTTCGGGCAGGATTTGCCGCGCCTCGACACGCCTTCGAAGATTGATGGCAGCCATAATTTCGCTGCTGATGTCCGGCTGCCGGACATGGTTTTCGCTTCCATCCGGCAGGGGCCGATCGGCGATGCCGTGCTCACAAGGGTGAACGAGCAGGCTGCAAAGTCCGTCACCGGCTTTATCAAGCTGGTGCGCACCGAACGGTGGGTGGCCGCTGTCGCAACCAACTGGTGGGCCGCCAACAAGGCGCTTGATCTTAGCGATCCGGTTTTTGAATTATCGAGCACGCCGGTGAGCAGCGCCAGCATTGATGCTTCGCTTGAAGGGGCCTTTTCGGGATCGGATGGTCGGCGGCTGTATTCGCGTGGCGATCTCAAGCCGCTTTTCGATAACGCCACCATCCTGGCCAGCGAGTTTACCGTTGCTCCGGGGTTGCATCTGGCGCTGGAGCCTCCTTGCGCGACCGCGCGTGTTACCGACGGTCTCGCCGAGATATGGATGCCTGCGCAAGCACCTGCACTCGCGCGTAGCGCGATAGCGGATGCTCTCGATCTGCCTGAGCAGCAGGTGGTGCTATACCCCCTGCATGCCGGGGGCTCTTTCGGCCGGAAGATGGATTTTGAAGTGGGTATCCAGGCTGCGTCGATAGCGAAAGACGTTGGGCGGCCCGTCCAACTGCTCTGGTCAAGGCTGGAAGATGTGATCCAGGATCGTCCCAGTGCTCCCGCCCATGCCCGTATGGCGGCCAAGCTCGGCCGCAACGGCGCGATTGAAGGATGGCTTGCGAAAGTGGCGGCTCCTTGTGCCATGACCCAGACATGGAATCGCATCGCCGATCGCAAATTGCCGCATGAAGCGAGCCGTGACACTGCCAACGCATCCAGCCGTCTCGCTGTGGCGGGGATGGAACTGCCATATGCGTTGCCGAATTGGGCGGTCGATCATTTCCCCGCCGATGTTGGACTGCCGCTAGGCTTTGCACGCGGCAATGCTCATCTTCATGGCGCCTTCTTTACGGAAAGCTTCATTGATGAACTGGCTCATCTTGCCGGGATGGAGGCGCTCTCTTTCCGCATTCAGATGCTGGGCGGCAACCCGCGACTGGCTCATTGCCTGACGACCGTCGGATCGATGGGGGGATGGCAGGGAGGTATCGAGGGGAGCGGTCAAGGTCTGGCGGCGCATGTCATAGACGGCGCTTATATCGCCGTCATGGTCGAGGCAGCGATCGAGGGTGGTCGGCTCAAGGTTGGGCGGATCATCGCTGCGGTAGATGGCGGGGAGCAGGTCAATCCGGACATCGCACGTCAACAAGTGGAAAGCGGCATCATTTATGGCCTGGCTTCCGCAATGGGTGCTTCGGTGCCTTATGCGAAGGGAATGCCCACGCGCTCGATCATCTCCCGCATGGGCCTTCCTCAGTTGCAGGATATAGGTGAGGTCACGGTGGAACTGATCCGAAGCACTGCACCCCCCGCCGGGCTCAGCGAGATTGGGGCGCCTGCGATTGCTCCGGCCATAGCGAACGCTCTTTTTACAGTTAAAGGGCAGCGATTCCGCCAGCTGCCTATTTTGGCGCGGACATGACATTGAATATGGAAAATATCGGCGTCCTTATCATCAATCTCGGTACGCCCGACGCACCGGACGCGGCGTCCGTGCGGCGTTATCTGGGTGAGTTTCTGTCCGACCCGCGGGTGGTGGAAATCCCTCAGCTTCTGTGGCAGCCGATATTACGCGGCCCGATCCTTCTTACGCGCCCGGCCAAGTCCGCGAAGGCTTACCGGGAAGTGTGGATGGACAAGGGTTCGCCGCTCGCCGTTTATACTTGTGAAACTGCTGCCGCACTCCAGAAAATTACCGGGCCGGAGGTTAGGGTGGATTGGGCCATGCGCTATGGATCACCGTCCATCGCCGAACGGCTGAATGCGATGATCGCCGCTGGATGTGACCGCGTCCTGCTGGCTCCGCTTTACCCGCAATATTGCGCGGCGACGACTGCTACCGCTCTGGACGCCTGCTATGCCACTTTGGCGGGCCTGCGAGCCCAGCCAGCCATCCGCACATTGCCTCCATATTTTGCGGAAGCAGCCTATATCGAGGCGCTACGCAGTTCGACCGAAAGCCAACTGGCTGAACTGGACTTCAAACCGGATCTGCTCGTGGCCAGCTTCCATGGAATGCCTGAACGAACGCGCGATTTGGGTGATCCCTATTATGATCAGTGCCGTGCCACCGCTAGTTTGCTGCAGGAAGCGCTTGGCAGGGAAGTGAGGCTGTCGTTCCAATCACGATTCGGGCGAGCGAAATGGCTCGGTCCAGCAACGGATGAGACGTTGCGGGAGCTTCCCGGGCAGGGCGTTCGATCCGTTGCTGTGCTTACCCCCGGTTTTTCGGCCGATTGTCTGGAGACGTTGGAGGAAATCGCTATCCGGGGGCAGGAAGAATTTTTGGCGGCTGGAGGCCAGGCGTTCACCCATTTGCGCTGTTTGAACGCATCGCCAGAAGCTATCATTCTTTACTGCGAACTGATCGGCCGCGAACTGGCTGGTTGGGTTCAGGAAGCGTTTCGTCCAGTTCAACATGGAGGGGATTATGGACAGAGTTGCCATCGTAACGGGCGGAACACGCGGCATCGGGGAAGCGATTAGCCTCGCGCTCAAGCAACTAGGCTGCAAAGTCGCGGCCAATTATGCCGGAAACGATGAAAAGGCGCGGGACTTCACGGAGAGGACAGGCATTGAAGCCTTCCGCTGGGATGTGGGAGATCATCAGGCTTGTCTGGACGGTTGTGCAGCGGTCACCGAAAGGCTGGGGCCCGTCGATATCGTCGTCAATAACGCGGGCATCACCCGCGACGGCGTGCTTGCCAAGATGAGCTTCGACGACTGGAATGAGGTGATGCGCATCAACCTTGGCGGTTGTTTCAACATGGCCAAGGCGACCTTCGGGGGCATGCGGGAAAGAGCATGGGGGCGGATCGTCAATATCGGTTCCATCAACGGTCAGGCTGGCCAATATGGGCAGGTAAACTATGCCGCCGCCAAGTCCGGCATCCATGGCTTTACCAAGGCGCTGGCGCAGGAAGGGGCGAAGTTCGGCGTTACCGTCAACGCGATCGCGCCGGGCTATATCGACACCGACATGGTGGCGGCAGTGCCTGCTCCGGTTCTGGAGAAGATAGTTGCCAAGATCCCGGTCGGCCGCCTTGGCCAGGCCGAAGAGATCGCACGCGGCGTAGCCTTTTTGTGCAGCGAAGAGGCGGGCTTCGTCACGGGGAGCACGATGTCCATCAACGGCGGGCAGCATATGTATTGATGGCGCAGGGCGACCACAGTGAAGGCGCGGCGCCGCCAACCGGGTCGCCCTTCTCGCCTCCCGTCAAGCGGAGTGTGACGATCGCGGGGCATCAGACCGCAATCAGTCTTGAACCCATATTCTGGCAGGCTCTCCGCACGGTCGCTGTGCGAGAGAGCTTGCCTCTCAATGCCTTGATCGCGCAGATCGATCTTGCGCGGCTGGCGGCTCCCAGCCCGCCTAATTTGGCCAGCGCCATACGATGCTGGCTCTTCGCTAATGCGCTGACCGGCGATAATAATTATTCGCAATAGCGTTGACTCTGCGAACAATTCGCAATAGCTGACCCCCTGACGATTAGTGAGAAAAGGGGTTTTCGTTTGATGTCCAGCAGTTCCAAATCGATCCCGTCCTTCCTGGCGCTTGGCTGCGTGAGCGCAATTGCCTTTGCTTCGGCCGCCCACGCGCAAGACGGTACACCCGCACCCAAGCTTGGCGGGATGACTGTGACGGACACTGCAATCGATGCTTCGGAGATCAAGGTCGAACGCGCGGAGTCCCCCAAATATGTGCGCCCATTGCTGGACACGCCGCAGACGATCACAGTGATCAACAAGGAAACGATCCAGCAGCAGAATCTGCTCACCTTGCGTGACGTGTTATCGACCGTGCCAGGCATCACCTTCGGTGCTGGCGAGGGCGGTTTCGGTTATGGCGACCGCATCATCCTGCGCGGCCAGGACGCGAAGAACGACGTTACCGTCGATGGCGTCCGATCGGGCGCATTCCTGAACCGCAACGAAGTCTATAATATCGAGCAAGTCGAAGTTACCAACGGAGCGAACTCCGTGATGAACGGCGGCGGTTCGGTTGCGGGTACGATTAACCTCGTGACCAAGCGGCCGCTGGCGGATGACCAGACGATCCTGAACGCGGGGATCGGCACCGACAATTATTACCGTGCGACGGTGGATGCGAACAAGCGCATCAACGACCTGATCGCCGTGCGCATCAATGCGGTGTATCATGAAAATGACGTGCCTGGCCGCGACGTCGAAAATTACAAGCGCTGGGGCATCGCGCCTGCGATCACGATCGGCATCGACAGTCCGACCAGCCTGACCTTGCAGGGCGAGTATCTGGATGACGATGCGATGCCGCAATATGGGCTGCGCTATTATCCGGCGCAGGGTGGCATCTTGGATGAGTTTGACCGCTCGGGCTATTATGGCTTTGCCAATATTGACAAGCAGGACAGCAAGACCAAGTCGTTGCAGGCGATCTTCAGCCATGCGTTCAGCGACAGCTTGAAGGTGCGTAACCTGACGCGATATGAAAAGATCAGCCAGAATACCATCACCAGCCAGCCGACAGGTGACTTCTGCCTGTCTTCGGGCGTACAACCTGATGGATCCGCTTGTGCGGCAACGGTCGCCCCCGGCTATTTCATGCCAAACCGCGGCAACGGGCGAGGCAATACGCGCTTCATCAACAACGAAACCGCCTATAACCAGATTGATCTCAGCGCAGATTTCGCGACGGGCGGGATTGAACACACGCTGGTCCTCGGCGCGTCTGCATTGTGGGAAAAATATAACCAGCTTGCCGGAAACAGCCTGCGTGCGGCCGATGGCACAAACCCGTTCGCGACCTCCTATCCGCTCGTCAGCATCTCCAACCCCGGTGAAGTGGTGCAGGGTCCGGCAGGCTTCGTCTATGGCAGCAACAACTATGTCGGCCCCATCAACTTCATCCGGGCGACGAGGGCGTTGGGTGAGCAGACGAGTTACGCGGCCTATCTGTTCGATGCGATGAAGTTCACAGACTGGCTCGAACTCAACGGCGGTATCCGTTATGAGAAGGTGAAGGGAAGCAGCAAGAACGTTAGCTTCGATACGGTTGCTGGTTCTGCCACCCTGGGTAACCCGACCGGCGTATCGGCCCCGGCGAAATTTGACGATAACCTCTTGTCCTATCGGGTTGGTCTGGTCGTGAAGCCCACGTCCAACACCAGCCTCTATGTCGCCTATGGCAATTCGAAGCTGCCTTCGAAGGCGTCGGTTGACGGCTCCTGCGCCATCGACACGGGCACCGGCGGCGGGACCTGCAACGTGAAGCCGGAAACGACCAAGAACTACGAGATCGGCGTAAAGGCTGACCTGTTCGACGCCAAACTGCTGCTGACCGCTGCGGCCTTCCGCAACGATCGTAACCAGATCAAGGTGGTGTCGGGAAATGTACTCCTTCCCGATCAGGCGACCGATGGTCACCAGCGGGTCGAAGGCATTTCGTTGGGCGCATCGGGCAATATCACCAGCAACTGGACGATTTCCGCCAACTACATGTATCTGAAGAGCAAGATCCGGCAGGGCGTGTCCAACTTCTGCCTCGATAATCCGGGATCGACCAGCACGACGGCAGGCAATTGCGCCAACAACGCCGATTTCCTTGATCCCACTCGTGGCTATTCGCTTACGAATACTCCCAAGCATTCAGGCAGCCTGTTCACCACCTATCGCTTCGGCTTCGGTCTGGAACTGGGTTACGGCATAACCTACCAGGGTAAGTTTCTGCTGAACCAGCCGACGCTGGCGCAGCTCGTGGCAGGCAACTATGTCGGCTATCATGTGCCGAGCTACACCATCCATCGGTTCATGGCGAACTACCCGATCACCGAAAATCTTAAGGCGCAGCTCAACGTCCAGAACTTCACCAACGAGAAGTATGTGACGACTGTGCGCAACAATGTGAACGGCAGCTGGGCGCAGCCCGCAGCGACCCGATCCGCAGTGCTGAGCCTGAACTACACTTTCTAATGACCACCTCCCCCGGCATCGTCCCTTGCCGGGGGAAAGGCGGATGGCGATGCACTCCTCCTCGGATCGCCATCCGCCCGTTGCTGAAGAAATAAGAGGGGTGCGATTGATTCGCATTAGGACCGGCGTTATGTGCCTGTTCTGCGGGGAAACGCCGTGAAAGGGAAAGTGGCATGTTCGATGCAGCGGAACGGTACATTGCAGATGATGCTGCATCTTCCGTTTCTCCGCCACTTAGCCCGACACCATCTCCCAGCAGCCAGGTGCCGGAGGTTCCGGCAGCCGATGCTTCGCGCTATGGTGAACGACGCCAGATCAATTTGCCCACGATCTTGCTCATCATCCTCATTCACGGTGTTTTGATCTTCGCGCTCATTCACGCCCGACAACATATTCAGCACGTCCGCGAAGCCCGCCTGTCGGTCGTGAACTTGATGCCGCCTCCACCGCCGCCCGCTGCGGAGACGCCACCGCCTCCGCCATCTGCGCCTCCGTTAGTGGCGCCTCCGCCGCTGGTTCAAGTGCCAGTTCCGCCGGTGCCGATCGCTACTACGCCTGATCCTTCTCCAGTCCCGGTTCCTCCAACACCTGTTGTAATCCGGGCGCCTGTGCTTGCCGCGCCGACGGTTCCTGCCTCGCCGAGTACCGTTCAGGGGGGCGACCTGGCGACGCAGATGGTGGCGGGTAAGCCGCCGCGCTATCCGATCGAAAGCCGTCGCAAGCGTGAGCAGGGAACTGTCATTCTGTCCCTGACGCTGGGCGTCGATGGGGCTGTGGAAAGCCTGACTATAGCACAGAGCAGCGGCTTTCCCCGTCTGGACGCTGCGGCGCGCGAAGCGGTGCGAAGCTGGCGGTGGAAGCCGATGGTCCGGGACGGCCAGCCGGTGCGGGTTAAGGGCGTCGTTGAAATCCCCTTCGTCCTACGTAGCGCAGAGACTTGAACAAGAGGCGCTGATAGAGTTTCCGACATGCTGACAGTTATCCCCGACTTGCTCGATCCTGCCACTGTGCAGCGCGTCCGGACGCTCATCGACGCTGCGCAATGGATCGATGGCAATGTGACCTCAGGTCATCAGTCGGCACTTGCCAAGCGCAACATGCAGCTTCCCGAGGACTCGCCCGAGGCGCGGCAGGCGGGGCAAATCATTTTGGAAGCATTGGGGCGCTCGCCACTACTTATCGCTGCTGCACTCCCGCTCAAGATATTCCCGCCGCTGTTCAACAGTTATGAAGGCGGACAGGCGTTCGGCGTACATGTGGATAATGCCGTCCGGGTGCAGGCAGGCACGGGGCTCAGGATACGATCCGACCTCTCGATGACCGTCTTTCTGGAAGACCCGCAAAGCTATGATGGCGGCGAATTGACCGTCGAGACGAATTTCGGTGTGCAGCGGGTGAAGCTACCGGCGGGCCATGCGGTTTTATACCCTTCCTCGTCGCTTCATCGTGTCGAGCCGGTGACGCGCGGGCGACGGATCGCCAGCTTTTTCTGGTTGCAGTCGATGGTTCGGGACGATGCTGCGCGTCAGATGATGTTCGACCTGGACAGCAGCATACAGGCTCTGGCGGTCGATCTTGGCCATGACAATGCCCAGGTGATCCGCTTGACGGGCGTCTATCACAATCTGCTACGGCGGTGGGCAGACGCCTGAAACGGCTGGCTGGCCTAATCGAGCATGGAGGCTAGAGCGGGCGTCATATATTCCTTGGCGCCGTCGTCGGTGCGGAGAATGAGGCGTGCGGCAATATCATGACGCGTCGCCAGCGCCATGCCGCTCTCATGCCCCAAGATCGTGATTGCAGTCGCCCAGGCATCTGCCAGCATCGTGCTTTCGTGCAGGACTGTAACCGACGCGACATCATTGGTGATGGGTCTGCCGGTTGTCGGATCGATGCTGTGAGACAGGTTCGCGCCGTCCTTGGTCTGGAAGCGCACATAATCGCCCGAAGTAGCTACAGACAGGCCGCACAAGGCGATGCGGAGGGTAGGCACCGCGAGACCCGGCGGCGCCTCTACATCAACCCACCAGGGCTGATGATCGGGCTTGAAGCCATCGCCACGCAATTCCCCGCCGATCTCGACCAGAAAATGGCGAGCGCCCAGATCGCGGAGAGCTTCTGAAACCGCATCGACTGCGAAACCCTTTGCTATGCCAGAAAAGTCCAGCTTCACGTCAGCAAGGCGGCGGGCGCTCTGATCCGTGATCTCGACCATGGTCCAGGGTGCAGGATGCGCGGGCACTATTTCCGGGCCTGTTATGCCCGACGGGCCGAAACCCCAGCGTTCGACCATCTGTCCAATTGCCGGGTCAAATGCGCCGCCGGATAGGCGAGCCATGGTCAACCCGGCTTTTAGCACCGTCATCATATCGGAGGGAAGCGTTGCCCAAGTCCCGATCGGCAGTGCATTGAAGCGGCTGATGTCGGAATGTGCTTCCCAGTTGCTCATCTGGGCGATGACGCGAGAAAGTGCGTCATCAATTGCGCTCGCGCAACCGGGTGGAGCATCGACGATCCGGGCCGACCAGCTTGTGCCCATGGTCGGTCCGGAAAGCTCTGTAATGTATCCCGATCCGCCCCGCTGAGCCGACGGGAGCTGCGGGGGCGGCATGTCAGGAATGGCGATGCGAACGCCGGTCAGGGGGCCAGCACTTCCAAGGTGGTGACATAGGATGCGCGGCGTGGTGCCGGAGTAGCGGGCGACGTCGCCTGAGCGCCTTCGCCGCCTTCGCGATTTCCACCGACTGTGGCGTTCAGCCAGTACATGCCAGGCTGCGGCCAGCTGATCGAAACTTTTCCGTCCTTGCCGGTGACCAGATCCTGCTGGCCTAAGGTGTCACGGTAGCGAATACCGCCGGGGATTATCGTTACCTTGAGATCCGCAGCGGGCTTTCCATCGAGGAGAAACTGGAAGGTCGCCGCTTCGCCTGCCACCAAATCATTCGGATGCGTGAAGGGCACCAATTCGATGCCAACGCCGGTCGGCTTGAATATGGTAGTGGTAGGCGCGCCCAGTGTCAGGAAAATCTCGTTTCGGTTGGTGGCTTCGACCGTCTGGACGTTGGTGGCTCCGGCCGGGATTGCTTCGGCCAATTTCTCCTTGGTCGTGCCCCGGGGCAGGCGCTTTACTTCGCCGTTGAGGGTGTAGCTGCCCATGATTCCGGTCGAGACGCTGGCGACGCGGTATGTGCCGGGCTGCGTCAGGTGAACATCGAAGGTGGAGCGATACTTGCCGGTCGCGGCGTTTTCTATTTGGCCAGCCGAGCCATCGGGCTGCGTCACTGCAACCGTGTCGGTACGCATGGGCATATGTTCGAAGTAGAAGAGGTCGTTTGAGACCGCCGCGTCAACGGTGACCCAGCTGTCCGTTCCGGACAGGGTTGTCGAGGACGGGAGCATCCACTGGCGGTGGGCCTGGGCAGCGCTGGTGGTCATCAGCGCGGCGAGGGTTGCTGCGATCAGATATTTGGCTTTCATGACAGTCCCCTTATTTGCTGACGCTGAGGCTGACCTGCCCCAATTCATTGTTGCCCTTTGCGCGGACCACGGTGCCTGGCTTTGCTGGCCAGCTAAAAGGCAAGCGTAGCAGTTCGCGGCCGCCGACTTCGCGCGCCGCCTCTACGACCAGCGTGTAGTTGCCGGGTGCGAGTTGCCCGAGCGGGCCTTTGCCTGGCGTGAAGGCGAGCTTCTGGTCACCCGGAGCGCGGGTTGCTCCGGTGATGCCGTCGGCGGGGACTTTCAGCGATCGGCCGGAGACGCGCCACCATTGGCGCACATCGCGGAGCCATTTGGTGCCTTCGCCCTTCGCCTTGTCGACATCATACCAGACCGACAGGGTGCGGGGAGTGGCGCCTTCCTTTTCCAGCCAGATGGCGACGTAGGGACGGTGATATTCCGCGACGGAGAGGCGCGGGATGGTGACGTTGACGTTGAGCGTCTGGGCGGTGGCGGGGATTGCTGCCGCGCCGAAGGCGGCGCTGCTGCCGAGGATGAGTTTGTAGCGGCTTTGCATGTGCTGCTGGTCCCCTGAATTAATGAAGGAAAAGGAGAATTAAAACGGTTGGGATGATGAGGCCTGCTCCGACGATGGGCCAGGTGCTGGGGCGCTTGGCGGCGTGGAGCTGTAGGAGGAGGAGGCCGGTCATTGCGAAAACGAAACAAGCGACGGCGAAGATGTCGATGAACCATTTCCAGACGGTGCCGGTGTTCCGGCCCTTGTGGAGGTCGTTCAAATAGCTGATCCAGCCGCGGCTGGTGCTTTCGCTGGTCACTGCGCCGCTCTGCCGGTCGATGGAGACCCAGCCGTCGCCGCCGGGGCGGGGGAGGGCGAGGTAGATTTCGTCGGCGGACCATTCCGCCGCGCCCGCTGCGCGAGTGCCGATTTCCTTTTCGACCCAGGTGGCGATGGGCGCGGGGAGCGGCTTTTTGCTGTCGGGGCGATTGTCGGGAGCGACTTGTTTCAGGAGCGGCGGGGGAAGGGTCGCGGACTTTTCGATGGTTTGCGGTGAGGCTTCGACATCGGCGGCGTGGTTGAGGGTGATGCCGGTGAAGGCGAAAAGCAGGAGGCCGATCAGGCTGATCGCGGAACTGATCCAGTGCCAGCTATGCAGTTGCTTCAGCCAGAAGGTCTTCTTCTTTTTCTTGGGCTGGAGACGGGCAGGGGCGTGCATTGGGAGGGTCGGTCCTGATGATGAGGTGGACCGGATAACGCGAACGACTCGCAATTGCAAACGCGGAGAGGGAGGAAATTGTATTAAAGTGTAGGGGTTCGGTGGGATAGGGCATCGGGCCTTTAATCTGAATCGCCCAGCCCCGTTCGGGCTGTTTGAACGAGTCACTTGCCTCGTTCAAATGTCGAAGCCCCCATCTTCCTAAAAAGAAGTAGAACCCTTCGACAGGCGCAGGGCGAACGGCATTAATAGGGGTGGAGCCGATATAAAGCACGAAGCTCTAGGGCGCGTGGCGGGGCACGAGATCCCAGCTTTCGCTGGGATGACGGTAGAGGTTGGGATGAAATGCTGTTGAGGGGGGGCGCTATTAGCGCCCCAATAGCCCCCTTGCTTGCCCCGCTATTTCGGCGAGCATCGCTACGTTGGGTGCCGCAGCTGCCTTGGCGCGGTGGACGAGGGCGCGGAATTGGGTGATGCGGGGCTGCTTGTCGGCGAGCCATGCGTCGACATGGGCAAGGATGTCCTTGCCGTTGGATTTGCCGCCCTGTTCCAGGAAGTCGAGGCGGACCTGCTGCATGTCGCGGGCGACGCCGGAGATGAGCAGCCTTTCCCATGGGTCGCTGGGGGCCATGCGGGCGGCGGTTGACTGCACCCAGTCGATGCCGACCGTTTCGCCCAGATGGGTGAAGGCGCGGGTAAGGGCGACTTCATCGACCTTTAGCCGCACCGCAAGCGCGGCGATGCCGACGGCGCCGTCGAGTTTGAACAGACCGGCGGTGCGGCGCACGAGATCCTCTGGCGCGCCCAGTGCGAGGAGGCGGTCGATGACGGCATTGGTGCGGCGCAGGGCTTCGCTGGTGAGGAGGTCATCGACATCGCGGGCCAGCTTTTCGACGCCGCTGGCGAGCAGGGCGTGACCGGCGCCGGGCAGGGTTCCGGTCGGAAGGCTGCGCAAAATGTCGGCAATCTGTATCCGTACGCCATTGGCGACGTCGGCGAACAGGGCGAGGCGCGCCGCCTCCGACATAACGGCGGCGTCGATGTCTGCCCAGAGGGTGCCGATGTCATAGAGACGCTCAGCAATCAGGAAGGCGCTGGCGAGGTCGGCGAGCGAGCAGCCTTCTTCTTCGGCGAGTTCGAAGGGGTGGATGAGGCCGAGGCGATTGACGATGCGGTTGGCGACTTTGGTCGCGACGATTTCCTTTGCAAGAGCGTGGGCGGCAATGGCGTCCGCCTCCTTCTTTTGCATGGCGGGCGGGAAGGCCGCGGCGAGTTCCGGACCCATGCTGGGGTCGAGGGCAAGTTGCCCCTGTTCGATGGCATCCTGTAGCGCGAGCTTGGCCGTGGAGAGCAGGACGGCCAGTTCGGGCCGGGTAAGGCCAAGACCATCCTGTCCACGCCGAAGCAGCATGTCATTGGCGGCAAGACCCTCCACCTGCCGGTCGAGCCGCCCGCTTTCCTCGAAGGTTTCGATCAGCCGGACATAGCTGGCGAGGTCCGCCGTTCCACCGGATTCGGCGATGGACAGGCCCAGCACCTGAAGGCGGTTATCCTCCAGCACGATGTCGGCCACGGCATCGGTCATGCTTTCGAGCAGTTTGTTGCGCGCGTCGAAGGCCAGACGGCCTTCCGCCATTTCCTGGTTGAGCGCGATCTTGATGTTCACTTCATTGTCCGAACAATCGACGCCCGCCGAATTGTCGATGAAGTCGGTATTGATGCGGCCCCCGCGCAGCGAAAAGGCGATGCGCGCGGCCTGGGTGACGCCGAGATTGGCGCCTTCGCCCACGACCTTTACGCGCAGATCCTCCGCATTGACGCGCAGGCGGTCATTGGCGGGATCGCCCACATCGCCATGGCTTTGCGCAGCGGCCTTCACATAGGTGCCGATGCCGCCGAACCACAACAGGTCGGCGGGGCTTTTGAGGATGGCGCTGACGAGAGCCGCCGGTTCCATTTCGGTTTCGGTGACGCCCAGCATCGCCTGAACCTGAGCGCTGAGGGGGATGCTCTTCAAGGTGCGGGGAAATACGCCGCCGCCTTTTGAGATCAGCGACTTGTCATAATCGTCCCAGCTGGACCGGGGCAGTTGAAACAGGCGGTCGCGTTCCTTCCAGCTCTTCGCCGGATCGGGGTCCGGATCGAGGAAGATGTGGCGGTGGTCGAAGGCGGCGAGCAGGCGGATGGATTTGGACAGCAGCATGCCGTTGCCGAATACGTCGCCCGACATGTCGCCGCAGCCGACGACGCTGACCGGCTCGCTTTGCACATCGATGCCCATTTCAGCAAAGTGCCGCCGCACGCTGATCCACGCGCCGCGCGCGGTGATGCCCATCGCCTTGTGATCATAGCCATGCGATCCGCCGCTGGCGAAGGCGTCGCCCAGCCAGAAGTCGTGATCCAGCGCGATGGCGTTGGCGACGTCGCTGAAGGTGGCCGTGCCCTTGTCCGCCGCGACCACGAAATAGGGATCGTCGCCGTCGTGAATGACGGTTTGCGCGGGATGGCGGACCTTGCCCTTCACGATATTGTCGGTGACCGACAGCAGCGCGCGGATGAAGATGCGGTAGCTTTCGGTGCCCTCCGCCATCCATGCGTCGCGATCGACCTGCGGGTTGGGAAGCTGCTTGGGATAGAAGCCGCCCTTTGCCCCGGTCGGCACGATGACGGCGTTCTTCACCCGCTGCGCCTTCATCAGGCCGAGGATTTCCGTGCGGAAATCGTCGCGCCGGTCGGACCAGCGCAGGCCGCCGCGTGCGATCGGCCCCGCGCGCAGGTGGATGCCCTCGACCCGTGGGGAGTAGACCCAGATTTCGCGCCAAGGCAGCGGTGCGGGCAGGCCGGGCACCTGCGCGCTGTCGAGTTTGAAAGCGAGCGCTTCGGCGGCGGCGTTGCTGAAGAAATTAGTGCGCAGGGTAGCCGTGATGACGGCGCGCAGCAGGCGCAGAACGCGGTCCTCGTCGATCGCGCTGACCTTTTCGAGGCCCGCATTGATGGCGGCCTGCGCCTGCTCGGCACGGGCCGGGCCATCCTTTGCGGCGGGGTCGTGCAGTGCTTCGAACAGGGTAATGAGCTGGCGCGCAATCTCCTGCTCCCGACGCAGCGTTTCGGCGAAGGTCGCCATGCCATAGGCCATGCCGGTCTGACGCAGATAGCGGAAGAGCGCGCGGAACAGCACGACGGCGCGGGGCGCAAGCCCTGCCGTCACGATCAGTTCGTTGAACCGGTCATTTTCGGCGCGGCCTTCCAGCACCTGCGCAATCGCTTCGGTTACTATGTCGGCGCGAGCGACGACTGCATCACCGCTGCCGCCCGTGGGGAGTTCAAGGACGAAGCGCTGCACATGGCCCTGCGCGCCGCCATCGACCGCCGTCGTCATTTCATCGATGACGCGAAAACCGAAATTCTCGAACGCCGGAACGACTTCCGACAGGGCGATCACATCGTGGCTGTAGAGCTTCAGACGCAGCTGCTCGGGCGTGTCCTCGCCGTTGCGGTAGATGCGGATCGATTTGTCGCCGGGGCCGCCAAGACCGTGGAGCAAGCGGATGTCGATCGCTGCCTCGGCCGGGCCGGCGCCGTTGCGATAAGCCATGGGAAAGCCGGGCGCATAGCGTTGGGCAAGCGCGGCGGCGCGGCCGGGCTCTTCGGTTTCGGCCAGCGCTTCCTCGACGGCGGGCAGCCAGCCGCGCACCATCTGCTTCAACTGGCGGTCGAGCGAAACTTCGTCAGGCACCACGCCACCATCGCGCAGGTCGAGCGTGATGCGCAGCAGCGCAAGGCCGCTTTCCTCAAGCGCGATCGACCAGCTGAGCACGGGCGCATGGGCGGCCTGCGAGAGCATATCCTGCACGGCAAGGCGGCGGGCGGTGGTCAGTTCGTCGCGCGGCAGCCAGGCGAAGGCATAGAGATGGCGGGGGAGGGCGCTGGTGCCGAGCGCCAGCTTTGGACGCGGCCGGTCGGTCAGCGACATGAAGGTGAGCGCGAGCCGTTCCAGCGTTTCATGATCGAAGCCGATCAATATGTCGTGCGGCAGGGCGGTGAGCGCGTGAACGAGCACTTTGCCCGCATGGCCGCCGGGATCGAAACCGAACTTGTCCATCAGCGCGGAAAGAGCGGAACGGAGCAGCGGCACCTTGTCGGGGCTGGCCGACAGCGCCGCGCTGGTCCACATGCCTGCGTGAATCGAGAGGGCGACCAGCTTTTTCCCTTCCCGCACCGGCACGATGATGAGGTCGAGCAGGACGGCGCGATGGACGCGGGAGAGCTTGTTCGATTTGATGATGAGCGGGTTGCGCTTGCCCTCTTCAAACCAGGTGAAGGCCGCTTCGAGCGAGGCGGGCGCGAGCAGCGGCGTGTCATCCAGCGTGCAGATGCCCAGCTGATCTTCCGCCCTGCCATTGCGAAGGCGGCGTTCATGGCCCGTTTGCGTGAAGTGGCGCGCGAGGAACCAGCGAAGGAGTGCGGCCCCTTCACCGTCGGGGATGTCGTCCGCATCCCGGCTCATAGCGTCGCGCATCTTCGGCCAGTCGGCAACCGCGGCGCGGACATCGGTCAGCGTCTGGCGCAGCGATTTTTCCAGCGCGCGGCGGCCCTTCGCGTCGGCGCGATCCGCCTCGATATAGATCATGGATTCGCGGCGGGCGCCGGGGGCTTCGTCGTCCAGAATGGCGGTCAGCTTGCCCGCTTCGCTGCGGTCGATCGAGAGGACCGGGTGGAGCAGGCGGTAGATGGTGACGTCATGCGATGCCAGCGCATTGGCGATCGAGTCCACCAGGAAGGGCATGTCGTCATTGACGATGGCGATCCGCATGTAGCGGCCGGTCGCGCCTTCGCCGAGCGTTTCGATGGAAATGGCAAGCTGGCCCGGTTTGCGGACGTCGGCGGTGCGGCCGAGGAAGGCGGCTGCGGTTACCGCTGCCTCATGATCGAAATCCTCGCTTTCGCCCGGGAGTGCGCCCCTTTCCAGCGCTGCCTCAAGCGCCTTGCGGATCGATACGTTTACTCGGCCGGTCTTCGGCTCGGACAATGCCGTCATGCGTAACCTCTTCCCGCTGCGGCTGTATGCCGCTTTCCCTGAACGGGGACGACGCTGGCATGTTGTCACGCGACTCCCCGGCTCGGCTTGTTATGCGCTAGCGCCCGGTGAGGCTCAATTGGAGAAATGAAATAAAGTTACTGGCCGTCGAAATATAATGAGCGTTGTCGTTCGGTTAGGCGGCCGCCGCGACGATCACCCGCTGACCAAGGTCCGATCCATCGGGAAGGGCGCCGACTATCGCCAGAGTGCCGTCCGCTTCCCGCCGGGCGATGACGACGGCGAGGCCGTCTCCATCGGTCGAAATGGCGACAGGGTCGATCGGCGCGGCGGCCTTCATCGCGGCGCGCGCGGTCTGGCTGGGGTCGGGGCGAGGGGGTAGGAGCGAGCGGCGCTGGGCGCGCTCGTCGCGGATCAGCGCCTTGAGGCCGCCCGGATATTCGCCGAGATAGTCGCCAAGCGCGCCGAGGCCGAGGCCCGCGCTCTTCGCATGTTCCAGCGCGGTCGCATATTCGGTGATGCGCGTCTTGTCATAGGTGGAGCCGAAGACCAGCTTCACCACGGCGGTTAGGGGGCTGCGCGCCTGGGGCTTGATGCCGGCGTCGGCCAGCATCTCGGCATAATCTTCCGGTGACGCCTCGCTCATCAGGGCGAAGTCGTAGGCTAGGCCGATGGCGCGGTAGAGGGCGCCGTGGGTGCGGGCTTCGCTGGTGCGGGCCTGCTCCGCGCCGTCGCGGGCGAGGGCGAGCCAGTCGGCGAGCGGCGCGTCCTCGGCCGGGCTTTCCATGCCGGACAGGTCGAGCGTGTCGTCATCTTCGCCCGCCGCCGGACCATCGGCCCAGATCGGTGCTACGGCGCCGGGGGCGGCGCTGCTGCGCAGGGCGGCATCGACTTCGCGGCCTAGCTCGTCAGCGACGGCCTGGCTCGCCAGTTCCTTCCAACTGATGACGCCGAACACGAAATCGATCGTCTCGCCATCGGAAGAGAAGGGCATGAGGATGCCGCGATAGAGGATTTCCGACCCGCGCTGGTTGAGGAAGCCTGCTTCGAAACCGATCGGCGCGGCATTGGCGATGATCTGGAGATAATGGTCCGTCAGGCGCGACAGCAGCGAGCGGGAGGGCACGTCGTTGATGAACTGGATGGCGCCGGTGACGTCGCACTCACGGCGCAGCGCGGTGCCGAGATACACGACCGCCGGGTTATCGAGTCCGGTGCTGAAATCCAGAAGGACGCTGTTGGGGCCGAAATCCTCCAGATGATCGGGCGACAGATCCTCGATCGACGGAAGCGTGCGGTCGCCCAGCAGGGACGCCCAATAATTATAGGCGCGCACCTGCATGCGCCGCTCGTCGGCGCCTACGCTGGACGGCGGCTCCATCGCCTCGTGATCGGCATAGTCGAAATCATCCTGTTCATTGGAGATTTCCTGCCCCCGCAGAGTATCCATCCGGTCGGTCCTAATCCAGAAGAAAAGCTTTCCTGAGACTCGACACTGCCATGGGATGGTAAACATGCCGTGAAGAAGCGGCGGGCCTGACGCAACGCGCGCGCCCCTTGCCCCGGAAGAGATGGTGCACGAAGATGCATTGCCCGCTTGTCCTGCGCACCAACCGCTGTTATCTGGCCCACCCAGCGCCGCTTTAGCTCAGTTGGTAGAGCACATCATTCGTAATGATGGGGTCACGTGTTCGAGTCACGTAAGCGGCACCATTCCCGGTCAAAGATGGGCACCGTGCCCATCAGACGCGGGACGCCGTTGCAGACACCATTCTCCAGCACGGCCTTCGGGCCAGATATGGTGATCTGTGCATTGGAAACGGTGACCTCTGAGACCAGCATCCGCAGATAATTCTTACGCAGCGTTGGGTCTTCGTCGCGCAGTCTGGCTGACAGCAGATCTCCAAAGCGGCTGATCGTTGCCGGGGTGATTTTGCGCGATCCCTTTGCAAGCTGCGTCTCCAGGGCATCGATGCGGGTGGTCGCCGCAGCAAGCGCAGATCGATTCTCTTCCATACGCTTGGCGAAAATGGGATCGCGCGGTCCCATCTGTCCGGTCTCCACCAAAATGAGCAGGCGTTCGATGCCTGTCCTCAGGCGGGTCTGCTCGGCTCTGGCGTGAGAAAGTTCTTGCTCGCGCTGGAGGCGCTTCTGGTCGGAAAGGTTGAGCACATCGGCAAGAAGCGATTGCAGCCGCTCAGGTTCGAGCAACTGCTTCTCCACGGTGTCAAGCACGAGGTCGTCGAGAACCTCCCGTCGCATGCTCGGGGTAGCGCAAGTCTGTCCTTTGTTCACGCGGTTGGCGCAGACATAATAGCTGTATCGCCCACCTTTTCCGGTGCGGATCGTCATCGCGCAGGCACATCCTGCCGTTCCGCATTTCGCAATCCCGGTCAGCATCGTAGTGCCTGCAACAATATGTGGAGGGTTGCGGCGCGGATTGCGAGACGCACGTAGCGCGTTCACACGGTCGAACCGGGCCTGATCGATAATGGCTGGGCATGGTACGGCGATCCAGTCTTCCGGATCGGGCACATTGCCGTCATCATCCATGGTCTTGTCGTAATAGACCCCGGTATAGGTGATGCGGCTCAGGATTCCTGCGAGATTCCCGTTAGAGAACTTGGCCCCGCGCAGCGTTGTACCGCGCGCATTAAGCGTCTTGACGATCCAACGGCCGCCGCGGCCCATGTCCGCCCAGTCAAAGATTTGGTCGACCACAGATGCTTCTGCGGACACCGCGCGCAGCTTCATCCTCTCTTTGTCGCCGTCCTTTTTCGCGACATATGTCTCGTAGCCATAGGGCACCGGACCACCATTGTAGAAACCCTGGCGCGCATTCTCCCGCCGGCTCTTGGCGGTGAAGATGGATGCCTCGACAGCGCCCTGTTCGGCGACGAAAGCCGTGAAGGTCTGTCCGAGACGCTTGGCACGTCCCTCGCCAAAATTCTCGGTGATAGAGACGACTTCGACACCCTCGTCGGCAAGACCATCCAGTGCATTGAAGAAGATGCGCATATTACGCGCCATGCGGGAAAGACGGTAGAGCAGCACGATGCCCACGGGATTGGTGCCGTCGGTCGCCTGCGCGATCATGCGGTTGAAGCCCGGCCGCTTGTCGGATTGGCCACTCATGCCGCTGTCGACAAATTCCTCGACGATCTCGATGCCGTTTTTTAGGGCATAGGCCATGATGGCATGGCGCTGTGCCTCGATGCTCTGTGCCTTCCCATCCTCTTTGTCGACGCTGAGCCGCAGATAGACATACGCCCGCAATTTGGTGCTGCCCTTGGATCCGCGGCCACGTTTCATCATCCATCCTCCGAAAATAGGCCAGCAAGGTCAGAGCCGAGCGCTGTCAGAACGATTTGAATCTCTTCGCGGGCAATAGGCAAGTCAGAAGGGAACTGGCTGTAAACCGGAATGGGACGCATTCCGCCACGCATGGCTTTTCCACGCCCGCCGACCTTGCGACCCGCTCCGGAGCCACCATCCTCAGGATGTCGGGACACGCCCGCGCCTTCCGCCTGCGCTCCTTCTTCAGACCAGGCCGAAGTGGTGGCGGATCTCAGCGATGAAGGCTTCGGCCGCCGCCTCTCGCTCCATCAGGTTCATTCCGGTCACGTCGGGCAGGCGGAGGCGCTCGAAATTGTCCGCAAGACGCTCGCGGGCGCCGACCGGCTGGTCGTCATGGCCGAGGATCTCGTCGCTCTCGACTGGGACGATCGGCTTGGCTGCCGGGCTGCCCGCGGGCGTTCCGCCCGTCGGCAGAAGGCCGATAAAATTGAGGGCTTCATTCGGCTTGAGGCGGATGCCGGCTTCGATAGCCTCCCGCGCGATGTCGAGAGCCGCTTGGACTTCGCGGGCCGCCATCTTCTTGAATGCGCTCCTGAACGTGACACCATAGCTGATCGGCGCTTTGTGCGGCGCTTCGAGGATGTCGAAGACAAGCGGGCAATCCTCCTGAAGACGCGCCGCGATCAGCATACGGCTAACCTTGTCCTCGTTGAGGCCGGCGTAGCGTTCCGCCAGCGCAATCTGGCTGATCCCGCAGGCACGCTGGAGGCTGAGCAGGCCGTGTGCCATCTCCATCCTGGTGGCGACAGCCGAACCCAGCACATCGTCGCACATGGCGGCGACGGCTTCCTCTTCCGTGCCAGGGAACAGCACGGCCCGAACCGTGATCGTAAGGTCGCCCGGGTGCGCGGCCTTGATTGCCTCAAGGATGAAACGCCCGTTCTTAAGATAGTAGTGTCCTTCCTTCTCCAGGACCTCGATGGGCCGAAAGAGCTTTGGATCGGCCGCCGTCAGCGCTAGCGCGGAGGCATGTTCCGCGCGGGTCGGGGAATGGCGGCGCAGATGATGTTCCCACTCCTTGATGTCCCCGATCGCCAGGGTGATCTCTCCGGGCACCACATGGGCGCACTTAAATTCCTCCGTATAATTATCACGGTCGTCGGCGTTGTAGCTTTCGTCGGTGTCGTCCCCGTCATCGGCCTCCTCGGCTGAGTGACGAGCGAGGTCGAGGGCAAAGGCCTCGTCCTCCGGGGACAGGGCGTCTCCATCCTCATCGCCGCCTAACGCAGCAGGGAGCGCATCGTCCTGATGCGCGATAGTATCGTCATTGCCTTGGTCGAACAGGGAGATTTCATCACTGGTATTCGCGGCCATTTGCTTGGTTCCCGCGAGCCGAAGCATCATTGCATCAGGCTCGTGGGAAACCAATTGTCACTGATTCGCCGGAAATGACTCCCTGACTAATCAGCGTCATGCCGGGACATCAGCAGTTCCAGGCACCCTCCGCGGCGAGGGCCTGTGCCTGCAACACCTTTCGATGCTCATGCGGCTTCTTCTTATCCAGTTCTTTGAGATCCTGCTCCCGCCAGAGCATTTCATAGCGATAGGGATCGTCCGTGATCGGGCTAAGCGCAGGCAGCAGCCCGGCAATCTCACGGATGAGGGCCTCGCGATATAGCGACGACGGGATGGAGGCGACGTCACGGACAAGTTCGGGAACCTGCAGCAAATCGAAATTGGTTCGGAAGAGATCCTGCACGCGCTCGACGGGATGCTGTGTCGGAAGGCCGGTATAGCAGTCCGCTGGCGTCATTGGCCTTCCGCTCCTGTGGTGTATGTGTCTCATGGCGCGGCTCCACCGCTGCGCCTTTCGGGCGAGCTCGGGATCATAGCTGATGAAGCGGCAGCATTGGCGCAGGAAACTGATCTCCGCATCGGGCTGCCACCAGGCATCGAAATAGAAACCTTGGGTCCAGCCTAGCCTGCCCGGACCGGGCGTGCAATTCCGCGCGCGCTTGCGCGCCTCGCCATAGACGTTCTTGAAGCGATCGCCAAAATCCTCGTCGGTCTCTTCCACCGCCTTCATCGCACTGGCGCCCGTTTCCAGGCGCCAGCTGATATCGTCGGGGTCGCTGTCGTCGTCATGATCCGTTTCTTGTCCGGGGAGCAACTGCCGCACCATGACGCGCGTCCACTCGGTATCGCTCAGCGATCCATCGCCGGCGCGATGGCGCATGATGGCGCGCGCGCTGGGCACACAGATGGCTCCCGTCATGATCGTCGCCAGGCTCATCACATCGCGGGACCGGCTGTCAGGATCGCGATATTCCCGATCGATGTTCTTCAGGACCCCGCGCGTCCAGAAGCGGCCTTCATGAGCGACCATGGTCTTCACCATCTGGATCAGCATGACCGTGAGGAGCATCGCGGGCTCGACACCGCAGTAGAGGCGAGCGGGCCGATCGGGGGTCATGGAACGTACACGGCGATAGCGGCCGACATGGAGCGCGCTATGGTCGAAACCATTCTTTACCTGCGCATAGACGGGGTCCGCCTTGGCCGCAGGCTGCCTCTCGTTCATCGTCGGATGGACGACGCGGATGTGACCGACTGATCCGGCCATATATGCGCTCGCGGCCGACGCCACGCCACGAAGCTGGGTCATGGACGACCTGGCCTTCAGGGTAGCGCGAACAGACTGCCGGGAGACGCCGAGTGCGTCGCGCAAAGCGAACAGGAGGTCGAAGCCGCGCTCATACTCGTTCATCACCGCGCAGGTGATGCGCAGGCATGTTGCCCTGTTTCCGATCCGGCTGCGTCGATAGGAGGGCGGCAAATCGGTATGGGCCATGCGGCCGATCAGCCGGTCGGCCCTGTCCATTTGCCGGAGCCAGAGGGCCACGAACAGATCGACATTCGCCGTCAGCAGCGCATTGAGATTGTCGCGGTGGACGCGTGTGCTGACGAGGATGATCCGCTCCTGCAGCGCGTCGGACGTATTGGCTGCGTCATAGGCTTCGTCGCCGCGATAGATGCGGGCAGGATCGGCGAATGGACTAAACAGCGGCCTGTAACGCAGCGCTATGAAATAGCCGGTCTGTTCTTTGCTGGCGGGCACCGGGACGCCGTGAAGGGATATGACATTGCCATCCCTCGCAAAGCCCTTCATCAGCCACAGCCGCGACACGGTCGCCGCGTCGGGAGCGGGCACCGCATTGGGCGCGGCGCAGAGGGAATCGCGCAGATCCAGCGCGACCCTGTGCTGGCCGTGGACCTCATCGCGCATGCCGGGCCATGCAACCTGGCCCATGCGGGTCTTGCGCGCACGCAAGCGCCGTTCCCGTTCCTGCGGGGTCACGGCTTCATGCAAGCCCAGCGCTTTGAGATAACTCGCGCGGCCGCTGGCCTCGAACGGGCGGACCACGGCGTCGCCTACCACCAACAGGCCGTCAAACGCATGAAGAAGTCCCGTCGCCTCGGCAGGAGATAGGCGTGCGCCGTAATTGGGGCTGGTTTGTGCCGTCATTCCGTCTTCCTCCTTGACCGCCAGTCAGCGGCATAGGCCTTACACTGAGCCAGATCGCGGGCGTCCGCCTCGCGCTCGAACCTTTCCAGATCGTGTTTTAGGACGTTAACCTTGTTCATCAAAGCGACCCCGCGCTCGACTGTGATGAAGAGGGCCTCGGGGGCATCCTTTACCTCTAGGTCGCCCTTCATGGCATCCAATTGCCGGAGGCAGGTAATCGCCGTGCGTTCAATCGCCAGCGGATCGACAAGGCGATGGGCATGGCCGTCGGGATCGATCCAAGTGAACCAGCCGCCATCGTTGATCAGACTGCGCCGAAATCTCGGCTGACTGTTCAGCCATTCCCAAGCCTCGGCGCGGGTCGCTATGTCCGGCTTAGGGCCCGCGCCCGTGAGGGCGAGGGCCAGCATCTGGCGCGGCGTGGCCGGACCTGTGAGCGCTACCTCGCGCTGCTCGGGCGTATGGCGGCTGTCGTGCAGGAGGCCCGCATGCTCGTCATGCAGCCCCACGAGCAAGCGGACGTCCTGGAGTTCAGCGCCCAGTTGGTCAATCTGCCCAAGCAGCTCCGACGCCGCGGACCGTGTCTCGGCTTCTGCGTGCTCGTTCCAGCGCAAGATGTCCGCCTCAAGCTGGACGAGGCGGCGATGGCAGTTCTCGATGATCTGGCGAGCGCAATCCCGCACCGAGCGCTCTGGGTTCTCCAGCCCGGATAACTGCTCGTCCACCTCGCTCTCGATAGCACGGATCTCTTCAGTCATGGGCTGATAGTCATCGAGCAGGTGGCAGGTGCCAGAGCGGTCGACCCACTTGAACCGGCTCATGCCACGAACTCAAGGTAATTGAGGTTGGCGCCATGCGTATCGAGCCAGTCCGCAGCTTCCCCCCGCAGCAAATCGCCCGGCAGGTCGAGATGCCGAACGCGGCAGGTGGCGCGCACCAGCCAGCGCTGGCCGGACGTCATCGGTTCTTCTCGCCAGGCGCCCTCAAGGCGGAATTCCTCGTCGCGCGCGAGCCATTCCGCTCGGTCCTCGCCATAGGCATCAAGGCGGCGGCGCCATGTCGCGAACAGGCCGCGCGCGGCCAACTCGCGCTCATGCGCATCAAGGAGACGCGTCAGGATGGTGCCGAAGCTGGTGCCGGGATCGTCATCGACCAGTTCTTTGCCAAGAGACAGCATGTGGTGGCCGTTGCTCGCAAGCAGTCCCGCCAACGCATCGGCGTCATAGGCGCGCAAGCCTGCATTCAACAGGACGGCGCCCAATGCGATCTTGTGATGCATATCGGTGGGATTGGCGACCACTGTCTTATAGGCCGGTTCGACAAGCTGCCGTCGGCGCTCGGCGATAGCGGCGCGCTGCTTGCCCAGCGCGGCGATGCGGTCGTCGGCATCGCTCAACGTGCGGTCAATGTCCGGCTGGCCATCGGTCTTGTCGTAAATTTGCGATTTCATGGACTCTTGCTCCTGTCGTGTTTGACAGGCGCCAGGATCGCCGATGCGCGAGACTAAACATTCCCTGACTAAGAGTAAGTCAGGGAATCATACGTCTTTGCGGAAGAGTAAGATTGGGGGGCTGAAGATTTGGCGCAAGAAATGTTTCACCGATGGCGAAGACATCCCCCTCCCGCACGGCGGTTCAGGCCGCCCCCCAACCAGCCAAGAAGAAGCCGCACATCTATGTGCCTGCGCTGATCAGCGACAATTTCGGACGCTTGTCGATCCTTACGGCGGACACCGCAAATCCCTTCGTTGCTAAAAAACTGGATTCTGCGTCCCGCCGGTTGCAAATCCGAGCGGAGGAAAAGCTGGGGCGCGATCAGCATCGCGATTATGTCCTCGCGGAGAGGGGCCTGACGATCGAGTTCCGGGAGGCCGAGCAGGCGCGCCGCATGGGGCGACGGCTGATTGGAACGAAGGTCCGGCCGGAGAAGATCCGGCATCGACCGCCCAAGGAGCGCCAACGTGGATGGCCCCATGCATCGCGCGCTCTGCCGAAATATAGTGGCCTTGTCCTGGACCGTAAGGGCGAACGTGGCGTGTTCGTGCGTATCCGCTATTATTCGCGCAAGACCGCAGAGGCCGGCGTGTCATCCCGCGTCGTCAAATATGTATTCAATGGCGCGGAGCTGGATGCCGCAGGTCAGCCGTATTTCGTTTCAAACGTCGGGCGCGACGTGGACGAGGCACACTGCGCCTTCGACCATCTGGAGCAGGTCAACTGGGCGGCGCAGAAGAACGCCAAGCTGCTGATGCATGCCATCATGGCGGTCGATTATCGCCAGACGCCGGACGATATGATGCGGACCGGCGTAGTCTGGGCGGAGGAAGCACTGGGGCGCTTCGGCCTGCCTTATGTCGTGACCCTTCATGCGCCGCCTGAGGACGGGGACGAGCGCAACTGGCATCTCCACATCCTTTTCAGCTTCCGCCCGCTGGCACGAGTTGGCGATCATCAGTGGGAGGTAGGCGAGATGCTGCGCACAGATCTGGACAATCCCCAGGCGATGCGGCTCATGCGCGAGATGTACGCGTCGGTGATGACGATCACCTCGTTCGAGAGCGGTATCAACCAGCCCTATACCGCCAAGAGCAATGCCGCGCGGGGACTGGTGCACGAACCGCAGGAGCATCTTGGCGGTGCGCGAACCAACATGGTGCGAAACGGCCATCACATCGCGAAGAACGAGGAAAATTTCGAGCGGGTGATGCGCTCCGAAGCAGCTGCGCTCGACGAGGATTTGCGCCATGTCGACGAGGCGCTGGCGAGGGAGCAGGAGGTTGCTCGCGGCATCAGGCAGCGCTGGTCGAGGATAGCAGCGATGCTCCCTCAGGTCCCGCAGCGGATCATGGCGTCTCTCATCAATATCGACATACCGGTCGTTGCGCCGGTGCCGCCTGCATCCGTGCCGTTCGTCGCTCCGGCTCTTGAACTCCCTGTACGGAGCGAGGTGTCCCGCTTCGCTGGTCTTGTCGACGCCGTGGTGGAACCGGTGAAGGCGGCGCCAACGAATGTCGAGCGTGACGATTTGCCGATCATGCCGGTGCGCTCAGTCATCCTGCCAGGCATGCCGCCGCTCGAAATCGCAAATTTGCGATTGCCCATGCGACAGGCTGACGCTGCGTCACCGTTGCCCGCAATAGCCAATCCGGTCGTGCGGCCGCTGGTGCCAGCGATCAGTGTCCAGATGCCGATCTCTCCTTTGCCCGCAATCGACAGCGCGCCGGATCTGCGGATGGTTTCGCCGCCCCGTGCACATGTTCCTGCGCCTGTTCCGTACATTTTCTCATCGGGCCTGCCCGCTGTGCAGAGAGTGCCGCATATGCCGCAGCGTCTGTCGGAATTGCCGGTCGCGATCAGAGGGGCGCATATGCCGCCCGCTGTTCCTATCCAGCGCCCATCGTCCGTTGCCGACACCGCTACGCTCGGCCTCTCCATTGCGCGTATCAACGACGCGCTGGAGGATCACGGCAGGCGCGACGAGGATCGGGCTGCGGTCGACAAGGCCCGGCAGATGGCGGTTGCCAGGGCTGCCGATGAAGAGCGTCGGCGGCAGGCGCTTGAGAGCCTTCTGGCGCAGATCATCGCTGAGCGGCGTGCCATCGACAGACGTGACGGCAAGCGCCGGGTCGAAGCCAAACTGCTGGCGCGCCATGGCCTTGTTCAGGATGATGTCGTGACAGAGGAGGTTCAGGCCCAACTGGACAATATTGCCAGGGAGCGGGCCTTAGAGGTGGCGCAACTGGCCGAGGTTGGACGAGAGGCCGTGGTAGCCCAGGGTGCGGCACCGCCGCAGGGCGGGCATGAGGCGGATGCGCCTCGCCGACAATCGCTGGCAGGTTGGCTCAGAGCGGCGACACATGCGGATCGGATCGCGGCACTCGATGATGACGAGCACTGGCCCCGGCGCAGGCGAGAGAACGAAGGCCGCCCGGCCGGATCGCAGATCGATACCGGCCGTAAAAAGCAGCTGCCGATCACGCTTCAGGGGCCAGATCTTTAACCCGGCCGCTGGCGATTGCATAGGCGTCGCACATCGTAACGCCTGACCCTTTGCTGGGATATACAAGGTCACGGAACTCCTTGCAGAAAGCGTGCGGCACATCGTCGCGCACATACCAACGGGCGAAAGGACAGAAGCCGCACAGGGGCAAATCATCAAGTGCGATGCCCACTGTGATCGTCACCGGTCCTCGCGCATCGGGATCGGGCCTCCACAGTTCCTCGATATCGGCGGCAGTCAAATCGCTTGGGTCGAAAGTCATCATCTTCTCCTTGTGATGAGCGTGCACCGGCACGCGGCGAAACAGCGTCAGCGCTGAATTCATGAGATTAGGGTCGGCCCTGCCCGCAGACCGTATTGCCATGCGGCCGCTGTGGAAAAGGCGCCTTCGCCAGGCTTGGCGCCAGATTGCGGTCCATGACGGACTGTCAGTGATCGGAAGATCGTTGGGGAAAATGGCATGACGCCGCCCAGCGGCTCCGGTCCGCGACCGCCGTCCGGCGGCGCGTTCTTCATGGAGAAAACTTTATGCGCCAATGGCAACGCCCACCGCTTCAATATCCGTATGAACATATCGTCTGCTATGATCTGGAAACCATCGTCGACCAGGAGATGGAGGATGGCAGCTTCCCGCCATGGCCCAGGCATCGCCCGGTGGCCGGGGCATTTCTGACGGCCAGATGGTCGCAGGACCGCTACAGCTTCCGGTTTGATACGTTGCTGTGCCGGGAAGGGAGGGAGGCGGAGTTCTATCGCAAGGTCGACAGCCTGCTCCCGCAAGACTGCCTCGGCGTGTCGTTGAATGGCCGGAACTTCGACAATATCGTCCTTCGCCTGCAGGCCGAGCGCCATGGTCTCTTCAACCTGCGCAACATCGCCCGTCAGGCGGATGCCGGGCGCTTCGATGTCGCCCATCTCGACCTGATGGATGCGTTCGGTGGTGGTCGGGGCACGTCGCTGGCGGAACTGTGCGGGGCGCTGGATATCCCGGTGAAGACCAGCGTGTCCGGGGCCGATGTCGGCGAGCTTTGGCGGGCCGGCGATGTCGCGGCGGTCAAAGCCTATGTGCAGGAGGACGTCATCGCGACCTATGTCCTCCATCTGCATGCCGCCGCATGGCGCGGAGGTGATGAGAGACTGCTGGCCTTGCCCCTGGCTGACCTCAGCCTCTGGATCGAGAGCGAGCCAAGGCTGCATCACCTGCTGCCGTTCGCGACGTGTCGCCCGGCGCTGTGGGCGCGATCGCGCGCGCCAGCGCTGCGGGCAGAGGCCGCCTTTGCCGATGCCGAGCTTCGCCTGAGGCGCGAGCAGGACGAAGCCGCGTTCGCCGCCCACTAGTTCGGCTTCACCACTTCCATCCAAAACCCATTCGCGCGCGCTCATCGCTCCGGCTGCTTTCCGAGGCGATGGCGTGCGCCTGCATATCAGGACATATTCATGATCAACGAACCCGTTACCTTCGTATCCCTCGCCTTGGCGAGCATCGCCATACCGCCTGCCGCCGACGCCGATTCGCCGCCCGGAACGCATCTGGTCGGGGCCGGGCTGCTGATCGCCACGCGCGATGGCTCTCGCTGGCGGTTCAGCAGCGAGGCGGCCACCGTTTCGGCCGGAGAGAAGGAGCAGAACCTTCTGATCTGGATGGCCGACCGCCTGCCCATGGCCGACACGATGATCGGCTGGCACATCGATCAGCATGTGGTCCCGGCCCTGATCGATGCCGCCGCTCATGCGGATCCGGCCATCGCCCATCATTTCACGCTGCGGCTTGCGCGGGCGCTTCGCAACAATGTCGTCGACCTGTCGATCGACGGCGGAGTCGCTACCGCCAGGATGGCCGAAAACGCAGCCACAGCGCCCAGCATGGCCCCGGACGCACTGCTCGCAGCTTGGGGCATTGGTCGTCTCGATGCCGTGCGCGCAGACCTGGCGACCGAGGCGCTCGGCGCCTGGCTGGCGTTCGTCCGGCAGGCGAAGGCGCTGGGCATGGAAGCCGAACAGGCGACACGCGACTGGATGCACCGCAGCAGCATTCGTCCGGTGGATGACAGGCAGAACATGGACTGAGCAGGAAACAGTGAAATCGGGAACCGTGAAAGAACGGAAAAATGGAATTCCCCGGCCGACAGGCCGTCACCTGAACACATGGAGTATCTGAATGACACATCCCTATCTCGCACGCGGTCAGGCATGGGCTTTGGCACTGCGGACCCTGATGGGTTATCCGCCCTATGAGCCGACACGCCACACCATGTCCTTCTGCACCAGCGGCCCGCGCGACTTCGACGATATACTGCATCTGACCAAGCTCGCCACGGAGATGCAGAAAGATATGCTGCATTTGACCTTTGCCGAACTCGATGACCCGGAGCCGTGTCTGGTATCGCTGGTCGTGCATCAGCCGCTCTGTGTCGAATGGATGCCAGGTTGCCGGCTTTATGCGGCAAGCGAGCGGGCGCCGGTCGAATTGCTGCAGGGGGACAGGCGCTGGCGCATCGATGAGCGCAACCAGCTGGTGAGCGGCAAGCTGCCGGCACGGCATCTCCTGCCGCGTGGTGAGCAGACCGCCTGGGCTCGCTGGCGCACGGTGGCAGCGGAGAAGGATGGCGTGGCGCTGACCGGCAACAAGTTCGTGCCCCAAGGGAAGCCGCTCGCTGATGCCCTGCCGACAGAGGCGATCAAGGTCGTCAGCTGAACCATCACCGCAATCCCGTCCGCGTCATCATGACGCCCTCCAACGCCGCCCCCTGTGGGCGGCGTTGGCGTTTCCAGGAGACCCATATGTTTATCACCCAGGATCAACTTCGCCAAGCCCGCCGCGAACTGGTGGCCCGTCCCCGCAGCATATCCCGGATCGAATGGCCGGATTTCAAGGTCCGGCCGATCAGCGAGGAGTGGCAATATTTCGGGCGTGTCCCAGCCTATAAGTCGGCTGTCGCCAATGTCGCGTATATCTGGCGCGATAGTGAGCCCAGCGACCGCTTCGGCCCCATGCCTGCCCGTTTCGCCGAACGGCGGTTCGAGCTGAAAGGGTCGGGCCTGTTGTTGCCGGCCAGCGCGCCGCTCTGGGCTGCTGCGGATCCGTACACAATCTGGGCAGAGGCGGATGCCGTTGCGGTCGCGACGGGCGATGCTACCGCTGTCGCAGCGTGGCACGTCATGATGGAAATCCCGCTCGACGTCCGGCCACAGAACTGGCGCTGGCTGTGCGAAGGCTTTCTGCGCAGCCAGCTGGTGCAGCAGGGCGCCGCAGTGGCTTGGGCGATCCATTCCGTCGAAGGCGACGATGGGGAATGGATCATCAAGCCTCACATGCACGCCATCGTGACCGCCCGCTACTGGCGCCATGAAAAGCGCCACGGCCGACGTCACCCCAACTGGATCGGCAGCTGGGTCCAGCAGAAGCGCATGGAGTTTGCCTGGCGTCGCCCTTGTTCGTCCATGCGTGATCTCACGCGCGCGGGCTTCTTTGTAAAAGGGTGCTGGCCGTCGCTGACGCGATAACCAGAACTTAAAGTCCCCTCGGCATAGCTTAGCGCCATGTCGGGGGGCTGCCATCTGAATGGATGGTTGGAAACCCTTCGTCCGGACAGATGCAGGGGGTCTTACATGGTCATGCGCCGATATAAAAAAATGCGGACAGCTGTCTGCAAAAAATATTTTCGGCGCATGAGCAGGTAGGACCGGAATGTCTGCCGACACTGTGCCGCCCCCGGCGGAGAGCAGCCGCCCGCTTTCCAGGCAGGAGATACGCCAGCTTCTGGAGTCGGCCAATTTCTCCTACGCCGAACTCAGTCGGCTTGCTCGCAGCTTTCCGGCTTATGTCCATGGCGAGCCGCATGACCTACTGCACGATGCGCTGGGCGCGGCGCTCGGCCCCCGTACGTGCCCGTCCGACGTCACGATCGAGAAGACGATCATCGGCATCATGCGCAGCAAATGGTCGACGGCAGCGCGTGCGCGGGAACGGCGCAAGGTCCAGATCGACTATATGCCGCTGGAGGAGATCGCGCTGGCCGGCAATCGCTATACCGTCGCCTCCGCCGATGAAATCCAGGAGATCGAACGGGTACGAATGCTTTGCGCGGACGTGCTTGAACGCCTGTCCGTCGAACCCGGCTTCGAAGCGTTGATCGAAGCCATCGATGCCGATCTGCGTGGCCAGAAGCTGGCCGACCATCTTGGCCTATCGCGGCGCGATTTGGCTTCATTACGTCGGGCGCTCAAGCGCAAGATCCAGAAACTGTGGCCGAGCGTGGAGAAGATGCTGGGAGGCGGCGCCATTGCAGATAAAAGCTGAATCGGGCGCGCCCACCAGAAATCCTGCTTCATGACCTTGATACCCTCAACCGGCTGGCCGGGGATAATACTAACCCAAGCCGCAGGTCGGAATCGTAAATGTCACGCGGCCGATGGCCCATGTTCCGGTTGACCAGATCGTGCGGATCCGGCGGCATGGTGCTACGCTTGGTTTCTCCGCGCGCGCGACCTAATACCTTGTTCACCCCTATATGATGTTTAATCAGAATTTACGCGCGCTCCGAATCCCGTGGGTGCACACAGTTGAATCCATTTACGTTTCGCAAGGCTAGCACATGAAAAGTCTTCCCAAAGTTGGTGAATTTGTAGAGCTGCGCGGGCGTCGATGGCTGATTGAGGATCAATTAGGCGACTCCCAGCGATCGCCATCATTCAAACTCAATTGTGTTGATGATGATGCGCAGGGCGAAACCGCCACTGTTCTTTGGGATGCAGAGATCGGCGCCCGATCGTTGGACGAAGAGCTGTGGCAGATGATCGGCGCGGAGGGTGCCGATGACGCACAGCTGTTCGCGGCCTATCTGCGCACCGTGCGATGGAACAGTTCCACCGCCGCAGACAGGGATCTTTTCCAGGCACCGTTTCGCGCAGGTATTCGGCTTGATGCCTATCAGCTTGCACCCTTGCGCAAGGCCCTGAGATTGCCACGCGTAAACCTCCTCATTGCGGATGACGTCGGTCTTGGCAAAACGGTTGAAGCAGGGTTGATCGTCCGAGAGATGCTGCTGCGTAAGCGGATTGATTTCATTGTCGTTCTGGCGCCGCCCTCGATGACGCTTCAATGGCAGGATGAACTGGCCAGCAAATTCGGCCTGTCGTTCGAGATCATCGACCGTGAATATCTGGCCGGCATGCGTCGATCTCGCGGGTTCGGGGTGAACCCCTGGTCCACCGGATCGCGATTTATCCTGTCGCACAAGCTACTCGGCGAAGAGACATACGCCTCTGGTCTGCGAGACCTACTGGGCAGTTTTCGTGCGCGTACCCTGCTGATTCTTGATGAAGCGCATCATTGCGCACCTGCTGGCGGCGGTCGCTATGCGATTGAAAGCCAGTTCACCAAGGCCGTGCGCGACATCGCGGATCGCTTTGAACACCGGCTGTTCCTCTCGGCCACACCCCATAACGGGCATCGCAACAGCTTCGCGACCTTGTTGGAAATTCTCGATCCGCAGCGCTTCACGCGCGGCATGGACGTGAAACCTGATGAGCTGGATCCCGTCATGGTGCGCAGGCTGAAGGCAGACCTACGTCAGTTGGGCGAGGCCTTTCCTCAGCGCGTGGTTGACCGCATTGCGATCCAGGGCCTGGCAAACGATGATCCCGAATTGCGGCTTGCTGAACTGCTGGCCGCATATGGCGATCTGCGGGAGCGGCGGATCGGGGCGCTGCGAAACGCCAAAGCCGCGCAGGCTCGGCTTGCATTCGTCGGATTGCAGCAACGGCTGCTTTCGTCGATCGCAGCATTTGCGAAGACACTGAAGGTTCACCGCAAATCGCTGGCACGGGTCGCGGCAGAGGGATTCCAAAGCGTTCCGCTTGCCGCCGCCAACGCCTTCGCCACGCTTGATGCCCCCGATCTTGAATTGCCAGAACGGGATGAAGAGGCCGCACTGACCTTCCTTGAGACGGACGAGAATGAAAGCGCGCAGGCGGCGACGGCGCTTGGCGCAACCGATGCGTCGCAAGGGCAGCTTCAGGCTGAAATCGAGGCGGTTGATGCGATGATCCAGATCGCCGACGCTGCGGCATCGCGGCCGGATGCCCGCATCCGCTGGATCGAAGACTGGTTGGAGCAACACGTCTTGACGGAAACAGGCTGGACAGATCGCCGCCTGATCATTTTCACCGAATACGAGGCTACTCGCCACTATGTCCAGCGCCAGCTGGAACGCGTCCTGATGGACCAGCCAAATTATCGCGAGCGCATTGCAACGTTTACCGGCGTTACCACGACAGACCGGCGGGAAGCGATCAAGCGCGCGTTCAACGATGCGAAATCACCGTTGCGGATCCTGATCTGCACTGATGCCGCCCGCGAGGGCATCAACCTCCAGCAGCAATGCCATGATCTGATCCACTTTGACCTGCCATGGAACCCATCGCGCCTCGAGCAACGCAATGGCCGCATTGACCGGAAACTGCAGCCGTCAAAAACCGTGAATTGCCGATACTTTGTCTATGAGCAGCGACCCGAGGACGTAGTGCTCGATGCCTTGGTGCGCAAGACGGAGATCATTCAAAAGCAGCTTGGTTCTGCCGGTCAGGTCATTGAAAACCGTCTGAGCCAGCGCATGGTCGATCGAGGCATTCTCCGCTCGGAGGCTAAAGCGCTGGCCAATGCCATCGCCAACGAAGAAGCGGATGAACGCGTTGAAGCGGCCGTGCGCGATCTGGGTGATGTTCCTGACGCACGGATGCAGCGGATCCGCGCCGAGCTTGCCGAACTCGAAGCCTCGCTGCAGCAAGCGCGAGAACGCGTCGGTGTCGAAGCGGATGAACTGGAAGCGGTGGTCGGTCTGGCGCTCGCCCGCGCCGGGGGCAACCTCTCTGGCACCTATGCGGATGAGATCGACGGCACGAAGACGTTCAATCTGTCACCTGAGGACGACGCGTTCGCCAAAGACCAGACGTGGCAGCCGGTGTTTGACGAATTGCGCGAGCGTCGCATCAAACAAGGCGAACGGGAAAGCCACTGGCGTACATCGCAGGATGCGCGTGTCCGCCGGATCAGCTTCAAGCCCGCCATCGATCCACAAGGCCGCGACGCGCCCGGCGTTGTCCAGGTCCACGTCGAGCATCGGTTGGTAAAGCGGCTTCTGTCGCGCTTTCTGACCGTTGGTTTTCAGTCAGACTTGAACCGCGCCTGTGTGATCCGCGCTTCCGGGCGGGGCACAAGGGCGGTGCTTTTGGGCCGACTAGCGCTATACGGGCCGAATGCCACCCGCCTGCATGAAGAGGTCGTGCCGATCGCAGCGATCTGGACGCGTGATGCCACAGCCGCACCGCTTCATCCCCTTTCGGCCAGTGAAGGCGCCGGACAACTGGTGTTGTCTGAATTGGAGGCCGCGTTGCACGGCATAGTTCAGGTGCCTGAAAAGGTTGTCGCTCATTTCAGCCAATGGATCGCCCAGGACGTTGGCGATTTGCGTCCTTCGCTCGAAAACACTGCCGCCGAGAGGCACGCCGTCGTCGCCAAGGAGTTGGCCCAGCGCGGCAAGGAAGAAGCAGCCGCGTTACGATCACTGCTCAAAAGCCAGATCGACCGAATCCAGAAAGAACAGAAAAAAGGCGATGCCGCGCAGTTTGAACTCGATCTCGACGAAACGCGCCAACGCGAAGCCGATCGCAAAAGCTGGGAACGGAAGCTGGAACGTTTGAATGCAGATTTGGAAACCGAACCGCGTCGTATTGCAGAAGGTTTTGAAGTGCGTGCCGCCCGCATCGAGCCGCTCGGCATCGTTTACCTTTGGTCGGGCGAGGTGAATTGACCGTGGCACAGATCAAGCCCGAACACGAATGGCTGGGGCATTTGCAGCCGACCGGCCTTGTCGTCTCAACGCTGGTCCTTGACGAACTGAACCTGGTTCCGCCTCCACAGGATGCGATCACCACCGCCGGCTATGCAGAATTGCTGCGCAGTGAAAAGGAGTTGGAGTCGCTTGGCGGGCCGCTGCTCCCGGACCCGTGGCGCCTGCTTGGCGACGTGCTTGAATGGCCTGCAACCATGGTCGCGGGCTTGCCGGACGGGGAAACTGTTCCCACCGATCTTTGTCATAGTCTCGATCCCGATACCTTCCTTCAGCCTACTTACGCCCTGAAAGGGCCGAAAGGTGAAGGCTGGCAAGCGATGGTGCGCGTCGAGGGTTACGGCATTGATCTCGATAAGCGCGGCGCCCTATCAGGCTGGGAAGCCTCCCCACACCAACGTTTTGAGCGTCTGCTACGCGAGACCGGTGTCGGCACCGGTGTTCTCATCGGCAATTGGCAGAAAGGCGAGCGCGAATATGCCGAGTTGCGCCTGATAACGGCACCCCGCGGTGAAACCTCTGGGTGGATCAGTTGGCCGCTGGGCGAAATGACATCGGTCGCCGGCCGCTCGATGCTCGGCGCACTCAAGCTGCTGCTTGGCCGCTTTACGTTGTTCAATGCAGCAGAGGCCGCCCGGCTGCCAGCACTGCTTCGCGCCAGTCGCGAGAAGCAGAATGCTGTATCGGAAGAGCTGGCCAAGCAGGTTCTGAAGGCGCTTTACGAACTGCTGCGTGGATTCGACGCGGCTGAGCCCGAATTGACGCGCAGAATCGCGACCAACGACCCACATCATCTGTATGAGGGCCTTCTGACGGTCCTGCTACGTCTGGTCTTCGTGCTCTATGCCGAAGATCGCGATCTCATGCCCTCGCGTCGCGACAACGGCGGCCTTGAGCTTTACGAGAACGGCTATGCCGTGCGCGGCCTGTTTGCCCGCCTCGAAAATGATGTCGCGCTCAATCCAGATACGATGGATGAGCGGCGCGGTGCATGGGGCCAATTGCTTGCCCTCTTCCGCCTGATACATCGCGGTCATGTATCCGGCTTCATGCAGGCGCGTGGCGGCAAGCTGTTCGACGATGCGGTCTTCCCGTTCCTGATGGGCAAGCAGGCCGCCTCGGACCCGGACCGGGTGCCCCCACTATCCGATGGCTGCATCCATCGCATGCTGGAATCGCTGATGATCGTGAACGGCGAGCGGCTGTCCTATCGTACGCTCGACGTGGAACAGATCGGCTCGGTCTATGAAACGGTGATGGGTTTTACTGCGCAACTGGCGCAGGGTCGCAGTATTGCGATCAAGGCGGGCAAAAACAACAAGACCCCGGTTTATGTGGATTGTGACACCCTGCTGGGCAAGCCCGTCAAGGATCGCGAGAAGACCATCAAGGAAACGACCGGGCGTGGCCAATTCCCGGCCAGTGTGTCGCGCGGACTGAAAGAGGCTTCCACCGTTGAGGCCATCGAAGCTGCTTTGGCCAATATTGCCGACGAACGGGGATCGCCCCATGGACGAGCGGTGGCCGTTGGCACGCCGATCCTGCAACCGACCGACGAGCGCCGCCGGACGGGTAGCCACTACACCCCGCGCAGCCTGACCGAGCCGATTGTCAGCAAAACGCTGGAGCCTGCTTTTGCCCGGCTTGGCAACGAGGCCACGCCGGACGAGGTGCTGAGCCTGAAGGTTTGCGATCCGGCTTGCGGATCGGGGGCGTTTCTCGTGGAAGCCACGCGGCAGATCGGCACGCGTCTGGTGAAGGCGTGGGAAGCGTATCCCAAGCTCAAGCCCGATATTCCACAAGACGAGGATGATGATCTGCATGCGCGCCGTCTGGTGGCGCAGCGCTGTATCTATGGCGTTGACCGCAATCCGATGGCGACCGACTTAGCCAAATTGTCGCTGTGGCTGGCGACGTTGGCGCGCGATCACGAGTTCAGCTTCCTCGATCACGCCTTGAAGAGCGGCGACACTCTTGTGGGCCTGAACAAGCAGCAGTTGAGCGGCGGCAGTTGGGACAATGCGCCGGTGCGCAGCTCGCTGATCGGGCAGGCCATTGGCGACCGCGTCGAGCGCCTGATCGCCCACCGTGAAGCGATCCGCAACGCGCCCGATGATGTGGCGCTAGCGATGCAGGAATCGCGCCACGCCATTGCCGAAAAGGATGCAGAGATCGTGCGCCTGATCGGCAACGCTATCGTTGCGGCCTTCTTCAAGCACGCCAAGCCCAAACAGCGCATGGACGAGGTGCGCTATGTTACCGCGATGGCGGGTACATCGAACTGGTGGGAGGGTCTCCGGAACATTGCCGCTTCGCTGGAAGGGGGCGACCACCCTGTCCGTCCGTTTCATTGGGAGATCGAATTCCCTGAAGTATTCTCGCGCGACAATCCTGGGTTTGACGCGATTGTCGGTAATCCGCCCTTCGCGGGCAAGAACACGACGATTGCTGGCAACCGCAAAAACTACCTGCCTTGGCTTCAAACCTTGCACGCGGGCGCACATGGCAATGCCGATCTTGTCGCACATTTCTTCCGCCGTGCTTTTGGACTGATCCGCGAGGGCGGAATGTTTGGCCTTATTGCGACCAACACGATCGGCCAGGGTGACACCCGCGATACCGGCCTCACCACACTCATCGGTCAGGGCGGGACAATCGCACAGGCAACGCGACGGCTGAAATGGCCCGGCGAGGCTGCGGTGGTGGTGAGTATGGTGCATATGGCGAAGGGCGTCGCGGCCTCGCCAGTGCTGGATGGCAGGCCGGTGCGGCGAATTTCGGCCTATCTGGTCGAGGGAGATCTCGACATCGCGCCAGAACGCTTGACGGCGAATGCCCGCAAGGCGTTTATTGGGTCTTATGCGCTCGGCATGGGTTTCACGTTCGACGACGCGGCTGCAGCCAAGGGCGAGGCTGAGAGTCTTGAAACGATGCGCGAGTTAATCACGAAAGACCCCCAAAACTCCCAGCGAATCTTTCCCTATATCGGCGGCGAGGAGGTCAATACCTCACCCACACATGCCTTTCACCGTTATGTGATTGATTTTACTAACTTTCCGCTGAAGCGGGATTCATCATTTAAATCTTGGTTTTTCAACGATGGCACGGACGCTTGCGAAGAACGCAGGAAGTTGTGGTTGCGTGACGGGAGTGTGCCAGAAGATTATCCGGAACCCGTTGCTGCGGACTGGCCGGATTTGCTGGACGTTGTTGAACGGTTAGTGAAGCCAGAACGGCTAAAAATTAAGGATGCCATCGGGAAGAAGATCTGGTGGCGCCTTCTTCGACGGCGGGATCGGCTTTATCGCACCATCGAGCCATTGGATCGGGCGTTGGCGCTATCTCGCGTCTCTCCGCAACTTGGCCTGACCCAGCTGCCGACCGGACAAGTTTTCGCGGAAACGGTCGTGGTCTTTGCTTTCGCAAACCTCGCTCCGCTTGCCGTGCTTCAATCTCGCGCGCACGAATTATGGGCACGCTTCTTCTCATCCACGCTCGAAGAGCGTCTCCGCTACGGGCCATCTGACTGTTTCGAGAATTTTCCATTTCCGAAGTGCTTTGAGGCTTCGGCAACGCTTGAAGTCGCCGGGCAAGCCTATCACACTCATCGGGCCGCGCTGATGGTCGCCCGCAACGAAGGTATGACCAAAACCTACAACCGCTTCCATAATCGGGCGGAAAAATCCGCAGACATCCTCCGCCTACGCGAACTTCACGCTGAAATGGATCACGCTGTGCTGAGCGCCTACGGATGGAACGATCTCGCCATCCACGCCCAAGCCGAATTCATCGAGCAAGAGGCTGATGACGGCAAAAAGCCAAAGACACGCCTCGACTGGCCCTCAAACTTCAAGGACGAAGTCTTCGCTCGCCTCCTCGCCCTCAATGCCGATCGCCACGCAGAGGAGGTCCAACTCGGTATTGCGCCGGGTATAAATGGACATTTCGAGGTCGAAGAGGACGAGAATGCTCCCGACGAGGAACTCGCCGAATAGCCGTGCGTCAAAAGCCAGGTATGAGGGGCAGCGCCACTTATATGGGTGACCTTGAACTGTGTTGCGGGCGCCAGTCACGGGGAGGCGCCTGCTTGCGTCAGTTCCTCGCATCGACTGATTCGCAATATAATCTTGCAATCTTATATTTGCAAGATTATGGCTCTTGACCGGAGGGAGAATCGTCATGTCCACCGCATTGATCGGCAGGCGCCTGAAGGCGCTGCGTGATGCTCGCGACCTCAATCAGGATAAGGTTGCCGAAATTCTGGGGGTCAAAGACCGCCAGACCGTCTCCGCCATCGAGAATGGCGAGCGTAAGGTTAAGGCCGAAGAGCTGCTAGCGCTGGTCGAAGGGCTTGGCGTGGAGCTCGATTATTTCACCGATCCCTTCCGGCTTGAGGGCGAAGGCAGTTTTTCGTGGCGTCGCGGCAAGGATGTGGCTGCTCAGCGGCTCGATCAATATGAGCGCGATGCTGGCCGCTGGATTGCCGCGTTTCGGGAACTCGCGCCACGGGTAGGCCGAGACGTGCCCTTGATCCGCCCGCAGCTGCCGCTCGACAAGTCATCAACCTTTGGTGCCGCAGCCAACGCCGGTGAACGCTTTGTGGTGGAGTACGAACTCGGCTTAGCGCCAGCCGTTCGCCTCGCCTCCGTGATGGAGGAGAAGCTGGGCATTCTTGTTCTGATGGTCGACGCAAAGGACGGCATCTCCGGTGCTGCGTGTTCTCTGCCCGAAGTCGGGTCAGTCTTGATCAATCGGCGTGAAGGCAAAGGCCGCCGCAATTTTGATCTTGGCCACGAGCTTTTCCATCTGATGACGTGGGATAAAATGCCGCCGGAGCGCAGTGAAAACACCAGCGGGAAAAAGAACCATGTCGAAAAGCTGGCCGACGCGTTCGCTTCGGCCGTTCTAATGCCTCGCGCCTCTCTGGACGGCACGGATTGGCGAAAATTGGATCGGGATGATCTGATCAGAACGATCAATCGGCGTGCTACAGAATTGGGGGTCAGCGCCGACGCTTTGCGCTGGAGGCTCGCCTCGACCGGAAACCTGACACAGGCTGGTGCCAGAGACATTCCAACGGATGCACTTCGCCACAACGGATACGTCGGCCTTGATGAGCCGGAAGTCCCGTTGTTCTCGCATCGGTTCATGCAGGTGATCGGTGACGCGATTGAGCAAGGCCTGGTGTCCAAGCGCCGAGCGGCGAAATTGCTGGATCAGGATATCGATGACCTGGGCGAGTTGTTCCGCATACACGAACTTCCCGTGCCTGAGGGTCTATGAACGATGGCACGAACCAAAGGGCCGATCCTGCTGGATAACAACGCGATCGGCGACGCCGTTGATCTTGGCGTGTGGAATGGCCTTCTGGGCGCATATGCCGGACAGATCGAGACAGTGGAAGAAGTCAGCGAGGAAGCGGGAACCTATTTCCGCAAGAAGGCCGGACAAGCCCAATTGATGGCCAGCATGGCTAAGGTGGCAGTCAACGAGGTTTCTACCACCGAACGAGTTCGTCTGAGCATCAGGCTTGAAGACATTGCACTCGATGATGGCGAGCGTGATCTTTGGGCACATGCCTGTGGCCGCGATGATGGCTGGATCCTGTGCGGCCCGGACAAAGCCAGTTTGCGCGCGGCGGTCCGTTTGGGTCTGCGCGACCGGTTGATTTCTCTGGAACAGTTGCTGGAGGATGCCGGGTTGAAGACCAAAGGCTTGCGGCAGCACCAAACGAAAAAGTGGCTCGATCAGACGCTGAGTCAGATTGTGGTCGAGGAGGCATTGAAGTGAGCAGCATTGAAGTCCGCACCGAGCTGTTTCACCGCCTTCGGCGCGATCTGATTGGTCCGTCTGCCCATGCGCCGGACGCACACGACGATAGTGATTTGGCGGAAGAAAGGCTCAAGGACCATCCGTCGCGCTGGTATCTCAGCGGCTTCATAGCGCCATTTGACAACAGTGATGAATCCGAGGTCGAGGTTGATCCGGTCGAGGGCGACGATCATTTGGCATTAAACCCCGCAGGCAGCGGCGCAGGCGGCGCTGCGGGCGACGATGAAGCGCCCGAGCCTTCCAGCACGCATCGACGGTTCTTGCCGTCGTCAATCGGTCTGACGGCGATCTTGCCGGTCGGTGCTCGGACGATTGAGGTCGAACTGAACTGGGGCGACTATGTCGCCGAGCCGCCATTGCCGCAAGCCGTGCTGGAAGGGCAGAGCACCGCACAACCTCAAGTCGAATGGCTGCGTCGGCCACGTCGCGCCCGATTTGAAGTGCCTGTGCCTGCTTCTGGTGAGCTAAAAAACCATCTGGTGCCCGATAGCAGCGCGCCAGCTGTGCCCGGCGGCGGAGCACTCGAGATTTCCATCCAGTGCCGCAGCATGACCATTACTCCGCCCGGTGGAGTGCCCACCGAGCAGAACGTCATCAGCGTATTCGTGACTAACAAGCGGCGGTGGGTTGCGCGCCGATATGCCGATTTGACGTTTGCGTTTCAGATCGAACTGGCCCTGCATTCCCTTGAGGGCTTTTGTGCCCAACATGACCTGTCGCGCTATCATGCCGGCGATCCCGACGATCGCCTTGCTGACCTGCACTACCGCGATGTTGCCGCATATTCCGTAGGTCGCAATGCCGCTGCCGAGTTTACTCCGGATTCGGATGGTGCTGTTCACTGTGTTCGCACGACGGCCTTACCGCGTGCCGCGGTCGAACGGGTCGAGCCTGCCAAGGTTGCGGACGTTACCTTCGGCATGCGCGATTTGGCCGAACTGGCTGCAACTGGCGGCGATGCGCTGATCGCAGGCCTACAGCCGCTTATTGCTAGCTATGCCAAGTGGTCCGGCGGACAGAATCAGTTGATAGCCGCTGACCCCAAAATTGCTCAAGCACCGCTAAGGGGCGAAGTAGCGCAAGCGCTGGTTGATGCCCAATCGGCAGCATGTGCTCGGATCGAGGCTGGCATCGCGATGCTGGGTAACGACGGCCGGCTTCGCCGGTCGTTCGAGATTATGAACCGCGCCATGGAAATGGCGGCTCGGCAGCGGAATTCGTCAAGCAGCGGTCGCCCGCCCGAGAATATGGACGCACCAACCTGGCGCCCATTCCAGTTGGCCTTCATCCTGCTGAACCTGTCCGGTCTGTCGGAGAAACAGCACGATGATCGAAAGATCGTCGACCTGCTCTTCTTTCCGACAGGCGGTGGCAAGACGGAGGCCTATTTGGGCCTAGCCGCCTTCACGATTGCGCTTCGGCGCATGACTGGTCCGGGGCTATTGGGAGCCGGGGTCAGCGTCATCATGCGCTATACCCTGCGCCTTCTGACGTTGGATCAGTTGGGCCGTGCTGCGGGTCTCATCTGCGCTCTGGAATTGATGCGCACGGCTCCGGAATTTCAGAAAGATGGTCGCGCCCTTTTGGGAGATTGGCCAATCGAGATTGGCCTTTGGGTAGGGTCTGATGCATCGCCGAACGTATTGGGCGGCAAAGGCAACAGTGGCGACGGCACCGCCGTCAAAAGGGTGCGCAATTACAAAACCGGGCGCGACAAACGTGCACCGGCACCGATCAAGCAATGCCCATGGTGCGCGACGCCGTTTTCGCCAGACACCTTTCACTGCGTTCCCAACAGCGATCTGCCTCAAAACCTTGAACTTCGCTGTACCAATGTGACCTGCGCGTTCACCGGCAACCGCGCCTTGCCAATTGTGATCGTGGATGAAGCGATCTATCGTCGGCTGCCCGCATTCATTATCGCCACGGTCGATAAATTCGCGGCGTTGCCGTGGAAGGGAGAAGCGGGCTCATTCTTTGGGCACGTTGACCGCTATGATGCCATTGGATTTTATGGGGCAGCTGAACCAAATAAGGGGCGCCCGCTGCCGAACAGCTTCGCACTCGACCCGCCAGATTTAATCATTCAGGACGAATTGCACCTGATTTCGGGTCCGCTCGGCACCGTCGCAGGACTTTACGAGGCGGCGATCGATCGACTGGCGTCTCGGGGATCCGTCGGTCCCAAGATTGTGGCTTCAACTGCCACGGTACGTCGCGCAAGCGATCAGATCAAGGCGCTGTTCAACCGGCAGCGCACCGAAATTTTCCCGCCCCCGGGAATCTCGCGCACTGACAGCTTTTTTGCGGTAACGGTGCCGGAAACCCGCAGTCCTGCGCGCTGGTATGCTGGAATTGCCGCAGGAGGACGCGGGCCGAAACTTGTGTTCCTTCGGACGCTGACATCAATGCTTGCCGCATCCGCCTCCATGGCGAAAGATGATCCCAACGGGGCTGATCCTTACATGTCTGCGCTATGCTATTTCAATGCCTTGCGTGAATTGGGTGGCGCTCGGCGCATCGTGGAAGACGAAGTTAGGGCGGGTCTCTCGAACTATGGGGACGAGCGCGTCCGGTGTGATTCGATCGCCAAACCGTTTGCGAACCGCTCCATTGGCGAGCCGCTCGAGCTGACCTCGCGCGTGTCGACCGATGAGGTCGCCGAAGCTAAGAAGCGACTCGAACAAATGTTCGCGGGATCGCCCGACCATGTCGACGTGGCGCTTGCCACGAACATGATTTCGGTCGGACTCGATATTACGAGATTGGGTTTTATGCTGGTCCAGGGGCAGCCCAAAACTGCGGCCGAATATATCCAGGCGACCAGTCGCGTTGGCCGCGACCACAATCGCCCTGGCCTTGTGCTGGCTGTGCTCAATCTGCACAAGCCACGTGATCGGATGCATTTTGAGCAATTTGCCCATTTCCATGCCAGCTTTTACAGGGCGGTTGAAGCCACAAGCGTTACCCCTTGGTCCGCACGCGCGCTTGATCGCGCTCTCGCGGCAGTTGTGGTGGCCCTTGCGCGGCATCTGCGCCCGCATCTCACGCCCGCCGGCGCAGCAAGAGAAATCGCCGGAGATCCTGCACTTCAGCTCGAAGTGGCCGATTACCTTTGCGCACGAAGTGGATCGGCTGTGGTCGGGGGGGCTGAGGCATTGCGGCAACAGATCGCAGCTCTGTTTGCGACGTGGGAAGAACTAATTGACGAGCAAACGGTGGCAGGCGGTAGCTTCACCTACGACAAGCGTGACGGCGGTGGTCTGCTCCATGCTCCGCTGGCCAAGGAACTAGCTGAACTTGATGGGCGGTATCACAGTTTCATCGCCGGGTGGAGCATGCGCGATGTCGAGCCCGGCGTTCGGCTCAAAACACGTGGGCCTAGGGGGCAACTAATTGGCAATGCAAAGGACCTGATCTGATGAGCGATACATCCGCCAAAGCGGAGCTGCGGCTGTCTCAGGTGATCACCACTTATGGTCCGGGCGCTATGGTCGATTTGCCTTCGCGTTCAGTGATCGTTGGCGGCCTTGATCGCTGGAACATGGACACCAAGGGTAGTTGGTACACTATCAACGAGCCTCGGGCTGTTCAGCTTTTAGAAGAGCGCCTTAGCCAAGAAAACGGTCCGCTGAAGCCGGGTGTGCGTCTTACGCTCAGGTCGCCCCCTGTTGACCCTAAGCTGCCGGGGCGAGAACCTCCGGGTATTGAAGCGACAGTATTTCCCTGCTGGTTCATCGTCAACGAGGACGAGCAGATTCAAGGTGGCCGCCGTCGTCGCCTTGTCCACTGGGATCATCTCGATCCTGTAGGCGGGCGGACCAAATTTGTTAACGACAGCGGTAAAAAGGTGGACGTAACGCCTATCCGTTTTGTCGCAGCCTGCCGCAAGGGGCACATTCAGGATATCGATTGGCCATGGCACATCCATGGTGGGGCCAAATGCGCCGAACCGCTGTGGCTTGAGGAGCGCGGAACCACTGGCGACCCTCGCAATATCCGCATAGCATGCGGTTGCGGGCGCGATCTGTCGTTGCAAGATGCCCAGATTCCTAATCGTTTCGGCAAATGCCGAGGCAGGCAGCCGTGGCTAGAGCACGACGCAGAAGGCGGGTGCACGGAGAGCTTGCGCTTTTTGACGCGCAGCGCAACTAACGCCTACTTCCCTCAGGTCTTGACGGTGATTTCGCTCCCGGCCGCAGAGGATGAACTGTCCCGCCTGGTTCAAGAGCACTGGGATCAGCTGCGAAAAGCAACCAACATCACGATTCTGCCTATGATTCGGATGATTGATGAAGTGGTTGGGGCTGCATTCAGGGATTTCAGTGACGAAGATCTTTTCGCGGCCATTGAGCGCCAAGAAAAATCACTCGTTCAGAGCTTGGATAAGAAGCCTAAATATGCAGAGTTCGAAATGCTCGCCTCGGGAAGGTCCTTGATTGGAGAAAATCGCACGGATTCAAAGCTCCACGCCGAAACGTTGAACCGTGCAGCTTGGGGCGGCGATAATGAGAGGCTCCAGGGCATCGCTTCTGTTGTCAAAGTCCATAGGCTGCGTGAAGTTTCATGTCTTTACAGCTTTACCAGGTTCGAAGCTGCGCCATCAGCTATTGACGGCGACATAGAAGAAATCACGATCTCCGTTGATGGCGCCGCGATTACATCCGAACTCACATGGCTGCCTGCAATCGAACAGTTTGGCGAAGGAATTTTCCTGAATTTCAACAGTGACTCGATCGGCGAATGGATCGCAACCGCTGGCGTTCAAAGCCGGACTGACACCCTTCGCCAAGGTTTTGGACGGTGGGTGGATCAGCGGTTCCCAGATCGAGCAATGCGTCCGGAATTTCCGGGCGCAACCCGATATCTGTTGCACAGTTTCAGTCACGCCGTGATGACCGAAATGGCACTGGAATGCGGTTATCCCACAACGTCACTCAAGGAGCGTATCTACGACATGCCCGGTGAAGGTGGCCAGAATCATTGTGGCCTTCTTCTGTATACTGCGACCGCTGGTTCCCAAGGCACGCTGGGGGGGCTGTTGGCAATAGTTCCCAGACTTTCAGAAATTATCCTCCGTGCCCTAGCAAAGCTGGAAATCTGTTCGAGTGATCCAATTTGCTCAGAAAATGCACCAGAGAATTATCGCGATGACCGAGCCGTGCATGGCGCGGCATGCCATAGCTGCTTATTTGTTCCAGAAACCAGCTGCGAATATCGAAATCTGTTTCTCGATAGATCCCTCGTTGTTCCTACAATTTCGAGTTCCATCAGCAGTTTTTTCGAAGTGAGATGATGAAAATGTCACCTTCTGCAGGCTCGTGTGCTGACCAGCATGGGCTACCCATTCCCGTGATTAGCCTAAAGCGACGCAGGAATGCCTGCGCGCTGTACACATTACTTTCCGAACGCGACGTTGCTGAAATTCTGACATTCGCGGGACTTCTTGCGAAGGCGAATTAGAGCGCGGATGATGGAGGCAGAGCTATGACTGATCGCATGGCAAAACTGGACCGGCTTCTCGCGCTGGTCCACGCCCTCTCCGAAACGACCGAGGGCCTGACGCTAGATGATATGGCGGTTCGTCTGGATGTGAACAGGCGTACGGCGGAGCGCATGCGCGATGTCATCGCCAGGCATTTCGACCTTGAGGAGATTACCGACGATCGCCGAAAACGCTTCCTGATCCGCGATAGTCTTCGCCGGGTCTACACCCGACCCACCCCCGCAGAAGTTGCCGCATTGCAAGCCGAGGTAGATGGGCAGAAGGCCGCCGGTCGTGTTGCTCGGGCCGGGCAGCTAGCGAGCCTTCTTGCCAAAGTAAAAGGCGCCTTGGACGATCGCGAGAAGCGGCGGATCGATCCAGACCTGGATGCGCTCGCGCGACTGCAGCGGACCTTAGTCACCGCTGGCCCGGTCGCGTCGGTTAATCCGGAGACCATCACTCTTGTACAAAGCGCGATCCTTGCGGGGTGCTGCGTGGAATTTCATTACGCGACCGAAGAACGGCCGGAACCACGCTGGCGGCGTGTGATCCCTTATGGCCTTGTCCATGGATCATTGACCTATCTACTCGGCAAATTGCCGGGAAGGGATGACGATCCTGTCTATTTTCGACTGGATCGTATGACCGAGCCTAAGCTGAGCGATACGCTTGGCTGTGCGCCGGACGACTGGGACATTGATAGCTGGTTGGCGGAGAGCTTCGCTGTTTGGCGGGATGAGAAACAAGATGTGGTGCTGCGGGTGAAGGCGTCAGCCGCGACGCGTGCGCGTAGCTGGCGCTTCCATCGCCATCAGCAGATCGAGGTTCTCGCAGATGGCCAACTGCGCATCCGCTTCACCTCGGGAGGCATGCGGGAGCTAGCGGAACACCTGTTCGGATGGGGCGGCGAATTGGTGATCGAAGCGCCGGAGCAGTTGGTAGTGACGATGCGCGAACGTCTGCATTTGGTTCGAACGATGCTGCCAGATGAAGTTGCGGCATCGACACGACCAAATTTGTCGTAAATGGGTGCGAAAAAATCACCATGATGATTCGCTGCACCTTATTCCTGCCCGACCCGCCAATCGCGCGCTTTCACCCTGAAACGTCGGGAGGTCCAAAATGACACTGCCAACCTCATCGTCGCAGTCGCGGCATTTCGGCCTATCAAAATCGAAAATTACCATGTTTGAGCAATGTCCCAAGCGCCTGTGGCTTTCGGTGCATCGCCCAGAACTGGCAGAACAAGACGAAGGCGCGGATGCGCGCTTCGCCACCGGTCACGAAGTCGGCGCTATCGCATGCGCGCTTCTGCCGAACGGCGTTATGGTCGAAGCTGAACCCGATCTGGCGGCGGCACTCGTGACCACGCAGGCTCTGCTCGACGGCGGCCAGGATCGGCCAATATTCGAGGCGACGTTGCAGCATGATGGCGTCCTCGTGCGGATCGACGTGCTGGAACCTGACGGATCGGGTAGCTGGCACATGGCCGAGGTGAAGAGCTCGACCAAGGCCAAGGATTATCACGTCGGCGATATCGCCACACAGCTGTGGGTCGCTCGCAACGCCGGTGTATCGATAAGCAGCGCGGCAATCCGTCATATCGACAGCAGCTTCGTCCTAGAACGCGAGGGCGAACTTGATGGCCTGTTCGCCGATACAGACCTGATGGCCGTTGCTGAGCCGATTATCACCGGCAGGGGAGAAACCATCGCCGCCGCGCGTGCAACGCTGGCAGGCGGCGAGCCCGCGACGCCGCCGGGCGAGCATTGCGATACCCCGTTCCCTTGCGAGTTCGCAGGTTACTGCCACGCGGCGCTTCCAGCTGGTCCGGAATGGCCGGTGACGGTGCTGCCGCATGGGGGCGGTAAACGCTGGATAGAGCGTGGCATTTACGACCTGCTGGCCATCGATCCTGGCGCTCTGACCAACGCCATGCAGGCTCGTGTCCACCGTGCCACTGTGTCGGGGGAAGTCTATCACGATGTCGAAGGCGCCCGTGCGGCGATGGCTGATTGGGCGTTCCCGCGCACCTGGCTCGACTTTGAGACAATCGGCTTCGCCGTGCCGCGCTGGATCGGGACACGGCCGTATCAACAGCTGCCGTTCCAGTTCTCAGCCCATGTCGAGGAGGCGGACGGCACGATCGTCCATCGCGAGTTCCTGAACCTCAATGGCACCGATCCGCGCCGTCCGTGCGCCGAAGCACTGATCGAAATGGTGCCGCCGACGGGCGCCGTAATCGCGTACAACGCCAGCTTCGAGAAAGGTCGCATCATCGAACTAGCGGCTGCTTTCCCGAACCTGGCCGTCGCGCTCCACGGCATCGCGGCGCGGATCGTCGATCTGCTGCCGATCACCCGCGCCAACTGGTATCACCGCGATCAGCGCGGCAGCTGGTCGATCAAGGCCGTGCTGCCCACCATTGCGGCCGAAATGGATTATGCCAGCCTCGAGGTGAAGGACGGCGGCAGTGCGCAGGAAGCCTATGTCGAGGCGATCGCGGTCGGCACCACTTCCGTTCGACGTATTGCACTGGATGCGGCCCTTCGCGCCTATTGTGGACGCGATACTGAGGCAATGATCGTTCTCGCACGCCGGTTGCTGGACCGATAGACCACCTTCTGGGGAAAGGGGAATTCATGGAAAACGAATTGAACATGCTCACGCTCGAGCCGGCGCCATCGAAGCGAGTGCTGCGTGATCAGATCGAACGATTGTCGATTTCGGCGGATGCCAAGGCACTCCTCAACGATCTCCTTGATGTCGTCATTGAGGTCGGTGGCCGCGTGATCGCGGCGGGCCGTCAGATACTGGCGTTCATCTTCGGCCTCGTGCGGCGTTTTCCAAATACGACGTTCGGTGTGATCGTGGCAATGGTTGTGTCGTCCCTGATCACCTCGATCCCCCTCCTTGGGCTGATCCTCGGGCCATTGCTATCGCCGTTGCTGCTCGCCTTCGGGTTGGTCGCTGGCGCAATCGCCGATCTCAAGGATGCCCCGCTTCGTGCGCGTGTCGCGGATCTCGAGCGGCACTTCGCGTCGGCAACACGTAATGGTTGAAACGGGCGCGGACGACGTCTCTCTCAAGGCGGGCTTTTCGCATGTCGAGCGGGTGGTTGCGGATCCTGTCCGCTTCAAGCTGCGGCTCGGCATCGGCGAGGATGCATACACCTCGCTGCGGCTGAAAAAAAATCTGCTGAAGCTGTGGGATGTCGGAAGCTGGGGCGGCACCGGAGCCGCCGTCGCCTCCTCGCGCATCGTGGCGACGACGTTCTTCGCGCCCAAGGGCCTGACTGCCTTGCTGGGGTTCGGGACGGCGGTGACGCCCATCGGCTGGGTCATCGCAGCGGCATTGGGCTCTGCCGGCGCCTATTATGGCGTCACGCATCTTTTCGGACGCTTCGAAGGATCGCGCGTCGAAACGATTCCGAAGTTCATCAACACGCCGATCGACGTCCTCGGAGCGACGCTGCTGGATCTGATGGGGTCGCTCGCCATTCGGATCGCGAACATCGATGGCCAGATCGATGCCAGCGAGATCGAGGCGATCATCGATCACTTCGTGTCGGATTGGGGGCTTGAGCGCGCTTATGTGGAGCAGGCGTTGACCGTGCTTCGCGCCAATCTCGCCAAGGCGTCGATCAAAGATCTGGCGCGCCAGCTCGCCAAGTTCCAGCATGACAATCCGGATTGCAACGCACCCGCCATGGCGGCGAGCCTGGTCGAGTTCCTTCGCGAAATCGCCTTGGCCGACGGCGTTCTTGACGAGCGCGAGGATTTGGCGATCGACGCCGTGGCTGCCGCGATGGCGCAAGCGTTTCCCGGGGTGTTCGAGCAGATGCAAGGTGGAGCGGCGCGGACTTGGTCGTCCGCGACGAAAACGCTCGGCGGGCTGGCGCGAAAGGTTGGTATGATCGACGTGAAAAGCATCAACCCGCTCGCCAAGAGCGCGAAGGTGCAAGAGGAGAGCGAAGGGTGAGGGAAGCCGAGTTCAAGGCGTGGCTGGAAGCCGAGGGATATTCGAAGACGACGATCAGCACGTTGATGACGGACGTGCGCCGGATAGAAAAAGCCTATGGCTATCTCGACAATCTGCCGGACGGATTGACGCTGGCAACGCTGCGCATGGCGCTGCAATATTCGAAGGCCGATGAAAGAGCGAAACGGGAGAATCCGTCGCGGTTCGAGGTCGATGGCAATCTCTATGACAGCCTCGCCCATTTCCGCGCGACACTGAATTTCTATCAGCGTTTCGTTGATTCCGCAGCACTCCAACAGAATGGTGCCGCGCTTGGCCTTACTGCGCAGGACATCCTCGCCACCATCGAACGGTGTGACGCCGCCGGTTCGGTCGAGGCGTTCATCGCCAGTCACGAGGGGCTGGGCAACCCGGCGAAATTCTGGCTGCTCCATCGCGGAAAGCGCTACCCCAGCAAGGTGATCGTTCGTGATGCGTTGGGCCATATCGGGAGCGAAGCGCTTCCCGGTGGCGGCCAGTGCAAGACCGCGCTCGACGCTCTCGGGTTTGTCGTCATCGACTGGCCGGCGTTCAAAGTGCTCCGCGACACCTTCCTGTCGCGGATGGTGGGGTTCGTGGATTTCCGTCGGCAGGACGGCGACTATTGGGCGACCGAACGCCAATACAAGGACAAGGTGATCGAGAAGGTTCGGTCGATCGCGACGTCTTCCGCCGATGATCGCGTGGCCGGCGAGCAGATATACCGGGCGCTCAGCGTCGAGGGTCAGGGCGCCCCGCTCAGCTGGCGGACGTTGGACGAGGTTCAGAAAGCCGATGCCGGCCTGCGGGATCGGTTCTACGAAACGGTCGGCCGCATGGCGCGGAGCGAGGACGATCCGCTCGCCACAATCGCCGATGGTGCCAAGGCGCTTGAGCAGCTGAAGGCCGATGGCATTGCCGGGCTTCGCCGCGGCGAGGTTCTGGCGATCACGATCAGCGTCGTCGGCACTGTTCATCCCGAAGCCGCGAGCTGGTTCAAGATCAGCCGGATCGAGGCGATGGGCCAGCGGCTGTTCGGTCGCAAGCTGTTCGCCCATGCAGATTTCACGCCCACGGACCTCGACGAGTTCCTACAGATCATGCGCGCCCTGTTCGCACTGTTCGGCACTGAGATCGGCTGGAATCCGACCGATCTGTTTGACGTCCAAGGCTTCGTGTGGGTCGCACTCGAGGACAAATGGGAAGGCGAAGAAGAGGCTCCGCTGATGGAAGTGCAAGCGACCGACGTCCCGGCCGAAATCCTGCAGGAAGGCCCATACTGGTTCGTCGGCGCCTCCTTCGGTCGCACGAGCGACCAGTTCGATCGCTTCATCGCCGAGGGCATTTGGGAAATCGACAGCCCCAGCGACCGGCATCGCGAGCAGGTGCTGCGCATGCAGCCCGGCGAGCGTATCGCGATCAAGGCGACCTATGTCCGCAAGAACGGCCTGCCGTTCGACAATCGTGGTCGCCCCGCCTCGGTGATGTCGATCAAGGCCACAGGCACGATCACGTCGAACGATGGCGATGGCGAACGCATTTCGGTCGCTTGGGAGCCGACCTCGGCGCCGCGGGAATGGTATCACTACACCTACCAGCCGACGATCTGGGAAGTGTATCCGACCAACGAGATGGCCGAGCGCTTGATCCGCTTCGCTTTCCACGGCGAAGCCCAGGATTATGATTGGTTCCTTCAGAAGTGGGGGCGCCTCACCGCCGATGAGGATACGCCGGTGGATCCGGTCAAGCGCTCGCCGCTCAACCTGATCCTCTATGGCCCGCCGGGCACCGGCAAGACCTACCGCACGATCGCCGAGGCGGTGCGGCTGTGCCGGGGGCTCGCCGAGGACGATCCGCTGCTGAATGACGCCGAGCGGCGGCAGGAACTGCGCCAGGCTTACGAGGAATTGAAGGGTCAGGGGCAGATCGGCTTCGTCACCTTCCACCAGAACTATGCCTATGAGGATTTCGTTGAAGGCCTGCGCCCACAACCGCTCGCCGACGGAGTCGGCTTCACCTTGAAGGCGCAGTCCGGCATCCTGCGGCAAATGGCGGAGGCGGCCGAGCTCAGTGCGGAGGAGCATGTCATCGTCATCGACGAGATCAACCGCGCGAACATCTCGAAGGTGTTCGGCGAGCTCATCACGCTGATCGAGCCGGACAAGCGGCTCGGCATGGACGAAGGCATGCGGCTTACCCTGCCGTACAGCAATGCGCGGTTCGGTGTGCCGGCCAACCTGCACATCATCGGCACCATGAACACCGCCGACCGTTCGATCGCGCTGCTCGACACTGCGCTACGGCGGCGGTTCGAGTTCCGCGAGTTGATGCCGAATGCGTCGTTGCTGGGGACGATCGATAGCATCGACGTTGCCGCGCTGCTCGCGACCATCAACGAGCGGATCGAATATCTCTTCGATCGCGAACATCAGATCGGCCACGCTTATTTCATCCGCTGCGCGACGCGGGCCGACGTGGACGAGGTCATGCGGCACAAAGTGATCCCGCTACTCGCCGAATATTTCTACGAGGATTGGGCGAAGGTCGCCGCCGTGCTGGGGGACGGCGATGACGGCGAAGGGGACCGCGAGGGCGGCTTCATCGACCGTCGCCGATTGAAAGCGCCCAAGGGCCTGGGCGACGATGAGGATGCCGCACCACGCTATCGCTGGAGCGTGCGCGACGCCTTCTCCTACGCTGGCTTCGCGTCGGCGTGATCCGCCGTACGATCCTTGAATGGGAGAGCATCCGCTACGGTGATGCGGCGGACGAAATCCCGCCTCACGCCGCCGACCGGATCGCGGCGGTCGCGGCGGCATCGCCCCTGGCCGGTCGTGGCGGCGGCGGTATCCTCGAACATGGTCGCAACGCTCTTCGCGCCCGTGGTGTCGTCGGCGTCATCGCCGCCGGAGGCGCGGCGCTCGAAATCCTGCCCAAGATTGACATTCCCGGCGAGGATAGAGATCGCGCTACGGGCAGCATTCGTCGCCGCCTAGTCCACATGCTTGCCGTCGCGCTCGACTTGAAGATCGATGCGGGGCAGGTCACCGCGCTCGACTGGCAGCGCGAGACGCTGCTGGAAATCCTGATCCGCCTCTTCTCGGAGAAGCTGGTCGATGCCGTGCGACAGGGGATGCCGCGCCGTTATGTTGAGCATGCCGACGATCTTCCGGCGTTGCGCGGGCGGCTGGACGTCACGCGCCAGTTCACGACGCTGGCGGTGGAGCCGTCGCGCCTGGCGTGCCGCTATGATGCGCTGACACCGGATATCGCGCTCAACCGCATCATGAAGGCCGCGGTCATGCGGCTCTCCCGCATAGCGCGCACCACCGACAATCAGCGCCGCCTGCGCGAACTAGCCTTCGCCTATGCCGATATCGCCGAAGTGCCGGTGTCGGCGCTACGTTGGGACGATGTCGTGCTCGATCGCACCAATGGGCGCTGGCGCGAATTGCTAAACTTGGCGCGCCTGCTGCTAGGCGAACGCTTCCAGACCACGTCCGCCGGAGGCGGCGACGGCTTCTCCCTGCTGTTCGAGATGAACACGCTGTTCGAGGAATATGTCGCCCGCATGCTCAAGCGGGCGCTGGCCGATACCGATGTTCGCGTCGTCAGCCAGGGCGGTCGGCTCTATTGCCTCGAAACCGAAGACCAGCGGCAGGTCTTTCAGACCCGGCCGGATATCCTCATCAAGCGCGGCGATGTCGTGTTGCAGGTGATCGATACCAAGTGGAAACGGATCGTGGCGCGAATCGACGACTCTAAGCGGGGCGTGTCACAAGCCGATGTCTATCAGATGATGGCGTATGGACGCCTCTATCAATGTGGCAAGCTAACCTTGATCTATCCGCACCACCGCGAAGCCGAATGCGATGAGGGTCTGATCGGCAAGTATGCCGTCAATTCCAGCCAGGATCAGCTTGAACTCTTCTCGGTCGATGTCGCTCGCGCTGGTGATATCCGGGGAAGATTAGCTCGTGCCTGCCTGTCGGATCCCGAACTGCGGGGCGCTTGATCGTGGACCTTATTAACCCGACTTTGTTGCGTCTGGCGCGCCGTCCATGTGCTGCAGCAACCATCCAGCCTCAACCGATGAGTAAAGCATATCTCAAGGTGCCTTTCGCCCGTTGTGGTGATGGCATAGCGCGACACGTATCGGCGGTTGTCGGCGTTGAGCATGGGCCGTTTCGGTGCCTTGACTGCGAAGAAGCGCTAACGCTCCGGAAACCGCGAAACAAACGGCAACATTTCGCGCATCGACCTGATTCTCAATGCACAGGGGAAACCACCCTTCATCGCTACGCGAAAGAAATTCTCGCTGCGAGTAAGACGCTAACCTTACCGAGCCTGATCTTGCGAGAGGAAGGGATCGAGGAATTGGTCTTCTCAGCCGGCACCTATAGCTTCGACGAAGTGTTCCCCGAATATAGCCTTGATACGTTTCAGCCTGATGCGCTTGTTCGTATCAACGAGCATGAGCTAGCAGTCGAGTTTCTCGTCCATCATGAGGTCGGTGCAGAAAAGCGCGGGAAGGTGAGGGATCGCGATATCTCGATGGTCGAGATCGACCTGTCAGGACTAAAAACCGGGCAAATGGACGGTTCCGAACTGGATGCAGCGATCTTGCACCGCGCTCCGCGAAGCTGGATCCATCACCGAAAGGAAGCGGCGGCAAAACGGAGACTCGATACGGCCGTTGCCGCGAAGAAAACCGAGCGCGGCGCGAGACTCAAGGGCCATATCTTGCGCGCACGACGTGGCAAACCGCCCGAGGATTGGACAGACGAAGCGATGGCGGCGATTCGCCGGGCTGGCCTTGAGGCGCTGATCGCCATCGAAGCCGATGGCGGACACTGGTTTACCGTGTCCGACCGGATCTGGCAGGCGCAGGCATTGTTTTTTCATGTGATTAGGCCAAGCGAGACTTACTCGCCAGGCGGGAAAAGTCTCGAGATAAAAGGCGATTAGCCAAATTATCACGATCTGTCTTCGCGGTTGCCGGAATGGATGATCCGCACCGATCTTGCAAATTATCCGCTCAAGCGCCTGAACGAGGCCGGATTCAGTCAGGAGAACTATAGCAGCCCCCACAACGCGGTGTGGAGTTATTTTGCGACGCTTTCAACTATGGGCCTAGCGGTATTCTGGAACCGCCAAGAGCAGCAGTTTTTCGTCGATCTCGGTCTTCAACGCCTGCTTCACCGACGTTGTGAATTGCGCGGAACGGTGACGCGGCTTCTGCGTGCCGCCAAAGTTGAAGACGACGAGGCCGACTATCGGTCATGGGCTGAAAGCTACCGCATCCGCGGAATGAATGCCACGCAACTCGCCGAGGTTGGCGGCGATGATTATCGGGAATTAATGTCGCGGCTTGCCGGGCTGCAAATGATGGTATCGGGTTATATGCCAACGGTGGTCGATGATCTATGTGATTTGCCGTTGGAGACTATCCGCCAACGCAACGTTGATCTGATTGCCGCAGAAGATGCCAAGAAAGCTGCCGCGTTGGAGCAGGCGAAGCTCGAGCGAATGAGTTGGGTACGCACGCGGGCGCGAGAAGTTCTACAAGAGGAGGCGACTGGCTGGCTGGCGCAAAGCATCACAGGTTGCGAAACCAGCAATCTCGACTTTGCTGGCCAAAGTGATGAGAATTTGCAGCGCGTGCAGTATCCGTTGAATCGGGAGGGCGAGGCGCGCCGCCGCAGAATTGCGGCGGAACGCGAATTGGCTGAATTCCATGATCGGCTGGAATCCGCCGCAAAAGCTGTGTTCCCCAACCAAGAATTCTCCGACTTATTTCTGAAAGCCGCTCATCCTCGACTTGGCGGTTCTCGGCCGCTGGAATACTGCCGGAGCGAGAAAGATTTCTCGTTGATCGTGAGTTTGATGCCAAAGAAGCGATAGTTTGAGTCCAATCGGCGTTTACTTCGTGGGTCGGTGACGTCCGATATGTAGTACACAGGGATCGTAGGTGGGGTAATGCAAGAGGTTATCGAGATGTCGGACGAAATTCTCTCTTACTGGGACAGTTTGAGAGATCCGTTCATATTCCCCAATTCGTGCGAAGGGGACATGGGATCTCCTGAAAGTCCATCGGTCTGGCTCCTAGGTATAGAACCCGGCAATCCCCAATCTGATCAGGCTTATAAAACAAATGGTATAACCTTCCCGGGGGAAGAGCGATATTCAGTCGAATTTCAACTTGGCCGGAAATGGGTTTATAACAGGAATGCCTTCAAGTTCCTGGCAGTTTTAAATCACGAACCCGTTGAAAATTGGGAGGGTTTTGCAAGGCGTGAGCACATTTTTGAAAGTGATTGTTCAGGTTACCTGAAAGGAAACGTATACCCAGAGCAGTTTCGTGACGTTGAAACATGGGATTCCTATGTAGCCGCCCGCACAGGTTGTATCAGCAAAGCTGAATATTATTCCCGCGTTAGGGAGGCTTCCTTTGGCGCTGTGCGGCAATGGGTGCAAAAATGCCGGCCGAGGCTGATCATCGGTGCTGGCATTGGTTTTGCTTCGGACTTTTTGGCGATAGTTGGGGGAACGGAATTGGGGGAGCGACACTGGTGGAACGGTGGCAGCGGCACCAGGAAAGGGCTGTATTTCACGACCAGCGGCATCGTGCCTCTCGCGATAATTCCGCATTTGAGTGGGAAGGGGGCATCTGTGTTGAAGTACGACGATACCGGCATCGCCTATGCCGCCAATTACATTCGGGAAGCGATGAACTGGTGAGGGATGGTATTGCAAGGTCGGCGTGTCGCAAACTGATGTGCATCAGATGATAGCCTATGGCAGCCTCTACCGGTGCGGCAAGCTAACTGTGCTCTATCCGAAACACTGCGAAGTTGGATGCGCGGAGCGGATGAACGCTTCTCCCACATTATTTCGCCGGGTTTGACTATATGTGCGTAGGCCAACGTTGGCGCCCACCGGGAATTCTTCCGAGACTATTTTCCTATGCAAGACAGAACCATGAGCCGAACAGCTAATCATTTGAGTGTAATTCACGACCGAATTTGTCGTATTTTCCCGGTACAGCACGCCTCATGACTACACGCCCCATTCGAATCATCCATAGTTCCGACTGGCATATCGGTCACGAACTCCACGGCCATGACCGCGCGGAGGAGCATGACGCCTTCTTCACTTGGCTGATCGGTGAACTTGACCGGCGCGAAGCTGACGCTTTGGTTGTCACCGGTGACGTATTTGACGTTGCCAATCCATCGGTGCCAGCGATGGAGCGCTTCTATCGCTTTTTGCGCGAAGCAACGTCGGCCTGCGCGGGCCTCCAGATCGTTGTGATCGGGGGCAATCATGATTCAGCAGCGCGGATTAACCTGCCAGGTGCCTTGCTCGGGCGTGGCCGTGTGCACCTCGTCGGCTGTCTTCCGCGGATTGAGCGCGTACTCGATTTTGACCGATTACTGGTGCCGCTGTTTGGGAATGACGGCACCACCGCAGCGTGGGTAGCGGCGGTGCCCTATTGCCGTCCGGGCGATTTGGGGCAGGGCGACCTTACCTCCCTATACGGCGAGGTGCTGGCGGCCGCTGGAGTACGCTGCGCTGGTCTGCCGCTGGTGTTGACCGGTCATCTTCACGTCGCGGGAGGTGACGTCTCCTCTGATTCCGAGCGGCGGATCGTGATCGGCGGCGAGGAGGCGCAAGCCGCGAACCTTTTCGATGCCCGTGCCGCCTATGTCGCGCTCGGTCATCTCCACCGCCCGCAAAACGTCAAGGGTTCGACAATGATCCGCTATGCCGGCTCGCCTTTCCCGATGTCGGCGAGTGAGCGCGGCTACAAGCATTCGCTCGCAGTGGTCGATCTTGCGCCCGAAGGCGCGCACGTCGAGGAAGTGCCGATCCCGAGATTCGCGCCTTTTCTGACGCTGCCCGAGAGCGGCGCAGAGTCGATCGACGAGGTCGAGGCGCTGCTCGCTGGTTTCGACTTCGGTGTGCCTATTACTCACGGCGCGCAGCCGTTCGTCGAGGTGTCGGTGCTGCTGAACCGTCCTGAGCATGGAATTGCCGCCCGCGTGGCTGCTGCCCTCGCCGACAAGCCGGTGCGCCTCACCCGCGTTCAGCCCGTCTACCCCGATGGCGGAGGTGCGGGAGGAGGTATTGAGGCGCGGACAGAGGCTCTCGCTGAGCTCGATCACGGGCAGGTGTTCACCGAACTCCACCGCCTGCGGCATGGCGGGGAACCCGAACCCGATCTCGCCAAGGCGTTCGAACAGCTGCTGATTGAAGTTCAGTCTGAGGACGTAGCATGAGAATATTGGCGATACGCGGTCGTAATCTCGCCAGCCTCGAAGGCGATTTCGCAGTCGATTTTACCGCTGAGCCGCTGGAGTCGGCAGGCATCTTTGCGATCACCGGCCCGACGGGCGCCGGCAAGTCCACTCTGCTTGATGCGATGTGCCTAGCGCTGTTTAACCGGCTTCCACGGCTGGCATATGCTACCGGCGGTCAAGTCGGTGCTGAAGGAGGCGAAGCAATCTCCGCGAGCGATCAGCGAGCCGTATTGCGACACCGTGCCGGCGAGGGCTATGCCGAAGTTGATTTCATCGGGCGCGATCAGGTCCGCTACCGAGCACGCTGGACGGTGCGGAGGGCTCGCGGGAAAGCAGATGGCGCGCTCCAGAACATCGGTCAGGAGTTCAGCAATCTCGATGCGGGTGACCGGATCGGTGGCACCCGTACCGAGACACTGGAGGCAATCCGCGATCGTGTCGGGCTCACGGCAGAACAGTTCACGCGCGCAGTGATGCTCGCGCAGGGTGAGTTCGATGCTTTCGTCCGCGCCGATGCCAATGATCGCGCCGCCTTGCTTGAGAAGCTCACTGGCACCGGCATTTATGCCCAGCTCGGAGTCGCGGCGAAGCGTAAGGCCGACGGGCTCCGCGTCGGGCTTGCCCAGATCGAGCAGCGCATCGCCGATCAGCGCGGGCTTGATGATGTTGCGCGCGCCGATGCCGAGAGGAAACTCACCGAGGCGCGAGCGGCGCTTGCGTCAGCGGGAGAAGCGCGCGCCCGCTTCGAGCGCGAGCGCCAGTGGCACGCTACCGCGGCAGGACTCGCTGAACGTGTCGCGGCGGCGCAAGCAGCGCTCGAGACGGCACGGGCCACGCAGGCCGAAGCCGACCCGCGGCGTGAAGCGCTGCTGCGTCGGCGGATGGCAACAGCTTTCGTCGCCGAATGGAAGGCGGCTGAGGACGCCAAGGCTAAGGCCGCCCGCGGCGCCGAGCACGTGACGAAACTTGAAGCGGAACTGCATCACGCGCAAGCTGAAGCGGAACGACTTGCCGCCGCTGAGCAGGAGGCAAGCGATGCTCTTCGCCGCGCAGAGGCCGCACTCGATTTCACACGTCCTGTGCTTGAGCAAGCACGCGCACTCGATGGCGAGATCGATAGCCTCGTGGCGGAGCTGGCGCCGCTTCAGGTGGCGAGGGACGCGCTAACCGCGGACCTCGACCGGGCCGAGAGTGATTGGGAGGCAGCCGAACAGCAGCGTCGCGATGGTGAGGCGGAGCTTGCCGCACTCGGAGAATGGATCGCGGCGAACGAGGTGCGCCGCGTGCTTGCGCTTCGAGACGAGGCGCTGATATCCGACTTGGCCGAGCATGCGGCACTGACCGAACAAGCTCTGCGTGCGTCGATGGGCGCGAAGGTCGTCGCTACAGAGGTCGTCGACTGCAGCAAGGCTCGCGCCGAAGCCGAGCGCACCTCTGCCGCAGCGGCCGGGGCCCATGCCGCAGCCCAGGCACAGCTCGAGCAGGCTCAAACGACCATGCCGCCCCCACAGGCGCTTGAGGCGGCGACGCGCCGTCGAGATGCGTTAGCGGCAGTCGAGCCTAAGCTGGACGCAGTTGAGAATCACGGCGCGCGCGTGACACAGCTTGAAAGCGAAGCAGCTCAGATCGCCTTGGATCGCGAACGGGAAACGGAGGCACTGGGGCGCGACCGTTCGGAAGCGGGTAAGATAGACGCCGATCTGCCGCAGTTCCGCGCCCGTCTTGATGAAGCGCAGCGCAGCAGCGCGCTCTCCGAAGCGGCCGCCGATGAGGCTGCCGCGCGGTTGCGCGCGACGCTGCTGCCTGGTGAGCCGTGCCCGGTCTGCGGGTCGCACGAACATGAGGTTGATGCCGTTACCGCCTTGATCGAAGGGCGCGTCGCTGACGATCTCGCGCGGGTTGAGGCGCTTGACGAGGAAGTGCGGAAGCGAGAGCAACGCATGGCGGTTCTCGCCGATCGGGAAGCCGCGACCGGGCAGCGGATCGCTGTGCTTGAGGCGCAGGCGCAGCGAATCGGCATGGCGCTGACTGGGACACAGACCGAGCGAACGACGGCTCAAGCTGCGCTGGAAGCTGCCGCGGCGGCAGCGGATCTTGGCCTTTGCGTTGATTTGGCTGAAATCCGCGCGACGCTGGCGCAGCGCCTGACGGAAGCCGATGCGCATCGGACGACGCTCGAGGGTGCTCGGCAGGCCTTCGAGGATGCCCGTGCCGAAGCCGAGCGGCATCGCACCGCTCGCGATCACGAAGACGCAGTGCGCCTCGCCGCACTTGAGGCCGAGCGCGATGCCATGTCCCGCGAGGCGGATCTCGCCCGCCGCCTCGCCGAACTGTCGGAGCGCCGCGACCGGCTCGGAGCTGCGCTCGATGCTGAGCTTTCCCTGCATTTCGATTGGGCGGGCGCGCGCGATCCGCAGGAGAACCTCGCAAAGTTGGTGCGGGAGTGGCGGACGCATGAGGCGGAGCACAAGGTGGCCGCTGCGGCAATGCCGGAGCTCATTCAAGCTGTTCACGCCGCCGATCTCGCGCGAACCCAGATCCGTGCGGCGCGCGACCAGGCGGAAGGGAGCGTCGCCAAGTTCGGTGAGCGGCACCAGTACCTCACTGATCAAAGGGCGTCCCTGCTCGGCGGTGAGGCAACCGCTGTGGTTTCTAGACGGCTGGACGAAGCACTCCGGATCGCAGCGACCACGAGCGAAGCGGCGCGCACGACCGCGAGCAGCGCACACGCGGCGTACGCCGCAGCGGAGGCCTCGCTCCAGTCTCGGCGCGAAACACAGAGCGCCGACGAGATAGAGGCGGGCCGCCGATTGTCCGAACTTTCGGCGAGACTCGACGGGATGGGCCTCACTTCGGAAGCCGTCGCGGCTGAGGCGCACTCCGAGAAGGGCTCGCTTGCCGCCGAGCAGAAGGCTCTTGAACTTCTCGACGAAGCCGTCACCCGTGCCGAAGCCGAGCAAGCTGCCCGAGCGCAGGATCGCGCTTCGCATATTGCGACCGATGTGCCAGATCTGCTCCCGGATGCGCTTGCCGTTGCGTTGGCGAACGCCGAAGCCGAGCAGGCGCAGGCTCGTGAGATTGATGGTGAAGCGGCGCTGGTGATCCGCCAAGACGACGCCGCTCGCGCCGCCACTGCCGCCTTGCGGGCCGAGCATGCGGATCGACAAGCCGAAGCGCAGGTCTGGCTTCGGCTCGACGCGCTAATCGGCGACGCCACTGGCAATAAGTTTCGTCGGTTCGCACAAGGACTCACACTCGATCGCCTGCTCAGCCATGCGAATGCCCGCCTGGCAGAATTGAAACCCCGCTATGAACTCCAGCGGGGCACTGGTGGCGATATGCTCGTCCAAGTGATAGACCATGACTTGGCCGGTGAAGTTCGCGGCCTTCACAACCTATCAGGTGGAGAGCGCTTCCTGGTCAGCCTTGCACTCGCCCTTGGCCTTTCCGAGATGTCCACTGGTCAAGGCCTCCAGATTGAGAGCCTGTTCATTGACGAAGGGTTCGGCGCGCTCGACAGCGCGAGTTTGGGGGCTGCGATCGCGATGCTGGAGAAGTTGCACGCCACTGGAAGGCGGGTTGGCGTCATCAGCCATATAGAGGAAGTGAAGGAGCGCATCCCGGTGAAGATTGCCGTGACTCCCATTGCGCGCGGCCGTAGCGTTGTCGAAGTATTGGCGGAGTAGCATGCTTCCTTCGCCGCGATCCACCCTGATAAGGGCAATCTTAACGCCTGCTATCCATGACGAACTCACAGCAAAGGGAGCACAGTTAATGGAAGGATCAAACGGGATCATCGGCGCAGAAGCGGCAGCGCTGCTTCCTTATTATGTCTACGAACTGCGCGATCCTCGGAATGGAGCGGCATTCTACGTCGGCAAGGGTAAAGGCCAGCGGGTCTGGCAACACACAGAGGCTGAGGAGAGCGCTAAAGGAAGGACGATCGACGCAATCAAAAGCGCTGGTCACCAAGACGCCATCCGTGTTGTCATCGGTCGCTTCGAAACTGAAGAAGAAGCCTTTGCTGTCGAGTCGACTCTCATCAAGTGGGTGTACGGTTTTAGTAAGCTCGCAAACAGGGTTCACGGCCATCGGCATGCCTTCATCCGTGCAGGTGAGGAGAAGTATGCTCCTGCCTTTTCTTTACTACCTAGCGTGGACGTTCCGCGCGTACTGCATCTTCACGATGGCTCATACACCAAAAATCAAAAAGAACAGATTGCGCGGCACGGTATCGTAGAGAAACTTGAGGCGATCCGTATGGAGTTACTGGAGCGGCCCGAGTTAGGAGGGCTGAACATTGGAGAGCCCGATATCAGCCGCCCCCAGGATCCGATACTCACGATATCTGGCTTTTCTAGCTGTATGGATATGACGCTGAAGTTACAGCTTACCGGGAAGACGGTTGTTATCGGCATTAATCCTAAGGGACGTCAACATGTGGCCGCCTTCGATAGGGCGATCCGGGAGATAGCAGTGCCTTTTGACAAGAAGAACGGCGCAGCAAACGGGTACGCCCGCATCCATGATTATAAGACCCGAATGGGTGGATTTCCGAAAGGGATTCCGATCGACCGTACGGACATCATGGCAGATCATATCGGAAAGGCATTGGCGCGCCTTGCCGATCGTGGGTTGACTAACGAGGCGAAGGCGGCGGCTTAAATTCTCTCGATCTTGTCTAGGTCTGCCCATCCCACAGCCGGTCTGGTTCCAAACGCAGATAGGTTGCGGGATGGGAGCACGAGCAACTTCGAAAACGCGAAGCTAAGCTCGACAAACGGAAATTTCCCAATGATTTGAGTGCCCATCTTTGTCGTCTGTGGGGCACCATAGCTTTGGCCTTATGGGTCGAGTTTTCCCTACCAGAAGCGCTTTGAGATGGGTCCGTCGTGGGTTCCCTGTCGGAGGCAATTTGGGCTTATGATTCGACGGGACTGATGGAGAATGCTCCTCAATCGCCGTGCCCACCACTTTCTCATGGCGATAACTCCATCGATGGCTATCTTAGCCTTTGGGCGGATTTAGTTTGGGGAAGATAGATGCAATTGCAGGCTGCGAAGAAGGCGGCGGTGGGCCTTGCGACGTGGGTGGCGATCAGCATAACCTTCATCCTATCTGCATATTCATTGTGGCTTGATAGAAGTACCACGGCAGCCGTTGCCGGGGCATTTATGTTGGCGATGATCATCTTTAAGCATCTGCCTATTATCGAAAGCCTGAAGGTGTTCACCTTGGAGGCCAAATTTGTTCAGAGAATAGATCAGGCGGACCAGTTGTTGAACCAAGTCCGAGCAAGCGCTCGCGTATCGTCAAAGCTTCTTTATCGCCAAATAGCGCTTGCAGGGCGACTTGCCCATATGGGTTGGTCTGAAAAGCGGGATATGGTTTCTTCTTTCGACAAACATCTTGCCTCGCTGGATATATCAGAGTCCGTCATTACCGATCTGAAGAAGCCGTTCTTTCACATTATCTCATTGGATTTGTTTAGGATTTACGAGCACTCTGTTTCGGAGCGGCTGCGTGAGCATCGAGAGCAGGCACGAGCAGCTGTGCAGAAGCACGTCAGTAATAAACCCATTGAGGCCGGAGATAAAATCTACGCTGAACTTTTGGCCGCAGAGCATGCTCTTGAAATGCCATTTACGACGACGCGCGACGTCATGAATGACGGCCGGTTGGACGATATGGCGGCGATCACCGCTAAACTAATTAATGAAACGCCTCTTCCCGATGAGGATAAGAACAAGCTGGAAATTATCAGGAGTGAAGTTGTACTTCATGCAAATTCATGCCGTGAGGAAGGAAACGTTACCGCAGAGGCGGAAGCGTACTTAGATAAATATTCTCCAAGAGTTGACTCTCGCGTTAAAGAAATAATTTTCTGAATATTTGATAGTTTCGTAACTGTGGTAGATGAGTGAAATTTTCGGCATTTTCTCCCTAAAATCTGGCGGTGTTGGTTCAAACCTTGATCAGAGATTAAGCCACTTGTGCAAGCGGTCGATCATCTCTTGCTGCTCTCGCGCAAAGCGAAGGCCTGGGCTGTTCTCGATTTCACGAGCGAGGCGCATCGCAGGGTTGTTTTCTGCTGCGCGAATAGCCTTCATAACCGGACTATCCACCAGTTCATGAATGGCTTTCATCGTCGGACTATTTTGATAATCTGCGAGCGCTTTTAATGTCGGGCTAAGTTCCGCTGCCCGTGCCAGCCTTTCAGTGAGAGGGTTTGGGTGCATTCCGGATATCACAGACCGAACGGCACCCAACCCTTGGCGGTGTGCTGTGTGGCGCGCTTGATCTTGCCGGTGCCGCTCCTCCACACGCGCGGTAGCCTCGTTCAACATGGCAACCTTGCGGGCTTTCCATTTTGCCTGCCAACGCCTGATGTCGGCCTCGCTTGCGTCGCGATGAAGCTGGCGCATCGCGGTTGTTGCCTTCATGTCAGGCGAAGCGTGAAGCAGATCAGCGATTTTGGCCAGTATTTGGCTATCGTCCTTCTCACTTCCTTGCGGGCGACCACGCGTCTTTCTCTGTTCAGTCATTGGCGACCTCCTTGGTTCTGAAAGCAGATTGTCGCCTTCCGAGGATGATTCCAAGCGAGAAGAAAATACTGGCAGAGAAAATTTGCGAGAAAAAATCGCGGCGCAAACACGAATGGCGAGAATAAATAACGCGCGAGTGAGGGTAACTTATCTGAACAGGCGGATTCAATCGCCTATTGCGAAGCTGCTTGTCTTATGACTTTGCCGTCCGTTTGGGTCATGATGCGATGCCCGTTCCGGGGTGGCCACCCCGGAACGGGCGGAAGGGGACGGATCGCGAAACTGCCGATCGTTGAGGGATCGGGTTAGAGTGGGATCGCCCCTTTCTTTTCCATCAGGCCCGAACGGATACCGGGGCTGCAAGGCCCGGATGACAAGCATGGGACAGCGGAAAAGATGAGCGACAATCTACCACAGACGATCGGCATCGACATCTCCAAAGCGAGCCTCGATTGCCATGCCTATCCCGCCGGCGCAGAGCGCCAATTCGCCAACACGGCCAAAGGCCACAAAACCCTGATCGCCTGGCTGCGACAATGGCAGGTCGAACGGATCGCGTACGAGGCCACTGGAACATACCACCGCGCGCTTGAGGTGGCGCTGGCCGATTGGCCGTGCGTGAAGCTCAATCCCGAACGCGCGCGGCGCTTTGCCCAGGCCACCGGTACGCTGGCGAAGACTGATCGCATTGACGCCATGCTGCTTGCCCGCATGGCCGCTACCCTGCGCCCTCCGGTGCGACCGGCAAGAAGCGCCCAGCAGGCTCAGTTGGCTGAGCTCATCAATGCCCGTGATGGCTTGGTGCGCGATCGCACCGCGCTCAAGAACCGGAAGAAGAATCTCACTATCACATTGCTCAAGCGCCAGTGCGAGCAGCGGCTCAAACAAATTGACCTACATATCGAGGCGCTCGACGCCCAGATCGCCAGCATCATCGCCGCCGATGCCGCATTAACCCGCCGCCATCAAATCTTGACCAGTATCGCGGGCCTGGGAACGCTGACTGCCAACCAACTCATCGTCACCATGCCCGAACTGGGCACCCTTGACGGCAAAGAAGCCGCGTCGCTCGCTGGGCTTGCTCCTGTCGCGCGCCAATCCGGTCAATGGAAAGGGAAAAGCTTCATTCGTGGCGGCCGCTCCAATGTGCGGCAGGCCCTCTTCATGCCAGCGCTGATCGCCGCCCGCTTCAATCCCGACCTCAAATCCAAATATCAGCAGATGGTCGCCGCTGGCAAACCAGCCAAGGTCGCCATCACTGCTGTCATGCGAAAGCTCGTCGTCACGGCCAATGCCCTGCTCAAAGCAGATCGCCTCTGGCAGCAATCACGCGCTTGATCATCACGGATACTCTAATCCCGCCAGAAAAGCTCTGCCTTCCGTGAAAGCTGGAGGGTGGGGCGTAGGAACCCCGGCTACTAGAACTCGGTCGCCAGATTTGGAGGCCGAGTAGCATGCGCGCATGTCCAGTCGGTTCGCCGATAAAGGCGCATGCGCCTGCTCCTAGTGGCTATGTTTCGCGATCTGACATTGTTTGACGGCCTCTTTTGAAATGCGCATATATGTGCGCATAAATATGAGGAGGCTCTAATGGGCAGGCGCGAGTATGATTTGGCGACGCAGGCTCGCAAGCCGACCAATGTGTCGCTCGATATAGCGCTTGTGGCTGAAGCAAAGCGGCTGGGCATCAATATTTCCCGCGCCTGTGAGGTTGGATTGGCTGAGCAGATTGCGATGGAGCGGGGTCGCCTCTGGAAGGAGGAGAATGCCGCCGCGTTAGAAAGCTCGAACAGCTATGTCGAACAGCATGGTCTGCCCTTGAGTCAGCATCGTCGGTTCTAATGGCTAAGTTTGATGTGTATCGATTGAAGCAGGGCGGTTCGTATGTGCTCGATTGTCAGGCAGACCTTCTGAGCGATCTCAACACCCGTTTTGTGGTCCCACTGTTGCCGATCAGCGAGGCTCCGAAACCCGCTATGCGATTGAACCCGATTTTGGCTGTGGAAAGCGAAAGGCTGGTAATGGTGACGCAGTTTGCAGCGAGCGTCCCGACCCGTGAACTGGGGGATGCCGTCCAATCCCTCGCTTCTGAACAAGACGTTATTAGTGCTGCGCTGGACATGCTGACTACCGGATTTTGAAAGGGCAATCGGGTCGATTATTGGGGTGGTCCGCAGGTATAGCGCAGGTCGCATTCGGACTTCGCGTCCTATCAAAATGCTTTCAATAGGAAGCGGCCCAAACGGGATTTCCGCTGCGTTTGGGTAGGGCGTGGGAGAAGGTGAAGTTGCCGCCCGCTTTGATCGCAAAATTGGCAGAAAAGCTGGCCTCTCGCCCGATCACTGAGTCGCCTTCGTAATGATGCCCCAAGGCTGTCATTCTGAAGAAGGCTGTGATCGTTGCTCAGCAGCCATTCCACAATCGTAAGTTTCGACCAGAGAAACGAACGAGTGAATGGCAATAGCTTCCAGCGTCGACATGATCGGCTCGAATGGTTTCTCGTAGCCGCCAAAAGGCGTCAGTCCTTCCATCGACGCAGAGATGAATAGAGCGATTGCCTTGCGGTCCTCAAAAGACAGATCTGGCCGCATCTCGCCTATTATTTCGGCCAGCGGCGCGCGGGCGCGTTCGTACAATTCCTGCACACGGCCCAGCACGAAACTATCGTGATTGGACAGCGCCCAAAGTTCTGGAAAAAGGTGCGTCGTTTTCTTGCTGCGAATATCCTCCAGGATTAACCGGCAGATGCGCTGCAGCCGTTCGGCGGGCGGCCCCGGCAAATGGATGATTTGGTCAAACTCCACCTCATAGCCACGGATCACCGCTTCCAGCAGTTCGCGGACCAGATCATCGCGGCTGCGATAATGATAGGTCAGGTTGCCGAACTTGATGCCGCAGTCGGTCGCGACTCGGCGCATGCTCATCGCGCGATAGCCCTCCTCAATCAGGATATTGAGGGCGGTATGGAGGATAAGCTCGCGCGTCTCGTGCCCCTTAGAATAGCCGCCATCCCGTTCCGCCATGATCAGGGCCGCGGTCCGGCCTTCCGCTTCATCCATCTGAATATCCGTTATTTTCCGTTCAATCAGGTGAACTATAGAGGTTCGTATAAATATGTCGAACGACAAATTTAGGTCACTTGACAGAATTGTTGCTGCTTATTCATAATCATCCTCAAGCGGACGAGATCCGCAGCGGGAGATTACGAACATGCGGTCCATTGGTCTGAGCTTGCTGCTTGGCGCGGCAATGCCCTTGTCAGCATCTGCCGACACCACAAAATTTCCTGCGCCCTTGCCCGAAGAAACACTGCCCAGTGTCACGCAACTGCCTGTTAATTGGCCGAAAAGTTGGGTCTTGATCCATGATCTCAACTTCGCCTCTATCCTCGATGGCAAGCTGGCGCTGGTCGATACTCGCTCGGCGGACCGGCCACTTAAGGGGCTGGTACGCGCGGCCCAGTTCGCCAATGAACTGGTAGCGCCGGATCGCGGCGAGATTTACACCGCAGAAACATTCTACAGCCGTCTCACGCGCGGGGAACGAACCGACGCCATAACCATATGGGATATGAAAACGCTTCAACCCAAGGGTGAGATCGTCCTGCCCGGTGGCAAGCGCCAGTTGTCCGTTACCTATCCCAACGTTTTCCAGTTCACCAATGGCGGCAAATGGGCGCTGGTCGCCAATTTCACCCCGGCCCAGTCGATCACCGTCGTCGATCTGGAAGGGCGCAAGGTGCTGGGGGAGATTGATCTGCCCGGCTGTACTCAAATCTATCCCAGCGGCCAGCGCGGCTTCAGCAGCCTGTGCGCCGATGGATCGATCTTCAGCGTGACGCTGGACGAAAAGGGGCAGGCGGCCTCCTCCAGCAGCGTCGCCAGGGTGCAGGATATTGACCGGCAGCCGCTGTTCGGCACACCCGCCATGGTCGGCCGCACCGCCTGGTTCGTCAGCTATTATGGCATGGTCCAGGGCATCGACCTGTCCGGACCCGTTGCCAGGCCGCTTCCGGGCACCTTCAGCGTCGGCAAGGCGGACGGCGGCGCCCCGCAATGGCGGCCGGGCGGCTGGCAGGTCATCGCTTCGGACGCCAAGGGGCTGCTCTATGTACTGATGAGCCCCAACGGCAAGGAAGGCAGCCACAAGGATGGCGGCACCGAAGTCTGGGTCATCGATCCGGTCAGGAAGATGCGCCTCTCCCGTATCGCGCTCAAGGGGCAGGGGCTGGCCATTGCCGTAACGCGTGAGGATGCGCCGCAACTGATCGTGGCGCGGGCGGACGGCGTGATCGATGTGCATGACGCTGCCACCGGTGCTTTCGTGCGGACCCTGGGCGCAACGGTCGCGGCCAACCCCATCGTCATCACGGTGCCATGATGGCTGCGCTTTCCCTTTTCCTCGCCATGCTGCTGGGCGTGTCGGCGCTGCACAAGGCGATTGATCGCAAGCGCCTCGGGACGGCGGCGGCGCGGCTTGTGGGGGCCACAGCACCGGCTGGACCGCTGCTGCTGATCGCGGGGGGCGTTGCGGAAACGACCGCTTCCCTGTGTCTGCTGATTGGGCCATTGCGGTCGGTCGGCGCCATCATCGCACTGCTGCTCTGGGCGCTCTATGCCCTGCTGCTGCTGCGCCGCCGGGGCCAGTCGCTTGATTGCGGTTGCGACCTCGTGGCCCGGGAGCAGCTGGTCGGCTGGGTCCAGATCGCCCGCCCGGCGTTGCTCGCTGGTCTCGCAGCATTTGTGATCCTGTTGCCCCAGGCCCCCTTCACGCTCGATGCGCCCTTCGCCTCCGCCGGCTTCCTGGCGCTCTGGTTCGGTGCGGCCGAGCTCCTTGCCATTCCCCAGCCTGTTTGGAGGAAGAACTGATGCTAACATCCCAGATATTGCTTTGGGCCGCGGTGATTGCCCAAGCGCTGCTGATTGCGGCACTCGCCCGACAGGTTGGCATCCTGCACGAACGGATCGCTCCCGCAGGCGCGCTCACCCTGCATCAGGGCGTGAAGATCGGCGAGACGGCGACGCCGATGGACCTCATCACCATCGACGACGCAAAATTGCGCGTCGGCGGCAAACGCGATGGGCGCAGCCAGTTGCTCTTTTTCGCCTCACCCGACTGCCCGGTCTGCAAGTCGCTGCTGCCGGTGCTGCGCTCCGCCGCGCGCGCCGAGGCGGACTGGATCGATGTGGTGATCGCGGGGGATGGCGCTAAACCCGCCTATCGCGCCATGGCGTCCGACCATGGGCTGGTCGGCCTGCCGATCATTCTTTCCGAAGCTCTGGGCCGCGCCTTCGGCGTCGCGAAGCTGCCTTATGCCGTGCTGCTGGATGAAAATGGCAAGGTCGCCTCGCTCGGCCTCATCAACAGCCGTGAGCATCTGGAAAGCCTGTTCGAGGCAAAGGAACGCGGCGTCGCGTCGATCCAGGACTTCCTCGCCCGCCGGAAGGAGGCCTGAACATGGACGGTTTCGACAAGCTCACCGAACGAATGGCCCGGTCCGTTGCGCGCGGCACGTCCCGCCGCTCCTTGCTGGCCTGGCTTGGAGCGGGGATGACCGGCACGGCCATGTTGCCCGCCTTGCCGGTGGCGCGCGCCGCCACCCACCCCGATGCCGCCCGGCCTGAAATGACTTCCGGCACGCCGCAGGATCCCGGCAATCCGGCGAGTTGCGATTATTGGCGCTATTGCGCGATCGACGGCTTCCTTTGTTCCTGTTGCGGCGGCACGGTCAACACCTGCCCGCCGGGTACGGAAATGTCGCCTATCACCTGGATCGGCACCTGCACCAACCCTGCGGACGGCCGCGCCTATATCATCAGCTATAATGATTGTTGCGGCGTCTCCTCCTGTGGCCAGTGCCTGTGCAATCGCAATGAAGGCGACCGGCCGCAGGTCCGGCCCCAGTCGAACAACGACTATAATTGGTGTCTGGGAACCGAAAGCAGCATCTACAATTGCTCGGTTGCAGCGATCGTAGGCACAGCCCTGGAGCAGCCGAAATGAAGATCGCCCTGGGACTGGCCTTGCTAATGACAGCAGGGATAGCGCAGGCGGCGCAGGATGGCGCGACCATCTATAATCGCTGCGCTGCCTGCCACACCCGGACCGGCGCTGGCGTACCGGGCGCCTATCCGCCGTTGGGGCGCGATTTCCGTACCCTGGCCGCCAAGCCGGGTGGCCGCCGCTATCTGGCGCTGGCCGTAATCAAGGGACTGAACGGCCCGATCAGCGTCGAGGGCAAGGCCTATCGCGGCATGATGCCGGCGCAGGGCGGGCTGGACGATGCTGGAGTGGCGGCAGTGCTCAACCATGTCGGCGGGTCGATCGCCAGCATCGGTCCCGTTTTCAAGCCCTTCACCGATCAGGAAGTGGCCGGATATCGGGTCGGCGGCAAGGCGCTGAACGCCGCCGATGTCGCGAAGCTCCATGAAGGGGCGGGCGGCAAGTGAAGCTCGTCCTGCTCGCTTTGGCAGGCCTTGTCGCATTATCCGCGACCTTGGCGGCTGGAGCGAGCGAGCGAGCGATGCCGGGCGTCGTCAATCCGCGTCAGGCCCATCAAGACTATATTTTGAAATGCCAGGGTTGCCATAGACCGGACGGAGGCGGCGACGATCGGTCCAATCCGCCGATGCGCGGCATAGTCGCCCGTTTTCTGATGGTGCCGGGCGGGCGGGCGTTCCTCGGCCAGGTGCCGGGCGTCGCCACGGTCGATCTGGACGACCGGCGATTGGCGGACCTCGTCAACTGGACACTTTACACTTTCGACGCAGAGCATCTGCCAATCGATTTCAGGCCTTATTCCGCCACGGAAATCGCTGCCTTGCGCCGCAACCCCCTGCGACTGGATCGCGTCGCTATAAGAGAGCGACTGGTGGCAGGGTTCGAACATGCAGGAATGGAACAGGGAAAACCATGATTGGAGTATAATCGATGGGGGAAGTATATACAGGGTTGGTAGCATGCGGCTGTGCGGCTTTCGCAGGTCTTGGCATGATGAATCCGGCGTTCGCGCAGGATGACGCGCAAGGTGAAATCGTCGTTACGGCGGCCAAGCGGTCGGAAAATGTACAGTCTGTCCCGATTTCTGTAACCGCCATAGGTGGTGATATGTTGGCAAAGTCGCGCGTCAGCAGCGTCGACAGCCTGGTGACGAAGGTCGCCAATCTCCAGCTCACCTCCATTGTGGGCGACAATACGCCGATCTTCGCGCTGCGTGGCGTGTCCATGTCCGACTATAGCCTCAACCAGTCGAGCCCGGTCGCCACCTATTATGATGAAGTTTATAAAGGCAATTTCGCCTTTCTTGGCGTTGCCATGTACGATCTCGAACGGGTCGAGGTGCTGCGCGGGCCGCAGGGCACGCTCTATGGCAAGAACACCACGGGCGGCGCGGTCAACATCATCAGCCGGGAAGCGAAGCTGGGTGAAACCAGCGGTTATGTGAACGCCGGTTATGGCAATTATAACCGGTTCGAGGCGAACGGCGCGGTCAATGTGCCGCTGGGCGAAAAAGCCGCCCTGCGCGTGGCGGGCACCTTCGCCAGGGCGGACGGCTGGTTCAGGAATGTCGAGCCCGGCATGCCGGACCTTGCCAGCACCCGCGAATATGCGTTTCGCGGAACGCTGAAGGCCCAGCCGGTCGAGGGGCTGACTTTCGTCCTGCGCGCCTCCACCAGTTTCCAGAACCCGCAAAATTACGGCATCTATGCCCAGCCCGAAGCCAACCATCGGCCCGGTCTGTCGCGATGGGAGATTGCGTCCGACGTCCCCACCCGCCGCCGCGCCCGCACGACATCGGTGGCGCTGACCACCAATGTCGATTTGTCCGATGCGATCGCGCTGACCAGCATCACGTCCTATGACAAGGGCACGCTCTTCTTCCGCGAGGATACGGACGGCACGGCAACCAAGCTGCTGGAAATCCCCTATTATGACAAGGCCAGCCAGTTCGCACAGGATTTGCGCCTGACCAGCGACACGGGCGGTCCATTCGACTTCATCCTGGGCGTCTATTTCAACCGGGAAAAGGTGTTCAACCGCACCGCCTTCGAGATTGCCACCGATGTCGACGTGAACGCGGACGGCGCCATCGACGCACAGGATTGTGCCGACGGCCTGCCGCTGGCCTGCAAGGTCCAGAACCAGTTCACCCAGGTGAAGAAGAGCGTCGCTGTCTATTCCGACCTCAAATACAAGATCGGCGAGGCGGTGACGCTACGTGGCGGCCTGCGCTATACCCATGATACGGGCCGACAGAACGGCTTCATTTCGCAGGCGCTGGGTGTCGACGACAGCATCGTCGCGACCCTGATCCCGCTGTCCGACCTGCGCTTCAGGAAAAACAATTTCTCAGGCAAGATCGGCCTCGACTACAAGCTGGCCGACGGCAACCTTCTCTATGCCAGCGTCAGCCGTGGCTATCGCGCGCCCAGCTTCAATGCTCAGGCCTTTTTCGATCCGTCCGAACTGTCGGTGGCCAACGCGGAACAGGTGACATCCTATGAAGTCGGCGCGAAGACCCAGTTCTGGGATCGCCGCATCACGCTAAACGTTGCCGGTTTCTATTATGATTACAAGAATCAGCAGTTCATCAACGTAGATCCGTCCAGCGCGGCGCAGACATTGCTCAACATCCCCAAGTCGCGAATCTATGGTGGCGAGGCAGAACTGACCGTGCGGGCCGCCGACATGCTGACCATGCGCGCGGGCTTGGGCGTGTTGTCTGCGAAGATCAAGCAGGGCACGGTCAGCGGCGTCGATGTGGGTGGCAATCGCCTGTCCAACGCGCCGAGCCTGACGCTCAACGGCGGGATCGACTGGACGGTTGCGCAAGGCGGCTTCGGCAGCCTCTCCTTCCACCCGGAAGTCGCCTATCAGTCGAGTCAATATTTCGAGGTGGTGAACATCCCCCGTCTGAAGCAGAAGGGCTATGCCCTGCTCAGCGGCCATATCGACTGGGAGAGCGCGAACGGGCGCTTCAATGCCTCGCTCTGGGCGAAGAACCTCACGAAGAAATTCTATTTCACCTCGCGCGTGGACCTGCTCGCGGGCTTTGGTTTCGATTATAATCACATTGGCAATCCGCGGACATATGGTGTGACGGTTGGCGCGAAATTCTAAAGACAGCGCAAGGAGAGGATAATGGCGGACTATAAGCTGCTGATCGGCGGCGAACTGATCGATGGCGACCTCCAGATGGAGGTCGTCAACCCGGCGACGGGCGAGGCGTTCGCCACGGTCGCGCGCGCTTCGGCTGCCCAAGCGGATCAGGCGATCGCGGCGGCCAAGGCAGCGCAGCCCGGCTGGGCGGCGGTGCCCTATGCCGAGCGGCAGGCGAAGCTGGTCGCGCTGGCCGATGCGGTCGCGGCCAACGGCGCGGAACTGGCGCGACTATTGACGCAGGAACAGGGCAAGCCGCTGCCCGAAGCGCAGGGCGAGGTCGCCTGGACCGAAGGTTTTCTGCGCCATTATGCGACCCTGGAATTGCCGGATCGCGTTATTCAGGATGACGCAGCGGGCTATATCGCCGTCAAGCACAAGCCGCTGGGTGTGGTGGTCGGGATCATCGCCTGGAACTTCCCGCTGCTTGTCGCCTGCTGGAAGATCGGGCCGGCGGTGCTGGCGGGCAATGCCATCGTGCTGAAGCCCGCACCGACCACGCCCGCCACGGCGCTGGCGCTGGGAGCTTTGTGCAAGGAGATTTTCCCGGCAGGGGTCGTCAATATCATCACCGACGCCAATGATCTGGGGCCGCATCTGACTACCCATCCCGATGTGGCCAAGATCGGCTTCACCGGCTCCACCGCGACCGGCAAGCGCATCGCCGCCAGCAGTGCCGATGGGCTCAAGCGCGTGACGCTGGAACTGGGCGGCAATGATCCGGCAATCGTACTGGAAGATGTCGATGTCCGCGAAACGGCGAAAGCGATTTTCGGCAATGCCTTCCTGAATTGCGGACAGGTGTGCCTGGCGGTGAAGCGCGCCTATATCCACGCCGATATTTACGACGCCATGTGCGAGGAACTGGCGGCGCTGGCGCAGGCGGCGATCGTGGGCGACGGGCTGGAACAGGGCACGCAAATAGGGCCGATCCAGAACGCGATGCAGTTCGAGAAAGTGAAGGGGTTCCTCGACGCCGCCAGATCCGACGGCAAGATCGTGGCAGGGGGACAGGCGATGGAGCGGGCCGGTTATTTCATCGCGCCGACCATCGTGCGCGACGTGACCGACGGCATGACGATCGTGGACGAGGAACAGTTCGGCCCGATCCTGCCGCTGATCAAGTTCGACGATGTGGAGGATGTGATCGCCCGCGCCAACGCGTCCGACTATGGGCTGGGCGGATCGGTCTGGTCCGCCGATGTGGCGCGCGCCGCCGACATCGCGGCGCGGATCGAAAGCGGGCAGGTCTGGGTCAACCAGCATATCGCCATCGGCCCCCACATCCCCATGGCGGGTTTCAAGAATAGCGGGCTGGGCGTTGAACAGGCCGAGGAAGGGCTGGCGGAATACACCCAATTGCAAGTCATCAACATCAAGCGATGAGCGGCCTGTCGATAGCGCGGGGCGCCACCGACGTCCCGCTGCTGGAAACCACCATCGGTCAGGCGCTGCTGAAGGTCGCAGCGGAGCATGGTGACGGCCTCGCGCTGGTGTCGCGACACCAGTCGATCCGCTGGACTTGGGCGCAATTGATTGCACAGGTCGATTCTGTAGCCACTGGGCTGCTGGACCTTGGCATCGGCAAGGGCGACCGCGTCGGCATATGGGCGCCCAATTGCGCTGAATGGACAGTGATCCAGTTCGCGACGGCGCGGATCGGCGCCATCCTCGTCAACATCAATCCGGCCTATCGCACCAGCGAAGTCGAATATGCACTGAACAAGGTCGGGTGCAGCCTGCTGGTCACCGCGCCCCGATTCAGGAGCAGCGACTATGTGGCGATGCTGCGGGACATCGGGCCGGACCGGCTCCCGGCGCTGCGCCAAGTGGTCGTGCTGGGTGACGAAAGGCAGCAGGACTTGTTGAACTGGTCCGATCTGCATGCGGAGGCCGACCCCGATCGTCTGACCCTGATCGAGGCGACGCTCGACCGCAATGATGCGATTAACATCCAGTTCACCAGCGGCACCACCGGCCAGCCCAAGGGCGCGACGCTGACCCATCGCAACGTGCTCAACAATGGCTATTTCTCGGCCCGCACGATGCGTCTCACCGCCGCCGACCGGCTGTGTATCCCGGTGCCGCTCTATCATTGTTTCGGCATGGTGCTGGGCAATATGGCGGCGCTGACCAGCGGCGCGGCGATGATCTATCCCGGTGAAGCCTATGATCCTCGGCTGGTGCTGGAGACGGTGCAGGCGGAAGGTTGCACCATGCTGCATGGCGTACCGACCATGTTCATCACCATCTTGAACCAGCCGGATCTGGACGCATTCGACGTATCGACATTGCGCACCGGCATCATGGCGGGATCGCCCTGCCCGGAAACGGTGATGCGGCAGGTGATGGACCGGCTGAACCTGACCCAGATCACCATCGGCTACGGTATGACCGAAACCAGCCCGCTCACTACCCAGACTGCGACGGATGATCCGTTGGAGGAACGGGTGACCACGGTCGGCCGCGTTCACCCCCATGCGGAGGCGAAGGTCGTCGGCCCCGATGGCGCGATCCTCCCCATCGGCCAGCAGGGCGAATATTGTTCGCGCGGCTATGCCGTGATGCTGGGCTATTGGAACGATCCTGACCGCACTGCGGAGGCGATCGACCCCGACGGTTGGATGCATTCGGGCGACCTGGCGACGATGGACGCGCGGGGCTACGTCCGCATCACCGGCCGCATCAAGGACATGATTATTCGCGGTGGTGAAAATATCTATCCGCGCGAGATAGAAGAATATCTACTTCGTCACCCCGCCGTCGCCGACGCGCAGGTGTTCGGCGTCGCCGACGCGAAATTCGGTGAAGCGGTCTGCGCCTGGATCATCGCCAAGGCTGACGCCACCCTGTCGGAACAGGATATTCAGGACCATTGTCGCGGGCACATCGCCCACTACAAGGTTCCCCGCTACGTGCGCATCGTCGAGCGGTTCGAGATGACCGTGACGGGAAAGGCGCAGAAGTTCGAGATGCGGGCGATCATGGAACGGGAACTGGGTCTTGGAGTCTGAACACAGCGGCCCACAGGCCTATTTCCTGCGGATGGACGATGGCAGGTTCATGCCCACGGGCCATGTCGGCGGCGCATGGAATGTCGCGGAACAGCATGTTGCGCCAGCGATCGGCCTGCTGCTCCATGCGGTGGAAGCGGACCATGCCGCGCGACGGGACGATCGATTGCAGGTCGCGCGTCTCTCCTACGACATATGGGGCGTCATCCCGATGGAAGCGGTGGAGATAGAGGTGATCGTGCTGCGACCAGGCCGCACCATCGAATTGGTCGAGGCCCGGCTCAGCCATGGCGGCCGCCCCGCCATCGTCCTGCGGGCCTGGCTGACGCAGGCCAGCGACAGCAGCGCCTTTGCTGCGACCAATTTCCCTACCCTACCGCCGCCCGACACCATAGCCGGCTGGAACCCGTCCAGCCTCTGGGCCGGAGGTTTCATCGCTAGTGTGGAGGTGCGGCGGCAACAGCATGGGCGGGGCCGCGCCCGCTGCTGGGTTCGTTCGCCCTTGGCGCTGCTTGACGGCGAGGATGTGTCGGCGACGGCGCGGGCCATGGGACTGGTCGATATCGCCAACGGCCTTGCGCCGCTGATCTCGCCCCAGGACGCCGCTTTTCCCAATCTCGATCTTACCGCACATCTTCTGCGACCGCCAACGGGAGAATGGATCGGCCTCGACACCTCAGTCTCCGCGAGTCCGCAAGGCCTCGGACTTACACATAGCATTCTTCATGATGAAAGCGGGGCATTTGGTACAGTCTGCCAATGCTTGACGGTGCGCCCTAAAAATTGATTTGGGATATCGCATGGGCTTGGCTGCTCCTGACTTTTAAACCAAATGGCTTACTCTTCAATCGGCGACGCCCGAGTTAAAGGCAGCTGTGATGCTGTTTCTTTATGATCGCTGTCGACCTGCTAAGCGGCCAGCGTTATGTTCGTGGGGCTAGGTTTCCAGCAGCTCCGAGTCCGGTTTTTGTAGAACCTGCCCCTCGCTAATGCACCTTCGAAAGGCTGCATTGTCCCACTTCTTGTCATTTGCGATACGGATCACCCCCCCCTGCAAGCCCAGATGGCGTATCAGCCTTTCGACTGTACATCGTGCGACAGACGCGCTCGTGGTAGGTGGATGGGGCAATCGGCAGCACCTTGCAGATCGGCTCGACCCCATATTCGGTGCGATGCTCCTCTATGAAAGCTGTCATCGTTTGAACGGGCGGTCGAGTTCCGCCTGCGCAAAATATGTTGACGTCTTGCGCAATAACTCGCGGTTCTCGCGCTCCAGAGCCTTGAGGCGGTCAGCCATCTTGGTAGGCCGCCAGCACGCTTGCCGCTGTCCACCTCGGCCTTCTTTACCCACTCGTTCAGAGTATGCGCCGAGCATCCGGTCTTCTTGGCAATAGAAACCATCGCTGCCCAGCGAGATGGATGATCCGCCTTGTGATCCAGCACCATACGTACCACCCGCTGGCACCTTAGGTGCAAACTTGTGCGTCGTCCCGCTCATATCGGCTCCACTTACCCAGAAGTTGGAGCCGCCGACAGACCCGCGGCGGTTCAGGAAGGGCAAAACGCCACCAGCGATTCGAGACCGGCTTGATGGAGCGCATTGCTCCTGTCATTCATCGCTTATGAAACAAACTTCCAAGGCTCCCACAAATGGCGCGAAGACGCGGGGGGTTGGGCGCCCGCGCCGACTGAGCATCGATCAGGTGCTCGACGCAGGGCTTGCGCTGGGCCTGGATGGGTTGACGATGGGCGCTGTTGCAGAACGGCTGGGTGTGACCATTACCGTCCTCTATGGCTATGTCGCAAATAAGGACGAACTGGTCCGCCTTGCCGCTGCCCGCGCGTCGCAGGAGCATGGTTTTCCAGTCGATAGCGGACAGCATTGGACGCTCTATGCCGCCAGCCATGCGGTGGCGCTGTTCGAATTGCTCACCGGCCCTGGGCACTTGGTTTCACAGTATTTGACAGGCGGAATGGGACCGGAGGTGGAGCTTGATCGTGCCGAAGCATGGCTAGAGGGGCTGGCCAGGCGGGGCTTTCACCCTCGGGAGGCGCTCCTTCTTCAACGTCAGATGGGTGAGATCGTGATTGGGGGCGCGGTAAGTATATGGCACATCCGTTCGCTCGAGGCCGCCGGTATGGGCTTCGAGAAGGCCGCGTCGCGCGCCTTTGCTGCACGAGAGGAAGCGGCCCTCCCCTTGCTGCGGTCGGAACAGGCAAGCTTTAGCGATAGGCGGCCAGTATGGGCGCACACCTTCGCCCAGCTGCTAGAGTCCATGGCGCTGGACAGGGGCGAGAAATTCGACCGGCAGGCGGTAATGCACGCGCTGGCACAGCATCTGCCCAGCTGACTGTGGCGTTACTGCTATGCGAAGGCCGACACGCGCTGACCTTCGCCTTGTTTCAGGCAGCGAGCTGCTGTTGATGCGGACCGGGCGCCTCGGCCGGATAGATATGCGGCGAACCGCTATCATAAACCTTCGTGAGCAGCTGGATGAAGCCCTGATCGTGGATGGGATCTGACGGAACCTCGAAGCTGTGGCCGCGTGCTCGCAAATCCTTGATGAACGTATCGAACACCTGATCGTGGGTCAGGTCGTCGGTATGTTCCATCACCATCTTCAGTTCAGCATAGTCCGTGAAGATTTCCGCCGCCCAATGCAGCATCAGGCGCATCTCCTGCGCGGGCACTTTTTGGATCACCTTGCCGCCGGTGGTGATCTGCCACCCATCCGCGACGTCGGGATCGGCGCCGAACAGCGATTCGAGCGCCAATCCCTTTGGCATGCGCTGGTCGATCGGACCATTGGCTTCGGCGCGATGGAACATCATCTCATTTTCGACGACGACGCCGCGATTCCACATCGGGGCCGCGACGCGCGCCGGTTCGGCGAACTGCCCGTTGGGCCAATAGGTGAAGCCGCCGCCGATCGTGCCCTTGTAGAACCAGGTGACGATTTGTGCCCGCTTGGACTGCCACTTCTTGAAAAGGCCTGACTTGCCCATCGTATTGAGCATGTAGAGGGGCGTGTTGCGCAGATTGATGCCCCTGAAGGTCGTGCCATCGACGTGGGCGGGATCATGACTGTGGCAGGCGCCGTTGATGTTGAAGAGCATGTTGTCGGGGATGGCATAGTCCGCCTTCCAGTAACCACGCACCATGTCCAGGAACTTTTGATTGAGGAAACAGTCCTCGATCTCCGGATACAGGCATGCGCCATATTTGGCGAGAGTGCCGCGGAAGTTGGGAGTCAGGAACATGTCAAAGGTGGGCGTGACGCCTTCGGGGAGGGCGCCCGCCAATGTCGCCACCACTTCCTCGGCGGAGGAAAAATGCTGCGCCAGGATCATTTCCCATGGACCCTTCTCGCGGACGAGACGCACGATGCGATCGTGCTGGTCGTGGCTATAAACTGCATCGACAATGCGAGGTTCTGCAACCGGGCGGATCACGGTCGGCGTCTGGTCAGGCATGGCATTCTCCGTAAAACTTTCCCGGCGATCATATCAGCCATGCCGGTCAAGGCCAATGATTTTCGTAATAACTTCGATAATTGGCTTGAGGCGCATCTAACCCCTTGATACGGTCCCGCCAAACGCTCTCAGAAGCCGCGGCTCGACGGGAGCGATAATGTCGTGCGTGGTGGGAGCTGGACGATGCGGATTTATCTCGATCATCTTTCCCGGGTGGACCTGGCGGCTGTCGAGTTCGTGCGAGTCGCCGCAGAATTGGGCTGCGCTGGCGTCGGACTTTATGTCAGCCCACCGGCAGATAATGCACGACATCATGAAGGCCGACGGAATGTACCTCGCCGCCGCTTCCCAAGTCTTCTCGACGCCTGAGATTGGGCTTGCTGTAAGAAGCAGCACAGCCACCATTCATTCTTGGAGTGAGTATGTCAGAAAACGCCATCTGCCGACGTCTAAAGGACAAGGTGGCCATCGTCGCGGGCGCCAGCCGAGGGATTGGCGCAGTCACCGCGTTGCGGCTGGCGTCTGAAGGGGCGTCTGTGGTTGTTGCTGCTCCTCCCGGCGAAGCGGAAGGCATCGCGGCGGTGGTCGAACAGGCTCTGGCGGCGCGCGGCACCGCGATTGGCGCAACCTTCGACGCTGCCGACGATGCGTCCTTCGCCGCGCTTGTGGCGCAGGCGGAACAGGCATTTGGCGGCATCGACATTTTCCACGCCAACTTTGCCGACCAAAGCATCATCTTCGATGACACGAACGCCATCGAGGCAAGCGAGGCAGTGTTGGACAGGACGATCGACGTTAATTTGAAAGGCGTGGCACGCGCAACCCGGCATGCCTTGCCACGGCTGCTTGCGCGTGGGGGTGGAGCGATGATCTACAGTTCGTCTGCCGCTGCGACCATGGGCGATGTGGAGCGGCCCTGTTATGCCATGGCGAAGGCGGGGATCGGCGCCCTGGTCCGCCATGTCGCCAATCGCTGGGGACCAGAGGGAATACGTGCCAACGCAATCCTTCCCGGCTACATCATGACGCCTGCGGTGCTGAAAACCCTGCCCGAAGCCATGGCCGAGGACATGCGGCGCAAGACGCCCGCACCGCGGCTGGGCAAAAGCGAGGATATCGCGGCGATGGTCGCCATGCTGTCGTCAGCCGACGGCGAATGGATCAACGGGCAGATGATTTCCGTGGATGGTGGACTGACCATGCGTTGAACATGGTCACTATCCCAAATTCAAGATAACCGATTCTTCAGGAGAGTAACAATGCGGCCGCTGTGTCTTGATCATTTGTCGCTTTACGACGTCACCGCGCTCGAACTGATTAGAGTGGCCGCAGAGCTGGGCTGCGATGCGGTCAGCCTGTTCGTGACGCCTACGCCTCTTGGCCCATACCGGGATCTTACGACCGACAGGGCGGCAAAAGCCGAAGTGCTGGCTGCGCTACGCGACACCGGCCTTTCGGTCGGCATTGTCGAACCTTTCCTGCTGGAGCCGAATACCGACTGGGACTTGTTGAAACGATCGGCTGCGCTGGCGGCGGAACTGAACGGCACGGTAAATGCTCTGTGCTTCGATGAGGAACCGGTGCGGCTACAGGCATCCTTTGGCCGCCTGGCGGAGATCGCGCGGGCCGCAGGTGCCAGGATGGCGATCGAAGGTTTTACCCTGTCGACCGTGCGCACACCCGCGGATGCGCTGGCCATGGCTGATACGGTGGGACAGGAGATCGGCCTGACGATCGACACGCTGCACATTATCCGAACTGGCGGAAGCTGGGCGGACCTCGCCATTTTGCCGCAAGACCGCATTTTTCACGTCCAGATCAACGATGGCCCTCGCAAAGCGCCCTCTGATCTGCGCACAGAGGCGACGGTTGCGAGGCTGCCTCCGGGTCAGGGCGAGTTCGACATCGCCAGCTTCATTCCGCTTGTGCCTTTAACTGCGCTTCTGGCAGTCGAAGCGCCGTTTCGTGCCCCCACCGGCATGCCGCTGGAGCGGGCGCGGACCATGGTCAAGGCGACACGCGCACTGATGGCGTGATGAATTTGCCCGGGAGAATTGCCGCCGGGAGCGACAGGAGCAGGCGCCATGACGATCAAGACCGAAACACTTCATTACCGTGGCGATGGCATAGACATGGAGGCGACACTCTATATCGATGATGCCACCGACGGCCAGCGGGCGGGCATATTGCTATTTCCAGAGGCGCTTGGTCCTGGACCCAACGTCCACAATCGCGCGCGCAGGTTGGCGGAGGCTGGATGTGCAGCTTTAGTCTGCGACCTCCATGGCGCAGCGCGCCTGTGCGAGGACATGTCCGAAATCATGGCTTTGATAAAGGCGCTCAGCGAGCAGCCGGAGCGGACGCGCGATCGCGCGCGCGGTGCGCTGGATGCGCTATCGGCGCATGAGCGGGTGGATGCGGCGCGCATCGCCGCGACAGGCTATTGCTTCGGCGGCACGATGGCGCTCGAACTCAGTCGTTCCGGCGCGCCGCTCCGCGCGATCATCGGCTTCCACAGCGGCCTTTCCACCGCCGCGCCCCGGGACGCTGCGAACATCAAGGCGAAGGTGCTTGTGTGCATCGGCGCCGACGATCCGGCGATCCCGCCGGAGCAGAGAGCCGCATTCGAGACGGAGATGCGCAGCGGCGGCGTCGATTGGTCGATGCACCTTTACGGCGGTGTCGTGCACAGCTTCACCAACCCGGCGGCCGCAGATATGAGCATGCCAGATTTCGCACGCTACGATGCAACTGCAGACCGGAAATCGTGGGCCGCGATGATGGCGCTGTTCGCTGAAACCATCGGCTGACGCTGTCTAATATGGCGCCGCAGCGTGATAATCCTTCCCGTCGAGGAGTTCGTAAATCCTCAACACTGCCTCGTCCGGTTTCTCACCACGAAAATCTGCAGGACTCAAAGTATCAGGAAAATCGACTTTGTGTTTCGACATGTCGAGTTTTCTTGATGCATCCAGCGCAGACAAACCTTGCCTCTTGAAAGAGGTCACCTGTTCATAAAGATCGAGCAAATACATTTGGTAAGCAGTTATCTTGGCCTTGGCTTCATCACCAGATATGGTAGGGCCATGACCTGCAACCACCGTCTTGAAGTCAAGATTCTTGAGCAGCTGAAGTGATTGGACATAATCCACTGGGTAGGCATCACCCCAAAACCCGCAGCAGGTTTTCAGATTCTCGAAAAAATCTCCTGTGACGACGACACCTTCTTTAGGCAAGAAAATGAGCAGGTCGCCAGCTGTATGGCCCCGTCCTGGAAAGATTATCTGGATTTCCCGTCCTCCGCGATAAAGGGTCAGCTTGTCCTTGACCGCTATCGTCGGAGGTGTCTCGACCTCGTTCGCCACGCTTAGGTTGGACGCGGTGATTTCTGCTAGCGATTGCTGCAATTTTGCTTTTTTAATGGGGTCGAATTCCGTCTCTGTCGATTTTTTCAGATCGTCAGCCCACTTTTGCATCATGCCGTTTGGACCATAGAATATCTGAGCAGTCCGGCCCTTAAACGAATTGTTGCTTAGCTGATGATGGGTAAATACGCTTCCAATAATCTCCGCATTGCTGAACACTTCGTTGCCGCCGACATGGTCAAAGTGGAAATGCGTGTTGATGACATAGCGGATCGGCTTGGAGGTGACCGTCTTGATATCCGCGACAAGTTGCCTGGCGCTCCGAGGGTCATTGTGACTGTCGACAATCAACACATCATCTCGATTAACAATCACCAACGTATTGCTGTTGATGTGCGCCTCAGTCGGCTCAAATAGATAAATGTCTTCAGCTATCTTTTGCACATGATGGGATTTTGTTTCAGCGGCATACACTCCTGCGCTCATGGCCGTGAGCGCGGCAAAGCCAATGGCTAACATACGCATTATTAGACCATCTCCTTCATAGATTATTATACGGCGTGCCCCGCCTCGTACGCAGCCGCGACGAAATGATCCGGATGAGTATTGCTCTGTTGAGCAAAACATTACTGATGATAAATCGATCGTGAGAGATCGAATAATTCATCGAAACGAGCTTTATGTTCGACCTGCAGCTTATAACCGCCTGTCTTTCCATTGTAACAAGGCAGGCAACGGGAAGTTGACCTTGCCGGCCTTTTACCGGCTCCTCATGTCTGTGCAAGCGGTGAACGCAGGGTTGCAGTTTTTGTTATGTTGGTATTCATAAATTGTACCTTCTCTCATGGCAGCGATTAGCACATCTTCCTGTGGACCAATGTGGCGTTGAGAGCATGGCGCTGGATAGGGGCCGACCGTTTGCGCGGACCACGGCCGCATGAAGTTAAAAGAGGCCAATTGGTAAAAAAACATGCCCCGTCAGAAGGGACAATCATCATAGGGAGAGGGTTTTCATGACTAAACGATATCGTATCGCTTTGCTTGTTGGCATCGCGTCATCGGCGTTTATTACGCCAGCCATAGCGCAGGATACGGCGGCAGCCGCCACTGAGCAGGCATCGCTTCCGAATAACGTGCTCGGGGACATCGTGGTCACGGCGCAACGCCGCTCTGAACGAGCGCAGGACGTGCCTATCGTGATCAGTGCCTTTTCGGCCGAAACACTGCAGAAACTGAATATCAACGAGCCGCAGGATCTCTACGGCAATGTTCCTTCGCTCGTTGTCGGCACCCAGGGACAGGGAAGCCGCGACGTGCAGAGCTACTCTATTCGCGGGCAGTCGACCGGCTTTCTGGCTCTGCCGTCCGTGGCAAGCTACTTGAGCGAAGTTCCGCTCATCGCCTCAATCAGCCTCAGTCTGCAGGGCGGCCCAGGCCTGTTCGTCGACCTCGCCAATGTGCAGGTCCTGTCCGGTCCTCAAGGCACGCTTTTCGGCCGCAATACCACGGGTGGCGCGGTGCTCTTCACACCGCAGCGCCCGACGGAGCGCTTCGAAGGCTATGTGCAGGGCAGCGTCGGCAACTATAATCTGCGCAGCATCGAAGGCGCGCTCAACGTGCCGATCATCGAGGACAAGCTCGCGATCCGCGTCGCTGGCGCTTATTATGACCGCCGTGGCTTCACGCATGACTTGGTCTGGGACAAATGGCGCGACGATCAGCATTGGTATACCGGCCGACTAGGCATCCTGATGAAGCCCACGGAGTCGATCAGCAACTATCTGATGGTCTATGGGTCGCGTTCCGATAACAACGGCGCTGGTTATATCAATCGCGGCTTCCGCCTGCCATCCGTCGTAGCGCCCTGCAACGATGCGGTTCGCGCGCCCAATCCCGCATCGTGCGACGTCTATCGCCGTCAGACCGAAATCGCCAATCAGATTGGTCCGCGCGCCAATCGGCAGGATGTGGATGGCTATGCCAAGATCGATACCTGGGGCGTGATCAATACGACCGATCTGGAACTGAATGACGAACTGACGCTGCGCAATATCGCCAGTTATCAGAAGTTGAAGTCGGATTATGCGGCAGATCAGGACGGGACGCCCCTGCAGGGTTATCAGAACAGTCAGAGCGCGAATTTTCCGGACTTCCCGGTTCCGGGTCTGTCGGATGAATTCGGTATTGCGCCCAACGGTTACACCAATGCGGTGAACGCTGGCGGCCCCCGCGACTACCTGGAGCAGCTCACCGAAGAGCTGCAACTTCAGGGCAAGATGCTGGACGGGCACCTCAACTTCACTGTCGGCGGCTTCTACATCAACACAAAGCCAGCCGGTTTGTGGCGTGCCGCGGCGGTTCAGTTCTGCGCCCCGCAGAACACCGGGGATCCTGTCGCTTGCCCAGGTAGCCGCGTCCGCATCGGCGTGACCAACCGATCCAAGGCGGTATATTCGCAAGCCACCCTCGATTTCGGCGCTTTTTCAGAGGCGCTTGAAAGCCTCCGCTTGACCGCAGGCTATCGCTACACCTGGGATACGGTACAGGGGTTCAGCGGGTCCGGCACTCCGTTGGCTAATGGCACTTTCCGGTGCGGGATAGGTGGAACCCAGCCGACGTTGGAGGATTGCGAATATGACGCAAAGCTCAAGACAAGCGCGCCGACTTGGACCGCTGGTTTGGACTACCGGCCTGTTCGCAACCTTATGCTCTACGGCAAGGTTACGCGTGGGTATAAAGCCGGCGGCTTCAACACCACCGCCGTCAACGAGCAGTTCCAGACCTTCCAGCCGGAAAAGCTGACCAGCTACGAGGTGGGCTTCAAGTCGGACTGGCGGCTGGGTTCCGTGCCGGGACGGTTGAACGTCACCTATTATTATTCGGATTACTCCAACATTCAGCGGCCAGGTACGGACTTCAACCCGGTCACCTTTGCCGGGGGCGCCAAGATCCTGGCGGCGAAGGCCACCATTCAGGGCTTAGAAGCTGAGGCTTCGTTCCGGCCATTCCCTGGCCTGGAGATCGGTGGCACTGTCAGTCACACCGACGCCGATTATAGGGAGTTTAACTACACCTCCTTGTTCGGCGACTTCTCCTGCGCGCCCGGCGGGGGTTTCGAACGAGTGAATCCTGGCGCGCCGGTGGATGCGCGTTGCATGCCTTTCCAGTTTGTGACGCCCTGGATCTACAACATCCGCGCCAACGCCGAAATTCCGATTGCGCCACATATGGGCGACCTGAATTTCCTGGTAAGCTATTCGCATTTCGCGCCGCAGGCGACCGCACCCGCCGGTGATCCGTCGTTCGAACCCGGCTCCGTTCTGGAGGCTTATGGTTTGCTCAACGCCTCGCTCGACTGGCGGAACGTGGCTGAAAGCGGATTTGATGTCGGGGTGTTCGTAAACAACGCCGCGAACAAGCTGTATAGGGTCGGCAACTCCAACAGCTATAACGGCCTGGGCATTTTCTCCAGCCTCTATGGCGAGCCGCGCATGTATGGGGTGAAGCTCCGCTATCGCTTTGGAGAGAAGTAAAATTGCGAATCCGGCAGAGCGATTGTCTCCGCCGGGTTTTGCCATTCCTGCGTCGCCATCGGTAGGCAGTGCGAGACGGGGACAGCTCTGAGCGTATATCCGAACTTATATTCGGAAATATTGCCGATGGGCCTGGGATAGGTTAAATAAGCTGCGCGTCTGAAGCCTTGGGCCGGTGTGTCAAAATGTTAGAGAGGATTAACTATGCCAAGGGATATCGCTTCAACATTCCTGCCGGTCGCGCCGCCGATCATCATCGATAATCTCTACACGGAAGATCAGCACCGGCGTATGCTTGATATCGCGCGTCGCGAGGGGCCTTGGGAACTAATCTTGGCGCAATATTTCTCTTCGCCAGAAGAAGTTATCGCGACCACAACAGGAGCAAATGTCGAAGGGTTGAAACCAACCTGGGAAATGTTCATGAATCCGGTGTTTCGCGGGTATTTCGCCAGAGATGGTGTAAACTATTATCCTGAGCTGGATGACTGCTTCTTCAATCCGAAGTTTCTCAACCTTGTCCGCGAATATTGGAAAACACCCTATGTCGAGTGCGACCAGCTGATGTGCAACATGCAGGGACCGGCGGGTGCTGGCGGGTCCCCGCATGTGGATGGAACACAGTTTCGTGGCCTTTATGCTCATAACGCGCCCACTTGGCTGTTGAACACGATGGCGAAATCGGGGCTTTTCCGCCGTTGGCAGGCCAAGAAGGCGCAGGTCATTGCCTGGTATTATCAGGGCGAGATCGGCGGCGGTTTCCACTATTGGCCCAATGGCCCACGCGAAGATCCGGTCTGCCTAGAGGCTCCCATGCAGGGCCGGGGCGTCGTCGTCGAAAACGAGATGATGTTTCACACGGCGCAGGGCTGCGGTCCTGTGGATCAGCGTCGGCCAGCAGGGCTCGCAATCAACTCGAAAATTTCGGCCGATCCCGAGACGTCCGATGGCTGGCGGATCATGACCGGTGAAAAGGTCTTGGCAAAGATTCCGGCAAATGAATTCCGCCTGCTTTTGCACTGGGGAGCGACGGTCTACAGCGATCTTGCGGAATTGAAGCTGGCACGCGACCACAGCGACGACATCACAGTAAATATGGCATTCGACATCTTCGTGAGCGATCTCCGCTCCCGGGGAGAGGTTTTCGAAATGCCCACGGATCCGGTGCATGACACGAACTTTATTAATTTGCTCACACGGGTCTATGACATCGGCAAACCGAAAAACGTGCCCGAAGATCCAGTCGCACCAAGACTGGTCGCCTAAGGGGCTGCATCGTATACAAGAGAACCGGCCTTCGATTGGCGCGTCAAGTGCCGCAAAGTCCCGGCGGCCCCCCCCAAAAAAAAGGACAAGGTCTCTTTATGACAGCTCAAAGCTTTGCCTTCACCAAGCTTGTCGTTTCCAATCTCGACGCGGCCGAGCAATTTTACATCCAGACGCTGGGGCTTTCGCGACTGACCTATATTGAGTGGGGCGAGGGGCCGGGACAACTGCAGGAAGTAGTCCTCGTGGTTCCGAATGGAGGCCCAGGCAGCCCACAGCTCAACTTGATCCGCTATCCCAACAAGCCCATGCCAGCGCCTGGTGAGACGGTGATTGGCTTCATGGTAGGCGACGTTGAGGCGACTGTTGTTGCGTTCAGCAACGCTGGCGGGCGTATCACCGTACCCGTCGTCGAAATGCCAGAGCATCGATTGAAGCTGGCTTATGCGACCGATCTCGACGGACACATCATCGAGGTTATCCAGGCGCTTTGAATGTTCATAGCCGCGCCATAGTCGGCAGAGAAGGATCTGTAGGTTGAACAGCGCCTACTGTTGGCGTTTGGACGAAAAAGCTGCCGTCGTCGCAGGTGCAAGCAGGGGGATCGGCGCAGTGACGGTTGGAGGGGCGCGCCTGCCGGTGTCGCCAAAGGCAACCAGACGGCAGCGGCGAAGATACTCCTGTCGCTGTCCTTACATATTGAGTCGGAAAGGTTTTAAAGATGGCTGAACATGTCGATGGCGCGGTAATGGCACGGGACTGGCACGATCGCAGCCTGCCGCTGGCCGATAGCGAAGAACTGCGCGTCGCGCTGGAGGAAGCAAATATCCAGACGCTGCTGATGGTCTATGTGCATCTGACCCATGACGCGGCGATGCTGGACATTTTCGGCAACTATATCAAACCGCCTTTCTCCGTTCCCAACACCGAAATCCCCGCCGAATATAGCCAGGAACTGCGTACCAAGCTGCTCCACGTGCTGACGACCCCCGGCGCCGCGCGCGAGGACGATCCGTCCGACGCGCTGATGAAGCGGATGATGAGCGTCGGCGTGGGTGAGGAAGTGGCTGACGAATTCCTGCCGCTGCTGTTCGACCAGATCGGTTTTAAACTGCCCAAGCCGCGCAAGGAAATCGAAGGGCGCACGCCGCCGCCGACAGATTTCAAGGTGCTGGTCATCGGCGCCGGCATGACCGGCCTTGCCGCCTCGCTGAAGCTGGAAGAAGGCGGTTACGAGCATATCGTGATCGAAAAGAACCCCGAAGTCGGCGGCACCTGGTACGAAAACCGCTATCCCGGCGTCGGCGTCGATACGCCCAGCCACTTCTATTCCTATTCCTTCGAAATAACGCCCGAATGGTCGCATTACCATCCCAAGGGCGTGGATATGCAGAAATATCTGCTGCACGTGGCCGACAAGTACGACCTGCGCCGCAATATCCGCTTCAATACCGAAGTCGTCGCCCTGCGCTATGACGATGCAGAAGCGGTGTGGAACGTCACCGTCCGCGGCAAGGACGGCACGGAAGAAATCATCCGCGCCAATGCCGTCATCAACGCCCATGGACCGGTCAATCGCTGGAAGTGGCCCGACATTCCTGGCCGCGAGGAATTTCAGGGCAAGATGATGCACACCGCGACCTGGGATCCGTCCGTCCGGATCGAGGGCAAGCGCGTCGGCATCATCGGCACCGGCGCCAGCGCCGCGCAGCTGATCGGCGCGATCGCGGATCAGGTCAGCGATCTCACGGTCTTGATGCGCACGCGCTACTGGTCGATCTACAATCCGGAGATCAATCACGAAGTGTCGCCGGGCATGAAGTTCGCCCTGCGCTACATCCCGCATTTCCGCGAATGGTTCCGCTTCCGCGTCTACTGGTTCGCGGCCGACGGCCTGTACGCCAATGTCGTGAAGGACCCCGAATGGCCGGTCGACAGCCCGTCCGTCTCGGCGGCCAATGAGGGCGCGCGGCAATGGGCGCTGGCCCATCTGGAAGCGAAGTTCCACGACCGTCCCGACCTCAAAGAAAAGCTGACGCCGGACTTCCCGATCTTTTCCAAGCGCATCATCCTGGACGCTGGCTGGTTCGACGCGCTCAAGCAGCCCAACGTCACGCTGGAAGATGGCGGGATCGAATGCTTCACGCCCAAGGGCATCCGCACCAAGGACGGCAAGGAGTATGAATTCGACATCATCGTCTGCGCCACGGGCTTTGACGTCGCCAACATGATGGGCAAGCTGGAAATCCACGGCAAGGGCGGCCGGTCACTGCGCGACGAATGGGGCAAGGACGATCCGCGCTCCTATCTGGGCGTCACGGTGCCCGGCTATCCCAATTACTTCATGACGGTTGGCCCCAACAGCGCGCCCAACCATGCGGCGGGCCAGAACCTGATTTCCGAAGCGCAGGTGAACTACATCATCGAATGCCTGGACTGGATCAACGAAAGCGGCGCTCGTGCTGTCGAACCGACCCAACAGGCGTTCGAACAGTGGAACCGGGAGGTCGAGGAACAGATGAAGAATATGATCTGGACCCACCCGAGGGCGAACAGCTACTATAACAACTCGACAGGCCGAGTATTCCTGTCATGGCCGTGGCGACTGGTGGACCTTTGGAACCAGACACGTGGTCCCGCCAAGGATAATTTCGAGCTACACTGAGCGCGGGTCGAAAGGAATGACATAGGATAAGAGCCGGTCTGTAAGGACCGGCTCCTTTCATGTCGGACGCGATAATCAGCTAGCGGAAGTAAATCTACCATCGCCCCCAATGTTCCGCCAGTCGCGCGCGCGCGAATTGACCAGCAGTGTCATGAGGTGCGGTTGATGTCAGCGGCTTACCTGACGCCTTATCTGAAACGCGGTGGAACCGGTTGCACGTCAGAGGATGCGGTCTGTGCCGGTAAAGTTTTGCGAGCAGCAGGCGACTTTGTCGTTGCGCCGTCTAACTCTGACCGCACCATGCGCTCTGGCCTAACTCGCGGCCGACCTCTTTGCTACCAGCTGTACGAAGGAAGGTAATAGGCGGCGAGCGCGATGCAGTACTGCCCTGACCAGGGTGGCATGGTCGTCGTCGGAATCTGTCCAATCTACCGGTCCAGGATGCGTCAGCGTGGCCACCGCGCGTCCATCTGGCCGATGCGAGCCTCACCCCACATGATCTCCGAAATTTTTCGGCTCTGACGTCCTTCGCTGGTGGGCGCGTGTTCGCAGGTGCGGCAAATATGTTTTGGCGACGACGTGTGTTGGCCTTTTCGGCCCATTTTCCTATCCCTCCGACGAGGAGAAATTGTCTGGCGGGTGTCGGTCATTTTGCCATCCGGCCGCTGTGACGACGTCCTCTGAGATGAAATATGTGACCAACGTATTGCGCATGAGAATCCTCTATATGACGCGCGGATGTCGGATAAATAAAAGAAATCAATTGCTAAAAAGTTGGTAGGTGGGCCGAAATCTACAAAAATATGACGGCGAGGGTTGCAGGGTTCCTGCGCGATCGTTAGCAGTTGTCAACATTATGGGGCTGGCTTCTGCCAAGAAAAGGAACGCTGTCATGAAACAGGGAAAGAGTCTTTCTGCATTGTTGTGCGGTGCAGCGATGATCGTGCCGACCGCTGCCTGGGCGCAGGAGGCGGCCGATGGTGGAGGCGAGATCATCGTCACGGCGACGCGCGAAGCCCGCTCGCTTCAATCAGTGCCTATGAGCGTCAATGTGGCGACCGGCGAGCAGTTGCAGAAGCTGAACATTTTCGACGCCAAGGACGTCCAGCAGCTCGCTCCGGGCCTTGAGATGACCAACACTACGGGCCGTAACAATTCGACGACGCTGCGCGGTATCTCGTTCGATCCCGACCAGGGCACGGACCCGGCGGTCCAGGTGTATTTCAACGAAATTCCGACCGATGCGCAGACGGTCTACACGGCCCTTTACGATATCAAGCAGATCGAAGTGCTGCGCGGTCCCCAAGGCTTGCTGCGCGGTATCTCCGCCCCCGCAGGTGCGATCACCATCTCCACGGCGCGCCCCAGCTTCGATGAGATCGAAGGCTATGCGCAGACTACCGCTACCACGCGTGGGGGCTATAATGTGCAGGGCGGGGTTTCCCTGCCTTTCTCTGACAAGATCACCCTGCGCGTTGCCGCACTGGTTGACGGCAATCGACTGAACAACGTCCGCAATGTCAACACCGGCGAACGGTCGCGCAGCCGCACTGAAAGCGCCCGTTTGACCCTGGGCCTTCGTCCAACGGACAATCTCACTGCCTATATTACCTATCAGTATCTGTATGCGGACAATAGGCAGATGCAGCAGGTCATCGGATCAGGCAACACGTCGACTTTCGAAGCTGGGCCATTCCTGGGCGGCGCACTGGTTCCGAATTCATCAACGCGTTCCGGCCCGGCCCTGGGTGTCGATGATTATGCCGCCGTCGCAGAGGGTACGAGCCGCAATATCAATGAAAGCCACATCGTTAACCTGGCGATTGACTGGGATTTGGGTCCGGCAACATTGTCGTTTGTAGGTGCGCATCAGGATTCACGTCTGAAAGGCCAGCGTGATCTGGATGTCGGCAATGCAGTGCCCAACTACATCTCCAACTCCTTTGGTCCAACTCCCTTCGTATACGACACGGTCGAAATGCGCTTGGCTACGAATAACAAGGATGGCCTGGGCGGAGGCATTGGCGTCTTCTACAGTAAGATTGGGGGAACGACGCGCATCTTTCAGCCCGGCGACAGCTTCATTTTCCCGTTTGAACAGAATGATAGCCTGAACACCCTGGGCGCACTGCCTTATCTGCCCATCGCCACCGAAATTATCGTTCCGGTAGATCGGAGCATTTGGTCGTTCAACGCCAATCTTAACTTTCGGAGGGGCGGCCTGGCAATCGAAGGCGGCCTGCGTTACTCGATCATCAAGTCGGTGAATGTCAGCCGACTGGGTTTGAGCACGCCGGGCAACAGCTTGCTGTGCACCGGCGATCCAATTGTTGATGCTGTGTCGTTTGGCTGCTTACCGGCGTCCTACCCGGCAACGGACATCATTCCGGCCAACCTGCGCAATACGTCTGACAAGCCGATCACGGGCGGTCTGACGATCAGTTACCAGTTGATGCCGTCCATCAATATCTTCGCTTCCTACGGTCACTCCTTCCGCGCCGGGAGCGTCAGCCCCGGCCTGCCCGATGGACTGAGCGACGACCTGATCCTGACCCAGCCGGAAAAGACGGATTCGATCGAAGCAGGCGTTAAAGGCAGCTTCGCCGGACGGCGCCTGCATTATGCGGTGTCGGTCTATTATCAGAAGCTCGACAACTTCCTGAACCGTTTCAGCGGCATCTATTATCAGTCCACCGTAGCCGCGCCGCCCACCGGCTTTTTCGATTTCAACTATAATGGCGACGCACGGATCAAGGGGATCGAAGGATCGCTGGACGGCCGGATCACGAGAGACTGGGACTTCGGCGTCAGCGCTGCCTATACGCGCGCCCGTTATCGCAACGCCCTGCTGCCGTGCAACGACTTCGCAGGAACTGGCCGCCCGAACCGGGATGGAGCGGCGACCGTTACGGGGCCGGGCAATGTCAGCTTCTGCGCCAGCAATGGCCGCATCGGCGAGACGCCTGATTTCAGCCTGACCGCCAACACGGAAATCCGTTTCCCGATGGACAGCGTTACGCCGTTCCTGCGTGGGTTGTTCACGTACCGGCCTGGGTTCTATTCCGACCGGATCGATTATGATTATCGTAGCCGTGAGATGCTCAACCTGTTCGTTGGCCTTCGTGCCGAGGATAGCAAATGGGAATTCACCTTGTTTGCGAAGAATGTGCTGAACCAGAAGCGGATCGCCAACATCAGCCAGGGTAACGCCGTAGTCGGCACGTCCAGCGGCGTGGACTATGACTCGGGCTACCGCACGGTCAACGTGACCAACCCACGCGAGTTTGGATTGACGGGCAACTTCAAGTTCTAAGATCAAGGCAGGGCCGGTCGGATCACCAACATATGAAGCAGCTTCATAATGATCCGCACCGGCCCCAGCGGCTGGAGTCACGTGTTCGAGTGACGTAGGCGCACTATTTCTTTCCCTCTGGAACCGTTGATGGCCGCGAAATCGGGCTGAAGCCGCTCAGCATCGCTGTCCTGGATGCCGGTTGGCATCTTCTCGCCTTCCAGCGGCAGGATGGGGCATCCACGCTGCGGCCGCAGATTGCCTGCGCCAAGGCTGCGGGTGCGCTCGGCCTTGGTGTTTCGTCGCGCAAGATCGGCGACATGGCAGCCGAACGGCCGACCTTCATCGCGTCGCTCGGGCCGATCGCGCCCCATGGCGTGGTTCCAGCGGCGGGCGGCGTCATCGTCGTCGATGGCACGGGTGTGCCGATCGGCGCGGTGGGGGTGACCGGCGACACGTCGGACAATGACGAAGCCTGCGCGTTGGCGGGGATCAGTGAAGCGGGGCGTCGCGCCCAGGGGTAGGGCGCTTTGCTGGCGCGTCGCTGAGATGGTGGGTGGCCAACATCTGCCTTCCTCAGCGGAAGATGGCCTGGCCAACCGCGCCGCGCCAACCGGCGATAAGCTGATCTCTCTGAACAGCGGGTAGTGTTGGGCTAAACCGCCGGTCGGGCGTTACGCACGACACGGCTTCGGGGAGTGTCGGCCAGACCCCCGTCGCAGCGCCAGCGAGAAAGGCGGCGCCCAGTGCCGTGGTTTCGATGTTGGCGGGCCTGATGATGGTGAGATCCAGTATGTCGGCGAGGAATTGGCACAACCAGTCGTTGGCCACCATTCCACCATCCACCTTGAGCTCGTCAGGCTGCACGGCGCTGTCGAACGCCATGGCGTCCAGCAAGTCCGCGCTCTGGTAAGCGACGCATTCCAGCGCCGCGCGCACGATATGTTCAGGACCCGTGGCGAAGGTCATTCCCGTCAGCATGGCCCTTACATGCGGGTTCCAGTGCGGAGCGCCCAAGCCGACAAAGGCGGGCACCAGATAGACGCCGCCATTATCCGGCAAAGACCGCGCCATGGATTCGGTCTCGGCGGCCGTGGCGACCAGGCCTAGCTTGTCTCGTGTCCATCTGACGGCGGCGCCCGCGACGAAGAAAGCGCCTTCGATCGCGTAGCTGATGCTTCCATTGGAATAGCAGGCGACGGTGGACAGCATCCGGTGCCCCGATCGGCAAATCTGCCCGCCTGTGTTCAGCATCGCGAACCCGCCAGTTCCCAGCGTGACCTTTGCGCCGCCCCGGTCCAGGCACCCCTGGCCAATCAACGCGGCCTGTTGATCCCCAACCATTCCCGCAATGGGGAGCGATACGCCCAGGATATTCTTGTCCGATGTCCCGAAGAGGCAATCATTCTCACGCACTTCAGGCAATATCTGCATCGGGATGCCGAACATTCGGCACAGGTCCGGACACCATGCCATCTTGGCAATGTCGAACAGCAAGGTCCGGCTGGCGTTGGTTGCGTCGGTCGCATGCACCTTTCCCGCTGTCAGGCGCCACAGCAGGAAACAGTCGATGGTGCCGAAGGCCAGTTGCCCCTTTTCCGCGCGGTCGCGCGCACCGGGGATTGTTTCGAGCAGCCAGGCAAGCTTGCTGGCGGTGAAGTAGGAATCGAGCAGAAGGCCGGTGCGGCTGGTGACTTCAGGTTCGAGGCCATCCGCGATGAACCGGCTGCAAAGGTCCGCGCCGCGCCTGTCCTGCCAGACGATGGCCGGATGGATGGGCTGTCCGCTTTCACGGTCCCACAGCAGGCAGGTTTCGCGCTGATTGGCGATCCCGATGGCGGTAACGTCCAGCCCCGTGCGATGCGCCTCGTCCAACGCCTCGCGCGCGGTCGCCACGACGTCGCGCCATATCGCTTCGGGATCATGTTCGACCCATCCGTCGGCGGGATAATATTGTTTCAGGTCGATTTGCGCGGCGCTCCGCACGGTGGCTGTTTCATCGATCAACAGCGATCGGGTGGATGTGGTCCCCTGATCGATCGCGAGCACCGCCTTCATCCTACCCTCCGCCTTGCGGTTCATCCCCATGCCGACCATGATCTCACAGAATCTGGATTATTCTACGCTACATTCGCGACTGGGCGTCAGTCGGCGGGCAGGCACGGTCGATCCATCCTGGCGTCTCAGGGCAGATCGGGCACCCAGTTGACGCCGTTGATGTGACCTCCGCCGTCCACGAACAGCGTGTTGCCGGTGACATAGCGCGCGTCCTCGCTGGCCAGGAACAAGGCTGCGCCGCCAATGTCCTTTTCCGGGTCGCCCATGCGTCCCATCGGATTGGCGCGCTCGGCATCGGCGGCGAGTTCGGGCTGAAGTGCTTTGAAATGGTTGAACGAGGCGGATGCGGCGCCCGGGCAAATGATGTTGGCGCAGATGCCAAAACCGGCCCATTCCCGCGCCACGGTGCGGGTAAGCGTGCGAAGCGCTTCCTTGCCCACATTATAATCGGCAGTCCCCATATGCGCGTTAACGCCGTTCAGGGAACAGAGGCTGATGATCCGCCCCCAGCCATTCGCTTTCATATGAGGAAAGGCGCGCATCATCGCCCATTTGGGACCGAACAGGTTGATGTCAAAGGATTCATGGAAATATTCGTCGCCCATCGCTTCGGCGCGGGCAAAGCCCCGGCCGCGATAGGCGTTGTTGACCAATATATCGATGCTGCCGAACTGATCGACAGCCGCATCCACGGCCGCCTCCATCTGCGCGCGATCCGTAACGTCGGTGCGCACGAAGCGCGCCCGGCCGCCCTCTGCGACAATCGCATCTGCCGCAGCCGTTCCCTTGCCTGCATCGAATTCGGCGATGATCACCGCCGCGCCCGCGCGCGCAAAACGTCGAGCGACGCCGAGGCCAATGCCATCGCCCCCGCCGGTTATCACTGCGACCTTTCCGTTCAGCCGATCGTCGGACATTCTCACTCTCCTGGAACTTGTTGGAAATGTTGGGCGGGGCAGACCTGACGAACAGGCGTCAGCGATTATATTGACGCTCCTGTGGAAGTACAGCAGCGCCATTTATCCCTTACGCTTCACTTGCGTCGTCGGATAGCTATAGACGCTGCATGCCGGGAAGCGTCGCTATGCAGCGGAATCCTGGGCGAATACACAAACAGGGGCAAAGCGTTGCGCGATTATCAGGCTGATTTCATTATCGTGGGAAGTGGGGCAGGTGGCCTGGTCGGTGCGATTGCCGCCAAGTTGAACGGCCTCAATCCGCTGGTAATCGAGAAAACCGACCGTTGGGGCGGGACGAGCGCCCTGTCTGGCGGCGGGGTCTGGATACCCAACAATCCGCTGATGGAGCGGGACGGGGTGGAAGACAGTTTCGAGGCAGCGCTTGCCTATATGGAAGCGACCATCGGAGATGTCGGCCCGGCGAGCAGCAAAGAGCGCAAGACCGCCTATCTGAATGTTGGTCCGCAGATGGTGCTGGCCCTGGAACAGCAGGGCCTTGGCTGGGTCCGGGCACCAAGATATCCCGACTATCATCAGGATCAGCCGGGCGCGCGCGTGGGCCGGACGCTGGAGGGCGTGAACTTCGACGGCAAAAAGCTGGGCGACTGGCTCAAGACGATGCGCAAATCGGACATGCCATCGATGGTAATGGGCACTGACGACGCGCCCGTGATACCGGTGATGCTACGGTCGTTAAAGGCGTTCTCCAGGTTCATGGGCATTATCGCGCGCACGGCCGCCTGGCGTGTACGCGGGCGCGAACCGTTGTGCCTGGGCGGGACATTGATGGGGCAGCTGATGGTCATCGTTCAGCGCCTGGGCATACCCGTCCTTCTCGACAGCCCGCTCAAGTCGTTGATCCAGGACGGCGATAAAGTGGTGGGCGTCGTGATCGGCGAGGGGGACGCCGAACGGCGGATCATGGCGCCGCGCGGCGTGCTGCTGACCACCGGCGGATTCGCGAAGAACAGCGAGTATCGCAGGCAGTTTCAGGATGTCAGCGGCGAGTGGAGCCCGGCTAGCCCCGGCGATACCGGCGATGCGCACCAGATCGGCGCGGAGGTGGGTGCCGAACTCGCCCTGATGGATGCTGCCACATGGTATCCCGTGTCGATCCTGCCGAACGGCACCATCAATGTCGGCATCTGGGAACGCACCTTGCCCGGATCGATCATCGTCGATTCTTCGGGGCAGCGCTACACGAATGAGGCAGCGTCCTATGTCAACGCGGGGCGGGCCATGCTGGACCGTGACAAGACCGTGGCGGCGGTGCCGAGCTGGCTGATCTTCGATGCGCGCTATCGCAGTCGTTATTTCTTCGGGGGCACACCGCCGGGGATGAACGGGGAACTGGTGAAAAACGGCTTTTTCGTCAAGGCGCCGACGCTTGACCAGCTTGCCGCGAAAATCGGGATCGATGCGGCGGGCCTCAACCGGACGGTCGAGCGCGTAAACGCGATGGCGAAGACCGGGGTCGATGAGGATTTCGGTCGTGGCGACAATGTGTACGACCAATATTATGGCGATCCCAGCAATCAGCCGAACCCGTCGTTCGGTCCTATCGACAAGGCGCCATTTTACGCAACGCGCTTTTATCCCGGTGACCTCAGCACCAAGGGGGGACTGATGGCCGACGAGCATGCGCGGGTGCTGCGCGCGGACGGCAGTGTCATCGAAGGGCTTTACGCCGCAGGCAATTGCGCGGCCCCGGTCATGGGCAGAACCTATCCCGGTGCAGGCGCGACGTTAGGTCCAGCCATGGTATTCGCCTGGATTGCCGGTCAACACAGCGCCGCTGCTGCTGCGTAAAGCTTCGGCCAGGCTTTAGGGCAATGGGCGCCGTCGTCGCGTAGATGTGCGAGACGACGGCGCCATGTCGTATGCGCCGCGCGAGCGTCAGCGATATCGCGCTATGGAAAGATCGGCCGTTTCGATCGCCGGTCTCCGGTTGGAAATAATGTCCGCGATCACATGTCCGGACCCGCAGGCCATGGTCCAGCCAAGCGTGCCATGGCCGGTGTTCAGATAGAGGTTCGGGATATGCGTAGCGCCGATGACGGGCGTGCCGTCCGGCGTCATGGGACGCAGGCCCGACCAGAAGCTGGCATGGCCAAGATTGCCGGACGCCGGAAATAAGGACTCAACCGAATATTCCAGCGTGTCGCGCCGCTTGTCCGGGAGGTTTGTCGAGAAGCCGGAAAGCTCGGCCATTCCCCCAACCCGGATGCGGTCGCCCAGCCGCGTGATGGCAACCTTGAAGCTTTCATCCAGCAGCGTGGAAACAGGGGCGCGTTCTGCATCGGTGATGGGAACGGTTATCGAATAGCCCTTCACCGGATAGACTGGCAGCTTGATCCCCAACGGCGCCACCAGCAGCGGCGAGTAACTGCCCAGCGCGACAATGAATGCGTCTGCCTTGATCGGCCCCTTGTCGGTTTCGACATGATCGATCACGCCATTATCCGTGACGAGGCGCTCGATCTTGTGATCGTGCAGGAAGGTGACGCCCGCCTCCTTCGCCATGATGGCGAGCGCGTTGGTGAACTTGAAGCAGTCGCCGGTTTCGTCATTGGGCAGGCGCAGGCCGCCCACGATCGGCGACTGGCTGTTCGCAAGGCCCGGTTCGGCCGCGATGCAGCCTGCCCGGTCGAGCACTTCGAAGGGAACGCCGTCGGCCTTCAGCACGGCTACGTCCTTGCCGATACCGTCCATTTGCTTCTGTTCGCGGAACAGCTGGAGCGTGCCCTGGGTCCGTTCATCATAGGCTATGCCGGTTTCGTGGCGGAGCGTGATGAGTTGGTCGCGGCTGAACTCGGCCAGGCGCACCATGCGGCTCTTGTTCACCGCGTAGGCTTTTTCCGTGCAGTTGCCGAGCATGGCCACCATCCAGCGCCACATGGCGGCATCGAAGGTCGGGCGAAGGATGAGCGGCGCGTGCTGCATGAACAGCCAGCGCAGCGCCTTCATCGGTATGCCCGGCGCAGCCCAGGGTGACGCATAGCCCGGCGAAATCTCTCCGGCGTTGCCGAAGCTGGTTTCCAGCGCCGGGCCGGACTGCCGATCGATCACGACGACTTCATGGCCCGCTTTGGCGAGATACCAGGCCGAAGTCACGCCGATGACCCCGCTTCCCAGAATGGCGACCTTCATGCTGTCATACTCCGCTTTTGCTCGATGGCCTGCGCGGCGTGATATTCACGGGCGTATCGGTGGCCGAGTTGGGTGAGGATTTCGTAGGAAATGGTGCCCGCATCGGCAGCGACATCGTCTATCGACTGGTGTGGGCCGAGCAGTTCGACTGGCGCGCCGGGATAGAGCAGCATGTCGGGAACGCCCGTCACGTCGAGCGTGATGCTGTCCATCGACACCCTGCCGACGATCGGCACCCTGATATTGCCGATGAAGGCCGCGCCACGGTTGCTGAGATGGCGTGGCCAGCCGTCCGCGTAGCCGACAGGAATGGTCGCGATGTGCGATATGCGCTCTGCCCTGTGGGAGAGGCCATACCCAACGCCCGTTCCAGAAGTGACAGTGCGTAGCTGCGCGATCCGCGCCTCTAGCGAAACGACCGGGCGCATGGGATTGAGCCCGTTCTGCGGCGCCCCGCCGTAAAGCGCGATTCCGGCGCGCACGACCTCATAATGAGGGTGATCGAGAAAACTGCCGCCGCTATTGTCCAGTGAACGCGGCACATCGGGGAAGTGGCGGGCAAAGTCGTTGAAGGCCACGACCTGCCTGTCATTGAAGGCGGAAGAGGGATCGTCGGCGCAGGCAAGGTGGCTCATGATGAGCACGAGGTCGATGCCGTTCAGGAGCGATCGGTCAGCGAGGATCGCCTTCGCTTCGTCCGAAGAAAGGCCGAGCCGCGACATGCCACTGTCGACCTGAAGCGCTGCGGGAAGGGGGCGGCCCGTTGCCTGCGCTAGGCCGGACCAGCGCCTGATCTGATCGAGGGAATTGAGGACGGGCGTCGCGCCCGCGTCCCGGCACTGCCGTTCGGCTCCGGGCTGGAGGCCATTCAGCACGAAAAGCTGGACCGGGTCGGGGAGGTCAGGTTTGAGCGCCAGGGCCTCGTTCAGTTGCGCCACGAAGAAATGGCGGCAACCCGCTTCCAGCAAGGCGGACGCTACCGCCGAAGCGCCAGTGCCATAGGCATCAGCCTTCAGCACGCCAGCCACCTCCGCAGGTGCCGCGCGGCGCGCGATGATGCGGTAGTTTTCCACAAGGGCGTTCAAATCGATGCGTAACACCGCGCCCGCGCAATCCAGCGATCCCATTTAGCGATCCCCCTCATGCATTTTGTAGAGGGGGAATTGTGCCTTTTTCTCCCAAAGTGACGCAGTATGTTCTATAATGTCGATATTATTGAGAGAATGTGCGAAGGAATTGGGCGAAATGGCCGTAGGACTGGATCAGACGGATCGCGCGATCCTGCGCTTGCTAAGGCTCAATGCGAGACGTCCCAATTCCGAGATTGCCGAGGAAGTCGGGCTGTCGCCGTCAAGCTGTCACCGACGGATCAAGCTGCTGGAAGATGCGGGGGTCATTCGCGGCTATACGGTGCTGACCAGCCCTCTGCGGGTCGGTGAGAATAGCGTGAACATATTGGTGCAGGTGACGCTCGACAGGCAGACCGAAGATTATCTGGCGCGTTTTGAACATGCCGTCAGACAATGTCCGGAGATCCGCGAATGTTTCCTGATGACGGGCGGGACCGACTATTGGCTGCGCGTCGAAACGGAAAGCGTTGCCGCCTATGAGATCATCCATAGCGAAATCCTGTCCCGGATGCCGGGCGTAGCGCGCATCAACTCAAGCGTCGCGATGCGCGATGCGCTGAACCCGCGATCGGCGGGGCCGAGAGGCCGTTAGGGCAGGGCGTTCCCCGGGTGCCAATCGGTCAGCCTGGCTCCGCGACGGCGTCCGTTTGTACCATCCAGGGGATTTCGACGGGGAATCGGCCAATTTCCGCTCAGGCGGAACAATGGCGCGATCATTACATGTTTCTAATTTTTGACACAGTTGACGATCGTCAACTTATGGTCCAACATCTGGTTAGCGCATCCCCTCGAATCGCGGCGGGCCAACGGCATTTCCGGGCGATTGGAGTGAGACGACGTCCAGTTTATCAATGGAGTGCCTGATGACTACCGATTTTGCCGACCAGTTCCGTCCGGTAGCGCCGCCTTACGTGATCGAAAACGCCTATACGGAAGATCAGCGTCAGCGGATATTCAAGGTTGTACGGGAGAATGGGCCGTGGCCGCTCATTCTCGCCGAAAACTTCAAGTCTCCTGAAGAAGTCATAGCCACGACCGGCGGCACCATTCCTGAAGGGTTCACGCTGACCTGGGACATGATCCTGCAAGGCAGCGGGACGTTCCGGGGGTATATCGCCCGTCAGGGTGTCTGCTTCTATCCTGAACTGAACGACTGCTATTATAACTCCAAGTTCCTTGAAATGTCGCGCAACTATTGGGGCGCCAAATATGCCGAGCCAGAGACGTTTCTGATCAACATTCAGGGGCCGACCCTCATCGGTGGGCCGCCGCATCTTGATGGTACGGTCTTCCGCGGAATGACCATGGAAAACGCGCCGCTCTGGCTTCTGTTGACGATGGCCAAGTCTCGCATGTTCGAACAATGGCGCAGCAAGAAGATGCAGGTCACCGGCTGGTATTATACGGGCAATATCGGCGGCGGATTCAACTATTGGCCGGACGGTCCGCGTGGCGAACCCAAGCAGATCACTGCGCCTATGTGGGGTCGCGCGGTCGTTGCCGAGAACGAGATGATGTTCCACCACGCTCAGGCGACCGGCCCGCTCGCGATGCGTCGTTCCGAAGGTCTGGATATCAGCAGCGTGATGGCGCCCGATCCGACGGTCGAAGGCGGTTGGCGGATTGAGACCAATGGAGTGGTTAATCAGCAGTTGCCGGCAGACGAAGTGCGCCTGCTGGTTCACTGGGGCGCACGGGTGTTCACGGATATGGCCGACCTTAAGCGGACGTTCGACCACACGGACGACATCACGCACGACCAGGCGTTGAACATGCTGATGGACGAAGCCCGCAATCGTGGCGCTCAGTTCGAAACGCCCACTGATCCGCTGACCGATCGCGCGTTCATCGGCATGCTCAGCCAGGTGTTCGCTGTGAACGGCCCGGCGAACATTCCGGCTGACATGGACGAGGCGCCGCTCGCCGCCTGATAGCTGAATTCGGTACAATGTAAGATGAAGTGAATGGCGGGCCTCTGCGGCCCGCCTTTTGCGTTTTAGGGAATGCGAAAGAGGACTAGGCGCAGATTATAATATCGCCGTTTTTCCGAATAGGCGGTAACTTATAGAACAACGGCATGTGCAAATAAATTCATCTTGACAATGGTTGAAATACGTCAACTATCATAGATGGCGAACGTATGAGGGGCACAGTCAGCGAAGTTGCTGACGGAACGAATATCAAAACCCAATCGCCGATCGGAACCGGTAACTTTTGCCGGGGGCCGCGATGTCCCATGTGGAGGGGCATTGCTACATATGGGGAGTAGCAATGATGCGATCAGTAGAAAATAGCTTGAAGCTGCTATGCGGAGCCGGGATGACGGCATTGTGCATTGCGGGAGCCGCGCAAGCCCAGGCTCAACCGGGTGCTGGTTCGAGCGTGAACTCGGCTCCGGATGAAATTGTCGTTACCGCGCAGCGCCGTGACGAGCGCGCGCAGGACGTTCCCATCGCGATTACGGCATTTTCGCCAGAGCGTCTCCAGCAGCAAGGTATTACGCAGCCGCAAAATTTGCAGGCAACGGTGCCGTCTCTGGTGGTCGGCAACAATGGCAATCCGTCACGTGAAGCGCAAAGCTTTACGATCCGAGGACAGGGTGCGACCTTTCAGGCGTCGCCTGGCGTGGTCGTTTATCTGAACGAAGTGCCGCTGCCCGCGCCGATCTCCATTCCTCAACAAGGTGGTGCCGGTAATTTCGTAGATCTGGAGAATGTCCAGGTACTAAACGGCCCACAAGGGACGCTGTTCGGACGCAACACGACTGGCGGCGCGGTGCTGCTCGTTCCCAAAAAGCCAACGAACGACTTTGAAGGCTATGTTCAGGGCAAGTTCGGTAATTACGACAACAAGGAACTTGAAGGCGCGATCAACGTCCCGATCGTGGATGACAAGGTCCTGCTGCGGGTGGCCGGAGCCTATCAGGATCGGGATGGCTACACGCGGGATGTCGTCTGGAACACCGATCGCGATAATTTGCACTGGTATTCCGGGCGCGTTGGACTGACGCTGCGGCCGACCGAGACTTTCGAAAATTATACCATGGCCTATGGGGCGAATTCCCGGACCCATGGGACCGGTACGGTCAACACGCATCTCAACGTTGCGGGACTGGCGGCCACGAGTTTTGTCGGCCTTCCTTTCTGCGTTGAAGGACCGACAATCCCTGGCTTTAGCGCATCGTGCGACGTCTACAGGGCGGCTAGCGCGGAAGCGGCCGCCCGGGGACCCAGACAAACAGCGCATGGCACCAATTCGTTTCAAAGGACGAAGACCTGGGGCGTCACCAATACTTCGACGCTTAATCTGAACGAAGAACTGACGCTGCGTAACATCGTCAGCTATCAACGCTTCAAGACGACATATAGCGTCGACAGTGATGGCACCATCTTCCAGTTCGATGATGGCGATCCAAGAAGCTATCCGGCTCCCGGCATTGTTACTTTGCCCGGTGACGGCACCCCGGTCATCTACGATAATGCTTCGCCGACGCGCCTGCCGCGAGATGATATCAAGGTTTTCACCGAGGAATTGCAGCTTCAGGGCGATTTGTTTGACAAACTGCTCACCTTTACCGCAGGCGCATTCTACTATGATCAGCGTCCGGCCGGGACCCAGGGGGCGGGTGCAACTGGTTTCTGTCCAGCTTTGTTCACGGGCAACTCATTGGTTTGCGGCGTGTATGACATAAGATATGCGATCACCAATACGTCGAAAGCGCTATATGCACAGTCGACGCTGGATTTGGGACTGGTTTCGCCTGCGTTGCAGAACCTCAAGGTCACTGGCGGCATTCGGTACACTTGGGATAGGGTCAGCGGCTCGGCGGGTCTGTATCAGGTAATCGCTCCAGGGGCATTCTTCTGCTTCGCTGACAATAGGATTGCACCAGACGCGGCCGGCTGCTCATTTGAGGCCAATCTGAAGACCAATGAGCCGACCTGGAACATTGGTGTAGATTACAGATTTTCGCCCGAGCTTCTTGTCTACGGCAAGATTAGCCGTGGCTATAAGGCCGGTGGCATAAACGCCAATGCGGTGTTTACCACCACTCGTACTTTCCCGCCGGAGTTCGTCACATCCTATGAAGCGGGCTTCAAGTCGGATGTGCGACTGGGGGGCATGCCGCTTCGGCTCAACGCTACCTATTATTATCTGACCTATAAGGGTATTCAGCGCGCGACCGGCGACTTCAATCCCACCACCGGTGCAGCTGGCGCAAGGGTTCTTTCCGCGGATGCGCGCATCCAGGGCATTGAGGCGGAAGCGTCGCTGCGACCGATTCCGGGTGTCGAGATCGGTGGTACGTTCAGCTATACAGATGCCAAATATAAGAAATATGAGTTCGCACCGAGCAGCCCCACTCAGGACTGTACCGGCAATGTCATAAGTGCTCCCGCGACTGTAGATTTGACCTGCATCCCGTTCCAATATGTGTCGCCGTACATCTACAGCTTCCACGTGTCCGCAGAGCAGCCGCTTGGCGGGGATCTCGGCACACTTGCGATGTTCGTCAACTATTCACACACGTCGGCGCAGCATACGGCGGGGACCAGCCTTCCTGGGGATCAGCCGGGCGAGCGGCTTGAACCATTCGGGACGCTGAACCTGTCGCTCGATTGGCGGAATGTTGCAGGTAGCCGCGTGGACGTAGGCTTTTACGCGACCAACCTGACGAACAAGCTGTATCGTGTCAGCAACAGCAACACCTATAACAGTCAGTTCTTTACTGCGACGTTATACGGCGAACCCAGAATGTACGGGGTCCGTCTGCGCTACTCATTCGGAAAATGACTTGAAGTTCCGAAGGGTTGAATATGCTTAAAAATGAAGAGCGATGAATATGTCAGATGTGAATAAAGTGGTTCCTTTAGGCTTCACCAAGCTGATCGTGCAGGATCTTGACAAGGTTGCGGCCTTCTATGGCGCCGTATGCGGCCTGGTCGAGGAAGCGCAGGCCGATGCGGAGATCGCAGGCCGTCCCATTCGGGAACTGTACTTCAAGTCAAATCCGCCGGGCACGGGGAATTTCACGCTGACGAAATTCCTAGACGTGGAAAAATCGGCCACGGAGTCGGTTATCCTGGGGTTCATCGCGGATGATATCCACCGGTTCGTGGAAAGTGCCGCCGCCGCAGGTGGTGTTATGGTCGTGGCTGCTCATCCGGAGCCCCAACATGGCGTACATGTGGCCTTCGTCAAAGACGTCGAAGGCAATTTGATCGAGGTGGTCCAACTCATGTGAGGCGCGTGGTCATCACGCGTGCAAATGTGAGCGATCATCTCGTGACATCCAGTGCCTGAAGGCTTCTGGATCAGGTGGAAGGGGGAGGTACATGGTGCCTCCCCCAACTTTCATAACGGCGCCTTGTCGATCAATGACCGGCGCCGCAGTTTCAAGTCAGCTGCGGAAGTTGCCGGAATAGGCAATCTCTTCAAGAGGCTTGCGGTTGCTGGGCTCTTCGCGCGCCTGCAGCTTTTCCGGAAGGGACGCGGGGTCGCCCATCCGGCCAATCGCTACGGCGGCCTCTATCCGGAATCCGTCCGGAACGCCCAGCTCCGCCCTGGTTTTGTCCATATCGATCCCGACCATGCCATGGGCGTGATAGCCAATCAGGGTCGATTGCAGCGCTATGCCCGACCAGGCGGCGCCCGCGTCAAAGCTGTGCGAATGGCTGGGTTTGTCCGGCGATCCCATGGTTGTTTCGCTCAGGATGAACAAAAGCACCGAGGCTTCCTTGGCCCAGATCGCGTTGAACGGAATCAGCAGATCGAGGAAGCGCCCCCAATTGGCGGCATCGTCACGCGTCGCATAGAGAAAGCGCCAGGGCTGATAATTGAAGGAAGAGGGCGCCCAGCGTCCGGCATCCAATATGGTGCGCAGATCGTCAGCGGGCATGACGGAGCCATCAAACGCGCGCGGCGACCAGCGATTTAGAAACAAAGGGTCGAGTGCCGTGTCGGTTACCCGGTTGAGCGTCATGTCTTTAAGGGTCCTTTGCAAACAAGATGGATTTTACACAGGCTTATCGCTGCAGATCACCAGAAATGCTTGACTAAAAGTTGTCGTATGTCAACGTCCTGATGGCGGCGGTGATCGCAGGGTCGCGCTTCGGACCATTACGTTCTGCGGTGACTATTGATCATGGTTGCTTAAGGGCCTTCCGCGCGTACAACCTTTGTTGCAGGACGGCGAAAAGTTGGAGCGGGGAGCCCTTTGATCACCATGTCGCGAACGGTGAATAACGCTATCGACTTTTCGTAAGCTGAATGGTCAGATGACATACGAGCAGAACTTTTCATCAATTCAAATCAGCGCTACGGGGGAGTATGACTGATCTTAAGGTGAAAAAGGCCAAGCTTGTCGCTCCTCCTCGCCCTGGAGTATATTCCCGGGGTTCCGACACGGTCGATGCAATCCTCAAGGCCGCGTTGCACGTTCTCGTCGATGAGGGCGCATCGGCCTTCACCCTTCGCCGGATTGCTGCTGAATGTGGGATGAAGGTCGGAAATGTGAGCCGTCATTTCCCGCGTAAGGAAATGCTGGTTCAGGTGCTGCTGGACGAACTGCTGAGCCCCACCGTGGGCGAAGCGAGAGTCAGCCTCACCAACAAGGGCTTACCTGCCGAAGAAGCGCTCGCGCTGGTCATCGGGGGCACCTTCGACGAAACGAAGACGAAGAAGATGACCCATCTGTTTACCGAATTGTGGGCGATGGCGAACCACAATCAGTTCGTCGCGGAACGGGTCGAGATGGTCAATCAGTATATGCACAATCTGATGGCGTCCTATGTCGCCGAACTCAACCCGGCGCTTTCCCCGGAGGAAGTCGACATCGTGACCCTGTTCATCAACACGTCGATCGAAGGGTCAACGATATTGGCGGGATATGGCAAACCGTGGGAGGCCAAGATGCCGCAGCTCAAGGCTTTTGCCGTCAAATCTCTGATCAATCTTGCCAAGACCATCACTCCCGAGGAAGTGAGAGGGCTTCGCCCGGCTGCGTGACGGTAATTGGGGTCGGGAGCAAGATACTCGCCGCCGCTCCCACACAAATCAGGCGATTAAAGCGGATGTAAGTCTGCCCACGCTGAGCAGGAGGCGGCGACAGCGCCGATGATCGCCGACAGCGCGAGTGATCCAGCGATCAACCGTTCCTGCCAAGCGAAGCGGCGTGCTGTATATAGGCGTTGCCCATTCAGATAGGCATTGCCTTGATCATCGAGTCCGATGAGTGCCAGGCCATCCAGTGAGATGACGCGGAGGTTTTCCGGCCAGTGACGTGGCCGGATGTTGGTGCGCCAATGTCTCAGGTTCGCGTAGAAGTCAGCTTCTGATATTTCGTGAACAGGAAGAGTGGCTTGCTCGCTTGATTGTGATGCCACTGAGGATGCCTCCTTTAATCCAGATGGAGGGATTGCGCCAGGGGCCTCTCGATCGCTTGCTTTGACCACAATCAGTCATCAAGCCCAATGCCTCCGCCAAACACCAGCGATCGGCCAGAGAAGGCGATGGCCAAGTTCATACATGGTTTAAATTTTCTAGATTGCCGAATGTTTGGATGCCCGACAAGGATTCGAACCTTGATTGACGGAGTCAGAGTCCGCTCTCTTACCATTAGAGGATCGGGCACCAAGGCGGGTGTAGCCCGCATCGGAAGCGCGCAAATAAGCTGGTTGGATCGGCTGGTCAAGGGGCTTGCGCCGGAAAATGCCGCATACTTCGGTTGGGAAAAAGCCCGCCGGTCGCATATTCGTCCGGCGGGCTCATTCATCATCCCTTGCGGGGTAGACAGGCTTGGGAGCCGCTTCTGATATAGGAAGCAGCTCCCTTCATTTCAAAGCTTCAGTCGAGATCCTGGGTGGTGAAGTCCTCACCCTGAACCGCGCCGAGCGGATCGTCGCCAATGGCGGCTTCCGGACCCTGTGCGAGTTCGGCAGCATGCTCTTCAGCAGCCGTCTTGGGCGCGATCAGGTCGACCTGGCTCGATGCCCGCAGGGCGGCGCGCATCGCCGCGTCACGCGACGAGGCGGCAACCCGCATGCGGTTCATGCCCGCGCCAGTGCCCGCCGGGATGAGGCGGCCGACGATGACGTTTTCCTTCAGACCAACCAGCGTGTCCTTCTTGCCCTGAACCGCCGCTTCCGTGAGGACGCGGGTGGTTTCCTGGAAGGAGGCCGCCGAGATGAACGAACGCGTCTGGAGCGAGGCCTTGGTGATGCCGAGCAGCACCGGCTTGCCAGCGGCAGGCGCGAAGCCCGGCTGGAGCTTGGCGTTGATCTCGTCCATTTCCTCGCGGTCGATCTGCTCGCCCACCAGCAGCGTGGTGTCGCCGGACTCGATGATCTCGACCTTTTGCAGCATCTGACGAACGATCGTTTCGATGTGCTTGTCGTTGATCTTCACGCCCTGCAAGCGATAGACTTCCTGGATTTCCGCGACCAGATATTCGGCCAGGGGCTCGATGCCGAGCACTTCCAGAATGTCGTGCGGATCGGGCGAACCGCCGATCAGGTTATCGCCGCGCTTCACGAAGTCGCCTTCCTGAACGTCGATCACCTTGCTCTTGGGGATCAGATATTCGACCGGCTCGCCGCCATCCTCGGGATTGATGGCGATCTTGCGCTTCGCCTTGTAATCCTTGAGGAACTGGACGCGGCCCGAGACCTTGGCAATGATCGCATTGTCCTTGGGCTTGCGGGCTTCGAACAGTTCGGCGACGCGCGGCAGACCGCCGGTGATGTCGCGGGTCTTCGCGGCTTCGCGAGAGACACGCGCCAGCACGTCACCGGCCTGCACCTGCGCGCCGTCATCGACCGACAGGGTCGCACCCACCGCCAGCATGTAGCGGGCGGCTTCGCCCGACTGATCGTCGAGCAGGGTGAGACGCGGACGCAGATCTTCCTTGGTCCGGGCGGAACCGCGATGCTCGATGACGACGCGCTGGGCGATGCCGGTCGCTTCGTCGGTCTGCTCAGTCAGCGTTTTGTTGTCGATCAGGTCGACATATTTCACGATGCCCGGCTTTTCCGTGATCACCGGCATGGTGAACGGATCCCACTCGGCAAAGCGCTCACCCTTCTTCACGGTGTCGCCATCTGCAAACAGGATGGTGGCGCCGTAGGGCAGGCGGTGCGTTTCGCGTTCGCGGCCTTCGGAGTCGATGATGGCGATCTCGCCATTGCGGGCGAGCGACAGGCGACGGCCATTCTTGTCGGTGATGGTCGGCATGTCGCGCAGCTCGATAGTGCCGTCCGACAGGGCTTCCAGGTTCGACGTTTCGTTGAAGTTCGCCGCGCCGCCGATGTGGAAAGTACGCATGGTAAGCTGCGTACCCGGTTCACCGATGGACTGCGCCGCGATGACGCCGACCGCTTCACCGATATTGACCGGCGTACCACGGGCGAGGTCACGACCGTAGCATTTGCCACACACGCCCATCCGGCTTTCGCAGATCAGCGGGCTGCGGATTTTCACCGCCTGGGTACCGATCGCCTCGATCTGCGCGATCATCGGTTCGTCGAGCAGGGTGCCGATCGGGATGACGATGCTGCCATCCTTGCTGTCGACGATGTCCTGCGCCGTGGTGCGGCCCAGAATGCGCTCGCCGAGCGAAGCGATGACGGAACCGCCCTGGACGATGGCCTTCATCTCCAGCGCCTTTTCGGTGCCGCAATCTTCCTCGACGATGGTGCAATCCTGCGACACGTCGACCAGACGGCGGGTCAGGTAACCCGAGTTCGCCGTCTTGAGCGCGGTATCGGCCAGACCCTTACGGGCGCCGTGGGTCGAGTTGAAGTATTCAAGGACGGTCAGACCTTCCTTGAAGTTCGAGATGATCGGCGTTTCGATGATCTCGCCCGAAGGCTTGGCCATCAGGCCGCGCATACCGGCCAGCTGCTTCATCTGAGCCTGCGAACCACGGGCACCGGAGTGCGCCATCATGTAGATCGAGTTGATCTGGGCCATGCGGCCGGTCTGCGGGTCCTTGGGCTGGGCGCGGATTTCGTCCATCATGGCGTTCGCTACCACGTCGCCGCAACGGCTCCAGGCGTCGATAACCTTGTTGTACTTTTCCTGCTGCGTGATCAGGCCGTCCTGATATTGCTGCTCATAGTCAGCCACCAGCGCCTTGGTTTCGGCAACGGTGCCTTCCTTCGAGTCCGGGATCACCATGTCGTCCTTGCCGAACGAGATGCCGGCCTGGAACGCGTGGCGGAAGCCCAGCGCCATGATGGCGTCGGCGAACAGCACCGTGTCCTTCTGGCCAGTGTGGCGATAGACCTGATCGATGACGTCGCCGATTTCCTTCTTGGTGAGAAGGCGGTTGACGACGTCGAAGGGCACCTTGTGCGACTTGGGCAGACATTCGCCCAGCAGCATGCGGCCCGGCGTCGTTTCGAAGCGCTTCATATACTGATTGCCGGCTTCGTCGGTCTGCGGCACGCGGCTGGTGATCTTCGAGTGCAGCGTCACGGCCTTTGCGAAGAGAGCCTGATGGACCTCCTGCATGTCGGCCAGCAGCATGCCTTCGCCCGGCTCGCCTTCGCGTTCCATGGACAGGTAATAGATGCCCAGCACCATGTCCTGCGACGGAACGATGATCGGCTTGCCGTTCGCGGGCGATAGGATGTTGTTGGTGGACATCATCAGCACGCGGGCTTCCAGCTGGGCCTCAAGGCTCAGCGGAACGTGAACGGCCATCTGGTCACCGTCGAAGTCGGCGTTGAAGGCCGAGCAGACCAGCGGATGAAGCTGGATCGCCTTGCCTTCGATCAGCACGGGTTCGAACGCCTGGATGCCCAGACGGTGAAGCGTCGGCGCGCGGTTCAGCATGACAGGATGCTCGCGGATCACCTCGTCCAGGATGTCCCAGACTTCCTTGCGCTCCTTCTCGACCCACTTCTTCGCCTGCTTCAGGGTCATGGACAGACCCTTGGCGTCGAGGCGGGCGTAGATGAAGGGCTTGAACAGTTCGAGCGCCATCTTCTTGGGCAGGCCGCACTGATGCAGCTTGAGTTCCGGGCCGGTCACGATGACCGAACGGCCCGAATAGTCGACGCGCTTGCCGAGCAGGTTCTGACGGAAGCGGCCCTGCTTGCCCTTGAGCATGTCGGACAGCGATTTCAGCGGACGCTTGTTCGCGCCGGTGATGACGCGGCCGCGGCGGCCGTTATCGAACAGGGCGTCGACAGCTTCCTGCAACATGCGCTTTTCGTTGCGGACGATGATGTCCGGCGCGCGCAGTTCCATGAGGCGCTTCAGGCGGTTGTTACGGTTGATGACGCGACGATAGAGGTCGTTCAAGTCCGAAGTCGCGAAGCGGCCGCCGTCCAGCGGCACCAGCGGGCGCAGTTCTGGCGGAATGACCGGGACGACGTCCAGGATCATCCATTCCGGACGGTTGCCCGATTCCAGGAAGCTCTCGACGACCTTCAGGCGCTTGATGATCTTCTTGGGCTTCAGTTCGGACTTGGTGACGGCCAGCTCATCGAGCAGCGCCTGCTTCTCGCCTTCAAGGTCGAGGTCCATCAGCATCTGCTTGACCGCTTCCGCGCCGATCCCGGCGGAGAAGGCGTCCTCGCCATATTCGTCCTGCGCGTCGAGCAGCTCGTCTTCGTTTAGAAGCTGGAACTTCTCAAGCGGGGTCAGGCCCGGTTCGGTGACGATGTAGCTCTCGAAATACAGCACGCGCTCAAGCTGCTTGAGCTGCATGTCGAGCAGCAGGCCGATGCGCGAAGGCAGCGACTTCAGGAACCAGATGTGCGCGACGGGCGCTGCCAGTTCGATATGGCCCATCCGCTCGCGGCGGACCTTCGACACCGTGACTTCGACACCGCACTTTTCGCAGACGATGCCCTTATATTTCATGCGCTTATACTTGCCGCACAGGCACTCGTAATCCTTGATCGGACCGAAGATGCGGGCGCAGAACAGGCCATCACGCTCAGGCTTGAACGTGCGATAGTTGATGGTTTCCGGCTTCTTGATCTCGCCGAAGGACCACGACCGGATGCGCTCAGGCGAGGCGAGGCCGATCTGGATTTGGTCGAAGGTTTCGGCCTTCTGGACCGGGTTGGCGAAATTGGTCAGTTCGTTCATCTTTTTCATTCCCTCATGAGGGCAAATCTCTGGAGCGAAGGGGAGGGCGCCGCCGTCAGGCCGCGCCCCGCAAACCCTTTATTCCGCCGCCTGCGCGAAGCCGTCGTCGTCCTCGACCTCGTCCATAGCGGCGAGTTCGACGTTGAGGCCCAGCGAGCGCATTTCCTTGACCAGCACGTTGAAGCTTTCGGGGATACCGGCCTCGAAGGTGTCGTCGCCCTTGACGATTGCTTCGTAGACCTTGGTACGGCCGACCACGTCGTCCGACTTCACCGTCAGCATTTCCTGCAAGGTGTAGGCGGCGCCATAGGCTTGGAGCGCCCACACCTCCATTTCACCGAAGCGCTGACCACCGAACTGCGCCTTACCGCCCAGCGGCTGCTGGGTGACGAGGCTGTACGGCCCAATGGAACGCGCGTGGATCTTGTCATCGACCAAGTGGTGCAGCTTCAGCATGTAGATGATGCCGACAGTCACCTTACGGTCAAAGCGGTCACCCGTGCGGCCGTCGAACAGGTCCGACTGCCCCGAGGTGTGCAGACCCGCCAGCTCCAGCATCGCCGACACGTCGGCTTCACGGGCGCCGTCGAACACCGGGGTTGCCATCGGTATGCCGCGCTGCAGATGCTCGGCTAGATCGATGATCTGCTCCGCCGTGCGGCCTTCGATCTGATCGGCATATTGCGGGCCGTAGGATGCAAGCAGCCGTTCCTTGACCGCGTCGGGCATTGTGCCCGGCTGCGGGTTCGGATTGGCCTCACGCCAGTCTTCCAGCGCATGCTTGAGCTGCTGGCCGAGGCCACGGGCAGCCCAGCCCAGATGCGTTTCGAAGATCTGCCCGACGTTCATACGCGATGGCACGCCCAGCGGGTTCAGCACGATGTCGACATGGGTGCCGTCCTCAAGGAACGGCATGTCCTCGATCGGCAGGATGCGTGAGATGACACCCTTGTTACCGTGACGGCCGGCCATCTTGTCGCCCGGTTGCAGCTTGCGCTTCACCGCGACGAAGACCTTGACCATCTTCAGCACGCCCGGGGGCAGCTCGTCGCCGCGCTGCAGCTTGTCGACGCGGTCCTCGAACTTCTCGACGATCAGCTTTACCGCTTCGTCATACTGCGCCTTGACGGCTTCGATGCCGGCCTGACGAGTGTCGTCCGCGACGGCGAACTTCCACCATTCATGACGCTCAACTTCGGAGAGCAGAGCCTCGTCGATCTCGACACCCTTCTTGATGCCCTTCGGAGCGGCGGCAGCGGTCTGGCCGAGCAGCATTTCCTGGAGGCGGTTGAAGGTCGCGCGGTTGAGGATGGCGCGTTCGTCTTCGCGGTCCTTGGCGAGACGGTCGATTTCCTCCCGCTCGATCGCCATGGCGCGCTCGTCCTTGTCGATGCCGTGGCGGTTGAAGACGCGGACTTCCACGACCGTACCGGCAACGCCCGGCGGCAGACGCAGCGAGGTGTCGCGCACGTCGCTCGCCTTTTCACCGAAGATCGCGCGGAGCAGCTTTTCTTCCGGGGTCATCGGCGATTCACCCTTGGGAGTGATCTTGCCGACCAGGATATCGCCCGGCTCCACTTCGGCGCCGATATACACGATGCCCGCTTCGTCGAGGTTGCGCAGGGCTTCCTCGCCGACGTTGGGGATGTCGCGGGTGATGTCTTCCGGCCCGAGCTTGGTGTCGCGGGCCATGACCTCGAACTCCTCGATATGGATCGAGGTGAAGACGTCATCCTTCACGATCCGTTCGGAGATCAGGATGGAGTCTTCGTAGTTGTAGCCGTTCCAGGGCATGAACGCGACGAGCGTGTTGCGGCCCAGCGCCAGCTCACCGAACTCGGTCGACGGGCCGTCGGCGATCACGTCGCCGCCTTCGATCAGGTCGCCCACCTTCACCAGCGGACGCTGGTTGATGCAGGTGTCCTGGTTCGAACGCTGGAACTTCTGGAGCGTGTAGATGTCGACGCCCGACTGGCCGGGTTCGATGTCCCCGGTCGCACGGATGACGATACGGGTCGCATCGACCTGATCGACGATGCCCGGACGCTTGGCGGCGATGGCCGCGCCGGAATCGCGCGCAACCGTGCCTTCCATGCCGGTGCCGACGAACGGCGCTTCGGCATTGACGAGCGGCACGGCCTGACGCTGCATGTTCGATCCCATGAGCGCGCGGTTGGCGTCATCGTTTTCCAGGAACGGAATGAGCGAGGCCGCGACCGACACCAGCTGCTTGGGGCTGACGTCCATCAGGGTGATGTGGTCCTTGGGCGCCATCAGGAATTCGCCCGCCTCGCGCGCGGAGATCAGGTCCTCGGCCAGCGTGCCGTCGGCGTTCAGCTCAGCGTTCGCCTGCGCGATCGTGTGCTTGGCTTCTTCCATCGCCGACAGATAGACGACCTCATTGGTCACCTTGGTGTCGATCACCTTGCGATACGGCGTCTCGATGAAGCCATATTTGTTCACGCGGCTGAACGTGGCGAGCGAGTTGATCAGACCGATGTTCGGGCCTTCCGGCGTTTCGATCGGGCAGATACGGCCATAATGGGTTGGGTGAACGTCGCGGACTTCAAAGCCTGCGCGCTCGCGGGTCAGACCGCCCGGCCCAAGCGCCGACACGCGGCGCTTGTGGGTGACTTCCGACAGCGGGTTGGTCTGGTCCATGAACTGCGACAGCTGCGAGGAGCCGAAGAATTCACGCACGGCGGCCACGGCGGGCTTTGCGTTGATGAGGTCATTGGGCATGACCGTCGACACGTCGACCGACGACATGCGCTCCTTGACGGCACGCTCCATGCGCAGCAGGCCGACGCGATACTGGTTTTCCAGCAGCTCGCCCACCGAACGGACGCGGCGGTTGCCGAGATTGTCGATGTCGTCGATCTCGCCCTTGCCGTCCTTCAGGTTCACTAGTTCCTTGACCACGGCGAGGATGTCCTCGACGCGCAGGGTGGTGACCGTGTCTTCGGCATCGAGGTCGAGACGCATGTTTAGCTTCACGCGGCCGACGGCCGAGAGGTCATAGCGCTCGGGGTCGAAGAAGAGACCGGCGAACAGGGATTCAGCGGTTTCCTTCGTCGGCGGTTCGCCGGGGCGCATGACACGATAGATGTCCGACAGGGCCTGGTCGCGCTCTTCGGCCTTGTCGGCCTTCAGCGTGTTGCGGATCCAGGGGCCGGTGGTGACATGGTCGATGTCGAGCAGTTCGAGGCGGTCGATGCCCGCCTTGTCCAGCTTTTCGAGGTTTTCAGGGCTGACTTCGTCGCCTGCCTCGATGTAGATTTCGCCGGTCTTCTCGTTGATGAGGTCATAGGCGCTGTAGCGGCCATAGACTTCCTCGGTCGGGATCAGCAGCGTCTCAAGACCGTCCTTCTCCGCCTTGTTCGCGGCGCGAGGGCTGATCTTGTGGCCAGCGGCGAACACGACTTCGCCCGACTTGGCATCGACGATGTCGAAAGCGGGCTTCTGGCCACGCCATGCTTCGGCGAGATAGGGGATCTGCCAGCCGCCTTCGCCACGGACGAACACGACCTTGTTGTAGAAGAAGCCGAGCATGTCTTCGGCGGTCAGGCCGAGCGCATAGAGCAGCGCGGTAACCGGCAGCTTGCGCTTGCGGTCGATGCGGACGTTGACGATGTCCTTGGCGTCGAATTCGAAGTCGAGCCACGAACCACGATAGGGAATGACGCGCGCGGCGAAGAGATATTTGCCCGACGAGTGGGTCTTGCCACGGTCATGGTCGAACAGAACGCCCGGCGAACGGTGCATCTGCGACACGATAACGCGCTCGGTGCCGTTGACGATGAAGGTGCCGTTGCCCGTCATGAGCGGCATGTCGCCCATGTAGACGTCCTGCTCCTTGATATCGAGCACGGAGCGGGTTTCGGTGTCCTGGTCGACCTCGAACACGATCAGGCGCAGCGTGACGCGCATCGGCGCCGCGTAGGTGATGCCGCGCTGACGGCATTCCTCGACGTCGTATTTGGGCTCTTCCAGCTCGTAATGGACGAAGTCCATTTCGGCGGTGCCGGCGAAATCGCGGATCGGGAATACCGAGCGCAGGGTCTTTTCGAGGCCCGATACATAGCCGATCGACGGGTCCGAACGCAGGAATTGCTCATAGCTCTCCCGCTGGACTTCGATCAGGTTCGGCATCTGCACCACTTCGTGGATGTCGCCGAATACCTTTCTGATGCGCTTCTTCGCGCCGGTATTGCTGATCGTGGGGAGAGCTTTGGTCGCCATTGCGTTTCCTGCCTGTAATTCGTCGCATTTTTTCGCATCGCAGCGAAATTCAGCCTGACGAGACGGGTGAAAGGGCTGATTCGCCCTTCTGCCGCCACGCAAAAAAGTGCGGGCCGGGACTGTCCGATCCGCACTGTCAGCACCTTGTGACCCACCAAATGTCGCCCAATCCCGCCGGTTTCGCGCGCTATTCGAAACCGGTCCCCGGGCGATCCAGGGGACGGTTCATGCTTGCCGGAAGGCTTGCAGGAACCGGATTTTCAAAACGCCATATAGAGACCATGCGCGCCTTTGTGAAGGGCGGATTGTCTCAATAACGATCGTGATCCGATCGCTGCGGCGGATCAGAACAGTCGTGTCAGGCCGTAGAAGCCAGCGCCGATCAGGGCTGCGGCGGGCAGCGTCACCACCCAGGCGATCACGATGCTGGACGCCACGTTCCACCGGACGGCCGACAAGCGGCGGGAAGCGCCGACGCCAACGATCGCGCCGGTGATGGTGTGCGTGGTGGAAACCGGCACGCCCAGATGCGTCGCCAGGAATAGCGTCATTGCTCCGCCGGTTTCGGCGCAGAAGCCTTGAGCCGGAGTAAGCCGCGTAATCTTCGACCCCATTGTGTGGACGATCTTCCAGCCGCCGAGCAGCGTACCGAGGCCCATCGCCGCCTGACAGGAAATGACCACCCAGAAAGGAACGTGGAAGCCGCCCGTCAACATGCCCTGCGAATAGAGCAGGACCGCGATGATCCCCATCGTCTTCTGCGCATCATTGCCGCCATGGCCAAGCGAGTAGAGGGACGCAGATACGAGCTGAAGCTTGCGGAACACGCGATCCGCGCCCTGGGGCGTGAAGCGACGGAATATCCAGCTGATGATCAGGACGAGCAGTAGCGCCAGGATGAGGCCGATCGCAGGGGACATGACGATGGCGGCGCTTGTTTTGAATACGCCGCTCCATACGACAGCGCCGAGGCCTGCCTTGGCCGTGCCCGCGCCCAGCAGTCCGCCGATCAGCGCATGGCTGCTGGACGAGGGGATGCCGAGGCCCCACGTAATCAGGTTCCAGGCAATGGCGCCCATCAACGCGCCGAAGATAACCTGCGGGTCGATGATGCTGGCATCGACAATGCCTTTGCCTACCGTTTCGGCGACATGCAGGCCGAAGAAGAGGAAGGCGATGAAGTTGAAGAAAGCCGCCCAGGCCACCGCATATTGCGGCTTCAACACGCGCGTCGATACGATCGTTGCGATCGAGTTGGCGGCATCGTGCAGGCCGTTCAGGAAGTCGAAGGCGAGCGCGATGCCGACCAGCGCGACGAGCAGCGGAAAGGCGAGATGGGCTTCCATCAGATTGAGACTCGAATGGAGCTAAGGATCAGGCGTGGTCGATGACCAGCCCGGAGATTTCGTTGGCGACGTCCTCGAACCGGTCCGTCACCTTCTCCAGATGGGCGTAGATTTCGTTCCCCACGACGAAGTCCATGGGGTTGCCTTGCCGGGCCTGATTATACAGCGCTTTAAGGCCCGCCTCATGCAATATGTCGGCATGCCCCTCCAGCTTCACCAGCCGCTCGGTCAGCTCATGCAGCCGCACCGAATTGAGGTTCAGCGAACGCAGCAGCGGCATCGCTTCGGCTGTGATGCGGGCGCACTCCACGATAAGGGCGCTCATATCCTGCATCTGGGCCGCGAATTCCTTGACCTCGAACAGGGCGATTGCCTTGGCGGTCTGGTTCATCTGGTCGATCGCGTCGTCCATCACGCCGATCAGGCCGGTGATGGCGCTACGGTCGAAGGGCGTTACGAAAATGCGGCGCACATCCTGCAGCACTTCACGGATGATGTCGTCCGCTTCATGCTCACGCGCGGAGATCTCTTCGATATGCGCGTCCATGTCCGGGCCGCCCTTCAGCAGCTTGGCGAGCGCATCGGCCCCGGCGACGAGCGTCACCGCATGATCCTCAAACTGTTCGAAGAAGCGCCCCTGTTTGGGCATCAGCGCGTGAAACCACCGCAGCATTCCAGTCCTTTCGCTTTGCCATTCCTTGATCCGCAGCAGCGTTCGGATGAACCAGCCCGGATCGCGCGGCGGTTCGCGAAAGGCCGCGATGATCGTTTGAAGATCGGGTTCCTCGACCGCTTTCGCGGCCTCTGCGACCGGAAACCAGCGCAGTTCCCTCTGCCCCTGCTCGGGCCATTGCGACAACTGGCCGGTCACTGCAAGGGGGAAAACTTCAACCGTGGCTTCGCGCGTGTCGCCCTTGCGGCGACGCTTGTCATAGCGGTAGCGGCCCAAAGGAGCGGGGCAGGCGATGCCATGAATGCCCGCTTCCTCATAGGCTTCGAGTTCGGCGGCGCGGTGGCCGGCCATCCCCTTGATGCGATTTCCCTTGGGGATGACCCAACGGCGGGTTTCGCGCGAGGTGATGAGCAGGATGCGCATCGAGCCATCGGGGTCGGCGGCATAGGGCAGAGCGGCGATCTGACGCATTACCAATCCGCCCCCGCAACCTTAGCCATAAAATACCCCTCATCCATATTCGCCTTGTAACCAAACCGTCACATTGCGCAATGAACTAGGTTGGTCAGATGGATAGTCGAGCCGTCAGGCGGATATCCCGTCCGGCCAGTGGCGCATAATCCTTGAGGAAGCTGGCATGCCGCCGCGCCTCGACATCGAATATATTGTTCGCCGACAGGCTGATGGTGGTCCGGTCATTCCCTTTCAGCGGCTTGAAGGACAAGGATGCGTTGACGAGCGTGAAGCCGTCGGTGCGGGTTTCGGTCGAGGCGATCCTGTTCTGCGCAAAACTATGTTCGACCTCGCCACGGAAGCTCAGGCGCTCACCCTGAAGTTCGATCCCTCCGAGCAAACGCAGCGGCGGGATGCGTGGCGCAGGGCCTGAGCCGGTGATGGTTGCGCGGACATAGTCGGCAAGGCCATCCAGATTGACCTTGTATCCGCCGACTTCCCCCAGCTTGACCGATGCCTCTGCTTCAAAGCCGAGATAGCGCGCGTCCGCCTGATTATATTGGAAGCAGGGGAAATCCAGCGGCTTTCCGCCATTCACTGCCATGCAGGCGCTGTCATCGACCAGCGCATCATAGATGTAGCCGTTGAACCAATTGTGATAGGCCGACAGGGACATGGTGTAGCCGGGGCCTTCACCGCGCAGCGTGGCTTCAACGCCCCAGCTTTTTTCCAGGTCGAAGTTTGGATTGCCAAGCTCGAATGCTTGCGTCCCGGCGTGATTGCCGCGCGCGAACAGTTCTTCGGCCGAGGGCGCGCGTTCGGTTCGAGCGAGGTTCAGGCCGACGCGCCAGCCGGGACGTATTTCCTGGCTGGCGCCGATCGACCCGGAAAACGCGTCGAAGCTGCGCTGATAGGCGGGATTGAACAAGGTCGCGTCCGCGTCCGCCCCTACCTTGTTATGTTCATAGCGGCCGCCCAGTTCGATCCGGCTGCTGCCAAGGTCGAAGGATTGAAGCGTGAAGAAGCCGAGTTGCTCCGTCCGGTTGCGGGGCAGGAACTTCTCTTCACCTTCGACATGGAAATTGCGGGCGAAGAATTGGGCGCCGACGGCGCCATCCCATCCGCCGCGCTTGGCCTGTACCAGTTCCAGCCGCGATTCGATCGACTGATTATAGAATGTGGTGCCGACGTCCCCGGACGGTTCGATCTCCTGATGCTGGTAATCGGCGAAGCCCGCGCGGAGGCGGATGGAATCCAGGATGCCGCCATTGACCGGCAACTCGGCGCGCATGTCGGCGCGGTCCTGCTTCATGTGGAGGTGAACCTGTTCGCCCTCCGACCCCGGTTCGACTGAATAGCGGACGGGGACGCCGTAGAGATTGTCCGTGTGGGCGATCGAGAAACCAAGGTTGCCGCCATCGGTCACCAGCGCCGCTCCGCCAGCTACTTCCCAAGTGCGCGCGGCGCTGTTGGGCAGCTTGCCCCTCAGATCGGCTAGGGGCGTGATGGCGGGGTCTCCGCTCGCGGCGGCTTGGGCGCGCAGGGCGGGCGTGAGGATGTAATTGCCGGTGTCGAGATCGCCGCTCTTCGAATAGCTGCCGTCGAAGTGGACGACGATCTTGTCCGTTATCGGTGCTTCGATTTCGCCAGAACCGCTGCGTTCGTTGGCGGCGCCGCCGTAATTGGCGATGCCTTCGATGTGGATGGGCTCGTCAGGTACGCGTCGGGGGATGCGGCTGTCGATCACATTGACGACCCCGCCGATCGCCGAGGAGCCGTAAAGCAGCGCTGCGGGACCGCGCAGCACTTCGATGCGGTCGGCGGTCAGGGGATTGATCGCGACGGCGTGGTCGACCGAGGTGTTCGATACGTCGAAACTGCCGACGCCATCGGTGAGGATGCGTACCCGTTCGCCCTGAAGGCCGCGCAAGATCGGGCGAGAGGCGTTGGGGCCGAACGAGGTGGCGGAGACGCCGGGCTGATGGGCGAGGGTTTCGCCGATGGTGGTCCGCAGGTCACGTGTCAGCTCGGCACCGGAGAGGACCGAGGTGCCGGACAATATGTCGCCTTGGCGGCGGGGGATGATGGCGGTGACGACGATGTTGGGCTGGTCATCATGATAGGTGCCGGGCTGGATTGATGGCGATTGGGCGAGGGTGGGGGAGGCGAGGCAGATTGCGGTGAGGGCGCAGCTGGCGCGGAGGAGCGGCAGGGGGGAATTCATGAAGGAAACCCTTAATTGAAACGGTTTGTGAGGCGCCTCTATCTTAAATGTTATAACGTATCAATGGGGTTGGGGGGATTATCGGGGGAGGGGAAAGGGTTAGCGGCCAAGCGGGCGAGATCGTAGATAAGTGGCCTGGATCAGCGGGCAATTACCGGCGATTGGAGCGTAATCGTGTTACACGGAAGCATCGGAATTGAGGCTGAATTTCCGTCACTCCGGGGCTCGGCCGGGGCTTCACTGCGTCGACAGCGTAAGAAACGAAGCGGGACCCCGGATCAAGTCCGGGGTGACGATTAGTGTGGCATCATCGGGCTCTAGGGATCAGTGATCAGGGGATATGGGACTGGAGGCAGGGACAGGAGCCAGACCCGGCTGCTGGGGATCGACGATCGACGACTGGCCTAGCGACCAACTACCAAGATCGATCGTGGACCCGGAAACAAAGATCAGAGGAACAGGAATTCCGCGAGCGCACTCACAGGCGAGTCTGCGTCGGCGCGGGTGCGCAGGGCTTGTCGGACCTCGATGGAAGGGAGGGGGCGTTCGAGGGGGAGGCGGCGGATGCCGTTCATGCGGCCGAGGTCTCGCGCGAGGGGGCCGAAGGCGGCGAAGCAGCCCGCGCCTTCGCGCAATATGGTCATGATATCGAACATATTGTCGGTTTCGAGCACCGGCGCGCCCATGCTGATGCCTTCTCGGTCGAGCGCTTCATCGATGATGCGACGCAGACCGTTATTCGGCTCCATGGCGAGCGTGGGGCTGATCCGGAGATCGTCGGACGTGACGATGTCGCGCCGGGCGAGCGGATGATCCGCCCCGGCGTAAAGGTTGATCTGTTCCGACCAGCCATAGCGGGAGGCGAAGCCCGTCTGTTCCCCCAACGCGTAGAAATAGGCGATATCGACGCGGCCCTGCTCCAGTGCCGCATGCGCCTCATCGGCGAGGTGGATGGAGAGGTCGAGCGTGATCGCGATATCCTCATTCGCGGCCTCAAACGCGGCGAGCGCTTCCTGAAAATGACCGAAAACAGGCGCGGGAGCGGCAAGGGTGATCGACTGCCGCGCTGGTGCGGGGGAAGGCTCCGCAGGCGCCGCTTCAGCCACGACCGACGAAGGGGAAGGAGGGGCCATTTCGTCCGGCGCCCAGCTGTCGGACTGATCCTGCGACAACAGGGTCATCGCCTCGGCGGTCTTGCGCCCGGCGGCGGTCAGCCGCTGATGATCAGGCGGACCTTCGAACAGATGATAGCCAAGGCGCATTTCCAAAGAGGCGATTGCGCGCGCGATGTCTTCGACCGGGACGCCCAGATCGCGGGCGCAGCGCGTCATGCTGCCCGCCGCCACCATCTGCGCAAAAATGTCGAGTTGACGCAGGGAAGGCGTGGCCATGCGGCGGTGATAGTGCAATTGGGACGCGGGGTTAAGCGGGATATTTGGCGGTGGTCAGGCGATGTCAAACTGGGGGTGACGCGAGGCCCATCGCCGTTTCGATGAAAATCCTCAATCGGCAAGATCATGCTTGGCATTCCGGCAAGAAGGGGGAATAGCGACGATATGCCCCGCCGCAAGGATATCTGGAGATGTGGATTGGTGACGGAGCCAATCGATATTGTCCTGTCAAAAGGGTGTATCGAGGGTCCTGTCACCTGGTTGGCGGAAGAGCCCGACTTTCAATTTATCGCAGACCCCTTTGGATGGCGGGATGAAGCCGGTCATCTTCACGTCTTTGTGGAGCATTACGACTATCGAACGCGACATGGCACGATCGAAGCGAGGGTCTTCGACGACAAGATGCGACTGGTTTCCCGCCATCCGTGTCTGAAGGAGCCCTGGCACCTTTCCTATCCGCAGATATTCAGCGCGGAGGGTGCCGTCTGGATGCTTCCGGAAGCGCACCGATCAGGGCGGCTGATCCTGTACCGGGACAAAGGCGGGCTGACCGACTGGCGCGCGGAATGCGACATCGAACTCGACTGCGTGGCTGTCGACGCCAGCATTTTCCACGACGGTCAGCGTTGGTGGCTTTTCTATTCGCCTGCAACGAGCCGATCGACAAAGCAGTCGCACCTTCATGTGGCCTGGGCGGACAGTCTATGTGGCCCCTGGACCCCCCATCCGGGCAATCCGGTTCGGATCGATCGCGCGTCGGCGCGTCCTGGCGGTACGCCCGTGATGATCGGAGCCAGGATAATGCTGCCCGTTCAGGATTGCACCACAACCTATGGTGGGGGCATCCGGCCTCTTTGGATCACGCGTCTGAACGAGAAAGAGTTTGAGGCGGAGGCAGGCGATGCGCTGGGTCTTCCCGGATCAGCGAGCGCGTATCAGGATGGCATGCACACGCTGAGCGCCTGTGGTGACATCACATTGTTCGACGTCAAACGCGTCGATACTTCGCTGCGCGGCCTTGCCCTTGATCTTCGTCGGATGCTTGGCGGATATGGTCGAGGATGAGGGCTCCCGTGGCCGCGAACTTCTCCCAGGAATAACGATCCAGCATGACGCCGCGCGCCCGCGCGCCCATCGCGCTTAGCTTCGCTGGGTCGCCGAGCATGTCGCGCAAGGAGGCGGCCAGCGCGTCCGGGTTTGCTGGCGGCACGGTAAAGCCGGTTTGCCCCTGTTCGATTGACCAGGGCAATTCCCCTACCGCCGAAGCGATCACGGGCAGCCCGGCGGTCATCGCTTCATGCGCGGCGATGCAGAAACCTTCGGAACGGGACGGCTGAACATACAGATGAAGGTGCGAGAGGAAGGTTTGCGGACTGGCCGTGTAGCCGGAAAAGGACAGGTTCGATATTCCGGCCTGTCGCGCAAGGCTTTCCAGCCTGTCCCGCTCCGCGCCATCGCCCACGATGGAAATTTCGAAGGGGCAGGGCGCTGAAAAACCTTCGGACTTCAGCTTGGCCAAGGCGGCAATCAGGACATCATAGCCCTTTACGGGATGGAGCCGTCCCAGCGAGCCAATGCGGAGCGTCTTGCCGGGGGACCAGGCCGTTGCATGGGGCAGCGCGGGATCGGCCGCGAAAATCGGCCAGCACATCAGGCGATTTTCAGGCACGTTCAGGCGCTCTGCGGTCAGGGCGGTGACGGATCGCGAATCTCCGATCCAAAGGAGCGCCCGGCTTTGCAGCCGCCGCATGAGCCGCCTGTTCCATGGCTTCAGGAAAGCGGCGTGCTGCCAGCTGATCACGGGCAGGCCGAGCATTGGCCCAAGCAGGAGGCCGAGGATCGTGGCGCGAGAAAGGGAGGTCCAGATGTGGGTCGCGCCCCAATCCTGCAACTGCCGCTTCAACCACAAGGCCGCGGCAAGATGGTCGCCCGTTCCGCCCTCCCGGATGAGCGGGTCGAGGCCCGCTTCGACCATCGCGGGCGCCCCGCGCCGGTCGCGGGGCGTGAGTGCAAACACCCGCACAGTGGCTCCCTGATCACGCAGGACGCGCGTGATGGCCGGAACCGGCCGAGAGGCGCCGCCGCCCTCGACCGAGTTGATCACATAGGCGATCCGCATCGCGCTCAATGCGCGAGGCTCCTGCGCCATGTCAGGCCAGCGAGAAGGCCGCTGGCCAACAATGCTTGCCCGAGGGCCTGAATGCCCGCGCCCATCAGTCCCCATTGATGGAGTAACCAGGGAAGGACGGGCAGAAAAAGGAGCCCGGCAAGGAGATTGGCGCTCATGGAGAGCGCGGGATAGCCCATTGCGGAGAGGGCGGAGCTGCATGGGGGGCCGACGATCGCTATGGCGCGCGCGGCGACGAGCACGATCATGACACTGCCCGCTGCGGCAAAGGCGGGACCGGCGAGCAGCGTGATGATCGAGGTGGGGAACAGGGCCACGATGAACACGACCGGGGCCGCTGCCGCGAGAGCAATGAGGATTACGCGTGTCAGTGTCCTGCGGAGCGAATGGCCGCCTTCGCCAGCCGCTATCATCCTGGCGAGTTCGGCATAGGCCGTGTTGCCCAGGATTTGCGCGGGTTGCGCGATAATGACGGTTGCGCGTTGAGCGATTGCGAACAGGCCCGCCATGGCGGGGCCGAGGACCCAGCCGATGATGAGAGGCGCGATCCGTCCGGTCAGTTCGTTGAGGGTGATGTCGGCATTGCTGGCGATCATGAACCGCCATATGCCGGGATTTTCCAGGCGGGCGCTCCCCGGTCCCGGTTGAAACAAGGCCCGGCCAAGCTGCCGATAGGCCTGCCAGATGCCCATCGCCCAAAGGACCGCGAATTCCGCCAGCGCGGCGATGAGCCATGCGGCGAGGAAACCTTTGAGGCCCCAGCCGAACAACAAGACGAGGCTGGCGCCCATCAGGCGAACCGCAGGCTGCACCAGATTGTGAAAGGCGATCAGGTCAAATCGGTTGATCAGTTGGAGATAGCCAGCCGGGGCGGAGCGAACGGAGCCCAACACGGCAAAGCTGTAGGGAATGGCAAAGGCGACGGTTTCTGGCGGCCAGCCCAGGCGCGGCCCGACAAAGGGCGCGAGCACCATTGCCGCAACGATCGCGGCGACGCCGCCTATCAACTCTGTCGCGGTCCCGAAGCGCAGCAGTCGCGCTAGACGGGGCATTGCGCTTTCCTCGCCGGCTTCCGCACCATAGCGGACGATGGCTTGCCAAGCTGGAAATTCTATGATGCCGCAGACCGCCGTGACATAGCCATGGACCAGGACGAGCAGCCCATAGTCGCGCGGCCCCAGTGCCCGAGCCGCGATGATCAGGTAAACAAGGCTGATGATCCCGGCACCGGCCTTGCCGCCCAGGACCAGGCCCATGCCTTTGAAGATGCGTTTGGTAATGCCCGCAGGTGCCATCATTTGGCCGCTGAACACCATTGTTTTTCCCGCAAGGCAATGCCTAAGCTGTTGCGAGCGGCAAGCCTGCGTCCAAGGAAGCTGTAGAAATACCAGTTCATACCCCATTGGGGCATGTATCGATATATGAGCCGCTCCAGGCCATTCCAGCTCACATTTTTGCGGGAAATGCGTCGTTCGGACGGGAAGCAGATATGTAGGGGGTGATGGAGGATATGGCCGTGATGGATTACACGATGGATGATTTCATGGTCTTCCAGCACATACGGCCAGATTTTGGTGTCGAAGCCGCCAGCGGTCCTGAGCGCGGCAGTTCGGAATGCCTGAGCATAGCCACCAGCATGGCATTTGCGCGGAAAGCGGCGGCTCTTTCGCATGATGAAGGCTATGCGCTGCTGTGAGCACGGATCGGCTTGGGGCTTGTAAAGATCAATGGCCATAACGGCCGCTGCCTGATCGTCACTCTCGAACAACGTGATAATCCGGTTGACGTAATCAGGCGGATAGAGGGTGTCGGCATCGCAGATTGTAACCAGCGGCGTTTCCACAAGCGCAAGTCCGGCCTGCATCGCATTGATTTTGCCCGGTGTCGGACAGGATAGGATTTCGAAGCGACCTTCCAGAGCAGCGGCGTGTGAAGCCCCTTCGTCCGCGCCGCCATCGGTCGAACCATTGTCGACCAGCAGGACGCGGAAACGGTCATCGCTTTGAGCCGCGAGGCTTGCCACAGTCGGGCCAATCCACCCTTTTTCGTTGAAAAAGGGCAGAATAATGGTGAGCATCATAGTCACGCCGTCTGGCTCGCCTTTAAATTGCCCGTGGTCGCGCCGCGCCGATCTGCCAGCATCGCGATGACCTCCGCCGCGCGCTGCGATGACGGGCGGTCGTCGAGATCGAAGCTGTCCTTGAACATCTGCTCCTGAACCTCACGATATTGGCTGGTGTGCAACTGGTCCGCGCGGGATAGGGCATCATGCAGTTGGGATGGATGGGTTATGACCTCACCGGCCCGCCAATGCGCGAAATTGGGATCGCCCTCCCAGTCGATGCCGTGGCTGTTCAGGAAGATGCAGGGCCGGGGGCGCAGCAGGAATTCATAGACCTGACTGCTGGCATCGCCCAGGTAAATGTCCGCCGCCATCGTATAGCTCATGTCGGTCGAGGCTTTGCTGCCCAGATCCACATGGATGTTGTCCCCATGGAGATAGCGGTTCCCGATCGTCCCGGCCCGGTTCACGCTCAGGCGGTCGATCGTCACTACGAATGGCCGTTCAAAGAGCATGACGTGCGGGGCGAACAGGAGTGCGCGGTCGTCCCTCTCGCGAAAATAGTCGAGTATGTCCCGGCCATGCCGATACCAGGATGACAGATGCGGGGAGGGGTGGGGATTATAGAGGACCACCGGCCTGCCTCGGTTGAGGGGGTGGCTTATGCCCTGTCGAGGCACCATGTCGAACTTGGGATAGCCTACGATGCTGATCCTGGCGGGGTCGACTTGCGCCTCGGTTATCAGGCGGCGGCGAATTTTCTCGCCTGAGCAAAGGACGTGATCGAAACCGGCGCTGGCCTTGTCAAACCCGATGGCGCGGTCCCCGGCGCCATGTCGGGTGTGCACCATGAAAAGGTCTTTGAGCCCGTACCGCGACTTCAGCAGAAGGGATGTCTTTTCCGCCACGATCAGCATGTCGAGGCTGCGGAAGAAGGGGAGATTGTCGCGATAGACGAGGAGTTTGGAGGCGGGAACCAACCGGCCGAACATTCGGGACAGGCGCATGGAGCGCGGCGCCAGCTTCAATTCGACATGCTGGATGCGCGTCCCCAGCCATTCCCCGGCGATCCGCCGAACTTCCGCTGACAAACGGGGGTTGGTCGTAGCTACGATGATCTCGCCAGGGAAACCGCCTTTGGCCATCGCTATGGCGACAGGAAGGCTGTGGGCAATCTGGTGTATCTGATCGTGATTGAACAGGAAACCTACGCGCAAACCACTGCTCCCAAGCAGATGCGAGATAGCAGTTCCCTTATTGCCGATCCGAGCGGCCTGCCTCGCATTTGAGCCCTTAGATGGTTTCTGCATGTTTACAAGATGCCATGGCCGGGTTCCGAAGGAGCCGTCGGGGCGTTGTCTTGGCAAGTCGGCAGTTGCTGGCCTAGTCTTGGGGTTTAGATCAAAAGGCACGAACATATAGGGTTTTGAGCAGCTATGGGTGACATCATCAATCTGCGGCAGGCGCGCAAGGCCAAGGTGCGGAAGGATAAGGAGCAGGTGGCGGCTGCAAATCGGGCGAAGTTCGGCCAGACTAAGGCTGAGCGTGAGGTGCGGCGGATCGAGGAGGCGCGGCAGGATCGGCTGTTGGACGGTAGCCGACGGGATGGTGACGTCGACCCGGTTGAATAGCGGTTGGGACGGCAAGCAGTCTTTCAAGGTTTTTTAGCTCTAACGAGATGAATGGATGTTCATCTCGCGCCCCCCTGCAACAATTCGTCTCTTTGGAAAATCAACTCATCGTGAATCCGTGACCATGTCTGCGGTCAATTGAAAAGTTCGTTGGTTCAGCTTGGGCTATGAGAGGATATATTCAATCTGCTCGCCCGGCTGGTGCCGCGATTGCCGCTGTTCTAGCCCTTGGTTCAACCTGTTCTTTCGCGCAGGAAACTGTTCCTGATGCGGTTTCGCCGCCTGTTGTCGTGCCGCCGCCGGTTGCAGCTCCTGCTGCGTCGGTCCCGCAGCCGATGGTCCAGCCGACCGCTTCGGTTGAGGAACGGCTGGATGCTGCGGTGGCTGCTTCGGAAGCCGAGGCGGCGGTGAAACCTGCTGCTAGTCGGCCAAACGCGCGGACGGCTTCCACGCCGGTTCGAACTGCGCCGCGGGCGCAAGTTGAGCGGCCTGCTGCTGCGCCGGCGGTTGAACGGGCGGAGGCCCGGCCTATGGCGACAGCGCCCGAGCGTGAGGCCGCCGTTGGTCCGGCGCCTGCGGTGAACGAAGCTGTGCCCGCCACACCGCCTGCCGCTGAGGCGCGCGATGTCGGCGCTGCCGATGCTGGCACAAAGGAATCGCTCCTGTGGGCCTTGGGCGGTGGCGTGCTGCTGCTTGCGGGGCTCGGCGGGGCTGCCGCCGTTCGTCGTCGCCGTAACGTTGCAGAAGTCGAGGAAGAGGAGGTTTTGGCTGCCTCGGCGGAGCCGCTTGTCGAAAAGCCTGTCGCGGTTGCGCCCACCTTCATGGAGCGGGGGCCGGTGGTCGAGCCTGCCGTCGTGCGTGCGCCGATGCGCGCGCCCCTTGCGGCCGGGGCTGCTTACGGCTCCAGTCTGGAGGCGATGGTCGCCGCCGCCCCGAGCGCGGAGAATCCTTTCCGCACGCACCGCAAGCGGTTGGCCCGGGCGCGATTCCTGCTCGCGCAGCAGGAGAAGGGCGAGCGAGCATCCTTTGCCGATGCGCCCGCCCATGTGCCGCCACAGACCATCCATGCCGAACCGCAGGTGCAGACTGTCTATCGGATGGGCGCGGATCGGAATCGCCGGATGACATTCAAGCCGCAAACGCGCTAGGGCCGATCGACATTCAGGAGATGGCGTGTCGAAAATGGTGGTTTTCCGTGACCCGGAGCGCAGCGTACTCAAAGTACGTGAGCACCGGAAGCGCGGACAACCGCCATTTGCAGACCGCCAGAACTGAATGTCGATTGGTCCTAAGTCACCGGACAATCAGCCAGACTGGGGCGGCATCGCACGGTGCCGCCCCGTTTGCATGACCTGCGCACGTCGATTCGGTTGCACTTGGGGCCGACCCCTGATACCGGCGCGCCGGTAATTTCGCGCCAGTTTTGCAGGCCAAGTTTGAAGGAAGGTCGCTCCACCCATGTCCGATAAGATCAACCGCATTGTCCTTGCCTTCTCGGGAGGGCTCGACACCAGCGTGATCCTGAAATGGTTGCAGCAGACCTACCAGTGTGAGGTCGTGACCTTTACCGCCGATCTGGGGCAGGGCGAGGAGCTGGAGCCTGCGCGGCAGAAGGCCAAGCTGATGGGCGTCAAGGATGAACATATCTTCATCGACGACCTGCGCGAAGAGTTTGTGAAGGACTATGTCTTCCCCATGATGCGCGGGAACGCGATGTATGAGGGGCTGTATCTGCTGGGCACGTCGATCGCCCGCCCGCTGATCGCCAAGCGGCAGATCGAGATTGCGAAGATGGTCGGCGCGGATGCCGTCAGCCATGGCGCGACCGGCAAGGGCAATGATCAGGTGCGGTTCGAGCTGGGCTATTATGCGCTGTCGCCCGACATCAAGGTCATCGCACCCTGGCGGGAATGGGATCTGGCCAGCCGCACCAAGCTCATTGAGTTCGCCGAGCAGCATCAGATTCCGATCCCGCGCGACAAGCGTGGCGAAAGCCCGTTTTCGACTGACGCGAACATGCTGCACACCTCTTCCGAAGGCAAAGTGCTGGAAGATCCGTGGGAAGAAGTGCCGGACTATGTCTTCTCGCGTACGGTGAACCCGGAGGACGCGCCGGACGCGCCGGAATATATCACGGTCGATTTCGAACGTGGCGACGGCGTGGCGATCAATGGCGTGGGCATGAGCCCGGCGACGCTGCTCGAAACGCTGAACGAATATGGCCGCAAGCATGGCATCGGCCGGCTCGATCTGGTGGAGAACCGCTTCGTCGGCATGAAGTCGCGCGGCATGTATGAAACGCCGGGCGGCACCATCTATCACCTTGCCCATCGCGGTATCGAGCAGCTGACGCTGGATCGCGGCGCGGCGCATCTGAAGGATGAGCTGGCGCCCAAATATGCCGAGCTGATCTATAACGGTTTCTGGTTCTCGCCCGAGCGTGAGATGTTGCAGGCGGCGATCGACCATAGCCAGGAGAAGGTGACGGGCACTGTTCGGCTGAAGCTGTACAAGGGCGGCGTTCAGGTCGTTGGGCGGAAATCGCCTTATTCGCTCTACAGCGAGAAGGTTGTCACGTTCGAGGATGATGCGGGCGCCTATGATCAGCGCGATGCGGCGGGCTTTATCAAGCTGAATGCGCTGCGTCTGCGGTTGCTGGGGCGGCGGGACGGCTGACGAACTCGTCATCCCAGCGCAAGCTGGGATCTTATGCGGCCTGGCGCCTCGCCTCCTGAGATCCCAGCTTGCGCTGGGATGACGGGGGTGGGGGGAGGCTCGCCCTCGTTACATATTGCGACAATTTAGCCCGTGACATGACAAGTTTGCGGGACAAGTCTTCCTCATAAGGGGTTTCAGGAGCGGCGATGGCCGTTCGTGACCCCTTGGAAGGAAGAGACGAGATGATTCGCAAATTTTTGGGCACCGCTGCTGTCGGCGCGCTGTTCGTCGGTGGGCTGGCCGCTTCGCATCTGGCGCTGGCGCAGCCGGGCGATGGTGGCCCCGGCGGCCGTCATGGCGGCATGATGGCTATGGCCGACGCGAACAAGGACGGGAAGATCAGCAAGGCTGAACTGACCGCAGCGCTTGATGCGCGGTTCGCGAAGATGGACGCCAATCACGACGGCAAGCTGACGAAGGAAGATCGGGAGATCAGCCGTCAGGCGCGGCTTGACCAGCGCTTTGCCGCGTTGGACACCGACCGCAACGGCCAGATCAGCAAGGCCGAGTTCGCGGCCGGGCATCAGGGCCGCTGGGGTCGCGGGGATGGCGATCGCGAGGGGCGTGACGGGCGTGAAGGCCACCGCTTTGGCGGGCGCGGTCATCACGGCTTTGACGGCGGCAGAATGTTTCATGGACGTGGCGGCCGAGGTGGCGAGGCGATGAAGGACGGCGTCCTCACCCGCGCCGAGTTCATGGCCCGGCCGATCGCGATGTTCGACAAGGCCGATAGCAACAAGGACGGCTTTGTGACGGCGGATGAGATGAAGGCGGCCCGTCAGGCGATGCGTGAAGCATGGCAGGCCCGTCGCGGGGCGGACGCCGCGCCGAAGAACTGATCATAGGGGAAGGGTGGAGGCGGCGTCCTTCACCCTTCCAAGCTGCTGATAGTCGTGACAGATATTCCTTATGAGTGAAAAACCCCATCTGCTGCTCGTTGATGACGAGCGTTCGATCCGCGAGCCGTTGGCGCAATATTTGTCGCGCAACGGATTCCGTGTGACTGCCGTCGAAAGCGCGGCGGAGGCGCGGGTGCGGCTCAATGCCAATGCGATCGACCTTGTGATCCTGGACATCATGATGCCGGGCGAGGATGGGCTGTCGCTGTGCCGCCATATTCGCGAGACGAGCGAGATTCCCGTCATCCTGCTGACCGCCAAGTCGGAAGAGACCGACCGGATCGTCGGGCTGGAGATGGGGGCGGACGATTATGTGCTGAAGCCCTTTTCCCCGCGCGAACTGGTGGCGCGGATCAAGGTGATCTTTAGGCGCGTGGCGACGGGTGGCCAGCGGGTGACGGCGCCTGATGGGGCGACCTATGCCTTTGCGGGTTGGCTGCTCAAGACGCAGGAGCGGGTGCTGGTGGATCAGGAAGGCGTGGCGCTGCCGCTGTCGACCGCCGAATATAATCTGATGATGGCCTTTGCGACGCGGCCCAATCAGGTGCTGAGCCGTGACCAGTTGCTCGACATCACGCAGGGACGCGAGGCCAACGCGTTCGACCGGGCGATCGACAATCAGATCAGTCGGCTCCGCAAGAAGATCGAGCCTGATCCCAAGAATCCGACGCTGATCAAGACGGTGTGGGGCGGCGGCTATACGTTGTCCGCCGATGTGAGGAAGCTGTGAGGCGCTTTCGCCTTTGGCCGCAGAGCCTGGTCGGGCAGATCATCGTCCTGGTGGCGATCGCGCTGTTCGTGGCGCAGGCGATCAATTTCGGGCTGCTGCTGCGGGAGCGTAATAGGTTGACGCTGACCGCGCAGACGGCGCCGGGCGTCTATCGTATCGTCGATGCGCTGGACAGCCGGGGTGAGACGCCTGCGCGCAACCGGCCGCCGAGGGCGCGCTTCTTTGATGCTGCGCCGACGTTGACGGGCGAGCGGCGGCCCGAGGTCGAGCGGCGTGCGCTGGCGATGTTCGCGGATGTGGGGCTGCCCGTGCGATCGGTGCGGGTGATCGAGCAGGACCGGCCGCCGCCGATGCGCCGGATCGACAGCGTCAGGATGCGCGCCATGGACGACATGCGTGGCGCGGCGCGCGGCGGGCGGCTGACGATGGCGGCCGAATATGCCCCCGGACAATGGGTCGTGACCCAGACGCGGGCGGGCAACCGGGCGCCGCGCTTTGGCGGCTGGCTCGCCTGGCAGACGCTGACCCTTTATGTGATCGTGCTGCTGCCGCTGCTGTGGGTCGGGCGACGGCTGGCGCGGCCTTTGGGGCAGTTGACGCGGTCGGCGCAGCAGTTCGCGCGCACGGGATCGGCCGATGCGGTGGAGGAGCGTGGGCCGGGCGATGTGCGGGAGCTGACCACTGCCTTTAATGCGATGCGCGGCCGGATCTTTGCGATGCTTGATGAAAAGGACCGGATGCTCGGCGCGATCGGCCATGATTTGCGCACGCCGCTGGCGTCGCTGCGGGTGCGGGCGGAGTCGGTGGAGGATGAGGGCGAGCGGGCGCGCATGTCGCAGACCATCGACGAGATGAACCGGATGCTCGAGGATATCCTGTCGCTGGCGCGGGCGGGGCGGAGCACAGAGGCGGCGCAGAAGGTTGATCTTTCCGCGCTGGCCGATGCGGTGGTGGAGGATTTCATAGAGCTGGGTTCGCCTGCGGAGATGGCGGATAGTGCGCGGGCGGTGGCTTCGGTGAGGCCGCAGCAGATCAGGCGGGCGCTGCGTAATTTGATCGAAAATGCGATCGTTTATGGCGAGCGGGCGCATGTGTCCGTGGTGCGCGAGGATGGCGCGATCCGGATCGTCGTGGCGGATGATGGGCCGGGTATCAGCGAGGATCGGATGGAGGAGATGATGGAGCCGTTTACGCGGCTGGAGGGGTCGCGGAACCGGGAGACCGGCGGGGCTGGACTAGGGCTAGCGCTGGTGCGGGCGATCATGGCGGAGCATGGCGGCGCGCTGAGGCTGGTGAACCGGGCTGGTGGCGGGTTGGAGGCGAGTTTGGTGTTGCCGGTTTGAGCGGGGATGGTGGCAGATACGAATTTCCCTCTCCCCTTTAGGGGAGAGGGTGCCGAGCGTAGCGAAGGCGGGAGAGGGGACCGATATTGATCTCCCGTTGCTCCCCTCTCCCCGGCCCTCTCCCCTGAAGGAGAGAGGGAGAAGGAGAAGTTCTGCTTCGATCAGTGCTTACCCGGTTTGCTCGAGGTGCCGGGGGCGGTTGGGTTAAGCAACTGGACCCCGCTAGGCAATCCCGTGCCGCCCATGTCGATCCTGGTCACCTCTTCGCGAGCTATCCGTGCCGGGTTGTCGCGTTCCTTGATAGCGGCCTTGGTCGCCTCGTCCGGCGCCTCGTCGTCGCTGCTGTCGCTGCCACGGGTCCAGCCGAGAATGATCGACATGCGGCGGTTGCGCGGGTCGTAGACATTGCCCTTGGCGAAGGGTTCGCGGTCGGCGACGCCTTCGATGCGGGCGAAGCGGTCGTTGCCGATGCCGCTGGCCGCCAGCGTCTTGCGCGTGGCTTCGGCGCGGGCGGAGGATAGCATCCAGTTATTCATGCTCTGGCCCGAGCTATAGGGCAGGCCGTCGGTATGGCCGCGCACGATCAGCGGATTGGGCATGCCGCGCACGACCCCGGCGACTTCGCTGACCAGATCGCGCGCTTGAGGCAGCAGATTGTCGGTGCCCATGGCGAACATCGCGAAATTGGATTCATCGATCAGGTCGATGCGCAGCCCTTCGCGCGTTTCGGTGAAGCGGACGTTGCGGCGCAGCTTGTCCATGCCCTTCTTGCGGGCCATGCGCGCTTCCAGTTCCTTCTTCACCGCCTCGAACTTGGCGCGATCGGCGGCGCGGGTGGCCTTGCCGCCCTGATCCTTGGTGCCGGTCGCGTCGCGCGGGATGGTGATGGCGAGGTTGCCCTGACCGCCGGTCGTGGGATAATTTTCCTTGCTGACCATGGAGTCGCCGCCGAACAGGCCGCTTGAACCAGCCGAGGACATTTTCAGTTCGACCAGCGTCGGCGTGAAATAGTCGGCGAGACCCTTGCGCTGCTTTTCGGTGGTTGCGCCGAGCAGCCACATCAGCAGGAAGAAGGCCATCATTGCCGTCACGAAGTCGGCATAGGCGACCTTCCACGCGCCGCCATGATGGCCGCCATGACCATCGACGATGATCTTCTTGACGATGATCGGCCGGGGTTCGGGCTCGTTCCCGCCGCGCTTCTTTTCGGCCATGGCTTATTTGCCCCGCATGCCGTCGAACACTTCGGCGAAGGCCGGCTGGTTCGCATGGGTCAGGCTGGAGCGCGCCGCTTCGATGACGAGCGGCTGGGGGTGGCCATGGAGCGAGGCGATGATGATCTGCTTGACGACATGGTACATGGAGCCATCCGCCTCGATCACCGCGCGGCAGCGATTGGCGAAGGGACCGACCATGCCATAGGCGAGCAACACGCCGAGGAAGGTGCCGACGAGCGCCGAACCGATCATGCCGCCCAGGATTGCCGGGGGCTGGTCGATCGAGCCCATGGTCTTCACAACGCCCAGAACCGCCGCGACGATGCCGAGGGCGGGGAGGGCGTCAGCCAGACCCTGAAGATTGTCGGCGGGCTTCAACGCTTCGTGGTGGTGCGTTTTGAGCGCGTTATCCATGACCTCTTCGACCGCATGCGGATCGAGCGTACCCGAGGACACGACCACCAGACGCAGCGTGTCGCTCATCAGGTGGATCAGCGTCTTGTCAGCCATCAGGCGGGGATATTCGGAAAAGATCGTCGAGCTGGCAGGGTCCTCGATATGCGGCTCCAGCGCCACAGGGCCTTCGACGCGCAGCGTCTTCATCAGGCGGGAGACGAGGAAGATGCAGTCGAGAAAATCCTGCTTCTTATATTTGGGGCCTTTGAACACCTTGCCAACGCCGCCGCCCAGCGCCTTCAGGTCCGCGCCCGAATTGCCGATGATCAGCGCGCCGACAGCGGCGCCGCCGATGATGAGCATTTCATGGGGCAGGGCGTGGAGAACGGGACCGATGTCGCCACCCGTGAAGATGAAGCCGCCAAATACCATGACGAGCAGCACGACCAGGCCAATGAGTGCGAACATGAGTACCCCTGAAAAATTCTGCCCGCTGGGCTTTCACCTGACAGCGCACGATGCGCTTTCGTCAGATGGTTAACGCCCAATGGTTAGCGGGAGGTTTAGGATGGGAGGTTTTTTGCACCAAATCCGCCTCTTCTTCGTCATCCCAGCGTAAGCTGGGATCTTGGGCCGGGTTGCGCGCACTATCCTGAGATCCCAGCTTCCGCTGGGATGACGGAGTGGTGGGGCTGCGCGTAAAAGCGGGCGCCGCAGCCTGAATTAGCGGATCAGGTCGAACAGCGTCTGCTGGTTGATGCGTGCGAAGGCGGACTGAGCGGCTTCGAGCTGGAGTAGCTTGCTCTTAACCGACGATATGACTTCGGACAGGTCGGTCGATTCGAGGCCCTGACGGCGTTCCTTCAGGTCCAGATCGACGCTGGTCAGCCGGTTGCCGGTCACGTCCAGCCGGTCGCTACGGACGCCTTGCTTCGCCTGTTCGATGGTGACGTGGCTCTGCCCCGCCTTGATCGCGGACAGCGCCGATTGGAGGTCAGCGTCGGTGCCGCCCTGCAAGGCGGTGAGTGCCTGGCTCAATATGCCGTCCAGCGTCATGGGCGTTCCGCCGACGTCGATCCCTTCCGAAACCTCCTGCCGGGTGCCGACCACTGCCAGATTGAGCCCGCGGCTCACCGGAACCAGCACGCTCTGCGTGTCGTCGAATACCGGCACGCCCTGATAGTCGGTCTGATTAAGCAGCGAGCCGATGGCCTCGCGAATGCCCTTCACATCTTCAAAGATCGCGGTGCGCTGCGCGTCGTTGAGCGATCCGTTGCGGGCAGAGGTCACCAGTTCCTGCGCGCTGATGAGCAGGGTGTTGATTTCGTCCAGATTAGATTCGGCGTTGGCCGCGCGGCCGGTGCCATAGCTGACATTGGCCTGCCAGGCCGATTGCTGTGCCTGCTCCTTGCCGATTTCGGACACCTGCACCCAAGCCAGGGAATTGTCCGATGGCTTGTTCAGTGTGATGCCGGTCGAAATGGCGGTCTGCCCTTCGATGATGCCCTGAGACAATGTCTGCTGACGACGGATTTCGGCGATCAGCGTCTTGTTGGTGATGCCTACCATGGGTCAGCCCTTTCAAATGATCTGCAGAATGGCGTCGACGGTTTCCTTCGCGATCTGAAGGATTTTCGCCGAGCCGGAATAGGCCTGCTGCAACCGGAGCAGTTCGGCCGCTTCCATGTCGAGATCGACGCCGCTGACCGCTTCGCGCGCGGCGATCGCCTGATCACTGCGGCCCTGGGCCGTCGTCTGTTCGGCCTTGATGGAGGAGAGCAAATTCGCCTGCGTCGCGATGATCGACGTCCACCCCTGTTCGACGCTGCCATTGCCGCGCAGGACGGTGCCCGCGTCCAGCAAGTTGCCGTTGAGCCTTCCGTCCGTGGATTTGGTCGCCAGCGCGGCGGGATCGGTTATGAGCGCGGTGACGCTCGCCGCTGTCGTGCCGGAGAGGAGCGCTGCGCCCGCCACGTTCGCGTCAGTACGGCCCTGCGCGTGCCAGTTGTTCACGTCCGTCACGAACTGCTGCGCCAGCGTGTCCAGGCTGGTGCGGCGCTGCGCCGTTATGTCGGCCGAGGAAAAGAGGCCGCCGAGCGTCCCATTGGACGGTGCGGGCAGTGCCGTGCCGCCGGCGGTGGCGAGCGCCAGCGTGCCATTGGCATTGACGGTCAGCGTCAGCGCGGTCGCATTGTCGCCCTGCACGATCGTCGTGCCATTATAGTTGATCGTCGCCACGTCATGCGCGCCGAAGCTGATGTCGACATTGAGATTGGCCGACAATGTGTTCAGCGCCGCGTCGCGGCCGTCGAGCAGCTGCGCATAGGCCGACGTGCCGGGCTGCGCGCGAAGCAGGCTGTTGTTGATGCCCGCCAGTTGCGACAGCGACCGGTTGATGGTTTCGACAGACGCGGTCGCTTCGGTGGCGATGCCACTGGACACCTGCGAGAGGTCGGCCGAGGTGCGCTGGAATGCCTCGGCAACCCGGTTGATGCTGTCGAGTGTGGTAACGCGCAGCGATCGGTCGCTGGGGCTGGCGGCGAGCTTGTCGATATTCTGGTACATGCCCGTCATCAGCTTGCCGATGCCGGTATCCGTGTCGTTGAGCGCGCCTTCCAGATCGGTCATCCAGCGCAGCCGCGCCGTAGAACTGCTAAGCGCCATCCCGCTGGAGCGGACGGCGGCATCCAGATAGGGATCGGCGGCGCGGGCGACGCCCGACACTTCGGTGCCGCCGAAATTGGCGCGGGCGATGTAGGTCGCCATCGTCGCCGTGGACGAACCGGACTCAACGGTCGTCAGCGACCGGCGCGAATAGCCTTCCGTGCTGGCGTTCGCGATATTTTCCGAGATCGCGGCCATCGCCTGGCGGTAGGCTTTCGTGCCTGAGGCGCCGATGATGAAGAGATCGCTCATGCGCCCTTATCCGGTGTTACCGGAGCGGTGGGGGCTTTCGGCATGCGGCTTTCATATTGGCGCAGCAGCATGTCGGCGATGCCGAGTGCGCCCTTTTCCGCCATCGTGTCGGCGGTGCGCGCGTCGGACATGTCGCGAAACTGTTCGGTCGTGCTGGAATCGAAGATGCCTTCGCCGCCGCCCGACTGGCGCATGGTGCCGATCATCTGGCGCAGGAAGATTGCCTCGAACTGCTTGGCGGTCTTCTCCAGCTGCGCCTTTTCGGGCGACGCGGCGGGCTGAACCCCTGTGGAAATCGCGTTTATCTGCATCACAACACCACCAGTTCAGCCTTCATCGCGCCTGCCTGCTTCAAGGCTTCGAGGATCGCGACCATGTCGGCGGGAGAGGCTCCAATGGCATTCACCGCCTTCACTATATCGGCCAGCGATGCTCCACCTTTAAAATTAATCATTGGTTTCTTTTCCTGATCGATCGAAATCGAGCTGGAAGGCTCCATCGCGGTGCGCCCTTGCGAGAAGGGTGCGGGCTGGACGATGCGCGGGCTTTCGTTGACGCTGACGGTCAATTTGCCATGCGCGACGGCGGCCGGATGGATCCTGACCGCGCCGTTGATGACGACGGTGCCAGTGCGGGCGTTGACGATGACCTTGGCGGGTGCGTCGGCGGGCTTGACCTCGATATTCTCGATCATGCCCATCATCATGATGCGGTCGGTCGCGCCGGGGGCTGCGTCGATGTTCACCGAGACGGCGTCGGTCGCACGGGCGCGGTTGTCGCCAAAGGTGCGGTTGATGCCGTCCGCCACGCGCAGGGCGGTGGTAAGGTCGGCTTCGGCGAGGTTGAAGGTGAGGGTGGGCGCCGTGTCGAAGCCCGTCGCGACTGCGCGCTCGACCGTTGCACCGCCGGGAATGCGGCCAGCCGAGGGGATGTTGACGGATACCTGGCTGCCATCCGCGCCGGATACGCCAAGGCCGCCGACGGCAAGGTTGCCCTGCGACATGGCGTAGATTTCGTTATCCGCGCCGCGCAGGGGCGTCATGATGAGCGTGCCGCCGCGTAGCGACTTGGCCTTGCCCAGCGCGGAGACGGTGACGTCGAGGCGCTGGCCGGGCTTGGCGAAGGCGGGAAGGTCTGCGGTCACCAGCACGGCGGCTGCGTTTTTGAGCGAGGGGTTGATGCCCTGCGGCAGCGTCAGGCCGAAGCGCGAGACCATGCCCTTCACGCCCTGCGTCGCATAATCGAGGCTGTCGTCGCCCGTGCCCGCGAGGCCGACGACGATGCCGTAGCCGGTCAGCTGGTTGGGGCGGACGCCCTGGAACGTGCCGAGATCCTTGATGCGTTCGGCATGAGCCGGAACGGTCACCAGACTGGCGAGGGCCAAGCCGGTCGCGATCAGAAGATATTGGAACAGGCGGGTCATGGCTCTGCCGGTCTCCATCAGAAGGGGCTGATCATCGAGAAGAAGCGTTGCAGCCAGCCCTGACGGCTCGCGCGGGCGATTTCGCCCTTGCCGGTGTAGATGATCTTGGCGTCGGCCACGCGCGTGGACGCGATGCGGTTGTCGGGCGTGATGTCCGCCTGACGGACGAGGCCGCTGATCTGGATATACTCGTCGCCGCGATTGAGCGTCAGCGCCTTTTCACCCTTCACCAGCATCGTGCCGTTGGGATAGACCGCCGCGATCGTCACGGTGATTTCGCCGTTCAACGCATTGGACTGGGTCGCATTGCCCTTGCCCGTGAAGCCCTGATCGCCGCTTGCCGCGATGTCGCTGGCGGAGAAGAGCTTGGAGAGGGGGCCGGTGCTGGGCGGCGTCAGGCCGATGCTGCCGCTGCGGCTGGTGTCGGCCGAATTTGTCTTGGTCGCCTGCGTGCGTTCGACCAGCACGATGGTGATAATGTCGCCGACGCTCTGCGCCCGCGCGCCGCTGGTGAGCGGGGTGTAGCCCATCGATGCCTGAAAGATCGAGCCGTTGGCCACCGGGGCGGCAGGGGCGGCAACGATGGTGGGGGCAAAAAATTGCCGCTCGGCATCGCGCTTTTTGCCGGCCATTGCCGGGGTGGCGGCAAGGGCGGTTGCCGTGAGGAATAAAACAGCCGTTCGGGCTGTTCGAACGAGCCGCTTGTCTCGTTCGAATGTCGAAGCCCTTCCCTTTCTTTTTGAAGAAGTGAAGCCCTTCGACAAGCTCAGGGCGAACGGTGTGTGGGGGGAAGTCATAAGTCCGCTCACAGCTGCTGATTGACGTACTGGAGCATTTCGTCCGTCGCCTTGATCATCTTGCTGTTCACCTCATAGGCGCGCTGCGTTTCGATCATGTCGACCAATTCCTCGACGACATTGACGTTCGAGGTTTCAAGGTTGCCCGAGCGGATCATGCCGCGACCATCGAGGCCAGCGACGCCGACTTGCGGGGTGCCGCTGGCGGCGCTTTCAGTCAGCAGGTTGCCGCCGATCGGCTGGAGGCCCGCCGGGTTCATGAAGCTGGCAAGTTCGACCTGACCAAGCTGGGTCGGTTCGGTCTGGCCCTGAAGCGTCGCGGTGACGGTGCCGTCATTGCCGATGGTGATGCCGGTCGCGCCCTGGGGCACGGTGATTTGCGGGATGAGGGGCAGGCCGTCGCTGGTGACGATCGCGCCTTCCGCCGTGGTGCTGAAATTGCCCGCGCGGGTGTAGGCGGTGGTGCCGTCCGGGCGCTGGACCTGGAAGAAGCCGGAGCCTTCGATCGCCATGTCGAGCGCGTTGCCGGTCTGCTGCAACGTGCCCTGCGTGTTGATCTTGCTGGTGCCCTGCATCGCGACACCGGAGCCGAGGTTGAGGCCGGTCGCGAATTTGTTTTCGCTGTCCGAATTGGCGCCTGCGGCCACCATCTGCTGGTAGGCGAGCGTTTCGAAATCGGCGCGGTCGCGCTTGAAGGCGGTCGTGTTGACGTTCGCCAGGTTGTTGGCGATCACGCGCATCTTCGTGTTCTGCGCGTCGAGGCCGGTGCGGGCGACGTGAAGGGCTGCGTTGGTCATGGTCTAACTCCGTGATGCCGTCAGGCTTGCCCAATGGCTATGCTCAACGAAAAGCAAGGTTCGTGCCAAATTAACCATCAAGCCGCATGAGAGACGCGCCGCCGTCGTCGAGCTGCTTGGCGGTGTCGATCAGTTTCACCTGCGTTTCCCACGCCCGGCTGGCTTCGATCATGTCGACCAGTGCTGAGGTCGCGTTGACGTTGGAGCCTTCGATCGAACCGCCGGTAACGGTCGCCAGCGGATCAGTCGGCAGGACGCCGCCATTGGTTTCGCGGAAAAGGCCGTCGGTGCCCTTGGCGATGCTGGAGCCGACGGGGCGGACGAGCTTCAATCCATCGACGCGCTGCGGGTTTGCCGGGTCGCCGCCCTGCGGCACGCCCCAGATGCTGCCATCCTGCGAGATGGAGACGCTGTCCATCTGCGGCAGGGTGATGGGGCCGCCTTCGCCCAGCACGGGAAGCCCGTCGCCGGTCGTGAGGAGGCCGCTGTCCGACAGTTTGAGGTCGCCGCGGCGCGTATAGGCTTCGCTGCCGTCCGCGGCCTGAACGGCGAGCAGTGCATCGCCGTTCATGGCCACGTCCAGCGGATTGCCGGTTTCGACGACCGCGCCCTGCGCCATGTCGGCGGCGATCACCTGTTCGGACGCTTGCGCCCGCGTGTCGAAACCATCGCCCTTGATCCAGCGCGTCTCTGCATTGGCGATCTCCGCCCGGAAGCCAACCGTGTTGACGTTCGCGAGGTTGTTGGAGATCGACGCCTGCCGCGCCATCGCGCCGCGCATTGCGGTGAGTGCCGTGTTGACGAGCCGGTCCATGGGTCTGTCCTGATTCTAACGCGGCGGGCTGACCGGGTTCTGTGGAACCCGGTAAAGCCCGCGCGGGGCCTGAGCTTAGCCAAGGCGCGGATGCGTGAGCATCCCTGCGCCTTGCTATTAAGTGCGCATGTTCACGATGGTGGTCGACAGCGTGTTGGCCGCTTCGATCGCCTTCGAGTTCGCCTGGAAGTTGCGCTGGGCCGAGATCAGGGCGACCAGTTCTTCCGTGATGTCCACGTTGGCGCGTTCGAGGGCGCCCGAGCGAACCGACCCATAAAGGCCGCTGTTGCCGGTGCCGAAGCGCGGCGCGCCGCTGGCCGAAGTTGATGTCCAGTGCGCGTCGCCCTGCTGGCGCAGGCCGTCCTGGCTGTTGAAAGCCGCCATCGCGGTGGTGCCGAGATAGACGGTCGAACCATCGGCATAGACGCCGGTGATCTGCCCATCCTTGCCCACGCCGACGCTGTTCAGCTGGTTGCCGGTGCCGCCTGCGGGCCAGTTCGTGGGGACCTGAAGGTCGGCGAGGTCGCCGGAAGTCAGGGTGCCAGCGGCGAGGCCCGCAGCGGTCGCTGCGGAAGGCAAGCCGGTGGTGGGATCGACCGGGATGACCTGAACGCGGGCGCCGGTGGTATCGACCACGAAGCGGTCCTCGGTCAGCGACAATGCGCCGTTACGCGTGAAGCTGACCTGGCTGTCGCCGGTGCGCTTGACGGTGAAGAAGCCTTCGCCGGTGATGGCGAGGTCCAGCGTCTTGTCGGTGCCTTCGATCGTGCCCTGCGTGAACTGCTGGGTGATGCCCTGCACGCGCGCACCCTGGCCAGCGACCTGCGTCGTGGTCTGCATCGGCGCGGCGGCGAAGATGTCGCCGAACACGGCCTTGCTCTTCTTGAAGGCGGTGGAGTTCACGTTCGACACATTGTTGGCGATGGTGGCCAGATCGGTCTGTGCGGCCTTCAGGCCGGAAAGCGAGATGTAGAAGGACATGGCGTTGCTCCTTGGGTGAAAAGGATTTGGTGGGTGATAAGGTTAGGAGAGTGAAATGGCGTCTGACGGGCTGTAGCTGCCCAATGCGGTGATGAGTTTGGAGGCGCTGCCGTCAGCGGGTGACTGGACGGCGGCGATGGTGGCCCAGCTGGCGACACGCGACGGGCTTGCGCCGTTGACGCGAATCTTGAGGGCGTCGGTGGCGACCCTGTTTCCGGCTTCGTCCTTGCCGTCCCAGTAGAAGTTGACGTCGCCTGCAGATCGGTTGCCAAGGTCGATGGTCTTCAGCACATTGCCGTTGCCGTCCATCAGGTCGACGCTCGCGCCGCTGGTTGCGTCGGCAAACGTCACCTGGCCAGTATATTGGCCATAGGCGTCAGGCGCGACGATGTTGCTTTGCACCAGCATTGACTTGCCGATCCAGCTGGCCGCATCGCCCAGGCGCGAACCTGTCAGCTGCGAGGCGAGGCCCTTTAGCGTCTGGTTCATTTCCGCGATGCCGCTGGAGTTGGTGATGGTCGCCATCTGGGCCACCATCTGCGCGTTATCCATCGGCGCGAACGGGTCCTGCGTCTGCATCTGCGCGGTGAGCAGGCGCAGGAAATCCGCCTGGCCCATCTCCGCCTTGCCGGTGCCGACATTCTTGTAGGGGTTATAGGCCGACAGCCCTGCGCTGTCGGTGACGGTCGAGGTCGTGCTCATTTGCCGATCCTTATGGTTTCGAGCATCAGCGATTTGGCGGTGTTCAGCACCTGCACGTTGTTTTGATACATGCGGGCGGTCTCGATCATGTCGACCAGCTCCGCGCTGCTATCCACGGCCGATTCCCAGACATCGCCATTCTTGTCGGCGAGCGGGTGATTGGGGTCGTGGCGCTTGGTCGGCTTGGCGTCGGTGGTGAGGACGCTGGCGACCTTCACCGTGGACACGCCGGGCTTGTCGGTGACCGATTCAAAAACGGGCTTGATGGCGCGATAGGCGGATGCCTCGCTGCCGGTGACATTGCCCGCGTTCGCCATGTTGGAGGCGGTGGCGTTCAGGCGGACCAGCTGCGCGCTCATGGCGCGGCCGGCGATGTCGAAGACGTTCATGGGGCCAGAGCCGCTCATGCTCATTCTCCCTTCAAGGCGCGAGTGACGGTGTTGATGCGGCCCTCAAGGAAGGAGAGGGTCGTGCGATATTTGACGGCGTTTTCGGCGAACAGCGTCTGTTCGGTGCTGAGTTCGACGGTGTTGCCGTCGAGGCTAGGCTGGAGCGGGACGCGATAGCCCATGCTGTCATCGATCGCTTTGCCGACATCCACGATTCCGCTGCCCTGCTGGCGCGTCGTCGCTTCCTTCAGCGCTGACTCAAAATCGATGTCGCGCGCCTTGTACCCGGGGGTCGAGGCGTTCGCGATGTTGGACGCGAGCAGGGACAGGCGTTGCGAGCGAAGCGCGAGCGCCTTTCCATGTATCCCGAACAGTCCGTCTTCCAGCGACATTTCCGTCTTTCCGTCTTTTTGCCCCGAGGGCCTAAAAGTTGTGGGTCATCCGCCGTTCTGAAGCCTGAAGGCGTGAACCGCGGGTGATCCGAACGGGTATTCGCAAGAGCCGTGCCAATTTGCGTGGGTGACGCATCGGCATGCGCTTAAATGGCGGAAATCCTTGGGTTCGGGTGAAGGCGGCGGCAGGGGCGGCAAGATTTTGCCGGTCTCTGGCAAGGCTTTGCCGCAGGTGATCCGGGTGAATGGGGGATTGGTTGATGTTCGGGATTTTGGCGCAACTCTTCGATCCCCTGACGCTGATCATCATGATTGCGGGCGTGGGCGCGGTGGCGCTGTTTCAGAATGGCGGCCCGGCGATTGGGCGAGGGTTCGCGGCATTGGTGCCGCTGCTGCGCGCCGATCCGGACAAGGATCAGGCGACGGCGCGAGCGGCATTGCTGAAGATCGATCAGGTTGCGCAGCTGCGCGGCCTTGCCTGCACCGACCGGGTGAAAACGGCCAATCCTTTCCTTGCCGAAGCGGCGCGCCGCTTGGCCAACAGTGAAAAGACCGAGCAGTTCGAGATTTGGGCGGCGCAGGCGCTGGCCGACCGGGCGCGCCGTCATGGCGGTGCGCGCAACGTCTGGCTGTCGATCGCCGATGCCGCGCCCGCATTGGGCATGGCGGGCACGATATTGGGCTTGATCGGCATGTTCGCGGCGATGGATGACCCGGCCGCGCTGGGGCCGTCCATGGCGCTGGCGCTGCTGACGACTTTGTATGGCGTGGTGATCGCCAATGTCATCGCCGCTCCGATCGCAAGCCGCCTGGCCGACCTGTCGGAGCGCGAGTTGGCATGGCAGAAAGAAGCGGTCACCCGCATGGTCGCCATCGCCCGGCGCGAAAATGTGACGACGCTGCGGGCGTCCATCCGCGAGGTTGCGTGATGACCGCCGCTGCGTCGCAAGCCCGGCGTAATCGGTGGGCGGTGAGTTTCGCCGATCTGTTGTTGTTGCTGCTCGGCTTCTTCATCTTGCTTCAGGCGAGTGGGCAGAAGCGCGACGCCATGCTGGCGCAGGTGCGTCAGCAATTTGGCGGGCGCGCGGTTGCCAAGGATATGGAATTGCGCGCGGCGGAGCTGTTCCTGCCGGACGAGGCTTTGTTGTCCGATCGGGGCGGGGCGGCGCTCGCCAGGGTTGGCGCTGGCTTGCGGCGAGGAACGGGCAGGATCGACATCAGCAGTTTGGGCACCGATCCAGCGCGGCGGCGGTTCGATCCGTGGGATCTGGCTGCGGCACGACTGGGCGCGGTGGCGCGCGAGTTGAAGGCGCAAGGGCTGGGCGATGACCGGCTGCGCATCCGGGGCCTTGATCAGATGGATGGCGGCACGGGCAAGGGGCAGGTGATCCGCATCGGTGAAGCCGCCGGGCGGCGTTAACGACTTGTTAGCCATGTCGGATGCTTAATGCGTGGCATGAATCTGCCTGCATCCGGAGATATGCTGTGAACAAGCTGCCCTTCATTGCCGCCATGGTGCTGGCCGCAGCGGCTGCTCCGCCTGCGCTGGCCCAGCAGAAATTCGAGAATCTCGATCGCCTGGACGGGCTGGTCGCGATGACCGTCGGCGCCAATATCGGTGAGCCAGGCGGCCCTGTCGCGCCGGTCGATCGGCGGCTGCGGCTGGCGGCTTGTCCGGTGACGCCTAGCGTTGAAGGGCCGACTTTCGGCGCGGCGATCGTGAAGTGCGACGCCCTTGGCTGGCGCATACGTGTGCCGCTGAGCGGTGGTGGGGCTGGTGCTGTGACGCCGGTCGCCCGCTATGGTGCACCTGCTCGCCCGGCGCAGCGCGACATGGTGGTCAAGCGCGGCGACCCCGTCCAGCTGATCGCTGGCAATGCGAGTTTCAGCGTCTCGCGCGTGATGATCGCGGATGAAGATGGCGCCGTGGGCGACACCATCCGCGTGCGCGAGGACAAGAAAGCAGCGCCCGTTCTGGCGCAAGTCGTGGAAATGGGCACGGTGCGCATTCCGGGATTTAATGATTTTTGAACGCTGCCGTTATAGGATGAGCGGGACGAGTGAAGGATAGTTAGCCATGATCAAATCTGTCGGCCAGAATATGAGCGCCGCCATAGAGGCTTCCCGCTTGCGGGAAGGGGGCAAGGCGCGGACCTTTTCAGACAAGGGATCGGTAGGCGTGTCGTCATTTTCAGCATCGGCTAGCCCGGCTGCCCGCATGGCTTCAGAAGGCGCGCCGGTCGATATGGACCGCGTCGCGGCGATCAAGGCGGCTATCGCGTCGGGCAACTATCCGGTCGATCCGGCTGCGATTGCCGACAAGATGCTCGCGCTCGACCTGTCGGTTAACGGGTAAGATAGTCTATGCCGCTCGGGCTTGCAGCGCTGGATGATCTTTTCTCGGCGTTCGAGGAGCTGCGCGCGGCGCTTGATGGCACCGACGTGGCGGCAATCGATGCCGCCGCATCTCATGTGAGCAGGAGCGCCGCCGCAGTGCGCGCGATCGGCGCATGGCGCGCGGATGACGCGATTCGTGAGAGGGTGACGGCACTGCTGCCGATGATCGAAGCGGCGCGGGTGCGAATCAATGTGCTGACCGATCATGCGGGGCAGCGGCTGTCTTTGCTGGCGGCGCATGGGTCGACGCAGGCTCCGCTGGTTTACGGGCGGTAACGAGCTACACTTATTTCCGTTCGCCCTGAGCCTGTCGAAGGGCTCTACTTCTTGAAGAAGGAAAGGGCTTCGACAAGCTCAGCCCGAACGGTTGTACAGTTTTGATGTTGGAAACGAGGCGCCCCACGGCGCCTTTTTTCATGCATGCTGAACGCGCCATCAATATTTATGGAGCGCGCGTTAACCAAATCTTGGCATAAGGCTTGCTCTAATGGTCCCCGGTACCAACGGGGATTTTTCATTTGTCGGCTTTTGCAGACATATCAGTGACAGGCGCTTCGACCGGCAATCGCGTGACGAACGCGATTGCTATGGCGAGCCGCAGGACGGGCGTGGACTTCGCCTATCTGCTGGGGCAGGCCAAGATCGAGAGCAGCCTCAATCCCACGGCGCGTGCGAGCACTTCGTCGGCGCGGGGTCTATACCAATTTGTCGACCAGAGCTGGCTTGCCGTCATCGACAAGCATGGCAGCGAATATGGGCTGGGCTGGGCGGCCGACATGATCAGCCGGGGCCAGAATGGCCGCTATTATGTCGCCGATCCGGACATGCGGCAGCAGATATTGGACCTGCGCAACCATCCCGAAACCGCCTCCGTCATGGCGGCGCAGCATGCCGCCGACAACAAGGCCTATCTGGAACAGCGGCTTGGCCGTGAGGCTGAGCCGGTCGATCTTTACCTCGCTCATTTCCTGGGCGTCGGTGGCGCGAGCAAGTTCCTGTCCGTGCATGATCGCGCGCCTGACGCGACCGCCGCGTCGATGTTCCCGGCGGCTGCTCGGGCGAACCGCTCCATCTTCTACGATCGCTCGGGCAGTCCCCGCAGCTTTGCCGAGATTCGCGACCGTTTCGCGTCGAAGCTTCAGCGCGGCGTCGATTCGATCAACACCGGCCCCATCCAATATGCCGATGGTGCTGGGTCTTCTGGGCTGCCCGAAGGCGCGAAGACGGTGCAGCCCGCCGACTATGTGCGGATCGAAACCCAGCGCCTCGCCACTGCGGCCGATGTCAGCATCAAGCCGCAGCCGGAAACCGCGCGTCTCGCCTATCTCATGCTCGCCACCCTCGGAAGGTAACGGCCCGATATGACTCCCGCCCAAGTCAAAGCGAAGATCTGGATGAGCGCCGCCAAGGGGGCCGTGCTGCCCATCGCGACGCTGATGGTCGTGCTGTTCATGATGGTGCCGGTGCCCGCGTTCATGCTGGACGTTGGTTTCATCACCAACATCATGATTTCGCTGGCGGTGCTGATGGTGGCGTTGAATGCCGCCAAGCCGCTGGATTTTTCGAGCTTTCCCACGGTGCTGCTGTTCGCGACCTTGCTGCGGCTGGCGCTGAACGTCGCATCGACGCGTGTCGTGCTGGTGCAGGGCCATGAGGGATCGGACGCGGCGGGGCATGTCATCGAGGCCTTCGGTCATTTCCTGATCGGCGGCGATTATGTCGTCGGCATCTTCGTGTTCGCGATCCTGATGATCATCAACCTGGTCGTCATCACCAAGGGCGCGGGCCGCGTGTCGGAAGTCAGCGCGCGCTTCACGCTGGACGCCTTGCCCGGCAAGCAGATGGCGATCGACGCTGACTTGAACGCCGGTCTGCTGACCCCCGAAGAAGCCAAGGTCCGCCGCCGTGAAGTAGCGACCGAAGCCGACTTCTACGGTTCGATGGACGGTGCGTCGAAGTTCGTGAAGGGCGACGCGGTCGCGGGCATCCTGATCCTCGCCATCAACATCGTCGGCGGCATCATATTGGGCGTGGTCAGCCACGGCCTGTCGATGGGTGAGGCGGCGCAGACCTATATCGTCCTCGCCATCGGCGACGCGCTGGTGGCGCAGGTTCCCGCGCTGCTGCTCTCCATCGCCGCCGCCGCCATCGTGACGCGCGTCGGTAGCGAGCAGGAGCTGTCGGATCAGATCACCGGCCAGTTCGGATCGAGCAAGGCCTGGGCGCCGGTCGCCGCGATCCTGACCTTCCTCGGCATCCTGCCCGGCATGCCGCACATGATCATCCTGCCCGCCGCAGCACTTGCGGGCTATATCGCCTGGCACCTGCGCAAGACCGCGAAGGCCAAGGCCGCCGAGCCTGCGCCGATGCCGGAACCGGCTAACCCTGCGCTCATCGAATGGAACGACGTGTCGGACGGCGCGATCCTGGGCCTAGAGATCGGCTATGGCCTCATTTCGCTGGTCGATGAGCGCAAGGGCGCGCCGCTGATGGCCCGCATCACCGGCATCCGCCGCCAGTTGTCCAAGGAGCTGGGCTTCGTCGTGCCGATGGTCCGTGTGAAGGACAATCTGGCGCTGGAACCCAACCAGTATCGCATCACCATCGCTGGCGTGGTCGTGGGCGAGGACGAGATTTTCCCCGACGATCTGCTGGCGCTCGACAGTGGCGCGCTGGAAGGCGTGGTGTCCGGGCGTGAGGCAAAGGACCCGACCTTCGGGCTGGACGCCGTGTGGATTTCTGCCGCCAAGCGCAGCGAAGCGGTGGTCTGCGGCTATACGGTCGTTGATCCGCCGACGGTCGTCGCGACCCACCTCAATCAACTGATCGCCATGAACGCCAGCGAGATGTTCGGTCTGGACGAAGCGCGCAAGCTGCTCGACAATCTGAAGGACGCCGCGCCGCAGCTGGTCGATGGCCTGACCCCCGGCACGCTTAGCCTGACGCAGATTTCGGCGCTCTGCCGGGCGCTGCTCTCCGAAGGTATTGCGCTCAAGGACTTCCGCCGGATCTGCGAGGCGATGGTCGATGCCGCGCGGCCCGACATGAGCCATGAGCAGCTCGTCGAAGCCGTCCGCCAGCGCATCGGCGCGCTCATCATTCAGGGCCTCGTACCGGTGAAGATGCCGCTGCCCGTGATCACGCTGGATGGCGATCTGGAAGCACTGCTTGCCCAGGCGATGCGTGTTGCGGGCGATGCCAAGCACCCGATCGAACCGGCGCTGGCAAACCGCATTATCGAAGCGGTGGTGCAGGCTGCGCGGCCGATCATGGGTCAGGCGCGGAACTTTGCCATTGTGACGTCGCCGGTGGCGCGCCGCGCGCTTGCCCGCCTGTTCAAGCCGCATCTGCCCGAAACGCCGGTGCTGTCCTTCCTGGAAATTCCCGACGGCAAGGGTGTGGAGGTCGTCGCTGTCGTCGGCGGCGAACAGCGGCCTGCGCCGCGCCACGATCCGCTGCCAACGCGCGAACGCGTGGCCTAAAGGAGCCTGACCCATGTTCATGAAAAAGGTCGTCGCCGGTTCCGATGCCAATACCTACGGCCGGTCGAACAATAGCCCCGAACAACTCGCCCGGCGCTATATGCCGTTGGTGCGCAAGATCGCCTGGCATGTGCATGGCCGGGTTTCGAGCGCGGTCGAGGTCGAGGATTTGCTGCAGATCGGCATGGTCGCGCTGGTCGAGGCGGCAAACGGTTTTGAAGATCGCGGCTTTGGCTTCGCCTCCTATGCGCAGATGCGCGTGCGGGGGGCGATGATCGATCATCTGCGGCGCGGCGCGACGATCGCCCGGTCGGCGATGGCCAACCGCAAGCGGCTGGCTGCGGTCCGCAACCGGCTGGAACAGCAATTGCGCCGCACGCCCCTCGAAGCCGAAATGGCGAGCGAGATGGGCATGGAGGCGGCCGCCTATCGCGAACTCGCCGACAGCTGCGAGATGGTGCAGCACACAAGCATGGATGAGGTTTATTCCGACCAGTCCATGTGGTTTGCCGACGTGGAAGATCGCGCCGATGACGTCATGGAGCGGGAGTCGCTCAAGGCTGCGCTAGCCGGGTGCATCGGCGAACTGCCGCAGCGTGAGGCGCTGGTGTTGCAGCTGTATTTTGTCGAGGAATTGAACCTGGAGGAAATCGGCCAGGCGCTGGACATTGGCGCGGCGCGGGTCTGCCAGATCAAGAAAGCTGCATTGGATAAGCTGCGCGAGAAATTACGCGAGTGGGACTGACCGAGGCGTCATCCCAGCGAAAGCTGGGATCTCGTGAGGCTATGTCGCTTGCTCTCGCCTGAGATGCCAGCTTTCGCTGGCATGACGGTGTTCATCACCTATCGTTCGCGACTGCCTGCTGAAGCGGAGCCGCCCCTCGGACCTGTTCGGGATAGTGCGGTGGACGATAGCTTTGTGCCCGCCACCATGGCTCTGCCACCTGGAACAGCCCGCTGCGTTCGGCCTTTTGCCCCAGATCCTTGCGGGCGGTGACAGCGGCAAGGACGGGGGCAAGCACCAGCCCGGCGACGACCGGCATGATCCATCCAACCGATGTGCCGCCCCTGATCGCCAGCACGGTCAGCAAGCCGCCGAGCATGATATGATATTTGAAAAGCCAGATGGCGCTGGTCATGGACATGCCGTCGCGATCGCGGATTTGCCCGCTCCAGCTGCTTTTCCGGCCCATCAATATGCCGAACAGGTTGATCGTCTGGGTCAACATGCTGACGGGCGCCATCAGGATCGAAAGCGCGATGTCGGCGATCACCCCGCGGCTCATGCGCGCCGCTCCGCCAAAGCCGATGCGCCGGGCGGGGTCAGCCATCGCCCACCCCATCGCCAGCAGCTTCGGCCCGAACAGCAGCACCGCCGTCAGCGCCAGAAGGCCGCCCGATGGCAGGATGGCGCTCGGCGGCCACACGCCAGCCAGCGCGCCGCCCAGCACCACCAGCATGAGCGCGAGCCAGAGCGGCGACGTGCAATAGGCAGAAGCGCCGACCAGCAACTGGAAGCGGCTGACCAGATGCAGTCCCCTGATCTTGGGGATGAGCGGCACATGTTGGATATTGCCTTGGCACCAGCGCCGGTCGCGGGTGGCTAGGTCGGGTAGGGAAGGCGGAAACTCCTCGAAACTGTCGTCCGCCATGACCATGTGAACGTCCCAGCCACGCCTCCGCAGCAGCGCGGCCTCGATCATGTCATGGCTCATGATATGGCCGCCGAAAGGCGCGCGTCCCGGTAGTTCGGGAAGGCCGCAGCTTTGCGCGAACGCCTTGGTCCGCAGGATAGCATTATGCCCCCAGAACATGCCTTCGGACCCTGCCCACCAGATCATGCCCGCAGCAGAGATGGGGCCGAACAAGCGGCTGGCGAACTGCTGCCAGCGTGCGAAGAAGGTCGTCGCGCCTACGAGCGTCGGGACGGTCTGGATGAGGCCGACATGCGGGTGCCGTTCCATGTCGAGCGCGAGCCGGGCCATGGTCTGGCCGCTCATCACGCTGTCCGCGTCCAGCACGATCATATAGTCATAGCCGCCGCCGAAACGCTGCACCCATTCGGCGATATTGCCCGGCTTGCGACCGATATTGAGCGCGCGTCGGCGATAATGGACGGGGCGCGAGAAGCCCTTGCGCATTTCCATATAGGCTTGGCGCTCAATCTCCCCATTGGCGGGATTGGAATCGCTCAGGATGAAGAATTCGAAGCGTTCATGGCCCATGACCTGCGCCAGCGAGCGCTCCATGAACGACAGGCGGCCCATGACGCCCAGGAAATCCTCGTTACAGACGGGTAGAAGCACGGCCGTGCGGCCCCGGATCGGACTAGCGAACAGCGCGCGATGGGGTTGGGCGCCTGGCCCCTTGCCCAAGGTAAGCGTGAGGAAGCCGATCAGGCTGGTCGCAAAGCCGAAGGCGATCCACGCGAACAGGGGAATGAAGAGCGCGAGATAGACGCCTTCCCATAGCGAAATGCCGTCCAGACCAATCGACCGCCGCATCTCATGAGCCGCAATGGAGGCGGGAAGCAAAGCCAGCAGCACGACCAGAATGCGCCGCGCCCATTGGTCGATATTCAGCGGCCGATGGGGGAAGTCGCGCGGATGCTCCCGGAAATCCTGTTCCGGCATGGCGAGGGGCATCTCGGCGGGCACATGCTCGAACCCGCGCGCAACGGCTTGCGCCGCTTCGCCGCTCGTCTGTCCGCCAATGATCGCCATCTTGTGTTTCCGTTCTGTCATCGTAACGGACGCAACGCGCCCGGTCTCCGCCGGTTTCTTCAAGCGCCTAGCGGATAATGCACATATTCGCTGATCGCGGTATTGCCGGAGCGAAGCTGGACCCGGATATCGGCCGCTTTGCCGCCATCCCGCCGCAGATCGAGGGCGACGCGGAAGAGGCCGGGCTGATGCAGGACGGGGTAGCCGCCTTTCCTGACTAATGCAGCGCCTGCCGTATCGACCCAGATATCCGGACGCGCATCTTGCGCAACGCCGGAAAAGTCGAGGATCAGGCGGTCGACGCCCGCTTCATTAGCCTGTCCGGTCCAGATAGTGGCGAGCACCGCGCCGCTCTTTGCCGGCCCACCCGCGGACGACCAGTCCAGCCGGTAACTGGCGTCGATCCTGCCGCCCCCGCGCACGGCCGCCGCAGGGGTCCAATAGGAGCAGACATTATCGACATATTCGCTGGTGGTGGGAAATTCGTAGAGCCGTACCTGCCCGGCACCCAATGGTTTGCGCGAAGCTGCCCATAGCGAGGGACGGCGCTCGTAAAACACGCCGTCATCCTGATAATGGTCGAAGTTCCGGTCCCGCTGCATCAGGCCGAAGCCCTGAGGATTGCGTTCGGCAAAGGCATCGACGCGCGGGGCGGACGGATTGATGAGTGGACGCGCATGGGTCGTTCCATCAGCGCTGCCGATCGCGAGCAGGTCGGAATCATGGATTTCCGGGCGCCAATCGGTGCGCGACGCGCGGCTTGCCTGATCATACCAGAACATGCTCGTCATCGGCATCAGCCCCAGTTCGGCAATTGCGCGACGGGGGAACAGGGCGGTGTCCACATCCTGCCGCACGCCCTGCGCGGTCAGCTCGCTTACGAAGCGATAGGCCCCCGTGATGGAAGCGCCATCGAGCAGGGCATAGATGGTGATGCTGCTGCGGCCCGTGCGCTCCAGCCAGAAATGGATGAAGCGGGGAAATTCCTCCTTGCCCTGAATGCTGGTGTTGATCGCGATCGCGCGGGCGGACAGGCCGAACTGCTTGGTGGCGCCGGGGGAGCGGAAATAGCTGGCCCCGAGGAAGGACAGCCAGTCGCCATTGCGCGCCGCATTCATGACGCGGAACCCGGCATAACCAGCGTCCGGCCCCAGCTGTTGCACCGCATTGTCGGCGGGGGCGTCGAACATCGTCGGATCATAACGCAGCGGGACGGCGCGGCCATTTTCCACCAGCTCGATTTCCACTGGCTGTTCAGCCGAAGCGCTCAACGGGAAAAGTTGCACTCCGGTGTCGCCGGGTAGGTTGCCCCAGATGGTCCGGTCTTCGCGGAAGCGCGCCTTGTAGAGGGCATCATAGTCGACCTTGCGGGCGCCGGGATGATGAGGCGTTTCCCTATAAGGCTGCCGCGAGAGCCGCTGGGCGCGGGCGATCACCATTTCCCATGAAAAGCGCCCGCGACCCTGCTGGGCCAGGGCCGATCCGGGCAGGAGAAGGGTGGCGCCTGAGGCGGCGATCATTGCGCGCCGGTCAATCTTCATCATGGCCGTAATGATGGGCGCATGGCCGCACATTGCAAGCCTTGGCAGGCCAAAATGCGGTGAAGCCTCCGCCCGGGGGGACGGAGGCTTCGATATGCTGGCCGTTCGATCGAAGGTTGGTTGCCCGGCGCGGTGGGGACTGTTGATGTGCCGGGTTCCCGTGACTGACTGTAAGGTGACCAATACCCCAGCCGGTCAATTCAGTTCAGCTATTCCAGATTACTGGATCAGCTTCAGGACGTTCTGCTGGCTCTGGTTCGCCTGGGCGAGCATCGCGGTCGAAGCCTGGTTCAGGATCTGCGCCTTGGCGAGGGCGGTCGTTTCGGCCGAGAAGTCGGCGTCTTCGATGCGGCTCTTGGCGTCAGACAGGTTGGTGATGTTGTTGGTCAGGCCATTGACCGTCGATTCCAGCTGGTTCTGAGCAGCACCGAGCGAAGCGCGGGTCGTCGCCACATCCTTCAGCATGGTGTCGACGTCGGTCAGGGCCGTGGCGGCGCCGGTCGTCGTGCTGACGTCCGAAGAAGCAAGGTTGGTCAGCGCCGAGAAGGCGATGTTCACGACGTCGCCGGAATTGGCGCCGGCCTGGATGTCCACGTCGCCGGCCTTGGCGGTGTAGGTTGCGCCGGCCGCGCTGTTGAAGATGCGGACGCCGTTGAATTCCGTCGTGGCGAGGACGCTGGTGATCTGCGTCTTCAGCGCGGTGGCTTCAGCGTTCAGGTTGGTGCGGTCGGTTGCCGAGTAGGTTTCCGACTTCGACTGGACGGCCAGTTCGCGGATACGCTGCAGCATGTTGGCGACTTCGCCGAGAGCGCCTTCCGCCGTCTGAGCCAGCGAGATGCCGTCATTGGCGTTGCGGATGCCCTGGGTCATGCCCTTGATCTGCGAGGTCATCTGCGAAGCGATCGCGAGGCCCGCTGCGTCGTCCTTGGCGCTGTTGATGCGCTTGCCGCTCGACAGACGCTCCATGGCGGTGCTCAGCGACTTGCCTGCGAGAGCCGAAGCGTTGGCGGCGCGCAGAGCAGAAGAGTTGGTTCCGATAACAGTCATGATATTCCCTTTCTATGTCCTATCAGGTCGCTGCCATCAGGCTGCTTGCGGCCTCGAAAGGGGATAACGGCGGCGCGGAAAAAGCTTTTAGGCCTGAGCGCGATTTTTTTGAGAAAAGTTCAAAAAGCCCGGAAATCAAGGCTTTCACGCGCGCGCGTCCTATAGAAGCCGACTTCGTGCGGCGGGAAAGCGGAAGAAAATTGCCGCCGACCGGCAAGGTTATTGCCGCATTAACCAGATGATAACCATGCGAAGGGCATTTGTCAGAGCATCGAAGGGGGGTTGGAACGTGCGGGGGCACAGTCCGGCCAAAATGATTGGGGACTTTCATGGCATCGTTAGACGTCAGCCGAGGTGTCTGTGCGCTCGTTCCGGGCCTGCAACATTGGCTGGAAAATGCCTACTACATGGTACGCATCGTCGATGCGCAGAGCCCGCGTGAGCGGGAGGACCGCCGCGTCCTTCTGGCGACCGAGATCGGCCATGCCACCCATCGCGACATCCTGATCAACATGATCGACGGCGCGCCTTCGCTGGTGCCTGCCGCCAACGGCCTTCCGGCCCGCGTGGCGTTCGGCCTTGAAGACATGGCCTTCGCCTTTGCCCTGATCGCCGAGCTGGCCCGCCCCGCGAGCGTCCCGGCAGTAGGCGACGCCGCCAGCACCCGCCTGATGACGCTGGCTGGCCGGGTTGCCCGCAGCGACGCCACCGTCCTGATCCAGGGCGACACCGGCACGGGCAAAGAAGGCATGGCGCGCTTTCTTCATGCGCAGTCGGGTCGCATTTCCCACGACTTCATCGCAGTCAACTGCGCCGCGCTTCCTGAAACCATGATGGAAGCGATGCTGTTCGGTCATAAGAAGGGCAGTTTCACCGGCGCGGCAAACGCTTCGGACGGCCTGTTCCTGGCGGCTGACGGCGGCACGCTGTTCCTTGACGAAATCGCCGAACTGCCGCTGCCGCTTCAGGCAAAGCTCCTCCGCGCGCTGCAGGAAGGCGAAGTCCTTCCCGTCGGTGCAACCCATCCGGTGCCGGTCAACGTCCGCATCATCGCCGCCTGCAACCGCGACCTCGCCGCCGAAGTCGCCGCCGGGCGTTTCCGCGAAGATCTTTACTGGCGCCTCCACGTCATGCCGCTGGAACTGCGCCCGCTGGCCGAGCGCGCTGGCGACGTGACCGCCATCGCCGCCGCCATGCTGCTGCGCCATCAGGATTTCGTCTGGCCGACCGCCGCCGCGCTGGAAAAGCTCGCCGCCCATGTCTGGCCGGGCAACGCCCGCGAACTCGGCAATGTGCTTCAGCGCGCTATCGTGCTGCGTGAAGGTGACCGGATCGAGGATGAAGACCTGCACATCGCCAGTGCGCCGCAGCTGCGTGTCGTGGGCGCGCCTGCCCCGGCCGAGCCGGTCCGCTTGCGCGACGTTGCTCACCAGTCGAAACTGGAGGCGGTCCGCGCCGCGCTTCGTGAAACGGACGGCCACCGCGCCGCCGCCGCCCGCAAACTCGGCATTTCAGAACGCACCCTGCGCTATCGGCTTGCCGAGATGCGCGAACTTGCAGCGGCTTGAGGGAGGTAGGGCATGACCGGCATTTCCCCGACTGACAGCGTGATGGCGATACGCAACGCCATCCTTCAGAAGAACGCCGCCCTGCGCGACGTTGCCCAGACCGGCACGGTCGGCGGCGGTGTGGGTGTGGGCGGGGCCGAGGGCACCAAGCCCGGCGGCTTCACCGAGGCGCTGAACTCCGCGCTCCAGCAGGTCAATGGCCTGCAGAGCCAAGCAGGCGCGGCGGCTACCGCGTTCGAGCGTGGCGAGACTACCGATATCGCTGCCGTCATGCTGGCCAAGCAGCAGGCGTCGGTCAGCTTCGAGGCGACACTTCAGGTCCGCAACAAACTCCTGTCCGCCTATAAGGACATTATGAGCATGCCGGTATAAACGATGAGCGAGAACGCACTCACCCTCGATGGCGGCGCTGCCGCTCTCCCCGCCACCAGCGGCGCCGGTTTCGGCGGTGCGAAGGGCGCCGATGCGCTGAAAGCGCGCTTCACCGGCCTCATCAAGCAGCCAGCGGTAGCGAAAAGCCTGCCGCTGCTCGGCCTGCTGGGCGTCGTTGCTACCGCTGGTGCTGCATGGCTCGCGCTTCGCGAACCGCCGCAGCGCGACCTGTTCCGTGGCCTGCCCGATGCTGACAAATCAGCGGTTGCGCAGGTTCTGGACCAGAGCGGCCTCGCCTATGACTTCGACAAGTCGGGCGCGATGACCGTGGCCGAAGACGATTATTTCAAGGCGAAGATGATGCTCGCCGCGCAGGGCCTGCCCAAGAGCGCGCCTGACGGCAACAGCATGATCGACAGCCTGCCGATGGGCGCCAGCCGCGCGGTCGAGGGCGAAAAGCTCCGCTCCGCCCGCGAAATGGACCTTGCCCGTACGATCGAGGCTATCGACAGTGTTGAGAGCGCCAAGGTCCACCTCGCCGTTGAACCGCCCAGCGTTTTCTTACGGGATCGGGCCAAGCCTTCGGCATCGATCATGCTCCGCCTCGCTTCGGGCCGGACATTGGCCGACGCGCAGGTGAGCGCGATCGTTCACCTCGTCGCATCATCGGTGCCGGAACTCAGCCCCGACCAGATTTCGCTGGTGGACCAGAATGGCCGCCTGCTCAGCAATAATGACGGCAATGCCGCCGACGATCGCCAACTCGCTGTCCAGGGGAAGATCGAGGACCGCTATCGCCAGTCTGTGATCGCGCTGCTGACCCCGATCCTGGGCGAAGGCAAATTCTCGACGGAAGTCCGGGCTGAACTGAATTTCGCCGAACGTCAGGCGACCCGCGAAAGCTTCCCGCAGGACGAGGCGCGCCTTCGCACCGAGCAGGGGACATGGGCATCCGATCCGCGTGGCCAGGGTGCTGGCGGTGAGGCCAGCGGCGTTCCCGGCGCGCTCAGCAATCAGGCGCCCGTCAACCCGACCGTCACGCAGACCAATCCCAATGGTCAGGCCGTTAGCCAGGGCACGCAGGCAAACCAGCCAGCCACCCCGGCCAGCGCGCCGATGAAGACCGAGGAAACCTTCAATCGCAGCTTCGAGCTTGGCCGTGAAGTGTCGGTGACCAAGGACGCGATCGGCACGGTGAAGCGCCTCTCAGTTGCCGTCGCTCTGGACAATGGTGCCGATGGCAAGCCCCGCTCGGCGCAGGAAATCGCCGCCCTTGAGGCTCTGGTGAAGGGCGCGGTCGGCTTCGATCAGCAGCGCGGCGACGTAGTCGCCCTGTCCTCGCGCAGCTTCGTGAAGGCCGAGGAGGTCGTGGCCCCTTGGTATGAGGCCGACTGGATTTCGCCTCTGGTGCGTAACCTGTCGGCCCTTGCCGTCGCGCTGCTGGTCATCTTCGGCATCGGCCGCCCCCTTCTGAAGCGCCGCGCCGCTGCGCAGGAAACTGCCGCTGCCGACATGGCCGCCCAGGGCCAGAAGATCGGCCGCGAAATCTCAACCGAAATCGGCCGCCATGCCGCTGCGACGCCGCAGGCAGGCAAGCCGATCACGCTCGACATGATCTCGTCCACCTATGACTATGCGCAGCGCGCCGACCTCATTCGTAACTTCGTGAAGCAGGACCCGGATCGTGCCGCCCTTGTCGTCCGCGACCTCCTGAAGGAAGGGAAGAAGGACAATGGCTGAGGCCGCAACCGCTCCTGCCGCGATCAAAGGCAGCGCCGCCGCCGCCGTCCTGCTGATGCTGTTCGATGAGGATGAAGCCGCGCAGATCCTCTCGCGCCTGGAACCCGACGAAGTCCGCCAGCTTGGTTATGCCATGTATGACGTCGCCGATGTCGCGGTCGAGGAAGTCAACGAAGCGCTCGATCATTTCGTGACCAAGGCGAAGAAGCGCACCACCATCGGCTATGGCGCGACCCGCCACATCCGCGGTGCGATGACCAAGGCGCTGGGTGAGGAGCGCGCCGAAACGATCCTGGCCCGCATCACGCCGCCGACCCGCTCCACCCAGCTCGAAATGCTGAAGTGGATGGACGCCAAGGAAGTGGCTTCCCTGATCGAAGCGGAGCATCCGCAGATCATGGCGATCGTGCTCGCTCATCTGGAAGCGCCGGTAGCCGCCGACGTCCTGCAACTGCTTCCGGCAGAATATCAGGAAGAGATCGTCTATCGCATTGCCACGCTCGGCCCCGTGTCGAACGAGGCGCTGGACGACCTGGAGCAGCTGTTGCTGCGGGGCTCCACGTCCAAGAAACAGGGTGCGGCGTCGCAGCGCGGCGGGACGATCGAAGCCGCCGCGATCATGAACAATGTCCGCAAGGACAATGAACAGCGGATCATGAAGGCGGTCGCCAAGCGCGACAAGATGATCGCCCAGACCATCGAAGAAGAGATGTTTGTGTTCGATAACCTGATCGACATGGATGACAAGAATATGGGTACGCTGATGCGCACCATCGACAGCAGCGTGCTGGTCGTGGCGCTGAAGGGCGCGAACGAGATGCTGAAGGGCAAGATCTTCGGCGCCATGTCGGCGCGCGCGGCTCAGGCCATCGCCGACGAGATCGAGGAACGCGGACCCATTCGCCTTGCCGAGGTGATGGAGGCGCAAAAGCTGATCATCGCCACCGCGCGCCGCATGGCGGACGCAGGAACAATCATGCTGGGTGGCAAGGGGAACGACTTTGTTTAAGGTCTGGGACGCAGGCAGCTGTCAGGATTTCTCCAGCATTCCGCTGGGCGGCATGGGGCAGGTGAAGAGCGGAAGCTTTCGCAGCCTTTATGCCGATGTGGCGGCTTCGCCCGGCATGACGATGCACAGCGCCATGCCCGCGATGACCGACGAAGACCTGCTGGAGCAGGCACGGATGGAAGCCTTCACCCTCGGCTTCGATGAAGGATGCCGGGTCGTTGGGGACGCCGCCGCCGCCGATGCCGAAGCGCGGGCTCGCCTTGCTGAAGCGCTGGAACTGCTGACGCCCGCGCCCAGTGGCATGCTGTCCACCATGTTGTCCGCTGCCGTCGTTCGCTTGGTCGAGCAGATCGTGGGCGAGGTGGAGATCGACATCGAACGGCTGGTCCAGCGTTGTGACACGGTCGCCGCCTTCATCGAGGATAATGAGGATAAGAGCGCGCTGCACCTGCATCCTGAGGATGTGGCGATGCTGGAAGGCGAAGCGATCGGCCTCAAGCTGGTCGGCGACCCCGCCATGCATCGCGGTTGCGTACGTCTCGAAACCGCTGACGGCTGGGTCGAGGATGGCCCGGATGTGCGCCTGTCGCGCCTGCGCGCGCTGATGGACGACATGGAAGGCCGTTCATGAAGGGGATTTGGGCATGATCAAGGCCGCGCTTGCCCAGGCCGAAAGCCTGTTCGACCACCTTCAGGTTCAGAACCGCGCCCCCCGCCATGTTGGCCGACTGGTCAGCCACGACGCAGGCATGCTGGAGGTTACAGGCTTTCGCAAGCCGATCGGCGCAGGCGCGCGGGTGATCGCATCGGACGGCACCGTCTGCCGGGCCGAAGTCATTGGGTTTCGTGGCGACAAGACCCTGCTGGTTCCGCTCGACAATGATGTGCCGCTGGAAAATGGCGCGCGCGTCGAACCGGATAGTCAGGCGAATATGGTGCAGGTCGGCGAGGGGCTGATCGGCCGCGTCATCGACGCCATGGGCCAACCGCTGGACCGTAAAGGGCCGATCATCGCGGGCGGCAGCTGGCCGCTCAACGGCGTCAAGGGCAACGTCCTCGACCGTGGCCGGGTCACTGAACCGTTCGACCTTGGCGTGCGCGCGGTCAACGCGCTGCTCACCGCGGGGCGCGGGCAGCGCATCGCCATCATCGCAGGTTCCGGCGTTGGCAAGTCGGTCCTCATGGGCCAGATGATCGCCGGGGCCGAAGCCGACATCGTCGTCGTGGGCCTGATCGGCGAACGTGGCCGCGAAGTCAGCGACTTCCTTGAAACCAAGCTCAAAAATTCGATGCACAAGAGCATCGTCGTCGCCGTGCCCGCCGATCATCCCCCGGTGCTGCGCCTGCGCGCCGCCGCCCGTGCCACCGCGATCGCCGAATATTTCCGCGCACGCGGCAAGAAAGTCCTGCTGCTGATCGACAGCCTGACCCGCTGCGCCCATGCCCAGCGCGAGATTGGCCTGGCTCTTGGCGAACCGCCCGCGATGAAGGGCTATCCGCCCTCGGCCCTTGCGCTGATCCCGCGGTTGGTGGAACGCGCTGGCGTCGATACCCGCACCGGCGGTTCGATCACCGCGCTCTACACCGTGCTGGCAGACGGCGACGATACGGATGATCCGATCGTGGACGCTGCCCGCGCCATCGTGGACGGTCATTTCGTTCTCTCGCGCCATCTGTCGGAACAGGCGATCTTCCCCGCCATCGACATCGGCAAGTCCCTTTCGCGCGTCATGGCAGACGTGGTGCCCGATGAGCATCGCATGGCCGCCGCCTCCTACCGCCGCCTCTGGGCCGCCTATGAGGAAAATCGCGACCTCATCCTGATGGGCGCCTACCGCCCCGGCAATGACCCGGTGATCGATGAAGCCGTGCAGCGCCGTCAGGAAATCCTCGATTTCATCCGGCAGGATCAGAAGAGCCGCATAGACCTCGACACCAGCGCTGGCGCCCTGATCGCTGAGTTTGGCGCGTGAAGGGTGCGCTCAAGACCCGCCAGCGCGTGCTGCGCGTCCGCCATGTGCAACATGCCATGGCTGTTGCCGAAACCGCCCGCGCTCAGGACGAGGCGGACGGCATCGAACGCAACGCCGACAGGCTGCGCAAGGTGCGGAGCGATCTTTTTTCAGACCCCGGCATGGCAATTGGCGCGAATTTTGCAGCGATGCAGGAACTGGCGAGCCGTCTTGAACAGGCGGGGCGGCAGCTGGACGGTGCGCTCTACGATGCGCGCCGTAAGGTAGAAGTGAAGGAAGGTCTCAGCCAAGTGACCAATCGCGATCGCGAAATCGCCGAAAAGCTCAAGGATCGCGCCCACGCGAACCTGGAGGAATGGCGGGAGAACAAGCTGGCGGCCTTGCCGCGCTACCGCCGGATGCAGCGGACGGGAGATGTCTGACATGAACATGCTTTCCAGCCTGAAGGCACTGCTCTTTTCCTCGGCTTCGCAGGGTGTGGCTGCGTCGCAGCCTGCCGTGCCGGGCGAGACGGCGGACTTCGCCGCGCTGCTCAATGGCACCATGGCGCAAGAGGCTGTTGTGTCTCCAGCCCTGCCGGAGATTGACGGGCAGGGTGCCGCTGCCGCCGTGCCAGAGATTCCCGGCGTCGAGGGGCAGAATGCTGTCACCACCACCCCGGTTCTTCCTATGAATATCGGTCAGCCAGAGGCCACGCCTGCGCATGGTCATGTGCCGCACGGGCTTGCCATAGCGGTTGCCGCTGGCAAGGATTTGCCGTCATCATTGCCGCCCGGCCGAGCGCTGGGTCTCATCAAGCAGGCTACTGATGCGCCAGTGGATGAGCAGGCACCGGTTGAGCCTGCCGGACTCCCCGCGCAGGCTGAGGCAAGCTTGCCGAACGAAGCGCCTATTCAGCCTGAAACCGCATTGCCAGAACAACCGGAACAACCGAAACAAGTGGCCGAACCCCTTCACTTGCCCAAGCCGCGCCCGGACATCCGTAAGGACGACGCAGCGCCAGAAGCGATCAGTCCGGTGGTACAGGATGCTCCTCCGGCCCCCACAAAATCTTCGCGCAAGGAAAAGGCGAAGACTGAACTGCCGCAGCAGGATGCCGTGACTGTGGCGCCAGTGCCGCAACCCGTCGCGGCTGCTGCGGATGTTCCGCCGGTTGCTTCCGTGCCAGCGGCGCCAGAACAGGTGTCAGCAGACAACCCGCAAGCCACCGCCGCTATGTCAAGCATGACCGCGATGGCGGGGGCAATGCCACCAGCGCCGAAAGGCCGCTCGCCGCTGCCGCGCGAACCTGAAGGGATCGCTCCTGACAAGCGGGCTGCGCGCAGCGAGGGCAAGATTCCGTCAGCGATTCCCGATGCACCCGTTGCGACTGCCGAAAACGAAAGCCCAGCGCCCGAACTCACCGTGGCAGCAGCGCCTGTTCTCAATGGCAAGCCAATGAAGGCAGAAGCGATCGCCCTGCTGCAAATCGTGCGTGAACAGGTGGCCGCGCGCCAGACGGGCGCGCCGGTGCGGGTTGGCGAACAGGTCTCGGCCGCCGCTCATGCGAAAGCCGATGCGTCCGCTCGTCCTGTTGACACGACGTTCGACCCCTCCATCCTTCCGCCGCCCTCTGACACGGTTCCGGCTGTCCCTGCCGCCTCCGCGCCGCAGGGCACCACGCCGTCCTTGCCAATCGCTTCGTCCTCGCCGGACCTGTCTGCCAGCCTTGGCGCTCAGGTCATCGACATGGGCGTATCGGGCCAGTGGATCGACGGGCTGGCCCGCGACATCGCCGGGCTGTCCGCCAATGGCGCGCAGGGCCGTTTCCAGATCGATACGCACCATCTTGGCGCTGTGCAGGTGGACATCCGCCATAACATGGATGGCGCCGCCGTCAGCCTGACCGTCGCCAGCGAGGCGGCGGAAATGGCCTTGCGTCAGGATAGCGACCGGCTGAAGCTCGACGCGGGTCTTGCCGCCGTGCGCATCGCCGAGGTGAAGGTAGAACGCGCACCCGCTATCGCCGAAGCGCATCGCGCCGAAACGACTGGCCAGTCCTCGTCTCAGCAGCAGCAACAGTCGCAGCAGGGCTCTCAAACGTCCGCCTGGGCGCAGAATAGCGGCCAGAATATGGGTCAGCCCCAGAGTCAGCAAAATCGCTGGCAGGGGCGCGAAAATAACGGCTTTGGCCCTAAAGGCTCCGGCGATCCTGCCGTTCTTAACCATGCGGATGCGCAGCCTGCCGCCCATGACAGGGCGCGCGCGCGGTACGCATAGGATTTAAGGTTATTCGGGGGACCGGCAGATGAGCGACGAGGCGAAGGCGAAGAAGAAAAAGGGCGGGGGCAAGAAGATGATCCTCCTCGTCGCCGCCGCGCTCGTTCTGGGTGGTGCGGGGACGGCTGGCGGGCTATATGCCGCCGGTTTCTTCAGCGCCAAGGAAGAAGGGCCGAAGGAAGACCCGAACAAACCGGTCCTCGTTCTGGCGGGCGAGAGCGCCGAGGAAGTGGCCAAGGCCCATGGCATGGCTGGTGAAGGGCATGGCGAAGGCGGCGAAGGCGGAGGTGGCGGTGGCACGCATGCGCCCGCGCATCCGGGCAAGGGCATCGACCTGCCCACGCCTGCCAATCCGGCCGCCTATCAGGCCACCTATTTCCAGTTGCAGGCGCCTTTCACCTCCAACATGTCGGACACGGACGCCTTCGCCCAGATCTCCGTCGCGGTATCGACCTATTACGACCTGCGCGTGATCGAGGCGATCAAGACCCATGAGATGGCGATTCGCAGTCAGGTTTTGATGATGCTCGCGCAGCAGCCCGAAACGATGCTGGCGACGCCCGAAGGTAAACGCCAGCTCCAGGGACGCATAAAGGGCGTCATAAACGATATTTTGAAGCAAAAGACGGGTTATGGCGGCATAGATAACGTTTATTTTACCAATTTCGTTATTCAATAGGGGTGCCTGAAAGGTCGGGAAGTCCCCCGTCCACTAGGGCAGGGGACTATCATGACCGACGTTCAGACCTACGCCCTCGGGCGCGGGGAATCGCAGACACCACAGCTGCTGTCCGGACTAGACCGGCTGGGCGAAAAGCTCGGCCGGCGTTTGCGTGCCTTGATTGAGCCTATCTCCGGCGTGCGCCCGCACATCGCGATGCTTGACGCGCGGGTGCTCGATTTCGGTGAATGGTCAGCCGAAGTGCCCGCTTTTTCCAGCATCGGCGTCTATCGCATCACCCCGCTGAAAGGGCAGATGCTGCTGCGCATGGACGCAGCCATGATCTCGACCTTGGTAGATTGCTTCTATGGCGGCCCCGGCAATCGCCCGCTGCCCGCGCGCGGCGAGTTCACGCCGACTGAGGATCGCCTGATCAGCCGTATTTCCGAAGGTGTGATTGGACGCCTCGTCGAAAGCTGGACCGATATTCTGCCGTTGGAAATTGGCCTCATCGTCCGTGAAGCGGGCATCGGCTTCGCGTCGGCCGCGCAGCCGGGCGAACAGATGGTGTTGCAGCGCTTCATGCTCAGCATCGCGCGAGATCAGGAATGGCCGATCGACCTGCTGTTCCCGCTGTCGTCGCTGCGCGCGGTGGAGCCGCTCATGGGCGCCAAGGCCACGGTCGATGAAGAACGGATCGATCCCGTATGGCAGGCGCGCATCGCCAACCGCATGCGCGACATCCGCCTGCCCGCCCGCACCGTGCTGGCACGCCCTAATCTCTCGCTCGCCGACCTCATGCAGTTGAAGACCGGCGACATCATTCCAGTAAACATCAGCCGCAGCCTGCCGCTGATCGTGGGCGACCGCATCGTCGCCCATGGATCGATCGGCGAGCAGGACGGCCGCGCCGCATTCCAGATCGAAAAGATAGCACAGGGACCAGAACAATGAGTGACATGAGCGAAGCGCCGCGGATTGACGGCTTTGCCGAAGAAGGGCTGAGCCGGATGGCGAGCAACCGCCAGTTCCGCCTGCTGGCCGACATTCCGGTCCGCATGTCGGTGGAGGTCGGCTCCACTTCGCTGCGTCTGGCGGAGGTCATGGACCTGGCCGAAGGCAGCATCGTGGAACTCGACCGTCAGGCCGATGATCTGCTCGACATCATGGTGAACGGCGCTCTGATCGCGAAGGGCGAGGTCGTCACGGTGAATGGCCGCTATGGCATCCGCATCGTCGATATCGCCGCTGCCGAAAGCCGCCTTGCCGGGGTCGAACGGCGCGGCTGATCGCCCGGTTCGCGCTTTTCCCTTGCCGCGCGCCGATCTTTCTGATTCGGAAGGGCGATTAACCATGATAGCGGACCGCGCCCCATGTTCTGGTACTTCGTCAAACTGCTGATCCTCCTGCCGCTGGTCGGCGGCATGGCCTTCGGCGCGCTGTGGCTCTGGCGCAAATATCAGCCCGGCCTGATGGTGGGGCAGGATGGCCGGTCCCTGAAGATGCTGGAGGCGTTGCCGCTCGGCACCTTCGGCAAGCTTGCCGTAGTCGAGTTCGAGGGCAAGAAGATCCTGCTGTCCGTCACGCGCGGCCGGATCGAGAAGATCGCGGAAGGCGATCCCTATCGTGTGGGGCGCTGAGCTTCTCCCCTCCGTTCGCCCTGAGCCTGTCGAAGGGCATCCCTTCTCTTCAAGAAGTAAAGGGCTTCGACAAGCTCAGCCCGAACGGGTGTCAGGGCGTCTGGTGATCGCCCTTCTGGTCGCAGGGCTGCTGTCTTGGTTGTTCTTAACGACCCCCGCGCTGGCCCAAGCCGCCGCCCCCGCAACGCCCGTCGATAATGGCGGCGCGCTGACCCGCGCGATGGGCGCGATCTCCGGCGACGGCCGCTCGCTGTCGCTGTCGCTGCAAATCCTCGTCTTGATGAGCCTGCTGTCGGTGCTGCCGTCGCTCGTGCTCATGATGACCAGCTTCACCCGCATCATCATCGTCCTGTCGCTGCTCCGGCAGGCGCTGGGATTGCAGCAGACGCCGCCCAATCAGGTGCTGGTGGGGCTGTCGCTGTTCCTCTCCCTCTTCGTGATGCGCCCCGCGATCGATCAGATCAACGCGCAGGCCTTCGACCCCTATGGCAAGGGTCAGATCAGCATCGAGGAAGCCGTAGGTCGCTCGGGCAAGGTGCTGCACGGCTTTATGACCAAGCAGACCCGCGAAACCGACCTCAAGCTCTTCGCCAACCTTGCCGAAGCGCCCGCCTTCCGATCGCCCGCCGATATTCCCTTCTCGATCCTGCTGCCTGCGTTCGTGACGTCGGAACTCAAGACGGCGTTCCAGATCGGCTTCATGATCTTCCTGCCGTTTCTTATCATCGACCTTGTGGTCGCCTCCACGCTGATGGCGCTCGGCATGATGATGTTGTCGCCGACGATCATCTCCATGCCGTTCAAGCTGCTGCTGTTCGTGCTGGTGGACGGCTGGGCGCTGACGATGGGATCGCTGGCCGGGTCGTTCGCGACGTGAGCAAGGCAATTTCCCCTCCACCGTTCGCCCTGAGCTTGTCGAAGGGCTTCTCTTCTTTTGAAGAAGGAAAGGTCTTCGACATTCGAACGAGGCGAGTGACTCGTTCGGACAGCCCGAACGGATTCTTGGGACGGAGATAGAAGGTGGACAATGCCGACTTCTTCATGGGCCTCGCCCAACAGGCGCTCTGGATCACCGCGCTCGCCGCCGCGCCGATCCTGATCCCCGCACTCATCGCGGGCGTCCTCATCGGCATGGTGCAGGCGGCGACCTCCATCAACGAACAGACGCTCAGCTTCATTCCTAAGATCATCGTCGTCGGCGGGATGCTCGTCTTGTTCGGCGGGTCGATCCTCGTCCTGATCGCCGATTTCACCCGCGAGATATTCGAACGCATCCCGGACCTGCTGCAATGATCGCACCGGGCTTCGCGAATGTGGAGACGCAGCTGTGGATCTGGCTTATCGCCATGATCCGTCCGGGCGCGGCCTTCATCGCGGCGCCTGTCTTCGGCGCGCCCTCCGTACCCCTGCCGCTGCGCTTCATCCTTTCGCTGGCGCTTGGCATGGCCGCGCTCAACAGCGTCACGATTCAGCTGCCGCAGGACGGCGTCGCCAGCTTCGCGGGCGTGATGCTCGTCATGGGCGAGGTGCTGGCCGGGCTCGCCATGGGCTTTGCGGTCCAGATCGGCTATGCCGCCGCCTTCGTCGCGGGGGAGACGATCGGCAATGCCATGGGCCTCAATTTCGCGGCCATGGTCGACCCCTCCTCGGGCCAGCATACGCAGGCGATCGGTACGTTCCTCTCGATCCTCGCCACCTTCCTGCTGCTCGGCATGGACGGTCACCTGATGCTGGCCAGCTTTGTGGTGCAAAGCTACAAGGCGCTGCCGCCGGGCGACGCAATGCTCAGTAATGACGCGGTCTGGCATCTGGTCCAGTTCGGCGGATCGCTGCTTGGCGCGGGCGTTACTGTCGCGCTGCCGGTCGGCTTCGCGCTCATTCTGGTGCAGATCATCATGGGCATCCTCGCCCGCAGCGCGCCATCGCTCAATCTCTTTGCCGTTGGCATGCCAGTCGCCGTCATGGCGGGACTCATCCTGCTGGCCGTCGCCGCGCCGGTGATGGGGGAAGGGCTCACCGCCGCGCTCAAGGCGGGGCTCGACCAGGCCCAGTCCATAGCGGAAGGCCGCTGACATGGCGGGGGATAATGGCGGCGGCGAAAAGACCGAGAAGCCAACCCAGAAGAAATTGCAGGACGCCGCCAAGAAGGGCGACATCCTCCAGTCCAAGGAACTGGCGACCGCGCTGGTGGTGATGGCCGGGATCGGCTGGATCGCGGTAACGGGGCCGTCCGTCGTTGAATCCCTCTCCCAGATGCTGATCGAAGCGCTGCGTTTCCGCCGGGAAGACATTACCGACTTCGCGCCTGCCGCGCGTGGCATGAGCCTGCTCACAGGCATCGCCCTGCCGGTCGGCGGCATATTGCTCGCAACGACGCTTGCCGCCATTGCGGGACCAGCCATCCTCGGTTCCCTCGGCTTCCGCCCCGGCGCCTTCGCCCCCAAGGCGTCGAAGCTCAATCCGGCGGCGGGCCTCAAGCGCATGTTTGGCATGCAGGGCCTCATCGAACTGATGAAGTCGATCGCCAAGGTAACGCTGCTCGGAGCGATCGGCGTCTGGCTGATCTGGGACCGGCTGACCGCGATCATCGGCCTTGGCTCATCGGGCCTCGCTCCTGCCATGTCGGACCTTGGCAATATGTTCATCATGACCTGCCTCGTCATGGCGGGCGGCCTGTTCCTTATCGCGGGCATCGACGTCCCGGCGCAGATCATGCAGCGGTCCAAGCGCCTCGGTATGAGCAAGCAGGACATCAAGGATGAACATAAGGAAAGCGAAGGCTCGCCGGAACTCAAGGGCCATATCCGCCGCCGTCAGTTCGAAGTGCTGAGCGGATCGACCCGCAAGGCCGTGGCCGAAGCCAGCGTGATCATCACCAACCCGACGCACTTCGCCGTCGCCCTGCGCTACAAGCCGGGGCAGGATGCCGCGCCCATCGTCGTAGCCAAGGGCTGCGATGCGATCGCCGCCGCCATTCGTGAGCTTGCCGATCAGAATGGCGTCACGGTGCTGCAATATCCCGACCTTGCCCGCGCCATCTACTTCACCTCGCGCGCTGGGCAGATCGTCAATGAAGGGCTCTACATGGCGGTCGCGACCGTCCTTGCCTTCGTCTTCCGCGTGGAAAACCGGATGGCGAGCGAGATCGATCGGCCCTTCATCAGCGTGCCCGACGATCTGCGCTTCGACGCCGATGGCCAGAAGCTTTAGAAAAATCGACACGGTGAACTAAATCTTAGGCATTGCTGGCCGTAATATATTCATGGGGACGCATTAGGATGGTGCGTCATGAACGAATATGTTTCGCGGAGCGATGTAACGCAGGTTGATCGGGTATCATCTCGAACGCCTTCGGCCGTGCCCGCAGTCCAACCGATTGCAGCCCAGCAGGGCGTCGATCCGCATGCGGACAAGCCCCAGAGCGGCGACACGAACTCCACTCTGTCCGAAGATGATCTCGCCAGCGCGGCAGAATATGCCAAGGTGCATGCCCGCGTGGCTGACATACTGGCGCAACTGCGATCGGCCTCGGCCGGACCCACGGTTGAAGGGGCGGAGGCCGAAATTCAATCGCTGCTGCCCGCGCCGATGATCCTGGTGCCGTTGCCACCCGCATCGAAGGAAGTGGTCGAAAGCGCCGTCACCTTGGGCAAACGCATCGCGGAGCAGGCAAGCTATGCCCATGCCGCGCAGGCGCATCTGCGCCGTGGCACGGTGGATCAGCTGCTTTCAATCGACGGTTGAGGAAAGATCGCCGCACGCGATCTTCCTCTACCCCATGAAAATCATTCCTAAAGGTCTTCATCCTAGAGCCGTTCTCATCCTCGAAAGGACGGACGATGACCTCGGTAAGCAGCAGCATTTCAACAGCGCTCGGCATTGGGTCCGGCATCGACACCGGCGCGCTGGTGACCAGCCTGGTGAGCGCCGCCCGCGACCCGAAGCAGAAGCAGATCACCGATCGTCAGAGCACCAATAATGCACGGATTTCGGCGCTCGCATCGGCCTCCAGCTCGCTCGATACTTTTGCCAACGCCCTGAACAGCCTGCTCGCCGGAACGGGTTTCGCGGGTTCGCCCGCCTCCAATGATCCCAGCATTGCGGCTGTCAGTCTGCTGCCGGGCGGTGTGCCAAAGCTGCCAGCGCAGCTTCAGGTGCAGCAGCTTGCCTCTGCGCAGACCATTGCCTCTGCACCCGTTTCAGGCGCAACCGCCGCCACCGTGCTTGGCGCGGGCAGCTTCTCGCTGACAGTGGGTAGCGGCGCCGCCGTCCCCATCACGCTTGGTGCCGGTGCCACCTACGCCGACCTTGCAGCGGCGATCAACGCAGCCGGGACAAGCGTCAGCGCCAGTGTCATCACCGACAATCAGGGCACGCGCCTGGTGATGAAGGGCGCGACGGGCGACGCGAACAGCTTTACCTTCACCAACACATCTTCGCCCGCAAACGCGGCGCTCGATGCCTTCACTTGGGACGGCGCGACTGGCGGGATGACGCGTCAGGTGCAGGCCAAGGATTCCATCGTCCTTCTGGACGGTGTCGAGCAGCATTATAGCAGCAACACGATCGACACCGCCATCGCCAACCTGCGCATTGACCTGAACAAGGCCGCGCCGGGCACCAATGTGACGCTGGCATCGACCGAGCCGACCACGTCGATGCGCGACCTGATGGTCGAGTTCGTGGACGCCTATAATACGCTGATGAAGGCGCTGAACACCGCCACGGCGGCCGGTGGCAATTCGTCCAGCGCGGGCGCGTTGAACGGTGAAGCATCGATCCGCGACATGAAGCGGCAGCTGTCGCAGATGACGTCGGCCGTGCTGGCGCCCACGGGGACCTATACGACGCTGTCGTCCATCGGTGTCAGCACCAATCGCGACGGCACGCTGAAGCTGGACACCGCCGCGCTCGACAAGGCGCTTCTCGCCGACCCCGCCGGGATCACCCAGATGCTGAACCCGGCGGTCAAGTCGGACACGAAGCCCGGCCTTGCCGGTCTGATGGACAGCGTGCGCGACAAGATTCAGCAGACGGATGGTCCGCTGGCTGCGGCAAAAAGCAAATATGAAAAGCTGGGTGAGGCGCTGACCGAGCAGCTGGAAAAGCTGAACGACCAGATGACCGACTATCAGGCGCAGCTTTCGAAGGTCTATTCGGCGATGGACAAGCGTCTGGCGGCCTTCAAGGCGACCCAGAACTATCTGGAACAGCAGGTCGCCATGTGGACCAAGAGCGATAATTGATAACAGGGGTCAGGTAAGATGTTCTATTCTCAACAGGGCTATGCAGGCAATCGCGCGGCACGCGGCTATGCGGCCGTGCATTCGGGCAGCCGGATCGAAGGCGCGACGCCCCATGCGCTGGTGAAGGTGCTGTTCGACGAACTGCTGATCGCTCTCGAAGCGACCGCGCTGGCCGAACGCAACAACGACCGGTTGAAAGTTTCCGACAAGCAGGCCCGCGCCATGTCGATCCTGATCGCGCTCGAATCCAGCCTCGACTTCGACAAGGGCGGCGACATCGCCATGGGCCTCGCCCAAATCTACCGCGAAGCGCGGCGCCTGCTGCTGCTCAGCGCCAAGGAACGCTCACCCGAACATGCCGAGCAGGCCCGCGACATCATCGCGGAAATCGCCGACGCCTGGAACCAGATCGCCTGACGATCCTCCAACAGCCGTCATCCCAGCGAAAGCTGGGATCTCCGGCGAGAGGGCACAACCCGGCCTCACGAGATCCCAGCCTTCGCTGGGATGACGAGCATGTAACATGGCTTGCACCACCCAGACGGCCCTAGTATAGGCAGCGCTCGCAAAGGGCGGCCCGGCGGGGGCCGCCTTTTTGCGTTTTGAGACTTTTTTCATCAGCCCCAGCGAAGGGAGGGCCACCATGTCGATTACGCCGCTCATGCCCGTTTACCCCCGGTGCGACGTCCGCCCGGTGCGAGGCGAGGGCTGCTATCTGATCGGCGAGCGTGGCGAGCGTTATCTCGACTTCGCCAGCGGCATCGCGGTCAATTTGCTCGGCCATGGCCACCCGAGGCTGGTGAAGGCGATCGCGGATCAGGCCGCGACGCTGATGCACACGTCGAACCTCTACGGCATGCCGCTCGGCGAGAAGTTCGCGCAGCGGCTGGTCGATTCGACCTTTGCCGACACGGTCTTCTTCACCAATTCGGGCGCCGAAGCGGTCGAATGCGCGATCAAGACCGCGCGCCGCTACCATTATGCCAATGGCGAGGCGCACCGTCACAATATCATCAGCTTCGACAACGCTTTCCATGGCCGTACGCTGGGCACGATCTCCGCTACGAGCCAGCCCAAGATGCGCGACGGCTTCGAACCGCTGCTGCCCGGCTTCACCGTCGTGCCGTTCAACGATCTGGCAGCCGCCACCGCTGCTGTCGATGAGAACACGGCCGGTTTCCTTGTCGAAACCGTGCAGGGCGAAGGCGGCGTAACGCCCGCCACCCAGGAGTTTCTCTCCGGCCTGCGCAAGCTGTGCGACGAGAAGGGCATGCTGCTGATCCTGGACGAAGTGCAGTGCGGTTACGCCCGCACCGGCACCTTCTTCGCCCATGAGCAATATGGCGTGAACCCCGACATCATGGCGGTGGCCAAGGGCATCGGCGCAGGCTTCCCGCTCGGCGCCTGCCTCGCGACCGAGGAAGCGGCCAAGGGCATGGTGTTCGGCACCCATGGCTCCACCTATGGCGGCAATCCGCTCGCCATGGCGGTCGGCCTGACTGTCCTGGACGAAGTGCTGGGCGAAGGCTTCCTCGACCATGTGAACAGCATCGGCGCGCGCCTGCGTTCCGCGCTGGAGCAGCTCATCCCCAACCACGACATGTTCGAGGATGTGCGCGGCCTTGGCCTGATGCTCGGCGTCAAGCTCAAGGACAGCAGCGACGCGCGAAACTTCGTGGCGCATCTGCGCGACAATCACGGGCTGCTGGTGGTGTCGGCGGGACAGAATGTCGTCCGCATTCTGCCGCCGCTCATCATTGACGAGAAGCATGTCGCCGAATGCATCGAAAAACTGTCCGCTGGTGCCCGCAGCTTCGCGGAGGCTTCAGCCGCCTGACATTGAATAGCCCCCTCCGTTCGCGTCGAGCGAAGCCGAGAAGCCTCATGCGCGTTTCTCGACAAGCTCGAAACGAACGGATGCAGGGAGAGTGAGGCCATTATGACCAGACATTTCCTGAATCTCTCCGACGCTGGCGCCGACGCGCTCGCCGCCATGCTTTCCGACGCCATCGACCGGAAAGCCGCCCGCAAGGCCCTGCCAAAAGGGCAGGCCGACGCCGATGCGCCGCTCGCTGGCCACACGCTGGCGATGATCTTCGAAAAGAACAGCACCCGCACCCGCGTCAGCTTCGACATGGCGATCCGTCAGCTCGGCGGCACCTCGCTGATCCTCGACGGCGCGACCAGCCAGCTTGGCCGGGGCGAAACCGTGGCGGACACGGCCCGCGTGCTCAGCCGCATGTGCGACATGATCATGATCCGCACCGACGATCATGCAAAGATCGAGGAAATGGCCCGCTATGCCACCGTTCCGGTGATCAACGGCCTCACCGACCTGTCGCACCCGTGCCAGATCACCGCCGACCTTCTGACGCTGGTCGAACATGGCGTAGCCTTGCCCGGCAGCCAGTGGGCATGGCTGGGCGACGGCAATAATGTCCTCCACTCGATCATCGAAGCGGCGGGCCTTTTCAAATTCGACGTCCGCATCGCTGTTCCCGAAGGCTATGAGCCCGACCACGCCTTCATCAAGGAAGCGCAGGCGCTGGGCGCGGGCATCAAGCTCACCCGTGATCCTGTCCAGGCGGTCGCGGGGGCCGACGCCGTCGTTACTGACACCTGGATTTCCATGGGTCAGGCGCATGCGGACGAAAAGCTGAAGGCCATGATGCCCTATCAGGTGACGCAAGACCTAATGGCAAAGGCAAAGCCCAGCGCGAAATTCCTGCACTGCCTGCCCGCCCATCGCGGCGAAGAGGTCGTGCCGGAAGTCATCGACGGCCCACAATCGCTGATCTGGGACGAAGCGGAAAACCGCATCCATGCGCAAAAGTCCGTGCTGCTCTGGGCGGCGGGCCGCCTTGGTTGAGTTTGCCGGACATATTCCTATCTAGCAGCGAACCGGCCGGGCGATAACGCCCGGCCGCCGCTATATTCCCGCCCTGCACCGGGACTAACGGAGCTTGTCTTGAACGCATCCGATATCGATCAGGCCCTGGGCTTCACCATCCCGTCGCGTCACGCGCGCGGGCGCATCCTTCGCCTTGGGCCGGTGCTGGATCAGGTGCTTGCCGCCCATGCCTATCCCCCGCCAGTCGAACGGCTGCTTGCCTCCGCGCTGGTCCTCGCCGCGCTGCTCGGCTCGACGCTCAAGGATGCGGGCGGACAGCTGACGCTACAGGCGCATAACGAACATGGCGTCGTCAGCCTGCTCGTCGCCGATTACAAGGGCGGCGAAGTGCGCGGTTACGCCAAGTTCGACGCCGATCGGCTGGCGGAGCTGGGGCCTGACCCGACGCTGTTCGGCCTGTTCGGCAAGGGCTATCTTGCCATCACCTTCGATCAGGCGGTGACCGGCGAGCGCTATCAGGGCATTGTCCCGCTCGATGGCGATTCGCTCGCGCAGGCGGCCGAACATTATTTCTTCCAGTCCGAACAAATCCCCAGCGTCGTCCAGATCGCTATCCGCCATGAAGCGGGGCAGGGCTGCTTCGCCGCAGGCATGCTGCTCCAGCATCTGCCCGAAGGTGAAGTGGGCCGCGAACGTCTCCACACGCGGCATGACCATCCCGAATGGGAACATGTCCAGGCGCTGGCCGTCACGCTCAGTGATAATGAACTAACCGACGAAGCGCTGCCGCTGACCGATATCGTCTGGCGTCTGTTCCATGAGGAAGAGGTGGTGCGCGTCACCGATCCGGTCAACCTGACCAAGGGTTGCCGCTGCGATCTGGCCCATATCCGTAGCGTGATCGGCCGTTTCCCCGCTGAAGAACGCGCCCAAATGGCTGATGAACAGGGGGTCATTGGGGTAGATTGCGCCTTTTGTTCGCGTCTGTTTCCAGTTTCGCTGGACAGTTTCGCGCAAGGCTGACACGAATTTATTGCGACTTCGGAACAGGTTGGGGCGTTAGCGGGGGCTGGCGCTATCAACCCGCCGGATTTGGGTGCATGAAGGCCGTGCCGCCATGCACGCGGCGAGCCGCTCCGGAGTTCGGGATGAAATACGGGGGCTATCGAATGACGTCAGGTCTGCACGTCTTGAGCGCGGCCATTGCGGTGCTGATCGCTGTATCGCCAGTCGGGTCGCAGGCGCTTTCCGAACCGCCGCTCAGGGGTCTGGAACCGGGCGAATGGGAATTGCGCGAACGGCCGGAGGAAGGCGGGAAGGTCGATATACGCCGCATCTGCCTTGCCGATATTCGTCAGTTGATCCAGCTTCGCCATGGCCGCAACAACTGCAAAAGGCTGACGATCGACGAAAGCGCCAAACGGCTGACGGTCAGCTACGATTGCGCCGGGGCAGGGGGCGGGCGCACCGACCTGCGCATCGAAACGTCCCGGCTGGTGCAGATCCACTCGCAGGGGATTGAGGGCGGCGCGCCCTTTTCCTTCAGCATGGAAGGACGGCGCATCGGCGCCTGCCATTGACCGCACCGCTTGCGCCAGCGCGCCTGTGGCGGTAGCGGAGCGCCCATGACTGCCAATGATGGGAAAATCGCTGTCGTCCTGCTGTCGGGCGGGTTGGATTCGATGGTCGTAGGCGGCCTCGCGCGCGAGGCGGGCTATGAACTGGTCGCGCTGACGATTGATTATAATCAGCGGCATCGCGTCGAATTGAACGCGGCCGCGCGCATCGCCGCTGTTCTCGGGGTCCGGCGGCATATCGTCCTTCCGCTCGATCTCACTGCCTTTGGCGGATCGGCGCTGACGGCGGACATCGCGGTGCCGAAGGACGGGGTGGGGCCGGGCATTCCCAACACCTATGTGCCCGCGCGCAACACCATTTTCCTGTCGCTTACGCTTGGCCTTGCCGAAGTGTCGGGCGCGAATGACATCTTCATCGGCGTCAATGCGCTTGATTATTCCGGCTATCCCGACTGCCGTCCCGAGTTCATCGACGCCTTCCAGAATATGGCGGCACTCGCGACCAAGGCGGGGGTCGAAGGGCATCCCGTGCGGATTAACGCCCCGCTCCAGCATATGAGCAAAGCTGACATCGCGCGAGAGGCGAACCGACTGGGGCTGGATGCCGGGATGAGTTGGTCCTGTTACGATCCCGCGCCGGGCGACCAGCATTGCGGGCTTTGCGACAGCTGCCGCCTTCGCTCCAGGGGTTTTGAGGAAGCGGGCCTGCCCGATCCAACCCGCTACGCAGCCAAGCCGTAAAGGACAAGCGGATGAGCTATGCCGTCAAGGAGATGTTCCTGACGCTTCAGGGCGAAGGCGTCCATAGCGGCCGCCGCGCCGTCTTCCTGCGCTTTGCCGGGTGCAACCTCTGGACCGGGCGCGAGGAGGATCGGCGCAAGGCCGTTTGCCAGTTTTGCGACACCGATTTCGTCGGCACGGACGGCGACGGCGGCGGCAAATTCGCCGATGCACAGGCGCTCGCTGACGCGGCGCTCGCCTTTTGGGGGACAGGTGAAGAGGGCCGCTACATCGTGATAACGGGCGGGGAGCCCATGTTGCAGGTCGATGATGCGCTGATCGACGCGCTCCACGCCCGTGGCTTCACCATCGCCATCGAAAGCAACGGCACGCTCGCGGCGCATCCCGGCATAGATTGGGTCTGCATCAGCCCCAAGGCAGGCAGCGACGTCGTGCAACGCAGCGGCAATGAACTGAAGCTGGTCTGGCCGCAGCCGGGCAGGGGTCACAGCCTCGCCGATGTGGAGGCGATGGAGAGCTGGGCTTTCGACAACCTGCTGATCCAACCCCTCGACAGCGCGGAGGCGGCGGCGAACATGCGGGCGGCGATCGATCTGGTCATGGCGCGGCCGAAATGGCGGCTAAGCCTTCAATCGCATAAATATCTGGGGCTTAGGTAAGGATCGCGCTGAAGCTAAACATCTCCCCGTTCGCCCTGAGCTTGTCGAAGGGCTCTACTTCTTAAAAAGAAGAGAAGGGCTTCGACAGGCTCAGCCCGAACGGGTTAAAGTGCAATGCTCACTAGATAGAACAAAAGAGCGAAGCCCTACGGCCCCGTCCATCACACCATCACTTAGCCGCCACCTTCTGCTCATAAGCCACTTGGCATTCCGGCCGCAGCTTGTCCTTCTTCCAGCATTTCTTATCGAAAGAAGGCAGGGTCAGCGCATAGCTCCGCCCTGGGTCGCCGTAAAATTGCTCACCCGCCAGCACCAGCGACTTCTTGATCGACCCCAGCCCCGTGCGCGCCACCTCATGCAGCGAACCGCGATTGGCGAAGATTGCCTGCCGCCCGACCTGACCCGCCGCCTGGCAGAAGCCGCGCTGCGCCTGGACGGTCGAATAGCCCGAATAGATGCGCGTGCCATATTTGTCGGCTGCGGCCTGGCCGGGTTTGCCCTTGCCCACGGTGCGCTGGAAATAGCCGAGCAGGACCGACTGCGCCGCATCCAGTTCCGCGTCATGATGCGCGATCATCGCATTATAGTTGCTGATCGACAGCAGCGTCGGTTCGAACTGGCACTGAAGCGCCGCGACGTTGAGCGCCGCGCGCAGGTTCCATACCAGGCCCGCGCGAATTTCTTCCGCCGTGGCGCCGGGCAGGCCAAGCGCGGTCGCAGCGTCCGCGTCCGTCAGCGGCGGGCTGGAAAAGTCGGGCGGCGACCAGAAAAACTGGGCGGCGGCCGGCTGAGCCAACAGCGGCGCGGCGGCAATCATCAATCCGGCACAGACCCGGCGCAGCGTGGAACAGGATGTCATGACTTCCCCTTTAAGAATGGCGGCCTTTGTGAACGACGATTGGGCAGGCTTCTCTTATGCTATGCCTTGCGTCCGGCGCCTGTATTGCGCCTGAACGCCTCTCTCCGTCTATTGATCCGACAGTATCTCTGCCTCGCCTTGCGTCGCATTGGCTGCGGCAGGTTCCGGCTGAGGCGCGGTAGCGGCGCTGTTATTCCCTCCAGCCGAGGGCAGGGCGGCCGACGGCGCTTCGCTCTGCACCCCGTCCAGGTCCGTCATGGCGTCGGTCGTCGTGCCGTCGACGGCCTCCAGATCCTTCATCTGGACCGTGTTGCTCCCCTTGTCGTCCTTGCCGCACGCCGCCAGCGCGGTGCAGCCGGTCAGCAGCAAGGCGGTAAAGATCATCCTCGCTTTGCAGCGCATCCGGGTCTCCCAAACATGTGATGCCCGGCGGCCCCCACCCGGCGAAGGCGCAGACCCTAGCCGCCCGATCCGCATTGCTCAACCCCCGCGCCACAGCGCCGCAACCGGCCCAGAAAGGCAGGGAAATGCGCCTTCAAAGCCGCGTCGAGATCGGCCATTGAGGCATTCTTGCCCAGCGCCGCGATGCTGGTGACGGGATATTCCGCAAGCCCGCACGGCACGATGCCGCCAAAATGGGACAGGTCGGGGTCCACATTGATCGAAAAGCCATGCAGCGTCACCCACCGCCGCACCCGGATGCCAAGCGCGCCGATCTTCGCCTCGCGCCCGTTGAGGTCATCGGTCCAGATGCCGATCCGTCCCTCCGCCCGCCGCGCCGCGATGCCAAGGTCGCCCAGGGCGTCGATCATCCACCCTTCCAGATGATGGACGAAGTTGCGCACATCCTTCCCCCGCTCGCGCAGATCGATGTTGAGATAGCCGATCCGCTGCCCCGGCCCATGATAGGTATAGCGCCCGCCGCGCCCCGCATCATGCACCGGAAAGCGCGGGTCGATCAACTCGGCCGGATCGGCGCTCGTCCCCGCCGTATACAGCGGCGGATGTTGGAGCAACCACACCCGCTCGCCCGCCTCCCCGTCAAAGATCGCCGCCGCCCGCGCCTCCATGTCGGCGAGCGCTTCGGGATAGTCCGCAAGCGCCGAATCAACCCGCCATTCGATCTGGTCGGCGACAGCAGGCGAAGGGGAAGAGGATGACATGGCACTTCCTTGACTTGGGCGAGGGGAGCGATCAAGTCTCCTCCCCGATTTTAAGTACGGGAAAAGGCGAAGATATGGCGGCGATGTCGATCGGCAAGGCATGGGAAGAAGCGGTCGCCTTCGTCGCGCGCGAACGCAGCCTGCTGTTCCCGGTCGCCTTGCTCTTCGTGGCGCTGCCCGGCCTCATCCTTCAGGAGATGACGCCGCCCGAACTCGCCACCTGGACGATGGACAAGGGCGCCATGCCCGACATCCCGCCCAGTTTCATCCTGTCCACGCTGATCGGCGTCATCATCATCTGGTTCGGGTCACTCGCCCTGTTCGCACTGGCGTTAAGGCCCGGCATCAGCGTCGGCGAAGCATTGCGGCTCAGCCTCTCCCGCCTGCCCGTGCTGCTCGGCACGGCGCTTGTCGTGATCGGCACCCTGCTTGGCATAGCCATCGTCGGCATGATCGTGGTCGTCGCCTTCTCCATGGTGGCAAAGCCGGTTGCCGCAGCCCTCGCCGCGTTGCTGGTGACTGCTGGCGGCGCCGTCATGCTCTTCGCCAGCGTCCGTCTCCTGCTGCTCAACCCGGTGGTAATCGACGGCCACGAAGGCGTCATGGCCTCGCTCCGGCACAGCTGGGCGCTGACACGCGGCCATTTCTGGCGGCTGCTCGGCTTCATCCTGGTGCTGACGCTGCTCTCCGCCATCGTCGGCTCAGCCGCGCAAGTCATCTTCGGCCTGTTCGGTCGCCTGATCGCCGGAGCGGAAGGCGCGCGGCTCGTCGGCGGCGTCGCAGCGGCCGTCGTCTCGACCGGGGTGCAGGTCTATATGCTCGTCATGCTCGCCCGGCTTTATCGTCAGGCGGAGGCGGGCTGACCCAGCATTGGCACATGCGGCGCCGCATCGGCGCTCAATAAACCGGCGAGCCGAGGATCAGCGAAAACCTCGACCTCCCGCTTATAGGGCACAAATCCCGCCCGCTGATAGAAGTTGAGCGCCCCCGGACTGTCCAATGTGCAGCTATGCACCCAGAACCGGCGCACCTCCTTGCGCCATGCCAACGACTTCGCCTGCGCCATCAGCCACGCGCCAAATCCCTTGCCGGTCAGCTCGGGAATGAGGCCAAGGAAGCTCAACTCGCAGTCCGGCAGCGCCCGGAAATCCAGCTCCAGCAAGCCCACCTCCACGCCACGCGGATCGGTGATCGCAAAAATCTGCACTGCCGGATCGTGGATGATCGCCATCAATTCCGCATCGCTCATGACAAGGCGCGAAAACCAGAGCCACGACTCCCCCACCCGCCGGAACAGCGCGCGATAGGCATCGGGCGCTGGCGACTTCCACGGCACCAGCCGCAAAGGCGCAGGCGGAATCGGCGCTGGCCGGGGCCGCTCCACCATCTCCAGATAGGTCACGATCGTCGCAATCTGATCATTGGCGACCGGCGTCAGCGGCATGGGTTCAGCTCCAGCTCGCCATCGGCGGCAGGCTCATCAAAATCGCATCGACATTGCCGCCGGTCTTCAGCCCGAACAGCGTACCCCGGTCATGCACCAGGTTGAATTCCGCATAACGGCCGCGCCATTCCAGCATCCTGGCGTAATCTTCTTCGCTCCAGCTTTCGCCCATCCGCCGCCGGACAATCGGGGGAAAGACCGCCAGAAACGCCTCGCCCACCGACCGGGTAAACGCGAAATTCGCATCAAATCCCGCATCATCCTCGCACTCAAGATGATCGTAGAAGATGCCGCCAACGCCGCGATGGACGCCCCGGTGCGGAATGAAGAAATAGTCGTCGGCCCACGCCTTGAAGCGGGGATAATAGTCCGCATCATGCGTATCGCATGCGTCCTTGAATGCCGCGTGGAAGCTCGCCGTGTCCTCATCTCTGGGTAGGGGAGGGTTAAGGTCCGCGCCACCACCGAACCAGCTTTTGGACGTGATCAGATAGCGCGTATTCATATGCACGGCGGGCACATGCGGATTCGCCATATGCGCGACCAGGCTGATCCCGGTCGCGAAAAAGGCCGGATTCTCCCCGGCGCCATGAATGGTCTTGGCAAAATCCGGCGCAAACTCGCCCGAGACGGTGGATACATTGACCCCGACCTTCTCGAATATCTTGCCCTTCATGACCCCGCGCACGCCGCCGCCGCCTTCGCCCGGCGTCAATCCCGGCGCTTCGCGGTCCCACGGCGTGTAGACGAAGGAGGCATCGCTGCCCGCCTCGCGCTCGATCGCCTCGAATTCCGCGCAGATGCGGTCGCGCAGCGATTCGAACCAGTTGCGGGCGGCCTGCTGTTGGGGATTGAGGACCAAGGTCATTGGGAAATCTCGATCATGTTGGAAATTGTCCAGTCTGGCGAAGGGCTTCGGCAACCGCGATGCCCGTGGAAACGGCAATGTTCAAGGACCGGAAGCCCGCAGCCATGGGGATTCGGACGCGCAGGTCGGCCATGTCTCGCACCGCGTCGGGCACGCCCGCGCTTTCCGACCCCATCAGCAGCACATCATTCCGGTCAAAACGCACCTCCGGCAGGGGCTGCGAAGCATGGCTGCTCATCAGCACCAGGCGACGGCCCTCCGCACGCCGGACCTCGTCAAATGCCTCGAAATTGGCGTGGCGAGTCACCTCCGCCGCCGCGCCATAATCCATCGCGGCGCGTTTCAACTTGGCGTCGGAAAAGGCGAATCCCATCGGCATGATGATGTCCACGGGCACCGAAAAACACGCGGCCAGCCGCAATATGGCGCCGACATTTCCCGCAATCTCGGGTTGATAAAGTGCAATACGCATGCCCCGCGCATAAAGCAGCGGGGCAAATTGTCATAGCCATGGCCAAATTGCTGTTGGCAAAGAAGCTACAGTGGGTCTATCAGGCCCCCGAACCACGCCAGGGGGAAAGGCGAGGCCCATATTCCGTGGGCGGCGCTACTCTCTCGATAATCAGGGCCGGTGACGGCAATGCGGCGGGTAACAGGGACGTCTTTGCAAGGGTTGAGGTGCATGGCGAGCGTTGAACATACGGACAGCCAAGGTCTATCCGGCGAAGGTGGAGTGCGTCGTCGCGACTTCATCAATATCGCCGCAGTAAGCTTCGCGGGGGTCGGGGCTGTCGCCGTCGTCATTCCGCTCGTGGATCAGATGAACCCCAGCGCGGACGTGCTGGCGCTGGCATCGACAGAGGTTGATATCTCGTCGATCCAGCCGGGTCAGGCGATCAAGACGACCTTCCGCTCGCAGCCGCTTTTCGTGCGTCATCTGACGGACAAGGAAATCGCCGAAGCCGACAAGGTTGACGTTTCCTCGCTGCGCGATCCGCAGACGCTGGAACAGCGCACCGTCGCTGGCAAGAAGCAGTGGCTGATCACCATGGGTGTTTGCACCCATTTGGGCTGCGTGCCGCTGGGTGCGGGCGAGGGCGAGAATCGCGGTGAATTTGGCGGCTATTTCTGCCCCTGCCACGGTTCGTCCTACGACACGGCGGCCCGCATCCGCAAAGGCCCCGCGCCCAAGAACCTGGAAGTGCCGAAGTTCAGCTTCACTTCCGACACCGCCATTCTCGTAGGCTGAGGTAAGAAACCATGAGCTTTCCCTGGGCTGAGCATTATACTCCCAAGCATCCCGCGATGCAGTGGATCGACGAGAAGCTGCCGCTTCCGCGCCTCGTCTACAACGCGATCGGCGCCGGTTACCCGGTCCCGCGCAACCTCAACTATTTCTGGAACTTCGGTGTTCTCGCTGGCCTCGCGCTGGTGATCCAGATCGTCACCGGCGTGATCATGGCGATGCATTATGGCGCCAACACGCTGGTCGCGTTCAGCACCGTCGAACAGACGATGCGTGACGTGAATGCGGGCTGGCTGATGCGCTATGCGCATGCCAACGGCGCCAGCTTCTTCTTCATCGTCGTCTATCTCCACATCTTCCGCGGCCTTTTCTACGGTTCCTACAAGGCGCCGCGCGAAATGGTCTGGCTGCTCGGTATCGTCATCTTCCTTCTGATGATGGCGACCGCCTTCATGGGCTATGTGCTTCCCTGGGGGCAGATGTCCTATTGGGGCGCGAAGGTGATCACCGGCCTGTTCGGCGCGATCCCTGTCGTGGGTGAGCCGATCCAGACCTGGCTGCTCGGCGGCTTTGCTCCTGGCAATGCGTCGCTCAACCGCTTCTTCTCGCTGCACTTCCTGCTGCCCTTCGTGATCGCTGCGGTCATCATCCTGCACATCTGGGCGCTGCACATTCCCGGTTCGTCGAACCCGACCGGCGTGGAAGTGAAGGGTCCGCAGGACACCGTTCCCTTCCATCCCTACTATACGGCGAAGGATGGTTTCGGGGCGGGTGTGTTCCTGATCCTCTTTGCGATCCTGTTGTTCTTCGCGCCGAACTATCTCGGCCATCCGGACAACTATATCGAAGCGAACCCGCTTTCGACGCCTGCGCACATCGTCCCGGAATGGTATTTCTGGCCCTTCTACGCGATCTTGCGCGCCTTCACCGTGGACTTTTTCTTTGTCCCCGCGAAGCTGCTGGGCGTGCTGGCGATGTTCAGCTCGATCCTGATGCTCTTCTTCCTGCCCTGGCTGGATACCTCGCCGGTGCGTTCGGGCAATTATCGTCCGACCTTCAAGAAGTTCTTCTGGATCCTGATCGTTGACGTGCTGATCCTGGGCTATTGCGGCGGCGCGCCTGCTGCCGAACCCTATGTGATGATCTCCCAGATTGCGGGCGCCTATTATTTCGCCCACTTCCTGATCATCCTCCCGCTGATCTCGCGCTTTGAACGGCCGCTGCCGCTGCCGGGCTCGATCACGGAATCGGTACTCAACCGCTATAACATCAAGGGCGAACAGGATGCGCTTCCCGGCATGGGCGCGGATCCGCAGCCGTCGAACGCCGGCTAATAGGGGACAAGATCAACATGGTTCGCATCGGCGCATTTCTCGTCGGCCTCTTCTTTGCTGGCTGGCTGCTGATCTCCTTCCTTGTGGGCGCTGTGGCCTATGTCTCCGAACCGCCCGCTGCGACGGTGGAGCATGAATTCCACAAGCATCCCAAGGAAGTGGACTTCTCCTTCAACGGCCCGTTCGGCAAGTTCGATCAGCCCCAGCTGCAGCGCGGCTTCCAGGTGTTCAAGGAAGTTTGCTCGGCCTGCCACAGCCTGAAGTTCGTCGCTTTCCGCGACCTCAAGGGCATTGGCTACAACGAGGCGGAGATCAAGGCGATCGCCAAGCAGTGGGCGATCAAGACGCCTGACGTCGATCCCAAGACGGGTGAAATGTCGACGCGTGCTCCGGTCCCGGCGGATTACTTCCCCAAGCCTTTCGCCAACAATGTCGCGGCGATGGCGGCGAACAACAATGCGATCCCGCCAGATCTGTCGCTGATGACCAAGGCGCGCCATGAGGGATCGGCCTATGTCTACTCGCTGCTGACTGGTTTCCAGAACCAGCCTGCCGAGCTGCTGAAGCACTTCCCGGATGCCAAGACGCCGCAGGGGCTGCACTACAACCCCTATTTCGCCAACCTGAACCTCGCCATGGCCCCGCCGCTGACGGCTGACGGTCAGGTGACCTATGGCGACGGCACCAAGGCGACCGTTGACCAGATGGCGAAGGACGTTTCGGCCTTCCTGACCTGGACCGCCGAACCCAAGCTTGAGAACCGCCGCCGCGCGGGTCTGGCGACCATCGTCTTCCTGCTGATCGCAACGGCGCTGGCCTACATGTCCTACCAGAATATCTGGGCCGACAAGAAAAAGGCCGCCTGACCGCCTTTCGGCCAAGGGAATGAATAGGGAAGGGGCGCGGCGTCATGAAGACACCGCGCCCCTTTTTCATTGGGAGTTTACATGGATCTAGATGAACTCGCCGCGCTGGTCCGGACTATCCCCGACTTCCCCAAGCCCGGCATCCTGTTCCGCGACATCACGACGCTGCTGGCCGATGCTAACGGCTTCTCAGGGCTCGTCAGCGGGCTTGCCGCGATCGCCCGGCCGCTTGACGCGGACATCGTCGTTGGCATTGAGGCGCGCGGTTTCGTGCTTGGATCGGCGCTCGCTCATGCGCTCGGTCTCGGCTTCGTTCCGATCCGCAAATCGGGCAAGCTGCCGGGCAAGACCGTCGGCATCGACTATATGCTGGAATATGGCGCCGACCGCCTCGAATTGCATGAAGGACAGATAGGGCAGGGCGCCCGCGTCCTACTGGTCGACGACCTCATCGCCACGGGCGGCACCGCTCTCGCCGCCGCAGAGCTCCTCCGCGAACAAGGCGCCACTCTGCTCCTGGCCCTCTTCGCCATCGACCTTCCGGACCTCGGCGGCCGCTCCGCCCTCGAAGCCGACGGCATCGCCACCGCCGCCCTCCTCAAATTCCCCGGCAATTAACGGTTTCCTTCATGAATTTCCCCCCCCAACCAAATTGCGAGCTAATCGCCGGAAAGCGCATCCTCTTCCTAATGGCGATAGAGGATGAATACGGTCCGCATCTGCGTTCCCGCTTCACGCCACTAATGACAGGTGTCGGTCCCGTAGAAGCCGCGATCACAACCAGCTTGGCGCTTCAGCAACTTCACCAGCATGATGCTCTGCCTGACCTTGTTGTGTCACTGGGCTCAGCTGGCTCCCGCGCCTGTCAGTTGGGGGAGGTCTATCAGGTCGCGAGCGTATCCTGGCGCGACATGGACGCCTCCCGCCTTGGTTTCGCAAAGGGAGTGACTCCGTTCATAGATCACCCCGTCGATCTACCGCTGCACGCACCTCTCGGCATTCCCGCGGCGCGCCTTTCAACCGGCGCAAACATCGTAGGCGGCGAGGAATATGCACTGATAGACGCCGATATGGTCGATATGGAAACCTTCGCCATCACCCGAGCCTGCCAGCGCTTCACTGTTCCCCTGATGGGAGTGCGCGGCATATCCGACGGCCCAGGAGAACTGAACGATATGCTCGGTTGGACACAACTCCTCGCATTGCTAGACGAGCGGCTGGCGGTAACAGTTGATTTACTGGCCGATACGTTGAACCAGGTGAGCAGCTAATTTCGCAAAAAGATGGCAGAGACATGCGAAGCCCACCAGTCATTCGCTGAATCGAACGTCAGTGTTGGGTGTGCCAGACCGATTTGGAACACCTGCGATGTCAACACAGTGCTCTACCACTGAGCTACACGCCCACGGGAGTTGCGCCAATAGCGGGGGGTGGTGGGGTGTGCAAGCGCGAAATTCGCTTAAAAGCTAATTCTCTGGACAGAGGGAGCGCAGCCCATATTGTGCGGGGAAAACAGGGGGCGCCGTCGGCATGAAGGACATCCACAACGCAGCGGGCGGAGCGACGATGCCACTGCCCTTTTACCGGCAGCTTTACGTGCAGGTGCTCGTCGCCATCGCGATCGGGGTCCTGATCGGCCATTTCTCCCCGCAAACGGGCGTCGCGCTTCAACCGCTCGGCGATGCCTTCATCAAGCTGGTGAAGATGATCATCGCGCCGGTCATCTTCCTAACCATCGTGACCGGCATCGCGGGCATGAAGGAATTGGGCGCGATCGGGCGGGTGGCGGCAAAGGCATTCGCTTACTTCCTCACCTTTTCCACCCTTGCGCTGATAGTCGGGCTGATCGTCGCCAATGTCGTGCATCCGGGCGCGGGGCTGAACATCGACCCGACGACGCTCGACGCGGGCAAGGTCGCGGAATATCAGCAGCAGGCGCATGACCGGTCGCTCATCGGCTTCCTGATGGACATCATCCCCGCCACGCTGATCTCGGCCGTCGCGGATGGCCACAATATCCTTCAGGTGCTGTTCGTGGCCATATTGTTCGGCATCGCCCTGACCCTGATCGGTGACAAGGCGGACCCGCTCATGCAGGTCCTGGAATCCGCCAGCCACGCCATTTTCAAGCTCGTGTCGATCCTGATGAAGGCCGCCCCTATAGGCGCGCTCGGCGCCATGGCCTTCACCATCGGGAAATATGGCGTGGGGGCACTGGCGAACCTCGCGGAATTGGTCGCGACCTTCTACCTCACATCCTTGTTGTTCGTGCTGGTCGTGCTGGGCCTCGTCGCCAAGCTGATCGGCTTCAACATCCTGCATCTCATCCGCTACCTGAAAGCGGAACTGCTGCTCGTCCTCGGCACATCTTCATCGGAAGCTGCGCTGCCCAGTCTCATCGAGAAAATGGAGCGGGCAGGGTGCCGCAAGTCCGTCGTCGGGCTGGTGGTGCCGACGGGGTACAGCTTCAACCTCGACGGCACGAACATCTATATGACGCTGGCGGCGCTGTTCATAGCGCAAGCGACCAACGTCCATTTGAGCATCGGCGACCAGATCCTGCTGCTGCTGGTCGCCATGCTGTCCAGCAAGGGCGCGGCGGGCGTCACGGGCGCGGGCTTCATCACGCTCGCTGCCACGCTCTCGATCGTCCCGTCCGTGCCGGTCGCGGGCATGACCCTGATCCTCGGCGTCGATCGGTTCATGAGCGAATGCCGCAGCCTTACCAACTTCATCGGCAATGCGGTCGCGACGGTGGTCGTGTCAGCGTGGGAGAGGGGCCTCGACCGCGATCGTTTCGCGGCTGCCATGGCGGGCAAGCCGCTGCCCCCGACCCCCGACATGGAAGAAGTCGTCCCCGGCTAAGCGGCTTTCAGTTCAGCTCGCTCATGCTGGTGCTGCCGAAAAGCCGGTCGATCTCCAGCACCAGGTCGCGCAGGTGGAACGGCTTGGACAGCACCTTCGCCTGCGGCACCGCTTTTCCAGCCTTCAACGTCACGGCGGCAAAGCCCGTGATGAACATGATCCGCATATCGGGCGCGACCGTGGCCGCATGCTGGGCCAGCTCGATGCCATCCATCTCGGGCATGACGATGTCGGTCAGCAACAGGTCGAAATGATCGTCGTCGATATGCGGCACGGCCTGCGCGCCGGTGGCGACCGCCACCACCTCATATCCCGACCGCTCCAGCGCGCGGGCGAGGTAGACGCGCATGCTGTCATCATCCTCGGCCAGCAAAATTCGAACCATCGCTTGGATCAATCTCGTCTCTGGCCGGTGTCGGCCGATCTCGTGCGGCACCCCTCGCGGGTGGCGCTGTATGCCATTATATGCGACAACCAGCATATATATCCAGCCGGGTAACCATTTTTGCCGCGCCCTGTGGAAGGAGATGATTTGAGCTATCCCGCACCGCGCGCTCCGGCCGAATCCACAGCCTCTCATGATCTTTACGGACCGGACCGCCCGATCGCTCCGGTGGTTATTTCGGTGCCCCATGCCGGGCGCGAATATGCCCCGGCTCTGCTGGGCACCGCCAGAGTCGCGCCGGACATATTGCGACGTCTGGAGGATCGCTGGGCCGACCTGCTGGCCCATCCGTTGATTGAGCGAGGCTATCATGTGCTTGTCGCGCGCGCCCCGCGCGCGATGATCGACCTCAATCGCCATGAACGGGAGATCGATCCCGCGATGGTGACGGGCCTGCCCCGCGACGTCCCCCTTCAGAGCAGCGCGAAGCTGCGCGGCGGCCTTGGCCTTCTACCCCGTCGCCTGCCGGGCGCCTATGAACTGTGGCAGCGGCCCATCGGGTGGGACGAAGTCCGTCGCCGGATCGACACGATCCATCGGCCCTATCATGAGGCATTGACGCAGATGCTGCGGGCGGCTCGGGAAGTCCATGGCCACGCCGTGCTGATCGATCTTCATTCGATGCCGCCGCTTCCCGCCGCTGCTGCCGGACAGCCTGCGCCCGGCGTGGTGCTGGGTGATCGCTTCGGCCGGGCTGCGTCGGCGCGGCTCATGACGCTGGCGGCCGATGTGTTGGAGGGGCATGGGCTGACAGTGGCGCAGAACCATCCCTATGCGGGCGACCATATGATCGAACGCCATGGGCATCCGGCCCATGACTTCTACGCCTTGCAGGTGGAGGTTGACCGCAGTCTCTATCTCGATGCCGCCCTGGACAATCCCGGTCCCGGCCTGCCAAGGGTTCAGACGGCCATCAGATCCCTGATCGACGCGCTGGCCAGCGAAGCGCCACGCGCCGCCTATCCACTCGCCGCTGAATAGCCAGATATGCAGAAGGCCGGGGCGCTACCTGCACCCCGGCCTTCGCTTGATACCGCTATGCGCGCATCATTCCAGATGCTGATCAGGCAGCGCGTGCGTGGGCCTTGAACCCCAAAGGGCATAGAAGAGGATGTAGAGTTCGCAGACGGCCGTCAGCAGGAAGCTGTTTTGCAAGCCATAATTGTCGGCCAGCCATCCCTGCACCACCACCAGCGACCCGCCAGCGATCGCCATGATCAGCAGTCCCGATCCTTCCTCGGTCAGCGGCCCCAGGCCACGAATGCCCAGAGTGAAGATGGTCGGGAACATGATCGAATGGCCCAGGCCCACCAGAATCAGCGCCCACATGGCGACCGGCCCGTGGCTGAAGACCGCGACAAGCATCACGATGAACGATCCGGTCGCGAAGGCCGCCAGCACCTTGCCCGCGTCCACCTTCTGCATGATCGCCGATCCCACGAAACGGCCGACCATCATGCCGCCCCACAGGAAGCTCAGATAGCGGCCTGCCTGCTCATGGGTCAGGTTGGCGATGTCAGGCTGGCTGACAAAATTCACGAAGAGGTTGGCGACGCCGATCTCCGCGATCAGGTAAATGAAGATGGCGGGGACGCCGAAGACCAGGTTGCGATGCGCCCAGAGCGAGTGGTTCTTGCGGTCCTCCTTCGCCAGACGCGAGGTGGACGAACCCATGGCGGGCAGGGGAAAGCGAGCGATCACAATCGCCAGCACCAGCAGGACCGCGGCAACGAGGCCGTAGGGCAGGATCACCGATTGCGCATCGGCCAACCGTTCCGCCTGGGTCAGGACGACGTCCGCGCTCGCCGTGCCGCCCTTTGATCGGCCAAGGATCAGATAGGCGCCGAACAGCGGAGCGAGCATCGTACCAGCCGAGTTCATCGCCTGCACCAGATTGAGACGTGACGACGCTGTCTCCGGCTTGCCGACGACCGCCACATAGGGATTGGCAGCAACCTGCAACAGCGTGATGCCGCTGGCGATGATGAACAACATGGCCAAGGTGACGCCATAGGATGGCAGGCTGGCTGCCAGCATCATGCCCAATGCGCCCGCCGCCATGATCAGCAGCCCGATCACCAGCGCCTTTTGATAGCCGACGCGTTCGATCAGCTTGGCCGAGGGGATGGATGCCACGAAGTAGGCGATGAACCAGACGGACTCGATCAACGTTGTCTGGGTATAGTTCAGTTCGAACACGCTGCGCAGATGCGGCAGCAACGTGTTGTTGATGACGGTGATAAAGCCCCACATGAAGAACAGGCTGGCCAGCAGCGTCAGGGCAGGCCCGTACCGGGTGGCGGGGTGGTCGCCCGCCGTCAGAGTGGCTGATGATGAGGGAGGTGCAGGCATTCATCTTCTCCAACAGGCGCCAACAGGCTTGTGCTGCTTCAATTTGTCCGAGTATATAGCTGCCGGTCGGGCGTCAATATACTCCGGCGGTAAGGGGATCGTATGCAGAGGGGCTGGATCAGCCACGCTTTTCGAACATCGTCGTCCTATTATTTTGCGTGTCTGATGGCAAGCACGTCAGCATGGGCGGGTGAAGCCAGCCGCGCCCCCGCAGGACAGCTTCCAGACGGCACGGCGGTCGAAGCGATCACGCTCTCTAACGACCACGGCGTTTCGGCCCGCATTCTTACCTATGGCGCGACTTTGCAATCGCTGACGGGGCCGGATCGGGACGGCAAGCAGGCCGACGTGCTGCTCGGTTATGATGATCTGGCGGGCTATCTGGCTCGGCCCGATTATTTTGGGGTGACCGTTGGCCGCTATGCCAACCGCATCGGGCATGGCCGGTTCACTCTGGATGGTCAGACCTACCAGCTGCCCCTCAATGACAAGGGCAATACGCTGCACGGCGGCGGCAAGGGGTTCGACAAGCAGGTCTGGAAGGTCGTGTCGGTTCGCCGCGAACCGCGGCCCGAAGTCGTCCTCTCCTACAGCAGCCCGAATGGGGAGGCGGGCTATCCCGGCCAGCTTGACACCCGCATCAGCTACGCACTGGATGAAACCGGCGGCCTGATCATCAGTTTCGAGGCGAAGGCGAGCAAGCCCACGATCGTCAACCTCACTAACCATGCCATATTCAATCTGGCGGGCGAGGGGGCACCGGGCGGCGCCCTTGGTCATTTGCTGACGATACCGGCCAAAGCCTACACGCCCGTCGATGCGGGACTCATTCCCACCGGCGAGATCAGGCCGGTCGCGGGAACGCCGTTCGACTTCCGCGTACCTCGCCGCGTGGACGATGCCGTGCGCGACGGCGCCGATCAGCAAATCAGTTTCGGGCGGGGCTATGATCATAATTGGGTGTTGGACAAGGGGCAGACGGCGACGCCGGAACTGGCTGCGCGTCTTGAGGACCCTGGGTCAGGACGCGTGCTTGAAGTGCTGAGCACGGAGCCTGGACTTCAATTCTATTCCGGCAATTTTCTCGACGGGACATTCCTTGGTAAAAACAGTCATCTCTATCGCATGGGCGACGGCTTCGCGCTTGAGCCACAGAATTTCCCCGATGCGCCAAATCACCCAAATTTCCCTTCGGCTCGGGTCGATCCCGGCAAGCCCTATCGCCACGTCATGATCTATCGCCTCTCGGTAAAGCGCTGACCCATGGCGCAGTGGCAACTCATCAAGCGCGACATTCGCGATCAGCTGGGCGAGGGCACTCTCTGGTCGGCGCGCGACAATGCGGTTTATTGGACCGACATCGTCGCCCCCGCGCTCAATCGCCTGTCGCTGGCGGATGGCCGCATAGACCGCTGGGTCATGCCGGAGCCGATCGGCTGGGTCGCCGAGCGGCAGGAGGGCGGTTTAATCGCCGGATTGAAGAGCGGTTTTGCCCGGCTCTCCCTCGATCCGCTGACGATCGAGCCGTTCGGTGACCCTGAACAGCATTTGCCCGGCAACCGCATGAACGATGGCAAGGCGGATGCCGAAGGGCGCATCTGGTGCGGCACGATGGACATGGCGGAGAAGGAGGATAGCGGGGCCTTCTACCGGCTGGACCCGGACGGTCGCTGGACGCAGATGGACAGCGGCTATCGCGTCCCCAACGGCCCTGCCTTTTCTCCTTGCGGCAACTGGCTTTATCACACCGACAGCGTGCGCCGCACTGTCTACCGCTTCGCCCGCACCGAAGGCGGCGGCCTTTCCGCGCGAGAAGTCTTCATCCAGTTCGGCGACGCGGACGGCTATCCCGACGGCATGACGGTGGATGCCGAAGGACATCTCTGGATCGCGCATTGGAGCGGCAGCCGCATCAGCCGCTTCACTCCGGATGGCAAGCTGGACCGTGCCATCGCGTTGCCCGCGCAGCAGGTGACGAACATCTGTTTTGCAGGCCCCGCGCTCGATCGCATGTTCGTGAGTTCGGCGGCCGTTGGATTGCCCGACAGCGACTATGATGGCGGCCTGTTTGAGGTCGATGCCGGCGTGAAGGGCATGCCGACGCCGCTCTACGCAGGCTAGGCAGTCGGCGGCGCGGAACTTTCGCGCCGCACCAGCTCGAAATCGAACTGCGGCGCCTTGGCGGGCCGGTTGATCAGTGCATCGATGACGGCCGCGCCCATCTGCGCCAGCGGTTGCCGCACGGTCGTGAGCGGCGGCCAGGCCGTCGCGCTGGCGGGCGTATCGTCGAACCCGACCACCGAAAGATCATCCGGCACCCTCAAGCCCCGCTGCCGCGCCAGTTGCAGAACGCCCAGCGCCATGTCGTCGTTGGTCGCAAAGATCGCGGTCGGCGGCTCGGCCAGCCCCAACAGCATCTCGCCCGCCGCTATCCCGGACGGATAGTCAAACCCGCCCTCGACGAACAATTCAGGCTCCTCCGCCAGCCCCGCTGCCGCCAGCCCCTCGCGAAACCCGTCCACGCGATGCGTCGCCGCCTCATGGCCGGACGGCGGCGTGATGACGCCGATCCGGCGATGACCAAGGCCAAGCAGATGATCGGCCACCATCCGTCCGGCAGCCCATTCCGGCGTCACGATATTCAGGCTCTGCGCCCCATTCGGCCCCGCTATCCGGGCGCAGGGCAGCTTCTTGCGGGCCAGCCATTCCAGCACTGCGGGATCGTCGGACAGGGGAGGCGCGAGGAATACGCCATCCGGACGCAGCGCCGCCGCAAGCCCCTCCAATATGTCGAACCGCTCCTCACCCGCCAACGGGATCAGCTCGACCACCAGATGATAGCCCAGTTCCCGGCACCGGTTGACGGCGCCTGCCTGAATGCCGCTGATGTAGCTTGCCACCGGATTATTGTAGAGGAAGGCGATCATGAACGACCGTCCGCCAGCCAGCCTCCGCGCGGACTGGTTCGGGCGATAGTCCAGCTCCGCTATCGCCGCGGTCACCCGGTCCCGCAGTTCCTCGCTGACATTGGGCGCCTTGTTGACCACGCGCGAGACCGTCTTGATCGAAACGCGCGCCAGTGCCGCCACGTCATGGATGCTGGCCATGAAACTCCCGGCGAATTTCGCCCAATCCTGTGTGACAGCCCCGACGCATTCTTCCGGCCTTGGCACGGAAATGCCGCCCAGCACAAGGCTGAGGCGCAGGGGCCAAGGATCGCGTCCGGATTTTCGGCTCAAGACAGCAAAAAGGGACTTGATCGATCATCGCAAATGTCTAAAGAAAGACAGCGTTGTCATTCCCTGAATGGCGATGAGGTCATCCCGGACAGCTATGGGCTAACTGCACGAGCACGCGGCTGTCCGGGATGCGCTTTCCCTTCATCACCGAAAAGCTCGGCGGGCATCTGGCGCAGGCGATCCATGTCCGCCATGCCGCCTCCCAGCCATTTTGCTGAACGACGCGAATCGATCGTGCAGCCTCGGCGTGATCATAACCGATTGCCCGCCTCGCCGCCCTGACCTTCATCAACCCCGGTTTATGCAATCAGGGTTAAGAGCTTTTCACCATCTTGCGGCAATTCGGGCGGTTGGCGGTTCAAAAACAAAGCGTTATGCTGGGGCGTCCCAATTTCCGAAAGCTGCTTTGTTGGACACGTTGCTGCCTGCTCAAGACGCTCCTCACCGATGGACGCCATTGTTCGCGGCAGCGGAGCGTCTGGCGAACGCCCGTTCGCTGGAGGACGTGGTGGAAGTCGTGCGGACGGCGGCGCGTACCATCGCAGGGGCGCAGGGCATCACGGTCGTGCTGGCGGAGGGCGATGACTGCCTATACGTCGCCGAAGATGCCGTCGAACCGCTGTGGAAGGGGCAAAGGTTCCCACGTTCGGCCTGCGTTTCCGGCTGGGTGATGGCGCATGGGGAGGCGGCGGTCATCCCCGATATTTTCGCCGACGCGCGCGTCCCCCATCATTTGTACGCGGACACCTTCGTCCGCAGCATGGTGATGACGCCGGTCGAAACCGGATCGCAGCCGATGGCGATCGGCGCCTATTGGTCACGGGCAAATGCGCCGGACGATTTTTCGGTCGACTTGCTCGGCCAGCTTGCCCGGCTTGTCGGGGCCGCCGTGCGCAACGTGTCGTTGCAGACCTCGTTCGAGATCATCAATCGCATAGGCGCCGCTGTCGCCGCCGAGCCGAATCTGGACATAGTCGTTCAGACGATCACCGACGCCGCCGTGGAACTGACCGGCGCTGAATTCGGCGCCTTTTTCTATAATCTCATCGACCAGCATGGCGAGAGCTACATGCTGTACAGCCTTTCGGGCGTTCCAAGGGAAGCCTTTGCCGACTTTCCCATGCCGCGCAACACGGCCGTTTTCGCACCCACTTTCCTGGGCGAGGGCATCGTCCGGTCCGATGATATTCGGCAGGACGCCCGTTATGGTCATAACGCCCCGCACAAGGGCATGCCCCCGGGTCATTTGCCCGTCACCAGCTATCTCGCGGTGCCGGTCATCTCGCAAAGCGGCGAAGTGCAGGGCGGCCTCTTCTTCGGTCATCATCTGCCCGGCCGCTTCACCGCCGAACATGAAAAGATCATGGCCGGTGTCGCCGGGCACGCGTCGATCGCCATCGATAATGCCCGCCTCCATCATAAGGCGCAGCGGGAAATCGCGGCGCGAACGGTGGCGGAAGGAGAATTGCGCCAGCTGAACGCCACGCTGGAACAGCGGATCGAACAGCGCACCGAACAGATTCGCGCCGCCTTCCGCGAACTGGAACAAAGCGAACGGCGCTTCGGCCTGCTGGTTCAGGGAGTGACCGATTACGCCATGTGCATGCTGGACGCGAACGGCACGATCACCAACTGGAACGCTGGGGCGGAACGGATCAAGGGCTATACGGCCCATGAAATCGTCGGGCGTCACTTCTCCTGCTTCTACACTGATCCGGATCAGCAAGCGGGCATGCCAGCCCACACCCTTCAGGTCGCGGCCAGCGCCGGGCGGTTCGAGGCCGAAGGCTGGCGGGTGCGCAAGGACGGGTCCGAATTCTGGGCCAGCATCATCGTCGATGCCATTCATGACGATCAGGGCCGTCTGATCGGATTTGCAAAGGTGACGCGCGATCTCACCGAAAAACGGGCGGTCGAGGAACAGCTGCGTCAGGCGCAGAAGATGGAGGCGGTGGGGCAACTCACCGGCGGCATCGCGCACGACTTCAACAATCTGCTGACCGTCATCAATGGCAATATCGAACTGGCCGAACGCAATCTGGAAAAGGGATCGGACCCGGCCAAGATCAGCCGTGCGATCGCCAATGCGCGGCAGGGGGCCGAGCGTGCGGCGTCGCTCACCCAGCGGCTGCTCGCCTTTTCCCGGCGGCAACCCTTGTCGCCCAAGCCGCTGTACCTGGACCGGGTGGTGGACGGGCTTTCTGATCTGCTGAAGCGCGCCCTTGGCGAACTTATTCAGCTGAAAACGGTGAACGGCCCGCATCTATGGTTGGTAGAGGCCGATCCCAACCAGATCGAAAGCACGCTGCTGAACCTCGCGGTGAATGCCCGCGATGCCATGGCGGACGGCGGGACGCTGACGATCGAAACCGGCAACGCACATTTGGACAGCGGCTATGCCGCCGCCTGCGGCGATGTGACGCCGGGCAATTATGTGATGGTTGCGGTCAGCGACACCGGCACGGGCATGGCGCCCCCCGTTCTGACGCGCATCTTCGAACCCTTTTTCACCACCAAGGAAATCGGCCGGGGCACGGGGCTCGGCCTCAGTCAGGTCTACGGCTTCGTTAAGCAATCGGGCGGCCATGTCGAAGTGCTGTCGAAACAGGGGCAGGGGACCACGGTAAAAATCTACCTGCCGCGTTTTATCGGAGAGGCGGATGAGGCGCAGGAAAAGGCCGCCCCGCACGACCTGTCAGCCAATGGCGAAACCATATTGGTGGTGGAAGATGACGACGGCGTGCGTGCCTATTCCGTCGAGACTCTGCGCGAACTTGGCTACCGGGCTCTGGAGGCAGCCGACGGCAACGCTGCACTGCGCCTGATCGAAGCGGATGATCAGCCGATCGACCTGCTTTTCACCGATGTGGTCATGCCGGGAATGTCCGGCAAGGAGTTGAGCGAAAAGGCCCGCGCATTAAGACCCGACCTCAAGATCCTCTATACCAGCGGCTACACCCGCGATGGTTTCCTGCGCGACGGAAAGCTGGACCCGGACATCGCCTTGCTCGCAAAACCCTTCACGCTACAGGAACTGGCAAGTCGCCTTCGGGACCTCATCGATCAAAGCTGATCCGATCGGCGTCACGGCCCGCTCCACAAAAAGACACCCCCGTCCCGTCATCCCAGCGGAAGCTGGGATCTCAGGAGGTGCAGTACGGCCTTGCCCGAGATCCCAGCCTGCGCTGGCATGACAGAAAATTGCCCAGGCTCTTGATCGCAAAAATGCCGTTTGCCCTCCCAATAGCGTCGATCAAGAACCCACCCCCGGCCCGGAAAGCGCAACATCCATATCCGCCAGCGCCAGCCGCAGCAGCTCCGCCATCGTCGATCGCGCCCCGTCCGCATCCTGCGAGGCGATCGCATCGAACACCGCGCGATGATCCGCGAAAGGATCGCGCGGCGGCGACTTCTTCCGCTGCTTGAATGTCGTGGTCCAGCTGACCGCCGCGCCCACCGAACTCGCCAGCGCGGCCAGAGCGTCATTTTGCGTCGCGGCAAGGATCGCACGGTGGAAGCGTTGATCGGCCGCGCGTCCTTCCTCGGACGAAAGGCCATGATCGTGCATGCTCATCAGCGCCTGTTCCATCGCCGAAAGCTGCGCATCGGTGCGCCGCCGCGCCGCCAGTTCCGCCGCAGCTGGCTCTATGACGCCGCGCAGTTCAAACAAGTCACGGACGAAGGCGGGGTCGGGTTCTCCCGCGAACATCCAGGCGAGCATCTCCGGGTCCAGCACATTCCAGCGGCTGCGCGGCAGGACGCGCGTGCCAGCCTTGGGGCGACTTTCCAGCATGCCCTTGGCCACCAAAATGCGTACCGCTTCCCGATAGGCGGTGCGGGACACGCCCAGCCGTTCGGCGGCCTCGATCTCGCCTTCGAAAATATCGCCGGGCTTGTGGACTCCCGCGACGATGGCAGTGCCAAGCTGCCGGGCAATGGCCTGATGAATGCGAAGGCCGCCTTCCTCATGTCCGAACTTGCGTTCGGCTGGACGCCGGTCTTCCCTCCCCAATGCCATGCTCCTTTTGTCTAATCGTCGAACGCCGCCGTAGGGCAATGCTTGCCGCAAAGGAAGGCGTCAGCCACCAGCCGCAATGGGCTGGTATCCGCATCGATCGCGCCTTGGCCCGCCAGTTCGACGAACAGGCGGTACATATCGGGATATTCATGGTCGGGTGCCTGCACCATGACGTCCCCGTTCAGCGTCAGGCGGTTTCCGCCCTCTGACAGGATCAGCGCGCCATCGTCTGTCTCGACCGCAATGTCCCATGTCTGCGGACCTGTCTGCCGCCAGTCGAACGCTGCATCGATCGGCGCGCCGGACGCGCTTGCCATCTTCAGAGCAGCGGCGATGGGGGCGTCCTTATTGGCAGGAACTTCCAGGCTGGCGGACAGCATCGTCACCGGCTCCGGCATGATTTCGGTCAGGATCGACAGCGCATTGATGCCCGGATCGAACACGCCAAAGCCGCCCGCTTCCCAAATCCACGGCTGGCCCGGATGCCAGTGCCGCACATCTTCCCGCCACTCGATCGACACGCGCGTGACCTTGCGCACGGAGAGCCATGCCTTCGCCTGTCCCACGGCGGCGGCATGGCGACTGTGCCAACTCGCATAGAGCGTCACGCCCTGCGCCTTCGCCAGAGCGATCAGCGCCTCGACCTCCGTCACCGTCGCGCCGGGGGGCTTTTCCAGAAACACATGTTTGCCCGCCAATATGGCCTTGCGCGCGGCTTCGTACCGCACCTGCGGCGGCTGGCACAGTATCACCGCATTCATGTCCGGCTCTTCCGCCAGCATCGCGTCGAGCGTAGGGTAATTGTTCACCCCGTCCGCCTGCGCGTTGCGGCTGGCGACCGCGACCAGATCGATGCCGCTTGTCTGTTCGATAGCGGGCAGATGCTGATCGCGGGCGATCTTGCCCAAGCCAACCAGCCCCGCCTTGATGATGCCGCTCATGCCGCTTCCCTTATCTCTTAGTGATTGTCGCGCGGAAGGCCCTGAGTCTGGGCAATCCGCTGGAATTTCTCCGCACCCTCCAGGATCGCGCCCTTGTCCAACTGCCCCACCAGCGCCCGCTGAAACTCCTGCCACGGCGTCTGCGAAGCGGGATAAGCATACCCCCCCTCGGCCCGCAGCGCCGCGCGCCGCGCTTCCAGTTCCTCTTCGGGAATAAGCACATTCACCGTCCGCGCCTCCAGGTCCATCCGCACCCGGTCCCCGGTCTTCAGCAGCGCCAGCCCGCCCATCGCCGCAGCCTCCGGCGAAGCGTTGAGGATCGAAGGGCTTCCCGAAGTCCCCGACTGCCGCCCATCGCCGATGCAGGGTAGGGCGGACACGCCTTCGGTGATCAGGTAAGCGGGCGGACGCATGTTCACCACCTCCGCCGCGCCCGGATAGCCGATCGGCCCCGCGCCGCGCATGAACATCAGCGTGTTGGGCGTGATGCCCACCGCCGGATCGTCGATCCGCGCATGATAATCCTCCGGCCCGTCGAACACGACCGCCGGCCCCTCGAAGGCATTGGGATCGTCAGGATTGGACAGGTATCGCTGCCGGAATTCCTCGCTGATGACGCTCGTCTTCATGATCGCCGCGTCGAACAAATTGCCCGACAGCACCAGGAATCCCGCCTCCTCCTTCAGCGGCTGGGCAAAAGGACGGATGACATTCTCATCCTCGATTCCGACATCCCGGCAATTCTCCCCCATCGTCCGCCCGTTGACCGTCATCGCGCCCTCGCGGATCAGGCCCTGCGCGATCAGCTGTCCCACCACCGCAGGCACGCCCCCGGCATGATAATAATCCTCGCCCAGATATTCGCCCGCCGGTTGCAGGTTCACCAGCAGCGGCACGTCATGCCCCACCGTCTCCCAATCCTTCAGCGGCAGTTCAACACCGACATGCCGGGCAATCGCCGCCAGATGGATCGGCGCATTGGTCGATCCGCCGATCGCCGAATTCACCAAGATCGCGTTATGAAAGGCATCCAGCGTCAATATGTCGGACGGCTTCAAATCCTCCGCCACCATCTCCACGATCCGCTTGCCGGTGCGCCACGCTGCCTCCTGCCGGTCGCGATAGGGAGCAGGGATCGCCGCCGACCCCGGCAACATCATCCCCAGCGCCTCGGCTAGGCTGTTCATCGTCGTCGCCGTGCCCATCGTGTTGCAATAGCCGGTCGAGGGCGCCGACGAAGCCACCAGCTTGATGAAGCCCTCATCATCGATCTTCCCCGCCGCCAGCAGCTGCCGCGCATGCCAGACGATCGTGCCCGATCCCGTCCGCTGCCCCTTGTGCCAGCCATTGAGCATCGGCCCGACCGACAGCGCGATCGCGGGGATGTTCACCGTCGCCGCCGCCATCAGTAGCGCGGGCGTCGTCTTGTCGCAGCCCGTCGTCAGCACCACGCCGTCGATCGGATAGCCGTACAGCGCCTCGACCAGCCCCAAATAGGCCAGGTTGCGGTCCAGCCCCGCCGTCGGCCGCTTGCCCGTCTCCTGGATCGGATGCACCGGAAACTCCAGCGCGATCCCGCCCATCTCGCGAATCCCCTCGCGGATGCGCTCGGCCAGCACCAGATGATGCCGGTTGCAGGGCGACAAGTCGCTCCCCGTCTGCGCGATGCCGATGATCGGCTTGCCGCTGCGCAGTTCCTCCAGGCTGAGCCCAAAGTTCAGGTAACGCTCCACATAGAGCGCCGTCATGTCGATATTGTCGGGATTGTCGAACCAGGCGCGGCTGCGCAATTTCCGGTTGGGCTGAGACGAAGCGGCCATGAGAGTTCCTGAAAGACATGAGGTGCGCGACGCATTGACGCTATCGGCCGTTGCATATACTCATACAAATAAGCAGACAAGAACGGAAATGACTTCGGCATGAGCAGCTATGACGTCGTCGGCGACTGGGGCACCAGCCGCCTGCGCCTCTTCCGCATGGAGCAAGGGCAAGTCACCGCCCGCCGCGAAGGCCTCGGCATCGCCGAAGCGGGCGCGAACGCCGCCGCCGCTTTCGCGCAGACGATCGCCCCCTGGCTGGAAGACGGCACCCCCGGCAGCATCCGCCTGTGCGGCATGGCGGGCGCGCGCGATGGCTGGGTCGAGGCGCCCTATGCCGACTGCCCCGCAACCGCGGAGCAATGGCGCACTGCGGCCATGCGCTTCGACTGGCAAGGCACGCCCGTCACGATCCTCGCGGGCCTGGCCTGCACCGACAAGGACGGCGTGCCCGACGTCATGCGCGGCGAAGAAACGCAAATCTTCGGCGCGATGCATCGCCATCCTGACCTTGCGCAGGGCCGCCACCTCATCGTCCTGCCCGGCACCCACAATAAATGGTCGCTGGTGGAGGACGGCCGCATCGTCAGCTTTCGCACCGTGCCCACCGGCGAACTCTTCGCCCTGCTGCGCGATCACTCCACCCTCGGCTCCAAAGCCGCCCCCGCCGACGCTGCCCAGGAAGCGGAAGGCTTCGCCGAAGGTCTCGACCGGGCAGGGGAGGGCAGCCTCCTCACCAACCTCTTCGCCGCCCGCGCCAAACGCCTGCGCGCCGGACGCTCCCCCGACTGGGCCGCTGGCTACCTCTCCGGCCTGCTCATCGGCTGCGAAATCGCGGAAGTGCGCGCCATGCTCGGCGAAGTAAGCGGCATCACCCTCATCGGCGACCAGCGTCTTTGCGCCCGCTATGCAGAGGCGCTGGAGGCGCAGGGCCTGCCTTCCCGATCCTTGAGCGGCGACGATTGCGTCCTCGCTGGCCTCACCCTTCCGGAGAATGCCGCATGACCCTCGATTCCCTTCTTGCAGCCGGCGCACCCCCCATCGCCGCAATCCTGCGCGGCCTTCGCCCCGAAGAGGCGGTGGAGATCGGCGCGGCCCTCATCGATGCGGGCATCCGCATCATCGAAGTACCGCTGAACTCGCCCGAACCCTTCGAAAGCATCACCGCGCTCCAACAGGCGTTCGGCGCCACCGCGCTGATCGGCGGCGGCACCGTGCTGACGGTAGAGGCGGTGGACGATCTGCGTCGCACCGGCGGACGCATCATGGTCACGCCTAACACCGACCCGGCCGTCATCGCGCGAGGCGCGCAATATGGCTTCGATATGCTGCCCGGCTTCATGACCCCCAGCGAAGGCTTCGCCGCCGTTCGCGCTGGCGCCCGCCGCCTGAAACTGTTCCCCGCCGCCAGCCTTGGCCCCGCCTATATAAAGGCCGTCAAGGAAGTGCTGCCGCGCCATGTCGGCCTCTGGGCAGTGGGCGGCACTGGCGCCGACACGATCGGCCAATGGCTCGGCGCAGGCTGCGAAGGCATTGGCGTCGGCGGCGCTTTATACCGCCCCGGCGACAATGCCGCGACGGTGGCGGAACGCGCGAGGGCGTTGGTCACGGCATGGCGCGCCATTGGCTAAGTGCGCTAACCCTTATCTCCGTTCGCCCTGAGCCTGTCGAGCCGAAGGCCGGCGAAGCCAACGGTTCCACTTCCTTCTTCAAGAAAGGAGAGGGCTTCGACATCCGGACGAGGCACGTGACTCGTTTGGACAGCCCGAATGGATTTAAAGTGATTGGATCAAGGCTAGGCTTTGGCGGGACTAAACTCCCTCACCCCCGGTTCAGGCCGAGCGAAGCGAAGCCACTCCAAAGCTCAACCTTACCCCACCCGCTGCTCTTCCCGCCGGTCCAACACCTCACGCACCTTCCCCGCCAGTTCCGCGTAAGTAAAAGGCTTGGTCAGCAACTCCACCCCCGGGTCCAACCGCCCATGGTGGAAAATAGCGTTGCGCGCATATCCGGTCGCGAACAGGATCTTAAGCTCTGGCCGCCTCACCGCCGCTTCCCGCGCAACGTCGGCGCCGGTCATCCCACCGGGCAGCACGACATCGGTAAATAGCAGATCGACCGGCACCGGGGCCTGCTCCAGCGCATCCAGCGCCGCCGCTCCGTTACTGGCTTCGATCACCCGATATCCCAACTCGTTCAGCACCTCGACCGCATAGGCGCGGACTTTATCGTCATCCTCGCACACCAGAACCGTCTCATCGCCCCCGCTTACGACCGGGGGCGGTGCCTCCTCCAATTGATCATTTGCGGGCACCAGGCCATGGAAACGAGGGAGGTAAATCTTGACGCTCGTCCCTTCGCCGACCTCCGAATACACCCGGATGTGGCCGCCGGATTGCTTGATGAAACCATAGACCATGGACAGCCCAAGCCCGGTGCCACGACCCACCTCCTTGGTGGTGAAGAACGGCTCGATCGCATGGCTCAACGTCTCCGCATCCATGCCCTGTCCCGTGTCCGACAGGCTGATCAGCACATATTGCCCCGGCTGCACATCCTCTTCCTGCGCCGCGTAACGGTCATCGATATGCGTGTTGGCGACCTCGATGGTCAGCTTGCCGCCATCGGGCATCGCATCGCGCGCATTGACCGCCAGGTTCAACAGCGCATTTTCCATCTGATTAAGATCGACCTCGATCGGCCAGGCGCGCGCGGTCTGGATCGTCTCAACCTCGATCCGCTCGCCCAAAGTGCGGCTTAACAGCTCCGACATGCGGCTCACCAGCCGGTTGGGGTTCACGCGCTCGGGCGCTAATGGCTGGCGGCGGGAAAAGGCGAGCAGCCGCTGCGTCAGCATGGCCGCACGTTCGGCGCCCGCCATCGCATTGTCCGCCGCACGGCGCATCCGCTCATTATCTTTGAGGCCGCGCTGGAGCAGTTCAAGATTGCCCGTCACCACCTGCAACAGGTTGTTGAAGTCATGGGCCACGCCGCCGGTCAACTGGCCTAGCGTCTCCATCTTCTGCGCTTGCCGCAACGCGGCTTCCGCTTCGGCAAGCGCGCGGGCATGGGCGCGCTGTTCGGTGACATCCCGCGCCACACAATAGATCAGCCCATTGTCCGGCACGGCCGTCCAGCTAAAGTTGCGATAGCCGCCGTCCTTTGTTCGGAACCTGTTTTCGAAGCGCAGCGAGGGAACGCCTTGCTGGAGCGTGTCAACTTCTTTCCGGACGCGTGCGACATCATCGGGATGCTCCATCCATTCCGACGTGCGGCCGATCAGCTCCTCTTGGCTCCATCCCAATATGTCCGTCCATGCGGGGCTGGCGGACAGCCATGTGCCGTCCATGTCGGCGATCAGAAATGGGTCGCGGGCGAGCGTCCATAATCGGTTCCTATCCGCCAGCATCTCGCGCTCGGTTCGGACGCGCTGCGTCGTCTCACTGACGATGCACAGCGCCCCGCCGATCGACCCGTCCGCTTCGAACACGGGTGAATAGCTGATATCGAAATAGACTTCCTCGCCACGGCCGCCGTCGCGTTCGATGTAAAAGGGGCGATCCTTGGCATGCACCGTCTCGCCCCGCTCGATCACCGACAGCAGCAGCGGCTCCAGATCGTCCCATAATTCGGCCCAATTCTCCCGCGCCGGACGGCCCAATGCCCCCGGATGCTTGTCGCCGATCGTCGGCGCATAGGCTTCATTATAGAGCGCGCAGAGGTCCGACCCCCAGAACAGCACGATCTCCGCCTTGGAAGACAGCATCAGCCGCACCGTGGATATCAGCGCAGGCGACCATCGGCTGACCGGCCCCAGAGGGGACCCGTCGCCGATGCGCGCCGTCAGGTCTCCGATCGGACCCTGTGCAGCGATCATCCCGGCAATGTCGGTCGCCGGGGCGCTCATCGATTATCCTCTGTTAAGAAGTGCATAGACGGGATACGCCTGTCCGCTGATTTGTATCCGCTCGTTACGGAGCGTTGCGACCTTTTGTCCTATGGTCGCCCTCTTGCAACAATCCGGGCATCGGCGCATGGATCGGCGCCATGACTGAACTTGCCCTTCGCCCGGCCATGGATGTTTCCCGTCCCGTCGCGATCGCCCGCTGGCTGCTCACGGTGGCAGCGCTCGTTTTCTGCATGGTGGTGGTGGGCGGCATTACCCGGCTTACCGAATCGGGCCTGTCGATAACGCAGTGGAAACCGATCACCGGCGCCATTCCGCCGCTGACCCATGATCAGTGGATGGACGCCTTCCGCCTCTATCAGCAGATCCCCGAATATCAGCAATTGCGGCAGGGCATGACCCTGTCCGATTTCCAGTTCATCTTCTTCTGGGAATGGGTGCATCGGCTTCTTGGACGATTGATAGGCCTCGCCTTTGCCCTGCCGCTCCTGTGGTTCGCCTTTCGCCGCGCTATCCCGTACGGCTACGGCTGGCGTCTCGTCGCTTTGCTGGCGCTCGGCGGCCTTCAGGGTGCGATTGGTTGGTGGATGGTGACTTCTGGCCTGTCCGTGCGCACCGATGTCAGCCATTACCGGCTCGCGGTTCATCTGCTGACGGCACTTTTCATCATCGGCGGCCTCATCTGGACCGCGCTTGATCTGTTTGCCTTGGCGCGGAACCCTGCCGCCCGTCCTGCTGCGCTGAAGCCCTTTGCGCTGGTCGCTCTGCTGGTGCTGTTGGTCCAGCTGATGTTCGGCGCGTTCACCGCTGGGCTCGACGCCGGTTATGTCTCGAACACATGGCCGCTCATGAACGACCATCTCGTGCCGGAGGGGATTTCGTGGCTGGGATCGCTTTGGGCGACCTTGTCCAGCGACCCTTATCTCGTCCATTTCATCCATCGCTGGTGGGCATGGGTTGCCGCCGCGATGTTGGTCCTGCTTGCGCGTAAGGCAAAGCGGGCGGGGCGGCGCGGTCCCTCGATCGCCATCAACGCTGCCGTCGGCACGCAGATCGCGCTGGGCATCGCCACTGTCGTCAGCGGCATCGCCTTGCCGCTCGCGGTGCTGCATCAGGCGGTCGGCGCCCTCGTCGTCGCTTCCGCCGCCTGGGGCGCGCATGCGGTCGGGTCGCGCCGGGCGTGAGCGGCGTCGCGCTCGTCTACACGCTCTTCGGCTCGGCGGAGGCCGCCGACCGGGTCGCGCGCCAGCTTATCGGGGAAGGGCTTGCTGCTTGCGCCAACATGCTCGGGGCTGCGACGTCGCTCTATGAATGGAACGGCGTACTGGAAAGCGCGGCGGAGGTGCCGGTATTGTTCAAGACCACGCCCTCGCGCCGCGACGCGCTGATGGCGCGGATCGCAGAACTTCACGACTATGAAGTGCCCGCGATCCTCGCATTGCCGGTGGAAAGCGCCGATCTAAGCTACGCAAAATGGGTTGCCGAACAGATCGCAAAGTGACGGGTATTATTTTACCCGTCAGGAAACCCGCCGAATCTCTTGACTTCTTGAACCTCGCCGGTCATTAGCGCCCATCTTTGAACGCCCTCAAAACGCGTTCAATTCACTATTTCATTCTGGAGATTGGCACCATGAAGGCGCTGATGAAGACCACTAAGCCGGCAACCCCGGCAACGGTCGAAAAGAAGTGGATCCTGATCGACGCGGAAGGTCTCGTCGTCGGCCGCCTCGCCTCGACCGTCGCGAACATCCTTCGCGGCAAGCACAAGACCAGCTTCACGCCCCACGTCGATTGCGGTGACAATGTCATCATCATCAACGCTGGCAAGGTGAAGTTCACCGGCCGCAAGCTGACAGACAAGGTGTACTACAAGCACACTGGCTATGCCGGCGGCATCAAGGAAACCACGCCCGCCAAGATCCTGGAAGGCCGTTTCCCTGAGCGCGTGCTTGAAAAGGCCGTTGAGCGCATGATCCCCCGTGGTCCGCTTGGCCGTCAGCAGATGCGCAACCTGCGCATCTTCGCCGGTGCTGAACATCCGCACGAAGCGCAGAACCCCGAAGTGCTCGATTTCGCATCGCGCAACCGCAAGAACAAGGTGGGTGCATAATGTCCGATAACCGCCAGTCCCTGTCCGACCTCGCGTCGCTGACCGCCAACGCTCCCGCGCCCGCCGCTGGTGAGACCGTCGCTGCCGACGCGCCGATCGCTCCTGTTCAGCCCTCGGCTCCTCTGCGCGCCCAGGAAATCGACAGCCTCGGCCGCGCCTACGCCACCGGCCGGCGTAAGGATGCCGTCGCCCGCGTCTGGGTGAAGCCCGGCACCGGCAAGATCACGGTCAACGGCCGCGATCAGGAAATCTATTTCGCTCGCCCGACCCTGCGTTTGGTGATCAACCAGCCCTTCGGTATCACTGAGCGTGAAGGTCAGTATGACGTGATCGCCACCGTCAAGGGCGGCGGTTTGTCTGGCCAGGCCGGCGCGGTCAAGCACGGCATCGCCCAGGCTCTTACGAAGTATGAGCCGGCGCTGCGCAGCGCAGTCAAGGCCGAAGGCTTCCTGACCCGCGATAGCCGTACCGTCGAGCGTAAGAAGTATGGCCGCGCCAAGGCTCGCCGCAGCTTCCAGTTCTCGAAGCGCTAAGCGTCAGCTACCATTATTTTGGAAGGGGCCGGTTTTCCGGCCCCTTTTTCTTTGTCTGCAACCGTTGCGCAATCGTACCGGTGGCAACCTTCGGTTACTCCAAGTTGTTGACCCATCGTAGCTTTCGATAGGAGGACGTTATGGGTGAAATGACTGACAAGGTTAAAGCGGCAGGCAATAAGATTGCTGGAGCGGTCAAGGAAGCTGCGGGCCGGAACCAGAATGATGCCGATCTGGTCGCAGAGGGAAAGGCGCAGCAGGCTAAGGGCACCGCTCAGGACATCAAAGGGTCTGTGAAGGGTGCGCTTGGCGACAAGATCTGAACCAACCTAACCTGATATAATTTAAGAGAGGCCTCGCCAACTGGTGGGGCCTTTCGCTTATCAGCTAGTCCTTAAATCCGCTTGGAGAGGCGTGTTCTTCCGCTTCGCTTAGATAGGCAAGCACGTCTCGCCGTAATTCCCCAGCACAGAGATAGAGCGCTATGATGTTGGGGATCGCCATCAGGAAGAAGCTACTATCAACGATATCCACAACCCGACCTAGGTCGATCGCGGCGGCGGGGGGCAACGCGAGGATATAGAGGATCTTGTAGCTCCACTGCGCCTTTGGCCCATGACCAAACAGATACCCCCAAGCCTGAAGGCCGTAAAAGCCCCACGCCACAAGCGTCGAATAGGCAAACAGCACAACGACGGCCGCTAGTAGCCATGGAAACCATGGTGATACCTGCGCGAAGGCGGCAGATGTGATTGCGATGCCCTCCAATCCAGATGTCCAAGTGCCCGCGACCACAAGCGCCAGACCTCCTACCGAACAGACTATCATCGTTCCAAGCAGCGGTTCGAGCAGGGCCACCATGCCTTCTGAAACCGGATGGCGCACCCTTGCGAGGCTATGCGCCATCACCGCGGAGCCGACACCGGCCTCGCTCGCAAAGACCGCTCGCCTCATTCCCGAGACAAAGGCGCCGACAGCGCCCCCTGTGGCCGCGCTTCCATTCCAGGCGCTGTGCCATATCTGGGCCAATGCGTCGGGTATAGCTGGCGCGTGGATGATGAGGACGGCAGCGACACCAATGAGATAGACGGCCACCTTGAGCGGGGTGAGCCGTTTCGCGACCTCGCCAAGCCATGCCGCGCCGCCCAATGTCACCAACGCCACGGCGGCGGCCAGAAGCACGCCATATGCCCAGCCGTTAGAGAGACCGGTCACAACCTTCACCTGCGCGAAGCTCTGGTTAACCTGCACCATCGGGATCGCGCCAAACAGGGCGAAGAAGGCGTAAAGGCCGCCGAGCGTAAGTCCTAGACGGGGCCAGCCTCGGGCCGTGCCTATGGCTTTGAGCACATACATGGGGCCACCATGCACATGGCCGCGTTGATCGAACGTCCGGTATTTGAGGCCGAGCGTTACTTCGGCCATCTTCACGGTCATTGCGAACCAGCCGATCACGAACATCCACAAGATCGCGCCCGGCCCACCCATGGTCAACGCAACCGCGACCCCGGCGATGTTGCCGAGGCCGATCGTCCCGGCGAGCGCTGTGGTCAAAGCGCCCCACTGACTGACGTCGCCCTTGGCCTCGCCTGCGTCTGGCTGGGTCCGCAATATCCGTAGCGCCCGTCCCACAGTGCGGACATTGGGAAAGCCTAGCCAGATGGTGAAAAACAACATCGGGACCGCAAGATAAAGGACGATCAGTTCGATCCAGACACCCAGAACGGGCACCTTGAAGAAGACCGCACTTGAAAGCGCGTCCACCGCTGCATTGAAACCGTCCATCTGCTATGGGATGACTGCTGGCCAGTGGAAAGTCGAACAAAGATTGCTATGGACGACGGCAACTTAGGTCGCGTTGCAGGACAGAAATCATGAGCAGGCGTTATTTCGGCACCGACGGGATCAGGGGCCGTACGAACCAATGGCCGATGACCGCAGAACTGGCGATGAAGGTCGGCATGGCCGCCGGAAAGCATTTTCAGCGGGGGAGTCATAGGCATCGGGTTGTGATCGGAAAGGATACGCGCCTGTCCGGTTATATGGTCGAAAACGCGTTGGTCGCGGGGTTCACTGCGGTGGGGATGGACGTTGTTCAGTTCGGGCCGATTCCAACGCCTGCCGTGGCGCTGCTTGCTCATTCTATGCGTGCCGATCTGGGTGTCATGATTTCGGCCAGTCACAATCCCTATGCCGACAACGGCATCAAGTTGTTCGGACCTGACGGCTATAAGCTGTCCGATGAAGATGAGTTGAAGATTGAAGCGATGCTGGATCAGGACATCCCGCTCGCGGCTTCATCGGAAATCGGACGCGCGCGCCGGGTCGAGGACGCTCGGGGCCGCTACATCCATGCGGTAAAGTCCAGCTTTCCCGCTGACCTTCGCCTCGATGGGCTGAAGATCGTCGTCGATTGCGCGAACGGCGCCGCTTACCAGGTCGCGCCCTCGGCTCTTTGGGAATTGGGCGCTGAGGTGATCGCGATTGGGGTGACGCCGAATGGCATCAATATCAATGATGGTTGTGGATCGACCTCCCCGCTTCTGTGCCAGGAAACGGTCGTGTCGTCCGGTGCGGACATCGGGATCGCTCTTGACGGCGATGCCGACCGGCTGATCGTCGTGGATGAGAAGGGCCAGATCGTTGATGGCGATCAGATCATGGCGCTGATCGCCAGCAATTTCGCACGCGACGGATTGCTGCGGGGGGACGGATTGGTTGCGACGGTTATGTCCAACCTCGGCCTGGAGCGCTATCTGGCTGCGCAAGGCATTAATCTCGAGCGTACCAAGGTTGGGGATCGTTATGTGCTGGAGCGAATGCGTGAGGGTGGCTTCAATGTCGGCGGTGAACAGTCGGGACATATGATCCTGTCCGATTATGCGACGACCGGCGACGGGACTGTTGCAGCGCTACAGGTGCTCGCGGCGCTTGTTCGCGCGGGCAAGCCCGCCAGCGAAGTGCTGCATCAGTTTGATCCCGTGCCTCAACTACTCAAAAATGTCCGCTTTTCCGGGGGCAAGCCGCTGGAGCATGAGGAGGTCAAGCGGGTGATCGCGCAGGCGGAGGGTGAATTGAATGGTTGCGGCAGATTGGTCATTCGTCCGTCCGGCACAGAGCCTGTGATCCGTGTCATGGCCGAGGGCGATCGGGAAGATCAGGTGAAGGACGTCGTCGAACGGATATGCGACGCGGTGGCGAGGGTGGCAGCCTGATGCTGGATATGCGTCCTGATTGCGAACGATGCGGCGAGGATCTGCCAGCTGCGGAGCCGGGTGCGTTCATTTGCTCATTCGAATGCACCTTTTGCGCTGCTTGTGCCGAGGCGCTTGATGACCGTTGCCCTAATTGCGGCGGGGAACTGATGGACCGGCCGACACGCATAGGCGATGCGCTTGCGCGCCATCCCGCCTCTACCGAGCGTCACTACAAGGGATGAAGCCCGCGCGCATTTTGATCATCGCCGGGTCGGACAGTGGCGGGGGGGCTGGCATTCAGGCGGATATCCGTACAGTCACGCTGCTGGGTGGGCATGCGATGACGGCGATCACTGCGATCACGGCTCAGAATACGCTGGGGGTGCAGGGCGTGCATGCGGTGCCCACCGATATGGTGTTGCGGCAGATGGATAGCGTCATCAGCGATATCGGTGTTGATGCAGTGAAGATCGGGATGATCGGTTCGGCTGAAACTGCGCAGGCCGTTGCTGATCGATTGGCCGAATTGGTCGATGTTCCGGTCATATTCGATCCGGTGATGGTCGCGACAAGTGGATCGGTGCTGGCGGATGAGGCGACGATTGGGGCGTTTGAGCGGTTGATGGCGCTGGCGACTTTGGTGACGCCGAACATTCCTGAGATGGAGGCGTTGGGGGGCGAGGAGATTGCGATCCGTTTCGGCACGCATGTGCTGGCGAAGGGTGGGCATGGCGAGGGGGCGATGCTGACGGATCGGCTGATTGGGCCGCGGGGGTTAGTAAAGTCATGGAGCAATGCGCGAATTGAAACGATTCATACGCATGGGACCGGGTGTACCTTGGCCAGTGCTATTGCTGCTCGGCTGGGGCAGGGATCGGGACTGGTAGAAGCTATTGAATTTGCTCGTAAATATGTTCGAGAAGCGTTGATGCTGGCGCCGGGGCTGGGGCAGGGTCATGGGCCTATGGGGGCGCCGTTCGGGTTTCACCAGCATGCCTGATTTTGCGCATGAGCGGTTGCATCATCCGGGCCTGGTCGCGGGTGTGGACGAAGCGGGCAGGGGGCCGCTTGCGGGGCCAGTGGTGGCAGCTGCCGTCATCCTGCGGCAGGAGGATTGCCCGGACGGCCTTAACGACAGCAAGCAACTGACCGCCGCGCGGCGCGCCGTGCTGGAGGTCGAGATCAAGGCGCGGGCGCTGTGTTGGGGGATTGGGGTGGCGTCGGTCGAGGAGATTGACGAGATCAACATCCTGTGGGCGACAATGCTTGCGATGACGCGGGCGGTGGAGGCCCTGGCGCATGATTGCGCGCATGTGCTGGTGGACGGCAATCGCTGCCCGAAATGGCGGTGGGCGTCGACGGCTGTGGTGGAGGGCGACGCCAAATGCCTGTCGATCGCGGCTGCGTCGATATTGGCCAAGGAAGCGCGCGACCGCATGATGATAGAGGCGGCGGCGGTGCATCCCCATTATGGCTGGGAAAGCAACAAGGGCTATGGTAGCCCGATGCATCTGGCGGCGTTGCGGGAACATGGTCCGACGCCGCTGCACCGCCGCAGCTTTGCCCCGGTCGCTCAGCTGGTCCTGTTGTAGGGCTTCGGCCGAATTGACCGCCGGGTAGCCGCCGTTGCTTGATTCAGGTGATATCGAGCGGGTGATAGACCGAAGAGTGGCTAGTTTCTGCCCTGACGGGATGGATCCGTGGGAGCTTGGCCCTCAAATTTGAATCTGGCTTTCACACCCCCCTCGTTGGCGTGATACGTCGATGCTGAACGGATTAGAGCGTCGTGCCTTTATCTGAATTCCTCAACCCCGTTCGGGCTGTCCGAACGAGTCACTTGCCTCGTTTGGATGTCGAAGCCCTCTACTTTCTAAAAGAAGTGGAGCCCTTTGACAGGCTCAGGGCGAACGGCAAAAGGAGGTGGTGCCGATTTAAAGCTCGAAGCTCTAGAAGGATCACGCGGCCTAGCGCGGACAGGATCAAGACTTCTTAACCTGTGCCACGACGGGATTAAGAATAGTGAGTCGATAGTCCCGTACTGGCTGGCGCGGCCGCGCATTATGGCTAAGAAAGTCTTTATGCGCGTGATGCCGTTCCTGCTGGCGCTGGTCGCCATAACCTCTCTTTCGCCGACGCGTGACGCTGCTGCTGAGTCCGCGATTCCGGATGGTGAGGTGGTGCAGCCGGGCGGCTATCGTTGGCTAGAGGAGGGGCCGTTTGATGGGCCGCTTTACCTGATCATCAGCCTTCAGCGGCAGATGGTGCATGTCTATAGCGGGGACCGGCTGGTGGGCGTGGCGAGCGTGTCGACGGGCACGGCGGGACATCGGACGCCGACGGGCGAGTTCACGATCCTGCAAAAGCGGGAATGGCATCGGTCCAACCTCTACAGCAACGCTCCCATGCCGTTCATGCAAAGGCTGACATGGGATGGGGTGGCGCTGCATGCGGGGCATAATCCCGGCTATCCGGCGAGCCATGGTTGCATAAGATTGCCTACCGCCTTTGCGCGGACATTGTTCGGGATGACGGAGCTTGGGACGCTGGTTCGGGTGAATGCGGATGAGTTGGGGCCTGCGTTGATGCTGGATCGGCTGGTGCTGGATGATCCGGGGACGGCGGTGGTCACTTTCACGCCGGGTGCCAAGCTGCCGGTGGTGGAGCAGGCGAAGGTTGAATTGGCGGCTGGGGATGTTCCTGTGCTCGCGATTGATCCGAGTGTGTTTCGGCCGAGGTTGCGGCGGTGGTAGGTTACGTGCCTGTTTTCCGGAGGTCTGACGCCTTCGTTTTGAATAGGTGAGGGCTTCGATCCGCTCAGTCTGAACGGGACGGAGGCGGGCGGCTTAGCGCTGATAGCGGGTCATTGCAGCTTTCCGGGTTGATTGCTGAAGAGAAGGAAGGGGCTTCGACAAGCTCAGCCCGAACGGGCTTGGGTTGTTGGCCTGAGGCTCAGGGCGGCCGGGTTAAGAGTGTTTGCGATCCTTAGAGGCTGATCGTTTTACACGGAAGCATCGCATTAAGGCTGATTTTCCGTCACCCCGGGTTCCACCCGGGGTCCCGCTGCATCGGCAGCGTCAGAAAAGAAGCGGGACCCCGGATCAAGTCCGGGGTGACGATCACTCAAGCATGATCATGCTTCAGACCGCGCTCAGCCCTGCGTCGGCGAGGCCGCGCCATAGGTGCAGGGCCTGCACGCTTTCCTTTACGTCATGGACGCGCACCATCTGCGCGCCGGATTGCGCGGCGCGGAAGGCGAGGGCGATGGAGCCGCCGAGGCGGTCGGGGGCGGGGGCTTCGTTGGAGAGTGCGCCGATCAGACGCTTGCGGCTTCCGGCGAAGAGCAGGGGCACGCCGAGGCCCTGAAACACCGACAGGCCGTTGACCAGCGCGAGATTGTCGGCGAGCGATTTGCCGAAGCCCAGGCCCGGATCGACCATGATTCGGTCACGCGTGATACCTGCGGCGACGCAGGCTTCGATGCGGCTTTCGAGCATGTCGAACACGTCGGCGACGACATCGCCATAGCCGCCGGGATTGTCGTGCGGATCATCTCCGGAGGAGGGCGCATGCATCAGGATGACGGGGCAGGTTGACCGCGCGGCGACTTCCATCGCGCGGGGGTCGTGGGCGAGGGCGCTGACATCGTTGATGACCTTTGCGCCCGCTGCGAGCGCCGCTTCCATGACGGATGCCTTGCGGGTGTCGATGGAGACCGGGACCCCTGCGGTGGCCAGCTTTTCGATGACGGGGACGACGCGGGCGATTTCGTCGCCCTCCCAGACCTTTGGCGCTTTGGGGCGGGTGGATTCTCCGCCTATGTCAATGAGCGCTGCGCCTGCGGCCGCCATGGCGAAGCCTGCGTCCGCTGCGGCTTGCGGGTCGTCCATATGCTTTCCGCCATCGGAGAAGCTGTCGGGCGTGACGTTGAGGATCGCCATGACTTGCGGCGCGTCGAAGCGGATGGTGCGATCGCCTAGTGCGAGCGGCTGGCGTTGGGCGGAGATGTTTGTTGCGAGACGTTGCGCTCGTTCGGCGAGCGCGTCGGGGAGGGTGGCGATGGTTTGGGCGAACTGGGCGACCGGGATTGTGGTTCGGGCGAGGCGTTGGGAGCCTTGAAGTGCGGTTAGCTCATAGGCCTGGAACCAGATGAGGCCGTTGGCCATGCGTGCCGCTGACCCATCGGGCAGGCCGATGGGGGAGGGGACGAACCATGTGGGCTTCAGGTAGAGCCGGGCGCCCTGGGGGAGAGTGGAGAGGGTCATGCTGGTCTCGTTCACGCTGCGCCTGTCGAGGGCTTTTCCTTGTTAAAGGAAAGGAAGGGGCTTCGACAGGCTCAGCCCGAACGGAGGTTGGTTTGGAGTTTTGGTATGGGCGCTATCAGGGTTCGTTTGCCAGCAGGTAAGTCTGGCGCAGCGTGTCGATGGGTTTGAGTGTGCCTTCAACCTCATGATGCCAGAACGTCCAGCCATTGCAGCTGGGGGCATTTTGCAGGGTTGCGCCGATCTTGTGGATCGAACCCGTGTCGGTGCCGACGCTGAGCGAGCCGTCCGCGCGCACGGTGGCCTGCCAGCGGCGCTTGGCGTCGGTCAGGATCGCGCCGGGCTGGAGATAGCCGGTTTCGACAAGCGTGCCGAAGGCAACCTTGGGCTGGCTCTTGGCGCTTTGCATGATGGTGAGGGCGGATTCGTCCAGCGGCAGGGCGGCTTCGATCCGCTCCATGGCGACTTCGATATAGCTGTCTTCGCGTTCGATGCCGATCCATTTGCGGCCGAGGCGCTTGGCGACCGCGCCGGTAGTGCCGGTGCCGAAGAAGGGATCGAGCACGACGTCGCCCGGCTTTGTGCAGGCCAGAAGCACGCGATAGAGCAAGGCTTCGGGCTTTTGCGTCGGGTGCGCCTTTGTCCCGTTACGCTTCAGCCGTTCTTGGCCGCCGCAGATCGGCAACACCCAGTCGGAGCGCATTTGCAACTCGTCATTGAGCGTCTTCATTGCCTTATAGTTAAACGTATATTTGGCGTCCTCGCCCTGGCTGGCCCAGATCAGCGTTTCATGCGCGTTGGTGAAGCGCGTGCCCTTGAAATTGGGCATGGGGTTCGACTTGCGCCAGATGATGTCGTTGAGGATCCAGAAGCCTTCGTCCTGAAGGGCGGTGCCGACGCGGAAGATGTTGTGATAGCTGCCGATGACCCAGATGCTGCCATTGGGTTTCAGGATACGGCGGGCCTGCGCCAGCCATGCCTTGGTAAAGCGGTCATAGCTGCTGAGCGTATCGAATTTGTCCCAGTCATTGTCGACGGCATCCACCCGGCCGCCTTCGGGGCGGAACAGGTCGCCGCCCAGCTGAAGATTATAGGGCGGATCGGCGAAGATCATGTCGATGCAGGCGTCGGGCAGCTTGGCCATTTCGGCGATGCAGTCGCCGCGCAGCAGGCAGTTTGCCGGGACGTTGACCGCCTCTTTTTCGATCGGCGCAACCGCCCTTTTACGCCGCGGTGCGACGCGTTCCATGACACCCATTATGTGACCCCCATTCGTTTCGAGGACCAGCGTTGAGTCGTCGAGAGTCCGGCGTCAAGATCAACGGCTTAGCCGCAGAGCCTCAGACAAAAGTTAACAGCGTGAGAACGAAAGAGGTAGACACGACATGTTGAGTCCGGATTTAGCCGCGGGACTCAATATCAGGTGGTGTGACTCAAAAGACTCAGCTGCTGGACCCCGCCAACTTTTTTTGGTTAACGTCGCTTCGACCCGTCAAAAACGGTCTTCGCTTGATCTTCTCATAATCATTTGGTTATGAGTTCGCAATGAATGATCCTGTTTCAAGTGGCGACCGCTCGGCGGCATGTGACGAACTTTTCAAGGCGCTTTCCGATGGGACGCGGCGGGCCTTGCTGGAATATCTGGTGAAGGAGGGCGAGCAGAGCGTGCATGCCCTGACGGCCGTCTCCGATGTATCGCAACCGATGGTGTCGCGGCATTTGGGGAAGCTGAAGCGCGCGCGTTTGGTGACGGCTCGCCGGGCGGGGCGGGAGACCTATTATGCGGCGCGGGTGAAGGGCTTGGCTCCGGTCGTGCAATGGATGGCGATTTACGGGGCGCTGTGGTCGCAACGCTTTACCGCTTTGGAAGAATTGAGCGAGCCTGCCTGACGGGGCTGCGCGCCATAATTCCCCTTGCATTGCTGGCCTAAATGGTGATCGAAGGCGCGGTGATCCATGTTGCGGGAAGGGGGCGGGATGTGCCGCCCTAAGGGCATGCGGCATGGTGACGGGAAACGAGACGTGGATAAGATTGCAGGCCGCCTTGGTAGGATAGAGGGGCGCGCGCGCTTTGTCAGGGAAACACCCGATGTCAGGCGTCAGGCGCTGATCGAAGCGACGGCGCAGTGCCTTGCGGAGAAGGGCGTGGCCGCGACTTCCGTCCGGGCGATCTGCGCGCGGGCGGGCGTGTCGGCGGGGTTGCTGACGCATTATTTCGATGGTGTCGATGCCCTGATCCTCGCCACCTATCGCGAGGTTGGAAATAAGGTGGCGGCGGCGCTGGAGCAGGCCGTGGCGGAGGCGGGGCCTGATCCGCTTAACCGGCTGTGGGCTTATATAAGGGCGAATTTGCAGCCGCCGGTGCTGGACCCCAATTTGCTGGCGACCTGGATTTCCTTCTGGAGTCTGGTGAAGACCAGTCCCGAGATCGCTGCGACGCATGCGGAAACCTATGGCGGATCGCGCGAGCGATTGGAGGTGTTGCTGCGCGAGGCGGCGCCGCAGATTCCGCGTCCGGCTGCGCGGATCGCGGCGATTGGTTTGACGGCCATGCTGGATGGGTTGTGGCTGGAGCTTTGTCTGGATTCTTCGACTTTCACTATCGATGAGGCGCTGGAGATGGCCAGGGAGGCTATGACCTATGTCCTTCAGAAGCCAAGGGATGAGCCGGTCGATCAACGACGGGTGGGTTGATCGCTTTTCTCAATCAGTGGTGTGAAGAAAAGCAATTTCCCCTTACCCTGCTACCTCCCTACATAGGCCGGGCAACAGCAACCCCTCAGAAGGAACTGGAAAGCCCATGGCTCTCATCAACACCAGCATTAAGCCGTTCAAAGCCACTGCGTTCAAGGAAGGCAAGTTCGTCGACGTCACCGACGCAGACGTGAAGGGCAAGTGGGCGATTTTCTTCTTCTACCCCGCCGACTTCACCTTCGTGTGTCCGACGGAGCTGGAAGACCTGGCCGGCATCTACCCGACGCTGCAGTCGCTGAACGTGGAAGTCTATTCGGTTTCGACCGACACGCATTTCAGCCACAAGGCATGGCACGACACTTCGCCCGCGATCAGCAAGATCAACTATTATATGCTGGGCGACCAGTCGGGCCAGATCACCAATAATTTCGACGTGATGCGTCCGGGCGTCGGCCTGGCTGATCGCGCGACGTTCCTGGTCGATCCCGAAGGCGTGATCCAGTTCATGGAAATCACGTCGGAAGGCGTCGGCCGCAACGCGACCGAGCTGCTCCGCAAGGTCAAGGCTGCGCAATATGTCGCCGCTCACCCCGGCGAAGTGTGCCCGGCCAAGTGGGAAGAGGGTGAAGAAACGCTCGCTCCCTCGCTCGACCTCGTCGGCAAGATCTAAGCAAACCTGACCTTTCGCCGGGCCGGGTTGAGCAACTCCCCGGCCCGGCGGGGGTTTTACCTGACAATTTGACTGCTAATCTCACGCCGGGCCTTTGGGCCGTGCCGGCGAAGGGAAAGCTGCGCGCCCCAGGCAGCGCGCCAATTCAATGGAGCTACGATAGATGTTGGACGCAAATCTGAAGGGTCAGCTGAAGACCTACATGGCGAACATCACGCAGCCGATCGAGCTGGTGGCGTCGCTGGACGAAGGCGCGAAGTCGCGTGAGTTGGAAGGCTTGCTGAACGAGATTGCCGAGCTTTCGGACAAGGTGACTGTCACGCCCGGCAATGACAAGCGCAAGCCGAGCTTCATGATCCGGCGCGTGGGCACTGACATCGGCGTGACCTTCGCGGGCATTCCGATGGGGCATGAGTTCACGTCGCTGGTGCTGGCGCTGCTGCAGGTGGGCGGCCATCCGTCCAAGGCGGCGCAGGAGCTGATCGAGCAGATCAAGGATCTGGACGGCGACTTCAGCTTCGAAACCTATTTCTCGCTGTCATGCCAGAACTGCCCCGACGTGGTGCAGGCGCTGAACCTGATGAGCGTGCTCAATCCCCGGATCAAGCATGTCGCCATCGACGGCGCGCTGTTCAAGGAAGAGGTTGATGCGCGTCAGGTGATGGCGGTGCCGACCGTATTCCTGAATGGCGAGCCCTTCGCTTCGGGTCGCATGGAGCTGGAGCAGATCGTCGCGAAGATCGACAGCGGCGCGGCGGAACGCGCGGCGGAGAAGATCAAGGCCCAGGAACCTTTCGAGGTGCTGGTGGTCGGCGGTGGACCCGCTGGTGCGGCGGCGGCGATCTATGCGGCACGCAAGGGCATCCGTACCGGTGTTGCGGCGGAACGATTCGGTGGGCAGGTGCTCGACACGATGGCGATCGAGAATTTCATTTCGGTGAGCCACACCGAGGGACCGAAGCTGGCCGCGCAGCTGGAAGCGCATGTGAAGGATTATGATGTCGAGATCATGAACCTGCAAAAGGCGGCCAAGCTGATCCCGGCAAAGACTGAAGGCGGCTATCATGAGGTCGTGCTGGAAAATGGCGCGTCGCTCAAAGGACGCACCCTGATCCTGTCCACCGGCGCGCGCTGGCGGCAGATGGGCGTGCCGGGCGAGGATGAATATCGCAACAAGGGCGTGGCCTATTGCCCGCACTGCGATGGCCCCTTGTTCAAGGGCAAACGTGTGGCAGTGATCGGCGGCGGCAATAGTGGTGTCGAAGCGGCGATCGATCTTGCGGGCATTGTCGCCCATGTGACGCTGATCGAGTTCGATAGCCAGTTGCGCGCCGACGCGGTGTTGCAGCGCAAGCTCGCCAGCCTGCCCAATGTGCGGATCATCACTTCGGCGCTCACCACCAAGGTGGACGGCGATGGAGCCAAGGTTACGGGCCTGTCCTACAAGGACCGCAACAATGGCACCGAGCATGATGTCGAGCTGGAGGGCATTTTCGTGCAGATCGGGCTGGTCCCGAACACGGAATGGCTGAAGGACGCGATCGCGCTGTCGCCGCGCGGAGAGATCGAGATTGACGCCAGGGGCGAAACGAGTCAGCCAGGGATATTCGCTGCGGGTGACTGCACGACCGTGCCCTACAAGCAGATCGTGATCGCCATGGGAGCAGGATCGACAGCGGCGCTTTCCGCCTTCGATTATCTTATCCGCCTGCCCGCTTCGGAAGAGGCAGCGCAAGCCGCCTGACGAGACAGCCCCCGAGCGGGGGGTTGGGAAGCGGTCGCCCCCAGGCCCGGTGGCGGCCGCTTCTTAAGGTGTGTGGGGGTTCAGCCCATGACGGGCTGCAAATGGCGACTTTCTGCGCTTCCGGTGCTCACGTACTGAAGTACGCTGCGCGCCGGTTCTCGAAATTCACCATTTTCGCCTCGCCCTGAACTGAATCCCCACACACCCTAAAGCACGAAGCTCTAACTTCCCCCCTCGGCAATCCCGGCGGTTTCAACCTGCGGGATGACGGGCAGTCAGCAGATAGTTGATCGCCTTATTCGACGAGAGCGTGAAGCCTTTGCGCGGGTCGAAGGAGAGGCCGGTTACCTCCGTCACCTCCAGTCCGGCCTTCACCAGCATGTCTGTCAGCTCCTCGGGCGTCAGGAACTTGTCCCAGTCGTGCGTTCCCTTTGGAATGCCGCCGATACCTTCGCCGATGCGGATCATGGCGAGGCGTGAGAGTGGTGTGCGATTTGGCGTGGACATGACGAGCAGGCCGTTGGGACTGAGCTTGTCCGCCAGCGCACGGACGAAGGCGGCGGGGTCGGTGACATGCTCCACGACTTCCATGGAGGTGACGAGATCGAAGCTTCCGGCGTTGAGCTGTTCGACGGGCGTCGCGCGATAGTCGATCAGGAGACCCTGACCGTCCGCATGGGCGCGGGCGATGGCGATATTTTCTTCCGCCGCGTCGAGCGCGGTGACCGCAGCGCCCAACCGTGCCAGAGGTTCGGACAAAAGGCCCGCGCCGCATCCCACATCCAGCGCAGACTTGCCTTCAAGTGGGAGGAAGCTGCTTTCCTCGCCAAGCCAGTGTCTGTCGATCGCGCTACGAATATAGCGCAGCCTTACCGGGTTGAGTTTGTGCAGCATGGCGCTGCTGCCCTTGGGGTCCCACCAGTCGGCCGCCATTGCGCCGAAGTGCGCGGCTTCGCGGGGATCGATCGTGCTTGTCGCTGAATTGGCCATGCGCCCTGACTATCAAGCTGCGCGACTGCGCGCCACGGGCATTTAAAGCATCATGCTTTAAACCGGCACCGTCTCCTGCTTCCGTTTGCCGTGAGCCTGTCGAAGCCTGTCCTGAGCGCCTGCTGTAAGCAGGTAGTTGAAGGGGGCTCTGTCTCTTTTCATGAAAAAGAGGGCTTCGACAAGCTCAGCCCGAACGGGGTAGGGTGATTCAGATAGAGGTATGAAGCTCTAAGTCTTGCGGGGCGGCGATATGCATGAGCGACGGCACTATGGGGTTCCGCCCGGCCGATGGCTTGCTTGCCATATCCGCCGCTGCTGCTATAGCGGCGCCGTTTTTCCCCGGAGGGGGACGGACGCTTTCCAGATCAGCAGACAGGTTTGACAGGCAAATGGCGCGCATCGTGATGAAATTCGGCGGCACCTCCATGGCGGGGATGGAGCGAATTCGCAACGTGGCTGCGCGCGTCAAACATGTCGTCGAGCAGGGCCATGAGGTTGCTGTCGTCGTATCCGCGATGGCGGGCGAGACGGACCGGCTGGTGGGGTTCTGCAAGGAAGCTTCCGCGCTTTACGATCCCGCTGAATATGACGTTGTGGTCGCTTCAGGCGAACAGGTGACGAGCGGCCTGCTCGCCATGACGCTGAAGGCCATGGGTGTCGATGCGCGCAGCTGGCTCGGTTGGCAGCTTCCCATTCGCACGAACGAAGCTCATGCCAAGGCGCGCATTGGCGAGATCGATACGCTAGACCTTCTTTCGTCCATGCGCGGCGGCACCGTGGCGGTTATCCCCGGTTTTCAGGGCATGATGGAGGATGGCCGCATCTCGACCCTGGGTCGTGGTGGTTCGGACACTTCGGCGGTCGCAGTCGCGGCGGCCCTGAAGGCTGATCGCTGCGACATTTATACCGACGTCGATGGCGTCTACACCACCGATCCCCGCATCGTGGCGCGCGCGCGCAAGCTCGACCTCGTCACCTATGAGGAAATGCTGGAACTGGCATCGGTCGGCGCCAAGGTGCTCCAGACCCGATCCGTCGGCCTCGCCATGAAGGAAGGCGTGGTCGTGCAGGTGCTTTCCTCCTTCGATGATCCCACCCAGACCGACCTCCCCGGCACGCTGATCGTCAGCGAAGAGGAACTGGAAGCCAAGCTCAAGGAAGACAAGATGGAACGTCAGCTCATCACCGGCATCGCCCATGACAAGAATGAGGCGAAGATCACCCTGACCCGCGTGCCGGATCGTCCGGGCGCGGTGGCGCACATCTTCGGCCCGCTGGCAGATGCCGCGATCAACGTCGATATGATCATCCAGAATGTCGGCCGCGACAAGGGCGAGACGGACGTTACCTTCACCGTGCCGGGCGCTGATCTGGCCCGCGCGCTCGACGTGCTGGAAAGCCAGAAGGAAGAGATCGGCTTCAACCGCGTGATCCCGGATACGAAGGTCGCGAAGATCAGCGTCGTGGGCGTCGGCATGAAGAGCCATGCGGGTGTCGCTTCGACCATGTTCAAGTCGCTGGCCGAGCGTGGGATCAATATCCTCGCCATCTCGACCAGCGAGATCAAGGTTTCGGTGCTGATCGACGAGGATGAGACGGAGCTGGCGGTGCGTGTGTTGCACACGGCTTATGGACTCGACGCGCCGGTCGCTTGACCTTTTCTCCCCTCCCCTTCAGGGGAGGTCGGGGGTGGGGCCGTGCCCCATAGAACAATGCGTGGGGAAGCCCCCCACTCCAACCCCTCCCCTGAAGGGGAGGGGCTTTGTGATTCTAGGAATATGCATATGACCAACGCCAAACTCACTTCCCTGATGGCTCGCGGCACCGAATTTCTCGGGTGCGAGGTCGCGATCATGTGTGGGGCGATGAGTTGGGTGTCGGAGCGGAACCTGGTCGCGGCCATTTCCAACGCTGGCGGGTTCGGCGTGATCGCCTGTGGGGCGATGACGCCTGAATTGCTGGACAAGGAAATCGCGGCGACGAAGGCGCTGACGAGCAAGCCCTTTGGCGTCAACCTGATCACCATGCACCCGCAGCTGTTCGACCTGATCGAAGTGTGCGCGCGTCATGAAGTTGGCCATGTCGTGCTGGCTGGCGGCTTGCCGCCCAAGGGCAGCATCGAGGCGATCAAGGCGAAGGGCGCGAAGCTGATCTGCTTTGCCCCGGCGCTGAGCCTGGCGAAGAAGCTGGTTCGGTCGGGCGTGGATGCGCTGGTGGTCGAGGGGATGGAAGCGGGCGGTCATATCGGCCCGGTGGCGACCAGCGTGCTGGCGCAGGAAATCTTGCCCGAAATGGCTTCGCAGATGCCGGTGTTCGTCGCGGGCGGCATCGGGCGCGGCGAGGCGATCGCCGCCTATCTGGAAATGGGTGCGGCGGGCGTGCAGCTTGGCACCCGCTTTGCCTGCGCCAGCGAGAGCATCGCGCATCCGAATTTCAAGAAATCCTTCTTCCGTGCGTCCGCTCGCGACGCGATCGCGAGTGTCCAGATCGACCCGCGCCTGCCAGTCATCCCCGTGCGTGCGCTCAAGAATAATGGCACAGAGGCTTTCACCGCCAAGCAGCGTGAAGTCGCCAACCTGCTCGACAGCGGATCGGTCGACATGATGGAGGCTCAGCTTCAGATCGAACATTATTGGGCAGGCGCCCTGCGCCGGGCGGTGATTGATGGTGATGTCGAGGGCGGGTCGCTGATGGCGGGTCAGTCGGTCGGCATGGTGACCAAGGAAGAGCCGGTCGCCGAGATCATCGCGCAATTGATGGCCGAGGCGGCGGTTGCGCTGGAGAGGCGTAGCGCCTGAAGTGTGCTCGTCCCGATATCGGGACGAGCCGAATCTCCTGAGGGATGAAGTGATCCGGGCGGTCATCGCCAGGAACGCGCGGCTTTGCCATGAGTTTTTGCGCAGAGAATTCATCATAAGGGATATCGGGTTGCCGCTGCGTGCTGTTTCATGTCGCGTCTGGACAATTGCTTCGGTGGGCGCCTTAGCGCTGGTTGCAGGCTGCTCCACGCCCAAGGCACCGCCCACGCCTCCGCCGCCGGTCGTTCGGACGATCAAGCCGCTGCCGCCCATGGGCGCGGTAGAGGATATGAGCATTCCCGAGGTTGATCCGGAGGGCAAATATCTGACGCCCAATCGCGGGGTGACGGCCAATACGGCGCTTTGGCATGTCCGGATGGCGTTGAATGTGGCGGCGCTGTCCTGCCATGGCGTGAACGAACCGGCGCGGGTGCAATATAATCAGATATTGCGGGTGCATAAGGACGTGCTGCGGGAGGCCAATGCCGCGGTCGATCGCAACTATACAGCGGCTTATGGGAGCGGGGGCCTTCAGTCGCGCGAACTGCTGAATACGGTCGTCTATAATTTCTTCTCGCTCCCGCCGGTTCAGCCGACCTTCTGCAAGGCCGCGATTGAGGTCGGGGCGAAGGTGCTTGCGATGCCGTCAAGCCAGCTGCTGGGCTACGCTCCGGAGGCGCTGACCGCGCTCGAACAGCCGTTCCAGGAATTTTACGAGGCCTATGCCGACTATCTGCGGCGGTTGGCGGAGTGGCAGTCGCGCTTTGGCGGAACGGTGACGGTGATCGTGTCGCCTACACCTCTGCCGCCGCCGCCCAAGCCGCCTGCGGAAATCGGAGCGGGCTTCGTCCCGCCGCCCGCGCTGCCAAGGTTGCGTGAGGAAAGCGGGCAGGCGCTGGTGCCGGGCGCTACATCCGCGCCCCGTGTGATTGTGCCGACTTTCCCGATTACGCGCTAAGCGGAGGGGTAGGTCGCGGGGGCCTTGGCGGGCAGGGGGAACAGGCGCACGAAGCGTTCCGCCAATGCGGGGTCGCCCTGGACCTGGAGCGCGTCGGCGACATCCTTGAAGCTGGCTCCGCCATAGACGACGGCGGCCAAGGCGTTCTGATCGCCGCTGAACAGCACGTCTGCGTCCTGGGCTGAGCCGCGATCGATGGTGAAGTCGCCATCCTTCAATAGCGCGCGAAATTCTTCCTCGCCGAAGCGGAAGCCGATCATGGCGTCCAGATCGCCAATGCGGCTGCGGTCGATCATGGTGCGCATGGAGAGGACCACCGACACGTTGCTCATTGGCTGGCCGGGTTGCATCGTAGGTGAGCGGCAGGCCCAGCGGCCGAGGACCTGGAAAAGGATTTCCGACTCGCGGCCCCATTGCGTCAGTTCGTAAATCTGGCTGGCGGCGGGTGGGGGCAGGCGGCGGCGGATGAGGACGCTGGCCGCCTCCAGCTCCTCCAGTCGCTGCGTCAGTACGTTGGCGCTGATTCCGGGCAGGCTGGCGCGCAGATCGGTGAAGCGCTTTGGCCCCAGCATCAATTCCCGCATGATGGGCATGGCCCAGCGGTCCCCGACAAGGTCCAGCGCATGGGCGACTGCACAGCCATCCTGATAGGCGCGCTTTTTCAATTGCGAGTCCTTAGTTATTTTTTATAACTTATATGTTGCAGAAGATAATCTATGGGTCCACAAAGTTCAAGGCGGTGAGTCGAGAGCGACAGTTCCTTGCCGCGAAGCTCAAGGAGATGCGTGATGCCCAATGCCCCCGCGCCCAAGATGATTTTCGTTAACCTGCCGGTGAAGGACTTATCCGCTTCCATCGCCTTTTACGAAGCGGTCGGTGCCGTGCGGAACAATGACTTTGCCGATGACAGCGCGCAGATGGTCAGCTTTTCCGACGCGATCCACGTCATGCTGCTGACGCATGAACGTTTTTCCAGCTTCACGGCGCGGCGCATTCCCAATGCGCATGAAACGGCGCAGGTGCTGCTTGCGCTCAGCGAGGAAAGCCGGGCTGCGGTCGATGCGACGATGGCCAAGGCGCTGGCGGCGGGAGGGACGGAACCCAATCCGTTGCAGGATCATGGCTTCATGTACGGCCGCGATTTCGCCGATCTGGACGGCCATATCTGGGAACTCGCGTGGATGGATATGGAGGCGGCCCTGGCTGTGAATCAGCCGGAAACGACGGCCTGACTTCGTCCTGACAGATATAAGGAGAGAGATGATGAGCTATATCGATGGCTTCGTGGTTCCCGTGCCCAAGGGGCAGAAGGAGCGGTATCAGCAGTTTGCCGCCCGTTCCGCGCCCGTTTTTCTGGAACATGGCGCGCTGCGTATGGTTGAATGCTGGGGCAATGATGTCCCGGTGGGGAAGGTCAATGACTTCCGGACATCCGTGATCGCCGAAGAGGACGAGGATGTCGTCTTTTCCTGGATCGAATGGCCCGACAAGGCGACCCGTGATGCGGGGCAGGAAAAAGCGATGAAGGACCCCCGCATGCAGGAAGATGGGGAGATACCCTTTTCCGGCAAGCGGATGATCTATGGCGGGTTCGACGTGATGCTCGACCAAAAGGCCTGAAACTTCCTTTTAGAGGAGACGGATGATGACCGATCTCACCGGCAAATTCTTCTGGTACGAACTGATGACCAGCGACCCTGACGCAGCGATCGCCTTCTACGGCGACGTGGTAGGCTGGACGGCGCAGCCCTTTGGTGGCGAGCGGACGGACGATCCCTATAATGTCGTGTCCGGCAGCGCGGGTCCGGTGGGTGGCATCATGCGGATTCCGGCCGAAGCGAAGGAATGCGGCATGTCGCCCTGGTGGGGCGGCTATGTCGGATCGGCCGATGTCGATGCGGATGCCGGGCGGTTGAGCGGCTCAGGAGCAAGCGTGAAGCGGCCGCCGGAAGATATTCCGGGGGTTGGCCGCTTTGCCGTGATGAGCGATCCGGGCGGGGCGATCTTCATGCTGCTCAAGGGGTCAAGCCCCGATGGCATGGACGCTGCGCCGCCGATGGCGAACGGCCATGTCGGCTGGCACGAGCTTTACAGCGGCAATTTCGATGCGGACCTGGCTTTTTACACGTCGCAGTTCGGCTGGGGGAAGGGTGAGGCGATGGATATGGGGCCGATGGGAAGCTATCAGCTTTTCTCCATGTCCGGCGCCACCGAATTCAACGCGATGGAGGGCGGCATGATGCGCAAGCCCGAGCAAATGCCGGTGCCGCAATGGCTTTTCTACTTCGTCGTGCCCGACATTGATGTGGGCGTTGAGAAGGTGAGGGCAGGCGGCGGCACGGTGCTTAATGGCCCTGCCGAAGTGCCGGGCGGCGCCTGGATCATCCAGGCTACCGACCCGCAAGGCGCGATGTTCGCGCTGGTCGGCATGCGCTCGACCGCAGCGTAAGGAGAGGAACGATGTCCAAGATTTCACCCTGTCTGTGGTTCGACGGACAGGCCGAGGAAGCTGCGCGCTTCTATGTCTCGGTCTTTGGCGGATCGGTGGATTCGATCAGCCGCTATCCGGATGATGTCCCCAGTCCTGCGCCTTTCAAGGGAGGGGATGTGCTGATGGTGGAATTTAGCCTGTTCGGGCAAAGTTATCAGGGCCTGAACGGTGGGCCGAAATTTCCGTTTACCGAAGCGGTGTCCTTGTCGGTGTCCTGCGAGGATCAGGCGGAACTGGACCGCTATTTCGATGTGCTGACGGCCGATGGCGGCTCGCCCGGTCCCTGTGGTTGGGTGAAGGACAAATATGGCCTGTCCTGGCAGTTGGTGCCCGAAGAGGTGATGGAGATGCATCGAAAGGGCGGTCCCGGCATTCAGCCGATGATGGCGGTGATGATGACCATGCAAAAGCTGGACCTTGCCCGGATGAAGGCGGCTTATGAGGGAGCGATGGCATGAGCAGCGCGCAACATGAGCTGTCGGTCAGCTGTCACATCGCCGCCCCGCGCGAGATTGTGTGGAAGGTGTGGACGGACCTGAAGGACCAATGGTTTTGCCCCAAGCCGTGGCGGGCCGAGGTGATTGAGGAAGATTTGCGCCCCGGTGGCCGCAGTGCCGTGCGCATGTTCGGCCCCGATGGCGAGGATACCGGGCCGATGGAGGGCATTTTCCTTGAGGTCGTTCCGGGAGAGCGGGTTGTGTCGACCGATGCTTATGCGTCCGGCTGGATACCGCAGGAGCCGTTCCTGACGTCGATCTGGAGCTTTGCGCAAGAGGGTGAGGGCACGCGCTTTACCGCGACGGCGCGGCATTGGAGCGAGGAAGCGCTGAAGCGACATGAGGAAATGGGGTTTCATCCGGGATGGGATCAGATGGCGCAGCAGTTCAAGGAATTGTGTGAGACTTCGGCGGCGACGGCTTGATGGGGTACTCCTGCCTATCGGGAGATGGGGAGGTGGGCTGACGTTGCGCATTTTCCCCTCCACCGCCTTTGGCGGTCCCCCTCCCCATCTGGCGATGGGGAGGATTTGGGGGGGAAGGCGCTCGTCTTTTGACGATTTGATGGGGTTCTCTCCAGATTAACCCTGACTTCCTCTTGGAAAGGGGGGCTGCGATCTGTTAGCGCTTGATCATGCCCACGACGCCCGCCGCAGCCGCCCGCCACATCCTCACCAGTTTGCAGGAGGTGATGGCTGCGCGAACGAGCGCGCAGGCCAAGCTGAACAAGGTCGTGGACATTATCGGCCAGGCGCTGTCGAGCGAGGTTTGCTCCATCTATCTGGTGCGCGAGGGGCTGCTGGAACTGTTCGCGACGCGCGGTTTGAAGCAGGAGGCCGTCCACGTCACCCGCATGGCGATGGGCGAGGGGCTTGTCGGCCTGATCGCCACCAATGTGGAAACGCTGAACCTGGACGAAGCCGCGGCGCATCCGGACTATAGCTACCGGCCGGAAACGGGCGAAGAGCTGTTCCATAGCTTTGCTGGCGTGCCGATTGTACGGCGCGAGCGCGCGATTGGCGTCTTGTGCGTGCAGCATGTGGAACCGCGCCGTTATGAAGAGGTCGAGATCGAGGCGCTCCAGACGGTGGCCATGGTGCTGTCGGAACTGATCGCCAATGCCGAACTGGCCGATGACGGCCCGGCGGATTCGCGCGTGCAGGATACGGGCACGATCATGTTGCAAGGCTTGCAGCTGGTCATGGGCATGGCGCGGGGGCATGCGGTGTTCCACCAGCCGCGTGTTCATGTCGAACATACGGTGGCGGAGGATACCGAGGCGGAGCGGCAGCGCGTCATTTCCGCCTTCACCAAGATGCGCGAACAGATCGACCGCATGACGGGCGCGGTCGAATTCGGGATGGAGGGCGAGCATCAGGAGGTGCTCGAAACCTACAAGATGTTCGCCTATGACGAAGGCTGGATACGGCGCATCAACGAGGCGATCGACAGCGGATTGACCGCCGAGGCGGCGATCGAGCGCGTGCAGCAACGCACCCGCATGCGCATGCGGCAGATCGATGACGCTCTGTTGCAGGATCGGATGCACGATCTGGAGGACATGGCCAATCGCCTGTTGCGGATCGTGTCGGGGCAGTTGGGCACAGCGGCAACCATGGGCCTTAGGCAAGACGCCATCCTGATTGCTCGCAATCTGGGTCCGGCGGAACTGCTGGAATATGACCGGCGGCGATTGAAAGGCGTGATCCTGGAGGAAGGGTCGCTGACCGCGCACGTCACTATCGTGGCGCGCGCCATGGGCGTGCCGGTGTTGGGGCGCGTCCGCGAAATCCGGCACAAGGTGAATGAGGGCGACCTCATCCTGATGGACGTCGTGTCGAACAACCTGTTGATCCGTCCGACGGCGGACATGGACGAGGCGTTCGAGAACAAGCTGCATGTCACGCAGAAGCGCCGGGCCGAATTTGCCGCGATGCGTGACCTGCCGTCTGTGACGGCGGATGGGCAGCGTATCGAGCTGATGGTGAATGCGGGCCTGCGTGAGGATGCGCAGGCGCTGGACCTGGTCGGCGCTGACGGCATTGGGCTGTTCCGCACGGAGTTCCAGTTCCTCGTGTCCGCGACTTTGCCGCAGCGGGAAAAGCAGCAGCGCCTCTACAAGGATGTGCTGGACGCGGCGGGCGACCGGCCGGTTATCTTCCGCACCGTCGATATCGGGGGTGACAAGGCGCTGCCCTATATGCAGCGGGATGAGGATGAGGAGCTGGAGGACAATCCGGCGATGGGCTGGCGCGCGCTGCGGCTGGCGCTGGACCGCGATGGGCTGATGAAGGCGCAGGCGCGGGCGTTGCTGGAAGCGTCGGCGGGCAAGGTACTGAACATCATGTTCCCGATGGTGTCGGAGCCGTGGGAATATGAGCAGGCGCGCGCTCTGGTGGAGCATCAGCGCGAATGGTTGGTGTCCCAGCGCAAGAAGGTGCCGACGGCGGTGCGCTATGGCGCGATGCTGGAGGTGCCTGCGCTGGCGGAGGTGCTCGACCTGCTGCTGCCAAAGCTCGATTTCCTGTCGATCGGCACCAATGATCTGACGCAGTTTCTCTTTGCGGCCGACCGGGCGCATCCCAAGCTGGCGGAGCGCTATGACTGGCTGAGCATCGCCATCTTGCGCTTCCTCAGCCGGGTGGTGCGGACTTGCGAGGAATATCAGGTGCCGGTTGGCGTTTGTGGAGAGATGGGCGGGCGGACGCTGGAAGCGATGGCGCTGGTTGGCCTGGGCGTTCGGCGATTGTCGATTACGCCCGCGTCGGTTGGTCCGGTCAAGGCCATGATCCGGGCTATAGATGCCGCTGAATTGCAGGCGTTGATGCGCAAGCTGCTGGACGACGGGGTTGTGGATATTCGTGGTGCGCTGACGCAATGGGCGGATGAGCGGGGCATCGAACTGAATTGAACCGGAAAATGGGTCAGGCATGACCCCGGCGGCGTTGACAATCCCTGTGCCGGAATGAGACAAGACCGGCTTATAAGATCGCGGAGCAGCATGGCAGAACAACCCGAAGTGGAAAGCGGCGCGACGGCGCCGGACGTGCAATTAGGCACTCCGGGCGCAAAGCTGCGCGCGGCGCGTGAGGCGCATGGCCTGTCGATCCAGGACGTGGCGACGCGCACGCGCATCGCGCAACGTCAGTTGGAGGCGATTGAGCGGGACGATTATTCCGCGCTTCCGGGCATTCCCTATGCGGTGGGCTTTGCCCGCGCTTACGCCCGCGCGGTCGATCTGGATGAGGTGGCCATTGCCGCCGATGTGCGCCATGCCGTCCATAATTCCGAACTGGGCGCCAATCGATACGAGGCGTTCGAACCGGCCGATCCGGCCCGTGTGCCGTCGCGCCTGCTTGCCTGGACGGCTGCGGCGATCGTGATTGTGCTGGTGGCTGGCTTCACCATCTGGCGCACGCAGATGCTGACCCCGCCGACGGGGCAGGAGATCGCCGCCGAACAGGCCAAGCCCGCCGTTGCCGTGAAGCCGGCGCCGGGCGCGCGTCCCGCCGCGCCGGTGGTGCAGACGGTGGTGTTCACCGCCAACGATGATGTGTGGCTGCGCATTTATGACGAGGCTGGCGACCGGCTGAAGGATGGCCTGATGAAGAAGGGTGAGAGCTTCACCCTGCCTGCCACTGCTCGCAACCCCATGATCCTGACCGGCCGTCCGCAAGCGCTGACGGTTACGGTCGGTGGCAAGCCTATTGCACCGCTTGGCGCACCTGATCGCACGATTTCCGATGTTCCCGTCTCGGCGGCGGCGTTGCTGGCGCGGGCTGCTCCGGCGCCTGCCGCTCCGGCCGCGTCGCCTGCCCCTGCGCCTGCCCCGTCTGCTGCCCCCTCGGTTCCGCAAACGCCTGCCGCTCGGCCCGTGACCGGGAGCGTGGCGCCTGCGATCCCTGCGGAGCCTGCGCCAGCAGCCCAGCCCACTGCGGATTAAGGCGTCTCCAATCCCTGTTTGAGCCGCACGTCCTGCTTTACGGCGGCGAATATGGCCTTATGGTTAAGAGCGGGGAGCGCGGCCTTTGCGGGCCGTATCGTCGGTGAATTTAAGTTTTAGTCGGGGATCATCATGCGTTACGCCTTGTTTGCGACAACCGCCCTGCTGCTGGGGGCGCCCGTTATGGTTGCGCTCGCGCCAGCAGCTGCCGCCCAGAACGTGGCGCTGGATGTGCGTGTTGACCGGCTGGAAAAGGAAATGCGCGCGGTACAGCGCAAGGTCTTTCCCGCAGGCGCTCCTCTGGAGGCGGAAATCAATCGCCCGGTGACGACCACCGTCCCGCCCGGCACGCCGTCATCTTCGCCGGTCGCCGATCTGACGGCGCGCGTGGGTGCGCTGGAATCGCAGCTCGCCTCGATGACCGGGCAGGTTGAGGAAAACAGCTTCAAGATCCGTCAACTGGAAGAGGCGTTCAACAAATATAAGGCCGAGGCGCAGAGCCGCGCCGAAGTGGTTGCTCCGCCGCCCGTGCGCCCCGTGCCTCCCGCGGATAATGCAGCTCCGACCACGCCGAAACCGGGCACCAATGGTGGCGCGACCGAGGCGCGCAAGGCGGCCGTGGCGGCGATCGAAAGACCCGCGACCGGCGATGCGGCGGCCGACGCCTATAGCTATGGCTATCGTCTGTGGGACGCGAAATTCTATCCCGAGGCGCAGGCGCAATTGAAGGCGACGGTAGATAAATATGGCACGACTTCGGTCGCGAGCCGCGCTTCGAACCTGCTGGGCCGTGCCTATCTGGATGATGGCAAGCCCGCGTTGGCCTCCGTCGCTTTTTACGACAATTATCAGAAGCGCCCCAAGGGGGATCGCGCCGCCGACAGCCTTGCCTATCTGGGTGACGCGCTGATCCAGCTCAAGAAGCCTGCCGACGCATGCAAGGTCTATGCGGAGCTGGAACAGGTCTATGGCGCCACCATGTCGGCCAGCCAGCGCGGCATGATGGACAAGGGACGCGCCAAGGCGAAGTGCAGCTAAGGCACCCGCATGGCCGCGCCGCATTCGGCTCAGCCTGACCTGGAAGCGTTGCTGACGCGGTCGGTTGGTGCGCTGGTGGGCGATGATGCCTCACTGCGTTTTGGCGTGGCGGTGTCGGGCGGTCCCGACAGCATGGCCTTGCTTGCCATGGCTGCGCATGCCTTCGCGGGCAGGGTGGAAGCGGCCACCGTTGACCATGGATTGAGGCCGGAGTCCGCGGAAGAGGCCGCAATGGTGGGGCAGTGGTGCCGTAGCAACGGTGTCGCGCATGCCGTTCTGCATCCGCCCCAGCCTCTTACGGGCAATGTCCAGCAATGGGCGAGGACCCAACGCTATGCGGCGCTGGAACAATGGAGGACCGATCGCGGGATCGATTGGATCTTCACCGCGCACCATGCCGATGATCAGCTGGAAACCGTGCTGATGCGGCTTAACCGGGGTGCCGGGGTCAATGGTCTGGCCGGAATCCGCGCGCGGCAAGGGCGGGTATTGCGGCCCGTGCTTGGCGTGCGACGCGCGCAACTGTTGGACTATGCGGGTGAGCGCGCGCTTCCCTTTGTCAACGATCCTTCCAACGTCGATCCGCGATTTGATCGGGCGGTGATTCGACGGCATCTGAAGGAAGCCGAATGGCTCGACCCGCAAAGTGCCGTCCGCAGTGCGGCGGCGCTGGCGGAGTGCGAGGAAGCGTTGGACTGGATGGTAAATGATATCGCGGCGGCGCATGTTCGCAGGGAAGGGGAGGCGTGGCTGCTGACCCGCACGGATTTGCCCCGTGAACTGCTTCGGCGCTTGTTGCTGCGCATCATTACGGAGGCGGAACCCGGCGCGGAACCGCGAGGGGACACGCTCGATCGGGCCATCGCGGTTGCTATGCGGGGCGGGCAGGCGAGCCTTGGCGGATTACTCCTGAAAGGGGGCGCCGCCTGGAAAGTTCGCGTGGCGCCGCCGCGACGTTGAGTCAGAATCGATCTTGGGCGCACCCCGCCGATGACCGGGATGATGAGTCTCGTCCGAAACGACTTCGAGCATTGAATTGATCGTTACGGAAAGGTTCCACGGATCAACGCGCCGACGCCTCGCTCCATCGAATTGTTGCAGCGCAATGACCTTTCCTTAATAGCCTTCAGGCGTATTGGGGTCGGCACTCAGGCATGGAAAGTCATTTATGTTCGAATTTGCGGCGTTGACCTATGGTGTGCTCGCCAGTGTGATCCTTTCGGCGGCGCAACGTAACCGGAAGCTGGCTCGCCCGCATCCGCCGTTGCTGCTGTATGTCGGATATCTGCTGTGTGGTGTTTCGGCGGGGCTGGCCATGATCCTTGCCTATATCGCCCTGTCGCAGTTCGTGGGCGGATAACGTCAGCCGACCGTTGCACCCAACTTGCGATTTTGCCGGAGCATCCTATCTTGCCCGGTGAAAGAGAGTGATGATGAACGACGAGAAGGACCCGCAGGGTAACCCCTGGATCAAGAGCGCGATGATTTGGGCGGGGGTGATTGTCGCTCTGCTGCTATTCGTCTCGATGTTCGACAGCCGCTCCGCTTCGCAGGCGGGTAGCGGCCTCGCCTATTCCGAATTCCGGTCAAAGGTTCAGGAGGGGCAGGTCAAGGACGTTGCGATCGCGACCGACAAGATTACCGGCACACTGACCAGCGGGCAGCGGTTCAACACCGTTCCCGTGAATGATCCGGGGCTGACCGGGCTGCTTGACGATTATAACGTCAAATATTCCGGACAGACTGAGGAGCAGCCGAGCTTCTGGCAGATCATGCTCTACCAGTCGCTGCCATTCCTGCTGATCCTGGGTATCGCCTTCTTCGTGTTGCGGCAGATGCAAAAGGGCGGCGGCGCTGGCGGTGCGATGGGCTTTGGCAAGTCCAAGGCAAAGCTGCTGACCGAGAAGCACGGCAAAGTTACGTTTGATGACGTTGCGGGCATCGATGAAGCGCGCGAGGAATTGCAGGAAATCGTCGAGTTTCTGAAGGACCCGACCAAATTTGCGCGGCTGGGCGGCAAGATTCCCAAGGGCGCGCTGCTGGTGGGTTCGCCGGGTACGGGTAAGACGCTGCTCGCGCGCGCGATTGCGGGTGAGGCGGGGGTTCCCTTCTTCACCATTTCCGGTTCGGACTTCGTTGAGATGTTTGTCGGCGTGGGTGCTTCCCGTGTTCGTGACATGTTTGAGCAGGCGAAGAAGAACGCGCCTTGCATCGTCTTCATCGACGAAATCGATGCGGTCGGCCGCCATCGCGGCGCGGGCCTCGGTAACGGCAATGACGAGCGCGAGCAGACGCTGAACCAGCTGCTGGTCGAAATGGACGGTTTCGAGGCGAATGAGGGTATCATCATCGTTGCGGCGACCAACCGCCCCGACGTGCTGGACCCTGCGCTGTTGCGTCCGGGCCGCTTCGATCGTCAGGTCGTGGTGCCGCGTCCCGACATCGAGGGCCGCGAGAAGATTTTGGCCGTGCACATGAAGAAGGTGCCGCTGGCGCCCGACGTCAACCCGCGCACGATTGCGCGCGGTACGCCGGGTTTCTCGGGTGCTGATCTGGCAAACCTCGTCAACGAAGCGGCGCTGATGGCGGCGCGGCGGGGCAAGCGTCTGGTCGCGATGGATGAGTTTGAGGCGGCCAAGGACAAGGTCATGATGGGCAGCGAGCGCCGCTCCATGGTTATGACCGAGGACGAGAAGAAGATGACCGCCTATCATGAGGCAGGCCATGCCATCGTCGCGGTTCATGAACCGGCGTCCGATCCGATCCATAAGGCGACGATCATTCCGCGCGGCCGTGCGCTGGGCATGGTGATGCGCCTGCCGGAACGGGACAGCTACAGCTATCACCGTGACAAGATGCACGCGAACATGGCTGTCGCCATGGGTGGCCGCGTCGCCGAGGAGATCATCTTCGGTTATGACAAGGTGTCGTCGGGTGCTTCGGGTGACATTCAATATGCTACAAAGCTCGCGCGCGACATGGTCACTCAGTGGGGCATGTCGGACAAGCTGGGGCCGCTCCAATATGAGGAGCAGCAGGGCGAAACCTTCCTCGGCTATTCGCAGAGCCAGCGCGTTCATATGTCGGACGAGACGGCAAAGCTGATCGACAAGGAAATCCGCGGACTGGTGGAGCAGGGCTATACCCGGGCGCAGGAAGTGCTGAAGGGTCATGAGGACCAGCTGCACCTGCTGGCCAACGCGATGCTGGAATATGAGACGTTGTCGGGCGAGGAGATCAAGACGCTGCTCGACAAAGGTGAGATTACCCGTGACGACGGCACCACGATCAAGCCATCGGTCGTCCCAGCGGCGGGTTCGTCTATCCCCAAGACGCGCAAGCGCAAGGGGCCGTTTGGCGATCCTTCGCCTGCCGGGATCTAATCTGCGGTCAAGGGTTTGAAGAGGGCGCTGCCGTCGGGCGGCGCCCTTTTTGTTTGCGGCTATCTCATCGTGGTGAGATAGGGATTGTCATGGCAAAAGCTGACCGACTGGAACGCCTGGACACCCGCCGCCTGGAACTGGAGGCGGAATATACCGAGAAGCTCATCGACGCATTGCGCGTGACTGCTTCGGGGAAATGGGGTCTGTTCGGGCATAAGGAGGACCGGGCAAGTCGCGCCGCGATCGCTCCGGTCATCGAACAGTTGGCAGAAATCGGGGAAGCCATCGACAAGGCGCGGGAGCAACTCTTGATGCCTCCGTTTGAGTTGCAACAGGAGTTTCTTGCATCGCGCGGCCCGGTCAGTTCGCAGGCGGTCGGGGAGCCGAAGCAGGCGCAGGCATGGCTGGATCGGCTTGTGGGTGCTACCGCCAAATCCTGAAAAGCGCCCGTCCTCCTGTGCCGTGAGGCGGCCAGCAACAAAATACGCCTAAGGTCTGGCCGTTTCGCTGGTTAATGGTTACATGGGCCGCCACGAATCCCCAGCGATCGCGCTATGCCCCTTGGCAGGTCGCACAGAAGAAAGTGGCTTTCACATGGATATCCGCCTCGGCCTCACCTTTGACGACGTGCTGTTGCAGCCCGGCGAGTCCGATGTGCTGCCCAGCCAGGCGGACACCAGCACTTATGTGACCAAGCAGATCAAGCTGAACATCCCGGTCCTGTCCTCTGCGATGGACACGGTGACGGAGGCCGACATGGCGATCGTCATGGCGCAGCTGGGCGGTATCGGCGTCCTGCATCGCAATTTGTCGATCGAAGAGCAGGCGGATGCGGTGCGTGCGGTCAAGCGCTTCGAGAGCGGTATGGTGGTGAACCCTATCACGATCACGCCGCGCGCTACCCTGGCAGACGCGCAGATGTTGATGGAGCGGCACCGGATCAGCGGCATTCCGGTGGTCGAGAACAGCGGCAAGCTGGTCGGCATCCTCACCCATCGTGACACGCGCTTCGCGGAAAACCCCAATCAGCCCGTCAGCGAACTGATGACGAAAGATAATCTTGCCACGGTCAAGGTGGGCGTGGGGCAGGATGAAGCGCAGCGTCTGCTGCATCAGCGTCGGATCGAAAAGCTGCTGGTGGTGGATGATGACTATCATTGCGTCGGCCTTATCACCGTCAAGGACATCGAAAAGGCGGTCACCTATCCGCAGGCGACCAAGGACGGTTCGGGCCGCCTGCGTGTCGCGGCGGCGACGACGGTGGGCGACAAGGGGCTGGAGCGCAGCGAGGCGCTGATTGACGCCGAATGCGACCTGATCGTCATCGATACCGCGCACGGCCATAGCAAGCAGGTCGCGGTCGCGGTTGAGGCGGTGAAGCGTCTGTCCAACCATGTTCAGGTTGTGGCAGGCAATGTCGCGACCGCTGAAGCGACCAAGGCTTTGATCGACGCCGGGGCCGACTGCGTGAAGGTCGGGATCGGGCCTGGCTCCATCTGCACCACGCGCGTGGTTGCGGGCGTGGGCGTGCCGCAGCTGACCGCCGTCATGGACTCCGCCAACGAAGCGGCAAAGCATGGCGTTCCGGTGATCGCTGACGGCGGGCTTCGCACCTCGGGTGACGTTGCGAAGGCGCTGGCGGCGGGCGCGGGCTGCGTCATGGTAGGATCGCTACTGGCGGGTACGGCCGAAGCACCGGGTGAAACCTTCCTGTATCAGGGCCGCGCCTACAAGAGCTATCGCGGCATGGGCAGCGTCGGCGCGATGGCGCGCGGTTCTGCCGACCGCTATTTCCAGGCGGACATCAAGGACCAGATGAAGCTGGTGCCCGAAGGGATCGAGGGGCAGGTGCCGTTCAAGGGGCCTGCGAAGGACGTCATCCACCAGCTGGTCGGTGGCGTGAAGGCGGCGATGGGCTACACCGGCAGCCGCACGATCAAGGACCTTCAGGAGCGCGCGCGCTTCGTTCAGATCACCAATGCGGGCCTGTCCGAAAGCCATGTCCATGACGTGACCATCACGCGGGAAGCGCCCAACTATCCCACCCGCTGAGGGTAAGGCGGGGTGACCCCCTCCGCGCGTGTTCAGGCCGCGATCGAGCTGCTCGATGCCATCATAGCGTCGGCGCGCGATGGTGGACCGGCTGCCGACACGCTGATCGCACGCTATTTCAAGGAACGGCGCTATGCCGGTTCCCGCGACCGGCGAGCAGTGCGCGATCATGTTTATGATGCGGTGCGGCGGGCTGCGGAACGGCCGGAAAATGGCCGCGCGGCGATGATCGGACTGGCGCGGGAAAGGCCGGATATCGCGGCTCTGTTCGATGGATCGCCGCATGGGCCTGCGCCCATCCTTGCCGAGGAGGCGGGGGCTATTGCCGGAGCGGTGCCCGTCTGGCTCAAGCCGTTGTTTGCGGCGCCTGTGGAGCAGGAGGAGTTGCTGGGCCGGGCGCCTGTGGATTTGCGGGTGAACCGGTTGAAAGCGACGCCGGAAGATGCCGCGCCGATCTTTCCCGAAGCGGTGCCGATCGACGGCTTGCCTGACGCGCTGCGCCTGCCGGAGGGTTGGCCGGTTGAGCAGAGCGATGCGTGGAAGCAGGGGCTGGTCGAGGTGCAGGATGCGGGCAGCCAGCTCATCTCTGCGGCATGCGGCGCTGCGCCCGGCATGACTGTCATCGACCTTTGCGCGGGAGCGGGCGGCAAGACGCTGGCGCTTGCGGCGGCGATGGCCGGACAGGGGACGCTGATTGCGGCGGACACGATCCGCTCGCGCCTCTCACGCCTTGACCCGCGCGCCGAGCGGGCGGGGGCGACCTTCATCCAGACATTGCTGCTCGATCAGGGGCATGAGGCGCGGGGGCTGGAGAGCTTGCAGGGGCAAGCGGACGTCGTGCTTGTCGATGCGCCATGTTCCGGGACCGGGACCTGGCGGCGCAATCCCGAGGCTCGCTGGCGCCTGACACCCGCGCGGCTGGAACGGCTGGTGGGCGAACAGGCGCGCATATTGGACTTCGCGGCGCCGCTGGTGGCGCCCGGTGGGGCGCTTGTGTACGCCACCTGCGCCCTGACCGATCAGGAAGGTGCGGGGCAGGTGCAGGCGTTTCTCGATCGCCACGAGGGATGGGTGGCTGAGGCGATCCCGATCGCGGCCGGGCGGGTGCATGGGCATGGCCGTTTGCTGACGCCGGGGCATGACGCGACGGACGGTTTCTATTTCGCCCGGCTTCGGCGCGGTGCATGAAAGAGGCGATGGACAAGCCCCGCCAAAATGACGACACTCGGGTAGAATCAACGCCTGAAACATGGCTGGAGTTGTGCATGCGTTTTACCCCTGCTTCGATCGCCCTTGCCGTCCTGCTGACCACCGTGTCGAGCGCCGGTCTGACGCAGCGGCCGGATGCCCAGATTTCGCCTTTGTCGATCGAATGGCAGCAGGCGGGCGTCACCGCGCGTCGAGCGGGGCATTTCAATGCGGCGAACGATGCGCTGGAAACGGCGCTGGCGGTCGATCCGCGCAATCGCTCGGCCTATATCGAACTGGCCGAAGTAGCCCGTGCGCAGGGCCTTCAGGGCAAGGCCATTCGCCTCTATCGCGAGGCGCTGCTGCTCGACCCGAACGATGTGCATGCATTGGTCGGACAGGGCGAGGCGATGGTCGAGAAGGGTGCGATCGCCAAGGCAAAGGAAAATCTCGCCCAGGCGCAGAGCGCGTGCAAGTCCGACTGCGCGGCCGTCGGCAAGCTCGCCGCCGCGATCCAGAAGGGGCCGCCTGCGACGGTGTTGAGTGCGAAGGATGCTGTCGTGGTGCCGAAGGCTGCGACGACCGAGACGCCTTGAGGCTGTCTTGAAGGGGGCGCCCAAGACATTTCCCTCCCGCGGGCGGGAAGGGGCGCGAGCGAAGTGAGCCTACTGGCGTGCCGTTGAAGAATGAGGTCGGGTGTTGCGCTGGCCCACCCCCTAACCCCCTCCCGCTAGCGGGAGGGGGGATGGCTGAAATCCACTCTGGCCAGCCATTGACGGCGCTGATCGTTAGGCGCTGCGCTCCATAGGTGGCTTCCGGATAGAGACGGGTAAGTGCCCAACGGCAAGCGACCATTGGCGGACAAAACGCGTTGTCCTAAGATTGTCGAGACTCAATGATGTTCTGTGAGATGACGCATGCTTGATTCACCCGGTGCTGCGATAAATAAAGTCCCCGCAGTGACGTTGGTTTTTTGGGTGATCAAGGTGCTCGCCACCACACTCGGCGAAACGGGCGGAGACGCGGTTAGCATGAGTTGGCTCGGCGAAACGACGCCGAACGCTGGCAGCAGCGGCATAAACGGCTATCTTATCGGCACCGCCATTTTCGGCCTTCTACTCATAGTGTTGGTGTCGCTGCAAATTCGGGCTCGGCGTTTCAACCCATGGCTTTATTGGGCCACGATTATTGCCTCAACCACCGCAGGGACGACACTCGCCGACTATGCGACACGTTCCATAGGCCTCGGATATCCGGGCGGCTCACTTCTTCTGTTTTCGCTAGTGCTGCTATCGCTGCTCTGGTGGTATCGCACCTTGGGGTCAGTGGACGTCAATCGCATTGAAACGGCTAAAGCCGAAACTTTCTATTGGGTTACTATCACTTTTTCGCAGACGCTTGGCACCGCGCTTGGCGATTGGGTTGCCGACGGTTCCCTTGGCTATAGCGGCGCAGCAATGATCTTCGGCGGGCTGCTCGCCCTCCTTGCCGCGCTATATTTCTGGACTTCTGTTTCGCATGTGCTCCTCTTTTGGGCTGCATTTATCTTAACCCGCCCCTTGGGAGCGACCGTGGGCGACTTTTTGGACAAACCCATCGCGAAAGGTGGTTTGGAGTTCAGTCGTCCTTTGGCTACGGCAGCTTTGGCAGGCGCGATCCTTTGTCTCATTTTAGTGTTTCCGCAACGCGCCGACGGACGTGCCCGCAACGTCCGCTGACCACTCACAGCAGACCTAGGGTCTGCGCGATCCCATCACCCGGGCCACTTCAACAAATTCCTCCACGCTGACCGTTTCGGCGCGGCGTTGGGGATCTATGCCGATTTGCTCCAGCGCATCGAGTGCGCCCGGTAGGCCTTTGAGGCTTTGGCGCAGCATCTTGCGGCGTTGGCCGAAGGCGGCGGCGGTGAGGCGTTCGAGATGTTTGAGCTGCACGCCCTCTGGCGCTGCTTTGGGCGTGATGTGGACCACGGCCGACATGACCTTCGGGGGCGGGGTGAAGGCGCTGCGGTGGACCTTCATGGCGATGCGGGCGTCGCTGCGCCATTGGGACAGGACGGCGAGACGGCCATAATGGTCGCCGCCCGGTTTTGCGACGATGCGCTCGGCGACTTCCATCTGGAACATGAGCGTCAGGGAAGACCACCAGGGCAGCGGGTTCCATTCCGCAGACAGCCAGCCGATCAGTAGCGCTGTGCCGACATTATAGGGCAGGTTGGCTATGATGTGGGCATGTTCGCCAGCTTCGGCATGCGCGTCCACCTGCATGGCGTCGCCGGATATGACGCGTAACTGGCCGGGGAAGGCGTCTGACAATTCCGCAAGAGCGGGCAGGCAGCGGCGATCCCGTTCGACAGCGACCAGCCGTGCTCCGGCCCGCAGGATCGCGCGGGTCAGGCCGCCGGGGCCGGGTCCAACCTCGAACGCGGGCTGATCTTTTAGTGATCCGGGGATCGCGGCAATGCGATCGAGCAACTGTTCGTCGAGCAGGAAATTCTGGCCGAGCGCCTTGCTCGCTTGCAGGCCGTGCGCAGCGATGACTTCACGCAACGGCGGCAGGACCGGCCGCGTATCAGCCCCCATGGCTTAACCGCGATCGCGCAGCTTCGGCCGCCATCTTGAGCGCCGCCATCATCGCGCCGGGGTTTGCGCTGTCCGTTCCGGCAATGCCGAAGGCGGTGCCATGGTCGGGCGAGGTGCGCACGATCGGCAGGCCGAGCGTGATGTTGACGCCCTCATCGAAATGCAGCGTCTTGAGCGGGATCAGCGCCTGGTCATGATACATGCACAGCACCGCGTCGTAGGTTTCGCGGGCACGGGCGTGGAACAGGCCATCGGCGGAAAGGGGGCCGACAATGTCCATGCCTTCCGCCCGTAGCGATTCGATCGCGGGGCTGATGATGTCGATTTCTTCCCGGCCCAGCGCGCCGCCCTCACCCGCATGGGGGTTGAGTCCGGCGACGACGATGCGCGGGCGGGGGATACCGAAATTGCGCTGCAATCCCTTGACCGTGGTCGTGGCGCGGGCGCGGATCAGGTCGATGGTCAGGGCCGAGGCGACCTCTGCCAGCGGGATATGGATGGTGATGGGCACCACCTTCAATGAAGGACCGGCGAGCATCATCACCGCATTGTGGGGGGCTACGCCGCAACGTTCGGCGATGAACTCGGTCTGGCCGGGATGGGTGAAGCCGACGCCGTAAAGCTGTTCCTTGCCGACAGGGGCGGTGACGATCCCGGCGGCCGATTCGGTGCGGGCGAGGCCTACCGCCGCTTCCAGTGCCTGAAAAGCAGTGCGCGCGCCGTCGATGCTGGGGGAGCCCGGTACGATGTCACCGGCGTCGGCAACCTGGAGGCAGGGAAGCGCGGTGTCGAACAGCGCCGCTGCCTCTTGCGGTGTGGCGATGGGGGCGACAGGGCCGGACCAGACCCGGCGCAAGGATGCCGCATCACCCACGGCGAAAAAGGTGGGCAATCCGCGTGCTTCGCGCATCACCCAGCTTTTCGCTACGATTTCCGGCCCGATCCCCGCCGGGTCGCCCAGCGGGACGGCAAAAGGTGCCAGCTCCGGTCGAGCCGAGGCTGGATCAGTTATAGTCGATGATGGCATCGCGGCGAAGGTCACGCAGATAGATGCGGGCGCGCTTGTTGACCCGTTCTTCCTCAAGCTGAGCCATGATCTGTTCGGCGTTCGGCGCGGCGGCGCTGTTGGCTTCATCGCGGCCGCAAACGACGAGAACGCGCACGCCGTCATTGACCGAGCCAAAGGGAGGGGTCGCTTCGCCAACTTGCAGGCCGAGGAGGATTTCCTGCAACTGCGGGGGCAGATCGCGCACCTTCACATTGTCATTGTCCACGACATCGGCGCCGATCTTGCCACCCAGTTCGTTCGCCTGGCCGCATCCCTTGATCGTCTTGATCTGCGCGGCGAAGCTGGCTGCCTTGGCACTCGCCTGCTCCTTGGTCGTGCCGGGCGGGAAGCTGATCGACAATTGCTTGAGGCTGAGCAGAGAGTCGCGCGGGTCAGCGGTCAGCACCTTGCGCTTGTCCATGACATAGATGACGGAGATGCCGCCCGGAACGGGGATGGGACCAGCGAGCTGCCCGACCTGCATCTCATTGGCGGCCTTGGCCAGTTCATCGGGCAACTGCGCCGGGCGTACCCAGCCGAGGTCGCCGCCAACCGCAGCAGTCGATGCTTCGGAAAACTGCCGGGCGTAGGCGGCGAAGCTGCCGCCCTGCTTGATCTGTTCGATGATGTTGCGGGCGTTCGAGACGATCTGCGCCTCATTTTCGGGCGTTGCCGACAGGTAGATCTCACCGATGCGATATTCATCGCTGCCCTTGGCCGCGTTCATGCGATCGACGACCGACTTCACCTCGTCTGCGGAGACGTTGACGAAGGGCTGGATGTTGCGGCGGAGCAGGCGGCTCCACGCCAGTTCGCCTTCGATCTGGCGCCTGATGCTGGCGGGCGCGCTGCCCTGCGTGCGCAGATATTGGTCGAACTGGGCGGGCGACTGCTTGAAGTTCGCCGCGACACGTTCATAGCTCTGGTCGATTTCCGACTTGTCGATCTTGATGTCGTGGGCGGCGGCTTCCTGAATCTGAAGCGTCTCGTCGATGAGGTTGCGCAGCACCTGCACGCGCAGCCGCTCCCGTTCCTCTGGCGACACCTTGCCGCCATTTGCCGCGAGGATGAGCGCCAGGCGTTGGTCAACGTCGGTGCCGGTGATGATGCGGCCGTTGACGATGGCCGTAGCCTTGCGGACATTGGGATCGCTTTTGCCAAAGACGGTCACGTCCTTGGGCAGGTTCAACTGCTGCGCGGCAACCCCTTCATCGTCATTGACGGTCTGGGCGGCGACAGGGCTGCCGATCGATCCCAGCAGGATGGAGGACAGGAGCAGGGCGCGCGCGCTGGTCCGAAGCGATTGTCCAAGGCGGGAAGGCGGGGAAACGACAGGCTGCATCGTCGACAAAACTCTCCATTACGGTCCAGCGCGTGATGCGCCGGTCCGCCTTAACCGGTCCTGAGCGGCCAGAACCGGTCCTGAACGGGAAGGCTGATCCTTATATGCCGATATTCCGAAAAGCCAGCCGTAGTTGGAAGCTATTGCCCTTTCGCGCGTCACCAGCGGCCAGATAATCGCGACGCCACGTCAGGCCCAGCGTCAGGCAGTCATCCTGGTAGGCGATGCCGAGCCGATGACGGACGGGTTCGTAGCCGTCAGAGACGCTGAGCGGATCTTCTTTCCTGTCGGTCAGATCGACGACGGTGGACCCGAAAACGGACCAGAAGCGGGCGAACTGCACACGGCCGCCGAAACGCAGTTCCTCGCGGTCCTGCAAATCCTCAAGCCCCGTCGCGGCGTTCCGGTTGAGCCGGAGATAGCCGACCATGGCATAGGTTTTGCGACTGCCGATCGTCGCGTCGATTTCGTTGCGGCGCACCGCCAGCCCGTCCTTGTCCAGGCGGAAACGGTGGATGAGGCTGACGAAATCCCGGAAACGGACGGTCGTGCGGCCGACAATGTCGGACATGCGATCGGAAAGGCCGGTGCCGTCGGGCAGGATGCTTTCGCGACTGTTAAGGCGGTAGCTTTGGCCGACCACGCTTTCCAGCGAAAAGCCGGGCAGGGAGAGGCTGTATTCCAGACCGTAGGTGATGCGGGTCGAATCTTCGAACCGGTCATAGCCTGCGAAGCGGTTGAGCGCGAAGAGGTTGCTATCCTCCAGGTCGATGGCGCGCGCGTCTTCATTGGGTAGCGAAAGATTTGCCAGCCGGGGCGCTGCTACGATCTGCACGCGGGGCGCGATCCGCTGCACACCGCCGAACGCCTCACCCATGAAGGGCCAGCGGACGTCGATCGCGGCTGCGGCTATGCCGCGCGCCTGCCAGCCGGGATCGCCGGCATAACGGGCGATGTTGTTCTGCAGATTGTCACTGCTGTGATAGACGTCGCCGCGCAGATAGGTGGTGAAATTCACCTCCTGACCCATGCCCGTCAGCTTGCGCAGGTTCCATTCAAAGGCAGCGAAGGCGCGCTGGGTATCCTGGCCGTGGGTGCGGGTGATCGCGAGGCTGTTCGCCTGAAGCTGGATGCGGCCGCCAAGCAGCGGATCGAGGAGGCGCAGGCGATAGTCGATCACGGGCAGCGCGATCGGCGTTTGCCCCTGCGGATCGCCAAGGCGCAGCGTCTGGACGGCCCAACCAGCGATGGAGAAATAGCTATTCTCGCCGATGCGCTGAGCGCCCAGGGTCGAACGCAGCCGGTCGTCGCGGCTGATGTCATAGCGGCGAAGGAAGGTGCGGTCGCTCGCTACGCGAAGCGATCCGTTGACGCTCCATTCCGGCGTCAGTTGCATGGCGCCGCTGGCGTCGAGGTAGCCGCGAAAATCCTTTTCCGATCCCGCTGGGCCGGTGGAGCTGGGCAGGGAACTGCTGGCGTCGATGCGCCGCGCATGGGTCACAAACCCCGTGATCTGATAGGCGCCACGGTCCCAGCGATGGCGGAAATTCGTCTCCAGCATCGGCAGCGTCTTGGAATAGACATGCGGCGTGATCGTCAGATCGCGGTTTGGCGCCAGCTTGATGTAATAGGGCAGGGCGACTTCGACGCCGTTATTCCGGTCGTAGCGCAGGTTCGGCACCAGCAGCCCCGTGCCGCCCGTGTCGCCGACCGGGTGTGAAAAGCCGGGCAGCGGAATGAGTGGCAGGCCGAATATTTCCACGCTGGCATTGCGGTATCGCACGCGAGCGGCGACGGGGTCGTACACGACCTTTACCGCCTTGATCTGCCAGGTGGGTTCCTTGGGGCAGCCGTCGCTGTCCACTACGCTGCAGCCGGTATAGGTGGCCTTGCGCAGTGTATAGACGCCGTTCGTCCGGACGCCCTGCACCGCCGCCAGCCTGCCGCCGGACTGGAGCACCAGCAGCATGTTTTCGACCGTGCCGTCTTTCAGCGTGTCGGTCACCTGGAAGCGGTCGCCATAGGCGATATTGCCTTCAGGATCGGTCGCCGAGACATTGCCGCGCGCCTCCACCTGCCCCGTGGTGCGGTTCCACACGACCTTGTCCGCGCGCAGCCGGTTGCCCTGCCGGAGCAGCTGGACATTGCCGGTGGCCGTCACGATTTCCGTATTATTGTCATATTCCAGGGCGTCGGCCGAAAAGCCGATTTGCTCGTCGGTCGCGGGTACGGGAGCGTCGGGCGCGCTGACGGGCGTCGGCGGCGATTGCAACTCCTGCGCGAAGGCGCGTGGCATCCCGCCCATGCAGGCGAGCGCCGCGCTTGCGGCCAGCATATGTTTCAGACGCGAGGAACGGGAAAAATTCTGCAAGGGGATCGTGCCTCTTCAGGGGCGCTTCGTTGCCCGCCTATCGCATTGCTTTGCGCGCGCCGCAATCTTTCGTCACGCTTCTTTTACCGGAAATCGGTCGAACGGCTTTGCCAGATGGGGCAAGCGACATTATCTGGCATGGAGCGTTCCTAGCGCCACACGATCAGAAAAGCAGAAGAAAGGACCCTTGATGGAAATCGCATTCACCCCGGTGCGTCCCGACGCCGACACGCTGGTCTTTGCCGTTCCCAAGGGCGGTTTCGATGCCTTGCCGATCGTGGCGGCGCCTACTTTGGCGGCGGGTGCGGCGGCGGCGCGCTTCGCGGGTGAGGCGGGGGCAAGCTTTGAAAGCTTCGCCGAAGAGGGTGGCAAGGTGCTGCGCATCGTTCTTGTCGGCACGGGCAGCGGGAGCGAGGCCGATTATGAACGGGCGGGCGCGGCGCTGACGGCACGCCTGCTGACGAGCGGGGCGAGCCATGCCGCAGTGGAGTTTTTCGGCGGCGCGGCTGGCGATAAGGCGGCTCATTTTACCTTTGGAGCATCTCTGCGTGCTTGGCGGATCGATACCTATCGCACCCGACAGCCGGAAAAGACAAAGCCGACATTGATGAAGCTGTCGGTCGTTGCGAATGACGCGGATGCGCATTGGCAAAGGCTGTCGGCGGTGGCCGATGGCGTCACCTTCACGCGCGAGCTGGTCTCTGAACCGGCGAACATCCTGTACCCGGAAAGCTTCGTCGAACGCTGCCGTCATCTGGAGCAGCTGGGCGTCAAGGTCACCGTTCTCGATAAGGCGGCGATGGCGGAACTGGGCATGGGCGCGTTGCTCGGCGTGGCGCAGGGTTCAGTGCGTGAGCCTCGTTTGCTGGCGATGGAGTGGGATGGCACGGGCGGCGCGGGCGACAAGCCCATCGTCTTTGTCGGCAAGGGCGTGACATTTGATACCGGCGGTATTTCATTGAAGCCCGGCGCGGGCATGGAAGACATGAAGTGGGACATGGGCGGCGCAGGCGCGGTCGCGGGCGCGATGAAGGCGCTCGCGGGGCGCAAGGCGAAAGCGCGCGTCATCGGCGTTTGCGGCCTTGTGGAAAACATGCCGGACGGTAACGCGCAGCGTCCCGGTGACATCGTGACCTCCATGTCGGGCCAAACGATCGAGGTGATCAACACCGATGCCGAAGGGCGGCTGGTGCTGTGCGACGTGATCACCTGGGCGCAGAAAACCTATTCTCCCGAGGTTGTCATTGATCTTGCCACCCTGACCGGCGCGATGATCGTGGCGTTGGGCGATCAATATGCCGGGCTGTTCGCCAATGACGAAGGACTTGCCGAGGATTTGCTCGCTGCTGGCAAGGCGGCGGGGGACCAGCTTTGGCGCTTTCCGCTCGGCGACGCCTATAACAAGCTGATCGACAGCCCGATCGCGGACATGAAGAATATGGGCGCGCGCTATGCCGGATCGATCACCGCAGCGCAGTTTATCAAGCGATTCGTTGATGATGGGGTCAAATGGGCTCATCTCGACATTGCGGGCATGGTGTGGGCCGACAAGCCCGGCGCAACCTGGGACAAGGGCGCGACCGGCTATGGTGTGCGCCTGATCGATCGTCTGGTGGCGGACAAGTTTGAGCGCTGATGCAGGTCGATTTCTACCAGCTTAGCCGTGATCCTGTGGACCGGGTGCTGCCCGCCATTGCGGCGCGCATACTCGGCCTCGGTGAACGGTTGCTGGTGGTCGCGCAGGACGAGGAACAGCTGGAACGCATTTCGGCTGGGCTGTGGAACGGGCCGCCGGAAAGCTTCCTTGCCCACGGCCGGGCGGGGGAGGGCGGCGAGGCGATGCAGCCGGTACTTTTGGCGCAGGATTGCAGCCCTGCGAACGGTGCCCGGCACGTCGCGATTGCCGATGGCCTATGGCGTGAAGAGGCGCTCGATTTCGAGCGCGCTTTCTACTTTTTCGACACGCTGACCGTCGATGGCGCGCGCGAAAGCTGGCGTGCCCTGTCGAAGCGGGAGGGGGCGACGCCCCGCTTCTGGCGGCAGGAGCAGGGGAAATGGGTGCAGGGTCCGTGAGCAAGCGGGGCGGCTACGCCCCCTTGCGGTGCGAAGCGGCGCGGTCTAAAGGGCGCGCCAATTCCAACAATCCGGAGCTTTTGAGCCTTATGGCCGTGACCCGCACCTTTTCGATCATCAAGCCTGACGCCACGCGCCGCAACCTGACCGGCGCTGTGACCAAGAAGCTGGAAGAAGCAGGCCTGCGCGTTGTCGCGTCCAAGCGCATCCGCATGAGCCGCGAGCAGGCCGAAGGCTTCTATGCCGTTCACAAGGAACGCCCTTTCTTCGCTGATCTGGTGGCCTTCATGATTTCCGGCCCGGTCGTCGTCCAGGTTCTGGAAGGCGAAGACGCCGTGAAGCGCAACCGCGACATCATGGGCGCCACCAACCCGGCCAACGCCGACGAAGGCACCATCCGCAAGGATTATGCCGAGTCGATCGAAGCCAACTCGGTCCATGGTTCGGACAGCGAAGAAAATGCCGCGATCGAGATCGCCTATTTCTTCAAGCCCGAAGAAATCGTCGGCTGATCTAATCGATCAGGATGAAAGAAGGGCCGGGGACGTAAGTCCGCCGGCCCTTTTTTGTGATCGGATTTGGTTGGATTGCGGACATTGAAGTCCTCCCCATCGGTAGATGGGCAGGGGGACCGTCGGCGTAGCCGATGGTGGAGGGGAAATGGACTGACGCCGCGCATTTTCCCCTCCACCAGCCTTCGGCTGGTCCCCCTCCCCACGCTTCGCGCAGGGAGGATTTAGGAAGGGTCCGCCGCAACCTCAATTCGAAACCGGCGGCGCCTCGAATCGGTCGATCACCCATTCCTCGGCTTGTGCGCCGCCGATCCATTCCTGCATCCAGGGATGATTGACGACCGCCTGCATATAGGCTTCGGCAAAGCGTGCGACGGGCAGCTGATAGGTTATGAAGCGCGTCACGACCGGGGCGAACATCACGTCCACCGCGCCAAATTCGCCGAACAGGAAATCGCCCACGCCGCCATAACGAGCCCGGGCCTGTGCCCATAGCTGCATGATGCGGGCGATGTCCTGCGCGACAGCTTCGGAGGGCGGCACGGCGTCGTAAATCTGGCGGATGTTCATGCTGTGCTCGCGCCGCAGCGCCGCGAAGCTGGAATGCATTTCCGCCGCCATGGACCGGGCCATCGCCCGCGCCGCCGTGTCGGTGGGCCAGAATTTGTCGCCGCCAGCCTTCTCGTTCAGATATTCGATGATCGCCAGGCTGTCCCAGACAACGGTGTCGTCGCCGTCCCACAATATGGGCACCTTGCCCGACGAAGGGGCGAATTCATCGCCTTCGCGCCGTCTTTCCCATGCTTCATCATAAAGCGGGACCACGACTTCCTCGAACGGCAACCCGCTGAGCTTGCAGGCGAGCCACCCGCGCAGAGACCAGCTGGAATATGCCTTGTTGCCTATGAATAGCTTCATCATCGCCCTTCTTTAGACGGGCGAAGGAAGGGGTGTCGAGAGCAACCGGACGGCGCATTTGAGTCACTTTCTATATTGTTTTGGTAGAAAATACTTTGTGCGGGGCTTGGCGGCATCATGGACGTCGTCGTATGGCGCAGCGGCGAACTGAACGCCGAGAGGGGGGGATTATGGACTGGCTGCATGGAATAGCGGGCCTGTTCGTCGGAATCATGGTCGGAATGACGGGCGTTGGCGGCGGGTCGCTGATGGCGCCAATCCTCATCCTGCTGTTCGGCGTGGCACCGGCGACGGCGGTCGGCACCGACCTCTGGTTCGCGGCCATTACCAAGTCAGTGGGCGGTGCGATCCATCACCGTCACGGCGGGCCGGATGGCGGGCCGGACTATCAGGTGGTGAAGCGCCTGTGCCTGGGGAGCCTTCCCGCCGCGCTGATCACGTTGTTGATCCTTTCCCAGACGCATATGCAGCAGATCAAGAGCGGCATCGTCACGAGCGCGCTGGGTGGCGTCCTGATCGTCACGGCGGTTGCAACCCTGCTACGCGGGCGATTCCACCTTTGGGCCTTGGCTCGCCGCGTTGGCACCGCCGATCGCTTTACGCGTTGGCAGCCTCCGCTGACGGTTGCCGCGGGTGCGCTGCTGGGGGGGATGGTAACGCTGACCTCCGTGGGTGCGGGGGCGATCGGCGCGACATTGCTCCTTGCGCTCTACCCGCTCCGCATGCGGCTGCAACGGTTAGTGGCGACTGATATTGTCCATGCCGTGCCGTTGACCTTGGCGGCGGGGCTGGGCCATCTGTGGATTGGCAATGTGAATGGCATGCTGCTCGCCAACCTGTTGATCGGATCGATCCCGGGCATCATTATCGGATCGCTGCTGGCGACGCGCGCATCGGATCGCGTGCTTCAGCCGTTGCTGGCGATCATCCTGGTTCTGGTGGGCTGGCGCCTTATCGCAGGATGAGGCAGCTTTGGAGGCCCGAGCCGGAATCGAACCGGCGTGCAAGGATTTGCAGTCCTCTGCGTAACCACTCCGCCATCGGGCCTCGGCGTGGGTGGCCGCAAATGTGCGGCTTTTGATGCAAAGTCAAGCGCGGCCATGTTGACCGATCCCAAGATTATCGCTCACGGGCGTGGAAAGCCGCTTGGCGTTGCTTGTCGCGTGATCTAGACGTTCCGGTAATGTCAGCGCTGTATTGCCATGCCAATACAGTTATGCCAATCGAGGTAGTATCGTGACCGAGCAGAATTTTTCATCGATGCGGGCCGCCATGGTCGAAAGCCAGCTTCGCACCAGCGATGTCGATGACCCACGGGTGATCGCCGTGATGGCGCGCGTGCCGCGGGAAGATTTCGTACCTGCTGAACGGCGCGCGATGGCCTATGTCGATCGTTCGATTCCGCTTTCCTCCGGCCGTGCGCTCAATCCGCCGCTGGCCACCGGACGGCTGCTCAAGGAAGCGCAGGTGGAGGAGGGCGATCGCGTTCTGCTCATCGGCGCGGCCACGGGATATAGCGCGGCACTTCTGGCCGCTCTTGGCGCCCAGGTGACGGCAGTCGAGACTGAGGATGGTCCGCAATTGTCAGGCAATGGCGCCACGGTCATGCGCGGCCCGTTGGAAGCGGGCTATCCGCAGGGCGCGCCTTATGACATACTTTTCATTGATGGGGCGGTGCAGGAAGTGCCCGCGACGCTTGTCGGGCAGCTTGCCGATGGTGCGCGTGTGGTGACCGGTCTTGTCGAGCGCGGCGTTACACGCCTGTGCAGCGGGCGGGTGGTTTCCGGTATTCTGGGTCTTGTCAGCCTGACCGACCTTGAGATGGTCATCCTGCCCGGTTTTGCGGCGCCGGAGCGTTTCGTCTTTTAACCGGCTGGGGGGGTCATGACGGCAAAGCAGGTGTTTCTTCGGCACTCGGCCGCCACGGCTCTGCTGCTCCTCAACGCTGGGATCGCGCAGGCCGAAACCCTGCAGGGCGCCCTGGCAAAGGCTTACCGTTCCAACCCCACGCTCACCGGCACCCGGGCGCAGCAACGGGCGACGGATGAGACTGTGCCGATCCGCAAGGCGGATGGGCGGCCCAATATTGGCACCACCACCGAATATCAGGAGTTGCTGGTAAAGCCCGCGCGGTCCTTCCTCGCGCCTGATCGTTCGCTCGTCGGCACCGCTACGGTGAACGTCCCAATTTATCAGGGCGGCGCAGTGCGTAACGGGGTGAAGGCTGCCCAGGTGCGCGTGCAGGCGGGGCAGGCCAATCTGCGCGGGACCGAGGCATCGATCTTCTCCCAGGTTGTCGCCGCCTATATGGACGTTATCCGCGACAGCGCGGTCGTGTCGCTCAATCTGGCGAATGTCAGCGCGCTCGGCGTCAATTTGCAGGCAACGAACGACCGATTCGAAGTGGGCGATCTGACGCGCACGGACGTCGCCCAGTCCGAGTCGCGGCTCGCGCTGGCCCGATCCAACCTGCAGACGGCGCAGGCGAACCTGATCGCCAGCCGCGAAAATTACATCGCCCTGGTTGGTGCGACGCCGGATGACTTGCAGCCGCCGCCGCCGCTCCCCGGCCTTCCTGTTACGCCTGAAACGGCGGTGCAGGTGGCGCTTGCCGACAATCCTGACCTCGTCGCCGCGAAAAAGGCGCGTGAAGCTGCTCGCTATGACGTGCGGGTGGCGAAGGCAGGCGTCCTCCCGACGCTGTCCGGTTTCGCGCAGGGCAGTTATACCCATTATCTGGGATCACTTGATGACCCGACCGATCCGTCGCAGCTGAACAAGCAGGTGGTCGCGGGAGCGACGTTGCGCCTTCCGCTTTATCAGGGCGGCCGGCCCGGCGCGCAGGTGCGCCAGAACCAGGCGCTCGAATCGCGGGCGATGGAGCAGGAAATAGAGGTCGAGCGGGGCGTCATCGCTCAAACGCGGTCAGCCTATGCGAGCTGGCAGGCATCGCTGCAAAGCATCGAATCCAACCAGAAGGCGGTCGAGGCGGCCAATCTGTCGCTTGAAGGGGTGCGCGCGGAAAATTCTGTCGGTAGCCGCACCATCCTGGACATATTGAATGCGGAACAGGAAGCGCTCAACGCCAAGGTGCAGTTGGTGTCTGCTCGCCGTAACGCCTATGTCGCGGGCTTCAGTCTGCTGGCCGCGATGGGCCATGCGGAAGCGGACGACCTCAGCCTGGAAGCAGGCACGCTCTATGATCCCATGGTTAATTATGATCGGGTCAAGGGCAAGTGGTTCGATTGGGATTTCGGTCCCGCACCCAAGCCGGAAGCGACCAGAACCGTTGACACGCCTGCACAAAATGCCAATGTGCCTGCTGGTTTGGCGCAACAACCTTAAGGTTAACAGGGGTTATTCATGGGCGACATGAGCAAGGAACCCTCGATGGAGGACATTCTTTCGTCCATCAAGCGCATCATTGCCGAGGAAGGCGAGGAGGCTGCGCAGGCGGTGTCGCGCCGGGGTAAATCCGACGCCGCACCCAAGCAGGCTGCCGAACCCGCCGAACCTGCGGTCGAGGAAGTGCTGGAACTGACTGACGAGGTTGGAGCGGAGGAGCCGATGCCTGCCCACAAGACTGGCCGTGCAACGCAGGTCGAAGTGCCGGTTGAGGAAAGCTCAATCCTCTCGGTTGAAAGCGAAGTGGCCGCGCGGCATTCGCTTTCGGCGCTTTCGTCCATGCTGGTAACGCCCAAGGATGGCGAGGATAACACGCTGGACGGTCTGGTGCGGTCCATGTTGAAGCCGATGTTGAAGGAATGGCTGGATGCACGCCTTCCCGCGCTGGTGGAAGACATGGTGGCAAAGGAAATCGCCCGCATCACTGGCCGCTGATCTGGCAGGCTCTCCGCGTTCCAACTTATCGCGCATTGGCTCGGTTGACGCCTGCAAGGCGGTAAAAGCGCTGGAATGGTCAGGGAAGGGGCTTTAAGGCGCCTTTCCATGACCGAACTGCCCAAGACCTTCGACCCCGCCGAAATCGAATCCCGCTGGTATGCTCATTGGGAGCAGAAGGGCCTGTTCCGTCCTGAACGGCCGGATGCCGAACCCTTCACCATCGTCAATCCGCCGCCGAATGTGACCGGCAGCCTGCATATCGGCCATGCGCTCGATAACACGCTTCAGGACATCGTGATCCGGTACGAGCGGCTGCGGGGCAAGGACGCGCTGTGGGTCGTGGGAACTGACCATGCGGGCATCGCGACCCAGATGGTCGTTGAGCGGCAGATGGAGGCGCGGCAGGACAAGCGCACCAACTACACGCGCGAGCAGTTCCTCGAGAAGGTCTGGGAGTGGAAAGCCGAGAGCGGCGGCGCGATTACGCGCCAGCTGCGGCGGCTCGGCTGCTCGATGGACTGGGCCAACGAGCGCTTCACCATGGATGAGGGCTTTTCGAAAGCCGTCATCAAGGTGTTCGTGGAACTCCACGAGCGCGGTCTGCTCTATCGCGACAAGCGGCTGGTGAACTGGGACCCGCGTTTCCGCTCCGCGATTTCTGACCTTGAGGTCGAGACGCAGGAAGTGAAGGGCGGCTTCTGGCATTTCCGCTATCCGCTGGCGGATGGCGTAAAGCTGGCCAACGGCGCGGATCATATCGTTGTTGCGACAACCCGGCCGGAGACGATGCTGGCCGACATGGCGGTGGCGGTGCATCCTGACGATCCACGCTACAAGGACGTGATCGGCAAGGATATTCTCCAGCCGATCACGGGGCGGCGCTTCAAGGTGGTTGCGGACGACTATGCCGATCCCGAACTGGGGTCTGGCGCGGTCAAGATCACGCCGGGGCATGACTTCAACGATTTTGAGGTGGGCAAGCGAGCGGGCTTCCGCGCTGCGGAGATGCTCAACATGTTCGATGCCGACGCCAATGTCGTGCAGACGGCAGATGGATTGATACCGGAGCGCTTCCTGGGGCTGCACCGATTCAAGCGCGATGGCGTCAATGGCGCCCGCGAACTGGTCGTGGCGGAGATGAAGGCGCTGGGCATGCTGGTGCCGCATGTCACGAAGAACAAGGACGGCGAGGAGGTCGAAGCCGATTTCGAGCCGCGCACCATCCAGACGCCGTTCGGTGATCGTTCGGGCGTGGTGATCGAACCCTGGCTGACCGACCAATGGTATGTCGATGCCGAGAAGTTGGCTGTCGCGCCAATGCAGGCGGTGCGAGACGGGCGGATCGAGATCGTCCCCAAGACGTGGGAAAAGACCTTCTTCAACTGGATGGAGAATATCCAGCCCTGGTGCGTGTCGCGCCAGCTTTGGTGGGGGCATCAGATTCCCGCCTGGTATGATGAGGATGGCAATTCCTATGTCGCGGAAAGCGAGGAGGAAGCGCAGGCGCTTGCTGGCAACAAAAAGCTGGTTCGCGATCCCGATGTGCTCGACACATGGTTTTCCTCGGCGCTGTGGCCCTTCGGTACGCTGGGTTGGCCCGAGCAGGGCGAGACGCTGTCGCGCCATTATCCCAACGACCTGTTGATTTCCGGCTTCGACATCCTGTTTTTCTGGGATGCGCGCATGGCGATGCAGGGGATGGAGTTCATGGGCGATGTGCCTTGGCGCAAGCTCTACCTCCATGGGTTGGTGCGTGCGGCGGACGGGCAGAAAATGTCCAAGTCCAAGGGCAATGTCGTCGATCCGCTGGGCCTGATCGACAAGTTCGGCGCCGACGCGCTGCGTTTCTTCATGTCCGCCATGGAAAGCCAGGGCCGCGACGTGAAGATGGATGAGAAGCGGGTCGAGGGTTATCGCAACTTCGCGACCAAGCTTTGGAACGCGGCGCGCTTCCTGCAATCCAACGGTGTCACCGCATCGAGCAGCCATGAGGCGCCTGCCGCCGCGGCGCCGGTCAACCGCTGGATCATTGCCGAGACGGTGGCGACCGTTCAGGCGATCGACACCGCCATGACCGAGCTGCGCTTCGACGCAGCAGCGAATGCCATCTATCATTTCGTCTGGGACCAGTTTTGCGATTGGTACATCGAACTTACCAAGGGTTCGATGGACGATGAGACAAAGGCTGTCGCGGGCTGGGCGTTCGACCAGATCCTCGTCATGCTCCACCCCTTCATGCCCTTCATCACCGAAGAGCTGTGGAACCTGACCGGCACACGTGAGACGGAACTGATCGTCGCCCGCTGGCCGCAAGCGCTCTATGCCGTCGATAGCGAGGCGCAGGCAGAAATTGACTGGCTGATCCGCTTGATCAGCGCGATGCGCACGGCGCGAACGGAACTCAACGTGCCGCCGGGCGCCAAGCTGAATGTCGTAGTCAGCGAAGCGTCGGAAGAAACGCGACGCCGCATCGATCGGCAGGGGGCGGCCCTGGCGCGCTTGGGACGGGTGGAGAGCCTGTCCTTTGGCGATAGCGTAGCTGGTGGCGCGGCGCAGATCGTTGTCGATGAGGCGACCTTCATCCTCCCGCTGGAGGGCGTGATCGACATCGCTGCGGAAAAGGCGAGGCTGGCAAAGGCTCTCGCCGCTGCGGAAAAGGAACGGGATTCGCTTTCCGGGCGTCTTTCCAATCCGAGTTTCGTGGAAAAGGCCAAGCCCGAGGCGGTGGCCAAGGCGCGTGAAGATCATGCCGAGAAAACCGCGGAGGCGGACAGGTTGGCGGCGGCGCTGGATCGTCTGGCCTGATCGGTTAATGATGAAGCGCTTAGGGGAGGGCAAGAATGGCGGCAGGGAAGCGTGAAACAAGGGACCTGGTAAACGGGCCTATCGCGTCGTCCTTGCTGGTCTTTGCCGTGCCGACGCTGGCGTCCAATGTGCTTCAGTCGTTGAATGGATCGATCAACGCGATCTGGGTCGGCCGCTTTCTGGGCGCGCAGGCTCTTGCCGCCACGGCCAACGCGAACATCACCATGTTCCTGATGTTTTCCATCGTGTTCGGATTCGGCATGGCATCGACCGTGGTGATCGCCCAGGCGGCGGGTCGGGGCGATATGGATGCCGCCCGCCGGTCCTTCGGGTCAGCGACGGGCTTTTGCACCATATTGGGCACCGTTGTCGCTGCGGCCGGATGGGCTGCATCGCCCGCAATGTTGCACCTGCTGGGAACGCCTGCCGAAGCATTTGACATGGCGCTGATCTATCTGCGCGTGATTTTCATTGCGATGCCCGCAACGTTGATCAGCGTCATGATGATGATGGGATTGCGGGGAGCTGGGGACGCGCGCACGCCGTTGATCTTCATGTTCGTCAGCGTCGGGATCGATCTGGTGCTGAACCCGGTATTCATCCTTGGGCTGGGGCCGATTCCGGCGATGGGCATCGGCGGATCAGCGGCGGCCACGGCGGCGGCCGGCATCGCCAGCCTGCTTGGCCTGATCTTCTATGTATATGCCAAGGACCTGCCGCTGCGCTTGCGGGGGCCGGAACTGCGCTATCTGATCCCGGCGCCGGACCAATTGCGTATCCTGCTGGGCAAAGGGTTGCCGATGGGGCTTCAGATGATCGTCATGTCGGCTGTTGGCCTGATGATCATCGGTCTGGTTAACCGCGAAGGGCTTATCGTTACGGCGGCTTATGGCGCGGCGCAGCAGATCTGGACCTATTTGCAGATGCCTGCGATGGCCATGGGTGCGGCTGTCAGCGCCATGGCGGCGCAAAATATCGGTGCGGGCCGGTGGGACAGGATTGGCCGGATTACCGCTTATGGATTGGGCTATCTGCTGCTGATTACGGGCGCGATGATTGGCGTGATCCTGTTGTTTCACGCGCCGTTGCTCTCGCTCTTCCTTGGCGACAACAGGGCCGCGATCGATGCCGCCTGGAAAATGCAGTTGCTTGCGACCTGGAGCTATATGCTGTTCGGCGCGACGATGATCCTGTTCGGGGTGATGCGGGCGAATGGCGTCGTGGTGAGGCCGCTATTGATCCTTACCGTCACGTTGTTCGGCGTTCGCCTTGGCTTTTATCACTTCAGCTATCCGTATCTGGGCGCCAATGCCTTGTGGTTGAGCTTCCCTGTGAGTTCGGGATCAGCCCTTCTGATTGCAGGTCTCGCCTATCTGCAGGGCGGCTGGCGCAAGGCGACGCTGCTCGTCCCCGTGCATGAGGAAGAGTGCCGGGAAAGCATCAGCGCGGAGAGCGAACCCGCAGGGCGGTTCGCACCTGCGGGCTGACGCTTATCGTCCCTGGCTGCGCCAGCGGGTGATAGTGCGGTCGAGAATGTCTGCCTCTCCACCGGACTGACGCCAAAGATCCGTGAAGCTCGGATCGCCCGATGCGGGCCGCCGGTGCTCCTCCAGATTGTCCAGCGCGACGCGGATGGGCACCGCGACACCCTCACCGCAGATGATCGCCTCTCGATTGCGGAGCGCGGGAATGGAGTCGAGGAAACCGCGCGCGCCTTCGGGCATGGCGGCCTTCACGAATGCCTGGTCGCGATCATTGTTGAGGCGCATGGAAATGATGGTGCCGCATTGCGACAGCACGCCTTCGGCAAGGTCCGACGGTCGCTGAGTGATGAGGCCAAGCGATACGCCATATTTGCGGCCCTCCTTGGCTATACGCTCCAGGATGCGGCGGACGGCCTGGCCGGTGCCGGTGGTTGTGCTCGGAATATAGCGGTGCGCCTCTTCGCAGACGAGCAGGATCGGCCGCTGAGCCTCGTCCCGCGCCCAAATGGCATAATCGAAGACCAGACGGGACAGTACCGATACCACCACGGAGGTGATGTCCGACGGCATGGCCGACACGTCGATGATCGAAATCGGCTTCCCGCCCGATGGCAGGCGGAAGATCTTTGCCAGAAATTCCTGCATCGTGTCCGCGACGAGCATGCCTGAGAACATGAAGCTGTAACGCGGGTCCGCCTTGATCTCGTCGATCTTGGTCTTGAGCCGCATATAGGGGAGGGCGCCCGTGCCCTTGTCGAGTTTCCCCATCTCATTTTGCAGGATGTTGGTGAGATCCGACAGCAGGTAGGGGATCGGCGAATCGACGGTCAGCCTGCCGATGCTTTCCGCCAGCCGGTTCTTCTGCCGCGCGGCGAGCAAGCATTTCGCGAGAATGTCGCAGTCGACCGTGCGATCGGAGCCTTCGGAGGTGACGAAAACCTCGCAATGCTCCTCGAAATTCATCAGCCAGTAGGGCAGAGCGAGGTTGCCTACGTCGAAGACCGCGCCATTCTGGGCAAAGGCCGCACCATATTCGCCATGGGGATCGACCATCACGATATGGCCTTCGGGTGACAGGTCGCAAATGCGGTGAAGAATGAGAGCGGCGCTGGTGGATTTGCCCGTACCGGTCGAACCCAGCAGGGCGAAATGTTTGCCCAGCATCGAATCGACATAGAGCGCGGCACGCGTGTCTGTCGTGGGGTAGACGGTGCCGATCTGCACGTGGGGCCGGTCATCGGCGGCGTAGATTTGTTGCATGTCGGCGCTGGATACGGGGAAAATTTCTGTGCCAGGTGCAGGATAGCGGGTGACGCCGCGACGGAAGTGATGAATGCGACCGGTAAGCGGTTCCTCGTCACCTTCGCCCAGAAAATCGACGTCAGCGATGATCAGGCCGCTGTCCTGCCGATCCATCGCCATGGAGCGCACGCTGGCGATGAGCCATGCACTGCCTACACGCATTTTTACTTGGCTGCCGACTTGCCCCGCCATTGCCGTGCAGGGGTCGCTATCATGTGCGAGAGTTGCAATGGAGGCGGCGTCGATCAGCACCTTGGAACTGGAACCGGCTATCTGAAAAACCGCGCCCATGGCGTTGGCTGCGGCAGGCTTCGTTTGGCCGTGCGTGAATTCGGCAGCTCCCGGCATGTGGCTCATACACCCCCCTTAAATCTGATTTCCGGCGCGCGCTGCCGGAAGTCGGCCTGCCTGTGTAGTCGTACATAGGTAAAGAAATGGCTTATCGCCGACGTTTTGCGCCTGCGATCGCGCGACCCTGTTAACCCCGCTATCGCCACATTCCGCCGCGCGTTCGGGCACCTGCTCTGGCGCGAATCGTTCGCCATCCGTATCGGCCGCTGACTGCCGCAAGATCAGGATATGCCTTTGACCCAGTTGATGACGGCCGACGCGGTGCGCCGATCCGATGCGATTTCGATAGCTCGGGTGATCTGCATATTGGGTGTGGTCTATGTGCACGCCTGGACCGGGTTGAACGGTCATGATCTGGAAATCGCCCGCGGCACACCGCAGGAAAATCTGCGCTGGCTGCTCATGGAAATATTCGGGCGCAGCGCAGTGCCGCTGCTGGGCGTCATTTCCGGCTGGCTGGTAGCGGGATCGTCCCGCGCGCAGAGCTGGTTCCGTCATGTGCTGCAAAAGGCGCGGACGATCCTGTTGCCAATGATCCTGTGGAATGGCCTTGGCATCCTGCTGGTATCCGGCGCGGCCTGGTCGCTGGGATTGTCAGCGCCTGTGCCGGTCTCGTTTGACTGGTTGTTTCAGGAGCTGTTCGTCGTGACCCGGAACCCGGACATCAATGTGCAGATGCCGTTCCTGCGCGACTTGTTCCTGTGCATGGTCATTGCTCCATTGCTGCTTCGCCTACCCAATCGCGTGCTGATTGGCGTTGCTGCTGTTGCAGCGGTCGCGCAACTGGCGGGATGGGGGCCGCCGGTGCTGATGCGCCCGGCGATCCTGTTCTTCTTTGTCGTGGGTATGATGGCCCGGCGAACCGGGTTGGCGGAGCGGGTTGCGGGACTGGGTTGGGCCGCAGCGGCCATGCCTTTCCTGTTGTTGATGGCCGTGCAGCTTCATTTTTCCCTACAAGCGGCGCAGGGATCGGCCATGGGCGTCGGCTTGCTTGACCTCGCCGTGCGTGTTGCGGCGGCCACCTGTTTCTGGCGGCTCTCCTGGGGGCTGGCGGGAAGTCCCGTGCGGGGAATGCTGTTGAGGATCGAGCCTTTCGCCTTTCTGCTATTCTGTTCGCATCTGATCCTGATCTGGCTGGGCGGGCCGTTGCTGGGCGTGTTGTTCGGGAAGCTCGGTTCGCCCTTCTATCCCGCTTATCTGTTGATTCAGCCCTTGCTGGTCCTGATCGCGGTATTGCTGTTGGGATCGCTTCTCAGCCGTGCCTGGCCGGGTCTGGCAAAGGTGCTGAGCGGCGGACGCTTGCAGGGAGCCTCGGCGGTCAGCTAATCGCTTTGGCGGCGGCCATGGCGATTTCCAGGCTACGCTTGCGGGCACTGAAATCATGGATTTGCCCGCCGATGATCAATTCATCGACACCCGTCCGCTCTACGAAAGCGGCAAGATCCTCTTGGACCTTGTCCTGCGGGCCGATCGACGTGGCGCTCAGGACATCCGAAAGCATCGCCTGCGCGCCGGGTGGCAGGCTTTCGAAATAGCCGGGCACGGGTGGTTGTAACTTGCCCGGCTGCCCCGTGCGGAGACGAACGAAGGCCTGTTGCATGGAGGTGGCGAGCAGCTGCGCTTCTTCCATGCTATCCGCCGCGAATATATTATAGCCTGCCATCACATAGGGGCGATCAAGCTGGGCCGATGGCCTGAAGTCGCGACGGTAAACCGCGATCGCGTCCTCAAGCGCGCCAGGAGCGAAATGGGAGGCGAAGGCATAGGGCAGGCCCAGCGCGGCGGCGAGTTGGGCGCCGTAGAGGCTGGACCCGAGGATCCAAAGTGGCACATCTTCGCCCGCGCCGGGCGTCGCCTGAAAGCCGAGCCTTCCGTCACCCGCGAAATAGGCCTGCAATTCCAGCACGTCGCGCGGAAATTCATCCGGCCCACCGGAAAGCGTGCGGCGCATGGCTTGAGCCACCCGCTGGTCCGATCCGGGCGCGCGGCCTAGCCCAAGGTCTACTCGACCGGGGAAAAGCGCTGCGAGCGTACCGAACTGTTCGGCTATCAGCAGGGGGGCATGGTTGGGGAGCATGATGCCGCCCGAACCTATGCGGATGGTCGATGTCGCCTGTCCGATATGCGCCAGCACTACCGAAGTTGCGGCCGATGCGATGCCCGGCATGCCGTGATGTTCGGCAACCCAATAGCGATGGAAGCCGAGTTGTTCAGCATGAACGGCGAAGGCCGCGGCGTTGACGAGAGCTTCGCCAACGGTGCTTCCTTCAATGACGGGGACGAGGTCCAGAACGGAAAAACGGATCATTGCCCGGATATGGGGCGATGATCCGTTTTATTTCAATACCTAGGATCAGGACCTATTAAATTGCTTGCGGGGACGAGGATTGGTTGATTCAATGGTGGCGCGAGGAGGCGTTACCATGAGTGATCTGATCTGGTTGTCGCTGGCGCAGATGCGTCGGATCGAGCCGTATTTTCCGCTGTCGCACGGCGTGCCACGGGTGGATGATCGTCGGATCATCAGCGGCATCATCTTCGTGATTAGAAACGGCCTGCGGTGGCGCGATGCGCCTGCCGACTACGGCCCGCCAAAGACGATCTACAATCGCTTCATCCGGTGGAGTCGGCTCGGCGTGTTCAACAAGATCTTCTCTGCCCTTTCGGCCAAGGGCGGCAAGCCTGACCAGTTGATGATCGATGCGACGCATTTGAAGGCGCACCGAACCGCAGCCAGTCTGCTCAAAAAGGGGCTGTTCCCAGACGTATCGGACGCACCAAAGGCGGTCTGAACTCGAAGCTTCACGCCGTATGCGACGGTCAAGGCAGACCGCTGGTCATGCTGCTCAGCGAGGGGCAGATGAGCGACTACAAAGGCGCTGCCCTGATGCTTGACGCCTTGCCCCACGCCAAAGCCCTGCTCGGTGATCGAGGCTATGACGCCGACTGGTTCCGCAAGGCGCTCGCGGAGCGCGACATCACCGCCTGCATCCCCTCGAAGAAGAATCGGAAGATCCTGATACCGCATGATGTCGTGCTCTATCGCCAGCGCCACAGGATCGAGAATATGTTCGGCAGGCTCAAGGACTGGCGCCGCATCCACACACGCTACGACCGCTGTGCCCACACCTTCATGTCCGCCATCTGCATCGCCGCAACCGTCATCTTCTGGATCAATCAATGAGTCCTGAACCTAGATGTTAGCTAAGATCAGCCTACGCGGCCGAACCCCTGCGACGGTGGTTCGGATCGGCGGCCAAATGTGGCGGGGCGACGTGCGACCAACGGATTGGAGTCGTGATCGAGGAGGGACATTGTCTCGGTAAAGCAGGGCCGCAAACTGACGACAACCTCGATCAATTCGTCAGGACCCTCGCGTGTTTCGACGCAGCGGCGCGCGACCATTTCAATGCGTTCGGCCATGCTGCTCAAGCGATGGGCGCCAAATTGAGCCGATTCGCCCTTCAATGTGTGAGCGGGCGTGACGAGCGCGATGGCATTGCGTTCGCGGATCGCCTGCTCGATCGCGCCAATGGCCTTGTCGCCATCCTCGCGAAAATAGCTGAGAATCCGGAGAAATGCGCTGCCCAGTTCCGACCGGGACTTTGCCAGATCGGCCTGATTGACCAGTTCTGCCTCTTGATACGACACCCTGTCACACTCCCTGTTTCGACTTCAGCATAGAAGCCGCGCGTAAACAGCAGGTTAAGCGGAGGCGTCAGAACAAGGTTGGCGTCAGGATTTACGCGACAATTCAAAGCGATCGCCAGCAGCGGCGGAGAAATTCCAGCCATGCTGCCGGGTAAGCGCCTCCAATTCGCGGGCGGCGTTGGGGTCGTCCGCTTCGACCGTTACCGCATTGGCCGACCGCATCGCGCGGGCGGCGCGCAATGCGGGCCAGGGGCATTTCATTCCCCTGGCATTCACATAGGCGGTATCATTTGGTGGCATAGGGATTGCGCGCGCTGCGCAACGTAAGGCGCACGGGCACGGCGCCGAAGCCCAGTTCCTTGCGGATGCCGTTGACGAGATAGCGCCGGTAGCTTTCCGGTAGTTCGTCCAGACGGGTGCCGAATAGCACGAAGGTGGGCGGGCGGGTCTTGTTCTGGGTGATGTAGCGGAGCTTGATCCGCTTTCCGCCGGGGGCGGGGGGCGGATTGGCCTCCAGCGCGCGTTCGAACCAGCGGTTGAGGATGCCGGTGGAGACGCGCTGAGACCAGGCGGTGCGTGTTTCGAAGGCTACGCGGATGAGGTCGTCCAGGCCCTTTCCGGTCGCGCCGGAGACGGTCATGATCGGCACGCCGCGTATCTGCGCGAGGCCGTCGGACAGCGCCTGCTTGATGCCCTGATACAGGGCCGAGCCATGCTCGACCGTGTCCCATTTGTTGAGCGCGACGACGAGGGCGCGGCCTTCCTCCAGCACCTTGTCGGCAATGCGCAGGTCCTGCGCTTCCAGCCCGCGCGTGGAATCGAGCAGAAGCACAACGACTTCGGCGAAGTTCACAGCGTTCAGACCGTCCGAAACTGCGAGCTTTTCGAGCTTGTCCTGCACCTTCGCACGCTTGCGCATGCCAGCGGTGTCGATCAGGCGGACGGGGCGGGGTTCAGCCTCCTCATTGCGGGGGTCTGTCCAAGTCCAGTCCACCGCGATGCTATCACGGGTGATGCCTGCTTCGGGGCCGGTGAGCAGACGGTTTTCGCCGAGCAGCCGGTTGATGAGGGTCGATTTGCCCGCATTGGGACGGCCGACGATGGCGAGCTTGAGCGGAGCGGCCTCCAGATCGGCCTCGCTCGGTTCGGCTTCCTCTTCTTCCTCATCCTCCCGGTCGATATAGGGGAGGAGCGCCTGGAACAGGTCGGCAAGTCCTTGACCATGTTCGGCGGAAAAGGGGATGGGGTCGCCCATGCCTAGGCTGAATGCCTCCATCACGCCGTCGTCACCGGCCTTGCCCTCGGCCTTGTTGGCCATCAGCACGACGGGCGCGTCGCCTTCGCGTAGCCAGCGGGCGATTTCCTCGTCCAACGGGGTGATGCCAGCGCGTGCATCGACGACGAACAGGGCGACATCGGCATTTTCGACCGCCGCCTGCGTCTGCATGCGCATCCGGCCGGGGAGGGTCTGAGGATCCTCGTCCTCATAACCGGCGGTGTCGATGATGGTGAAATCGACGCCGAGCAGGTTCGCTTGCCCTTCCCGCCGATCGCGCGTGACGCCGGGCTGGTCATCGACCAGCGCCAGCTTCTTGCCGACGAGCCGGTTGAAGAGGGTGGACTTGCCCACATTGGGCCGCCCTACAATGGCAACTGTGGGCAGCATGATAGCCCGTTTCCTTTAAAATGACGGTGCTCCTGCGCAGGCGGGAGCCCAGTCCAAACGGCGGATCTGGGCTCCCGCCTGCGCAGGAGCACGCTTATCTAACATCATCTAAGGCGTTAACGAAACGCCGTCAGCTTGCCGTTGTCAGCAAGGATATAAAGCATGTTGTTGGCGACAACGGGGGAAAGCGACATGGACTTGTCCATATCAACTGCCGATTGAACGGCGCCCGTTGCCGGATCGACATAGTTGAGATCGCCATGGGTGGATACCAGGATCAGGCGACCGCCTGCCAGAACGGGACCCGTCCAACGGATGGCGTTCGCCTTCTTCTTTTCCTTTTCCCAGCGGCGAAGCTGGCTGATCCAGCGAATCTTGCCGGTCGCGCGGGCGACGCAGAGCAGCTTTGCATCGCTGGTCACGACGAATACCCATTCGCCCGCAACCCACGGCGTCGAGATGCCCGCAATATTGATTTCCCACAGGCGTTGGCCGCTCACCAGTTCATAGGAGGCCATGCGGCCACCCTGACCGATGGCGAAGACGCGGCCACGGTCGATAACCGGATTGGCATCGATGTCGGTGAGGGAGGCGACGGCCGTTGAAATGCTGGTGCGCGAAAGGGCATCGCCCCACAGCGTGCGGCCATTTTCATAGCGGTAGGCGGTGAGTTCGCCCGAGCTATAGCCCGCGATCACAGTGCCCTGCGCAGCGGCGGGGGCGGCGACGCCGAACACGCCGGTCACCTGCAACGTGCCACTGTCGGTCCACTGCACTTCGCCATCGCTTTGGTTGAGCGCGAAAATCTGGTTGTCCTGCCCCATGACATAGACATGGCCGTTAGCGAGCGTCGGTGCGCCGCGTAGCGGGCCACCGGGGCGCTTCTTCCACAGGATGGAGCCGTTTGCGGCGCTGAGCGCGGCTACGTCGCCCACGCCGGTGCTCGCATATACCTTGTCATCGACGATGCTGACGCCGCCGCCGAACAAGGCGCGGCCGCTGCCTTCGGCGGGCAGGGCAGTCTGCCAGAGCTTCGCGCCGGTCGCGGCATCGAAGGCGATGACATGGGCGCCCGCGTCGATGACGTAGAGCTTCCCATTGGCGATCACGGGTGAGGAGGCGAGACGCGCGCGAGGCGTGCTGCCCTCGATCGAGCTGGTCCAGGCCGTGGCGGGCGAGGTGCTCAGCGCAAGATTGCCCATCGCCTTGGCAGGGCTACCGCCCGGCTGCGACCATTGGTCGTTGGCATAGGCTTCGGGAAGCGACACGGGCACATCGGCCAGGGTCGGGTCGACCTCCACGCCTTGCTCGTTGGTCAGGATGGATACGCGGTTGCCGACCACGGGGGTCTTGGGTCCACCCTTCTTGCCCCCGATGACGCCGCAGCCCGCCAATAGCGCGACCATCGCGGCGACGGTCAGGACCCGGCGCGTGCCCGCAAATTTCGTCATGCTGTGCATCCCCATGCGCTTATCTTCATCCCTGTCCCGGTACGGCCGACGTTTCGACTGCATCTATGCCCAATAAGCCCGCCATCTGTCGCGCGCGTGAACGGATCGACTGAGGCACGGTGGCATCCTTTGCCATCGCTGCGAACAGCGGGCCAGCAAGATCGGGCTTGCGCATCTTCATATAGGATATGGCGACCAGTTCGCCCGCGCTGCCGAACCATGGCGCGCCTTCAACGGCGAGGGGCTTGAGGCGATCGACCACCTGTTGCGGCTGAAGCGTCTCGAACTCCAGCGTGGTCTGGCGGATCAGGGCGAGGTCGCGATAGGGCTGATCAAGCGAGCTGTCCGCTGCCATTGCCTTGTAAGCGGCGATCGCAGCCTTGTTGTCGCCCTTGCGCGCGGCGACGCCAGCTTTCACGAGCTGGGCTGACGCGCGGAAGCCGGGCTGGCTGGCGTCGGTCAGCGTGTCGAGTTGTTTGGCATCGGGCGTCCCGCCGCCCGCAGCGGCCGAGATGACCTTGTCCATTTCTTCGGACACGGCTTGCGATTGAGTGGCGCTGTAATGCTGCCAATAAAGCCATGCCGCAAAGGCAACGAGGCCGATGACCACGGCCGCGACGATCCAGCGGCCAAAGCGCTGCCAGAAGGTCAGCAATTGGTCCTGACGCACGGCCTCATCGACCTCGCGCATGAATGCTTCGCTATTTTGCGGCGTCAGGGCCACGTGGGTCTCCAGATATGCGTCAGAAAAAGCTCGCGGAAGGCGCGATCAATAGCGGCGGTGGCGCTTAGCGCAAATCACTTTTTGGGGCGATAGACCTGATCTGCGGTGGGAAAGCTGCGATTGCGTACTTCGACGGCATAGCGTTCGGCTGCATTGCTGATGGTTTCGGCAATGTTTTCGTATCGCTTCACGAAGCGCGGCACACGTTCGAACATGCCGAGCATGTCCTCGGCGACCAGCACTTGGCCGTCGCAATGGGCCGATGCGCCGATGCCGATGACGGGAATGTCGATGCTGTCGGTGATGGCGACGGCGAGGTCTTCCATCACGCCTTCAAGGACCACGGCGAACGCGCCAGCCTGCGCGACGGCGCGGGCGTCGTCCATGATCTTGGCATGTTCTTCCTGGCTTTTGCCGCGCGCGCCATAGCCGCCCAGTGCGTTGACGGCCTGAGGCGTGAGGCCGACATGGGCCATGACGGGGATGCCGCGCTGGGTGAGGAAGGCGATGGTTTCGGCCATTGCCTGACCGCCCTCCAGCTTGACGGCGGCGCATCCGGTTTCGGCCATGACACGGCTGGCGCTGGCGAAGGCCTGGGCGGGGGAGGCTTCGTAGCTGCCGAAGGGCATATCGACGAGGACGAGGCTGTGGTAGCTGCCCCGGACCACGGCGGCGCCATGGGCTATCATCATGTCGAGCGTGACGGGCAGGGTCGAGGGCAGGCCGTAGATGACCTGACCCAGCGAATCGCCGACCAGAAGCATGTCGCAATGCGGATCGAGCAGCTGCGCCTGCCGGGCGGTGTAGGCGGTCAGCATTACCAGCGGCTCGTCCGTCTTGCCTTCAGCCTTGCGGCGCTGGATCGCGGGGACGGTGAGACGCTTCATCGGCGCGGGCGTGGGATTGGCGCGGCTGGTGGAGGTGTCGAGGGTGAAGGTGGTGGACATGAAGGCGATGTACCCCAGTGGGGTGGCGGGCGCAAATCGGGTTGTAATTCCGTCATCCCAGCGGAAGCTGGGATCTCCTTGGGCCAGGCTTTGCCTGAGATCCCAGCTTTCGCTGGGATGACGAACCCCTGTACCAAAAAGATGCGGGAGCGGCGGGCCTGTGCCGCTCCCGCAGGGGGAGAACATCGTTACGGTATCAGAACGAGAATTTGATCGTCCCGCCCCAAGTCCGGGGATCGCCAGGCTGGCCAGCGATCAGGCCGGTGTTGCCGGGAGCAACCTGAAGATTTTCGATATAGTTCACGTCAAAGGCGTTGCGGACCCAGCCGAATACATCGAAGCCCTCGCCGCGGAAGCCTGCGCGGAAGTTGGTGAGGGCATAGCCCTTCACTTCGGTATAGCGTGACGGTGAGGCGTTCGAGTTCCAATGGGAGCGGTAGTTGCCGTCGACGCCCAGATAGACCTGACCTTCCTTCGCCAGCAGCGTCACCGGAATGTTATATTCCGCGCCGTAGGAGAAAGCCCATTTGGACACGCCGGGCAGGTCCTGACCGGAGATGTCGCACTGGCGAGGGCTGGCAGCGCCCGGAACGCCCGGCTGCGAATAATCGGGCGTGGCGCCAGAAGGTTGCGAGGGTCCACCGGACAGTTCCGGCGGGCAGGGTGCGTTGGTGAACTTCTTATATTTGGCGTGGGTATAGGCCGCGTTGGCATAGGCGGTGAAGCGATCGCTGGCGACCACCTTGAAGTCCGCCTCGATGCCCTGCGACCGGACCTTTTCGGCATTGGCAAGGTAGCCGCGCACGGTGCCGAACTGGCCGCCGTTCACGGTCGCCTGGAAGTCCTTGATCGTGGTGCGGAAGGCCGAGATGTTGAAGGTCGCGCGCCGATCCCACAGCTGGGTTTTCAGCCCGACTTCGAAATGCTGGACCGATTCCGGCTTCACCGTTGCGGCATCATAGTTGACCGTATTGTCCAGGTTGAGCGGCAAGCCGTTCTGGTTGATGCCCAGCGTCTTGAAGCTCTTGGCATAGGTCGCATAGGCGAGGACGTCCCGCGCGAACTTGTAGTTGACGTTGAAGTCGTAGGTGAAGTTCCACGCGCTGTCGGAAGGGGCGCTTACCTGCGGCTGATAGACGCCGCACTGCTGCGAGGTGCCCGCGATCGTGCCGGGCGCCGGTGGCGTGGTGCAGCTGATCGCCTGACCCAGCGCGTTCGTCACGACACGTTGGTAGAAGCCCGACTTTTTATCATAGTTGAGCCGGAGACCGGGCTGGATCGTCAGCGCGTCGGTGACTTTCCAGCTGAGCTGACCGAACAGTGCGGCGCTCTCGCTCTTGAGCCACTGCGTGTTGCTGGCGGTGAGGCCCGCAAGCGTTGCAGGGTTGTTGGCCGGGTTCAACGGGTCCGACGAGGGTGCAAGGCTCCACTTGGCGGCTGCTGCCCCCTGCTGCTCCGTGCCCTGCGTGTCGATCCGCTGTTTGAAGCCGAAGAGGCCGACGACAAAGTCGATCTTCTGGCTTTCGTAATTGTAGCGGAATTCCTGGCTATACTGGTTCTGTTGCGAGGGGTTCTGCGATTTGGACACAATCGGCAGGCCCGTAAAGTCGCGGTCATTTTCCGGCTTCCAGTCCCAGAAGCGCCAAGCGGTGACCGAGGTCAGCGTGCCGGGACCGACATCCCACTTCACCCGCGCAGAAACGCCGCCGATCTTGTTGCCAGCATTCAGGTTGCTGTCGAGGTCGGACAGGCGGTCATAGGGATTGCGGCTGGGCACGACATAGCCCTGCGCTGCGGCGAGAGCGTCATATTGACGGTTCAGCGGGCGCTGCGTGCGGCCGACGCGGACGAAGGTGGTGCCGCAGCATTCGGGGTCCTGCTTGCTATAGTCGCCTGACAGGGTGATGCTGAAATCGTCGTTGGGCTGGAACAGCAACTGGCCACGCAAGCCCAGATTGTCCTGTTCGTTGATCCAGCGCTGCGACGTGACGTTGTAGAGCGTGCCCCTCCGGCTGGTCGCGGCGACCGCGAGGCGGGCGGCGACCGTGTCGGAAAGCGGGCCGGAGATGGCGGCCTTTGCCTGCCGGTAATTGAGGTTGCCGACGCTGAGTTCCGCACGGCCTTCGAAATCGAAGGTCGGTTGGTTGGTCGTGATGTTGATCGCGCCCGCCGTCGTGTTCTTGCCGTAGAGCGTGCCCTGCGGGCCGCGCAGCACTTCGACCTGGTTCACATCCAGAAAGTCGAAAGTCGCGGCGGCGACGCGGGAATTGTAGACGTCGTCGACATAGATGCCCACGCCCTGTTCGAAGCCGTCGCTGGTGAGGCCGAACGGCACGCCAAGGCCACGGATGTTGACCGAGGTGTTGCGGGGATTGGTGGTATATACCTGCAAGGTCGGGACCAGCTGTTGAAGCTTCACGACGTTGAAATTGCCGGTCGCTTCGATGCTGTCGCCACGAATTACGGAGATCGCCAGCGGCACTTCCTGCGCCGTTTCGGCACGGCGGCGGGCGGTGACGATGATCACGTCGCCGCGAGGATTGGCAGGCTGTTCGGCCGCGTCGGCGGCCGGGACTGCTGCATCGGCAACTGGCGCAGGCACTTCCTCTGCATGAACGCTGGACGCAAAGATGGATGCGCTCGCCACGCCGGCGAGCAACAGAGAACGCGCAATCATAAAAATTCCCCTTCCGGAGGTCCGGTGAATGTTGATCGCGGCGTTTCCGGTTGGCCGGTCAACACCGATGGTCTGGGAATGGTACTGGACAGTTGGCGGCCCACCCCTGCCGCCTATCATTAACCGCCTGTCCGGCGGCTCGGTTTTGCAACCCTTAAAGGCCCCCGCCTTTTTTAGGCGGTGAGACGAGTCTTTTCCGTCACGTCGATCTGGACGACGCGGGCATCATGCACGGTCAATGTGATCGACCCGAAACGCAGTGCTTCAAGAACGCCGCGAACCTTTTCGATGCTGACGGAAATGTCCGCCCGCTGGCCATCTGCGCGGCCGTTGCGGGCAAATTCTGTTGATGGGCTGTCACTCATAAGCACCTCATGGCCCGCTTTTATCTCAACTAATTCAATAGACAAAAAAGCAAATATATAGGGCGCCCAAGTTTGCCTTGTCGCGCCCCTTTGGAATTCAGCCGATCAACCGCATCGCCGCCAGTTTGCGGTCATGTTGATGATGGGCCAGGGGAATGGCTGGCCGCATCTGTCGCATGAGCGAAGCCTGTTCATGTGCATTGTCGACCAGCCGTTCCAGCAGGGATTGGCCGAAATCCCATGTGCCAAGATTGGCTTCAGCATTGATATGTCCGCTAAAGCCCCCATCGACAAAGCTGCTGCCCCAGTTTTTGGCGATACTGTGGGCGCGTTCGAAGAAGATATAGGGGTCGTTGCGGCTGGCGACGACGATCGACGGGAAGGGTAGCTGTGCTCGCGGGGTCGGTCCAAAGCCGCCGATCGTTTCGGGTGTTTCCATCCGGTCGCAATCGGGCGGAGCGACCAGCAATGCGCCCGTCACCGGCCAACCATAAGCCTGGCTCTGCAACGCGCCCCACCAGGCGACAGCGAGGCAACCCAGGCTGTGCGCGGCCAGGATGATCGGTCCTTCAACTTCGCGGATCGCCGCATCAAGTCGAGTGACCCATGCATTACGGTTGGGGCTGGCCCAACTGCCCAGATCGACACGCTCGCAATCGCCGCGCATGCCCTCCCAAAGGGTTTGCCAATGACCGGGGCCGCTGTTGTTGAGACCCGGTATGGTCAGCACCACAGGGTTGCGCGCGTCGCCCAGATGTCCGAATCGGTCCATGGTGTGATCCTCGTCCAATTGCACGATGGATGTATATTCTATTCTTTAGGTAGACAATGCTTCCGCGACCAAATGTGTCCAAATTTAGGCGACTGGATTCATCTGGGGTTCAGCATTGGAAGGGCGCCGTCAGGGCAACAACTTCGCCGTTACCAAGGATATATAAGACCGTAATAGGAGTAGACGTTGCGGCCATAGGCCTCGTCATATTCCGGCCGAGTGTCCGCGAGATGACGGGGGGCGCTGTCCAGCATCTCCTTGCTAAGATCGACGATATAGCCGCCCTTGCCCGTGTCATAGCTCAGCATCGCCCATGGGATGGGGTAATGGTCATGGCCGATGCCGAGAAAGCCGCCAAAGGATAGGACGGCGTAACGGACCTGGCCGCTGCGTTTTTCCACCATGAAATTCGAGATATGGCCCAACCGTTCGCCTTCGCGGTTGTAGACGGCGGTTCCTTCGACACGGTCGGATGCGATCAGGTCGCCGGGATTTTCCACTGCCGGGTCAGTCATTGTCACCCTCCTGAACAGGAATCAGGCTATGATGATGAAACCGAGCAGGGTCAGCGGGGTTCCCACTCTTCACGCAGGAGGATGACATGAAGATCAATCGCAGTGGTTCGGCGGTATGGAGCGGCGGCCTGAAAGAGGGCAAAGGCGCGATCTCCACGCAAAGTGGCGCTTTGGACGCGCATCCTTATGGTTATGCCATGCGGTTCGAAGGGGTGCCGGGATCCAATCCGGAAGAATTGATCGCCGCCGCCCATGCGTCCTGCTTCACCATGGCGCTATCTCTCATTTTGGGGGAGGCCGGGCTGACGGCGGAGAAAATGGAAACGAACGCGGTCGTGACGCTGGAGCAGCAGGAGGGCGGCTTTGCGATAACGGCAAGCAAGCTGACGCTGAAGGCGACCATTCCCGGTGCTGACGACGCCAAATTCCAGGAGCTGGCCGCCAAAGCCAAGGAAAATTGCCCCGTGTCGAAGCTGCTGAACGCGCAGATCAGCCTGGAGGCGGAATTGCTAGGCTGAAGCGAAACGGCGGGTGCGGACATGCTCCCGCCACGCAATATATAGGCCGCTGGCGATGATGAGCGCTGCGCCTACCCAAGTAGTGTGCATCGGCCATTCACCCCAGATCAACAGGCCCAGCAGTGTGGACCAGATGATGGTGCTGTAATCCATCGGCAGCACCACGGATACAGGCGCATGGCGAAGCGCGCCGGTCATGCAGAGCTGCGCAATACCGCCTGTCAGCCCGACGCCGACGAGCATGGCCCAGGTCATGGGATCGTGCACCTTCCCGACGAACAGCATCAGGATACCCAGCGGCGGCACGGACAGGATGGTGAACCAGAATACGATGACGCCGGTCTTTTCGGTGCGGCCAAGGTCGCGCAACAGCAAGCCGATGCAGGCCGTGATGATGGCGGCGGACAACGCGACGGCAAGGCCGAACGGCGGGAAATGCGCGCCATCAGGGCGGACCATGACGATGATCCCGACAAAGCCCAGCATGATGGCAGCCCAGCGGTGGGGGCCGGTCGCTTCGCGCAAAAGGATGGCCGACAGCAGCGTGGCGAAGATGGGCATGGTGAAGCCGATCGCGGTGGCTTCGGTTAGGGGAAGAAGCAGATAGGAGCCGAAATTGAGGACCATGCCGGTAAGGCCGAGGACAGTCCGGCTCACATGCGCGCCCAGCCTGTTCGTGCGGACCGAGGGGAGGCCATCGGTCATCGCGACCCACGTGACGATAAGGGGCAGGGCGAGCGCCTGACGGTAGAAGATCAGCTCGACCAAGCTGACGCCCCGCGTGCCCACAAGCTTGCCGAGGGCAAACATGACGGCCATGAACAACATCGCCAGCAAACGCAGGCCGATGCCTGTCAGCGCATGTTCGTCACGCGCCGATGGTGGCGGCGGAAGCTCCTCTGGCGGGCTAATGGGGGCAGGGGGTTGCACGCAGGTCGCTTTAACCGGCGGACAGGATGACGCAACCACCCCATGATAATTATCGACTCGTCTTTGGAAAATGTAGCGGCGGTCGTTCCCCTGCTATCCTGCCGACAAGATCAGAGGCAGGCTTCCAGGAAAGGCTGGTCGAACCCGAACTGGCGCGCCTTGTCGAGCGTGTAGGGGCGTAGGCCCATGGAGCGGTATTCGCCGACGATCTTACCGCTGTCATCCTCGTCATGATATTCGAACTTGAACAGTTCCTGCGTGACGATGACGTCGCCTTCCATGCCGATGACTTCGGTGATGTTGGTGACGCGGCGCGAACCGTCGCGCAGGCGCTTTACCTGCACGATGAGGTCGACGGAGTCGGCGATCTGCTTGGAGATGGCTTCCTTCGGGATCTTGATGTCGCCCATCAGGATCATGTTTTCCATACGGCCCAGGCACTCGCGCGGGCTGTTGGAGTGGAGCGTACACATGGAGCCGTCATGGCCTGTGTTCATCGCGGCGAGCAGGTCGAAGCATTCCGCGCCACGAATTTCGCCCAGGATGATGCGGTCAGGACGCATACGCAGGGCATTCTTGACGAGGTCGCCGATGGTGATTGCGCCTTGGCCCTCAAGGTTCGGCGGGCGCGTTTCAAGGGGGAGCCAGTGCGGCTGTTGCAGGCGAAGTTCGGCCGCGTCCTCGATGGTCAGCACGCGCTCGCCCGGGTCGATCATCTTCGACAGGGCGTTGAGCATCGTGGTCTTGCCCGAGCCGGTGCCGCCCGAGATCACGATGTTCATGCGTGACGCGCCCGCGATCTTGAGCGCGGTGGCCATCTTCGGGCTCATCGCGCCCCATTGGGCGAGCATGTCGATGGTGATCGGCTTGGCGGAAAATTTACGGATCGAGATGGCGGTGCCCCGCAGCGAGAGCGGCGGCACGATGACGTTGACGCGGCTGCCGTCGGGCAGGCGGGCGTCGGCCAGCGGCGTGGTCTGGTCCACGCGGCGGCCGACCTTGTTCACGATGCGCTGGGCGATCTGGAACAGATGCTCCTCATCGCGGAACTTGATGGGCGCGATCTGGAGCTTGCCCTTCTTTTCGATATAGGTCTGCTCCGGCCCGTTGACCATGATGTCGGTGACCTCGGGGTCGGCCAGCAGTTCCTCTAGCGGGCCGAGGCCGAGCAGTTCATCGACCAGCACCTTTTCCAGCGCGAATTGTTCGCGGCGGTTGAGGGTGAGCTTGAGCTCTGCCAGCACCTCCATGATGATCGGGCGGAATTCCTCGGCCAGTTCATCCTTGCTGAGCGTCGCGGCGGCTTCGGGGTCGACGCGCTCGAGCAGGCGGGGGAGGACCTGTTCCTTGATCTTGTGGACTGACGCTTCGAAGCCTTGCGGCCCCGCATCGGCGACATGCTCGGCGTTGGCGCGATCGGACAAGCGCTGCAAGGCGTCGGCGTTGCGTTGCATCTGGCTGGTGGGCGCGGACAGCGGATCGATTGGGGTGTCGGCGGCGGGCAGGGGAGCCATGTCTAGCGGGGGGAACTGGTCTCCGCCTCGCGCTTCCTCACGCGGGGCGCCGCCCTGCATTGGCCGGGCTACACCGAATCCCGGCTTGATGCCGGCAGGTCCATTTTTCCGTCCAAACGCGCTCATAATTCTCCGCCGCGATATCGTAGGATTTCCCTGCCGGAACAGGCTGATCCGAATTGGTTGCAATGGTGAATAAGGCGGAAACTTTGACAAATGGCTAATGGCGCTGAGCAAGGTGGCCTGGTGACCGGCGGTGGCGGGCCTGTGCCAGATAGGAAAAAGGCCGCGCTCCGGTTTGGAGGCGGCCTTTTAATTTATTGGCGGGATTGCTTTGGCTGCTTCAGCCCGCATGCTCCGCGAGGACGGTCAGGCCCTTTTCATTGACTTCAGCGAAACCGCCCTGAACTGGGATGATTTCGGGCGCGGCGCCCGCGCTGGCGAAAATCTGGATCGAGCCGTCGCGAACGGTGGACATGAACGGCGCGTGGCCTTCCAGCACGCCGAAGTCGCCATCGGTGCCGGGGACGACGACCTGATAGACCTCTTCCGAGCGGACGAGCTTTTCGGGGGTCACGAGTTCGAAATGCAGTGCCATCTGTATCTCTCCCCCCTCCCTTTTAAGGGAGGGGCAGGGGGTGGGTGCGATTGCGTTAGCAATCGCCTGCAACCTGTCGGGATAGGTCAGGAGCTCGCTGCGCTCGCGGCCCACCCCTTAATCCCCTCCCGCCTGCGGGAGGGGAAACATTTGGAAGCTTACGCCGCTTCCGCAGCCAGCTTCTTTGCCTTTTCGATGGCCTCGTCGATGCCGCCGACCATGTAGAAGGCGTTTTCGGGCAGGTGGTCATATTCGCCTTCGACCACGGCCTTGAACGACTTCACAGTGTCTTCGATCTGGACGAACTTGCCCGAGATGCCGGTGAAGACTTCGGCGACGTGGAAGGGCTGCGACAGGAACTTCTGGATCTTGCGGGCGCGGGCGACGGTGAGCTTATCTTCTTCCGACAGCTCGTCCATGCCCAGGATCGCGATGATGTCCTGAAGCGACTTGTACTTCTGCAGGATCGACTGGACAGCGCGAGCGGTGTCGTAATGCTCCTGGCCCACGGTGCGGGGTTCCAGAACGCGGCTGGTCGAGTCCAGCGGATCGACCGCCGGATAGATGCCGAGTTCCGAAATGGCGCGGTTGAGAACGGTGGTGGCGTCCAAGTGCGCGAAGGAGGTTGCAGGCGCCGGGTCGGTCAAATCGTCCGCGGGGACGTAAACGGCCTGAACCGAGGTGATGGAACCCTTGTTGGTCGAGGTGATGCGCTCCTGGAGAGCGCCCATGTCGGTCGACAGGGTCGGCTGATAGCCCACGGCCGAAGGAATACGGCCGAGCAGAGCCGACACTTCCGCGCCCGCCTGGGTGAAGCGGAAGATGTTGTCGACGAAGAACAGCACGTCCTGGCCTTCCTGATCGCGGAAATATTCCGCGATGGTGAGGCCCGACAGGGCGACGCGTGCACGGGCGCCCGGGGGCTCGTTCATCTGGCCGTAAACCAGTGCCACCTTGGAACCTTCGCTGATGGCGTTGCCATCGGCATCCTTGGCGATAACGCCAGCGTCGAGGAATTCGTGGTAAAGGTCGTTGCCCTCGCGGGTCCGTTCACCGACGCCTGCGAACACCGAGGTGCCGCCATGGCCCTTCGCGATGTTGTTGATCAGTTCCTGGATGAGGACGGTCTTGCCGACGCCCGCGCCGCCGAACAGGCCGATCTTGCCGCCCTTCGCGTAAGGGGCAAGAAGGTCGATGACCTTGATGCCGGTGACAAGGATCGAGCTTTCCGTCGACTGATCGACGAACTCGGGAGCCTTGGCGTGGATCGGTGCGGTCAGCGTGGTGGCGACCGGGCCGCGTTCGTCGATCGGCTCGCCAACGACGTTCAGGATGCGGCCGAGCGTGGCCGGGCCGACGGGAACGCTGATCTGCGCGCCGGTGTCGGTGACTTCCTGACCGCGGGTCAGACCCTCGGTCGAGTCCATCGCGATGGTGCGGACGGTGTTTTCACCCAGATGCTGGGCGACTTCCAGAACAAGGCGGTTGCCGTTGTTGCTGGTTTCCAGCGCCGAGAGAATTGCGGGGAGTGCATCGGGGAAGGTCACGTCGACGACAGCGCCGATGACCTGCGAAATGCGGCCTACATTGTTGGTGGTTGCCATGACTGCTTCCTTGCGTGCGTGATCTTAGAGGGCTTCTGCGCCCGAGATGATTTCGACCAGTTCGGTGGTGATCGCGGCCTGACGGCTGCGGTTGTACTGAATGGTCAGCTTGTTGATGAGGTCGCCTGCGTTGCGGGTCGCATTGTCCATGGCGGTCATCGATGCGCCCTGTTCGGACGCGTTGTTTTCCAGCAGCGCCTTGAAAATCTGCACCGTGATGTTGCGCGGCAGCAGGTCGTCGAGGATCGCTTCTTCGCTCGGTTCATATTCGACCGTCGCGGGGATGGCGTTGCGATCCGCGTCTTCGGGGATCTTGACCGGGATGATCTGCTGCTCCGTCGGGATCTGGGCGAGAGCCGACTTGAAGCGCGAGAAGAAGAGATGCGCTACGTCGAACTTGCCGTTCAGATACATGTCGGTCAGCTCATGCGCGATAGCTTCGGCCTGAGCGTAGCCCGGCTCCTTCGCGCCGGTCGTCTCGAACTGTGCGACGATCATGCCGGGGAAGGTGCGGTTGATGACCGGACGACCCTTGCGGCCGATCAGGTAGAAGCGCACGGTCTTGCCCTGCTGGATCAGCTCGTCCGCCTTGGCGCGAGCCGCCTTGACGATGTTCGCGTTGAACGCGCCCGCAAGGCCACGGTCGGAGTTGGCGACGACCAGCAGATGGACGTCATCCTTGCCGGTGCCAGCGAGCAACGGCGAGGCGCCTTCGCCCGAGCCGCCCGCGATCTTCGACGCGAGGCTGGCGACGACGGCTTCCAGACGGCTGGAATAGGGGCGCGCGGCTTCGGCGGCGGCCTGCGCCTTGCGCAACTTCGCGGCGGCGACCATCTGCTTCGCCTTGGTGATCTTCTGGGTCGATTTAACCGACCCGATGCGGATCTTCAGTTCCTTGAGGCTGGCCATGACGAACCTTCTGTTCGTCATCCTGACGAAAGTCAGGATCTCGTGCCTCCGGGCTGAACCCTTGGGCCTGAGATCCCAGCTTTCGCTGGGATGACGGATTATCCTTTACGCAAACGTCTTGCCGAACGAGTCCAGCGCGGCCTTCAGCTTGGCCTTGGGCTCGTCGCCCAGATCCTTGCTGTCGCGGATCGCGGCGAGCACGTCGGCATGGTCGTGACGCAGATAGGCGAGCATCAGCTCTTCATAACGGGTCACGTCCTTGACGGCGACGCTGTCGAGATAGCCGTTTGTACCAGCGAAGATCGACGCAGTCTGCTCTTCGAAGGGCAGCGGCGAGAACTGGGCCTGCTTCAGCAGCTCGGTCAGACGCGCACCGCGGTTCAGCAGCTTCTGGGTCGAAGCGTCGAGATCCGAACCGAACTGGGCGAAGGCCGCCATTTCGCGATACTGCGCCAGCTCCAGCTTGATCGAGCCGGACACCTTCTTCATCGCCTTGGTCTGCGCGGCGGAACCGACGCGCGACACCGACAGGCCTACGTTAATGGCCGGACGGATGCCCTGGTAGAAGAGGTTGGTTTCGAGGAAGATCTGGCCGTCGGTGATCGAGATCACGTTGGTCGGGATGTAGGCCGACACGTCGCCGGCCTGCGTCTCGATGATCGGCAGTGCGGTCAGCGAGCCATTGCCATTGGCGTCGTTCATCTTCGCAGCGCGTTCCAGCAGGCGGCTGTGCAGATAGAAAACGTCGCCCGGATAGGCTTCGCGGCCCGGAGGACGACGCAGCAGCAGCGACATCTGGCGATAGGCGACGGCCTGCTTGGACAGATCGTCATACACGATCACGGCATGCATGCCGTTGTCGCGGAAGAATTCGCCCATGGTGACGCCGGTGTAGGGCGCCAGATACTGGAGCGGAGCGGGTTCCGAAGCGGTCGCGGCGACGACGATCGAATATTCCATCGCGCCATTTTCTTCGAGCTGCTTGACGATCTGCGCGACGGTCGAGCGCTTCTGGCCGATGGCGACGTAGATGCAGTAGAGCTTCTTGCCCTCGTCGTCGCCCGCGTTGATGCCCTTCTGGTTGATGAAGGTATCGATCGCGACGGCGGTCTTGCCGGTCTGACGGTCGCCGATGATGAGTTCGCGCTGGCCACGGCCGACGGGGACGAGGGCGTCGATCGCCTTCAGGCCGGTCTGCACGGGCTCGTGCACCGACTTGCGGGGGATGATGCCCGGCGCCTTGACTTCAACGCGCTTGCGCTCGGTATACTGGATCGGGCCCTTGCCATCGATGGGGTTGCCGAGGCCGTCGACCACGCGACCCAGCAGACCCTTGCCGACCGGAACGTCGACGATGGTGCCGGTACGCTTGACGGTGTCGCCTTCCTTGATTTCGGCGTCCGAGCCGAAGATCACGACGCCAACATTGTCGGCTTCGAGGTTGAGCGCCATGCCCTGCACGCCATTGGCGAACTCGACCATTTCGCCCGCCTGGACGTTGTCGAGGCCATGGACGCGGGCGATGCCGTCACCCACGGTCAGCACGGAACCGACTTCGCTCACCTGCGCTTCGGTGCCGAAATTGGCGATCTGGTCCTTGATGACCTTCGAAATTTCTGCGGCGTTGATATCCATGTTCAGCCTTTCATCGCCTGGGCGAGACTATTCAAACGGGTGCGGATGGAGGAATCGATCATCTGGCTGCCGATCTTTACGACCAGCCCGCCCAGGATCGCGGGATCGACCTTGGCTTCGAGCGCGACGTCGCGGCCGACGCGGGTGCGGAGGTTTTGCGCAAGCGCGGTGATCTGGTTCGAATCGAGCGGATGCGCGCTGGTCACTTCCGCGCGGACCTCGCCCTTGTGATTCGACAGTAGCGTTTCATAGGCGCGGATGACGGCGGGCAGCTGCGACAGGCGGCGGTTCGCGGCGAGGACGCCAAGGAACTTCGTCGTCAGCGCGTCGATGCCGATGGATGCTGCGACCGCTGCGATCGTCTTTCCAGACGCGTCGCGGCTCAGCACGGGATTGTTGATGAGGCTTTTGAAATCAGCCGATTCGGCGATCGCCGCCTTGATCGCACCGAGGCTGGCCGCCACGGTGTCGAGGGCGTTGCCGTCGCGGGCCAGATCGAACAGCGCAAGCGCGTAGCGTCCGCTGAGGCTAGCCTGAATGCCGCCGGTAGTCTCCACGCGCTTACCGTCCTCCAATTTCTGTCACTGGCACTTGATTTGCCGGTCATGCGAAAAGAGGGGCGCGGTCTTATCCGTCCCGATCCCCTGTTGCCCGGCCGGTTAGCAGCGGCTTTATGACTATGCAAGTCATGGAACGCGATTCCGTCGCAAGGATGGAATGGAGACGATTAGGCGGCGCTTTCCGCCGCGCGATTTTGATCAGTTTGCGGGGTCGGGGGAGCGAGGCGGCCCTTGCGGCAATGATAGACCAGGCGTTCGTTGGGTTGCGCGGGCAGCAGGGAGGCAAGATCGCTTCGCAGGGCGGCGATCCGGGCGAGCAGATCGGGATCGGTCCCGCACGCCTTGATCGGGCCGTCCTTCAACAAGGCGCGAGCCTTGCCCATCGCATCGCCATCCGGCAGCCAGCGCTGGACGCGTAAGGTGCCCGTTGCCGGGTCGAAGCGGCTGACGGTGATGAAGTTGCCCGAATCCGGGACGGCGGCGCGTTCCCATTCATTGCCTGCGCTGACATATTGGCTGTTGCCGTTGGCGCAGCCGGTGCCGGTCCAGTTGAAGGAGATGTCGTTGGCCTCCGACACGGTGAGGCGACTGCGGTTGAGGTCGATCGCGCAGACATTGTCGCCTTCCCATGCATAGGCATGGTTGCCCGCCACCCTGCCGTCGTCGGGCAGTTTCACGCGCTCATCCACGCTGGAGAAGCTCGGCCGCAGCAGGAACAGCGCGACGGCGCCCAACAGCAAGAGGCCGCCGCCCGCCAGCGACCATGTTGCGCGGCGTTCGCGGCCCTGGCTGTAGAAGAGGCCGCCCGCGCCGAGCCCAAGCACCGCTAGCGCCAGAAGCACGGCGGCGCCCGCCATCGCATTTTCGCGGCCAGAGATGACTTCGCGTTCCGCCGCATCGCGCGCCTTGCCCAGCGCGGCTTCGCGCGCGTCGGCCCGGGCGCGTTCCGACTGTTCGCTTTGCTGCGCCGCGCGCTGGGTGAGCGCGGCGTCTGCGGCGTCGGCTTCGGCCATGGAGCGGCAGGGAACGACGGTACGCAGGGATGAAACACCTGCCTGCCGGAGGAAAGACGCGATTTCGCGCCAGGACACGGCGAAACCGAACTCCGCGTCATTGCCGTCCGAGATGGACCCGAAGCTGTTGACGCCCAGCACCCGGCCGCAATCATCGACGAGCGGGCCGCCGCTGTTCCCGGCGGCGAGCGGCGCGGTGTGGAGGATGGTATCGAAACTGTGGCTCGATCGGCCCGACGACACGTTGCCGCTGGTCTTTACCGTGCCGAGCGGCTCCACCATTTCCTTGAGGCCAAGGCCCTGCGCCCGATCGACCGTGCCGGGATAGCCGATCGCGGTCACATGCTGCCCATCGCTGACGGCGCCCGCGTAGAAGGTGCTGACCGGCAGGTGGCCTTCCTCAAGCTGGATGAGCGCGAGGTCGTTGCCGGGCGAGTAGGCGATGACGCGGCCGCCGTAGCTTTTGCGGCCTTCTGAAGGGACGACGCCGATGACGAGGTTTTTTTCCTCGCGGGTCAGTTCGACGACATGGGCGTTGGTCAGCACCTTGTCTGGCGCGACCGCAAAGCCGCTGCCATGGCCGACGAAATAGGCCTCACTGCCGTCCGTCGCCACGATGGCGATGCGGACAACACCGCGCGCGGCGGCGGCGATGTCCTGCTGTTCGGCGCGCGCTGTCGCGGGCAGGGCGAGGGCGAGCAAGATGCAGAGGCGGCGGAAGAATTCGACCATGATGCGGCGCATTCATATGGTAAAGTCTGGCTGAGGCAATCGGGAAATGCTTTGGGCGCAAGAGGCGGGAAGGCTGGCCCGGTCGCGCCTGTTATCCCATATGCATGAACCAGATGACCGAAGTTTCCGCCTCGACGCCGCTGCCGATGGATGACGATGCCTGCTGGAACGCGTTCCTGCGGCGTGATCGGGACGTGGATGGGCGGTTTGTGGGCGCGGTGCTGACCACCGGCATATATTGCAAGCCAAGCTGCGCGGCGCGGCATCCCCGGCGGGAGAATATGATCTTCTTGCCCGATCCTGCTTCGGCGAGGGCGGCGGGCTTTCGCGCCTGTCTGCGTTGTCGGCCGGATGAGGTTGGCCGGGATCGGTTGGCGGTTGAGGCGGCCAAGGCCTTCATTGCTGGGTGCGATGCGGTGCCCTCGTTGGAGGAGGTCGCAGCGCATGCGGGCTATGCGCCGCATCATTTCCATCGGCTATTCAAGCGGGATACGGGCCTGACGCCTGCTGCTTACGCTCGATCGCTGCGTGCCGAGCGGCTGAAGGCGGCTTTGGATGGGGGAGGGAGCGTGACCAGCGCGATCTATGACGCGGGCTATAATGCGCCGAGCCGGGCCTATGCCGATGCGGATCGGCATTTGGGAATGACGCCGAGTGCGTGGAAAGATGGCGGGCGCGGCGTTGCGATCCGATACGTTGTGGTGGGGTCGAGTCTTGGGCCTGTGCTGGTGGCGGCGACGGCCAAGGGGCTCTGCCGGATCAGCTTTGATGAGGATGAGGGTGATCTGCGGCGGCGCTTTCCCAAGGCGGAAATCGTGCCGGGAGATGCGGCGCTGGAAGCGTTGGCGGGGCAGGTGGTGCGGTTGATCGAGAATCCGGCTGAGCCTTTGGATTTGCCGATGGATGTGAATGGCACGGCTTTCCAGCAGGCGGTCTGGGCGGCGTTGAGGGCGATTCCGGCGGGAGAGACGCGGAGCTATGGCGAGATCGCGGCGGCGATTGGGCGGCCGGGGGCAGTGCGGGCTGCGGGGACGGCTTGTGGGGATAATGGGTTGGCTGTGATTATTCCCTGCCACCGGGTGTTGCGGAGTGATGGTAGCCTTGGTGGCTATGCCTATGGGTTGGAGCGGAAAAAGGCTTTGTTGGAGCGGGAACGTGGGGGGCAGAAGCTAGGCTTGGATGATCGTGGATAATCATCCTCTCCATCGTGAGATGGGGAGGGGGACCGTTCGCGAAGCGAAGGGTGGAGGGGAAATCTCACAGGTCATGCCATTTCCCCTCCACCAGCCTGCGGCTGGTCCCCCTCCCCACGCTTCGCGTAGGGAGGATTTAGAGAGGTCGGTCGCGTTGCGATCCCTTCAGCCGCTCCACGATCGCGCGCCGCTCGACTTTGCTCATGTCGCGCCAGCGGGCGATTTCCTGAACCGTCCGGCCACAGCCGGTGCAAATGCGGCCTGTCTTGTCCAGCTTGCAGATCTTTATGCAGGGGCTTTCCATGGGCGTTCAGGCCATCACATGAAGCTGTAGGGATCGACGTCCACCGCGACGCGGGTGCCTGATTTCCAGGTGAGGTTGCCCAGCCATTCGCGGATAGCGGCTTGTACATCCATCGCCCGTGTGGCGTGGATCAGCAGGCGGTGGCGGTGGCGGCCGCGCAGGACGGAGAGGGGCGCGGGGGCGGGGCCATAGACGCGCATGCCGTCGATCAGCGGGGCGGACTTGCCGATCAGGCGGGCGACCTGCGCGGCTTCATCGGCATCCTCACTGGAGACGATGATCGCGGCGAAGCGGTCGAAGGGCGGGGCGTTGGCGCGGCGGCGGTTCTCTGTCTCCACCTCATAGAAGCGCTCCGAATCGCCTGCGATCAGCGCCTTGATGACCTCGGCTTCGGGCATGCGGGTTTGGATGAAGACACGGCCCGGTTTCTGCCCACGGCCCGCGCGGCCCGCTACCTGCACGATTTGCTGGAAGGTGCGTTCGGACGCGCGGAGGTCGCCGCCTTCGAGGCCGAGGTCGGCATCGATCACCCCCACCAGCGTCAGGTTGGGGAAGTGATAGCCCTTCGTCACCAACTGGGTGCCGATGATGATGTCGACCGCGCCTGCCTCGACCGACTTCACGAACTCGGCGGCCTTGGCGGGCGACCAGAGCGTGTCGGAGGTAACAATGGCGGTGCGCGCCTGCGGCCAGAGCGCCTTTACCTCATCCGCGATCCGTTCGACGCCGGGGCCGCAGGCGACGAGACTGTCCTCCTCCTTGCAGTCCGGGCAGAAGCGGGGCGAGGGGATGACGTGGCCGCAATGATGGCAGGCGAGGCGCTTGGTCAGTCGATGTTCGACCATCCAGGCGGTGCAATTGGGGCATTGGAAGCGATAGCCGCAATGGCGGCACAGCGTCAGCGGCGCATAGCCCCGGCGGTTGAGGAAGAGCAGGCTTTGTTCGCCCTTCTCCATCGTTTCATCGATCGCGCGGATGAGGGGCGGCGCGATCCAGCGCCCGCGCTCCGGCGGGTCGGTGAGCAGGTTGATGCCTTCTATGCCAGGCATTTCCGCGCCGCCGAAACGGGAGGGCAGCTTGATCTCGCGATAGCGGCCAAGTTCGACCTGATGTCGGGTCTCGATCGCGGGGGTGGCCGATGCGAGGATGACAGGGAATTTTTCCATAAGGCCGCGCATCACCGCGACGTCGCGGGCGTGGTAATGGACGCCATCTTCCTGCTTGAAGCTCGCCTCATGCGCTTCATCGACGACGATGAGGCCGAGATTGGGATAGGGGAGGAACAGCGCGGAGCGGGCGCCGACGACGACGGCTGCTTCGCCTGCCGCGATGGCGCGCCATGCCCGGCGGCGTTCGGATTGGCGCAGGCCGCTGTGCCAGCTGATGGGTACGGTGCCGAAGCGCTTTTCGAAGCGTTCGAGGAAGGGTTCAGTCAACGCGATCTCGGGCAGGAGGACCAGCACTTGCCGTCCTTCGCGGATGGCTGCGGCGATGGCTTCGAAATAGACTTCGGTCTTGCCGGAGCCAGTGACGCCGTCGAGCAGGAAGGGGGCGAAGTCGCGCTGGCGTACAGCATGCACGAACTCGGCCGCGGCGTTGGCTTGGCCGTCGGATAGCTGCGGCGGTGCATGATCGGGGTCGGGGCGGGGGAAGGGCGTGTCGATGCTGACTTCCACCGCTTCGAAGGCGCCTGCCTTTACGAGGCCCCGGATCACGGCGTCGCTGACCCCGCCGATCAACGCCAGTTCGCGGATCAGGCCCTGCCGATCGCCGATGCGCTCCATGGCCTGGGCGCGCTGTTCGGTCATGCGGTCCGGTAGGTCGCCGGTGGCGCGATATTCGATGACGGTGCGCGCGCCCTCCAGCGCCGACATCGACGCCAGCGTCATGCGCAGGACCGAGGCGATGGGGGCGAGATAATAGTCTGCCGTCCACTCGATCAGGCGGCGGAGGGTTTCGGGGATCGGCGGCGCGTCCACGGGTCCCACGATGTTGCGCAGGCGGTTGTCGCCAACGCTTTCGACTTCGGGGAAGCTGTCCTCATCCCACACCACGCCGATAATCTGCCGTGGGCCGAGTGGCGCTACGATGATGCTGCCCGGCTGCGCGTTCATGCCATGGGGCACGCGATAGTCGAGCGGCCCAAGGGCGGCGTTCAGCAGGATGACACGGGCGCGCGAACTCATCCGCCCCTCCCTATCGTCTGGGGGGCGGGAGGCAAGGCGGCGCGTTCAGATTTTCCAGTTGAGCGTCAGCCAGGGGACATGGGCGACCGCGTCGGGCCGGTCGTCGCGGAAGGTCTGCTGGCGCATATAGAGTGCCTGGATATCGATGGACTTGCCGAGCGCGTGGCGCAGCCCGGCTTGCTGGCGCATGACGGCAAGGCCGGTCTTGTCGCTCGGCTTGGCCCGGTTCAGGTGGAAGAAGAGCTCGCCTGCTGCGACCAGCGTCCATTTTTTCGCGGCGTCCAGTGGAATGGAGGCCTGCACTCGCTGCCGTAGCCGCCAGCTTGCTTCGTCAGTCGTGTCGAAGAAGCGCTGCTCCAGCCGGGTGCGGCTTTGCCAGATGCCGTGGGTGAGGGTCAGCTGCTGGAACGTGCGCAATTCCTGTTCAGGACCGGAATGGAAGAAGGCCAAGCCGCCGCCGATCTGGACATCTTTAGCAAGCGCATGATCTAGCGCGATGCGGGCGAGTTGCTGTTCGCCGCCCGATTCATCGCGACGGAAGCGGTGGCCGATGTCGATCAGGACGATGTTGTGAGGGCTGGCCTTCATCGTTGCCGATGCGCCGAGCCATAGCTGCGTTTCCTCTTCGGCCGCCTGCGCAGCGGGGCTGAAGGCGAGTAAAATGAGCGCGAGCGCTGCCAGAGCGCTGCGGCCGGGCGTGGGGACGGGCATGCGGTATCCTTGGAACGGTGTAGCGCTCATAATGTTACGGACCTGTTTCCGTAAAGCCCGCCGCTGGCAATAATGGCTAAACCGGCGATCAGCCGCTAAAGGGGAGCCGATTCGCACATCCCGCCCCGGAGCAGACCCATGAAGTTCTTCGTCGATACCGCCGACACCAACGAAATCCGCGACCTTGCCGCGACTGGCCTGCTGGACGGCGTGACGACCAATCCGTCGCTGATCCACAAATCAGGCCGCAAGTTCATGGAAGTGGTCGAGGAAATCTGCGGCATCGTCGATGGCCCCGTTTCCGCCGAAGTCGTCGCACTCGACCATGAGACGATGATGAAGGAAGCCGCCGTGCTGCGGAAGATCGCGGACAATGTCTGCATCAAGGTGCCGCTGACCATCGATGGCCTCAAGACCTGCAAGGCGCTGACCAGTGATGGCGTAATGGTGAACGTCACGCTGTGCTTCTCGGCCAATCAGGCGCTGCTGGCGGCCAAGGCGGGCGCGAGCTTCATCTCGCCTTTCGTTGGGCGGCATGACGATAACGGCTTTGATGGCATGCAGCTGATCGAAGATATCCGCCTGATCTACGACAATTATGCGTTCGATACCGAGATTCTGGTGGCGAGCGTTCGGCATCCTATCCATGTGCTGGAAAGCGCGAAGATCGGAGCTGACGTGATGACCGCGCCGCCTTCGGTGATCAAGGCGCTGTTCAATCATGTGCTGACGGACAAGGGGATTGCGGGCTTCCTGGCGGACTGGGAGAAGACCGGGCAGTCGGTTCTTTGATCCGGGAGCGAGGTGTTCCTGCTCAGGCAGGAACCTAGTCCCGCCGCTTCAACTGGGCTCCTGCCTGCGCAGGAGCACGGTGGATTTAAGCCGCAACTTCTTCCCCCCCTACATCATTCTCTCCTGTAAAGGAGAGGTGCGATGTTCGTCGCGGTCTATTGGTGGCGGGTGCATCCGGGAAAAGAAGATCAGTTCCGCGCGGCATGGCGGCGCGGAACTGACCTGATCCGCGAAAAATATGGCAGCTTCGGTTCAAGGCTCCACCGGGATGCCGATGGGCGCTTTGTCGGCTATGCGGAGTGGCCGGACGAGGAGACCTGGCGGGCGGCTTTCGACCAGAAAATGGTCTATGACGAGCCGGAAACCCGAGCCGCCTTTGTCGATGCGATCGCGGAAGTGCCGCCTGATGCGGATCCAATCTTCACCATGACGGTGACCGACGACCTGCTGATGCGGGCGCGGCCACAAGACAGTCCGCTCGATGGCGAATAGGAACGGCTTGGATTTTGGCTGGGGATTTCTGGCGGCGGCGATCCTGATCGCCGGGTTATTGATGCTGCTGTTCGGCTGGCGCTTGTAGGGAAGATGGCGACCCCGACAGGATTCGAACCTGTGACCATTCGCTTAGAAGGCGAATGCTCTATCCAGCTGAGCTACGGGGCCGCATCGGCGCTTCGATAGCGGGGCTTGTGCCCGCGCGCAATCATGCCTGCCATTGCATTTGCTTGGGCAGCCGATATGCAAGGGCGCATGACCGATTTGGGGGTTCGGAAAATCGATGCACAGGCGCTCTCTGGGCGGCCGATGCGCTATTTCGATTTCTTCATCGCGGCGTTCGTCGCCATATTGCTGCTGTCGAACCTGATCGGGGCGGCGAAGCTATCGACGGTTGGCGGCTTCACCTTCGGCGCGGGCATCCTTTTCTTTCCGCTTGGCTATGTGCTGGGGGACGTGCTGACCGAGGTCTATGGCTACGCCCGCGCCCGCCGATGCGTTTGGGCGGGATTTGGCGCGATGCTGTTCATGGCGCTGATGAGTTGGGTGGTGGTGAAGCTGCCTCCGGCGGAGGGCTGGCCGGACCAGAAGGCCTATGAAGCTGTATTCGGCAATACGTGGCGCATCGTCTTTGCTTCGCTAGCTGCGTTCTGGGCGGGGGAATTCGCCAACAGTTTCGTGCTAGCCAAGATGAAGCTGCTGACGCAGGGCAAGCATCTGTGGATGCGGACGATCGGGTCGACGATCGTGGGGCAGGGAGTGGACAGCCTGCTTTTCTATCCGCTGGCCTTTGTTGGCGTGTGGAGCAATGCGCAGGTGCTGACGGTGATGGTCACCAACTGGATGTTGAAGGTGACGTGGGAAGCGGTTTTGACGCCCTTGACCTATCTGGTGGTGAACAGCCTGAAGCGCGCCGAGGGGCTGGACGTCTATGATGCGGGGACGGATTTTACGCCGTTCCGGACGCGGATTTAGGGGGGCTTAGATCCCAGCTTTCGCTGGGATGACGAGGGGTTCAGTAGCGCGCTTGCACGAAATACAGGCCGTCTGGCGGAGCGTTTAGGCCGAGCGCGGCTCTGTCCTTCGCGTCTCGGGCAGCGCGCATGTTGGCTATCGACCAGCGACCCATGCCGACCAACGCCAGGCAACCGACCATCGAGCGCACCTGATGGTGGAGGAACGAACGCGCCTCGGCGTGGATGGCGATGCGGTCGCCTTCGCGCTGCACGTCGAGGCGGTCGAGGGATTTTAGCGGGCTTTCCGCCTGGCAATGGGCCGATCGGAAGGTGGTGAAGTCGTGACGGCCGACGAGCAATTGTGCGGCTTCCTGCATGGCGTCGGTGTCGAGCGGCTGGATAACGCGCCAGACCAGACCGCTTTCGAATGTGAGCGGCGCGCGGCGATTGGCGATGCGGTAAACATAGGCGCGGCCGATGCAGGAGAAGCGGGCGTGCCAGTCATCGGCTACGGTTTCGCAGGCGAGAATGGCGACGGGGTCGGGACGCAGGAGCGCGTTCATCGCTTCCATCAGGCGGAAGGGCGCGATCGGCTTCTCGATGTCTGTATGGGCGCGCATGGCAAGGCCGTGGACCCCGGCATCGGTTCGGCCCGCTGCGTGAATCACGGCGCGCTCGCCGGTGATGGCGTGGATGGCGTCTTCCAACGCCTGCTGGACGCTGGGGCCGTGCGCCTGCCGTTGCCAGCCCATGAACGGGCGGCCGTCAAATTCTACGGTGAAGGCGAAGCGGGTCATTGGGGGTTATATCAGCGAAAATATTGATGCCGTCATCTCAGCGGAAGCTGGGATGTTGGGCCATGTGGCACGCCGTCCCCTGAGATCCCAGCTTTCGCTGGGATGACGGTTGTGGGGTGAAGTGGGATTAGGCATCGACGCGCGATCCTGCGGGCATGTCGTAGCCGCGCAGGAGTTCGCCCGGCGACATGGCGCCCTTGCCTGCGCGCTGGATCAGGGTCGGCCGGATCGCACCGTGGCCGCAGCCGATGAGCAGGCTGTTGTCGAGCAGTTCGCCTGGCGGGCCGTCATGTTCCTCGACATGGGCGGCGAGGATGCGGAAGCGTTCTCCGCGATATTCCAGGAATGCGCCGGGGAAGGGGTTGAAGGCGCGTATCTGCCGTTCGACCTGATGCGCGTCGCGGGTGAAGTCGAGACGGGCTTCGCTTTTGTCGATCTTGGCGGCGTAGGTGACGCCCTCTTCTGGCTGGGGCACAGCTGGGTGTGCAGGGAGGTCGTCCAAGACCTCGATCATCAATTCAGCCCCTGCCTGCGCCAGCTCGGCGGTGAGCGCGCCTGCGGTCTTGTCCTCGATCGGGGTCACATGCTTGGCGCGCATCGGGCCGGTGTCGAGGCCCGCTTCCATATCCATGATCGTGACGCCGGTGACATTGTCGCCGGAGAGGATGGCGCGTTGGATCGGCGCTGCGCCGCGCCAGCGGGGAAGCAAGGAGGCGTGGATGTTGAGGCAGCCGGAACGGGGGGCGTCCAGCACAGCGCGCGGCAGGATGAGGCCATAGGCGGCCACCACCGCGACATCGGCGTTCAGTGCGGCAAAGGCGGATTGCACCTCCGCGTCCCTGAGGGAAATCGGCGTGCGAACCTCGATGCCCATCTGCTCAGCCTGAGCCTGAACGGGGGAGGGGCGTAGCGCCTTCCCACGCCCGGCGGGGCGGGGTGGTTGGCTATACACCGCCACGATCTCATGCCCGGCCTTGGCCAGCGCCACGAGGGCGGGGACGGCGAAATCCGGGGTTCCCATATAGATGATGCGCATAGCCGCCTCTCAACTCTTTTGACCCCGGACTTGCAAGCCCCTATCTCGGTTCCATGGCTTCTCTCGAGATTGATGCGCTGACGCAGGCGCTGTCCCGTCTGCCGGGCCTTGGCCCGCGTTCGGCGCGGCGTGCTGTGTTGCACCTGCTGAAGAAGCGGGAAAGCGCGCTTGAACCGCTGCTGCGTGCGCTTGATGCGGTGAATGATCGGCTGGTTACGTGCGGTTTATGCGGGAATGTCGATACGGTGGATCCCTGCGGCATCTGTGCCGATCCGCGTCGCGATGCGCGGGCGCTGTGCGTGGTGGAGGATGTGGCGGACCTGTGGGCGCTCGACAAGTCGCGGCTTTTTCCGGGGCGTTTTCATGTATTAGGTGGGCGATTGTCGGCGCTGGAAGGGGTGCGGCCGGAAGACCTTTCCATCGATGCGCTGGTGACGCGAGTCGAAGCGGGCGGCATTGATGAAGTGGTGCTGGCGATGAATGCGACGCTGGAGGGGCAGACCACCGCGCATTATCTGGCGGAACGGCTGGAGCGCTTTCCGGTGCGGTTGACGCAGTTGGCCCATGGCGTCCCCGTGGGCGGTGAACTCGACTATCTGGATGAGGGCACATTGGCGCAGGCTTTGCGGGCGCGGCGGCCTGTTGGGTGAATTTGGCGGTCGCTTGAAAAAGCCCGTCGGTGCGGCTATTTTAACCACATGGCCATTCTTCCAATCCTTGAGGCGCCTGACCCGCGCCTGCGTACCATTTCGTCTCCGGTGGAGGCGATCGATGACGATCTGCAGCGTCTGATCGATGATATGTTCGAGACGATGTACGACGCCCCGGGCATCGGATTGGCGGCGATACAGGTCGGCGTGCCGAAGCGCGTGCTGGTGATGGATTTGCAGGAGCCCGAATCGGATGAAGAGGGTGCGCCTTCGGTGAAAAAGCCGATGGTGTTCATCAATCCCGAGATTTTGGAGGGTTCGGCGGACCTGTCCGTCTATAATGAGGGCTGCCTGTCGGTGCCGGACCAATATGCCGAGGTGGAGCGGCCCGCGACGATCCGGGCGAGCTGGATGGATCGCGAAGGGCGTATTCATGAGGAGCAGCTTGAGGGCTTGCTGGCCACTTGCTTACAGCACGAGATGGATCATTTGCAGGGCGTGCTGTTTATCGATCATCTCTCGCGGTTGAAGCGGGACATGTTGATGAAGAAGCTGGTGAAGGCGCGCAAGGCGGCTTGAGACGCCTGTAAGAGGTCAGGGAAGCGCTCTGGCTTGAAATATGATTCGCTCTCTCCTTTAGGGGTCAGCCAGAGGCACGTGACTCTGGCCGAGGTGCCGAGCGTAGCGTAGGCGGGAGAGGGGGCTATGCAGGCGATGTTCCCTCATTCCCCTCTCCCCGGCCCTCTCCCCTGAAGGGGAGAGGGAGCAGTACGCTAACCCACCCCATCCGTGTCGAGCGCGTAACCCGCCGAACGTACCGTGCGGATGATGTCGCGATATTGGCCGTCGGCGTTGATTGCCTTGCGCAGCCGGCGGATGTGGACGTCGACGGTGCGCAGTTCGATGTCGCTGTCCTGACCCCAGACGCTGTCCAGCAGCCGCTCGCGCGAGAAGACCCAGCCGGGATGCTCCAGGAAATGCTTGAGCAGGCGGAATTCTGTGGGGCCGAGGGGGATCACCTGGCCGCCGCGACGCACCTTGTGACCGACCGTGTCCATCTCCACGTCCGCGAAGGTCAGCGTCTCGCCAGCCAACGCCGGGCGCACGCGGCGGAGGACTGCTCCGACGCGCGCCACCAGTTCGCGGGGGGAAAAAGGCTTGGTGACATAATCGTCGGCGCCGGTTTCCAGGCCGCGAACCCGATCTTCCTCCTCACCGCGCGCTGTCAGCATGATGATCGGAACATTGGCCGTGCCGTTCATGCGGCGCAGACGGCGGCAGACTTCGATGCCGGACAGGCTTTCCACCATCCAGTCGAGCAGGACGATGTCGGGCACATTTTCCTGCGCCAGCAGCAATGCCTCCTCGCCATCGACGGTGTGGGCGACCTCGAAATCCTCGCGCTTGAAATGCCAGATGAGAAGTTCTGCGAGGGCCGCGTCATCTTCAACCAGAAGCATCTTGGCTCTCGCCATAGTCAGTCCTCCAGGGGCTGGGTGCCGCCGCGTTCGCGTTCCGGGGCCATCTGGCCGGTCGCGGCGTAATAGACCATCTCCGCGACATTCGTGGCGTGGTCGCCGATCCGCTCGATATTCTTCGCGATGAAGAGCAGATGCGCGCACTCGCTGATGGTCTTGGGATTTTCGACCATGTAGGTAACGAGGCTGCGGAAGACGCTGTTGTAGAAATCGTCCACCACCGTGTCGCGCTCGATCACCGCCGTGGCGAGATCAGCGTCGCGGGCCGCGAAGGCGTTGAGCGCGTCATGCACCATCTCGGCCGCTACCTGACCCATGGAGGGCAGTAGCGACACCGGCTCCAGCGTGCGCTGGTTGGTGGCGATCAGGGGAACGCGTTTGGCGATATTCTTCGCATAGTCGCCGATCCGTTCGACAACCCCGACGATCTTCAGCGCGGCAATGACATCGCGCAGGTCGTTGGCCATGGGCGCGCGCAGGGCGATGACCTGGATCACCAGCTTTTCAACTTCCGCCTCGATAGCGTCGATGCGCTTGTCGTCGGTGACCACCTGCGCGGCGAGCGTCTTGTCCTGCCGCTGGAGCGCAACCATTGCATTCTCGATGGCGGCTTCGGCACGACCGCCCATTTCGGCGATAAGGCCGCGCAGCTTGTCGATTTCTTCGTCGAACGCCTTGATCGTATGTTCAGCCATTGTCTGTCTCCCCCGGGTCAGCCGTAGCGACCGGTGATATAGTCCTTCGTCCGCTCCTGGCGGGGATTAGTGAAGATGTCCGAGGTCACGCCATATTCGACCAGTTCGCCCAGGTGGAAGAAGGCGGTGCGCTGCGACACGCGGGCGGCCTGCTGCATATTGTGGGTGACGATGACGATCGCGTAACGACCGCGCAGTTCGTGGATCAGCTCCTCGATCTTCGCAGTCGCGATCGGGTCGAGTGCCGAGCAGGGCTCGTCCATCAGGATGACTTCCGGTTCCACCGCGATGGCGCGGCCGATGCAGAGGCGCTGCTGCTGGCCGCCCGAAAGCGCGGTGCCGCTGTCGTGCAGGCGGTCCTTCACCTCTTCCCAAAGGCCCGCGCGGCGGAGCGATTTTTCGACGATGACGTCGAGGTCCGCTTTGGCATGGGCCAGGCCGTGGATGCGCGGGCCGTAGGCGATGTTTTCGTAGATCGACTTGGGGAAGGGGTTGGGCTTCTGGAACACCATGCCGACGCGGGCACGCAGCTGCACCACGTCCATCGAGGGGGCGTAGATGTCCTCGCCATCGAGCGTGATCGCGCCTTCGACCCGGGCGGAAGCGACGGTGTCGTTCATGCGGTTGAGGGTCCGCAGGAAGGTCGACTTGCCGCAGCCCGACGGGCCGATGAAGGCAGTGACATTATCCATGTCGACGTCGATGGAGACGCCCTTTATCGCCTGCTTTTCGCCATAGAAGACCTTCACGTCGCGCGCGGTCATCTTGACTTGGGTGGCGGGCACCAGTGTTTGCGGTTCGTGCATCATTGTTACCACCGTTTTTCGAACTTGTTGCGCAGGTAGATGGCGAGGCCGTTCATCGCGAGCAGGAAGATCAGCAGGACGATGATGGCGGCGGAGGTCTTTTCGACAAAGCCCTTTGAGACTTCGTCGGACCACAGGAAAATCTGCACCGGCAGGACGGTCGCTGGATCGGTGATCCCGCCCGGCGGCGTGGCGATGAAGGCGCGCATGCCGATCATCAGCAGCGGCGCGGTTTCGCCGAGCGCGCGGGCCATGCCGATGATCGTGCCGGTGAGGATGCCGGGCAGGGCGAGCGGCAGGACGTGGTGGAAAACCACTTGGACCGGCGAAGCGCCGATGCCGAGCGCTGCGTCGCGGATGCTGGGCGGGACCGATTTGATCGCGTTGCGCCCGGCGATGACGATGACCGGCATGGTCATGAGCGCCAGCGTCATGCCGCCGACCAGCGCGGCGGAGCGCGGCAGGTGCAGGAAGTTCAAGAAGATCGACAGACCGAGCAGGCCGAAGATGATCGAGGGAACAGCGGCGAGATTGTTGATCGACACTTCGATGATGTCGGTCAGCCAGTTCTTGCGCGCATATTCCTCCAGATAGACGGCGGTGGCGACGCCGATCGGGAAGCTGAGCACCAGAGTCACCAGCATCGTCAGCAGCGATCCCTTGAATGCGCCCCAGATGCCGACCTGTGTCGGGTCGGTGCCATCGCTGGCGGACAGGAAGCTCATATTGAAGCCGGTGGTGAGCAAGCCTGCCTTGTTCAGGCGCGCCACAGCCGCTTCGGCCTCGGGCGAACCCTCGCTCTTGGCCGCTAGATCGATGGTGGTTGATGCGGGCAGTTTGATGGTCTCGGTGCGGCTCAGGATGTCGGGATCGGCCTTGATAGCGTCTCGCAGAACGACCCAGGCAGTGGGCGACACCCATTCCTCGGCATCCGCGCCCAGCGCCTTTTTCACGACGTCGCCCGTCACCATCGGCAGGTTCGCGTTGGCGAGCGACTGATCGGTGATCGCATTCGGATCGAGCAGCAGCGGTGACGCGGGGAAGTCGATCTTCACCGCTATTTCCGTCCGCGTGAAACCGCGCAGGCCATTGCCCATCATGTTGAACAGCAGGAAGGCAAGAAAGGCGGCCGACAGTGCCACGGCGAGAAGGCCAGCCGCCTTGAAGCGGCGTTCGGATGCATAGCGCCGGGCGATCCGCTTGCGCATCGCGTCCGACTTCCAGTCGGTGGGGAGGCGTTCGGGTGCCATTATTCGTAAGCCTCGCGATATTTCTTCACGACCCGCAGGGCCACGATGTTGAGCAGCAGCGTCACCACGAAGAGGACGAGGCCGAGGGCGAAGGCGGCCAGCGTCTTTGCGCTGTCGAATTCCTGGTCGCCGGTCAGAAGCTGGACGATCTGCGTCGTTACAGTCGTGACGCTGGCGAAGGGATTTAAGGTGAGGTTTGCCGCCAGACCGGCTGCCATCACCACGATCATCGTCTCGCCGATCGCGCGGCTGACGGCCAGCAGCACGCCGCCGACGACGCCGGGAAGGGCGGCGGGGATCAGCACGCGGCGGATTGTTTCGCTGGTGGTTGCGCCCATGGCGAGGCTGCCGTCGCGCATGGATTGCGGCACGGCTGCGATACTATCGTCCGCCATGGAGGATACGAAGGGTATGATCATCACGCCCATGACCAGGCCAGCGGCCAAGGCGCTTTCCGAAGAGGCGCCCTGGATGCCGATCGCCACGGCGAGGTCGCGCAATGCGGGGGCCACTGTCAACGCGGCGAAATAGCCGTAGACGACGGTGGGCACGCCTGCGAGCACCTCAAGGATGGGCTTCATCCACTTGCGTACCGTGGGGCTGGCATATTGGGTCAGATAAATGGCGCTCATCAGGCCAAGCGGGATGGCGACGACCATCGCGATGATCGCGCCGATGAAGATCGTACCCCAGAATAGCGGGACAGCACCGAACGCGTCATCATTGCCGTAACCGAGCGCCGCCGATTGCGGGCTCCATTTGGTGCCGAAGAGAAAATCGAACGGGTTCACCATCGAGAAGAAGCGCAGGCTCTGCCACAGTAGCGATACGACGATGCCCAATGTGGTGACGATCGCGAGCAGTGATGCCACAAGCAACACCGCCATCACGAGCCTTTCGACCCGCGTGCGCGCCCGGAAATCGGGCCGCACGCGGGTGAAGGCATAGGCGCCCCCGGCAAAGGCCAGCACCAGTGCGAGCGCTGCGCCCGCGATGCCATATTTGCCGATGGCGTCCTTATAGGGTTGGACAAGGCCCTGCGAGAGCGGGTTGAACGCTCCCGATTGCGAACCGCTGGCGATCGCTCGCGCTTCGCCCAATATGGCCGAGCGCGAGAAATCATCTGCTGGCAGGCTGTGCGCGGCCGGGCTGCTCAACACCTGCTGAGTGACGAGCCCGGGCGCGACGTTCGCCCAGACGGCGAGAAAGATCGCCGCCGGGATGAGCGTCCAGAGCGCGACATACCAGCCATGATAGCCAGGAAGGCTATGCACGGCGTCGCGGCGGCCCGAAGCGCGCGCGGCGGTTTGCAGCCGCAGCGCGCGCGTCCGGGCACTGACCCAAGCGATGGCGCCCAGGCCTGCCAACAGCAGGAAGATTGCAGGACCTGTCATATTTTCCGCTTACTTGAGCTGCGAACCGTCGAGAACAGCCAGCGACTTTATCGTTTCGCCGCTCGTCTTGCGCACGTCTTCCGGTGCAGCAACCATGCCGCGCTTTGTCAGCGCGCCGTCGGGCGCCCAGTTGGCGGCGAAGGTGTTGAGATAGGCCTGAAGACCCGGGATCGCGGTCATGTGTGCCTTCTTCACATAGATGAAGAGGGGGCGAGCGCCCGGATATTTGCCGGTCGACACCGTTTCATAGGTCGCTTCGACGCCGTTGATCGACACGTCCTTCAGCTTGTCCTTGTTTTCCTCAAGATAGCTGAAGCCGAACACGCCGAGAGCATTGGGGTTCGCGGCGAGCTTTTGAACGATCAGATTGTCGTTTTCGCCCGAATCCACATATTTGCCGTCTTCGCGGATGCGGGTGCAGGTTGCCTTGAACTCGTCCTCACTCTTTTCCTTGAGCGCCTTCATGGCCGGATCGGTTTCGCAGCCCTTGGTCAGGATCAGTTCGGCAAGCGAATCGCGGGTGCCGCTGGTCGAAGGCGGCCCGAATACGCTGATCGCGGTTGCGGGCAGGCTCGGGTCAACGTCCTTCCAGGTTTCCGCCTTGTTCGGACCCTTGCCATAAGGATTGGCGGCGAGCGCTTCATAGACGATTTTCGGGGTCAGCTTGAAACCCGGGCCGTCCTTTGACTCGGCGAAGGCGAGGCCATCGACGCCCACCTGGACTTCGATGATGTCCTTAACGCCGTTCTTCTGGCAGTCCTCGAACTCGGCCTTCTTCATGCGGCGCGAGGCGTTTGCGATGTCGGGATGCTGTGCGCCGACGCCCGCGCAGAACAGCTTCATGCCGCCGCCGGTGCCGGTCGATTCGATGATCGGCGACTTCATACCGGGATTGCCCTGGACGAACATTTCGGCGACCGCCGTCGCGAAGGGATAAACGGTCGAGGAACCGACCGCGCGGATTTGGTCACGCGTCCCACCGGCGCTGCCGCCCGATTGGTCGCCGCAACCGGCAAGAGTAAGAGCGGCCGCTGCCGTAGCGGCCATCAGAGCGAAATGCTTCACGGATAGTCTCCTTTATCAAAGGCCGCGATTCGCAATCGCTGCCCCCCTTGGCGCGCAGTAGCCGCGGTAGGTCGCGCCTTTGTGACAGTCCAGTTGCACTTTTATGACATCGCGGCCGGAAGCTCAAAAGATGAGCAGAATTTATTCAATGTTTGGACACTGACAGCCTCTCTTCAGCGGGAATCGGCGGCAGGAGAACCGTGATCGTGGTCCCCTTTCCCGGCGCGCTTACAATGTCGAGCCGACCACGGTGCCGCTCCACGATATGCTTCACGATGGCGAGGCCAAGGCCGGTGCCGCCGATAGCCCGGCTGCGCCCGGAATCGACGCGGTAGAAGCGTTCGGTCAGGCGGGGCAGGTGATCCGGGCCGATCCCTTCGCCTTCGTCAGCGACGGTGAGGCGGGTCATTCCGCCCGGACCTTCGGTCAGGCTCACGCGAATCGGTGTTCCGGCCTTTCCATATTTCACCGAGTTGCCGATCAGGTTGTGAAGCAGCTGTGACAATTGCGGCCTGTCTCCCGCGACTTCCGACAGGCCGGGCGTAACGTCCAATTCCACTTCCCGGCCCCGGTCGCCATGGCTCGTCCGGAAAACGCCCACCACCTCGGCAGCCAAGGCGCCAAGATCGACGGGGCTGTCAGGGACGCGATATTTTTCCGCCTCGATGCGGGACAGGGAAATGAGATCGTCGATCAGCCGCTGCATTCGGCGCGCCTCACCGTCCATGATCTTGAGGAAGCGTTGCCGCGTATCATTGTCGCGGCCAAGGTCCGGATCGCCGAGCGTTTCGATGAAGCCCAAAATGCCCGCAAGCGGCGTGCGAAGCTCGTGACTGGCGTTGGCCACGAAATCGACGCGCATCTTTTCGGCGGCATAGGCGCCGCTATGGTCGGCAAGATGCACCAGCCGACGCACTGCGTCATCGTCGCCGACCGGTGCAATGCGCATCTGCCAGCGTTGATCGCGTGTGCCGAGACCCACCAGCTCCAGCATCACCGCCTCGCTCATCGGCGCAAGGCTGGCGAGCCGTTCGGCAGCGGCGGGATGGCGGATGGCGATGCGGGCATCCTCACCCTCGATATGCGCGCCGAGCAAGCGTTGCGCCGCCCGGTTGGCCTGAATGATCCGTCCGCGCTCGATCAGCATCAGAGGGTCCGCAATCGCCTCCATCATGTCCGCGAAGTCGGGGTGTTCGACTATGTCGGTGACAGGTTCGATTGAGGTAGGCTCGGCAGGGCGGGACGTGGGCGCTTGCGCGGCGATGATCAGGACGGCAATGCCCGCGAGCACAGGAAGAGCGATGGCTGAGAGCGCCGCGCCCATCAGCAATGCGGTTCCGGTAGCCAAAAACAGCATGGCGAGCGACGCCGTGATCTGGGAAATGCTCAGTCGATTCATGGTTACCGCGCTGGATTATTGGCTGCTTTGCTGCAATGGCTGGCGCAATAGCGTGGATTCTTTACGCTTTGGCAAGCGCGATAGCGGATCAGGACGGTATGAAAGATCAATCGCCCGGACAGCATGCTTCCGATTCCGTGCCTTCAGAGGGTGCGGAGCAGGACGCCGACTCGATCGCGTCTTCGCGCCGCCAGCTGCTGATGGGTGGCGCCGTTGCCGCATCAGCGATTGTGTCCATCCGTCCGGCTCTGGCCAATACCGCTGCGTCCGTGCTGAACTGCACCATTCCGGTTCCCGATCAGGCGCGTGCAGGAAAATATATCGCGCCCAATGGCCAACTTGTACCGGCAGGGACAGCGGGTGCCGTGCCCGCGCAAGGACGCAGCTATAGCGGTGAGCAGGTCCGGCAGGCTCTGCGCGGCGGCAGGCTGCCGGGCACAAGCTATGAGCAGAACCAGGCGTATCTGAACTATATCCGGCGCCTTCAGTCCGGAACCAGCGGCTTCACCTGCTACGCATCATTGCAAATGCCGCGTTAGGCACCTGCTTACTCCTGTGCGCTACAGCTGAGCGCCGCCAGTGAGTTTGAGAGCAGTTTGTGACCGCAGAACGTCGTTACCGTAGAGACAGTGACACTGCCGCGTGCGTGTTGGAGGACATCATCGTCCTTTACCATCGCGCGTCGGGCCAGACGCATATGATGGTCAGCCCTGCTCCAGAGATATTGGAGGCGCTGGATGACGAAGCTGACTCCACAGCCGCGCAACTGCATGCGCGGCTGGAACGTCACTATGATCTGGGCGAGCGGACGCAGGCGATTGCGGAAATCGAGACGCATCTGGAAGGGCTGACGGCGCTGGGTCTGGTGCGCTGTTCATGAGGCACCAGCTTTCCCTGTCGATCGGCCTCGCGTCATTTCGGATCGGTTCAGCATGGCGGGAGCCGCTGGAATTGCTGGCGAAGCTGTACGACAGCTATCCTCAGCCAAAGGAAGATGTGGCCGACTTTACCGTGCGGCTGGAGCCGACGAGCATGGTCCGGCGATGGGTCAGGCCGTCGATCTTCATCACCGGCGATCATGGCCTGGCCGACGCGGCGCCGATGAGTTTGACGCATGGGCTGTTGGCGGCGGAAATGGGCATGAACCTGCAAATGGCGCTGGGTTGGCGGCGGCACCTGCTGCTCCATGCGTCGAGCGTGGAGAAGGATGGTCGCGCGCTTGTGATGACCGGCGAATCCGGGTCCGGCAAGTCGACGCTCGCGGCTCAGCTTGGCGAGCGTGGTTGGCGGCTCATGGGCGATGAATTTGCTCTGCTGGACCTGGCCACCGGCGAATTACTGCCTTTTCCTCGGCTCGTTTCGCTCAAGAACGGCGCCATCGATGTGATCACGGGGGAGGTTTCGGCCGAGCGGATGGGGCCGTTGATGGCTGGCACGGCGAAGGGGGATATTCGACACCTCATGCCTCGCTCCGATGCGGTCGCGCGGATGACGGAAGCGGCAAAGCCCGCCCTGCTGCTGTTTCCGCGTTTCGGACATGCCGCCGACGTTCGCCCGGTGGGGCAGGGCGAGGTTTTCATGCGTCTGACTCAGGCGTCCACCAACTATGTCGCATTGGGAGAGGCGGGGTTCGGTGCGCTAACCCGGTTCGTTCAGCATGTACCCGCGCGGGCGATCGACTTTCCTTCAGGGGACGAAGCCATCGCGATGGTCGAGCGATTGTGGGAAGAACTCGCATGAGCGCCGCGCTTTTGGTCAGGTCGCTCCGCGATCCGGCGTCGGTCAGGTGTCTGGACAGTGCCAGGTGGAATGCTTTGATCGCGGCGGCACGGGCTGAGCGGCTGATCGGAACGCTGGCCATGCTCGTCGATGAGGGGTTGGTGCCCGAGAGGGTGTGGCCGATTCTGGCTGATGCGCGGTTGGATGCGGCGCGGGAAGCCCGGCAGGCTTTATGGGAAGCAGATCGGGCCGCTGAAGCGCTGGGGGAGCCGGTGCTAATGTTGAAGGGGACTGCCTATGCGGCAGCTGGGCTCAAGGCAGGCGAGGGAAGATTTATCGGCGATCTCGACATTCTGGTTCTGCACGGCCGTTTGAAGCAGGTCGAGGAAAGGTTGATCGCGGCGGGGTGGGAGTGGGTCAAGGAAGATGCCTATGACGACGCCTATTACCGGCAATGGATGCATGAACTGCCGCCGATGATCCATCGCGAGCGGGACAGGATGATCGATGTGCATCATACGATCCTGCCGCTGACCGCGCGTCCGAGGCCGAACGCGGAGGCGATGCTGGCGGATGCTACGCCGGTGACTGATCGGTTATCGGTCTTGTCGCCGGAGGATATGATCTGCCATTCCGCCGCGCACTTGTTTGCGGATGGCGATCTGGCGGGTGGTTTGCGCAACCTGTGGGATATTCACTGCCTGTGCCGCGAATTTGGGGAGAGTCAGCAGGATTTTGATCTTGGCTTGCTTGAAAGGGCGGCGGAGCATCAATTGTATGCGGCGGTGTTGCGCGCGCTGAGACTGGCGCACTTCCTGTTTGGCACCCCTGTCCGGCCCCTTGGCTCACCCATTCAAGTGGACTATCGCCCGAGATGGAGCGACCGTCTTTTCATCGCTCGGCTGCTGGCTCGGGACGGTTGGGGGCGTGAAAGGCGCAAGCTGCTGCGCTTTGCATTTTACGTTCGGTCACACTGGCTGCGCATGCCCCCGATGATGCTGGCCCGGCATTTGCTGACGAAGTGGCGCAAAGGGCACCGGCCCGCCTAGCGCCTGGCCGTGACATGCAGATCGGAAACAATATTCTGAAGATTGCCGAGTAAGGGGAAAGGCGTCGGCTTTCCGGAAGGTTCGGTAGAGGGGGAAATCGCCATCCCCATCCACATCACGTCATGCCATTGACCGAATTTGAAGCCGACTTCCCTGTAGATGCCCACCTCTTTCATACCCAACGCCGTGTGAATCGCCACGCTGGCGCTGTTCGGAAGGGTTATGCCCGCGAAGAGGCTGTGATAGCCCTGATGCCGCAATATCTGGATCAATATGTCGTAGAGACGCCTCCCGATCCCGCGACGATGATGATCAGCCGTCAGATAGACGGAGATATTCGCCGACCAATCATAAGCCGCCCGGCCGCTATGGGGTCCGGCATAGGCATATCCCACTATCCGACCATCCACCTCGGCGATCAGCCATGGGTAATATTTTAAGCAATCGGTTAGCCGAAAGCTGAATTCCTCAGCGTCTGGTGGCACGCTTTCGAACGAGATTACGGTGTTCAAGACATAAGGGGCGTAGATCGCCGCGAGGTGAGGCGCATCGTCCTCAAGAGCCGTCCTGATGATTGCCGTCATGCCATCAATCCTGTTGGGACAGGGGGAACAGAGGGATTGCTGCGGCTCACCGCTTCAATATGTTCAACGCGAGCACCGTCATGGCTTCGCTTGCCGTGGCGATGACTTTGTCGGCCTCCGGCGCCCAGAAGGGGCTGTGAAGGGAGGGAAGGGTGAGCTGCCCAGCGGCGGCTTTTGCCATCTGATCGGCGGGAACGCCTCCGACCCAGAAGATGAAGCTGTTGATGCTTTTGTCAGCCCGGTAATAGCGGCCGAAATCCTCACCGCCCATCGATGGCTTCGTCTCGATGACGCGTCCTTCGGGGAAATGCGTTTTGAGCAGTCCGGCCATTTCGTTGGCGAAGGCGGGCGGATTGTAAGCGGCGGGCGTGAATTCATCCTTTAGCGAGACAATCGGCATCCGATCGTCGGGAATGCCCGCCGCGATTGCCTCGCCGCGCGCGATGCGTTCGATGCCGTGGATCAGCCGTTCGCGATTCTCGTCGGAATAGCTGCGGACGGTGAGAAGCAGCTTTGCCTCGTCAGGGATGATATTATGCTTCGCGCCGCCGATGAAGCTGCCGACCGTGACGACTGCGGGGTCCAGAGGGTCCTGTTCACGGCTGATGAGGGTCTGAAGAGCTCCGACGATGCGGGCGCCCAGCACTATGGGGTCTTTTGTCGTTTGAGGATAGGCGCCATGACCGCCGGTGCCTCGAACGACTATGTCCACGCTGTCTACATTGGCGAGCGCATAGCCGGGGGTATAACCGATTGTGCCCGCCGGAAGATTGGCGGCGTCATGGAAGGCGATGGCATGCGTGGGACGGGGAAAGCGGGTGTAGAGCCCATCGTCCAGCATCATGCGCGCGCCGCGACCGACTTCCTCGGCTGGCTGGAGGATCATGACCAGCGTACCGCGCCAGCTGTCCTTCCTTGATGACAGCAACTGGGCTGTTTCGATGAAGGCGGCCATGTGCGTGTCGTGGCCGCAGGCGTGCATGACACCGGTTTCAATGCCTTCAGCCGTCTTGGTGCGAACTTTCGAGGCGAAGGGGAGGCCGGTCTGCTCCGTGACTGGTAGGCCATCCATGTCTGCGCGGATGAGGAGAACCGGTCCCTCGCCATTTTTCATGACCGCGACGACGCCTGTGCCGCCCACCTTTTCGGTGACTTCGAACTTCATCGCCTTGAGGCGGCGGGCGAGCTTTGCGGCGGTTGCCGTCTCCTGTTCCGACAGTTCGGGATGGGCATGGAGATCGCGGTAAAGCGTCATGAGGTCGCTCATGTCGCGATCGATCTGGGCGGCTATCCCCTGTGCCTGTGGAACTGGAGATGCAGGAGCGGCACCAGTCTGTGCCGTGGCGGCAGACGAAAGAGTGGCGGCGGCCATGATGAGCTTGAACGCGTGACGCATCGGCTATTCTCCCTGTTGGATGGGAGCATAGGAAGATTTGGCGGCGCAAGGAAAGTGGCAGATATGAAAGGGCGCCCGTCCATTGAAGGACGAGCGCCTGTCATGGTCTGTCGCGACGAGATCAGAAGTGGAAGATCACACCCGCGGTCGGACGGAAGCTGTCGAAATCATAGGTTTGAGTCTGGAAGCGGAGGCGAATGCCGCTCTTGCCGGTGATGCCGCCAAGGCCAATGTCCTTCGGGTCGACTTCGACGCCGACGCCGTACATCCAGTCCTTGCGTGGTAAAATTGCAACGCGCTCTTATTGGGCAGTCCAGCCGCCGTCGATACTCATGTTGGCGCCCGTGATATTGGCCGCCGCATCACTGCACAGGAAGAGCGCCATGGCGGCAACCTGATCCACGGTCACGAATTGCTTGGTCGGCTGTCCAGCGAGCAGCACATCATTCATCACCTGCTCGCGCGTCATGTTCCGCGCTTTCATAGTGTCGGGAATCTGGTTCTCGACCAGCGGCGTCCAGACATAGCCCGGTGAGATGCAGTTGGCGGTGATACCGAACGTGGCGAGTTCGAGGCCCAGCGTCTTGGTGAACCCGGCAAGGCCGTGCTTGGCGGTCACATAGGCGCTCTTGAAGGGAGAAGCTGTAAGCGAATGGGCGCTGGCCGTCTGGATGATGCGTCCCCACTTTTTCGACTTCATATAGGGGATGGCAAGGCGGGACGTGTGGAAGGCGCTGGTCAGATTGAGCGCGATGATGAGGTCCCATTTGTCGACCGGGAAATCCTCGACCGGGGCGACATGCTGCATGCCCGCATTGTTGATGAGGATATCGACGCCGCCAAAAGCACTGGCCGCTTCCTGCATCATCGCTTCGATCTCGGCGGTCTTGGTGAGGTCGTGCCCGCTGTAGAGGGCCTTGGCGCCGCTCGCCTGCTCCAACGCCTGCCGTTCCTGTTCGATGGCGGTACTGTCGCCGAAACCGTTGATGATGATGTTTGCGCCCTCGGCGGCAAGCGTTTTTGCATAAGCAAGGCCGATGCCGGAGGTGGAGCCCGTGATCAGCGCTGTCTTTCCGGCGAGGGACTTGGTCATGCGTTTTTCTCCTTGAGAGTATCGGGGGCCTGGAGGTCGAAAGTGGCGCTTTTGCCGTTCGTGATGTTGCGGGCGATCAGGTCGCCCTTGTGCATCACTTCCTCGACGGCGTCGCGGCCCTGGCTCCAATGATCGAGCATGGTGGAACGGGAAAATTCAAAGTCGCGAGCGCCACTTTCCCAGGCGCGACTGCGGTAGATGAGGTGGACGATGTTGACCGAGCCACGGTCGAGATATTGCTTGAGGCGCTGGGCGTCGGCGTCGTCTTTGAGGTCCGGCGGCAATTTGTCGAGCAGCGCCTTGATCGCCTTATGCTCGCGGCGCAGGCGTAGATATTGATCGGTGACCTGACGCGTCCGGCTGGAATATTGAATGTCCTTGGCGCGGGAATAGACGTCCGTCATCTGGCGCGGCATCGGACCTTCGGCGGGGAAAAGGTCGACCTGAAAGACGAGCATGTCGTCATTTTGATGTTCCAGCACGTGAGCTAAGGGCGTGTTGGAAACGAGACCGCCGTCCCAATAATGCCGCCCATCTATTTCGACCGGGGGCAAACCGGGGGGGAGCGCACCCGAAGCCATGATGTGGCGCGCGTCGATGCGAGTCCGTCCGTCAGGGCCTCGCGTGTCCCAATAAGCGAAGTTGCCGCTTTCTACATCCACCGCTCCGACCGAGAGGCGGACAGGGCCGTCGTTCAGAAGGTCCCAATCCACACAGGCGTCGAGCGTTTCCTTGAGGGGGGCGCTGTCATAGAAGCTGATCGCCCCCGGCGTGCCTTCGGGCATCATCACGGATGGCCAGAGGCGAGGGCGGAACATGCCGGGCACGCCGAATGTCGCAACGGCTCCCGCCGCCATCAAATGCGCCGCTTCACGAATATGATCGATCTCGGGCAGGACGATATTGGGAAGGCCGCCGGAAACCGTCAGCCAAAATTTCTTCATCCGGCTGATGCGGCGGTGCGGGGGATTGCCCGCTATGATCGCGGCATTGACAGCGCCGATCGAAATGCCCGCGACCCAACTGACGTCGATGCCAAGTTCATCGAGGCGCTGATAAACCCCAGCCTGGAAAGACCCAAGGGCGCCACCACCCTGAAGCAGCAGCGCAACATCGTGGGGCAAGGGGAGCGGCGTGCTCGCCCGGCGGGGAATGGAAGGATCGATATCGGCCATGTCGCAGTGCAATATAACGACTAGCGCGCGGGTGCCAACTTAATGTGCTGCAACAATCCGATAAGCTGAAAGCAACCAACTCCATATCGCAGCCGTTCCAACCCTCACGCTGATCGGATAGGCATGGGATGAAAGAGAGGGCGTCATGCGGTTGGACGACGAACGGGAAAGCTCCAATTTCGAGGTGCAAAGCGGCCGTGGCGGCTTTGGTGGCGGGCTAGGCGGTGGCCTTGGCATGCTGTTGCCATTCATCGGCAGCCGTTTTGGTTGCGGCGGGATTGTCGTCGCGCTCATCATCCTGATGGTGATGGGCGTCAATCCGTTGAGCTTGGTCGGTGGCGGAGGCGGCGTACAGCAGGATGCGTCCGTCAGTCGTGATCCGCAGAAATTGTCGGAAATTCAGCATTGGTCTTTGAAGGTCCTGGGATCGACCGAGAAGGTGTGGGGCCAGATTTTCCAGCAATCGGGGCAGCAATATAAGCCGACGGTCCTGTCATTTTACTCGCAGGCCGGAGCGTCGGGCTGCGGCGCCGCGCAAAGTGCGATGGGTCCATTCTACTGTCCCAATGACAAAAAGGTGTATCTGGATACCGATTTTTTCAATGAACTACGCCAGCGCTTCGGCGCGCCGGGTGACTTTGCCCAGGCCTATGTGATCGCCCATGAGGTCGGGCATCATGTGCAGGATCTGGAAGGCACTTTGGGACAGGTGCAACAGCGTCAGCGCAGCGTGGGGGAAGAGCAAGGCAATGCCCTGCAAGTGCGCGTTGAGTTGCAGGCGGATTGCTATGCAGGCGTGTGGGCGAAGCGCACGGGGCTGATGGAAGCGGGCGACCTGGAAGAAGGCATGACCGCCGCGCAATCCATCGGCGATGATACATTGCAAAAGGCGGCGGGACGGCGTCCCGTGCCGGAAAGCTTCACCCATGGATCAAGCGAGCAGCGGATGACCTGGCTGCGCAAGGGGCTGGACAGCGGTGACCCGGCGCAATGCGATACTTTTGCCGGGGCGGCGCGTTAAAAAGCGCTCTAAACTGTCAGAGGGGGCGGGCTTCCGAACTTGTTGCAGTATCGCTGTTACCGGCTTCGCTCGCGCCGGTCGGCGGTTCACCGGGAAGGCCGTTGCCCGGCGCGAGGAATGGCTTGCCCGCTTCCGGCATAGGCTGGCCAAAGGATACGGCAGGAGGGGCCTGCTCCATCGGCACTGGCGCTACGACAGATTGTTGGGCGGGCAATGGCTGTTGAGCCGGGGGCTGCGGAACCATGGGTTGAACCACTGGATCTGAGGGCGTCGCCGAAGGGTGCGGCGTGATGCCCTGAACCAACAGAACGATTATTGGGGCGCTGACCAATGTGATGGCGGCGAAAGCCTTGTAGAGCATGCAGGCACATCCTGAACCAAAGACGCGCTGTTTCTAGTGGCTTTCGGTAAATAAAATCCTGCGCATTTGGCCTAATTATGGTCCAGTTTTTTCAGCAGGTCCATCATATCCGATGGCAAGCTATCGCGCTTGGCGCGGAAGGTAGACTGCAACGCGTTGCCGATGCCTTCATAGGGCTGAGGAACGCCAACCGTCAGGAATTTGCGATCAGTGGTCTTCCGCCCGTTGCCAGATCGGCTCACTGATTTACGCTGCATTTCCATGTTTCTACAACGGGCGGCAACGGGAAAAGTTTCTGGCATTCATTTAAGGCTCGGGCGATAGCAACGGTATGACAGGAGAGATTGCGGTGGCGGACTGGACGGCGGCAATGGCGCGGATGCGTGGGCATTCGCCTTTCCTCGCCAGACAGATGGACAGGTTTCCCCAAGTGGTTGACCTGCTCGAAGGTGGAGACGTCGAAGCTGCGCTGAAGGCGGCCCAAAACGTATCGGGAGCGGAAGAGGGGATCGCCAAATCGCTGCGGCGGCGGAAGGGCGCATTGTCGCTGGTCACGGCGGCGGCGGACCTGTCGGGCGCCTGGGATCTGGATCGGGTGACGCGCACCTTGTCGGATTTTGCCGACCAGGCTTTGGAAGAAGCACTGCGCGCCACATTTGCCGAGCGGTATCCGGGTGCCGAGCCGAAGGGATTTGTCGTGCTGGCATTGGGCAAGCATGGCAGCCGCGAGCTGAATTACTCATCCGATATCGATCCCATCCTGCTTTATGACCCGACGACCCTGCCGCATGGGGAGCGGGAGGACCCGGCTGATGCGGCAGTGCGGATCGGCAGGCGGGTGAGCGAGCTTTTGAATGCGCGGGACGGCGATGGCTACGTCTTTCGCGTCGACTTGCGGCTGCGTCCTTCTCCCGAAGCCACGCCCATCGCGCTGCCGGTTGAGGCGGCGATCGGCTATTATGAATCGACGGCGATGGGTTGGGAGCAGGCCGCTTTCGTCCGCGCGCGCCCTGCGGCCGGTGACTTGGCGCTGGGCGATTATTTCATGCAGCAGATTCGTCCGTTCGTCTGGCGGCGGAACCTGGATTTCGGTGCGATCGACGCGATCACCGACATTTCGCGACGGATCCGCGACCATTATGCGCAGGGTCAGGCTTTCGGGCCGGGCTATGATCTGAAACGGGGACGTGGCGGCATTCGGGAAGTCGAGTTTTTCGCGCAGACCCATCAATTGATACATGGTGGGCGCGATCCGGCGCTAAGATCGGGCAATACGCGCGAGGCGCTGCGAGCGCTGGCGGCGGCAGGGGTCTTCGATCTGGAAGTCTCGCACAAGCTGGACGAAGCCTATGTGCTGTTCCGCACGATCGAGCATCGGTTGCAAATGGTCGAGGATCGGCAAACGCATGAGCTGCCCAAGGCCGCCGAAGCGATGGACAATGTCGCGCGGCTTCATGGTTTGGACAATGGCGGGGACTTGATCGAACTGCTGCGCCCGAAGGTGGAATGGGTGGGGGCCAATTACGATCAGCTGACGCCCGCTGAAAAATCAGAGTCGCTTTCGCATGACGAGGACCGGCTGGCGGCGCAGCTGGCGGAAATGGGTTTTGTTGATCCGCAGGCTCCGGTCGCGCGTATCGCTCGCTGGCGCACGGGCAGCATCAGGGCGTTGCGCAGCACGGCTTCGCGGGAAGCGCTGGAAGATTTGCTGCCGGGATTGATGCGCACATTGGCGGCGGCGCCCGATCCGGTACGGGCGCTGAACCGCCTTGATGACCTGATCGGCAGGCTGCCGAGCGCCATCAACTTCTTCAAGCTGCTTGCCGCGCGGCCGGGGCTTGCAGAGCTGATGGCGGAGTTGCTCAGTCATGCGCCGACGCTGGCGGATGCGCTGGGACGGCGGGCCGAACTGCTCGATGGGCTGATCGATACGTCCGCTTTTGATCCGCCGCCTGCCGTGGAGCAACTTGCGGAACAGTTCGCGCAATTGGAAGCGGGGGAGGATTATCAGGCGCTGCTGGACCGGGTGCGGCAGCGGGTTAATGATCGGCGATTTGCGCTGGGTGCGCAGATCATTCGCGGCGGTGATCCGCTGGAAGCAGGGCGTGGCTATTCGCGGGTGGCGGAGGCGGCGATCGAGGCGTTGGCGAGTGCGACCGTCCGGGAATTTGAGGCGGTGCATGGGCGGGTGCAGGGTGGCGAGATGCTTATCCTTGCGCTTGGCCGACTGGGCGGCGGCGTTTTGACGCATGCTTCGGATCTGGATCTGGTTTTTCTTTTTTCCGGCGATTTCATGAAGGAATCCGATGGAAGAAAGCCGTTGGGGGCTACGCAGTATTTCAACCGGCTGGGGCAACGCATAACCAATGCGTTATCGGTGCAGACGGCGGCGGGGCCGCTTTATGAGGTGGATACGCGGTTGCGGCCGTCGGGCGCGCAGGGGTTGCTGGCGGTCAGTCTGGACAGCTTTGCCAAATATCAGCGCGAGGAAGCGTGGACCTGGGAACATCTGGCGCTGACGCGCGCGCGGCCGGTTTTCGGGTCGGATAGCGGCCGTGCGGCGTTGAGCGCGATATTGGCCGAGACTTTGGAACGGCCGCGCGATTTCCCGGAGCTGGCGCGTCAGGCGGTGAAGATGCGCCGCGACATCGCCGCGCACAAGCCGCCTGCCAGCGAGCTGGACGTCAAGCTGGTGCCGGGGGGGCTGGTGGATCTGGAGTTCCTGATCCACGTGTCGCAGTTCAAGCATAATATGGCGTTCAGTCCTGATTTGCGCGCCGCTTTGGATGAGCTGGTCGAGGCGGGTCATCTTCCAGCCGACCTGATTGATGCGCATGACCTGATCACGCGCTTCCTGATCGTGTCGCGGCTGGTGTCGCCCAAATCGACCGAGCCGCCGGAGGCCACCCGGCCGGTCGTTGCACGGGCATGTGGTGTCGAAAGCTGGGACGCGCTGCTTGAAAGCTATGCGCAGGCCCGGCAAAGGGTGAGCGATGCCTGGGCAGCGCTGTCCGCGCCCTATTCGGAGGAAGAAGATGCTGGAAGCCGGTGATGCCCTGCCGAGCGTGACGTTGAAGGATGCCGATGGCGTCGACTTCACATTGGATCGGTTCAAGGGGAAGCCGGTCGTCGTCTATTTCTACCCCAAGGCCGATACGCCCGGCTGCACCAATGAGGCCAAGGACTTCACCGAGTTGGCGGGTGAGTATGCGGCATTGGGCGTGCCGGTGGTCGGCATTTCCAAGGATAAGCCCGCGAAGCTCAAGAAGTTCGCGGACAAATACGGCCTGAACGTGACGCTCGCATCCGACGAGCCGGGGGAGGCGTGCGAGGCGTTCGGCACTTGGGTGGAAAAGTCGCTTTATGGCCGGAAATATATGGGGATCGAGCGTGCGACCTTCCTTGCCGACGGAACGGGCAGGATTGTGCGCGTCTGGCCCAAGGTGAAGGTGAAGGGCCATGCTGCCGAAGTGCTGGAGGCCGTGAAGGCGCTTTGAATTTGCCGGTCGAGATTGAGAGTGTGGGGCAAGCCTGCGCTCATGTGCTGATGACTCCAGAGCCACGGGACAAGCTGATGGCGGCGCGCGCGGTGGCCCGTGCCTGGAGGCAGGGCCGGTTGGCGCATCGGTTCGATGCCGCGATGCCCGACACGCCTGCGCGGCCCGACGCTCCCGCCCTGCTTCCCGCCAATCAGATGCCCAAACGCGGCAAGATCGGCTCTGACCGGGCGCGGATCGCCATGCTGCATGCCTTGGCGCATATCGAGTTCGTCGCGATCGACCTTGCCTTCGACCTGATCGGCCGGTTCGGGAGCGAGTTTCCGCAAGCCTTCGTCGATGACTGGATGCAGGTCGGCGCCGAAGAGGCGATGCATTTCGCGCTGCTGGACCGGCGTCTGCGGCAAATGGGAAGCTTTTATGGCCAACTGCCTGCCCATGACGGGCTGTGGCAGGCCGCTACCGAAACCGCAGGGGATGCCATGGCGCGGCTAGCCATCGTTCCCATGGTGCTGGAAGCGCGGGCGCTGGACATCACGCCCGCCACGATCGTGCGGTTCGAAGAGGTGGGGGACAAAGCATCCGCGCGCATGTTGCGCCGCATTATGACAGATGAGATTCGCCACGTTAGAGCCGGGACAAGTTGGTTTGGTCATGCGGCGAACCGAGAGGGGCTGACCCCCGCAAATCATTACCAAATCCTTGTAAAACGCCATTTTCGCGGGGCGCTGAAACCGCCGTTCAACGACTCGGCGCGTCGACAAGCCGGTTTAACGCTGGATTTTTACGGCGCGCTTGCACAATGAAGCGGGAAATGTCCTTTTGATGACGCGGGTGGCGATTTAGGTCGCATTTGGTCAACACGGGGAGCGCCGAGAGGCTCAAAAAGCCTCCGGAGGATAAGTCGGGGTCGGCATGTTGTTTCTTCGTTCGAATAATGCGCGTAGCGCGCGATGGTTCCTGTCTGCGTGTAAATCCATTGGGGCTATAGGCGTAGTGAGCGCATTGTGCGCCGCGATGCCTGCGCAGGCCAAGCCTGTCGCCGACGATCCTTATGGCGATGCAACGGAAATCAATACCAGCGGGCTTGGCCCGGCAGATATCGGCTTTTCCAATCTTTTCTCCAGCCTTCAGCGGCTGGACGGCGGCGTAAAGGCGGCCAGCAACAATATTCCGACCGGTCGGCCTGTCGAAAGACTGTCGCTGACCTCCAACTTTGGTGTTCGTTCCGACCCGTTCAACGGCGGCGCGCGGATGCACAAGGGTATCGATATTCCCGGACCCGTCGGCACCCCGGTTTACGCCACGGCAGACGGCATCGTCAGCCGCGCCGGTTGGGCAAGCGGTTACGGCAATCTGGTGCAGATTTCCCATGGCGGCGGTCTTGAGACCCGTTACGGCCATATGTCGAAGCTGATCGCGGCCCCCAACAGCTATGTGCATCGCGGCCAGTTGATCGGCCTGATGGGATCGACCGGGCGTTCGACCGGCAGCCACCTTCATTATGAAGTCCGCGTGGACGGCCAGGCGATCAACCCCATGCCGTTCGTCGTCGGTCCCGATGTTCTCGTAGCGATGAACACGAAACCGCCGATCGCCATGGGCGGCCCGACGAAAGCGCAGGAGCATGACGCGGAATAATCCGCGCTACGCCGCTTATCCTTTGCAAAGGCTCGGCACCAATGGGTTGCCGGGCCTTTTGCTTGATCTTATCTAGGCGCCATGGCTGACATTGACCTTACCCCTTCCGCCGCTGCCCGCGTGGCTGCGATTGCCGCCAAGCAAGGCAAGCCCGCGATCCTGCGACTGGCCGTGGAGGGTGGCGGATGTTCGGGCTTTCAGTACCGCTTTGGCCTCGCCGATGCGGTGGAGGCGGAGGATGTGGCCGTCGAACGGGACGGCGTGACGCTGGTCGTCGATGATGTGAGCCTGGATCTGGTGCGGGGTGCTGCCGTTGATTTTGTTTCCGACCTCGGCGGATCGGCGTTCAAGGTGACGAACCCGAATGCCACCGCTGGTTGCGGTTGCGGGTCGAGCTTTTCCATTTAATCACGGGCTGGGCTTTTGTTCGCTTTTGACGCTTTCACCCGTTCGGGCTGAGCTTGTCGAAGCCCGCTTCTTCTTGAAGAGAAGTAGAGCCCTTCGACAGGCTCAGGGCGAACGGTGCTGAAGAATTGCACCACCAAGCGCTAATCACCGGCTGTCTGTCCCTTGTATAAGGGGGGCTATTCTCTTTAGGGATGCGCGGGAGGAGAAGAGCCCCATGCGCATCGCGACCTTCAACATCAACGGCATCAAGGCGCGATTGCCGCGCCTGCTGGAATGGCTGAGCGAGACGCAGCCAGATGTCGCCTGCCTTCAGGAAATCAAGACTTCGGACGAGACATTCCCGCTGAAGGACATTGAGGATGTCGGCTATGGGGCGATCTGGCACGGGCAGAAGGGCTTTAACGGCGTTGCCATCCTGGCGCGCGGCGAGACGCCGGTCGAGGTGCGGCGGGGCCTGCAAGGTGAACCCGAGGATGAACATAGCCGCTATATCGAAGCCGATGTGAAGGGCGTTCGGGTGGCCAGCATCTACCTGCCCAATGGCAATCCGCAGCCGGGGCCGAAATTCGATTACAAGCTGCGCTGGATGAAACGTCTGCGCGACCGGGCGGCGGAGATTTGGGCGGAGGAAGTGCCCGCCATTCTTGCTGGCGATTATAATGTCATCCCGCGCGACCGGGACGTCTATTCGGTCAAGGCCATGGCGGACGACGCGCTGATGCAGCCGGAAAGCCGGGCCGCTTACCGCCGCCTGCTGGGTGACGGGTGGACCGATGCGATTGCGAGCCGACACCCGGCTGGTGGGGTGTGGACCTATTGGGACTATCAGATGAACGCCTGGCCGCGTGACGCCGGTTTCCGGATCGATCATCTGCTGCTGAGCCCGGCGGCGGCCGATCGCCTGATCGACGCACAGGTGGACAAGGATTTTCGCGGACGGGAGAAGGCGAGCGACCATGCGCCGACATGGGTTGAACTGAGCGCGTAATATTACCCGGGAATAATTGACTCTATATTATCCGGGTAATATTTGTCGCGTCGAAGGAGATTCGATGTGACACGGCGTTTTACGGCCTTTGCGGGTGAACATGTGGTCGCCGCTGGCGACGAAGGGGAAATGCGGCGGGCGCTGAAGGCCATGGCCGACGATGCGCAAGGCGTCCTGCTGTTCGATGACATGACCGGGCGCCAGGTCGATATCGACCTCCATGCTTCCGCCGATCAGGAGCAACGGGGGCGAGGGCGGCCGAAAATGGGCGTGCAGTCGAGGGAGATCACGCTGTTGCCGCGTCATTGGGAATGGCTGGCGGCTCAGCCCGGCGGAGCGTCGGCGACGTTGCGACAATTGGTGGAGCAGGCGCGAAAGGCTTCAGAAGGATTGATGCCGCCGCGCGTCGCCATGGACGCCGCCTATCATTTCCTGACGGTGATGGCAGGGGACCGGCCCGGTTATGAAGCGGCCATTCGCGCGCTGTATGCGAGGGATCAGGCTGCGTTCGAGGAACTGTGTGCGGATTGGCCGGTCGCGATCCGCGATCATGCGTTGGGGCTGGCTGCCCCTGCATTCGCCTGATCAGCGTCGGGCGCTCAGGCGCGGGCGGCTTGCGCCACGCTGATGCCGGGGCGAGCGGTCGGGTCGTCCAGCTCATGTGCCTGCCATCCGGCGGCGTCCCGGCTATATTCGACATGGTGGCCGCGCTGAAAGCTGGCGCCGTCCCAGACAATGACTTGCAACTCGATCCGGTCGCTGCGGTGGACGTGGAGCCAGTTGAAGCTTTGCGGTTCGGCGTTGCGCAGGCGGGTCGATGTCGCGGTGCCTGCCTGAATTACTAGCGCGCCGCCTGCGTCGGCGACCATCTTCTGCGCTGCTTCGGCATAGGTGCGGTGGAAATGGCCTGCGAGGGCGATGTGGATTCCGGCTGCGGCTGCGGCTTCGACCGCGTCATCATGGCGGCCGACCGCTTCGCTCAGCTCTCCACCCTTGCCGATGGGCATGGCGAACAGGGGGTGGTGAGTGACGAGGATGCGCGTCTTTTCCGGTGCGACCGGGGCGAAGCGCTCTTCGATCATCTTCATCTGGTCATGGTTGATGCGCCCGTCCTTGATCGTCAGCGAACGGGCCGTGTTGATGCCCAGGATCGCGACCTTTTCATCCTCATACCAGGGGCAAAGCTCATTGCTGATATAGCGTTTGTAGCGTTCCAGGGGGGCGGCGAAACGGCGGACCACGTCATAGAGCGGCACGTCATGATTGCCCGGAATGACGAGCAGGCGCATGCCCGCCGCGCGTAGCCGATTGAGCCAGGCGGAGGCGGCGCGGAACTGATCGACGCGGGCGCGCTGCGTGAAATCGCCGCTGATGATGACCAGGTCGGGCTGGCTGCGTTCCAGCCAGGCTTCGGTGGCGGATACTATTTTGGGATCGTTGGCGCCGAAATGGATGTCGGACAGGTGAGCGATGCGAGCCATGGCTTTCCAACGACTGTTCACGCGGATTTGTTGCGGTGAGGAGCCGATGGGGTTCTGGCGAGTTGTTGGGGCATGGAAACGAACTCCCTGCCGCGCGATGCGGCGCTGATTGTCAATGTTCACAGCCGGAAGGGAGAGGCGCTTTTCCAACAGGCGCGGGAGAAGCTGGAGGCGGCGGGGGTGCGCTTGATTGCGGCCCATGCGGTGCGCGATCCCGAGCGATTGCAGGAGACGGTACGCGAGGCGGTGAGCAATGGTGCGCCGATGGTCATCGTGGGCGGCGGTGATGGGTCATTGTCCGGGACGGTGGATGAGCTGGTGGGGAAGGATTGCGTGTTTGGCGTGTTGCCGCTTGGCACGGCCAACAGCTTTGCGCGGACGCTCGGCATTCCGCTGGATCTAGATGGGGCCGTGCAGGTGATCGCGCAGGGCAGGCGGCGGCGCATTGACCTGGGGATGATCGATCACGATTATTTCGTCAACGCGGCGTCGCTGGGGCTGTCGCCGATGATCGGGAAAACGGTGCCGCACAAGCTGAAGCGCTATCTGGGGCGGATCGGTTATCTGATCTGGGCGGTAAAATGTTCGGTCGGGTTTCGGGCGTTCCGGTTGATGATCGATGACGGCCAGGCCGAGCGGCGGATGTGGTCGACCGAAGTGCGGATATTGAACGGACCTTATCATGGCGGGGTCGAACTGTCCGATCGTGCCGACGTGGATAGCGGCGAGATCGTGGTTCAGGCGGTGGTGGGGCGCAGCCATGCGCGGCTGGCGTGGGACTGGTACGCTAAATTCTTCAAGCTGCGCGACAGGGATGCGCAGACGGAGGAGTTTCGGGGCCAGTCTTTTCGGATCGAGACGCAGCCTAGGCAGCGCATTTCGATCGATGGCGAGGTGGTCGCGAGGACGCCCGCAACGGTCAAGGTTGCCGCGGGCGCTATTGATGTGGCGGTGCCGGGTTAGGCTTTCAGGCGAGGTTCTTTTCGTAGATCTGGTAGATCTTGTTCACCTTGCCATCGATGGCATCTGCGATGGCGTTCATCCCCTGATTGTCGTCGAGCACCCAGCCGAGCTCACCCCGCGTTGCGCCATAGCGGCTGACGGCGTTGCGGCGGATATATTCGATCATCATGAAGGCGAGCTGGCTGGCAAGGCGGGAGGATTGGAGCCTCTGGACCACGCCCATCAGCGGTACGCGCATGGTGCGGACTTGCGGTTTGCGCAGCCACCAGAGGAGCTTGGCCCAGCCGAAGGGGAGCAGGGAGCCGTTCAATGGCGCGGTCGCTTCGTTGAGGTCGGGCAGGGTCATCATGAAGGCGACCGGCTCGCCGTCGAGTTCGGCGATCATGATCAGGTCTTCGAACACAATGGGCTTCAGCTTCTTGCCGGTATGCGCGACTTCGGCGTCGGTGATCGGGACGAAACCCCAATTCCTGCCCCAGGCGTCGTTGAGGATGCCGAGCAGGATGGCCGCCTCGGCGTCGAATTTCGACTTGTCGACCTGGCGGATGCGGATGCGGTCGCTCTTTTCGCCGGACGAGACGATCCGCTGGATGAGGGGTGGGAAGGGGTTGGTGATGTCGAGTTCGTACGTCTTGAGCTGCTTGACGGGCTGGTAGCCCGCGCCCTCGATCATCGCCTGATAAGCGGGGCTGTTGTGGCCCATCATCACTGTGGGGGGATGGTCATGGCCTTCGATCAAAAGGCCCGGTTCTTCCCAGATCGAGAGGGAAATGGGGCCTAACACGCGGGTCATGCCCTTGGCGCGGAGCCAGCTTTCCGCCGCTTCGATCAGCGCCTTTCCGGTTTCGGGGTCCTCCGCTTCGAAAAAGCCGAAATTGCCGGTGCCCGGACCCATGCCCTGTTCAACCGGCTGGGCGAGCGCGAGATGATCGATATGGGCGGAGATGCGGCCGACGACCCGGCCATCGCGACGGGCCAGGAAATATTGCGCCTCGGCATGGCCGAAATAGGGGTTCTTGCTGGGCTCTATGACACCGTAAACTTCGCTCTTGAGCGGCGGCACCCAGTTGGGGTCATTGGCGTACAGGCGCCATGGCAAGTCCACGAACGCCTTTTTGTCGGCCTTGGAAGTGACGGGGGTTATTACCAGATTCGGAGTAGCCACGGCAGAGCTTTCGCTAAAGGACCGGAGCAGTTCGGCGCTTGTTACGACATTGTCAATCCGGTGCGCGCCTGATGACGTACCAAGGCGAAGCTGTCATGCCGCTGCCACGATTTCAGCGCATTTACCATTTAGGAGCGCCTGCATGACTGTGCATGATCCCATCATAGCGGGCGCGGCCGTCAAGCGCGCCTCGATTCCGGATGACGCGGCGATGCTGCGCGCCGCAGCGGAACTGTCGCGCGAATTTGCGGTGGCGAACCCGAGAATTTACTGGCCGGACCTGCTGGCGTCGGCGCTGATCGGCTATGCGGCGCTCGCTGGGGCGATCGTGGCGAACAGTGTCGCATTGGCGCTATTGTGCGGATTGGTGGCGATGCTGGCGCTTTATCGCGCGGCGAGCTTCATCCATGAGCTGACGCATATCCGCAGGGACGCGCTTCCCGGTTTCCGGCTGGGCTGGAACCTGCTGGTCGGCATTCCGCTGATGATCCCGTCCTTCATGTATGAGGATGTGCATACGCAGCATCATGCGCGCACCCGCTACGGCACGGCGAACGATCCGGAATATCTGCCGCTGGCGTTGATGAAGCCATGGTCGCTGCCTTTGTTCATCCTGATCGCGTCGCTGGCGCCCGTGGGTCTGATCCTGCGCTATGGCGTGTTGGCGCCGCTCAGCCTCTTCGTGCCCGCGCTACGGCGCAAGGTCGTCGCCGAATTTTCGGCGCTGTCGATCAACCCCGCCTATCGCCGCCGGGCGCCGGAAGGGGAGTTTCGCCGCCGCTGGCTTTGGCAGGAGGCGGGCGCTTCGCTGTTTGCGCTTGCCCTGGTCGCCAGCGTGTTCGTTTTTGGATGGAAGCCTTTGCTCGTCTATATGGCTGTGCATTCGGGCATGACCGTCATCAACCAGCTTCGCACGCTGGTCGCGCACCTTTGGGAGAATGAGGGCGATGCGATGACGGTGACGGCGCAATATCTGGATTCGGTGAATGTGCCGCCGCCTTCGCCGCTGGCCGCGATCTGGGCGCCGGTGGGGCTGCGCTATCATGCGCTGCATCACCTGTTACCGAGTGTGCCTTATCATGCGCTGGGCAAGGCGCATGCGCGGTTGATCGCGGCCTTGGGCGAGGAGTCGCCTTATCATCGCGGCAATTATGCGGGCATGTGGCCGCTGGTGGGGAAGATTGCGCGCAGTACTATGGTTCGGCGTTAAGCCGTCGCGTTGGGCCTGAGATCCCAGTTGAAATGAGTCACGCGCCTCATTTCAACGCTGGGATGACGGACTGAAAAGAGGCTTATTCCTCCGTTCTGAACAGGACCGTTTCGCCCACGAGCAGGAAGAGGAAGAAAGGCGCCCAGGCCGCGAGGATGGGCGGGTAGGCGCCGAGATTGCCCATGGCGAGCGAGAAATTGTCGGCGACGAAATAGGCAAAGCCGAGGGCCATCCCCATCACGGCGCGCACGAATAACTGGCCCGAGCGCGCTAGGCCGAAGGCGGCGACGGACCCCAGGATCGGCATCAGCAGGGCCGAAAGCGGGCCGGACAGCTTGTGCCATAGGCTGCCTTCCAGTTCCGCGGTCGGACGTCCCGCGTCGCGCAGGTCGGCGATGGCGGCGCGTAGTTCCGAGAAAGTCAGGGCGTCAGGATCGACCTTTGCCAGAGTAAACTGATCGGGCCGGATCGCATGGCCGAAGCGGACGGTGCCAACCTGCCGTTCCGTGCCGCGCGCAACGTCGAACTGGCGCGCATCCTCCAGCAACCAGCTCTTGCTCGCCGCATCATAATGGCCGCGCGGAGCTTGGACGATGGTCGTCAGGCTATTGTTAACACGGTTGAAAATCTCGACCTTGCGTAGCTGCACATTATTGCCCCGACCCGCGACGATCGCGGCGGTGACGAGGTTGTTGCCGTCACGGACCCAGGGATTTGACTTTACGCCGCTGTCTGCGGGAATGGGGCCGTAATCAACGGCCTGCCAAGCGCTGAGCGAAGCGGTTGCGCGGGCTACCACGCGTTCGTTGAAAGCATAGCTTATGATGGCGACGCCGAGTGCGGAGGCGATCAGCGGCGCCAATATCTGGTGCGCGGACAGGCCCGCCGCCTTCATCGATACGATCTCGCTATTCTGGTTCATGCCCGCGAGCATGATGAGCGTGCCAAGAAGCACCGAGAAAGGGAGGAAGCGCGCTATGATCTGCGGTATGCGAAGGCCGACATAATGCCACAGCTGCGCATCGCCGTTACCGGCATAGGCCAGGATATCGCCTGACTCGCCCAGCAGGTCGAGCGTTTGCAGCACGACGACCAGCAGCGCCAGCACGGCGAAGGTCCGCGTCAGGAACAGGCGCGCCATATACCAGCTGATCTGGGGCGAGGGGAAGAAGTCGAACTGCATGGGTCAGGCTGCTCCCTGCGCGGTGGTCACCCGCTTTCGCCCGAAGCGAAGCAGTTTCGCGATCTGCTTGCCGAGCTTTGCAAAGGCATATTCGAGGGCGCCGATCGGCTGGCCGCCCGGGCGGTGCGCCACAACATGATACATCCACATGATCAGTACGGCCGTCAGCAGGAATGGCGTCCAGAGTGCTATGATCGGATCAACTTTGCCCAGTGAGCCGACGCCTTGGCCATATTCGTTGATCTTGTGATAGGTCACGATGAAGATGATCGAGAGGAAGACGCCGAGTGCGGATGTCGATCGCTTGGGCGGGATGGCGAAGGCGAGGGCCGCGAGCGGCAGAAGCATCATCATCGCCACCTCCACCAGGCGGAAGTGGAAGTTGGCGCGAATTTCATAGCGCAGCTTTTCGGGTGTCGTGGGGTCATGACCCATCACCGCAAGTTCAGGGATGGTCTTTTCCCGGTCCACGCTGCGGCCACGGAAACGCTCTATCTGCGGCAGGTCGATCGGCAGATCGTGGCTGGAGAAGGAAAGGATGCGCGGGGACTTATATTTGGGCGCGTCGTTGACCAGCACCCCATCGCGCAAGCGGAAGATGATGGTATCGGGATCGTCCGTCGCCAGGAAGCTGCCTTGCGCGGCGGTCACCGCGACGGTCTGGCCATCCTTGCCAGCGGCGCGCACGAAGATGCCCTGAAGATTGCGGCCTTCATCCAGGCTGCGTTCGATGCGCAGGGTCATGCGCTTGCCCAGGCTGGTGAACTCGCCGACCTTGATCGATGCGCCTAGAGCGCCCGAGCGCAGTTCGAAACGCAGCGCCTCATAGGCGTGCCGGGAGAGCGGCTGAACGAAGCCGACGATGCCGAAATTGAGGAGGGCGAGCGCGATCGCGTACATATAGGGGACACGCAGCAGGCGGCCGTAGGACAGGCCGACGCCGCGCATGACGTCCAGTTCCGATGACAGGGCAAGTTTGCGGAACGCCAGCAATATGCCCAGCATCAGGCCGATCGGAATGCCGAGTGACAGATATTCCGGCATCATGTTGGCGAGCATGCGCCATACGACGCTGACGGGGCCGCCCTCCGCCGCCACGAAGTCGAACAGGCTGAGCATCTTGTCGAGCACTAGCAGCATCGCGGAAATGACCAGCGTGCCGAGCATCGGCAGCGCAATCAGACGGGCGAGATATCGGTCGGTGGCGGTCAGCATTCTCTATGTGGTCGTCCCATCACCATGATTTGGCCGCAAACCCCGCCCATAGCAGAGTCAAGGAAATGAAGTTCGCGGGGGCGAACAGGGGCTCGCCGTCCGGTTTCATCGGGCGGCTATAGCTTCACGGAGTTGGATGGTCATGTTCAAAGTTGCGATGGGCCTTTTGTCGGCTGGGGCAGTGTTTGCCTCTATCCCGGCCTTGGCTCACGGGCAGGAAATCGGAAACGAGCTGGATCGTTGTGGTCCGTCCGCGAAGGGTCCGGCGCTGCTGATCGACGTTCGGGGTTTTGCCGCCGCGACGGGCAAGGTCCGCGTGCAATCCTATCCCGCGACCAAAAGTGCCTGGCTGGCGAAGGGTGCGTGGTTGAACCGGATCGACACGGCGGTTCGCTCCGGCAGCGACGGGATGCGATTCTGCATGCCGGTGCCCGAACCGGGTAGATACGCGATTGCGGTCCGGCACGACCGGGACGGCAATGGCAAGACGAGCATTTCGCGCGACGGCGGTGGTTTTTCCAACAATCCGTCGATCAGCATCTTCAACCTGGGCAAGCCGTCGGTCGAAAAGGCTGCGGTGAAGGTTGGTCCGGGTGTGACGCGGATCACCATTAAACTTCAATATATGTGAGTTCTGATGGTCCGGGTCGCGCTTCTGTCCAATCCCAAGTCGACGGGCAACCGGCAGACGCTGCCGCGCGTGCGCAGTTACTGCGCGAGCAATCCCGACATCTTCCATTATGAGGTGGAGCATGTCGATCAGATCGGCCGCGCGTTGCAAACCATCGCGCGCGTCGATCCGGTGGTCATCGTCATCAATGGTGGCGACGGGACGGTGCAGGCGGCGCTGACGGAACTGTATCAGGGTGAGCATTTCAAGGGCCGCGTGCCGCCGATCGCGGTGCTGCCCAACGGCAAGACCAATCTGATCGCGCTCGACCTTGGCATCCATGGCGATCCGATCAAGGCGCTGGAACGGATCGTTCAGATCGCCAAGGCGGGCGTGGACGATCATGTCGTGGCGCGTGAGCTGATCGCGCTGTCCGACGGAGGTGCAGAATCGAGGCCGGTGCTGGGCATGTTCCTGGGCGGCGCGGGGCTTGCCGATTACATGCTTTACTGCCGTAACCAGATTTATCCGCTTGGCCTGTCCAATGGGCTTAGCCATTTCCTGACCGTGATAGCGGTGCTGGTGTCGTTGGTTTTCGGCATTCGCGCGCGGTTCCTGCCGCAATCGAGCCATCCCGTGCGCATCTCGCTGATTCGGGAAGGGCAGTTGGCGGGGCGCTTTGCCGTGCTGATCGTGACAACGCTCGACCGGCTGCTGCTGGGCGTGCAGGCGGGGGACAGCCGTCGCGGGAACATGAAACTGATGGCGGTGGACCAGAGTCTGGCCGCGCTTTTGCGGCTGGCCTGGGCGAGCATCACCCGGCGGGTCGGCAAGTCGCAGGTGCAGGGCGTGCATCTGGAGCAGGGCGATATCATCCGGATCGAGGGCGACCGAAGCAGCGTCATTCTTGACGGTGAGCTGTTTGAGGCTTCGGAAGGCAAGCCGATCGTGTTGCGATCGACGGAGCCGGTGCCTTTCCTGCGGCTGGCGGCTTGAGGGTTGCCCTCAACTCCGTTCGGGCTGAGCTTGTCGAAGCCCTTCTCTTTTTTAAAAATTGAGCCCTTCGACAGGCTCAGGGCGAACGGGAATAGGGGAGAGGTTATCCCTTCCGCTTGAGCGCATCCGCCAGTGACACAGTCGCGCTGCCCCGCCGGGCTGGCTTGGCTTGGCTGGAATCGGGTTTCCACCCGCTCAGATACAGGATCGCCATATCCTCCGCAGTGCGCCCATCAGCATCTGCGGCGGCCGAGAAGTGCTGGCTCGCGCCGATCAATGTCTCGCGGCGCAGCGCCGGGGGATGGGACGCCAACACATTGCCTGCGCCCATACCGCGCAGGTCCTGCATCAGGCGTAATATGTCGCCGTAGCGCACGGTCAGCGTCTCGCTGTCCGCCACTGGCATGGCGAAACCGGCTCGGCTCAGCAGGTCGCCTGCCGCGCGCACGTCGATTTGCGGATGGATGTGCTGGGCGGGGCGGTCGCCTTCTCCGGCCATCAGCGCTGTACGCAGGCGGGGCAGGGTGCCCGCGCCGGTAAAGGCCGCGAGCAGCAGGCCGTCGGGCCGCAGGATGCGCCGCATGAGGATGAGCGCGCCGGGGAGGTCATTGACGCTGTCCAGTGTGCCGCATGCGATGATGAGGTCGAAACTGTCGTCGGCGAAGGGGAGCGCGTCTTCTTCCGCCTGCACGCCGCCCTGCGCGCTCGCGGCTGCGAAGCCGGGGTCGGTGCATATTACCGTCTTCCCCATGGTTTCAAGCGCGGCGCGAGCGCTGCCGTCGGGGCAGCCGATGACGAGAACTTCGGACAAGTCACGCTGAACATCCGCCAGCCGGTCGAGCAATTCGTCCAGCATCGCGCGATAGAGAAAGTCATGCTCGGCGAAGTGCGGCATCATCCGGTCCCGCCGCCTGGCGCGCAATGTGCGGTCGAAGATGTCGGGCTGGCTCATGGCGGGCCTTGTGCATCGGTGCCGGAGCGGGAACAAGGGCGATCATGCATCTCGCTTCTCTTCTCAAGAGCGCTGTTCGCCCGGCGCTCGACTATGCGCTGCCGCCGCGTTGCCCCGGATGCGGCGTCATCGTTAATGCCGACGATGCCTTTTGCCTGACATGCTGGAGCGGGATGCGCTTTCTGGGCGAACCATGCTGCGCGCGATGTGGCGTGCCGTTCGAACATGATAGGGGCGGGGACGCGGCATGCGGCGCCTGCCTTGCCGATCCGCCGCCATTCGACAGCGCGCGGGCGGTGCTGGCCTATGGCGATGTCGCGCGGACGGTGGCGTTGCGGCTGAAATATGGGCGGCGCATCAGTCTGGCGCGCCTGATCGCGCGGCATATGGCTCGGCGCTTGCCCGCCTTCGATGCACCGCCGTTAGTCGTGCCGGTGCCGTTGCATCGGTGGCGGCTGTGGTGGCGGGGCTTCAATCAGGCGGCGCTGATCGCGGATCATCTTGGCAGGGCTTCAGGGCTGCCGGTGGACAAGCATGCGCTGCTTCGAGTCCGTGCCACGCAGCCGCTGCGGAGTATGCATGCGCGACAGCGGGCCAAGGCTGTCGCGGGCGCTTTTGCACTGGCTAAGGATCATGGCGTCAAAGGCAGGGCGGTGTTGCTGATCGACGATGTTCATACCAGCGGCGCGACTGCGGCTGCTTGCGCGCGGGTGCTGAAACGGGGCGGGGCGTCCAGCGTTCATCTGTTGTGCTGGGCGCGGGCTTTGCCGGAAGGCGCGGAAGGCACTGATTGACAAAGCTCCGTTCAGCCACAATTTCAGCGCGCAAGGAGTATCGAATGGCGAAGGTGGAAATCTACACAAAGGCATGGTGCGGATATTGCGCGCGGGCAAAGGCGCTGCTGGAAGGCAAGGGCGTGGCCTTTGACGAATATGACATCACGATGGGCGGCCCGAAGCGCGGCGAAATGTTGGATCGCGCCAATGGCGGGACCACGGTGCCGCAGATATTCATCGACGGCAGGCATATTGGCGGCAGCGACGACATGGCGGCGCTGGATCGTCAGGGCAAGCTGAACCCGTTGCTGGGACTATAAGCGTCATGCGGGCCGCGATCTTCCAGATGACGAGCGGGATTGATCCCTCCGCGAATGCGGCCGCCATCGTCGAGATGGCGGGACGCGCGGCCGAACAGGGCGCGGACATGCTGTTTACGCCGGAAATGGCGGGATATCTGGATCGGAACCGTGCGCGGGCTGCGGATACCCTGCGCAGTGAGGCTGACGATCCGGTGCTAAACGCCGTTCGCGAGGCGGCCGCTCGGCATGGCCTGTGGGTGCATCTTGGTTCCTTGCCGCTCAAGGAAGAAGGTGGCGATGGCCGCTGGGTCAACCGCAGCTTCATGATCGATGACAAGGGCGGCATTCGGGCGCGTTACGACAAAATCCATCTGTTCGATGTCGATCTGGCGACCGGGGAAAGCTGGCGGGAATCGTCGGTCTATCGGCCGGGGGAAGAGGTGGTGGCGGTCGATACGCCTTGGGCAAGGATCGGATTGTCGGTCTGTTACGACATGCGCTTCCCCGACCTTTACCGCGCCTTGACCAATGCAGGCGCCACGATGTTGCTGATGCCTGCCGCGTTCACCGTGCCGACCGGGCAGGCGCACTGGCATGTCCTGCTGCGCGCCCGTGCGATCGAAGCTGGGTGCTTCGTGATCGCGGCGGCGCAGACCGGCCGCCACGAGGACGGGCGCGAAACTTACGGGCATAGTCTGGTCATCGATCCTTGGGGTGAGGTCTTGCTCGACATGGGAGAGGCGGCGGGACTATCCCTTGCCGAGATCGACCTGTCGCGCGTAGAGGACGTGCGCGGGCGCGTGCCTGCGATTGCCAACCGGCGCAACCTTCCAGCGGATGTGACCATTTCGTGATTGTTTTCGACCTCAAATGCGGCGCCCATGGCCATGTGTTCGAAGCCTGGTTCGGATCGAGCGCGGACTATGAGGATCAGGTGGCTCGCGGCCTGCTGGCCTGCCCCATGTGCGGCGATGCGGAGGTGTCGAAGGCATTGATGGCGCCCGCTATCGCCGCCAAAGGAAACAGCCGCCGGGCGGAAGCGCCGGTTGCTACCTCGACCGCGCCGGTGGCCATGGCGGGCGACGAAGGTCGGATGCGTGAGATGATGCAGGCGCTGGCGCAGGCGCAGTCAAAGGTTCTGGAGGATTCGACCTGGGTCGGCAGGGGCTTTGCCGAACATGCCCGCGCCATGCATTATGGTGAGAAGGACCGGGCAAGCATCCACGGCGAAGTGGCGCCCGAGGAAGCCCGCGCCTTGATATCGGAAGGCGTGGAGGTTGCTCCGTTGCTGTTTCCGGTCGTGCCGCCCGAAGCGAAGAATTGACCGCGCCTGCGACGCAGCATAGAGCCGTCACCGGGCACCCGTAGCTCAGCAGGATAGAGCATCAGATTCCTAATCTGAGGGCCATGGGTTCGAATCCCGTCGGGTGCACCACACATTCTCCTATTCGGAAGAGTTCTGGGGCGGCTATGCGTAGGGCCCTGAGAATCGCGCAGTTCTGCGCGCTTTGGGGCACCTGCCCGAAAATCGTGGGCCACTGAGACGTTGTTTTGTCGCCCTTGCTCACGAAAAAGGCCTCGTGTCTCACGAGGCCCTATTGAGTGTCCCACGATTTTGGAAGGTGTCTAAAAGCCGAGGAGCTTACGCTGATCTTTCCAGTCAAGCGGTATGCTCGGCTGTTTCATCAGCGCACGCGGAGTGAGCGAAGGCGGCTGGCGCCCTTCCACGATTGCACCGATAATGTCGGGCGCCAGGAATGCAAGCCGTGCAACGCGTTCAACTTCGCGGTCTGCGGGAGCGCAAGCGATGCCGTCGAATAGCTTCTGCCTTGCCGCTTCCGCCTTGCGGAGGAGCGCAACAAGGTTGGGATCAACTCGGGGTGGAAATTGCTCTTGTGAACCGAGCACGAGCTTGAGATTGCGTCCGCGCCGATCTGCCATGGTGGGAATGATGATCGTCATGCGGATGCCGTCATCCATTGAAGCAGGGACCTCACCATCGAGCAGCGCAACGAGTCTGCGCTGACTGATAGATGCGTCGATCCCGTCGGGATGAACGATCACGCTTAAATCCATTGCCAAGAAATGCTGCCGAACCTTGACCCTTGCCGCCTGCTGCAACGTCGATGCCAAGGACCGACTCATCTCAAGCCGACGATGAAGCGCGCGCGCATCGGCCTGTGGGAGGGAGAGGATGGTAGGCTGATCGACCAGCAGATTGGTTAGCGCAGAGATGGTCGTTCGCTCCAGCTCAGCTGACGGCAAGCGCAGAGCGGGCGCTTTTGCAGCTGCGCCATCGACCGCCGAAGCCATGTTTGACACATAGTAACGGTAACGCCGCTTGGCCTTGACCGCATGGCTGGGCGACATCGGCCGGTCGATATGGTCTCGGATCAGGCCGGTGAGTAGGCTGTTGTGCTGGCTGTTGCCGTTGTCGCGGCGCGTCCCGATGCTGTCTGCCCGTTTGGCCTGCACCGCATCCCACAGTGCCTGATCAATGATCGCGGGATGTTCTCCATCATAGAGCTGATCGCGATGACGGACCTTGCCGATATAGACTGGGTTGGCGAGCAGATGATAGAGCGGCCCCCGCACAAAGAACTGACCTCCCCGCGTTGTTCCGTCGCGCATGAGCTGGCGTTTGGTGACGATGCCTTCTTCCTTCAGCCGCTCCATCAGCACCAGGACCGAAGGGACGGCAAGATACCGCCGGAAGATATGCCTGACCGTTTCTGCCTCAGCAGCGTTCGGAACCAGCTTGCGATCGACCACATCGTATCCGAGGGGCACTGGGCCACCCATCCACATACCCTTGGCCTTGGACTGCGCGACCTTGTCCCTGATGCGCTCGCCGATCACCTCGCGTTCGAACTGCGCGAAGCTGAGCAGCACATTAAGCGTGAGCCGCCCCATGCTGGTGGTGGTGTTGAACTGCTGAGTGACCGACACGAACGAGGCGCCCGCCGCATCGAACACATCGACGATGCGGGCAAAGTCATTAAGGCTGCGGGTCAAACGATCGACCTTGTAGACGATGACGATGTCGACCTTGCCCGATTGCATGTCAGCAAGCAGCCGCGCGAGGGCAGGGCGCTCCATGCTGCCGCCCGAGTAGCCCCCATCATCATAGAGGGTGGGGAGCACCGACCAGCCCTCGCTCTTTTGGCTCAGCGCATAGGCCTCACAGGCCTCGCGCTGCGCGTCCAGGCTGTTGAATGCCTGATCGAGCCCTTCCTCGGTCGACTTTCGGGTGTAGATGGCGCAGCGCAGGCGCTTCTTTTGCGTCATGGCTTCACTCCGAAGAAGCGAGGTCCGGACCAATGCGCGCCGGTGATGTGCCGGGCGACGGCGGAGAGCGACGCGAAGCTCTGCCCCCTGTAGCTGCAGCGGCCTTTGTCTTCCATCAGCACATAATGGCTTGTCCCACCCCATTCGCGCACCAGCTGTGTTCCCGGTGCGAGGACAGGCGTGGCAGCCGTGCGCCCTGTTCCCATGCCCATCAGCCGCTGCCGCATCTTTTCGCCCGCGCCGCCCTGCGCCGCACACTGGGCGTCAAAGGCGAGCGCGCGGGCGAGCAGGCTGGCGGCGATGCGCGGCGGTCCTACCCCATGCATCCGTAGCCATTCCGCCTTGAGCGCCGTCGGCTTCATCGCCTCCAGCTCAGCGATGCGGACTGCAAGCCCACGCATCAGGCCTGGCCGCCAGATGGTAGCAGGCTACCTCGCCGCGCTTGCGCTTGTCGATGGGGTGCCCCTTCTTACGCAGGCCGGTGAGCGCCGCCCGCGTGGTATGTGGTAGCCAGCTGGTGGCGCTGCTGAGTTCATCGAGCGTTGCGCCGCTCGTCCGGCGGAGCATCTCGAGCACCAGGGCGGCCTTGGTGTGGGCGGCAGGCGCGGCGATGGTGGGAGCCGGATCGCCCGTGGTAGGCCGCTCCGGCTCGGGAGTGTTGATCTCGGCCGCCGTCGTCGCGAGATCACCGGCGGGTGCATTCGCCTCTCCCAGCTTCTCCACCTCCGGCTCGTCCGCCTCGACCCCGATCGCCGCGCGGCCGGCGTCGGTGATCACCACCCCGATCGCGCGCCGCCCTTCGGTGCGCCATGCATCGGCGCTCTTCTTGATCGCCACCTCTTGCGCCAAGCCGCGGCGGATCAGGGATTCCACCGCCTTGCGGACGCGCGCGGGTCCCTCGCCGAGTGTCTCGGGCGGCGGCAGCAGGCTGCCATTATCGCGCCGCGCGGCGGTGGCGAGCAGGATCAGCTGGATGTCGGTCAGGCGGACGAGGCTGTTCATGGGTGGTCTCCTGGTTCGGAGCGGCCCAGTGCCGCTCCCACCACCCAAAGCCCCGTGGCGTGTCACCGTCGGGGCGGCGGCCGCTCTTCAGGCCGCGTCTTTTCCATGACCACAGCGTTCGCTTCGTTCGCCAGCGAAGTCGAGGGGAATGTCGAGGATTTGCAAGATTTCTGGCGCCAACAAACGGTGGGCACCGCCGCTACGGCAGAGGCAGCCCATTGGGATAGGTCTGCGTGAACGGCCGATGCTTGGATGCCGGATCCATGGTCAGCAACTCGAACCACTGACCGCCCGTTCCATGACGTTCAACCAGGGCCAGCCAAAGCAAGGGGTCCTCGAACCTCTCGTGCAGCGCGCGGTGGCAGCGCCGGCAAACGGCGTAGGCGGCAAGAGGATCGGCGTAATCCTCATCGTGGAGCCAGACGCAATTGCTCGTGCCGGGATGCTCCTTGGGATCGAAGCTGCAAATCGAACAGCGTGCCGGCCGCTGGAGCGCACCCGAGCCGATCGCGTCGCGCTGCACCGGCAGGGTGGCGAGCCGCTGCTCGGGGCTCCACCCATTATACCAGTCGAGGGTGAAGCCACTCGCCATTATGGCCGCTTCACTTCGATCCGCTGGCCCGTGGCGGTCTCGAAACTCCAGGCGGCCACGTCGCTCTCGAGCAGCTTGCCCATCGCGGCGCCCATGCCCGCCAAGCCGATGCCATTGGCGCGGGTGAGGAGCATGCCGGGAGACAGGCCAGGGGCGTGGCCGGGCGTATCGGCAGCGCTCACGACATAGGCGCCTTCGGGCATCGGCCGGATGGTGAGGCCAAGGCTAGCGATCGTCAGCTCGGTCGGCTCCATCTGGCTCGCGGGCTGGAGCGCGCCTTTGGCGATCATGAGTCCGCACCAATAGTTGACGACGGTCTTGGGATCCTTCTGGCCGATATCGGCGATGCTAACCTTCCCATGATCGATGACGGTCAGGAACTGGAACACCGCGCGGCCATCCACCGGCTGATCGGTGCGGAGCAAGCCACAGGTCATATAGCCTCGATGCGTGCCCTTATGCCGCCAGTTGCCGGCAATATAGGCATAGGGCCACTCGATCTTCCATGCTTCGGGATTGGGGAGCTGTGCCCTCAGAGCAGCGTCACCCAGCGCCTTATAGTCGCTCCAAACCGGTTGAGGGCCCAGCACATAATCATTCTTCGCCTCCGCCGGCGAGATTGTCCCCGCCGCAGCCATCACCGCAGCGTAGACCGCAGATTTCCAGTGTGTCACGATTGTCCCCCTAAATTGATCATCTTGCCCCCGATGATGCCGAGGCTCGCCTTTGGTCCTGCCGCATCGATGACCTTGATCATCGCCTCGCCCATAGCTTTGAGGGCAATGGCGTTGATCGTCTCGATCACCATGCCTGGACGCAGCCCCGCTTTTTCCGCCGCCGATCCCGGCGCAACCGCGCTGACATAGGCGCCTTCCGGCATGGCTTTGAGCGAAAGGCCGGTGGGTGAACTGGGCGGCGTGGCGGCGGCCTCGCTGGGCACCGGCGGCAAGAGTCCGCTCTGGAGCGCGGCCGTGCACTGCCGCGCGACAAAGCTGCCTGGACGATCGTCGATATCGGCGCGCAGCAGCAGATCATGGTCGATCACCACGACGAAGGCCCGATCGCCGGTATAGCCCCCCATATGATTGCGGGCGTTGACCAGGCCGCAGCCGACATAGCCAAAGACCTTCCGTTCGAGGAAGGGCTGATACCCACCCTGGTGATAGCCGCCGAGCCACTGAATCTTGGCCGAATCCGGATCGATGAGCCGGCTGATGATCGCGCGCTGACCCTGCTCGCGGAAGCTCCGCCAATCCGGGGCTGGTCCATAGACATGCGGCGGCTCGGGCTGCTTGGCCATGGCCGTGCCGGATGCCAGAAGCGCGGTCAGCGCGATCGCTTGCGCGAGCCCCTTCATGCGGCGATCTCCTGCCCGAGGCGCTGAAGCCGGGGACGCAGGCTGTTGACGAACTGGTTGGCGGCTTCGCCGAGCCAGGCGCGTTGGATCTCCTCTTGGGCATCCTCCCATGGCAGCGGCGAGGCAGCGTCCGCGCTCAGCACCGGCACCTCGCCCTGGCGCCAGTCAAGGTGCAGGCCGCGGGTCGCGCATTCGGCGTCGATCGCCTCGCGGTCGGCCACCAGCGCCTCGTAAAGCGCCGCGCCCTCGATCCCGGGAAAGCGCACCTGCGCGCCGACCGCGGCCTCGCCGCTGCTGCGATAGAGATTGACATAGAGGCCCTGCGGCAGTGGCAGCCGAATCCAGCCATTGCCGCCACGCCGTGGCGGAGGCTGCCCGGGATCATCGAAGCGGGTGTCGGCGAGGAAGCGCGCGACGAAGCTGTTCCAGCGTCCGCTCGCGTCGGAGGCGGAGCGCGGCGCCGAAGTTCTCAGCGAGTTTGCCGGTTCGACGCCCTGCGTCGGCTCGATCACCAGCCCCGGCACTTCGCTGCGGATGACGTGGCGCTCGATCACCGCGGTTTGCGCCAGCACGCGCGGCTGCATGATGACGTGTTCATGGCCGTCCTCGTCCGCATGGCGGTATTCGGCGATCTCGATGAGCCCAAAGGAAAAGGCGAGCCCTGGCTGATCGCGCAGATATTCACCGATCCTCCGCGTGCCCTCGGCGATGCCGTCGCCCACCACCAGCAGGAGGAAGCGTCCCGCAGCAAGGTCGCGCGTGACCCGGTCGACGAATTCGGCTTCGCCCAGCATGCCGCCTGCCTCTTGGGCGAGCTGAAACAGCACATTGCCCTGGCGGCGCGTCGCGATCGAGACCTGCCGCTGCAGATCCTCATAGGCAAAGCGGCTGAGTTCCCGGGCATAGTCGAGGATCTGCCCGACCACTTCGCGTCTCGCTTGCGGGTTGCGCCAGAGCTTGCACTCAACCACCACCAGCCGGCCATGCTCGTCCATGAGAAGCACATCGATAAAGCCGACGCCGGGGATCGATAACTCTCGGGTTATGGTAATCAGCCGACCGTAGCTCGGGTCAAGGTCGTGAACCGGCAATATGCTCGGGTGTGTGGCGATCAAGTCGCGGAGCACTGCCTCTCGCCTGGCCTCCCCTTGCGCCACACGAGGAACGACGCGCGCTCCTTCTTCATCGATCATTACCAAAGTCATGGCCGCGCCTCCCTGTCGACAATCAGTGACGGGACAAACGCTTCGTCAGCGAGGCAAGTCAAGGCAAATGTCACTGATCGTCTGTAGATCGATTGACGACATGCCGTCTTTAAGATCGATGTGGATATTCAGGCGCGCCTCGGTCTTAATGTACGCCGCCTTCGCGAAGCGAAGGGCTGGAGCCAGGAAGATTATGCCGATCGCGCCGGCATTCACCGCACCTATGTCAGCGACATTGAGCGGGGACGGCGCAATCCCACGATCACGGTGGTCGAGAAGCTCGCCGGCCCCTTCGCCATTCCGCCCGGTGATCTCCTCAACGGATAGCGTTGCCGCCTGAGCCGGCTAAGCTGGGTCTGGACTTCCATGGCACTAGTGGCCTTCGTGATCCTGAGGTGAGGCATGGATGACGAGCAAGCAGAACTGATATCTCGACTTTATGCGCTGCTGACCGCGCAGCTGGAAGATGGCGCGACGCTCGCCCTGCAAGGGCAGCGGCGGCAGATGCTCGCTGATCAGCATGAACGCGCGGAGGCATTGGAAGCGCAGGTGCGTGACGCTTACACAATGGCTCGGGCGTTGGTGATCCTCACGCGCCCGGGCGAAATCATTGCAGGCGGGGGTATGTCGCAGATCAACTAGGCTGACCTGCCTGTTTGCCAAGGGCGCTCGCGATCATGGCCGCAAGCGTCTCCTCTGCACGGGCGCGAACGGCCCCATCCTTTGCAGCGAGATCATGCCGGATCCATTCCGCCATGCGCTCGACCACGGCCAGTATCGCTTTTGTCGTAGCGTCGTCCATGCACGCGCTATGCAATGTGGAAAGTGGACGGGCAAGAACTGTCCGCAGGTCTGAGAGTAAGCCTAGTTTGGGCAATTGGCGAGAAATGTCTATCCGCTTGCGGCAGGGACGGGGACGAATGCGCCGGACTGGTCCAGGAACGTCACAGGTCCTGATCCGTTTACCTAGCGTAATGTGTTGGGAGATGTGCGATGATTTGGACCCTCCTTCTTATTCTACTCGTTCTCTGGGTACTCGGCGCATTTGTCGTGCCGGTTGGCGGAGGCCTTATACATTTGCTGCTTGTACTGGCGGTGATTGTCCTAGTTTATCAGTTGGTTACAGGTCGAAGGGTTTAGCATAGGTCGTTCAGCTCGCAGGCTCCGGCAAATGCCTAGGCTCCACTAGGCTTGCTGATGTAAGCCGCCGAGTTGAACGGCAGGCAGGGGGACATGTACGAACCCGCTGGCGCGGGATCGGCGGCTGGATATAGGGCAGTCCTGACCCGTTAAGATTGCGCTTTGGTTGAGCGTTGCCGGGCACAGGCAGACCATCGCGACTCCTTTCAGCCAAGGAGTCGAACTATGATTGATCCCGTCTTGGAAGTGCCCGCCAGTCCGCTGCGTCAGCGCATGATCGATGACATGAATATGCGCGAATTCACGCGTGAGACCCAGCGCAACTATATCCGCGATGTCGCGCGGTTTGCCGCCTATCTTGGGCGCCCTCCCGATACAGCGGCGGCAGAAGACCTACGCCAGTTTCAGATCGACCAGCGTGAGATCGGGGTCGGCGCCCCTACGATGAACAGTATCGTCTCGGCGCTGCGTTTCTTTTTCACGCATACCATTGACCGGCCCGACCTTTCCCGCAAGCTTTACAAGGTCAGGCATCCCCGTTCGTTGCCTGTCGTGCTGAGTCCTGAAGAGGTCGCCCGTGTGCTCCAGGCAACAACATGCCTGAAGCATCAGGCGGCTATGTCCGTTGCCTATGGGGCGGGCCTGCGTGCCGCTGAGGTGACGATGCTCAAAGTCCGCGACATCGATAGTGAGCGCATGTTGATCAGAGTCGAACGGGGGAAAGGCGGCCGGTATCGTAATGCGATCCTCCCCGCCGATCTGCTCGCCCTGTTGCGTGAGTGGTGGAAGGTAGGGCGGCAACAGGGAGTTATGCATGCCGACGGCTGGCTCTTCCCCGGCCAGCATTATCTGAAGCCGATGAGTCCCCGGCATCTGCATCGGGTTGTCGTCGAAGCCGCACAGGCGGCCGGTATCGGCAAGCGGGTCGGACCTCACACATTGCGGCACAGTTTTGCCACCCATTTGCTCGAAGAGGGGGTGGATGTTCGGGTTATACAGGCGCTGCTGGGCCACGCGAACCTGAGCACGACCGCCCGCTACACCAAAGTTGCGACCCGAACGGCGCGCGCTGTCATCAGTCCGCTCGACCGCCTGGCAGTGCTCGCTCCGAAACAGGCGGCGCCCGACGGCTGAGCCGTTGCGCCCGTCACTCGAGGTTGCCGACATCTTCCGCACTGCTGGTCCTGCCTATCGGGACACCCATGCCGGGCATCTGAGCTACGTCCAGCTCAAGGTCATGACGGCGATCGAAAACTGTCGCACCGCTGCCCTGGGCGGCCACGTCGAAGCCTGCGAAGACTGTGGGCATTGGCGGATCGCCTACAACAGCTGTGGAAATCGGCACTGCCCGAAATGCCAGGGCCGCCGCGCGCACCTGGCTGGAAGAGCGTAAGGCCGACCCGTTGCCGGTTGGCTACTTCCATGTGGTCTTTACGCTGCCGACTGAGGTCGCCGATATCGCGTTCCAGAACAAGGCGCTCGTCTACGATCTGTTGTTCCGCATGGCTTCGGAAACGATGCTGACGATCGCAGCCGATCCGAAACATCTTGGCGCGCGTATCGGTATCACCGCCGTGCTGCACACATGGGGATCCGCCATGACGCACCATCCGCATGTCCATATGATCGTGCCGGGTGGCGGCATTGCGCTGGACGGGACGCGCTGGATATCCTCGCGCCCCGCGTTTCCTCCTCCCTGTGCGAGTTCTGGGCGCGCTGTTCCGCCGGCTCTTCCTTACCCGGCTGATACAATTGCACCGCACCGGCAAGCTCGCCTTCTTCGGAGCCCTGGCCGGCCTCGCCGACCAGCGCGCCTTCCTGCCTCATCTGGCACCGGTCAGAAAGAAGCGCTGGGTGGTCTATGCCAAGCCACCCTTCTCCGGTCCCGAGGCCGTGCTGGCCTATCTCTCGCGCTACACCCATCGGGTTGCTATCTCGAACCGGCGTCTGGTCGCGTTCGACCGTCAGGACGTCACGTTCCGCTATAAGGATTATCGTCGCGCCAGCGACGAACGACAGAGCATCATGACGATCAGCGTCGACGAATTTATCCGCCGCTTCCTGCTACACGTCCTGCCGCGCGGGTTCCATCGCATCCGCCACTACGGCCTGCTCGCCAGTTCCTCGCGCAAAACCAGTCTCGCACGTGCCCGCGAACTGCTCGACATCGCCCCGCCAACACCCGACGAGGCCGCTCCGGAAAACCCGGTCGACCTGCGCCCACCCTGTCCCTGCTGCGGTGGGCGCATGATCATCATCGAGGCCTTCGAGCGCTGGCGACAGCCCCGGCCGCCGCCGTTCCCTGCATTACCGACCCGGGAGGTTGCGCCATGATCCGGCATGGCATGACAGTAATGATGCTCGTGGGCACTGTGCTCTGGGGCGAAAGACTCCCTGCGCTGTTTGCCTATACCGTGTCCCTATCGATGCTGTTCACCGCTGACTCTTGCCCAAAAAGCTGTTGCAGCCGGTGGCGATATCGCCCGTCCGCACCGATCGGCGGCGGCTCCATAGCAAACCGGCGGCTCCTTAGGGCTGTCCGAATAACGAAATCCTCATAGACCTTCGCCAAGCCACCGCGGGTCGTACATGTCAGGCTTTCGTACGCCTGCCGGCGCCCGAAACCCATCGACTTTCGCGACAGTCGGGTTCGGAGCGCGACAGCGTCGGATTCGACGGTCGCGTGAGAGCGGGCCGACGTCTGTTCGCGCCTTCAAAGCTGGCGTTCCTGGGGACGGATCATGCCATCGAAACTTGCCGTTCGTTCACGGATATCTCGGCGGGGACGATCGACCATCGTTGGGACTTTGCCGCCGTTGGCAAGCGATAGGTCAGAGGGCAGCTCTTGTCAGAAGCCGGCGTTGAGCGATCGTTTGGCCGGCAGGATGACAGAAGGTGTCGACCATCCGCAGGGGTTCGCAGCCGTTGACAAACCCCACCGGCCATTCAACAGTTCCGACCCACCATGTCGTCGGCTTCGGCATCAGTATCGCTGTAGCGACGTACGCCGGGGTAGCCTTGCCGATCAGAGTCGCCAATCCGCACAAGGCACTCTCAACCTAGCACTATTTTCCCTCTCCACTTGCCCTGATCCAGCCGACCAGTCCAACGTCAGGCATTTCCCGCAGGCGCGACAGCAGCGCCCCCTGCCGCGGCGAGCGGCCGGAAGGCAAACTGGGACTCACACTTAGCGTGTGCGCAGACTGGTTTGTTCAGACCGTACGGCCGCTGATATTTAGTGCGGCCACACACGCATTCGAATTGACCGCGGAATGCTTTGAATTCGTCCCAGCGCGTCTTCTCGTCGCCGATCGAGCCATCGCCATAGGGCGCGTCCTGGAAGTGGCTGCCGAAATTCTCGATGTCGCCCTTCACCAAGCTGGTGATGAAGCGGTTGTTGACCCCGGGCACGTCGGCCGGCGTTAATTTGATATCGCTGAGGAAGCCACCGATCGCTGAGGCCAGTTCAGATCTTTCGTAGGAATAGGCTTTCTCGAGCTGGCGAATGCGCACGTTGACGCCGAAGCCGCGAGCGATGCCAAGCAGCCATTCCTCCTCGGCCTGACGCATCTCGTTGGCCGCGGATTCTCCTGCCGCCCAGCGATCGGCGATCATTTCGTCCGTCACCTTATGGTCGGCGAAGCGCGGACCATAGGCCGGGTCTAGCCCGATGATGCGCGTAAACTGCCAGTCTTTCGCCGCCAGCTGATCCTTCAGGTGATTGAAGAACCGCTCGTCATGAGTGACGAGGATGATCTGGCAATCGGTGAACATCTTGGCGAGCAGCGCGCCGATCGCGCGGCGATGGTCGGCGTCATAGGAGGTAACGACATCGTCGAGCGCGATCACCGGGGCGGCGCTGTTGAACTTCTTGATCGCCGCGAGGCGCAGCGCCAGCGCCACCGAGTGAATTTGGGAGTCGCTCAGATAGCCGCCCGGCGCAACGCCCTGACGATTGTCGGCGAAGTCGATGACCAGCTGCATGCGCTGCTGATTGGTATCGTCCTCTCCGGGCAGCTCGAGCCGGATCGGCCTGGCCTTGTCGCCCTGGATTTCCTTGTAGATGTCGTTCATCGGCGCTTGGAGGGTGTCGAGCAGCGACTGGACCTTCTCGCGAATCCTGCCCGAGACGAGCGTGGCCTGGGTGCCGAGCGCCTCGTGCAGCGCGGTGAGTTCCTCGATCGTTCGCGTCGCCAGCGCAACATCCGTCTCGAGCTTCAGCAGGCGGTCGATGCTCGCCTTGGCCTTCACCCAAGTATGTTCGCCCTGCTTGTCCTCGATGTCGGCGATGTCCTGGTCGAGATCGGTAAGGCGCGCCTCCAGCTCGGCGGTGATAGCGGCGGACGCAGGGGCGGCGGCGGCCGGCCACGCGGCAACCCCGGCCTGATACGCTATGAGTGCTGCCCTGAAGCCGTCGGGATCATCCTGGGACAGATGATCGATCATAACGGGAAGCCGCGCGATCAACTGGTTGTGCGCTTTCGTGCCGGCCTTGTCGGCGTCGTCGAGCGCGGTTTTGGCGTCGTTGTAGCTTTGCAGATCGTCGAGATGGGTCTTCAGAAGATCGCGGATCGCGGGGACGCTTCCGGCGGCGGTATCGCCGATCGCCGTCGCGCAGACCGGACATTCGTCCAAGGCGGCTGCATCGTCGGCGAACAGTTTCTCGGCCTCCTTCCATACCGACCGGAAGACAGTGCCCGCTGCCTTGTCGCGTTCATCGGCCTCGGTATCCGTAGCATCTGCCAGCACCGCCAGCGCTTCGTCGAATGCGGCAATGGCACCCGAATGTTCGGGGCCGCCGCCGTCCTCGGGCACGGTCTTACGCCACAGCGCGATAACCGAGTTGCGGACCTGTCGCAGCCCGGCGAGGCCGACGCTCTTTTCCTCGGCCGCGACACGTTTTCCAATATCGACATAGCCGGCGTCCGCAGCATCGAGCGCCGCCATCGTCAGCGCGGGGTCGAGCGGCGCAATGACGTTCGTGTTGACGAAGTCGAGCACGGCAGCGTCGTTCCACGCCTGCACGGCTTGGGCGGTCTCGGTGCGCAGCTGCCCGGCGAGACGAACCTGTTCGGACGTACTCTCGGCAGCGGCCTTGACCTCGCGGCGCAGCAGCCGGAGATTCTTCTGGACCTCGACCAGCGGCGAGAGCTGCAGCCAGCTCACCACGTCGCTGTAACGGGTCTCCGCCTTATGCTCCTCGACGAAGGTGCGCAGCGTGTAACCGCGGATGATCGGCGCGACAACGAGCCCGGCCTTCATCGCGGTGGCCGCTGCATGGATCGGACGCGGATTGCCGACCGCCGTGCGGCTTCCCGCGGTGGTGGCCTTGCCGGTGATAGTCGTGAAGTTGACCACTGGCGCGATCCCCGCCGCCTGCGCGCCATTATGCACCAGCGCGGACGGGCCGGCCTGGTTATTGAGCGCACGTTGCCCAAGCCGGTCTAGCGTGCCATGTTCGGAGAAGAGGAATTCGAGCGCATCGATGATACTCGACTTTCCGAGGCCGTTGGGCGCGAAGATCGCGAGGCTCGGCTTCTTGCTGAAATCGAAAGTCTTGGGCTGGAGATAGGCGCGAAAGCCTTCGAGCGTCAGCGAGTGGAACAGCGTCGGGTCAGCCATTGGTCTGTTCCTCGGCGGGGGCCGCACGCTCGGCAGCCAGCGTCAGGATCGCCGCCTTGGCATTAGCGATAACATTGTCGTGCGGCGTGACGGTCAGCAGATGATCCGTCAGGATCGCGGCCAAATCGGCATCGACATCATCGGAGGCCTTGAGCGCAGCGGCGACGCCGGTCAGAAAAACTTCTGGCGTTTCCAACACATCCGTTTCCGGCGCGGCAAGGGCCGCGATCATGTCGAGCGCCACCGCCTCCTCGGGTGCTGCGTCCACGTTCACCGATCCCCTCCTCAAACCTGCCCGCGAATCCATCGTGTCAGCCCCGTGCCGCCCATCCACGTCGACCGCGAGACTAGCCAAGTAGAACCGAAGCGAAAACGATTAATCACGACATCACGCCGGTTCGGATTACTACCGGCAGCACCATATGCACAGCGTCGCGATACGTATAGGAGTCGGGCCGTGGCTGGCGCGCTTAGCGCCCAGCCAGATCTGGTGGCAACGTGCGGGATCTGTACCTAATTGACCTACAGTTTCGAGACTCTCTCCCCTGCCGATTTCGAGGATCTCGTACGCGATCTAATCGGTTGCGAACTTGGCGTCCGATTTGAAGCGTTCGGGCCAGGTCCGGATGGCGGCGTCGATGGCCGACATGCGACCGGCGGCGAGACGGTGATCCTCCAGGCTAAACATTATCGCCTGTCTGACATGGCGGCGCTCGTTCGCGTGATGAAGAAGGAACGCGACGCGATCGACCGGCTTGCCCCTGACCGATACATCCTTGCGACGTCGCGACCGCTGACCCCGGACAACAATGCCGTCCTCGCAGAAATCGTCGGACCATCGTTAACATCGAGCGATGATATCTTCGGATGCGAAGATCTGAACGGCCTGCTCCGCAAATATCCCGACATCGAACGCAGTCACGTCAAGCTGTGGCTCTCCGGGGCCGGTGCGCTCGACCGTGTGCTTAACGCAGCGTCGCACAACTTTACGACGATTACGCGCCAGGAGATCGAGGCGAAGCTACGGGTTTATGCCGAGAACCCGAGTTTCAAGTCCGGGCGAGACATTCTGGAAGGTCAACGCGTCCTCATCGTTTCTGGTCCGCCCGGCGTCGGCAAGACAACGCTCGCCGAGATGCTGTGCTACGCGTACATCGCGGAAGAATGGGAACTTTGCCCAATCCGCAATCTCGAAGAAGGATTTGCGCGGATCGACGACAGCAAGCGGCAGATCTTCTTTTTCGATGATTTCCTCGGCAGGATCGCGCTCGACGAGCGCGCGTTGTCGACGCAGGATTCCGATCTCGCCCGCTTCATCAGCCGCGTCCGGCGAACGCCTAGTGCGCGATTCATCCTGACGACGCGAGCCTATATCTACGAACAGGCGCGGCTTCTCTCGGAAGCGCTTTCAGATACCAAGCTTAACGTGTCGCGCTACGTCCTGGACGTGGGCATCTACACCCGGCGCATTCGCGCGCGCATCTTCTATAACCATTTAGTGGTAGCAGGCGTGCCTGAAGCGCTTATCGCGGCGCTGATCGAGAAGAAAGCGATCAAGAAGATCGTCGATCACAAGCACTACAATCCCCGTATCATCCAGTTCATGACCGAAGCGGATCGGATCGCCGACACCGATCCCGAACGTTATCCCAAAGCGTTTCTCGATACGCTCAAGGACCCTGATCTCATCTGGGACAAGGCGTTCCGCGCCCACATTACGCGGCGCTCGCAGCACCTGCTTATCGCCCTGTTTCTGATGTCCGAATACGGCTCCGAGATCGAAGATCTCGAGGAAGTGTTCACTGGGATTCATCCAGTTCTGTGCGGGAAATTCGGTGTGCCATACGACCCGAAGGACTTCGATGGCGCGCTTCGCACTGTGGAAGCGAGCTTCGTCGTGATTTCCGGAACGACGGTGCGCTACATCAACCCCTCGGTTCGTGACTATCTCGCGCGCTATCTGAGTGACAAAGCTTTGCTATCCGTGCTTGCCGATGGCGTGCCCACGCTGCGAAGTGCGCGCAATCTCTTTGATCATTTCATAAAGCAGCCCGGTCCTACCAATGAAGGGATCGCCACCTTCGTTTCCAGATTCGTTCGCCTCTGCGAGCGCTTCGTCACCGTGGAGGTGTGGAAGCGCATTCCAGGCGAAACATATCGTTCGCGCATGTATGAGCTATCGAACTCGGACCGCATGGATCTTCTCGTAAATTGGTGGCGGCTTTCGAACGCCGAGCCTTTCATCGCGGCAGCGCAGACGATCGCCGACAAGGGTCGTGCCGCCCTTTCCCCGTGGGAAGACGGGAGGAAGCTGCCGGAGATTCTAGCGGGACTGCGTGCAGCCCAAGCTTTAGGCGAACCGACACCGCCCGAACTGATCGACGCTGTCCAGGCCGGGGTTTCTGGTTTGCTCGCGACCGATCTTGATCCGGACGACATCACCCGCATTCTTGCGGCTGCCGACGACCATGAAGGTAGTCTGCCGCCCGAGCTTTTCGCAGAGATCGAAGGCGCCACGCAGCGGATGATAGAGGAACTGCCGGATAATCTCGGCCATATGGATTCGGAATCCACGCTGGAGGACTGGTGCAAGACGATCGAAAAACTCGCCGCTCGATTCCATGCCGATCCGCGCATCGTCGAGCGCGCCCATGCCGCCCTCGAGCAGCGAACTACGCAATTGCGCGAGACTGAGGCTGAGGACACTGAGGCGAGTTTCACGGGGGCTGCGGATCTGCCGAGCGACAAATTCGACGATGCCGAATTGGCGAGTCTATTCGGATCGCTCGGTGCGTCGACCGCTGCCATGAGCGCGGTGGACGACGACGATCTGGGTGATCTCGACGACATACCGTTCTAGCGCCGCGAGACTGCGGAAAGACCGACTTACGCATCTATTGCACAATATACCCAGCGACCCCTAGCAAGGAGGAGAATCTCCTTATCCGCCAAGAGGCCTGAACGAACAGCGGCTTCTGTCAAGACCTTCGCAGCGGGTGACCTGGAACGACCGGCTCTGGTCGTTGTATACCAATGCCAGGTCGTCAGGTGCGTCGCTTAATCGGTGCCTTGGTCGATTTTCCGGATTTCGCTGTGCTCGACTTGCGCTTGGCGCGCGCGACCGCGCGCTTGTCCTTTAGCGGAACCACACCGGAGACATCGATCGCGCACAGGATCGGTTGCGGACCGGTTGCGGCGCTTTCGCGGATCGCCCCCGCGCGCGCATAAAGATGGTCCATGACAACGGAGAAGGGAACGAGCGGATCGCTTGGCGCGATTTCCCAGCCGCCCGGGCGCGGGTGCTGGTGGACGAAGAGCAGGATGCCGTGGCGCGCTGTTTCATGGCGAAGATATTGCCCGCAAAGCTGAACTTCGAGCGCCGTTTCCAACTGCTTGACCGAAAGACCGTCCACCACCTTGATCTCGACCGGCAGGTCGACGCCGCCATGCCGGCTTGTCAGCGTGATGTCGGGTTCCTTCTCGTCCGCGAAATGGGTTTCGCGCTGAACCGTGTAGGCTTCCTTGCGCTGCTCCTCGAGCTGGGTCGCGACCCATCGTTGGACCGCATTCTCGTCGGCCAGTCCCTGCAGCGTATCGCCCTGCGCGAACTTGCCGTGAAGAAGATCATGCTCGATCGCCTCGAGCCTGCGCCGCGCTATCAACTGCAGATCTTCCGTCGTGCGCGGCGCGCGATCGAAACTCTTCTCGAACACCACCACGTCGGACGGCAGCCAGGCGACCAGCTCCGAATTCACCTCGGCATGCCGCTCGGCGTGGATGCGCAGATGCTGGGGTTCGATCGGAAAATTAGGGATCTCCGCCATGCGCCGGATCGCGGCCTGTGTGGCTTCGCCGGGCGTCTTCAGCAGCCTGTCGAAGATCATATTCCGCGCGTCCTGCGCCTCATCGCGCAATCCCGGCGAATAGACCTTGCCGTTCGCGCGCACGATGTCGTCCGCGGGCCGGACACCCTCGAACGCGATGATGAGCAATTGCTCGAGCCGCTCAGCGGAAAGAGGCAGCGGCGGTGCCACGTTGCGATTGAACCGGCCACCGAACAGCCGCGGCAACAAGGTGCAGCACAAGGCTGCTTGGTCCTGACCGTCGAACGTGCTCATTTTCTCGCGCAGCCGGTCGACGGCGCGATCACCCTCCAGCGCGAAGAGAAGCAGCAGATAATAGGCTGCGACCACGGGGTCGGTCGCCGCCGTCGCGCGCGCTTCGGCCAGCTCCGCCAACCCCACGAACGGGAAAGGCTGCGCCTGGATCAGCACCGAGACGATCTTCTCGAGCACCACGGCCGCCAGATCGTCATGGTCGCGCAGATAATCAATCAGGTCCGGAACCAGCAGCCGGGCAAGCACGTCATCGGCATATTCCAGCCGGTTGAGCATCCCGTGGTCCACCTCATCGAGCCGGTCGAGCTGGGCGCGTGATGCCCGCCACAACACCGAGCGCACCGCCTCGGGATGCGCCTGGCTGAGCGGTACGAGATAGGCAGGAAAGCCGTTGAGCTCGATCACGGCCAGCCGCGCCGCCTGCACGGCGCGGGCCGGATCGAGCTGCTCCGCCCAGTTCGGGACCGTGGTTGCCGCCAGCGACATGCCGGTCAATGCCATGATGTCGAAACTCGTGACCGTGCGGCGCTGGGCGGCCTCTTCGACGGTTCCGACCGGAGTGCGCTTATAGGCGGACGCCATCAAAGCCTCGCCGAAGCGTCTTGTCATCTCCGGCCCGAACACCGGCTCGACCACATCGAGGCTGTCGATCGAGTAGCGCGAGCGGGACTGAGTCCGCCAGGAGAGGAACTGCCAGAGATGATAGAGGCGCGAGTCTACTGTCTCGTCGGTCTGAGGCGACAAGCTGTCGAAGAAGCTCGGATCGTCACGGAGCGTGTTGATGAGCTCGACCCAGCTCTGGTCGCGCGCTTCCGCTTGATCCTCATTGCGCTTCCGCGCCGCCTCGAACCCAGCCATCCGCGACTGCGGCGAGCAGGACACTGCCGCTTGGCACGCGTGCGCAGGTGACCAACAAGGAAACCGGGCAAACAGCTAATGTTCGCATCAATGACCGGGGTCCCTATGCTGAGGGGCGAGTGATCGACCTTACGCAAAAGGCGGCAAAACACATTGGAATTGAACCGACGGAAGGCGTCGCTCCGGTTAGCGTGAAGCCGATCTCCCCAGGGGCAGCATCTGACCGACATTCCTAACATGGTAAGGTCGGAAGTATCCGTTGAGCGCAAAGTAACGCGCGCGACCGGCCGGGCATTGGCCGAACGGCTATGTGGGCGCGCTATGGCAAATCGGCGCGCAGGCAGCATATGGAGCTCGACCGCCTGTTAAAGCGATGACAGCTTTCATAGACGAGTAGCGGGATGTTTATGGTGTTGCGCTGACCTGCCGGGTTCTGCCGATTATCCCATCCACCTGCCATGAGCGTGTCGCACAACGGCGAGATCCAGAACGGCTGTCGATCCCTCCACCGCGTGATACCTGTTTGGACGGGCGCCGCTTCGCACCTGTTACGACCAATGGGCACACACCTACATGTCAGCCATCGCAATTGCTGCCACCGTCAAGTATTTGCGTGCTCGTGCCAGTTGATCCCATCGCTTGCGGCATCAGCCCTTCAGCAGCTGATCGACCTCGGCAGGCCGCAGTTCTGCCTGTAGCTGGTCGCATATGCATTGGTTCGCCGCCTTGTCCGGACGCCAGCGCAGGAAGCGCGTGCCGTGGCGAAAGCGGCCCGCGGTAACTTGGTCATAAATCACTTCCACCACCAGTTCCGGGCGCAGGGGTTCCCAAGCGCTCTCTTCTCCCCGGCTCCAACGGCTTGGGCCACCCGGCGCCTTGCCAGTGAACCCCGATCCGCCTGCGAGTGGTTCAAGCCGCTGCAACATTAGCGGGCGTTCGTAGGCCTTGAAGCTGGAGGTAAAACCGACATGGTTCAGCGCGCCTGCCTTATCATAAAGCCCCAGCAGCAATGAAGCAGCACCACGCTCGTCCCCGGTTCGACGAAAGCCGCCAACGACGCAGTCAGCACTTCGGTAATTCTTCATCTTCATCATCGCCCGCTCCCCGGAGCGATAGGGCAGATCGAGCTGTTTGGCGATTATCCCGTCCAGCGCACCGCCACTGCGTTCGAGCCAGCGCGTCGCAAACTCTATCCGGTCGCTTGCGGGAGAGAGCAACAGCATCCCTGTTCCATTCTTAGCGTAAAAGCGTTCCAACGCCACGCGGCGGTCCCGCAAAGGCGCGCCCATGAGATCGTGATTGCCCAGCGCCAGGCAGTCGAAGAGCATCAGCTGCGCGGGGGTCTCGCGTGACAGGCGCTGAATCCTGCTTTCCGCTGGATGCAGCCGCTGCTGCAGCACGTCGAACGAGAGCGCGCCATTCAGGGGAAGGATCAACTCGCCATCGAGAATATAGCGGCGCTCAGCCGTCGCCAGCAGGGCCTCAACGATTTCTGGAAAGAACCGGGCGAGCGATTTGCCGGACTTGGAGCGGATGTCGGCGCGCTTTCCATCGCGGCCCACCACAGCGCGAAAACCATCCCATTTGGGTTCATATTGCCAGCCGGGCGGCAGGGGCAGTTCAGCAACCAGCCGGGCTTCCATCGGTAGGGGGAGGCGTATCGCCTGATCTTCGCTGGAGGGAGCAGTTGGGCGGGTCATGGTTCCGCCTTTCCGATATCCAGCGTGATCACGACCGGCGCATGATCGCTTGTCTTTTCCCAGGCGCGGGGACGGGTATCAACTTTGGCAGCGACCAGCTTGCGAGCGGCCACCGGGTTCAGCAGGGCATGATCGATCCGCAGCCCGGCATTGCGTTCAAATGCGCCCCGCCAATATTTCCAGAAGCTGTAGATAACCTCGTCCGGATGCAGTTGCCGGACCGCATCGCTCCACCCCTGATCGAGCAAACGCTGATAGGCGGCGCGGACTTCCGGCGCGAATAATGCATCATCGCGCCAGCGGTCAGGAGCATAGACGTCGAGATCGGTCGGCATCACGTTATAGTCGCCTGTCACGATCACCGGCGCCTCAAGCTCGATGAGCGAGGCCAGATGCGTATGTAGCCGCTCGAACCATCGAAGTTTGAAGTTGAATTTGGAGCCTGGACGCGGGTTGCCGTTGGGAAGGTATAGGCAGGCTACGAGGACGCCGTTCACCGCCGCTTCGATATAGCGGCTTTGCACATCATCAGGATCGCCGGGCAAGCCGCGCCGGGTTTCATGAATGGTCCCAGCCCGGCTCAGGATCGCGACACCGTTCCATCGGCTTTGCCCGTGCCATAGCGCGTCATATCCTGCGCCCCCGATCGCTTGCTCTGGAAAGTTTTCTTGGGATGACTTCAGTTCCTGGAGGCAGACAATGTCAGGCGCAGCCAGTTCGAGCCATCGCAACAGCACCGGGAGCCGCCCGTTGACGCCGTTCACATTATAGGTTGCGATTTTCATGGCTCTGAGCAGCTCGACGTTCCGCTGCTCAATTGGTATGATATCCGGCCGGAACGCAGCCTTCCTGGAACAAGAATCAAACCCTTATAAATTCCAGGATTTCGCACTTCGAAGTAGAATCCACACATGCTATTCTCTTGTGCCCGATACAATCGAGAACGTTTGCCGGGTCGCGCCGTTCCTCGCATGTAGATGGGTGCAGCTCGTGCGGGTTGGTTCAATGCTGCGTAGCGCGGTCGACGTATTGGCGTGGGAATTGAGGCTCTTGAAAGGTCGCCAGGAGGCTCGCCCAGCTGGCGTCGCGCGATTCTTTGCCAAGCGCGGGACGGGAGATGAGCCCCGTTATCCCAGGACAAATATCACGATGGTGTCTGTGGTGCCTATTCTATCCGTTGACGATCGTTCCGCCATTGGGGTGCAGGACCTGGCCCGACATGTAGCTTGAATCCTCGCAGGCGAGGAACAGGAAGGCGGGGGCGACTTCATTGGGCTGGCCGGGGCGTCCCATTGGAGTTTTTTCGCCGAAATGTGCGAGCTTGTCTTCGCTAGCGCCGCCGCAGGGATTGAGTGGCGTCCAGATTGGGCCGGGGGCAACGGCATTGACGCGGATGCCGTCCTTGAGCAGATTCTCCGACAAGCTGCGAGTGAAGGCGGTGATCGCGCCCTTGGTGCTTGAATAATCGAGTAGTTCAGACGAGCCCTGATACATGGTGACGCTGGTGCAGTTCACGATGGCCGCGCCCTTGCCCAGATGAGGGCGAGCGGCCTGTGTCAGGAAGAACATGCCGAAGATGTTGGTTTGAAACGTGCGGCGCAGCTGTTCTTCCGTAATGTCGGTGATGTCCTTGTCCGGATGCTGTTCGCCCGCATTATTGACGAGTATATCGAGGCGGCCGAAGCGGTCGACGACCTTGGCCACGGCTTCATCGCAAAACGCCTTGTCGCCGATGTCTCCCGCGATGGCTAGGGCTTCCTGCCCCTCCGCCTCCACAATGCGCGCGGTTTGGTTGGCGTCGTCATGTTCGCAAAGATAGAGGATCGCGATATTGGCACCTTCGCGGGCATAGAGAGCGGCGATGGACCGGCCGATGCCGCTGTCGGCTCCGGTAACGAGCGCGACCTTGCCTGCCAGCCGGCCCGAGCCGGGATAGCGCGGTTCCCATTCCGGCTTGGGTTCGAGTTTCGATTCGTGACCGGGGAGTGAATCCTCCTGGATCATCTTTTCGTAATTTTCGGACATGGCCTTCTCCTTGCCTGTCCAACGTATTAGCCCCAGTCCGGTTCAGCACCTCCGGCAGCAAAAATCTCTCTTACTTCAATATTTCTACCGTCAGACCTCGACGCCACCTGTCAATCTCTAGCCTCATATTAAGGTCTACATCTGCAGGCGCCTTCCGGATCGTGTCGCGCTCGGAAAACCGCTCATAATAGCCATAAGGCGCAGCCACGCCATAACTTGATCATAATGCGCTTCAGATGAGAGCCCGTGCGAAGCTCTCGATTGCGGAAGCGAGGCTTGGCATGATCAAGCCCCGTACACTGGTTAGGGGGGCATGGCGCGGACGGTTTGCAATCCAGCCCATCGCCGAAAGGGGCTGAGCATCGATCCGATGGGTCGGCAAGTTCAGAGCCTCGCCAATTGCCGCCGCGAAATCGGCCCAGGATAGAGCCCCCTGGTTGGCGAGATGCCACAGCCCAGTCTCGTCATCGATGATCAAATCCAGCGTCGCGCGCACCAGATCGGGGACATAGGTCGGCGAGGTAACGCAGTCTGCGATCGCTCGGAACGATCGTCCCTGCCGCAGTGCGTCCACGAGATGCACCGCGAAATTTTGGTGGTCATATGGCGAGAAGAAGGAGGCAGTACGAATGATGAGCGCACGTCCAGCCGCCGCCTGCAAGGCTGCATCGGCGCGCGCCTTGCTCAGTCCGTAGACATTTAGCGGGGCTGGCACGTCGCCTTCGACATAGGCCCGGTCGATCAGGCCATCGAAAACAAGATCGCTGGAAAAACAGGTGTAGTGAATGTCACGGTGAGCACAGGCGCTGGCAAGCGCCATATTGCCTGTAAAATTCGCGGACAGACAGCCCGCCATCTCAACCTCGGCGTCGTCGACGCGCACCCATCCCGCGCAATTGATGACAGCCCAGGGTCGCACCTGGTCAAGTACGCACGTAATGGACGCGAGGTTTTCCAGATCGAGCTGGTCGCGTGCTGTCACCACGTGGCCGATACCGCGCAGTCGGCAGGCGCCGGCGAAAGCTTGGCCCAGCGTGCCCGTGGCGCCGGTGATTAAAAGCGGGGGGCAGCCACCCCCTTCGGAGCCCCTGCCAGGCGATGCCAAAGTCTCATGCCGTCGCCACCAGCCCGCATTTGCCAGCACCGGATGCCGGTGCGTTTGATCGCTCGCCAAGCTGCGGATCAACGGCGCCAGCGCGGTCTCGCGGGGGACATGGCCTCTGACGTCGAACACCCCGCTTTCATAGCGACCATCTGCGCGGGTTAGCAGGCTGTCCCAATCATGAGCGCCAAGCAGGCTCCAAATTGTCACTGCCTCGATCGTTACCCCTTCGTCGCGCAGGCGTGACGATATGTCCCAGGCTTCGACGACCCATCGCATCTGCTCCTCACGGGTACAGCCATTGTGCACCTCCGTGACCGCTATCGGAATCTGATAGCGGTCCCAGCATTCGCGCAGCGCTGCCTCCAATCCGAGGGGATCCTCCATCGCGCGTACCGCTTCAACATCGGCGAGGGGACCATAGGCGCTAACGCCGTGTGTGCTTACCGGATGGAGATCAAGCCGATGGTCGAGAAAACGATCGCTGGTCAGATAATGGTTGAGTCCGAGCAGATCCGGAATGCAGGGTTGGGCGGCAAGCGCCTCCAAACGATCCCCATATCCAAATTCGACAAGGCGTTCCCACAAAGGATGTGCGTCGGTAAAGCGCCCGGCCAGTATGTCCCATGAAGCCCAACGGCGCTGATTATAGAACGCTGCCTGGTCGCGAAGTTCCGGGGTGGCGTCGGTATGTCCAAGATCCTCCGTCTGAATAAGGCGAGCATCCGGATTGACACGACGGATCTCCATCATGGCTGCCCGTACGGCATCCACTTGGTTCAGTAATGCACGCCAGAAAGCGTCCTCGTCGCGCAAATGAGGATACCAGTGACCATAGAGAGCGGAAAAGCGCGCGGTCGTGAGCGGCTCGTTGACTGGGGTCCAGTCGCGCACCCAGGGATAGCGAGCAGCCGCACGTCCCGCGTGCGCGCCGACCCCGGTGGCAAAGTCCGGCGCGAGCAAATTCGTCATGGCCGGGCCGCTGCCATGATGAACGAGACCCAGAATGGGGCGCACGCCCAGGTCGCGCAGCGTCTCGAGCCGCCCGTCATGCCACGACCAAAGCCGCTCGGGGTCGGCCGCACCTGCAAATGTCTCCCATAGAAGCGGATAGCGCAGCGCACTTATCCCTAGTGACGCGAAGCGCTCAAGATCGTCGGTACGGGCGTTATGCCCGCTTAGCCAAGCCTGGTCGAGATAGCGCGCGCCGACGCGATTAATGGTGCACTCGGCTCCGCCCCAGAGCGCGAGCGGTGCCATTTTACTCCCCGGATCGGTCATAAGCGCGAAAAGGGGCAAGCCCTGTGGTGGTTCGTCATGCCGTTCAAAACGCTGTCACGCGGAAATAGAAACGACGCGCTTTAGAAAATCGTCACAACCCGGGTTAATATTCTGTTCAATGAGGGAGCGTCCGCCCTGCAATCGCGTTCTTTGATGCAGTTTCCTCTTTTCTCTTTTTGAAAGCCCCAAAGAAAATGACGCTGATGTGCTTTTCACATCTGCGCTGGAACTTTGTGTTTCAGCGTCCGCAGCATCTTATGTCGCTTCTGGCACATGCAAATCCGGTAATCTTCTGGGAAGAGCCGCTCCGGGACGCCGCGGGCACTTCCCCCCGCGTCGAACATTATTGTCCGGCCCCAAATGTCACCGTGGCGGTTCCGCATTTACCCGAAGGCCTGCCAGCGGAAGCCACGGCTGCGGCATTACATATGCTGCTCGACGATTTTCTTGCGCTGGTTCCTGGCCCAATCATCCGCTGGTATTACACCCCAATGATGCTGCCCTTCTCGCGGCATCTCCCTGCCGCCTGCACTGTCTATGACTGTATGGACGAGCTGGCAAACTTCCGTTTCGCGCCCCCGGAACTGGCGCAGCTTGAAGCTGAACTGCTCGCTGCCGCGGACCTCGTCTTTACCGGCGGTTACAGCCTCTACGAAGCGAAACGCGCGCTACATCGTTCGGTGCATGCTTTCCCCTCTAGCGTGGATACAGCGCATTTTGCTCAGGCTCGCCTTGCGACAGACGAACCAGCCGATCAGGCGCCGATACCGCGTCCGCGGCTTGGCTTCTATGGCGTAATCGACGAGCGCATGGACCTTGAACTTCTGGCAGCGATCGCCGACGCGCGCCCGGCCTGGTCCCTCGTCATGGTGGGACCGACGGTGAAAATCGATCCTGCCGACCTGCCGCGGCGACCAAACATCTTTTATTTGGGCGGCAAGACCTATGACGAGCTCCCGCGATATGCAGGGGGCTGGGATGTGGCTTTGATGCCATTTGCGATCAATGCCTCGACACAATTCATATCGCCCACCAAAACGCCTGAGTATCTCGCCGCCGGGCTTCCTGTCGTCTCGACACCGATAACCGACGTCGTGCGTCATTATGGTGATCTGGCCGCAGTCGAGATCGCAGCGACGCCGGCCGACTTCGTCGCCGCGTGCGAAAAAGCGCTCGCGAGATCCTCCTTAAGCAAGGATGCCAACTGGCGCGAGGAAGCCGATGCGGCGCTTACCGGTCAGAGCTGGCGGATCGTCGCCACCGCGATGCAGGCCCTCATCGCGAATGTCGCGGCCGTGCCGCGCTCAACGCAAATACGCCACTATGACTATCTCGTCGTTGGGGCAGGCTTTGCCGGTGCGGTCATGGCGGAGCGGCTGGCACGCGATGGGGGCAAGCGGGTGCTGGTGATCGACCGGCGCGAACATATCGGCGGCAATGCTTATGACCATCATGATGATGCTGGCATCCTGATCCATCGATACGGGCCGCATATCTTCCACACCAATAGCCCCGATATCGTCGACTATCTGTCGAATTTCACCGACTGGCGGCCCTATGAACACAGGGTGCTGGCCGATATTGAAGGTGCCCGCGTGCCGATGCCGATCAACCGCACGACGCTGAACTGCCTTTACAGTCTGGAGCTTTCAACTGAGGAAGAGGCCGCAGCCTTTCTAGCCAGCAAGGCAGAGCCGGTCGATCCGATCTTAACTTCGGCTGACGTGGTGGTTTCCAAGGTCGGGCGTGAACTCTATGAGACGTTCTTTAGAGGTTATACTCGCAAGCAATGGGGTATGGACCCTAGCGAACTCGACAAATCCGTGACCGCGCGCGTGCCGACGCGGACCAATATTGACGACCGCTATTTTACCGACCGTTTTCAGGCGATGCCGGCTGAAGGCTACACCGCTATGTTCAGGGCCATACTCGACCACCCCCTGATCGACATCGAACTTGGCGTGGATTTTGAAGATGTGCGCGCGCGCCTCCGTTATGACCGATTGGTCTTCACCGGCCCGATCGATGAATATTTTGGTCATCGCTACGGTAGGTTGCCTTATCGCTCGCTCGATTTCCGGCACGAGACGCTCGACCAGGAGTGGCTCCAGCCCGTCGCAGTGGTCAATTATCCGTCAGAGACCGTGCCGTACACCCGGGTGACAGAATATAAGCATCTCACCGGCCAGGATGCGCCGCGCACCAGCGTCACCTATGAATTTCCCTGCGCTGACGGCGATCCATATTATCCGGTACCACGCGCGGAAAACGAGGCCTTGTTCAAGCGCTATGAAGCGCTGGCGCTCGGCACGCCCGATGTGCTTTTCGTAGGTCGCCTTGCTACCTACCGTTATTATAATATGGACCAGGTCGTTGGCCAGGCGCTTGCGACATATCGCCGTCACGCCGCGCAACTTCTCTGCCAAATGGGCCGGTCTGGCGAAACGGCAATCGCAGCGGAATAAAAAAGACCCCGTCAGTGCTCCTCTCGCTCACCTTTTTCGGCCAATTGCCGATCGGCGAGTTCGGCAGCTGAGATGAGGCTGTGTGCCGTCTGTTCAGCTGCATGAGGAGTCATTGTTATTGCCACGCCCGCGGGTCCATCGAGAATGACGACGCCGTCTTCGGCGGAAGCTATGCCGGGCTCGGTCTGAGGCTGCGGAGTCGCTGAAGGTGCTTTCATCATATTGACCTTAAAACGGAGGGCGCCACGCCGGGCTTTTTGTCGTCGATATACAGGTAGGCAGGATCGAACTGCCCGCGCTCTGCCAGGCGATCGGGCTCAAGAATCTCTACAAGCGATGAGCGAAAGATGCACAGCCGCTCTTCACGCAGGTGGCGCATCACCCTGTTCACGTGGACGTTCGTAAGCCCGCAGATCTCCGCAAGATCCGTTTGATTTAGTCCGAGGGCAAAGCGGGTGCCGTCGCTGAGACCGGCTGAAACAAGCCGTATATTCGTCTCGCACAGGAAATGTGCTACGCGTCCGACCGCGTCGAGGCGCCCGAGCCGGAACAACCACGCACGGTGGATCGCGGCGTCGATCAAAGTGGCAAACCACAGCTTTCGTGCAAGCGCTGGCAGTTCTCGCGTGATCGCATCGAGCTGGGTATGGGGCACGATTGCAACCGTCGCGGCCGTCATGGTCGCGACGTCGTGATCGAGAATTTTAAGCGGAAAACCGTGGAGATCGACAAAGTCGCCGGCCACATGGACCGCCACCAATTGCCGCATTCCATTGCGGTCGTCGATGTAGCGCGACATGATCCCGTCGATCAGCAAGGTGCTTTGCCGCAGCGTGTCACCTGCTTGCACAAGGGTGGTTCGGGCTTTAAGTGTGCGCACTTCGGAGATCGCGGCTTCGAGCCGCTCACGTTCCTCTTTCTCGAGGTGGACGCCCTTCCGGTCTGTTAGAAAACGTTCCGTAAACATAGCTGGCCATTTCCTCCGGTAGGCCCGGACGTCGCCACGCTCCGCCTGACTACGGTCAGGCGAACGCCCGGGCCTGCTCCAACAGGCCCCGGCATGCAGCCGATCAGCCGCCAGATTGAGCCATCAATTCTTCCTTTCGAGCTGCAAGCTGAGCACCTAATGCCTTCAGATCGAGATCACTGTCGCGGCTCTCGGGAAACATCTCGCCCTCTTCTTCCTCAACGTGATGATTGATATATTCGCCGAGGACGGTGACCTTGGCGTCGAACAGTCGGTCGCCCGCTTTCATGCCCTGAATTTCCGCGATCAGTTGCTTGGCGGTGGCATGTTCGACTTCGGCTTCATCGAGAAGATCATCGTCCTCTATCGCCTCGCGCGCCGCGGGATAATAAATCTCCTCCTCGATTTGGGCATGAACGGTGAGCGCAAGACAGATCTTGTCGGACAACGCCTGCTTTTCACCGTCATCCTCCAGGCTTTCGTACTGTTTGAAATAGGTCTTAACTTCCTTGTGGTCGGCCTTGAGTAGCGTGATCGCGTCGGCCGGCTTGGCGGCGGCCCGTGCAGTCTTACGCCCGGCTTTTGACGCCGGCTTCGCTTTGGCTGACTTCATTTCTGGTGTCGTGGTGGCCATGGGTTAATCTCCATTTCCGGACGCCGTGCATTCACGGGCCTATCGCAGGGACAACTCAGAAAAGCGCGTCAAGGACCCCGGCTTGCGGACAAATTAATCTCCGTCAGTACGATTCTGCTCTCGAGCAAAGGGACAGCCGCTTGCTCAGCTTATCGTTTGTGGCCACGCTCGTTTCCACGAATATTAAACTGCGGTCATGTGGTCGCCCGCGGGGACACCATCTTGCTTGTCCTCGTGAGCGCAGCCCCCACTGAATATCGCTCACCGAACCAAATTCAAGGGCCGTCCCGTCGGTGCGGCAATGCAGTATAGATCGACGCGTTCGCATCGCCGGACCGGCTCCACTACCACGCAATCAAGGGGAGCTTAAGACGTAGGTTGGTCTCGGATGCTTTACTGACGCCGGGATGTCTTCGAGGAGTGCGACCACCCGCGCAACACGCGTGTCCTCATCGGTCTGCTCGTTAAGAACCCATCGCTCATCCTTGGCAACCAGCCCAATGCCGCCGGGAGGCATCGCCTCTTCATGATAGGGCGTCAATGCGATTGCGGCTGGCCCCGCATCGATTCGGGAATACCTGCGGCGCGCGCAAGCATGTCGATGCGGGTCTCCCCGATGAGTTTCTCGGGTGCGGGCGGCAGGGCGCCGAACCGGTCGACGAGCTCTTCCTCGAAAGCGCTGAAATCCTCTTCGTCGCGCATGCGTGCAGTCGGACGTAGAGGCCGAGGCGGATGTCAGGGTCAGGGATCCAGTCCGCGGGAAGAACACCAGCATGGCCGAGATTGAGCTCGGGCAGCCATAGGCCAGGATCTTGGCCGCGGGCCCGCTTTAGCGCCGCTTCCAAGAGATGTTGGTAGAGATCTATGCCAACCAGCTTCATGTGGCCGGGTTTGAGTAGCCCCAAGAGGATCGCCCGCGCCCCGCTGGTCAAGGTCGGCGACGCTGATCTCGAAGCCGGCACCGAGCCGATCGTGGGTGGCAAGTGTGCGCAGCCTTTTCATGGTGCGTTCGGCGATCTCGCCGGCCTCAATTAGGAGGATGATCTGTCCGCGCCGATTGCCGCGGCCGCCGCGGCCGCGCAGTTGATGCAGCTGCGCGAGACCGAAACGATCAGCGCGCCAGACGATCATCCGTCGTGCGGGACGCGCTGGTCGGCCCCGCTGAACTCTGCCGTCGCTGGAGACTCGAGGCTAGCGAGCAGCCATTTCTGCTCGTCATCCTTATCGCTATGGAGGATCTCCTTCCACCAGAAGCGTAGTGCTGGGTCCCAGCGATAACCACGGGCCTTGAGACGCTCCTTAGCATCGAACGGAGCGTCGATCGCATTAACTCGGTAGCTGGGTTTGATCATCTTTGAGGAGAAACATGTGAAACGTTTTGGTTCGGAAACGAAGAAGCCGCTGTTCAAGGGTATAGGCTGACGCCGGATTTCATGCAGCCCGCAGAAGCAAGCCGGGTTTTCCGCCTTGCGTGGGCACGATTACGCCCGGGTGTTGCGATCGGTCCTTTCCTGTGGAAATCACAGCAACATGATAATGCAAGGTACGCACGACCTAAGCTTGGTGATTCTGTCGATCGCCATCGCCATACTGGCATCTTTCACCGGTTTGAACCTGGCTAATCGGGCGCACGCATCAAGCGGAAAGATGCAACGGAGCTGGCTTGCAGCCGCAGCGCTTGTTCTGGGCGGGGGCATCTGGAGCATGCACTTCGTGGCCATGTTGGCATTCAGCATTCCTGGCATGGTGATGAACTATGATGTGGGTCTGACGCTGCTCTCACTTGGATTAGCGGTCGGGTTCACTGGCACGGGCTTCGCTGTCGCCAGGCGCGGACTCTTGTGCGCCCCCCGCGTGCTGACGGCCGGTATGCTGATGGGCTTGGGCGTGCTCGCGATGCATTATACCGGTATGGCCGCCATGAGAATGGGTGCAACGCTCAGCTACGGACGAGCTTGGCTGGCCATCTCAGCGCTCATCGCGATCACCGCTGCCACAGCAGCCATTTGGCTGACATCTCGTGACCACAAGAGCGGGCGTCAAGCAGCCGCTGCGATCGTGATGGGTATCGCGATAGCTGGCATGCACTTTGCGGGGATGAAGGCAGCGACATTCACTGCACGCACGCACATTGACGCTGGTCAAGGCGGCATCACACTGGGCCAGACTTACCTCGCTGTTGCGATCAGCGCCTTTACCATATTCGTCCTCCTGATGGCATTGGGCGCCGCCGCGTTGGAGCGAGCCCTGAGCGCCTATGTGCGGCGGCAAGCTAGAATTGCCATGCGCCTACGTATCTCCGACATATTAAGGGCAGAAGACACCGAAGAAGCACTACAGCAGGTCGCGGTGTCACTCGGGGAGCATTTCTCCGTGTCGCGCACCGGCTTCGGTGAACTGAGTCAAGCCGAGGGCGCGTTCGATTACGATGTCTGCTGGACCGACGGCTCAGTGCCGCCGCTGCTCGGCCGCTTTCCCGCCGCCGATTTCGGGGTCAAGATCGTGAGGGAGCTCAGTGCCGGGCGAACCGTTGCCATTGATGATCTTCTTGAGGCTGATCTCAGCGATGAGGCCCTCACCAGAGAAACCGCCCGTGACGTCGATACACGCTCGATACTCGTGGTACCCTTCAGACGCGGCGGGCAGCTGCACACCATAGTTTACTTGAATGGCCGCAGACCACGCCATTGGCATGCTGAAGAAATCGAATTCATGGAGGAATTAGCCGAGCGCATTCGGCTGGTGATCGAGCGTAACGCTGCGGAGGTTCAGCTACGCGAGCTCAATGCTACGCTTGAAGCCCGCGTGGAGACCCGGACCCGTGAGCTGCAACAGGCCGAGGCGGCTAGGCGCGAAGCCGACATGCTTTATCGGGCTTATTTCGAAAACACGCCAGATCCACTTTTCGTCGTTCGCGTCGAGCCAGATGGTGGCTTGGTCGCTGAGCAGATCAATCCAGCGCATGAAGCGGGAGTCGGGTTCAAGCTAGAAGAGATCCGCGGCAAGCGCGTAGATGAATTTCTCCCGGATGAGGCAGCTGAGCGAGCGATCGCAGCCTATGGGCAGGTCGTAGCTACGCGAAAAATCTACCATTACCGGGAGGTTTTTCACCTGTCCGGCGATCCGCAACAATGGGATACCACCTTGATCCCGTTGCTTGGCGATGATGGACAGGTGGAGCGGATTATCGGATCTAGCCGTGATGTGACCAGGCAGCTGGCGGCTGAAGATGCGCTCCGGCAAGCACAGAAGATGGAGGCGATGGGTCAGCTGACCGGCGGCGTGGCGCACGACTTCAATAACCTTTTGACGCCGATTATGGGCGCCCTCGATCGACTGGACAGCAAAGGTCTAGGTGACGACCGAGATCGAAAGTTCATCGCTGCTGCGCTTCAATCCGCAGATCGGGCGAAAACGCTTGTTCATCGTTTGCTTTCTTTTGCTCGCCGTCAGCCCCTTCAACCTGTGCCAGTAGACCTTTCCACGCTGGTTTCCGGTATTACTGATCTGATTTCGAGCACCGTCGGCCCTCAGATCGATTTGGTGGTGGATGCGCCAGGCGGTCTTCCAGCTGCTGTGGCTGACTCCAATCAGCTTGAAATGGCTCTACTGAATTTGAGCGTGAACGCGCGCGATGCAATGCCCAATGGAGGAACACTGCGGGTCTCCGTTTCAAAATCGTCGATAGTGGACGGGGAGGTCTGCGCCGTGCCGCGGGGAGACTATATTTGCCTGTGCGTCACTGACACGGGCACCGGCATGGATGACGAGACGCAGAAGCGGGCGATTGAGCCTTTCTATTCTACCAAGGGCCTGGGGCGTGGGACGGGCCTCGGGTTGTCCATGGCCCACGGCCTTGCAGCCCAGCTTGGTGGAGCGCTGACAATCGACAGCACACCAGGTAAGGGCACAACTATATGCATCTGGCTTCCGGCAAGCGGCGAGAAAGTCATCGAGAGGTGCAACGCGCCAGCTCTCCCAGACACGCCATTCTGCGGAGGCACTGCTCTCCTGGTTGATGATGAGGACCTGGTTCGGGAGTCCGCAGCGCAAATGCTAAGCGATCTTGGCCTCAACGTGAAGTGCACCACCTCGGCGCTCGAAGCTCAATCGTTGATAGATGAGGGGATGGAGCCCGATCTGCTCATCACCGACCACCTCATGCCGGGGATGACCGGCACGGAACTGGCCCAATTTGTCTTGCGGCAGCTACCCAGGACGGAAGTGTTGATTATGTCCGGATATGCTGATGCCCAAGGGGTCGATCCCGACCTCCCACGCCTCACGAAGCCATTCCGCCAAGCTGATTTAGCGGCGGCGCTCCTCCAGCTTCGGCGTGGGCGCTCGGAGCCACCGGAGGGACAAATTGGCGGAAGACGTGACGCCCTGAACGATTAGGGTGGCACAATCACCTTCCCGCTCAAGGCCGCCGTTACGAAACAGATCTGCAGGTGGAGGGTGACATGCTTCCGATCAGCGGAGAGAAGCATCCGGAGCATGAGGACAAAAGGGCGAACGTCGTCGAACGGACTTACGGCTCCTTACCCGTTCCATCCAGCTGCCGTTTCAGCCGAATCCCGATCAGGTCCATGCGGACTTCATATAGTGTGCGCCCCGGATCAGACTGCCCCGCCAGGGCAGCCAGAAACGGCGCCGGCGTATCCAGATCGATTAGGCACAAAGTCCGCGGGAAATAGAAAGCAGCGCCAGGCAGAGAAGTCATCACGTGGACGGCTTCACCCGACGAATCGCGCGGCGATGATCAAGCGAAGCAGGGCGGCTGGCCGACGTAATAATAAACCACTAGAGTCCCGTTTCGGGTGGCCGTGACGGGGTTCTTTCCCCTTCACCCGAGCCATTCCGTTCCAGTTTATCCGCTTCTCTTGCCAACGCCAGATGCTGCCTGGCGAGGCGCCGATGTTGTTCGGCAGTGATATCATCGCAGTGAATAGCGGCCTCCGCCGTTTCCTCAGCCGCGCGTCTACGATGGTACTCAGAAGTGGTCTCGCTCATCACCCCGGCTCCTGCGCCTAAAGCTCTTCTACCATGCCGGAGCGACGCGCTGCCACTGTTCGTTTCGCCCCCGATCTAAGTCTCTACAAGGGCGAACATCTTTGTGCCTTCCGAAAACCGGCGAGCGCTCCGTCATAGCGAAGTTCGATTCGGTCAGCAGGGGTCACGGAATGAAGTTGGCGCAGTGGATCCCCCCACCAGGATCCCGACCATGCCGCCGATCCTGGTCGACGCCGCACCAGAGGCTGGCGAGTGGATAACGAGATCACACACGCGATGGCTTTAGGGCTGGGACCTATAAACAGGATTCACAAGTCGGCCCGGTTGTGATTCACCGTCTTCGCTAATACGGAGGTTGGGATGGCGGACGGGTTCTGGTTGAGCGACGAGCAGTGGGTGCGGTTGAAGCCGCTTTTGCCGAACAAGCCCCGAGGCGTGCCGCGGGTCGATGATCGGCGGGTCATCAGCGGCATCGTGCACGTGCTTCAGTCCGGCTGTCGGTGGAAGGATGCGCCGGCCTTCTACGGTCCGCCCAAGACGCTCTACAACCGGTGTGTGCGCTGGGCGGCAAAGGGCGTGTGGCGCGATGTTTTCGAGATACTGGCGGCGGCAGGCGGCCCACCGGCCGAGGTGCTGATCGACAGCACGCATGTGAAAGCACACCGCTCGGCGGCAGGCGGCAAAGGGGGGCTCACGCGCAGGCGATCGGCAGCAGTCGGGGCGGCCGCAACACCAAGATCCACGCCATCACAGACAGATACGGCCGGCCGCTCGCCTTCCACCTGACGCCAGGGCAGGCGGCCGACTGCCGCGCGGCCGAGCATCTGCTGGGCAACCTGCCCGAGCGGTGCATCGTCCACGCCGATCGTGCCTACGACACCAATCGTGTCCGCGACCTGATCGAGAGCCAGAGCGCGGTCCCGAACATCCTGCCAAAGCGCACGCGTCTGAGGAAAAGCTGCTTCAGCAAGACCCTCTACAAGGGCCGCAACGCCATCGAGCGGATGTTCTGCCGCCTCAAGGACTGTCGGCGGCTCGCAACCCGTTATGACCGCATCGCCAACAACTTCCTCGGCGCAATCCATCTCGCCGCCGCCATCATGTGGTGGTTGTGAGTCCCAGCCCTAGAAGGAGCTTCTGTTTCCCGTGCCGTTAACTCAAAGAATGTGAGTTAACGAACTGTTGTTTAACGTGCGTGCGTAGGCCCCGCGTTCGCCTGATGATATCCATATCCAGGGGTTTGCTTGATCGGAGTCGAAGAGATGAACGATGCCGTTTCACATAAGCGCTCGTCGCTACGAGCAGGCCGACTGCTCAAAGCCCAGATGCAGCACCCCCGGTTGGGCGTCGTGGACGTCCTCGTGCGCAACATTTCAGAAGGAGGTATGGGCGGCAAATGCCTCCACGCCGTCGAGCCGGGTGAATTGGTCAGAATTGTTTTGCCGAACCTTCCTCCCGTTGACGGTTTGATAGTTTGGCGAATGGGAGATGGGTTTGGCGTGCGCCTGAATAAGCTCGTCGATCCCACTGGGGTTGTGAGGCCGGTCGCCGGCACACCCCGGGGCGGCTATGAGGTGCCCAGTCTTTTCCGACCGCCGCTTGAGTGTCGGCGGCCGGCGGTCAGAATTAGTTGCTAGTTTCAGACAAAGGCCGTGCAGAAGACGACGCTAGATCCTCAACCCAGGCTATGCTTCGAGTGCTGCTCGCGTTGCGTAAGAAAGTTCACGAAGCACGGCTTTAGTATCCTCTGGGACGGCCCTTTCAAACCAGGCTTGCAGATCAGTGCAGACTTCGGGCGCCGCATTCTCTTGGATCAGAAGCGAGGCCGAGGTGTGCTGACAAACGAGGAAAAGGTTTTCATTATCTTCTGCCCGACGGGAAGCCGGTCAAGGATGCTGAAACGCTATTGCGCATTCGCAAGCTTGCCGTTCCACCGGCCTACAAAGATGTCTGGATCTGCCCGGACGCACACGGGCATCTTCAGGCAACCGGCCGGGATGCAAAAGGCCCCAAGGGTGCTGTCAGTCCAACTGCAACTAGTCTCCGATTGGCAAGGCTAGGGCAGGGGGGCGTGATCCTCAGCCCATGATGATCTGCCATTCGACCAGAGCGGCCGAGCGTCGTTCCTTGTAAGTCTGTTGATCGATGAGAGGGCGTTCGAAATTGAATTGGTGGTGGACGTTAGCATTAGCCGATGCGAACTTTTGCAGCGATTGCATCCGTCTGAACCGGAGCATGGCCCGTTCTCGTCTTCGGAAGGGGAGGCGGCTGTTCTCCACCCTGTTGTTGGCCCAACGGCCAATCTTCTGCTTCTCGCGATTGCCCACGTCGGTCATGGCCGTACCATAGGATCGCAAACCACCGGTAACGATCTTGTCCGGTGAACCATGCTGCTTCAGCACCTTTCTCATGAAGGCGAGGGCGGCCTGTTTATCGCGGGTTTGGTGACATAGCTCTCGAGGACCTCGCCTGTGATTCAGCTTGACGTACATCTCGTCGAGGTGCCACCGCCAGTGACGAAAGCCTTGCATTCGGCTGATCCGCTGACCCCGTATCTCTCCGGCGAAAAGGGAACCAAACCTGTTCCACCAAAGCCGCACGGTCTCGACATATGTCGATGCCATGCTCGAAGAGCAGATCCTCGACATTCCGCAACGACAGAGGATGGCGAACATACATCATGACCACCAACCGGATTACCTCCGGCGAGGAGTTGAAGTACCGAAACGGGCTGACGACAGGCTTGCTCATCGCCCACCAATACCCCGCCGAAGTTTGCTTTGACAGAGCCCGGCCGTGGCTGCGGGTCATGTTGGTGGCGGTCCACGTCTCGTCGATGAACACCAGCGTTCCGGCTCCAGCTCGACCTGGTTCTCGAACCAGTCGTGGCGCTGCCTCAGGACGTCGGGGCGGTCTTGCTCGATGCCATGCCCAGTCTTTTTTTGCGCGTCATGCCCCGCCGCGCAAAGAAGCGGTGCAGCCCGGCAACCGACACCGTCACCCCCGCTTCGGCCAAAGTAATGCGCAGCTCTTCGAGCGAGATGCCCTTGCGCGCCCCCCACAAGGCCAGGATGTTGGCGGCTCGCGCTTCCACTCGGCGGGATCGCAAGTCGCCGCCTTCCGCTTGGGACCGAAGGCGCCGGTTTCCAGACGCTGCACCTGCCAGGGAATGGCGGTCAATGGCGCAACCCCAAAGCGCGCCGCCGCTCCTTGGCAGCTCAGCCCGGAGGGGAATCCCTCATCGATTCATAACGGTCGAAACTGCTTGTCTTATGACTTTGCCGTCCGTTTGGGTCATGATGCGATGCCCGTTCCGGGGTGGCCACCCCGGAACGGGCGGAAGGGGACGGATCGCGAAACTGCCGATCGTTGAGGGATCGGGTTAGAGTGGGATCGCCCCTTTCTTTTCCATCAGGCCCGAACGGATACCGGGGCTGCAAGGCCCGGATGACAAGCATGGGACAGCGGAAAAGATGAGCGACAATCTACCACAGACGATCGGCATCGACATCTCCAAAGCGAGCCTCGATTGCCATGCCTATCCCGCCGGCGCAGAGCGCCAATTCGCCAACACGGCCAAAGGCCACAAAACCCTGATCGCCTGGCTGCGACAATGGCAGGTCGAACGGATCGCGTACGAGGCCACTGGAACATACCACCGCGCGCTTGAGGTGGCGCTGGCCGATTGGCCGTGCGTGAAGCTCAATCCCGAACGCGCGCGGCGCTTTGCCCAGGCCACCGGTACGCTGGCGAAGACTGATCGCATTGACGCCATGCTGCTTGCCCGCATGGCCGCTACCCTGCGCCCTCCGGTGCGACCGGCAAGAAGCGCCCAGCAGGCTCAGTTGGCTGAGCTCATCAATGCCCGTGATGGCTTGGTGCGCGATCGCACCGCGCTCAAGAACCGGAAGAAGAATCTCACTATCACATTGCTCAAGCGCCAGTGCGAGCAGCGGCTCAAACAAATTGACCTACATATCGAGGCGCTCGACGCCCAGATCGCCAGCATCATCGCCGCCGATGCCGCATTAACCCGCCGCCATCAAATCTTGACCAGTATCGCGGGCCTGGGAACGCTGACTGCCAACCAACTCATCGTCACCATGCCCGAACTGGGCACCCTTGACGGCAAAGAAGCCGCGTCGCTCGCTGGGCTTGCTCCTGTCGCGCGCCAATCCGGTCAATGGAAAGGGAAAAGCTTCATTCGTGGCGGCCGCTCCAATGTGCGGCAGGCCCTCTTCATGCCAGCGCTGATCGCCGCCCGCTTCAATCCCGACCTCAAATCCAAATATCAGCAGATGGTCGCCGCTGGCAAACCAGCCAAGGTCGCCATCACTGCTGTCATGCGAAAGCTCGTCGTCACGGCCAATGCCCTGCTCAAAGCAGATCGCCTCTGGCAGCAATCACGCGCTTGATCATCACGGATACTCTAACCATTCATGCTGTCGAGCGTCGTTTTAATGAGCTGTTGAGGTAGAAATGGTGTTGTCGGTGCTCATTGTCTGCTCCTGGTAACTGGTATTTGTCGAAACGGTTGCACAATCGGAAAGGTCCACCGCTTGCAGTGGCGAGCAGGAACCAAGAACCTCGGCAGTTTGTTGATGCATCGCAACGGATGCTGGTGTGCAGTCTGGTAGGAATGAGGCGATGGTAGCTGAGTTTACCCCTGTGTGACGGCAATCTTGTAACTATCAATATGGATCAGGTGGATTATTTCCAACAAGGCGTTGGCGGAACACTCATCATGTTTCCCGATGGGCGGCAGTTGGAGCTTCAGGAAAGTTATGACGCTGTGGCTGAGATCATGAGTTCGGAGAGGCAGGCGGGCTGCTAAGATGGCAGGTTTGTTCAATCGGATAGCAACAGGGTGCGCCCGCTTCTCCGGGCGGCCCAGCATGTTGATGGCGTGTATGATTATCTCAGGCCTTGGCGTCCTTGCCTACGTGTCTGGCGACGACCATTTTTTTGGCGGCGCCAATCTCGCCATCAGTATCGTTACTTTGCTCCTGCTGCCAATCCTCCAGGCCACCCAGAATCGCGACGGTGCCGCCCTTCAGGCGAAAATTGATGAGTTGATCAAGCTAAACCATGACGCGCGCAATACCCTGATTGGTTTGGAGAACCGCAGCGAGGAGAGATTGAGCGGATGCGCGCGGCCGTCGAAGAAAGCGCAGGACGGCTGCATCAGGAGGATTAAATATCGGCTGCGATCTGTAGCCCGCTTTTTCCCTCTGTCACCATGGCCGCGCGTCATGCCCATCTGGATCCCTATTACCCAGAACGGCGCGGGCGCACTGAATAGCTCTTAAAATGTGCGTGCCGCCAATCGGGCCCAAATTTTGCAAAGTGGCGATGAGCGGCCTGTTCGCATGATGGAACTGTGGCTGCGTCTACGGATTCTTCATCCGACAGACTAGGAGAGCATCTATGGCAGACAATAAAAGCAAACGTGGCGGAGCTGATCGGCGGCAGGTGTCATCGTCGGAGGGATATGAGGTAAGCTATTTTGCGCGCAAGCATGGGATCAGCCGGAGCGACGCCGAAAGCCTGATCAAACGGGTCGGCAGTGATCGGGCAAAGCTTAACGAGGCAGCCGAGAAGCTGAAGAAAGGAGGTTGATCCCCAACGATCGAACCTTTGCGCCTCGACCCTGACTTCTTCGTCAGTGACGCTCCAAGTGTCGCGCGCGCTTTGATCGGGGTCACGATTCTGTCCGATGGCGTCGGCGGGCGTATAGTGGAGACCGAGGCCTATGATGCCGATGACCCTGCCTCTCACAGCTACAAAGGCGAGACGCGGCGCAACGCGGTCATGTTTGGCCCACCGGGCCGCGCCTATATCTATCGCATTTACGGGCTGCACTGGTGTCTCAACGTGGTCTGCGGAATTCGTGGAAGCGCGGTATTTATACGCGCGCTTGAGCCAATATATGGGATCGAAGAGATGCGCTCCCGGCGGGGCGCCACCGAGTTGCGCCGACTTTGCTCTGGGCCTGGGCGGCTTTGCAAGGCTTTGGGAATTGACGGTTCTTTCAATGGCCTATCGCTCTTTGAACACCCATTCCAACTGCTGAAGGGTGACGTGGCGTCCACGGTGGCCGGATCCCGCATAGGAATTAGCGTGGGTATTGACACGGCCTGGCGCTTTGGACTGGAAAGCTCCGATTTCTTGAGCCGCCCATTCGCTTCAAATCCAACTTGATGGCCGCAGAAGGCGCGAGGCTGAAGATTCGTCGGCGCCGTGACAACGCCAAGCAGTTATTTGGTTTTATTCCTAGCTAGGTCAAAATTCAGTATCTCACTGAAATTTACCCGGGTCAACTGACACCGCCTCTTTCATGCGCGATAAATGCCCCGCCACGAATGGCGGAGCATCTTTTATCGTTCTCATTATCTCGCAGCCGTGGCGTTCGGGCGCCACTACAGGCTTTGGCGAGGCGTCGTGTATCGGCTGCGTTCTGCGTCGATCTGCTCTGTTGTGTAGGGATCCGCCTCTGGGTCAAACGCCGTCCATCCGCTTTCGCGATAGGCAGCGCCCCTCGTGGCGGCATCCACCGAATTATGCCGGATCAGAATAGTCTCGGCCTCAGCCCTCCGTTCGTCAGGCACGCGGGCAGAGACCAAAGTCCCGCCGCGACGAACGCCTTCGGAATACACATGTGCCTCGTCATCGTCATGGCCCGCGTGCTTCAGAGCGCCGACGATGCCGCCCGTGGCAGCGCCGCCGACGCCGCCAATGGCCGCGCCTGCTGCCGTCGAAGCCAACCAACCAGCAGCCACGATAGGGCCAAGCCCGGGGATTGCGAGAAGGCCCAAACCAGCAAGCAAGCCACCAACGCCGCCAAGGACAGCGCCCGTCGCCGCGCCGCGGGTTACATCGCCATCCTCATTGACGCTGTCATTGTCGCGATCATGTCTGCCATAGGCATCCTTGTTAGCGACAATGCTGATATCGTCATGCTGAAATCCAGCGCTTTCCAAAGCACGAACAGCGGCTCGAGCCTCGCTGTAATCATCGAACAGACGGGTTACAGTCTTGGTCATGATGATCTCTCCCATTTACTTCTTTGCCTGAAGGACGCTCACATTGCCCTTATAATCTAGCGCGACATGGGCCTTCATTCCTCTTTTAACTGCGGTACCGACCCAATGCCCATTATCGTCTTTTTTAAGATCGCTGATTTTTGTGTAGCCGGCCTTAGTCAGTCGACCCCGAGCCTGATCTTCAGTGAAAGAGTTCGCCCCTTCAGCTGCGTGTCCCACATGGGCGACAGTACTGTCCTTGATTGCTGGGTTGCTGTCTTGCGCCATCGCGGACCCTCCCGCTGCGGCAAGGACGGCGGCGGCGATTATAACTGTCATTTTCATGGCTCTCTCCTGATTAGACGTGCCTCTAACGCAGGAGAGCCGGAAAAGGTGTCCTGTCCGCTCGAAGTAACGGATTGCCCCTTCCTGCTCTGATCGGCGGCAGGCAGATCAAGGCCGCGCAGGCCCAGCCTGATGCGGTTTTTGAACAGGGACTGAGAACTGTGGGATTACCGCTGTAAGAGGCAGGTGGGCAACGGTTTACAGTGCTTCACCGTTCCGGTTGGAAAACGCCGTTCGCGACGTCGAAACGTGATCGACCAGCGCGTCGCCTTCATTTCGCCGATGCTGAACGCCGCCGGAAACGCATCACGCCCGCCTCGCCCAGCGATATCCCGATGACATCTTCGAACCCCACGCCTATCTCGATCATGAGCTGCTTGGGCCACGCTATCGCGAATGCGTCGAAGCCCTGCAGCAGTTGAGCACCATCAACCCTGTTGCAGTGTTCGGGCGCATTGACGCCAAGAAGCTGCGCTCATCGCTTACCCTGTTCGATGCCACGGCTCGCTGCCCTTAGTTCGCGGAGGCTCTGGATCGCTGGTAGGGCGATGAAGAGGGGAGGCGCCGCGTCCTGCTTGCGAGCCCGATGTGAGCAGGCAGATTGTTGCTCTCATAAATTAAGTCGGCGGGTGAGCCGGTGCGTTTCGGGAACCAACGTGCCCAAGCTCTCGTTTCCCGCTCGTCTAGCCACATGGAAGATGGGCGGGTGAGAGAGCCAATCGTGACCAACGCCCTGTTCAGCGGATAATGCGTAAGCCGCACGCCCGTTTGGCGCTCGTGCTTGGCGCTTCCGCGGCGCTTGTAGCGGCCATGGCGTTCGCCATCGACATCCGCCAGAATCCTGCGCGCAGCCGCTTTGGCGGCGACGCGACACGGCTGGCGCTGCTGCCCTCCGCCTCTGCCCGAGCTCTCCCGCCAAGCTGGCTGACGCCGGACCAAAGCGGCCAGTGGACAGCGCAGCTTGGCGATCCCGCAGGCACCCGCTTCAGCCCTTTGGGCGAGATCAACACCCGCAACGCGGCGTCGCTGAAACTGGCCTTCACGTTCGACGACGGCCTCAAGCGCGGGCACGAGGCCGCCCCGCTGGTGGTGGGCGACACCATGTATGTCACCACCCCCTATCCCAACGATGTTTACGCTCTGGATCTCACCAAGCCGCACCATCCGGTCAAATGGCATTATCAGCCAAAGCCTGAGCAGGCGTCGCAAGGGGTGGCCTGCTGCGACGTAGTCAATCGCGGCGCGGTCTATGGGGGCAGCCGGCTGTTCTTCAACACGCTGGACGGCAACACCATCGCCCTCGACGCCGCCACGGGCCATGAGGTCTGGAAGACTAAGCTGGGCGAGATCAGCCATGGCGAAACCATCACCATGGCCCCGCTGCTGGCCGAAGGGCGCCTCCTCGTCGGCACCTCGGGCGGAGAGATGGGCGTGCGCGGATCGCTGACCGCGCTTGACGCCGGATCAGGCGCTGTGGTGTGGAAAGCCTATAGCACCGGCCCCGACAAGGATGTGCTGATCGGCCCCGAGTTCAAGCCCTTCTATCCCGCCGAAAAGGGCAAGGATCTGGGCGTCAAGACATGGAACCCGGACGGCTGGCGCATCGGCGGCGGCAATCCCTGGGGCTGGATCAGCTATGATCCCGAACTGCACATGATCTATTATGGCACCGGCAATCCGGGGCCATGGAATTCCACCCAGCGTCCGGGCGACAATAAATGGACCGCCGGTGTCTTCGCGCGCGATGTGCGGACAGGCGCGGCGCGCTGGTTCTACCAGTCGAGCCCGCACGACCTGTTCGACTATGACGATGTGAACGAGAGCATCCTTATGGACCTGCCGTTCCAGGGGAAGATGCGCAAAGTGCTGGCCCGGCCCGCGCGCACCGGCTTCTTCCTGCTGATCGACCGGCAGACGGGGCAGGTGCTGTCCGCCGATCCCTATGCCCATGTGAACAGCATATTGAAGGTCGATCTGGTCAGTGGCCGCCCGCAAATGGCTCCCGGTAAACTGCCCCATCCCGGCCGCGTCACCCGCTTCATCTGCCCCGCCGCACCGGGCGGCAAGGACTGGAACCCCTCGGCTTTTTCGCCCCGCACCGGGCTCGTTTACATCCCCCACCTCAACCTCTGCATGGATGAGGGCGAGGCGGAGGCCAATTATATCGAGGGCACCCCCTATCTCGGCGCCGACGCCCGCATGTATGCCGGGCCGGGCGGTTATCGCGGCGTCCTGACCGCCTGGGACCCGGTCGCGCGGCGTCCCGTGTGGCGCATCCGCGAGGACCTGCCGCTCTGGAGCGGCGCGCTGGCGACGGCGGGCGATGTGGTCTTCTATGGAACCATGGAAGGCTGGTTCAAGGCGGTCGATGCGCGCTCCGGCAAGCTGTTGTGGCAGCATAGGCTCAACAGCGGCATCATCGGCATGCCGATGACCTATCGCGGGCCGGACGGCCACCAATATGTCGCCATCTTCGCCGGCGTCGGCGGCTGGGCCGGCGCGGTCGTGGCGGGCGCGCTCGATCCGGGCGATCCCACCTCCGCGCTGGGCTTCGTCAACGCGATGGGCGACCTCATCCGCAAAAGCAAAGCGGGAGGGAGGCTCTATGTCTTTAGCCTGCCGCACTAGCATCATGCTGCTCCTGCTCGCCAGCGCGGCATGCAGCCGCGAAACGCGCGACTATCGCAGCGAAGCGATGCAAAAGCCGAACCGCGCCGCCTTTATCGCGGGCAACGCCTTTCATCTGTCGCAGGGACAGCGGCTCTACGCCTGGATGAATTGCTCCGGCTGTCACTCCCATGGCGGCGGCGGCATGGGCCCGGCGCTGAGCGATGACCGCTGGCGTTATGGCGGCAGCATGCAGCAGATCGTGGCCACCATCATGAACGGGCGGCCGAACGGCATGCCCTCCTTCCGCAACCGCATCACGCCGGATCAGGCATGGCAGCTCGCCTCCTATGTTCGCTCGCTGTCAGCACAGACCCGCCAGGACGCGCTTGCGGGCCGCGCCGAAGAGCCCGCGAATATGGAACCCGCCACGCTGAACGAGCGCAAGCCGCTGCGCCATGTCAGCGTCCAGCATGACAGCGCGAGGCAATGATGCGCCTGATGTCCGCCTTGCTTAAGCAACATGGGTTGGTTCAGGACCCCCTCTCCCCCGTTCGGGCTGAGCTTGTCGAAGCCCCTTACTTCTTGAAGAAAAGAAATGCCCTTCGACAGGCTCAGGGCGAACGAAGGTTAGGTAACCCTGAAGCCCTAGAGTATCACCATGCTCCCGCCTGCGCAGGAGTACGGCACATGACCGGATTGCCTCTCCTCCTCCTCACCGCCTGCTCCGGCATCCAGTCCACCAACGGCCGCGACGGCACGCAAGGCGCGCTGATCGGCGGCCTGTTCGACATCTTCTTCTGGACCACCGCCGCAATCTACGCGCTGGTCATGCTCTACCTCGCGGTCGCACTCTTCCGCGGCTACCGCCACCGCGCGCAGGGAAGCGGCTTGCAGGGCGAACCTCAAGCGCACGCGGAGGCCGGATGGCGCAGCGCGCTCATCGCCTTCATCGCCGTTACCGCCCTGATCCTCGCCGGGCTCTCCATCGCCACATGGCTGACCGACAGAAACCTCGCCAAAGCCGAGAAACCGGCGATGGAGATCGAACTGACCGGCCATCAATGGTGGTGGGAAGTCAAATATAAGGCCGCCGTCCCCAGCTGCATGGTGCGCACCGCGAACGAACTGCACATTCCCGCAGGCGTGACGACGCGCATCCTGCTCAAATCCAACGATGTGATCCACAGCATGTGGATTCCCAATCTGGCGGGCAAGCAGGACCTTATTCCCGGCCGCCAGGCTGACCTGACCCTGCACCCGCTGCGCCCCGGCCTCTTCCGCGCCCAATGCGCCGAATTTTGCGGGATGCAGCATGCCAAGATGGCGCTCGACGTCACGGTCGATACCCCCGCCGATTTCAGACGCTGGTATGCCGCGCAACTCAAGCCGCCCATGCCGCCCACAGGCGGCCCGGCGCTTGCCGGCTTCAGGATCTTCCAGGCCCGGCAATGCGCATCCTGCCACGCGATCGCGGGAACACCCGCATCCGGCTCCGTGGCCCCTGACCTCAGCCATGTCGCCAGCCGCCGCACGATCGCCGCGGGAACGCTGCGGACGAGCCATGCCAACATGACCCGATGGCTGAAGGACCCGCAGGAACCCAAGCCCGGCAACAACATGCCCAAGGTGCCGCTCAGCCCCGCCGAACTCGCCGCCGTGACGGCCTATATGGAGACGCTGCGGTGAACGCCCAATCCCCTCACCCGCGCCCCGATCCCGCCAATTATCTGCGCGATGGGCCGGACCTTACCGGCGAGGCGCTGCACCGCAAGCTCGCCCATACATGGCGTGACGGACCGGGCCTGCTCGGCTGGATGCGCAGCGTCGATCACAAATCGATCGGCCGCCGCTATCTGGTGACGGCGATCGTCTTCCTGGCGCTGGGCGGCGTGCTCGCGCTGCTGATGCGGCTGCAACTGTCGGGGCCGGATCGCGCGCTGATGGGGCCGGATCGCTATAATCAGATCTTCACCATGCACGGCACGACGATGATGTTCCTGTTCGCCGTGCCGGTGATGGATGCGATGGCGATCTATCTCGTTCCGCTGATGCTGGGCACGCGCAACATCGCCTTTCCGCGTTTGAATGCCTTCAGCTACTGGATGTATCTGGCGGGCGGAACGATGCTGTGGATCGCCTTCGTCCTCAATGTCGGGCCTGATGCCGGCTGGTTTTCCTATGTGCCGCTCGCAGGCCCTGAATATTCCCCCGGCAAACGCGTCGATATCTGGGCGCAGATGATCACCTTCACCGAAGTCGCCGCGCTCGCGGTGGCCGTGGCGATCACGGCGACCATTCTGAAAGCGCGCGCGCCGGGCATGACCCTGTCGCGCATTCCGCTCTTCGTCTGGTCGATGCTGATCGTGTCGCTGATGGTGATATTCTCGATGCCGTCGGTCGCCCTCACCTCGGGCATGCTGCTGTCTGACCGGCTGGTCGGCACCCAATTCTTCAACAGCTATGAGATGGGCGATGCGCTGCTCTGGCAGCATCTCTTCTGGTTCTTCGGCCATCCGGAGGTTTACATCATCTTCCTGCCCGCGACCGGCTTCGTCAGCGAAATCGTGCAGGCGTTCACCGGGCGGCAGACTTTCGGCTATGCGGGGATCGTGCTGGCGCTGTGCGCCACCGGCCTGCTCGCCTTTGGCCTGTGGGTCCATCATATGTTCGCGACCGGCCTGCCGCGCCTGGGCTATGCCTTCTACACCGCCGCCAGCATGGCCGTGTCGGTGCCCGCGGGCATCCAGATATTCTGCTGGATCACGACCATCTGGACCGGCCGCCCCCGCTTCGCCGTCCCGATGCTGTGGGTCGTGGGCTTCATCGTCACCTTCGTCATCGGCGGCCTGACCGGCGTGATGCTGGCCAGCGTGCCCATCGACCTGCAAGTCCATGACAGCTATTTCGTCGTCGCCCATTTCCATTATGTGCTGATCGGCGGCGCTGTCTTTCCGCTGCTGGGCGCGATCACCTACTGGTTCCCGAAGATCACCGGCAGGATGATGTCGGAAGACCTAGGGAAGATCGGCTTCTGGCTCAGCTTCCTGGCGTTCCACGCGACCTTCTTTCCAATGCACTTATTGGGCATGATGGGTATGCCGCGCCGCGTCTATACCTATCCGGCGGGCATGGGTTGGGACACGCTCAACCTCATTTCCACCATCGGCGGGGCGGTCTTCGCGCTCAGCATCCTGATTTTCGTCGCCAATGCCGGCTTCTCGCTATTCCGGGGAGAGAAAGCGCCCGCCAACCCCTGGAACGCGCCGGGGCTGGAATGGGCCACAGCTTCGCCTCCGCCCCTCTATAATTATCCGCACATCCCGATCGTGCAGGACAACACGCCGCTCTGGCGGGAAGACCGGCCTGTCGCTTACGGCCTGCGCGTTGAGGATCGCGAGGCGCTGCTCACCACCGTTCTTGAAGCGCGGCCGGATGTCCGTGAACCTTCGCCCCTTCCGACGCTCTGGCCACTGATCGCCGCGCTGGCCACCACGGTCATGTTCATCTCTTCCATCTTCACGCCCTGGGCAGTCGTCATCGGATCCGTCCCGATCGCGGCGGCGCTGATCGCCTGGTTCTGGCCCAAGGACCGCGGCCCCGAAGGCGAGCCGGTGATAGACTGATGGAACAGCCCCGCTTCTCGACCGATCTCGCCCCGCTGCCCACCTATGCGTTCGGGCACCGATCGCTGACATGGTGGGGCATCATCGCCTTCTTCTTGATCGAAGGCACGGCCTTCGCGCTGGCGATCGCGGTCTATTTCTATCTTCTGAACCAGGAACGCTACTGGCCGCCGCCGCCTTTCCTGCCGCCCAACCTGATCGCCGGGACGCTTTTCACCATCCTCATTCTCATGAGTGAGCTCCCTAACACCCTGGCCAAGAAGGCAGCGGAGAACGAGGACCTTCCCAAGCTCCGCAAGCTGCTCATCCTCCTCAGCCTGATCGGTTTAATTCTCCTTGTCATTCGTGGTTTTGAGTTCAACTCACTCAACATCCTCTGGCACCAGAACGCCTACGGCTCCGCGATCTGGCTGCTGTTGCTGCTCCACACCACCCATATCGCGACCGATTGGGTCGACACGCTTGTTCTGACCGGCCTCATGTTCACCCCACACGGAACCGAAGGCCGCCGGTTCGTCGATTGCTCCGAAAACTCCGTTTATTGGCGTTTCGTCTGGCTGCTCTGGTTGCCCATCTATGTTGTGCTCTATTGGTTGCCTAGGCTCGTGAACTGATGCCTCGCTTCGATCTCCTCCGCAGGCCTCAGCCCCTGATCGGCATCTTCCTCGCCATCGGCGGTTGGACATTATCGCACCAGATCGGCAGCGACAGCGTGTTCGACGATTGCACCAGCCGGGGCGGGGGATTCGTCATATTCGTCAGCCTTCTCGGTCTCATCATGGCGGCTGCTGGCGGACTCTATTGCTTGCATACCTCGCGCGGTTCGGAACGGAGCGGGCGAAGCTTCCTTGCCCTTACCGGCGTGCTGCTCGCGCTGATGACAAGCTTCGCGATCCTGCTGCAACTGGCCGCCGGAATGATTCTGCCGTCATGCGCCGCGTGATTTTCATCCTTGCGCTCGTGCTCGCTTCTCCCGCGTTGGCGCATGAAGTCCATGCGCATGAAATCGGCTGGACGCTCAGTCCCGATATCGTGGTCCCGCTGGCGGCGGTACTGCTGCTTTATCTCGTGGGCCTCGGAAAGCTCATCAGCCGCTCGCGCCATACGTACAGGTTGCTGATCCGCCGCGCCTGCTTCTTCGTGCTGGGCTGGCTCATCCTCGCGGGTGCGCTCCTGTCTCCGCTGCACGAGGCGGGGGAGGTGAGCTTCGCGCTGCACATGGTCGAGCATGAACTGGTCATGCTACCCGCCCCGTTGCTGATGGTCTCGGCGCGACCCGGGCCGGTGCTGCTATGGGGCCTGCCCGCCGCAGGGAGGCAGATGGTCGCTCCCATCGTTCGCCTTTCGCTGTGGCGCAGACTGGGCAGCCCGCTAGTCGCGACGATGCTGCAGGCCGTGGCGCTCATCATCTGGCACATGCCGGCGTTGTTCGATCGTGCCGTCCTGACGAATGCGTGGCATGTCGCCCAGCATCTGAGCTTCATCATCACCGCTCTGCTCTTCTGGTGGGCGATGCTGCCGCGCGCCGAGGGCCGGGCCGATTATCTGACATCGGCCATGTGCCTGTTCATCACGTCCATGGTCGGCGGCGGCCTGGGGGCGCTGATGGCGATTGGCGGCAACCCCTGGTACGACGCCTATGTGCGAATGGGCATGACGCCCTTCGGCCTCAGCCCGGCGGAGGACCAGCAGCTGGCCGGACTCATCATGTGGATACCCGGTGGCCTTTTCCATGCAGGCGCGGCGCTTGTCTTCCTCGCCCGCGCGCTCGGTTTAGCCCCAGAACGTCTCCACGATGGCGTAACCCGCCGTGGCGAGGCAGCCTAGAACCACCAATGCAATCACCCATCCTTGCCACTTCGCCTCATGCGCATGGACGGGTTCGTCCTCGGCGCTGGGATATTCAGGGGACATGGGCCTGGCTCTCCCGGTTGTGCGGTTCCGCAAGCGATAATGATCGAGACGGCCGAACGCTCCCGATATGCGTTGCGGCTACGTTTATGCTCGCCGCCTGCGGCCCGGCGCAAGAAGGACCGGACGTCGTCGCCATTTCCGACGAGGCCGCCAACACGGTCCACCTGATCGACGGTGCTTCGGGCGCCAGGGAAGGGGAGTTGGGCACCGGCCAACGTCCGCGCGGCATGGCCCGCTCCCCGGATGGCCGCACGCTCTATGTCGCGGCCAGCAACGCCAACCAAATCGAGGCATGGGACCTCGCCTCCCGTCGGCGGTTGCGCAGCTATGCCTCGGGCAGCGATCCGGAACGGTTCGCCGTCAGTCCCGACGGCAGGATGCTGGTGATCGCCAATGAAGATCATGCCGCGGTCTCTTTTCTGGACCTGACCAGCGGCCGCATCGTTCGGGAGGTCAAGGTAGGGCCGGAGCCGGAGGGTATTGGCATCAGCCCCGATGGAAAGCTTGTCGTGGCGACATCCGAAGCGGCCAGCACCGCGCATTTCATCGACCCGAAGACCGGCAGGCTGCTTGACAGCGTCATCGTCGGCACGCGGCCGCGCGACGTGCTGTTCCTGAAAAGCGGGAGAGAGATTTGGGTCTCGTCCGAACAACGGGGGACGATAAGCGTGTTCCACGCCAGGACACGGCGGATCATACACATCATCGACCTAGTGACTGCCTTCCCTGATCTGGAAACCGTGCAGGCGGTCGAGATGGAAGTGACTCGCGACGGCAAGCGCGCCTTCGTCGCGATGGGGCGCGGCAACCAGGTCGCCGAGATCGACCCGGCTACATGGAAGGTGGTGCGCCACTTTCCCAGCGGCAAGCGGAACTGGGGGCTGGCGCTGTCGCCGGACGATCGCCGCTTGTATGCCGTGAGCGGCCTGTCCGGCGACATCACTATAATCGACCTTCGCGCGAACCGCGTGCTGCGACGGGTACGGTTCGATGGCAAGCCCTGGGGCGTCGAGGCCCTCCCGCGATGAGGTGGCATGCAATCTGGCCCGCGCTGCTGCTCGCCGCGTGCCGAGGAGGGGAGCCAAGAACGCTCACCGTCTGCGCCGATCCCAACAATCTGCCCTTCTCCAACCGGGCGGAGCAGGGCTTTGAAAATCGCATCTCGCGGCTGATCGCGACGGGCATGGGTCGCAAATTACGCTATGTCTGGTGGGCACAGCGGCGCGGTTATGTTCGCAACACGATCGGCGAAGGGAAGTGCGACGTCTGGCCGGGTGTCGTGGCAAGCATCGAGATGCTCGCGACGACGCGGCCCTACTACCGGTCGAGCTACATGTTCGTTACCCGGCGGAGCGACCCGTTAGGCGGGCTGACGCTGGACGATCCGCGCCTCAGGCATCTACGTATGGGCGTGCAGATGGTGGGCGATGACGGGATGAACACGCCGCCTGCTCATGCGCTGGCCAGGCGGGGCTACGTCCGGAATGTCAGAGGATATCTTCTCTATGGAGATTATCACGCGCCCAATCCGCCAGCCTCCATTGTGGAGGCTGTCGCGAAGGGCGAAATAGACGCGGCCCTGGTTTGGGGACCGCTGGCTGGCTGGGCGGCCAGACATTCGGCCGTTCCCCTGCGACTTGAGCGAGTGACGCCTTGGCTCGACGACGCTCAGTTGCCGATGGTTTATGATATTTCTATGGGCCTGCCGAAGGAGGACCTTGAACTTAAAACCGCCATAGAGCGGCAGCTGAACAAGAACACTGCACGAATTGAGGAAATATTGCGCGAATATGGGGTTCCTCTCGTCGACGGGCCCGGCAATAACTAAAGACTAGGACCAAGGCGTTGATCCATCCATTGAGTTGGGCATTTTCAGGGTCGGACTCAGTCATTCCTTTGGATTGCATGGCGCTATCGATTCAAGGTCTCCACTGTAGCTATCAGGGCCGCCTCCCGCGAACAGGGCACGATCCACGTCATTCGCGCTCGCCGAAACCGTAATTGTCCAATCCAGTATAACGACGCCGCGAGATGGGCCACTGCCGGGTCCAAGTCATGTCCGCTGCTCAAGTATTTCCGCCGGCTCGCCATCCGATACGACAAGTTCTCCAAGCACTATCTCTCAGCCATGAGTCTCGCTGCCGCGGTGGCTTTTTGGCTCAACGAGTCTCCCCTGGTCGGCTGTCACGACAGATGGGGCGCGACCGACGTGAAATTTGACATGCATAACGGACAGACCCGGAACTTGGGCAGCACATATCCTTTGAAGATAAGTGAGGGAGATAGGCATCGGAACGCACATCATGGGCGAATCGCGAGATGGAAACACGGGGCCAGCCGAAACGCTGTCCCCTATATTGCCCGACGATGTGGAGGAGGCCGCGGCGGCTGTCCTGAAGGCAGCATGTGAAGCGGAACTGCGGCTTGCAACGGCGGAAAGTTGCACGGGTGGTTTGCTCGCCTCGTTACTGACCGATGTAGAGGGGACGAGCCATGCATTCGAGCGGGGCTTTGCGGTCTATAGCGAGGAGGCAAAATGCGAGCTGCTGGGTATTCGACGGGAACAGATCGATGCCTGCGGAGCGGTAAGCCGTGACGTTGCCATCGCCATGGCGGAGGGCGCGATCAGGCAATCCCATGCCGACATTGCGGTCGCCATTACCGGCTTTGCTGGTGCGGCGGCGGATGGAGATGAGGCCGGGCTCGTTCATTTCGCTGCTGCCCGGCGCAATGGCGCGACCGTCCACCGCGTCGAGCATTTCGGAAATATCGGGCGCGGGCCGGTGCGGATCAAATCGCTCCGGATCGCGCTGGAGATGATGGGGGAAGCCATTGGGCATTTCTGAAACTTTCATGTCGATCCATCGCCACGGTCTTGTCCGGGTCGCGGCCGCAACTCCGCGTGGGACGGTTGGAGACGTGGCGGCCAATGCTGCGGCGGTGTTGGAACTGGGACTGGAAACGGCGGCAGAAGGCGCGGATCTGGTTCTCTTTCCAGAACTTTGCGTGTCATCCTATGCGATCGACGACCTTCATCTTCAGGACGCCCTGCTGGACAGGGTCGAAGCGGAAGTGGGAAGGTTGATTGAGGCGAGCGGGGATCTGCCGGTGATGCTGGTGGGTGCGCCTTTGCGCCGAGCCGGGCGGGTCTATAATTGCGCTCTGGTCATTGCAAAAGGCACGCTGATCGGCGTCGTGCCGAAAAGCTACCTGCCCAATTATCGCGAATATTATGAGAAGCGGTGGTTCGCGCCGGGCGCCGGTCTGGCGGGCCTGGAGATAGAGATCGCGGGGTACAGCGTGCCTTTCGGAACCGACCTGCTCTTTGCGGCCGAGGGACAGTCCGACTTTATATTCCATGTAGAAATTTGCGAAGATTTTTGGGCGCCGCTGCCGCCATCGACATCGGGGGCGATGGCCGGGGCTCTGCTGCTGTGCAATTTGTCAGCGTCCAACATCACCATCGGTAAGGCGCGCGACCGGCATTTGCTGTCCGCTTCCCAATCGGCGCGGTGCATTGCCGCCTATGCTTATTCCGCAGCGGGTGCCGGTGAAAGCACGACCGACCTTGCGTGGGATGGGCAGGCGATGCTGCATGAAATGGGCGAGTTGCTGGGAGAGTCGAGCCGCTTCGGCGATGAGCCGGAAGTGCTCTATGCCGATGTCGATCTCCAGCGTTTGCGACTGGAAAGAATGCGCAACGGCACTTTCAATGACAGCGTGGAGGCAGCCGGGCATCCGGAGACGCGCTTTCGCAAGCTTCGCTTTCCGTTCGAGCCGCGATGCGATGATGTCGGTCTGCGACGGTCGGTGCGCCGCTTTCCCTTTGTTCCCGCCGATCTGACGGAACTGGATGCCGATTGCTACGAGGCATTCAATATCCAGGTGGAGGCGCTCGTCACCCGCTTCCGCGCGACGGCGGGCAAGCATTTCGTGATCGGGGTGTCCGGCGGCCTCGATTCCACACATGCGCTGATCCTGGCGGCCAAGGCGTGCGACCGGCTGGCTCTGCCGCGCTCAACGATCCTTGGCTATACGATGCCGGGCTTCGCGACCGGTGAGCAGACCAAGGGCAATGCCTGGGCGCTGATGAACGCGCTGGGCGTGGCGGGGGCGGAGATCGACATCCGGCCTGCTGCGCGGCAGATGCTGGCGGATATGGACCATCCCTTCGCGCGGGGCGAGCCGATCTATGACGTGACGTTTGAAAATGTGCAGGCGGGCCTGCGTACCGATTATCTGTTTCGGCTCGCCAACCGGCGTGGAGGCTTTGTCGTAGGCACCGGCGACCTCAGCGAACTGGGGTTGGGCTGGTGCACCTATGGCGTGGGCGACCAGATGAGCCATTATGCGGTGAATAGCGGCGTGCCCAAGACGCTGATTCAGTTCCTGATCCGCTGGTGCATCGCCACCGACCAGTTCGACGAAGCGACCGACGGCATTCTGGATGCGATATTGAACACCGAAATCTCCCCGGAACTCGTCCCCGCCGATTCCAGCGGCGCGATGCAGAGCACGGAGGCGCGGATCGGCCCCTACGCGCTGAATGATTTTTTCTTGCACCATATTGTGCGGCAGGGATTGCTGCCTTCGAAGGTCGCGTTTCTAGCCTGGCACGCTTGGCGGGATGTCGAGGAGGGAGATTGGCCGGCGGGCTATCCGGACAGCGGCAAGGTCGCATACGATCTGCCCACCATCCGCCATTGGCTCGACAATTTCGTCCACCGCTTTTTTGCCATCAGCCAATTCAAACGGTCGGCTCTGCCCAATGGGCCGAAAATCTCCTCTGGCGGCGCCCTGTCGCCACGGGGCGACTGGCGCGCCCCTTCGGATGGCACGGCGGATCTTTGGCTGGACGAGTTGGCCGCTGCGTTGGGACCGGCATCGGGCGACTGAACTGCCTATGCTGGCCAAAATTCACAGACGCGACCGCAGTCTTAGCGTCCTCGACACCTAAACATTGTAGCCAGTCTTGCGCACCGCCATGCTGGCAGTGACGTGCTCCGTCATTGGGCTTTTCCTCCACCGGCGCTGTCGCTGTCATAATCTTCCGGATTGCCGCCGCCCCCCGCCGAGGCGCCGCTGCCTTCGACAACGCCAGAACCGTCCTTGGCCCGATGGCCGCGATTGTCCGCTTCCGGACGGTCGAGTGTGTCGCTCGGTCTCCGGGCTGACCCCTTGGGCTGGTTTTCCGTGGAGATGTTGGGATTGCGCGTTTGCTTCGTCGCTATGGCGCGCTTGTCAGCATGTTCGTTACTCATCGGTCACGTCCTGTGTCAGGCCAGTTTCAGCCCTTCCTGATTCATTCGCCGTGTGAGGCGGCCGGTCGCGCTGTCGTCGAGTGCCTGACGCAGGAGGGGGAACAGTTCCTGCTCCTCCTGCTTCATATGCCGTTCGATGTCGGCGCGGAACTTCGCCAGCTTCTGCTGAAAGGCCGGTTTATCGTCCAGAAGGTCCGACAGTTCATAGAGATATTGCTTCACATAGCCATGTTCGCCGTTGAGCGCGTCAGCTTTCGCCTCCATTCCATGTTCGCGCATGGCGGGGTAAATAGCATTCTCCTCCTCCAGCGCGTGTTTGCCCAGAGCATGTTTGAGCTGCATCAGCATCAGCCGACGCCTGCCGCTGGCGGCATCGTCGGTTGCCGCGAGGGCATCGAACAGGGCGAGAGCCGCCTTATGTTCGGCAGCAAGCGCCTTGTCCCAGTCGCCTGCCAGCATGGTGGGCGCCTGAACCATCAGCTTGCGCCCCGCAAGGCCAAGAACCGCGAGGCCCGCCCCGAGTAGCAGGCTTTGGGATCGTGAGGGATAATGGGTATGAAGCGCCATGGGGTTTCTCCCTTTGACTGATGTCCGGTCAACGATGGCTATTCGCACATGTTCCGCAGCCCGTCGCAGGAGGGGCGTGACCTATATTATCAGGCAGGTCTTTTCGCACTGGTCTGGCGTGAAAACACGGAACGAGGTCGCCGCCCGCTGGTTGGGGCTCTGATCACTTCAGGAGGCTCAGCATGGCCGACAACAAGGCGCCGCTCGCAAGCGACGACGCACCTCTTATCGCGAGCAAGGGAAATCATAGCGAACAGGCGGGCGACGAACTTATCGAACCCCAAGGAGATACGCTGGTCGGCAAGACGGTGACGATCAATCGCCCCAGGGCGGAGCTATATGCCTTTTGGCGCGACTTCACCAATTTGCCGAGGTTCATGGAAAATGTTGTTTCGGTGGTGCCGGTGGCGGAGGGGCGCACCCACTGGACGGTGAAGGCGCCCGCCGGGAAGACGGTGGAATGGATTTCTGCCATTACCGAGGACAGGCCCGATGAGACGATTGCCTGGGCTTCCGAGGATGGCGCTGACGTTCCCAATAGCGGCCGGATCGACTTTCGCGACGCGCCGGGCGGGCGTGGGACGTGGGTGAGCGCGACGATACTTTATGATCCGCCGGGCGGGATCATCGGCAAGGCAATTGCCAAAATGTTTCAGCGAGAACCGGCGATTCAGGCGCGGCGGGATTTGCGGCGCTTCAAGCAGCTCATGGAAACGGGCGAGATAGCGACTTCGGCGCGCACCCGTCAGGCATTTGAGGAGGAGGTCTGATGCGGGCGCTGACATGGCATGGCAAGCATGATGTTCGGGTGGAGACGGTCCCCGATCCGGAGATCATCAATCCCCGTGACGCGATCATCCGCATCACCTCGACGGCTATCTGCGGATCTGACCTCCATCTTTACGACGGATATATCCCGACAATGAAATCGGGCGATATATTGGGCCATGAATTCATGGGAGAGGTGGTCGAGACAGGGCCGAAATCCACGCTGCAAAAAGGACAGCGCGTTGTTGTGCCCTTCACCATTGCATGCGGCGGATGCTTCCATTGCGGCAAGCATCAATATTCTGCATGCGACAATGGCCTGCCCGCCGACAATCAGGACATCGCGCAGACCATCTATGGCCAGCCCATGTCAGGGCTTTTTGGCTATAGCCACATGACCGGCGGCTATGCCGGTGGGCAGGCTGAATATGTCCGCGTGCCGTTTTCCGACGTAGGCCCGATCGTCATTCCCGATGGAGTAGAAGATGACAAGGTTCTGTTTCTCTCGGATATCCTTCCCACCGGATGGATGGCTGCAGAGAATGCCGGGATCGAACCGGGAGATACCGTCGCTGTCTGGGGTTGCGGGCCGGTTGGGTTGTTCGCCGTCCAGTCGGCTTTCCTGATGGGGGCGGAGCGGGTCCTTGCCATCGACCATTTTCCGCGAAGGCTGGAACTGGCGGCGCGCTTTGGCGCGCAGACGATTAATTACGAGCAGACCAAGACCTATGACGCGCTAATGGAAATGACGGGCGGCGTCGGGCCCGACGCTTGCATCGATGCCGTTGGGCTGGAGGTACATGGCTTCTTTGCTGACAATGTCTGGGACCAGATCAAGATATCGACCTTCCTCGGCACCGATCGCACCCACAGCATCCGCCAGGCAATTCTCGCTTGCCGCAAGGGTGGGCGCGTGTCGATGCCCGCCGTTTATGGCGGCTTCGTCGATAAATTTCCGCTGGGCGCCTTCATGGAGAAGGGTCTGACGCTCAAGACCGGGCAGACCCATGTTCAGCATTATATGCCCGCCCTGCTCAATGCGATCATGGAGGACAAGATCGACACGACTTTCCTCATCAGCCACCGCCTGCCGCTGGAGGAAGCGGCGGAGGGATATCGCATCTTCCACGATCATCAGAATGAAGTGACCAAGGTCGTGCTGAAACCGGGCATGGCGGCTAGCCAGAAAGAGGAGAACCGCCATGGGAGCCACTAAATTCGCCATCATTACCGGCGCCTCGACAGGTATCGGGTTCGAGCTGGCCCATCTTGCTGCCCAAAATGGCTATGACCTGCTGGTCGTGGCGGACGAGCCGCTGATAGAAGCGTCGGCCACTGATTTCCGTCGCCATGGCGGGGAAGTAGAAGCGGTGGAGGCTGATCTTGCTACCCTGGAGGGCGTCGAGAAACTGATCGACGCGGCGAAGGGGCGCACGGTGGATTTGCTCTGCGCCAATGCCGGGCGGGGTCTGGGCCATGGCTTTCTGGAGCAGGAGGTTGCGGACTGGCGGCGAGTGATCGATACCAACATCACCGGCACGCTCTATCTGTTGCAGAAGGTCGTGCAGCCGATGGTGGCCCGCAATGAGGGCAAGGTACTGATCACCGGCTCGATCGCCGGGTTTATGCCCGGATCGTTCCAGGCGGTCTATAACGGGACCAAGGCATTTATCGACAGCTTTGCCGATGCGCTGCGGAATGAGATCAAGGATGTTGATGGCATCACCATCACGACCCTGATGCCGGGCGCGACCGAGACCGAATTTTTCGACCGAGCGGACATGCTGGATACCAAGGTCGGGTCCGACGAAAAGGATGATCCCGCCAAGGTCGCCAAGAACGGCTGGGACGCGCTCCTGGCCGGCAAGGCGCATATCGTGTCGGGCTGGAAGAACAAGCTTCAGGCCGCGGCCGCGCATGTCACGCCTGCCGCCATCCTGGCGGAGCAGCATCGCAAGATGGCCGAACCTGGCACGGCAGAGGAGCATGACGATGAGTGAACGCGAAGGGCAGCATAAGCCGGACAATGCCAAAACGCCGCGCGGACCGATGGGCGACACGCTGCCGGGACGGGAAAAGGAGGACCCACGGACAGGCGGTGGCCAGCGACAGGAGGAGGTCGAGGATCGTCCTAATGTCGGCACAGTGAAGCCGGAAGATTATCCGGAAAAGGATCGGCGGGATTCCCGTCCGTGAATGCCACAACGAGGTGAGCCCGTGGGATGGGAACCGCTCAGTCCAGGTCCGGTTGATGGCTTTCGTGGCGACGACCTTCCGGCCTATGTGGCTAACGGGCTTGTGGGTCTTCGCGTGCGCGAGATTCCGATGTTGCCCGGTTCCGCCATCGTCAACGGCGTGGTGGGCCTGCATGTCGAGGAGCTGGTCGAGGCTGCCGTCCCCGTCCCTTATCCGCTTGCCGCCGACATCGGGATTGGGGAGACTTGGCTGACCGAGCAGCCCTGGCTGATCAGCGATGCAACACAGCGATATGATTTTGCCGCCGGGGAGCTTGTCAGCGGATTCGCGTTCCATGTCGGCGGGGTTGCGCTCCGCTTGGAGGTGCTGACCTTTGCCAGTCGCAGTGATCCTGCGTTGGTGCTGCAACGCATGGAATTGACGGCCGATAGTCCTTGCACGATCCGGTTGCGAGCGGGGATTGCGACGGCGGGTTCGCGTGGGCGGGCAGACGAGCGGAAGGTCGGTGGGCCAGCAGCGTCGGGTGAAGGCGCGATGCTTTGGGTGCCGGAGGGTGCGTTCAGTTGCTGCGGCATCGCTTTTCATAGCGAATGCCCGGACGCCACGGACAATCCCTGCTTTCGGGAGAAGCATGGCTCGGGGTCGCTGACCGCCGAATATTCGGTCGAGTTGAAGCGTGGCAAAACGGTACGGCTGGAGCAGATCGCTGCCCTTGTCCCTTCCCTTGTCCATCATCGCCCCATGGATGAGGCCATTCGCCGACTTGCCAAGGGCACAGAGTTGGGTTTCGACCAGTTGCGTGACCTCAATCGGGAAATCTGGCGGCAATTGTGGCAAAGCCGAATAGTCGTCGATGGCGCGAGCTCGGATCATCAACGTCTGATCGACGCGGGTTTCTTCTATCTGAACAGCTCCGCGCATAGGTCATCGCCTGCTGCGACTTCGATGTTCGGGCTCGCAAGCTGGCCCAATTACAATTATTATTTTGGACATGTGATGTGGGACATCGACGCTTTCTGCGTTCCGCCCTTGTTGCTGATCCAGCCCACGGCGGCGCGCAGTCTGCTCGGTTTTCGCGCACGGCATGTCGATGCCGCGCGCATGTATGCGATGCTCGACAACAAGGATGGACTGCGTTTCCCGTGGGAGGCGGCGCCGCGTTCGGGTGAGGAAGCGACGCCCGGTGCCGGATCGGGCGCGGCACATGCAGCCCATGTGTCGCTGCATGTCGCGCGCGCCTTTGCGCTCCATGCCGAAGCGGTGCGGGATGTGCGCTATCTGAGAGAGACGGGCTGGCCCATATTGTCGGGCGTGGCGGATTGGCTGGCGTCCCGGCTGACGCAAACGACGCGGGGCTTTGAACTGTTGCGGGCGACTGGGCCGGCCGAAGTGCCCGATCCGCCCGACAATGACAGCTTCACGCTGATGACGGCCTATGACCTACTGCGCCGGACTATCCGCATCGGTCTGTCGATCGGGGAGAAGGTGCCCGCCATCTGGCGCGATATGGCGGACAGCCTTCATTTGCCGATCCGAAGCGACGGCGTCATCGCGTCGCATGAGGAGTTCCGAGTCAGCGAGGCTAAGGGAGCGACGCCTTCGCCGCTCGCCGGCCTGTTCCCGATGAACTATCCGGCGACCGGCCGCCAGGAGGAGGCGACGCTCGTCCTGTTTCTGTCACATTGGCCGGATTATGTGGGATCGCCGATGTTGCCCGCTTTTTATCCGGTTTGGGCAGCGATGCGGGGGGACCGGGCACTGGCGCTCAAGCTGTTCGAGGAAGGGTACGCCGCCTATGACAAGGGCCGGTTCCACCAGTGCCTGGAATATCGGGAAGATCATCCGGACTCCAAAGTGCCTGCCGGTCCTTTCATGGCGAATATCGGCGGAATGCTGATGACGATGCTGCTGGGCCTGCCAGGGATCGAGATTTCGGACGCCGATCCGTCGGAGTGGGGCCGGCGGCCTGTAATCCTGCCTTCCGGGTGGAAAGGCATCGTCGTTGATCGGCTGTGGGTCAGAGGCACGCCGATGCGGATGGAAGCGATGCATGGGGCGGCACGAGCGCGACTTTTTGAGGCATGAAGGCTCTGCCCACAACACGCTCGACCAAGATTAACGCCGCGCTCAATTGCCCAGGATATAGGTTGGTGGGAAGTCGGCACACGGAACAGCCGCACGATGCGCGGGTTTCGATGAGGTGCTATTTCGGCACAAGAGCTCCTCTAATGGCAAATCAGAACCAAGACAATCAGATGGGCAGCCAGCAGGCGGCCAGAGCAAGAACCCCGGCCAGCAGAACCAGCAGGATACCGGTCGCGCCCAGCAGGGTGGCGGGCAGCAAGGTGGCCAGCAGGAACGCAATCCTGGCCAGCAAAATCAGCAGGACGACCAACGCCGTCAGCGGGGTGGCGCGGTCAGCAGGAACGCCGCGACGATGGGTTCAGACGGTCAGCAACGGTGATCGCCGCCACCGCTGCAATCATTTCACCCTCAAGCTGCTGGGGCGATGCTTCGATGTTGTTCAACGGGGCCGAGTGACAGGCGTGGGAGGTGGACAATTTTCCCCATCCCCGCAGTGGCTGGAGTTTCGGGAGAAGGCGCCAGGCCGCCTAATAAATGCTCCGCTACACTCAGATAGCGCGCGATCACGCGTCGATCAGAGCAAGGCTCACCAATCCCGCCTGCTTTGCCGGACAATGCGCTTGGGGCGCCCCTTTATGTCGTACTCCGTCATCGCCCATCTCCAATTGCACAGCTCGAACTGAACAAACTGGCTGAAACTATCGACCTGGTCGTCGTGGCGCCCGCTCGGAAAGGCCTTGAGCTCGGACCGGAACGCGCCGAGCCAAGGAGCGTCGCTGGGCAGCAGCAGATTGCCTGCTTCGACCTCGCCCAAGGTGCCAACGAACCGCTCTTCCTTGTTGGTGGTCACCGACCACATGATGGGTGTGAACGGACCCTGCTGGCGAAACTCCTGCCATAGCGATTTGCCGCTGCCGGCATCCTCGATGACCACCTTGTCGGCTGACCACTGCCGCCACAGTCGTATGACCGCGCGCCTGAGGTCAGGATAGTCGAGCCGCTCACGGAACACGTCCAGCAAATACCATTTGCGGTTGAGAAAGCCCCAGGTCGTGCAGACGGAAAAATCGCTCGTGGGGGCCGAGGACATGCCCGTGTCCCAGCTTTGCACGATCTTTTGGAACTCGGCGCGCTCAGGTGCCTCATGATAGGTGCCGAACCATTCTATCCGCAGAAGATTGCCTTCGGGTGCGACGGGGTCCTGCTGATACTGCGCCGCGAACACCGCAGGCCCTAATTCGCGCCGAAGCCGGTCAAGGACCACCTGGTCTTCCCGCTCAGGCGAAAGGAGGTCTCCTACCTTCCGGAGATGCATCCGGTCTTTGCCAATCCGCACCAGCTCCTCTTTCTCCGCGATGGCCGGCAGGTTGAGATGGGCATAGCCTTTCTCCAGGAAATAAGCGGGCAGGTCGTCCTCGTGAAGGCGTTGCTGAATCGAGACAATTCGGCCGGTCGCCTTATCGTTGAGGCGGGTCTGAAGCGTATTATCGAACCACGCCTTTGTCTCGTCTCGCACGGCCTGGCTGCGGGCTTCGTCGGCCTTCATGCAATCGTCGACGATGATGATGTCGGCACCAAAGCCGGTAACTGACCCGCCTACGGAAACCGCCTTGCGAACGCCGCCCGCGGTGGTTTCGATTTCGAGCGCCCGGTTGCCGCGAGCGCTGATGCGGGTGGCCGGAAAAAGCATCTGATACCAAGCGCTCTCCATGACCCTGCGGGTGAGATTGGCGTGCAGCCGAGCCAGGTCCTGGCTGTAGCTCGCCACCATGATCTTCATGGCGGGATTATGCCCGAGCATCCAGCTGACGAACGCGACCGAGGTCGTTTCGGACTTAAGATGCCGGGGTGGAACGGTGACGACGAGCCGCCCGCCGAAGCCGCGATAAACCTCCTCGAGCGCATGGCAGATGCCATGGAGATACCAGGCGAGCACAAGCGGCGGCTCACCTGGATGGAGCGTCTCGAAGACCTTCATGAGATAGAGGACGAGGTGAGAACGGCGAGCCGCCGCGAGCAGTTGGTGGTTGGAGGTCATCGGCCATCCTCCCCACCAAGCTGCGCGGCGATCATCTCGCGTAACGCCATGAGCGTTGCCTCATCGGTGGCGGAATGGGGCTGATCGGCTTGCTCCGATGGGAGACCACCGCCGTCGTCAGGCATGGCGGCCGCGAACAGGCGCAGCAGCTTGTCGAGTGCACGATCATTGCCCTTGGACGCGGCTTCGACCGTTTTCAGCACCAGCGCCTGGGCGCGGCTCATGACCTGCTCGCGACCACCGGTGCGGATTTTAACCGGCGCGTTCATGACCTCTCGCACGATGGTGTTGAGGCTTTTGACCCGCTTCTTGGGTCCGCGGGGATTGCCGGACTGGCCTTTCTGCCACCGACTATGCACTGGCGGCTTTTTGTAGCCGATGGCATAGGAAGGCTGCATTTCCGCCTCCGCCCGCTGTTCATCGTCTGCCTCGTCTTCAGGAGCAAGACGGGGCGGATCCTGCGGGGTGGCTCGACGGATCCTGATACGAGGGCGGACAGGCGGACGCCCGGGTTGAGTGTCGGTGGATGACATGAGTGGAAATCCTAATGGGAAAGGGGAGGGGAGAGGTTGCCGCTGATCAGCCTTCTGCCTCATCGGGCGTCGCATCGTCTGAGCGGGCGAAAGCGATGTCGCTGAAGCTCTGGTCGGTGCCATCGAGCACGGCCGACCGGCCGGTCATGGCCTCCCATCTGCGGATGGCAACATCGACATAGCCAGGCGAGATCTCCACGCCGAAGCCGATTCGGCCCGACCGTTCGGCCGCTAGGATGGTCGTGCCCGAGCCCATGAAGGCGTCGGTCACAATATCCCCCGGGTTCGTGACATCGCGAATCGCATCAGCGACGAGGTCGACCGGCTTCACTGTGGGATGGTCAGCCAGGTCATTCGTACGCGTGCTGGAGAAGCTGTTGGCACCGCCATAGCTCCACACATTTGTCCGATAGCGGCCATGGGCGCCCAACTGGACATTGTTTCTGTGCGGGACCTTGCCCTTCTTGCAGATCAGTATCAGCTCATGCTGCGAGCGGTAGAGGGACCCCATACCGCCGTTGCTCTTACTCCAGACGCACAGATTGAGGAGCGTGAGGCCAGCCTCCTCCACGGCATGGAGCAGTTCCTTGAGGTGTCGCCAGTCCATGCAGACGTCGATGATGGCGCCATCCTTGGCGTGTGCGGCTAGTCGGATAAGAAACTGGGTGAGGAAGTTTGTGAATTCGCCCGAGGTCATTTCTCCGGAGGCAAAGGCGAACTCGGCGTGCTTGGCCTTGCCCAGCCCTGAAACATGGCCATTTACGGGAACGTTATAGGGCGGGTCGGTGAACGCCATTGTGGCGACCTGCCCGGCCATCAGCCTTTGCCAGACGGTGTTATCGAGCGCCGAGCCGCAGATTAGCCGGTGCTTGCCCAGACGCCAGATGTCGCCCGGGCGGGTGACCGCGACAGCTGGCGGTTCAGGACTATCATCGACCGGATCCGCGCCGACACCGTCATCCTGCTCCTCCAGCATGACGTCGATCTCGCCAATCTCCCATCCGAGCAGGTCGATCGGCACCTCCCCAATTTCGATAATCGCGGCGAATTCGATCGCCAGCATCTCCTTGTCCCAGGTCGCATGTTCGGCGAGTCGATTATCGACCAGGCGGTAGGCGCGCACCTGCGCGGGCGTCCAATCGGAGACCATGAGGGCGGGGACGCTTTTCATACCGATTCGACGGGCGGCCGCGACCCGCGCCTCGCCCGCGACGATCACATGATCCGCATCGACTAAAACCGGGATGGTGAAGCCGAACTCGGCCATCGCCGCCGCCAGCTTGACCAGCTGCTTCTCAGGATGTTTGCGGGGATTGCCGGCATAGGTTTTGAGGGTGTCGATGGGCAGGTGGACGATCGGGCCGAGCGACCGCTCGATATTGCTCAGGCTGGGTGCCTTCGCAGGCCGATTAGATGTTCGGGCAGGCTTCATAATCATATCCTTCGCAGCGCGCTGCACGAAGGACACGGGAAGCAGATGCCGGACACAGTCAGACAGCCGACTGCCCGCCTCACATCGTGAAGCGACAGTGGTTGTCCTCGTGCTGCGTCCAAACCCGATGACCGGGCGACTATCTGCTCAAGGTGCGGCGTAAATAACAGATCCGCGCTTGCCTGTCTGCATCCTTATTTATCGGTGTGTTAGACGGGGAAATTCCCTACTGGCATCGAAAAATTCCCTGCCGCCGACGATAGGGAATTTATCCTGCAAAGCCGCAGAAATCCGAGGCTCTTTGGAAGCGCAGGTCAGGCTCATTCCCAGCGTGGATATAAAAATCCCTGCCAAACGGGTGTCGGCAGGGAATACCGTACAGAGACGGGTTCGCTCTGGACTGCGTCCTGCACCACGCATTCTCGCCTTGCGCGGCGTTTAAAGGCCTGGTCCTGTCGTGGCCTTAGAATGGCGCAGTTCCGCGCCATTTTGCCGACGCGCTAGCGAATCGGGTGCCACAGAGACTCAATTTTAGACCTCAGGACCGCAAAAAAGGCCCCGTGTCTCACGGGCCCCTTTCGGGTGGCGCACGGTTTAGATTATAGCCTATCCACCAAATCCAAGTGAACCGCGCCGGGTTTGCCGGAGGCATAGGGTTGTGAGTCACGCTGCCCTACCGATGTTGTCTGCGGCAGCATAATATTGATCTTCGGCTTCGGCAGGCGGGATGTTGCCGATGGGCTCCAGCAGTCGGCGATGGTTGAACTAATCGACCCACTCGAGCGTGGCATATTCGACAGCTTCGAAGCTGCGCCACGGTCCTCGCCGGTGGATCACCTCTGCCTTGTAAAGGCCGTTGATCGTCTCGGCCAAAGCATTGTCGTAGCTGTCGCCGACGCTGCCGACCGAGGGCTCGATCCCTTCTGCGAGGCGCTCGGTGTATTTGATAGACAGGTATTGCGACCCGCGGTCGCTATGATGGATGAGGCCGCCCCGATGGGTCGGCCGTCGATCGTGAAGCGCTTGTTCCAGGGCATCGAGGACGAAACTGGCATGAGCCGTCCTGCTGGCCCGCCAACCGACGATCCGCCTGGCGTAGGTGTCGATGACGAAGGCGACGTAGACGAACCCCGCCCAAGTCGCGACATAGGTAAAGTCCGACACCCACAGCATGTTCGGCGCTGGCGCGTAGAACCTGCGGTTGACGTGATCGAGCGGGCACGGCGCGGCCTTGTCGCTGATGGTCGTGCGCATCGGCTTGCCACGGATCACCCCTGCCAAACGCATCAGTCGCGCAACGGTACAGCGGGCGATCGGAAAGCCCTCCCGCATCATCTGCCGCCAGACCTTGCGGACGCCGTAGACTGCAAAGTTCTCGGCGAACACGCGGGCAATCTCAGGCTTGATCGACTGGTCCCGTTGAGCCCGCGCCGACAGGCGTGTCGGATCGCGACGCTGCGCGACGCGCTCGTGATATGTCGATGGGGCGATCGGCAGAACGCGGCAGATCGGCTCGACCCCAAAGGCATCGCGGTGATCGTCAATGAAAGCGATCATCGCCTGAACGGGCGGTCGAGCTCCGCCTGGGCAAAATAAGCCGACGCCTTGCGCAGGATCTCATTGGCCTGTCGCAACTCGCGGACCTCGCGCTCCAGCGCCTTCATCTTGTCGGCTACCTCGGTCGGGACGCCCGTCCGCTTGCCGCTATCGACCTCAGCCTTCTTCACCCAATCATGCAGGGTCGGCGGCGAGCAGCCGATCTTCTCGGCAATCGATACCACCGTTGCCCAGCGCGAAGGATAATCCCGCTCGTGATCCAGCACCATCCGGATCGCTCGCTCGCGCACCTCCGGTGCAAACTTGTTCGTCGTCTTGCTCATATCGGCTTCATCTACTCGAGAGTTTGAGCCTCCGGCAAACCCGGCCCGGTTCAATGCTCCTATATCTTACGATCCATTACGGCGCGACGATGCTGCTTAAGCAACATCTTTTCTGAAGAAAGTAAATCTAGATCAAACAGAACGTAAAATTCCAGAAATTTGTTCTTAACGATCTCCTCCTAATTGGAGGAAAGTATAAAAATCGGGGAGGAAAATTTTGTTCGAAGAACAACATTCCTTTTTAAGGCGCTTTCGACGGAATGAGGCGGGCAACACACTGGCAATCACTGCCGCGGCGTTTTTTCCCTTAGCGGGCCTAATTGGAGGCGGAGTAGACATCAGCCGTCTCTACTTGACGAAGACTCGGCTTCAGCAAGCTTGCGATGCTGGCGCTCTTGCCGGACGGCGAGCGATGACGGGTCTGACTTGGACGACTGGCGCGGGCAGTACAGAAGACACTGCAGTCAAGTTCTTCAATGTCAACTTTCCAGCGCACAAATATGGGACCAGCTTGGCGACGGGGGTCTATTCTGCAAGCGCCACAGGCGCTGTCACGGGCACAGCTTCCGTAGTGGTGCCGATGACCTTGATGTCGCTATTTAATATTCCAGACAAAACCATAACGGCGAACTGTACGGCGGATCTTCAATTGCCGAATACGGACGTCATGTTCGTCCTCGACACAACTCGGTCGATGCTGGATACAAACAGCGGCGATAGTTCAAGCAAGATCGTCGGACTGCGCAGCGCGGTGACGAACTTCTACAACTTGCTGGAGCAGGTGAAGCCCGTCGGCAGCGCCATCCGCTACGGATTTGTGCCCTATTCGTCGACAGTGAATGTCGGGATGTTGCTAAAGCGCGAGTGGGTCCAGGACAATCCTTGGTATGACTCCAGGCAACCGGCGCCTCAGACGACGAATACTGTGACCACGACCACGACGCAGCCGGCGACGAATTCGTCTTCCAGCACAGTATTTAACAGCGGAAGTATCACGACTTCGAGTTCCCCTGGGCAGGCAGAGAGCTGCGCCGCGCCGGCCAATTCCAACTATACGGATGTCTACAGCGGCTGGTCGGCCTACAGCCCCTCCGCCACTGCTTCGCCCCGGACGCGGACCCGGACACGGACCCGGAATGGAACGACCTATTCGGCATCCTCAAACGCCAGTGGCTGCACTATAAACGCCACGACCTACAATAATTACGCCCAGACGGTTACCGAAACCGTCACAAACAATCCCAACGCTGGTCAGACGACAACGACCACCACGACAACACCAGTGTACAATTGGTACTATCAGCCCGTCCAATATTCGATGGCCACACTCAAGGGCAACGCTGCGAACGGCCTGATGACCGGAGGCAGCTTCACTGCGACCGTCGCCAACAACAACACTAGCCGTACGATCAACTGGACCGCAGCAAATGCATGCATTGAAGAACGCTCGACGCGTCGATCCAATGAGGGCTCCACCGTCCCGCGCAATGATATGGACGTGGACCTGGTCCCCAATGCTGCCAGTCCCGACACACAGTGGAAGCCCTATATCCCCGGCATCGTCTATGGACGTAACGCGACCAGTGCGACGGCGGCCAGCGGCTGGGTCTGGAGTGGCTCTGCTGCGACTTTGACTAACGCAAATTATTATACCCCTTCCGGCGACACAAGCTTTTACGGTGCCTGTCCATCACCGGCGCGTAAGCTAGGTTCGATAACCTCGTCTGCGCTGACGACCTATCTTAACGCCCTGTCGCCAGCTGGTTTTACCTATCATGACATCGGCATGTTGTGGGGTCTTCGCCTGATGTCGCGTGATGGCATCTTCAGCGCTGAAAACCAGGCGGCCGAAGCGACCGGCAAGATAGCACGGCACATTATCTTCATGACCGACGGCCAGACCGAAACGCATATTGGTGCCTATGATGCGTGGGGCTTGTCTGCAACAGCCAGACGGCGCACCGCTTCTGCATCCATCCCGACCGATACTGAACAAAATGGGCTCACGGAAAGCCGACTTCTGGAACTCTGCTCGATCGCGAAGGATCAAAAGAATATCACTGTCTGGGTGATCGCCTTTGGAACGACCCTGACGCAGTTGCTCAGCGATTGCGGATCGCCGGGCAAGTCTTATCAGGCAAACAATGCTGCGGAACTCAACGCGACATTCAGTCAAATTGCGTCGCAGATCGCCTCTCTGCGGATCACACGATAATGTGCGGAGGCAAGAAGTTCGTCAAGGGACGTCGGAAAGCAGCGGCGTTGGATGAGACTGGTGCCACTCTGGTCGAATTCGCCATTGTCGCGCCGATCCTTGTCCTTATCCTGATGTTCCTGTTTGACGCGGGCTATTATTTTTATGCCCGTGCGGTTTTGAGCGGAGAGGTTCAGGCCGCGGGGCGAGCGTCGGCACTGGAGACTGCCACCGACACCAATCGCGCCTTGCTGGATGCGGGCGTTGAAGCGGCCGTAAAGAAATTGGTGAGCGGAGGTATGCTCAGTTTTGAACGGCTCGCATTCAAATCTTATGGCCGAGCGCAATCCCGGGTTGAATCCTTTATTGATTCTAATGGAGACGGCATCTGCAACAACAATGAGGGCTTCGACGACGCCAACCGCAACGGTGTCAGGGATGCAGATTCCGGGGTACAGGGTCAAGGCGGCGCCAAGGATGTCACCATCTATTCGGTAACCCTGCAATATGATCGCGTTTTCCCGATGGCCACACTTTTGGGATGGAACCCCAGGGTCAGTATGACCTCTCGCACCATATTGCACAACCAGCCCTTTGATAAGCAGGCAGAGCCGCTGATCGGAAAATGTTGAGGATTTTGTTGATGAATATTCTTCTCTCGCGGGCACAAAGCGTGATTGATGGGATCGCTCATCGACTAGGTGGTCTGGTCCGTTGTAAATCCGGAATAGCCTTGACGGAGTTTGCAATAGCGTTTCCTTTGCTACTGATACTTGCCACTTCAGGCCTTGAACTCATCAACTATGCTCTGACGGTCAAGAAGATAGGCGAAATCTCCGGAATGGTGGCGGACAATGCATCGCGCATGGGCTCTCAAAGCGCTATCAATAACAAGCCGGTCAGCGAGGCAGAAATTAATGACGTTTTTATCGGTGCCGACTTACAGGCGTCTGAACTAGGCCTCGGCCAAAATGGTAAGATCGTGCTTTCCAGCCTGCAGACCAACCCCGATGGTGGTCAGACCATCAAATGGCAACGGTGCTTTGGCGGCGATGCATATCACTCCGCTTATGGGCCACAAGGCACGGGGGCTACGGGTACGAGCTTTGCGGGCATGGGGCCGACGGGTGACGAGATCAAGGCAGCTGCGGGAACTGCTGTGATGGTGGTGGAAATCCATTATACCTACAAGCGCTTGATGCCGATTGTTTCTTTACCACTTCACGATATTACAGAGCTTTCAGCCTTTAATGTTCGTGACAGTCGCGATATTACCCAAGTTTATAATAGCGAAAACGTGACGCCTTCAACCTGCACCTGACTCTGCGTCCTTCCCGGCATAACGGCGTGTGAAAGTGGGCGCTGAGCGCTAAGACTGTACAGGCTGCGCTTTGGGCTATGGGTTCGCGTCAAGGTCGACATTTAGTTCACGTGGCCAGTAGCGAAGCGGGCGGCACGCCGCGATGAACGTGCGGGCGTCGTCGATCTTGCCGAGCGGCAGACAGGCCTCGTCCAGATCGCTGGCGATGCCAGCCTTGGCGAAGATCGCCTCTGCCTCGGCGCTGATCCCTATGAATTTGCAATGGGCAAAAGCGTCGGTGACGAAATCCTTGGCTGCCGCGTCGAGCGACAGCAGCGCTGCCCCCTCGGCGGACACGATGATGGCGACTGCATCGAACAGCACCGACGGCCCACCGTCAATCTTGTGCTTGGCAGCTGCCCGCGTCCCATCGGACAGGGTTACCCCGCCGATCTTCGGGGCGATGATCTCGAACATGGCGCCTTCTGCATCCACTGCATCGATCAGCGCCTTGAGCAATTTTGCGTCCGCTCCGTCGCTCAGCAGGATGCCCAGCTTTCGACCGCGAAAACTACCCGGACCGTTTTTGACGATGCTGAGCTTGTCGGAAGGCGGCAGGTCCGTGATAGGCTTGCGTGCGGCCACGGCCGGATCGGGCAGAGGCAGGCCAAGGCCATCGGACACCTTCACCGCCAGTGTCTCGTCGACATTGAGCAGGTGGGACACCGTCCTCGACCGAATGTCGGGACGTTCGACCTTGGACAGTTCGAAGACGAGCGCATCGGCAATATGTTTCTGTTCGACAGGGGTCTGGCTGATAAAGAATTGCCGCGCCTGGCTGTAATGGTCGGCGAAACTTTCCGATCGCGCGCGCTGCTTGGGGCCGTCCGCAGTTTCAGCAAAGCTGCTGAATCCACGAACTGGGTTTTCGCGCGGCCCGCCTTGTGTGGGCCCCCAGCTGTTGGGCTCATAGTTCACGCGTCCCTTCGGATTACGCATGGCCATGTGGCCATCCTGCTGGAAATGGGCCATCGGGCATTTGGGCGCGTTGATCGGAATATGCGTGAAGTTTGGTCCGCCCAGACGCTTGATCTGGGTGTCGAGATAGGAAAAGTTGCGTCCTTGCAGCAGCGGGTCGTTGGAAAAATCGATGCCGGGCGGGACGTTTTGAGTGCAAAAAGCGACTTGCTCCGTCTCGGCAAAGAAATTGTCGACGACCCGGTCGAGCACCAGCCGACCGATCACCCGGATGGGCACCAGTTCTTCCGGTATGATTTTCGTAGCGTCGAGAATATCGAAGTCGAAGCTGTCGGCGAAGGCATCGTCGAACAGTTGAACGCCCAATTCCCATTCGGGAAAATCGCCGGCGTTGATCGCGTCCCAGAGGTCGCGGCGATGAAAGTCGGGGTCAGCGCCATTGATCTTGACCGCCTCGTTCCAGACCACCGACTGCAGGCCCTGCTTGGGCTTCCAATGGAATTTAACGAAGGTGGACCGGCCCTCCGCATCGAGCAGCCGGAAAGTATGAACGCCAAAGCCCTCCATCGTGCGGAAGGACCGCGGAATTGCCCGATCCGACATGGCCCACATAATCATGTGGAAACTTTCGGGCGTCAGGCTGATAAAGTCCCAGAAATTGTCATGAGCGGTTTGCGCTTGAGGGAAGTTGCGATCCGGCTCGGGCTTGGCCGCATGAACCAGGTCGGGGAATTTCATCGCATCCTGAATGAAAAAGACAGGGATGTTGTTGCCCACCAGGTCCCAATTGCCCTCCTGCGTGTAGATCTTGACCGCGAAGCCGCGCACGTCGCGTGCGAGATCGAATGATCCCTTCGAACCGGCCACCGTCGAAAAGCGGACGAAGGCAGGCGTACGCTCCCCAACGCGCTGAAAAATGTCGGCCCGGCTGACATCGGCCAGGCTGTCGGTCAGTTCGAAGAAGCCGTGCGCACCGTAGCCCCGCGCATGAACGACCCGTTCGGGGATGCGCTCATGGTCGAAATGGAAGATCTTCTCCCGAAAATGGAAGTCTTCCAGCAGCGTTGGCCCGCGTGTTCCTTGCTTCAAACTGTTCTGGTCATCTGCGACCGGGATACCCTGCTGCGTGGTGAGCGTCGCTACGTCGCTCCCTGCAGTCTGATGCGTTTCGCCACCTTCGGACTGTTTCTCGGCATAGGAGAGGGAGATGGCGGCGTCAGCGGGGACGGGTGCCGCTTTTTGTGGCGACTCTCCACCCAGATCGGCGCCCGCGAGACCCGAGGGTGTCAGCTTCCCAGCCGATTTGGGAGATGCTTTCGAGGAGGCTTTGGACGGTGCAGACTTCTTCGCCATGACGGCTCCTTGTCAATCGTGGAGATGGTGAGCCGACGAGACACAGCAGCCGGCCGCACATATCCCGACATGAACCCGGAAGACTGGTCGGAGTTGCCGACCGTGAAAAATTAAGAGAGACGTCCTGGTCACTCGCGTCCGAAGCGTCGGAGCATAACGCCGGGAGGAAAGCCAAAGCCGCTGAAGAGTTCTCCGCTGACAAACTCATGGCCTTGTGTCAGGTCGCTGACAGCCCAAGACTGTTCGGACAGCCATGTTTCCCCCAGCCCGACATCGGCGACGAACGGATAGGAAATGGCAACAGCGGCTCCGATCGGAGCTTCGCGATGCGGCCCAACGGCCGTTGAGGATGCGAAGCCGGGCAGGAGCGGGATTTCCGGTACGCGCAGAGGCATAGCGCGCGGTTGTGTGGAAAGCCGACATGGAGGATCGGCGCAACCGGCGGACCAATCGGCAAACTTGGGTATACAAAAATTGGGGAAGTGGACGGTCGACAGCTGGAATGGAGAAGTTGGCGGTTGAACGACCATAAAGGGTCGAAGCTGATCGCGCCATGCCACCTTTCCCGCGGGGTCGAAGACTGCCGCCGCATAGCAGTGGTGGACATAGCCCAGCTCCGCGATGCCGAAAGCCTGTAGCCCCGTTGCGGACGGTTAAGTTGTCGGTGGCGTCACCCTTTCGCCCGCACCACGCAGCGGAAGCCGACATGGCTGGTCGATGAATCGATTGCCTGCGCATGTCTCGCCGCCGGGCGGTAGCGCTGGCAGTAATTGGATGCGCAAAGGTGCGAACCGCCTTTCACGACCTTTCGCGGGATCGCATTCACTGCGTCCATGCTCTCGCGCCGCGTCGGACCGCGTGGATTTGCGGGTATGCAGCAGCTACCGCGCGCCTTGCTTTCAATCTTTGGCTGGGCATACCAGTCGATGGTCCATTCCCAGACATTGCCGATCATGTCGTAAAGGCCAAAACCGTTCGCCGGATAGCTGCGGACGGGGGAAGTCCTTTCCCATCCATCGTCCAGAGTATTCGCGAATGGAAAAGCGCCCTGCCAATAATTGGCCAGCATCGCTCCGTCGGGCGCCAGTTGATGGCCCCAGGCATAATCCTGCCCGTCCAGCCCACCGCGCGCCGCATATTCCCATTCGGCCTCGGTCGGCAGCGATTTGCCCGCCCATTTCGCATAGGCACGCACATCCTCTAATGCGACATGCACAACGGGGTGATCCTCCAGCCCGTCCAGATTGCTGTCAGGCCCATGCGGATGCCGCCAGTCCACGCCGAACGCGAAGTCCCACCACTGGCTGGGATCGTGCAGGTCAGCCGGCCCGGACGTACGGTGGAACAGCAAAGATCCCGGCCGCGCCATGTCGATTGGCATGCCCGGATAGTCTTTGGGATCAGGCGCGATTTCAGCCAGCGTCTTGTGGTTCGTGGCGTCGACGAAACGGGCGAATTCGCGATTGGTGACAGGAGTCTCGTCGATCCAGAAGCCATCGACGCGCACGGGCCGCACCGGCGCTTCTTCGGGGTAGAAATTCTCAGACCCCATCGCGAACACGCCCCCTTCCACCCAGCGCATGCCGCTGGTGTCAGTTCGACCGGTCCGCGATGATTGGCTCGCCTTTCTTGTAAACTGACGCATCGATGCTCCGGATTCAATCTGCTTGCGCGATCGCCTTTTGCTTATTGCCTGCGCGCAGCCCATTCAGGAACAGCCTGGCGCACTCTCTGGCGTAAATGTCCCGATCTGCTTCCGACGACGGCGCCATGGCGGTGAAGAAGCGCACGGCGAAGGTCGCAAGCGTGTAAAAGATGCGCGTGGCCGACTGGCTGGGGCGGGGCAGGCCCAGCGCTTCCAGTTGCTGCTCCAGCGCATCGCCCAGGCGGCGCACCCGCCCTTCATAGAATAGCTGGGCGAGGTCGGGGATGAAATCGGCTTCCACGATCAGCAGCCGGTGCATGCGGATATTTGCCGGTTCCAGATGACGGTCCAGCGCCTGACGCGCCAGAGCGACAAGCGCGATTTCCGGGTCCGTACCTTCGGGCAGCAGTTCGAACGGCTGCTGATTGGCTGCGAAAATTTCGCGCTGAACGATGTAGCGCAGCAGATTTTCCTTGTTGCCGAACTGCCGGTAGATGGTCGCCTTGCTGACCCTTACCGCCGCCGAGATGCGGTCGATGCTGGCGCGGCGATAGCCATATTCCAGAAATTCCCTGGTGGCTGCATCCAGCAGCGCCAACAGCTTTTCCGCAGGCAGCCGCAGCGCGGTGACGCCTTCGCGGACAGGCGGCTCGATCGGCGTGGAGGGGGCCTTGTCCCCGGCCGCGTCCTGCACGCTGCGATATCCGTCCAGGAACATCCGCACGGCCTGATCCACGATGCGCTTCTGCGCGGCCTTGCCCGGCAACGCCTTGCCCAGAAAATAGCGCGCGCCTTCCACCGCCACGCCGCCGAAGCGGATAGCCATGGCGAGTGGATCGCACGGCACGATCACCGCGCCCTCGATCAACGCTTCAAGGTAAAAGGCGAGAGGTTGAGACGCTGCCAGTCGCCTTTCGTGCAATTCCGCCGCCAATTCCGGCACATGGTTCGCCGCTTCGATATTGGCGCGGAACAGTCCGAAATTCACCGGTTCGGCGAAACCTTCGAACAGGCGCATGGCGTACCGGGTCAGCGTGTCCTCGGCATCCATGCCGTTGTCGATATTGGTCATGCTGAGCCACGCGCCGTTCAACTTGTTGCGGACGGCGGCCTCGAACAGGGCGAGCTTGTTGGGATAAAGCTCATAAATGCTTTGCTTGCTCATGTGCGCGACGGCGGCAATCCTGTCGACGCTCGCGCGTTCGAAGCCCTCGGACAGAAAGACTTCGCCGGCTGCGTCAAGGATTTGCGTCCTGCCGTCGCGCTCGGCGCTATCGGGATGAAGAGTGATTTCGACCATGCGGGATCATCTTAACGGCGGGAAAGGGCGCGACGTCAACGGGCAAAGCCGAAAAGCGGCTCCTGACGCCTGCGGTCGCGCGGGACTGCAGGCGTCAGAGGCTCGCCGTTCAGGGCGCTTCACCGCCAGCGCCCGGCTTGCCCACGGCGATGTCCACCTTCCTGATCCGGCCGGCGAAATGCTCGCCGACCGCATAGTCGGAAGTGACCGGCGTGTCGGCGTCAAAGCCGATGTCCAGCGTGTCGCTCATCTCCGGCAGTTTGGAAATGGTGCGCGCGATGCGGCCCCGTCCGATAATGTCGCCATTGGCGCTGATCGTCATCTCGCCCCCGGCATTCGCGCCGCCATCATAGCGGAAGTCGAAGACAACCCGCTTTTGCCCCGCCGCAAGCGGTTGCGCCGCCGCCACCTGCGACTGGTCGCCAGCCAGCTGCGATGCCGCCATCAGGGCAATGGGGCGACCGTCCTTCAGATAGAAGCTCCAACCGCCGAATTTGCTGCCCAGCGCCACGAGCGCGCCGGTTGCAGGTTCATTCGGCACGTCGATATCGGCCGTGATGCGGAAGCTGCGCGCCAACAACGGCGCGGCGCTGACCGAGGGGATGCTGATGCCCGCCCCCCAATAGCTGTAGGTCGATCGATGCGGCCGCTGGCTCTCCGCTGCCTGGAACCGCGCGAGCGTCAGCCGGTCGTCAAGCGGGAGAACCTGGTTCCGTTCCGCCTCCTTCTGGAAAAGCGCCTGCATTTCCTTCAGCTTCGCGCCCTGGCTCGCCGCGAGATCATGCGCCTGAGAGAAGTCCTTGCGCAGATCATACAGCTCCCACTTATATTGGTTCGGCAGGACCGAGCCGTCGCCGCGCTGCCACGGCAGATTGATGGGCGTGCTGCTCGCCAGCCAACCTTGATGGTAGATGGCGTGATTGCCCATCATCTCGAAATATTGAGTGTCGTGCCGCTCGGGCGCTTTGGGCGCGGCGAAGCTATAGGCGAAACTGACGCCGTCGATCCGCTGCTGATCCACGCCATTGACGACATCAGGCGTCTTCAGACCGGCGACTTCCAATATCGTCGGCATCACATCGGTCACATGCGTGAATTGCGACCGGATTCCGCGCGCCTTGATATGATCGGGCCAGGACACGACCAGCCCGTTGCGGGTGCCGCCAAGATGAGAGGCATATTGCTTGAACCAGCGGAACGGCGCGTCCGTCGCCCAGGCCCAGCCATAACCCCAGTTGGCGACGGCATCTGGACTGCCGATCTTGTCGAGATTGGCGAGCAGCAGCCTATCATCCTCCTGCATGGCGTTGGCGAAGGCGGACATGGGGTTTGAACTGCCATTTTCTCCCCCTTCGGCGGCAGCGCCATTGTCGCCTTCGATGAACATCACCAGCGTGTTGTTGCTTTCCCCCATGCGATCGAGTTCATCAAGGACACGGCCGATCTGCGCATCCTGATAAGCGAGCATCGCCGCATAGACCTCCATGAAGCGCGCGTTGATCCGACGCTGGTCGGGGGTCAGTTCGCTCCACGCCTTCAGGCCGTCGGGCCGCGCGGTGTCCTGCGTGGCGGAGGGTATGATGCCGAGCCGCTTCTGGCGGCGGACTGTTTCCGCCCGCACGGCGTCCCATCCCTTGTCGAACTGGCCCTTGAACTTCGCGATCCAGTCCGCCGGGGCCTGAAGCGGCGCGTGCGCTGAGCCCGTCGCATAATAGAGGAAGAAGGGCTTGTCTGGCGCGGACGCCTTCTGATTGTGGATCCATTGGATCGCTTCGTCGGCGAGCGCCTTGTCCAGCACCCCTTCCTTCAGCGTGGGTATGGGCGTGATGCCGCGATACAGGGCCGGGGTGAACTGGTTGGTCTCCGCCGACATGAAGCCGTAGAAATGTTCAAAGCCAAGCCCTGTTGGCCACATGTCGAACGGCCCTGCTGGCGACACATCAGCTTCCGGCGCATTATGATGCTTGCCTACCATGGCGGTATTATAGCCATTCTGCCGCAGCACCTCGGCCACCGTCGCCGCGCTTTTGGGCAATATGTTGGTATAGCCGGGGAAGCCCGTGGACAGATTGGCGACGATGCCATTGCCCACCGCATGATGGTTACGCCCCGTCAATAGAGAGGCGCGCGTTGGTGAACACATCGCAGTGGTATGAAAGCGGTTATAGACAAGACCGCGCGCCGCCAGTCGATCCAGATTGGGCGTCGGGATCGGCCCGCCAAAGGTGGATGCCGCGCCGAAGCCCACATCGTCCGTCAGGATCAGCAGTACGTTGGGCGCTCCGGCGGGCGCGGTAACGGGCTTGGGAAAGGCGGGAGTGGAATCGGCATAGGTCTGCCCGATCTTCCCCGCGAACGGAGCAGCCGGGGCCGGCAATACCGTTTGCGCGGCAAGCGGCGACGCGCTTGCAAGCAAAGCTGCGGCAAGCATTTTTCTCATTTCAGAAATACCTCGATCTTGCGGACTTCGCCGTTGAATGAATGGCCGTTCGGGTAGTCGATCACCGTCGCCCCCGTGTCGTCGCCAATGTCGAAGGTCTCGCCGAGCCCGGCGGGGATCAGGAAGGTCCGCTCGATCCGCCCGCGCGCGACTTCGCTGCCGTTGACGCTGATGCGCATCAGCCCGCCGCGCCCGAAGCCGCCGCCATCATAGTCGAACGCATAGCTGATTTTGGCCGGACCCGCCGGGATCGGTGTGGCCGCCGCGACGTCCCATTGATGGCTTGGCTGCTGCGTCAACGCCACGTGCGCTGCTGGTTTCCCATCCTTCAGGTAAAAGCTCCAGCCGCCGAACTTGCTGCCCTGCGCGACCAGCGGGCCGTTGCCGCCGCCCGAGGGCATGTCGATATCGGCGACGATCTCGAACGAACGCCCGCGGATCATGGGGGCCGCGCCTTCAGCTACGCTGATCCCCTTGCCCCAATAGGTGAAGCTCTTGCGGCGCGGCGCGAAGGCGATCTTCGAAGCGGAGGAACGGTCGAGCGATTGCCGCCCATCGAGCGGGAACACGTTGTTCTTTTGCGCCTCTGCCGTCCAGAGCGCCTGCAACTCCTTCAGCTTCTCCGGATAGCGCGCCGCCAGATCGCGGGACTGCGCATAGTCCTTGTTCAGGTCATAAAGTTCCCATTTATAATCGAGGGGAGAACTGAGAACTTCGCCCATCTTCCATGGCATGCGGGCGGGCGTGGTGCTGGCCATCCAGCCCTTGTGATAGATGGCCCGCGTGCCGATCATCTCGAAATATTGGGTATCATGCCGCTCCGCAGCCTTGGGCGCATCGAAGCTATAGGCAAAGCTGACGCCGTCGATCCGCTGCTGCGCGATGCCATTGACGCTCTCGGGCGCCTTGATCCCCGCCACTTCCAAAATCGTTGGCATCACATCATTCACATGGGTGAATTGCGAGCGGATGCCCCGCGCCTTGATATGATCGGGCCAGGACACGACCATGCCGTTGCGTGTTCCACCAAGGTGAGAGGCGATCTGCTTCATCCATGGGAAGGGCCCATTGGTCGCCCAGGCCCAGCCGACCGGAAAATGACCGTAACTGTCCTTGCCGCCTAGCTTGTCGATCATGCTGTTGAGCCAGGCCATGTCCTCCGTCGCGCCGTTGGCGAAGGTGCCCAGCTCATTGGTACTGCCCGCCATTCCGCCTTCGGATGACGCGCCATTGTCGCCTTCGATGAACATGACGAGCGTGTTGCCGCTCTCGCCCATGCGGTCCAACTCGTCCAGCAGGCGGCCGATCTGCGCGTCCTGGTAGGCGAGCATGCCTGCATAGACTTCCATCATCCGCGCATAGACGCGCTTTTGGTCGGCGTTCAGCCTGTCCCAGGCGGGAATATCACCGATGCGCGGCGTGGCCTTGGTGCCTGGCGGAGCGATCTTCATCGCGATCTGCCGCTTCAGGGTTTCGGCGCGAACCGCGTCCCATCCCTGGTCGAATTGGCCCCTGAACTTCGCGATCCAGTCGGCTGGCGCCTGATGCGGGGCGTGCGCCGTGCCGGGAGCATAATAGAGGAAGAAGGGCTTGTCGGGCGCCACCGCCTTTTGTGCGTGGACATAGCCGATCGCCTCGTCCGCCAGATCACGGTCTAGGATGTAGGTCGGGTCCTTGTCATATTTCTGCTCGGCGGGCGCATTGCCGCGATAGAGCTTGGGCGTCCATTGTTCCGTGTCGCCGCCCAGGAAGCCGTAAAACTGCTCGAAGCCTAGCCCCGTCGGCCATTGATCGAAGGGGCCTGCGATGGAGCCCTCCTGCGCCGGGATATTATGATGCTTGCCGAACATCGCCGTGTTGTAGCCATTCTGGCGCAGCACCTCGGCGACCGTGGCTGCGCTGCGGGGGATCATCGACCAATAGCCGGGATATCCCGTGGCGATATCGCTGACCACGGCATTGCCCACCGCATGATGGTTACGTCCCGTCAACAGAGAGGCGCGCGTCGGTGAACACATGGCCGTCGTGTGAAAGCGGTTATAGACCAGGCCGCGCGCCGCCAGCTGGTCGAGATTGGGTGTAGGTATCGGCCCGCCAAAGGTGGATGCCGCGCCAAAGCCCACATCGTCTGTCAGGATCAGCAGAACATTGGGTGCTCCCGCAGGCGCGGTCACCGGCTTGGGGAAGGCCGCGACCGAATCGGCATAGGTCTGCCCGATCTTGCCCGCAAATGGTTCGGGTGCGCGTGGTAGCACGGTTTGCGCCGCTATAGGCGCTGCACTAGCCAGCAGAACCGCCAGAAATCCCGCGCCAACTCTCATTTCCGAACGTCTTGGCATCGCTCATCCACTCCATCCTGTTTTGTGTCTTGTACGGAATAGTTTCGTACAGTACAAGCGAGCAAACGACAAAATGAACGATAGGAGAGTATATGACCCGCGGGGTTTCGACCTGCTGCGCCGATCGACGGCGCATTCGACAATTGCCGCATGCGCCGGGAGTGTCGATCTGATGCGCATCCTGACAGCCCTGCTGCTGGCCGGCGCAGCCACCCCTGCGCTCGCTCATGCGCCAGACCTGAACGTGCCCTTTTCCGCGCCGTCCAATTACACCGCGCATGCCCGCCTGTTTCAGGAGCGCGTTACGCATGTAAGAAAGACGCCGGTCTGGCAGATCGAATTTCAGGGCATGAACATCGTCGTCGTCGAAGGCAGCGACGGGCTGATCCTCCTTGACACCGGCATGAACCGCGATGTCGCGACCGCCGCCCTTGCAAAGATAAGGGCGCAGATCTCGACCAAGCCGATCAAGGCGATCATCTACACGCACCATCATCCCGATCATGTGAATGGAGCAGGGGTCTTCGCAACCCCGGCCGACGTCGCCAGCGGCAAGGTGCCGATCTACGCCGCCTCCAATTTCCTGAAAGAATTGTCGGATGAAGGCGTTGCGACGCTGCCGATCGTCGCCACCCGCGCCGCTTATATGTTCGGCTTCAGCCTGACCGGGAAGGAGGCTGAGGATTTCCATGTCGGCTGCTGTGGCCGCTTGGGCGCGGCTGGAAAGAATGAGTCGGCCTATATCCCGCCAACGCAGTTCGTCGATGTGGACGGCGCGCGCGACATCGAAATCGCTGGGGTTAAGCTGCACCTGTTCCATACCGGCGGGGAGGCTGCCTCGCATATCGCGGCATGGCTCCCCGATTATCAGGTGCTGATTTCGGGCGACGAGGTGCAGGGGCCGACTTTCCCCAACCTCCATTCGATGCGCGGCACCAAGATGCGCGACGCCAACCGCTGGATCGAGGCGCTGCGCCGGATGGAGCGCTATGACGCGGCCTGGATGGTGCCGATGCATGGGCCGGTCGTGGAGGGCGCGCCGCAGATCAAGGCTCTGCTGACCCGCTATGAGGATGCGATCCAATATACGCATGACCAGACGATCCGCCTGATCAACAAGGGCGTCACGGAGGATGAACTACCCGATGCATTGGGACCGTTGCCGCAATGGCTGCGTTCGGAACCCTATACGACCGAATATTATGGCACCGTCGCCGATGCCGCGCGCAGCTATTATGTCGGCTATATCAGCTGGTTCTCCGGCGATGCGACCGATCTTGCGCCCACGCCGCGTGTGGAGCGCGCGCGGCGGGAGGTGGCGTTGATGGGCGGGCGAGGGCCGGTCCTTGCCGCTGCTAACCGCACCTTTGAACAGGGCGACGCGCAATGGGCGGCGGAGCTTGCCACGCTGCTGATCGCCATCGACCATCAGGATATGGACGCGCGCCGCCTGAAGGCCGCTGCTTTCCGCAAGCTGGGCTACGCCACCTATAACAGCAACCGGCGCGGCTTTTACCTGATGGGGGCGCTCGAACTGGAAGGAAAACTGCAGCAGGCGGGCCTCACCGCGCGCTACATGAACCCGGACAATATCCGCAAGATGCCGGTGGCGCTGATGCTCGAACAGATCCGCTACAAGGTCGATCCGAAGCGGGCCGGGGCTGGCGACCATGCCGTCGCCTTGGCCATCGCTGGAGAAAGCGACCCATGGCTTCTCGAACTGCGTAACAGCACCTTGAAGTTTCGGCGGGGCCAGGCGGGGACCATGCCCGTCGTGAATCTGGAGCGCACTGCGCTGGGAGATCTAGTCTCCAGCAGCCAGTCCGTCGACGCGTTGGTGAAAACAGGCGCAATCTTCGGCGCAGGGTCGTCCGCGCTCGGGCAGATATTCGCCGCGCTCGACCTCACCGTCACCCCGATAAATCTCGTCATGCGCTAACTAGTACGAAACAACTTCGTACAAAAGGGAGGAACTATCATGAACAACGCTATTTCACGTCACGCCCTGGCGCTGTGCCTTTTCGCCTGCGCCTCACCCGCGCTCGCCCAGGAAGAGGATGGCGGGGGCATCCAGGAGATCGTCGTCACCGCCCAAAAGCGATCTGAATCCCTTCAGAAAACGCCCATATCGATGATGGCCATGACCGGCGCCGACATTGAAAAGAAGGGCATTGCCGACATCACCGACCTGCGCACGCTGGTCCCCAGCCTTGCCGTGACTCCCCATCCGAACAGCGCGACAACGGCTCGCGTTTTCATTCGCGGGATCGGCAATAATGACGACCAGATCACCGTGGACCCCAGCGTCGCAGTCTATCTGGACGGCATCTACATCGCCCGCAACCAGGGCCTCTCTGCCGAAGTTGCGGAGGTCGAGCGGATTGAAGTGCTGCGCGGGCCGCAGGGTTCGCTCTATGGCCGCAACGCGACGGGCGGCGCGATCAACTACATTACTCGCGCGCCTGAACTGGGCGAGTTTTCCGCGAAGCAAACCCTCGCCGTCGGCAACTACAACCAGTTTCGGTCGCGCACCCGCGTAAACATCCCGGTGGGTGACAAGCTGGCGGTCGAACTGGGCTATCTGCACAGCCAGAAGGATGGCTTTGTCGATAATCCGGGCACCGGCGTCGACCGCTGGGGCGATCAGCGCCGCGACGCCTATCGCGCGGCCATTCTGTTCCAGCCGACCGATGCTCTGCAACTGCGCTACACCTATGACCGTTCCGACATCAACGACACACCCGTCTTCATGGCCGCGGCGCCCTTCTACCCGCGTAAGGCCGGCCGGCCAACGGCGGGGTCGCCCTTTGTGCGCAACCTCATGCCGAACGATGCCACGTCTCAAGGTCATAACCTCACCATCAGCTGGGAAGTGGCTGACGACGTCACCTTGAAATCGCTCACCGGCTATCGGAAGCTCTCCAGCGTCACCAATCAGAATTATCTGACCGGCGTCGTCGGCCCATTCCCGTTGATCCTGACTGGCTTTGATCAGCAGCAGGATCAATGGAGCGAGGAAGTGCAACTTGTCGGCTCCGCTCTCGATCGCCGGCTGGATTATGTTCTTGGCGCTTATTATTTCGACGAAAATGGCGAAAGCACCGATTATTCGGCGATAACGGGCCGTCCCCGCGTGGATCGCGTCGCGACGATTCACAACCGCGCCTATGCCCTCTACGGCCAGGCGACCTTGCGTCCCGCCTTCGTGGAAGGCTTGTACCTGACCGGTGGCCTGCGCTGGTCGCGTGACGAGCGTGAAGCAACGCTGGATCAGACGATCGTTCCCGCGACGGGCGCGCCGACCGTGCTACCTCATGGCGAGGGCAAGAATCATTTCTCCAACCTCAGCCCCAGCTTGGTCATCGGCTCTAACGCTACCCCCAACCTCAACATCTACGCCAAATATGCGCGTGGCTATAAGACCGGCGGTTACAATATCCGCGCCAGCAGCGTCACGCGCTTCAATGAAGGCTTCGGTCCCGAAATGCTGGACTCCTTCGAACTCGGCGTAAAAGCGAGCTGGCTCGACAATCATCTCCAGACAAACCTCGCCCTGTTCCGGTCGAACTACAAGGATATCCAAACCAATATCCAGTCGGACCCGACCAATGTAGCGATCACCGATGTGTTCAACGCAGGCAAGGCCCGGATACAGGGTTTCGAACTGGACCTGATCGCCAAGCCGGCCGATGCGCTGACGCTTTCAGTCAACTATGCCTATCTGGACGCCAAGTTCCAGCAGATCCTCGATCAAACAGGCAACGACATCACGTCTCGCTATACTTTTGTCGAAGCGCCAAAACATACGCTGACGACTTCGCTGGAATATCGCTTCCCCGATACGCCCATCGGCGTCCTCACGGCGAATGTCGACTATTTCCTCAAAAGCAAGGTTTCGACGTCCACAGCCGATCCGCGTTATGTGATCGGAGACTATGGACTGCTCAACGCCCGCCTCACCCTTTCCGATATTCCGGTGGGCTTCGGCAACTGGCGTCTGTCGGCCTTTGGGAAGAATTTGACCGACAAGGAATATTATATCGCCCATTTCAACGGCGGCCTGCCAAGCGCGATCTTCGGCGATCCGCGCACTTATGGGCTTGAACTTACGTTTGAGTATTGAACGATGCCGCGGTGTCGAGACTGATTTTTTGGCTCGGCACCCGCAATCGTCGGATTATCGCTTCGGTCGATACTGCCACAAGCACTCAGATGATCAGGTGTCCGGCACCCAGCACCAGGTGTGACCTGATAACATTTGACGCAAGTTATTTCTCTTTTACGCCGAACTCGCCGAACTCGCCGAACTCGCCGAACTCGCCGAACTCGCCTAGATCGCCGCCGAACGCAGCCGCGATGGTTGGCGATGGTCGCCACGGGAACTGCAGTCTTCAAGAGGGGAGGGTGAGAGCCTATTTGCTCGTAAGCCAGTGCGATCGTGCCACAAGTGAATTGCACTGAAACCGTCTAAGCATCGAACGCGTGTAAGAGGTCCCTTGATGGGCCATCATCATGAAGGGACGGCGCAAGGTTGCTGCCGGTAGCAGCTCGTAAACATGCAGGCTGCAAGTTTTAACAGCCTACGAGGCGGTTTCTGCTTCCGCTAACCGCGGAACTTCCGACCTTTTGCCACGATTTTCCAAGGAGGATCTGTGCTACATCTTCGTTCCTTTGTCGCTGCGGCGAAGCCCAAGCCCTTGATCACGGTGTCAAATTTCTGTTGTTAGGGCAGGCGGCGCGCACCGCCTCAAGCGACGAGCGCGGCGTGTGGAGCGATCGTTCGCCCGACCTTCGCCGATCCACGCAATGTCGTCCGGTGCACGACCCGGATGACGTCCAGCGGATGTCCTTCGGCGCGATGCATCAGCCGGTAATTGTCCCATAGGATGATGTCACCCTCGGCCCAATCATGTTCGTAGATGAACCGCGGTTGGCATAGCTGGCCGATCAGAGTCTGGAGCAGTTCATCACTTTCCGCCTGATCCATGCCAACAATGGCTTGCAGGTTCAGCGGGCAGATATTCATGATCGTGCGGCCGGTTTGCGGATGCTTCCAGACGAGCGGCCTTGCCTGTGGCGGATAATCGGGAAAGTTCATCTTCATTTCGCCGACGCGCGTGCCATTTTCATTGCCGAAGCGAACGCGGCTGAGGTCGGTGCAAAATTCGAAGCGTACTTCGAGGCCCTCAATACGGCGCTTGAGCGACTCATCGAGCGCGTCATAGGCCGCTGCGGTGTCGAGCCAGGCGGTGCGTCCGCCGATCGTCGCCTTCTCCACCATGTTGAGCAGTGCCCCAGCATTGGGCACTTCCTGAAAGGCAAGATCAGTATGCCAGGGTATCCGGCCATAGGTCGGCACGCCGTCAAACGCATAGACCGGCCCGCGCGGCCCACCCTTGTTGGTGAGGAGGATCAATTCGGGATGTTCGGGCAGGCGCAGGTCGGGAACGGGATGCGGTTCCAGTTCGCCAAAGCACCGGCTGAGGTTGAGCAGAAGTTCAGGCGCGACGCCGACGCCCCGGAACAACAGAACGCCTTCTTCCCGCCACAGCGCAACAAGTTGCCGGGCTGTATCCTCATCGATCGCTCCGGAAGCATCTACACCGATGACTTCCAACCCGATCGCGCCGAGCTTCCTTGTTTCGATCATTGCAAACACCTCTTCTGATTCAGCCTGATCCCGTTTTTGCGACTGCCTGATGCAGGCCGGTGACCGCCGAACTGTTGTGATGGCGCTATTCTCAATCGACGCTTCACGACTGTCATCATGCAAATGAATGATCGGCACGACGGCGCGAAAAACGGCATGAAGACTGGCGATCATCCGTTTGGATGAAGGCGGGTACGCTCTCTGTTGTTAACATCAGTGGATAGGACAAGCAGCATGATCGCGCCGCAAAGACGGCGACGGCGAGGAGCAATGAAATGAGCGGCTTCGATATATTGATACGCAATGGCCTGGTGGTCGATGGCACGGGCAACGAAGCCCGGCGGGCCGATGTCGGCATCATCGGTGACCGCATCGCTGCGGTGGGCATGAATCTGGGCGATGCTGTCGAAGAGATTGACGCCACGGACATGATCGTGACGCCCGGCTTCGTCGATATTCATACCCATTATGATGGCCAGGTGACGTGGGATTCCCGGCTGCGCCCATCGACCGAGCATGGGGTGACCACCGTGCTGATGGGCAATTGCGGCGTCGGCTTTGCCCCGTGCCGCGCGGAGCAGCGCGAGGGGCTCGTCCGGCTGATGGAGGGCGTGGAGGATATTCCGAACCCCGTGCTGACCGAGGGCCTGCCCTGGAATTGGGAGACATTCCCCGAATATCTCGACAGCATTGGCGACAAGGCATTCGACGCGGATGTCGCCGCGCTTATCCCGCACGCAGCGCTGCGCGTCTATGTGATGGGCAAGCGGGGCGAAGCGCGCGAGCCAGCTACGGCGGAGGACCGCTCCCGCATGGCCGCGCTGGTGAAGGAGGGTATCGCGGCGGGCGCGATGGGCATCGGCACATCCCGCACGATGTTCCACCGTTCGATCGACGGCAATCTCATTCCCACGCTGACAGCTGGGGAAGCCGAGCTCCAGGCGCTGGCGGACGCCATGACGGCGGCGGGTGGCGGCACCTTCCAGTTCGTCAGCGATTTCGCCGATGAAGAGGCGGAATTCGACATGCTGACCCGCATTGCCGAAAAATCGGGTCGGCCGATCACTTTTCCCGTCAGCGGCACGGCGCAAGACCCGGAACGCAGCAGGTTGATGTCGCGCATCAGCGCCGCCAACGCAGCCGGTTGTCGCATCGGCGTACAGGTTCTGGGCCGGGCGACGGGCGCGGTAATGGGGCACCAACTCACCCTGCACCCCTTCTGTACCAGCCCTACCTACCGATCGCTCGCCAAGCTGCCCTTCGAAGCCAAGATAGCGGAGCTGCGGCGGCCGGAGGTGAGGGCCGCGATCCTCTCGGACCCGCTGACTCCCGATCCGGGCAATGCCTTGACCAACTTCGTCCATGACTTTGGCCGTATCTTCCCGCTTGCCGACACGCCGAATTACGAACCATCGCTGGATGAAAGCATGGCGGGGCGGGCAGAGGCGATGGGCATCACGCCCGCCGAGCTTGCCTACGACATGCTGTTGGAGCGGGATGGCAAGCGGCAACTGTACCTCACCATCTCCAACTATGCCGAAGGCAATCTGGATGGGATGGGGAAGATATTGATGCACCCTGACGCGGTGATGGGGTTGGGCGACGGGGGCGCGCATTATGGCGCGATCTGCGACGCGAGCTACTCGACGCACCTGCTGACCCACTGGGTGCGGGACCGCGCCTACGGGCGTGTGCCGCTGGAGCGCGCGGTCGTTGCGCTGACGCGCGGCCCGGCCTCGCTCATCGGCCTCAACGATCGCGGCGTGCTTGCGCCCGGATACCGGGCGGACATCAACGTCATCGATCTGAAATCGCTTCGCCTGCACGCGCCAGAGGTGACGTTCGATCTTCCGGCGGGGGGACGGCGGCTGACGCAGCGGGCCGATGGCTATCATGTCACCATGCTGGCGGGCGAGATCGTGCTGCGCGATGGACAGCCCACCGGCGTGCTGCCGGGCCGCCTCGTGCGCGGTGGCCGTGCTAAGCCTGACTTAGGCTGAGGTCGCGGCCGAGTTCAGCAGTGCCCGGATCAGGTCACTTTGGCGATTGATGCCGGTCTTGAGGAAGATGCTTTGCAGCTGCGACCGCACGGTGTTGCGGCTGATGCCGAGCTCCATCGCCGCTTCCTCAAGGCTCGCCCCCTTGGCTAGTTTGCTTGCGAGCAGCGCCTCGGCAGCGCTGAGGCCAAAGAGGCGGGCGAGTGTTTCTGCTGGCCAGGCAGCCTGCGCTGCCGGGTCACGCAGGACCAGGATGGCCGTCCGCCGGTTGGGCTGGCGTAGCGGGAAATAGCCGGGACCTGGCCGGACGATGATCGTCAGCGGCAAGTCATGGTCGCGGCGGGAAAAGGCCATGGGCACATAATTCTGCAAATCGGGTTCGGGCGCCTGGGCCAGCGCGCAACGCCTGATTTCGGCAAGCAGCGCGCGGGTTTCCTCTCCGCTTTCAGCTTGCAACCGGCCGCCCACGACACGCAAGCCGCCGCCGGTCGCAAGCAGATGTTCCGCCACATCATTGGCCAGCATCAACTCCGCATCACTGCTTACGAGCGCAGCGCCGATGCGGCTGGTGTTGAGCGCAAGATCACTCAACATGCCGCGCCGCGCCAGATCCATGATGCGGTAGTAAATCTGCAAGCTGCGGCGCAAAGGTTCCGACAGGGACGCAAGCAGCTGTTCCTGCGGCGCGGAAAGGGGCGCGCTTTCACTCTGCCGCCACAATATGATCGTTGCACTTCGCTTCTGACTATCGGCGACGGGCAGGAGCGTGACATGTGCACCGCCCAGGGCCGCGAGCCGGTGCACGCCGCTGTTCGGTTCCAGCGTTGTGGCGGCAAAGAACGCCTCAATCTCCGCTGCCACCGCGTCATCTGAATAGGCGCCGACAGCGACCTCAGCGCCGGATGCGCCCACCATTACCGCTGCATGTTCACAGCCGAAAACTTCACGCGCAGCATGCGTGAAGCTGACCCAGGCGGGGACCTCCGACGCACTAGCGTATAGCGCGTTCAGCAGCGTTTCGCGGGACTGCAATGTGCCAGCATCGGCAACTGGGAGGCGGCTGTTCGAGATAGCTTTGGCCTATGGGATCGGAGACCGGCTGATCCAAGGTTTAGCATCCTCATCATCCGGTGCAAGGGTAGGCGCGCGACAGGCTAGCCCGATTGTTCGAGAGCAGCTTTGGCGAGTCCCTCGTCGCTAATGGTCCATCCTGTGATCGACCAGTCACAGCTAATCACGGCCCAGGCGACGTTGGCAATGTGGACTTCCACACTTTGCAAAGCACATCAGATTAATGACCAGCGGCACTGTTGCCTGCGTTGCGAGCGGCGGAACGAGCCTGACCGCCAGCGAGTGGCCAGTTTCGGGGTGCTCAGCATGGACAAGCGGACAGTCCGCACCGGAGCAGCGAAATTTTTCTCCTAAACGGCAAAGAAGGGTCGAGTTTCCCATCACCATCACGACCGCGCTCGGCAAGACTTGCCCTCATATTCGAAATGATGTCGGCTGTATGCTCGACCATTCCACCGCAACACAGGGAAGCAAAAGCCCGGCCCGCCGACCAGCAGATCTGGATAGCCGGAAGCCCCCTTGGTGCGCAGGAACTTGGGTATGCCCAGAGACTCGATCAGGGTCTTCCCGCGTCTTCCAGGACCTCCACGATCAGCATGCGAACGGTCAGTTCGTCACCAATCACAAGCACTGTTTCGCCAGCACCGACCTCAGGAATTTCGTCCTGCATCTCGGCGACATCATCGACGAACTCACCCAAGAAGCGCGGAAGGTACAGGCACATTGTGGTGCCATCCCCGGGTTCGCTGTACACCCGAACCTGCCCGCCAGACTGCGGCACGAAGCCGTGGGTAATGGAAAGACCCAAGCCTGTGCCCTGGCCGATTGGCTTGGTCGTAAAGAAGGGATCGAAGATGCGAGCGGCGATGTCTTTTGGAATTCCAGTACCAGTATCCGTGACGCAGGCCGAGATACGTCGCTTACCTGGCGTTGGTAACAAGAGGTTTGGGATTGTCGGCGGATCGCGGAAGCATGTTTGGGGTTCGGCCTCGAGCGAACCAGAAGGACCAGAGGGTCAAACTTCCCAACAGCGTGAGAGCCAGACCGGCGAAGGTCATCACCAGCCGATAGGCCAAACCACCCACTTTAGCCGCGTGTAGTGGATAGAGCATATTATAGATTTTCACGACTACAGGCAGACGCGATGCGTCTCGCGCCGCGATCAGCCGGCCGCTGTCCGCCGCAAACCACAGGGTCGTGCGGCCGTTGGGTAGCCATTCTTCCGGCTTCTTCATGCGCAGGGTGATAAGGCCGCTCTTTTTGCGAGGCAGCGACAGGCTGCGCAGCTCCGCGTCGGGGAATCGCGCATGCGCCGTGGCGATCATTGCGCGCCAGTCGAGGTTTGAGCCTAGCGGTACAGCAGTGGCCTTGGGTGGCTTCAGGCTGGCATCGATCTGCGCGGGCGCGGAGGGGCCAAGGATCAGCGCCGCCATGGGACGGAAAACCAATATGGAGCCCGTCAGAAACGCCAATACCAGCAAGGGCGCAGCAATCACGCCCAGATCGCGATGCTGGCGCACGATTGCGGGGCGGCTGAGCCGCCTGGGGAAAAGGCGAAATTCGAAGGTCTTGCGCGTCCGGATCCACAGGATGAGGCCCGATACCACGAAGAACATCCCCAGCAGCGCGGCGATGCCGATGACCGTCTCGCCCACGTCGCCAGCGAAGAGATGGTGATGGAGGTCGAACAGCCAAAGTTCCGGCCGCTCCCACTGGTTGTCCCAGCGCGTCACCAAATCCCCTGTCTGAGTGACATATGCGCCCGAATCGTCCGCGAAACGTAGTCGGTCGAGGCCGAAATTCGGCCCGGCAAAGCTTATCATCTCCGGTCGGTGGGCGGGATCGGCCATGACCCGCTCGACCGTCCGGGCGATGGCCGCGCCGTCCTGCACCAGTACATCGGATGCATGGGGGAGCATCACCCAGGCATCCTTGTGCACTAGCAGCGCGCCCGACAGTCCCAGCACCGCCAGTACCAGTCCGATCAGCCCACCGATCCAACGGTGCAGGATGTCGAGGATCTTCAAAAATTATAATCCCAGCTCAGCGTGAGGCTGCGCCCGCGTCCCGCGAAATAAGCGAGATTGTCGGACGGCAGCCGCGTGTCACTGCTGTAATCGATGTAGAATTTATCGAACAGGTTCTGCACACTCAACCGGACGCCGCCGAAACCGGTCTGGTAACGAATGCTGGCATCGGTAACGGCGTAGCCGCCGAAGTTGTTGCGCGGATCGGGCTGCGTCACACCAGCGTCGGCATGGAAGCTGCGCGAGAGATAATATTGCGTCTGGAGGATCGCTGAAACTGGACCACGATTAAAGGTCGCGGACAGGTTTACGCGATCAGGTGAGATATTGACGCCGTCCAGATCGGTATCGACCGCACCATCGGCATTGCTGTCATAGCGGCCCTCGATATGGGCATAGCCGATGCCGAGCTTCAGGCCCGAGATCGGTGTTTGGCTGCGCAGATTGACCTCAATCCCTTCGATCTCGATGCGCTGCCGCTGGACGTCGAAATTGCGGCCGGTGCCAGGTACGAGCAATTGGCCCTTATCGCTGGATGACCAGAAATAGGTGGCTGACCCGTCGAACGGTCCGCGCTTCACTTCAACACCGATCTCGCGATTGTTGGAGACGATTGGTTCGATCGCAAGATAGCTGTCGATGTCGATGCCGGTCAGATTGATCGAGCGCGTGATCCGCCCGACATCAGGTGCTGTGTAGCCCTCGGCATAGCTGGCGTAGGCGCGGATTCCGTCCCACGGTTCGAGGATGACACCGCCATTCAGCAGCAGGTCGTCGAACTTGGGCTTTCCGCCCGCGACATCGACGCCGCCCCAATAGCGCTGAGCCAGCGGAAGCGTTTGGGTGGTCTGGGCCAGGGTGTGGAAATCATCGATCTTGATCTGCACATTTTCCCAGCGCGCGCCGCCCGCGATGCGGACCAGTCCGTCGAACAGCTTGAGGTTGGTCTGCACGAAGGGTGCGAGACTGCGGAACTCGGCGGGCGGCACCCAGGCGCGGTTGGTAGCGATCAATTGCTGCTGGGTCTTGTCCCACAGCGCATCGAAGCCGAGGGTAGCGGTCAGAGCCTCTAATCCCGGCACGGCGCGCTCATAGCTGAACTTGGCGCCCATTTTGCGGGAGCGGTTCTGCGACTGATCGAACAGATCGCCGACCGGCGCGATGCTCGGGTCCTGGAAGGAGGCGATATATTTGCCGGTGGCATCGCGGTTTTCGCCGCCAAAGGTATCGCGGGAGCGGTTGAAGAAAAGCTGGCTGATGAAATTGCCGCCCCAAAGCGCGCTGTCGGTGTAGGACAAGGCGATGCTTTCGGTGCGGTTGGCCGCTGGATCGCCGGGAGAAGCCCCGCGTGTGGCGCTGGTCGGCAAGCCCACCGGGCGGTTGCCGAGGACCGCAATGTAATCGCCGTCGCTCTTCAGCTCGAAGCGACTGGCGATGAGGTCGATGCGGCCGGTCGCTGATACGGCATAGCCCAACCGCGCGAAGAAATTCGTCGCCTGCGAATCCTGCGTTTCGCCCTGCGTCAGGTTTAGGCCGACGCGGCGGTCCTGCCCGTCATAGAAGACGCCACGCTTTTCGTAGGTCGCGCCGACTGTCGCGTCGAAATCGCCCGCCTTATACTGGAACAGGCCGCCCGCTTTGCCGCCCATGCCGTTGGAGTGGAACCTGTTGTCCGCCGACCCTTGCAGCAGCACCCGGCTGCTGAGGCCTTCCTGTTTGGGCGCGCCGACGGTGACCTGATTGACGATACCGCCGGTGCCGCCAATCCCCTGCAGCGCGTTGGAGCCGTAGATCAGCTCGACGCGATCCACGAAGAAACCGTCGATGGTGAAGCCATCGCGCCCGCCGTCGCGTAGCGGCGTCGATTGCGGGATGCCGTTGATCGCGTAAAGCGGCGATCGACCGCGCAATGTCTCGCCCGCGCCAGACAGCTTCTGGCGCGTGGGGGAGAAGGAAGGAGTGAGCGTCGCCACAGCATCGGTGACCGAACCGGAAATGGCGATCTGCTGGTCGAGCATTTCTTTATCGATCACGTCGATCGTCAGCGGCAGGGCGTTGACAGGCAGGATGCTGCGCGCGGCGGTGACGATAATCGGGGCAGCCGCCTCGCCGTCCGACCCGGCTGGCGATTGCGCGAATGCCGAGCCCGTGATCACAAGCGCACAGGTTGTCAGAAGAGCGTGAATGGTCTTTTGCATCGAGTTCCCCGTTTTCCTGGCGCTCGCTACTGAATGTTTGATACTAATGCAAGTCAGTCGCATCTAGTGAGATAGGTTGGGCGCGATGCGCCGATCCGTGCGCGATGCTTGATATGCGTCAGCGAACTCTGAATATTTATGCCGACTCAAATCATATTTGTATGTCATTGTTTGTCGCGATGACGGCGGCATCCCGTTAAAGCCCGGCGGCCGAGCGGCGGATTCCGAGAGAGGACGATATGGCGGTTACCATCACTGCGTTCGACTGGGTGCCCGATTTCGCGAAAGGGCAAGTCCGCGACCTGCGTGTACGGTGGGCGCTGGAGGAAGTCGGCGAGGAATATCATGTCCGCTATCTGCGCCAGGGCGAACAGAAGGAAGCCGGGCACCGCAGACGTCAACCTTATGGACAGGTTCCGACCCTGGAGGAGGGTGACCTCACGCTGTTCGAGAGCGGCGCGATCGTCCACCACATTGCGAGCACACGTGATGGCCTTTTTCCCGCCGACGCCGCCGGCCGAGCCCGGGCAACGGAATGGATGTTTGCTGCGCTCAATACGGTCGAGCCGTTGATCATGGACCTGTCCATCATCGACCTGTTCGAAGCCGACAAACCCTGGTCCAGGCCGCGCCGCCCGGCCGTCGAGACCCGCATCCGGGAGCGGTTGCAGGAAACCGCTGACCGACTGGGCGATGAAGAATGGTTTGACTGGGCTTTCACGGCAGGCGACCTGATGATGATCTCGGTGCTTCGTATTATCGAGCATGATCCGCTGCTGACCGAACAGGCAAGGCTGGTGGATTATGTGAAGCGCGGCACGGCGCGCCCGGCGTTTCAGCGAGCGCTCGCGAGCCAGTTGGAGGGCTTCACCGGCTCTCCCCCTGCGGCCTATGACGAATGAAGGGAAAATATGAAAAACATGCCGGACCAATCGGCATGACCCGACCTGTACTCACCGCCTACAATTGGGCGCCCGACGAAGGGCGCGGCCTTGTACGCGACATGCGGGTCCGCTGGGCTTTGGAGGAAGTCGGCCAGCCCTATGACGTGCGCTATCTGAACTGGGGTGAGCAAAAGGATCCGGAGCATCGTGCCCGCAACCCGTTCGGACAGGTGCCCGCCTATGAAGAGGGCGACGTCGTTCAATTCGAATCTGGTGCAATCGTTCTGCACATCGCGCAGCGCTGGCCGGGCCTGCTGCCCGACGATCCGGCCGATCGGGCAGGCGCGATTGACTGGATTTTCGCAGCGCTCAATACCGTCGAGCCAGTAGTATGGGATCAGGTGATCGCTCGCATTATAGACGCGAAGCAAAGCTGGGCTGAAGATCGCTGGCCAAGCGTGCTGCAACGGTTGAAGGTGCGTCTTGGCGAACTCGCTGCCGCGCTGGGTGATTGGGACTGGCTGGATGGCGATTTTAGCGCGGGCGATCTGCTCATGGTTCAGGTCCTGCGTCATGTCGATGGCGCGATCCTCGCAGATTATCCTACGCTCGGCGCCTATGTCGCGCGGGGCATGGCACGCCCGGCATTCAAGCGAGCGCTGGATGCCCTGCAAGCGGGCCAGACCGGCAAGAAACCAGCCGATTGGCCGCATTGATCATCTACAAGGTGCCAGTGACAGGCGGTCCTGACGAAACTTGCCTGTTTAACTTATCATCGCGGAATGAGGGGCGACTTTCCTGTGAGGGAGGCCGAGATTTTATCACGGTGGGCGTTCAACATCGGAAGCCTCCTGCTACCTAAACGGGATAGCTGACCGTCTGCATCCGGGATGTAAAATTTGGCTTCCGAACGGCCGTAAAGCGTTGCCACCCGACTAATCGTTTTTACGAGACGCGGCTCGTTGGAGGGCGGCTTTTGGCACCAGCGCGAAATCGACCTGAACTGAAACGGTGCTCGCTGTCTACCCCGGCATGAGCGGAACCGTTGAGGCGTTAGCTGCGGATTGCTCAACAGTGACAGGTGGCGGCGCGACGGGTACGGCGCCGGGCAAGTAACGATTGCCTTGCGTCCCGCCGGCATCGCGAATGGTGAGAACGCGGGCGATCGTCATGCCCGCTGCATCGGCGTAGGCCTGCGCCCGCGCATGGGCTGCCTCTTACGCCGCTGTGTAGGCTGAGTTGGCTGCCTTTTCCGGGTCCGCGGGGCGCAGGTCGGGACCGCTCGGGATGTTGGCTCCAGCAGCCGTAGCCGCCGTGATGGCAGTGGAGGCGCGATCCACATCCCGAACCGTGACATTGATGACGTTACTCGCCTGATACTGACCCTTGCGATCGCCCCAATCAATTCGCTGCACGTTCAGAGATCGGGTTTGAATGTCCTTCTCCACGATGCCCGCCTGGGCGAGAGCATCCACGATCGTCGCGATCATCTGCCGGTTCGCAGCGCTGCAAGCAGGAGCGACCCGGCGATCATCGCGGGCCAGGCCGTCAGCTTCACGCCTAGGGTCGAAGCGCGAACTGGATGGAGACGGTTGCGCCGAGCATCAACTCGCCCGGTGCCACTGGACTTGGCGGCGGCGGCGGCGCGGGCGGCGCTCCTGCCATGCGGCCGGTGACAATGATCGGCTGGGGATAATAGCCTCCGCCCTCGCTGATCGACAGGATGCGGGAAATGCGCAACCCCGCCGCCCGCGCGTAAAGCTCGGCGCGAGACCGGGCCTCGCGCACCGCCGCCGTCCGCGCTTCGTCGAGCGCGGCCTTGGGCTCGTCCAGCGTGAAGGACGGGCCGTCTACCTGATTGGCGCCAGCCTGGACCAGAGTGTCGATGATCCGCCCCATTTCACCCAGCTTGCGGACGCGCACCTGCACATTGTTGCGCGCTTCATAGCCGATGATCCGGGGCGCCTGTGGCTGCGTCGGCGCGACATAGGGCTCACGCGTAATCCTTGCCCGAATCTGGGCCTCCTGTTCCGGATTGGAATATTGCGGCTGTAGGGAAAGCGCCGATGTCTGGATGTCGCGATCCGCAATGCCGACACGTTTCAGGGCTTTGACCACCTGGTCCATCCGCATTGCGTTGACACTGAGCGCGTCGCCGCCCGTCTTGCCCTGGGTAACAACGCCAGCTGAGAAGACGGCCACATCAGGCACTCGGCGGCTCTGTCCTTCTCCGCTCACCACCAGCAAGGTTTCCTCAGGGGCGAGCACCGGGTTTGCAGCAGGCAACTGCGCCTGCCCGGCGGATGTGGCGCTCGCTGCGATCGCCAGAAAGACGCACCATTTCATCAGCCTCTCTCCTTGTTGTGTCAGCGTAACGTTGCCACGCTGCTCTGGTTTCATCGCAGCAGGAACGATCTTACTGGCGCCTTTGGATGATCGGCATACATTGCCTGGCCGACCTGCTGCCGTGCGCCGACGGTGTCGCAATCAGCCTCGGCAACTTCGTCGGCTCCCCGGCGTTCCATGACCAGGAGGCGCGATGAGAACAAAGTACGACGGTTCCGGGAGTTGGTTCACCTTGTTTGCCCGGCTGGGTTTTGCGGCGCGCGGCCTCGTTTATCTTCTGATTGGCGTATTCGCCATCGACGTCGCATTCGATGGGGGGCAGCCAAGTGACAATCAGGGCGTCCTGGGCACGCTCGCCGATGCGCCGTTTGGCCGCTTGCTCCTCGCTCTTTGCGCTCTTGGCTTTGCTGGCTATGCCTTCTGGCGTCTGACCGAGGCCATTCTCGATCCCGAAATGCGATCGCGCGATTTCAAGGGGAAGTTCGAAAGACTTGGCTATGCCTTGAGCGGCACTGTCCACGCTGGTCTTGCGGTGACAGCAGCACGCCTGGCGTTGCGAAAAGCCCCCGCATCCTTGGGCAGCCCGGGCGACGAAGCCGCTCAAAGCTGGTCCGGCTGGCTGTTGGAGCAGCCCGCAGGTCCGCTGCTGGTGGCCTTCGTGGCACTTTCCCTCCTTGCCGTCGCGGTGGCTCAGGGCGTCAAGGCGTATCAGGCGAATTTCGACGAACTGGACGGCGATGTGCCCGCCCCCCGTCAGGTTCGTTGGATCGGACAAGCAGGTTATGCCGCGCGGGCGCTGGTCTTCGCCATGATCGCATGGTTCCTGATTAACGTACTGCTCAACCGCGATCCACAAGAGGCAGGCGGTCTTGGCGCGGCGCTCCGGGAACTGCGTGAGCAGGATCATGGGCCATCACTCTTGCTGATAGTTGCGACCGGCCTGGCGCTGTTCGGCATCTTCAGCTTCGTGGAGGCGAGATATCGCCGTCTCAAGGTCGTTACGCCGAATTTGTAAGGATTGTTCACGCCTCCCGATCTGCCTCTGGGATCCGACATTGGGTTGAGGGGTTATGGCCTGGATGGAAAATGAGAGAGACGACATGCGTCGCACAATTATCTTCGCCTGCGCCGCGAGCCTCAGCCTAGCTTTGGCAGCCTGTGGCGGCAAAGGAGACGACAAGTTGGGCGAACAGGCGCAGGAGGCGATGGAAAACAGGGCGGACAGGATGGACGCCATGGCCGACAATATGAGCGGAACGGCCGAGGACATGATGCAGGCCAAGGCTGACGCCACGCGGGAACAAGGCGAAGCCAAGGAAGAAGCGATCGACGAGTCCGACATCAATGCGGACGCGCTCTCCGCTGACCAGCGCGACAAGATTGTGAACGGAAATTGAGCTGAACTACCGGGCAGCTTCTCGATCGCGTCTGCCAAGCGCTGATCGTCGGCGGTCGAGCAGGAAAACCCGACCGTCCGCAGCTGGGTGCCAGAAATTAGCTGCTGAGCGGCTACAAAGCGGCGTGCTCTGCCGAGATTTGCCGCTCATGCCGCTGCCTTCAGGTCGGAAACATTCGCACGTTGCTCATAGAAGCGTACGGCCTCATAAGGCCGTATGACAATCCCATTACAGACCGCGCCTTCCCTATCGAGAATACAGGGAAATTGGTTAGCCGCCAGGGAACGCCGATTGCTGAATTGGCTGTGCAGCCAGATGCCGCAGTGGGTCACGCCTGATCGGCTGACTTTGCTGGGTATGGTTGGTGCCTTCATGATCTTCGTGGGTTATGTCGCCAGTGGTCTGGCAGCTTCTTGGCTGCTACTCGCCATCGTCGGCTATGTAGTCCAATGGTTCGGGGATTCGATGGATGGCAGCATTGCGCGCTATCGCCATATTGAGCGTCCCTCCTACGGTTACTTCGTCGACCATAGCTGCGATGGGTTGGCAACACTGCTGATCCTTGCAGGCATTGGCCTTAGTCCCTTCGTAACCATGAACGTCGCGCTGGTGGCCCTGGCCGGTTATCTGTTGCTGTCGATCCATGCCTATCTTTCCGCCCGTGTTCTGGGGGAGTTCAAGCTGTCCTATCTCGCCGCTGGACCCACAGAATTGCGACTGATGCTGATCGCACTGACGGTGATGATGATGGTGCTCGGGTCAGGTCCCGGTATCTTTGGAGCGCTGTCCGGCTTTGATGTTTTTGTGGGAGCAGCTGGCCTGATCCTGATCCTGCTGTTCATCATTCAGACGATCACCACCGGACGGCGCCTCGCCCGGGCCGAGCGTGGTGGAAGATGATGCGCCATGCAGCATGAGTGTGGTGTTCGATGATCCAAATTCTAATTGATGCCGACGCCTGCCCGGTAAAGGATGAAATCTACAAGGTTGCCCTTCGCCATGCCGTGCCTGTCACGGTCGTGAGCAACAGTCCCTTGCGGATACCCCGTCATCCCCTGATCAGCCGCACAGTGGTCAGCGACGGGTTCGACGCGGCGGACGACTGGATCGCCGAGCGGGTGACGGCCGGAACGGTAGTCATCACGGCTGATATTCTGCTGGCTGACCGCTGCCTGAAAATGGGTGGGGCGGTAATTTCTCCCACCGGCAAGCCGTTTACGAACGCGTCCATCGGCAATGCCATAGCGGTTCGCGCGATCATGGCTGATTTGAGAGCTGGCAGCGATCATGTTGGTGGGCCCGCCGCTTTTAGCAAAGTTGACCGGTCGCGGTTCCTCTCCGCACTGGATGAAACGCTGGTTCGCTTGCTCGCTATACAGCGCCGTGCGGTGGCCCGCCCGCTCTAATGTCCGCGATATCGTAAAGGTTGCGTCGGGCGCTTGTGCCTGCGATAGGCCCCGCCCCACCGGTCGGGCCGGTGTTGCCCTTTCCCCAATTGCATTGGCGATAACATGATTTCGTCTCCTCGTTCGATTGGCATCGACTTTGGAACCACCAATTCGGTTGTCGCGCTAGGCTGCGCGGATGGCGAGGCGATGTTGGTGAATTATCCAGCCTCTGGTAATGCCGGTCCCATCTTCCGCTCCGCGCTTTGCTTCTGGGAGGATAGCGGCGTGCCGGGCGGCATCGCGCGGGAAGCTGGGCCATGGGCCATCTCCGAGTTTCTGGATTTTCCTCCGGGCAGCCGCTTTCTGCAATCCTTCAAATCCGTCGCTGCCAGCAAGGCGTTCGAACACGCAACCATCTTCGAAAAGCGATTGCGCTTCGAGGAACTCGGCCATATTTTTCTGGAGCGGCTGCGGGCACATGCGGCCGATGAGCTCAAACTGTTGCCACCGCGGGTCGTCGTTGGCCGCCCGGTCCGTTATGCAGGGCAACGGCCAGACGATATGCTGGCTCGCCAGCGCTACGACCTCATGTTCGCCGCTTTGGAGCGCGAAGTGCATTATGTCTACGAACCGCTGGGCGCTGCCTTCAGCTTCGCCGCGCGGCTGACCAAACCCGCCACCTTGCTGGTCGCCGACTTCGGAGGCGGCACGAGCGACTTTTCCGTGGTGCGGATCGAGGCGCCGGGTGCGGCGAAACGCTGTATACCGCTTGGCTCCGCGGGCATTGGTATAGCGGGTGATCGCTTCGACTATCGTATCATGGACAAGCTGGTGCTGCCCATGCTGGGCAAAGGCGGTACCTATGCATCGATGGGCAAGTCGCTGGAGATCCCTGCGGGCCATTTCGCCGATTTTGGCGACTGGGCTCGCCTTGCGCTGATGCATAATCGCCGCACACTGGCCGAATTGCAGAAGCTGAAGCGGGCCGCGGCCGATCCCGCAGCGATAGGCCGTATGATCGCTGTCGTGGAAAATGAGCTGGGTTACCCACTGTATGACGCGGTCGCCCGATTGAAGCGCACGCTCTCCAGCGAAGAGCATGCGCATTTTCATTTCGATCGTGCTGGCGTGCGTGTGGAGGCAGATGTCAGCCGTGCGGATTTTGCACAGTGGATCGCACCGGACCTCGACCGCATCGGCGCGACAGTAGACGCGGCGCTTGCCGAAGCGGGGATCGGGCCCCAGGCGATAGATCAGGTCTTTCTTACCGGAGGCTCCTCTCTGATCCCTGCCGTCCGGCGCCTTTTTGAAGAGCGTTTCGCGGCCGACCGCATCGCGGGTGGCGATGAACTGACGTCGATCGCTCATGGCTTGGCGCTGATCGGTCAGGAAACAAACATTGCCGAATGGGCCGCGGTCAGCGCGCATTAAAACGTGGCATGGGTGCGTGTATGGCCGATCAGGATCATGGATGCAGCCGTCGCTGATGAAAAACGTCAACTCAGCAGTGGTCCTGGCAAGGCAGAAGGTCCGCTGACTGCTCAGTTTCCTTATCAGACCGTCATTGGCTGAGCCTACAGGATCAAAAAAAGCAGACCGACCGCCCCGAAGGTCGGGAAGTTAGTGGCTGAATGACCGCAAAGGGTCGGTCTCGCGTTGACGCGTTTTGCCTGTGGCCATCGTGGCCACAGGAGAAGTGTCATTGGATTATCAGAATTTGATCCCGCCGCTCGCGAGCGAGTGTCATGAAACGCGGGACGAAAAGTTGGCGCCAAGCGAGCCCTCAAGCCCCGCCAGATTTGGGCAGTCCGTTTCTTCCTTGATCGACACCGACGACTTCGAGACCGAGCGCTTTTCGATCTGGCTATCGATAGCAAGCTGCGCGGCTGCGACCTGGTGAAAATCCGGATCAGTGACATTGTTTGTGATCGCAAAATCCGGACCAGGACCACCGTTGTTCAGCAAAAGACCGGCCGCCCAGTTCAGTTTGAACTGATGGACGATGTTCGCGCCAGTCTGCTCAAGTGGCTCGAACTTCGCTGCGGTTCTCTCGATGACTTTGCCTTTCCAAGGCGCGCGGATCACGCAAATCACATATCGCCGACGTTATCGCCAAGATTGCGGGCGAATGGCCTGCTGCCCGCTGGGATGAATTCATGTCGTGGAACTGGCGTCCAGATCAGCAACCCATCGCCGAAGCCGCCTGATCCGCGGCCTCCAGCCCACGCTTACCCAATATGTCGGCTTCGAAATAGACGATGACATGCCAGCCCAAGGGTTGGATGCTGCGGGCGACTTCCAGGAACTTGTCCTTGGGCGCGTTATCGACCAAGTGCTCGCGACCACTTAGGAGAAAATCTATCCGTTCGGATGGCTGGGCATATTGGCCGATGTGCCGCCATCCGAGCATGAGCTGATCTACGCCAATCATGAACATGGCTTTGCGCTGACGTCGATGCGGTCGGAGAGGCGCAGCCGCTATAATCGAGGCGCAAGGGGCCTTCACGCGCCCCTTGTCTCACTTTCGACTGCTCTGGCACAGCATCAAAGCGGCTCGCCCCCATCAATGCTCCCGGTGAACCTGTAGCCGCATGACCTTGTGGACCATGTCGCGAATGGTAAGGCTTGCATCGATCGAGGTGTACACGCGCATTGGTCGGCTGTTCGGCCTATCGATGTAGGTCCCGTCTGAAGACAGGCGAGGGGTTGGCTGGAGAATGTACCGGCTCGACGATGGATCGGGCTGGATGGGCGGCAACAGCGCTGTGAGCGTCACCAGCGCACTGTCGCCGAGCCCAATAACTTCTGACGAGGGCATGCTGGAAAATGCAGGGATCGCCGCGAGTTTAGAGTCCATTTCGTCCACTTGCAGCTTCAGAAAGCGGCCAAGCGGCCCTGAGGCGGCGAGATCCTGCATTTCCGCCGAACTGAACAGCAGCTGCCGATAGGCGTCGCGAGGGACTTGCCAGATTTCAATGTCGGATTCGTTGAAGATCAGTTGCGCTGCCAGGGAATCGATCGAGAAATTGAATTCGGGCTCGTCCGGGCCAGGAGGCGGGTAGGCGATACCGCTATGTTCGCGTCCGCCGATCCAGACAAGCTTCAGCCGGCGGCCGATGCGTGGCTCTGCAAGCCAAGCGAGGGCGAGTTCGGTCAGCCCCGCGCCCGCGGCGTATACGAGGGGTTCATTTGTGTCCTCGCGCATGGCTTCCCGAACGATCGCGGCGGTGGCGGGACTGGACTTCCAGGCGTCACGCGAGGCGATCGAACTTTCCGATCCGGTCAGCAGATGTGGCGTCCTGGGCGCTTTCAGGACAGCGAGTAGCTGTTTTGCTTTCGCCAGGCCGTCCGCTGCAGACGACGCGCCGCCGAAGGCCGGGGGCAGGTGGGAGCTGACGATGATCGGGATATTCACGGAGGGGGAAAGAAGATGATGGGCGAGCTGAAACAAGCCATCGGAATCTCCGGCAAAGTCATTGTCGATGATGACTCGCGCCAGGGAAGGCCGGTGCGATGGAGCAGCCCGCAGCGAACAGGGGAGCGCCGCCAATACGGCGGCGACCGACCCTAGAAATCCCCTACGGTCCACGCGATGAGCAGGGGCTTTCACTGGGTCCACAGCGTCACCGGGCCGATCAGGCCGCTGGGACGTAGGGGCGCGTTCGGTTTATAGGTGGGAGCGGCGGTGAAGGTTATGGGTTTGGCGCCGGGTTGCTTGTCACCGATGAGGCGGTTGACCCAGAGATTGGCGACTTTCACCTCCAGCTGGTTGCTGCCGGATTTGACGAAGCGGCCGATGTCGAGGCGATAGGGTGCGAACCAGCTGGTCCCGGCAAGCTGGCCGTTGACGCGGACTTCGGCGAGGTCGCCTACCTTCCCAAGATCGAGCCAGAGTGGCTGGCCGCGTTTTGCGGATTTGGGCAGAGTGAAGCGGCTTGTGTAGGCGGCGATGCCGGAGAAGTAGCGGACGCCTTCTTGCCTCGCTTCGTTGAGTGGTGTGAGTTGGGGCATCGACAGGGTGGCGGGCGCACCCCGGCCGGGCTGGAAGCTGATCTGCCATGGCTGGTCGAGGGTTGCGATCTGGCGCGGGTTGGGCGCGGCGATTGTTGCGGCGGGGGCGCTGGCGGGCTTGCGGAAGAGGATGAAGAAGGCATCCTCTGCGCCGACGTCCAGCGGGATGACGGTTTCCTGGCCTTCGGTGCGGTAGGAGACAGGTGCTGCCGTGCCGTCGATCGCGCGCCAGATTTCGGCCTGGCGGCCGGTCACGCGGAAGCGGGCTTCGATCCTTTCCGCGCCGTTCTGGCGGTTGTTGACGAAATAGAGTTCGCCGTCCGGCAGTGTGCGGTGGACGAAGCGATACTCGCTGTCGGGCGCGCCGCCGGTGACGCGGAAGTCAGAGGCGATGCCAATGCGGGCGAGGGCGGCGTCCGGGTCTTGAGCGGGGATGATGCGCGGCTTGGCGGTGGTGGTGCCTTTCCACAGGCGGTCGACCAGTGCGGCAAATTCGGCGGGATCATCCTTCATCGCGGGATCGCGCTGGGGCGCTTCGCCGATGATGGGGACGCCTGCGTCGGCGAGCGCGGCGATGCGGCGTAGGGTGGGCAGGGTCATGACGCGGCTCGATCCGCCGAGATAAAGGGCGCGGTAGCGGGCGCCGCCGGGGGCGACCAGCTGGCCATCCTCGACCTTCAGGACTTTGGCGAGGATGTCGGCGTTGACGAAGTCATAGCCATAGCCCTTGGGCAATCCCGCCGGTTCTGCGGTCGCGAACAGGGCGGTGATCGGCGCGTCCTCTCCATGGAACCAGGCGATGTCGGCATGGTCGCGGCCCTGCTGAAGCAGGTAGCTGGTGCGGGCGATGTAATCGACCCAGGGGCGCGCCATTTCCGCCCAGCTTTCATGCCGGTTGAAATATTGGCCGAAGATCATGAGGCTGAGGCCCGGCACCTTGTCATCGACCGGCTGATGGACGGAGGTGTGGACGATCGGCCGGTTGATGCCGGACGCGAATTCCAGATCAACGATACGCTTCAGGTCCGAAGGCGCGAAGGCCCACGGAGATGAGGCTGAGGTCATGGATTCGGCGGCGACGATGTTCTGGCCGTAGATATGGGCGACCGATGCCGCGCCCTTCATGTCGCCGAGCAAGGTCGGACGGGGCTTTGCATCGCGGTTCCAGGTCCAGAGCGCGGCCATCGGCACATCGGCATGGCTGCGCATGGCGAGGTCGTCGCCCAAGACCGGGCGCACGTCCTCAAGCGCTTCGCCATAGAGGATGAGGCCATTTTCATGCGCGACCTTGGCGATGGTGCCATAATGGGCGTCGGCGAGAAGATCGGCCAGCGTCTGGCGATAGTCGTGGAGGAAGGCGTCGCTACGCGCGGGCGAGCCGACGATCGCGCCGGTGAGGACGGGCAGATAGGGCAGGGGATCATAGCCGCGCCGGGCGGTGAATTCCTCGACCATGCGCGGCGTCCAGTTGGAGGGGCCAACCTCTATGCTGTCGGTCAGGAGCGCGCGGATGCCCTTAGCGCCGATCCATTCGGGGCCGACTGCGTCGCGATACATGGAGAGATAGGTTTCCATGTAGCGGCGCACGGCGGCGGGATCATATTTGTCGACTTCAAGGCCGGTCGCTTCGGCGGTGGCGGGATGGTTGGTCTTGCCGAGCAGCGAATAGCCGAGGCGGAGGATGCGCCAGTTGCTGCCCGAAGGCGGGGTCCAGTCGAGCGTGCCGTCGGGGCGTAGATGGCTGCTGATGTCGATGACCTTCGATGGGTCTACGGCGCCAGCGGTGGAGGATGATCCGGCGGGGAGGGCGGCGTAGTCGCGCAGGATGGTGAAGCCCGCCTTGGCCTCGAAGCGGTCGAGGCGTGGTTCGGCGGATAGCTGGAGCGCGCCGATGGCCAGCTTTGGTTTGGACGGCTCAGCGAAGAAGTCGATGGTGACGGCTCCCGGTACGCCGTCGCCAAGGCCGGGCGCGCGGGGCGCGTCGTTGCGCCGCAGGACGATGCGGAAGCGGCTGGCGGTGACGGCGGGGAAGGCTATCGTGGTAGCGGCTTCGGAGAGAGGGAAATCGCCGACCTGGCGCCAGTCGCTGCCTTGCTGCGCCTCCAGCACCGGACGGTAGGCGGGGTCGCGGAAGGGGGGCTTGGCATTGGGGACGAAGAGGCTGGCGGAGCGGACCGTGACGGGCTTGCCATAATCGAGGATCAGCGTGCCGGGCTGATCGGGGGTGCCGGTGGTGATTTGGGCGGTGGTATTGAGATCGGCATCGTCGAGCGCGGCGGGATCGATGGCGGTGCCGTCGCCTTGACGCATTTGCGGGCGGGGCAGGCTGGCGGGCTTTACCGGATAAGCGAGCAGGCGGACGTCGCGATAGAGTGGGGCGAGCGTTTTCGAGCCACCCATGCCTTCGAAGGCGGGAGGGAGGGACGCGCTCTGGAAGGGGCCGACCGTGGCGGGTGGTTGGGGCAGTGTGCCCGTCACGCGGCGGCCGCCCCGCACGGTGGTTTCCGCCCAGACGAGCTTTTTCATCGCGTCTTCGGGCTTGACCCAGGGACCGCCCGTCTCGCTCCAGCCGGGGGAGGAGGCGATGGCGAATTCCAAGCCCTTGGCATCAGCGGTGCGGACGGCGTGGGCGAAGGCGTCTTTCCAGTCCGGCGTCATGTAAACAAGCCGCTTGGGCACGATCTGCGGCGTTTCCAGGCTGGCGTCGAAATTCTGGACGCCGCCAATGCCCATGCGGGCCATCCAGTCGAGATCCTTGTCGATCCCTTCCTTTGTGATGTTGCCGTTCATCCAGTGCCACCAGACGCGCGGCCGGGCGCTTTGCGGTGGGTTATGGAAGCCGTCCGCGAGATCATCCGCCAGCAGCGGACTGGCGAAGGCGGTGCAGGCGAGCAGCAGCGCAAGGCGAAGGGCGCGGGTCTTCATGCCGGTATCCTTTGGATCAACGGGCGGTAGCGGGGGCGGCGGCCAGCCAGCCGTGCATCCGCAGCCAGTCGGCGAATTGCGGTAGAACGCCGGTCGAGGTGGTGCCGGGGCGGCCAGCGCCGAAACCGTGGTCGCCGCGTTCATAGGCGTGCAGTTCGACGGGACGGCGGGCATTGCGCCAGGCGTCGGCGATGGCGAAGCCCTGCTTCTTGAACAGCCCGTCGTCCATGGCGATGGCGGCGAACATCGGTGGGGCGTCGGTAGGGACCGTGACGGCGGTCATGGGGCCGTAGATATAGCCGATGAAGGCGGGGCGGGCGTCGCCCTGGCCCTCCAGCGCGGCGCTGAGCGCGGTCATGGCTCCGGCGGAAAAGCCGATCATACCGACGCGGGCGGGATCGACGCGGAACTCCTTGGCGCGGCTGCGGATCATCGCGAGGGCGGTCAGCGCGTCCTGCGTCGCGCGGGGTTCCTTGATCTGGTCCACCGCGCCGGGCTTGGTTGCCTGCGCCATGCGCTGGCCCATGAATGTGCCGTAGGCCTTCGCGTCGCGGGGGGATTCGTTCAGGCGGTATTTGAGGACGAACGCGGCGATGCCCTGGGCAGCGAGCCAGCGGGCGATTTCCTCGCCTTCGCTGACCATGGAAAGTTGAAGGAAAGCGCCGCCGGGCGCGACCACGACGCCTGCGCCAGTGGCCTTTGCAGGGTTGGGGAGATAGGGCGTTATCGTCGGGCGCGTGACATTGCGGACAATGTCATTTTCCATGTGCAGCTGACCATAACGGACGCTGTAATGCTCCCATTGTTCGTTGTCGGCATCCTTGGCGGAGGGATAGAGCGGGATTTCGGCGAGCTTTGGCTTGGCGATCGGCGTGAGCTGCATTTGCGCGGCTGCGGGGGCGGCGATCGCCAAGGTGAGCGTGGTCAGGACGAGGGTGGTCAGGGCTGGGCGCTTCATCGAACGGGTCTCCTCTCTATCTGTTCTGTGCATCAAATCGTATTGGAGCGTGCGATTGCACCGTAGACGCTCGCGCTGGGTTTGGGAATGCGGGCAAAGGTGGTGGGATCGAAGCTGTGGAGGCCGAATTTCGGGCGATAGCCGAAGATCCATTCGAAGTTGTCGATGAGCGACCAATGGCTGTAGCCGATGACGGGCACGCCCGACGCGATGGTCTTTTGCAGCTCCGCGAGGGCGGCGGGGATGAAGCGGGCGCGGATGCTGTCGTCATCGGTGCCCACGCCATGTTCGGTGACGAAGATGGGGACGCCGGTCGCTTCATGGGCGTAGCGGACGGCCCCGGCGAGGGAGGGGGCATAGACTTCCGCACCGGAATAGTTGAGTTGCGAGCCCTTGGGCGGGGGAAGCTTGCCCTTGTCGCTCCACATATTGCGTTCGTAATTCTGGACGCCGAGGAAGTCGTCGGCCCGCGCGGTTTCCAGCCATGCGCCGTAGAGCTCCCGCCGCTTGGCATCGCGGAGGCTGTTGCGGCCGATGGCCTGGTCATCGAACATGGAGAGGGAGAGGCCGACGGGTAGGTCGCCGCGCACGGCCTTGATCGCAGCCTTTGCAACCTTGTGTGCGGGGACGAGGTTTGCCTGCATGGCGTCGAGATCGTCCATGTTGGCGGCGTTGAGCGCGGTGAATTTGGGCGTGCCCATGCGGCGGGCTGCTTCGGCGAGCATCGCCTTTTGCGCCTCCATGACTTGAGGCGGCAGGACCACGGCGCGCAGGACGAGGAGGATGTTCGGTTCGTTGAAGGTGATGGCGTGGCTGATGCCGCCTGCCAGATGCCGGGCGGCGCGGTCGCAGAAGCGGGCGAAGAGCTGGATGCCTTCGCTGTTGGTCCAGCCGGCCATGGCGCTGAACCAGCGCGGCGCGGTGAAATGGTTGAAGGTGACGACCGGGTTCAGGCCGCGTTCCCGTGCGCCTTCGATCATGCGCTTGTAATGATCGAGCATGGCGATGGAGAAGAGGCCGGGTTCGGGCTCTATCCGCGCCCATTCGAGGGAGAAGCGATAGCTGTTGAGGCCCATGCCCTTGGCGAGGTCCATGTCTTGGGGCCACAGGGCGAAGCTGTTGGCGGCGTCGCCCGAGGGCGTGGAATAGATGGTGGGCTTGATATTTTCGAGCAACCACTGGTCGCTGGCGACATTATTGCCCTCCACCTGATGCCCGGCGGTGGAGGCGCCCCAGAGGAAGCCCTGCGGGAAACGGCGGCCGCTCAGCCGGTCTGCGGCTGCGAGCGCGGGACTGGCGGCGAGAGCCGCGCCGGTGGCGATTAGGGTCCGGCGGTCGATCATGTCTCTCTCCCTTTTTCGGGTTAGTTTGTTGTGTCTTTGATGAAGGCGCAGATTTCGTCGGCGAGGCGGCGGTCGCTGGTGCCGAGGTGCATGGGCAGGCTGTAATGATTGTGGCCGCTGACGATCATCGCTCGCGGCATGGCGCCGTGGCGGTTGAGCCGGTCCTGCATCAGCCCGAGAAATTCCTGTTGGAAGCGGGCGGGGTCATGCTGGGCGCAGGCGATGAAGAGCGGGAGGGTGGTCGAGGCCACGGCTTCGAGCGGCATGCGGTCGGGGTAGAATGCTGGGTCGCCATAATAGAGCGTGTCGCGTTCATCGAGCGGGGTGTAGCCATAGAGGCCGGAGAGCAGGATGGCGGCGCGGATATCGGCTGTGCCGTGGCGCTGGAAATATCCCGCGACATGGACCGCGCCTGCCGAGGTGCCCATGAGGACGATGCGGCTGGGGTCGCCGCCATGCTGGGCGGCGTTGCTCTTCGTCCAGGCGATGATGGAGGCAACGTCTTCGGGACCGGCGGGCCACGGGTGGTCGGGCGCGAGGCGGTAGTTGGGGACGATGCCCATGAAACCCGCCTGCGCCGCCATGCGGCCGACATTGGCGTTGGGCCAACTTTGATCGCCACCCTTGTCGCCCTTCAGAAAGCCGCCGCCGTGGAGGAAGATGAGGATGGGAGCGGAGGATGTGGATTGCGGGCGGTAGAGGTCGAGGCGGTGGCGCTCGTGGGGGCCATAGGGGATGTCCGTCGCGGTGGCGGGGATGCGAGCGGCGAGGGTGCTCTGTTCCGCATCGAATAACGCGGTGCAGCGGGCTAGAATGTCAGGGCCGAGGGCTTGGCCCATGGCGGCGGTATCGTGCCTCATCCGTTTCGTCCTTAGCTGGCAACAGAGGCGGGCGATCTCATTTGGACCGCCCGCCAGCTTTTGATCAGAAACGCGCTTCGAACGACACGCCGAAGGTGCGCTCGGCTTCACGAGTGCGCCAGTTCACGTAGCCGCCGTCCGAGAAGGGGAGGCCAAGGATTGCCGAGTTGAAATCGACGTCGAACAGGTTGCGCACGAAACCGCCCACGCGCCATGCGCCGTCCGCATCGCCTATGCCAAGGTTGAGGTTCACCACTTCATAGGCGGGCTGAATTGTATTCTTGTCACCCACCGCATTTTGCGTCTTGGACCGGAAGGACAGGTTGCCGGATGCGTCGAAGGTCAAGCGGTCGGTGACCGGATATTCCCAGTTCGCGCCCAGCACGACACTATATTTGGGTGAGCCGGGCAGGACTTCCCCGCTGGCGTCAAACAACTGACCCGGCGTTGCCGAGGCGTTGCAGACCGTCGCTGCGGTGCCCGAAACGACGAACACGGTCGGGCAGGCCGTCACATAATCGGTGAACTTCGCGTCCGAATAGGTGAGGGACGCGTTGACCGAGAAGGTCTTGGAAGGACGGGCGACCAGCTCGACTTCAAACCCCTTCACTTCCGCGCCACCGGCATTTTCGGTGAGGAATTCCTGACCATCGAAGACTGACGTCTGAAGATCCTTATATTTGTCCCAGAAGGCGTTGAGGTTGACGGTCAGTGTGCGGTCGAGGAACTGCATCTTCGCGCCCGCCGTGATGTCGTCCACCGTCTGGGGCGCGACTGTGCTGCGGGTTCCGGTGAGGCCGGAGAAGGTCACCGTCGGCCCCAGATAACCGCGTGCGTAGGTGGCGTAGAAGAGGAGGTCGCGGTTGGGCTTATATTCCAGGCCCGCGCGGCCCGAAATGTCGGTCTTCTTTGCCCGGCCGGTCTGCGGCGCGCGAATGTCGTAAGGCGCTGTGCCCGACGGTGTGAAATTATTGGCGGGCGAAGGCGGAACGAACGGCTCTAGTTCCGGATCGGCATAGGAGTAGTTCAGCGCCTTCACCTTGTCCCGCGTGAGGCGCGCACCGCCGATCAGGCTGAGCGTGTCAGTGATATGATATTTGCCGTCGAAGAACAACGCGGCGCTGTCCGATGTGGTGCGCGTGACGTTATAGCCTGCGGTGATCGAGACGGTCGGGAAGGTCGAATAGGGCAGCGCCGGACGCAAGATCGCGCTCTGGCCGCCGCCAAGGCCGGTCTTTTGCCGGGAGAAGAACAGGCCCGCAATATATTCGAGCGGTTGGCCCTGCGGTGAAGTCAGGCGCAGTTCCTGCGAAAAGAAGCGCTTGGTTTCGCCCTTCGACTTGGCGAAGAACTTCTCATAAGGCAGGCCATCGATCGCATAGGTGAAGGGCGCTTCATTGAATTCGCGCCAAGCCGATACAGAGGTCAGGGTATGATCACCCAGTTCAAGGTCCACCTGAAGCGAGGCACCGTAATTTTCGACGTCGTAGAAGCCCGCGCCGTCTTCGATGGACTCTTCATTGTGCAGGCCGGGCGTGACGCCCAGCGCCGCGAGATTGACGAAGGGCACGCCAGCGATGCCGCCCGGAGCGGTCTGAGCGGCTGAGAGCTTGTTGAGGGTCCAGGTCTGGCCGGGTCCCTTCTGCTTCTGGCGCGAATAGTCGCCGATCAGGGTGACCGAGAGACCATCGGTGGGCTCGACCAGCAGCTTGGCGCGTGTGCCATAATAATGCTGGCCGCCCCATGTTTCATCGCGGACGACATTTTTGATGAAGCCGTCATAGGCGCGGTCGAAGGCGTAGATGTTGAACGCGGCTTTGCTGCCGATCGGAATGTTGACCGCGCCATGAATGTCGCGCTCGTCGAACGAGCCATAGGAGGCGAAAACATTGCCGCTGAATTCGCCGAGTTCGGGCTTTTTGGTCGTGATGTTGATGACGCCCGAAGAGGCGTTCTTGCCAAACTGGGTGCCCTGCGGTCCCTTCAGCACTTCGATCCGTTCCAGATCGCCAAGGCTGTTGACCGGGCTACCGAAGCCGATGACGACATTATCGACCACCAGGCCGACCGGGGCTTCGGACGCGCTGGTGAAGCCGCCGAGCGTGCCGACGCCGCGAACGCGGAAGCCAGCGTCGTTGGGGGTGGTGCCGAACTGCACGCCCGAAAAGGTGTAGGCGATGTTGGTGAGGTCCTTGAAGCCGGTCGCGGCAAGCTGGTCACCGCTAAGAGCCGACACGGCGAGTGGGACGTCCTGCAGGCGTTCGGCGCGCCGGGTGGCGGTGACGATGATGTCCGTCGAGGCGACGGGCTCGGCCGCTTGCGGCGCGGTTGTTTCCTGCGCCCATGCAGGCGTCGCGATGGCGAGCAGGCTGGCGCTGCCCAAGGCTATGTGCGTGGTGAACTTTCTCATGACGTTGATCTTCTCCCCTTGTTGATTACTGTTCGTCGATGATGCGGTTGGTGAGCGTGCCGATGACGCCGATGCTGATTTCGACCTTGTCGCCGGCCTTCATGTAGAGCGGCGGGGTGCGTTTATCGCCGACGCCGCCGGGGGTGCCGGTGGCGATGACGTCGCCGGGGGCAAGGGGCGTGAAGGCGGAGATATATTCGATGACGGTGGCGATATCCCAGATCATGTCGCTGATCGGCTGATCCTGGACGAGTTCGCCGTTGAGGCGGGTCTGGACGCGCTGGGCGGCAAGGTCGCCCGCCTCGTCCGGCGTCACCAGCGCGGGGCCGAAGCCGCCGGTGCCGGGGAAGGTCTTGCCGGGCGTGAACTGGATATTGTGCCGCTGCCAGTCGCGGGCGGAGCCGTCATTGAAGCAGGCGTAACCGGCGACATGGGCCATGGCGTCGGCGCGGGCGACCTTGTGCGCGGGCTTGCCGATGATGACGGCCAGTTCGCCTTCATAGTCGTAGCGGCTGGTGACGGATGGCTTCACCATGGGCTGGCCATCAGCGACGAGGCTGTCGGCATAGCGGACGAAGATCGCGGGGTGCTCCTTTTGCTCGCGGCCGGTTTCCTTGACATGTTCGGCATAGTTAAGGCCGACGCAAAGGATCTTGGCCGGGTCGGGGATGACCGGGAGCAGGACGATGTCGTTGCGGTTGTAGCTGGCGCCCTCGGTTAGCGAGGCGAGGTTGCCCGCGGCGAGTGCGGCTTTCAGGCTGGGGGCGCCGGTCAGTTCGACGATGGCGTCGCCGTCCAGGCGGCCGAAGCTGGGGGTGCCGTCGGGGCGGCGGAAACTCACGTAGCGCATCAGACTTGTTCCTCGTTCAGGGGCTGCGGAGCCCAGTCGCGGCGGTGGCGGAATTTCTCCTCGGCGGCGCGGAGGCCGGTGAGATCCTTGTCGGACATGCCCCACTGATCGATGCGGCCTTCGGGCCAGGTCCAGTCTTCGGGGGCTCCGGCTTTGTAGTCGTCGGGGACCTTCTCGACGGCGGTGGAAAATTCGATGACGGGACCAAAGGGGGCGATGAAATAGGCGAAGACATTCGCGCCAGGGCCGTGGCGGCCGGGACCCCAGGCGGGGACCATGCCATGGTCACGCAGGCGGCCGATACCGCGCATCACCGCGTCCATGTCGGCCATCTCGAACGCGATATGGTTGAGCGACGAGAATCCCGCGCGGGCGAAGGCTGTGCTGTGGTGGGACTCGTTGCAGCGGACGAAGACCATGCCCTTCGTCCGGTCGGAGACGCGGAAGCGTAGTGCTTCCTCGATCAAGTGGCCGGTGGCTTCGGCGTCGGTGGCGTTGAACACCACATGAGTGAGCTTGACGGGGAGATCCTTGCCTTCGATCGGCGCGACTTCGCTCGTATCGGTGAGGAAGCGGAGCAGCTCGCCCTCGGCCAGTTCGACGATGATGCCGTGGCCATTGCCGGGATCGTTCGAAGTGACAGGGCTGGCGGGGAGGTTCGCCTTCGTGACACTGGCCTTCAGTTCTTCGAGCCGTTCGGGCGAGCAGGTGAAGGTGGTGGAGCGGACATGGGGTTCCGCCGACTCTTCAAGCGCGACGAGATAGGGGAAGCTGCCCGATCCGCGCAGATAATGGGTGCCGCCTCGCACTTCGGCGGGGGCCATGCCCCAGATGTCGGTGAGGAAGGCGGCGGCCTCTGCGGCGTGGGGCAGCGCCAGTTCGATGCTGCGCAGTTTCATTTTGCGTCTCCGTGAGTGAGGCCAGCGGCGGCGATGCCAGCGATGGCGCAGGCTTCGTCCATGTCGCCGGTGTCGCCGCTGGTCCCGACGGCGCCGATCATCCGCCCTTCCAAGTCACGGATGATGACGCCGCCGGGTGACAAAGCGAGTTGGCCGCCAGTGACGGCCACCACGCTCTGAAAGAAGGTGGGGTTGGAAGCGGCGCGGGTCGCAATGATTCGTGTGTCCGCCCCCAACCCCAATGCGCCTGAGGCTTTTGCCCTGGCTATGTCGAAACGGAACAGGCTCGCGCCATCCTCTCGCGCGAAGGCGATGGGGTGCGCGCCTGCGTCGAGGATGATGATGGCGAGCGGCCGCGCCTGCTGCGCGCGGGCGTGGGCGAGCGCGGCGTCGAGGATAGTGCGGGCTTGGGCGAGGGTGAGGGTCATGGCCGGAGCTTTGCTTCGAGTAGGGTGATAAGGTCGGCGGGTGTGCCGGTGCCAAAGACATAATGGTCTGGGCGAACGAGGACGGCTTGCGCCTTGTGAACGGTGAGCCAGTCGGCGATGGCGCCATTGGCAGGGACGAGGGCGATTTCGGCGGGGGCGTCGATGGGCGCGGTGGTGAAGAGGCGCCAGCCGCTGCCGGTAATGTCGTCGAGAAGCTGGCCGTCCACGCTCGGCTGGATGAAGCGTTCGCCTGCGCCGGGGGTGCCGGTGGCGACGACGCCTTGTGCGATGGCGGGGATGAGGTCGGCGGCGGTGCCGTGCTTCGCGCCCGTGGCGGCTTCGCGCATCTGGGCGTCGCGGGCGGCGGCCTGATCCGGGTCGAGCATGCAGATGTAACGGCCTGCGGCGACGGCGGCGGAGATGACGGCGCGGACATGGGGGTCGCGCTCGGTCTGGTAGCTGTCGAGCAGGGTTTCAGGGGCGCGATCCGCCAGCACCAATTCGAGCTTCCAGGCGACATTCGCTATGTCGCGCAGGCCGTGGCACATGCCTTGGCCGAAAAAGGGCGGTGTCTGGTGCGCGGCGTCCCCGGCGAGGAGGACGCGGCCCTGACGCCATTGCTCCGCGATCAGCCCGTGGAAGCGGTAGGTGGCGGCGCGGACGATCTTGTTCGGGACGCCGGTGAGGTAGGGGGCGACGAGGGCGGCGACATTGCCCGGCTGCATCATGACGGCGTCATCCTCGCCGGGGAGGAGCATGAACTCCCAGCGGCGGTGATTGCCACGGCCCGGCACAATGGTCGCGGGGCGTTTGGGGTCGCACATCATGACAGAGAGCTTTTGCAGGTCGGCGGCTTCCGGTACGCCCCAGAGGTCGGGGAAGCGGACCGGGCCGTCGACTTCGGCATCGACGACGAGCCAGGGTTCCTCGAAATCCAGATCGTCGAGGGCTATGCCGAGCGCCTTGCGGACGGGGCTGCGTGAACCGTCGCAGGCGATGACATAGCGGGCGCTTTCGGTGCGGTTGCCGGACAGGTGGAGGGTGACGGCTTGAGCGTCCTGCTCCAGCCCTTCGAACGCCGTCCCGAGCAGGAGGGTGACATTGGGATAGGCGGCGAGGGCTTCGCGCAGATGCTCTTCCAGTTCGGGCTGGTAGAAGAAATAGTCGTTGGACCAGCTGAAGGGGCGGGGGCGGCCGACCGTGCCCATGTAGCGGATGACGCCATGATCCGCGCCGACATGAAGATGGCCCTCCGTTTCGCGCATATCACCCGCTACGCGATCAATGACGCCTGCGGACTGGAACAGGCGCATCATCTCATGGTCGAGATGGACGGCGCGGGGCAGGGGATAGGGGTGCGCCTCCTGCTCCACGACAAGGACGGACAGGCCGGCCTTGCCGAGGAGATTGGCTGCAAAGGCGCCTACCGGGCCGCAACCGATGATCGCTACGTCGAACATCTTACGGGGTCAGTTCTTTCAGGCGGAAACGGGCTGGACGGACTTGTGGAGACGGCCACCCTGCATGATCATCAGCAGGCGGGCCGGGTCCTGAAGGATGGCGACATCCTGCGTGGGGTCGCCATCGACCAGAAGAAGGTCGGCGAGATAGCCTTGCTTGATGAGGCCGGTCTGCTCGCCCATCAGTTGGCCGCCGAGCATGGTCGCTGCGCTCAGGGCCTCGGCGGGAGTGAAGCCGAAATAATCGACGAAATGCTGCAGGTCGCGGGCGTTGCGGCCATGGGGATTGAAGGGAAAGCCATAGTCGCCGCCGATCAGGATGCGGACGCCACGGCGTTTGAGTTCGGGGACGAGGTCCGCTTCGAGTTGCATGCGCTGCGTGGCGCTGGCCTTCATCGCGCTCATGTCGATATGGGGTGGGGGCGTTGCTTCCAGCGCTGCGACTGAGACGCCGGGGCCGGGGGCGTAGAAAATCTCGTCCTTGTGCGCGGCGAGCGCATCGATCGCGGCTTCGTCGGCGAAGGAGCAATGGTAGAGGATGCGCGCGCCTGCTTCGAGCGCAAGGTCGATCGCGCGCGGGGTGTAGGCGTGGGTGGCGATCCAGAGGCCGTTTGCCTTGGCCGCTTCGCCAGCCGCCCGCATTTCCTCGTCGGTGTAGAGGATGTCCTGCGCCGAGCCGGGCTTCAGCGCATCTTCGCCGGAAATGACGAGCTTTACCGATTTGACGCCCGTGTCGCGGCAATGGTCCATGAAGGCGCGCATCGCTTCAGGGCCGCGGCCGTTGAAGACGTCGCCCGTCTCCACGCCTTCTTCGCCTTCGGGGCTGCGTTCCAGGGTCGAGGGGATCAGGCGCGGGCCGGGAGTCTCGCCTGCTGCGATGGCGCGGGCGAGTTCGGGCTCTATGCCTTCGCCCAGCGCGCCTGCGGAATAGACGCTGGTGAAGCCATGATCGAGGAGGACACGGGCGTTGCGCCACGCGGCGGTCTTGAGCTCTTCGGGCGGCAGGATGAACTGGTGGTAGATATGTTCGACCGAGCTGCCCCAGGTTAGGTGGCAATGCGCATCGATCAGGCCGGGCATGAGCATGTTGCCATGGCCATCGATGCGGATGTCGGCGGCGATGGACTGCAGGTCAGCGTCGGCGGGGAAGATGGCGGCGATGCGATCCTGATCGATCAGGACGGCGCCCGGTGCGCTGGCAGCGCCGCTGCCATTGAAAATGCGCACGTTGTGGATCAGCTGCCGCATCTTGTCCTCTCCCGGCATATTTTGTTTGCCGGGGCTTACATGCGCCTTATTCGTCCGTAGGAAAAATAATCATTTTTACTAATACCATAGTCAGGGCCTATGGATGAAATAGTCGAGCAGGCGTTGTCCCAGACCGGACAGGCGGGTGCCCTTCAACTTGCGGATGCCAATGCTGCGGGGGAAAGCAGCCTCACGAATGGCGATGGCGCGGAGTACGCCGATGGACAGTTCCGCGGCGGCGACCTGCATGGGCAGGATGGTGACACGGCTGCTGCTGCGCACGATAGCCTTCGTCGTCAGCAGGGAGTCGCAGCGGATGCTGCTGTTGGGCACCGGCGCGTCGGCGGCGAGGAACAGGGCATCGACCTGCCTGCGGAATGCGCCGCGTGCTTCGGGCAACACCCAGCGCAGATCGGCTAGGTCCTTCAACGACACTTCGCTCGGCAGATGTTCGTTGGCCCGCCCGACGATCAGGGAAAAGGGATCCTGGGAAAAGGTGAGTTCGTCCAGATCGTCTGGCGGCGTATCCATGCCGGTGGTGACGAAGGCGAGTTCGATGTCGCCCTGGCGGAGGAGCGTGGCGAGGTCGGGATCGGGCCGTTCGATGACATGAAGCGCGAAGCTGCCCGCATCATCTTCAAGGAAACGGACGGCGCCTGGCAGGAGGCTGACCAATGCTCCGGGCGTACCGCCGACGCGCAGCGGCCCGGCGATACCCTGCCGCGAGAGGCGTAACTCTTCTTCGGCGTCCTGGAGCAAACCTTCCATCGCCTGCGCTCGGCGAAGGAGCATGCGGCCTTCCGCCGTCAGCGCGATGCCTGCGCGCGACCGTTCCAGCAGGGTGGCGCCGATCGATTGTTCCAGCTGGGCGATGGTGATCGATACGGATGGTTGTGAAATGTTGAGCAGCCGGGCGCCTCCGCTGATCGAATTGGCCCGGCATACGGCCAGGAAGGTGCGAAGGGCGCGAGGATCAATCATGCTTAGCGTCTAGCCTCCAATACAGCAACGACTTGGATTAACTCGGCCTCCGAAAAGAGTACGGATCACGGATCGAGCGTATTCGATCCATCTAGATGAAGTGAAGGCAAATATTGGACGGCAGATATCACGCGGTACCTAAAAATCATACACCAGAGGCATCTGCGAACGCCTGGTGGCGTTTGGCGGGCTATTTGCTACCTACAATTTCGATGTAGCGCCGATCGAGCCCCCCGGACCGATGTTGTCGATTACCGACAACTGCGAGATCCGCGCTTTGGACGACTCCACTTGCGGCCGACGCTCGTCATTAAAATAAATCATTTCTTTCAATCCGCTGGTCCATCAAAGCCGACGCTTCGGTACGTATCAAACCATCATACGGCTTCTCGGGCAGCACCCCGTCTCTCTCTCTCTCTCTCTCTCTCTCTCTCTCTCTCTCTCGCAATATTCCCATCAGATCTTGGTGGGACGACCCGTGCATTCGCATCGCGGGCAGAAATTAAGTTAAGGGCCTGAAAGCCGATTTCGTCAGCGGTCACCCCGTGGCAAATCGGCGAGGTTCGGGCGGTTCCTCCTGTGAGGCTAATACCAAGGCGCATTGATCAGAACCCATGCGCCCACTGACGCAGGCCGATCGACATGATGCGCCATGGCTGGTCAGCAAGCTTGTTCCAGGCGTGGCAGCAGTGCTCGACGATGTCGTCGTAGGATTTATAGATGCGGTTCGACAGCCAGTTATCGCGCATGAACTGCCACGGGTTCTCGACGGGGTTCAGCTCGGGGCAGCGGGGTGGTAGCGGCAGCAGCGTGATGTTGGAGGGGATGATCAGATCATTCGAGCCGTGCCATCCGGCCTGGTCGAGCAGGATTACGGCGTGCGCGCCAGGCGCGACATGGAAGGCGATCTCTTCCAGGTGCAAGCCCATCGCCTCGCTGTTGCAGTGGGGCATGACAATGCCGGCCGCCTTTCCTTCAGCCGGGCAGATGGCGCCAAAGATCCAGGCCGAGGCCCGGCGTTCCGAGGCTCTTTGCCGCCTCGACGCGGCCGTGCCCGGCGATGATCCGATCCTCCTCGTCGATCAGTATCGGGTTGGTGAATCCGAACTTCCTGATACTCCTGGCGATCTGGCCGATCTGCTTCTTGGAGTGGGTACGCGCGTTGCGCGCTGCATGATAATCGTTCTCCTTTGGTGGAGAGCGTCAGAACCACGTCCTGACCTTTCGCGCCTACCAACGTTTGACACCGGCACGATTTTTTTTCAGATCATGCCGGGCGATATGAGCTTCCCTGCTGACTTGCCGCTTTTCCCTGCAATCGAAGGAGAGAATCCCTGCTGGCGAGACTAGGAAAATCTCTCTTCAGAACGGCAGATTTCCGCCATTTTCTTCGCATGAATGGCGACAATTTCCAGACGAAAATGCAGTTCACGGCAATATCAGGGAAATGCAGGGAAGAGACGGGTTCGCTCTGGAATGCGTCCTGCACCATTTTTAGCAGCCTGTGATGACGCGGAGCCGTCAGGCATAAGCCTCAAGCGATCGTCACCACCCGCGCCGAGCCTGTTCGGTCGAGCGGCTTTACCACGACCTTGTCTCCCATCCGGTCAAAGGCGATGTCGATCGATGCTTCGCCAATGCGTAGGCCATAGAGCCGCAGTTCGTCGAGGAATCGCGGCAGGGCTGGTTCGCGCAGGGAGATTTCAGGACCTGCGACATCGAAGCCGATCCCAAGGCTTGACTGGACCAATGACAAAGGCGCTGCGGCGGACCATGCCTGGGGGCTACAGGCCACGGGATAGAAGGTCGGCCCTTGCGCGCGGCGGCGGGGAAATCCGCAGAAGAGTTCCGGTAGCCGCATGAGATCCACATAGGTGGCGGCCGCGAAGAGTCCTTCGAATATCTGTGCCGCCTCGCGCTTATAGCCATAGCGGGAAAAGCCTGCCGCGATGAGGGCATTGTCATGCGGCCAGATCGAGCCATTATGATAGCTCATTGGATTGTAGCGCGCTTCCGTCGATGCGATGGTGCGGACGCCCCATCCGGAAAAGGAGGCTGGCGCCATCAGCGTGCGCACCACCGATTCCACGCGCGCTTCCCGCGCGAGGCCGGTAAACAGCACATGCCCGGCATTGGAAGAACGAACGCGGCAGGGCTTTTTTTCTCCATCCAGCGCCAGCACATAGGTGCCAAGTTGCGGGTCGAAGAAGGCCGCATCGAAATGGTCGCGCAAATGGTCGGCGCGTAGTCCGTAGTCCGCCCCCCGTTGAGCATCGCCGATCGCCCGATGGATGGCTTCGGCGGCTCTCCAGGCGCCGTAGACATAGGCCTGGACCTCCGCGAGCGCGATGGGGCCGCGCGCGATCGAGCCATCCTCGTGGAAGATCGAGTCATGGCTGTCCTTCCAGCCCTGATTTGTCAGGCCCTGATCGGTGAGCCGCCCATATTCCACAAAGCCGTCCCCATCGCGGTCGCCATACTGATCGACCCATTCGAGGGCTGCATCCAGATGCGGTAGCAGGCTGGTGATGAAGGGCTGGTCGCCTGTTCGTTCCAGATAAGCGCCAGCCAGCATGATGAACAACGGCGTTGAATCGATGCTGCCATAATAATGGCGAAACGGCACTTCGCCCAGTTCCGCCATTTCACCATGGCGGACTTCGTGCAGGATTTTCCCCGGCTCCGCGTCCGCTGCCGGGTCGAACGCAGTGGCCTGATGCTTCGCCAGATAGCCGAGCACGCCGCGGCTGATCGCGGGATCATACCAAAGCGTCTCCAGCGCGGTGATGATGGCGTCGCGGCCGAACACGGTGCTGAACCAGGGAATGCCTGCATAGGGATAGGGGCCAAATTCTGTGTCCGTGGACAGCATGGTGATATCCGCAACGGACCTACGCGTAACCTCATCGAACAGAGCATTTGATGAACGGACGGTCGCGCCGCGCGCCCTTGCCTGTTTCAACGACTTCATGGACTCGCGAAGGGTTTTGAGGAACTGGCGTGAGAAGGGTTCTTGCGTCAATTCGACCCGCTCGCATGCAATGCGCATGTACAAGGTGCGCCGTTCGCCGGGCGGGACCATGACCTCGAACATGGCATGGCTTTCGGTGAGCTCTTGAGGCGCCGGATCAAAGCAGAGGTGGGTTTCGCGGGTCTTGGCGTCGCGGCCTTCATAGACGAGGAGAACGTCGGCGCTTCCCACGACAGGGGGCTTCATGATCCCCTTACGCAAGCGCGTCATGCCGCGGATCTCGAACAGATCGGCAAAATCGGCAGCGAAGCTCATCTCCACCTTCACCGTTCGGGCTTCGGTGTCGAAGTTGCGGATCGTGATCCGCTCATGAACGGCGGAGTCCCACAGGAACCTTGTGCGGCGCAGGTGGATAAGGTCATGTTCCACCGCGACCCGGCCATCGTCGCCTGAAAAATCGGGATTTGTGAGGTCGCAGGTCAGCATTGCGTTGTCGTCACGCAATGCGGAACTCAGCAATATGGGCCGGAGTCCGTTGATCGTCATATAGAGGTGCGACAGGTGCCGGGTGTCGCGGTGGTAAAGCCCTTCGGGACTCCCCGGTCCGGCAATCGCATCGCCGCTATGGTCGAAGACCGCGAAGCTGTCGCCATGCTTCAGCGTTCGCGGACGCCGTTCGTGTAGAGAAGCGGTGGCCGGGATGAAGAACTGGGTCTGCTGCTGGGACAGGGACTTTGCCGGTTCCGTGGCCAAGGCTTCTGGCTGCAACTGGCTCGCCGTCATGCGACTCTCCTTATCCGACGACCTGAAGGTGAAGCTCCGCTTCATCGCCGCGCTCGCGACGAAGCCGGGCGGCATCGGTGCGCGCGCCAGGCAGGCCGTGATAAAGCGAGACATAGTCGGCCGCCATCCGGTCTGCCGTGAAACGTGCGTCAAAGGCGGCGCGTACCCCGCGACGGTCAAGTTCGCCGAGCCGGGAAACGGCTTCGACGGCCTGATCCTCTGTATCGACGATGAAGCCCGACACGCCATGGTCGATAATTTCGGGAACCGATCCGCAGCGGAAGGCGATGACCGGGGTCGCGCAGGCCATTGCCTCGATCATCACCAAACCAAATGGTTCGGGCCAGTCTATCGGGAACAGAAGGGCACTGGCGCCGCCGAGGAAGTCGGCCTTCTGCGCTTCATTGATTTCGCCAACGAAATGAATGTTGGGATGAAGGTTTATAAGCGGCGCAATCTCTGCCTCCCAATATGCCTTGTCCACATTGTCGATCTTGGCGGCGACCTTGAGCGGCCTCCCGGAACGGGCGGCTATGCGGATGGCGCGGTCGGGCCGCTTTTCCGGTGATATCCGGCCGAGGAAGGCGAGATAGCCGTCATCGCTGTCGACTTTCGGCGGTAGAAGGTTCGCGGGAAGACCGTGATAGACGGTGCCTGCCCAGTTCACGGGCGGCATAGGCAGCCGTTGGTGGTCGGAAATGGAAACCAGGCTGTGATCGCGGAAGGTCTGGTAGAAAGGGCGCAGGTCCGGAAGGTCCAGACGGCCGTGCAGCGTCGTGACGCATCGGCCGACGATGTCCTGCACCAGTGGCATGTGAACAAGATCGATGTGGAAATGTAGCGCATCGAACTCATGGGCGCGCTGGCGCACCGCTTCCAGCAGCATCATGTGATAGGGAATGGCGTCGCGAACATGGGGATTGAGGCGAAGCGCCATGTCCGTGACGGGCACCAGTTCCGCGCGAGTGACGGAATCGCCGCTGGCGAACAATGTCACGTCATGTCCTTGATCGACCAATGCTTCGGTCAGGTAGGAAACGATGCGCTCGGTTCCGCCGTACAGCTTTGGCGGCACGCTTTCGGCCAAGGGAGCGATTTGAGCGATTTTCATTCAGCAATCCTCATCATTGGCCATGAAGGCGCCAAAGGCGCGGGCGGCCGTTGACGAGGGTTAAAAGCCTGAGCGCCGGGCGAGTTGCATGCGCTGTTCAAACCATGATGGATTTTGGCGCGTAAAAATGCCTTGCCGCGCCGAAGCGTTTCCGCGTGTGCAGCAACAATTTGTAACATTCGGAAAATTTCAGAGACATTTGCCCCGCCTATGCCTTGGCAAGCGCTTCCTATGCCAAGGAGTTTCTTCGCATGCTTTCCATTTTCGCTTCCGCTGCCGTCATGGCCGTCGTCGCTCCGGTCCACAGTGCGGACATCAACCATGCGTCCACAGCCTATCGGACGAGCTATGAAACGGTGTCGACGGTTCATGTCCGGCAGGTCGAACCGCGTTTCGCCAGCCGTCCGACCATGCCCGTCTGCCGCTGGCAGGCCGAACTGGGTGTGAATCGCTCGGTGACGGCAGAGGGCAATGCGATTGCCGCGATGGGTAAGGCCATCCATCGCTTCACCCCGCTATCGGGTAGCTACGCCGGGAACTGTGCAAGCGCGCGGGGCCAGATCGACGCGGCAATCGGGCGCTACGCACGGGCGCGCGCTGGCGAGGCGCTGGCGGCGGCGCAGGGCGACAGCGCAGTTATCCAGGGTGAGCTTGATGGCCTTCGCAGCCTGTCAGTGAAGGGCGGATGAGTTCACCGCTGATCCTGATTGCCGAGGAAAAGCCCGAACAGCGGCAGCAGGTGCGCGAATATCTGGAGCAGAGCGGTTTTCGCGCGCTGCCCGCGGCGTCGGCATCCGACATCTGGAACGCGATCAAGACCGCGCCTGTGGGCGTGCTGGTGCTGGATGCGGCGCTGCGCGGTCCCGATGGCATGGACCTATGCCGTGACGTCCGGGAACGGAGCGACGTGCCGATCATATTGGTCGGCGCGGGCGGCAGCGAGGTCGACCGGGTGGTGGGGTTGGAACTGGGGGCCGACGATTATATGTCCAAGCCCTATTCGACCCGTGAACTGGCCGCCCGGCTGCGCGCGGTGCTGCGTCGCAGCAAGAAGGAGCGGTTGATCGGCCTGCGCGCCAGCACGCTGGCTCGGTTCGACGGGTGGCAAGTCGATTTCGCGCGGCGTGAAGTGAAGGACGAGGTCGACCAGCCGATCGAGCTTACCGCCGCCGAATTCGCACTGCTCCAGGTCATGCTGGAAAATCCGCAGACGGTGATCCCGCGCGCCAGGCTCATGGAATTGGCCGGTGTGCGCGACGCGCCATCATCCGATCGCAGCATCGACGTGCTGGTTAGCCGGGTCCGGCGGAAGCTGAGCGTTGGTGGCAGGGCGGCGCCGATCGTCACCGTTCGGGGGGCGGGATATATGCTGAGCGCTGCCGTCGAGCGGCAGTGACGACAGAAAATCCAGTCAGACACACTATTTAACAAAGCCGCTGCGACGCAGCAAAGGCACGTACCTATTCTTCAAATAGCGCCGATCCGCCCCCCTGATCGGCAACCAAAAAGAAGGATAGAAGCCATGAACGAGCTTATCGGTCGCGTCTTCAGTTTCGAAAGCAAGGTCTTTCCGGACAAGAGCACGCTTTATAACCAGCTTGCCAATCACGGACAGAGCCCCAAGGCGCTGATGATTTCCTGCGCCGACTCCCGCATCGTGCCGGAGCATATCATGCAGGCCGATCCCGGCGATCTGTTCGTATGCCGCAATGCGGGCAACATCGTGCCCCCGCACGCCAGCCAGTTGGGCGGCGTCACCGCGACGGTCGAATATGCCGTCATGGTTCTGGGCGTGCGCGACATCATCGTTTGCGGGCACAGCGATTGCGGCGCGATGAAGGCGCTGGCGACGGATGCCGACCTGACGTCGATGCCCAATGTTGCCGCATGGCTGCGTCACTCGCATGCCGCGCAGAAGGTGTGCCGCGAGAATTATCCGTCCGATCTGAACGACGCTGAAAAGCTGCGCAACATGGCGCTGGAAAATGTCGTGGTGCAGTTGAACCACCTGCGCACCCATCCGTCGGTGGCGGCGGGCGTGGCGCGTGGAGAAATCGCGCTGCACGGCTGGTATGTCGATATTCATGCGGGCCAGGTTCTTGGGCTCGACGGGGAAACCGGCCGCTTCATGCCCATGCGCGAAGGTGATCCGCTTCCTGTCGCACAGGCGCAGGCGCGGCGCCTTGCTGGTGAAACCAGCATCGCCATGGCCGCGGAGTAAGCCTCATGCTGAAGGCTCTTTCCGGCGGCACGTTCAGCCGCGACTTCACCGCATCCATCGTCGTGTTCCTGGTCGCGATGCCCCTCTGCATGGGCATCGCGGTCGCCTCCGGCGTGCCGCCGGAGAAGGGGCTGATCACAGGCATCATTGGCGGCATCGTCGTCGGCCTGCTGGCCGGTTCGCCCTTGCAGGTCAGTGGCCCGGCGGCGGGCCTTGCCGTCATCGTCTTTGAAATCGTGCGCGAGCAGGGCCTGTCCGCGCTAGGGCCGATCCTGATCCTTGCCGGTGCGATTCAGGTCATCGCCGGATTGATGAGGGTCGGGGGCTGGTTTCGCGCCATTTCGCCCGCCGTCGTTCACGGCATGCTCGCAGGCATCGGTGTGCTGATCGTCGTAGGGCAGTTCCATGTCCTGTTCGATGACAAGCCGCTGTCCAGCGGGCTTGCCAACCTGATCGCGATGCCAGGCCAGCTTTTCGGTCTCAGCAATCAGGACGCAGCAACCGCCTTTGCCGTGGGTCTGGTCACCATCGGCGGCATGCTGGGTTGGGAAAAGATCCGCCCCGCGTCGATGAAGCTGCTGCCCGGCGCCCTTGTCGGCGTGGTTTTGGCCACGCTGGTGGCGTTTCTGTTCAGTCTGCCGGTGGCGCGCGTCGTAGTGCCGGAATCGATCGTCGCAGCGGTGACATTGCCGGGCGAAGGGCTGTTTCAGCAGTTGATGAACCCGACGGTCATCACGACGGCGATCGCGATCGCGTTCATCGCCAGCGCTGAAACATTGCTGTCGGCCGCTGCGGTGGACCGGATGCATGATGGCGTGCGGACCAACTATAATCGCGAATTGAGCGCGCAGGGGGTAGGCAATCTGCTGTGCGGCGTTGCGGGCGCTTTGCCGATGACCGGCGTTATCGTCCGCAGTTCCGCGAACGTCCAGGCGGGTGCCAAGACCCGCATGTCCGCTGTCCTGCACGGCATCTGGATACTCGGCTTCGTGGCATTGCTGCCCTGGTTGCTGCGTGAGATTCCGATGGCGGCGCTGGCAGGCATTCTGGTCGTGACCGGTGTTCGATTGGTCAGTCTGGACCATGTGAAGCACCTGCTTCACCGTTATGGCCCGCTGCCCGCCGTGGTGTGGGCGGTGACGCTGATCATGGTGGTCACGATGGACCTGCTGACGGGCGTGCTGGTGGGTATTGGTCTGTCGCTGCTTGAGCTGCTGCCCCATGCGCGCCGTCTGCGTCTGGGTCTGGACGAAGACCAGCGGGATGATGCGCATGAATTGGCACTGCACGGCACGGCCACATTCCTGACATTGCCCAAATTGTCGGCAAAGCTGGAGTCGGTTCCCGCCGAACGTCCGGTCATCCTGAACGTCGAGCGGCTGCTCCATATCGATCATACCTGCGCCGAGATGGTGCGGGAATGGATGGACCGCCGCCGTGGCACCGGAGCCAGCGTCGAACTGGCGGGCGCAACCGGACGCCTGCGTAACCTCGCCGCCTGAACCTCCCCCCTCCATCAGGCGTCGTTAGCCGCCGCACCCCTTCCAGGTGCGGCGGCTTTTTCATGTCTGGATGTGATCAGGAAATCAAATGGACATGTTTGGAACGCCATCAGCAAATAACCGTGCCTTTGATGGCACGGCCTGAATGTCACCTTCGCACTTGCGGTAAAAGTCCATTCCCCTTCATCCGGGCGCGCCCTAGCCTGCTGTCAATCCGCCGGGATCCGGGGCATTCAGACCTTTGGGCCAGCGCGGACGCAGGACGGAACATTCTTACCGAAAAAGGGGAATGTTCATGAAAATCGCTAAGTTGCAGATGGCCTGTGCGGCTCTTGCCCTGTTGTCGAGCGCTCCGGCCTTCGCTCAGGAAGAGGCCGAAGGTCCCGTCACCGTTTCGGGCAGCGTTGCGCTGGTTTCCGATTATCGCTTCCGTGGCGTGTCGCAGAGCGACAAGGGCATGGCCATTCAGGGCGGCATCACAGCCACCCATGAAAGCGGCGCCTATGTCGGCACCTGGGCCTCGAACCTTTCCGGCTGGGGCCAGTTCGGCGGTTCCAACATGGAACTGGATCTGTTCGCTGGCTATGCCATCCCGCTGGGCAGCGCGACGCTGGACGTCGGCCTGACCTGGTACATGTACCCGTCGGGCGCGGACAAGACCGACTTCGCTGAGCCTTATGTGAAGCTTTCGAGCCAGCTCGGCCCGGTAAAGGGTCTGCTCGGTGTCGCCTATGCACCCAAGCAGCAGGCGCTGGGCAACTGGTGCAGCGACGCGGCATGCACGGTCGCTGATCCGGGCGACAAGGAAGACAATCTGTATGTCTGGGGTGACGTAAGCGGCGCAGTGCCGGGCACGCCGGTTACGCTGAAGGCACATCTGGGCTATTCGGACGGCAACCCCGGCCTGGGTCCGAACGGCACGTCGATCGCACCCACGGGCAAGTATCTCGACTGGCTGATTGGTGCGGACGTGGCGATCCCCGGCACGCCGCTGACGCTCGGCGTCGCCTATGTCGATACCGACATCAAGCGTTCGGACGAAACCTACATCCGCCCGAACTTCATGGTTCAGGACGGTGACAATTTCGGCAAGTCGATCGCTCGCAGCCAGGTGGTATTCTCCCTGTCGGCCGCTTTCTGACGGAAATCATGCCGGGCCTTTCACGAGGCCCGGCATGGCATTCTTGCTCGTAATGGGGGCGAAATTGTCCCTTGCATGACAAATCATTGCTGAACCTGTTTCCCAGGGTTTCTGCGGTAACGTTCGGTTGACCCTGTTGGAAGCCGCCCCTACTTCAAGCGCTATGAGCCGTTTTAGTCGCGCAACATTTCCGGCATGACCGCCCCCACGATCATACTTGTCGAGGACGATCCGCCGCTGCGCACGCTGACCGCGCGCGCTCTTCAGGAACATGGGTATCAGGTGCGTCCGGCCTCTTCGGGGCCGGAAATGTGGGTGGCCTTTGACGCCGGACCGGTCGATCTGGTCGTGCTGGATGTCATGCTCCCGGGCACCAACGGCATCGACCTGTGCCGCCAGATACGTCGCAAAAGCGACGTCCCGATCATCTTCATCAGCGCGAAGGGCAGCGAGACCGATCGGATCGTGGGTCTGGAGCTGGGCGCGGACGATTATCTGCCCAAGCCGTTTGGCACACGCGAACTGATCGCGCGGATACGGGCTATCCTGCGCCGCGTAGGCGTGGAGCGGGGGCCGGACGAACATCGGGAGAATGAGGCGCGCTTCGACGGCTGGGTCGTCAACTTCCCGCGCCGGGAACTGCGCTCCCCAACTGGTGCGATCGTTGACCTGACGGGCGCGGAGTTCGACCTGCTCGGCTCCTTCCTCAGCCACCCGCAGCGGGTCATCGCACGCGAGCGGCTGATCGAATTGTCGCGCACGCGCATGGGTGACAGCTCTGATCGCAGCATCGATGTGCTGGTCAGCCGGTTGCGGCGCAAGCTGTCGACCGAAGGCGCGGCGGCGCCGATCACGACCGTGCGCGGCGTGGGGTATATGTTCAACGCGGAAGTCAGCCGGGCTTGAGCTTGCATATGAGCCGGTCGCTGGGTCTGGTCGGGCGGCTGCTGGCGATCCTGCTGCTGGCGCTCACGCTGGAATTTGCGGTGGGCACGCTGATTTATGAGCGGGCTGGCCATCTTTCCTTGCAGGATGACGAGGCGCGGCGGTTGGCCGAGCATCTGGTGATCGCGCGCAAGCTGGTGACGGAGCAGCCGCCGAACGACCGGCATGCGATGGCGATCCAGCTTACCACCGATCGCTATGACATTCATTGGACGCCGGCGTCGCCGCCCGCGCCAACGCTGGCGCCTGAGCTGGAGCGGATGCGGCGGCAGATCATCGCTTGGGAACCGAGCCTGGAGCAGTCCGGTCTCTGGCTGCGGCTCGCGTCGCCTGGGGGACGGGTGTCGCAGATCAATGGCGGCTTGCAGTTGCCCGATCGCAGCTGGCTCTATTTTGGGATGCGGCATAGCGGGGGGCAGTGGACCTTTACCATCGGGCGGATGGGGCTGGCGCTCATTCCGCTGGTGGCGCTGATGGTGGCTGGGGGCATGCTGATCCGGCGGACGCTGGCGCCGCTGAAAGACCTTACCAAGGCGACCGAGCATATCGGCCTGAGTGACGAGGTCGTCGTCGCGGAAAGCGGGACCAGCGATGTGCGGGACCTGATCCGTGCGTTCAATGCGATGCAGACGCGCATCCATCGGCTGATCACCGAGCGTACCGAAACGCTGGCCGCAGTCGGGCATGACTTGCGTACGCCTCTGGCGCGCCTGCAGCTCCGGCTGGAGGGAATTCGCGATGCGGAAGCGCGTGATGCGATGGCCGGGGATCTCGGCGAAATGGGGGCGATGATCGAATCGCTGCTCGCCTTCCTCGGTGGGGAGAAGAATGGCGAGCCACCTGTGCGCGCGGATGTGGCTGTCACGGTGGCGACGGTGGTTGATAGCTTTCAGGATCAGGGGGCCGATGTAAGCTACGAGGGGCCGGATCATCTGGAAATGGATGTGCGGCCGCTCCTGCTGCGCCGCGCGGTCATCAATCTGGTCGAGAACGCGCTCCATTATGGCCAGCGCGCCTATGTCAGCGTCGAGCGCCGTGACGGGGAGGCGCTGATCCGGGTGGAGGATGATGGTCCAGGCATCCCGGAGGATAAGCTGGAGGAGGTGTTGAAGCCTTTCTTCAGACTGGATGAAGCGCGGGGGCGTTATACCCGGGGCCTGGGACTGGGCCTCGCGATCGTGGCAAAGGCAGTCGAGCAGGAAGGTGGCAGCCTGCTTCTGAAAAACCGGCCCCAAGGCGGGTTGAGCGTGGAAATCCGCCTGCATATAGCTGGCGCCAACCTCACCCGCTGAAACCGGGCCGACGCTTCCAGTTAAAAAGAAGCATCGCGGGGACAAGCAAAACTCGTTTATCGGATCGGCTGGTGGCGGTCTATGCCAGCTTTCGTTGAACAAGAGGCGCATATGACCGCAGACGGCGAAAGCGAAGATCAACTGCTGGAAGGCTATTGGGACCTGGATCGGCTGGTGAGCGATCTTGGAAAGGTTCGCACGGGCTGGCGCGCGGCGCAGCAGCATCATGCCGAATATGGCGCGGAGGGTTTTCCGTCACGCGCCAATCTTGCCAAGATCATGACGTCGCTGTGTGGCGCGCTGTTTCCGTTGCGCCTTGGCCCGAGCTTCATTCGCATCCACAATGAAGATGCCTTTGTCGCGCAGACGTTGCAGACGGCGCTCAGCCGCCTCTACGGCCAGATACGCCTTGAGCTTCTTTATAACATGCATGGCAGGCCGCCTGCCGAAATCGATGGCGAAGCCGCGCGCATCATCGGCAATTTCGCCCAAAGCCTGCCTGGCTTGCGCGACTTGCTCGATTCCGATGTGGAAGCGGCGTTTCTGGGCGATCCCGCCGCGCGCAGCGTCGATGAGGTGCTGATCTGCTATCCATCGATGCTGGCGATCATCCATCACCGGCTTGCCCATCGCCTCTATGATCTGGGCGCGCCGCTGGTCGCCCGCATCATTTCCGAGATTGCCCATTCGCGCACGGGTATCGACATTCATCCGGGGGCAACGATCGGGCGCAGTTTCTTCGTCGATCATGGCACCGGCGTCGTTATCGGCGAGACGGCCACAGTGGGTGACAGGGTGCGGCTGTATCAGGGCGTCACGCTGGGCGCGCGCAGCTTTCCTGCCGATGAGAGGGGAGCGTTGGCCAAGGCGATCCCGAGGCACCCGATCATCGAGGATGACGTTGTGATTTATGCAGGCGCCACCATTTTGGGCCGCATCATCATCGGTAGCCGGTCAGTCATCGGCGGCAATGTCTGGCTGACCGACAGTGTTCCGGCGAACAGCAATGTGCGTCAGGCGAAGGCGCAATATGAGGTGACCAGCCGGGTCGAAGTGTCCGCGCCTCACCGCGTTCACGCCCTGATGGACGCAGAGCGGGACGGTTTCGCGGAGAATATCTGACTGTCAGAGCGTGCTGCGGTAAATCGGCACCACCTCCTTTTTCCGTTCGCCCTGAGCCTGTCGAAGGGCTTTCCTTCTTTTTAGAAAGGGAAGGGCTTCGACATTCGAACGAGGCAAGTGACTCGTTCGAACAGCCCGAACGGGGAGATAAGTTGAGTGATCCAGATAAAAGGCGCGATGCTTCAATCAGCAGCGCAGCTGTCGCTTTGGCCCGCCAGCAGATCAAGGCACCGCCCGTCTATCTCATTGCGAGCGACGGGTAGATGGATGAGGGCCGCCAGCGTCGGCATGATGTCAGCCGTTTCGACGCCGAGCGGCTGTTCGAAATGCCGTATGCCCTTGCGCCAGAAGAGGAGCGGAACGCGCCGATCCGTGTCCCACGGTGAGCCATGCGTGGCCACATAGCCGTGCGAAGGATCAGCGATGGGCGTTATGCGCGGTTTCAGCAGCAGGATGAGGTCGCCCGAGCGTTCGGGGTCGAAGCTGGCCCGGACTTCCTGAAGCAGGCTCCAGCTTTCCGGCGGACCTGAAGGAGGGAGCGCTGCGGCGATCTGCGCCTTGGTAAAGACGGTTTCGACCTGCGGATGGGCGCGCAACAGGGCGATCGTGGCGGCTTCGACCTTGGCACGCTGGACGCGGGTAAGATTGCGGTCGAAATATAGGTCGCCGGATGGACCGTCGCCCTGGATCAAGCCCTTGCCGCCTATCCCGGTGCGGGCGGCCACTGTTTCTGAAAGCGCGCGGGGCATGAGTGCGGGATCGACGCGCTGTTCCATTGGCATCGCATTTTGTTGATGGCGCTCCGGCAAATCGTGGCCGCCATGATCCGCAGTGAGCATCACGACATAATCGATGCCCTGCTTGTCGAGCCGGTCGAAGAAAGCGCCCAGTTCGCGGTCCAGTCGATCGATCTGGATGCAGCTTTCGGTCCCTTCCGTGCCATAGCCGTGGCCGATAACGTCGGTCGCCGAAAGGCCGATGGAAATGAGGTCGGTTTGAGCCTGTTTGCCAAGGCTCATGCTTTCGATGGCGGCAGCGGCGAAGGCCAGGGTCATGGCATCCTGCTCGGGCGAGGCACGGAATGCGCCGAATTGACCGGCGGGCCTTGCGAAGCGGCCGGTGCCTACGACCCGCGTGCCAGCGTTCACGGGAAAATCCTTGGCGGCGCATTGCGGGGGCAGGTCAAAACCGGGATTGGGCTCAGCCAGCCGTTGTTCGAACACTGCGTTCACCCGTGCGACCAGCGGAGGCGTTGGCGTGCCGGGATAGCTGACATAGCCCTTCGGCCCCAGCCACCAGACTTGATCCGCCTTTGCGCCGCCCATCATGATGGCCGCGCGATCCTTTCCGGCGATGGCCACATTGCGGACAGCGGGATTGGTTGCCTTCATGCGTTCGCCGAGCGTGGGCACGCGCAGATGGACGGGGGAGGGGATATATTTGGAGCTGCTGCTATCCGGCTGCTTCTCATCCTCCGCGCAGTAGATTGTTTTATCGGGTCGGGCGACGTTCTGATCGATCCAGCTATTGGCGATGATGCCGGTGCGTGACGGTCGGCTGCCGGTCAGGATGGTGCTGTGGCCGGGGCAAGTTTCAGTTGCGGCATGGCTTTGATATCCACGGGGGAACACGGCGCCTTCGCTCAGGCGCTTGAGGCCGCCGCTATAATAAGGACGATATTCGCTGAAGAGATCGGCCGAAAACTGATCGACCGAGATCGCGACGATCAGCCCTGGCGGGGCATCGGAAGGTGCGGGACTTGCGGCGGGCTGGGCCAGCGCGGGCAAGGGCGCCAGCAGCAGGAGGGTGTGAAGCGTTTTCCTAAACATCTTTTTACGATCCCTTCTGCGCCTTGACGGCGCAACCATGCCGACCTAGCCCGCTGTGATCCACGCGAACAGAGGCCCGATGCGGATTTTCCATGTCCTCCTGATGACGCTGGCGCTGTTTATCGCGCCTGTTGCCAGCGCGCAGGGCGCGTTCGGATCGGGTGCGCCGCATATCGCCGCGCAGTTGGTCGCCGAAAGCGATACGCCTGCTCCGGGTCGGAGCAGCAGCGTCGCCTTTGCGATGGCGCCGGAGGCTGGCTGGCACGGCTACTGGCAAAATCCGGGTGATGCGGGGCTGGGCATGACCGTGAAATGGGTGCTGCCCAAGGGCGTGAGCATTGGAGCGTTGCGCTATCCAGTGCCCGAAACGCTGCTCATTTCCGGCCTGATGAACCATATTTATGAGGGGCCTTATGCGCTCCTCGCGCCTGTGAATATTGCGCCTGAGGTGGCGAAAGGAACGCGTCTGCCGATCCGCGGGAAGGCGGAATGGCTGGCCTGCACAGACAAGATTTGCGTGCCTGAGAGCGCTGATATCGCGCTGGACCTGATCGCGGGTGATGGCGCGGTGGCGCCCGCAACGCAGGCCCGGTTCGATGGTTGGCGGGCGCATCTGCCCCGGCCGCTCGGGAGTGAGGCGATTTATGCCATTGCCGATGGCAAGCTGCGGATGTCGATCCCTTTTCCGGGGGAAGCTGCGGCATCTGACGTGCACCTCTTTCCATTGGAAGAGGGTGTCGTCCGCTATGCCGCGCCTCAATCGGTCCATCGGCAGGGGGACCGGCTGCTGATCGAAACCGAGGCAGGGCAGGGGTTCAAGGGAGATGCGGTGCAGGCAGTCCTCCGCACAGGCGATCATGTCGGCTTTCTGGTGACGGCTCGCCCCGGCGCGGTAGCTGGAGCTAGTTCAGACCTGCTGCGCACGGCGTTGATCGCGCTTGGCGGGGCGATATTGGGCGGGCTGTTGCTCAACATCATGCCGTGCGTGTTTCCGATATTGGGGCTGAAGGCGCTCAAGCTGGCGCGCGCTGGGGGTGATGAGGCAACGGCGCGGCGGGAGGCGCTGGCCTATGGCGCTGGCGTTATTCTCACCTGTTTGGTGCTGGGCGGGGTGCTGCTGGCGATCCGGTCGGCGGGCGTGGCCGTGGGTTGGGCGTTTCAGTTGCAGGACCCGCGCGTCATCTTGCTGCTGCTGCTGCTGGTGACGGCGGTTGCCTTCAACCTTGCGGGGTTGTTTGAACTCAGCGCCTTTGGAGGCGGTGAGAAGCTGGCGGGGAAGAAGGGTATTGCGGGTTCCTTCTGGACCGGCGCTTTGGTCGCTTTCGTCGCCACGCCTTGCACCGGGCCGTTCATGGGCGTGGCGATGGGCGCGGCGTTGGTGCTGCCGGTCGCGGCTGCGCTAGCGGTCTTTGCCGGGTTGGGTTTGGGCCTTGCGCTGCCCTTTTTGTTGCTCGCCTATATACCGGCGCTTCGCGGGCGTTTGCCACGGCCGGGGGCGTGGATGGGCACTTTTCAGAGGATATTGTCGATCCCAATGTTCCTGACCGCGCTAGGTCTGGGCTGGCTGCTCGGGCAGCAGCGCGGCGTGCAGGGGATGACGATTGGTCTGGGCGCGGCGTTGCTGCTGGCGCTGCTGCTATGGTGGCTGGGGGAGCGTCAGCATCGCGGCAAGCGGGGCGGGCTGATCGTCATGCTGAGTGCTGCGCTGCTGCTCGGCGTAGGGATGGTGATGCTGCCTGCGCGCATGGCTGGTGCTGCGCAGGTTCAGGATGGCGCTATGGCTTTTGACGAGGGGCGGCTGGCCGGGCTGCGCGCCGCTGGAAAGCCGGTATTCCTCTATTTCACCGCCGGCTGGTGCCTGACCTGCAAGGCCAATGAGGCCGCCGCCATCGACCGGGCCGAAACGCGGGACGCCTTTGCCAAGGCTGGCGTGACGGTGATGGTGGGTGACTGGACGAGTGCGGACCCGGCCATCACACGCTTTCTGGAAGCGCAGGGGCGATCGGGCGTGCCGCTCTACCTGTGGTATGCTCCGGGAAAATCCGCTGAGGTACTGCCACAATTGCTGACGGTGTCCACGCTGACGGCGTTGGTGCGCTGATGGCGAAGCTGCGCGCGGATCAGTTGCTGGTCGATTGCGGGCTGGCCGAGAGCCGGGCGCGCGCGCAGGCGCTCATCCTCGCGGGCCTTGTCTTTCTGGGCGACAGGAAGATCGAGAAGGCGGGGCAGCAGATCGCGGAGGATGCCGCGCTGGAGGTTAAAGGGCGCGATCATCCGTGGGTGTCGCGTGGGGGCATAAAGCTGGCCCACGGCATTGATCATTTCGCGCTGGACGTGACTGGCATGACCGCGATCGATGTCGGGAGTTCGACCGGCGGCTTTACCGATGTGCTGCTGACCAACGGCGCGGCGCGGGTCTATGCGGTGGACAGCGGGACGAACCAGCTTGCCTGGAAGCTGCGATCCGACCCGCGCGTGATCGTGCATGAGCAAACGAGCGCGCGCATATTGACCGCCGAACATGTGCCGGAGCCGGTCGATGTCATCGTATGCGACGCCAGCTTCATTTCGCTGGCGAAGGTGCTGGACCGGCCGCTGGATTTCGCGCGGGCCGGGGCGCATCTCGTTGCCCTCATCAAGCCGCAGTTCGAGGCTGGTCGGGAAGAGGTCGGGAAGGGCGGCGTCGTGCGCGATCCCGCCATCCATGCCCGCGTCTGCGAGGAGGTCAGCCAGTGGCTGACGGTGAAGGGCTGGACAGTACTGGGCGTGACGCCAAGCCCCATCACCGGCCCCCAAGGCAATGTCGAGTTTCTGATCGGCGCGCGGCTGGACGGCTAGGCGCGGGCTTGCTCATAGTCCCGCAGGCGTTTGATTTTGTGACAGATGCCGGTCTTCAGCCTCTATTCGCGGTTGCGGGATGAAGTGTTTCACCGCAAACCGGTCACTGGCGGCTTGACAAGGCCCCGAAAGATTCGCCCGAAGCCGCCGAGTGAGGATTAGTGGAGCTGCGCCGACGATGAATGAAATCGCGTCCCCCGGTCAGTTGCGTCTGGCCTATCTGCGCTGGGCGCTGGTCACGGTTCCGGCGATCCTGTTCCTGGGCTTCCTGTCGGGCAAGCTGGCCAATAGCGGATATGGCAATCGCTGGTTCGACGCGCTGGTGAAGCCCGACTTCATGCCGCCCGGCTGGGCTTTTGGTGTCGCCTGGACGATCCTTTACATCCTGATGGGGCTTGCCCTGGCCATCGTCATTCATGCGCGGGGAGCGCGGGGCAGGGGGGTGGCCATCATCCTGTTCCTGATCCAGCTGGCGCTAAACCTCGTCTGGTCGCCGCTTTTCTTCCGCGCGCATCAGGTCGATAATGCGCTTGCGCTGATCATCGTCCTTTTCATCGCCGTGGCTGTGACGGCATGGCTGTTCTGGCGCATCAGGCGGGTCGCGGGACTGCTGCTGCTACCTTATCTAGCGTGGCTGGGCTTTGCATCGGCGCTGAATTATGAGATCGGGCGCCTCAATCCGGATGCTGAGACCCTTGTCGCGCCCGCGCTCAAGACCCAAATATGACATCATCGTGGCGCACATTCGCGCGCCAGCAAAACAAGGACATTCAGACCATGCAGAGCGAAAACCGCTTTTTCGACGACCTCGCCAAGCTGGTGAACGGCGCTGCGGGAACAGTCGCTGGCATGAGCCGGGAATTTGAAACCAATGCCCGGGAAAAGGCCAAGCAGTGGATCGGCGGCGTGGATTTCGTCAGCCGCGAAGAATTCGATGCCCTGAAGGCGCTGGCGGCGGCGGCCCGTGAAGAGGTCGAATTGCTGAAGGCCCGGATCGACGCGCTGGAAGGCCGGTCGGGTGAACCAGTGACAAAGACCGTCCGCTCGCCCAAGCCAAAGGCAGGCGACGCGGAATAAGCAGGCTTTGCCGCCTGTCCGTTGGTTTTCTGCAACGATCGCCTATTTTGATGCGTTTCCCTCAGTCGGTGGTTTCCTTGCCGCCGGGAAATGCTCTATGGCCAGCCAATGATGGACAGCGACGAATTTGAAAATGGCGGCCAAGAGGCCGCGCCGATCGATATGCTGGCCGCCTATTTCGAAGCAAATGGGTGGAGTTTCGATCAGGTCGGCGAAGATGAAATCGTCGCCAGCACGCAGGGTAGCTGGGCGCAATATGAGCTGCGCGGCATCTGGCGCGACGAAGATCAGGTGCTGCAACTGCTCGCCCTGCCCGACATCCGCGTGACGGAGGAGAAGCGGGCGACGATTTACGAAACGCTGGGCCTGATCAATGAGCAGCTTTGGCTTGGCCATTTCGAGCTCTGGTCGTCGAGCGGCATCGTGCTGTTCCGGCACGGCGCTTTGCTGGGCGCGGGAGGCGTGTTGACGCTGGATCAGGCGCAGATACTGGTCGAAACCGCGATCGACGAATGCGAGCGTTTCTACCCGGTGTTCCAGTTCGTCCTGTGGGGCGGAAAGAGCCCGACGGAGGCGATTTCCGCCAGCCTGATCGAGACGCGCGGCGAAGCCTGAGGATTGTCCATGACGGAACCTTGGCCCGCGCACCTGTTCATGGTCGGCTGCGGCAATATGGCTGGGCAAATGCTCGCCCGATGGTTGGCGTGCGGCCTTGATCCGGCGAGCGTCACCGTGTTGCGCCCGAGCGGCCGTGCTGTCGCGGACGGGGTGCGGGTGGTGACAGACTATCCGGCCTCGCTGCCCGCGCATGCGACAATACTGTTGGGAATGAAGCCTTATCAGCTTGACGATGTAGCAGCGTCGCTTGCGCCGCTTTGCGCGGCGGATACGCGCATTATCTCGATATTGGCCGGAACGCCGGTTGCGGACCTGCGCAAGCGTTTCCCCGTGGTCCAGGACATCATCCGGGCGATGCCTAACCTGCCTGTCGCCTTGGGGCAGGGCGTCACTGGACTGTACGCCGACCACAAGGTGTCTCACTCAGCCCGCAGCGAAGTGGACGCGCTCATTACGCCATTAGGTGCCGCCGAGTGGATCGAAGACGAAGGCCAGTTCAATGCGCTGACCGCCCTGTCAGGCTGTGGACCCGCCTTTTTGTTCCGCTTCATCGATGCCTTCGCGCGCGCGGGAGAAGCGCTCGGACTTTCGGCCGATCAGGCCGCACGGATGGCGCTCGCCACCGTCCAAGGTTCTGCGAGCCTTGCTGCCCAAGCAAGCGAAAGCCCCGCGATATTGGCCGACCGCGTGGCTAGCCCCGGCGGGATGACGCGCGAAGGGCTGAACGTCCTCGACGCGGACGACCGGCTGTTGAAACTCCTTACCGATACCTTGGCTGCCGCCCGCGACCGTGGCGAGGAAATCGCCCGCGCGCGCTGATCCACGGTTCCGATCCGATGGCGGCGCGTTTAGACTGAATGCACGTGCCTAAGTTGGGAGTTCGCCATGCTGGCTGTGAATACGCCGATCCTGGTTCTCACCACGGGCGGGACGATCGACAAAATCTATTTCGATGCCTTGTCGGACTATAAGGTCGGCGAAAGCGTTGTTGCGAAACTGTTGCAGATAGGCGGGGTGAAGCGCCCCTTTCGCATAGAAGAGGTGACGCGCAAGGATAGTCTGGAACTGGATGATACCGATCGGGCGCTGATCCGCGAGCGGGTTCTCTCAGCGGCGGAAAGCCATATTGTCATCACTCATGGCACGGATACCATGACGGACACAGCCAAGGCGCTTGAGGGCATGAAGGGCAAGACGATCGTGCTTGTCGGCGCTCTCGCCCCTGCGCGCTTTGGTGAAAGCGACGCGAGCTTCAATCTCGGCATGGCGTTCGCGACGGCTCAGATTGCCGATCCTGGTGTCTACATCAGCATGAGCGGATCGGTGTTTCGGGCGGATCAGGTCGTCAAGGATCGAGCAAAAGGCGCGTTTGTCCCGCGATAAGCATCGACATCGGCATCAGCTTTGCGGTGCCTTCCGCCAGTGTCGTGGAAGCGATCCGATGTTGGTTCCATGGTTCGAGCAGCGACGGCAGATGATTGGCTTTTTCACGCGGGCATGCAGATTTCTCTGCGCCCTCTGGGGGCTCTGGGCGAGAGACTGTCGTCGCGCCGGCTGAGCATGATGCAGGAACCGCCTTCGCCATCGCGCATTATTCGTGCGGGTGGCGTAACGATGAGGAGGATATCATGGCCGATTATCAGGAGCGTCCAGCGACGACGACTACGATAGTTGAACGGCGCGGCGGTGGCGGCACGGCGATTGCGGTGCTGCTGCTCGTAGTGGTGGTGGCGATTGCCGCCTTTTTCCTGATCAGTAGCCAGACGCGCAAGGATAGCGCGGTTGAGAGCGCTACCACGCAGGTCGGCCAAGCGGCGAGTGATGTGGGAAGCGCTACCAAGAATGCAGCCGACAGCGCGAAGGGTGAATAAGCCGAACCAGCTCTATTAGAGCGGCGTGCCTGTTATCCGAATCCCTCAACCCCGTTCGGGCTGTCCGAACGAGTCACTTGCCTCGTTCGAATGTCGAAGCCCTCTACTTTCTAAAAAGAAGTAGAGCCGTCGGCTTCACGGCCTTCGGCTCGACGGGCTCAGGGCGAACGGTAAAACAAGGTGGGGCTGATTTAAAGCTCGAAGCTCTAGCGAGCAAAAGAAAGGGCGCCCCAGTCGGGACGCCCCTCCATCCATATTCACCCGCCGTTGTCAGCTCGGTTGAATTCAGATCAGCCTTCCACCTTGGCATATTTCGGTGCGGCTTCGTTCAGGATGCGCAGGATCTTCTTGAGAGCGCTGGGCTCATCCGTTTCTTCCATCGCGGCCAGTTCGCGAGCAAGGCGGCTGGAAGCGGCTTCGAAAATCTGCCGTTCGGAATAGCTCTGCTCGGGCTGGTCGTCGGCGCGGAACAGGTCGCGGGTCACCTCGGCGATCGACACCAGGTCGCCCGAATTGATCTTCGCTTCATATTCCTGCGCGCGGCGCGACCACATGGTGCGCTTGACCTTCGGCTTGCCCTTCAGCGTTTCGATGGCCTCTTCCAGGGTCTTGTTCGACGACAGCTTGCGCATGCCGACGCCTTCGGCCTTGTTGGTCGGCACGCGAAGCGTCATGCGCTCCTTTTCGAACCGGAGCACGTAAAGCTCCAATTCCATGCCCGCGATCTGCTCCTTTTGCAGCTCGACCACCCGGCCAACACCGTGCTTGGGGTAAACAACATAATCACCAACGTCAAAGGACAGCGCCTTGGCAGCCATTTGAAACCTTTCTAATTCTACCGGAGACGGATATCGCCGCGTCACAGATGCGCAGAGTAGCACAAGCCGAGGATTCCACGGCGCCACCGTCAGGACATGAGCAAATACTCCAGGACGGAATGCGACCGTTTCCGCCTCTTGACCCTTATTTAGCAGATTCGTAACAAAATTGCCACCCCCAGACGCAAAATCCGGGAGTGAGCCTCATGCCGAAACGCTAGGGGTAGTTCGTCAAGGACGATCTGGCATCAATATGATGATCGGAAACGATGGACTTTCAGCGTCTGGACACGCCGCCCTGCTCGTCACCGAAGCGTTCGATCAGCTGCCAGAGCCGGGTTCGGGCGAAAAGAACTTCTCCAGCTTGTTCTCGACGCCCTTCATATCATCAGCGTCGGCAGGGGCGTCGCCCTTGACGGTGATGTTGGGCCATTCAGCCGAGAATTTGGTGTTGAGTTCCAGCCACTTCTCCAGGCCATTCTCCGTATCGGGCAGAATGGCTTCGGCAGGGCATTCAGGTTCGCACACGCCGCAATCGATGCATTCGTTGGGATTGATGACCAACATGTTCTCGCCCTCGTAGAAACAATCGACGGGGCAGACCTCGACGCAATCCATATATTTGCAGCGGATGCAGTTGTCGGTCACGACATAGGTCATGGATCAGCACTCTATAGGGGTTCGACAGCGGCGGCCCTGCTATGCTCGGCGCGCGCGAAGGTCAATGAGGATATTTTTGTCTCCCTAATCGCCCAGCTTCAGTTCCTCATAACATGTCTGAGCTTCTGGCGCTGGCCCCCTGCGTCCCGGAAGCTCCACGACACGGACCACGCGTACCCCGCTGGGGTGGGGAAATGTGATGAGATCGCCCGCGCGCACGGGCGAATGGGCGCGCTCGATGCGGCGGCCATTCAGGCGGATATGACCCTCTTCGGCCAATTTCTGCGCCACCGACCTGCTTTTGGCGAGCCGGGCGAACCACAGGAATTTGTCGATGCGCAGGCTCGGTCCATGATTGCCGAGGGGCGCGCCTTCAGCCATTGCGGCCAAGAAGCTCCGCCAGGCCCGCAAAGGCATTGTTGCCCACTGGCGCCGCCGCTCCAGTCGAAGCGGGGCGGGAAGGCGCGCCACGCGCAGGTGCGTTGCGCCGGTTAGGCCCACGGGCATGCTGCTGATCCGGCCGCGCCTTCTGCCGCCCACGGAAGGTCCAGTTCGCGCCGCCTTCCGTGGCTGCCTCGACAGGGCGGAATCCAGCCAGGCGCATCAATTGCAGGAAAGCAGGTTCGTTGAGGCCGAGCGAGACGATCTGTGGGCTTTGCGCGGTGAAGGCCTCGCCCTTCGCGATCGCTTCATGGGCGGCGCGGGCCATGCGTTCCGCCATGTCGATTCGCAGCATCTGATCGTCGAAGCCGCGGAAGCCAGCTATGCGGGCACCCATCTGTTCCGCCTTTTCGCCCGTCGGGATGAGCGTCAGGCCGGGCAGGGGCAGGGGAAGGCATGGTTTGGCGATGCGTGCCGCCAGCAGCGCCGCGCGCCATCGTGCCGCTCCGGGCTTCAGAAGTCCCGGATGATAGATGTCGAGTACCCCAATATCGATGCCTGCACGACGCAGAAGATGACGCTGGTCCTTGTCCAGATGGTTGAGCGCCGAATCGAGATCGATCCTCGCCATGACGCCGCCAGCGTCGGCCAGTTGAGCGAACACCGCCCGTACCACCGCAGGAACTGCCGGATCGGCCGCGCTGGCCGCCATCTTCACGAGGGGCAGAAGATGCTTTTCCTTTTGCGCCTCCACCCAGCTTGCGAGGCGCGCGGTCACCTGCTTCTGCACATCCTGGCCAAGCGCCAGAAGGCCGCGATCAAGCCGTATTTCCGGCGCCAGCAGCGACGGGCCAACGAGCAGCGCCGCCACGGCATTGCCCTGCCAACCGATACCCGGCGCCTGTCCCGGCTCGTCCATCAGCACGAAATCAGTGTCGGGCGCGCCCAGCAATTCGTCAGCCTTCACTCGTAATATCCTTCCAAGACGGCGTTCCGCCGCCGCCAGCAGCATCTTTCTATCCTGATGCCGCGTAGCCGGATCGACCGAGAAACGAAATCCGTCAAGTCGCCCGATCGTCTCACCATCGACGCAGACCGTCCCGTCCTGCTCCACATCGACGGGCAAATTGCTGGCGTCCTGCCCCATGTCGCGCAACAGTATAGCGGTGCGGCGGTCGACAAAACGCTGTGTCAGCGCCGTATGCAAGGCGTCGGAAAGCCTTTCCTCCAGAGCGCGCGTCCGCTCTGCCATCTCCGCCGGATGGGCCAGCCAGTCGGGGCGGTGCGCGATATAGGACCAGGTGCGGGCGGCGGCGATCCGTCCCGATAGCGTGTCGATGTCGCCCTGCACCGAATCGAGCCGCGCCAGTTGCTGAGCAAACCAGTCGCGCGGGATGTGGCCCTGACCCTCGGACAGGAACCGCCAAATACGGCCTACGGTGCGCGCATGATGTTCCGCGCCCAGCTTCTGGAAATCGGGCAGCCCGCATGCGGCCCACAGCCTTTCGACGGCCTTCTTCCCCTTAACCCGGTCGATGACCAGCGGATCGTCGGACAGCCGCCGGAGCACCGCCAGGTCCACCGCTTCAGGCGCCGCCCGCAACTCGTCGCGATCAGGCCGCGTCTCCAACTCCATGATGAGGCGGCTGACGCTGTCCATGCGCGGCTGCCCTTCGCGCCAGAAGAGTTGCTCGACGGGCGGGAAGCGATGCGCTTCGATCGCCTCTATCTCTTCGGGCGTGAAGGCCGCGTCGCCATCTTCATGGCCAAGGCTACCGAAGGTGCCGTCCTTATGATGACGCCCAGCCCGACCCGCGATCTGGGCCATTTCCGATACGGTCAGCCGCCGCGTCCGCCGCCCGTCGAACTTGCGCAGCGATGCGAAGGCGACATGCGCCACGTCCAGATTGAGCCCCATGCCGATCGCGTCGGTCGCGACCAGATAATCGACCTCGCCATTCAGGAACATCTGCACCTGAGCATTGCGGGTGCGGGGCGAGAGCGCCCCCATCACGACGGCAGCGCCGCCACGAAAACGCCGCAGCATCTCCGCCACGGCATAGACTTCCTCCGCCGAGAAAGCGACGACAGCCGATCGCTTCGGCAGGCGCGACAGCTTCTTCGCCCCGCCATAGGACAGCGTGGAAAAGCGCGGGCGGCTGACGATCTCCACACCCGGCACCAGTGCTTTCACCACCCGGCCGATGCTGGCGGACCCCAGAATCATCGTTTCTTCCCGACCACGCGCCCGCAGCAGTCGGTCCGTAAATATATGCCCACGCTCAGGATCGGAACCCAGCTGCGCCTCGTCCAGCGCGACAAAGGCATAGTCACCATCCAGCGGCATCGATTCGGCCGTGCAGAGATAATAAAGCGCGCCCGGAGGGACGATCTTCTCTTCCCCCGTGATCAGCGCGACCTGACCGGGGCCTTTGATGGCGACAACCCGATCGTACACTTCGCGCGCCAGCAAACGGAGCGGAAAGCCCATCATCCCGCTGGAATGACCGCACATGCGCTCGACGGCCAAATGCGTCTTGCCGGTATTGGTGGGACCCAGCACGGCTGTGACGGGCGATCGGGCAAATTGAGCCATGATCCTCTCTATGTCGGGGATGAGTGCAGCGAGAGCAAGGGGAAGGGCGCGATTCTCCTTTGGGCTATGCAGCTTGCGTTGTTCAACGGCTGAAGGGCACGTTTCGTCGCGTGAATATGGTTAAAAAATCCGTCTTTATTTGACTTTAACCCTATGCGTTCACAACAATGCCCATGAACGCGCGGCGGGGGTCGGGCGAAATTTCAGCCCGTGGGGGGCTTTTTCAAGTGTTTCACGGTAGCCAGTTCAGTCCTCAGCAGGGGGGCGCATCCGCTTCCCTTTGGGTGACCGACGCCATCGGCAAGGGGGCGTTCGCGACCGCCGATGCGCGTGACTGGCGCACCCGCCTGCGCGACTGGGCTGATGAGGTCGAACTGGTCCCCGATCTTGGCCAGCGAGTGGGCAGCCGTACATGGTTTCGCGGGCTTGCTACCTGTTTTGGGCTTTGCGCATCGGCGCTTTACCTCTCCCCCGGCTTTCAGCCTCTGCCTGGCGAACCGGAGCCACTGCTCGCTCAGCCGCAGTTCGAGGAAGTGCGCAGCCAGATGATCACGCCGCTCGCCATGGGCGCGGACAGCGGACGGCGCATGGGGCCGACCGACGCCGTCCAACCTCTGCGCGAAACGCCCGAACGTCCGCAGATCGAATTGCGCGCGCAGATAGGTGGAAGTGATTCGCTTGGCCGGGCCTTGGCGAGGGCGGGGGTCAGCAATGCGGACGCCGCTCAGGTCATGGCGCTTGCCAGCGGCGATATAGCCAAGGGCCTGAAACCGGGCACGCCGCTCGACATCGTGCTTGGCCGCCGCGCCAGCCGCGACATGCCCCGGCCGCTGGATCATCTCGCCTTCCGCGCCCGGCTCGACCTGGCGCTGGAGATCAATCGCGTGGGCGGGCTGCTGCAAGTGAAGCGCACGGCCATCCATGTCGATGACACGCCGCTGCGCATTCAGGGCGTGATTGGCGACAGCATCTATCAATCCGCGCGCGCGGCTGGCGCACCGCCCAAGGCGATCCAGAGCTTCCTGCGCGTCATTGCGCAGCAAGTCGATCTGGGGTCGATCCACAGCGGCGACCGCTACGACATCATCACCGAATATCGCCGGGCGGCAACCGGGGATGTCGAAGTAGGCGACCTGTTGTTCGCTGGCCTCCACCGTGCGAGCGGCCGGGGCATCGACATGCTCAAATGGACCACCGACGGCCGCAGCCAATGGTTCGAAGCGTCCGGCGTCGGGGAACGGCGCGGCGTGCTGTCCGCGCCGGTGCAAGGCCGCATGTCCTCTGGCTTTGGCATGCGCCGCCACCCCATCCTTGGCTATACGCGCATGCATGCGGGCATCGACTTCGCCGCCGCCTATGGCTCGCCCATCTATGCGGCGACCGATGGCGTCGTGTCCTATTCGGGACGTCATGGCGGTCATGGCAATTATGTCCGGCTGGAACATGGCAACGGCCTTGCCACCGGATACGCCCATATGAGCCGCATCGCCGCGCGCTATGGACAGCGCGTCCGTCAGGGGCAGGTCATCGGCTATGTCGGTTCAAGCGGCCTTTCGACTGGCCCGCATCTCCATTACGAACTGTATCGCAGCGGCCGAACGGTGAACCCGCTTTCGGTCAAATTCACCACGACGGCTCAGCTTGCCGGGGGAGAACTGGCGGCTTTCCGGAACCGGCTGAGGCAGTTGAAGAGCCTACGCGTCGGCGTGCCGGTTACCATCGCGCAAAGCAAGCCGCAGGCTGCTGCGCCCACCCTATAAGCATTTAGCTGCTTCCCGTAATTGGGCCGCTTCGCTAACCCGCCTCCATGACCAAGATCACCGCCCTGCTGCTCGCCGGATCGCGCCCCGGTTCCGATCCTCTGGCGCAGGCAGCCGGGGTCGCGGTAAAGCCTCTCGCGCCTGTGGCGGGCGAGCCGATGATCAATTACCCCGCGCGGGCGCTGCTCGCGCATCCATCGGTCGGACAGGTCGTCATTCTCACGCAGACGCCGGAGCTATATCGCGCCGATCCCGCCACAGCCTGGCTTGGCGAAGACCCGCGCGTCCGCTTCGAACAAAGCGGCAGCGGTATAGCGTCCACATTGCTGGGCCTCCTGCAACGGCCAGACCTCCCTTTTCCGCTGCTCGTCACCACGGCGGATCATGTTCTGCTCGACGCCGACATGCTCGACCAATTTGTGGCCGAGGCAGAAGGGGCCGACATCGCGGTGGCGATGGTCGAACGGGCGACCTTGCTTGCTCGCCACCCCTCGTCGCGGCGGACCTGGCTCAAATTCAGGGACGGCTGGTGGTCTGGCGCCAACCTCTTCTGGTTGGGCAGCGCCAAGGCGCGCGCCGTCATCGCCCTCTGGCAAGAGGTTGAGCAGGACCGCAAAAAGGGTTGGAAGATATTGGCCGCATTCGGGCCGATCGCCTTGCTCGGTGCGGGGCTGCGCCTCTCAACGCTGCGCGGGGGCATAGCGCGCATCGGCCGCCGCTTTGGCCTCGTCGCCCGACTGGTGCCGATGCGCAAGGCGGAAGCCTGCATCGACGCGGACAAGGTTGAGGATGTCGTGCTTATCGAACAGATATTGAGCGGCCGTGCTTAATTCGTGCTTTTATACCGCCACCTCTCCTCTCATCCGTTCGCCCTGAGCCTGTCGAAGGGCTTCACTTATCTTTTCAGAAAGGAAAGGGCTTCGACGGGCTCAGCCCGAACGGGTCGAGAGATTCAGATTGAACGCTCTCTACTCTAACCGTCAAAAATCGCTTCATGCTTTTGCTGCTTTGATGGGTAGCAAATGGCGGAACGAGGCGCTAAGGGCCTCTGGCGCGCGCCCCCATATAATTATCGGCGCGGACGGAGGACATCTTAAACCATGGCCGAATTCACCCTGCCCAAGAACAGCAAGATTTCCGGTAAGGGCGTGACCCACAAGGCGCCTGACGGTGCAAGCAACGTCAAGAGCTTCAAGGTCTATCGCTACGATCCCGACTCGGGTCAGAATCCGCGCTATGACACGTTCGAGATCGACCTCGACAATTGCGGTCCGATGGTCCTCGACGCGCTGCTGAAGATCAAGAATGAATATGATCCGACGCTGACCTTCCGCCGTTCGTGCCGCGAAGGCATTTGCGGTTCCTGTTCGATGAACATGAACGGCAAGAACGGCCTTGCCTGCACCACCTCGATCGAGGAGTGCGCGGGCAAGGAAGTGCGCGTCACGCCGCTGCCGCATATGGACGTGATCAAGGACCTGGTGCCTGACTTCACCCACTTCTATGCGCAGTACAATTCGATCAAGCCCTGGCTGCAAACCGTCAGCCCCGCGCCCAGCGGCAAGGAACGTCTCCAGTCGCCCGCAGACCGCGAAAAGCTCGACGGCCTGTATGAGTGCATTCTGTGCGCCTGCTGCTCGACCAGCTGCCCCAGCTACTGGTGGAACTCCGACAAGTTTCTCGGCCCCGCCATCCTGCTTCAGGCCTATCGCTGGCTGGCTGACAGCCGTGACGAATTTACCGGCGAGCGCCTCGATGAGCTGGAAGATCCCTTCCGCCTCTATCGCTGCCACACCATCATGAACTGCGCGAATGTCTGCCCCAAGGGTCTCAGCCCGGCCAAGGCGATCGCGGAGACCAAGAAGATGATGGTCGAACGGCAGCTTTAATCCAGTGGACGATAATGCTGGTCCTGTAAGCCTGGTGCTGGAAGGTCCGTGGGCTGACTGGCTGCGTTGGAGCGATCCGGTTCCGGAGACGTTCCTCAGCACATCGGTCGGCCCCAGCTATTCGCAAGGTGCGGGTGATCGCCGCGCCACTGTGATGCTGGAAACCCGTCCGTCGCACGCCAATCGCAACGGCGCGCTGCATGGCGGCTTTCTCGCGGCCTTTGCCGACCATGCTTATTTTGCGGCGCTGGCGGCCATGGGGCGTCCCGAGCAGGCTGCTGCCGTCACTGTCGATCTTTCCATGCAATATTGCGGCTCCGGTAAAGTCGGCCAGCCGTTGCGCGCCGATGTTGAGGTTTTGCAGGAAACCGGGCGATTGTTCTTCATGCGGCTGACCCTGCATCAGGATGACGGGCTGGTCGCTTCCTCGACCGCCACGGTGCGAAAGGTGCCGGTCCCCAAATGAGCAGCGTAATCGAGCGTTATCGCGCGCTCGTCGCGGCTGGGGAATTGCGTCGTGATCCGGATCAGCAGGCCGCAGCGGCGCGGCTGAACGCGCTTCAGCAGGAATTGGAAGCGGCTCCCCCTCGCGGATCGACCTTGTGGAAATTGCTGCGAAAGGCGCCCGAACCGCCACGCGGGCTCTACATGTGGGGTGGCGTCGGCCGGGGCAAGTCGATGCTGATGGACCTGTTCTTCGACACCGTGCAGGTCAAGCGCAAGAAGCGCGCCCATTTCCATGAATTCATGCTCGACGTGCATGCGCGGCTGGCGGAGGTTCGCAAGGCGGAGAAGGGCGATCCCATCCCTCCGGTCGTGGACTCGCTCGCCGAAGAGGCGCGGCTGCTCTGCTTTGACGAGATGGTCGTGAATAACATGGCCGACGCCGCCATCATGTCACGCCTGTTCACCGGGCTGCTGGACAAGCGGGTGACGGTGGTCACGACCTCCAACCGCGCGCCGGATGAACTCTATAAGGACGGCCTCAATCGTCAGCTTTTCCTGCCGTTCATCGACCTCATCAAGGATCGTCTGGACGTCCTGACCCTCGATGGACCGACTGACTACCGGCTCGACCGTTTGGGCGACGCGCAGCTTTGGCATTCGCCCAATGGTCCAGCGGCGACCAAGGCGCTTTCCGAAGCGTTCTTCCGCCTTACCGATTATCCGGTGGAGGATCGGGCAAAGGTTCCTGTGGAGGACATAAAGGTGCAGGGTGGGCGCACCTTGCATGTGCCAAAGAGCCTGAAGGGTGTGGCAGTCTTTTCCTTCAAGCGCCTATGTGCTGAGGCGCGCGGCGCGCCGGATTATCTGGCGATCGCGCGGCGCTTTCATACCGTCATCCTCGTCGGCATCCCGGTGCTGGGGCCTGAGAACCGCAACGAAGCCGCCCGCTTCGTCACGCTGATCGACGCCTTGTACGAATATAAGGTCAAGCTGCTCGCATCGGCCGATGCGGAACCCGCGCAGCTCTATCCTCGTGGCGACGGAGCGTTCGAATTCGAACGCACGGTTTCGCGCCTGATGGAAATGCAGTCGGACGACTATCTCGCCCTCGGGCACGGCCCGAAATAGTGCCGGTCGGCGCTGCGGGGCACTCATTCATCACATTGAAAATGGCCCGGACGCTTCCTTATGAGAGGAAGCGCCCGGTAGGTGGCCGCTGCGGGACAAGTCAGCGCCAGGGTAGAAGCGCGTAACGAACAGGGGCAAAAAACTCTTAATGAAACTGCGAATGAATTGCAAAGATAAATGTCTCAAACCCCGTTTAGTTGGTTGAATCATTAATGAGATCGGCTTAAGCGGGCGGGCAATCCCAATTTCCGTGCTTGGAGGATGATTGCATATGGCCCGTAAGAAGATCGCGCTGATCGGCGCTGGCAATATCGGTGGTACGCTCGCGCATCTCGCCGCTCTCAAGGGTCTGGGCGACATCGTCCTCTTCGACGTGGTCGAAGGCGTTCCTCAGGGCAAGGCGCTCGACCTGTCGCAGTGCGGCCCGGTCGAAGGTTTCGACTCGAAGATCATCGGCACCAACGACTATGCCGACATCAAGGACGCCGACGTCATCATCGTTACCGCCGGTGTCGCCCGCAAGCCGGGCATGAGCCGCGACGATCTTCTGGGCATCAACCTAAAGGTCATGAAGTCCGTGGGCGAGGGCATCAAGAATAACGCCCCCAACGCCTTCGTCATCTGCATCACCAATCCGCTCGACGCGATGGTGTGGGCGCTGCGCGAATTCTCCGGCCTGCCGCACAACAAGGTCGTCGGCATGGCAGGCGTTCTCGACTCCGCACGCTTCAGCCACTTCCTCGCTGAAGAATTCCAGGTGTCGGTGAAGGAAGTGACCAGCTTCGTTCTCGGCGGTCATGGCGACACCATGGTGCCCGTCGTCGAATATTCGACCGTCGCCGGCATCCCCATCCCCGACCTCATCAAGCAGGGTCGCTCCACCAAGGAGCGCATCGACGCCATCGTTCAGCGCACCCGTTCGGGCGGCGGCGAGATCGTCGGCCTGCTCAAGACTGGTTCCGCTTTCTACGCGCCCGCCACCAGCGGCATCGCGATGGCTGAAGCCTATCTGTTCGATCAGAAGCGCCTGCTGCCCTGCGCGGCGAACCTGACTGGTCAGTATGGCGTCGACAACCTCTATGTGGGCGTGCCCGTGATCATCGGCAAGGATGGCGTCGAGCAGGTCATCGAGATCGAGCTGGACGATGAGGCCAAGGCGAACCTTCAGGTGTCGGTGGACGCGGTCAAGGAACTGCTGGAAGCCTGCAAGGGTATCGACCCTTCGCTCGCCTGATCTGACAAGCTGCACCGACATGCCCCAGGTGAGTGAGCAGCCTGGGGTATGACGCCTTCACTTGAAGTGCCACCTCCACAGAATGCAAAGGGACTGACATGTCCATTCTGGTGAACAAGAACACCAAGGTCATTACGCAGGGTATGACCGGCGCTACCGGCACCTTCCACACCGAACAGGCGCTGGCCTATGGCACGCAAATGGTCGGCGGCGTTACGCCGGGCAAGGGCGGCACGACCCATATCGGCCTGCCCATGTTCGACACCGTCGCGGAAGCCAAGACGAAGACCGGCGCCGATGCATCCGTCATCTACGTTCCGCCGCCATTCGCAGCTGATTCGATCCTGGAAGCGATCGATGCGGAAATCCCCCTGATCGTTTGCATCACGGAAGGTATTCCGGTGCTGGACATGGTTCGCGTGAAGCGTGCCCTGTCGGGTTCGAAGTCGCGTCTGATCGGTCCGAACTGCCCCGGCGTCCTGACCCCCAATGAATGCAAGATCGGCATCATGCCCGGTTCGATCTTCTCCAAGGGTTCGGTTGGCGTCGTATCGCGTTCCGGCACGCTGACCTATGAAGCCGTGTTCCAGACCACCAATGCGGGCCTGGGCCAGACCACGGCTGTCGGCATCGGCGGCGATCCGGTCAACGGCACCAACTTCATCGACGTGCTGGAGCTGTTCCTGGCCGATGACGCGACCGAATCGATCATCATGATCGGCGAAATCGGCGGCGACGCGGAAGAGCAGGCTGCCCAGTTCCTGATCGACGAAGCCAAGAAGGGCCGCAAGAAGCCGATGGCTGGTTTCATCGCGGGCCGCACGGCGCCTCCGGGCCGCCGCATGGGCCATGCCGGTGCGATCGTGTCGGGTGGCAAGGGCGACGCGGAAAGCAAGATCGCGGCGATGGAAGCAGCCGGGATCAAGGTTGCCGCCAGCCCGTCCGAACTGGGCTCGACGCTTGTCGAAGTCCTGAAGGGCTAAGCAAAGGCAGACAAGGTGGCCGGGCTGCACCCCGGCCGTCTTGATACCCGCTTCGCGACTGCACGCGGTCGGTATGGGACTTAAGGCATGGGTTACGAGAACCAGGACTTTGAAACGGAACGCGGGCCGAGCTGGGCACGCCCCAATTGGCCGCTGTCGGACACCGATGATCTGACCGGTGCGCTCGATCCGACGCAGATGCAGGTGGCGGTGAAGGCTGCCGCCAAGGCTGCGGGCAAGTCAGTCTCTGACGCCGACGCAGTCAGCGCCGCTGACGATGCGATCCGTGCGCAGTTGCTGATCCGCACCTATCGCGTGCGGGGCCATCTCGCGGCCAATCTCGATCCCCTGGGGCTTACTCAGCGTGAACTGCCCGCAGACCTGACCCCGGAATATCATGGTCTCACCGACCTTGAGCGGAAGATATATCTGGGCGGCACACTGGGCCTGCAATATGCCACAGTGCGCGAGATCGTCGCGATCCTGCGTGCCAATTATTGCGGCAATGTCGGCCTGGAATATATGCACATCGCCGATGTCGAGGAACGCGTGTTCCTCCAGGACCGGTTGGAGGGCAAGGACAAGGAGATTCACTTCACGCCTGAAGGCAAGAAGGCGATCCTGTCCAAGGTGATCCAGGGCGAGCAGTACGAGAAATTCCTTGGCCGCAAATATGTCGGCACCAAGCGCTTCGGTCTGGATGGTGGCGAGTCCATGATCCCCGCGCTTGAAGCCATCATCAAACATGGTGGTGCGCTGGGCGTGCGCGAAATCGTTTACGGCATGGCCCATCGCGGCCGCCTGAACGTACTCGCCAACGTGATGGCCAAGGGCTTCCGCGTCATCTTCCACGAATTTTCGGGCGGCACTGCGAACCCCGAGGATGTCGGCGGATCGGGGGACGTGAAATATCATCTCGGCACCTCCACCGACCGCGAATTTGACGGCATCAAGGTGCACATGTCGCTGGTGCCCAACCCGTCGCACCTCGAAACCGTCGATCCGGTGGTTCTGGGCAAGGTCCGCGCGCAGCAGACTTTCCGCGATGATCTGGAGAAGCATGAGCAGGTCCTGCCTGTGCTGATCCACGGCGACGCGGCCTTTGCTGGTCAGGGCATCGTCTGGGAATGCCTCGGCTTCTCCGGCGTTTCCGGTTACAATACTGGCGGCTGCATCCACTTCATCGTCAACAACCAGATCGGCTTCACGACGAGCCCGCAATTCTCGCGCGGTTCGCCCTATCCGAGCGATGTGGCGAAGGGTGTTCAGGCGCCGATCCTGCACGTCAATGGCGACGATCCGGAAGCTGTGACCTTCGCGTGCAAGCTGGCGATCGAATATCGCCAGACCTTCCATCGCGACATCGTGATCGACATGTGGTGCTATCGCCGCTTCGGTCACAACGAAGGTGATGAACCGAGCTTCACGCAACCGCAGATGTACGCGAAGATTCGTCAGCATCCCCCCGTGAGCGACGTCTATTCGGCGCGGCTGAAGGCGGAAGGCGTGGTGGACGATGATTTCGTCAACAAGGTGACGGGCGACTTCGTCAACCATCTGGAAGAAGAGTTTGAAGCGGCCAAGAGCTACAAGGCCAATAAGGCCGACTGGTTCGCTGGCCGCTGGTCGGGTTTGCACAAGCCGGCCGACGCCGAAACATCGCGCCAGAATGTCGAAAGCGCGATCAGCCAGAAGCTGTTCGATAGCCTGGGCAAAACGCTAAGCACGGTTCCGGAAGGTCTGAACGTCCACAAGACGCTCAAGCGCGTGATCGACGCCAAGGCGGAGATGTTCAAGTCGGGCCAGAATTTCGATTGGGCGACTGGTGAGGCGCTCGCTTTCGGTTCGCTTCTGTCCGAAGGCTATGGCGTCCGCTTGTCGGGTCAGGATTCGGGACGCGGTACGTTCAGCCAGCGTCACGCGGTCTGGGTCGATCAGGATAGCGAGAGGAAATATGTCCCGCTTTCGACCGTGCCGCATGGCCGGTTTGAGGTGCTGGATTCGCCGCTGTCTGAATATGGCGTGCTCGGCTTTGAATATGGTTTTGCGCTGGCTGACCCCAAGAGTCTGGTGTTGTGGGAAGCGCAATTCGGCGACTTCGCTAACGGCGCGCAGATCGTGTTCGACCAATATATCGCCTCGTCCGAGACGAAGTGGCTGCGTTCGAACGGTCTCGTCTGCCTGCTGCCCCACGGCTATGAGGGGCAGGGGCCAGAGCATAGCTCGGCGCGTCTGGAACGCTTCCTTCAGCTGTGTGCGGAAGGAAATATTCAGGTCGCCAACATCACGACGCCGGCCAATTATTTCCACGTCCTGCGCCGTCAGATGCTGCGCCCCTTCCGCAAGCCGCTCATCATCATGGCGCCGAAGTCGCTGCTGCGGCACAAGCTGGCGGTGAGCAAGGCCGAGGATTTTGTGGGGGAGACGCATTTCAAGCGCATCCTGTCCGATCCGCATGCAGCGGCGGACGCTGACACGAAGCGGCTGGTCCTGTGCTCCGGCAAGGTCTTCTATGATCTGCTCGAAGCGCGCGACGCGGCGGGTGACAAGGATGTTCAGATCGTTCGTATCGAGCAGATCTATCCTTTCGCCACCGAAGCGTTGGCCACGCGCATCAAGCGCATGACCAACCTGGAAGAGGTGGTCTGGTGCCAGGAAGAGCCGCGTAACAATGGCGCATGGTTCTTCGTCGAACCTTATGTCGAGGAAGCGCTGGGCCTTGCCGGCAAGGCGCCGATGCGTGCGCGATACGCGGGCCGCAAGGCTGCTGCTTCGCCTGCGACGGGCCTCGCCAAGCGCCATGTCGCCGAACAGGGCGCCCTTGTAGCCGATGCGCTGGGTCACAGCGTTCGTGAAGAAATCCGCCGCCAGAAGAAAGGCTGACACAGCTCATGGCAACTGAAGTCAAAGTCCCCACGCTGGGCGAATCCGTTACCGAAGCGACCGTTGGTCAGTGGCTGAAGAAGCCCGGCGAGGCGGTGAAGGCCGATGAGCCGATCGTCAGCCTGGAAACCGACAAGGTGGCGGTGGATGTGCCCGCACCGGTCGCGGGAACCTTGGGCGACATCATCGCCAAGGAAGGCGACACGGTGAACGTCGGCGCGCTGTTGGCGATGATCAACGAAGGCGGGGCTGCTGCTGCGACGCCCGCAGCTGCCCCGGCTTCCGCTCCGGCTGCCAAGGCGGAGGTTGCGATGCCTGCTCCTGCGGCTTCGGCGCCTGCTGATGAGGATGAGGGCGGCAATCTGACGCTGTCTCCAGCGGTTCGCCGCTTAGTGCTGGAGCATGGACTCGACCCGAGCAAGATCAAGGGCACCGGCAAGGACGGCCGCCTGACGAAGGATGACGTGATGGCCGCCGTGGCTGCGGGCACGGCCAAGGCGACGGCGTCAGCACCGGCTGCCGCGCCTGCTGCCGAGGCGCCTGCTGCTGGCCCGAGCCGTCGTCAGGAGCGCGTCAAGATGACGCGCCTGCGCCAGACGGTCGCCAAACGCCTGAAGGAAGCGCAGAATAACGCGGCGCTGCTGACCACCTATAATGACGTCGATATGACAAATGTCATCGAAGCGCGGGCGAAGTATAAGGACCTGTTCGAAAAGAAGCATGGTGTCCGTTTGGGCTTCATGGGCTTCTTCACCAAAGCCGTCTGCATGGCGCTGCGCGACATTCCGGGCGTCAACGCGCAGATCGAAGGCGATGAGATCGTCTATAACGACTTCGCCGATATTTCGGTGGCCGTGTCGGCCCCGAACGGCCTGGTCGTGCCGGTGATCCGCAACGCTGAAAGCCTTAGCGTCGCTGACATCGAAAAGACGATTGGCGGCTTTGGCAAGAAGGCCAAGGAAGGCACGCTGACCATGGAAGATATGAAGGGCGGAACCTTCACCATCTCCAATGGCGGCGTCTTTGGTTCTCTCCTGTCGAGCCCCATCATCAACCCGCCGCAGTCGGCTGTTCTGGGCCTTCACCGGATCGAAGATCGTCCTGTCGTCCGCGACGGTCAGATCGTCATCCGTCCGATGATGTATCTGGCGCTCAGCTACGACCATCGCCTGATCGATGGTCGTGAAGCGGTGACCTTCCTGGTCGCGGTCAAGAACGCGATCGAGGATCCGACCCGTCTGCTGATCGACCTGTAAGATCAACCTTTAATTCCGTTCGGGCTGAGCCTGTCGAAGCCCTGTCCTTTCTAGGGGACGAAAGAAAAAGTAATGCCCTTTGACAGGTTGGGACGAGACAAGCGGCTCGGAACAAGGGCGAACGGAGATTGAGATGGCTGACTTCGATTATGACGTCCTGGTGATCGGCGCGGGTCCGGGGGGCTATGTCGCTGCCATCCGCGCGGCTCAACTGGGTCTCAAGACCGCGTGCGCCGAGAGCCGTGAAACGCTGGGCGGCACCTGCTTGAATGTCGGCTGCATTCCGTCGAAGGCGCTGCTGCACGCATCGGAGCTTTACGAGGAGGCCGCAGGCGGCGCGCTCGCAAAGCTTGGCGTCAAGATCGACAAGATGAGCCTTGATCTGGATACCATGCAGGGCCAGCGCAAGGATGCCGTGAAGGGCCTGACGGGCGGCATCGAATTCCTGTTCAAAAAGAACAAGGTCGACTGGTTGAAGGGGCGTGCGAGCTTTACCGGCGCGAACACGGTCGATGTCGCGGGCAAGGCCGTGACCGCGAAAAATATCATTATCGCGACGGGTTCCTCCGTGACGCCGCTGCCGGGCGTCGAAGTGGAAAATGACAAGGGCCTGATCGTCGATTCAACCGGCGCTCTGGAACTGGACAAGGTTCCGGATCACCTCGTCGTCATCGGCGGGGGCGTCATCGGGCTGGAACTGGGGTCGGTCTGGCGCCGTCTGGGCTCGAAGGTGACGGTCGTCGAATTTCTCGACCAGATCCTGCCGGGCATGGATGGCGAGGTTCGCAAGGAAGCGAACAAGATCTTCAAGAAGCAGGGCTTCGAATATAAGCTCGGCACCAAGGTCACGGGCGCTAAGGCACATAAGAAGGGCGTCAGCCTGACGGTTGAGCCTGCCGCAGGCGGGGCTTCGGAGACGATCGAGGCTGATGTCGTGCTGGTGTCGATCGGCCGCCGTCCCAATACAGATGGACTGGGTCTCGACAAGATCGGCCTTGAGCTGAATGCGCGCGGGCAGATCGAAACCGATCATGACTTTGCAACCAAGGTCCCCGGTGTTTGGGCCGTCGGCGATGTGATCCCCGGCCCGATGCTCGCGCATAAGGCTGAGGACGAGGGCATTGCCGTCGCCGAGAATATCGCCGGGCTGACGGGGATCGTGAACCATGCGGTGATCCCGTCGGTGGTCTATACCAAGCCTGAGATTGCAGGCGTCGGCCTTACCGAGGAAGCCGCCAAGGAGCGCGGTGCGGTCAAGGTCGGCAAGTTCCCGATGATGGCGAATAGCCGCGCCAAGACCAATCATGAGCCTGATGGCTTTGTGAAGGTGATCGCCGATGCGGAAACCGACAGGGTCCTGGGCGTGTGGATCATCGCGACCGTGGCTGGCACGATGATCGCGCAAGCGGCACAGGCGATGGAATTCGGCGCATCGAGCGAGGATATCGCCTATACCTGCCACGCGCATCCGACGCATAGCGAAGCGATCAAGGAAGCGGCAATGGCAGTCATGGGCAAGCCGATCCACATGTGATCGGCGCCTTTGGCGAAGTTGGAAAGGGCCGCCGCTGTGCGGCCCTTCTGCTTTTCAGGCGCTGGCGATGCGGGGCGTGGACGCCGCCGCTATGGTTGGTGAGGATAGCGCGCGCCGGATGCAGACCCGGTTCCGGCCACGAGCCTTTGCGTCATAGAGTGCCTCATCCGCGCGAGCGATGGTGTCGTGGATTGACGTGTCGCTGCGTTGAGTGGTCGATAGGCCAAAGCTGGCAGTCAATGGACGGCTGAGCCGTAGTTGCTTTGCAATCGTCGCGGTGAAGCCTTCGCGCAGCTTGTTCGCGATCTCCGCCGCATGTGCTGCATTGATGCCCGGTAGGAATAGGACAAATTCCTCTCCACCGAAGCGGGCCACGACCGCGCCCTCCGGAGCCAATGTGGTTAGAAGACGAGAAAGCGCCCTGATCACCTGGTCGCCGGATGCGTGACCATATTCGTCGTTGATGGTCTTGAAATGGTCGATGTCACAGACAATGAGACTTCCTGCGGGCAGCCCATCCGATTGCCTACGCTGGATGGCGTCATCGAATCCCCGACGATTGAAGAGGCCGGATAACGGATCGACCATGGCTTCCCGCTGATAGCGACCCAGTATGTCGATCACCTGCGTCGCAAGAGCAGCGAACGCGAGAAACAAGCCAAATATGCATGCAAGCGCCTGCATCAAAAAAGCATATTCGCTGGTGAGGAAGTCGCCATTCTCCGACAGCGTGAGCGGGACAGTGGTGCCGCGAACGAAATTATCCAATGCGACGAGCGATGCAGCGGCGAACAACGTCCGATCGGCCCCTGTACGCAAGTGATCCTTCGCCGCGACAAGGGGAAGTCCGATCAGGAGAAAGCAGCCAAAGTCCGAGGCGACCAGCTCGAGCGGTAGATTGTCCATCGCATAGGCGAGGATGCACAGCAGGATCGAGCCGCCCCAGATCATCAGCCGCGCCGTCAGAAGCCAGGACGGTCGCCAGCGTTGCAACAGGGCCTGACCGAAAAGCAGAAACCCGGTGGCAAACAGCAGATCAGCAATAATGCTCCAGACAGGGTCAGGCATCGCGGCAAAACCGACGGGTGCCGCAAATCCTGCGGCGACGCAGAAGAAGGCCGCGCTCCACCAGGCAGCGGCCCGCACATGCCAGTTACAGATGATCAGGAACGCGATACCAAAGCTGGCCATCATGATCGGCAGGAAGAAAGCGAAATTTTCTCCCATGCTGACTGCCTTTACCTGATGTTACCCGGAGGATCGGCAGGCACGAAGCCGCCGTTGGGGCGGCGGTATAAGCCTTTGTTTAAAAAATACTTCCAAAATCGACGAGATGTTCATCCGCTATGGATCAAACGGCCAACGATCAGCCTGGCCAACCTTCAAGAAGCGGCATCAGTTCATCGAAATGATCTATGACCGCGTCTGCTTCCAGTTGTTCGACGGGGCCGTCGAGGAAGCCGAAGCTGACCGCTATGCTTGGTACTCCCGCGTTACGAGCGCCCGCGATGTCGTTGATCGTGTCGCCGAGGAATATCGTGCGGCCGCCGCCAGCGCGCGCGATCATCTCGTGGATCGGCGCCGGGTCCGGCTTTGCTACGCCAAGTGTGTCGCCGCCGATGACGCTGACGAAACGTTCGGAAAGGCCGATCTGATGGAGCAGGGGAATAGTGAAGCGTTCAGCCTTGTTCGTGCAGATCGCAAGCTTCGCGCCCGCTTTGTCCAAAGCCTCCATCGCGTCCATGAGGCCGGGATAGGGGACCGAATGGATGGCGAGATTCTGCTCATAATAATCGAGCAATGTCGGCAGCATCCGAGCCAGCAGGGCGTCATCATAGCCGCCCGATGCGGTTAGCGCTCGTTCCAGCATGACTTTCGCGCCCTTGCCCACGAACGGGCGGATGGCATCGACGGGAAAGGGCGGGCGGCCATCGGTCGCGATCGCGTAATTGACTGCCGCGGCGAGGTCGCCGCTCGTGTCGAGCAAGGTGCCGTCGAGGTCGAAGCCCACTATATCGAAGGGAATGCTGGTCATGCGCGGCTCATGCTGCCTCTCCGGTGGCAAAGGCAAGGCAAACGTGGCAGAGAGCGATCAGATTCATAACCTTCCTGCTAAGAGGACGCGTTCCGCCGTGACCGCCACCCGCCCACTCGCCGTCATCATCCTTGCCGCCGGGCAGGGTACGCGCATGAAGTCAGCCAAGCACAAGGTGCTCCATCCGGTCGCGGGTCGGCCAATGTTGCTGCATCTGTTGGCCAGTGTCGCGGAGCTTCAGCCCGAGCGGCAGGTCGTCGTGGTTGGCGCGGGCCGTGAGCAAGTGGAAGCCGCCGTCGCCGGAACTGGCGCGGTGATCGCCGTGCAGGAGCAGCAGTTGGGTACTGGCCACGCGGTTGCCCAGGCGCATGACGCGCTTGCCGGTTTTGCGGGTGACATTTTGATCCTGTATGGCGATGTGCCGCTTGTGCGGGCGGAAACCATGCGGGCCATGCTGGACCGGCTGAACCTGGGAGATGACCTGCGCGCGGTGGTGCTGGGCTTCAGACCCGAGGACGCGGGCGCCTATGGGCGGATCATTACCAACGGCCAAGGCATCATCGGCAAGATGGTCGAATATAAGGATGCCGACGCGGCGGAACGGGCGGTGACGCTGTGCAACTCCGGCCTGATGGCTGTACGATCCACGGATCTTTTTGTCCTGCTCGACAAGATCGGCAACGACAATGCGGCGGGCGAATATTATCTGCCCGACATCATCATGTTGCCCGGCGCTCAAAGTGCCGTCATCGAAACCGAGGCGTGGGAAGTGGCTGGCGTGAACAGCCGCGCGGAACAGGCGGTGATCGAGGCTGCTTGGCAGGACCGGCGGCGTAGCGAGGCGATGCGTGATGGCGTGACGCTGGTAGCGCCGGAAACCGTATTCTTCGCGCATGACACCGAACTTGGCCGCGATGTCATGGTCGAGCCGAATGTCGTATTTGGGCCGGGCGTGACGGTGGCCGACGATGTGGTCATCCACGCCTTCTCGCACATTGAGGGCGCAACCATCTCTAAGGGTGCCGAGATCGGCCCCTATGCGCGACTGCGTCCCGGTGCCCAAATTGGCGCGAAGGCTAAGGTCGGCAATTTCGTCGAAGTCAAAAAGGCGGAGCTGGGCGAAGGCGCGAAGGTCAATCACCTGTCCTATATTGGCGATGCCACCATCGGGGCAGGCGCCAATGTCGGCGCGGGTACGATCACCTGCAACTATGATGGCTTTTTCAAATATAAGACGGAAATCGGCGCGGGGGCGTTCATCGGCTCCAACAGCGCGCTAGTCGCTCCGGTCAAGATCGGGGCAGGCGCGATCGTCGGCGCAGGGAGTGTGGTGACTAAGGAGGTGGAGGCGGACGCTCTTTGCCTCGTCCGGCCCGCGCAGGAGGGCAAGCCCGGATGGGCGGCGCGGTTCCGCGCTGGAATGCAGGCGCGCAAAGCGGCCAAGTGAAATCCCCATCTGGTCGTAGAGGGTGCCTTTGGGCGCTGCTGATGCTGGGCCTGATTGCGGCAGGCTCTTGCATCTGGCTTATCGCTAATGCGCGGGCCACGCCGGTGGTGCGCCGGATGGAGATCGCGCTACCATTTCCGGAAGGCGCGCCGCGACGGTCGTTGACGGTCGCGCTGATGACCGATTCTCATTTGTCGGGACCGGATAACAGTCCCGATAGGATGGCGCGGATCGTGCGTCAGGTGAACGGTCTGAAGCCCGATCTTATCCTGCTGGGCGGGGACTATATCGGCGATCATAAGGGCGGTGCGGTTTATGATCCGGTCGCGAGTATCGCGCCCTTTTCAGCTCTTCGTGCGCCGATGGGTGTACTGGCGGTGCTCGGTAATCACGACGCGCGCCGTTACGCGAAGATCAGCCGCACCCAATGGCGCGCCCTCTTTCGGCGGATCGGGATCACCCTTTTGACCGATCAGGCCGTGCGCCGGGGGCCGCTGGTGATCGGCGGGTTGCGCGATATTTACACTGACCGCCCGGATGTCCCCGGCGTGTTGCAGGAGATGGAGGATATGGGCGGCGCTCAGATACTCCTTTCCCACGGGCCTGACGTTTTCCCTTCCCTGCCCGACAGGTCGTTGCTGGCGATGGTGGGGCACACGCATTGTGGTCAGGTGGCGCTGCCCTTTGCTGGGATTGTCTATGTGCCGTCCCGCTTCGGCACCCGCTATGCTTGCGGCGTCTATCGTGACGATGCGAAATCCATGGTCGTGTCGGCGGGGATCGGCACCAGTGGCCTGCCGATCAGGCTGCGTTCGCCGCCAGATGTCTGGCTGGTTACAATTCGTCCAGAATGACTGTCTACCCTGTCGCTGATCCGTCGATCATGGCATAGGTGGGCGCGAAACGGGTTGGTCGTTTGTTTGCATAGCTTTGAGGCTCAGGATTCATGTGCGGTATCATCGGGATCATCGGTAAGGACGACGTTGCGGAGCGGCTCGCCGAGGGGCTCAAGCGGCTGGAATATCGCGGCTATGACAGCGCGGGCGTTGCGACAGTCTATGAAGGCGCAATCGAGCGGCGGCGGGCCGAGGGCAAGCTTGCCAATCTCGTGAAGGAATTGTCGAATAAACCGCTGCCGGGAACGACGGGGATCGCGCATACCCGCTGGGCGACGCATGGGGCGCCGACGACCAGCAACGCGCATCCGCATGCCACGAAGGAAGTGGCATTGGTGCACAATGGGATCATCGAGAATTTCAAGCCGCTTCGCGAGGAATTGATGGCGCGCGGACGGCGTTTCGATAGCGAAACGGATACGGAAGTTGTCGCGCATCTGGTGAGCGAATTGGTGGAGCAGGGCACTTCGCCAAAGGACGCGGTGGCGCAAGTGCTGCCCCGCCTGCATGGCGCCTTTGCGCTGGCTATCCTGTTTCGCAGCCATCCCGGCATGCTGATCGGCGCGCGGCTGGGGTCGCCGTTGGTCGTGGGTTATGGCGAGGGTGAGACCTATCTGGGTTCCGACGCGCTGGCGCTGGCGCCGCTGACGCAGCGCATTTCCTATCTGGAGGAGGGCGACTGGGTCGTCATCACCGCAGAGGGCGCGGAGATTTTTGACAAGGACAACAATCCTGTCGAGCGGCCGATCACCATTTCAGGGGTGACCGGCGAGCTGATCTCCAAGGGCAATCACCGCCACTACATGCTCAAGGAGATTTACGAGCAGCCGGTGGTCGTCGCGCAGACGCTGAAATCCTATCTCCAGCGGATGGAAGACCGGGTGTCGCTGCCCATTCCGGATTTCGACCTGGGCGCGATCCGCCGCGTTACGATCGTTGCGTGCGGCACCAGCTATTATGCCGGGATGGTCGCCAAATATTGGGTTGAGCAATTCGCCCGCGTGCCCGTCGATATCGATGTGGCAAGCGAGTTCCGCTACCGCGCTCCGGTGATGGAGGATGGCGGGTTGATGATCGTCATCAGCCAATCGGGCGAAACCGCTGATACGCTGGCCGCGCTCCGCCATGCCCGGAGCGAGGGGCAGAAGATCGCGGCGGTCGTCAATGTGCCCACCAGCACCATGGCGCGGGAGGCTGACTTGCTGCTGCCGACCCATGCCGGGCCGGAAATCGGTGTCGCGTCGACCAAGGCCTTTACCTGCCAGCTGGCGGTGCTGGCGGCATTCGCGGCGAATCTGGCGCGGGCCAAGGGTAGGCTCGACGCGAAGGCCGAGAAGGAACTTGTGCGCCACCTCGCCGAAGCGCCCGCCGCGCTGAACGGCGCGCTGGCCTATGATGAGTCGATTGAGGGCATGGCGCACCTGATCGCGGGCGCGCGGGACGTGCTGTATCTCGGCCGAGGTCCGGACTATCCGCTGGCGCTGGAAGGCGCGCTGAAGCTCAAGGAAATTAGCTATATCCATGCCGAGGGCTATGCCGCCGGTGAGATGAAGCATGGGCCGATCGCGCTGATCGACGACAAGGTGCCGGTGATCGTCCTCGCGCCGAGTGGGCGGCTGTTCGAGAAGACCGTCAGCAACATGCAGGAAGTGCAGGCGCGCGGCGGCAAAGTGGTGCTGATTTCCGACTATGACGGCGTGAAGGCGGCGGGCGAGGGCTGCATCGCTACGATCACCATGCCCAAGGTTCACCCACTGATCGCACCGATGGTCTATGCCGTGCCGGTGCAGTTGCTGGCCTATCATGTGGCGGTGGCAAAGGGGACCGATGTCGATCAGCCGCGCAATCTGGCGAAGTCCGTCACTGTCGAATGAAGGGAAAGCGGTCGCGGATGTGGTGGTTGAAAAAGCCGCCCTTCGAGGTCGCTTTGGCCATCTCTCCAGCCAGATTTTCCGGCACATCGAAATAGCTGTAACGCTTTCCGCTGATGAACTGGACGTCCAGCCGGTGTTCGGCCGCGTTATAGTGAAATTCGCGAATGGCTGTGGATGGCACGGCTTATGTAATGATCGATGGCCTAAGATGTTTCATGTTCGAGCGGTGGCATGGTTTCGGTCCCGTACAGCTGTCCTTTCTCCGTCATCCCAGCGGCAAGCTGGGATCTCGTGAGCGAGGTCGAGCGCCATCGACCGAGATGCCAGCATGCGCTGGCATGACGAAATGAGGAGGGTAGGCTTTCGACCATTTGTTGCCGCTCCGTGGTCAATTTCCCGTTCCAATGAGCCTACGTTCCGTTAAGGGATAATCCATGTCGATGGATTGGAATCCTCTGGGCGTAAGATCCCAAGGCGTAGAATGGCCTTTGGACGATTCAAAAAGTAGCCGCATTTTTCCTCGTTGGCGCAGAATCGGCGAAGTTCACTTCCACGCCCCCCTTATTCCAAGCCAATTCATGGCTTTGACGTTTATGAGGTGGATGTTCACGGCCGAACTGCGCGCTTCGCAGCAGGGGAGGCGTCTCCGGGGGCATATGATTTCTACATTCCAGATAATTTCCAAACCATGCGCCAGCTTATTCGTATCCCACTGACCGGCAAACATATCGCTGCCGTCCATAGCCGGTTGGCTGCCGTTGCAGGCGCCATCATACTCGGTCTGGCGGCTATTGTTTTTGCTCGGATGGGTGAGGTTTCTCAGAATATTTTTCTGCAAGTGGTGACGATCTCGCGCTATGCGCCTCTCATCGTCACGCCCTTGGTCTTCGCGGCAGTCGCCTATGCCACGCTGCGCTTCTTTCCAGCTGCTCGCGGGTCTGGCATCCCGCAGGTGATGGCTGCCAGTCATAACCCAGACCTGCATGCAGGGGGGGACTTGTTGTCGCTGAAGACGGCTGGGGCCAAGTTATGCGGCACGATCAGCATGTTACTCGTCGGTGGATCGGCAGGACGCGAAGGTCCAACCGTACAAATCAGCGCGGCACTCATGGTCGCGGTTCATCGCTGGCTTCGGGTGCCCGTCTCGAGCGGTATCATTATCGCGGGGGGCGCGGCAGGCGTGGCGGCAGCTTTCAACACCCCGCTTGCCGGGGTTGCGTTTGCGATCGAGGAGCTGGCATCTGCGTTTGAGCAGAAAGTGGCCCTTATGGTGATGGCCGCAGTGATGATCTCGGGATTGGTGAGCCTCGGTCTGGCGGGAGACTATGTGTATTTCGGGGCGATGAACGGAAATCTGCCGCTCCGGGCTATGCTTCTCATTGCGCCGATAGCGGGAGTGCTTGGAGGCTTTTTCGGCGGTATTTTCTCCCGCATTCTTATCGCGGCTACATGGCCGCGCCACCCAGTGCTGATCCGTATTCGGTCTCGCCCCGTCATGTTCGCGGCGGGATGTGGGCTAGTCGTCGCCATCACGGGCTGCGTCACGAATGGCCTTACATGGGGCACCGGCTATGAAACCACCAAACTTCTCCTCGTTGGCCACGGTTCGACCATGAGCTTTGGCCCGGCGAAGTTTATCTCCACCCTTGCTACAGCGCTCAGTAGCGCTCCTGGCGGCATATTTGCCCCGTCGCTGTCGGTCGGAGCTGGTCTTGGTCAGTTGATTTCCTCCGTTTTCCCCAACAGCCCTTCAGGCGCCGTGGTACTGCTTGGTATGGTTGGATATTTTACGGGTGTTGTTCGGGCGCCGATGACTGCTGTGATCATCATGATGGAGATGACGGCCGACCGGACCATGATTTTACCCTTGTTCGCGACGGCGTTGATCGCGGATGCCGTCAGCACCATGATTTGTCGCCAAAAACTTTATCACGCTCTGTCCGGGCAGTTCCGCTCCACTTCACACGAGGCGAAGCGGGCTTAGATAATGTCCATCTTGCCCAGGCGCCTTCCGCAGGTGGATGAGGTGGATGGCTCCCGCTCACGGCATCTAGGTGCCAAGATGGGTTTGCTGTCATGCAACCCGAGCCACCCGCCATGGAGATTAGCATGATCGGCCTGGATTTGGCCAAGAACGTTTTTCAGGTTCACGGTATCAGCGCGACCGGTGAGGTCGTCATTCGCAAGGCGCTGCGGCGATCCCAGATGCTGCCGTCTTCCAGAAGTTGCCGTCTTGCTTGGTAGGCGCAGAGGCCTGCGGGACGTCGCATCACTGCGCGCGCGAACTGACTAGGCTGGGTCACGAGGTGCGGCTGATGCCGGCGGTGTACGTGAAGCCTTATGTAAAGCGCGGCAAGAACGATGCCGCCGACGCCGAGGCGATCTGCGAAGCGGTCACACGCCAGACAATGCGGTTTGTGCCCATCAAGTCGCGCGAGCAGCAGGCGGCGTTGTCGCTGCACCGTGTGCGTAGCCTGTTGATCAAGCAGCGCACGCAGTTGGTCAACATGATGCGCAGCGTGCTTGCCGACCGAAGCGGCGAATGTCGTCGTAGTGCTGGCAGGGCAACTGCTCCAGCTTCATGTCCAGTTGCGCAAGCTCGACCTGCGTCTCGCCGCCTTACAGCGGACCGACGACAGGGCCCGACGCCTAGCGACGATCCGTGGTATCGGACCGATCGGCGCGACCGCGCTCGCCGCGTCGGTGACCGATCCAGGCCAGTTCTCGTCAGGGCGCCAGTTCGCTGCCTGGCTGGGGCTGACCCCACGGCAGAGCTCCAGTGGCGGCAAGGAACGTTTAGGGCGCATTACCAAGATGGGCGACAGATATCTGCGGTAGCTCCTGGTCGTCGGCGCAATCGCGCTGATCCGATACGCCAAGGAGAAACCCGGCACGGTCGATCCGCGTTTCGTCGCTCTGCTCGCCAGAAAGCCCGCGCGCGTCGCCTCGGTCGCCATTGCCAACAAAATGGCGCGGATCGCATGGGCGGTCATGGCGCGCGGCGGCGTGTTCGAACGCGGGCATGCGCCTATGCTGGCGGCAGCATAGATCAAGAACTTAGCTGAGGAGATCAGCTTCACGAGGTTGTGAGAGCGAAGGATGTGATGGCAAAACCGATAGGACCTTGTTCGCGGACACCATCAGGGCCAGCAGTCTACACCGACTGCATCAACAGGCCGGACAGACGACTGCACCTGACGGAACGCCAGTCATCACTTTACGCTTGCAACGCGGGAGCCATCCACAGAAGACCGTCTGCCTTCGACAGGCTCACGGCGAACGGTGATGTAATTTACACGGAAAGAAGCTGAGCCCCTAACCGTCCTTCCGAAAAGACGTCGGCGAACGCCCAAATTCTTGTGCGAAACAGCGGGCGAGATAGCCCGGATCATTGAAGCCGCACGCATAAGCGATCTCGCTGACGGTCAGGCTGCGGCACGCCCTGTCCTCCAGCATCGCGCGGACGCGGCCCAAGCGGATCGTGCGCAGTTCGCGCCCGACGCTGCTGCCCGTCGCGGCGAACAGGCTGTGGAGATAGCGGACCGAAATGCCGTGCTGCGCGGCGATGGCCGCAGGCGTCAGGTCCGGGTCCGCGAAGCCGCTGGTCAGCGTCCGTCGGATCTGGTGCATCAGGCGGCGGCGATGTGTGGTTTCCTCGCCCGCCATCCCATCGCACATCAGCGCCAGGCAGCCGCCAAGCTGGTCAGCGATCAGGTGAGCGGGCAGGGGCCGTCCTTCCTCCACGGCATGGGCGACGCTGTGCAACAGCCCGTCGATCGCAGCGCCCCATGGCGATGATCCGATCAGCGGGCGGATGGTGCAGGCATAGGGATCGGCGAGCCAGCGTTCGATCCAGGCGCTGGGCAGGGCGACCAGATAGGCTTCCGAAAATGCCGATGTGACAAAGCTGAAATTATCGAGATGGCTGAACAACAGGGCCTCGCCCGCGCCCAGCGTGGCTTCGCGCCCGTTCTGGCGCAGGGTGATGCCGCCGCTGCGCATATAGACAAGGTCGAAGCGCGGCGAGGCGCCGTGGCGTCCGCTGGCGTCGTGCACGCCTTCCTGGCTGGTCGCGTTGATGACGGAGAATTGCACGTCGCCGATATGCTGCTGCCGCAACTCGCCGCGGAATGTAGTGCGATCCGGCACGCGAATGTCGATGGGCGTCACATGCGCCTGCACCTGCCCGTGCCAATGGTCAAAGGCGGGCGCGCCGTCCAGCGCGGCGGTCGATACGTGATAGCCGGGGCCATTCACCCGCAGTCCGTCTCCTTCCCGCGCCGTAGATCGCACGTTCGGTCGCGACGATAGCGGGAAAGGCGGGGACGCGCCACAAGGACGTTAGGTTAGAGGTCGAGAAGCAACAGCGGCGATAGCGCCCGCGAGCAGCAGGGGGTGAAGAGCTTTCCTTCGTCCCGTTCCTCGTCGGTCAGATAGCTGTCGCGATGATCCGGCACCCCTTCCAGCACGCCGGTGACGCAGGTGCCGCACACGCCTTGTTCGCAACTGATCGGCACGTCGACCCCCGCATCGGCCAGAATGCTGGCAACCGACGTGCCGGGTGCGATCGTAAAGGTCGCGCCCGTGCTGGCAATGCGCACATCGAAGGGCTTGTCGCCTGCTTGTACCAGCGGTTCGGCGGCTTCGAACAGTTCGCGATGGATGTTGGCATCCGCCCAGCCAAGTCGCTGAGCCTCGTCCCGCACGGCGTTCATGAAGCCTGCCGGGCCGCACACATAAATATGGGTGCCTGGGCCGGGCGACCCAAGCGCTGCCGCCGGATCGAAGCGAGGCGATTCGTCATGCCGACTGAAATAGATGCGTCCGCCCGCCGCGTCCACGGCGCTGCCGAAGGCGGCGCTTGCCGGGCTCCGGCAGCAATAATGCAAGTCGAAAGACTTCCCTCCGCTCGCCAGTGCCGCTGCCATGGACATGATCGGGGTGATGCCAATGCCCCCGCCGATCAATATATGGCGGCTACCTCCTTCGGCCAGCGCGAACAGGTTGCGCGGCGTGCCGACATTTACCTGCCGCCCCGGATGGAAGGCGTCATGCACCCGAGCCGATCCGCCGCGCGATTGCCGTTCGCGCAGCACCGCAATCTGGTAGCGGTGTCGCTCGGCCGGGTTGTTGCACAGCGAATATTGCCGCACCAATCCTTCATCCAGCAGGACGTCGATATGTGCCCCTGCCGCGAAGGGCGGCAGCTCGCCGCCGTCAGCCCGCGCGAGGTCGATCTGCACGATATCTGGAGCCAGCAGCATGCGTCCGGTGATTTCGAGCGTCAGCCCGTCAGCCAGCTTTGCCATGACCTGCCTCAGACCACAGGTTCGACCGGCAGTCGCGTGCCAGCCTTTCGCCTCAGCAGGTCGAGCGGCGATTCCGCGCCGGGCTGCGGCAAGGCGCCTTCAGCCTCGTCGGCGATGAGCTTCTTCATGATCCGGCGGGCGCGGGTTGCCGCGACGTCGGCTGACGCCATGACCGGTCCCATCTCATCGAGCGTCCGGGTCCCCATCATGCGCTGCTGTTCTTCCAGGATCGGCTTGTCCTGCCCGACGAAGGCGATCTCGATCGCGGCGCGCCACATCTCGTCGACCGACGGATCGTCCACCTTGTAGTTGCGGGCGAAGGACCAGAAATACCAGCTGGAGGTCGCATCCTTGGGCGTCAACAGGTCGCACCCATAGAGCCAGACGCCCTCATCTCGCGTCTTGCCCACCGGGGTTACGCCGACGTCGAGCAGCAGGTTGCCCGGCGGGTCCCAGCGCATATAGGCCCAGTGATCGACATTCCCGGCGTAATTGTCGAAAGCGGCGCCCCAGGCGGGCGGCGCCGCGCCGTCATGCGCCCAGCGGTTGGACCAGACCGTGGTGCCGCTTTGGAGTGTCTCCAACTTGCTGCGGGTGAGTGCCTCGCTGTTCAAAACGCCCTCATGCACAAACTCGGCATGGGTCAGGTCGAGCAGGTTGTCGCTGATCAGCTCGTAGTTGGCCGCGACCTCCATCATGCCTTCGATCCGGCGGAAGGACGGGTGATTGTTGCAGGAAAAATCGGGGATCGTGCTTTCGTCGGCGTGATCCGCATCGCCGAGCCACAGCCAGATCATGTCGTAGCGTTCAACCACGGCATAGCGCTTCACCCGCATCTTCGCCGGGATGATGCCATCGATTAGCGGCGTTCTGGTGCAGCCGCCGGAGGTGCCGAAACGGAAGCCATGATAACCGCACTGGACATCATCGCCGATCAGCTTTCCGGCGCTTAGCGGGGCAAAGCGGTGCGGGCAGACATTGCCGAGAGCGACCGGATCGCCATTTTCCGTGCGGTAGAAGACGATCGATTCATTGCAGATCTGACGTTCCAGCAGGGTGCGCCCGATCTCGCTGCTCCAAGCGGCTACATACCAGCAATTCTTAAGGAACATCTGCCTCTCCGCATTATTTCAGCCTGTCGTCGGGCCGTTTTTCGCTGTCAGGATAGATCGGCGCGTCCGGGCTTGCGCGGACAGGAGAGCACAAAAGTTGGGACTAGGAAGCAGCGCCGTAAGGGGTACGCGCATGGAGGCTTCCATGGATCAAGACTGCGATTTCGAGAACCCGCTCCGATCGAGCATTTCGGCTGTAAACTAATCGTCAGCTACTTCCTCGGGCCAGTAAAGCCGGGCGGGATTGGCGACGAGCAGACTATGCTGGAGGCTGGCGGTGGGCGCGATGCGCGGGATCATATCGACCAGCGCTCCGTCGTCGGGAATTGCCTTTTCCATGTTCGGGTGTGGCCAATCGGTGCCCCAGAGCACGCGGGTTGGATAATCCGTGACCAGAGGGGCGACGGTCCTTGCGAAATCGTCCCACGGCGGGCCTTGCGGGTCTAACCGATCGGGACATGTGACCTTGGTCCAGATGTCGTCCCTGCTGTCGAGCAGGGCGCGAAAAGCGCGCATGTCGATGCCGTCCGGCCCTTGGGTGACGTCCGGACGGCCCATATGATCGATGACGATGAGGGTGGGAATGGCGTCCAGGAAAGGGCGCAGTTCTTCCAGAAGGTCGGGTTCAAAATAGACAACTACATGCCATCCAAGCGGCTGGATGCGGCGAGCGATTTGGAGGAATTTATCCTTCGGCGCGTCATCGACAAGACGCTTGAGGAAGTTGAAGCGTACTCCGCGAATGCCGCCTTCGTGCAGCGTTTCAAGTTCTGCGTCGCTGATTTCCGGATCGACCACCGCGACGCCGCGCGCCTTGCCGTTTGACTGCGCTATGGCGTCCAAAGTCGCGGCATTATCCGTTCCGTGGCAACTCGCCTGGACGATGACGTTGCGGGAGAAGCCCAGCCGGTCCCGAAGCGCGAAGAGCATATCCGGCCCTGCGTCATCTGGAAGATATTTCGCCTTGGGACTGAATGGAAACCGCGCCATTGGTCCAAAGACATGGCAATGCGCATCGACCGCGCCCGGGGGTGGCCTGAAACCAGGGGCTGACGGAGTGGAGTGCCAGCTAACAACACGATTCGTCATGCAAAAATCTCTCCGTCCATCAGCTTTCGGGCGGTGCGCAGCAAGGCGGCGCTGACGACCCTGTCCTGATCGTCCAGTTCCATGACACAGGTGGTTTCGCCCGTGGGATGCTCTACCGAAAGGCTTTTGATCCTGCCATCGGGGATGGCGGCAAGCTCTGCCGCTGGCGTGCCTTCAATGAGGCAGGTGGTGGCGACGCTGACTGCGCCCAGCACGCCAATGGAGGCGTGGGCGCGATGGGGAATGAAGCTGCGCACGGTGATCGCGCCGCCGTGGCGCGGGGGTGCTACCAGCATCATCTTGGGCACCGACTTTTCCTTTACATCGCCAAGGTTCATGCGCTCTCCAACGGCGAGACGGATTTTCTCGATGCGAGCCTTCAGGGCGGTGTCTTTGTCCAACGCGTCGCGATCTTCATAGCCGGTTATGCCCAAGTCCTGCGCCTTCATGACGACGCAAGGCATCCCGTTATCGATCAGGGTGACGCGAACGCCTTCGATCTCGTCAAAGACATTGCCGGTTGGGAGCAAAGCGCCGCAGGAAGAACCGGCGGTGTCGCGGAATTCCAGCGGGATAGGGGCAGCGGTGCCGGGGACTCCGTCGATCTTCGCGTCGCCGTCATAGCGGACGATACGGCTCGGGGTTTGCACGGTCGCGATCGCGGTCTGGCCGGTATTTTCCATGTAGATGGCGACGCGGGTCTCCCCATCCCGTGCCTCGACGAGGCCGCGCTCGATAGCGAAGGGGCCAACGCCAGCGAGAATGTTGCCGCAATTCTGCGCGTCGGTGACGATGGCTTGATCAACGAAGACCTGGAGAAAGAGATAGTCGATATCCACGCCGGGCCGCGCCGACTTTTTGACCACGGCAACCTTGCTCGTCAGCGGGTCGGCGCCGCCCATGCCGTCGATCTGACGGGGATCGGGTGAACCCATGATGCGCAGAAGGAAGCTGTCGCGAATGGCGGGGTCGGCGGGCAAGTCTTTGGCGAGGAAATAGCCGCCCTTTGACGTGCCGCCGCGCATCCACATGACACGGGCGGAGTCAGACATATTTGAGGCCCATTTCTTCAAGGCGCGGCCGCATGTTGTAGATGTCGAGACCGAGTTCGCCAGCAGCCAGGCGAACACGCTTGGCTTCTTCGGCGGCTTCGCGGGCCTGGGCCTTTTCGAGGACAGCGGCGGCGTTGGCGCGTGGGACGATGCAGACGCCGTCATCGTCGGCGATGATGATGTCACCGGGATTGACGAGGGCGTTGGCGCAGACGACGGGGATGTTCACGCTGCCGAGCGTCGCCTTTATCGTGCCCTGGGCATGGACTGCCTTCGACCAGACGGGGAAGTTCATTTGCGTGAGGTCGCGGACGTCGCGCACGCCTGCGTCGATGACGAGGCCGCGACAGCCGCGCGCCTGGGCTGAGGTTGCCAGGAGATCGCCGAAATAGCCGTCGGTGCAGGGGCTGGTGGGCGCGAGGAGGAGGATGTCGCCTTCGCGGAGCTGTTCGATCGCGACGTGGATCATCCAGTTGTCGCCGGGAGGGGCGGAAATGGTGACGGCGCTGCCGGCAATGCGGGCGCCGGGATAGATCGGGCGCATGTACGGCGCGAGGAGTCCGGTGCGGCCCTGGGATTCGTGGACGGTGGCGACGCCGCAATGGGCGAGGGCGTCGATGATGGAAAGGTCCGCCCGGTCGATATTCTGGACGACGATGCCGGACATGCGATTTGCTCCTTTGGCGAAAGCATGAAGGAAGTGGCGAAAAGAAACGGGTTGCTCAAATTTAAACTGTGTCGTTGGCATTAGTTTTTGCTAAGTGTTCGTGATGGCACCTGATCAGTTCAATATCCGTCACCTGTCCGCCGTCGCCGCCGTGGTCGCGCAAGGGACCGTTAGCCTGGCGGCGCGTGCCGTCAATCTGACGCAGCCTGCGGTGACGCAGGGGATCGCCAAGCTGGAGGCGCAGCTGGGCCTGCCGCTGTTCGAGCGGCATCCGGGCGGCATGACGCCGACGGAAGCGGCGACAAGGCTTGCCCCGCGTCTGGAGGCGGCGTTGCGGCTGATTGGTAGCAACCGGGCGACGGCGGCGCAGATACGGGCCTTTGTCGCGCTTGCGCGGGCGGGGAGCTATGCGGCGGCGGCGGTCGAGGCAGGGGTGACGGAGCCGTCGCTGCATAGGGCGGTGGGCGACCTTGGCCTCGCGATGGGATACAGGCTGGCGGAGCGGCGTGGGCGGGGCGTAGCGCTGACGAATGCGGGGGCAGCGCTGGCGCGGCGGTTGCGGCTGGCGCTGGCGGAATTGCGGTCGGGGCTGGAAGAGATCGAGGCGCTGAAAGGGCAGGAGAGCGGGCGGGTCGTGGTGGGCGCAATGCCGCTGTCGCGCGCAAGGCTGCTGCCCCGCGTGATCAGCCGGTTTCGGCGCGAGTTCCCGCAGGTGCATATCAGCGTCCATGAAGGATCACATGCCGAACTGGTCGGTCCCTTACGCGACGGCGAGGTGGACATGATGATCGGCGCGCTGCGTGATGCGTCGGTCGGGCAGGACCTTGTGCAAAAGCCGCTGTTCGAGGATCGGCCGACGATCATGGCGCGGGCCGGGCATCCGCTGGCCGGAGGATGGGACGCGGATGCTCTGCGGCGTTTCCCATGGATATTGCCGCCGGAAGGGACGCCGTTGCGGCAGTTGTGGCGGGAGATGGTGGAGACGCTGGGCGGCGAATTGCCTGCCGTGCCGATCGAATGCGGATCGGTGATGACGATCCGCGAGCTGCTGGTGAACGGCGATTATCTGACGATGCTGTCGGTCGATCAACTGGCGCTGGAACTGAACGCCGGGATGGTGATCGACATCGGTCCCGCGCCCGGCGCGATCAGCCGCATGATCGGGCTGACCACCAGAACGGACTGGCGGCCGACCCGCTTGCAACACTGTTTCATGGCGGCGATCGATCAGGAAGTTGAAGGCATAAGTTCGTAAAAACTTATGAGGATGCCGGGGATTCGATTGGCGACGCCGATAGGGATGGGCCATCCCTTGGCGCATGGAGCAGGAAGTCGGTCTGATCGGATTTGGCGAGGCGGGTTCGACCTTTGCATTGGCAGGGGGCTGGGCCGCGCGGGCGCATGTATTCGATAGCAAGACCGAAGATGCGGCGGCGCGCGACGCGATGATCGCCAGCTATGCGGACGCCCATGTGCTGGGCGCGCGCTTTCTGGAAGATGCGCTTTCCGGCGTGGCATTGGTGATTTCGCTGGTGACGGCCGATCAGGCATTGGCGGTGGCCGAGGCGGCGGCGGAGTGCATCGCGCCGGGCACCATCTATTGCGACATGAACAGCGTGGCGCCGCAGACGAAGCAGGAAGCGGCGGGGACGATCGAGGCGGCGGGTGGGCGATATGTCGACGTGGCCGTCATGGCGCCGGTTCGTCCGGCGGCGCTGTCCGTCCCGTTGCTGTTGAGCGGCGGTGCGGCGGAAGAGGCCGCAACGCGGTTGCAGGCGCTGGGCTTTGCCAATGTGCGCGTGGTTGGAGACGCGGTGGGCCGTGCATCCGCGATCAAGATGATCCGGTCGGTGATGGTCAAGGGACTGGAGGCGCTGACGGCGGAATGCGTGCTGGCGGCGGAGGCGGCGGGCGTGCGTGATGAGGTGCTGGCGTCGCTGGATGCGAGCGAGAAGGCGCGGCCTTGGGGCGAGCGGGCGGATTATAATCTGGAGCGGATGCTGGTTCATGGGCTGCGCCGTGCTGCCGAGATGGAAGAGGTGGTGAAGACGCTGGATGCGCTGGGCACCGGGGCTGCGATGACGCGTGGTGCGGTGGAGCGGCAGCGGGCGATCGGGGCGCTGGGCGTGACGGATGTGCCGGATGGGTTGAGCGGGAAGCTGGAGGTGGTTTTGGCGCGGGGTGAGGATGCGGGGGGTGATGGTTGTGGGATTGCGGCTTGAGGGAGTTTCGTCATCCCAGCGAAAGCTGGGATCTCAGGCGGGCGGGGTTCGGCCTGGAGGCACGAGATCCCAGCTTTCGCTGGGATGACGGAAGATGCTGGGATGACGGAAGATGCTGGGATGACGGGAGTTAGGCGAGGGCGCTTCCCCCCTTCGTCACCCCGGACTTGATCCGGGGTCTCGCTGGCTGAGTGCGCGGGGATGGAGAAGCGGGACCCCGGGTCGAGCCCGGGGTGACGAGCTTGGTGGGGGCAGTGGAAGGCATGAGATGACTGGCCGATGACGGCGATGTGTGAATGCTGTGATTGAAGGACTGAGAGACGAATGAGCCTGATTATCGACTGCCATGGCCATTATACGGTGCTCCCCAAGGGGCATGATGGCTGGCGGGAGGAGCAGAAGGCGGCGTTCAAGGCGGGCGTTGCTGCGCCGCCTTATCCGGACATCAGCGATGATGAAATTCGCGACACGATCGAGTCCAACCAGTTGCGCCTGATCAAGGAGCGGGGCGCGGACCTGACGATCTTTTCTCCGCGTGCTTCGGCGATGGCGCCGCATGTCGGGGATGCGGAGGTCGCCCGGGAGTGGGCGATGCGGTGCAATGACCTGATTGCGCGGGTGGTGGGGCTGTATCCCGAGACGTTTGCGGGCGTGTGCATGTTGCCGCAGTCGCCAAAGGCCGACATGGGCAACAGCATTGCCGAGCTGGAACGGTGCGTGACGGAGCTGGGCTTTATTGGCTGCAACCTCAATCCCGATCCGGGTGGCGGGCATTTTCAGCATCCGCCGCTGACGGATCGTTACTGGTATTCCTTTTACGAGAAGATGGTCGAGCTGGACGTTCCGGCGATGATCCATGTGTCGGGCAGCTGCAACCCGGCGATGCATGCGACCGGCGGCTATTATATCGCGGCGGACACGATCGCCTTCATGCAGTTGCTGGAGGGGGATTTGTTCGCGGATTTCCCGACGCTGCGCTTCATCATTCCGCATGGCGGCGGCGCGGTGCCCTATCATTGGGGGCGGTATCGGGGGCTGGCGGACATGCTGAAGAAGCCGAACCTCGACACGCATCTGATGAACAACATCTTTTTCGATACCTGCGTCTATCATCAGCCGGGCGTCGATTTGCTGGCCGATGTGATCGACAACAAGAATATCCTGTTCGGATCGGAAATGGTCGGCGCGGTGCGCGGGATCGATCCGACCACCGGCCATTATTTCGATGATACCAAGCGCTATGTCGATGCGCTGGATATCAGCGATGCGGAACGGCACGCCATATTCGAGGGCAATGCCCGTCGTGTCTTCCCCCGTCTGGACGCGCAACTGAAGGCGCGCGGCCTGTGAGCTTCCACACCCCCCATTTATCCCTGTGGGGGGTGGTTCCATCTCCCGTCCTTGCTGTGGAAGGACGGGGCGGGAGATGGATTTTTCTTTGTCTGGAGAACCGCCGATGAGCGTTGATATCCATGAATATCTGGCCGAATTCGATGATATCCCCGGTACGCGCGTCTATACCGGAAAGCGCGCGCGGCAGGGATATTGGATGAACCAGTTCGCGATGAGCCTGATGAAAGGCGACAATCGCGAACGGTGGAAGGCGGACGAGCGCGCCTATCTGAACGAATGGCCGATGACCGAAGATCAGCGGCAGGCGATTTTGGATCGCGACTATAATCGTTGCCTGGATCTGGGGGGCAATATCTATTTCCTGGCCAAGGTATTTTCGACCGACGGCATGTCCTTTTTGCAGGCGGTGGGAACCATGACCGGCATGAGCACGGAAGAGTATCAGGCCATGATGGTCGCCGGAGGGCGATCACCCGAAGGCCAGCGTTCGATAAGGGAGAAACGTTGATGGCCCGCATTACCGCTGGCGTAGGGACCAGCCATGTGCCGGCGATCGGCGCGGCGATGGACAATGGAAAGGTGGGAGAGCCCTATTGGGCGCCGCTGTTCGCCGGATATGACTGGTCGCGGCAATGGATCGCGCAGGAAAAGCCGGATGTCGTGATACTGGTTTATAATGACCATGCGTCGGCGTTCGACATGAAGATCATTCCGACCTTCGCGATTGGTTGTGCGGATCGCTATGGCATTTGCGACGAGGGATGGGGGCCGCGGCCGGTGCCGGACGTGGAGGGGCATGCGGACCTGGCCTGGCACATCGCGCAGAGCCTGATCCTGGATGAGTTCGACATGACCATCATCAATGAGATGGATGTCGATCATGGGCTGACCGTGCCGATGAGCCTGATGTTCAATCAGCCAGACAAGTGGCCAGTGAAGGTCGTTCCGCTGGCCGTCAATGTCGTCACCTATCCGCCGCCGTCGGGCAATCGCTGTTGGATGCTGGGCGAGGCGATCGCGCGGGCGGTGGAGAGTTTCCCCGAGGATCTGAACGTGCAGGTGTGGGGCACGGGCGGGATGAGCCACCAGTTGCAGGGGCCGCGCGCGGGTTTGATCAATGCGGAGTGGGACAATCGCTTCCTAGACCTGTTAAGTGCCGAAGATAATGGGCAGTTGCGCGCCATCCCGCATATCGAATATCTGCGGGAAACCGGATCGGAGGGGATCGAGATGGTGATGTGGCTGATCATGCGCGGTGCGCTGGGCAAGAAGGTCACGCCGCTGCATCGTCATTATCATGTTCCCGCATCCAATACGGCGGTCGGGCATCTGGTGTTGAAACCCGACGATTCATAACGACAATCGAAGGGATGGATGATGGCGCGCGCCGACATCGAGGATGCCTTGGTCAGGCTGGAGCAGGTGCATAAGCAGCTGGGGGAGCTATCCACCGGTGCGGAGCCGGGTTGGGAAAAGCAATATCTGCAGGCCCGGCGCACGTTGCAGGAACAGATCAACCGATTGTGCCAGGCGGATGCGCAGCTGAACCTGTCCGATGAGGATAGACGTCGGTTCCGCGATGCCTTTGGCAAGTTCCGGACGGCGACAGCGTTGCATCAGGCGGATTGGCCGGTCGTCGATATCGACCGGCAGAACCCGGGATATAGTCAGTCTGCCGCCAATGTGGGGCAGACCTATCAGCAATTCATGACGGTGATGCGCGCGCTCATGCAGCGATAGCCAGAGTGCGCGGCCAGTAAGATGAGGAGTTGGTTTATGAGAATCGCGCTGGCCGGTGCGGGGGCTTTTGGTGAAAAGCATCTGGATGGCCTGAAGACTATCGACGGCGTGACCGTCACCTCGCTGGTTGGGCGCAATCTGGAGCCGACGCAGGCGATCGCGGCAAAATATGGGATCGGGCATGTGACGACTGAGCTGGCCGAGACGCTGGCGCGCGATGATGTCGATGCGGTGATCCTGTGCACGCCGACGCAGATGCATGCGGGACAGGCGATTGCCTGCATGGATGCGGGCAAGCATGTTCAGGTTGAGATACCGCTGGCCGATAGTTGGGCCGATGCGCAGGCGGTATTGCGCAAGCAGGAAGAGACGGGACTGACCTGCATGGTCGGGCATACGCGGCGCTTCAACCCGAGCCATCAATGGGTGCATCGGCAGATCAAGGCAGGCGCGTTCAACGTTCAGCAGATGGATGTGCAGACCTATTTCTTCCGGCGCAAGAATATCAATGCGAAGGGCGAGGCGCGGTCATGGACCGACCATCTGCTGTGGCACCATGCGGCGCATACGGTGGACCTGTTCGCCTATCAGGCGGGGCGGATCGTGGACGCGCATGCGATGCAGGGGCCGATCCATCCCGAACTGGGCATCGCGATGGACATGTCGATCCAGCTGAAGAGCGAGAGCGGGGCGATCTGTACCCTGTCGCTGAGCTTCAACAATGATGGGCCGCTGGGGACGTTCTTTCGCTATATCGGCGACACGGGGACCTATATCGCGCGCTATGATGATCTGGTGAACGGCAAGGAAGAGCCGATCGACGTGTCGAAGGTGGACGTGTCGATGAACGGGATCGAGTTGCAGGACCGCGAATTTGTGAGCGCCATCCGCGAGGGGCGGGAGCCTAATTCGAGCGTGGCGAGGGTGTTCGATTGCTATCGGGTGCTGGGGGAGCTGGAGAAGCAGCTGGGGTGAGCGCGCCAGTCGCGGGGTGAGCGGCCCGTGTGGCGGGCGAAGAAGCGGGAGAAGTAGGCGGGGTCCTCAAAACCCACGGCATAGCCGACCTCCGCGACCGACAGGTTGGAATAAAGGAGCAGGCGGCGGGCTTCGAGCAGGGCGCGCTCGTCGAGCATGGCGGCAGGGGAGAGCCCTGCGGCGCGGGCGCAGGCTTGGCGGAGCGCGGTTTCGCTGACGCCCAGCGCGCGGGCGTGGGCAGCGACAGGCTCCCGCTTGCGAAAACGCTGTTCGATCCGATCGCGCAGACGGGCGACGAGACGGGCCTGGCGGCCGCCGCTGCTGGCGCTGGCGTCGGACAGGGCGGCGTGGCGCAGCGCCTGGACCATGAGCCAGAGGAGGAGCGCTTCGACCGCCGCGCGCTGGGCAGGGCCGGACCATGCAAGCTCGCGGGCGAGCGCGCCGATGCGGGTTTCCACTTCGGCGGCGCTGGGCACGGCGATGGCACGGGGTGCGCGGAAGAGCGGTTGGAGGTCGGCGTCACGCTCCAGCAGGTGGTGGAGGTAGCTGTTGGCGATGGTGATGACCCAGCCACGGGAGTCGCGGTGCCAGGAAAAGCCGTGGATGATCCCGGCCGGCATCAGCAGCAGGCAGGGCGCTTCAAATGTGACGCTTTCGCCATCCGCCCGCATCGATCCGCCGCCTTCGGCGATGAGGATGATATGGTTGAGATCGCGATGGAGATGCGGTTGGATCGTCCACTCACTGGGGCGGGAGCGGTCGTCCAGACTCTCGACATGTACGAAGCCTTCCGCAACGCTACGTTGCGGTTCTCCATAGAGGTAGAAGCTGGGGACGGGGGTGGTCATGGCTACGTCCGGAAAGCTGCTGGATCGTCCAAGTCATAGGCCAGTTCGCCCATGTCCCGCAAGCAGCATCGGGCGCATCATGCGCGGCGTCGGAAAGCTGCGAAGAGGATGTCATGAAGACGCAAGTCGCCATCATAGGCGCGGGGCCTGCCGGGTTGCTGCTCGGCCATTTGCTTCGGGCGGAGGGGCTGGAGGTCGTCGTGGTGGAGCGAGCCTCACCCAGCTATGTCCTGGGCCGCATCCGCGCAGGCGTGCTGGAGCGGACCACGACGGATTTGATGGACCGGCTGGGCCTTGGCGAGCGGATGCATCGTGAAGGGTTGCCCCATGACGGCTTTCACCTGGCCAGCGGCGATCGGTCGATCCGCATCGATATCGCGGGCCTGACCGGACGGCAGGTCATGGTATATGGCCAGACGGAGATTACCCGCGACCTGATGGAAGCGGCGGCCGGGCGCGGTCTGGAGATCATCTACGAAGCGGCTGACGTGGCATTGCATGACGTTGACAGCGACGTGCCGTACCTGACCTATAGCAAGGATGGTCGGCAGGAGCGGATAGATGCTGAATTCATTTGCGGGTGCGACGGCTTTCACGGTCCTTCGCGGCGAGCCATACCGGCTGGCGTAGCGACCGCCTATGAGAAGCTATATCCGTTCGGTTGGCTCGGCATCCTGGCGGATGTGCCACCGTGCGATGACGAACTGATCTATGCCAATCATGAGCGCGGCTTTGCGCTGGCGTCCATGCGATCGGGGACGCGCAGCCGCTATTATATTCAGGTGTCACTGGATGAACGGATCGAGGATTGGCCGGACGATCGGCTGTGGGATGAGCTGGCAGTGCGGCTGGGGCCTGAAGCGGGTGCGCGGATGGTGCGCGGGCCAGCATTGGAGAAGTCGATCGCGCCGCTGCGATCCTTCGTATTCGAGCCGATGCAATATGGGCGGCTGATGCTGGCGGGGGACAGCGCGCATATCGTGCCGCCGACGGGAGCGAAGGGGCTGAACCTCGCGGCGTCGGACATATTCTACCTTTCGGCGGCCTTGACCGGATGGTTCCGGCGGGGGGACGGGGACGCGATAGCGGGCTATTCCCAGCAGGCGCTGGCGCGGATCTGGAAAGCGGAACGATTTTCCTGGCAACTGACGCGGCTGATGCACCGCTTTCCGGAAATGGATGCGTTCGACCGGCGAATGCAGGTTGCTGAGCTGGACTATATTGCCTCTTCCAGGGCGGCGCAGGCGGCTATCGCGGAAAATTATGTGGGATTGCCGCTTTGAAAAGGACTTAGGGTAAAACAATGAAGACGATCCCGCGGTAATCACGCGGAACATTCAAAGGTCTGATCGATACATTTAGCATAAGATATTTCACAGATTGTCAGCTTGCCGGGGCGCGGCCTTTCAAAGCGTGACCGGATCCGATCTGCGCCACGTTCCCTGCCGTGCGGTCTCGTGCTGCTGCTCGAATTCCGCTTTGACGGCGATGAACAATTGCGCGGCTCGGACGAAATCCTTGGTCCGCAGCGACTGCTTGTGCACCGCTCACATGCCGAAGGCAGGGCGCAGGTTCTCCGGCATCTGTCTGCGGAGGTAATAAGCGTCTGTCTTGGGGTGCCGCCCCGGCTGTGCCATTCTCGTCTCGCTGCACCAGCGAGAGGTCAAGAAAGGCAGCATCGCAGCATTCTGCGCCCAAATAGGCAAGTGGTGACCCCTACGGGAATCGAACCCGTGTTTCAGCCGTGAGAGGGCCGCGTCCTAACCGCTAGACGAAGGGGCCTTTGCCGCTCGGGCGGCTGGCAGGCGGTGGCGTTTAGGGGGAGAGGGGTTCGCCGTCAAGCGAAACCACTTGTCCTGTCCGGCCCATAAAAAACCACCCCATGTATTACATGGGGTGGCCAAGGTTCAGGGAGGAGACGCCTCCAAAAGGGGGAGGCGCCCATACGACACACCCGAAAGGGGGGCAGGTGCGCCGTATGTTTGGAAGATAAAGAAGGTCCCGCTCACTTTCAAGTGGCGAGCAGAAACCTTTTCCATCGCATTATTGATGCAGGTTAATTTATAGCGTCATGCGTCGGCGGTCTGGGGCGCTGCCGGGACGGAAATGGGACCTTTGCCCTGCGTGATCTGCGACTCGAAAACTTCGCGGATCAGCTGCAGCGAGAAAAGATGCGCGTAGATAAGGGGCAGCATGCCGTTCTGGCTGATCTTCCGCAGTTGATCGCCACGCATGTCACGCAGCTTTTCCTCGTTCACCATGCGGAAGCCGCGATAGACGAAAGGCTGATCGTTGCCGGGCACCTGGATGGCGACTTCACCGTCCATCAGCAGATCCAGTTCCTTCAGGTCCTTCATGAACTGGCCAGTCCGCGCGGCAGCCTGTTCGAAATCCTCGCAGAATTTGAGGACGCCCTGGGTGAGTTCGGTTGGCTTACCATCTTCGAAAAGGGGCTGGCCTTCCTCAAACTCGCCGACCGCTTCGCTGGTCGGATCGAAGCAGAGCGACAGTTCGTCGGTGTCGGGGCGCAGCTTCGCCAGCATCCATGGATAGCGGCGGACATAGGCGGGGACATAGGCGGGACCGCGCAGCTTGCCTTCATCGTCGAGGAAGGTGTTGACGCCTTCATTAAGGCCCATCAGCGCCAGCGGCACCGCTTCGTCGCCAGCCGAGAAGATGATCGGCACGAACCGTTGGGCCGCGACGAATTCATCGACGGTCAGGGGAACGGCATGCTGCTTCGTGAGGAAAGGCGCGGACTCCACCGAGCGGCTGCGATAGCTCGCATGATCGACGCTGCTGAGCGGCAGCAGGTCGTTGTAAAACACGGGGAGATTGTTGGCGGGCGCGCTAGCCATGATGTTGTTCTTCCATCCTATCGAAGCAGCGCATGTTGGCTGCGCTACCTTTCCTAAAAACTGGGTGTGGGCGATAAAGACCTTGTGGGTGGGAGGCAATTGCTTTGTCGAGCCAGCCCAGCCCCCTCTAGCCCTCTTCGGGACGGGGGATCAGCTTGTCCGGGTTCATGAGGCCAAGGGGATCAAGCGCAGCCTTGATCGCGCGCAGGGCATGTAGCCGGGCAGGACTGGCAAGGCGGCCGAGTTCGGCCCGTTTCATCTGGCCGATGCCATGTTCCGCCGAAATGGAGCCGCCCGCCGCGACGACGGCATCATGGACGAAGGCGTTGATCGACTTCCCTTCTGCCGCGATCCAGGCAGGGCCGTCCGTCGTTCCCTTGGGCGCGCGGACATGGAAGTGGACATTGCCATCGCCAAGATGACCGAAGGAGGAGGCGGTGGTTCCCGCGAAGGTGCGTTCGGCCGCCGCGGCCATGTCGATCATGAAGGAGGGCATGCGGGCCACGGGCACGCTGATGTCAAATTGCAGCGCCGGTCCTTGCGCCCTCTCCGCTTCGGACAGTGATTCGCGCAAGCGCCAGAACGCCGCTGCCTGAGCATCATTGGCGGCGATCGTGGCATCGACAGCGAGTCCTTGTTCGAGCGCTTGCGCCAGCGCTCCTTCAAGGCGCTCGCCCGGAGATGGACTGGACAGGTCGGCATGATCGACTTCGATCAGCACATGCCAGGGCGTGCGCGTCTCGATCGGGCAGCGGGTGCCGGGAATGTGGGACAGGACATGGCCGAGGCCATCGTCAGCAATAATCTCGAACCCCTCGACGCTGTCACCCAATTGCCTTTCGCTCAGGCGGAGCAGGGCGAGCGCATCGGCGGGCGAGCGGACGCCCACCCAGCCGACTGCGCGGATCGCGATCGCAGGGACGAGGCGGAGCGAGGCGGCGGTGATGATGCCGAGCGTTCCTTCCGCGCCGATCAGCAATTGTTTGAGGTCATAGCCGCGATTGTCCTTCTTGAGCGCGTCGAGGCCATGCAGGATAGTGCCGTCGGGGAGGACTGCCTCCAGCCCCTCGACAAGTGCGCGCATCGTGCCATGGCGCAGCACCTGAGTGCCGCCGGCATTAGTCGATATCAGGCCGCCGATCGTCGCCGATCCCTTCGCGCCGAGGCTGAGCGGGAAGCGGCGCCCGGCTTGCTCCGCAGCATCGTGCAGGGTTTCGAGGATTACGCCTGCTTCGCATATTGCGAGATTGTCGTCGGAAGAAAGGGAGCGGATGCGGTTCATCCGGCGCAGCGACAGGATAAGTGCCGACCCGTCATCCGGAGGAGTCGCGCCGCCGACCATTGAGGTATTGCCGCCCTGAGGAACCAGGGGCACGTGAAGATCGGCTGCGAGTGCGACGGTCGCGGCAACTTCCTCCGTACTGGAAGGCTGGAGAATGGCGGCAGCGGCGCCGTGAAAACGTCCTCGCCAGTCTGTGAGCCAGGGAGCGATGTCGTCCGCATCGGTGACGACGCTCTTTGGCCCCAGCAAGGCTATGAACCTGTCGATGATGTCTTGCCCTATCATACTGCAATGCTATGCCCCGGAATTCATCGACGGTTCAACCACCGGCCCATAGCGTGCCGCCCCAAAAGGGGTTCGATTTGCTTCATTCCGTCCTGTTGCTCCTTGTCGCGCCCGTGAGTGAGCCCGTGCAATTGGCGCAGATGTCGATCGAGCAACGGATCATCATTCGCGTGCCAATGGCGAAAAAGGGACGAGCGCCCGCGCGCATTGCTCCGCAGGCGGGGCGTGCGTGGAAGGAAAAGAAGGGGCCGCGCTGCATCGCCTTGCGGTCGATCCGGTCAGCCAGCGTCATTGTGGATAATGGCGTCGATCTGCTGCTGGCCGATAATCACCGCTATAGGGCTCGGCTGGAGCGGGGGTGCAGTTCGACAGGCTTCTACTCGGGATTTTATGTCGAGCCGGATGAGGATGGGTCGCTTTGTTCCGGGCGCGATGAATTGCAAGCGCGAAGCGGGCTTAGTTGCGTGATCGACAGTTTCCGGCGATTGGAAGAGGCGGACAGGGACGATTGACCCCTGTCGAAACGCGCTCCGATGCGCGATTTTCTTGACAAGATACCAATATTTCCGCAAGGCGCGCGCGATTTCCGTGACGCATGAGCGCGTTGCGGAAGAGCCTCTGTCCCGGACAATTGAATGACTTTTGCCGATCTCGGCCTTTCCGATGAACTGTTGAAGGCCGTTAACGAGGCCGGATACGATACGCCCACGCCGATTCAGGCGCAGGCGATCCCCCCCGTGCTGATGATGAAGGATATTATCGGCATTGCGCAGACGGGGACGGGCAAGACCGCCAGCTTCGTTTTGCCGATGATCGACATTCTGGCTCATGGCCGGGCTCGTGCGTTGATGCCGCGTTCGCTCATTTTGGAGCCGACGCGCGAATTGGCGGCGCAGGTTGCCGAGAATTTCGAGAAATACGGGAAATATCACAAGCTCAACATGGCGCTGCTGATCGGCGGCGTGCAGATGGGCGATCAGCTCAAAGCCCTGGAAAAGGGCGTCGATGTGCTGATCGCCACGCCGGGCCGACTGATGGACCTGTTCCAGCGCGGCAAGATATTGCTGAACGGCTGTTCGATGCTGGTCATCGATGAAGCTGACCGCATGCTGGACATGGGGTTCATCCCGGACATTGAGGAAATCTGCACCAAATTGCCCTCGCAGCGGCAGACACTGCTGTTTTCAGCGACCATGCCCGCGCCGATCAAGAAGCTGGCGGATCGGTTCCTCAGCAATCCCAAGTCGATCGAGGTGGCGCGGCCCGCCACTGCCTCCACCAACATCACCCAGAGGCTGGTGAAGGTTGATTCGCGCAAGAAGCGCGAAGCCCTGCGCGCGATGCTGGAGCAGGAGGAAGTGCTGAGCGCGGTGATCTTCTGCAACCGCAAGACCACGGTTCGTGAACTGAACAAGAGCCTGCAGCGCTACGGTTTCAAGTCGGGCGAGATCCATGGCGACATCGATCAGTCTTCGCGAATTGCCGAACTGGAGCGGTTCCGGGCGGGATCGGTGAATATCCTGGTAGCGTCCGATGTCGCTGCGCGCGGGCTGGATATCAAGGGCGTCAGCCACGTCTTCAATTTCGATGCTCCCTGGCATCCCGATGACTATGTCCATCGCATTGGCCGTACCGGGCGTGCGGGGGCATCGGGTGTCGCCTATACCTTTGTGACCCCGGAAGATGCCGAGGCGATCGATAATATTCAGAAGCTGATCGGGCAGAAGATCGAAACGATCGACACCCCCGCTGCTGCCGCTGCAAAGGTGGATAAGGCCGAAGAGCCGCGCCGGAATAGCGAGCGGAAGGTGGAGCGCAAGCCCGCCAAGCGCAAGGATGACGAACCGCGGGAAGAGCCTCGTCCTGCCCGCCAGCAGGATAATGGTTCAAAGTCGCGCCGCGCCGATGTTCGGGATGAAGGTCCGGATGAGGGCTGGAACGGACCTGTGCCTGAATTTCTTTCGGTGGGGTTCGAGGGTTAGGACGTCTGTGGAACGTCCTTCCTGCCGGTGGGTAAGAAGGACGGCCCTACAATAGCCCCATCGCGCGCAGGCTGCTGTGTCCCTGCGATCCGATGATGATATGATCATGCACCGCGATGTTGAGGCGCTTGCCTGCCTCCGCAATCTGGCGCGTGATCTCAATGTCCTGACGGCTGGGTTCGGGAGAACCGCTTGGGTGGTTGTGCACCAGGATCAGCGCTGATGAGCCAAGGTCGATGGCGCGGCGAATGACTTCGCGTGTGTAGATGGCGGCCTGGTCGATCGAGCCGTCGCCCATATGTTCGTCGCGGATCAGCATGTTGCGGCTGTTGAGATGAAGCACGCGAACGCGCTCCACCGGCAGATAGGCCATGTCGGCACGCAGATAGTCGAGCAGGGCTTGCCAGCTTGCAAGGACCGGACGCTGTGACACCTCATTGCGGAGCATGCGCAGAAGGGTGGCATGCACGATCTTGACAGCGGCGATGCTGGTGTCGCCCATGCCGGGGACGCGCGCGATCGCCTGCCAATCGGCGGTCATCAAGCCGCCGATGCCGCCAAATTCACGCAGCAACGCCTTCGCGAGCGGCTTGGTATCGCGGCGGGGAATGGCAAGGGCCAGCAGATATTCGATAAGCTCGTGATCGTGCAGCGCATCGCCGCCGCTCTCCGCCAGCTTCTGCCGAAGCCGGGCGCGATGCCCCACGCCGTCATGGCTGACCACAACTTCCCTGTCCGCCAATGCCTTATAATCCCCCGTTCAGAGAAATGGGCCTATGCGTTGCGCAAAAATCGGGCAAGGATATTTAGGGAGCGTCAGACGTTATGCAGGCGTTACGGATCGAGTGTGAAAGCCGGGGTTGGCCATAAGCATGGAAGTTGAGGACGGCGAAGAGGGAGTTCGCCGCGGCTGGTTACGCTGGCTGGGCGTAGGGACGGGGTCTCTGGCGCTGATCCTTGTTGCGTTGTGGACCCAGCGAGCGCCGATCGCGGAAAATTTCATTGGGCGGGAGATGAACCGGCGCGGCGTCCAAGCAAGCTATGACCTGAAGGACATTGGCCTGCGCACCCAGCGTATCGAGAATATCGTCCTTGGCGATCCGGCGAATCCCGATCTGACTGCCTTGTGGGTGGAAGTGGATCTGGCCTTCACAGGCCTGTCCCCGCATGTCGCGGCCGTGAGGGCCGGGGGTGTGCGGCTGCACGGTTCTTATCGTGATGGGTTGCTCCGGCTCGGAGAATTGGACAAGTTCCGCGATCCTGCGTCTAAGGCGCCGTTCAGTCTACCGGACATCGTCCTCGCGCTGCGCGATGCGCGCATGCGGCTTGAGACCGACGCCGGAGTGGTCGGGATGCAGATCGACGGCAAGGGTAATCTAAGGTCGGGCTTCGACGGCCGCCTTGCCGCTGCCATGCCACGGGCGGCGTTCGCGGGGTGCAACGTGGCGGGCATGACCGCCTTGCTGGATGTCGCGATAAGGAATGAGCGACCGCATTTGGTTGGACCGGCGCAGGCGACGGCCCTTGGATGCAGGAACAGCGCGACCGGCGCGGCGAAGCCGAGAGCGGACATGGACGTCTGGATCGGCAAGGCGCTGGATCGGTGGAACGGCCATGTCGTGCTGGGAGCGGAGGCGTTGAAGTCCTCTGGCATGGTGCTGGCGAAGCCCGTCGGGCGGATCGACTTTGATGGCAATGCGTCGGCGATGGCTGGCCGTGCGCGGATCGGCGCGGCGGCACTGGGTATGGCGGGTCTCAAGGCAGGTCAGTCGGAGATTGTCGGCACTTGGAGCGTCGCAAAAGGTAAGTCACAGGCCAGCGGGCGTTTGTCGGCGCATCAACTGAGCCTTCCCGGACGTGATCCTCTGGTGGGATTGAAGCGGTCTGCGGCGGGCACGCCTCTGGCGCCGCTGGCCGAACGGCTGGCCGATGCGGTGCGCCGCGCGGGGGTGGATAATGTGCTGCGAACCAGCCTGGCCTTCGCGCAGAGCGGCCAGGGTGGGAGCGTGGTGCTGACGAACAGTGGATTCGAATCGCGCAGCGGCGCGCGTGTGACGATTCCCGGTGATGGCAGGGTGACCATTGCCTGGCCGGGCAAGGCGGGAGCAGCTGTCGACTGGGCGCTGGATGGCGCGCTCACGACGGACGGGGGTGGGCTACCGAAGGCTGCACTGCGGCTGGCACGGCGGCCGCGTGGCGGATTGGGTGGGCAGCTTTTTATCGACCCATATGCCGCTCGCGACGCCAGGCTGGCGCTCGACCCTGTACGTTTTACCGCCGGACCTCGGGGAGATACGCTCTTTTCAACAGTGGCAAGGCTGGACGGCCCTTTGCCCGGCGGGCGGCTACGCGGCCTCATGATGCCAGTCGTGGGACAGCTGAATGCTGATGGCTCGATAGCGATCAACCGGCGCTGCGTGCCGTTGGCGTTGGAGGAGGCGCAGTACGGCAGCTTTTCTGTCGGGCGTACCCGGCAGACACTGTGCCCAATCGGCGGTGGCGCTCTGGTCGCGACGGGGCCGGGCGGGGTGAGCGCGGGGGCCGAGATTCGCAATCTCAACCTGCGAGGACGTAGCGGCCAGAGTCCGATGCGGCTGTCGGCGGAGCGGGCAAGGGTCGCCATCGGTCAGGAGGGCTTTTCGCTATCTCGGGCGGAACTGGCGATCGGGCCTGAAGCATCTCCGGTACGGCTGGTCGCGCAAACGCTGACCGGCAGCGCTACGGCACAGGGTTTGGCGGGAAAGCTGGCAGGGACCAACGCGCGAATCGGTTCCGTTCCGCTGATCGTGGAGGATGGCGCGGGCGAATGGAGCTTCGCCCAAGGAGCGTTGAAGCTCGCCGCGGCCGTGATGGTGCGCGATGCTCAGACGCCGGGACGGTTCGAGCCGCTGAAGGTGCCGGACTTCGCGCTCAGCTTGCGGGACGGCCGAATCCTGGCGACAGGAACGTTGCGGGCGCCGCGCAACGATGCCTTGGTGGCGCGTGCGGACATCGCGCATGACCTGGGCTCCGGCCGGGGCAACGCCGACCTGACCGTGCCGGGGTTGGTGTTCGGTCCCAATTTGCAGCCAGAGGACGTGACCCGCCTGGCGCTGGGAGTTGTCGCCAACGTCAATGCGACGGTAACGGGCGAGGGACATATCCGATGGAACGGCACGGATGTGACCAGCGATGGCGTGTTCCGCACCGACAACGCCAAGCTGGCGGCGGCGTTCGGTCCGGTGGAGGGAATGTCCGGCGAATTGCGCTTTACCGATCTGCTGGGGCTGGTGAGTGCGCCGGGGCAGGAAATGCGGATGAGGATGGTCAATCCCGGCGTCGAAGTGCGCGATGGCCTTGTCCGCTACCGGCTGGAGCCTGGGCAGAAGGTTCGCATCGAGGGCGGCGGCTGGCCCTTTTCCGGAGGGCAACTGGTTTTGTTGCCGACGACCATGGACTTCAGCGCCGATGTGGACCGCTATCTGACGTTCCGCGTCATCGGCATTGATGCGGGTGCCTTCATCCAGACGATGGAGCTTGAGAATATATCGGCCACAGGCACGTTCGACGGGATCATGCCGCTGATCTTCAATGCCCAGGGCGGGCGCGTCGCGGGGGGCGTGCTGACCGCAAGGCAGCAGGGGATGCCGCCGCTCATCATGCCCGAAGGGGTGCTGCCCACGGTGCCGTGCGATCCCAACCGCCAGTCGGGAACGCTGTCCTATGTCGGGCCGGTCTCGAACGAGCAATTGGGCGTGATGGGCAAGCTGGCCTTCGACGCGCTCAAGAATATGCAATATAAATGCCTCACCATCCTGATGGACGGCGCGCTGGATGGAGAGATGGTGACCAATGTCGTGTTCAACGGCGTCAACCGGGGGAAGCTGGGCGATGTGCCGGCGGGTATGGCGCGCAACCTGACCGGATTGCCCTTCATCTTCAATGTGCGCATCGCGGCGCCATTTCGCGGCCTGCTGGGCACGGCAAAATCCTTCATCGATCCCACTATGCTTATCCAGAACAGCATAGGGGATCAGATGCAGGAGAAGATTCGCCAAGGGATTGCAGTTAACCCTGCGGAAAGCGACACTGTGAGAAACAGGGAACAGAAATGAAGACACAAGCTATCTTTGCGGCGGGTTTCGCCGGTTTGGCCCTGACGGGCTGCATCCAGGTGAAGGCACCGGACAAGCCGATCGAAATCAACCTGAATGTAAAGGTGCAGCAGGAGGTCGTCGTACGACTTCAGCGCGATGCACAGGATCTTATCCAGAATAACCCGGAGTTGTTCCCGCAATGACACGCAAGCTTTTGATGATCGTCGCAGGTGCCGCCGTCGTGCTGGCCACGGGCCTTGTTGCGAGCGCGCCTGCTCGCGCGCAGTCGGGCGCGGTTGCCGCTGCAATGGCGGAGGGCGCGGTGGGCGAGCAGGCGGACGGCTATTTGGGCATCGCTGGATCGGTGAGCGCGGCGGTGCGATCGGAAGTCGAATCGATCAACATCAAGCGGCGCGCGGCCTACACCGACCTTGCCAGCAAGCGCGGCGTCACGGTTCAGGATATGGCGGCAGCCACGGGTTGCCAGACATTGAGCAACCGCGTGAAGCAGGGCCAGGTTTATCGCGTGGGCGCTGGACCCTGGCAAACCAAGGGTGCCGGGCCGATCGCCCTGCCGAGCTATTGCGCGACTGCCGGGTAATTACGCGACTGCGGGGTGTTTCGCCGCTGTGCCCGGCGGAAGCGCAATTCTCCTGTCCAACTACGGTTGACTATCCCGAAAGCCCTTTCTAAACGGGCCGCGCCTTGACGGGTGCAACCGCACGCGCCATGCCGCCTGACGTTGGCTTATCTGCCTGAACGAAAAGGAACGGCCATGACGCAGGATGTGCCCGGGCAAGACCCGGCAGATGAGGACGAGCGCATCACTTCCCTTGAGGAGCGGATCGCGAAGGCCGAACGAGCCGAAAAGGTCAGGCAGGGGACCACTAAGCAACAGGGCGATGATGGATCGCGCCTGGGCAACAGGGTTCTCGCAGAACTGATCGGCGGTCTTGCCGGTGGTGCCGTGGTTGGTGGGACTTTGGACTACTTTCTGCGAACATCCCCTTGGCTCCTGCTGGCGTTCCTCGGTCTTGGGATCGTGGTTGCTTTCAGGAACATCATCAGATTGACGACGACGAAGCGTCCCGGCGAATAGGGGCGCTTTTATCTTAGTCCGAATACCAGACGTTACAGGGGTCAACGTGGCAGAATCCGGCAAAATCGATCCGATGCACCAGTTTGCGATCGAACCGCTGTTCGGTACGGATCACTTGTCGCTTGGCGGCTTCAACATCGCTTTCACCAACAGCGCGCTCTACATGGTGGCTGCTGCTGTGGTGCTGTGGATTTTCGTGATCGGCGGCATGAAGCGTGAGCTGGTGCCCGGCCGTTGGCAGATGGCGGTCGAATATATGACCGGCTTCATCAAAAGCCTGCTGATCGCCAATGTGGGTGAAGGCGGCAAGAAGTATATTCCTTATGTCTTCTCGCTGTTCATGTTCATCCTGTTGGCAAATCTGCTTGGGCTGCTGCCGCTTGGTTTGATCGGTCTGCATCCCTTCACCTTCACCAGCCACTTCACGGCTACCGGCGTTCTCGCGATCCTGAGCTTCTCGATCGTGCTGATCGTTGGCTTCTGGAAGCATGGCTTGCACTTCTTCTCGCTGTTCGTGCCCCATGGTACGCCGCTGCCCATGATCCCGGTGATCTTCCCGATCGAGCTGGTGTCCTTCATGGTGCGGCCGTTCAGCCTTGGCCTGCGACTGTTCGTTGCGATGACCGCTGGGCACGTTCTGCTCAAGGTGCTGGCCGGGTTCGTCATCAACAGCTCCAACGCGGGTGCCGGATATGGCCTGACGGTCGGTTCCGCCAGCTTCATCCTGATGATCGGTATCAGCGCTCTGGAAGTGCTGGTGGCGGTGATCCAGGCCTATGTGTTCGCGCTGCTGACTTCAGTTTATCTGAACGACGCCGAGAACCTCCACTAAGTTTCCACTATTTTTCCAACCATTTGTTCGAGTTTAGAAAAGGGAGTTTACGACATGGACGCAGAAGCCGCAAAGCTGCTCGGTGCTGGCCTGGCCGCGATTGGTGCGGGCCTCGCCTCGCTCGGTGTGGGCAACGTGTTCGCATCGTTCCTGGAAGGCGCGCTGCGCAATCCGGGCGCCGCTGACGGCCAGCAGGGCCGCCTGTTCATCGGTTTCGCCGCAGCCGAACTTCTGGGTCTGCTGGCGTTCGTTATCGCCATGATCCTGGTGTTCGTGGCCTGACAACCGCTTGGCGGACGGGCAGGGCGGCTGTCGCTGTCCCGCCCGTCCGCATGAATTGACGGCGCCCTGATCGGACGGACCTATAATGCCTCAAATCGCGCAAATTGCCGAAACCTATGCATCTCAGATTTTCTGGATGCTGCTGACATTCGGCTTTGTCTTCTTCGTCATAGGCCAGGGTATGGTCCCTAAGGTTCAGGCGACGGCCGACGCGCGCGACGCGAAGATCACAGGTGATCTGGACGCAGCCAAGGCTGCCTTCGCCCGCGCCGATGAGGCAGAGGCTGATTATCGCACCCGCGATGCGGAAAGCAGGGCTGCGGCCCAGGCAACGCTGGCCCGTGCGAAAGCGGAAGCTGCTAAGGCTTCCGAAGGACAGCTTGCTGCCGCCGACGCTGAAATCGCCACGCGGATCGGCGCTGCCGAAGCCCGCATCCAGGCGGCCAGCCAGGCAGCGATGGCAGAGATTGAAACCGTCGCCGCCGAAGCGGCGCGCGACATGGTCGCTCGTATTTCCGGCGTGAATGCGTCGGACGAAGCGGCCCGCAACGCAGTAAAGGCGGCACTGGCCCATGGCTGAGGCAGCAGCACAGCATAGCGAAGGTACGCCTCCGCATCTTGACGACGCAATTCACTCCGAAGGGATGGAGCCGGTAGGCACCGTCGCGCATGAAGGTGTGGCGCCGCATACTGATCCGAAGGCCGTTGGCATGGACGCGACCGCCTGGGTCAGCCTGGCGATGGCGGTCTTCATCCTCATCCTCCTGATCAAGAAGGTCCCCGCGCTGATCGGCAATGTGCTCGACGGCCGGATCGCCCAGATCAAGGAACAGCTGGCGGAAGCTGCGAAGCTGCGCGCCGAGGCTGACGCGCTGAAGGCTGAATATGAAGCGAAGCTGGCCAATGCGGCTGGTGAAGCCGAAGCGATGCGCAAGTCGGCCGAGAGCGAAGCGGCAACGCTGCTCGAAGATGCCAAGGCCAATGCGGTAGCGCTGGTCGCCCGTCGCCAAAAGATGGCCGAGGACAAGATCGGTGCAGCGGAACGCTCTGCCATTGCGGGCATCCGTACAAAGGCAGTCAACGCTGCCACCAGCGCGGCTGCGACGCTGATCGCGCAGAACCATGACGCGGGCGCGGATCGGCAGTTGGTGGATAGCGCAATCAAGGGTCTTGGCCCCAGCATCTGAAGCCGACGATTTCGTCTTAAAAAGGGTCGATGCGGTTTGTCGCACCGGCCCTTTTTTATGTCTGGATGTGGATCGGCCTTGTGTGTTCCCAGCTAAGATCTCGCGCGATGTGCCGACCATAGAAGATTGACCGGCAAGCCCGCTGTTGTCGATGACCATGCGGAGCTTGGTGTCGCTCCCCTGCGTCCGGTTATGAGCAGTTTGAATATCGTGCACGCCGACGATCCGGATCTCGGAAACGATTCCCTGGCCATGCGGATGTCGAGCATCTCCGGGTTGCCGAGGATCAAAGTCTCTACGGTTATTTCCGGTCATCCGCGCTCCGATGTTGGAAGGGGGCCGGATGTCGCGGGCGCCTGATCACGCGTGAACAACGCCGAAGATGGTCAAGGTGGTTCGCGCTGATTTAGACTCCAAGGTTCAGGAAGCGGCGCCCAGCCATTGCGCTTGTCTGTGTCACCGCTATCTCTGCACCCATGTCGCATCCCCAATCTCCCGACCGTTTTCATGAGGACAAGGCCAGCTTCACCGTACGCGGAGCAGGCACGCCGGATATCGAGGCAGGGGTAGAGGCGATCCGTACCACGCTGAAGGCTCTGCCGACGCGGCCGGGTGTTTACCGGATGCAGGATGCTCGCGGTGACGTTCTCTATGTTGGCAAGGCACGGGCGCTGCGCAATCGGGTGGCGAATTATACGCAGGTGGATCGCCTGCCAAAGCGATTGCAGCGCATGGTGGCGCAAACGCGGTCGATGACGATCGTGACGACTAACAGCGAGGCCGAGGCGCTACTGCTGGAAGCGCAACTGATCAAACGGTTCCGGCCGCCTTACAATGTGCTGTTGCGGGACGATAAAAGCTTCCCCTTCATCCTGTTGCGGGAAGATCATCATTTTCCCCGGGTCCAGAAACATCGTGGCGCGCGCAAATATAAGGGGCGCTATTATGGGCCGTTCGCCAGCGCGGGATCAGTGACGCGGACGATCAATGCGCTGCAAAAGCTGTTCCTGCTGCGAAGTTGCACGGACAGCTTCTTTGCGAACCGGTCGCGCCCCTGCCTTTTGTTTCAGATCAAGCGTTGTTCGGCGCCCTGTGTCCAGCGGATCGACGAGGCGGGCTATGCAGAGCTGGTGAAGGATGCGCAGGATTTCCTGGGCGGCAAATCGACTGCCGTGCAGAAGAAGCTGGGCGAGGCGATGCAGGCCGCTTCGGAAGCGATGGATTTCGAACAGGCCGCCGTTCTGCGCGACCGGCTTAAGGCGTTGACCTTCATTCAGGGTAGTCAGGCGATCAACGCCGAAGGGCTGGGCGATGCGGACATCTTCGCGCTGGCGACGAAGGGTGGGTCGATGTGCATCCAGGCTTTCTTCATTCGGGGCGGGCAGAATTGGGGACATCGCAGCTTCTTCCCTGTCCACACGGCTGAAGTGGCAGAAGAGGAGGTGCTGGCGAGTTTCATGGCGCAATTTTACGAGGAAGTGCCGCCGCCTAAATTGATCCTGTCCGACCGCGCGCCGATGGAATGCGAACTGATGGCGCAGGCTCTGACGGAGCGGATCGGGTCCAAGGTACGGATCGAGGTTCCACAGCGCGGCGATCGGACGCGGCTGATCAAGCAGGCGCAGCGCAATGCGGTGGAGGCGCTGGACCGAAGGCTGGCCGAGACGACGACGCAGGCTAAGATTCTGGAAGAGATGGTCGAGACATTCGGGTTGGATGGCGTGCCTGACCGGATCGAGATTTATGACAACAGCCATATCCAGGGAAGCCATGCGCTGGGCGCGATGGTGGTCGCGGGGCCGGAAGGTTTCCGCAAGAATGCCTATCGCAAGTTCAACATGAAGAACCCCGAAACATCTAACGATGACTTCGCGATGATGCGGGAGATGTTCGAGCGGCGTTTCGGCCGGGCTGCGCGGGAAGATCCTGATCGCGATAGTGGGGAGTGGCCCGACCTGGTGCTGATCGATGGCGGCAAGGGGCAGTTGTCGGCGGCGCGGGCGATCCTGGAAGATTTGGGGATCGAGGATATTTGCATGATCGGTATCGCGAAGGGGCCGCATCATGGGCGTGATGGACGGGAAGTGTTCCATATGCCGGATGGGCGGGAGATCAGTTTCCCGATCAATCATCCGGTGCTGTTCTATCTGCAACGGCTGCGGGATGAGGCGCATCGTTTTGCGATCGGGGCGCACCGGCAGAAGCGGAGCAAGGCGATTTCGACCAGTTCGCTGGATGAGGTGCCGGGAATTGGTCCGTCGCGGAAGAAGGCGCTGCTGATGCATTTTGGAACGGCGAAGGCGGTGAAAAGTGCGGCGCTGGAAGATTTGCTGAAAGCGCCTGGTGTTTCGAAAGCGGTGGCGCAGCAGATTTTTGATTATTTTCATGGATGAGATGGCGAGAAGAATCGTCTTCTGAAATCGTGTTTCGGTGTCGAAACAATGAGCGGGGCATGTTATTGACTTTGCCCCTGATTTTTCCTGTTGCTCTTGCGTAATGAAGGCGGGCCTGCGATGGTCCGGTCAGACGCTGACAATCATGGCGCGGGTTCGGGAGAAGGGGTCGTGAGGAAGATGAGCTTTCGTTCATCGTCGCGGAGTGATTTCGCTAATTTACTACGTCCGTTGCAATCTATCATTGCTCTTGCCCGGATATGTCATTTAGATTCACTTCACCCTTATTAAGTGAAGTCAACAGATACTTATCCGAAGACATATATCCAGCCATATAAGATAGGCGGGCGGAGTTGTGAGAGCATGATCAGAAGACATGCCGAACTGCTACGAACCTTGGGGAGGGGGCGTTCTTTCGCGCTCTCCGCGCTTCGGCCATGGCGCATGCTGGACGTCACGCGGCTTGTGCTCGCCAGCGTCTATGGCTTTGTAAGTTTCGCCTTCGCGACGCCCCGGTCCTGGGCTGAGGTCGCGGAGAACGGCATCATCGCCGCCATGCTGCTGCTGGCGGTGGGTGCGTTGATCCTGTCCGGGCGGTCCTGGGTCACGGAATTGCGCATCCGCAAGCCGGTGGTGTGCCTGGATGCTCTGCTGTTCCTGGCGCTGCTGGTCGTGACCAACGCATCGACCAGCCCCTATTTTCCCGGCAGCCTGTTCGTCGTGGTCGAGATCGCGCTGATCGTCCGGCGGCGCTTCCACCTGTTTGTAGGGGCGTTTGCAGCGATAACCGCGATGCTGATCGTGTGGGTGAATGATTGGGTCGCGGTTCCATCCGAACCGGATGCCGAGCGGGTTGCGTTGCGCGTCCTCTACCTTGCGGTGGTGATCACGGTGACGGGCATGTTGCTAGGCCCGCGCCGCGAAAAGCTGCTTCAGCAGGAGCGGGCAAGGAGGCTGACGGAAGGCAGTCTGACGCTGGCGAAGGGCGGGGCTGGCGCCTTTCTGTTGCAGGCGTTGAAGATCGCGACGGGCGGTGAAAATGGCGCGTTGCTGTTCCGTACCGCCAGCACGGAACCCTATCGTTTTGCATCAAGCCGCTCCGGCGACAGCATGCCGGAGGCCAGCGATGCATTGCTGGCGGTCGAGACGGGATGGCATGACCGCCGCCGTGGCGCGTCGATCAGTCTTTCGCAGGACGGTGTCAGCCAGATCGAGCCTCTGACGCGGAGTGGTCGGGCCTGGGCGGTTCTGTTGGATGCCGAAACGGTGATGACGCTGCACGTTTCGCTGGGCACGTTCGAGGCAGTGGGCGCGGTTCAACTGGACGACCCGACGCATGAGGATGTGGCGGCGATCGCGCAGCGGGTGTTCGAAAGCGCGTGCGAGGAGCTGATGGTTCGCAACAGCCTGGACCTGGCCCATGTCATCGCAGGCGCGCGGGAGCGTGAGCGGTTGCAGCGGGAGTTGCATGACAGCGTGCTGCAGGCGCTGGCCAGCATCCGTTATCAGGCCGCGCCGGTGCTGAACGGGACGGTAGAGGACGCTATTCCCGTGCTGCGCACTATCGATCAGATCGCGAAGGATCAGATCGGCACCATAAGATGGATCATCAATCCGGTTCGGGATGAGGATGATTTTGCCTACCTGCCTGAAACACTGTCGATGGTCGTCCGGTCACTGGCGCAGCAATGGGGAATCCAGTGCGACCTGCGGGTGGAGGAGGGCAATTGCGCCACCAGTGCGATGATCGGCCGGGAACTGAGCTTTGCCGTGCGCGAGATCGTCGCCAATGCGGTGCGCCATGCCGGAGCACGGACGATGGAATTTTCCCTGCGACCGGCGGGCAACCGGATCGCGTTGCATGTGACGGATGATGGGGTGCCCAATCTGGCGAGGCTGGGGTCGACCGGCGCGGTGCAGTCGCGATCGTTGATGCGGCGGATACAGGGATTGGGGGGCGAGGTGTATTTGCACAATCTGGGGGGGCGGACGATGATTCAGATTACTGTGCCTCGGAAGTGAGGGGTGGCTGCCGTTGAGCGGAACAATGTGAATGTCGCAGTTTTGGTGACGTTGCGCGTTTTCCCCTCCACCAGCTTCGCTGGTCCCCCTCCCCATGCAGGCATGGGGAGGATTAAAGGGGAGAACCATTTGGGGTGGTGAGGCGTTTTACCGTGGGTTAACCAGAATGATTGATAGTCGGCCATTCTAGTTGGCGGGGCGGAGGTCCGGGTTTCCATGGTGCGATTGGTTCAGGATCATCTTTACCGCAAGAGCGTGGCGCTGGTGCTATCGTTGCAGCTAAACCTGGAGCGCATCATTGCCGCCTGGGTCGTGATCGCGGCCTTTGCCTGCGGGCTGCGGTTGGCCTTTCCGGCTACACCCTATGCGGGAGTTCCCTGGACGAGCGAAGCGGGGCTGTTGCCCTATCTGCTGGTTGTAGGCGCGCCGGTGGGCACGCTGCTGCTGGGTCTCAAGCTGTTTCCGGCCGGGCGCGTGCATGCGCAGCCGAGCTTTCGGTTGGCGAAGGTCGGCCGGTGGCGCAAGATCGACTGCCTGAAGGCACGCGAGATGTCGCAATTCGGGCTGTATGGCGTGATGGCGTCGCTGCTGCTGGGCATCGCGCTCAACGTGCCGGTGCGGACGCTGGAGTTTTTGAGCGCCGTGCCAGCGCTGGGAAGCTATGCGCCGACATGGTTCGTCAGCCTGTATACGGTGATGCTGGCGGATGTGGTGCTGCTTTCCTGCCTTTACATGTTCGCCTTTGCCATGGCGTTGCGCATGGTGCCACTATTCCCCCGCTTTCTGGTGATGGTGTGGGGAGCGGACCTGCTGGCGCAGTTGGGCATTGCGCAGTTGGTGGCGCGCATCGGGGATGTGCCCCATGCCGTTGAGCTGGCGCTGGTCGACCTGCTGACCGGCAATATCAAGAAGGTGCTGATCAGTGCGGCGCTATGGCTGCCCTATCTGCTGCTGTCGGAGCGGGTGAACGTGACTTTTCGCAACCGGGTGAGCGCTTGAAGAGCGTTGGGGTGATCCCGAACTGATTGCGTGCTTCGGCAGGGCAGGGAGCCGGGCCGAGTCGTTTTCCAAAAAATGCGGGTGATTCGCGGGCTGCAAGGCGCGGCGGGTTGTTGCTGATTCGCGATGGAGCGTGAGGTGCGACGCCGAGCGGTGGTGCGAGGCTGTACCCTTAAAAGGTGACGGGGCGGAAGGGTTGGTGGAGCTATTGGTGGCGAGCATGTGGTCCGACGGATCACCAAGAGCCATGGATATATATCGTTAATTAGACCTTTATACTGCTAAGAAGCAAAAGTATAGATTTGCGTTATTCGTAGTTTTATTGTTATTTGTTCAAGATATATTGGTAGAAACGGAAAAATGCCTAAAAGTAAATGGGCGAATTTCTGTAGATTTCAAGCGATATATAACCAAGGATATATTAAGCAATTCGGCAGAGTTACTTGCAAAGTCCGATATTGAAATCAAAAATGGTTAACAGAAAATTGCCGTAAAACATTGTAAAATATGGTCTTTTTTTACCATGTTGACTTGCATCAGCTTTGAGCCAATTTGGGGACAAGTTCTACGGGAACTGCCCAACTGCCTGGCGAGTGGAGAAACCACTGCTGGGGTCGCCAGGTGGCAAAGGCCCCTCCGCAGAACTGTGCGAGAGCAGCCGGGAAAATGGTTTCCGGTCAAATAGGGGTAAAAGACATGACTTTCTTCAAGAACCTTTGGAATGATCAAAGCGGTGCTTCGGCAGCGGAATATGCGCTGATCCTGGCGATCGTGGGTACGGGTATTGCGGTTGCCGCCTTCACGCTCGGCACGTCGATTTCCAACGCGATGGACAAGGCATCGAACTGCATTAGCCGGGCTCCCAGCAACGCCGCTTGCTGATAGGTTCAATGTTTTCGAGACGGTCGGCGGTTTGTCGACCGTCTCAACAGACCTTACAGTTCCGGGGGGAGTAGTTGTGGGGCAGCGCAGATCTCTAATAATCCTTGGCTTCGCGATCTTGCTGGGCCTGGCGGCGGTGTTCATCGCCAACAGCTATTTGAGCAAGGCCGAGCAGGCGCAGGCCACTCCGCAAGGGGGCATGGTCAAGGTCGTCGTTGCGTCGATGCCTTTGGCCTTTGGCACGGCGGTCACTCCGGAAAAGATCAGGGTGGTCGATTGGCCCGCGGCTTCCGTGCCGCCGGGCGCTTTTCGCGATCCCGTACAGCTGACCTCCCTTGGCAAGCAGCGGGTTGTGCTGCGCCAGATCGAGCCGGGTGAGCCGATCCTGACATCCAAGCTGTCCGCAGAAGGAGGCCGTGCCACCATGTCCGGTGTGCTGCGGCCCGAAATGCGTGCGGTCGCGGTCCGCGTGAGCGATGTGGCGGCGGCGGGCGGCTTCGTGCTGCCGGGCGATACTGTCGATGTGTTCGTTACGCGCACGGCGCAGGACGGCGCGGGCGGCAGCCAGCAGATCACCGACGTGCTGCTGCAAAACACCCGTATCATCGCCATCGACCAGAATGCCAATGACAGTTCGAAAGACCCGGCGGTCGGCAAGACCGCGACGCTGGAGGTCAATCAGGTCGATGCGCAGAAGCTGGTCCTGGGCCAGCAGGTGGGCCAGCTGACGCTGGTGCTGCGCAATGTGACGGACCAGCCCAATCCGGCGGTGCAGACGGTGGGGATCGAGGATCTGCGTGACGGCGCCTATGTCGGGGGTTTCTCAGGCCCACGCGCGCGGATCGCGGAGGCTGGCTTCGCGCCGGCTCCGATGCCCAGGATGCGTGCGCCCCGGCGCAGCGTTCCGAGAAATGTTTCCGCATTGCCCGCGACCGCATCGGTCGAAATCGTGCGCGGCACGACCGGCACCAGCTATGAGGTGAAGCGCTATGGTTCGCGGTAAGTCCATGAGGGCGCTGGCGCTGGGGGCAGCGCTGGCCGCAGGGGCGGCGACGCCTGCCCCGGCCCAGATCGCTTCGCTGACCGCCAGTAATGTGGATCATGCAGGGCAGCTGGACGTGCCGCTCAACAAGAGCCAGGTGCTGACGGTTGATCGCGCTTTTTCCAAGGCGCTGGTGGGCAATCAGGAAGTTGCGGACATATTGCCGCTGACCAACCGGTCGCTCTATGTGCTGGGCAAGAAGGTGGGGACGACGAGCCTGACCCTCTATGACAGCCGCAACATGTTGATCGCGGTGGTCGATGTGGCGGTGGGGCCGGATGTCGTGACGCTGAAGCGGCAGCTGGCGGAGTTGATCCCCGGCGAGCAGATCGGCGCGCGCATCTCCAACGATGCGGTGGTGTTGACGGGCACGGTGTCGAGCGCTTCGGCGGTGGACCGGGCGGTGCAGATCGCCAGGACTTATGCCGGTGGTGACGAGAAGGTCGTCAACATGCTGTCGGTGGGTGCTTCGCAGCAGGTGATGCTGGAGGTGCGCTTTTCGGAAGTGAACCGGCAGGCGGCGAAGCAGATCGGGCTGAACCATAGCTTCACGGGCAACCGGACGGCGGGCAGCATCGGCAATCTGGCGGGGGATTCGATCATCCCGACAAATAATGACGGTGTTCCCACCATCAAGCTGGACGGTTTGTCCGATGCGTTCGGTGTCGGGACGTGGGCCTATAAGATCGGCAGCCTGAACCTGTTTTCCGCGCTGGATGCGCTGGAGAGGAAGGGGCTGGTCAAGACGCTGGCGGAACCGACGCTGGTGGCGCTTTCCGGTGAGACGGCGTCGTTCCTGGCGGGCGGCGAGTTTCCGATCCCGGTCGTGCAGAATGGCGGTGGCGGCGGGGGCGGCGGTGGCAATAATGGCATTACCGTCGAGTTCAAGCCGTTCGGTGTCAGCCTGGGCTTTACGCCTACCGTGTTGAGCGACGGGATCATCAACCTGGTGGTTGAGCCGGAAGTGAGCTCGATCGATCCTTCGGCTTCGGTGTCGATCAACGGGCTGGTGGTGCCGGGCTTGCTGACGCGGCGCGCGAAGACGGTGGTGGAACTGCGCGATGGGCAGTCGTTCGCCATTGCCGGGCTGCTGCGCAACGATTTTCAGGATACGGTGCGGCAGTTGCCGATATTGGGTTCGATCCCGATCATTGGATCGCTGTTCCGCTCGACCGGCTTTCAGAAGCAGCAGACCGAGTTGGTCATGATCGTGACGCCCCGGCTGGTGAAGCCGATGCGGGCGGAGGATGTGAGCCTGCCGACCGACCGGGTGGGCAATCCCAATGAGCTGGACCTGTTCCTGATGGGGCGGACGGACAAGGCGGTGGGGATTAATCCGCTTAACCCTGACGCGATGCCTCCGGAAAAGCGCCAGGCCGTGCCTGCTCCTGCTGCCCCGGCACCGGCTCAGGCCCCAGCGGGCGCGAGCCAGAGCGGATATGAACTATGAGCGGGAGTGAGACCATGCGCAGACTGTCCCTGGCCGCCATGCTGGTCGTTCCGGCGCTGGCGGGATGCACGGCGAACGACCCGACCTTTGGCGGGGCGGTGCGGAATAACTATGCGCTGCAGGTGATCAACCCGGAGCCGCGCTATGAAGGCACACTCGTCGAAGGGGGCGAGGGCAAGCGCAGCGCGGCGGCGGTGGAACGCTATCGCACCGACAAGGTGAAGAAGCCCGCGACGATCAGCACGACCTCCGGCACTGGCGGCGGGTCCGGCGGCGGCGGTGGCGGCTCGGGCGGCCGGTAAGCGGGGAGGGGTTCGATCCATGTCTGCCCGTCGGAACAGCCTGCTAAGGTCAACCAGCGGTGCGGTGGCGCCGACTGTGGCCCTGTCGCTTTTCGGTTTGATTGCGGCGGGTGGCATCGCGTTTGATTATGCGCGAATGGCGAGTCTGGATTCGGAGCTGCAAACGGCGGCTGATCAGGCTGCGCTGGCGGCGGCGACGCAGTTGGATGGTAAGGGGAACGCTTGTAGTCGCGCAGCTAGCGCGGCCAGCGGGCTGATCCGCAATGACACTCGCTTCGCAAACGACAGCGCCGGGTTGGCGGTCACCATTGCGAATGAAGGCACTTGCGACCGCACCGGCTTCATCAAATTCTACACGAACAAGGATCGTAGCGACACAGGCACGCTGACCGACGCAAACGCAAACTTCGTCGAAGTCACCGTCAACTCGCGTACGGCTTTCTTTGCGTTGACGCCCATAGTTTCGGTGTTTTCATCGGGAGCGCTTTCGGCCACGGCCTATGCCGGGGTCGGTCAGGCAATCTGCAAGGTGCCGCCGGTGATGATCTGCAACCCTCAAGAAACGGGCGGGAACACATCATTTGATGTGTCGCAGTTTATTGGCAAGGGATTGAAGCTGGTTTCTGTCGGCAATGGCGGCGGAGCATGGGTGCCGGGCAACTTTGGTTATCTCGACACCGGGGGCGGCAGCAATGGAGCGCCGGGGCTGCGCGAGGCGTTGGGGTGGACGTCGCCGCCTGGGGATTGCGTTGAGGCGACCGGCGTCGATACAAAGCCAGGGGCGACGGTAAGCGTAACTGATGCCGTCAACACCCGTTTCGACATCTATGACAGTAATGTAGCCTGCCCCACGGGAGGGAGTTGTCCCGCCTCCATCAATTCAATCAAGGACGTCGTTCGTCCTGCAAATGCCAACGGCAACAATGCCTGCGGCTTTCACAATCAGGGATGGCAGGAGGTTGGCGCAGCCGGGCAATATCTGCCTTCTTCGGCTACGACGGCTCTGCCTACAACCACGACGCCACTGGCCATGGGACATCCGCGTGACATGTGTCATGCGGCCCTCTCTTCCGCGACCGGCTATTGTTCCGGTCCGATAGGCGATGGCAACTGGGACCGGGACGCTTATTTCAGGACCAATTATAATTGGTCATCGACTGATTGGCGCACCAATACCGGCCTATCGACATCGGTGGCGGTCACAGCAGCTAATTATGCAAGCCGTTATAATGTCTATACTTGGGAAATAGCTCATCGTGGTCAGTCGATCGGCGGGGCAACCATTCTGGGGCCGCGCACGGCGTCGGGTAATGGAGCGAGCGCTTTGACTGCCTATGGCGCGCCGGTATGCAGTTCGGCACAAGGTTATGGAACAGGCTCAGTTCCAGGAGGAACAGTAGTCGATCGACGGCGCATATCGGTAGCAGTCGTCAATTGCACGGCCAATAATGTCCGGGGTAATTCGACCGGCGTTCCCGTCGAAGAATGGATGGATGCCTTCCTTGTCGAACCCTCCTACAACAGGGCGCGGACCAGCGCGGGTGACGTTTACGTAGAGCCGATTGCTGAAACCTCGGCTGGAGCCAACGGCCAGACGCAGGCGCAGGTTATCCAGCGCTCTGTGCCTTATCTGATCGAGTAATGGAGATGATGCGCGTTCTTCTCGCCCGTCTGATGACTTGCACCCGCGCTGCCGCTGCTGCCGAGATGGCGCTGGTGACGCCGATGCTTATTATCCTGATGTTCGGATCCTTTGAGCTCGGCAATTATTTCCTCAGCGAGCATGTGGTCGCCAAGGCGGTGCGGGATGGGGCGCGTTATGCCGCTCGGCGCCCGTTTACCTATTTTGCGTGTCCCAACACGGTAGACGCTGAGGTTCAGACCAAGACCAAAAATCTTACCAGAACGGGCCAAATTTCAGGCGGAACAGCAAGGTTGGTGGATTGGACCAATCCCAACACAGTAACGGTGACATTGAGTTGCACCACTATCAGTGGTGGAAACTATTCAGGCATATACAAGGGCATGGCAGATCTACCCAAGGTAAAGGTGTCGGCAACTGTGCCCTACAGATCATTGTTCAACAATCTCGGCTTCACCAGTTCGACATTGAATCTGGTATCGGAATCCGAGGCTACGGTGCAGGGATTGTGATGCGACATGTAGTTCGCTTGATCCGTGACAAAAAGGGCGCCTCGGCCGCTGAGTTTGCCTTGATATTGCCGCTGCTGCTGATCTTCCTGTTGGGCATCATTGACGTCGGGCGCCTGATGTGGACATGGAACGAGGCCGAGAAGGCCACTCAGATGGGCGCGCGCTACGCCGTCGCAACGGACATGATCCCAAATGGCCTTGCCTCGTATAGTTTCGTTGTCAGTGGAGGGCTTTCACAGGGTGATGCCATTCCAGAATCGTCCTTTGGCGGAGCGAGTTGTGTCATTACGGGAGGCGCCGTGAGTTGTTCCTGCAAAACAGGCGCAACTTGTCCCGGAACACTCGTCAGCAATAGCGCGACGGCACTCACTGCTTTCAACAACATCGTTGATCGTATGCGGCGCTTCATGCCGCAGATCACGTCCAGCGCCGTCCAGATCGACTATGACTATTCGGGGCTCGGCTATGCAGGCGATCCAAATGGATCGGACGTTTCGCCCCTCGTGAGGGTAAGCATCAGACCCAACACATTGACCTTTCGTCCAATCCTTCTGTCTCTTTTCAACGGCACCATTTCCCTACCCAGCTTCAGCGCCGCCCTCACCATGGAAGATGGCCAGGGCACGGTATCAAATTGAGGAACAAGATCTTGGGCATCGTGACGAACACAGCGGAAGCGGCCGAGAGCTGGACACTCAATGTGGGGGATGAGGGGATTCATCTGATCCTTTCGGAGCAGGAGGTGGCGGCTTCCGATATTCTTGGGGATCAGTTGAGTGGGCAGTCCTTGACCTTGTCCATGTTGCCTGCCGGGGCGCCGTTGCCGCAGTCGTTGGTGGCGGAGGCGAAGGCCGTCATATTGGAGGTGCAGCCGGACGATGACGCGTCGACGCGGCGGCTGGCGGCTTTGCGGGCGGCTCATCCGGCGCTGCTGGTCGTTGCCGCCGTGCGCAATGCGGAGATTCCATTGGTGCGGGCCTTGCTGCGCAGTGGGATCAACGATGTGGTGGCGCTGCCTTTGCAGGCGAGCGAGCTGTCATCGATCATCGACCAGCTGCGGGGAGAGATTGCGGCCAAGGGCGGGCGTGACGTCAAGACGGGCGCGCTGGTGTCGATCATCAAGAGCGTCGGCGGCGTGGGCGCGACGACGATCGCTACACAGGCGGCCAGCCTGCATGCGCGCAACGCCAAACAGACGGGCGAGCGGGTTTGCCTTTTCGATTTCGATGTGCAGTTCGGCAATGCGGGGACGTTCCTGAGCATCTCCTCTCCGCTGACGCTGGCGGACCTGTTGCAGGGCGGTAGCCGGGTGGACCGGGAACTGCTGGGCTCGGTGACCGTCGAGACGCCTACCGGGCTGCATGTCGTGACGGCGCCGACGGACATCATGCCGCTGGAGGCGGTGAATGCCGATCAGGTGTTCCGCGTGATCGAACTGGCGCAGCGCAATTATGATACCATCTATCTGGACCTGCCGGGCAACTGGACGAACTGGTCGATGTCGCTGGTGGCGCGGTCGGAAGTTATCTTTCTGGTGTGCGAGCTGACCATTGCGAGCTTGCGGCAGGCGCGGCGGCAGATCGCTCTGCTGCGGGATCAGGATATCGATCCGGCGCGCATTCATGTGATCGCCAATCGGGTCGAGAAGAAGCTGTTTCGCGCGATTGGGCTGGAGGATGCGGCGGCGGCGCTGGATCATCCGGTGAACCTTAGCATCGCGAACGACTTCCCGCTGGTCAGCTCTGCGCTGGATCAGGGGGTGCTGATCCAGGAATTGAAGGCGCGCAGCCGTATTTGCAAGGACATGCAGGATATCGTCGATTGCACGATGCAGGCGGTCGAAGCGCGGCGTCAGGCGGAGAAAGGGTGATGTGGCAGATCCGAAAAGGCGACAGCCGCTTTGGCGATTCCCGCGATGAGGTGGGGCCGACCGATACTGAGTTGGTCCACTGGGAAGAGGACCGGCATACCGAGCTGAAGGTCGCGCTGCACCAGAAGCTGATCGACCTTATCAACCTGTCGGCGCTGGAGAATATGTCGCGCGCGCAGGTCGAGGCTGAAGTGGGCGAGATCGTCCATGAGCAGTTGGCGTTGCAGAAGCATGCGCTGAACCTGGAAGAGCGCAAGCGGCTGGTGTCCGATATCCTGGATGAGCTGTTGGGACTGGGGCCGTTGGAGCCGCTGCTGAAGGATAATAGCGTCACCGATATTTTGGTGAATGGGCACAAGATCGTCTTTGTCGAGCGCGGCGGGCGGCTGGTGGAGACGGCGGCGCGCTTCAAGGATGAGAAGCATCTGCTGCGCATCATCCAGAAGATCGTGGCGGCCGTGGGGCGGCGCGTGGACGAGGCTTCGCCCTTTGTCGATGCGCGTCTGGCGGACGGTTCGCGCGTCAATGCGGTGGTGCCGCCGCTGGCGGTCGATGGATCGCTGTTGTCCATTCGTAAGTTCGCCAAGGTGCCGATCAGCATGGCGCGGCTTTCGGAACTGGGCAGCGTGCCCGCGCCGATGGCGCAGGTGCTGTCGGCGGTGGTGGCTTCGCGGCGCAATGTGCTGATTTCGGGCGGTACGGGTTCGGGCAAGACGACGCTGCTCAATGCCATGTCTGCGAGCATTGATGAGGCCGAGCGGATCGTGACGATCGAGGACTCGGCGGAGCTTCAGTTGCAGCAGCGGCATGTTGTTCGGCTGGAGACGCGGCCGCCCAATATTGAGGGGCGGGGCGAGGTCACGCAGCGCGATCTTGTGAAGAATGCGCTGCGTATGCGGCCGGACCGGATCATCGTGGGCGAAGTGCGCGCCGGGGAGGCGTTCGACATGCTGCAGGCGATGAATACGGGGCATGATGGGTCGATGACCACAGTCCATGCGAATACGCCGCGCGATGCGCTGTCCCGTGTCGAGCAGATGATCGGCATGAGCGGGATCGACATTTCGCCACGATCGGCACGGGCGCAGATTGCTTCGGCGCTGAACGTCATCGTGCAGGTCGGGCGTTTGTCCGACGGGCGGCGGCGATTGCTCAGCATTTCGGAGATTACCGGCATGGAGGGTGAGGTCATCACCATGCAGGAGATCTTCCGCTTCAAGATGACGGGCCGTGACGAGAACGACATGGTACGCGGTCACTTCGAGGCGACCGGCATCCGCCCGAAATTCATGAGCGATCTGGCCGACCGGGGCATTCATCTGCCCGCCGAACTTTTCCGTCCTGATGCGGTGGTGCAATGATCAATCCGATCTACATCCGTGCCTTTGTGCTGGTGCTGCTGTTCGCGGCGGTGATCCTGACGATCGAGGGCGTGCATAGCTGGTTCCGGGCGCGCGCCGGGACTGAGCGGGTCGTCAACAAGCGGCTGAAGATGATTGCGGCGGGGTTTGAGCGCAGCACGGTCCTGTCCCGGCTGCGGCGCAATGACGATAGTTTGAACTTCAATCATGACAGCGTCTTTGGGCGGATGGCTTTGAGCGTGGTGCGGTCGCTGCATGGGGCGGGATTGAGCGTGCCTGCGCGCGTCGTGCTGTCCTTCATGGCGATTGCGACGGGCGTGCTGTTCCTGATCGTGGTGATCGGCGCGCTGGCGGCGGGCTATGGCATGACGGCGGGGATGATCGTGATGGCGGGGGCCTTTGCCGTGTCGCTGGGCGTGCTGCTGCCGATCATGGTGCTGAGCCGGTTGAGCCAGCGGCGGCGCAAGAAGATGGAAGAGCAGTTTCCGGTCGCGCTCGATACATTCGTGCGGGGCCTGCGCGCCGGGCATCCGATCGCGGCGGCGCTGGACCTGCTGACCAAGGAGATGCGCGACCCGATCGGCAGCGAGTTCGGCATCGTCGTCGACGAGGTGACCTATGGCTCCGACCTGCGCGATGCTTTGCAGCGCATGGCCGAGCGGTGGGACATGAACGAGATGCACATGTTCGTGACGTCGCTGTCGGTGCAGGCGGAGACGGGCGGCAATTTGGCCGAGATATTGGAAAATCTGTCGCTGGTGATCCGGGAGCGGGCGAGCCTGTTCCTGAAGGTGCGGGCGCTGAGTTCCGAAGGGCGGATGACGGCGGTCATGCTGACGGCGTTGCCGATCCTGGCGTTCGTGGCGTTGTTCCTGCTCAACCCGGCCTTCTACCTGGATATCGCGCAGGACCCGATGTTCATCTTTGGCTTTTCCGGGCTGATCATCCTCTACATCATCGGCTTCGTCACGATACGCCGCATGGTTGATTTGAAAGTCTGACCTGATGCTGGACCTTGCCCTTATTTCGCAATTGCGGCCGGTGTTGCTGGTGCTGCTGTTCGTCGCGATCGTGGCCATCGTCTATGGCGTGACGGAGGCGGTCGCGCGTACGTCCAGGGTGCGGAGTCGGCTGGACGTTGTGAGCGACGTCGGTAGCGCGGTGCAGGGCGGTGGGCAGTCGCTGCGTAACGAGCGCAACAATAGCGAATGGAAAAAGCTGGTCGATCGGATCGAGAAGCTGGGCATTTCGCTGGCGGATACGAAGAATGACAGCCTGCGCAAGCGGTTGATCGCGGCGGGCTATCCTTCGCCCGAGGCGCCGAAGATCTTTACGTTCATCCGGTTGGTGCTGACGCTGGCGCTGCCTGCTGTGCTGGTGCTCATGTCGCTCAACAAGCCCGAGCCGCCGAGCCCGGTGAAGTTGTATTTCATGGCGACTGCCGTTGCGGTGCTGGGGCTGTATCTGCCGAACCTCTTCATTTCGGCGAAGGCGGCGCGGCGGCAGGAGGCGATCGTCCACGGCTTTCCCGATGCGCTGGACCTGATGCTGGTGTGCGTCGAGGCGGGGCTGGGGCTGGAAGCGGCGATGGATCGGGTGGGGCGCGAACTCGCCATCTCGCACCCGCTGGTGTCGCAGGCGCTGGGTAAAGTCGTGCTGGAACTGCGCGCAGGTATGAGCCGGGCGGATGCGCTGCGGAGGATGGCGGATGATGTGGACGTGGACGAAATTCGGTCCTTCGCGACGCTGTTGATCCAATCGGACCAGCTGGGGTCTAGCGTCGGGCAGACGTTGCGCGTCTATGCAGCGGAGATGCGGGAGAAGCGGCGGATGCGGGCGGAGGAGAAGGCGCATCGCTTGCCGGTGCTGCTGTCAGTGCCGCTGGTCGCGTGCATGCTGCCGGTGATGATCGGGGTGCTGATGCTGCCCGCCGTGGTGCGGGTGGTGAGGGAAATCCTGCCGGTGTTGAGCCGGTAGCGGAAACCAAGAGGGGGACGGGGCATGATGAGACAGGCAGTGGCGATATCGCTGATGCTGGCGTGCGCGGCATGCAGTTCGGCCAACCGGGACGTGGCTATCCGACCCGTGAACGTTGAGGCGGCGGCGACCGGGAAAGAAGCCATCGCGCGGGGGCAGCTGCTGTTTTCGCGGGGAGAATATGCGCTGGCGCTGGATGCTTACCGGCGGGCAATGCGGCAGGACCCGGCCGATGCAAACGCGCTGAACGGCGTTGCGATCAGCTATGCGGCGATGGGGCGGCATGATCTGGCGCGGGATTATTTCGAGCTGGCCCTGGCACGCGCTCCCATGGATGAGCGCATCCATCGCAACTTCGCGCGCAGCCTGAATGCGCAGGGTTTGCAGGGAGAAGCAAACGCCTTGCTGGCTGAGATCGGACAGGGCGTGCAAGCCGGTAGTGCGCGCCGCCCGACGCTGGCGCAGATCGCGATGGACGGTGGCAAGCGTCCGGCGGCACCCGTGCGGGCGGCCGGGCTGGAGCTGGAGCGGGTTTCGATGGGCGAGGTGCGGCTGCGCACAGTGTCAACGGGCGTCGCACAGGCTGCGTTGCCGGGCAGGGCCATCGCGCAACTGAATACCGCGATCGTGACTGTTGCGGACGGGACTGGCGCGGCGCCTGCCATCTCCCTCTCGCGGTCGTTGGCGGCGCCGATCACGACCCTGCCCACGCCCGTGCAAGTCACGGTGGCAGGGTGTGGCAAGTCCAAGGATGGGACCAGTGCGGGAGCGTCACGCCCCTGCGCGACGATGGCGGGCGGGGATGAGCCGGACAGCCTGTTCCAGAAGCTATGGGCGTGGAGCGGAGGCCGGGGATGAGCATCCTGCTGCTGCTGGCGGCTGCGGCCATATCCCCCGGCGCGACGGCAGCCGAGACGGTGCCCGCAGCGGTTCTGGACTATGGCCGATTGATCGATGACGCGATCGAAGGCGGGCGGATCGTACAGGCCGAATTGATGCTGAGCCAATGGCGCGACGGGGCGCAGGCGCAGGATAAGCGGGGCATCGACATCGCGGTCGCGCAAATGGCTCTGGCCAAGGGACAGGATGCGGAGGCGGAGGCGCGCTTTTCCGCGATCGGTCAGGCAGGAACGGCGGATTGCCGGATCGATGAGGGATTGGGCATCGCAAGGTTGCGGCTGGGCCGAGCGGCTCAGGCAGCAGAGGCGCTGCGTCGTGCGGTCGATCAGTGTGCATCGCGTTGGCGGGCCTGGAACGCGCTGGGCGTCGCTTATGACAAGGCAAAGTCCTGGGCCCTGAGTGCCGCCGCCTATGAGCGGGCCTTTCAGTTGACCGACAGGCCGGTGCAGGTGCTGAACAATTATGGGCTTTCGCTGATGGCACAGGGACAGGCGGACAAGGCGATCGCCATATTCGACAAGGCGCGGGACATGGCGCCCGATGACGCGCGCCTTATCGCGCATAGCGATGCCGCTCAGGTGATGGCCGGACGCGACATAGAAAGGCGCACTGCCGATGACGCCAATAGCTGGGCCAAGCGGCTGAGCGATGCGGGTCAGGTGGCGTTGCGCATGGGGGACGCGGTGAAGGCGCGGGCTTATCTGAGCCGCGCGGTCACGGAGTCCGAGAGTTTTCAGCCGGAGGCGACTGCGGCTTTAGCTGGGATGGGGGCAAGGCCATGACGAAGGACCTTGTCCTGATTGCGCTGTCGTTGGTTTTATTGGGCGCGGCGATCGAGGATATTGCGCGGTTGCGGATATCCAACATCTTTCCGCTGCTGGTGATGGGGTTGTTCGTGCCTTGGGTAGCGTTGGCCGGATGGGAAAATGACATCTGGCAGAATGGCACGCTGTTTTTGGCCGTGTTCGCGCTCGGATGCTTAATGTTCGCGATGCGATGGATGGGCGGGGGCGACATCAAGCTGCTGGCGGCGTGCGCGCTGTGGTTCGATTGGGGCGCGGCGCTGCCCTGGTTTGTTTATGTGACGGTCGGTGGGGGTGTGCTGGCGCTGCTGATCATGGCCGGGCGGCGGATGGTGCCGAAAGCGGTGCGGGACGGGTCATCGCTGGCGATCTTCGCGCCGGGCGGGCCGATCCCTTATGGGGTGGCGATTGCGCTGGGGACGGTGATGGCGCTGTATATGGCGGGGCCGAACCCGAGCGGGGTTGCGCATCTGCCTGCGTTTGTGAGGGGCCTGAAGTAGCGCAACATTGGCATTGTTGAGGGGCTGACGCGGAAGCTCGCTGCGCTCGCGCCCACCCTACCCCCCGCGGGAGGGAATGTGTTGGATGGAGCGGATCGACTGTAACGGATTATGCTGTCGAATAGCCTTTCGCAAATGATGCGACAAAGTAAAAATATTCTGTTAAGAGGCGTAATCGAGCGAAATCAGCCCGCAAGCCTTCGTATTGACAGAGAGACCATCGCGCTCCCGCTTGCCTGCTGAAGTGTGCCCATGGAAGATCTGAATAATCTACTGGAAAATGAACAAATCGAGCTTTTAAAAGAGCAGGCGGCGACGTGTATTTTCGCGCGTTCCGCTCATCGATTTCGTGCCAGGAGCTATGCCCGGCGCATTCGTGCCCATGACTATCCTTACAGATCAGGCCCGGTGAATAGTGGAAAAGCTTTTGCCCCATATCCCTTTGGTGGCGAAGGACAACATTCATGAGTCGGGTTGTCAACACGACGGCGAGCGTGGCTGAGATCGAGAAGATTTGCGCCGCGCACAGTTTTCGCATTTCAACGATAGAAACCTTGGCGTCGGGTGGTTCGAGAGTGGTTTTGCTTGACGGAAGGGACGCCGAACAAGTTCGCCTGTTGTTAAAGAATAAAATTCTTACTGGCGAGATTAAGCGCTCGGCCGCGCACGTTTCGCGCCAACCTCCTGCATCCTACAGGTCGCGGTAATGCAGCAAATCATAAACTTACAACGCCGACAACAGCTGGCAGAATGTAGTGCGGCAGGTGCAATCTGCGAGATGGACCGGCAGCAACATGATGCCCTCGCTCGTGCTTACGAGAAGATCATCGCGGTCTTGAAACGTGACCGCTTTGAAGCAGGCGGTCGCCGCGTCAGAAGGGCGTGAACTGGTCGTAAGGCGACAGTCCCAATCTCGTGATGCCAGCGTAAGTTGATGGCGTTTTGCCCAGCCTCCTGAGATCCCAGTGTGCGCTGGGATGACGGGTGTTGGGTGGTGGATCAGGGACTGGGCGTGGAGGAGGGGTAGCGCGCGCCGGGTCAGGCGCGGGCCAACAGTCCCTCTACCAGGCCTTCGAACAGGCGGCGGCCGTCGGTTTTGCCGTGGGCGGCCTCAATCACGCGTTCGGGGTGGGGCATCATGCCCAGCACATTGCCTGCTTCGTTGAGGATGCCGGCGATGTTGCGGGCGGAGCCGTTTACGGCTTCGCCATAGCGCAGGGCGACGCGGCCTTCGCCTTCTAAGCGGTCGAGCGTTGCGGCGTCGGCGAAGTAATTGCCGTCATGATGGGCGACGGGATAAGTCACTGTCTCGCCAGCGGCATAGCGGCTGGTGAAGGCGCTCTGGGCGTTTTCGACGGTCAGCGCGACATCGCGGCAGACGAAATGGCCGCCTGCGTTGCGGAGCAAGGCGCCGGGCAGCAGGCCGCTTTCGGTCAGCACCTGAAAGCCGTTGCAGATGCCCAGCACATAGGTGCCGCGTTCGGCCGCCTTGGCCACCGCCTGCATGACGGGCGAGCGCGCGGCCATGGCGCCGGAGCGCAGATAATCGCCGTAGGAGAAGCCGCCGGGCACGCCGATCAGGTCGATGCCTTCTGGCAATTCGGTGTCGCGGTGCCAGACCATGACCGGCTTTTCACCGCTCACCGCCTCGAAAGCCACGGCGAGGTCGCGGTCGCAATTGCTGCCGGGGAAGACGATGACGGCGCTCTTCATGGCTCAGGCCACCTTTTCGATGCGGTAGTTTTCGATGACCGTGTTGGCGAGCAGCTTGCGGCACATGGCGTCGATATCTTCGTCGCTGGTGCCGTCGGCCAGGTCCAGCTCAATGAGCTTGCCCGCGCGCACGTCGTTGACGCCCGAGAAGCCCAGACCGTCGAGTGCGTGGTGGATCGCCTTGCCCTGCGGGTCGAGAACCCCGCCCTTTAGGGTGACGAAGATGCGGGCTTTCATGAGGCCAAAAACTCCGTGGATTGCTATGGCGCACCCCCTAGTCCCCTGCGCCGCGCCAAGCAAGGCATTATCCCTTTATTAGCGAGACGGCGCTATGGTTTCGGGACGGGATAGAGGGTTTTGAATATGGCTGGTCTTGCACTGGCGATGTTTGTGGGGCTTTTCGCCTTTGGGCAGCAGATCGTCGGCTATGACGATCCGCATGGCCGTGTGCAGCTAGCCCTGCTGGCTACCTTTGCCTTCGGTGTTCTGATCGGATACCGGGCTAGCGCCTGAGCTTAACTGGAAAAGCTGTTCGCTTCAGCGGTCCTCTGCTTTAGGGCGGGGCGATGAGCGGCGATTATCTCTATTATGCATGCGCGATCGTGGCGGTGGTCCTTTCCGGGCTCGCCAAGGGCGGTTTTGCCGGGGCAGGGGCGCTGGCGATGCCGATCATGGCGCTGGGAATCGATCCGGTGCGGGCGGCGGCGATCATGCTGCCTATCCTCATATTGCAGGATGCGGTGAGCGTCTGGTCGTTCCGGCATAGCTGGGATCGGCACATATTGAAGGTGATGATGCCGGGCATGATCGTCGGCGTGGGGCTGGGTTACCTGTTCGCTGCGCGGGTGCCTGAGACGGCTGTGTTGGGCGCGCTCGGTTTCATTTCTACGCTGTTCGGTGCGCAGAGGCTGTGGGTCGAGCGGGGCGGGAAGGTTGTGCTGCCGTCCAGTTCGCCGAATTGGGTCGGGACGTTGCTGGGCGTGGCGAGCGGATTTACCAGCCAGATCGCCCATGCGGGCGCGCCGCCATTCCAGATGTGGGTGCTGCCCAAGCGGCTGGCGCGCGACACGCTGATCGGCACCACGGCGATTGCCTTTGCCATCATGAACTGGATCAAGGTGCCCGCTTATGCGGCGCTGGGGCAGTTTACGCGGGCCAATTTGATGGCGACCGCGATGCTGGCGCCGGTGGCCATTGGGGCGACTTACGCGGGGGTGGTGCTGGCGCGCAAGGTTGATCCGGCGCGGTTCTACACGCTGATCTATGTGCTGATGGTGCTGTTGGGGGTGAAGCTGATGGTGGATGCGGTGGTGGGATGAGCGGCGCGCTATTCCCCTCCACCGCCTTTGGCGGTCCCCCTCCCCATCGTTGATGGGGAGGATTTGAGACGGTCAGTCCTTGCTGCGCTTCTTGCGGTGGGTGTCGAGGTCGAGCACCGTTGTGTCCGCGCCTTCGGGCAGGAGGCCCAAGCGGCGGGCGACTTCCTGATAGGCTTCGACTTCACCGCCGAGGTCGCGGCGGAAGCGGTCCTTGTCCAGCTTTTCGCCGGTGTTCATGTCCCACAGGCGGCAGCCGTCCGGGCTGATTTCGTCGGCCAGGATGACGCGGCTGAAGTCGCCGTCCCACAGGCGGCCGAACTCCAGCTTGAAGTCGACAAGGCGGATGCCGATGGCCGCGAACAGGCCGCACATGAAGTCGTTGATGCGGATCGCCATGTCGGCGATGTCATGCATCTCTTCCTGCGTGGCCCAGCCGAAGCAGGCGATATGCTCTTCGGACACGAGCGGGTCGCCCAGCGCATCGTCCTTGTAGCAATATTCGATGAGGGTGCGGGGCAGCTGCGTGCCTTCCTCGATCCCCAGCTTCTTGCTCAAGGAACCGGCGGCGACGTTGCGGACCACGACCTCGATCGGCACGATTTCAACCTGGCGAACCAGCTGTTCGCGCATGTTGAGGCGGCGGATGAAGTGGGTCGGCACGCCGATCTGACCGAGCAGGGTGAAGATATGCTCGGAGATGCGGTTGTTGAGTACGCCCTTGCCGGAAATCGTGCCCTTCTTCTGCGCGTTGAAGGCGGTGGCATCGTCCTTGAAATATTGGATGATCGTGCCGGGCTCAGGGCCTTCGTAAAGGATCTTTGCCTTGCCTTCGTAGATCTGGCGGCGACGGGCCATGCGCGTTCCTGTCTTCCCGAGAAAAGAATGTGCCCCGGCAACGCGAATCGAAGAGGATCAGCGGGTGCCGGGGCTGCTGGCTGGCCCATAGACCAAAGCAGACAGGGGTGCAATTAGCGCGCTGATCTGGCGGCGAACTGTCGTGAGTTCAGTGCGCGATTTCGACGTCTGCCGCCTGCTCATCGTCGCGACGTACGGCCATCAGGCGTTCGGTGAAGCAGCGGCGCCACCAGCTGATGTCCTGTTCCTCGACGCAATCCATCATCGAACGCCAGCGCCGCTTGCGTTCATCCAGTGGCATGGCGAGGGCGCGGTTGATCGCGTCGGACATCTCCTCCGGGCTGTAGGGGTTGATAAGGAGCGCGTCCTTGAGCTGGGTCGCGGCGCCAGCGAAGCGGGAGAGGATGAGGACGCCGGGATTGGTCGGGTCCTGCGCGGCGACATATTCCTTGGCGACAAGGTTCATGCCGTCACGCAGCGGAGTGACGAGGCCGATCCGTGCGGCACGGTAGATGCCCGCCAGCTTGTCGCGTGGATAGCCCTGGTTCACGTAACGGATAGGCGTCCAGTCCACGTCGCTATATTCGCCGTTGATGCGCCCGGCGGTGGCGTCGAGCGTCGAGCGGATGTGCTGGTAGCTTTCCACTTCTCCTCGCGAGGGCGGGGCGATTTGCGTCAGGACCACTTTGCGATGATGTTCGGGATGGTCCTTGAGGAAGCGGGCATAGCCGCTGAATCTTTCCTCCAGCCCTTTGCTGTAGTCGAGCCGGTCTACGCCGACGATCATCGCGCGGTCCTGCAATGAGCGGCGGACTTGTTCGAACATGTCCCGCGCGGGTTCGCTGACGGCGGCGTTGGAAAATTCCTGCGCGTTGATGCCTATGGGGCAGGCGATCGCCTGAATCGTGCGGTCGCCCAGCGTGACGAAGTCGCCATTTACCGTCCCGTTCATCTCCCGCTCCACATAATGGCGGAAGGATTCGAGCCATTCCTCGGTATGGAAGCCGATGACGTCATAGGCGAACAGGGTCTGCACCAGCTTGGTATGATGGGGCAGGGACACCAGCAGACGCGTGGGCGGCCATGGGATGTGGAGGAAGAATCCCATCCGGTTGTTATGCCCCTTGTCGCGCAACATCTGGCCGAGCGGAATCATGTGATAATCCTGCACCCAGATAATGTCTTCGGGCTCGATCAGCGGGCTGGTCGTGTCGGCGAAGCGGTGGTTGACGCGGTTATAGCCGCCCTCGAAATCGCGGGCATATTCGGCAAGGTCGATGCGGAAGTGGAAGAGCGGCCACAGCGTCTTGTTGGCATAGCCGTTATAATATTCGTCGACGTCCTGCTCTTCGAGATCGATCGTTGCCGTCTTTACGCCTTCATCTTCGGAAAAGCCGATATGGCCAGTGAAATTTTCGGTGACTTCGCCTGACCAGCCGACCCAGATGCCCCGGCTTTCGCGCAGCGCCTGTGCCAGCGCCACGGCAAGGCCACCCTGATTGCCGGACTTGTTGGGCCTGCTGACCCTGTTGGATATGACTATCAGGCGGCTCATCGCATAACGCTCCACGGCTTGCTCAACAGAACGGCGCAGTTGATGATGCCGACCAATGAGTAGGTCTGGGGATAATTGCCCCACAATTCCCCTGTCGCGGGATCGATATCCTCCGACAATAGCCCGGCGGCGGTGCGGCGGGACAGCATTTCTTCAAACAGCAGCCGCGCTTCTTCCGTGCGGCCGGTGCGGTGCAGGGCCTCTATCAGCCAGAAGGTGCAGACGTTGAAGGCGGTGACGGGCTCTCCGAAATCATCCGGCGTGCTGTAGCGCAGCATGTCATTGCCCCGGCGCAGGTCCTTTTCCAGTGCCTTCAACGTGCCCACAAACATCGGATTGTCGGCTGTCAGGAAGCGCAGGTCCAGAAGCTGAAGCAGCGAGGCGTCGCGGGCGTCATCCTCGAAATTGGCGGAGATGGCGTTGCTGCCGCTGCGCCAGGCCGATTGCAGGATGCGCGCCTTCATGATCTCGGCCCGTTCGCGCCAATAAACCTCCCGCTCGGGCAGGTCGAGCGCGGCGGCGGCGTGGGCGAGGCGGTCGCAGGCGGCCCAGCACATCACGGCGCTGTAGCTGTGCACGTGAGCGCGGGTGCGCAGTTCCCAAAGGCCAGCGTCGGGCTGGTCATAGACCGACCATGCGCGTTCGCCGACCGCTTCCAAGGATTCGAAGTCGGACATGCTCGCCATGCGAAGCAGTCGCTGGTCGATGAAACCCTGAACCGAGGACAGCACGATCTGGCCATAGGCATCGTGCTGAATCTGGGAATAGGCGGCGTTGCCGACGCGAACCGGCCCCATGCCGCGATAGCCGGGAAGGTTCTGCGCCTCGCGTTCCTCCAGCGTGGCGTTGCCGCGCACGTCATAGAGCGGCTGGATGTGACCGCCCTTTGCGCCGTCGACGATGTTGCGGAGGTAGACGAGGTAGCTTTCCAACACGTCGAGCGCGCCGAGGCGGTTCAGTGCCTCCACGGTATAATAAGCGTCGCGTATCCAGCAGTAGCGATAGTCCCAGTTGCGCCCCGAGTCGGCATGTTCCGGGATGCTGGTGGTCAGCGCGGCGACGATCGCGCCGGTTTCCTCATGCTGGCAAAGCTTGAGCGTGATGGCCGAGCGAATGACCGCTTCCTGCCATTCGGCGGGAATGGCGAGGCCGCGGACCCAAACCTGCCATTCGTGGATGGTGTCATCCAGCATCCGCTCAACTTCGGGGCGAAGCGCATCCGAAAAGCTTTCGTCCGGCCCGAGGAAGAAGTGCATGTCATGTTCGAGCCGGAACCAGCTTTCCTGGGAAATGAGGCCGATGGGCGCGTTGGTCGACATGCGCATAGCCATATAGGACAGGACGAGCCGAATATGGTTTGAGCCATAGCTGATCGGCACGCTTTCCGAATTCCAGGACGTGGTCGGGCGAAGCCGCACGCGGATACGGGGGCTGCCTGCCACGGGCCGGACGATCCGGGCGAAGGCCACGGGACGGTACATGCGGCCCATGTGGCGATGGCGCGGACAGAAGTCGTAAAGCTCTATGGCATTGCCGTGATCGTCGGTCAGGCGGGTTACGAGGATGGGCGTGTTGCGGATATAATGTTGTTCGACGCTGACGCAGTTTTCCAATTCAATTGCCCAGAAGCCGCGCGCGTCCGGCGCGTCCCAGCTCTTATCATCAAGAAGGGCGGAAAAGACTGGGTCCCCGTCCACGCGGGGCACGCACGCCCATATCATCCGCCCAGCGCGATCGATCAGCGCGGATGCCTGGCAATTGCCGATGGGCCAGAGATCGAGAGTGCGCTCGTTTCCGGCGGAATGCGTTTTACTGGTCCTGACTATCGGTCTGCCCCCCTGGCTCATTCGAACGAGGGGGCGCCAGCCATGGCTCAGCCGGGCCTGACGACCCCCCGCGCGAGATAATGCCTGACAGCGGCAACCTGTTCCAAAGAGAATGCGGCGAGTGTCGTCCGGGGCGGGCCGACCAGAATGCCCGCGCCGCCCAGTTCAGTGGCAGCGGCAAAGCCTTCCTCATCCGTGACATCGTCGCCGATGAAGAGCGGGCGTCCCCCTGCCATGGGAGTGCGGGCCATCAGCGTGTGGACCGCGCTGCCCTTGTCCGCGCCGCCGGGGCGCAGTTCGAACAGCATCTTGCCCGGTTGCACGGCGAGGCCAAGTTTGGCGGCGAGGTCGCTGGCCAGTTCGCCCGCCTGCTCGCCCCATTGGGGCGCGCCACGGAAATGCAGGCCAACGCTGATCGATTTGCGTTCCACCAATATGCCGGGCTTACCGTCCGCAAAGCTGTGGAAGGCCGCTTCGGCATCATCGACCGCCGGGCGACGAGGGGCGGCTTCGACCTGTTCGCCCGGCTGGGCGAATTCCAGTCCGTGCGTTCCGGCAAGCAGGAAGTTGGCGAAGCCGAGATCGCGCAGGGTGACGATCGACCGGCCGCTGACGATCGCCAGACGGCCTTGCAGCACATCGCGCAATTCGCCGAGCAGGGTGAGCAGATCGCCATCCACGACCACGCCGTCAGGTGTGGCGGCGATCGGCGTGAGGGTGCCGTCAAAGTCGAGAAACAGCGCCGCGCCGGTCAGCAGCGAAGCGGGCGGCGGCGGGAGGGCGATGACAGGAGGTGGGTTGGAATCGGACACGGGCGCAAATTGGCGCGTGGCGGCGAATGTGCAAGCCCCGAAGGCGAAGGAGGTGAATTTTTCGGGGATGTAATCCCCGTTTCCGTTTTGTCGTTGCGCTGCTATTCCGATCGCGATGACCGATTTTCGCGACCCGTTCGACGCTATCAAGGATCACCCGTTCGACGAAGCGCTGTCCCAGCGCTACCTCGTCTATGCGCTTTCCACGATCACGGCGCGGTCGCTGCCGGATCTGCGCGATGGATTGAAGCCGGTGCACCGGCGGTTATTGTGGGCGATGCGGCTGCTCAAGATGGAGCCGGGCGGCGCGTCGCCGGATGTGCTGGTCGCTAATCCGGCGCGTAACACGACTTCTTATAAGAAATGCGCGCGCGTCGTGGGCGATGTGATCGGTAAATATCACCCGCATGGCGATACGTCGGTCTATGACGCCATGGTGCGACTGGCGCAGGATTTCTCGCTGCGCACCCCCTTGGTCGATGGGCAGGGGAATTTCGGCAATATCGACGGCGATAATGCCGCGGCCATGCGCTATACCGAGGCGCGGCTGACGCAGGCGGCGGCCGACCTGATGGCCGGGCTGGACGAGGGGACCGTCGAGTTCAGGCCCACCTATAATGGCGAGGATGAAGAGCCGGAGGTTTTTCCCGGCCTCTTCCCCAATCTGCTGGCAAATGGCGCAAGCGGCATTGCGGTCGGCATGGCGACCAGCATTCCGCCGCATAATGTGTCCGAGCTGATCGATGCGGCGAGCCTGCTGATCGAAAATCCGGATGCCGAACATGCCGACCTGATGCAGGTCGTGCGCGGGCCGGATTTCCCGACTGGCGGCGTGCTGGTGGATAACGCTTCCATTATTTCGGAAGCCTATGCGACGGGGCGGGGATCGTTCCGCACGCGGGCGCGCTGGCACAAGGAAGATGGCGGGCGCGGGACTTGGGTGGCGGTGGTGACGCAAATCCCTTTCCAGGTGCAGAAGTCCAAGTTGATCGAGCATATCGCCGCGCTGATCAACGACAAGAAGCTGCCGATATTGGCGGATGTGCGGGATGAGAGCGACGCGGAGATTCGCATTGTCCTTGAACCGCGGGCGCGGACGGTGGATTCCGATGTGCTGATGGACAGCCTGTTCCGGCTGACTGACCTGGAGAACCGCTTTCCGCTGAACCTCAACGTACTGGACGCGAGCCGGACGCCGCGCGTTCTGGGGCTGAAGCCGGTGTTGATCGAGTGGCTGAAGCACCAGATCGACGTCCTGGTGCGGCGCGCGCAGCATCGGCTGGACAAGATCGCCGCGCGGGTCGAACTGCTCGACGGCTATATCATCGCTTATCTGAACCTCGACCGGGTGATCGAGATCATCCGGACGGAGGATGAGCCCAAGGCGGTGATGATGGAGGAATTTGGGCTGAACGACCGGCAGGCCGAAGCCATCCTCAACATGCGGCTGCGTTCCTTGCGCAAGCTGGAGGAAATGGAGCTGCGGCGCGAGCATGCGGGGCTGCTCAAGGAACGGGATGAGCTTACCAAGCTGGTCGAGAGCCCGACGCGCCAGCGCAACCGGCTGAAGAAGGATCTGGCGGAACTGCGCAAGCGCTATTCGCCAGAGAGCGATATCGGCAGGCGGCGGACTTTGGTGGAGGAAGCGGCGCCCGCCCGAGAAATTCCGCTGGAGGCGATGATCGAGCGCGAGCCGATCACAGTGATCCTGTCGGAGCGCGGCTGGATACGGGCGATGAGCGGTCATCGCGACCTTTCTTCGGCGGACACGTTGAAGTTCAAGGAAGGCGACGGGCCGAAAATCGCCTTCCATGCGCAAACGACCGACAAGCTGCTGCTGGCGACGGCGAGCGGGCGCATATTCACGCTGGGGGCGGACAAGTTGCCGGGCGGGCGCGGGTTTGGCGATCCGGTGCGGTCGCTGGTCGATATGGATGATCAGGGCGACATCGTGGCGCTGTTCCCAGCGAAGACAGGAAGCGAGCTGTTGCTGGCTGCATCGGACGGCAGGGGCTTTGTCGCGGCGGTCGCGGATGTCATTGCCGAGACGCGTAAGGGCAAGCAGGTGGTGAATGTGCGCTCGGGCGCTCGCTTGACGGTGGTCCACATCATTGGGACAGAGGCGGACAGCGTCGCCGTGGTCGGTGAGAATCGCAAACTGCTGGTGTTCCCGCTGGTCGAAATGCCGCGCATGTCGCGCGGGCAGGGCGTGCAGATGCAGCGTTATCGCGATGGCGGCCTGTCGGATGCCGTCACTTTCCGGATGAGCGATGGCTTAAGCTGGGCGATGGGCGGAGGAAGCGGGCGCACCCGAACCGAGGCCGACATGACGCCGTGGCGCGTTGCGCGCGGGGCGGCCGGGCGGATGCCGCCGGTTGGCTTCCCGCGAGACAACCGATTTTGATGAATGCGTAACGAGCCGCATATCTTCTTGAAATTACATCGGGTCATTTCCTGAAAATTTACCACTGGTATCTAATCCGGTGGCATGAAAACGGTGCCAGCGCGTATTCGGCCAGGTCAAAGGCTGGACGACAACCTCCTCGCGAGGTTCGAGCGCACGCATCTGCGCTGCCTGGCGGAGATGGAGCATTGGTTGGAGGCGATGCCGCACGCCGCAGCCATGTTATGTTTTAAAGACAATGACTTGTCGATCGTTGCTGTTAACAAGACTTTTTATCACAGCTTCCTGGACAGGGGCGATACCGGCGCCGAGTCGCCCTATTGCAAGGACTGGCGCGAACGGATCATTGAGGTTGCGCTTTCGGAAAGCGTCTCCGTCACGTTTGAATTGCGGCGTGATGGTCCTTTGGGGCCGGAATATTTCTCCTGCACCGCCGGGCTGCTGCCCTCGACTGACGAAGCGGCGCACCTCATTCTCTTCACCGCGCTGGACCGCACTAGCGATCGCGTGACCGAACGGAATTTACGCCGCGAATTGCTATCCGACGGGTTGACAGCGCTGCCGAACCGTACGGGATTTGGCGAGGAGATCGAAGACCGACTGCGCAATTCTCCATGGCCGAGCAATTCGCAGTTCGGGATCATCGCGATCGATCTCAGCCGATTTAGCCGGGTTAACGAATCGCTGGGGCCGATGGCGGGTGATGAACTGCTGATCACGGTTGCCAAGCGTTTGAAGTCGAGCCTGCGGCAGGGCGATGTGCTGGCGCGGATCGGCGGCAATGACTTTGCGATATTTGCACGATTGAACAATGGCTTGTCGGACTGTCTTCATATCGTGCAGAGGGTAAGGGATGCGCTGAATTCGCCGATCCGCCTGAGTGATCTGCAAATTCGGGTCGACTGCGCGATCGGATGTGCTCTGGCGACCAGCCTGGACGATGACCCCGACGATATAATCCGCAAGGCGCAGGCGGCGGTGAAAATCGCCAAGCGTAGCGGCAAGGTGGAGATCTACCGCAACGGCGTGCTGAAGGAAGCGCAGCGGCGCTTTTCCATTGAGAGCCGCCTGCGCACCGCGTTGACACAAGGTGAGCTTACCTTGGCATATCAGCCGCTCATTCAGTTGCAGACGGGGGAGATTACCGGATTTGAAGCGCTCGCCCGGTGGAATGACCCTGAACTGGGTCATGTTTCCCCGTGCGAGTTCATTGCGGTTGCCGAGGAAAGCGGCCTCATCACGCCTCTCGGCCGGTGGGCGGCTTATGAGGCGGCGCAGGCGCTGAGCCGGTGGGACGCGAAATTCGGACAGGCAATGCCGGTCGGGGTCAATGTGAACCTGTCGCCGATCCAGATGGCGCGCGATGATGTTGCGTCGATGTTCGAGGAAGCGCTGCGCTATTCAGGCGTGTCGGGCAGGCGGCTGACCGTCGAACTGACGGAAAGCGCGATCATCGCCGATCCGGACAAGGCGCGGAAGCTGCTGGTTGCATTGAAGGACCTGCAAATGCCGATCGCCATGGACGATTTCGGCACGGGCTATTCCAACCTTGCCAGCTTGCACAGCCTGCCGATCGACATTTTGAAGATCGACCGCAGCTTTGTGACCAACATGCTGGATGACAAGGACAAGCAGGCGATCGTTCGCACGATCCTGTCGCTGGCCGAATCGTTGAACCTGCATGTCACCGCCGAAGGGGTGGAGACGCAGGAACTGGCCCATGGGCTGCAATCCATGGGATGCAGCCACGGGCAGGGCTTTTACTTCGCGCGCCCGATGCCGGAAAATGATGCGTTCGATTATTGGCGCGCGCGCTGGAATTTCGAAACGGTCTGATCCGCGATCTGATCGACCCGGCCTGCCTCCGGGAAACCTTCTTCTACCCAGATACGCTGCACCTCGCCCAGCGCCTTGGCGACCTCGGGGCCGGGCGGCAGGCCGCGCGCGATCAGGGCGCCTCCGCCGATCGGAAGTTGCGGTGGCGTCCAGCCTTCGAGCGAGGCGATGCTGTCGAGGGATGCCATGGGGTCGAGCAGGATGCGGTCGATTGCACCTTCGACGCCGATGATGAAGGCGAGCGCCCTGAGCGATGGGGCCGCCTTATGGGGTTCCAGCGCGAGGACGAGACGCTTTCGCGCCTTGTTGGACAGTTTGAGACGGGCGCCCACGGCATCGGCGGTGCGCGGGTCGGGGGGGAGCAAGGCAGCCAGGCGGCGCAGCGCAGCGTACGGAATGCCAGCGTCGGCTTCGCGCGCCGTCAACTGCCCCAGTCGAGCAAGTCCGTCCCCGTCGATTTCCGGAAGAACAGGAAGGAGGATGCCGCCTTCGATCATCAATTGGAGCGAGGCGAAAGGATCGGGAAGGGCGAGGAGCTTCATCAGCTCATCGGCGATACGCTCACGCGACAGGGCCATCAGGCTGTTGGCGGCGGTGCGGCAGGCGGCATATGCCTGCTCATCCGGCGTGTCGCTGCCGAAGCGGGCGAGGAAGCGGAAATAGCGCAGGATGCGCAGATGATCCTCTGCGATCCGCTCGGCCGCGCTGCCGATGAAGCGGACACGGCCTGCCGCAAGGTCATCCACGCCGCCGAAAAAGTCGGTCACTTCATGGGTGTGGGGATCGGCGTACAGCGCATTGATGGTGAAATCGCGCCGTGCCGCATCCTCCCGCCAGTCGGTGGTGTAGGCGATGGTCGCACGGCGGCCGTCCGTGCTGACGTCGCGGCGCAAGGTGGTGATTTCGACCGGCCATCCCCCGATCACCGCCGTGATCGTGCCATGGTCTATGCCCGTGGGCACAGCCTTTATCCCGGCGGCCTTCAGGCGCTCCATCACCTCTTGCGGCTCCAGCGCCGTGGCGATGTCGAGATCATTGACGGGAAGTCCAAGCAGTCCGTCGCGCACCGCGCCGCCGACATAGCGGGCAAGGCCCTGTTCCGCCCCCAACGCGGCGAGCAGGCCGTCAAGGCCGGGCCGGTGGCGCCAGTCGGCGTCAGGCAAATAGGCGGTCAAGATCAAGCCTCCGCGACAGGTTGGCGAGTATGGCGGCGGTGATGCCCCAGATACGGCGCTCATTCCACATTATTTCATAATAGTGCCGTTCAACACCTTGATAATGGGCGGAATGGCTGACCCGGTTTGCGGGATCGAGCGCAAAGGAGAGGGGCAGTTCGAACCAATCAGCGACCTCGTTTGCCTGTGGCATGAGCGGTAGGTCGGGCGGGATGACGCCCAGCACGGGCACAATGTCGAAGCCGGTGAAGGTGTGATAGCGGTCGGTCGTGCCGATGACGTCCACGAAGCTAGGGAGCAGCCCGATTTCTTCGTGCGCCTCCCGCAGCGCTCCGGCGATCTCGCTGGCGTCTTCCTGATCGACGCGGCCGCCGGGGAAGGCGATCTGCCCCGCATGTTTGCGCAGGGAAGCCGCGCGCTCGGTGAGGATGAGGCCGGGCTCCGGTCGGTCAGTGATGGCGACGAGCACGGCGGCGGGCGCAAGAACGAGTTCGCCGTCGATGCGGGGATCTCGTGTGTCCGATAGCATGAGCCCGACTTCGCGCGCATGTCCTTCGGCAAGCGCGGCGCGGACGCGGTCGGCCAAGGTCATGCGGAGCCGTCCAATGGGTAGAAGGCGCCATTGCTCCAGAGGCCAACCGGATCGCTTGCTTCGTCCAGCGCGAGGTTCATCAGCTCATAATAGACGCTGCGGTTAACCAACGCCTCAAGCCCGCCACGTACGTGCAGATAGGGGTGCGGGCCATCGGCCGTTTCCCGGATGACGAGCGGGTTTTCGGGGCCTGCGGGGATCAGGTCGCCTGTGTTGAGGCGAAAGGCGAGGGCGCGGTCGCGGCCTTCGCCCTCGCTCTTTAGCTCGACGGCGAGGAAGGGGGCGTCGTCCACCTCTATCGACAGCTTTTCAACTGGCGTTACAAGGACATAGGAGCCATCCTTTTCACGCCGCAGGATCGTCGAGAAGAGGCGGACCATGGCTTCGCGGCCGATGGGCGAACCCTGATGAAACCATGTGCCGTCGCGGGCGATGCGCATTTCGCTGTCGCCGCAATGGTCGGGATTCCACTTTTCGACGGGCGGCAGCCGCTTTTCCTCGACCAGACGGGCTATGTCGGCCAGCGACAGGTTGGCAAGATCAGGTGGCGGGTCCATCGGCATGGCGTCGAGATAGGATCGCGTGGCGCCGAAGGCAAAAGGGAAATCACATTGGAGTGGTGATTCGCGGCCCAAGCATCCCTTCGCCGCCGATCGCGGCTCCATCGACCGAAAGAGCGAGTAGTCGGCGCGCTTCATAGGGGCCGGGGCAGGTCCAGCCGCCCGTGGATGCAGCGGAAAAGCCCCAGAAGCGGCCATAATATTCGGGATCGCCGATCATCATCAGCGGATCGCTATGGTGGGCGCGAGCGGCATTGACGACCGCATCCATCAGCGCGCGGCCGTGGCCGGTGCGTTGGAGGGTGGGGGAGACAGCGACCGGGCCGACCATGATGAGCGGTGTGTGCGTTCCGTCGGCATGGGTGAGGGCCACTGGCCAGCTTTGGAGCGAACCGGCCAGCTCGCCATGTTCATCCATCATGCCGAAGGACAGCTCAGGCACCCAAGGCATGCCGTCGCGGATCAGATAGGCGGTGCGGCCGTGCCTGTCGGGGCCAAAGGCGGCGTCGAGCAGTTGCTCAATCGCCTCTTCCGCCACGATGTTAAGGGGCACAATATGAGACACGTCTTGCCGATCCGCCGTCAATGGCGCATGGACCGCGCCGGAGCGGCGGGATTAACGCCTGTTCCGCAAAATTAAAGTCTATTCTGGCCATCGCCAGCAGCAGGAAAGCCATGGACCGCGGATTTGACGATTTTCTGACGCTGGAGGTCAATCATCTGGACGTCGATGTCCTGACGGGCATCTATTCGGAAGAAACCCATCTGCCGCAGCCGCTGCGCATTTCCATCCGCGCGCAGTTGAAGGTCGCTGACCATTATGAGCTGGATACGCCGTTATCCCGTTCGAAAAATTACATGGACCTGAAGCATGCCGCCACGAGCGCATTGCCGGAAGGGCAGCATTTCACGCTGATCGAGGCTGTGGCGGACCATATCATCGACACCATCTTCCTTCAGGATGACAAGGTGCTGCATGTCGAGGTGAAGATCATCAAGCTGGCGCTGAGCGAGAAGGGTGAGGAAATCGGCATTACTCTGGGTCGGTGGCGCAAGTGAGCTGACGGGCGTTCAGCCCTTCACCAGTCCGATCTCGCGCAGGCGCTCGGTCAGATAGTCGTGCGCGATGATCGGCGGGTCCCGGCGCGGGTGGTCCGCATCGACGCATTGCGGCAGCGGTTCGATCAGGAAATCCGGGCGTAGGTGCAGGAAGAAGGGCATGGAATAGCGCGCGACGCCGCGCCGCTCCGGCGGAGGATTGACGACGCGGTGGCTGGTTGATCGCAGGCGGTGGTTGGTCAGCCGCTGGAGCATGTCGCCGACATTGATCGCCAGCGCGCCGGGGGGCGGTACGACGGGGAGCCAGTTGCCCTGGCGGTCCTTGATCTCCAGGCCGCCTTCCTCGGCGCCGAGCAGCAGGGTGATGAGGTTGATATCCTCATGCGCGCCTGCGCGGATGCCCGGGGCTTCGGGCGAAACTGGCGGGTAGTGGAGTAGTCGCAGGATCGAGTTGCCGTTTTCGGTGGCGTCGTCGAACCAATGTTCGGGCAGATCGAGATAGAGGGCGATCGCGGCGAGAAGCTGGGCGCCTAGGCGGTCGAACTCGGCATAAAGATGGCTTAAAGTGGGTTGAAGTTCGGGTATTTCTTCGGGCCAGATGTTTGGCGGCATGGTGGCGCCAAGGGGGTGTCCGGCGGGCAGGTCGCGGCCGACATGCCAAAATTCCTTGAGGTCATTCTCGCTCGCGCCCTTGGCGATTTCCCTGCCGAACGCCGTGTAGCCTCGCTGGCCGCCATTGCTGCTGGCATCGTAGCGGCGCTTTACATCCTCCGGCAGGGCGAAGAAGGCGCGGGCGAGCCTCCAGCCATCGTTGATCAGGGCGGCATCCATGCCGTGGTCCTTCACCATGGCGAAGCCGAATTGCCGGAACGAATCGCCGAGCGCTGTTGCAAAATCCGGCTTAGCCATCGCGGTGAGGGACAGCAGTGGAACCTGTTCCAGCGGTGCGTGCGGCAAGTTTCGGCTTTCCTTCTGTCAATTGGCGCCGTCCGATCCTTGATCGGCCCGGGCGGCTGATGCAAGGAGGCGATCATGAACTATTGGCTCATGAAATCGGAACCCGATGTCTTTTCCTATGACGACCTGGTCGAGAAAGGAAAGGCGGAGTGGGATGGCGTTCGCAACCATGCCGCGCAGCTGAACATGAAGGCGATGCGCAAGGGCGACCTGTCCTTTTTTTACCACAGCAATATTGGTGTGGAAGCGGTCGGCATCATGGAGATTGTCGAGGAAGCCGCGCCCGACAGCACCGACGAAAGCGGCAAGTGGATCGCCGTGCATGTCGCACCGAAGGAAAAGCTGAAAAAGCCCGTCACGCTGAAGGCGATGAAGGCGGACCCGGCGCTGGCCGATATGGTGATGCTGCGGCAGTCGCGCCTGTCCGTGTCCCCCCTGACCGAGGCGCAGTTCCGTCACATCGTGGCGATGTCGGAGGCTTGACGCATGGCCGGTTGCGCGAGGCGCAACTGGTGATCCGCCTTTTGCGATTGCGCGCATGTGTCTGGCCCATAGGTTCGACACCGACAGAACAGAAATGCAGAGGTGTTTGATCGGCATTCACAAGGAGAAAACCTATGCGAATGCTGTCGAAATTCATTCTTACCGGTGCAGTCGGCACCGTCGCCGCTGCCCTTGCCCCCGTCCATGCGGAAGAAGGTAAGCAGCGCTTCACCCATGAAGGCTACACCTATGTCTATCAGGTGAAGGATACAAAGACGGGTCGGCTCGTGTCAGGTCGCCGCTATCCGGATGCCGTTGCGTTTAACCTGGCGATCAAGAACGGCAAGGTGTCCGGCGTGTCTGGCGGCCGACCGGTTGCGTTTAAGGTCGATGAGGCTCGCGGAGCCGCCTCGGAGTAAGCGGCGGTACTTTAGGAATTTGCACAGGGCGGCTTCCAATCGGGAGCCGCCCTTTTATTTGTTGGCAGATTAGCGGCAGCGGCGCTTGCTATCGATTTCCTTGCCGAGCAGCGCGCCGCCAGCAGCGCCCAGGATCGTGCCGGTGGCCCGATCACCGCGCGTGTCGATGGCACGGCCTACAAGGGCACCGCCTACGCCGCCGACGATAAGGCCGGTCGTGCCGTTGGACTTGCGACAATATGTCCGTCCGTCGCGGCCGCGCCATTCGCGATAGTGGTGATGCTTCCGGGCGCTGGCCCCGTCGGTCGGGATCGCCATGGACACAGGGATGGCCATCGAAAGGGCCGACAGGGCGATAATGGCTTTGCGCATAATTCTCCTCCGAAACAATGATTTGCTGTTGAACCCGCTCATAGTGGAGGAGGTTGCATGAACCTGCGGCAACAAGCTAATATGTTGATTATAAATCCGTATTTTTAATTTTTATGATCTGAAGCAGGATGTTGAGCCGATCACCTTCAGGCTGATCTCGCAAATTTGTTCAGGAAGGCGTGTGGGCGGTTCGGGCCGGCATCGCGACGGGCGCCGCACAAGTGAAAAATTTGCCATCTATAGACATGTTAAAGCCAATCGACGGCGCGCTTCAGGCTCGCTAAGGGGAGTCGCGATGACATGTTTCCGGTCGCCTTTCGCTCATGCATGACAAGTCCAAACGTGGCCGGGCAGTCGCCATGCCCCGGAGCGAATTCCGGGCGCGGGCGACGGAATATCTGGATTTCCTGGCCGCCTGGGTGAAGAAGCCGCGCCAAACCGCCTCGGTGGTGCCGAGCAGCCGCTATCTTGCCCGGCTGATGGTAGCGCATATCGACCCGCTGGATGGCCGGGTGATGGAACTGGGCGGTGGGACTGGCGTGTTCACCCGCGCGATCCTGCAGACGGGCCTGCCGCCGGAAAAGCTGGAGGTGGTGGAGATCAATCCCGCCTTTGCGCGCGGGCTGCGGCGGCACTTTCCGCATGTGTCGGTGCTGGAAACGCCAGCGCAGATCGTATCGACGGCGGCGGCCGGTGAGCCGGGGCAATATCAGACGGTGATAAGCGGCCTACCGCTGCTGGCGATGGACCGCCATGTGCATGCCGACATTCTGTCCGAAGCATTCCGCATGCTGCGGCCGGGCGGCAGCTTTATCCAGTTCACCTATTCTACGCGGCCGCCGGTCAGCCGTGACGTGCTGCATGCGCTGGACTTGGAAGTCGCGCGCGTGGGACAGACGGTGCGCAATTTTCCGCCAGCAACAGTGTTCCGCTTTCATCGCCAGGGCGAATAGGCCGGTTGCGCTTGGACCCGGCGCCCCTATCTTGGCGTGCAGATAAAAAGGGGCTTTTGCGCGCATGGCGTCCATCATTACCGTTTCCGGGCTGACGAAAAGCTACGCATCGGGTTTTCAGGCACTTAAGGGCATCGATCTGGAGATTGAGGAGGGTGAGATTTTCGCCCTGCTAGGCCCCAATGGCGCGGGCAAGACGACGATGATCTCCATCATCTGCGGCAATGTGCGGCCGAGCGGTGGAACAGTGACCGTCGCCGGGCATGACATCGTACGCGACTATCGTGGATCGCGCTCCGCGATCGGACTTGTGCCGCAGGAACTGCACACCGACGCGTTCGAGCGGGTGATCGACACGGTACGCTTTTCCCGTGGGCTGTTCGGCAAGCCGCGCAACGATGCCCATATCGAGAAGGTGCTGCGCGACCTGTCGCTTTGGGACAAGCGCAACAACAAGATGCTTGAACTGTCGGGCGGCATGAAGCGGCGGGTGATGATCGCCAAGGCGCTGAGCCATGAGCCGCGCGTGCTGTTTCTGGACGAGCCGACCGCTGGCGTGGACGTCGAGTTGCGCCGGGACATGTGGAAGCTGATCGGCGAGCTGCGGCAGACCGGGGTGACCATCATCCTCACCACCCATTATATCGAAGAGGCCGAGGAAATGGCCGACCGGGTGGGCGTGATCAACAATGGGGAACTGATCCTGGTCGAGGAAAAGACGGCGCTGATGAAGAAGCTGGGCAAGAAGAGCCTGACCGTGGCGCTTAACCAGCCGCTGCATCAGCTTCCGGCAGAGCTGAGCCAATGGGATTTGTCGCTCAAGTCCGACGGCCATGAGATCGAATATATTTTCGATACGCGTGCCGAGCGTACGGGCGTGTCCTCATTGTTGCGGACGCTGGGCGACCTGGGCATCGGCTATAAGGACCTCAACACGCAGCAGAGCAGCCTGGAGGATATTTTCGTCAGCCTGGTCCATCAGGAGAAGGTGGCATGAGCGGCTTCAATTATCGGGCGATCTGGTCGATCTATAAATTCGAACTGCACCGGTTCAGCCGCACATTGCTGACCGGCTTGCTGGTGCCGGTGATCACGACATCCCTGTATTTCGTGGTGTTCGGCGGTGCGATCGGGTCGCGGATGACGCAGATTGACGGCATCGATTATGCGGCGTTCATCGTGCCCGGCCTCATCATGATGTCGATGTTCACTGAAAGCATCTTCAACGCGAGCTTCGGCATCTACATGCCCAAATTCGCGGGCACCATTTACGAGCTGCTTTCCGCCCCCGTATCGGCGACGGAAACGGTGATCGCCTATGTCGGCGCGGCGGCGACCAAGGCGTTGAGCGTGGGCACGATCATATTCGTGACGGCGCATCTGTTCGTCGATGTCCATGTCGAGCATCCGATCGCCATGGTGGCGTTCATGGTGCTGATCGCGGTCAGCTTCTGCCTGTTCGGGTTCATCCTGGGCATCTGGGCACAGAGCTTTGAGCAGTTGCAGGTTATACCGCTGCTGCTGATCATGCCGATGACCTTTCTGGGTGGCGCTTTCTATTCGGTGCATATGCTGCCCGAGCCATGGCGCACGGTGACGCTGTTCAACCCGATCGTCTATCTGGTGTCGGGCTTCCGCTGGACCTTTTTCGGCCGGGGTGACGTGGGGATCGAGTTCAGCCTGTTGTTCATCGCCGGGATGCTGGCGGTGTGCCTGGCAGTTATCGGATGGGTATTCCGTACCGGCTACCGGCTGAAGAAATGAAAGGAGCGGCCTTTCGGGGCCGCTCCGTCGGCTCTCAGGCGACTGCGCTCTCGGGCGCGACTGCGAAGAGGGTCACGCCCTTATACTTGTCGTCGGTCTCATTATAGAGACCGTACATCGCCTCGAACGTCTCATCGAGCACGGTGACGTCGTTGAGGCCCGCCAGCTTGAATGTGCCAAGCTTCAGTTCGCGTGGCGGACCACCTTCGCGTTCCACCGTCACGGCGTCGATGAACATCTCATCATGGCGCGTGTAAAGGATGTGGGGCGCCAGCTTGACGACCAATTTATTGTAGGTCGCCTTCAGGCATTTCTGAAGCGCGATGGCTTCGAAAATGGTCGTCGGGGCAGTCATGATTTTCGTCATTACCGATTCGCAGGCTGTCTTCAATTGCTTTGTGCGCCGCAATATCGACGCAAAGTGCATCCGGGCGCTTTTCAGGATGAGCTGACAAGACCGAGCCGTTCCCGCATCGTCCAGCGCATGAGCAGCAGCAGCGCAACCGCACCAAGGCCGCTGGCGAGGCCCAGCCATATGCCGAGGCCCTTCATCCCGAGCGGGAAGGCGAGGACTGTTCCCACTCCAACGCCGATGATCCAGTAGCCGATCAGCGCGAAGATCATCGGCACCTTCGTATCATGCAGGCCGCGCAAAACACCGGCGGCGACCGCCTGTGTGGCGTCCACCAGTTGAAACAGCGCGGCCACGGCTAGGAAGCTGACCGCCAGCGCCGCCGTTCGAGCATTGGCGGGATCGTTCAGGTCGAGGAAGGCGCCGATCAGCAGGCGGGGCACGGTGATAAGCAGGATGGCGGCGGCCAGCGCAAATCCGAAGCCCAGCAGGAGGGCGAGCCAGCCCGCGCGCCCAATTTCGGCAGCATCGCCGCGTCCCTGAGCGAGGCCGACTCGTACCGTGGCGGCCTGACCTATGCCCATGGGCACCATGAAGAGAAGCGCGGCGATCTGAATCGCGACGGCATGCGCGGCGAGGGAATCGCGGCCGATTAGGCCCATGAGCAGCGCCGAGGCGTTGAACACCGTCGTCTCGAAGCCGACAGTGATCGCGATCGGCAGGCCGAGCGCCCAGACGGCGCGATGCCGATCCCTGTCGTGGGTCCAGAAGCGGCCCATCACCCGATAGCGGCGGAAGCGCCGGTCGATCAGGATCACCGCCAGAAGGCTCAGGAAAAGGAAACAGGAGGAGAGGGTGCTGGCGAGGCCCGCTCCCAGTAGGCCAAGGGCTGGCATGCCCAGCTTGCCAAAGATCAGAACCCACCCCGCCAAGAGGTTGAAGGGCATGGCAAGCAGCATGACGACCACGGCCCAGACCGGCCGCTCCAGCGCCGACATGAAATTGCGCAGTGTCGAGAAGGCGAGGAAAGGAAGCAGCGCCCATTGGAGCCCGCGCATCATAACGCCGGCCTGATGGGCAAGGTCAGGCTGCTGTCCCATGGCCAGAAGGATGGCTTCGCTATGCCAGAGCAGTGCACAGGCGGGCAGCACGAAGAGAAAGGCGGCACGCAGCGTCTGTTGGACCGTGCGGCGCACGTCGCGGACGGAATGGCGGCGGCGGCCACGTTCATTGGCGATCAGCGGCGCGGCTGCTGTGACAAGGCCCATGCCGAATATGAGCAGGGCCTGGAACAGGTTGATGGCGAGCGCGCCCGCCGCGACGCTTTGCGCGCCCAGACGGCCGATCAGCAAAAGGTCGGTCGCGGCTATCCCTGCCCAGGCGACATTGCCCGCGATCATCGGCAGCGCAAGGGCGAGCAGGGCGACGGCCTCGATCCGCCAGGGGGAAGGGTGCTGCGGCGTTCCCATGTTATTCATTGATCGAATGTCCGGCGTGCCGCGTGCTTCAGTGCTTTTTGAATAGGTGCAGCACCGCAACAATGATCCCGCCGATGACCAGCCCGACGATAGCTCCGCCGATTGCGTTCACGGTCCAATCGAGGAAGGGACCGATGGCGGGCGCGGTAGCCGCCACGCTTTGCGCAACATGGTGGATGGCGCCGGGGATCAGGTCCCAGTGGAACTCATGCAACCCGTGAACGATCAGGCCGCCGCCGACCCACAACATGGCGGCTGTACCAACCACGGACAGGATCTTCATCAGGATGGGCATGGCATGGACCAGCCCGCGTCCCACGCTGCGCGCTGTTGGTGACGGGCGTTCGGTCAGGTGCAGGCCGATGTCGTCCATCTTCACGATGAAGCCGACGACGCCATAGACGCCCGCTGTGATGAGGATGGCGACGACGACCAGGATCAGCGCCTGTTCCCAAAGCGGTTCTGCTGCCACGGTGCCGAGCGCGATTGCCATGATCTCGCCGGAAAGGATGAAGTCGGTCCGGATGGCGCCCGAAACCTTCTGGTCCTCCAGCTCTTGCGAACTGTGGGTGGTGAGCGCTTCCTGCGCGACGTCATGCCCGCCTTGAACCGCCTCCAGCAGCTTTTCGACGGCCTCAAAGCAGAGGAATGCGCCGCCCAGCATCAGCAATGGCGGGAGAAGCCAGGGCGCGAAGGCGCTCAGCAGCAGGGCGGCGGGGAGGAGGAACAGCAGCTTGTTACGCAGCGATCCGCGCGCGATCTTCCAGATGATCGGCAGCTCGCGATCCGGCGTCAGCCCCATGACATAGCGGGGCGTCACCGCCGCGTCGTCGATGACGACCCCGGCCGCCTTCGACCCGGCCTTACCTGCGGCTGCGGCGACATCGTCCAGAGACGTGGCTGTGAGCTTGGCTATTCCCGCTACGTCGTCGAGCAGCGCGATGAGACCCGAAGGCATTTGCTGGATTTCCCCTTTTGTCGGTCGATGGCGATGTGCGGCCATTACGGCCCCGTCTCATAGAGGCCGGGTCGGTCAGGGGCAACAACCGCGCCAGTCGGAACAGGTCAGGCTATGCCGCGATAGTTGCCGGGCGGGTCGCTTGCCGGGAAGGATTCGTCCACCTGCTCGTCGATCATGTCCCAGTCGCTTGGGGCGATATGCTGTTCTGCGGGACCGGCGTCCCGGATGATTCCCGACGATCCCACCGGCGCGCGATCATCAAGCTCAGCTGGGGCCTTCCGGTCTTTCCAGCTACGCCATGCCACAGCGCCCAGCCCGCCAAGAAATGCCAGCTTCAACAACCCCTTCATGATGATTTCTCCTGCCTGTCATGAACATGGACCCAGTCGGCACGGTCCTGGGTAACGCCATGGGGATGAAGGGAAAATTCGCCCTCTTCATCGGTGCCGGGTTCAGCATGGTCGCCTCCCGGGTGAGTCGTGACCGCCCACCGCTCCCGAAGCGCGGCGTTGATCATAGCGCGCCATTGAGCTTCGTCACCTGCCTCGCGCATGGCGGGGTCAGGGTCCTTCATGATGGCGAGGATGCTGGCCGCGTCGGCTACGTGCGCCTGCCACTGATCGGGTTCATGCGCGGCGAGATGGCGGGCCAGCCGTTCGATAAGGGTGCGCTGTTCCATAGCCGGGGAACGCCCGCCCATCAGCTTCCGTTCCGCCAGTTTCGTGACGCAAGCGCAGCGTTGTGAACGCGATGGCCGAATGATCGTTGGAAGGCGGTGAGGGGGCTGCTGACAGGAGATGGATCATGCCGCGTGGCGACAAGGGCAGTTATACCGACAAGCAAAAGCGTGAGGCCGAGCATATCGAGGAAGGATATGAAGATCGCGGCGTTTCCCGCAAGGAGGCGGAACGGCGGGCCTGGGCCACGGTGAACAAGGAATCCGGCGGCGGAAACAAGTCCGGGTCGGGGCGGGGGAAGCCTGACACTCATGTTTCCTCGCGCAAGGGCGGGCGAAAGGGCGGCACCGCTTCGGCTGGGCGGTCGGCGGCGGATCGATCTGCGGCGGCGAAGAAGGGATGGGAAACGCGGCGCAAGAAGGCTAGTTAGCGCGCGTCCTTGCTTTGCTTTTTCAGGCGTATCTCGAACAGCTTTGGCCAATATTTACCCGTGACGAAGATGCGGTCGCGCTTTTGGTCATAGGCGATGCCGTTGGGTACGCCTTCGCTATCAGCGACGCCGCTTTCCCGGATGAGGGAGGCTATGTCGATCCAGTCGATGACATTGCCGGTCGCGGGATCGATACGGGCGATGCGGGTGTCATACCAGATGTTCGCCCATAGCTCGCCCTTCACATATTCCAGTTCGTTCAGGCGCTCGACCGGACGGCCGTTGAAGGTCACGGTGATGCGGCGCGTCTCGCCAAGTGTTTCGGGGTCGAGGAAGCGAAGCTGCGAGGTGCCATCGCTCATGATCAGGCTTTGGCCGTCCTGGGTCAGGCCCCAGCCTTCGCCTTCATAGCGAAACTGGGAAAGCGGCGAGAAGCCATTGATTTTCCAGACGAAGCCCTGACGATGGCGCCAGGTTAGGCTGATCAGCCGGTCTTTCCAGTTGACGATGCCTTCGCCGAAATATTGCGGAGCGAGGGTGCGGCTTTCGAGGACCTTGCCGTCCTCAAGCGAGACCTTGCGGATTTCCGACCGTCCTTCAAGGCCGGTGCTTTCGTAGAGGGCGCCGTCGTGGAAGAAGAGGCCCTCAGTAAAGGCCATGGGATCGTGAGGATAGGCTTTGACCAGTGTCCAGGGCGTATCGGCCCATGCGGGCACTGTGATACTGAGAGCCCCGATCAGGGCGAGCAAGAGGCGCTTCATTCGGCGGCTTGCTCGGCGATCGCGGCGGCGAGCCATGGAGGCAGGGTCGCGGGATCGATGTCTTCGACGCGGCGCAGCTCGATAGATAGACCAAGGTCAGGCAGCGCGGCGCGTTGGCGCTTCTCGTCGGCGTTGGCCAAGGGAACGGCGACAAGGCGACGGCTCACCTTGCTGCGATAATGCATGCGGGCGGTGTTTTCCTGACCGACATAACAGCCCTTGTCGAAGTCAACGCCACGCAATTCGCCTGCATTGGTTTCCAGCCATAGCGTTTGGTCCTGACCAAGCTCGCCCGCGCCTTCGAACACGCCGAGCGACAGGCGGTGAGCGCGGAAGGGGGCGGAGGCGTCGTCCGATGCGAGGGGGGCGAGCCAGCGATGGCCGAGGTCGGCGAGGCGCGGGTCGAGGGGCTTGTCAGTGGCTGCGAGCGACCAGTGGACCGCGAGTGATCCCTCCCGCGCGATCGTCACCTTGCGGCGGAGGCGGTAGAGGGTGAGCCGCTTGGCCAGCGCGTCGGCCTGCGCCGCCTGGCAATCGATCAGCACATCGTCGCCATCGGCCCATAGAATGAAGTCGTACAGTGCCTTGCCCTGCGGCGTCAGGAGCCCGGACCAGCGTGGTTCGTCCGCTTTGAGCGTCAGGACATCGCGGGTCAGCAGGCCTTGCAGGAAGGACCGCGCCTCTTCGCCTGAAATTCTGAGTAGCGCGCGGTCGGTTAGGGTGGTGCCGGTCATCGGCTTTAGGTAGGACAGACGCCGACCATATCCAAGCGGCGAGCAATCATGTCCCAGAATTTCGACCTGATCCTGAAGAACGGCACCGTCCACACGCCCGGCGGGTCCGAGCAGACCGATGTCGGCGTGCGCGGCGGCAAGATCGTGGCGATCGGATCGTCCCTTGGCGACGCGGGCGAGGTGATCGACTGCACGGGGCTGGACGTGCTGCCCGGCTGCATCGACAGCCAGGTCCATTTCCGCGAGCCGGGCCTTGAGCATAAGGAAGACCTCGAATCAGGCAGCCGCTCCGCCGTGCTGGGCGGGATCACTTCTGTGTTCGAGATGCCGAACACCAACCCGAATACGGACAGCGCCGAGCGTGTGCATGACAAGCTGGCCCGCGCTCACCATCGCATGTGGTGCGACCATGCTTTTTATGTCGGGGCGACGGCGGACAATGCCGAAGCGCTGAAGGAGTTGGAGCGTATTCCGGGCACGGCTGGCGTGAAGATCTTCATGGGGGCTTCGACCGGCAGCCTGTTGGTGGACGACGACGCGGCTCTGTCGCGTGTGTTGGCGAGCGGCACACGGCGCGTCGCCATCCATGCCGAGGATGAGGCGCGGATGAATGCGCGCAAGGATTTGCGGGTGGAGGGCGATCCTTCCTCTCATCCCGTCTGGCGCGATGATGAAAGCGCGATGATCGCGACGAAGCGCATCATCGGCCTTGCTCGCAAGGCGCGGCGGCGCATCCATATTCTGCATGTGACGACGCCTGCGGAGCTGGAATATATCGCCGGGCATAAGGATATCGCCACCTGCGAGGTGACGCCGCAGCATCTGACGCTGGCGGCGGAGGATGCCTATCCGCGTCTCGGCACCTATGCGCAGATGAACCCGCCGATCCGCTCGGCGGCGCATCGCGATGGCCTGTGGCATTGGCTCAACCAGGGCGTGCCCGATGTACTGGGCAGCGACCATGCGCCGCATACGATCGAGGAGAAGGCGAAAACCTATCCTGGATCGCCGAGCGGCATGCCGGGCGTCCAGACGCTGGTGCCGTTGCTGCTCAACCATGTGGCGGAGGGGCGTTTGTCGCTGCGGCGGTTTATCGAACTGACCTCTTCTGGGCCGCAGCGCGTGTTCGGGCTTGTCGGCAAGGGGCGGATCGCGCTTGGCTATGATGCCGACTTCACGGTGGTGGACCTCAAGAAGCGGTGGACGGTGGGCAGTGATTGGCTTTCCTCGCGCTGCAACTGGTCGCCCTTTGAAGGCATGGACCTGACCGGCAAGGCCGTGGGAACCATCGTGCGCGGAAACCGGGTCATGTGGGAAGATACGCTGGCCAATGAAGCGGTGGGCGAAGCCGTGCGCTTTGAGGCGACCGAGTTCGCCTGAACGCCCCGGCCTACGCCGCCGCCAGCCTGTTCTTGCGGGCGGCAGCGAGGCTGTCTGTCGCGAACAGGATGAGGCCCAGCCAGATCAGCGCGAAGCTGATCAACTGGCCCTGCGTCAGTTTCTCGCCATAGAGCAGCACGCCGCACAGGAATTGCAGCGTGGGCGCGAGATATTGGATGAGGCCGAGCGTCGTAAGCGGCAGGCGCTGCGTAGCCATGGCGAACAGGATTAGCGGCACCGTCGTCAAGGCGCCCGAGAAGATCAGAAGGCTGCTGGTATAGCTATCCTGCCCGAGGCTGATGCCACCATGGCCCCACAGCCATAGCAAATATGCAAAAGCGAGCGGCGCCAGCAGCAGCGTTTCCGCCCCCAAGCCAACCATCGGCGCAACCGGGGTCAATTTGCGGACAAGGCCGTACAAGGCAAAGCTGACCGCCAGACCGACGCTGATCCACAGGGTGGTGAAGGCCGCCGCCGCCATGATGGCCACGCCCACGGCAGCAATCGTGATGGCTATGGTTTGCCCACGCCGCAGTCTTTCCTTCAGCACGAGGACGCCGAGCGCGACGTTGACCAGTGGATTGAGGAAATAGCCAAGGCTGGCAGCGATGACGTGGCCGTTATTGACCGACCAAACATAGACCAGCCAGTTGAACCCGATGAACAGCGCGGATGCGGTGAGGGGCAGGACGATCCGCCTCTCGCGCAATGCTGCGCCAAGCGCGCCCAAGTTCCGCCGTGCCGCCAGGACGCCGACGATCAGGACGAGCGACCATATGACCCGCTGCGCCACCACCTCTACCGGGGTCACGGCGTGGAGCAGCTTGAAAAAGATGGGCAGCAGGCCCCAGAGCCCATAGGCCGCCACCGCAGCGATCAGGCCGGTCCTTAGCTGCTGATCATGCGGGTTCAGAAAATGCCTCCGCCCAGGAACAGGCGGAACGCACCGATCGCCGCGACGATGAGGCACAGGTTGCGGCCGCTGTTACGGGTCGATAATATCCCGATCACGGCGCCAAACAGCGCGATCGGCACCAGCAGCCAGTTGGCGATCCCCAGAAGCGGCAGGAATGCCGGGATCATCAGCAGGAGGGCGAAAAGGCCGATCAGGACCGAGAGGACGTTTAGCATCGCGATGAAATGGGCCTTGTGCCGCCCGGAGACAAGATGGGCGCGGATGCCATTCGCATCTTAATGGCATGGGAAAATTTAGCGATTTACCAAAATCACTAACGAAAAATTAACTCCTGACATTCACCTCTTGTTTACAAAGGAGTTAAGCCATGCCGCCTTTCCGTTCTGTCTATGCCCTTGCCGTGCTGCTCGCGCTGCCATTGGCGAGTTGCGGGAAGGGGGACAAGGAGGCTGATCTTAACGCCCTCGACGCCCAGCTGACCAACAATGCAGTGGACCCGGCTTTGCAGGAAGCATTGGGGGGGAAGATCACGGTCGATCCCAAATTGACGGGTCAATCCGGACGCTCTGCCATTGCGGGTTTACCGAAGCTTAGTGGCGACGCGGCCCAGGCACTGGCCGAATCGGTGAAGCTAGCGGGTGGCAAACTGCTCGCGACCCCTGCTCCAACGGCAGGTGAGGGGAAGGAACCGGCGGCTGCGCTGGCCTCCGCCGCTCAAGGTCAGGACAAGCCCGGCGGCAATGTCTTCTGCCGAAAGCAGCTGGCCTATGGCATGCAGTGGGCCAGCCGACTGCCCGATCCCTTCGGCGTGTATCCGGGCGCTAAACTGACGGAGGCGGCGGGCGCGGACAAAAATGGTTGTACGCTGCGCGCGGCCACTTTTGTGACGCCAGTGCCCCGCCAGAACGTCATGGATTATTATTATACGCAGGCGCGGCGTTCCGGATTTGACGCCGAACACACGGTTATGGGCGGCGATCATGTGCTTGGCGGCACGCGCAAGGACGATGGCGCCGCCTTCCTGCTGGTCTTCACCGATGCGTCGGGCGGGCGGACGAATGTCGATATAATCGCCGACAAGGGACGGTAAGCGCGCAGAAAGGCGCGCGCCGCCATTTTCTTTACTGCGATTTGCCTCTAGGGCGGGCGGGATGAACAATATCCTCCTTGTCATGGGCGGCGGCGCGGTTGGCGCGCTGGCGCGCTACCAGCTGGGCCGCTTTGCCGGTCACATGCTGCCGGGTGTGCAATGGCCCTGGGGCACCTTTGCCGCCAATGTGCTGGGCGGTTTTGCCATGGGTCTGCTTGCGGGCTGGCTGGCACGGTTCGGCAGCGCATCGGGTGAAGCCCTACGCCTGTTGCTGGCGGTCGGGCTTCTTGGTGGCTTCACAACCTTTTCCTCATTCAGTCTGGAGACCGTGCTGATGATCGAGCGCGGGCAGCTGGGCATGGCGATGAGCTATGCCGCCCTGTCAGTCATCGCGGCGGTCGGCGCGCTGGTCCTTGGCCTTGGCATGATGCGGAGCGTCGCATGAAGGGGCGTCCTCCCGGCAAGCCTTCCGGTCCCTCGCGCGGGGGCAAGCCCGGCGGTGGCGCGCCCGGCCGCGCCCGTGGTGGCGCAAAGGCGGCGCGGGCGCGCAAGCCTGATGCGCCGAGGTCACCGGCGAAAACTGCCGCTAAGCCTGCTCCGGCCAAGGCCGCAACGCCCAAGGTTGCTGCGCCCAAGGCTGCTGCTACGGGTAAAGGCGTTTCGCTGGATGTGCGTCAGTTCCGCGTGGGCGCGGACGATGATGGCATCCGGCTGGATCGCTGGTTCCAGCGGCATTTGCCCGACATCGGCTTCAACAGCGTATCGCGCTGGTCTCGCACGGGTCAATTGCGGGTTGATGGCGCGCGCGCCGCGCCGAGCGATCGGGTGGCCGAGGGCCAGCTGATCCGCGTTCCTCCCGCCGAGCCCAAAGCCGCCCAGACCGCCAAGCCGCGCCGCGTTCGGCCGGAATTGAGCGAAGATCAGATCAGTTTCGCACAGAATATGGTGATCCATCGTGACGCGCAGGCGATCGTCATCAACAAGCCGCCGGGCCTGGCGACGCAGGGCGGCACCAAGACTGACGAGCATGTCGATGGCCTGCTCGACGCTTTGGAATATGAGCTGGATCAGCGGCCCAAGCTGGTCCACCGGCTGGACAAGGATACGTCCGGCGCGTTGCTGGTCGCCCGCACGGCGCGGTCGGCAGCCTATTTCGCCAAGGCCTTTTCCAGCCGCACCGCGCGCAAGGTTTATTGGGCGATCGTCATGGGCGTGCCCTCGATCAATGACGGCATGATCGAACTGCCCATCGCCAAGCAGCCCGGTACGGGCGGCGAGAAAATGCATGTCGATGAGGAAGAGGGCTTGCCCGCCCGCTCGCGCTACCGCGTGATCGAACGCGCGGGGAACCGGGCCGCCTGGGTCGAACTGCAACCGCATACGGGCCGCACGCACCAGTTGCGCGTGCATATGGCGGCTATCGGGCATCCGATTGTCGGCGACGGCAAATATGGCGGCAAGGAAGCGTTCCTGTCGGGCTCGATCAGCCGGAAGATGCACTTGCATGCCCGCCGCATCCGTGTCGATCATCCCGATGGTGGCCGGGTCGATGTGCGCGCCGACCTGCCCGAGCATTTCGCGGCGAGTCTGATTTCGCTGGGCTTCGACATCAACGCGGGCGACCTGCCGCTGGACGAGGAAATCGCCCGCGCGCCGACCCGCGAGGATGAGAAGAAGGCGGCGCGTGCCCATGCCAAGCAAGTGCGCAAGGAGCGTCGTGGCGAACGGCGGTCGCGCGGATCGGGTGGTAGCGGGAGCCCCCGCAAGAAATGAGCAACCGCCTTGTCGTTTTCGATTGCGACGGCACTCTGGTCGATAGTCAGCATAGCATCTGCGCCGCCATGACGCTGGCGTTTGAGGGCGAGAAGCTGGCTGCGCCTGACCGGAATACGATCCTGTCCGTGGTCGGCCTGTCGCTGCCGTTGGCGATCGCGCGACTGCTGCCGGAAGCGGAGGCGGATTTCCATGACCATCTGTCGGAAAGCTATAAGCGCGCTTTTCAGCAGATGCGCCGCGATAATGCGGTGTCGGAGCCGCTCTATCCGGGGATAGCCGAGTTGATCCGGGAACTGGATGCCGACGGATGGCTGCTGGGCGTGGCGACGGGCAAGTCGGATCGTGGGCTGACTCTCTGCTTGGCACATCATGGCATTGATGCGCATTTCGTGACGCTTCAGACCGCCGACCGGCATCCGTCCAAGCCGCATCCGTCGATGCTGCTGACCGCCATGGCAGAAGCGGGCGCGAGTCCGGAGACGACGGTGATGATCGGCGACACCAGCTATGACATCGACATGGCGCTGAGCGCGGGGACGAGGGCTTTGGGGGTCGGCTGGGGCTATCATCTGCCCGCCGATCTCATTGCGGCTGGCGCGCACGCCGTGGCGATGGACAGCGATGAACTCAGGAACCATATCCGCGCAGCATGACCGACTTTCCTCCTCTCCCGCCCGTCGATCCTGAAAAGGTCGCGCGCCAGCGTCACTTCGCGCTTGGCATGTTCCGCCTTTCGGGTGCCCTGCTCGTGATGTTCGGCTTCCTCATCCTGATGGAGCGTTTTAGCTGGGTGCAGGGCAGCAAGGCCAAGGCGATGGGCATGATCTTCGTGCTGGTCGGCCTGTTTCAGTTCATCATCGTGCCGCGTCTGCTGCTGGCCCTGTTCCGGAAGCCGCCGCAATGAGGCGCTTCTACAAGGATGTCGCGGTGATTTCCGGCGAGGCTGGGCATGAGATCCAGCTGGACGGGCGTCCGGTGCGAACGCCCGCGCGCGCGGCGCTGGCGTTGCCGACCACGGGATTGGCGGAGGCTGTGGCCGAGGAATGGCGCGGCCAGGGTGATATGGTCGATCCGCGCTCTATGCCCTTCACGGGCCTTGCCAACGGGGCCATCGACCAGATTGCGCCCAATCGCGAGAGCTTCGCTTCGGGCATCGCCAATTATGGAACCAGCGACCTGCTCTGCTATCGCGCCGAAGGGCCTGCGGAACTGGTGTCGCGGGAGGCGGCGGCGTGGGACCCGCTGCTGGACTGGGCGCGGCGGCGTTATGACGTCACGTTTCGCGTGACCCAAGGCATCATTCCGGTCGATCAGCCGCCAGAGACTTTGGAGCGGCTGGATGCGGCGGTGAAAGTCTATGATCCTTTCACGCTAGCGGGATTGTCCACGCTCGTGACCCTGTCGGGTTCGCTGGTCTGCGGCCTGGCGATCGTCGAGGGCGGACATGATGCCGATGCGATCTGGACCGCGTCAGAAATAGATGAGGCTTGGGAAGTCGAACAGTGGGGCGAGGACGCAGAAGCCGCGGCCCGATCAGCCAGACGGCGGGATGAGTTCGCCGTGGCCCGACGCTTTTGCGAGTTGGTTGCGCGATAGATCAGAGTTGGATTTAACCGGCACCACCTTTTAATCCCGTTCGGGCTGAGCTTGTCGAAGCCCTCCACTTTCTTAAAAGAAATAGAGCCCTTCGACAGGCTCAGGGCGAACGGGGTGAGGAAAAGCTGATTAACTAGAGCGGGGGTCTAAGATTCTTGCCAGCGGTGCGTGCGCCCCTCTTCAAGCGCCCATTGCCGTGAGCTTGTTCGCATAAACCATGCGGCCCGGGCCAAGCAGCCCGAGCAGTTGCGGCAACATGTGCTGGGCGACGGCGAAGCAGCCTTCGCTGCGGCCGATTTTGCCCCATGACGCGATATGATCTTCGCTCACATAGTCGGCGCCGTGGATCACGATGGCGCGCATCTCGGCATTGTTGTTCTGCGAATCGAGCCCTGCCAGCCGCATGGCGCGGCCGTGCTGTCCTTCGTAAATTTGTCCGGTCTTGTACGCGCCCGCCGAACTCGCCAGCGAATTGGGTTCGTTGGAGAATGTTTGCAGCCAACCGGAATGTCCCGGATCGGACCCCCGGCCATGAGCCACCAGATAGGAGCTGGAATGACCGCCGACGAGATCGACGATGTGGAAGCGCAACTCACGCGAAGGGGCGTTGAAATCGGCCAGCGCGATCCGGTCGCGCAGCTCGAACATATGGGCATGTTCGTCCAGCGCCGCCTTTGCCCGGTCCAGCAGCCGAGCATAGGGTTGCTGCGCCAAGGGCGTAACCGGATGCGGGGTAACAGGCGGCGGCACTGGTGCGGCAGGCTGTGGCATGGCCGTCACGGCCGCGCGTCCGGCGCTGTCTGCTAGGAATGAAAAGGCGAGTCCGCTTAAAGCGGCCTTCGTAAAACTGCGACGATCCATGAATCGCAATATAGCAAAGCTCTGCGCCCGCTTAAAGGGCAGGGTGCAAATGGGCGGCCGCCGTTCGTCCGAAGGCGGCCAGCCTTCGGCTCAATTGGACGAGTTGCTTCCCTCGGCCGACTGGTCCAGCCGTGCGGTCATGCCGGTGGCTTCCGCATCGTCCTGGATCTGCTGTTTCTCGGTAATGCTTGGCGGCGGCGCGGGTTCCGGGGCTTGCACAGCGTTGTTGGCTGGCGGCAGCGGAGCTTCCGGTTCCTCGATGATTACATTTTCAACCGGAGGTTCGACCATATTGTTAGTCGCGGGCGTTTGCTCTTCCTTTTTCCCGCAGGCGGAGAGGGCGAGGGCGCCAGCGAGGACGGCGAGGGCAATCTTGCGCATGGGGTCTTAGTCCTTCGATGCGATGGTGGGCGCCGGGGCGGCGGTGGGATCTAGCCGGCGGCTGGATGCCTCGATCTTCTGGGCGAGCAGCTTGTCCCAGCCATAGGGGTCAGACCGGAAGTTCATGGTGCCGTTGCTGCTGGCGAAGGCGGTCCAGTAGAGCAGATACACCGCCACTTCCTTGGGCAATTGCACGCGCTGCGTCTTGCCGGTGTCGATCAGCGATTGCACCTTGCCAGCGAGGTTGGGGTCGCTTTGCAGCATCAATTCCGCGAGCGGAACGGGCTTTTCAAGCCGGATGCAGCCATGGCTCGCGAGCCGGTCATAGCTTGAGAATTTCGCGCGGGCAGGCGTGTCGTGCAGATAGACGGCGAAGGGATTGTTGAAGTCGAACTTCAACCGCCCGAGCGCGCTGCCGGGACCCGCTGGCTGAACGATCCGCTCCCCGGTCTCAGGCGTGCCGACGATCTTGTAGCCCTGGCGCAGCAGGGCGGCGCGGCCCTTGGGCCACAATTCCTTCTTCGCGATGGAGGAAGGCACGTTCCATGGCGGATTGACGACGATCGAATGGATGCTGGATGTCAGCATCGGCGTCGCATTGTCGGGCGATCCGGTGACCGCTCGCATAGAGGTGACGGGCTGATCGCCTTCGAACAGGGTGAGAACGGCGGCGGCGATGTTCACCTGCACGCGGTTGACCGGCAGCTGGCGCGGCATCCAGCGCCAGCGTTCCATATTCGCCATGATGGCGGCGATGCGCTCCTCCACCGGAACATTGAGTTCCTTGAGCGTGCGGGCGTCCAGCAGGCCGGTGGGATTCAACCCATAGCGGCGCTGCGCCCGCTGAAGCGCGTCGGACAGCTTTTCGTCGGGCTGAACGCTCTTGTCCTCGATGGCGAGGCGTTTGCGCACCGCATCGGGCGCGGATTTCGCGCCGAGGACTGGCCAGCCCCCGGCGCCTCGGATTTGCTCATAATTGGCAAGGCCCCGGCGCAGCCCCTCATAGCCCGAATAGGGCGGCGTCAGGCTGGCCGCCCATTGCGGCAGGCGGTCTTCGGCAATGGCGCGGGCAAGGCCGGGGCGCGGATCGACGGCCGCAGGGCGCAAGGCCCAGATGTCCAGGAAGTCGGCGGTATCGACCCTGCCGGTGCTGAGCGCCTTGGCCCTGTCGAGAACGGCGGTGACCAACCCGTCCCCACTCAGGACGCTGGTCGCCTTGTTGCGCGCCATCAGGCCCTGTTCAGCGCCGCCCTTCAGCCAATAGTTGAGCCAAGCCTGCTGCGCGGCCGATGGAGCCGGAATCGGCACCGGCGGCGGCGTCACCACGGCGGGCGGCGCGATGACCGGCGGAGCGGGCGCGGGCAGCGTCGGCACAACTGCAGGCGGCTGCGCGAGCACAGGTGTCGCGGCAAGGCCCATGAGGGAGCTGAGGCTGAGACGGATCAAATTGGGACGGTTCATGCTGGACCAGATAGCGCAAAGCCCTCATCGTTCAAACTTATGATCGCGGAAAAAAGATGATGCTCCATGTCGTTCACCATCCTGCCTATGTTTCCCCTGCCACAGGCGGCAGCCGCTTTCGTTTTGATAAATATGGGCTGGTTATGGAAGCACTTAGGGTAAGTGGCGCCGCCTTTACCGTCCATGAACCCGCGATCATGCCCCGCCACTGGATAGAAGCCGTCCATGACGAGGCCTATGTGGAGGAGGTTGCCAGTCTGAATGTGCCGCCCGAAAAGGAACGGCGGATCGGTTTTGCGGTGAATGATCGGGTGATGCTGCGGTCGATGCTGTCTCCCGGCGGAACCTGGGCGGCGGCAAAGCTGGCGATCGTTCATGGCTATGCCGCCAACGCGGCCGGGGGCAGCCATCATGCGCTTTACGAGAGCGGCGCGGGCTATTGCGTGTTCAATGACCTGGCCATCGCGGCGAATCGCCTGATCGGGGAAGGGGATGTGCGGCGGGTGTTGATTGTCGATCTCGACGTGCATCAGGGTGATGGCACCGCACAGCTGATGGAGGGGCGGGACGATGTTTTCACGCTGTCCGTCCATGCGGAGAAGAATTTCCCCGTGCGCAAGATGCGGTCGTCGCTGGACGTGGCGCTTCCCGATGGCGTGGGCGACGCGGATTATCTCGCGGCGTTGATGGAAGTGCTGCCCCAGACGCTGGATAGTTTTGGCCCTGACCTGATCCTGTACCAGGCCGGTGTCGATCCGCATGCTGACGACAGGCTGGGGCGATTGGCGCTGAGCGATGCGGGGTTGGAAGAGCGGGACCGCACCGTCATGCGGGAAGCGCGTCGCCGGGGCGTCCCGCTCGCCAGTACCATGGGTGGGGGTTATGGCGAGGACAGGATGGTGGTGGCAGAGCGTCACGCCGCCTGCATGATCCGGCTGGCGGAGGAGGCGGGTACGAGGCTTAGTGCATCGTCGTAGCGTTAACCGATGCGGCAGGAGCCGTCACGATCAGTCGAGCCGCGATAAGTCCTGCGGCAGCCAGCGCGATGAAGTCGCTGAATGCGAGGTAGAGACTATATCCCCAATGCGCGTGGTTGAAGACGGCTTGGCCTATGTCCAGCCACAGCACGGCCGCGAGCGCGGAAAGCAGGGCGATACGCGCCCGGTTGCCGAAGTCCGCCGCCGCGAATCTCAGCGCCAGGGCGATGAGTACCCCGGTGATCAGGGCCAGGATGAGCCCGCCGATCAGCGCGGCACTATCCGTCACCGGAAAGCCGCTATTGTTGTAGAAGATCGTCGCGATTGGTCCCTTGCCATATAGGACGGTGCCCTGCGCGGTCGCCGGATCGGGGACGATATAGACGCCGGTTCCGGTCTGCGTCAGAGACTGCGCCAGTGCCGCCTGAAGGTTCGCGCCGGGCGCTTCACCCGTGCGGTGAAAGGCAAGAGCGCTGAGCGGCGTCTGCCAGAAGAGGAAGCGGATCACGAAAAGAGCGAAGCCGCCCAATATGCCGCCCGCGATCGTTCTTACCATGCCGTCGTTCTCCCTGTTTGCCTTGAGGCAGATCAGGAAACGCCGATGGGCGGATTTCTTTCCGGCTGTGTATCAATCTCGCGGGCGCGCAGCCTTCTCCGCGATCCCGGATACGCCTTCCCGGCGGTCCAGTTCATCGAGTACAGCGTCCAGCGGAATGTCGAGGTCTGCCAGGAGAACCATCAGGTGGAACAGCAAATCCGCGCTTTCGCCGATCACGCCTTCGCGATCGGATGCCATGGCGGCGATCACCGTCTCCACGGCTTCTTCGCCGACCTTCTGCGCGATCTTGCCCCGGCCTCGTGCGGTCAGCTTGGCCACATAGGATTGGGACGGGTCAGCGGCACGCCGTCGCCGGATGGTCTTTTCAAGATCGAAGAGTGTCGAGCGCATGCTGTCCATCAAGCCTTCACCGCCAAATGCGTCAATGAAAAGTTGTTCATCGCGAACGGACGGGCACGCCCGCAGCGGCAAGCGCCTGGTGCGCTTCGGCTACCGTGTGCTGGCCAAAGTGGAAGATGGAGGCGGCGAGCACTGCGCTGGCATGACCTTCGATCACGCCTTCGACCAGATGCTGGAGCGTGCCGACACCGCCGCTGGCGATAACGGGAACGGAAACCGCGTCGGCGATGGTGCGGGTGAGGGCGAGGTCATAGCCTTGTTTCGTGCCGTCCCCGTCCATGGAAGTGACGAGCAGTTCGCCCGCACCGAGTTGCGCCAGCCTTACCGCATGTTCGACCGCGTCGATGCCGGTCGGCTTGCGACCGCCATGGGTGAAGATTTCCCAGCGGTTGTTGCCGACGCGCCGGGCGTCGACCGATCCGACGATGCACTGGCTGCCGAAGCGGTCGGCGATGTCGGCCACGACTTCGGGGCGCGCCACTGCGGCGCTGTTGACGGCCACCTTGTCGGCGCCCGCGAGCAGCAGGGCTCGCGCATCTTCCGGGCTGCGCACGCCGCCGCCGACGGTGACGGGCATGAAGCAGACTTCAGCGGTGCGGCGCACCACGTCCAATATGGTGCCGCGCGCCTCATGGGTGGCGGTGATGTCGAGGAAGCACAGCTCGTCCGCGCCAGCCGCGTCATAGACCCGCGCCTGCTCGACTGGATCGCCAGCGTCGCGCAGGTCGACAAAGTTCACGCCCTTGACCACGCGGCCATTGGCGACGTCCAGACAAGGGATGACGCGAGTGCAGACGGTCATGCTTCGATTTCCCAACATCCGTTCGGTTCGAGCGTAGTCGAGAACTGCTGAGTTAGGGCTTCTCGACTGCGCTCGAAGCGAACGGCGGGGAGGAGCCGGTTCATCACGCCGCCGCCTTCGCGATCGCCAGCGCCGCCTTCAGGTCCAGCCGCCCATCATAAAGCGCGCGCCCGGTGATGACGCCTTCGATGCCTTCGTCGGCATGCAGGCTGAGCACGCGAATGTCCGCGATCCCCGCCACGCCGCCGCTGGCGATGACCGGAATATCCGTGCCGCGCGCCAACTCGACGGTCGCGTCGATATTGCACCCCTTGAGCAAGCCGTCCCGGCCTACGTCCGTGAAGAGGAGGCTGGCGACGCCCGCATCCTCGAACCGGCGGGCGAGGTCCGCGACGGGCATGTCGGACTTTTCGGCCCAGCCATCGGTCGCAACGAACCCATCCCGTGCATCGACGGCTACGACAATCCCGCCGGGAAAGTCGCGCGCCGCCGCCTTGACGAAGGCCGGGTCCTTGAGCGCAGCGGTGCCGATCACGATGCGCGACACGCCAAGGTCGAACCAGCGCTCCACAGCCTCGCGATTGCGGATGCCGCCGCCTAGCTGGACATGGCCGGGGAAAGCTTCGACGATGCGCTCCACTGCTTCGGCATTGACCGCATGGCCCGCAAAGCTGCCATCGAGGTCCACGACATGCAGATGCTCGGCCCCTGCCTCCGCGAAGATCAGCGCCTGCGCGGCGGGATCGTCGCCATAGACGGTGGCGCGGTTCATGTCGCCCTCGGCCAGACGGACGACCTGTCCGCCTTTGAGGTCGATTGCGGGAAAGATGATCAGGCTCATATCAATATCCGAACGGGCGGCGAAGTGGGGTCACGGACGCCACTTCAGGAAACGGGAGAGGAAGGAAAGGCCATAGGTCTGGCTCTTTTCCGGATGGAATTGGCAACCGATGATCGTGTCACGCGCGACTGCGGCCACCAGCGGCCCGCCATGATCGGTGATGGCGGCGACATGGGCGGGATCGGCAGCTTCGAAATGATAGCTGTGGAGGAAATAGGCCTCGCCCGGCTCCAGCAGAGGCGGAGCGCCGTTCAGCACGACCTTGTTCCAGCCCATGTGCGGCACCTTGATCGCGGGGTCGGTCGGCTCGATCCGCCGAACCGTGCCGGGAATCCAGCCCAATCCTTCATGCCGTCCGAACTCTTCGCCTGCATCAGCGAGCAGTTGCATGCCGACGCACACGCCAAGGAAGGGCGTGCCGCGTTGGCCCACTGCCTCGTTCATCGCGCCGATCATGCCGGGAATGGCGGACAGCGCATCCATGCACGCGCGGAAGGCACCTACGCCCGGCAGGACGATGCGGTCAGCCTTCGCCACTACCTCAGGGTCGGCGGTGATGACGGCATCCTCCGCCCCCGCCTTGCGCAGGGCATTATGGACCGAATGGAGGTTGCCTGCGCCGTAGTCGATGAGGGCTAGCGCAGTCACAACATCCCCTTGGTGGACGGGATGGCGTCCGCCTTGCGCGGGTCAATCTCAACCGCCTGCCGCAGCGCGCGGGCGAGCCCCTTGAAGCAGCTTTCGACGATGTGGTGATTGTTGCTGCCATAGAGATTTTCGACGTGCAGCGTGATCCCGGCAGCCTGCGCGAAGCTGTGGAACCAGTGTTCGATCATCTCGGTGTCCCATTCGCCCAGGCGCTGCACGGTGAAGGGCGCGTTGAACACCAGCCAGGGACGGCCAGAAATGTCGAGCGACACGCGCGAAAGCGTCTCGTCCATCGGCGAATAGACGCTGCCGTAGCGGGTGATGCCGCGCTTGTCGCCCAGGGCCTTGGCAACAGCCTCGCCGATGGCGATTGCCGTATCCTCGGTCGTGTGATGCTGGTCGACATGCAGGTCGCCGACCGTGCTGACCGTCATGTCGATCAGCGAATGCCGCGACAGCTGCTCGATCATGTGATCGAGAAAGCCGATGCCGGTGGAGACGGTATAGATGCCCGTTCCGTCGAGATTGACGGTCACGTCGATCTGCGTTTCCGCAGTGTTGCGGTGAATTTCGGCCGTGCGCATGGCTGCGCCCTATACCGAAGTGGGGGTGGCATGCAATGTGGCGTTGCATGTGCGGGGCGCACTTGACCAGCCGCGCCGCGCCGTTAGGACAATGGGGGATGAGCGACGACTTGCCTGACAGCCTGATTCCCTACGACGAAATCGTGCAGGAGGCGCTGCGTGCCGTGGTCGGCCGCGTGCTTGGCGAAGTCGAGCATTCTGGCGGTCTGCCGGGTTCGCATCATTTCTACATCACCTTCAAGACGCAGGCTCCCGGAGTCGCGATCCCCAAGCAATTGGTGGAACGGTTCCCGGACGAGATGACGATCGTCCTTCAGAATAAATTCTGGGATCTGAAAGTCAGCAGCGACGGGTTCGAGGTCAGCCTGACATTCAATCAGGTTGCGTCGCATCTTGTAATACCCTTTGCCGCCATCACAGCCTTCGTGGACCCCGCAGTGAATTTCGCGCTCCAATTCCAGGTGCAGTCGGACGGACTGCCCGAGCCGCATGAGGAAGCGGAGAATGACGCGCCGCTGGTCACGACCGAAGACGGCTCCAACGTCGTGACTGTGGATTTCGGCAAGAAGAAATAAGGGCTGGCGGATAGCCGCCTTACCTCCCAGATTGGCTACCTGACTTTACGTTCCGGGAGCCTTTGCATGGAAAGCCGCACCGAAACCGACAGCATCGGCGCCATAGAAGTGCCCGCAAGCGCCTATTGGGGCGCGCAGACCCAACGTAGCATCGAAAATTTCCCCTTCGGAGCGATGGAGCGCATGCCCATCGGGATCGTCCACGCGCTCGCCATCGTCAAACAGGCTGCGGCGCGGGTCAATCGCGCGGAAGGATTGGCGCCGGAACTGGCCGAGGCGATAGAGGCGGCCTCCGCCCGAGTGATCGCGGGCGATCATGACGACCAATTCCCCCTCGTCATCTGGCAGACCGGCAGCGGTACCCAATCCAACATGAATGTGAATGAGGTGATCGCGGGCATCGCCAACGAAGCGCTGACTGGCAAGCGGGGTGGCAAATCCCCGGTTCACCCCAATGATCATGTGAATATGGGGCAGTCGTCCAACGACAGCTTTCCGACCGCGCTTCACATCGCCGCCGCCCGCGCCGCGACGGAGCAGCTCTTTCCCGCGCTCGACCGGCTCCATAAGGCTCTGGACGATAAAGCGGAGGCATGGGGTGGCATCGTGAAGATTGGCCGCACCCATCTTCAGGACGCAACGCCGCTGACGCTGGGGCAGGAATTTTCGGGTTACGCGCATCAGCTGTACCGCTGTCGCAATCGGATCGAGCCTGCCGTCATGCACGGGATGATGGCGCTCGCCCAGGGTGGAACCGCCGTGGGCACGGGGTTGAACGCGCCCAAGGGCTTTGACGTCGCCATGGCAAGGGAGATTGCGGCGATCACCGGCCTGCCGTTCCGCACGGCCGACAACAAGTTCGAGGCGCTGGCCTCCAACGATCCGCTGGTGCATCTCTCCTCAACCCTCGCCACGCTGGCCGTCGCACTTACCAAGATCGCCAACGACATCCGCCTGCTTGGCAGCGGGCCGCGCTCAGGACTTGGCGAACTGGACCTTCCCGCCAATGAACCGGGCAGTTCGATCATGCCAGGCAAGGTCAATCCGACCCAGTGTGAGATGCTGACCATGGTGGCCGCGCAGGTTATCGGCAACCATCAGGCCGTGACGGTCGGCGGCCTTCAGGGACATCTGGAATTGAATGTCTTCAAACCGATGATCGGCGCTGCCGTTCTGCGTTCCATCCATCTGCTGAGCGTCGGCATGGACAGCTTTGCCGAACGCTGCGTCGACGGGCTGGAGGCGAACGAGAAGCGCATTGCGGAACTGGTCGACAGGTCGCTGATGCTGGTCACCGCCCTCGCGCCCGAGATCGGCTATGACAACGCGGCAAAGATCGCGAAACATGCGGATGCAGAAGGGCTCACGCTCAAAGAGGCGGGCCTTGCGCTTGGCCTGATCGATGAGGAAAGTTTTGATCGGCTGGTCCGGCCTGAAAATATGGTGTGAACTGGCGGAACCGCCCGTCCTGCGATACATTGATCGCCATATGAAGAAGATCACGTCCAAACAGCCGCTTGTCACCGTCCGCCCGCCGCGCAAGGCGGGGCTGCTGCGAAAGACGGCACGCCTGGGCGCGGCCGTCGTCGCGGCCCGCGTTGCTGCGGCTACCGGAAAGAAGGGCGTGGTCGGACTTATCGCGGGCATGGGCGCAAAGCGGTTGATCATGCGCTATCCGATGGGCGCGCTGTTCGTCACCGGCGCTTATCTGGCGGGCAAAGCCTATGAGACAAAGCGCGAAGTCGATCGCAAACGTGCGGTGAAAGCGCTGCCTGATCTTAGCAACGAACCGGTGCCTATCACCGAAGCCCGCACGAAAAAGGCCTAAAGGGCTGACTGCCAGCTTTTTACGGCTTCAATCGGCCAGGCAAGCATCAGCACGTTAAGCGTCAGATTGTCGCGGATCGCCACTAGCGCGATGATTTCCAGTGCGATGCCAGCGCATATCGTCACCGCGACCGGCGCACGGGCCGCGAAGAGGAAGCCGAACGCCATCATGCCGATATCGCTCATCGAATTCAGGATGCTGTCGCCACTATAGCCCAAAGCGATCGTCGCCGCGCGGTAGCGGTCAATGATGATCGGCGAGTTCTCCAATATCTCCCAGACGGATTCGACCAGCACCGCCAGCGCAAAGCGTGGGCCAACCGGTTGCCGCCGCGTCAACGCCCACGCCCCTGCGTAAAAGAAGAAGCCGTGGATCACATGGCTGAGGCTGTACCAATCCGCGATATGCTGGCTGTTGCCGCTGTCCAGCGCCCCATGCCAAAGCTCGACATGGCCGCATGTGCAGATGGGCGGCCGTGCCATCAGGAATAGCAGCGCGCAGGTCAGCAGTACGATGATCCCGGCGGCAACGAAGCCCCGGCGGTTGCGTAGTGCCTTGCGTCTCAACGATCGTCCCCCTTCACGGCCTCTTGCCAAACGCGTTCCACGGCGTCACTAGCGGCCATGGCCGACAGCATCCCTATTGAGGCGCCCGATTTCAAGCGGCGTGGCGTGCTCTTCGTTCTTTCCTCGCCTTCCGGCGCGGGCAAATCCACCATCGCGCGCAAGCTCCTGGCTGCTGAGTCGGACCTTGCCATGTCCGTATCCGCCACCACGCGGCCGATGCGTCCGGGCGAAGTGGACGGCAAGGACTATCATTTCGTCGATCTGGAGGAATTTCGCCGGATGACGGCGGAGCATGAATTTCTCGAATGGGCGCACGTCTTTGGCCAGCGCTACGGCACGCCGCGCGCGCCTGTCGAGGCCATGTTGAAGAGCGGCCGCGACGTACTTTTCGACATCGACTGGCAGGGCGCTCAGCAGCTGCATCAGATCGCCGGGGGCGATGTCGTGCGCGTGTTCATCCTGCCTCCCTCGATGGAAGAGCTGGAACGCCGCCTGCGTGGCCGTGCGACTGACAGCGAGGAAGTGATTGAAGGCCGCATGTCCCGCGCCGCCAATGAAATCGCGCATTGGGACGGCTATGATTATGTTCTCTGCAATGTCGATGCGGAGGATTGCTTCAGGCGGGTTCAGACAATCCTTCATGCAGAGCGCATGAAGCGCAGCCGCCAGACCGGCCTTATCGGCTTCATTCGCCGGTTGAGCCGTTATCATCAGGAAGATTGAGGAAGCGTAGTTTTCCCGCCTCCGTTGGTTTCGAGCGACGGCGAGAGACTGGTCTACCTCTCAAATCCCGCCGGTTCCGCCCAATCCGGATGCACCCAGGCCATCGCCTTGAACAGCGTCCCCATGGCGTCCTCGGCAGTCAGTCGCAGTCGCGCAGCCTCCACCTCCGTCGCCCGCGCGGGAGATGTGCGGGCCAGCTGATCAGCCCGCGCATCAATGCCTAGCTTTCGCAGCAACTCGCCCTGGTTCACCGGCCCCAGCACTCGCAGACCCGCCTGCCGCGCCATATTGCCTATCATGGTGAAATCGACATGGGTCGTAAGATCGCTTTCGCCCGGTTCCCGGAAAGGGTCCGCAAACTGGTGTTCGCGCACGGCCTGCAAAGTGTCGCCGATCGCTGGACCTTCATAGCCATAGTCGATGATGATCGCGGCGCCGCCTTGCCGAGCGATCCGCTGCGCCAGTTCCAGCGCGATGGCGGTCCCAGCCAGCGGTATTTCGATGATCGCTCCGTCCGGAGCGTCTGCGGCGATGGTGGGAATGCCCGATTCGACCCGCCGATAGCCCGGCCCGGCCTCGAAACGGTTCGAGTCGGCCTCATCAGGGCAGATGACCACCCGCTCGCGCCATTCGTCACCCGAACGGATGATCTGGCGGACGGGCAGGGCGTCGAAAAACTCGTTCGCGACGACCAGCAGCGGCGCATTGTCCGGCAAGGCGGCGACGCTGTCATGATGAAAGACGTTCGGGACGAGCGCGCGTTGCCGCTCGCGCAGGGTCGGGCTGGTTTCCACGAAATGGGGTTGGGGCGTTAATCCCGCATTGCCCATGGCGCGCAGCGCATCGGACGCGAGGGTGCCGCGCCCCGGACCAAGCTCAACATAAAGCGCGTTCGGACGGCTACCCGATCGCATCCACAGGTCTGCCAGGCACAGGCCGACCAGTTCGCCGAACATCTGGCTGATCTCCGGCGCGGTGGTGAAATCGCCTGCCGCTCCCAGAGGATCGCGCGTGCCATAATAATGCTGGTTCGCCTCGGCCATATAGTGTGCGACCGAGATTGGCCCCCCGGCGTCAATCTGCCGAGCCAGACGCTGGGCGAGGGTCAGCGGTTCAGCTGACACTCGCGCTCCCCGCGATTGGCTCCACGCGAACGCGGCGGCCCTTTGCGGTTGCTATCAGGTATAGGCCGCCGAGGATCATCGGAACGCACAACCACTGGCCCATGTGAAGGCCGGTTCGCGCGGCAAATTCCATCAACTGCGCGTCAGCTTCGCGGAAATATTCCACGCCGAAACGGAATATGCCGTAGCCCAGCAGGAAAATCCCCACCAGCATTCCCGGCTTGTAGCGGGCGCGCGTCTTCCAGAAGGCGAAGGCGAGGATGAGGAACAGCACGATACCTTCGAAAAAGGCTTCGTAAAGCTGGCTCGGATGGCGAGGGAAGGGGCCGCCGGTCGGGAAGATGATGGCCCACGGCACGTCCGTTTCCTTGCCCCACAGTTCGCCATTCACGAAGTTAGCGAGGCGGCCGAAAAGCAGTCCGAAGGGCACGCAGCAAGCGACGAAATCATGGATACGTAGCCAGGACAGCTTTTCCTTCCGCGCCATGTAGAGGATGCCCAGCGACACGCCAGCCGCCCCGCCATGGAAGGACATGCCGCCGTTCCACAGTTTGAAGATGTCCAGCGGATTGCGCAGGATTTCGGGCTGGTAGAAGAAGACATAGGCGAGCCGCCCGCCGATGATGATGCCGAGCGTTGCATAGAAGATCATGTCATCGGCATGCCGCCGCGCCATGGGAGAACCCGGCTGGGCGATGAGTTTCAGCAGATACCAGTAGCCGATCAATATGCCCGCCAGATAGGCGAGGCTGTACCATTTGAGCGTGAAGAAGCCGAGGTCGAGCGCGACCGGGCTTAGCCCCAGCTGATCGAAACGAATGGCGCCCGAAGCCGCGGCGGCAAGGTCTAGGATCAAGTTGTCGGTCCCCTTCGGAAATATGGCCTTCGCCATAGAGCAGGATAGGGTAAGGAGGAAAGGGGGCTGTTATTTTCATCCGGGTACGGAATGACGGCTGAACAGAATTGGGGGCGGGGAAGAGTGGCTCGGATCGGTCCAACCCGCTTCAGGCATTAACTTACTGTAAACCCGTTAAATGCGAGTATCATAGCATGGCTATCGATCCGATCATGGAGCAATCCCCCGAGCCCGGCGACAAGCGCGCCGATATTCGTTGGCCCATTCGCCTTGAGGTGGCCGAAGCACTGGGCGAGGGATCGGCCGACGTCGTGGTTCACGATATCTCCACGGCGGGGATGCTGATTGAAACGAGCTCAAAACTGCAGCTTGGCCAAGACGTGCTTTTGTCCCTGCCCGAAGCGGGTTCCGTCTCCGCCCGCGTCGTGTGGCAGGATGAACCGTTATTTGGATGCCGTTTCGATGAGGCGCTCCCCCAAGCCGCTGTCAGCGCGACCCGGCTTCGCAGCACGGTGCGCAGCAATGGCAGGCCGATCGACCATGCCGCCGATGCGCAAAGCCCTGAAATGTTTCCTGCGCGTCTGCGCCGGTTGCGCCGCGAACGCGGCCTCAGCCGGGAAGCGCTTTCCAGGTTGACGGGTTTCAGCAAGCCCTCGCTCTGGGCGTGGGAAGTGGGCAAGACCATGCCCCGGCGCAGGAGCCTGATCGCCCTCGCCCAGGCATTCGGCCTGACCGAGCAGCAGTTGCTTGTGGGTGAGGCGGTCGCGCCGTCCCAGGGTCCCGCAGGGGCGAGCAATGCCCGTCTGGGTCAGCAGCTTCATGATGTCATCGACTCAGCGAAGCGGGAAGTCGCGAAACACGCAGGCGTCGATGTCTCGCAGGTGCAGATCCGCATCGATTATTGAAGCGCTATCGGGCGGGCGCCTGGGCCGAATTTTACTCCGACCCGTCCGTTCGCTTAGGCTTGGCGAAGGGCTCTGTCTTTTGGACAGGAAACCGCTTCGACAATCTGGCTTCCTAGCGGCTTTCCTATGTAAATAATGACCCAGTTCCAGCAGGATCGCAACATTCAGCAATCCGCTAACCAACCAACAAAAAAGCCGCCCGGTTAGGGGCGGCTTTCTTTTTTGGTCCGTTGTGGAAACTCAGGCTTCTTCAGCCGGAGCTTCTTCCGCTTCCACGGCGATTTCGCCGGGTTCCGCGTTCGGATCATAATCTTCGGTGAAGCCAGCCTCGTCCTTTTCGAACAGGTCGGCCATCACGTCGACGCCCTGCGCCTGCAGATCAGCTTCTTCCGGCGAGCGAGCGACGTTCACCTGAATGGTGACGGCGACTTCGGGGTGCAGCGCAACCTTGACGTCGAACACGCCGAGCGTCTTGATCGGGCGTTCCAGCACGACCATCGCCTTGGTGACGTTGGTGACACCGTCAGCCTGCAGCGCTTCCACGACGTCGCGAACTGCGACCGAGCCGTAGAGGTGGCCGGCGTTCGACGACTGGCGGATCAGGACGATCTGCTTGCCGTTGACGCCCTCGGCAGCCTTTTCAGCGTCGCCACGGCGGGCGGCGTTGTCGGCTTCGATCTTCGCGCGGTTGGCTTCGAAGACCTTCTTGTTGGCGTTGTTGGAGCGCAGCGCCTTCTTGTTGGGCAGCAGGAAGTTACGAGCGTAACCGTCCTTCACGGTGACGACGTCACCGATGGCGCCCAGCTTCTCGATCCGTTCGAGGAGAATGATTTCCATGAGTCTTACTCCCTCACTTCACGATGTAGGGCAGCAGGCCCAGGTGACGGGCGCGCTTGATGGCCTGGGCCAGCTCACGCTGCTTCTTGGCGGACACCGCAGTGATGCGGCTGGGGACGATCTTGCCGCGCTCGGACACGAAGCCCTGCAGCAGACGGACGTCCTTGTAATCGATCTTCGGCGCATCCTTGGCGGCGAAGGGGCAGCTCTTGCGGCGGCGGAAAAACGGGCGTGCCATTGTTCAGATCTCCTTATTCGCCAGCCGGGGCTTCTTCGCGGTCGCGGCGCGGGCCACGATCTTCGCGGGGGCCACGATCGCCACGATCGCCGCGCGGGCCGCGATCACCACGTTCGGAACGCTCCTGCTTGCGCATCATGACCGACGGGCCAGCTTCCAGCTCATCGACCTTGACGGTCATGTAGCGGATGATGTCTTCGTTGATCTGCGTCTGGCGCTCCAGTTCCGCGACGACACCAGCGGGGGCGTCGATGTTCAGCATCACATAGTGAGCCTTGCGGTTCTTGGCGATCTTGTAGGCGAGGCTGCGCAGGCCCCAGGTTTCCACCTTGGTCACCTTGCCAGCATTATCCTCGACGATCTTGGTGGCGGTTTCCGCCAGTGCGTCCACCTGCGCCTGTGCCAGATCCTGGCGCGCAAGGAACACATGCTCGTAAAGAGCCATGGGTATTGCCTCATCTGTTGGCCGATCGCTGACGCCCACCCCATGTGGAACGCCCCTCCGGCTGTCGTCTCAAGCATTTTTCGCACAGGATCCGAGTCACCCCGGCCCACGCGAAGCGGCGCCTATGGCGGAAATGCGCCGGGTTGGCAAGGAAGACTTCTCAGTTGCGGTGCATCTCGGCCGTGCCGATGAAATGCGCCCGCGTGGAGGCTCCCGCCCGGTCGAGCAACGCGGCGACCTTGTGCTTCAAAGGCTCGGAAGGACGGAAGGGGTCGTCATAGGCCATGCCCCATTCACCGAACTCACGGGCATCGATCTCCTGCTTGCGCAGCATCACGAGCCCCCGGTGGCGGTCATCGAGGCCGATCCGGTTATAGATCCGCTCGACATTGTCCTTTGGCCCTTCGAGCACCTGGAGAAAGCGCTTGCCATTGTAGAGCAGCAATCCGGTCACGTCTTCGCCACTGTTCCTGCGCGAAGCAGCCAGCGCGATCGTCGCGCACTGGCTGGGTGAGACGGCGCCTGTCGCGCTGCTGATATACATGATCTGATACAAGGACATGTTGCTTCCCGGAAAATATCGAGCCCCTTGCCAAGCGTTTTTAATCCTCAACGGTTTAAACATTATGTTTGATATAGATCATGAAGCGCCCCGGAGGGAGAGAGGTCCCCGGGGCGCTTACTGGCCGCTCGGTCGAGCGAAGCCTTAACGGATTGCGCTGCCTATAACCGCGCCGATGATCCCGCTGGTGATCGCGACCAGTACCGCATCATTGCCGGAACGGACCCAGTGATAACCGCGCGGCGGGGCGTTCAGGCGATAGTCGCGATAATCGTTGATAACGCGATAATCGCGGGCATAGCGGCGGTCGAAGCGCTGACCCTTGCCCCAGCGGCGATAGTCGTTCTTGCGCACGACCGTCTTGTGCTTGACCACCCTATGCTTGACTACGGTGCGGCCATGCGGGCCTTGATGGACGACGCGGGTCATTTCGCGATGCGGCGCGGCCTGCGCCTGCGCGGCGACCATGGGGCTTGCCACCATCGTCGTTGCGGCCAGCGTCATCAGCAGTTTCTTGATCATCTCACTTGCTCCTTTGCTCTTAATCTGTCGCGCCTTTGCTTCGGCGTTGAAGACAGATTTAGGCCGCACTTGTCGCAAGCTTGTGCCGATGAGACGGTTCAACTGTCTGAAATTGTAACAGAGCCTATTCGTGCCGCAGGGCATCGATGGGATTGAGTGCCGCTGCCCGTCGCGCCGGAAAATAGCCGAACACCACCCCGATTGCCGCCGAAAAGAGGAAGGCGATCATGTTCACCTTCACATCGAAAATGAAAGGCACCTGCATCAGCGGGGCGATGGCAATCGACGCGATTAGCGCGAGGATCAGGCCGATCAGCCCGCCCAGGCAGGATAGAACGATCGCTTCCACCAGGAACTGCATCAACACTTCCCGCGCGACAGCGCCGATGGCCAGGCGGATGCCGATCTCGCGGGTGCGCTCGGTCACCGAAACCAGCATGATGTTCATGATGCCGATCCCGCCCACTAGCAGGGAAATGGCTGCGACCGCCGCTACGATCTGGGTGAGGATGGTGGTGGTCCCGGTCAGCGTGTCGCTGATCTGCTTGGTGTCGAAGACGTTGAAATTATCCTCCGCCCCCGGCTTCACCTTGCGCCGTTCGCGCATCAGTCCTTCCAGGCTGGCCTGCACCGTGGAGGTGTCATAAGCGTCGTCCACCGCGATCATGATCTGGCTGATGTCGCGGTCGCCGGTGAAGCGGCGCTGCACGAACTTGATCGGCATGACGACGACATCGTCCTGATCGCCAAAGCCCCCTTGGCCGCGTGTCGCTAAAGCGCCGATGACCTGACAGGATACGCCCTTGATGCGCAGACGCTTGCCTGTGGGATCGCTTCCCTGAAACAGGTTGGTGCGTACCGTATTGCCGATGATGCAGACGGCTTTGCCAGCCTCTTCCTCCTCCGGCATGAAGAGGCGGCCCGCGTCAACCTTCCAGCTCTGCACCTCGAAATAGGAAGCGGTCGTGCCATAGACGGTGGTCGACCAGTTGCTGCCCTCATAGATGGCGGTGCCGCTCGACTGCACCAGCGGCGCGACGGCGCGAACGCCCGTCAGCTGATTCTCGATCGCGGTCAGATCGGCTGGCTTGAAGTCTGGCGGTCTAGGTCCACCGCCGCCCCGGCCAAAGCCTTGGCCGGGGCGCAGCTGCAACACATTGGCGCCGAGCGAACTGATCTGCTCCCGCACCGCCGCCGTCGCGCCATTGCCCAGCGTCACCATGGTGACCACCGCCGCCACGCCGATGATGATCCCCAGCGTCGTCAGGAAGCTGCGCAGCTTGTGCCGGTTGATCGCCCGGAACGCCAGGGTGACGGTCGTGCCTAGCATCCCATTCTCCTCTCCCCTTCAGGGGAGAGGATAGGGAGCCTTGCTGCTTCAGCAGCTAGGCGGACTTGGAGAGGGGGAGGGGACGCGCGATCCCCCCTCATCCAACTGCGCCTAGGCGCCTTCGTCGCCAAGGCTCCGTATCCTTCTCCCCGGAGGGGCGAAGGTTTGAAGGAGAACATGCTCACGCCGTCACCCCCGTATCGATCCGCTCCACCAGCCCGTCCTTGAAATGCACGATCGTGCGGGCATAGGCGGCCATGTCGGGTTCATGCGTGACCATTATCACGGTAATGCCGCTATTCCGGTTGAGGTCGGCCAGCAGTTCCATAATCTCTATCGATCGTTCTGAATCCAAATTGCCCGTAGGCTCGTCGGCCAGCAGCACGGCAGGCTGCGTCACGATTGCCCGCGCAATGGCGACGCGCTGCTGTTGGCCGCCAGACAGTTCAGCGGGCGTGTGGTCCCACCATTCTTTTAATCCCACCTTGTCGAGCGCCCCCATCCCCGCGTCATAGCGGCTCTTCTTGTCCTCGCCTCGATACAGGAGCGGCAGTTCGACATTCTCAAGCGCGCTCGTCCGGGACAAGAGGTTGAAGCCCTGAAACACGAAGCCCAGATAGCGGCGGCGAAGCAACGCCCGCTGGTCGCGGTCCAGCGTTTCGACATGGCGTCCCTTAAACAGGAACTCGCCGCTGCTGGGTACATCGAGGCAGCCGATAATGTTCATCGCTGTGGACTTGCCCGAACCCGAAGGCCCCATGACCGCCACGAAATCCCCTTCCTCAACGTCCAGGTCGATACCCTTTAGCGCCTGAAAGGCGGTGGCGCCCGAACCATATATCTTGGTCACGCCGCGCAGGGAAATGATCGGATCAGCCACCGTGTCAGGTTCCGCTCTGCCGTCCGGTGCCGCGCTGTTCGCCGCCGCCAGAACGATCACGCCGCTGGCCGCCACCGTTCGTGTCCTCCGAAGGCGGTTCCTGCCCTGCCGCCAACTGGCCCGTGATGACCCGCATCCCCAGCTTTAACGCGCCGCCGGTGATCGCCGTACGCGCGCCGTCGCTGGCGCCGACGGTCACTTGCACGGCCTTGGGATTCCCGTCCTCTCCCACGACATAAACGGTCTGGCTACTGCCGATGCCGAAGCTGACCTGCCGGTTGGCGCCGCCACGGCGGAAGCGGCGAGAGCTAGGCACGATTTGGCTGGTGATGCCGCCACCCTGACCGGCGCCCGTGCTCGGCTTGAACCGTAATGCGGCGTTGGGAACCAGCAGGACGTTGCTCAGCTGCTGCGTCACCACGTCGGCTGTCGCCGTCATGCCGGGGCGCAGCGTCTCATCCTTGTTATCGACGCCTAGCACCGCCGTGTATGCCACCACCGTTCCAGCCGTGCTGGCCGTTGTGCTGCTTCCCGATGAGGAGGATGACGAACTGCTCGAAGCGTTGGAGCCGACATTGACCCGCGTCACCCGAGCGGGAAAGCTCTTTCCGGGAAAGGCATCGACGGCGAAAGTCGCCGCCTGCCCTTCCTTCACCTGACCGACATCGGCTTCGTCGACCGCGACTTCGACCTCCATCTTGGTCAGGTCCTCGGCGATGGTGAACAGCACAGGGGCATTGAAGGACGCGGCCACCGTCTGACCGGGTTCAATGGCGCGGGACAGGACGACGCCGGTCACCGGCGACACGATCTGCGCGATGGAAAGATTGGTCTGCGCCGTCGCAAGCTGGGCCCGTGACACACTGACCTGGGCCTGCTGCGCGCGCAAATTGCCTAAGGCGGACTGATAATCAGCACGAGCCGCATCCAACTCCGTCTTGGCAGGCACACGCCCACCCGACAGGCGGAAGACGTTCAATTGCCGGTCGAGCGTCGCCTTGGCGAGCGCAACCTGCGCCTGCGCCTGACTTACGCTGGCTTGCGACGCCGCCACCTGCGCCCGGTTCTGGGTGACCGAATCCACTAGACGCCGCGTATCGAGTTCAGCCAGCCGCTGCCCCTTCGTCACGCGATCATTCACATCGACATAGACGCGCGTGATCTTGCCCGATTGTTCAGAGCCCACATCCACCTGATTGATTGGCTTCAAATTGCCGGTGGCCGACACCGTCACCGTCAAGTCGCCGCGCCGCACCTCCCGCGTGGCGAAGTTCGGCTTGTCCTCGCCTGAAAAACAGCGGGCAAGCAGCAGGATAAGGATCAGCAGCGCCAGCGCCACCACGCCCCGAACCACCCATTTGCGCCAGGGTTTTTCGGGACGCGCGCCGAGAAATTCGTCGAGATCCTTGTCCGTGCTCACATCTTTACTCATTGGGGCGGTTGTCCATATTCTGCCAGCCGCCACCCAGCGCATTATAAAGCTGGGCGATGGCAAGGACCTCATCGGCTTGCGCAGCCGCAAGGCTGTTGCGCGCGTTCAACAGCGTCGTTTCGGTGTTGGAAAGCGTCTGAAAATCGATCAGCCCAGATTGATACTGGCTGCGCGCTAGAAGGGCGGCATTGTTCGACGCATCGAAGGCGGTGGCGAGCTCGGCCTTGCGTTGGCGGGCGCTGTTCAGGGACGCCATGGCATTTTCGACATCCTCAAGCGCGGTCAGCACGCTCTGCTTATAGGCGGCGAAAGCAGCGTCCGTAGCGGCCCCTTGCGATCGGACCTGGGACGCTAGCCGTCCCCCATCAAAGATGACCTGCGCGACATTGGCAAAGACGCCGCCGGTGATGATGTCGAACAGGCTTTTGATGCTGGTTGCGTTGGAGCCGATATTGCCGCTGATCCCCAATGACGGGTAAAGCTGCGCCTGCGCCACGCCGATCCGCGCTGTCGCCGCCGCCAAATTCCTCTCAGCCGCGCGGACGTCGGGCCGCTGGCGCAGCGTATCGGCGGGAATGCCGGTAGCGATCATGGTAGAAGCAACCGGGATCGGGGCAGGGGCTTCCAGCACGCGCGTCGCTTCACCAGGCGCTTGCCCGGTCAGCACGGCAATGCGATTCAGGCTGCCGCGCAGGCTCGCCTCCAGCTGCGGGATCGCCGTGTTCGTCTGGGCAAGCTGGGCGCGGGCCTGCTGCTCATCGAGTGATGAAACCAGCCCAGCCTGAAGCCGCCAGTTGGCGATGTTGTAGTTATCCTGCTGAATGGCTTGGGTTTCGCGGGCGATGCGCAACTGCTCCTGCGCCTGCCGTGCCTGAATATAGTTGGTCACCAGTTCGGCTATGATGGTCAGTCGCACATTGGCAAGGTCATAGCCGGACGCGGCCAGATCCGCGCGCGCAGCCTCAGCCGACCGGGCCAACTCCCCGAACAGGTCGATCTGCCAGCTCGCATTCGCACCCAGCGAATAGCTGCTGCTCCATTTATCCGATCCGGTGGATACGACATTGCCGTCGATGACGCGCGTGCTGCCGCTACGATTGGAATAATTCCGTCCGCCAGAACCCGACGCGTTGACCTGCGGCAGGAAAGCCGCCCGCGCCTGCGCCAGCGACTCCCGTGCCTGCCGCAACCGCGCCTGCGCCTGCACGATGTCCAGGTTGCTGGCCACCGCCTGATTTATCAGCCCTGTCAGCACCGGATCGTTCAGCCGGGTCCACCAGCTTGCCAGATCCGCCTCGCTCAGAGCGCCGCTCACAGGATCGGTGTAGTAGCTGCCCGGCACACCCAATGCAGCCGGTTGCGGCGCCCGATAGTCAGGCCCTGCCGCGCAAGCCGAGAGCGTCAAAGCCGTCCCGCTGATCCAGCCAATGCGATATCGCACCTTTTCCTTGCACTCCGTCGTCGTTAAAGGGACGCCACCTTGGGGGTTGAGGCGGTCCAGTCAGGGAAACTGCCGAAAGGGACCTGATGTCTCAACGGCATTTGTGTCTCAAAGTGTAACGATGTTGAAAAACGGCGCTTTTGCAGGCGTCCTTGCGTCAGAAGGTGAATGATGAGGGCATTTCTGTTTCCGGGGCAGGGTAGCCAGTCGGTTGGTATGGGTAAGGCTTTGGCCGAAGCGAGCCCGGCCGCGAAGGAACTGTTTCAGGAGGTCGATGACGCCCTGTCGCAACATTTGTTCCGCATCATGGTGGAAGGCCCCGAAAGTGACCTCACCCTCACCGAAAATGCGCAGCCCGCGATCATGGCCAATGCGTTGGCGACGTTGCGGGTGATGCAGCGCGAGGGCGGCTTCTCGCTGGCGGAAAAGGGCGATTTCGTCGCCGGACACAGCCTTGGCGAATATAGCGCTCTGTGCGCCGTGGAAGCCTTCGACATCGGCACGACCTCGCGCCTTCTAAAGCTGCGCGGCCAAGCGATGCAGGCGGCCGTCCCGGTGGGGGAGGGCGCGATGGCGGCCCTGCTTGGCGCCGACATCGAAAAGGCGCAGGCACTGGCGGACGCGGCGGCGGAAGGCGAAGTCTGCACCGTCGCAAACGACAATGATCCGAGCCAGGTGGTGATTTCCGGCCATCGCGGCGCAATCGAGCGCGCCGTTGCTCTGGTGAAGGACCATGGCATCAAGCGCGGCGTGCTGCTCCCCGTTTCGGCGCCCTTCCATTGCCCGTTGATGCAGCCCGCTGCGGAAGCGATGGACGAGGCACTGGCTAAGGCCCCCATCAACACCCCGCTGCTCCCCGTCTATGCCAACGTCCTCGCCGCACCGATCGCAGACCCCGACGAGATCAAGCGCCGCCTGGTCGAACAGGTAACCGGCCGCGTCCGCTGGCGCGAATCCGTCGCCGCCATGTGGGACGCGGGCGTGACCGAGTTCGTCGAACTGGGCGGCAAGGTGCTCGGCCCCATGGTCAAGCGCATCGCCCCCGATGCCACTGTCCGCAGCGTCGTCACCATGGACGACATCGAAGCCACCCTCGCCGCTCTCTAAGATAAGGATAAAAAGCTATGTTCGATCTGACAGGCATGACCGCGCTGGTGACTGGCGCTTCGGGTGGCATCGGTTCAGCGATCGCCCGGTCGCTCGCGGCGCAGGGTGCGACGCTCGCGCTTTCGGGCAGCAATGAGGAAAAGCTCAAGGCTTTCGCTGCTGAGTTGGGCGGCGATCACAAGACGCTGGTCTGCAACCTGTCCGATCCCGCAGCAGTCGACGGCCTCGTGGCTCAGGCCGTGGAAGCGCTCGGCGGCAAGATCGACATTCTCGTCAACAATGCCGGCATTACCCGCGACAACCTCATCATGCGGATGAAGGATGATGAGTGGTCGGACGTCATCTCGGTCAATCTGGAAGCCGCCTTCCGCCTTGCCCGTGCCGCTGCCAAGCCGATGATGAAGGCGCGCTTCGGCCGCATCATCTCGATCACCTCGATCGTCGGCGTCACCGGCAATCCCGGTCAGGCCAATTATGCCGCGTCAAAGGCGGGCATCATCGGCATGTCCAAGTCGCTGGGCCAGGAACTGGCGAGCCGGGGCATCACCGTCAACTGCGTCGCGCCCGGCTTCATCCGCTCGGCAATGACCGACGCGCTCAATGATGCGCAGAAGGGCGCCATCCTTCAGAAGATTCCCGCAGGCGACCTCGGCACAGGCGAGGATATCGGTGCTGCGGTTGTCTATCTCGCCAGCCGTGAGGCAGGCTACGTCACTGGCCAGACCCTGCATGTTAATGGCGGCATGGCGATGATCTGAACCTTGAAAGAGGCAGAAAGCGGCCACTCATCCATCGCAATTGGACGGCCTTGTGCCATTCAGGCGCATGGAAGGGCGGGAATCATGCGTTTCGATCTTTTCTTGCCTCTTGCCTCCGTCGGGGCTTGCCTCTAGGGCATGCCTTAACAAATATTCACAACCTCAACGATACCCAGTAAAAAGGACCACTCATGAGTGAGACCGCGGATCGCGTTAAGAAAATCGTCGTCGAACATCTGGGCGTCGAAGCCGAAAAGGTGACCGAGGATGCAAGCTTCATCGATGATCTGGGCGCAGACAGCCTCGACATCGTTGAGCTGGTGATGGCGTTCGAAGAAGAATTCGGCGTGGAAATCCCCGACGACGCAGCTGAGAAGATCGGCACCGTCAAGGACGCGATCGATTATATCGACAGCAAGCAGTAAGAATGTTGTGCGGCTGACCGGGGGTCGGCTGCCTGCGTCTTTTGAAGGAAATGGCTCCTCCTGTCCGGCGAATCCGGTCTTGGGGAGCCTTTTCGTATCTGGTGCACCGTTCACAAGCGCTCTCGAAGCAGCTAAGGAGCGGCCCAAACCTATGAAGATTTTCGGAGCAGATATATGCGTCGCGTTGTCGTAACCGGCCTCGGCATGGTGAGCCCGCTTGGCGGGAATGTCGAAACTACCTGGAAGAACATCCTTGCTTCGAAGTCCGGCGCCGCGACGATCGCGCGCTTTGACGCCAGCGAATATAAGTGCCGCATCGCCTGCGAAGTGAAGCCCGCGGACCATGAATATGGCTATGATCCGAGCCTGGATGTCGATCACAAGATCCAGCGGCAGGTCGATCCTTTCATCGTCTATGGCATTTCCGCCGCCAGCCAGGCGCTGCGCGATGCGGGCCTCGACAATATGAGCGAGGAAGAGCGTCTGCGCGCCGGTTGCTCGATCGGGTCGGGGATCGGTGGCCTGCCGGGCATCGAAAGCGAATCGCTGGTGCTGGCCAACAAGGGGCCGAGCCGGGTTTCCCCCCACTTCGTCCACGGCCGCCTCATCAACCTGATTTCCGGTCAGGTCTCGATCAAATATGGCCTCATGGGTCCCAACCATGCGGTGGTCACTGCCTGCTCGACCGGCGCGCATTCGATTGGCGACGCCGCGCGCATGATCGCGATGGACGACGCCGACGTCATGCTGGCGGGCGGCGCGGAAAGCGCGATCTGCCCGATCGGCATTGCCGGTTTCGCCCAGGCGCGCGCTCTTTCGACCGCGTTCAACGATACGCCGGAAAAGGCGAGCCGCCCTTATGACGTCAACCGCGACGGCTTCGTCATGGGCGAAGGCGCGGGCGTGGTTGTGCTCGAAGAATATGAGCATGCCAAGAAGCGCGGCGCTCACATCTATGCCGAGGTCATCGGTTATGGCCTGTCCGGCGACGCCTATCACGTCACGGCGCCGCATCCAGAGGGTAGCGGTGGCTACCGTTCGATGGAAATGGCGCTCAGGAAGTCGGGCCTCAGCCTCGCGGACATCGACTATGTGAACGCGCACGGCACTTCGACCCCGCTGGGCGACGAGCTGGAGCTGGGCGCGGTCAAGCGGCTGTTCGGTGACAATATCTCGACCATGTCGATGAGCAGCACCAAGTCGGCGATCGGTCACCTTCTGGGTGGTGCGGGCGCGGTGGAAAGCATCTTCTGTATCCTCGCCATGCGCGACCAGATCGTACCGCCCACGCTCAACCTTGATGAGCCGAGCGAAAGCTGCGCGGGCGTCGATCTTGTCCCGCACGTGGCCAAGGAGCGGAAGGTGCGCGCCGTCCTCAACAACAGCTTCGGCTTCGGCGGCACCAATGCGTCGCTCATCATGAAGGCGATCTGAGGATAGAGCCATGCGGCGGTTCGGGCTGGTTATCCTTGCGATCGGCCTGGCCGTCGCCGCCTTCGTGGCATTCCGCTTCGTTTATGGCTGGACTGAAGCGGGGCCTGCGCCGCGCGACGTCACTGTCATCGTGCCTGATGGGGCGACCGTAGCGGACGCCGCAGTCCTTCTGAAACAGGCGGGCGCGGTGCGCTCCGCCGACGCATTCCTCACCCGGACCAAGGTGTTCGGGCGTGGAAAGTCGATCAAGGCGGGCGAATTCCTGATCCCCAAGGGCGCCAGCAACGCCGACATTTTCTCGATCCTTCAAGGCGGCAAGACGTTGACCCGCCTCGTCACCATTCCGGAGGGCATGCCTTCCATCATGGTGCATGAACGGCTGATGGCGAATGACGAGTTGACCGGGGATGTCTCGGTCCCCGCCGAGGGCAGCGTGCTTCCCGACAGCTATGCGTTCGACAAGGGCGAAAGCCGCGTCGCCGTGCTCAAACGCATGCAGGACGCGATGACGCGCACTCTCGCCAAGCTATGGGCCGAACGCGCGCCCAACAGCGTGGCGAAATCGCCCAAGGAGGCGCTCATCCTTGCCAGCATCGTTGAAAAGGAGACGGCTATTCCGTCGGAACGACCTACCGTCGCGGGCGTCTATGGCAACCGCCTGAAAGCCGGGATGATGCTTCAGGCCGACCCGACCATCATCTACCCGATCACCAAGGGCAAGCCGCTCGGCCGCCGGATCAAGAAGTCGGAGATCGCTGCGGTTAACGACTATAACACCTACGCGATGACAGGCCTGCCCAAGGGGCCGATCGCCAATCCCGGCAAGCTGTCGATCCTGGCCGTGCTGCATCCCGCCGAAACAAAGGCGCTCTATTTCGTCGCTGACGGAAAGGGCGGCCATATCTTTGCCGACACGCTCCAGCAGCATAATGAGAATGTCCGCAAATGGTTCGAAATCCGTCGGGCGCGCGGAGAGCTTTGAGCAACGCTAACGATTTCTTTCGTCATCCCAGCGAACGCTCTGATCTCCCCGGCTAGGGCGAGAGCAATCGAGAGAGATGCCAGCCTCCGCTGGCATGACGGAAGGATGAAGCGACTGAACGACCGCCGCGGAACGATGGTGGGGCCGAAATAGCGCCTACTCTGCCCAGTTCACCGCAGCACACCCGTCGCCCTCAACCGCATCGCATAAAGCCACTGCCCAACCGCAATGGCGAATATCGCCGCCGGAAACACCGCCGCCGGTGCGCCCTTCACCGCCCACAAATCGGTGCCCAAAAAGCTGTAGCCAAACTGCACCACGACAGCGACCATCGACAGCGCGAACAACGCCACTGCCGCCGCCTTCCGCAGCAACAATAGCATGGCTCCAGCCGTCCCTGCGCCCACCGCAACAGCATAGGCCGCCCAAGCCCAATCCGGCATCTCTGTAAAGATGCGAGCGGTGTAGGGATCGCTTTTCGCCAGCGCCACCAGATCAGCGCCATATTGCATGGCAAAGGCCGCCACGCCGATCAAATTCCAGATCAGCAGGCCGATTGCGATGAATTTGAAGGATCGTGACGTGCTCATATGAGTTTCCCCTCCCTGAAGCCTTTGCCCACGTAGCCGACCATCATATAGATGCGTTTCACTGCGTGAAAGCATGCTGACCGGGAGATGATGAAATGCTCGGACGTTCCATACCTGATGTAACGCTGAAGACCCGCGTGCGCGACGAAAGCGTTGGCGGCCCCAATCCTTTCCGCTGGCAGGATGTCCAGACGGGCGACCTGTTCAAGGGTAAGCGGGTGGTCGTATTTTCGCTGCCGGGTGCCTTCACCCCGACCTGTTCGACCGAACAATGCCCTGCTTTTGAACGCTTCTACGACGATTTCAGGGCGCTGGGAGTGGATGACGTCTACTGCATTTCGGTCAATGACTCCTTTGTCATGTACCAGTGGGGCAAGCATCTCGGCATCAAGAATGTGAAGCTGCTGCCCGACGGATCGGGCGACTTCACGCGCCGTATGGGCATGCTGGTGAAGAAGGATCATCTGGGCTTTGGTGACCGGAGCTGGCGCTACGCCATGGTGGTCGATGACGGCCAGGTGGTCGCATGGTTCGAGGAGCCTGGCATCAACGATATCGGAGAGGATGACGATCCCTATGGCCAGACGAGCCCGGAACCGGTGCTGCAATGGCTAAAGGAACATCCGGCTGACTGAAGGCACGGGCACCGCGCCGATCCTATTGACGGCGCTTATGGGAGCGGAGGATTTCGCCTGGGCGGATGGCCTCCGCCGCGCCCATTTCCCGCCGGAACGCAACAAGGTGCCCGCGCATATTTCGCTGTTCCATCATCTGCCGCCGACGCTGCTGCCTGAACTGAGCGACCGGATGAAGCGGTTGTGCGCCGCGCCGTCGCCGCTCGCGATGATAACCGGCGTCATGTTACTCGGCCGGGGCGTCGCGTTCGGCCTTAATAGTGACGGCCTGCTCGCCATTCGGGACGAACTGGCCGAAGCTTTTCGCGGCTTGCTCACCCCGCAGGATCAAGCGCGTCCCCGCCTGCACATCACCGTCCAAAACAAGGTGGAGCCATCGCTCGCTCGCGCACTTGCTGATCAGTTGAAGGCAGAGTTTCGTCCCCGCCCGCTCCGCATCGCGGGTCTAGCGGCCTGGTATTATCGCAGCGATGGATCGTGGGATCTCGCCAAGAAGGTGAGCTTTCGTTCCGCGCGCATCCTTACATAGCTCCGACATGGCACAGCGGAACCTTGATCGGGCGGTCCGGGCGGCCTAAACCCCGCCGATGACCCACGCTTCTTATCCGGCGCTCCGCCTGCGCCGCACCCGCGCCGCCGCCTGGACCCGCGCGCTGCACGCCGAAAATCGCCTGCACCCGAGCGACCTCATCTGGCCGCTCTTCGTCACGGAAGGGCAGGGGGTGGAGGAACCGATCGCGTCCCTTCCGGGCGTCTCGCGCTGGTCGGTCGATGGCATGGTGGCCCGCGCGCGGGAAGCCCGCGACGCTGGCATTCCCTGTCTCGCGCTGTTCCCCAACACGCAGGCCGATCGCCGCAGCGATGATGGGGAAGAAGCGCTTAACCCCGACAACCTGATGTGCCGCGCCATCCGCGCGATCAAGGACGCAGTGCCGGACATCGGAATCCTCACTGACGTCGCGCTCGATCCCTATACCGCCCATGGCCAGGACGGCCTGCTTGACGAGCAAGGCTATGTCATCAACGACGCCACGATTGACGTGCTGATCGGCCAATCCCTGAACCAGGCGGCGGCGGGCGCGGACATCATCGCGCCCAGCGACATGATGGACGGCCGCGTCGGTGCGATCCGCGAGGCGCTGGAGGAAGAAGGCCACGCCAATGTCCAGATCATGGCCTATGCCGCCAAATATGCGAGCGCCTTTTACGGCCCGTTCCGCGACGCGGTCGGCTCCAGCGGCCTTCTGAAGGGCGACAAGAAGAGCTACCAGATGGACCCGGCCAACAGCGAGGAAGCGCTGCGCGAAGTGGCACTCGACCTCGCGGAGGGCGCGGACAGCGTCATGGTGAAGCCGGGCCTGCCCTATCTCGACATCATCGCGCGGGTGAAGGACCGGTTCGAGGTGCCCGTATTCGCCTATCAGGTGTCGGGCGAATATGCGATGATCGAAGCCGCCGTCGCTGCGGGAGTGGGCAATCGCGACGCGCTGGTGCTGGAAACGCTGCTAGCGTTCAAGCGCGCCGGTTGCTCGGGCGTTCTGACCTATCACGCGCTCCACGCCGCGCGGCTGCTGGGAGCCTGACGCCATGCCCGATCATCCGCACGCCGCCCATGCCGATCATCCCGGCGCCACCATCCTGAGCTTTGGCGGCAAGACCCCGGTCATCCACCCCAGCGCTTTCATAGCGCCGGGCGCGCGCATCATCGGCGATGTGGAGATCGGGCCGGATAGCAGCATCTGGTATAATTGCGTGGTGCGCGGCGACGTCAACGCTATCCGCATCGGCGCGCGCACGAATATTCAGGACGGCAGCGTCATCCACTGCGACGGCCCCGATCCCGCCAAGCCGGATGGCTGGCCCACGATCATCGGCGATGATGTCCTGATCGGCCATATGGCGATGATCCACGGCTGCGAACTCAAGGACCGCGCCTTTGTTGGTCTTGGCGCAGTGGTGATGAACGGCTGTGTCATCGAAAGCGACGCGATGCTGGCCGCCGGAGCGCTGTTAGCGCCAGGCCGCAGAGTCCCGCACCGGCAGCTTTGGACCGGCCGCCCCGCCAAATATGTGCGCGATTTGAGCGACGAAGCGCTGATCAACATGCGCGAAGGCGTTGACCGCTATGTCCACAATGCAAAGGCGCACAAGGGCGCGTTGAAGGCGGAGGGATGAAGGAAAGGGTGCCTCCCGACCATCTCCGTTCGCCCTGAGCCTGTCGAAGGGCTTCACTTTCTTGAACAACAGAAAAGGGTTTCGACAAGCTCAGCCCGAACGGAAATCTAACGTTCGCGTAGCCCCAAAAATTCAAGGCTGAGCCAGCCGCCCCTTAACCGCATCGATCCGGTCATTCTGCGCATCCACGATCGCCAGCGCCACCTTGCGCGCTGCATCGATCTGCTCCACCCCACCCTTGGCTTTGTCCTCCGCCAGCGCATTGCTGCGCTCGACATAAAGCGTGTCGAGACTGGCGAGCGCCGAAACGCTATCGTTCCTCGCCGCCTCCAGCGCGCTGATCGCAAGCTGCGCCGCGACCCAGGATTCGCTGGACACCGCCGCGCCCGCAGCAGCCCGCGTTGCCCGATCCGCGCCGGGCCATGCCTTGTCGAACGCCGCACTGCCCGCCTGTGCCTGCGCCGCAAATCGGTCAACCTGCGCCCGCAAAGCCGGCTCGGCCTCAACCGGCACCGGAGCAGCCGGAGCTTCTCCCACCGGCGCATTCTCCACCGCCCGCTTGGCGAGTGAAGGATAGCCCGTCAGCGTCCCGGCACAGCCAGAAAGGAAAAGGGCGATGGAAGGGAGCAGCCTACGCAGGATCATGGCGCTGATCTAGGGCGGGAAATCCCTCTGCGCAATGGCGGCAGCGCGAAACGTCAGCGCGGCAGCGCCGCAGCCTCACGCGCCAAAGCCTCGATCTTCGCGGCATCGACCGGCCCCTTGGGCACGACCCAGCTACCGCCGACGCACTTCACAAAGGGTTCGGCCAGCCATTTCGGCGCGCTTTCCGCCGTAATCCCGCCCGTCGGGCAAAAGCGCGCGACATGAAGGGGCGCGGCCAGCGCCTTCAAAGCGGGCAGCCCGCCCGAAGTCTCCGCCGGGAAAAATTTGAAATGGGTAAGGCCCAGGTCCAGCCCGCGCATGATGTCGCCCGCCGTGGCCGTTCCGGGAAGGAACGGCACCCGCGCCGCGATCGCCGCCTTGCCCAGCGGTTCAGTGAGGCCAGGGCTGACGATGAACCGCGCGCCTGCCTCCATTGCCGCGTCCAGTTGCGACGGGTTCAGCACGGTGCCAGCGCCGACCACCGCGCCCTCGACCTTCGCCATCTCGCGGATCACGTCCAGCGCAGCGGGCGTGCGCAGCGTGACTTCCAGCGCAGGCAGGCCGCCCTTAACCAGAGCCTGCGCGATGGGCAGCGCGTCTTCCACCCGATCCACCACCAGCACCGGGATGACCGGCGCCAGCTCCATCACCTGTTCAACGCTGAGCGACATTATTTCTTCTCCCGAAAGGCGGCGGCCGCCCCGTAAAGTCCAATCTCTTCATGCACGGCAAGGCGGATGGGCACCGTCGCCATCAGGCTTTCAAACCGCCCCTTGGCGACGAAGCGCCGATGAAAGCCGCTCTGTGGCAGCAAGCCGCGCATCCGCTGCGTCAGTCCGCCCGCCAGCACGACCGCGTTCGGCCCCTGCGCCAGCGCCAGGTCGCCCACGACCGATCCATAGCAAAGGCACAAGCGATCGAACGCCGCCCGGGCGAACTCGTCCGTGCCGTCAATGGCTGCCTGCCACAATTCGGCATCCTCCATCAGGATGACGCGGTCATGACCGATGGTCGCCATTGCCTTGTAGATATTGTTGAGGCCCGGCCCCGACACGACCCGCTCGGTAGACACGCGCAGGAATTTGTCGCGCAGATAGGCGAGGATCTTTTCCTCCAGCGTATCAAGCGGCGCGAAGTCGATATGTCCGCCTTCGGTCGCGATCACATGCGGCTCGCCGTCGTCGAACGCGATCATCGCGACGCCAAGGCCCGTGCCCGGACCCACCACCGTAACGCCGCCGTCGCGGGGGAAAGGCCGGTCCTGCCCGAACAGCAGCGGCAGATTGTCGTCCGGCAGGCGCGCGACGGCATGCGCTACCGCTTCGAAATCATTGACCAGCCGCATCTGCTTCAGGCCCAGTTCCTCGTCCAGCGTGTCGGGCCTGATCATCCAGCTGCTGTTGGTCAGCTTGATAACATCGCGCCCGATCGCGGTGGCAAAGGCGATCGATGCCGCCTTGGGCAGATTGCCGCCCTCATCATGCGCGAAAGCGGCCCAGCAGGCTTGCAGGTTGGGAAAGTCCGCAACCTTGTATTTCCGCACCTTGCCCAATGTGGGCACGTTCCGCGCGCTCAGTTTGGCGCGAGCAAAGCGGGCATTTGTACCGCCAATGTCGGCAGCGATGATGTCGGTCATAGGACCACTCCAATCATGGCGTCATCCCAGCGCAAGCTGGGTTCTCGTAAGGCCGGGCCGTGCCCTCTCGCCTGAGATGCCAGCAATGCGCTGGCATGACGGGTGGGGGATTATAATTCAGCTTCCATCGCAGCCAGAATCGGCGACGCGCCGCTTTCCGCCAGATCACTATGATGGCGGAAAAGCGCAAATAGTTCGCGGCCCGTGTCATAGGGCGGCGGCGGCGGCACGGGCATCTCGCGCGCGTCCCACTCAACCGTATCGACCAGCGCCTCGATCAATCCCTTGTCAGCACAGACCCGCACTATGTCGCCATCCCGCAGCCTGCCGATCGGCCCGCCACCCAACGCTTCAGGCGACAGATGAATGGCAGCAGGCACCTTGCCCGAAGCCCCCGACATGCGCCCGTCCGTCACCAGCGCCACGCGGAACCCGCGATCCTGCAATACGCCCAGCGCCGGGGTCAGCTTGTGCAATTCCGGCATCCCGTTCGCGCGCGGCCCCTGAAAGCGCACGACGACAACAACGTCGCGCTCCAGTTCGCCCGCCTTAAAGGCGCGCAGGACATCGTCCTGATCGTGGAACACAGCCGCCGGAGCCTCGATGGTCCAGCGTTCCTTCTCGACCGCGCTCACCTTCATGACGCAGCGGCCCAGATTGCCCGCTAGCAGGCGCATGCCGCCATCAGGGCTGAAGGCGCTCGTCACCGGCCGCAGGATGGCGTCATCGCGCGATACCGGCACGTCGCGCCATTGCAGCGCTTCATCCTCCAGCACCGGCTCCTTGCCATAATCGGTCAGGTCGGCCCGAGCGACCGTCATGATGTCCCGGTGCAGCAGTCCGTTGTCCAGCAGCTCGCGGATGACGAAGGACATGCCGCCAGCAGCATTGAAATTATTCACATCGCCCGCGCCGTTGGGATAGACCCGCGCCAGCAGCGGCACGACATCGGAAATTTCCGCAAAGTCGGTCCAATCGACGCTGATCCCTGCCGCCCGCGCTATCGCTGGCACATGGATCGCATGGTTGGTCGATCCGCCGGTAGCCATCAGGCCGATGATGGCGTTGACGATCGCCTTCTCATCGATGCAATGGCCGAGCGGCCGGTAATCATCGCCGTCCCAACCGATGCTGGCCAGCCGATGCACCGCCGCCCGCGTCAGTTCGCTGCGCAACTTTGTACCCGGATTGACGAAGGACGCGCAGGGCATGTGCAGGCCCATCACTTCCATCATCATCTGGTTGCTGTTCGCCGTGCCGTAGAAAGTGCAGGTGCCCGCGCCATGATAGCTGGCGCTTTCGGACTCCAGCAGCTCATCCTTGCCGACCTTCCCCTCGGCATAAAGCTGGCGGATGCGGACCTTTTCCTTGTTGGCGAGGCCCGACGGCATCGGCCCGGCGGGGATCAGGATCGTCGGCAGATGCCCGAACCGCAGCGCGCCGATCAGCAGCCCCGGCACGATCTTGTCGCATATGCCCAGCAGCGCCGCACCCTCGAACATCGCATGGCTGAGCGACACCGCCGTCGCCAGCGCGATCGTGTCGCGAGAAAAGAGCGACAGGTCCATGCCCGCCTGACCCTGCGTTACGCCGTCGCACATCGCCGGGACACCACCCGCGACCTGCGCCGTGGCGCCCACCTCACGCGCGGCGATCTTGATCGCTTCGGGGTAGCGGCCATAGGGCTGATGCGCCGACAGCATATCATTATAGGCGGTGACGATGCCGATATTCATCGCGCCGCCCGTGCGGATCACCGGCTTGTCCTCGCCGCTCGCCGCAAAGCCATGGGCGAGGTTGCCGCAGGACAGTTGCGCGCGGTTGGTCCCGGCGTCGCGGCCCCGCTCGATCAGGTCCAGATATTGGCGGCGGCGCGGCGCGCTCCGCTTTACGATGCGTTCGGTGACCTTCGCGATCACCGGATGAAGATCAGTCATGCCAGCTGGCTCCGTCTCGTTCAATCAGGGCAATGGCCGAAGACGGCCCCCAGTTCCCCGAAGCATAGGGCGAAGGCTTCACCCCTGCTTCCTTCCAGCCGTCGATGATGGAATCGATCCATGTCCACTGCGCTTCGACCTCGTCCCGGCGCACGAACAGCGTCTGGTCGCCCGCCAGCAGATCCAGGATCAACCGTTCATAGGCGATCCGCCGCCGCTGCCCGGCAAAGGCAGCGGTCAGCGACACGTCCAGCGTCACCTCTTCCAGATGAACGTCTCGCTCCAGCCCCGGCCTTTTGCTCATGATCAGCAGGCGGATATATTCGTCGGGCTGAAGCCGGATGATCAGCGTGTTGGGTTCTAGCCCCGAACCGCCGCCCGAATGTTGCCCGTCGCGGCCGAATATCGAATGGCGCACAGGCTTGAATTGAATCTGGATTTCCGACTGGCGCGTCGGCATCCGCTTGCCCGTCCGCAGATAGAAAGGCACGCCCTGCCAGCGCCAATTGTCGATATGGGCTTTCAACGCGACGAAGGTTTCGGTGTCGGAAGCCTTGCCCAATTCGTCACTATAGCCGGTGACGATCTCACCGCCGACCGCGCCCGGCGTATATTGGCCGCGTACGCTGTTGGTCTTCACCGTCTCCGCCGTCATCGGGCGCAGTGACCGCAGCACCTTCACCTTCTCGTCACGGACGGCGGTCGGGTCCATACGGGCGGGGGGCTCCATCGCGATGATCGACAGAATTTGCAGCACATGGTTCTGCACCATGTCGCGCAGCGCGCCGACGCCGTCATAATAGGAAACCCGGCCTTCGAGGCCGACCGTTTCGCCCACCGTGATCTGCACATGGTCGATCGCCGTGGCGTTCCACAACGGCTCGAACATCACATTGCCAAAGCGCAGGGCGAGCAGGTTCTGCACCGTCTCCTTGCCCAGATAATGGTCGACCCGGAAAATCTGGCTTTCGTCGAACAACGCGCCGATGCCGTTATTGACCTCCTTCGAAGAAGCGAGGTCCTTGCCGATCGGCTTTTCCATCGCGATCCGCGTCGTCGGTGTGATGAGGCCCGCGTCCGCCAGCCCCTGCGCCGTGGGCGCGAAGAGGGAAGGGGGCGTCGAAAGATAGACCGACAGCCCGCGCTCCGCCCGTCCATCGAGCCGCTTCGCCAGCTTCTTGAATTGCTCCGGGTTCCCCGCTTCGACCGGCTCATACCCGATCATCGCCTTCAGCCGCGCCGCGACTTCCGCATCATAGCGATCAGCGCCGACGAACTTTTGCAGCGCCTTGTCGATGTCGGCGCGAAACGCCTCGTCATCCATCTCCGTACGCCCCGACGCCACGATCATGAAGTCATCGGGCAGCAGACCGTCGCTAAGCAGATTGTAGAGCGACGGAAAGATCATGCGGTGCGCCAGATCGCCGGTGGCACCGAAAAGCAGGAATGTGGCAGACGGATCGGTCAAAGGATGCCCTTTTCCGTTGGGAGGAATTTTTCAGGTCTGCACGAAACGGTCCTATAGCGGTACGGTTTCGTTACGCAAGCAGGCTATCGGCGCACAGCCGCCCCTGCAACCGCCCGACAGCCTTATCATGCACGCGATCTGATTTTTGTCTGGACGCTGGCAGCTGATTTTGCCATTTGGCGCGGGCAGGCCATGCACGCGGGCGTGGTGAAACTGGTAGACGCGCCGGACTCAAAATCCGGTTCCGAAAGGAGTGTCGGTTCGATTCCGACCGCCCGCACCATCCTCCCCACCGACAAAAGAATGACCCGGCAGCACGAAGCCGCCGGGCCAAGGGGACTTTTACCAGGTAAAAGCCTCGGGTCGCGGGGCTTCCCTAGCGCAAAAAGATGACAATTCCAGTTAATCGGCAGCGGTCCATCCATAATGGATCAAACAGCGAGTCAACATTCACCCAGCCGTATTCGTGAGCAGAGACCCCCACAGCTTCACGTCATAAACAACTTTACGTCATGCCAGCGAAAGCTGGCATCTCGGGCGATACGGCACGGCTTAGCCTCACGAGATCCCCACCTTCGTTGGGATGACATAGACCTTTCCGAACTTCCTCCGCGCCTCCGAGTGGAAAAAACTAAACCCGCTGCCGCTGCGCCCCAAACCATGGCACCAGCCGCCTGATCGCTTCCTCCACCCTGTCCGTCGACACGGCAAAGCTGATGCGGATATGCCGGTGCCCATCCACCGGATCAAAATCGATACCCGGCGCCGTCGCCACCCCGGTCTCCTCCAGCAACCGCTGGCAAAAGCCGAGGCTGTCATCCGTCAAATGCCCCACATCTGCATAGATGTAGAAGGCCCCATCCGGCGGCGCGATCTCCTTCAACCCCAGCGAAGGCAGCGCCGCCAGCAGCAACTCCCGGTTCCGCCGATAATTCGCGACATGCCCCTCCAGCTCATCGAGGCAGTCAAAAGCCTTCAACCCCGCATGCTGGGCGAGGGAAGGGGGCGTCAGGAACAAATTCCCCATCCGCGCCCGCGCCGCCTCGACCAGCGCCTGCGGAAACACCACCCAACCAAGCCGCCACCCGGCCATGGAAAAATATTTCGAAAAGCTGTTCACGACCACCGTGTCGGGCGCGAACTCCAGCATCGAATGCGCCGCCTCGCCATAGGAGAGGCCGTGATAAATCTCGTCCGACACGATTCTGATCCCGCGCCGCGCACAAACCTCTGCGATTCGCGCCATTTCGTCAGCAGGAATGATCGTGCCCGTCGGATTGGCCGGGCTCGCGATGATCACGCCATCGGGCGCAGGCTCCATCGCCTCCAGCGCCGCCGCGCTGATCTGGTATCGCTCGGCAGGCCCGCAATCCACTTCGACCGGTTCGAGATAGAGCGCCTTCAGCGTATTGCGATAAGCGACATAGCCCGGCCGCGCTGTCGCAACGCGCGCGCCCGGCGCGAACAGGCAACTGAGCGCCAGCACCAAGCCGGGCGAAGCGCCGCAGGTCAGCAATATCTGCTCCGCGGCCACCGCAACGCCATAGCGTTCCCGATACAGCAGCGCGATCCGCTCCTTCAGCGCCGGGCTCTCCCAATAGCCCATCGGATCGCTGTCCAGCACCCGATGCGCCTCGGCAATCGCAGCGGCAGGCGCGCCGGTCGAAGGCTGGCCGAACTCCATATGCAGGATCGACCGCCCCTCGGCCTCCAGCCGATGCGCCTCCACCCCAATGGCGATGGCATGAAAAGGATCAATCTGCGCAATCATGCGCGCCTTACTCCGAAAGCCAGACCTCGACCGACACGCCATGCTGGCACAGCGCCACCCGGATCGGCAGCTCCTCAACTGGCCCGCCAGCCAGCGCGCGGTCATAAACCGCCTTCTTCGCCGCGCCACCGATTTGCAGGAAGATATGCCGACTCTTCAGGATGGCCTTGGCGCTAAGCGACATGCGCTGATGCGGCGCGGCAGGCGGCGTCACGGCCAGCGTCAGCGCGCTCGTAGCCAGCCCCTCGGCCAGCTCCTTCGCCTCCGGGAACAGCGAAGCCGTATGCCCATCCTCGCCCATGCCGAGCAGCACGATGTCGAGCGGCCAAGGCAGCTCCGCCAGTGCCGCTTCACACGCAGCCTGCCCCGCATAGGCATCCGCAGCGTCATTCTTCATGGCCACAAACCGCGCCTTCGCCGCTGCGCCTTGCAACAGCGTCTCGCGAACCAGCCGCTCGTTGCTGTCCGCATGATCGGGCGCCACCCATCGCTCATCGACCAGGGTCACGATGACCTTGCCCCACTCCAGCGCCGCGCCCGAAAGCGCTTCCAGCACCGGCCGAGGCGATCGCCCGCCTGACAGCGCGATCGTCGCCACCCCCCGCGCTGCGATCGCATCGCCCAGTACGAACTCGATCCGCCGCGCCATGTCGGCCGCCGCCAGACCGCCATCAACAAAAAGATGCTCAGTGGGCATCGCGGTCGCCCCCTATGTCAGTCAGCTTGCGCTCCCACGCCAATGCATGAGTGACGATCTGGTCCAGATCGGCATGGCGCGGCTGCCACGGAAATTCCGCCATGATCGCCCGATTGTCGGAGATCAGCGAGTCCGGATCGCCCGCGCGCCGCCCTCCCATCCGCCGGTCGATCTTGATGTTCGTCACCCGATCGACCGCATCCAACACTTCCAGCACGGAAAAACCGCGCCCATAACCGCAATTTAGCAGATAATTCTGTTCGGGCCTGGCCATCAGGGCATCCAGCGCCAGCACATGCGCCGCCGCCAGATCGGTGACATGGATATAGTCGCGCACGCCCGTCCCGTCGGGCGTATCGAAATCGGTGCCGAACACCGACACAAACTCCCGCTTGCCCAGCGCCGCCTCGACCGCCACCTTGATCAAGTGCGTCGCGCCCGCCGTCGACTGACCCGTCCGCCCCTGCGGATCGGCGCCCGCGACGTTGAAATATCGCAGCGCGCAGAAGTTCATCGCATGCGCCGCGCTGACATCGCGCAGCATATATTCGGTCATCAGCTTGGACATGCCATAGGGATTGATCGGCCGCTGCGGTGTCGTCTCCTTGACGGGGCTTTCCTCCGGAATGCCATAGGTCGCGGCGGTCGAGGAAAAGATGAAATGCGGCACGCCCACTGTCACCGCGCTCTCGATCAGATCGCGGGTCTTGGCGCTATTGTTGTGATAATATTTGAGCGGGTTCTCGACCGATTCCGGCACCACGACGGACCCGGCAAAGTGCATGATCGCCTTCACGTCGTAATCGCGCAGAGCTTGTTGCACGAGTGGCTGGTCGGCAATATCGCCCTCAACGAAGGCCACATCGTCCGGCACCGCCCAACGAAAACCCGTCACCAGATTGTCGATCACAACGACGCCATAACCGGCATCGCGCAGCGCCAGCACCGCATGGCTTCCAATATAACCGGCACCGCCCGTGACCAGAACCGTGGGCTTTTCGCTCATAAAAAGGACGTCTCCCGAAAATGTCGGGCGAGACCTAACGCACTGTCCAAACGATTGACAGCCTTCCGTGTTGCGCTGCGAGATCAATCGGACGAACACCGCGACCGGGGTGGCATGGCATCACTCTCACCCAACCTCCGTTCGTCCTGAGCTTGTCGAAGGACTTTTCTTCTTAGAAAGAGAAGGCTTCGACAGGCTCAGCCCGAACGGGGGTGAGGGACCTAAATCGCGAGCTTCAGCCTTCAAGCCGCAGCCTTCACCCCATCGTCATAAAAAGCCACCCCGCTCGCCGCCATATCCTGCAACTGCAAGGTCGGCGCAAAGCGATCCCCATGCCGCGCCGCCAGCCGCTCCAGCACGGCCACCACATGGCCGATCCCGACCGTATCCATGTGGGAAAACGGCCCACCCGTCCAAGGCGCAAAGCCCCAACCAAAGATCGCGCCCAAATCGCCATCTTCCACCGTCTCCAGCACGCCCTCCTCATAACAGCGGGCGCATTCTACCAGCTGCCGATAAAGCAGCCGTTCCTTCACCTCTTCCACATCAGGCTGCACCGCCGCGCGCGGAAACATGTCTTCCAGTCCTGGCCATAGATGCTTCTTGTCGCCCTCGGGATAATCATACCATCCCTTCGCGCTCTTGCGCCCAAGCCGCCCCAGCTCGACCATGCGCGCCATCACCGCGTCGGATGGCTGCGCTACATAGGCATCACCCAATTCCTTCTGCGCGGCGACCACGATCTTGTGGCCCAGCTCGATGGACACTTCGTCACCAACAGCCAAAGGCCCGACCGGCATCCCCAATTGCCGCCCGGCATTTTCGATAAGCGCCGGGTTGATCCCCTCGGCCACCATCTCGACGCCTTCCTGCACATAGGTGCCGAAACAGCGCGAGGTATAGAAACCGCGCGAGTCATTGACGACGATCGGCGTTTTCTTGATCTGACTGACGAAATCCAGGGCCTTGGCGATCGCGGCGGGGCCGGTCTCCTTGCCCAGGATGATCTCGACCAGCGGCATCTTCTCCACCGGGGAAAAGAAGTGGATGCCGATGAAATTGGCGGGCTTGCTCCATGCGTTGGCGAGCTTGGTGATCGGCAGCGTCGACGTGTTGGACCCGAAGATCACATCAGACCCTAAAACTTCCTCGAGCTTCTTGGTCACCTCCGCCTTGATCGCGACATCCTCGAACACGGCTTCGATCACAAAATCAGCCCCGGCGAGCGCCGCGTAGTCGGTCGTCGGCGTCACGCGGGCCAGCGTTTCCGCCATTTTTTCTGGCGTCATGCCACGGCCCAGCCGCTTCTTCAGCACATCCTCGACATGCGCCTTGCCTTTCTCGGCATAGGCGAGGTCGCGGTCGAACAGCATGACCTCCATGCCCGCCTGCGCCGCCACCGTCGCAATCCCCGCTCCCATCATGCCCGCGCCCAGCATGGCGAGCTTCTTCGTCGGCGCCTTGGGTTGATCCTTCGGCCGCCGCGCGCCGCGTTCGGCGGCATTTTTGTTCACGAACAGGCTGCGGATCATGTTCGCCGCCTGCGGTTCCGCAGCGACCTTGGCGAAATATTTGCTCTCCACCCGTATCGCCCGATCAAACGGCAGCAGAGCGCCTTCATAGACCGCCGACAGCAGAGCCACCGGCGCATTCATGTTCCGCTGCGTCTGCTTCAAAGTCATCGGTACCGCGCCGACCATCATCTGCACGAAGGCAGGGTTGAACGCGCCCGCACCGCCCGGAAACTTGAAGCCCTTTACATCCCACGGCTGCGCGCTGGCGGACGGATTGGCCTTCACCCACTCTTTCGCCTTAGCGACCGCCGTGCCTTGCGGCACGACTTCATCGACGGCCTTCAGCATCGCCGCTTCGGCCGGGCGGAACAGCTTGCCCTGCAACATATACATCAGCGCCGCCTGCACGCCGATCAGGCGCGGCAGGCGCTGCGACCCGCCGCCGCCAGGGAAAAGGCCGATCAGGATTTCCGGTAGGCCCAGCTGCGTCCTGGGGCTGTCTCCCACTACCCGCCGGTGACAGGCCAGCGCCAGTTCGAACCCACCGCCGACGCAGGTCCCCTCGATCGCACAAGCCACCGGCTTGCCGCATGTCTCCAGTCGCCGAAAGAGCTGATTGAGTACGAAAACCTTGTCGAAAATGTCGGCCGGGGCAGAGCGCTTGCCCGTCGCGCTCGCCAGCATCGACCCGAAATATTTCAGGTCCATGCCCGCCATGAACCCGCTATCCTTGCCCGAAGCAATCACCGCGCCCTTGATCGCTTCTTCCGAACCGATGCGCACGATTGCCTCGTCTAGATCGGCGAGGAAATCGGGACCGATGACATTCATCGACTGACCCGGCACGTCGATAGTCAGCGTGGCGATGCCGTCCGCATCGATGTCAAAATTGATGGTCTGCATAAAGCTACTGCCTCTCAACTCCGTTCGCCCTGAGCTTGTCGAAGGGCTTTTCTTTTCTTCAAGAAAGAGAAGGGCTTCGACAGGCTCAGCCCGAACGGAAAATTCTACATGCGCTCGATAATAATCCCTGTCCCCATGCCCGCACCCACGCAAAGGTTCACCAACGCCGTGCCCTTGCCCGACCGTTCCAGCTCATCCAGCGCCGTGCCCAGTACCATCGCACCAGTCGCGCCCAGCGGATGGCCCATGGCAATCGCGCCGCCATTCACATTGATCTTGTCATGGTCGAGGTCCATCGCCTGCATGTAGCGCAGCACCACGCTCGCAAAGGCCTCGTTCAGCTCCCACAGGTCGATGTCATGGCTGCTCATCCCCGCCCGGTTGAGCAGCTTGCCCGCGACGAACTCCGGCCCCGTCAGCATGATCAGCGGCTCGGACCCGATCGATGCCATTGCCCTGATCCGGGCGCGGGGCTTCAAGCCATATTTATCGCCCATGTCCTTGTTGCCGACCACTACAGCCGCCGCGCCATCGACGATGCCCGAACTGTTGCCCGCATGATGGACATGGTTCACCCGCTCCAGTTCAGGATATTTGAGCAGCGCGATCGCGTCGAAGCCCGGCATTTCCTCACCCAGCGCGGTAAAGCTCGGTTTCAGCGCAGCGAGCGACTGCATCGTCGCGTCGGGCCGCATATGCTCGTCATGGTCCAGCACCACGGAACCGATCACATCACGCACAGGAATGATCGATTTGGCAAAGCGTCCTTCGTCCCACGCTGCCTTCGCTCGCCGCTGGCTCTCCACCGCATAGGCGTCCGCATCGTCGCGGCTAATGCCGAACTTCGTCGCGATCACATCGGCGCCGATGCCCTGGGGCGCGAAATAGGTCTTGTAGGCGACCGCCGGGTCCATCGCGATCGCGCCGCCGTCAGATGACATCGGCACCCGGCTCATCGATTCGACGCCGCCGCCGATCGCTAGGCCCGCTTCGCCCGAATAGACCTTCGCCGCCGCCATGTTCACCGCTTCCAGTCCCGACGCGCAAAACCGGTTGATCTGCACGCCCGGCACCGTCTGCTCATAATCGGCGTTCAACACGGCCGCGCGCGCGATGTCGCCGCCTTGTTCGCCGACCGGTGTGACGCAACCAAGTATCACATCGTCCACGTCAGCCGTGTCGATGGCGTTGCGGTCCCGCACTGCCTGCAACACCTGTGTCGCCAGCTGGATAGGGGTGATTTCATGCAACGACCCGTCCGGCTTCCCTCGACCTCGGGGCGTCCTCACGGCATCGTAGATAAAGGCTTCCATCGCTCGGTCATTCCTCTCCGCTTGGCGTCCAGCGTGCCGCAAATGTATTTACGTTTACGTAAAGTGCAAGCCTATTCGCTTTAACATTGAACTGCTTTCCTTCCTTCCGCGTTTGACGCTCCAATCGTTTTCGGGTTCATGCATTTTCAGTGTCAGAGGCAGATTCTCCTCCAGCGCCATCGCCCTTCGCCATCCCCATCTTCCGCGCGGTATGGTTCGCCAGCCTCGCGTCCAACTTCGGTGGGTTGATCCAGTCGGTCGGCGCGGCATGGATGATGACCTCGCTGTCGGGCTCGCCCATGCTCGTCGCGCTGGTGCCCGCATCGACAACCTTGCCGATCATGCTGCTCTCGCTATGGGCAGGCGCGGTCGCGGACAATCTTGATCGTCGCCTCGTCATGCTCGCCTGCCAGCTGTCGATGCTCCTGGTATCGGCGTCGCTCGCGCTATTCGCTTGGGCAGGGCTGCTCACGCCCTGGTCGCTCCTTGCCTTCACCTTCCTCGTCGGCTGCGCCACCGCTATCAACGGCCCCGCCTGGCAAGCATCGGTCGGCGACATGGTCCCACGTTCCCAACTGCCCAGCGCCGTCGCGCTCAACAGCATGGGCTTCAACCTTGCGCGCAGCGTCGGCCCCGCACTCGGCGGCATCATCGTCGCAGCCGCAGGCGCCGCCGCCGCGTTCCTCACCAATGCGCTGAGCTATATCGCCCTGACCATCGTGCTCCTCCGCTGGCAGCCGGAACGCGGGCCGAAGCTCCTGCCGCGCGAACGCCTCGGCCTCGCGATGAGGGCAGGCGCGCGCTATGTCGCCATGTCGCCCAAGATCCAGCTCGTCCTCCTGCGCGCGGCAGCTTTCGGCATCGGCGCGAGCGCGGTGTCCGCCCTCATGCCTCTAGTGGCGCGCGACCTGTTGAAGGGCGACGCCCTTACCTTCGGCATCCTGAGCGGCGCCTTCGGCATCGGCGCAGTCCTGGGCGCGCTCTCGTCAGGCAGGCTCCGCCGCCGCTTTGCTATCGAAACCATCGTGCGCTCGGCCGCCCTTGCGCTGGCAATAGGCACCGCTATCACGGCTTCCACCGGCTGGCTGCTTGTAACGATAGCGGGGCTCCTGCTCTGCGGCGCAGGCTGGGTCATCGCGCTGTCGACCTTCAACGTCTCGGTCCAGATGTCCGCTCCCCGATGGGTGCTGGCGCGGGCTGTGGCCCTTTACCAGATGACGGCGTTTGGCGGCATGGCACTGGGCGCCTGGCTGTTCGGCTGGCTGGCGGAGCATATGGGCGTGGTGACGTCGCTCCACGTCGCCGCCGGGGTGCAGTTCGTGGCGGCGATGGTCGGCCTTTTCCTACCGCTATCCCAGACCGGCGACGAAAATCTCGACCTCCTGAACCGCTGGCAGGAACCGCAGACCTCGGTGCCCATAGAACCACGCAGCGGCCCAGTCGTCATCACCATCGAATATCGCATCCCGGCGGGTTCCGTCGTGCCGTTCCTCACCGCGATGAGCGAGCGCCGCCGCATCCGCCGCCGCGACGGCGCGCATGGCTGGTCGCTGCTAAGAGACCTCGCCGACCCCGAATTATGGGTCGAGCGTTATCACGTCTCCACGTGGCTGGACTATGTCCGCCACAACAGCCGCCGGACCATGGCTGACACCACCAATTCCGACGCCCTCGCAGCATTGCACAGCGGACCTCATCCGCCAGTCGTTCATCGCATGCTGGAAAGGCAGACCGGTTCGCTACCGATCGGCCGGATGCCCGACGTGCGGGAGATGGACGACCCGATGACCGACCCGACCCGGTCGAGCTGATCGCCTATCCGTGCGGCAGGTCGTCCGGCGTGTCGATATCGACGAGCGAACTGCTCATCGCTTCGATCTGAAGCCCTCGGCTTAACAGCGCCCTAGCGCCCTGATCACCGCGCAGGGTCAGCAACTCGGGAAAATGCTTTCGTCCGATGAAGGCGGGCGGCGAGGAGGAAAAGCCGTCCGTACTCGCCACCACCGACCGCACATCCTCCGCTGCCAGGCATATCCGGTTATAATGCGACTGCTGCACATAGGGCATGTCGGCCAGGCAGATGAGAATGCCCCGGCAGCGCCTGATCGGCATGACATGATTTACGGCCAGCACGATACTGCTCGCCAGCCCCTCTTCAGGCTTGTCATTGACCAATATGCTGTAGCCGCGCCTCTCCAGTTTCCGGTGAATGTCAGGAGCATCCCCGATCGGCCGCGTCACCGCCACCAGTTCCGCGAAGGCGAGGGAGGCGACGGCTTCCAACGTATGGGCCACGACCGGCTTGCCATTGAGGTCGGCCATCAACTTGTCCGCCTCGCCAAAGCGCGACGACGTCCCCGCGGCTAGCAACACGGCTGCGATCCGTTCAGTTCGCACGCTTCAGCCTTGCTGCCGTGGATGGGGGACGGGCGACGGGACGGCCATGCTTATCGGATCGGCTTCTTGTGATGCGCGTTGATGTGCCACCCGGCATGACCCCTGTCCATAGCATAGGTAAAGGGGGCTGGCGTTCCGCAAACATAGCCGCCATATGCGCCCTGAACAAAGATAATGAGGAGTAGTGTCGGCCATGGACTATGATCCCGATGCCGAGGCTGTAGGCGAAGCGACAAAGGAAGCGGTGCCCGTCGATGTGGCAGATGCTATCCGCACGTTGATCCGCTGGTCGGGCGACAATCCGACGCGAGAAGGCCTGCTCGAAACGCCAGAACGCGTCGCGCGGGCGTGGCGCGAATATTGCCGTGGCTATGGCGACGATCCGGCCTATCATCTGTCGCGCATCTTCCACGAAGTGGGCGGCTATGACGATATCGTTCTGCTGAAGGACATACCGTTCCAGTCGCATTGCGAACATCATATGGCGCCGATCATCGGCCGCGCGCACATCGCTTATCTGCCCGGCAAATATGTGGTCGGCATTTCAAAGCTGGCGCGCGTTCTGCACGCCTTCGCCAACCGCCTTCAGGTCCAGGAACGCCTGACCGCCGAAGTCGCCAACTGCATCTGGGAACATCTGAAGCCTCAGGGCGTGGCCGTAGTGATCGAAGCGACGCATGGTTGCATGACCGGGCGGGGCGTTCGCACACCCAATGTGCTCATGAAAACCAGTCGCATGCTCGGCGTATTCCGCGAGGACGAAAAAAGTCGCGAGGAAGTGCTGAAGCTCATCGAATCGTGAGCGGCGAGGAAACACCCGCTTACCGGCCCCTTGGCGGCGCGCGCGGGCAGGCCGAAGGACCGCTGCCGCTGGCGAACAAGCGCTTGGCGCTGATCACCGGCGGCCACAGGCGGCTGGGCGGCGTCATTGCCGCCGGGTTCGCGCGTGTCGGCTATTCGCTCGCCATTCACGGCAGCCATGATACCCGGCTGGACTCGGCGCTTGCCCTGACGCTCGATGAAAATGGCACGGAATGGGACGGCTTCACCGCCGACTTCTCTGATCCTGAAAGCGCCGAGGAACTCGTCGCCAAGGTCGCCGAACGCTTCGGTCGTCCGCCCGACATATTGGTGAACAGCGCCGCGATTTTCGGTCAGGACCGGCTGGACAATGTCTCCGCCGACGATCTGATGCGGCATTATGCCGTCAACTGCGCCGCGCCCGCGTTACTCACAAAATCGTTCGCAACCATACCGGCCGGGGTGGCGGATCGGTGCATCATCAATATCCTTGATCAGCGGATCGATCATCCGCACGCCGATCAGCTGGCCTATACCTTGTCGAAGTCGGCGCTGGCGGGGCTAACCCGCCTTTCCGCCGCCAGCCTCGCTCCGCATATCCGGGTCAACGCAGTCGCGCCCGGCCTCACCATCGCAACGCCCGATTATGATGAGGCGCAGATGGAACGGCTGCAATCGGCCATGCCGCTCGGCCGCTTGCCGCTGGCGGAGCAGATTGCGGAGGCGGTCCTCTATCTGGCGCAGGCGAGCGCCGTTACCGGGCAAACGCTTTATGTCGACGGTGGCGCACATATGCGCAGCTACGACCGCGACTTCATGCATATGGGACGGTGATCGGCGGCGGCTGTTGCTGCCCCGCTGCACCGCAGATTTGAAGGAAGATGACGATGAGCTTCGAAACGATTTTGGTCGAACAGCGCGAAGCGGTGACGCTGGTCACGCTTAACCGTCCGCAGGCGCTGAACGCACTCAACACGCAAGTTCTGGCGGACCTCAGCGCCGCTTTCGCGGCCTATGACGCCGATCCCTCGCAACTGTGTCTCGTGCTGACGGGTAGCGAAAAAGCCTTCGCCGCAGGCGCGGACATCAAGGAGATGGTCAGCAAGGAAGCCGCCGACTTCTTCCTGGAGGACTTCTTCTCCGGCTGGCAAAAACATGTGGTGGCGACGCGCAAGCCGTGGATCGCCGCTGTCGCGGGCTTCGCGCTGGGCGGTGGGTGCGAACTGGCCATGATGGCCGACTTCATCATCGCGGCAGACACGGCCAAATTCGGTCAGCCGGAAATCAAGCTAGGCGTCGCGCCGGGCATGGGCGGGTCGCAGCGCCTGACCAAGGCGGTCGGCAAGGCGAAGGCGATGGAAATGTGCCTGACCGGCCGCATGATGGGCGCGGAGGAAGCCGAGCGTTCGGGCCTCGTGTCGCGCATCGTACCGGCGGCGGAGCTGCTGGATGACGCGCTCAAGACCGCTGCGGCGATCGCTGCCATGCCGCCCATGGCGACCATGGTGAACAAGGAAATGGTGAACCTCGCCTTCGAAACCATGCTGGAGCAGGGGCTACTGACCGAAAGGCGTCTGTTCCAGCTGCTCACCGCCACGGAAGATCGGGTAGAGGGCATGACCGCCTTCGTTGAGAAGCGCCCGGGCGTGTGGAAGGGCCGCTAACCGGCGCGAAAAAATATCCACACTTATCCACAGCTTTAGACAGGGGCTGTCGCTGAACCGTCAGATTCCGCTTTGAACGACTCACATTTGGTGAGACCTTCGGGTTATCGAAACGAAAGAAGAAACGGAGAAATCCGGATCATCAAATCGGCGATCATATCAAAGATTTGACTAACGTTTCGGTCATCAGGCTGAAATTGGAACTGCAAGGTTCGAATGGAAACTGATGGTCTTCTAAGGCCCATGTCATGCACGCGCGAAAGCGAACGTCGGACATGGAATTTTGAAGACAGCTGCGGAATATGGCGAATAGCCGGACAGCCGGAGCAGACACGATGCCAAACCTTCTCGGTAGAAGCATCGCGCGCCGAGTCCGATGATCGCATCCTGAAAGGGAAGCGGATCCGGGACACGACGGAAGTGGGGACCGACAGCGATGTCGGCCCCCATTTTGCTTTTGGGCCGCCCTGCGCCGGTCCACATTATCCAAAAGTCTATGTCTCTTTATTGCCAATCCATCGGCGCGGCTCTTATGTACTCTATGAGGAGGATAGAGAAGGATCGCATCATGGATGACCAGCTGAATTCGTCGGTAACGGAGGACAGACGCAATTTTCTGAAGACCTGCGGCAGGTTTGCGGCAACGGTCCCGCCCGCCATGACCATCCTTTTATCCACTTCACTAAGCTCCGAAGCCATCGCCGCATCCAGTGGCGGTGGGGGCGGAGGCGACCGAGGCCCCAGGGACAGCGGCCCCAAGCCCGGCCCCGATTCCACGCCCAAATATGGCTCACTCGACACTGGGATAAAGACAGTGGAAGTGCGGCGGGATAAACCGGAAAATAAAAAGGGCGGTTTCTAAAACCGCTGCCTCGCAAGAGCGATGGTGCCGGCTAGAGGGTTCGAACCCCTGACCCCCTGATTACAAATCAGGTGCTCTACCAACTGAGCTAAGCCGGCACGTCGTTTGGACGGAAAAGCGCCTTACTATCAGATGACACCGAACGTCCAGCCCTCCGTTGCGGCAATATGCGGATTGAGCCCGGGCGGGGTCCAGATGCCCGGACTTGGCGCGACGTTGCGCATCCAGGCGGCAGTGACGATCGCGTCCGCGCCATGATCATCCGGCGGCAATCCCTCATAGGGCTGAGAGCCGAGCGCGGATAGCGCATCGTCCAAAGCGCCAATGTCCCGCATCTTCGTCCGCCCCTTGGGGCGGCCCGCCGCCCTCGCCGCGATGCTGGTATAAATCTCCACCACCAGCGACCCGTCGCGCGGCATCGGGTCGAATGGCCAGACGGGAACATGATTTCGCACCTGATGGAGCAGGCGCATCCCGGCAAAGCTCGCCTTCGCCACCTGAGCCGCGCCGATCGCGTCATAGACGGTGGACGGCTTGCCCCCACCGCCCGCATTATAATGCGCTTCGCACACCCGGTTATGCATGAAGTCCGCCTTCACCCCGTCCGCCTTGCCGAAGTAGAAGTGGCGGCGATGCGTGACGTGCAGCAGGCTGCCCGCACCCAGATCGGGATCATCGCAAACGCTATCCACATAGGCCCAGAAGTCAGGCCCCGTCACCGGCACCTCATCGCCCGGCAGATACGCATCCCGCGCCACGAAGGGCGGCGCAAAGCTGAAATCGAACCCAAACAGCGTCGGCACCTCCGCAGCTGCTCCAATCAGCCATTCCGCCACCGCCGCGCGGGACCAGAAGCCGCCGTCTTTCGGATGGATAAGCCGGGGAACTGCATCACCACGCTCGCACAGCGCCACCGCTATCCCCTTGTGCCGCATACCCTTCGCGCCTGACCAATCGATCGCGGCATAACGGGTAAAGCGAGGCGTCATTCGCCTCCGCCGCGCTCGGCCCGCAGCTTGTCCCAATAGGCCATGCGCTCGGCTATGCGCGCCTCGAATCCGCGATCAGTGGGCGCAAAGAAGGTCTGAGGCTCCATCTCTTCGGGCCAATAATTGTCGCCCGAAAAGCCCTCAGCGCTGTTATGATCATATTGATAGCCCTTGCCATAGCCGATGGTCTTCATCAGCCGGGTAGGGGCGTTCAGGATATTCTTCGGCGGCATCAGCGACCCTGTATCCCGCGCTGACTTCCAAGCCGCCTTCATGGCGGCATAAGCCGCGTTCGACTTGGGAGCCGTCGCGCAATAGAGGCACGCCTGCACGATCGCCAACTCCCCCTCGGGGCTTCCCAGAAAGTCATAGCTATCCTTGGCCGCAAGGCACTGCACCAACGCCTGCGGGTCGGCGAGCCCAATATCCTCACTCGCAAAGCGCACCAGCCGACGTAGTACGTAAAGCGGCTGCTCCCCCGCCGTCAGCATCCGCGCCAGATAATAGAGCGCCGCCTGTGGGTCCGATCCGCGCAACGCCTTATGCAGCGCCGAGATCAGGTTGTAATGCCCCTCCCGGTCCTTGTCATAGACCGCCATGCGCCGATGCAGCAGCGCCGACAGCCCAGCCGGGTCAAGCGGCTCGCCAATATCGATGGAATACAGCGTCTCGACCTGATTAAGCAGGAACCGCCCATCGCCATCCGCACTCGCCAGCAAGGCATCCCGCGCCGCCGCAGTAAGTGGCAAAGGCCGCTGCGTGATCGCCTCCGCCCGGTCCAGCAACAGCTCGAGCGCGGCGGCATCCAGCCGATGCAGGATCAACACCTGCGCCCGCGACATCAACGCCGCGTTCAATTCGAAACTGGGATTCTCCGTGGTCGCCCCTACCAGAGTCACGGTCCCATCCTCGACGAAGGGCAGGAAGCTGTCCTGTTGCGCCCGATTAAACCGATGGATCTCATCCACGAACAGCAGCGTCTTGTCCCCGCGCCGGGCATGCTCCTTGGCCGCCGCAAAGACCTTCTTGAGGTCCGCCACGCCCGAAAACACGGCGGAGATCGGCTCGAACCGCATATCCACCGCGTCGGCCAGCAGCCGCGCGATCGTCGTCTTGCCCGTACCCGGAGGCCCCCACAGGATGATGGACGAAAGCCGCCCAGCCGCCACCATCCGCCCGATCGCGCCTTCCGGCCCGGTCAGATGCTCCTGCCCCACGACATCGGCCAAAGTACGCGGCCGCAGGCGGTCGGCCAGCGGGGCATTCTCCCCGGCATCACCGGGCTCGTTCACGGCATCGGAAGCAAAAAGATCGACCATCGCCCCGATATAGGCAAAGTGCGCGGTTTAAGGAACCGGGCTGGAGCGCAACCGCGCGCCGTGCGTCCGCTGGCGAATCACGCGGACATAGGTATCGACCAGCGCTTGATTCACCTGATCCCATCCATATCGCTCCGCCTCCGCCATGGCGGCAGCCCCGGCATCGGCCCGCGCATGAGGATCGGTGCAATAGCTCGCCAACGCATCGGCAAAGGCCCCGATCGCCCCCGGACGGATCAGGCGGCCCGTCACGCCCTCGGTGACAAGGCTCTCACTACCCGTCGCCCGCGCCGCCACCGTGGGAAGCGCACAAGCCATCGCCTCCAGCGTCACATTGCCGAACGTCTCGGTGATCGAGGGATTGAAGAGCATATCCATGCTGGCGACCGCGCGGCCCAACTCATCACCCTTCTGGAACCCGGTGAAAACAGCGTCCGGCAGCCGGTTCTGGAACCACTCCCGCGCGGGGCCTTCGCCGATGATCAGCACCTTGTGCCGCACATCGCGCATCTTCAGCTGGTCGATCGCATCGGAAAAGACGTCCAGCCCCTTTTCCATCACCAGACGTCCGATGAAGCCGATCACCGGCTGATCATCCTCTATCCCGAGCGACCGCCGCCACGCCATGTCGCGACGTCCCGGATTGAAGATGTCCCGATCGATCCCCCGCGTCCAGATGCCGACATCATAGCTCATCCGCTGTTCGCGCAGCAGCTGCGCCATGGACTCCGAAGGCGCGACTATAGCATCGCAGCGCCGGTAAAATCGCCGCAGCATTGATTCGATGACAGGCTCCAGAAAGGCCAGCCCATAATAGCGCGGATAGGTTTCAAACCGCGTATGGACCGAAGCCACCGCCGGAAGCCCGCTGTTCCTCGCCCATGTCACCGCCCGGTGCCCCAATGGATCGGGGCTCGACACATGAACCAGATTGGGCCGAAACCGCTTCAGGTCGCGCCGGACATGCCCCGACATGCGATAGGGCACGCGATATTCCTTCCGCCCCGGTATCGCCAGGGATGGCGCGCTCACCAGATCGCCTGTCGGCTCGAATGCAGGCGTCGCGACCGTCGGCGAATAGACGCGCACAGCCGCGCCCTGACGCAGCAAATAGCCCACAAAGCGGTTGAGCGCCTGGTTCGCGCCATCGCGCACATAATTGTAATTGCCGCTGAAGAGCGCGACGCGAAGGCCAGTAACGTCCATCTGCCGCGCCTTAACCCAGCAAAACGAAAAACCCAAGGGAACCGCATCCGCAACAGGGATTTTTGTCGTCATGACCGTATCGAAACGCCGCCATGATGTGGCGGCAGGAGAAGGATGAAGATGTCCGAAGCTTTCCGCAGGGGGATGCGCGTTAAGTGGAATTGGGGGCAGGGCGTAGGCCGCGGACGCGTGGCCGAACGGTTCGACCGCCATGTCGAAAAGACGATCGAAGGCGCACTGATCCGCCGCAATGGAACGGCGAAGAACCCCGCCTATCTCGTCCAAACCGACAGCGGCAGCGAAGTATTGAAACTGGCGTCGGAACTAAGCCGCGCCTGACCCCCTCGCCAACATTCCGCGCCGCTGTCATAGGGGCGGAATGGCTGAGCATCTTACCATCGAGGCGTTGCTGACCGGCACGCCCATGCCCTTTCGCGACGGTGACTATAGCGCCATCGCGAAACGGCCAATGGATGGCGTCGTCCGCATCGGATGGCAGGGGCTTGAAGGGGATTCCGTCGCCGACCCTGTCCATCATGGCGGGTGGGACAAGGCGATCCACCTCTACCCCCAGGACCATTATGATTGGTGGCGCGAACGAAAGCCTGATCACCCGTTGCTTCAGGCTCCCGGCGCTTTCGGCGAAAACATTGCTTCCCTCGGCATGACGGAGGAGGAAATTTGCCTCGGCGATCGCTTCTCCCTGGGCAGCGCGCTGGTGGAAGTCAGCCATGGACGCCAACCCTGCTGGAAGCTCGATCACCGCTTCGGTTCGCGCGACATATTGGCCACCATCGTGAAGACCGGCCGCGCAGGTCTCTATTTCCGCGTGCTGCGCGAAGGGGAGGCGGAAGCGAAAGGGCGCATGGAACTGCTCGACCGTCCGTTGCCTGAATGGCCCATCGCACGGGTCTTTCGCCTGCTGATCGGCGGGCGGCACAAGGTTGAACCCGACGCTGTCCGGGCACTGGCGGGCATGCCCGTCCTGGCGGAAGTTTGGCGCGACCGCGCGCGTAAGTTGGTGGAATAGCAGGCAGCACCGCAAATCTCGATCAAGCCATCTGGTACGCTGCTCGGGCCTTCCCTATAGCTGATCCATGGCATCGACCCAAAAGCAGAAGAAACCCGAAAAAGTCCGGCCCGCCGGCTTCCCCACTCGTGATCAGGTGATGGAATTCGTCACCTCCTCCGATCAACCAGCGGGCAAGCGGGAAATCGCCAAAGCCTTCGGCCTCAAGGGGCAGGAAAAGATCGCGCTGAAAGCGTTGCTGAAGGATATGGCCGACGAAGGGCTGCTGGACATCGGCCCCGCGCGCGCCTTCCACAAAATGGGCGGCGTGCCAAAGGTCACCGTCCTGCGCATCGTCGATGTCGACGGCACCACCCTCATCGCCACGCCCGAGCGCTGGGAAGCCGAAGGCCAGCCCGCGCCGCGCCTCCGTGTAATGGAACGCGGCAAAAGGGGCGCGCTGACCATCGGCGACCGCATCCTCGCCCGCACGGAAGAGGCCGGACGCGGCTGGGTCGCCCACCCGATGAAGAAGCTCGCCAAGGCGACCGAGGAACTGCTTGGCGTGGTGGAAGCGGGGGAGGGCGGCAAGCTGTGGCTGCGCCCCGTCGACAAGCGCATCCGCAAGGACACGCCGATCAGCGACGCGGGCAATGCCAGCCCCGGCGATCTCGTTCTGGCCGAACCCGTAGGTCGCCCGCCGCGCATCAGTGCCCGCGTAACCGATATATTGGGCGATCCCTTCGCGCCCCGCAGCTTCAGCCTCATCGCGATCCACAAATATGGCATTCCGCACGTCTTCCCTGAAAAGGTAGAGGATGAGGCTGTCGCCGCTTCGAACATCGCCCTGAATGAGGACAAGCGCGAGGATTTGCGCCACCTGCCCATCGTCGCGATAGACCCCGTCGATGCACGCGACCATGACGACGCCGTCTGGGCCGCACCGGACGAAGACCCCGCCAATCCCGGCGGCTATCGCGCCATCGTCGCCATCGCCGACGTCAGCTACTATGTCCGCCCCGGTAGCGCGCTCGACAAGGAAGCCCGCAAGCGCGGCAACAGCGTCTATTTCCCCGACCTCGTCGTCCCCATGCTGCCGCACCAGCTGTCATCCGACATGTGCTCGCTCCGCGCCGGACAGGACCGCGCAGCCATGGCCTGCCACCTCACCATCGACGCATCCGGCAAGGTCACCGCCTGGCACTTCACCCGCGCCTTCATCCGCGTCGCCGCCGTCCTGGCCTATGAAGACGCTCAAGCCGCAATCGACGGCACATCTCCCCTCCCGCAAGCGGGAGGGGCCGGGGGTGGGCAAGGCGAAACCTCACCAAATCAACCCGACCTCCTCGAAACCGCCCTAAAACCCCTCTGGTCCTGCTGGAAACTCCTACGCAAAGCCCGCGACAAGCGCGACCCGCTAGCCCTCGACCTCCCCGAACGCCGCGTCGTCCTCGATGAAAATGGCAAGATCGTCAGCGTCGCCGTCCGCGAACGGCTCGACGCGCATATGCTGATCGAAGATTATATGATCGCCGCCAACGTCGCCGCCGCCAAGGCGCTGGAAGGCAAGAAGGCCCCCGTCATGTACCGCGTCCACGAACCGCCCAGCCGTGACAAGCTGGTCGCGCTCAAGGACTATCTCGCGACCTTCGACATCGACTTCGCGCTGGGGCAGGTCATCAAGCCCTCAACCTTCAATCGCCTGATCGACCGCATCGGCGAGGCGGAGGAAAAGCCCCAGATCATGGAGCAGATCCTGCGCAGCCAGACCCAGGCCTATTACAGCCCCGCGAATATGGGCCATTTCGGCCTCGCGCTCGGCTCCTATGCGCATTTCACCTCGCCCATCCGCCGCTACGCCGACTTGCTGGTCCACCGCGCGCTCGTCGGCGGCTACAAGCTCGAACTCCCCGCGCCCAAGGGTGGCGCGCTGCCGGACCGCACCTCGCTCAGCGCCGACGATCATGAAAATATGGGCCGCGTCGGCGAGATGATCAGCCAGCATGAACGCCGCGCGATGGAGGCGGAGCGGGAGACGATCGACCGCTATGTCGCCGCCTTTCTCGCTGCTCATGTCGGCGAAATGGTCAACGCACGCATCACGGGCGTGCAAAATTTCGGCTTCTTCGCGACGGTGGAGGGGCTTGGCGGCGATGGCCTCGTCCCGGTGTCCACTATGGGCGACGAACGCTTCTTCTTCGACGAAGCAGGCCGCGCGCTGGAAGGCGTGGAGAGCGGCGACCGCTACACCGTCGGCCAGCATCTCCAGCTACGCCTTGCCGAAGCCGACCCGATCAACGGCTCGCTGCGCTTCGAACTCCCCGACGCCCCACCGCAACGGCCGAGCTTCAAGAAGGACAGAACACGTCCCGGCGCGAAACGCGGCCGCCCCGCAAACATCCGGCACATGGGCGCAAAACGCGGCAAGCACCGCCGCTGAGACTTATTCCAATCCCTCTTCTGCGCACCACCTATTTCCGTTCGCCCTGAGCCTGTCGAAGGGCTTTCCTTTCTGGAGAGAAGTAGAACCGTTGGCTATCGCCGCCCTTCGGGTCGACAGGCTCAGGGCGAACGGAAATAGGAGGCGGTGCCAATCTCTAAAGCATAAACCTTAGCTCAGCCGGTCAATCGCCTCCGCACTCAACCCACCGGGAATGACCATGATAGGGCAGGGCAACTTCCCCGCGTCCGCCCCCGCAAAGTGCGACACCAGCGCGCCCGGATGCCCGCTCGCCGCCGCGCCCAGCACCAATGCCGCGACATCGGGCATCTCGTCCAGCGTCTCGCGCACCAGTGCCACCGCGTCACCCTGTCGCACGGTAATGCTCGGGCGAATACCGGACTCCTCGGTCAACGTACCTGCCGCGCTGGTGACGAGCGCCTCGGCCCGCTGCCGCGCTTCATCCTCCATCGTCGCCTGTACGCCGCCCCACTGCACGAACTCGGCGGGCGGCACGAGCGCGAGGATGCGGATAGACCCTGCCGTCTTCGCCGCGCGCCGGGCCGCGAAACGCAGCGCCGTCTCCGCCTCCGGCGATTCGTCCACTACAACCAGATAAGTCCGCATAGCTCCCGCACCCCACGCCAAAATGGGCAGCTTGGTCTCCCACTGCCTTCCTGTCTGAACCCATCTGGTAAATTATGAACCAGTCTGGTGAAATGTGGCGGATTATCGCCCAAGGCGCAAGCCACGCCCTTGACCCTCCCGCGCAAAGGGTCAAAACGGCATTCAACGCTTACCCGCCCGGCCGGGAAAAGAAGAGAGGCCTTCACGCATGAGCAAGAAAATCCAGATGCCCGCCTTGTCTCCCACGATGGAAGAGGGGACGCTGGCTAAATGGCTGGTGAAGGAAGGCGATACCGTGTCGTCGGGCGATCTGCTCGCCGAGATCGAGACGGACAAGGCCACGATGGAATTTGAAGCCGTGGACGAAGGCAAGATCGCCAAAATCCTCGTCTCCGAAGGCTCCGAAGGCGTGAAGGTCGGCACGGTCATCGCCATTATCGCCGAAGAAGGCGAAGACCTCGCGCAAGCAGCTGAAGGCGGCTCGGCTCCCGCCCCCAAACCAGCCGCCGCCGCGCCAAAGGCCGACCCCGTGCCCGCCAAGGCAGAAGCTCCCGCCCCCAAGGCGGAGACTGCACCCCAGTCCGGCGACCGCGTAAAGGCCAGCCCCCTGGCGCGCCGCATCGCCGAGGAAAAGGGCCTCGACCTCTCCAGCCTCACCGGCACCGGCCCCAACGGCCGCATCGTGAAGGCCGATCTGGAAGGCGCTTCGGCCAAGGCTCCGACCGCCGCCCCGGCTCCGGCCGCAGCAGCCCCGGCCCCTGCACCGGCCGCCGCGCAGGACTTCGGCATCCCGCACGAAGTCATCAAGCTCAGCGGCATGCGCAAGACCATCGCCCGCCGCCTCACCGAATCCAAGCAGCAGGTCCCGCACATCTACCTCACCGTCGATATTCAGCTCGACAAGCTGCTGAAGCTGCGCGGCGAACTCAACGCCGGTCTCGCCAGCCGCAATGTCAAGCTGTCCGTCAACGACCTCCTCATCAAGGCGCTTGGCGTCGCGCTCATCCAGGTGCCCGAATGCAACGTCCAGTTCGCAGGCGACCAGATGCTACAATTCAGCCGCGCCGACATCAGCGTTGCGGTATCGATCCCCGGTGGCCTCATCACCCCGATCGTGACCGGCGCGGACAGCAAGGGCGTCGCCGCCATCTCGAACGAGATGAAGGATCTCGCCACCCGCGCCAAGGACGGCAAGCTCAAGCCGGAAGAATATCAGGGCGGCACCGCCTCGCTGTCCAACATGGGCATGTTCGGCATCAAGCAGTTCGAAGCCGTCATCAACCCGCCCCAGGCCATGATCATGGCGATCGGCGCAGGCGAAAAGCGGCCCTTCGTCGTCGATGACTCGCTCCAGATCGCGACCGTCATGTCCGCCACTGGCAGCTTCGACCACCGCGCCATCGACGGCTCGGACGGTGCGCGCTTGATGAAGGTGTTCCGCGAACTGATCGAAAACCCCCTCGGCATGCTCGCCTGATGCGCGCCGCCGACGAGCCGCCGCCGGAGGAAAGCCCGGCGGTACGCGTCATCGCCATGCCCGCCGACACCAATCCCTATGGGGATATTTTCGGCGGCTGGCTGATGAGCCTCATGGACTCGGCAGCAGGCTCCGTCGCCGCGCGCCACAGCAAGGGCCGCGCCGTGACCATCGCCGTCGAAGGCATGACCTTCCTCCGCCCGGTAGTCGTCGGCGACGAAGTTTCGGTCTTCGCCAAGCTCGCTTCGGTCGGCCGCACGTCGATGAAGATCGATGTCGAGGCATGGCGCCGCACCCGCCACGACGACCGATCCTACCGCGTGACCCGCGCCACTTTCACCTTCGTGGCGATCGGAGAGGATCGCCAGCCCCGCACCGTCCCGCCCATGACGGCGGCTTCAGACAAGAGAGACTGAAATCCATGGCTGAAAATTACGACGTCATCGTTCTGGGTTCCGGCCCCGGCGGCTATGTGGCCGCGATCCGCGCGGCGCAGTTGGGCCTCAAGACCGCCATTGTCGAGCGCGAAAATCTCGGCGGCATTTGCCTCAACTGGGGCTGCATCCCGACCAAGGCGCTGCTGCGCTCGGCGGAAATCTTCCACTATATGCAGCATGCGGGCGATTATGGCCTTGCCGCTGAAAAGATCAGCGCGGACATCGCCGCCGTCGTCAAACGCTCGCGCGGCGTTGCCAAGCAACTCAATCAGGGCATCACGCACCTGATGAAGAAGAACAAGATCACCGTCCACATGGGCGACGGCAAGCTCACCGGCAAAGGAAAGCTCTCCGTCACCAAGGACGGCAAGACCGAGGAACTGACGGCGAAGAACATCATCCTCGCCACCGGCGCCCGCGCCCGCGACCTGCCCGGCACGCCCGCAGACGGCAAGCGCGTCTGGACCTACCGCCACGCCATGACGCCGTCGGAAATGCCGACCAAACTACTCGTCATCGGCTCGGGCGCCATCGGCATCGAATTTGCGAGCTTCTACAACGACATGGGCGCTGACGTGACCGTGGTCGAAATGATGGACCGCGTCGTGCCGGTCGAGGATGCGGACGTCTCCGCCTTCCTCGAAAAGGCGCTCAAAAAGCAGGGCATGACCATCCTGACCAGCGCAGGCGTCAGCGATATTCAGGTCGGCGCAAATGGCATCAAGGCGAAGCTGAAGGACAAGGCGGGCAAGGAAAGCGCCGCTGAATTCAGCCATATGATCGTCGCCATCGGCATCGTCCCCAACACCGAAAATATCGGCCTAAAGGAACTCGGCGTCGCCATCGACGATCGCGGCTTCCTCAAAACCGACGAGATGTGCCGCACCAACATCGAAGGCCTCTGGGCAATCGGCGACATCACCGCCCCGCCATGGCTCGCGCACAAAGCCAGCCATGAAGGCGTCATCACGGCCGAAGCCATTGCGGGCAAGCACCCCCACGCCATGGACCCGCGCAACATCCCGGGCTGCACCTACTGCCACCCGCAGATCGCCAGCGTCGGCCTCACCGAAGCCAAGGCGAAGGAAGCAGGCTATGAGGTGAAGGTCGGCATGTTCCCCTTCATCGGCAATGGCAAGGCGATCGCGCTCGGCGAAGCGGAAGGCTTCACCAAGACCGTGTTCGACGCTAAGACCGGCGAACTGCTCGGCGCGCACATGGTCGGCGCGGAAGTCACTGAAATGATCCAAGGCTATACCATCGGCAAGACGCTGGAAACGACCGAAGCGGAACTGATGCACACCGTCTTCCCGCATCCGACCATCTCGGAATCGATGCACGAAAGCGTGCTCGCCGCTTATGGACGCGCGCTCCATATCTGACCGCCGCTCGTGGCAAAGGGGCGCGGGGATATTTCTCCTCGCGCTCCTCGCCGTTCTGGCAATCGCGCTGCTCCAGCGATCCGGCTGGTTCGATCCACTGAACGTTGCTGCGATGAAGGCGGCGGGGGCGGGCAGGGCGGCCGCTCCGTGGGTCACGCCAGTCATGGTCGCGGCCTCGGTCATCGGCGACACGGTTGGGCGACTGCTCATCATGGCCGTCGTGGCGATCGCATTGCTCTACCGCCGACAACGCCATGCCGCCCAATGGCTAGCCCTCGTCACGGTCGGCGGCACCTTCCTCAACACCGGCCTCAAGCAGATTTTCGCCGCACCGCGACCTGATCTGCTGCCCCACATCGACATCGTTCACAGCTACAGCTTCCCCAGCGGCCATTCCGCCGGGACCATGATCCTGTTCGGCGCGCTGGCGATGCTGAGGCGTTTGGAACCCGGCGCCCCACCACCACCGTTCGCCCTGAGCTTGTCGAAGGGCTTTCCTTCCTTTTTTAGTAAGAAGAGGGCTTCGACAAGCTCAGCCCGAACGGGATCGTGGGTTTCACATGGAAGACACGACGCGTTACCCTACCTCACCGCCGCCCTCATCATCGCCCTAATCGGCACCAGCCGCGTCTGGCTAGGCGTCCACTGGCCGACCGACGTCCTCGCCGGCTGGATCGAGGGCTTGGGCTGGCTATGCCTCTGCCGCTACTGGCTACCAGCGGGGCGAGGGCAGGAGCAGCGCGTCGCTTAATCGCTCATGCGGCGGCATCCCATCGGCAGTGACGAAGCCATGCACCCAGAAGCTGTCATAGGCACTGCCCAGCGCAATCAGCAGCAACAGCGGCGCCGACCCTGCGAAGACCGGCCGCGCGGCTCGCAACCCCGCTTCCGGCATCATCGCCAGCAACACCAAAGGCAGCAGCGGCAGGAAATAACGCCCCTGCGTCCCCTGCACATAATCGGCGCCGAGCGGCGTGCCCGTCAGATACATGGCCGTTTCGATCAGCAAAGCTGTGCCGCCAGCCACAGCCAGCCACCACAGCCTTTGCGCCGCGCCGACCCGGACCCCCGATCCACTCAAAACAGCCGCTCCCAACATAACAGCCGCCAGCAGATAGGTGCCGAGCGGCAACAATATCGCATTCCACCCGAAGCGGCCGACAAGCTGCAACGCATAAACCGGCGACCGCTCGGCAATGCTGGACCCTAGCGTGCGAACATAGGCTGCCGGATCAGCCATGATAACCGCCAGCTGCGCACCAAGCGGCGCGGTCATGACATTCTCCCCCGTCTTGCGCGACACGATATGATAAAGCGCCTGACTGCCGCCGGACATCTTCATCCACAGAATGAAGACCACCGCTCCCAGCGCCATCGCGCCCAGCAGCAACCACGGCCTTACGTCCCGCCGATGCTGCGGCCATTGCAGCCCCGCCGCCATCAGGGGCAGATACACCCCCTTCGCCAGCGCGAGCAGAGGCGCGGCAATCAGCAGTCCGGCCGACCGGCCCGGACTGCTACCCATTGCGGCAAGGCGCAAGGACAGCGCCAATCCCACAAAGCCCATCCCGTTGATGACGGCGTCGGGAGAGAGCGACCCTGTCTGATAACTGAATGTCGGCAACAATGCCGTCGCCAACAAGGCCCCGCGTCCAAAGGGCATCAGCCCGAACGCCACCGCCAGCAATATTAGCCCGGCCGTGGCATTGACCAACCGTCCCACATAGAAACTGCCCATGCGCGGCAGGTCCAGCGCTTCTCCAGCCCGCAGTCCAGCGGCCGAAGGCGCATAAAGCGTCGGTGCATAATTGGCGACGTTGGGAAAATCGGCAAAGGCAGTGCCCGGCCGCCCTGCGTCAGCCCTCCACGCCCGCTCCATCATCCCGCGATCAAAGCGCCGCGCCTCGCCCGTAACTTCGGTGGGAAAGTCGATCCCGTGCAGATCCAGCGCGGATCGCGGCAGCTCAGCCCCGATCTCCTCGCTCCGCTGCTCGGTCATGACCCGCCCATCCGCCAGCAGCAGCGCTTTCATATAATGCTGATTTTCGTCGGGTGCCTGAAAGGGGGGCGTAATCACCGCAAACGACAATGTAACGGCGCAGACCAGCGCCAGCAGCCAGCGCTCCAATCTCGTCACCGGCACGGCAATAGGCGAAAGCATCGCCCGCTCCGAAGAAATCGATAGTCTTTCGTGCCGCACAAGCCGCTCCACCACAAAACCCTCTCCCTCGGGGGAGAGGGCAGGGAGAGGGGGTGGCGCAACCCTCGTTGGACTCACACCCTCACCGAATTACTTCCACCGGAAAGCAACAAGGCGGGCGCAACCCTAACGGTCAGCTCTTAACATTTCCCAGCATTGCCCGCGCTTTTACCAAGTTGCGCAGGCATCCCGCTCATTCGGCTTCATTTTCTTTTTCAACCGGAGGATGGAGCCGCAGCCGTGTCACCCGGCGTCCATCGCTGCTCACGATTTCCAGCTTCCAGCCGCTCTGTTCATGATTCAATATTTCGCCAGCTTCGGGCACTCGCCCCGCGATGACGAACGCCAGACCGCCTAGGGTGTCGACATCTTCCTCGACATCGGCCAGCCGCTCGTCAATCTCCTCGGCGACATCATCCAGCTCGGCGCGGGCGTCCGCTTCCCACAATCCGCCCTCCAGCGGAACGAGCAGGGCCTCAGGCGCATCGTCATGCTCATCCTCGACGTCACCGACGATTTCCTCGACCAGATCTTCGAAAGTCAGCAGGCCCTCAGTTCCGGAATATTCATCCAGAACGATGGCAAGATGGGTGCGTTTCGCCCGCATCTCCGCCAGCAGGTCCAGCGCGCCCATGCTCTCGGGCACATAAAGCGGCTGACGGATCAGAGGCTCCAGACTGTCTGGAACGGGCGATTTGCCCGCCAATATCGCAAAGGCGTCGCGGATGTGGACCATGCCGACGATGGTATCCAGCGTCTCGCGATAGACCGGAATGCGGCTGTGCCCCGCTTCGGCGAACAGCGCCGCCAGTTCGGCAAAGCTCGCCCGTTCCTCGATCGCGATGATGTCGGCGCGCGGCACGGCGACGTCATCGACCGTATGCTCGGAAAAATGCAGCAGGTTGCGAACCATCTGCCGCTCTATCGCCGACAGGTCGCCCTTGGCCGCGGCAGGCGCGCGTTCGTCCTGCGCATCCTCATCATAATCGTCGAGCGCCTCTTCCAGCTCGCGCCGCAGGCTGGGGCTCTCCTCCTCGCCAAACAGCAGCGACTTCAGGCCGCTCCATAAACCGCCCTCGTGACTACTACTGTCCGATTCCTTTGAACCGTTGCCGTCCTTCGGACTGCCTTCAGCCATCGTTCTTCCTATTGTCCTGTCAGGCGATCCCCATAGGGATCGGAAATGCCAAGGCTCAGCAACGACTGCGTCTCCAACGCCTCCATCGCCTCTGCCTCGGCATCCTCCATATGATCATATCCCAGCAAATGGAAAGTCCCATGGATGATCAGATGGGTGGCATGTTCGGACACCGATATGCCCTTTTCCGCCGCCTCGCTGGCGCACACCCCCTCCGCCAGCACAATATCGCCCAGCAGAACCTCGCCATCATCGGTATTGCCTGTGCCTTCCAGCAGGTCGGACTGCACCATCGGGAATGACAGGACGTTGGTCGGCTTGTCCTTGTCCCTATAGGCGCGATTCAGCCCATGCACCTCCTCATCGCTGGTCAGCTTCACGGCGACCTCATACAGCGCCTGGTCCGTGGCAAAGGCGGCATAGGGGCTGTGCGTGATAGCCGCCACAACCGCCCGCTGCGCCAGCAACTCCCAATCTTCGCCCGGCCAGCCTTCGTCATGAAGGACCGCAACTTCAATCATCCAAATAAGCTCCGTTCGTTTCGAGCGAAGTCGAGAAACAGGTTCGGCCCTTAAGCATCCGGCCCCTCATAAGCCTGCACGATCCGCCCCACGACCGGATGGCGCACGACATCGCCGATCCCGAACGGCACTACGGAAATGCCATCCACACCCTCTAGCCGCGCCACCGCGTCCGCCAGCCCCGAAATCCCCGGCTGAGGCAAGTCCACCTGACGCGGATCGCCGCAGATGACCATCCGGCTCCCCTCGCCAAAGCGGGTGAGGAACATCTTCATCTGCGCGATGGTCGTGTTCTGCGCTTCGTCCAGCACGATGAAGGCGTTGGCCAGCGTCCGCCCGCGCATGAAGGCCAGCGGCGCGATCTCTATCTCCCCGCTCGCGATCCGCCGCTCCACCTGTTCGGCGGGCAGCGTGTCGTAGAGCGCGTCATAGATCGGCCGCAGATAAGGATCGACCTTCTCCTTCATGTCCCCGGGCAGGAAGCCCAGCCGCTCGCCCGCCTCAACCGCAGGCCGTGACAGGATCAGCCGGTCGACGCTGCCCGTGATCAACTGGCTCACCGCCTGCGCGACGGCGAGGTAGGTCTTGCCCGTGCCTGCCGGACCCAGCGCGAAGATGATGTCGTTCCGGGTCAGCGCCTCCATATAGGTGACCTGCGTCGCGGAGCGCGGCACGATCGTCTTTTTGCGCGTGCGGATCATCACCTTCGGCGGTTCGGCGACATCGTGCCGGATGATGCCGTCCAGCATCGGTTCGGCCGACATGGCGATGACGGCCTCCACCGCGCCGCTGTCGATCTCCTGCCCAGCCACGATCCGGTTGTAGAGGCCCGTCATCACGTCCCGCGCCCGCGCCGCCGCTTCAGCATCACCCTCGATCTGAAGCTTATTCCCCCGCGCCGCGATATAAACGCCCAGCCGGTTTTCGATCGCCACCAGATTCTGGTCATATTGCCCGAACAGCGCGCCCAACAGGTGCGGCTTCTCGAAAGTCACTTCCAACCGCGCGCGTTCAGCAACGTCCACGCGATGATTTTGGTTCGGTTTCTTGGACATTCAGCAGCCTCCCTTTCCATCCGTCACAACCGCGCTGGCGGTTATCCATCTCCTGGTCTTCGATCCCGGTGGACAGGCTCGGAGATGGGTTCCTGCAGAAGCGGGAACGACGGGTTTTGGGTTCAAGCGGCTTTCCTCCTGCTGAGTTCGCCAGCCAGACTGTTCGGACCGGCACTGATGATATCCACTTCGACCATGTCACCGATGACAAGTTCGGGCGCTGTGACATGGACAGACTGCAACCAAGGCGTTTTCCCGATCAGCTGCCCCGGATGACGTCCCTTGCGCTCCAGCAATATTTCGGTCGTGCGCCCCACCGTCGCGGCGTTGAAGTCCACCTGATGCCGGTTGATCACCGCCTGCAATCGCGCCAGCCGCTCGTCCATCACCGCCGCGGCAATCTGCCCGTCCATGTCCGCCGCAGGCGTGCCGGGGCGAGGGCTATATTTGAACGAATAGCATTGCGCATAGCGCACCTGCTCGACGATCTTCAACGTATCCTCAAACTCCGCATCCGTCTCGCCGGGGAAGCCCACGATGAAGTCGCCCGACAGCGCGATGTCGGGCCGCACCTGCCGCACCCGCTCGATGATCCGCAAATAGCTTTCCACATCATGGCTGCGGTTCATCGCCTTCAATATGCGATCATTGCCGGACTGCACCGGCAGATGCAGGAAAGGCATCAGCTTCGCCTCTTCGCCATGCGCAGCGATCAGCCCATCACTCATGTCATTGGGATGGCTCGTCGTATAGCGGATGCGCGCCAGCCCGCCGATCTTCGCAAGCTCACGCACAAGGCCGTCCATGCCCTGCATGTGGCCCTTGTCATCCTCGCCGGTCCAGGCATTCACATTCTGCCCCAGCAGCGTGATTTCCCGCACGCCGCCATCCACCAGCGCCTTCGCCTCGTCCAGGATCGCGCCCCAAGTCCGGCTGATCTCCGCCCCGCGCGTATAAGGAACCACGCAATAGGTGCAGAACTTGTCGCACCCCTCCATGATCGTCAGGAATGCGGTCGGCCGAGCCTGCTTCGTCCGCCCCGGCAGGGCAGAGAATTTCGACGCCAGCGGCATGTCGGTATCGACCGCCTCCTCGCCACGCCCCGCCTTCTCGATCAGGTCAGGCAGCCGGTGATAAGCCTGCGGCCCCACCACAATATCGACACTCTTCGCCCGGCGGCTGATCTCGCCCCCCTCCGCCTGCGCGACACAGCCAGCGACCGCGATCATCGGCCGCGTCCCATCCTCGCGGTTCAACCGGCCAATGTCGGAATAGACCTTGTCCACCGCCTTTTCGCGAATATGGCAGGTGTTCAGGATCACCAGATCCGCCTCGGCTCCATCGGCCGCGGCGGTCATGCCCCGTTCGCCCAGCATCTCGGCCATGCGCTCGCCATCATAGACGTTCATCTGGCAGCCGAAGGATTTGACGTGGAATGTCGCTGGAGTCTTTGGGGCGTCGTTACGATTCATGCCGTCCATCTATACAGGTGCCACGACCGGAGTGAAAGGCGGCAGGTGCATCGCAATGCTCGCGGCGATCCTTTCGCGCGCCACTGCCGCTAACTGCTTGCGATCGGGGTAAAGCGCGGGGTCGAACGGCTCCAGAAAACGCAGCGTGACGTTCAGCCTGCCGCGCCGTTCCAGCAGCCGCCGCACATTCTGTCCCGCCGGTTCGTCGCTATGCCACGCAATTTCCGCCGTGGCCGCGCCATAGTCGATGTGAACCGGCTGGATCATCACCGCGCGCGGCGGCGGTAGTAGAACCGCCAGCAGCGACGGCTTGAACGGCAGCAGGCCCTGCCCATCACTGGTCGTGCCCTCTGGGAACAGCGCAACCGGCTGGTGCCCCGCCAGCGCCGCGCGCAACGCTTCGATCTGTCCGCCCAGCGCGCCTCGCCGGTTCCGCGCCACGAACAGGGTATTATTCTGTGCCGCCAGCCACCCGACGATCGGCCAGCCCGCAATCCCGTCATGCGCGACGAAGGCGGCGCCGGTTGCACCGCCCAGCGCCAATATATCGACCCAGCTGACATGATTGGCGATGATGAAGCTGTCGCCGTGAAAGGGATGCCCCTCTACCCGCACCCGCGCACCGACGGCCCTTGCCGCCATTCCCAGAAAGCGGGGAGGCCAGGGAGATCGCGCTCCTACGGCCCGCCATAACAGATGCGGGATCAGGCAAAGCAGCAGGCATGCCGCCAGAGCGCTCAGCCGATAAAGAAAGCGCAGCCGCCGCAAGGCTGTCAGTTCTTGCGATCCAACGATACGCCGTACAATTCCATGCGATGATCGACCAGGCGGAAGCCTAGTTTCTCGGCAATCTGCTTCTGCAACTGTTCCAGTTCCGGATCGACGAACTCAATGACATTGCCGGTTTCGACATCGATCAGATGGTCGTGATGCGCTTCGGGCGCCGCCTCATAACGGGCGCGTCCATCGCCAAAGTCGTGCCGCTCCAAAATGCCCGCTTCTTCGAACAGGCGAACCGTGCGGTACACGGTCGCGATCGAAATGCCCGGATCGATGGCGGACGACCGCTTGTGCAGTTCCTCCACATCGGGATGGTCCACCGCGTCACTCAGCACCTGAGCGATCACACGGCGCTGTTCGGTGATGCGCAGGCCCTTCTCATGACAAAGGGCTTCTACATCGATCTTGCGGTTCATGCGGGCTCGCTCATTCAGGTGTGTCGGATAATCAGCGGAAATCTAGCGGCATAACTGCCATTATAAAAGGGGCGCATGGCAAATGCGCCCCTCTCATCGCGGATCGCCCGCAGTTGCTGCTTATTTTGCGCGAGTGCGGCGGCGCTTCGTGCCAAGGCCGATCTTCTTCGCCAGCGAACGACGCTGCTCGGCATAGTTGGGTGCGACCATCGGATAGTCGGCGGGAAGGCCCCACTTTGCGCGATAATCGTCCGGCGTCATCTGATAGTGAGTCATCAGGTGGCGCTTCAGCATCTTCAACTTCTTGCCGTCTTCCAGGCAGATAATATAGTCGGGCTTGATCGAAGAACGCACCGATACGGCTGGTTCCGGCTTCACTTCCGGGACGGCAGCGGGCTTGGTCAGACCAGACAGGGCGGCGTGAACGTTCTGGATAAGCGTCGAAACGTCAGACACGGCGACACTGTTGTTTGAAACATGTGCTGCAACAATGTCCGAAGTCAAAGTAATGAGCAGCTCGCTCTGGGCTGATTCGATTTCCATTTCTTTTATCCCGCGAATGCTGAATTGAGTGCGACCCGCCCAGGTGAATTCGTTTCAGGAGCGGTATGTCGGCGTTATACCCGGATACGCCGATTAGCAAGGGCGATCCAGTCTATCCCAGCATTTCTATACGAAAACTCAGGGCATCGTGAAGTTGTCCGTCGGCACCCCGGTAGTAACCGGGACGCCTATGCACATATTCGAACCCTGCTTTTTCATATAGTTTGATCGCTGTATTTGACGAACGGACTTCGAGATTCATCGACTTGATGCCTCGCCGTCGCGCCGTCTTCAAACTATCGACCAACAGTTCCCGGCCAATGCCCCGTCCGCGCCACGCCGGATGGACGGCCAGCAGCAGCAGTTCGCATTCGTCCAGCACCGACCGGACCAGCGCGAAACCCATCGCCGCCGCATCAACCCGCGCGATCGTCAGCCAGGTGCCCGGCATCATCATGACGCCGGACAGCTGTGGCAGCGTCCATGCCTCGCCATAAGCGGGGTCGAATGCCTCCGCCATGACATCCATCGCGTCGGCCAGCGCGTTGCGCTCGCCATCCTCATATATGTCCAGCGCCAGGCCGGGGATCATGAACGGCCCTGCTGCGGGGCAGGCTGCCTCATGGGCTGCGCGTCGGCATCGCGGCAGTAAATGGGGGAGGGCGGAAGCGATGGCAGCGCCGCGATCAACGGATAATCGGCGGAATTGGGATAAAGTCTGACGGCCGTTCCATGGCCACGCGCGGTCACCAATGCTTCGGCGCCCGTGCCATATATCACCGGCTGCTCCAGCATCGTGGCAAGCGTCGCGATCGGGGTGGACGCGGGCTGGGTGATGGCGGTCAGGCCATCGGCTTCAAAACATTGCCAGAACAGTTCGCCATGCCCTCCGGTGATGGTGACCGCGATCGGCCCGCCATCCTGATGCTGATCCTGACCTTGGGCCGCCTTGGCCGCGATCAGCGACAGCGCGCAATAACCATGTAGGGGCAGCGACCATGCGAGGGCAAGCGCTCTAGCCGCCGCTATGCCGATGCGTACGCCAGTGAAGCTTCCGGGGCCAAGGTCCACCGCAATTGCGTTCGCCCGGCCGCCGTCGGGCAGGGCGGCTATCGCGGGCACCAGCGCTTCGGCATGGCCCCGGCCGACTATCTCATGGAAATGGCCTATTGCCTTGCCGTCCTCCATCAGCGCCACGGACAGCGCCTGCGTAGCGGTGTCGATGACGAGAGTGCGCAAGAAAATCCCCTGTGAAAACCGGCGTGGGAGCGGGCGGCCTATGGCAAGCGGTTAGTCGATCGCGATCGTTTTGCCAAACGCCGCCGCCGCTATTTCAGACGGCGCGCACTTCCGTCACTTCCGGGACATAATGTTTGAGCAGTTGCTCGATCCCGTTCTTCAACGTGGCGCTTGAGGAAGGGCAACCGGAACAGGCGCCCTGCATCCGCAAATAGACCGTCCCGCGCTCAAAGCCGCGATAAACGATGTCGCCGCCGTCATTGGCGACGGCGGGCCGAACGCGCGTGTCGATAAGGTCGCGGATCTGCGCGACGATCTCCGCGTCGGCGGGATCATCGGTGAACTGCTCTTCCTCTTCGGGGATGAAGATTTCGCCCGCCGATCCGGGGGCGAACAGCGGCATGTTCGCCGAAAAATGCTCCAGCAGGATCGAAAGGATGTCGGGCTTCACATCGCTCCACTGCGCGCCCGGCGCTATGGTGACGGAAATGAAGTCGCCACCGAAAAACACGCCGGTGACGTCGCCAAGGCCAAAAAGGGCATTCGCGAGCGGAGAGGCTTCCGCTTCCTCCGGCGTCGCGAAGTCGCGCGTACCCATGCCCATGACGACCCGGCCGGGGATGAACTTGACGGTTGCCGGATTTGGCGTTGGTTCGGTCTCGATCAGCATGGCCGCTATGTGGAGAGAAGCTTGCTCAAGATCAAGCGTCCAGACGGGCTTTTGCGGAACTTCGCCAGATGCTGGCGATTAAACTCCTATCAGCATGAGCAGGAGACAAAAGGATGAGCACCGAATCCGATATCCGCCACCGTTTCTGGACCGAATTGTCGCAGAGCCCTTTTCTGATGATCGGTTTGCAGGGATCGCACGACCATAATCTGCCGATGACGGCGCAACTCGACCCCGGTGCCAATCATTGCTTCTGGTTCTACACCACCCGGGACAATCGTCTGGCGAAGGGCGGTCCCGCCATGGCGCAGTTTGCGGGGAAGGGCCATTATCTGTTCGCCTGCATCGACGGCACCCTTGTGGAGGAAACCGACCCGGCGGTGATCGACCGCTATTGGACGCACGAAGTCGCGGCCTGGTATCCCGGCGGGCGGCAGGACCCCAATCTGCTCATGCTCCGCTTTGATCTTGGCCATGCGGAAATCTGGCGCGCGGACATGTCGCTGGGCGGCGTCTTCAAACAATTATTCGGCGGCGACGTGCGCGACGAAATGCGCGGCAAACATGTGGAAGTGTCGCTCTGAATTCTTCCCAAGGGCTTCGTTTCGGCGAAGCCCTTGCTTTTTTGCATGAATGAAAGCATATGCGGCGCAACGCAGCGGGCGGCCTTCATGGCCCATCAGCGATTGGCAGCGTGATCGTCCCGACCCTTGAGGGGTGACGGGGCCGGCCAATGAAAGTCTGCGCCAAGCTTTTGAGGCTTCCCTATTCACGCGGGTCGTTTCGCAACCCGCTTTGCGTCCAGTTGCGATTCGCAACCTATGGGCGACTGAGCCTTTTTAATTCGAGAGTTCATTCATGCAATTCACCGACCTTGGTCTCGCCGAGCCCATCCTGAAGGCGCTCGCCGCCAAGAATTACGCCAACCCCACCCCCATCCAGACGCAGGCCATTCCCGTCCTGCTTCAGGGCAAGGACCTGTGTGGCATCGCCCAGACCGGCACCGGCAAGACCGCTGCCTTCGCGCTGCCCAGCCTCGACCATTTCGCCCGCAATCCCAAGCCGACGCCGCTTCAGGGTTGCCGGATGCTGGTCCTGTCCCCCACCCGCGAACTCGCAGCCCAGATCGCCCAGAGCTTCCGCGACTATGGCCGCTTCCTTAAGCTGTCGGTCGAAGTCGTCTTCGGCGGCGTCCCCATCAATCGCCAGATCCGCGCGCTCGGCCGGGGTGTCGACATCGTCGTCGCCACGCCGGGCCGTCTCCTCGACCTGATCGACCAGCGCGCCTTCACCATCAAGGACACGGAAATCTTCGTCCTCGACGAAGCCGACCAGATGATGGACATGGGCTTCATCCACCCCTTGAAGCGCATCGCCAAGCTGCTTCCCAAGGAACGGCAGAACCTCTTCTTCTCCGCCACCATGCCCGGCGAGATCGAGGCGCTCGCCGCGCAGTTCCTGAACAACCCGGTGAAGGTCAGCGTCGCGCCGCAGTCCACCACGGCCGAGCGCGTCCGGCAGCAGGCGACCTTCGTCAATCAGGCGGAAAAGCAGGCGCTCCTCACTCTCACGGTTCGCAACGAGCCGATCGACCGCGCGCTGATCTTCACCCGCACCAAGCACGGCGCCGACCGCGTCGTCCGCTTCCTGGAAGGCGCGGGCATCCAGGCCGTCGCGATCCATGGCAATAAGAGCCAGGGCCAGCGCACGACAGCCCTTCAGGCATTCCGTCATGGCCATGTTAAGCTGCTCGTCGCCACCGACATCGCTGCGCGCGGCATTGACGTGTCGGGCGTGAGCCACGTCATCAATTTCGAGCTTCCCAATGTCCCCGAACAATATGTCCATCGCATCGGCCGCACCGCGCGGGCAGGCGCGGAAGGTATTGCGATCAGCTTCGTGGCTGATGATGAACGGCCCTATCTCAAGGCGATCGAGCGCACCGCGAAGGTGAAGCTCGAGATCGTGCCCTTGCCTGACAATTTCGTAGAAGCCGTCCGCAACCTCCCGAAGGCGGCGCCTCAGCGTAAAGGCCGCGAGCAAACGCCGGAACAGAAGACGCGCCGGGCCGATGGCCAGCGCCGTTATCAGGACCAGCAGAAGCAGCAGCGCGGCACGGCCGAACGGGCTCACCGCCCCGATGGAGAGGCAAAGCCCGCGAAGAAGAACTTCCGCCGCAACCGGAGCGGAGTAGGCGCGCACAAGGGTGCTGTGCAGAAGACCGGCGGCCGTTAAGTTTCAGGCAGGATGGTGCCAGGTGGCGCCATCCTGCCCTCCTTCGTGAAACATGGCTGCTCTTTGTCAGTAGCCATTCAGAATTTTGGCTCTAGGCTGTGGCGCCATGAGCTTTTTCCTCCGGCGTCCTGCCGTTTCGCTGTCCGTCATTGCGTTACTGCTTTCGGGCATTCCTGCTTCCCTGTCAGCCAGAACTGGCCCGGCCAAGTCGGCGTCGGCTACCAATGATACGCAGGCGCAGGTCAGGCCGTGGCTCTATGAAAATAGCGACGTGCCTATCGATCCGGCATGGCACTTCGGCACCTTGCCCAATGGCCTTCGCTATGCCGTTCGCCGCAATGGCGTTCCGCCGGGACAGGTTTCCGTCCGCTTGCGCATGGATGTCGGCGCCCTGATGGAGCAGCCCGATGAACAGGGCTATGCGCACTTCATGGAGCATCTGACCTTTCGCGGATCGCGCCATGTGCCCGATGGCGAGTCCAAACGAATATGGCAGCGGCTGGGCGTAACCTTCGGCAGCGACAGCAACGCCCAGACGACGCCCACCGGCACCACCTATGCGCTCGACCTTCCTCAGGCGACACCGGCCAGCCTTGGCGAGAGCATGAAAATTCTCGCGGGCATGATGGTCGACCCCAACATCGTGGACAGTGCCGTTGAAGCGGAGCGGGCGGTAGTTCTGGCCGAACGGCGGGAAGGGGACGGGCCGCAGATGCGAATCTCCGACGCAAGCCGCCGCCACTTCTTCGCTGGTCAGCTTCTGGCGGAGCGCAGTCCCATTGGCACGGTCGCCAGCCTCAATGCTGCCACTGCCGCGCGGATGGGGGCGTTTCATCAGCGCTGGTATCGCCCGGAAAATGCAGTGATCTCGATAGCGGGCGACATCGATCCCGCTGTAGCCGAGCAGATCATCAAGGATAATTTCGCGTCATGGTCGGCGCCGGGACAGGGGGCTGCGCTCCCGGATTTCGGTGAGCCGGATGCCAAAGCGCCTGCCGCCAGCGTCGCGGTCGAGCCGGGCGCGCCAACGGGCCTGACCATGGCCTGGCTTCGTCCATGGAAGCCGCATGCCGATACCATTGTCTATAATCAGGACAAGCTGACCGACATGCTGGCGCTGCAGATCATCAGCCGCCGCCTCGAACAAGCGGCCCGCGGCGGAGGCAGCTTCATTCAGGCAAGCGTCGATCAGCAGGATGTCAGCCGATCGGCCGATGGGACCTTCGTCACCTTGGTCCCCACCGGCGAGAATTGGGAAAAGGCCTTGGGCGATGTCCGCGCGATTATCGAAGACGCGAAGGCGACCGCGCCGAGCCAGCTCGAAATTGACCGGGAATATGCCCAGATCGACACGGCGCTCGCCATTCAGGTTGAAAATGCCGACACGGAAGCGGGCGCCAAGCAGGCGAGCGATCTGGTGAGCGCAGTCGATATCCGCGAAACCACCGTCAGCCCTCAGGCTGCGCTGGAGATATTCCGATCCGGCAAACCGGCCATGACGCCGCAGAAGATACTGGATTCCACGCGCCGCCTGTTTTCGGCCGGTGTGTTCCGAGCCCTCCTGATTACGGGCAAGCCGGTGCCGGGGATCGACGCCCGCCTGTCCGCTGCCCTGGCTGCGCCGGTGAAGGCTGCCACCAACGCCCGGTTGGCGGACAAGGCGATCACGATGGCGGACCTTCCCAAGCTCGGCCCTCCCGGCAAAGTGGTGTCGCGCACACAGGTCGGATTGCCCGGCATGGAGAGCGTAACCTTTGCCAACGGGGTGAAACTCACCCTGTTCGCCAATAATGCTGAAACGGAAAAGGTGCGGATCAACGTCCGCTTCGGTCACGGACAGCTGGCATTTTCGCCTACGAAGGCAGCACCGGGCTGGGCCGCCAATTATGCGTTGGTGGCCAGTGGCATCGGCAAGCTGGGTCAGCGTGAGCTGGATGACCTGACGAACGGTCGCCGCATGGGAATGGATTTCTCAATCGACGATGATGCCTTCGAAATGCAGGCCGTCACTCGCCCGGCTGATTACCGGGATCAGTTGCAACTCTTTGCGACCAAATTGGCCGCGCCTGGTTGGGACCCCGCGCCGATCGCCCGAGTGAAGACAGGCACCGCCGTTGCTTATGACGCGATGGCACGGGCGCCGGATTCTGTGCTGGCACGCGATCTCAACTGGTTGTTGCATGACAAGGACGTTCGGTTTCGCACCCCTTCACGAAATGAGATAGAGGCGCTGACCCCGCAGGCGTTTCGCTCCACTTGGGAGCCGCTGCTGGCTTCTGGACCGATTGAAGTGCAGATTTTTGGACAAGTGAAGCCCGACGAAGCGATCGAAGCGGTCGCAGCCACCTTTGGCGCGATGCCCGCAAGGCAGTATGTCCCGGTTCCGCCTGTGAACAAGCAGATGCGCTTCCCCGCTCATGTCGCGACGCCGATTATCCTGCGGCACAAGGGCGACAAGGAGCAAGCCGCGGCGGTCATGGCGTGGCCTACGGCAGGCGGTTTCGCGCTTACGAAAGAAGCGCGCCAGCTCGAAATCCTGACGCAAATCTTCAATGACCGCCTATTCGATCGGCTCAGGTCGACGGAAGGGGCCGCCTATTCGCCGAGTGTCCAGAATAATTGGCCATTTTCCTACGAAAGCGGCGGCTACATTCTGGTGACCAGTCAGGTGCGTCCCGATCGCATCAATTATTTCTACGGCGTCGTTAAGGATACGGCGGCAGACCTCGCCAAAAACCCGGTCAGCGAGGATGAGCTTCAGCGCGCTGTCGCGCCAATGCGCCAGCTGCTGATGCGGGCGAGCACAGGCAATGCCTTTTGGATGAACCAGATGGAGGGCGCGACCCAGAACCCACAATATGTGCAGGCCATGCAGACCATGGCGAAGGACATGCTGTCGGTGACGCCAGCCCAGCTTCAGGCGCTTGCCGCCAAATATCTGGTTCCGGGGAGGAGCTGGTCAGCTGTGGTGCTGCCGGAGGGGGTGGAGGCTCGCTGACGGTACGTCGTTTTTGAAGGCAAGCGGCAGGAAGCCAATGCCAAGAAAGCGAATTATTCTTCAGTCTTTCCGAAGTTGGAAGGATAGGTCGTGACATTTGCCTTTGATATGTTCCGGTCGCCGGTAGGTGATCTCACTATGGTCGCCAGCGGTGGGGGCTTGGCTGCCCTGTTATGGGAAGATGACGATCCCCTACGCGTACGGGTCAGACGCGGGGTGAAGACCCCGGATCACCCACTGCTCCAGAAAACGTCGAAGCAATTGCGCGCCTATTTTTCAGGCAAACTCACCCGTTTCGACCTTCCGCTCGATTTTCAGGGAACGGATTTTCAGAAGCAGGTCTGGGCAGCCCTGCTTCGCATTCCGTTCGGGCAAGTGCGCAGCTATGGTCAGGTGGCAGCGGATATCGGCCGTCCCTCAGCCTCCCGCGCGGTCGGTGCCGCTAACGGCCGCAACCCGCTCTCCATCATTGCGCCCTGCCACAGGGTGATCGGATCGGCGGGGGCGCTGACCGGCTTCGCTGGCGGGTTGGAAGCCAAGCGATACCTGCTGGATCATGAGCAGGCTGTGCTGCGAACCGGAAGAGAATGGTGCACCCAAGTGGATTCGAACCACTGGCCTTTGCCTTCGGAGGGCAACGCTCTATCCAGCTGAGCTATGGGTGCGTGTCGCTTGGTGCGAAGCGCCGCTTAGCAAAGGGCAACTGCCGACGCCAGCACCAAAATCGCGACGCGCCGACTATTTGACCTTCTTCATGGGCTGGAATTTACCAAGTCCGCAACTGGCACCGCGCATCAGATCGGGCGAACTGTAAAGAACCGTGATGATATCCACGGAGCAGAGCTGCGACAGGCTCGTCTTATACATGAAACGCTTTTCGGAACCCAGGCTTGGGCAACTGTTCGGCAGCGTGTTCCGGTACACCTTATTGCCGTTGAGAATGAAATCGATCGTTCGATCATCACGAACATCGGTCTGGCGGATCGAATTTATCTGGACGCAATCAACGGGCTTGCCAGCTGCAACCAGATTGTCGGGCCGCGTCTTGGCCGTTGCCGGGGCAACCAGGGACATGAGCGCCACGGCGACACCCAGGCGAAGCGCCGGGGAAACAGGGACGAACATGATTGTCTCTCCTTATTGTCGTCACGGGTAACACGTCATCGAATGACGCGTTCCGTCTTTGCCCTAGCACAGCTTGACTGAACCGCATGATAATGGCGGGCGCTCAGGTGATCGGCATGGCTCCTTTGGGAGCAGGGGTCTTCGGCTTGTAGCGGCAGAGGTCGGCGACGATGCAACGCCAGCATTCCGGCCGCCGCGCCTTACACACATAGCGGCCATGAAGGATAAGCCAGTGGTGCGCATCCCGGCGAAACGGGCCGGGCACCCGCTTCTCCAGTTTCTGTTCAACCGCAAGCGGCGTCTTGCCGGGCGCGAGGCCAGTACGGTTGCCCACGCGGAAGATATGGGTATCGACAGCGAACGTCTCATGCCCGAAGGCGGTATTCATCACCACGTTCGCCGTTTTTCTGCCCACCCCCGGCAGCGTCGTGAGTATGTCACGATCCTGCGGGACTTCGCCGCCAAAATCGCGCACCAATATTTCGGACAGGGCGATGACATTCTTCGCTTTGGCATTGAACAGGCCGATCGTCTTGATGTGCTGCTTCAAGCCCTCTTCGCCAAGCTCCACCATCTCGGCGGGCGTTTTTACCTGCATGAAAAGCGCGCGCGTGGCCTTGTTGACGCCGACGTCGGTTGCCTGAGCGGAAAGAACCACCGCGACCAGCAGCTGATAGTCGTTGCCATATTCCAGCTCCGTTCGCGGCGCCGGATTGGCTTCCGCGAGACGGCTGAAGAAGTCGAAGATCTGCGCCTTGTTCATCGGAGGATCAAAGGCCGAGCACTGCCTTCATGTCATAGCGCCCGGCAGGTTGGCCGATCAGCCAGGCCGCGCCCTTTACGGCGCCGCGTGCGAATATGACGCGGCTCTCCGCGCGATGGCTGAGTTCAATGCGCTCGCCATCGGTGGCGAAGATCACCTGATGATCGCCCGCAACCGACCCGCCCCGCAGTGCCGCGAACCCGATCGCACCCTGAGCCCGCGCCCCGGTAATGCCGTCGCGGCCCCGTTCGCTGTTGCTGGAAAGCTCGATGCCGCGGCCACGTGCCGCCGCCTCACCCAACAGAAGCGCGGTGCCCGACGGCGCATCGACCTTGTGCCGATGATGCATCTCGACGATTTCGATGTCCCAATCATCCCCGAGCCGGGCGGCAGCCTGTTCGACCAACGCCGATAACAGGTTTACGCCGAGGGAGGTGTTGCCCGTCTGGAGCACGGGGATCATCCGGGCCGCCCCATCGATCAGATTGTGATGAACCTGCTCGAGGCCGGTGGTGCCGATGAGGACCGGCTTCTTCGCCGCGACGCACGCATCCAGATGGGAGGAAAGAGCAGCCGGAACCGAAAAGTCGATCAGCACATCACTCCGTTCGGCCAGCGCCAGCGGATCGGATGTGATCGCAAGTCCCGGCAGAAGCTCTCCACTGCCTTCGCGATCGGTACCGCCACTGACGTTCAGCCCTGCTTCGATCGCGACCTGGGCGATCGTGCGTCCCATGCGGCCCGCTGCTCCAAAAAGTCCGATCTTCGTCATGATGGTGCTTGTCCCCGGAAATCCGCCCGTCCGATGCCAGAATGACCCCGACTTGTCATCTGGAAGCTGTAGCTTTTGGATTGAGCAGCAGACATGATGACAAGATGGACGACATCCTCAACATCGTCATTTTGACCGGCGCGGGAATCTCTGCCGAAAGCGGCCTCGCGACATTTCGAGGGCCTGATGGCTTGTGGGAAGGTCATCATGTGGAGGATGTCTGCACGCCAGAGGCGCTCGAGCGCAACGCGGCACTGGTGCATCGCTTCTATGACGAACGGCGCGCAAAGCTGCATGAAGTTCAACCGAATCCGGCGCATCAGGCTTTGGCAGCCTTGGACGCGCAATGGCGAGGCGAGCTGCTCATCGTCACGCAGAATGTCGATGATCTTCACGAAAGGGCGGGTGCCCGCCGCCTGATACACATGCACGGCGAACTTCGATCTGCCCTCTGTGCCGCTTGTGGCAAGGGGGTGCCCTGGTCTGATCCCTTGCCTCCGGGCGCGCCGTGCGGAGCGTGCCGCAGTGCCAGCCTGCGTCCGGACATCGTGTTCTTCGGTGAAATGCCGTACCAGATGGAGGTGATCGACGCAGCGCTGCGCCGGGCTGACCTATTCGTGTCGATCGGCACCTCCGGCGCGGTCTATCCGGCCGCAGGTTTTGTCCAGACGGCGCGGCATGCAGGCGCCCGGACGTTAGAGTTGAATCTGGAGCCTTCGGCGGGCAGCTTCTATTTCGAGGAAACTCGCATCGGTCTGGCCAGCGATCTCGTGCCTGATCTGGTACGGGAATTACTGGCCTAGATTCCACAAGTGATGCCTCGGCGTCAGGCGGAGCGAAAGCGGAGCTCTCCGATTCGCGTTTCCTGATGATCGGCGTCATCGACTGTACAGACCGAGAAGATGGCGGCGATGATAAACAGGATTACGGCAACTCCAGCCGCGATCATGATATTGCGCGACAAGCGGCGCTGCGGCTCGCTAGCGATGAGCGCGATAGTCGGCAAATCGTTGTCAGGCGTCGCGCTCTTCAGCACTTCAGCGGATTCCCAGCCCGCCTCCGCCCGTGCGTAAGCTATTGCGTGCTGCGGGTCCGCTTCGATCCACGCGGAAAGTTCGGCCTCATCCTGAGCAGCCGGGTCGGTGTTAAGCCTTACCAACAGACGCGCGGCTTCCGCCTCGATTTCGTTCCTGCTGCTTGAGCCTCGCTCCGACGCTTGCACGTTCGAAATCCGTTTCCTGACGTTCCGACCATGCCCGCATAACTATCGCGATGGCTTTGGCCAGATGTTTTTCAACCGTAGAAACGGACAAGGACATTTCTGCCGCTATTTCGATCATCGATCTTTCATGGATACGACGCAGGACAAATACCCTCCGACATTGCGGTGGAAGCGTTTCGACGATCGCTTCGATCTGCCGCAGGGCCTCGCGGGCATGAAGTTGAGCCTCGACACTGTTTTCGGCTTGCAGCAGTTCCAGGTCAGCGATCGTTTCGAAGCTGACCACCTTGTCGCGGCGGGCATTGTCGATGATCAGATTGCGGGCGATCGTGAACAGATAGGCGCGGCCTGTCGTCACATTGTTCCAATTGTCCGTGGCATAGGCACGGGCCATGACCTCGGCGACCATGTCGTCAAGCTCCAGGAAGGAAGGCAAAATCCTCCGGAGCCGACCCCGAAGTGCGGCCTCCTGTGGTAATATAACTGCCTTGAACCAATCTAATTTGGCGCGAACCCGATGCACGATGACCCCCTTGATGTCAGCCGCGCCTCTCCCGCTTTTCTTCTATCCGTCGTGGTTCAATCATGCTTGCAAGGGCCTGTCCAGCATAGGAGAGGGAGAAAATTTCTCGCTACTGCAAGAATAGACGCTGCTGATACACTCAATCCGGCGGCAATTCCGGGATGGACCGATCCGGCTGGTCAAAATCGGGCCGCGTCGGCACGAACTCGGGCGGTTCGCCCGCAGGAGTTTCATCAGGGGTGGAGGGGGGAGGCGACTCCGGGGGTGACTGCGGCTGGATCGTGTCGGGTGGGGGTACGCCGATCGGTTCCGGATCAGGCTGAGTGGCCATGTTTCTCTCCTTGTTGAAACGTTACGCCTGAGGCCCTGCGTGAGTTCCGGGCAAGTTATCCACAATTGCTTGCCTCCCCGGATGCTTTTCTCTATGCCGCGCCGACCGGCGGCCGATGCGGGCGTGGCGAAACTGGTAGACGCGCCAGATTTAGGTTCTGGTATCGCAAGATGTGGGGGTTCGAGTCCCTTCGCCCGCACCAGTGCGCCCGGCTTGTATCATGTCAGGCGCCACCTGAATTCAGCTGAAGAAAGCGTTTGAGAGAAGAGATGCAGACTGTCGAGACGTTGAACGAGGGCCTGAAGCGCGCCTACACCGTGACCATCACGTCGAAGGACATCGACGCCCGCGTGGAAAAGGAAGTGGCGGCGATCGCACCGCAGGTTCGTATGCCCGGCTTCCGCCCCGGCAAGGTGCCTGCCAACCTCGTCAAGAAAATGCATGGTGAATCGCTTCAGCGCGACGCCCTTAACAATTCGATCCAGGAAGGCATTCAAAAGCTGATCGCGGACAACAAGCTGCGTCCGGCGATGCAGCCTTCCGTGGAACTGGACGAAGGCTTTGAATTCGGCAAGGACGCCGAGGTGAAGGTCGCGCTGGAAGTGCTTCCTGAAATCGCCGCGCCCAGCATCGAAGGTCTGAAGCTGGAGCGTCTGACCGTCGAAGTCGCTGATTCGCAAGTTGATGAAGCCGCTGGCCGCATCGCGACCCAGCAGGGCGCGCTGGAAGAGCATGCCGCTTCGCACAAGGCGAAAGATGGCGACACGCTGACCATCGACTTCGTGGGCAAGATCGACGGCGAAGCCTTTGAAGGCGGTTCGGCCGAAGATGTGAAGCTCAAGATCGGCTCGGGCCAGTTCATCCCCGGCTTCGAAGAGCAGCTGACCGGCGTCAAGAAGGGCGACGAGAAGACCATCACCGTCCCCTTCCCGGAGGATTATGGCGCGGCCCATCTCGCTGGCAAGGAAGCCACCTTCGACATCACGGTCAAGGCGATCCTGAACGCCGACAAGCCCAAGCTGGACGATGATTTCGCCAAGTCGCTGGGTCTGGAGGGTCTCGACAAGCTCAAGGAGCTGCTGAAGGGCCAGATCGAGCAGGAACATAACGGCCTCACCCGCACGCACATGAAGCGTAAGCTGCTCGACCAGCTTGCCGCTGCCCATGATTTCGACGTGCCGCCAAGCATGGTGGAAGCCGAGTTCGAACAAATCTGGGCGCAGCTTCAGCACGAAGCCAGCCATGAGGCGGACCCGGAAGCTGCTCTGAAGGAAATGGAAGCCGAGAAGGAAGATTATCGCGCGATCGCTGTTCGCCGCGTGCGCCTTGGTCTCCTTCTGTCCGAAATCGGTCAGGCAAATGGCGTGGCGGTTTCCGATCAGGAAATGAACCGCCTGATCATGCAGGCGGCTCAGCAGTACGGCCCACAGGATCGTGAGCGGTTCGTTCAATATGTCCGCCAGGACCCGATGGCCGCCGCTCAACTCCGCGCGCCGCTTTATGAAGACAAGGTCGTAGACTTCCTGTTCGGCAAGGCCGAAGTCACCGATCGCGCCGTCAGCCGCGAAGAGTTGGAAGCCGCGATCGAAGCAGAAGATGGCGATCTGAAGCCCCACGTGCACGGCCCGGGTTGCGGCCATGATCATCATGATCATGACGAAAAGCCCAAGGCGAAGAAGGCTGCTCCCAAGAAGAAGGCTGCGGACGCTGACGAAGCCGCGCCTGCGGCCGATGAAGCTCCGGCGAAAAAGGCTCCGGCCAAGAAGGCTGCCGCCAAGAAGGACGAGGCCGTGGCTGAAGAAGCTGCCGCTGAGGAAAAGCCAAAGGCCAAGAAGGCTCCGGCCAAGAAGGCTGCCGCCAAGGCTGAATAAGGATTGGGGTTGCCCGGCTGAGCGCTGATGTGCGCCGGGCCACTGCCAAAACATGAAAAGCGTCCGTCTCCAGATGGAAGACGGGCGCTTTTCATTTAGCACTCGGCATGGCAGACGAAATGTTAATCCCGGCACGTCATGCCGCGATAAGTTCGGGTGAGGTTTGGGGCAGATGAAGGAATTTCCGGCAGTGGCAAGCGGGCAGGGGGCGGCAGGTCCGCGCATTGCCGTAATCCTGCCCTGCTATAATGAAGCGGGCGCGATCGTGAAGACGGTGCAGGATTTTCGCCGGTCACTGCCCACCGCCGACATCTACGTCTTTGATAATAACAGCAGCGACGGCAGCGCTGAACTCGCCGCTGGCGCTGGCGCGATCGTTCGCCGCGTGACACAGCAGGGCAAGGGCCATGTCGTGCGCCGCATGTTCGCCGATGTGGATGCTGACATTTACGTCATGGCCGACGGTGATGCGACCTATGATGCCGCCGCCGCGCCCAGTCTCGTGGCCGCCATGTTGGAAGATAATCTCGACATGGTCGTTGGCGCGCGCAAGAGCGAGGTGGAAGAAGCCTATCGCCGTGGCCATCGCTTCGGAAACTGGGCGCTCACCAGCCTGCTCAAGCAGCTCTTTGGCCGCAGCTTCACCGATATATTGTCGGGCTATCGCGTCTTTTCGCGCCGTTTCGTCAAAAGCTTTCCTGTCCTGTCCGCGGGCTTCGAAATCGAAACGGAAATCAGCGTTCATGCGCTGGAACTGGCGATGCCGGTTTCCGAAATCATGACTGCCTATGGCGCCCGGCTGGAGGGTTCGGTCAGCAAGCTGTCGACCTATCGCGACGGCTGGCGCATCCTGCGAACGATCTTCACGCTCTACCGGATCGAAAAGCCGATCCTCTTCTTCGGCATCATCGCCGCGTTGCTGGCGGCCGCCGCCGTCATTCTGGCGACGCCGTTGATCCTTACCTATCTCGATACCGGGCTTGTGCCACGCTTTCCGACCGCGATCCTCGTCACGGGGCTCATGATACTCGCCACGCTATCGGGCATGTGTGGGCTGATCCTCGACACCGTAGTGCGCGGACGCCGGGAAGTGCGGCGCCTTGCTTATCTGGCATTCCGTGCGCCTTCCGATTTCGAACCGCGCCGCTGAACTCGCGACCGGCGATCACAGGACCCCTTGAACCTGCCCGCTTTTGTGCCGATGTAGAGAGCGGGCAAAAATCACCCTGAAAGAGCAAAATGACCAATATCATGTCTGATCCCATGGCCGCGCTTGTTCCTATCGTCATCGAACAATCCAATCGCGGCGAACGCAGTTTTGACATTTTCTCCCGCCTGCTGCGTGAACGGATCATCTTCGTGACCGGTCAGGTTGAGGATCATATGGCCTCGCTCATCGTCGCTCAGCTCCTGTTCCTCGAGTCGGAAAATCCGAAGAAGGACATCTGGATGTACATCAATTCCCCCGGCGGCGTGGTGACGGCGGGCATGGCCATCCATGACACGATGAAATATATCCGCCCCCAGGTCGGCACCGTCTGCATCGGTCAGGCAGCATCCATGGGCAGCTTCTTGCTGGCAGCAGGTGAGCCGGGCAAGCGCATCGCGCTGTCAAACGCACGGATCATGGTGCATCAGCCGTCCGGCGGCGCCCAGGGCATGGCTTCGGACATCGAAATCCAGGCGAAGGAAATCCTCCGGATTCGCCGCCGTCTCAATGACCTGTATGTGCAATACACCGGCAAGTCGCTGGACGAGGTTGAGCGCGCGATGGACCGCGATACCTTCCTTGAGGCCGATGAGGCGAAGGCGTTCGGGCTGGTGGACGAGGTATTTGATCGCCGTCCAGCCGCACCCGAAACGACTGACAGCTAACATGGATCTTAATCGCGCGCGCCGTTTTCTCCCCTTGTGAAATCGGCGTGACGCGGTCTAGGATGATCCTAGGACCAGAATATCCCTCGCCGTCGCGGCTTTTCGCTTGGGGCAGGGAGGAAAGATTGGCGAATGACTAAGCTTACAGGCTCCGATTCCAAAAGCACGCTTTACTGCTCCTTCTGCGGCAAGTCGCAGCATGAGGTGCGTAAGCTGATCGCGGGGCCGACCGTCTTCATCTGCGACGAGTGCGTGGAACTGTGCAACGACATCATCCGCGAGGAGACCAAGGGCGGTCTCGTCGGCAAGAAGGATGGCGGCGTGCCGACCCCGCAGGAAATCTGCGATGTGCTGGACGATTATGTGATCGGCCAGAACCGGGCGAAGCGTGTCCTGTCGGTCGCCGTCCACAACCATTACAAGCGCTTGAACCACGGCACGAAGCCGGGTGAGGTCGAACTCGCCAAATCGAACATTCTGCTCGTCGGCCCCACCGGCTGCGGCAAGACGCTGCTAGCACAAACGCTGGCCAAGACGTTCGACGTGCCCTTCACCATGGCCGACGCCACGACCCTGACCGAGGCGGGCTATGTTGGTGAGGATGTGGAAAACATCATCCTCAAGCTGTTGCAGGCGTCGGACTATAATGTCGAAAAAGCCCAGCGCGGCATCGTCTATATCGACGAAATCGACAAGATTAGCCGCAAGGCTGAAAACCCCTCGATCACCCGCGACGTATCGGGCGAGGGCGTGCAGCAGGCGCTGCTGAAGCTGATGGAAGGCACTACGGCTTCGGTTCCCCCGCAGGGCGGACGCAAGCATCCGCAGCAGGAATTCCTTCAGGTCGATACGACCAACATCCTGTTCATTTGCGGCGGCGCCTTTGCTGGGCTGGAGCGGATCATTGGCGACCGTCTGGAAGCCAAGTCGATCGGCTTCGGCGCCCATGTAGCGGCGCCCGAAGAGCGCAAGACCGGCGAACTGCTGCGTCAGTCTGAGCCGGAAGATCTGCTGAAATTCGGCCTAATTCCCGAGTTCGTCGGCCGTCTGCCGGTGATCGCGACGCTGGAGGATCTGGACGTGACCGCATTGGTCAAAATCCTGGTCGAACCGAAGAATGCGTTGGTGAAGCAATATGGCAAGCTGTTCGACATGGAAAATGTCGAACTGAGCTTCACCGACGATGCCCTTACGGCGATCGCCAAGAAGGCGATCGAACGGAAGACTGGCGCGCGCGGTTTGCGATCGATCCTGGAATCGATCCTGCTGGACACGATGTTCGATCTCCCATCGATGGAAGGCGTGGGCGAGGTCGTCGTCGACAAGGATGTCGTGGCTGGAACCAAGGAACCGATTCGCGTCTTCAGCGAAAAGGACAAACGCGCCGAAGACGCCGCCTGATCGCGGCGTTTTCTTAGGCGTTCAAAAGCCCCCCTGGATTGTTCCAGCGGGGCTTTTTGGCGGGCTAGGAAACAGGACGGGCTTTGGCCATTTCTGGTCATTCACTGCATGGATTGTCGGCGAGCGACCAGTTGCGGACGCCAAAGATCGAAATTTTGAGGCCGATAGCAGGCCCACGACAGTCGTTTATAATTTTAGAATGTCTGGATTAGCGCGCTCCGTACTGCCACCTATGATCCCGCCGGGACGAGGGGAGCAATATGCCAACAGAATTAGGAACGTGGGCCGACTGGGTGTCTGGCATCGGATCATGGCTTGCAGTTGTAGTGGCTCTCGGAAGCTATTGGTGGACTGAAAGGCAGCGCAGCCTCGAACGATTTGAAGGAAAAATAGCTTCGGCGAACCAGATTGGCGTTAAGCTGCACGACCTGCTCGGTCGGTCCCAAACGATCTACAACCACCTGTTTGCGCCGTATGATGGCCCCAAGCTGCATAATCCTACAGGCGAAGAAAGCATTTGGGGTCACACCCGTGCCTTGGTTGGCCTTTCGGAGCAGATTACGCCGGACCTAACTCCGGAAGAACACAAGCTGTTGATTGAAATCAATGAAACAGACTTTATGACTCGGTTCTCGCTGGCATGGCAGCGGCATCAGTCGATCGTCCTCTCAATGAAGGAGTTCCATATAAAGCGGGACGCAGTTTACGCGCTGATGCCTGCGCCAACAAAGATGGAAGGGTATGTGGGGCAGCATGAAATGACGCGCGAAGAGGTCATGCGCTTCATGCCATATTCGGTTGCGTTGGAACTAATGATCCGAACGACGCGCGACATGGCAAAGGATAATTACACCGATTTGCAGGCATTAGCGAAGCGCTTCCACCCTACAATGAAGCAACATTTTCCTGACCGGCAGTTTCTCATGATCGCCGAACCAAATGGGTCACAAGAGAGGGCGTCTTGAATCGCGGCTAACCATATCCATTTGCCAAAAGCCGACATTCCGCAAACCACCCCACCACAACACCCTATTCACCGCACGCAGCTATCCAAACCGTCCCGCTGCACCACCCCGATCCGGCTCGTGATGCTGTTGCCATATCGCCGGGTAAAGCTTTGCGGCGCAATCGCGCCCCTTTTCTTGGGCAATGGCAGCACGGCAGCAAGACGGGCCGCTTCCCCGCGCGTCAGCTTGCCCGCCCCATGGTGGAAATAGCGCATGGCACCAGCCTGCACGCCATAAGTCCCAATCCCCGTCTCCGCGACGTTCAGATACACCTCCATGATCCGCCGCTTGCCCCAGATCGCCTCGATCAAGATAGTAAACCAGGCTTCAAACCCCTTTCGGATGAAGCCGCCACCCTGAAACAGGAACACGTTCTTCGCGGTCTGTTGGCTGATAGTCGATCCGCCGCGAATCCGTCCGCCACTGACATTGTGACGGAGGGCTTGCGCGATCGCGACCGCGTCGAAACCATGATGACTGCAAAAGCGGCTGTCTTCGCCCGCAATGGCCGCGCGCGCCATGTTCGGATCGATATCGTCCAGACCCACCCAATCCTTGGTGATGCCATTCGGATCGGCCAGCATCGTCAACGTCACGGGGGGCGGCACGAAGCGATAGAGCAGCACCAACAGCAATGAGAGCGCGACAAAGCCGCCCAATATCCGGATGACGAAGCCGGCCCCACGGAAGCGGCGGCGAGACGAAGCGGCGATGGTGGCACTCATTTGCTCGTTCGTAGCGCGATCCGTCGAGCATTCAAGTTGGCACGCACCGCCGAGCCAATCCGCCATAAATCGGTCGCTGCTAATGCCACAAAAAAAGCCCCGGATCACTCCGGGGCTTCCTACCTCATGGTAATCAGCGTCAGGCCAGTGCCAGCCGCATCTTGCCCAGCCTGTCGCCGGCAATCCGCATCATGGCCTTTTGCAGCTTCTCAAACGCGCGCACCTCGATCTGGCGAACACGCTCGCGCGACACGCCATAAACCTGGCTCAGTTCTTCCAGCGTCTTGGGCTCTTCGGCCAGACGCCGCTCGGCAAGGATATGCTTTTCACGATCGTTCAGATCGTCCATCGCCTCGACCAGCATATCGTGACGCAGCGTCTTTTCCTGCTCATCCGCGACCAGCTCGTCCTGCAACGGGTCGGTGTCAGCGAGCCAATCCTGCCATTGCCCTTCGCCGTCCTCGCGCATCGGCACGTTGAGCGACGTGTCGCCGCCCATCGCCATGCGACGGTTCATGGAGACCACGTCTTCCTCGGTCACGCCCAGGTCGGTAGCGATCTTTTTGACGTCGTCGGGGTGAAGGTCGCCATCCTCGAACGCTTCGATGTTGTTCTTCATCCGGCGAAGGTTGAAGAACAGCTTCTTTTGCGCCGCAGTGGTGCCCATCTTGACCAGCGACCAGCTGCGAAGAATGAATTCCTGGATCGACGCGCGAATCCACCACATGGCGTAAGTGGCCAGGCGGAAACCGCGTTCCGGCTCAAACTTCTTAACGCCCTGCATCAGGCCGATATTGCCTTCGCTGATTAGTTCGCTGACCGGCAGGCCATAGCCGCGATAACCCATGGCGATCTTCGCCACCAAGCGCAGGTGGGACGTCACCAGTTGCGCCGCTGCCTCCGGATCCTGATGTTCCGCGTAACGCTTGGCGAGCATATATTCCTGCTCGGGCGTCAGAAGCGGAAACTTGCGGATTTCCGACAGATAGCGGTTGAGGCTGGCTTCACCGCCCAGCGCTGGAACCGCGGGGACATTGCTTTTTGCAGCCATGTCGCTTCACCTTTCCCTTTCGTGCGCGGCGGGACCCAGAAGAGGCGTCCGATGCGCCGTCGCAAACTTGTCAAAACCTATACGTGGAGCTCGCTTAACAGTTCCTGCATGTCGGCAGGCAGTGCGCTGTCAAAGCTGAGTTTTTGCCCCGTCACCGGATGTATGAACCCCAGCTGTTTCGCGTGCAATGCCTGCCTTCTGAAACGCATCGTTTCCAGTATCGTTTTGAAACCTTTTCTCTCTCTACTGTAAATCGGGTCGCCGATCAAGGGATGACCCAGATGTGCCATATGAACGCGCACCTGATGGGTCCGTCCGGTTTCCAGCTTGCATTCCACCAATGCCGCGCCGCTCAGGCGCTCGATCGTACGATAATGGGTGACAGCATGCTTGCCACGTCCTTCGCGATGGACCGCCATTTTCTTGCGGTCCGTATCCGACCTTCCGATCCAAGTGTCGATCGTTCCGGCCGCAGGTTGGGGATGCCCGTAGACGATCGCCGCATACAGTCGGTCGATACTGTGCGCCTTGAACTGCTGTGCCAGCCCTTCATGCGCCCGGTCGGACTTCGCCACGACCAGAAGGCCGGACGTGTCCTTGTCGATCCGATGGACGATGCCGGGCCGAGCCACACCGCCAATGCCGGATAATTGCCCGCGACAATGATGCAGCAGTGCGTTGACCAGCGTCCCGTCCAGATTGCCAGCCGCCGGGTGGACCACCAGACCCGCTGGCTTGTCGACGACGATCAGGTGGGCATCCTCATGCACGATGGTCAGCGGAATATCCTGGGCGATCGCTTCGGCATCGGCGGGCGTTGGAATGCTGATCTTAAAAGTCTGACCATCGGCTACCTTCGCCGACGGGCTCAGCGTTCTTCCCGCGAGTGTCACTTGACCATCGACGATCAGGCTCTTCAATCGTTCGCGTGAAAGTTCCGGAACCAGTTCGGCAAGCGCCTTGTCCAGGCGAAGGCCATGCTGCGCTTCGCCTATCGTCGTCTCGATGATAGAATCCCCCGAACCCATTGGTTAAGCATGTAAGAATGATGGTCCGCATTTCAAGATTGCTGCTGGAACAGATCATGTCTCACGCGGCCAGCAGCGCTGACGAAGTCTGCGGGTTGCTGCTGGGGCATTTCGGCTGCATCACGCAAGCGCGCCCGGCAGAAAATGTCGCGCCTGATCCGGCACGGCATTTCGAACTTGATCCAGCGGCGCTCCTTGCCGCTCACAAGGCCGCGAGGGCGGGTGGACCAGCCGTGATGGGCCATTATCACTCGCACCCTGGAGGTTGCCCTGAACCGTCGGCCACGGACGCGGCCTATGCGGCCCCCGACGGCAGCCTGTGGCTTATCGTCGGCCGGGGAGAAGTGCGGCTTTGGATCGCAAGCATGGGGAGTTCGGAAAAGGTGACATTTTCCGAGGCGTTGCTCGATATCATGTGAGGCAAAGGCGGCAGGCCGGGGTTGCATCATCTGGCCCGGCAGCGCATTAGCCTGTCATTCCTTTCAGTTATTTCCGGCGGCAGAACCCCTCATGACCAACCCGACCGACAGCATCGAATTTGCCAGCTTGCTTTGTTCGCGCTTGTGCCATGATCTGCTGAGCCCGGTCGGCGCCCTAAACAACGGTCTGGAGTTGATGGCGGATGAAACCGACCCGGAAATGCGCCAGCGTTGCCTCGATCTTCTGGCCGACAGCGCGAAAACTTCGGCCAATAAGCTGAAATTCTTCCGGCTTGCCTTCGGGTCGGCGGGCGGATTCGGCGACGCGGTGCCCACGCACGAAGCCCGCGTGGCGATTGAAGGCATGTTCGCGGCGGGCCGGGTCAAGGTCGGCTGGCTTGTAGACGACGACATGCTCGACAAGCTACCGGTCAAGGTGTTGCTGAACCTCGCCCTCATCGCGGGCGACGCACTGGTGCGCGGTGGCCAACTGGACATCGGCGCTGAAAAGCGGCCTGGCGTCACGGAAATCGTGGTCCGTGCCGAAGGTCCCAAGCTGGTGCTGGACCCCGACCTTCGCGCCGCTCTGGCAGGAACGCTCCCGGAAGACAGCCTCGCGTCACGCACAGCAGCCGCGTGGATGATCCGCAGCCTGGTGACGAGCGCGGGAGGGGAGGTCGCGCTATCCCCTGCCGGAGAGCCCGTGCTGCTCTTCGGGGCCTCTATCCCTGGATGAAGCTGTCCTGATCCGGCGCCGCCTGTTTAGGTGCGGATACTTCCCGACTGTTCTTCGGGTATGAAGAAGCGGTTCGGTCCTTGGTCTGCATCCGGGCCGAAGGACTTCAGGCGGTTATCGAACGCCTTGTAACCCGCTGCCGCCATCAGCTGCATCACGGCGTCTTCCTGATTGGTCACTTCCACCATCAACTTGGGCCGATCGCGGGCCAGGCATTCGGTCATGCCGCTCAACGCCATCAGTTCCGCGCCCTCGATATCGATTTTCAGGAAGTCGGGCCTGATCAACCTCGATGCCACGAAGCTGTCGATGGTGGTCACATTCACTTGCATCTGGTTGTAATGCTGGTTTGAAAAGGCGTTATGGTTATTCTTTTCCAGATTTTCATAATCCTGGATCAGGGACGAGTTCTGGCCCGACAGATTTTCGACGTAGAATGACGCCTGCCCTACGGTATCCCCGACAGCTTCCGGGATGATATCCACCTGCGGGAATGACGCCACGTTGGCGGTCAGATAGCGGAGATTGTCGCGGCTGGGCTCAAAGACGAAGACCTTGCCCTCATGACCGGTCAACTTCGCCAGATAGATGCTGATATATCCGATGTGGGCGCCAGCTTCGATCACGGTGTCACCGGGCTGGATGAGCCGCGCAAGGCTGGACATCACACCACTTTCGCGCCCCCGGCCATGATACCAGTAGCCGCGGTGACGAAACAGATTGAGGCGCAGTTTCGCGCCGTCGACCCAGTGATGAGAGATGGTTATATCTCGGGACGCGAGCCGCGGCAGGATCGCGAAAGCCGCACGCCGTAAGAAGCGATGGCGATGCAGGCCCATGGATCTAAGCGTGGGGATACCCGCCGACGGTTGCATGTTGGTCACGGCCTGCCTCCATTTTTGGGTACGTTGATATCCCACATGGACGGCGCGGCAATCATCAATGAAGGCTTACTCATCATGGCTATCAGGTTGCGCAAATGTTTCTGATTTCGTTGGACCTACCAAAGGAAAAAGCCCGGCCACTTGCGTGACCGAGCTTCTTTCTTGACGGCAACCCGAAAAAATCAGGAGCTGTAGTACATGTCGAATTCGACCGGCGAGGGAGCCATTTCCCAGCGGTACACTTCGGGCCACTTCAGCTCGATATAGGCTTCGATCTGGTCCTTGGTGAACACGTCACCCTTCAGCAGGAACTCATAGTCGGCTTCCAGGCTGTTCAGCGCTTCACGCAGCGAACCGCAGACGGTCGGCACCTGGCTCAGTTCTTCCGGCGGCAGGTCATAGAGGTTCTTGTCCATCGCGGAACCCGGATGGATCTTGTTCTCGATGCCGTCCAGACCAGCCATCAGCAGCGCTGCGTAGCAGAGATAGGGGTTCGCCATCGCGTCGGGGAAGCGGAACTCAACGCGCTTTGCCTTCGAACCCGCGCCGTACGGAATACGGCAGGAGGCTGAGCGGTTGCGCGCCGAATAGGCCAGCAGAACCGGCGCTTCGAAGCCCGGCACCAGACGCTTGTAGCTATTGGTGGTCGGGTTGGTGAAGGCGTTCAGCGCCTTCGCGTGCTTGATGACGCCGCCGATGAAGTAGAGGCACATGTCGCTCAGGCCAGCATAGCCTTCGCCCGCGAACAGCGGCTTGCCGCTGTCCCAGATCGACATGTGAGTGTGCATGCCCGAACCATTATCCTGCGCGATGGGCTTGGGCATGAAGGTCGCGGTCTTGCCATAGGCCTGGGCCACCATCTGCACGACATACTTATAGATCTGCATGCGGTCGGCGGTCTGGACCAGCGTACCGAAGGTCAGGCCGAGTTCGTGCTGGGCAGCGGCCACTTCATGGTGGTGCTTGTCGCAGGGCAGGCCCATTTCGAGCATGGTGGTGACCATCTCGGCGCGAATGTCGGTGGCCGGATCGACCGGAGCGACAGGGAAGTAGCCGCCCTTGGCGCGCGGACGGTGGGCAAGGTTGCCGCCCTCATATTCGCGGCCGGTATTGGTCGGCAGTTCGATGTCGTCGATCTTGTAGAAGGACTCGTTATAGTCGTTGTTGAAGCGGACATCGTCGAACATGAAGAATTCGGCTTCCGGGCCGACATAGACGGTGTCGCCGAAACCAGCCGACTTGACGAAGGCTTCCGCGCGCTTTGCGGTCGAACGCGGGTCACGGGCGTAGAGTTCGCCGGTGTCGGGCTCGACGATGTCGCAGAACAGGATCAGCATCGGGGTGGCGCTGAAGGGATCGACATAGACGGCGTCGAGGTCCGGCTTCAGGATCATGTCCGACTCGTTGATCGCCTTCCAGCCTTCGATCGACGAACCGTCGAACATCAGGCCTTCGTTCAGCTCATCTTCGCCCAGGACCGAAGACACCATGGTCAGGTGCTGCCACTTGCCCTTGGGATCGGTGAAGCGCAGATCGACCCACTCGATCTCCTTCTCTTCGATCATCTTCAGGATGTCTTTTGGCGTGTTGGCCATGTGCGCTTGCCCTTCTTTCATATTTGCCCCCCCGAAGGGGTAGTGGATGTTGCAGTTCGTCAGCTCCTTTACGAAGCTGACGCGAAATCAAAATTGGTGGAGATCAGATAGCGTCGCTGTCCCGCTCGCCGGTGCGGATGCGAACCGCGCCTTCGATCGCCGAGATGAAGATCTTGCCGTCGCCGATCCGCCCGGTTTGCGCGGCGGCGGAGATTGCCTCCACCACGCGGTCTGCCAAGGCGTCGTCCACGACCACCTCCAGCTTCACCTTGGGCAGGAAATCGACGACATATTCAGCGCCACGATACAGTTCGGTATGGCCCTTCTGACGGCCAAAGCCCTTGGCCTCCGTAACCGTGATGCCGGACACGCCCACTTCGTGCAGCGCTTCCTTCACCTCGTCGAGCTTGAACGGCTTGATGATCGCCTCGATCTTTTTCATCACTCTAATCCCAACTCAAACGCGCGCGCGATGGCGAAATAATCTTCGCCCTCATCATTTAAAAGCGACGATCTTCATGTCCCCGAGACATGCGCCGTGCCCTTCAACAATCAATTACCGTGCCAAACGGCGAATCGCTACGCCACGCTTTCGGCGATGCCGCAATCTTTGTCCATATTGCCTGATTTCAGGGCAATATTGTCCCACTGTGCCCGATTTTTAGGCAGTGTTTTTCAGCTCAATAGGGCGGTGCGTCGAGCCCGGCCGGGCTCTTCGTGAAAATCTCGCAGCCAGTTTCGGTAATCCCGATGCTATGTTCGAACTGCGCGGACAGCGTGCGATCACGCGTGACGGCGGTCCATCCGTCTTCCAGCATCTTCACGCCGGGCTTTCCGATGTTGATCATAGGTTCGATGGTGAAGAACATGCCGGGGCGCAGTTCCGGCCCCGCGCCCGGTCGGCCGATATGGACGACTTCGGGACTGTCGTGAAAAACGCGGCCCAAACCATGGCCGCAAAAATCGCGGACCACGCCATAGCGATGTTTTTCGGCGTGCTTTTGAATAGCATGGCCGATGTCGCCCAGATGGTTGCCGGGCTTTGCCTGCTCGATGCCCAGCATCAGGCATTCATAGGTCACTTCGACCAGCCGCCGTGCCTTGATGCTGGTTTCGCCGACTATGAACATCCGGCTCGTATCGCCATGCCACCCATCGACCAGCGGCGTCACGTCGATATTCAGGATATCGCCATCCTTCAGCTTCATGTCGCCGGGGATGCCATGACAAATGACATTGTTCAGCGAGATGCAGCAGCTGTGCGTATAGCCGCGATAGCCAAGGGTGGCTGGCACGCCGCCGCCGTCGAGTGTCATGCGCCGGACGATGTCGTCCAGTTCGCCCGTGGTCACGCCCGGCACCACATGTGGCACCAGCGCATCAAGGATTTCGGCAGCGAGCCGTCCCGCCTTGCGCATGCCTTCGAAACCTGCGGCGTCATACAATTTGATCGCGGTCGATCGCGAAATCGGCGCATCGGCCGTCATCGTCATATATTCGGTCATGTGCCGGTTATAGGCGGGGCAGCAGGATATTGCGAGGCCCCGATCGCGTCGGGCTAGGCAGCCGACGTGTCAAACGCTATGGCCAGCCTCATGCCCGTAACCGAACGTATCTGGACCGCCGCGCTGATCGTGATCGGAGACGAGATTCTGTCCGGCCGAACCCAGGACAAGAATATCGCGCAGATCGCGTCCTGGCTGAATGTACAGGGGATCAGGCTGCGGGAAGTACGCGTGATCGCGGACGACAGCGACTCCATCGTCGAAGCGGTAAATGCGCTTCGGGTGCGCCACGACTATCTGTTCACCACCGGAGGCATCGGGCCGACGCACGACGATATCACTGTCGATGCGATCGCCCGCGCCCTTAAGGTCGATGTCGAAATTCATCCGCAGGCCCGCGCCATGCTCCAGGGCTATTATGAAACACGGGGCGGGCTGACCGATGCGCGGTTGCGCATGGCCAGGGTGCCCGCCGGTTCAGACCTTATCGAAAACCGCATGTCAGGCGCGCCTGGCATTCGCCATGGCAATATCTTCATCATGGCGGGCGTGCCGCACATCACGGCTGGCATGCTCGACATGCTGACCGGCACGTTGGAGGGCGGGCAGCCCTTGCTGTCGGCGCAGATTGGCTGCTGGGTCGCTGAAAGCGAAATAGCCGACCTTCTCGCCGCGACGGAGCGCACGCATGAAGGCTGCCAGATCGGCAGCTATCCCTTCTTCCGGGATGGCCGGACGGGGGCAAACTTCGTCATCCGCTCAACCCGGGCCGCAGTGCTGGAGCAGTGCATTGCCGATTTGAGCGCTCGACTGGAGCAAGGCGGCTGGCCGGTCTTCGCTGGCGGCATCTGACGCGGTTTCCTACCAGCAACTGGCTGGTTCCACGCCCATATGTGTCTGCTTAGCGGCAGGTTGCGTTGCATCAACTCGGTGCGAGACGCTATGCTGCGCTGCATCAATAGCTGGCTGGTTCCAGCTTTTGGATGTCGGGCTTCACGCTTGGGCATCCGATCCATGGCGAAAGGCTAAGCCCATCAGTCCCGCGCTCGCGGGATCGGCTTTTTGCGCCTTTTTCTCCGGATCGCTGCGCAAGGGGGAGCCGCTTGTTAAGGAGAATAGGTGATGCGGATCGTGATGACCGGATCGGGCTATGTTGGGCTGGTTTCGGGCGCATGCCTTGCCGACTTTGGGCATGATGTCGTCTGCGTAGACAAGGACGTAGCCAAGATCGAAGTGCTACGCGACGGCGGCGTGCCGATATACGAACCGGGGCTCGCCGACCTGATCGCGCGCAATGTGAAGGGAGGGCGCCTTACCTTCACCACGGACCTGGCGGCTTCGGTGGCGGAGGCGGACGTCGTCTTCATCGCCGTTGGCACGCCTGCGCGCCGGGGCGATGGTCACGCCGACCTTAGCTACGTCTATGATGCCGCTCGCGAAATCGCGTCCGCATTGCGTGGCTTTACGGTCGTCGTCACCAAATCGACTGTTCCCGTCGGAACAGGCGATGAAGTGGATCGCATCATCCGCGAAGCCAACCCGGCTGCGGAGTTTGCCGTCGCCTCCAACCCTGAATTCCTACGCGAAGGCGCGGCGATCCAGGATTTCAAGCGGCCTGACCGCATCGTCATCGGCATCGAGGATGACCGCGCCCGCCCGGTGATGGAGGAGGTCTATCGCCCCCTTTATCTGAACCAGGCACCGATTCAGTTCACGGGCCGACGCACCAGCGAGCTTATCAAATATGCCGCGAACGCCTTCCTCGCGATGAAGATCACCTACATCAACGAGATCGCGGAACTGTGCGAACATGTCGGCGCGGACGTTCAGCAGGTTGCGCGCGGCATCGGCCTCGACAACCGCATCGGCAGCAAGTTCCTCCATGCTGGTCCCGGCTATGGCGGCTCCTGCTTCCCGAAGGATACGCTGGCGCTGGTGAAAACGGCTGAAGACGCGGGCGCGCCGATCCGCCTCATCGAAACAACGGTTGCGATCAACGAAAGCCGCAAGCGTGCCATGGCCCGCAAAGTGGTCGCTGTGTGCAACGGTTCCGTTCGCGGCAAGACGATCGGCGTGCTGGGCCTAACCTTCAAGCCGAACACGGACGACATGCGGGACGCGCCCTCGCTCTCCATCATACAGGCGTTGCAGGATGCTGGTGCCCAGGTCCGCGCCTATGATCCGGAAGGAATGGAGGCCGCTCGATCGATGCTGCGCGGCGTCGATTTCTGCGCCAATCCCTATGAGGCCGCCCAGGGCGCTGCGGCGGTGGTGATCGTGACCGAATGGGACGCACTCCGTGCGCTCGACCTGCCGCGCCTGCGATCCGTGATGAGCGGTGAGGGGCTTGTCGATCTTCGCAACATCTACCGGGCCGCCGACGCGGAAGCGGCGGGCTTCTCCTATGTCAGCGTAGGCAGGGGCGCAGAACCGGAGCCCGAAACGCTCATCCAGGCAGCGGAATAAAGCCTACATGTATCGGCTCATCGCAAATGCTCCAGCTTTGCGATGAGCCGTGCTTGACCGGAAGTTTTTGTTAATCTTCGTATAGGACCCTCAAGGGGCTAATAAGCGGGGGTTGCAAAAATGAATATCAAACTGACCGGCTCCATGTGTGGAGCCGGATTATCGCTTCTATGCGTCATGGCGGCGGGGGCCGCGACGATGTTATCGAGTGGATCGACATCGACTAACTTGCAGACGGCGTCAACCACGACTCTGCTCAGTAGTGGATCGACATCGACAACCACTTCGACAACTTCGCTATCGACTGACACCACTTCGACCGTTTCATCCAGCTTTTCCACATATGATTTCGCCAATGGTACAAAGCTGCCGGACAAGTCGACCTTGTCGCTAGGCAACGCTACCGTACGTCCGGGCAGCGGCACCGCCTATGTGCCGGTAAGGCTTGATCGTCCGACGCCAAACACCGTCATCGCGCGGGTCATTACCGTGAACGGGTCAGGCACGCTGCGCGCGCTGTCCGGCTACAACTACCAGACGGTAGATACAGTCGTGATCTTCCGCCCCGGCGATCCGCTCGTCCAGACGGTCGGTGTACCGATCACCAGCCTCGCCGAGGGACAGCAGTTCCAGTTAAAGCTGCGGGAAGCGCCCTGGGGCGGCCTCCAGGGGCAGTCGCTGGCGACCATCACCGCGAGCAGCACCGTCGCGCCAACACCCAAGGCAACCGGCACTTTCCGCCAGCCCCGAACCTTCGCGGCAACGGGCACGCTCCAGTTCGAGCTGAAGAAGGAAACGCACAAGCGCTCGCCCGACGGCGGCTGGGATCGCTGGGCCACCTCGCTGTCGCATGGCCGTACCCAGATCGCCAATGGAGAGACCGGCCTCTATCTCGATTCGTCGCTATTCCCCGGCATTGAAGGTCCAGTCTACTGGGGCACAAAGGGTCTTGTCCTGCATAGCCAGAAGCTGAAGTCGCCTATCTGGTATGAAGGCCAGAACTGGTATTATGGCGCGTCGGTGCTGGATGGCCGCAATTTCATCGCCTCGCAGATCGCCTATGGCCAATATGAATGGGTGGCCCGGATGCCCAACCGCCGTGGGTCATGGCCCGCATTCTGGCTGATCTCCACCAGCGGATGGCCGCCCGAAATCGATATCTATGAAGGCTTCGGCTATCAAAGCTACTGGGACTTCGATCGTCATATCGCCCAGACCATTCATGGCGGCAAGGACGGCGTCCGCAGCTTCCAGCGGGGCGTCACGATCCAGGCTGAGCAGGCTTACGGCCTCAATGGCTTCGCCCAAGACTTCCACCGCTTCGCCGTCGATATTCAACGCGATTATATCACCTGGTTCGTGGACGGGGTCGAAACATATCAGTCGGTCAATCCCTTCCAGGGGCACCGCTGGTATCCGATCATGGACGTCGCGGTGAAGACCAGCGGCGCCTATGATGATGGCTCAGGAGACATGATCATCAAGAGCCTGCGCATCTACAGCGCGCCATAATGGCTATGGGCGCCGCCTGACAGGGCATAGAGGCGCCCCCAGCATTTGACCCACTGCCCGGCAACGTCTACGCGGCGAACGCCGGGCAGGATCAGTCCTGCAAGGCCGACGGTACGCAACCCCAGAATGCCGAGTGTCCGCGCTACCAGCACAACCTGCGCAACGCCCCCCGGCCGCCGCTTCCGCCGCGCCAGCGTCTCTGTAAATCCGATCCGCCACATCCGTTTCAACACCCAGCTGAGCTTCGCCCGTTCCGGCGGCACCCATTCGCTCACCCGCGCATCAGGTGCCCAGGCGAACCGCGCACCGGCTTCCCGCAACCGTGCAAGGAAATCCAGATCTTCACCCCCGCTGCGGTTGAAGCGCATATCGAACCACGGCCGTGGCGCCATCTCCAGCGCCCTGCGGTTCACCAGCAGGTTATTGCTCGCCCACAACATGCCCGTCGCGCCCCATGCGCGCTGCTCCGGCCGGAACACCAAAGTCTGTTGCGCCCATCGTGGCGGCCCATCCTTGAAGTGAAAATCAACAGGCCCCGCGACCACATCGGCACCCACCTGCGCCTGACAGGCAAGCAGCGCGTCGAGCCAGCCCGGCTGCGGCCACTCATCATCATCGATCATCGCAATGAACCGCATAGCCGGATCGGCCATCGCAACATCACATATCGCATTGCGAACCGAACAAAGCCCCGGCTCCGCCACCGGCAATAGCGTCAGGGGCAAGGGATAGCCGCTATTCCGCAAAGCCTCCACGACAGCCGCGCCCTCTGCCGCGTTCCCGTCATTGTCGGCGACCAGCACCATCACATCCTGCCGCTGCACCATCTTTGCCAGCGTCTCCAGCAAGTGCCGCAATTCGGCAGGTCGCCGGAACGTCGGAACCGCAATCCAGATCGGTTTGCCCATCATGGCGCCGCCGGTTCCAACGCGGTGGGGCGCTGCGGACGCCCCTTTTGCAGCCATTTGATGAACTGGTGCCCTCGCACCTCGATCAGCAAATAGCTGACCCAGCAGATCAGCCAGGTGACGACCAGCATCCCAAGCACGAACAGCCAGTCCATCCCGACGATTCCATGCCGCTGCGCGACGCCCATTGCCCGCGCGGCGATGTCGCGCACCAGCGGATGCCAAAGATAGATGGAATAGCTGATGAGGCCGAGGTGAAAGCTCAATCGATTAGCCATTACCGCGCGCGCGGCTGGCCCGTCATAATAGCAGCTCAGCACCAAGGCGGGCATCAGGCACACAACCAGCACATCGGCTCCCGGCAACAGCAGCGCCAGCGCGATCAGACCGCAAACCGCCGCAAAGCCGCCTTTGCGGCCAATCACGGCCTTGCACAAAGGATGGTCCGCAACGCGATACGTCAGCACGCCCAGCGAAAATCCAGCAAGGCAGCGCAGCAGCGTCAACACGCTGTCGCTGTTATTGACGTCGAGCGGCCCGCTGGCCCCCAGTCCCGACGAAGCCACGAGCAGCAGCAGTCCGATGCAGATCGCCACCTGCGCCCATGCCCAGCGCGAAAAGGCAAGGATCGCGATCAGTGGATAGATGAGGTAGGCCGCAACTTCCGTGCTGACCGACCAGCTATTGCCAGCGATCGGTTCCGTGCCCCAACCCCAGCTCTGCACCATGAACAGGTTGCTGAGGATATTGGCCGGGTTCAACTCTATCGACTGATTGCCCGACACGTTGAGCAGGATGCGCAGCCCAAAGACCAATGTCACGATCAGGTGCAGCGGCCAGACCCGCGCCATGCGGTTGATCAGGAAATCGACATAGCTCGCTCGGCCCAGATGCTTCACCACCCGGTCATGATAGCCATAGGAAATGACGAAGCCGCTCAGGATGAAGAACAGGTCGACCGCCAGATAGGCCCGCGAGAAAAGCGGGATCGCAAACTGCGAAAAGGCTGGTTGATGCGGGATGTGATAAAGAAGGACGGAAACGGCCGCGACCCCGCGCAGGCCGGTGAGTGAGGCGACCCTCATGCCCGGTTCCTCCTTGCAGGAGGCGCCGCATCGAAGGCACCAGCAATTGCGTCCCAAAATGGCTTCCGGGCCATTTTACCGTCAAAGGGCAGGCCACGAGACAGCTGCCCGTCAGGCCATTTATATTCGGGATATTTGGACAGCCATGAATCTCTGTCCGACACACCCCAGCACAGGACTGATCCCATCGCCGGATTATCCAGCGCTACGTCGAGGAAAGCCTTGGCAAAGGCCGCAACCTCACGGTCGCGCTTGTCCGGATTGGGTGGCCCGCCACGGTCGGCGATATCCAGTTCGGTGATCGCCAGCTTCAAACCATATCCGCTCAGCGTTTCCAGAAAATCGCCAAACTGCCGCTGATTGAACGGCTCCTTATAGGGTTTCAGATGCCCCTGAATGCCGATGGCATCCAAAGGCACACCCCGGCTCATCAAACGATCGAGCAGCTTCAGCATGGCGGTTCGCCGCCGCTCGCAGCGCGGGGAGTCATGCTCCAACCCATAGTCGCCCAGGAACAGCGTGGCCTCGCTATCCGCCTCTCGTGCGCGATGGAACGCAAGGTCGATATAATGTTCGCCCATGGCTTTCATCCATAGATTCTCCGCGCGCATCCCGTCGGCTCGGCCCTGATTGGGCTCAAGTGTTTCATTGACCACGTCCCATTCGGAAATCCGGCCCGCGTAGCGCCGCATGGCAACGTCGATATAGCCGGTCATCAACTGTCGTTGCTGCGTATCGCTTGCCTGTTGCACCGCCGGTTCCAGCCAGGGCGGATTGGCCGTGTACCAGACCAATGTGTGTCCGCGCGCCCGCATCCCATGCGCTTGTGCGAAGTCGATGATCTGGTCAGCTCCGCTGAAGTCGTATTTGCCGGGCTTTGGTTCGGTGGTTCCGCGCTTCAGTTCATATTCCTGCACCAGAATGTCGCATTCCCGCGCCACTGTTGCGCGATAGGCGCTGTCTTCGCGCAGCAATCGCGATTTCACGGCCGCGCCGAAATAGCGCCCGGAAGCCTTGGCATGATCGGCCAATCCTTCGCGCGACACGACGCGCGCGGCGCCGGGAGGCAGGGGAGAGCAGGCCGCCAGCGTCGCTGCCCCCGCCAGAAAATCCCGGCGCCTCACAGGCTTTGCCTCCGCCCGCTCAACAGTCGCGTGACATCGATCCAGCGGTCACAGATTTTGCGATAAACGCCGTCCGGCAGAACGATCTGCATCAGCACCGCGCCCGCCAGGCGCGGTCCATAGGCGCCATGGAACAATGCCGTCAGATAGTAGCGGATGGCCCGAAGCCGTTTGGTCGGCCAGATGCTCTTTGCCGCGTGCCAACCCATATATCCCGAAAAAGCCCGCGCCGAGATATGGGGGCGCAGGTCGGCGAGCCAGGTCAGGCTGCCCACACTCCCCCGGATTTGCGACAGCCTGTCCTCTGCTTGACGGTCTGCCCAGATCGTACCGGGGCGGCTGGCCATAACGAAACGCGCGCCCGCCAGCGACAACCGCAACGCGAAATCGGTGTCATCGCCAAACTTCACATCTTCGCGATAACGGACCTTCTCGGCGAGCGAACGCCTGAGCGCCACGCTGCTGGTCTGGATGAAGCCTCGATCGCACATCAGGTAACGATCGACCGGCTCATTCCTTTGTATCGCACGCGGAGGTTTAAGGAAATTCCGCCCGCCGCCCCGGTCGGCCAGCACCTGTCCATAGGCCACGATATCGTCACTTTCCTCCAGCAGGGGCAGCAGATCGGCAAGGTGATGCGGCAGGAAACGGTCATCGCAATCCAGAAAGGCGATGTATCGGCCCCGTGCGCGATCGACACCGGCGTTGCGCGCCGCCGACGCACCCCGGTTCTGCTGGACGACGACGGTCAGGCGCGGGTCCTTGATCGCGCCCAGCGCCAGTTCGGTGCCGTCGGTCGATCCATCGACGACTACGATCACTTCGATCACCGCGATGCTCTGCTCCAGTGCGGAAAGCACCGCCGCCACGACCGCGTCGCGGCGTTGATAAGTGGGGATGACAACCGAAAATAGCGGTTGCGCGACGGCAGCCTGAAGCTGCGATGGAGGTTGCCAGGCGCTCATCACGACCGCGCTCCGCCATGGGCGGGTTCGCCCTTGCCGAACCGAAGTACGAACAGGTTGACCAGCGAACGGTAGAGCGGCTTTGGAAGGTAGGATCGCAATATCTGCCGCGCGACCACCCGTGGCGGCACCCCTCCTGCGAACATGCCGATCACCAGATCGCGTAGCGCAGCGACGGGGCGCACGGGCGCCATGTGATAGGCCAGAACCGTCGCGCGATAGCCGCGCCGTGCTCGATCAGTGAGCATGTGACCGCAGCGATCGAGCCAGTCCAGCGAGGTTTCATAACCCCGGACATAGGATGTGCGGCCATCTTCCGTCGCGTCCAGCCACACCGTCAGCGGCTCGTCGATCATCTTGAACCGCGCGCCCGCGCCCTGCAACCTGACGCAGAAGTCGAGATCCTGTCCCTTCTTCAACGCTGGATCGAACAGCACCTGGCGGGCCATCTCGCTCGGCACGACCATGGTCGATGTCTGCATGAACTGATTGGCGCAGAACAGATATTCGCCAACATCCTCGCCGTCCCGTATGCCGCGATCGGGCCTGATCCAGTAGCGATCGACGCCCCGGTCCACCTTCATCCTGGAATAGAGGACCGTGCGGCCGTCATCATCCTTCAGCGCCTGCGCCATGATCGACAGCTTGCCCGGCAGGAACAGGTCGTCGGAATCGAGGAAGGCGATATATCGGCCCCGCGCGGCCTTGATCCCATGATTGCGCGCGGCTCCACCCCCGGCATTATCCTGCCTGATATAGCGCACGCGCGGATCGCCAATGGCTTCGATCACCGGAGCCGGATCGTCGCGCGATCCGTCATCGATCACGACGATCTCAAAATCCTGCCAGTCCTGCGCTTGCACCGACCGGATCGTGTCGCCCACGATATCGGCACGGTTATAGAGCGGGATGACCACGGAAAAGAAGGGAGCAGCATCGCTCATGCGCCATGCACCTTTCGATATTCTTCATAACGGAAGCCCGCGATTCCGGCGATCTTGCCGACAGCGCGGTAGAGCTTGCCCAGCCGCACAACGCGCTTGCCCCGGTCCAGAGTGGCCGCAGCGCCCAGCGTCCCGACCAGAAACCCGGCGGCAATGCGCGGCGCTTCGCCCAGCAAGGTGCGTAGCCACCCCCTGTGGAACCGTTCGACCATCATGTCGGTCATCCCCAGCCGATAGCCGCGCATCAGCAGCCATTTGGCAGTGACCCGGCTCGCCGGGATCAGCTCCGTCACCAGAGCCTCCTCCGACCAGGCAAAGGGAAAGCCCTTGCGCGCCATCCGGCTGAACAGCTGCTTGTCCGACCCGCCGGTCAGCGCCATGCGCTCATCGAACGGCCGCTCGCCCATCTGATGCAGTGCCTGCGCAGAGATCAGCACATTGGCCGTGCTATCGACGAGCGCGACAGGCCCTGACGTCCCGCGCCGCTTGGCTTGCAACAAAGGATGCCGCGCGGCCCAGGGCGCAACCCGCGCGTCCATCTCCCGCGCCACCGCGCCGCCCACGACATCCGCATTCCAACGCATGGCCGTGTCCACCAGCGCATCGATCCAACCGTGGGAGGCGGCTTCATCATCATCCAGCATCGCGACATGCGTCACGCCGGGTCGCCCAAGCGCCTCCGCCACCAAAGCATTGCGCACCACGGGTATCCCCCGCTCAACCACCAGCAGCGCCTTGATCGGCCAGCGATAGCCCTGGGACGCCAGCCTCTCGACCACGCCCATGCCCTCGGCCCGCGCGGCGTCATTGTCCGCGACCAGCACCTCCAGCTTATGACTCGTTTCCAGCGCCGCGATCGATTCCAGCGTCCGCTGCAATCCTTGCGGCCGATTGCACGTAGCGATGGAGATAATAACCCTAGCCATCAACAGCCTCCGGGGAAGAAATGTGGCGCCGCTGCCATTGCGGGCGCGGCTTGGCCTTGAAAGTCGCGTGCGCGGTGGCAACCGCCGCGAGGAAGATCACCCAGACCTGCCGGTCCTTATCGAAGAAGGAGGTTTCCAGCAGATTCTGGTACATGACGAACACCCAGATGGCGAAAGCCGGAACCATCAGATGCTGGTTCTCCTTGGTCGATCCGGTCAGGAACCAGTAAGCGGGCAGGGCAAGAAAGCTCACCAGCAGCATGGCCAGCCCTAAAGGCCCCGTCGTCACCCAAATCTCCAGATATCCATCATGCGAATGCGCGGTCAGCATCTGGAATTGCTGGTTCAGGTAATCATGCGCCGGGGAGTTTGCCCCCACCTGCCAGAAGCCCCCGAAACCCGCCCCCAGGAACGGATGATCGGCCAGATAGTCCAACGCCACGCGCCAGATCGACACGCGCCCGGTAAAGCTCGTCGGATCGGCAAACAGCCGTTCGATCGTCGGTTGATAGGCGATGTAGAGCGCCAGAAACCCCACCATTCCGAACCCGAGCATGATCAGCAGGATCGCCCGCTTCTGCGTATTGTCGCTCAGCGCCCGATAGATGTTGCTGATCGCCAGCATGCCGATGCACAGCGCCAGCGACGTCTTGCTCTTCGTCCCGATCACGAAGACGAACGCCATGAGCGCAAAAAGCGCATAATACCATTTACGCCGGTCGATCCACGCATTGCCGCACACGATGAAGCACAGCGCCATCACAGCGCCCGCGATATTCTTGTGAAAGAAGAACCCTCGCCACGCCCCAATCAAAGCCTTGTCGCTCTCGGTCGGCGGATGCACCGCTGCGGAGGTCAGCGGCATCGAAATCCAACATATGAGCAGCGAGGTAATCAACGCCCATCGCAGCGCGGTGAACAACCGTTCCGGCCCGATCAGCGCCAATGCACAGAAGGTGATGTAGATCACGATGAACTGCTGCATCACCCGCTTGAAGGACACGAACGGATCGACGCCCCAGCTACAGGTGATCAGGAACCAGACCAGCATGATCGCCAGCGGCCAGAAGGTGAAACGGTATTTCAGCGGATGCTGACGAAATATCTGCACCCCCGTCAGCAGCAGCGCAAAGCCGATGAACAGCGCCTGCTTGAACAGGTCCGACCCGTCATTGTCCGCCGCCATCGCCACCAGCTCATCCTGCGTCCGCGACGCGAAAGGCTGCTGGCCGATGAAGACCATCATCAGGAACACATAGTAGAAGATCTGCGCGACCACGACCATCCGGCTTTCCTGCGAAGTGGCAGGAGCGGGGAGGGAGGGGGCAAGGCCAGTGCGGTGCCATGTTGACGCCATGGGCTTTAGCCTTCCACCCTCTGGCTCGCCCGCCACTTGCGGTCGAGCTGCCAGATGCCCAGCATCATCACCAGTTGCGACAGCACGACGCCAGCGATCGAGAAGATCGGCGCGACCGCCAGTGTCAGCAAAGTCACCGCGACAATGCCTACGCCACAACTACGCAGGCTCTGATGAGCAAGCGGCCGGAACGCCTTGCGCGCCTGCGTCATGACGCTCATCGGCGTCTGCACGCACTGAACCAGCGAAAGCAGGGCGCACAGCCCCACCGCGATTGCGACCAACTGCCAATCAAGCGTCGGCTTCAGGATCAGTTGGGGAAAGATAAACAACACGACCGCCGCCAGCACGCACGTGCCAGCCCAGAGAAACAGCAGCGCGCCCATGAAAATGCGCTCGGACGTGATCGCCGCGTCATGATCGCCGCGCGCGACGGCCCGGGTCATGCGCGGCCGCTCCAACTGGGTAAGGGCGGTTATGCACACATTGACCGGCCGGAAGAACAGCATCCCCACCGCGACAGGCGCAAAGGCCGCCGGACCAGCGAGCAGCGTCACGATATAGCTATGCGCGTTGGATGTCGCTTCGGTCGACAGCACCCCCACCAACGTCCAGCCCGATTGCTCCCGCCAAACGGGACGATAGGCGCTCAGAGCCCTCGTCGGCCGCATCCTAAAATGCCGCCGCAAATAGGAAAGACCGAACGGCAGCAGCCCGGCGATGCTCGCCACCACCAACATCGCGCCGATGCTGGCCAGGTCCGCGCCGGTTCGGGAAGCCACCAGAAGTCCCGCGACGATCGTCCCGGCATAGGCAAGATCGGATCGCGCTGCTCGCGCGGGCCTATGATGCGCATAGGCATTGGATCGCCCGAACCACCGCACCAGGGACAGGGTGCCCGCCAGTCCGAACATCGCCGCCGCAGCAGCGGATGCCGTCGCCCAGGCAATGGCCGCGCAGATCAAACCCTGACTGACCGCCAGCAGCAGGCTCACCGGAAAGAAGAAGTCGAACGACTTATGGTCGGCTTCGTCGTCCTGATTGACCGCGATCGTATAGGGCGTGGAAACGAGCGCGTTCGACAGGCTGTACCCGAACTGGATGATAACCAGCAGAAACGCCAATGTGCCGATTGCCGCCGTGCCCAGATGATGAATGGAAAACAGTTGCACGGCCAGATGACTGACCGACACGATCGCCGACGACAGGCTGGCAAGGCCAAAGCGGCCAAAGATGTTGCCAAGTTTCCGCACGCGCGTCTCCGGCGAGCAGGAGGACTCTTCTCCCTCCCGCAGGCGGGAGGGGGGGCGCTCCTTGTTTTCCCCCTCCCGCAGGCGGGAGGGGGTTAGGGGGTGGGCCTGCGCAACCGCTGTCCCATCAGCCATGGCGATGCTTCCAGATCAGCCATAGCGCATGGGGATTGGTGGTGATGTAGCGCCAGGCCAACTGCCGGGGCCGTGTGACCATCCGGTGCAGCCACTCAAGCCCCGCATTCTGCATCCACATCGGCGCACGCGGATAGTCACCCGTCACATAGTTGAACAGGCCGCCGCAAGTGACGATCCACCCCGCCTTGATCCGGTGCCGGTTGCGGACGCAAAAGGACTGCTCGCGAGGCTTTCCCGTCCCGACCCACAGCACGTCCGGCGCCGCCGCGTTGATCTCCTCGATCAGCGCATCTTCCTCTTCCGCGCTCCAGAAGCCATTGCGCCGCCCGGCCAGCTTCAGGCCCGGCGTCGCATCGGTGATCCGCCGCGCGCATTCGGCATTCACCTTCTCCTCGCCGCCCAGCAGATAATAGCGGACATTGCCCGCTGCTGCCTGCGGCAGGCTGTCTATGAACATGTCGGTCGTGCTCGACCGGTCAGCTATCGGCGTGTTGCTGAACCAGCGTGACGCCATGACGATGATTTGCCCATCGGCGTGGATCAGGTCCGCCTGAGCGAGATCCGCGCGAAAGGTCGCATCAAGAGCATTCATCGACAGCCCCTGTCCATTGCAGTCGAACACCAGCAACGGCGCTTCCTTCTGCATTCGGCGCAGCGGTGCCTCACGCACCATCTTCGTAATCAGGGCATCGAGCGAGAGGGTGGAAACCGGCACGCCGCCGACCAGCACGCTCTTGTCTTGCGGCTCGACGGACTGAAAAGGCTGGGGGAGGGCTCGCTCTACGCTCATGCAATGACCGTCCCGGCGATCGGCACGCCCTGCCGATCCAGATCGTCGATGATGCGGCGCAAATCGGCGATGGCGGTATCGCCACGCCGCGCCACGATGACCACGGCGTCAAAGCCCGCCAAAATGCTGCCAACCGGCGTCTGCTCGCCCTTGCGCTCGGCAAGGTAGAACAGCATCGATGTTTCCTTAAGGCCCCATCCATTGGCCGTGTCGGCCAGCGGGCCGCGTGTGATCAGGCTCGACGCACTGCCGGAAGCGCGCCCGGCGGTCATCAGCCACAATCCCTCGATCGCGGTCTTGGCGGCGGGTAGCAATGCCGCGCTGCCCATCAACTGTTCGGCGAGACCCGCCTTGTTCGCTACCCGGAACAGCCGGTCGAGCGACGGGTTGCCCATGTCGACGTCAATCAACATGGTCTGCCCGTCCATCTGCGCGAGTACGACTGCAAGGTTCGCTGCCATGACCGCCGCCTCGTCCCCCGCATCCACGGACAGCACCGCCAGCCTTAGTGCGGATGGATCGCCCGCCTTCGCGGCTGCCCGCATCTTCGCCCGGATCGTCCTGACCTTGGCCGCGTAGGGACTTGCGGGGTCGAAGGCCGCGACCACAGCCGGGTCGATCCGCTCGTCACCCGCTGGCAATAGCGAAAAGCCGCCTGCCAGCGCCGCCAGCAGATTTGCCGCCTCTGTATCCAGCGCGCCCATCTCAACAGCCGCCTCGTGGAAGGCAAGGCCATGCTCACGCGCATACATGTCAACGCGGGTGACGTCGGATTCCGCCAGGAACCCGTGATCCACCGCCAGCTTGGCAAAGCTCTGCTTGTCCCGCCCTCTGGGGCGTAGCGCAGCGGTTCCGCCGCCGGGCATTAACTGGGGTGGGGCGCCTGCCGTGGAACGCAGTCTCATGCGGCCTCCTGCCGATTGAGGAACCAGCCGCTCCGGGTCGGGACCGGCAGCAGTTCGGTGATGACTTCAACTTCGGTCGCCTTTGCGACACCAGCGGCGGATCGAACGCGAGGCTTCAGGATTTCGGCGATGACGACTGCCGCGACCCCGCCAATCAGGCCCAGAGCGACCCCTGCGATCAGCCACAGCATCAGATTGGGCTTGGCTGGCATCAGCGGTACGGATGCTTCATCCAGCAGGCTGGCATTGGGTTGCGAAATCTGGCTCTTCAGCGTGGCCTCGTTGAAGCGCTGCCGAACCGTATCGTAGGTCTGTCGTGCGGCATCCACATCCCGTTGCATGACCATCAACTGGTCCTGCACGTCCGACATGCGGATCATGCGATCTTCCTGGCCCGCCATGTTGGATTTGAGGTCGCCCTCACGGCGGTTTGCAGCGACGCTGTTCGCATTCACCGCGCCCGCCTGGCTCGACCGCGCAGACGCCAGCTTGGATTGCAGTTCCGACAATTGCGCGTTCGCCGCGACCATGCTCGGGTGGTTTGGACCCAGCGTCTTCGACAGCTCCGAAACACGGCCTGATTGGGTCGCGACCTGCTCCTGCAAATTCTGGACGATCAGCGATCCTTCAATGTCCGAAACGGAACCTGCGCCCGCCTTGGATCGCGCCGCCGCCGCCTCGGCCTGCGCCTGCGTCAGCTGATAGGACATGTTCTTCAGCTTCTCGGCTTCAAGATCCATGCGGTTGATGCCGATAATGTCATGCGCCCGCTGGAAATCGGACAGCCGTTTCTGCGCCAGTTCGTAACGGCGGCGCACTTCCTGGGTCTGCTCGTCGAACCATTTGGCGGAACCGCGCGCGGGGGATGCGCGCAGTTCGACCTGCTCGCGCATGTATATCTGCGCGGCAAGGTTCGCGACCTTGCCCGCTACCGCCGGATCGGCATCGAGATATTGCAGTTGCAGTACATTGCTCTGACGACCCGTCGTTACGGTCAGATTGGCCCGCACCCGGTCGGCGGCTTGCTGCACGCGCGCGTCGAGCGGAATGTCCTTGGGCAGGGCATCGACGAAACCGGCTTCCTTGGCGACGGCATTGATCACCTTGGCGGATCGGATGACATCGGTCTGCGTGCCCAGGATGCTATCCACCTCGACGCGAACGCCGGGCTGGTTGTTGGCGTCCGTGGGGTCCGTCTGCGACAGGTCCAGCAGCAGCGAGGTTGTCGCCGCATATTGGCGCGGCTGGACGAAGGCCAAAATGGCGATGATGAGGAACAGCGCGCCACCCAGCAGCGCCGCCGTCCGCCATCGCGCCTGCACGGCCGACAGCAGATCGATCGGGTTCATGGTCATAGCCCGTCAACTCCTCGCAGCATGGCCCGCATCTCTTCGGCGGGGGTGGGGGCAGGGGGCGTCGCGGGCACCGGCTGCTTCGCCATCAACAACAGGAACTGCGGGGCCAGCGTGTCCTCGAACATGAACAGCTCGCCGCCGGGCATTGGCGTAAGGGCAGGCTCCAGCCGCCGCATCGCATCGGCCGCCTGACCTTCGTTGCTCGATCCGCCGCCCAGCACCTCATGGCCAAGCCGCACCAGCCGATCATAGGAAATGACCGACATTTGCGAAGCAGCCACGCCTGCGAGCGCGATCATCCGTCGGCTCGCATTGGCTTCCCACAACACGCGACGGAACAGCGCGTGGGTCGCCCCGCTCATCTCCGCCCAATCTTCGAGTGCAGACGCGAGGCCCTGCTCCACGTCGGCCAGCGTCATGCGCTCGCGTCCAGCGGACTCGGTGACGAGCGCCGCCTGCATGCCGAACAGCCGCGCATGGTAGGGCGACCCCATCGCCGCGCCCGCCAGCGCATCGAGCGCGTCGGGGTCAAGGCTCAGCCGCGCATTGTCCGCGCAGCTCATCAGCAGCCGTTCCAGCTCCAGCTTGGGGATCGGCGCGACCCGTTGCGGCGCGATATGCCGCCGCAATGATGGATGCGCCGCGATCAGCCCATCCACATCTCCCGCGATGCCCACCAGCACCACCTGAACCGGTGAATGAATGTCGGTCAGCAGCTTCAGCAGCGTCGCCACATCCGACTTTGCCTCGTCCGACCGCACCCGGTCATACTCGTCCAGGATCAAAATAGTACGCTGACGTACGTCCTCCACCAACAGGTTCGCCAACCGCGTTCCATCAATGGTTTCATTCATTAATTTCCGCGCTTTTTCCTGCCCCGCCCCACTCATCGGTAGCTCGCTGAGGAACGGCCGGAACAAGGAATCGAAATCAGCGTCGCCACTCGCCGATCCATAAAGCGCAACGCATCCGGCCTCATCCGCCAGATCGCCAAAAACCCGCGCCAGCGAAGTCTTGCCCGATCCGCGCGTACCAAAAATCACCGCATGCTTCCGCTGAACGACGATCGCCTCGACCAGCTTCTCCAGCTCGCTATTCCGCCCCGCCAGCCCATGACGATCCGTCACCGGCATCGCCGTGCTGAAAGCGCTGTAGATGGAATCCCGCCGCAAGCTGATCGGCTTCAGGGGCGACGCCATCGCCCCCATCGAAAGGGCGCGCGGTGCATCCGCCACCTCATCTTGCTGTTGCCGGAACCCCGGCGCCACGGGCGTGTCGAGCAGCAGCGGCTCAGCCATTGCCGCGCGAGGCTCAGCATTGGCAGTCTCGGTACGTGCCGTGCTGCGGCGAAAAGACAGGAGCCAGTCCCGCATGCCGCTGGACCGATCCTGCGCGAAGCCATGATCGATTGTCGTCAAAACAGCTTCTCCCGGATGATGAGGACGTCCTCAGGCTGAACCGGATCATCCAGGTTCGCCTGTATTTCCTTGCCTCCCCGGCGTACTTTTATGCGCTTGGTAGAACCTGCGAGCGTTGGCCCTCCCGCCAGTGCGAGCGCTTGGCGGAAGCTCTGACCCGGCGCGAACGAGAAGGCGCCAGGCTGCTGCACCTGGCCGTAGACATAAACCTTCTCGGCTGGCGGGACGAACAGGATGTCCCCAGGCTTCAACTGACGACTGCCCCCGACAGCCATGTCGGCTAGCGAGATGCGGACGGCGCCGCTGCCATCGGCTGGCGTCAGGATGACGGCGTTAGCCCCGTCCTTCGTCGAGCCGCCAGCCTTGGCAAGCATCGACGCGACCGTATAATTGCGATCAAGCGGATAATTGCCCGCTTGGGGCACATTGCCCAGAACGGTCACGAAGCGGCTGACATAATTGCTCACCTCGACGTTGACCGAAGGATTGGCGAGGAAGCCTCCGCTCGCGTAACTGGCCGCGATTGCCTGAGCCAGTTGCGACGTCGTCTTGCCCCGCGCTTGAATCGGGCCGATCAAGGCGAGTGTAACGGTGCCGTCTTCCTTGATGCGGGTCGTGGATGACAGGTCTGGTTGACCGAAGATCGCAATCCTCACTTCGTCGTCCGGCCCCAATTGATAGCCTGCGTCAGCTTGGGGCTTAGTCGACGGCGTCGCGGTAGTGACCGCCATTTCGGCCGTCTGCGCGCCAACGGGTGCTGCTGCGGCGACTGCAAGGAAGATCGAGAAGCTGGTCAGGAGAGCCTCTGCTTTCACAGTTCATGCTCCTTTATGTTCGAGGTCAAAATCGGATCGCCGTGCCCAGCGTCACCTGGGTTCCGCTATATTCGGCCACATCCGTATCGGTGCGCCGCTTATAGCGTTGCGCATCGAGCGAGATGTCGACGCGATCCGACAACTTGCGTTTCAGCACAGCTCCGAACCGCTGGTTGCGGTCGGCCGTTATTGAAAATGGTCGCAAAGCCGCGTCCTGGCGGAACCTGCGCCGCTCCAGTTCGCCGTAGAGGCCGGCAGAGGTGAGTTCCGAAATCGTGAACTCGCCCTCCAGTCGATATCTGGTCCGGATCGCAAAACCACTGGCTATCAGGCTGTCGTTAACAATGCTGCGTTCTGTCGTGGCTGTCAGTTTGAGCCGGGGAACGATGCTGGTCGAAATACTCACATCCCAGCCTGGGCCATCATAATTCCCAACGGCTGCCGAATCGCTGCTCACATCCAGCCAGCGCACCTCGGCATCAAGTTGTGTGATCGGCGACACCTGACGTTTGAACCGCAGGCCATAACTGTTGGTTCGATTTTCGATGCCAAGCTTGTTCCGATCGCTGTTCACGCGCTCGTAAAAGGCGGTCAGCGTACCCAGGCTCGGCATGTTATAGCCGATCCCCGCAACAAATGTGTCGCTGGTCTGATCCGCATAATCGAAGGCGTTATCGTTGCGGGTCATGTCGCGACGATAGGATGCCACCGGGAACAAGCCCGGGCGCTCGCAACTCAGGTCTGCGCCAAAAGTGGTGAACCGCTGCAGATTTTCCGTTTGCTGATTGATGTCGCCATAATCAGCACGCTGTTGCCTGTAAGATGCAACGGGCGTGATGGAACAAGTCGCGCCAAAACGAATGACTGCCTTCGCCTCGGCGTCGAGCCGCAATTTGCTCCGCTGCCCTTCCGAAATAAACCGATCATAGCCAACCCGGCTTCTCAGCAGCAGGTCATGTCGTCCTATCGGCTTCCCATAAGTCAGTTCAGCCCAAGGCGTTACGATGATGTCGTCGGTGGGATTCTCCAGCCGATCATCCACACGATAAACATTGTCGTCATATAGTAGATCGACGCCAGCCGTCGCATGGAGGCCCATCGTCTTGAGCCGTGAAGCGTCATCGACCGTCGTCGTCTGAGCGCTGACGGGACAGGGCAGAGCAGTGAGCGCAGCACAGCCTATGGCTGCGGCAACCACCCGCGTGACCGGAGAAAGATCATGGCTTGCAGGCGCGTTAAAGCGCCTCCAAAAATGAGGAGTGTAAGTGATAACCAAATGTGCAACCCTTTATTGCATTGCAGCAATCAGGGCATGCTAGGCGCCTTTGCGCGCAAAACGAACCTCTTGACAAGCAGCTTGTCGCGACTATGCCACGCTTCGTTTCATCGTGAAAACGAGCGATCATCGGCGCTTTGTCGCGGTTGAGGGCTGTTAATCTGCCAGCAAGGTATCAAACCGGACGCTGTTCATCTGGCAGCAAGATTAAGCTGAGTCTTGGTCAGACCAAATACCAGATGATCGAACAGGTTGCAGCTGCGAAGGTGACGATCCCTGCCCAACGGGACAGAATTTCGACGCCGCGATCGGCGCGATCCGCGAAGGATGAGTACACCAGTTTGGGCGCACAACCCTTGTTGCTATCAAAGGAAGAATGTTGCGCAACGGCAACCGGCGCAAGATCGTCTGCCACGTGATTTGTCCGCCCTGTTCGAGATAGCAGACATATCCTATTTTACGCTTAACAAATAGTTCACGTACGCGCCGATCGTCACTCATTCCGTCGCAAATTCAATGAGGTGGTGCAAAAATCCTACGTAGAGGGCGATACCGCCTGCCCTTCAGTAGGCGTTGCGATGAATCAGGACGTTGAATGTACCGATCAGGATAGCGATGTCGCGCATCAGGCTCCAGCCGTGGAGATATTCCAGGTCAGCCTCTACCCGATTTAGAATGTCTCGGCGCGTCTCGGTAGCGCCACGGAATCCGCGGATTTGAGCAAGACCCGTGATGCCCGGCTTTAGTGCGTGGCGATGCCAATATTGGCGGTCGACTTGCCAGAATAGCTGTTCTTCCGCTGTCGAGCCCAGAGCGTGAGGACGCGGTCCCACCAGGCTCATCTCGCCTAGCAGAACATTGATCAGTTGAGGCAGTTCATCAATGCTGGTTTTGCGGATGAACGCACCTACTCGAGTGATGCGATCATCATCCCGTCGTGTGGATGAGGCGCCAGCGGCATCACATTGTTCAACGCGCATGCTTCGGAACTTCAGAATGTGGAACAGTCGATTTCCGCGGCCGATACGTTCTTGTTTGAAGAAGATGGGGCCGGGTGAATCGAGCCGGATCGCGATCGCGATCGCAACCAGCAAAGGTGCCAGTGCGATCAGCAGCGGGACCGTGATGGCAATATCCAAAAGCCGCTTTTGCGCGCGGTTTGCGAGATTCAGAGGACCGCGCGCCACGACGAGAGTGGAAACGCCGCGATATGTTTGCACAGCCAAGGGCGCCATTGAATCCAGTTCCGGTACGATGATCTCGCCCAGGATATTGCCGCCCTTGAGCATTTGAGCCCAATCCGTCTTGCGATCGGCAGGACAGGATATGACCACACGGTCGAAATCGCGTAGCAAGGTGCCTAGCCTGTGCAGCATATAAGGATCGTCTAGGTCTGCCTTGATGCCTGCACCTTCCGCATCGACAATTACCATGCCGCTGACATCTTCAGGAATCATGCCGCCATCGATGATCATCAGTTGTGCGAATAAATTGTCGCTGAAATGTCGCCGCACCGTGCGAACGATGACCAGGCGCTGCATAACCAACAGAGTTGCACTGCAAAGAATGCCCGCCGAAATGCCCAGCCGCGAAAGATGACCGGTCGCCTTCAGCGAGAAAACCGTGAGCAGGAAGATCAGCAGCGTCCCAGCCAGCGCAAGCGATGCATTGCGCAAGCTGGGCGTTAATTGAGTCAGGCAGACGGGATTGAATGCCTGATTGTGGAAGGCGACGATGCCGTAGACGATCATGCCTCCGCCAAGTGGTTGCCATAGCCCCGAAAAGAGTAAGGGCACGCCAGCCGCGCGCAAGCCAAGACCAAAGCCAGTTGCGAGAGCGGCCATGTCCGCTGCCACGAGCAATAGGCACAGCCAAAGCCTTACGTTCCGCTGAACGGCGGATGTTGTAGGCTGGCGACCGGGAAACCCCTCGATCGCCAGATCGATTTTCGACATCTGCAACCCTTTTCGTGTCCTGACGTCAACTACGCTTCATCCTGAAGGACGAATGTGTGCATCAGGCATCCGCTGCCTTGTGATTATGTTGCGGAGCAGCAGGACATAATTGTATCGGGCTGGCAATCATTGCTGGGACGCTCGGATGCTCTTTTCCGATGATCCGTTAGGATGGGAAGGTACGGCGCCCCACATCTGCGACGACCCGAAATTCAATGGCCGAAATGTGCAAGCGAAAATTTACCGCACTTACGAAGCGCTTGTTCGAATCACGCCGTCATTTCGCGAATCAGGCAACGAACCACCACCCGAGAAGGACAAGAGTCCCGGCCAAGGCGATCGGTCCCGCCCAACGCGATAAAAATTGCACGCTCGCCTCGGCGCTTTCATGGGTGAACAGCCCCGCGCGATGATGAGGTTCTGCGGGGCGGCTCCGAACGGCCGTATCGTGACGCGGCCCCGACTGAAGTTCTGCCCCGTCGGAAGTCTCATCCTGAGGTTGAGGTGACAGGTCGATCATCTGCAATAGCCCTAATGCGATACGCCCCTCACAAATAGAACTTTTGATGTAAAAAAGAAGAGCTTTCTACTCGATTTGTAAATTTTGGTGAGCGAATTCCGCATCATTTTGGGGCGTGCGGCACATTAACTGAGCAGTTCGAGACTCGCTGTTAAATCATGGCGTGTCCGACATCCAATTTGTCGGATGCATCGTCCACTTCGGGGGCACGGCAGACCTTGTCGCGCCGTTTCAATTTCTCGCCCCAGCGCCCAAATCAGCTTTTCACAAAGCATGGCAAGTCTGCCAAAACGTTTTTCCGCTACGGCGAATTGAACCAAAATGGTGGTTTAGCCATTGTTAAGAAAAGAAATTTTTCGCACTAGTCGCACGTAGCTGATACTTAAGGGATCGGCGAGAAAGAGGAACAGGTCAGGTGGCGCATATCCTGGTCGCAGACGATGACGATCTGCTGGGCGAACTGGTTCGGTTCAAGCTTGAAGCGGCAGGTCACGATGTGACAATCAGGCAAGATGGCGCATCTGCGCTGCGGGAAGCGCGAGGAGGGGAATACGACCTCCTCGTGCTTGATGCCATGATGCCGGTAATGTCCGGTCCCGATGTACTCAGAGCTTTAGCAGAAGAGCGACCTGGGATGCCGGTTGTCATGCTGACGTCGCGGAAGGCGCAGGCCGACGTATTGGCGGCGCTGACCGCGGGCGCTCGTGACTATTTGACGAAACCGTTCATCCCGGATGAACTTGTCGTGCGGGTAAACGCCATCCTGAAATCTGCGAGGCCCGTTCAATGAGCCTGCTCGTTCTGGCGATTGCAGCGGCATCCGTCACGCCGGATGGCACGATTGTTCCGCAGCGCGCGGAGTTGATCGCACAAGCACGGGCAGCCTTGGCACGGCAAGACTTCGCCGCCGCAATTGGCACGCTGGAGCAGGCGGATGCCCCCAATCCAAATGACGCGGAAATCTTGCGCATGCTTGGCAGTGCCTATGCGTTTGACAAACGCTATCCGCAGGCGATCTCAGCGCTCCGTCGGGCAGAACTGCTGGCACCAGAAGATCTCGACATTCGTGCTGCGCTGGCGCGCGCTTATCTGTGGTCTGGTGACCGGGCAGCGGCAAAGCGGGAGCTTGTCGCCATGGAGCAGCGCTCTCCAGCAAACGCGGACGCTGTTGCCATCAGGCGTCAATTGGACGCTCGCGATGCTGTCAGTGCCGCGCCGGCGTACTGGGGCTTGGCGGCCACGCAGAACGTTTCCCGCGTGTCCTTTGCCAATCGGCCCAGCCAAACCTGGTATGATACGAATGTCGCTCTTTTCGGCGCCATTGACTCCAATACGTCGGCAGCCTTGACCGTGGAAAGAGAAGACCGGCGATCATTTGCTGACACCCGCCTGGAAACCCGCATCGACCATCGGTTTGGCAACACGCTTCGGACCTTCCTCGCTTTAGCCGTGACGCCGAATGCGAATTTCCGGGAAAAATGGGGCGTGACAGCCGGAGTGGAGGCGGACATTGCCTCATTTGCTACGGTGCTGGCTGATTTGCGGCATGCGGAATATCGCGATGCGTCGGTGACCGTCTTTCAGCCCGGCGTTCGGCTTGCGGCGCAAAAGTTGAGACTGGCTGCCACCGTCCGGATGATCAACCTGTGGGATGAAGATGGCACCCACCGGTGGGGCGTGTCCTGTCGGCTCGATCGCACCTTCTCGGGCGGGGCAACACTCTATGCCGGGGCAGCCACCTATCCCGACACGGAAGCAGGGATAACCCGGCAGGTTCATTCCCTGTTCGCGGGCGTGACGGTGCCGATCGCTGACAAGGTCTCACTTCGGGCAGGGGTCGACTATGACCGCCGTCGCGCTACCTACAGGCGAACAGGTGGGACGCTAGGTCTTCAGGTCAGGTTCTGATCGTGCCGGGCTTCCCCATCGCCGATCATGTTGCCCGGATCGCCATATTCATATCCGTCTACGGGGCGCTGGCGATGGCCGCCTGGCTGCTCTTCCTGGTGATGCGCCGTGATCGAAAGGAGCGCGCCAGTATCGCCAAGGCGGAATTGACCCGCGTCCTGACGAGGGAAATCATGGGGGCTGGCCAGAATATCGCCGCGTCGCCCGCTTTCCAGCTCGCCCGCCCAGCTGAAAGGCTGGCGGCGATCAGCCGGATTGTTCAACTACTCAGGGGTGAAGACCGAGAGCGGCTCGTTGCCCTGGTGGAGGAGCAAGGGTTGCTCAAGCAGGCGTTGCTGGCGGCAAGGCGGTCCCGGCCGAGGCGGCAGATCGACGCCCTGCGACTACTCGGCAGCATAGGAGGAGGGCAGGCGATCGATATGCTCTACCTTGTGCTGCGGGAGGATCCGAAACTCGACACCCGGTTGGAGGCCGCGTCGTTGCTTGCTCGGTTGGATGCCTTGCCTCCGCCGAATGAGTTGATTGACCACCTGGACCTGCGAAGCGCGCAAATCACGCCGCTGCATCGAACCTTGTTCAGGTTGATCGCCGCACGCCATCCGTCCGAACTATTCAGCTTGGCTCAGTCCGCCGATTTGCCGCCAGCGGTGCGGGCACTGGTGATTGACGCCCTTGGGTGGACGGAGGATTTCTCTGCGCTTCCACTATTGGAAGCTGCCGCCGCCGATACCCATGCGCCCGTTCGTCTGGCCGCATTGGATTCGGCGGCCAGATTGGGGCACCCCGGCAGCGCCAAATGGATATTGCCGCTTTTGAACGACCCCGTGCCTCCCGTCCGTGCCAGAGCTATCCGCGCCTGTCAGTTGATGAGGCTGAACAGCAGCCTGCCTGCTATCGCGGAACTGCGCAAAGATCCTTCGCCCTGGGTACGCCTTCGCGCGCAGCAGGCTCAACAGGTGCTGGGGACTGCCTGATGGGGGTGGGTTCTATATCCTCGACGTTGGAAAGCGTCGGGCTGGGCACCATGGTCGTGATAGGTATCCTGTGCTTTCTGGTCGTGACCGTCCGCAATCTCGTTTCGACCATCCAGTTGCTGCTTGCTGCGCGAGTCTTTGCCACGCGTGTCAGACCTGCTCAGCGATCCTATGACCTTTGGTCTCGCTATGCCGACCTTGCCCTCCCCGTGTCTGTGATCGCACCCTGCTTCAATGAAGAGTTGTCGATCGCAGACAGCGCGCGCGCCTTGCTGGCGCTGGAATACCCTGACCATGAAGTGATACTGGTGAATGACGGGTCCAGCGACGCGACGCTGTCTGTCCTGATCGAGGAATTTGATCTCCGTCCGATTGAACGGGAACAATTGGCGGTGCTGCAGAAAACTCGCATTTTGGGCATCTATGGTTCTGCGCGCTATCCGAACCTCATTCTGATCGACAAGGAGAATGGGCGGAAGGCGGACGCCGTGAATGCAGGATTGGGCTTTGCCGCTGCCCCGCTGGTTTGCGTCATCGACGCCGATTCCATTATTGAGCCTGATGGCCTGCTGCGCGCTGCAGAGCCTTTCATGACGGATGATGGTTCGTTGATGGCAGTAGGCGGAGCAATTCGCATCGCGAACGGATCAATTGTCGAAGGCGGGCATGTTCGCCAGATTCGGCTGCCGCAGCGCTGGTTGCCGCGCTATCAGATATTGGAGTATCTTCGAGCCTTTCTGACGGCCCGCATCGCCAATGCGCGGCTGGATATGCTGATGCTGATTTCCGGAGCCTTTGGCATATTCCGGCGGGCGCCACTGGTGGAAATAGGCGGGTATCGGCACGATACGGTTGGCGAGGATCTGGAAGTCGTCACCCGCATCCATCGCCGGATGCGGGAGCAGAAGCGGCCCTATCGCATTGCCTTCGTTCCTGAAGTGGTATGCTGGACCGATGCGCCCGAAAGCTGGCGAGGACTGCGTAACCAGCGCGCACGGTGGGAGCAGGGCGCGCTGGAGACGATTGTCGAGCATCGGCGCATGCTGTTCAACCCTCGTTACGGCCGTATCGGGCTGATCGGTATGCCGTTGATCGTGATTGAAGATGTGCTCGGACCGCCTTGCGAACTGTTCGGCTACCTTCTGATCCCCATCCTTTACTTTTTGGGGATCGGATCGGGCACGGTCGTGCTTGCCTTCTTCTCTCTGACGGTGCTGTTCGGAACCGCGCTCAGTCTTGGAACCCTGGCGCTTGAGGAAATGCAGCTCAGACGCACGCCGAGTGCACGCGACCTTTTCATGATCGGCGTCGCTGCCGTTGTTGAAAATCTGGGATATCGCCAGGTGAATTTGGCCTTCCGGACTTACGGCATATGGCGTTTCTACAGAAAGGACAATCGTTGGGCCGCCGCGGGGAGGGCGGGATTCTCCAGAGGATGAGCGTTGTTCCGGGCGAGGGCGGATTTTCGAATGCGCTAGTGCTACGGCTCGGTCTTTCGGTTGGACCCGGTTACCAGACGGGTCGTCGCAGGGCTCTTCTGCTCGCGTAGAGGCATCGGCAGGGCGAGATCAGCTTTTCCCTCCCGCAAAAGATTGCCTTGTTTCGATGAAATTGCCCCGGTTTTTTTCGTCCTCTGCCTTTGACATGGCCATCGACCTTGGCACTGTTAACACGGTTATCCATGTCCGCGACCGGGGGATCGTCCTCAATGAGCCGTCGGTCATCGCCATCGAAACCCGGCAGGGGTTCCGTCGCGTAAAGGTCGTAGGCAATGAAGCCAAGCTGATGATGGGGAAAACGCCCGCCAATATACAGGCGATCAGGCCTTTGCGCGATGGCGTCATCGCGGACATCGACGTCGCCGAACAAATGATCAAGCATTTCATCGACAAGGCGCTGAACGGCAGCCGCTTTGGCCGACGCCATGAGGTTGTCGTGTGCGTTCCGTCTGGGTCGACCATGGTGGAACGGCGCGCGCTACGCGACGCCGCCGCCAATGCCGGGGCCGCCCACGTCCAATTGATCGAGGAACCGATGGCGGCGGCGATCGGCGCGGGATTGCCGGTTACGGAACCGCGCGGCGCGATGGTGGTCGACATCGGCGGCGGAACAACGGAAGTCGCAGTCCTGTCGCTGCGCGGGATCGCCTACAGCAATTCGGCGCGGGTCGGCGGGGACCGGATGGACGATGCGATCGCATCGCATATCCGGCGCAACCACAACCTGCTGATCGGCGAAGCAACGTCTGAACGGGTGAAGTGTGAACTCGGCGCGGCGACGCTACCCGATGGCGAAGGACGGCGGATAGTGGTCAAGGGCCGCGATCTGGTAAATGGCCGCCCTGCCGAAATGACGATCAGCGAGGCGGAAATCGTGGACGCGCTTGCGGAGCCCGTTGGCCAGATCAAGATGGCGGTCAGGACAGCACTGGAGAAGACCGCGCCGGAACTGGCGGCGGACATCATCGAGGAAGGCATCACCCTGACGGGCGGCGGCGCGCTGCTGCGGCGACTAGACCAGGCGCTGATGGAGGAAACCGGCTTGCCAGTGAAGGTCGCGGAAATGCCGCTGATGTGCGTGGCAATGGGAGCGGGCAAGGCTCTGGAAGATCCCGCCTATCAGGGCGTTCTGGCCATTTCCTGATCGTCCGGGGAATCTAGGCACTGAGGCGCGGAGAGGATGGCTCAGATGGTTCCGCCCAACGGGGTGGTCCATCGAGCAATATCGTTTCTGATGATGTCCTGCCCGGATCGCCACGGTGGAGTGCGGCGCGCCTTCCTGACGCGGATCATGCCCCAAATTCCTTCATTGCCTTGATCGTGTATCCCCGCCGACCGAACGGCTCGGTCAACCCCTCGTCCGAGCCACCTCCGCGCCGTGATGGACGGAGCGGAGCTTGAGCAGGTCCTGCCGCGCCACAATGCCGATGACCCTGCTCGATGCGGGCTCGACGATCGGGATGCGGCCGATGCCTGCGTCGACCATCATGTCCGCGATGCGGCTGATCGGATCACTCGGCGTGCCATAGGGCTGCGATGCATCGGACAATACTTCCGCGAGGGTCGCTTGCACGGGCGCGCCGTCCACCTGCCAGCGCAGCGCATCAGAACGGGAAACAAGGCCTATGAGCCGCCCTTCCTTGTCCACCACCGGGTAACTGCGATGGACGGCCTGCCCCGCAAAAAAGGCAATGACCGCACCAATGGACATTGTCCCCTCCAACGTCTGCGGTTCTCGCGTCATCACTTGCCCTGCCTGAAGGAAATCGAACGGATCAACGGTATATTCCTGAAGCACATGCCGCCCGCGCCGTGCGATCTTCTCGGTCAGTATCGAGCGCCGCATCAGCAGTACGCTCACCGCATAGGCTCCCACCGACGCCGCAATGGTCAGCGGCAGCATCGCGAAATCCCCAGTTAGCTCCGCCGCGAACAAGGCGGCGGTCAGCGGCGCGCGCATCGCCCCGCTCATCGTCCCGGCCATCCCGGCCATTGCCCATAGCGCGCTCCCGCCTGGCAGATATTGGCCCAGCAAAAAGCCCAACGCTCCGCCTAACATCAAGAGCGGCGCCAGTACGCCGCCCGACGTTCCGGATCCTAGCGCGATCAGCCACACCGCCGCCTTAACTACCAGCAGCGCCAGCGCCACCCGCACCGCCAACGACCCGTCTAGAAGGCCCCTGATACTCTCATAACCCGCGCCCAGCACGTGCGCGTCCACCAGCCCGCCGATACCGACGGCAAGCCCCCCGATCGCTGGCCACCACATCCAGTGGACGGGCAAACGCCCGAACATATCCTCGATCCGATAGAGCAGCGCAGACAGCAACGTCGCCTGCACCCCTGCGATTGCCCCCATGCTCAGTGCCATTCCGATCAGCACTGGCGTCAGCTCCACCGCATGATGCACGGGAAAGAGCGGCCCGCTTTCGATCAGCACTGGCCGCCACAACAGTGAGATCAGCACTGCAATAACCACTGGCACGAAGCTGCGCGGCTTCCACTCGAACAGCAGAACCTCGACGGCGAGCAGGATAGCGGCCATTGGCGTTCCAAAGATTGCTGTCATACCCGCTGCCGCGCCCGCGACCAGAAGGGTTTTGCGCTCCGCCGCGCTCAGATGAAAGAGTTGAGCGAATAGAGACCCGATCGCTCCGCCGGTCATGATGATCGGCCCCTCGGCGCCGAACGGGCCGCCGCTGCCGATGGAAATGGCAGAGGAGAGGGGCTTCAGCACCGCGACCTTGGGCGACAAGCGGCTTTCGCCATAGAGGATCGCCTCGATCGCTTCTGGAATGCCGTGCCCCCGAATCTTCTCCGACCCGTAACGCGCCATCACGCCCACGATCAGGCTGCCTATGACCGGCACCGCGATGACGCCGATCCCCAACATGTTGTCCGTGATCGCAGCAGGCGCGTCGGAGAGGCGTCCGAACCAGAAGAGATTAGTCGCCACCGCAATCGCCCGAAGCAGCAGCCATGCGCCCAGCGCGCCGCCCGTGCCCACGATCAGTGCGGCGGCGGCCAGCATCATCATGCGTAAGTTGGCGCTATGATCGGCAAGAAGGCTTTGCGATGGAGAGGATGTCGATGATGTCATGCGGGGAGCAACTATATCGCACTACGATATTTATCAATGCCCCTTATCACGCTATGATGTTGCATGGCCGATGAGTTGACCGACAATGACTATGCGGCCCTTGCCGATTTCCGCTTCTCCCTGCGGCAGTTTCAAGCGTTCAGTGAAAGGGAGGCGGCGCAGTGCGGTCTGACGCCCCAGCAGCATCAAGCTCTCCTCGCGATCCGCGCCGCGCCAAGGGGTAAGGCGACGGTCGGGCATGTCGCGGAACGACTGATCCTGAAACCCCATAGCGCGACCGGACTTATCGACCGACTGGAGGCGCTGGGCCTGGTACGGCGGCGTTTATCGGAGCAGGATCGCCGACAGGCGCTGCTCGAACTGACTGAGCAGGCGCACGGGATACTCACCACACTCAGCGCCGCGCATCGGCAGGAAATTGGGCGGCTGCGGCCGCTGTTGATGGAGTTATTGGAAAGGGTTGGGGTTTAGGGGAGAGTCTTGCGCGCTTCGCGTAAATTCTATGCGTATCGCGTGACTTCGTCATTTTTGGAATGGCATCGTGCAGCCGCAGCCCGCTTCTGTGAAGCGAAATCCGGTCGCGGCATTCGGGACGTGGAAGCCCTCACCGCATGTCCATTAGAACAAGGCGCGGCAACGCCATGGCGGGATGAAATGCTGCATTTTCCAGGAAAAAATGGTGGACGCACTAGGGCTCGAACCTAGGACCCGCTGATTAAGAGTCAGCTGCTCTACCAACTGAGCTATGCGTCCACACTCGCTTTCGGATCGCTCCGTTTGGAGCCTCGCCTTGGCGTGGCCGGGCGGTTAGCATTATCCTCCGGCTTTGCAAACAGTAAATCACCGCAGTGCGGAAAATTTTGCGTCGCGGCTGCTTTTAGCCCCAATTTCCAGGCCGTCTCCCGCCCCGTCGGCTGGAGCGGTCAATGGCCATGATGATCCCGATGCACAGCATGACGGTCAACATCGACGACCCGCCATAGGACATGAAGGGCAGGGGAATACCGACGACAGGTGCCAGGCCCATCACCATCATGAGGTTGATCGCGACATAGAAAAAGATCGTCGTGGTCAGGCCCGCCGCGACCAGCCGCGCATATTTGTCCTGCGCGCGCAGCGATACGCCGATGCCCCACCGGAAGAGCAGTAGAAAAGCGCCGATCAGGAATATACCGCCGACAAGACCCCATTCCTCCGCCATGGTGGCGAAGACGAAGTCGGTATGCCCCTCGGGAAGATAGTCTAGGTGACTCTGGGTCCCCTTCAGGAAGCCTTTGCCCCAGATGCCGCCCGACCCGATCGCGATCTTCGACTGGCTGATATGGTAGCCTGCACCCAGCGGATCGCTTTCCGGATCCATGAAGATGAGCACGCGCTTTTGCTGATAGTCGTGCAGGAAGCTAAAGGCGATCGGGATGATCGCCGCCATGACGAGGCCTGATCCCACGAACAGGCGCAGCGGCAATCCGGCCAGGAACATGACCGTCACGCCGCCCGCCGCGATCATCGTCGCTGTCCCTAGGTCTGGTTGTACCAGAACCAACGCCCATGGCACACCGATGAGGACGAGTGCGGGCCATATCGCCGTCCAGCGGCGGATTTCACCTACCGGAAGCAAAGCATAAAAACGCGCGACAGCCAGAACGATGATCGGCTTCATGAATTCCGATGGCTGCAGCTGCATGAAGCCAAGGTTGATCCACCGCTGACTGCCGCCCGCGACGCCGCCGATCAGTTCGACAAGCACCAGCGAGATCAGAATGGCGCCATAGGCCGGAAAGGCGAAGCGCGCGAAAAGCTCCAGCGGCACCCGGCTTATGGTGAAGGCCATCACCGAAAAGATAATGAACCGCACGCCTTGGTTGATCGCCCACGGCGTGATGCTGCCGCCCGCCGCGCTGTAAAGCACGAGGGTGCCGAATCCTGCGATGGCGAGCAGGATCGCCAGCACACGCCATGGGAATTCCGTCAGCGGCTGGGGAATGATGCCCATCAGTCGGCCACCGTGTCGGAGCCGGGCGGCGGCGGCGCATCATCTTCCGCCGCGGGCGATGGCGACGCCGGGGCGGCCGCGTTGACGGAATTCGTTGGTTGGGCGGCCTCTGGCGACGCCTCTCCCTTTTCGATCGCCTTGGCGAGGCGGAACGCGGCCATCTGCCGGGCCATTCGCTCGGCAGGCGGGCCACCCCAGCCTTTTTCCAGCGTCTCCAGCTTTTCCATCGCCTTCGCCTGGTCGAAAAGAAAGGACATGGTGTCGCTGGCAATCATCGGCGCATCCTCTGCTCGGATCGTGTGGCCGCCATGTTCGATGATGCAGGCGATTGCGTAGCGGGGATTGTCGAACGGCGCGAAGCCCTGGAACAGGGCGTGATCGCGTAGCTTAAAGGGCAGGGAGGCGTTGCCGCGCACGCCGCCTGCGCGCTCTGACATGGTGATGCGCCGGACCTGTGCCGTACCGGTCTTTCCTGCCATGAGGACGCCGGGAATGCTCATCCGCGCCGCGCCGCCGGTGCCGCCACCATTGACGACGGCGCTCATGGCATCACGGATAGTGACAAGATGTTGCTCCGCAACGCCGACGGGAGCCGGTTCCGGCCTATGAGCGCCATGGATGAAATTGGGCATCAACTGACGGCCGGTAGCCAGACGTGCCGCCATGACCGCCATCTGGAGCGGATTGATGAGCATATAGCCCTGGCCGATCGTGGCATTCACGGTGTCATAGACCTGCCACTTCTGCCCATATTTTTTTAGCTTCCATGCAGGGTCCGGCACTGTGCCATAGCTTTGGCTGGGGAAGGGCAGGGAAAATTTCTGGCCCATGCCGACCCGGTGCGCCATGCTGGCAATGCGGTCCATCCCGATCTGCTGAGCCATTTGGTAAAAATATATGTCGCAGCTTTGCGCAATGGCGCCCCGCATGTCGAGCGCCCCATGCCCGCGCTTTTTGTGGCAGTGGAACAATGTGTTCCCCACTCTGATCGCTCCGGGGCAGTTCACACGGTCGGCAGGCGAGATGCCCGCCTCCAGAAGGGCGAGCGCGACCATCGGCTTCACCGTTGATCCGGGCGGATACAGGCCTTGCAACGTCTTGTTGCGAAGAGGAATATGATCGTCGCTGGACAGCATTTGCCATTCCAGATGGCTGATACCATCGGAAAAGCTGTTGGGATCGAAACTGGGCATGGAAGCCATGGCCAGCACGTCACCATTCCGGCAATCGATGACGACGACCGACCCACTCTGTGTGGCCAGCCGCCGGCCCGCATATTCCTGCAACCCTGCATCGATCGTCAATTTGATGGATTGACCGGGTGTGTCGGGCCGGGTGGTCAGTTCCCGCACGATCTTGCCCCGCGCGGTGACCTCGACCCGCTTCGCGCCGGGCTTGCCCGTCAGTTCCCTGTCGAACGATTTTTCGAGCCCGTCCTTACCCACCTTGAAGCCGGGCGTAATCAGCAGCGGGTCCCTGCGTTCCTCAAAATCCTTGGCCGATGCCGCACCTACATAGCCCAGCAGATGACCCACGGTCGCACCGGCGGGATAGTAGCGCGAAAAGCCCTGGCTGGGCGCGACGCCCGGCAGGTCGGGCAGACGAACGCTGACCGCCGCGAACTGATCATAGGTGAGTTTCTCGGCCACCTGCACGGGGCGGAAGCCGGGTGCCTTTTCCAGTTCCGTCCGGATGCGCTCCACCTCATCAGGTGGTAGCGAGAGAAGCTGCGTCAGGCTGCGGATGGTGCCTTCCGGATCGGTCACGCGTTCGGGGATCAGATCGACACGAAAGTCCGTCCGGTTATTGGCCAGCGCGCGGCCGTTCCGGTCCAATATCCAGCCACGCCGCGGCGGAATCAGAGTCAGGTTGACCCGATTACTTTCAGAGAGGAGATTGTATTTCTCGTTTTCAGCAACGCTGATCCAGCCCATGCGGCCGATCAGCATGGCGCCCATTCCTGCCTGCAGCCCGCCTACCACCATTGCCCGTCGGGTGAAGGTGAAGGACAAGGATGCTTCGTTAACGGTCTTACGCTTGAGCTTGGGCAGCTTCATGCCATCACGCGCCAGCGATCGATCCGGGCGCATTGCCGCACCACGAAAGGGAAGAGCAGGATCGTCCAGAGCATTTGTGGCGCGACCAATTCCGGCTTGATGTTTCCTCCGCCGGTAATCCGCGCAAAGAACAGGCCACCGGCGATGCAGAAGATAATGGCTGCCGCCGCGATTAGCCAGTCCTGCCGATAGCTGCGCCACACCATGCGATGTTCAACCGCGTCGATGCCGATTAACATCATGGTCCACAGGAACATCGCCGATCCGATCGGCTGCCCGCTCATGATGTCGTCGAACAGGCCGAGCGGAACGCCGATCCAGACGCGCCACAATTCCGGCCGCAGCAACCGCCATGATAGCAGCAGCAGCAGGCCGAAGGGCGGCATGACCGGCGCTTGTGCGATAACCGGCAGGACCGTGATGGACGATCCGAGCATGACCGTGATGACCGGCGTCCCTGTCAGCCGAAAATTGGACGGGGTGCGGCCCAGCTTGGGAACATGCTGGAGGTGTGGGTCGATCATGGCGCGCTGGCGTTCGCCGCCGCTTCTGCTGGTGCCGCTTCAGGCATAGTGGGGCTACCGCGCGTCACGACCTCTTCAAAAGAGCGTTCGACTACCACCGCATCTACCTTCGCCGGATTGGCGAGCGGCACACCGTAGGCGATCTCGCCTGCTATGCGCACGACAACCGCAACCGGAATATTGGGTTGATAAATACCGCCGACACCTGATGTGACGAGGATGTCGCCGGGGCTGAACGGATTTCGGCCCGCCGCCAGCGAACGGATTTCGACGGTGCCATCTCCCAGCCCGGTTGAGATAGCTGCCACGCTGTCCGTAGCGCGGCGAACCGGCACGATGTTGCTGCTGTCGGTCAGCAGCAACACATCAGCCGTATTGGGCGTCACGCTGTGGATGCGGCCCACCAGGCCCTCGGACGCGCGCACGGGCATGCCGGGGCGGACGCCTTGCCACCGGCCGGCGTTCAGGCGGGCGAAACGGCGAGCGCTGGAGGAAGAGGAGGATATGAGCCGCGCCGTGAGCAGATCGCTCTGATCTTCATCGACCAGTTTCAACAGCTTCTTGAGGCGCAGATTTTCTTGCGCGATCGCCTTTGCCTCGATGATGCGGTTACGATCCGCATCCACCTGATGGCGCAGGGCGATATTCTGTGATCCGGCGCGCCAATAGGCTGTCAGCACATCGTCGAGCGAACTTGCCCCGCTCACCATGTTGCGCAGGCCGAGCGACGCGGGGCGGGAGATTTCCGCCGTAACCATACGGATCGCCGCGAATCCTGTGGGATCGAAAATTGCCACGGCGATCAGCAGCAAGCCAGCAGCCGCACCCGTCACCGCCACAACATAGCTGGCAAACAGGCTGTACTGCGCCTTGCGGTTATGGCCGGGACGTCGGCTGGATGGCCGCGCCATGCAGTGGTCCCCCTGACCTTAAGCGGTCTGCAGCACGCCTCGGAAGATCGGGTCCTCCATCGCGCGGCCGGTGCCGATGGCAACACAGGTCAGCGGATCTTCGGCGATCGTGACGGGCAGGCCAGTCTCGTCGCGCAATTCATCGTCCAGGCCCTTCAGCAGCGCGCCGCCGCCAGTCAGAACGATCCCCTGATCGACAATGTCCGCCGCCAGTTCCGGCGCAGTATTTTCCAGAGCGATCCGGACACCCTCGACGATGGTGCTGATCGGTTCCGCCAGCGCGTCGGCGATCTGCCCCTGGTTGATCGAGATTTCCTTGGGAACCCCGTTCACCAGGTCGCGACCCTTGATGTGGATGGTTTCGCCCACGCCGTCTTCGGGGGGCTGAGCCACGCCGAACTGCTTCTTGATGCGCTCGGCGGTGGCCTCACCGATCAGAAGATTGTGGTGGCGGCGGACGAACGAAACGATCGCTTCGTCCATCTTGTCACCGCCGACGCGTACGGAAGTGGTGTAGGCAAGACCGCGAAGAGAAAGCACCGCTACTTCGGTGGTGCCGCCGCCAATGTCCACGACCATCGAACCGATCGGCTCGGTCACCGGCATGTCAGCGCCGATCGCGGCGGCCATTGGCTCCTCGATCAGGAAAACCTGCGAAGCGCCCGCATTGCTCGCCGCATCGCGAATCGCGCGGCGTTCGACGCTGGTGGAGCCTGACGGCACGCAGATCACGATCTCAGGGAAGCGCCAGGGGCGCGACTTGCCGCCATGCACCTTCGTGATGAAGTGCTTGATCATCTGTTCGGCGACATCGATGTCGGCGATCACACCATCACGCAGCGGCCGGATCGCCTCGATCGAATCAGGCGTCTTGCCCATCATCAATTTGGCATCGTCGCCCACGGCCTTGACCCGTTTCACGCCGTTCAGTGTCTCCACCGCCACGACCGATGGCTCATTCAGTACAATCCCGCGGCCCCGCACATAGACGACGGTGTTCGCCGTGCCGAGATCGATAGCCATATCCTGGGAGGAGAGTTTGAAAAGTCGCGAAAAGATCGACATGCTTGTTCCTGTTCAGCCCGCCCTTCCCGGCGACGCGAACCGGGGCGTTCGGAGGTCCCTGCCACGTTCCGCCGCCCCTGTCATCATTCCGTGTGATGAGGCAAAATTTTCGGGGGCAACGGCTCGCGGAAAGCGCTCGCTTGGGCTAGTCACTAATCAATGTCAATACGCCGCCTGCCTGAACATCTGGTCAACCGTATCGCTGCCGGTGAAGTGGTCGAAAGACCCGCCAGCGCGCTCAAGGAAATTGTTGAAAATGCTCTGGATGCCGGGGCAGGACGCATTTTCATAAGGTTAGGCGGCGGCGGGCTCGACCGTATCGAGGTCAGCGACGATGGCTGCGGCATGGCGCCTGACGAGATCGCGCTGGCGCTGGAGCGACATGCGACCTCAAAACTGCCCGACGATGCGATCGAAAATGTATCGACCTTAGGCTTTCGTGGGGAAGCACTGCCATCCATCGCCAGCGTCGCTCGGCTTTCCATCGACAGTCGGCCCAAGGGGCAGGACGGCTGGAACCGCACTGTCGATAATGGTGCGCTACTGTCAGAGGGACCCGCTGCCTTGCCGTCGGGCACCCGCGTGACCATCGAGCAGCTTTTCGCGCGGGTGCCCGCCCGCCGCAAATTCCTCCGGTCAGCCAAGGCGGAATATGCCGCCTGCCTCGATATCGTCCGCCGACTGGCGATGGCCCATCCGTCCGTTGCCTTCACCATGGAGCATGACGGCCGCCGAGCCGTGGCCGTTCAGGCAGGAGAGGCGCGGGAGGATCGGGTGGCGGCGCTCACTGACCGAGCGCTTGCCGAGAATCATATGATCGTCTCGCTCGAACGCGAAGGCGTCCGCTTGTCAGGGGTTGCCTCGCTACCGACCTATAATCGCGGTGTGGGCGACCATCAGTTCCTCTTCGTGAACGGCCGCCCGGTTCGCGATCGATTGCTGATTGGTGCGGTGCGCGGTGCCTATGCCGACATGCTGGCGCGCGACAGGCATCCCGTGGTCGCCCTGTTCCTCGACGTTCCGCCGTTGGAGGTGGACGTCAATGTCCATCCGGCAAAGACCGAGGTCCGCTTCCGTGATCCAGCCATGATCCGGGGCATGATCGTTTCAGGCGTACGGCGCGCACTCGATGCGGAAGGGTTTCGATCCGTGCAGCAGGCCGACCCGGCGAGCCTTTCCGCCTGGCGGGCAGAGCCTGTGTCGCCCACCCCCATCAATGGGCTCCCCATCTTCGAAGCTGCGTCAGCATCTTACACGCCCCCCGCCGCAGCATTCGCCGATCGCCGCCCTTCCTTCTTCGCCCCCCCGCCGCAAGCGCGTGCGGAACCCGCTGCTGCCCCTGCGCCGGAAGGAACCAGCTTCCCCCTTGGCGTGGCGCGTGGGCAGGTCGCCCGCACCTATATCGTCGCAGAGGCTGAGGACGGGCTTGTGATCGTTGATCAGCACGCCGCACATGAACGCCTGACGCTCGAACGCATGCGCCGCGCGATGGAGGGGCAGGGCGTCGCCGCGCAGGCGCTACTGCTGCCCGAAGTAGTCGAACTGGACGAGCCCGCCTGCGACCGCCTCGAAACGCGTATCGATGAGTTGCGCGACTTCGGCCTAGAACTGGAGCGGTTCGGTCCCTCCGCCATGCTCGTGCGCGCGGTCCCGGCGATGCTGGGACAGGGCGATGTGCAGGGGCTCGTCACCGACCTCGCCGATGATCTGGCTGCCTATGACGATGCTCTATCCTTGAAGGAACGGCTCGATCTGGTGGCGGCGACGATGGCTTGCCACGGATCGGTACGCGCCGGTCGTATGCTGAGCGTCACGGAAATGAACGCGCTGCTGCGGGAGATGGAAATCACGCCACGCAGCGGCCAGTGCAACCACGGCCGTCCGACTTGGGTGAAGCTGGGCCATGGCGACATCGAGAAGCTGTTCGGGAGGAAATGACCATGCGCATGATCGCCTGCTTGGCTGCCTTGAGCCTGTCCGCGCCCGCCCTTGCCGCAACGCATGGCGGTGACCCATGCCGCAATGCGCCGCTTCCCCCTGAACCATGGACGAGCTGGAACCAGAGCGGCACGGAGGCAGCGGCGGGCGAAGCAGCTTCCGCGCCTCGACTGATCCTCGGCAAGCCCATCGTCGCAACCTTGCGTCCTTTAGCGCAGGTCCAATATGCTGTGAAGCCGAGGCATCAGCAGCCTAAAAGCTATGGCGGCTTATTCAGCTTGGCGATCAAGGCCCCCGCACGGGTGGGCATAGGCCTGTCCGGTTCCGCGTGGGTCGATATTGTCACCGGCCGCAGCGCAGGTCCCTCTGCCGCCCATGGTCATGGTGCCGCATGTTCGGGCATTGCGAAGATCGTCTGGTTCGATCTGCCGCCGGGCCTGCACCTCATTCAACTGTCGAACTCGTCAGCCAGCCAGATCCGCCTGATGGCTGCGGATGCTCTCGCCAACCAGCCGCTGCCGCCAAAGCGCGACAGATAGGCTGCCGATCCGTTCAGTTCGGACGCGTGCGAAACATCGTGATCGGCATCAGCGTCATGACTGGTTCGTCATACTGGTTGAAGATCGTCACCTTGCTTTTGATGATGCCCATCTCCGGCCTGCTGCGCGAGGCTTTCTTTTCCACAACCTCTGATGCGCCCCGCAGCGTGTCACCCGGTCTGACCGGCCGCAACCAGCGTAGTTCATCTATGCCCATGGCACCCAAGCTTGCATCCTGATGTCCGCCAGCCTGCATTTTCGCCACGAACATCTTCATGAACAGCGCAGTGGTGTGCCATCCGCTGGCCGACAGGCTGCCAAAATGCGTTTCTGCCGCAGCTTCGTCTGAAAGGTGAAAGGGCTGGGCGTCAAATTCCGCTGCAAAGGCGATGATCTCGTCCCGGCTGACGGTGATTGAACCGAACTCCAGCTTGCTGCCGACTTCCACATCTTCGAAATAGACAATCTCGCTCATGGTCCAGCACCTTTCATGTTGCAGACGATCTAGGCGGGCCTTACGTTTACGTCAATGTCAGGATGGCGCGATCCATTGGCGCAGCGTCCGCCATAGCTCTGCCTTCTTGTCGCGGGATAGGATGGCGTTAGCGCCACTGCTGGATGGCAGGTCGATCAAGGATAGCCCCGTGTCGGCGCCGATCTGACGGCGGCCATGCAGGGATGCCGTCTTGCCGTTGAAGGCAATCCCCCGCAGCGCAGGCAGGCGCGCGATAAAAGCGCCTAAATCCCGAAGTTCCGCGCCACGGATCGCGCTGTCGAGGCTGCCTTCCCGGTCTGCGCTCTCGATCACGTCCCACAAACCAACGCCTCGCCCACGTAAACGCTTCAGCCGCATGGCATAGGGCAGGGCGCGCAAATCCTCGCCCAGCACATCGCCCATCAGCGACCAGAAAGCGTTGCCGCGATGGGCATAATATTCGCCCTGTCTGATCGAGGCATCGCCCGGAAGGCTGCCAAGGATCAGCAGCGTCGTGCGTTCATCGACGCTCGGTGGAAAGGCGGCCTTGCGCGGGGCCGGAATCTGGCCGGGCCGCAGCGTCACGGCGTCAGACGTTGAAGCGGAACAGCATGATGTCGCCGTCCTGCGTCACATAATCCTTGCCTTCAGACCGCCACTTGCCTGCTTCCTTGGCTCCGGCCTCGCCATTGAACTGGACATAGTCGGCATAGGCCATGGTTTCGGCGCGGATGAAGCCCTTTTCGAAATCCGTATGGATCGCGCCCGCCGCCTGGGGCGCCTTGGACCCCTTGGTCACGGTCCAGGCGCGTGCTTCCTTCGGTCCCACCGTGAAGAAGGTGATGAGTCCCAGCAATTCATAACCCGCCCGGATGATGCGGGCGAGGCCTGCTTCGGTCAGGCCCAGAGCTTCCAGATATTCGGTACGCTCCTCGACCGGCATGGTGATGAGTTCGGCTTCGATCGCGGCCGATACGATGACCGCCTTGGCCCCCTCGGCCGCAGCCTTCTCGAATACGCGTGCGGAATGAGCATTGCCCTCGGCCGCCGCCTCTTCTTCGACATTGCAGACGTAGAGGACAGGCTTGGCGGTCAGCAGCTGGGCCTGCTGGAAGATGCGGGCTTCCTCGTCGTCGGCGGGCTGCGTCAGCCTCGCGGGCTTGCCGTCACGCAGCTGGTCCAGCGCCTTGCCCAAGACGGATGCGGCCACCTTTGCTTCCTTGTCGCCCTGCGCCGCCTTCTTGGCGAAGTTCGGCACGCGCTTTTCGAGCGATTCCAGGTCCGCTAGCATCAACTCAGTCTCGACGGTCTCCGCGTCGGCAATAGGATCGACCTTACCCTCGACATGGGTGATGTCGCCATCCTCAAAACAGCGCAGCACATGGACGATGGCGTCCGTCTCGCGGATATTGGCAAGGAACTGGTTGCCTAGCCCTTCGCCCTTGGAAGCGCCGCGAACCAGGCCTGCAATATCGACGAAGGACAGCTGCGTTTCGATGATCTTGGCGCTGCCGCCAATCTTGGCGATGGTCTGCAGCCGGTCGTCGGGCACGGCAACGCGGCCTTCATTGGGCTCGATCGTGCAGAAGGGATAGTTCGCCGCCTGCGCCGCCTGCGTTTCAGTCAGCGCATTGAACAGGGTGGACTTGCCCACATTGGGAAGCCCGACGATACCGCAACGAAAACCCATGGAACTGCCTTCATGTCAAAATGATGGCCGGGCCGATAGCCTGTTCCGCGTCCGAAGGCCAGCCTGTGCTCAGCGGCGGAAGAAGAGCGTGACGGATGCGACATGGTTCATGCGCTGGTTTCCGCCTCGCTGGTTGATCAGCTGGTTGAGATAGCCGATCTCGGCCGTGGACTTGCCCATCAGCTTGACCTCCCCGCCGACAAAGCTGCGTAGCTGGTCGAAGCCCGCTCTCTGCCCCCAGTCCGTGCTGTTGAGCGCGGCAAATCCCTCCGCATAGACCAGCGCATTGACGGCCTGACTGTCGGGATTCAGCGGTTTTTCATAACGGAGCATCTCCCGCAGCCGCCACCCCATGCCGCTGCCATCCGAACGCCAGCGTTGCTCCAGCCGCGTGCGGGACGATAGTTCGCCGTCCCACGGCTCGGCGATCGTCCAGTTGATCTGCTGAAAACTGCGCTCTTCATTGACATCGCGTCCGCCTTGCGACGGCAGGACGATATGCGCATAGCCCTGATAGACGGAGAGCTGAGGGGACAGCTTCCATCCCACCGCACCGCGCAGGAGAGTCTGGTCGGCCCGTGAGGCGCCATTGCCGAACCGAGGCTGGATCTCGGCGAAATAGATGAGGTCGCCGCTGACCTGCCCCATCGCAGTCAGATTGAGCCAGACCTGCTCATCTTCGGCCGTCGCCGCATGCGCAGCAGCGCCGGTCATAAGGGTGCAGACGCCTAAAAATGCGCGTAAAGAACGAGCAATAGTGCGGGAGCGAAACATAGCGCGTCCCTAGTCTTTCGCTCTTGCCGTCCCATGTCCCTTGGATAACTTTTTATGTCTGTCAGGTGATCACGCTCGGCCGGTCCATGCTGGTAAATCCTTCGATATCCGCGATTTCTTGCGCGGCTTGGACCAGCGGCGCGAGGGCGTCGGCGGTTTCCATGCCAAGGTTGCCGTCACGATCCACATAGCGTTCAATATAGACGCGCAAGGTAGCCCCTTCGGTGCCGGTGCCGGAGAGACGAAACACGATGCGCGATCCATCCTCGAACAGGATGCGGATACCCTGATTGTGGCTGACGGACTGGTCGGTAGGATCGGTATAGGCGAAATCATCCGCGCTCTTCACTGTCCCGCCGCTGTTGGATGTGCCGGGCAGGGTGGGCAGCTTGTCCCGTAACGCAGCCATCAGCGCATCGGCGCGGTCCTTGGCGATGGCTTCATAGTCATGGCGCGCATAATAGTTGCGGCCGTAAGTAGCCCAATGCGCCTGCATGATCTCCGTCACGCTTTGCCTGCGGGCCGCCAGGATGTTGAGCCACAGCAGCACGGCCCAGATGCCGTCCTTTTCCCGGACATGGTCCGAACCCGTGCCCGCGCTTTCCTCGCCGCAGATCGTCGCCATGCCCGCGTCCAGCAGATTGCCGAAAAATTTCCATCCGGTTGGCGTCTCGTAAAGCGGTATACCCAGCTTTTCCGCGACACGATCGGCAGCGCCGCTGGTCGGCATGGACCGCGCAATGCCCTTGAGGCCTTTTGCATAGCCCGGTGCGAGATGCGCGTTGGCCGCCAGTACCGCGAGCGAGTCCGATGGCGTCACATAGCAGTTACGGCCGATGATCAGGTTTCGATCTCCATCCCCGTCCGACGCCGCGCCGAAGTCGGGCGTGCTTTCACCCATCATGCGGTCATACAATTCCTTTGCGTGGACGAGGTTCGGGTCGGGGTGGTGATGGCCAAAGTCGGGCAGGGGTGTGCCGTTGCGTACGGTTCCCGATGGCGCGCCCAAACGCCGCTCGAAAATCTCTGTGGCATAAGGGCCGGTGACTGCGCTCATCGCGTCAAAGGAGAGGGTGAAGCCTTCGGCGATCATCTCCCGAATGGCTGAAAAGTCGAACAATTGCTCCATCAGATCGGCATAAGCGGCAACCGGGTCGACCACTTCGACCGTCATTCCGCCAAGCTGGGCCTTGCCGATGGTGTCGATATCGATGTCGTCTGCATCGACTATCCGATAGCTGTCGATCGTGAGCGTGCGGGCGTGAATGGCGTCCGTCACTTTCTCCGGCGCGGGGCCACCGTTGCCCACATTATATTTGATGCCGAAATCCTCGTCCGGGCCTCCGGGATTATGGCTGGCCGACAGAACCAGACCACCGAACGCGCCTGACGATCGGATCAGGTGCGATGCCGCAGGGGTCGATAATATGCCGCCTTGGCCGACCAGAACCCGGCCAAAGCCATTTGCCGCCGCCATCTTGAGCACGATCTGGATGACTTCGCGGTTGAGATACCGCCCGTCGCCGCCGACCACCAGAGTCTGTCCTCCGAAGTCGGCCAGGCTGTCGAACACCGACTGCACGAAGTTGGCGGCGTAATGCGGCTGTTGAAAGACGCGGACCTTTTTGCGCAGGCCGGAAGTGCCCGGCTTCTGGTCATTGAAAGGCTTAGTCGAGACGGTCAGTATCACCTGTATCCCTTTGGGAAGTGCAGCAGGCGTCTTCTATGGCCCGGCAATGCTGCACTGCGCAATCCATTCCCCTGATTTCACCGCACGGACAGGGCGGCGGGACGGACTTTCACCTATTAGCGCATTCTCTGCGGATCAGTCCGCCAGCCTGAGCGCAACCTCATTCATGAAGCGTGCGTCGTCGCCCTTGGCCAACCATTCGGCTTCCGCGCCGATCGCGCCCAGCATGTCGGCCAGCGCATCCATCTCGCTTTTGTGATAATTGCCAAGCACATAGCTATGCACCCGGTCCTTGTGCCCAGGATGCCCAATGCCGATCCGCACGCGGCGGAAGTCCGGGCCGATATGCGCATCCGTCGATCGCAGGCCGTTATGCCCCGCATTGCCGCCGCCGCGCTTCACCTTCACCTTCATCGGTGCGAGGTCCAGTTCGTCGTGAAAGACGGTCACATCCTCCGGCGCCAGCTTGTAGAAACGCATCGCGTCCCCGACTGACCGACCACTTTCGTTCATGAAGGTGGCGGGCTTCAGCAGGATGATCTTCTCAGGTCCGATGCGGCCTTCCTGCACCCATCCCTGGAACTGCTTTTTGGGCGGGGAGAAGCGGTGCATGTCGGCGATGACGTCGGCCGCCATGAAGCCGACATTATGCCGGTGCATCGCATATTGGGTGCCCGGATTGCCCAGCCCGACCCAGATCTGCATCCCATGTCTCCAAACAAAGCGAACCCCCGTTCGCCTGAACCTGCCGAAGGGCCTCTCTTCCTATTCCAAGAAAAGGGGCGGGCCTCGACAAGCTCAGCCCGAACGGGGGTGAGCAAACCGGTAATCGGTAAGCCGGGGTGAAAGGCTTATTCGCCTTCCGCCGGAGTTTCGTTGTCGCCCTCGGCGCTCTTCATGGCAGAAGGAGCAACGATGGTCGCGACGGTGAAGTCGCTCTCATCATGCGCAGCCTTCGCGCCCTTGGGCAGCTTCACCGAGCCGATGTGGATCGATTCGCCCACGTCGAGACCCGTCAAGTCAACAACGACGTCGTCGGGGATTTCGGCGGCGTCGACGATAAGTTCGATCTCATGCGCGACGATGTTGAGCACGCCGCCCTTCTTCAGGCCGGGCGAGGCGTCTTCGTTGTCGAAGCGAACCGGCACGTTGACGTGAACGGTGGCATGTTCCGAAACGCGCAGGAAGTCGGCGTGCAGCGGGCGATCGCTCACGGGATGGAAGGCGACGTCCTTGGGCAGGGTGCGAACCTGCTTGCCGCCAACCTCGACCATGACGACCGAGTTGAAGAAGTGGCCGGTGCCGAGCAGCTTGTTGAGGAGCTTTTCCTCGACGTGGATCGACTGCGGTTCTTCGTTGTTACCATAGATGACGGCGGGTACGCGGCCCTCACGGCGGAGAGCGCGGGAGGCTCCCTTGCCTGCCCGATCGCGTGCCTCTGCCGACAGCGTAAGCTGCTCGCTCATTGCGTGTCTCCAAAAGCTGATATGTCAAAACTTCCCGCAACGCCTCCAGGGATGACCATCACGGGAAGGCGGCCCTGTAGCAGAAAGGCGGGCAAAGGCAAGGGCGCGGCGCTATTGCACCCGCGTCACCTTGTAGCCACGCGCCTCAATCAAGCTGATGAGATTGTGCCGCCCGGTAAGATGCCCCGTGCCCACAGCGATGAAGGGGCGCCCCTTCAACTTCGTGATAGCTGCGCTCCAGTTCCGATTGCGGGAAACCAACACCGCCTTTTCAACCACCGGGTCGGGCTGTTCTCCACCCTGATCCTCCCGCGCGATCGCGGCCATGTCACCCTTCAGCCAGGCATGAAGAATGCGCTCATACAGCGCCTCCATCCCCTTGGCCTCCGTCACAGTCTGAATCAGAAGCTGCCGCTGCGAGGTTTCGGGCAAGGTGTCGAAGGCGCCGAACTGCCGCGCCACGGTCTCCAGTCCGCCAATCGGCTTACCCGCTTCCCGAAACGCGGCGATCAGCACCGGCTCGACACCCGCGCTGGCGCTTAGGTGCAGCGACTGCTGCGCCGCCGCCGAAAGCAGCATCGCGGCCGCCCAGCTTTCATATCCGGACAGAAGCTGCATATTAGCGCCCCCGTCGCCAGCAATGCGCCGAAGCTCATCGCGTTTATCCGCAGGCACACGGGCTTCGAGAGTGGGGAGATCGGGGCTGCGGCCCATCTTCTCGAACAGCGCCCTCGTTCGCATCTGATCCTGAATTTCCGCAGTTTCGAGCACCAGCTGGTCCGAAGCGTCCATCGCCTGCTCAATCTTGCCGGTTCGCCAGCCGACCCCCTTGGGCAGCACATGAATGGTCCCGAACAGCCATCCATCGACCCCATGCCCTTGCACCCGCCACAGGGCAGGCCCGCCGCCCTCCGGAGGAGAAACCGGCTCCGGCCCGCACGCTGCGATCATCAGCAGCGCGCACAGGCCCAGCCATCGCAGCAAGTTCACTCGGCGACCCTGGCCGATGCGACGTTCATTCCCTTCAACTGCTCTTGCACGCTACCCTTGCCCGCCAGATGCCCGGCACCGACGGCGATGAACACCGTTCCCGGCCGCGCCAGCCGTTCCTTGATCCACTTGGCCCAATTCATGTTCCGCTGAAGCAGCAGAACCTGAGCCAGTTCCGGCGTCGCTTCGAGCGATTCGTTCATTTCAGCGGCCAGCTTGTCTGGATCGCCCTCCTGCCAATGCGCGATCAGGCTGGAGAACTCCTTGTCCATGTCCGGCAGGCCCTCAACGGTAGCGTTCAGGAACTTCACCTGACTGTCCATCGGCAGCCCGGCAAAATAGCCCAATTGCTGCTCTACTGTCTCCAGAGCGCCTATCTTCTTGCCCGCAGCCTTTGCTGCTGACGTCAGTGTCTTCTCCGCGCCAAGGTCCGCTTCGTATCCCAGTTTTTCGAGCGGCTTCACCGCCAGCGCCATGCCAGCCATCCAGGGGTTGAACGGCTCGAACATCTGCCAGGGCAGGCCGTTCGCTGCCATCGCCGTCTGATATTTGCCCCGCATGTCGGCATCCAGACGATCCGACAGCTTCACCCCGTCACGCGCCAGGCCCGTTTGCGCCATGGAAGCAGCCATCGCCTGCGGATTCTCTGGCTCGACAATCTCCAGAACCAGCTCGTCCGACCCATCAAAGGCCCGCTTGATGCCGCCCTTGAACCACTCCGTTCCCGGTTTCAGCACATGAACCGTGCCAAAGAGATAGAGCGTCGTATCCTCATCCTTCACCTGCCATAGGGCGGGCGTCACATAGGCGGCCCTTGCCGCTGGCGGACGAGCGTTGGCCTGCGGTTCCTGAGTGCAGCCGCTTAGCAGCAGCAAGCCTGCAACCATCAAGCGCGAAAGCGACCATTTCATAACGGCTATCGATCCATTGCGAAGAGTTTCGCCATATCCATGCGGGGCAGGTGGCGTTTGGGCAAGCGGATTAACCGCCTTCAAGCCCGCTTTTCCTTGACCCAAAAGCCCTCCTGCGCCAAGGCGCGCGCGATCAAACCGTCATTTTCGCAAGGGACCGTCCGTGGCGACAGGAAAGCCGCTCTCCTTTCAGGACCTCATCCTGACCCTGCACGCCTATTGGGGAAAGCAGGGCTGCGTCATCCTGCAACCCTATGACATGGAAGTCGGCGCGGGCACGTTCCACCCCGCCACCACCTTGCGTAGCCTTGGCCCGGACGCCTGGAATGCCGCCTATGTGCAGCCCAGCCGCCGCCCGACCGACGGCCGCTATGGCGAAAACCCCAATCGGCTCCAGCATTATTACCAATATCAGGTGATCATGAAGCCGTCCCCGGCGAACCTTCAGGAGCTGTATCTGGGGTCGCTGGTCGAGATCGGTATCGATCCGCTGATCCACGACATTCGCTTCGTCGAGGATGACTGGGAAAGCCCGACGCTGGGCGCCTGGGGCCTTGGCTGGGAAGTCTGGTGCGATGGCATGGAAGTCACCCAGTTCACCTATTTTCAGCAAATGGGCGGCTACGACTGCAAACCCGTCGCGGGCGAGCTGACTTACGGCCTCGAACGCCTCGCCATGTATATTCAGGGCGTCGACAGCGTTTACGACCTGAAGTTCAATGACGCAGGCGTCACCTATGGCGATGTGTTCCTCGCCAACGAACAACAGATGTCGAAATGGAATTTCGAGATCGCCGACACTGAAAAGTTGTTCCGCTGGTTCAAGGATGCCGAAGCCGAGTGCAAGGCGTCGCTGGAGGCAGGCGTCCCGCTCGCCGCCTATGACCAGGCGATCAAAGCAAGCCATGTCTTCAATCTCCTCCAGGCGCGCGGCGTCATCTCCGTTCAGGAACGCGCCAGCTACATCGGCCGCGTCCGCGACCTCGCCAAAGGCTCATGCGAAAAGTGGATGGAAGTAAACGGGTGGGCCGCGTGATGCAGATGTTCAATTCCGTCATCCTAGCGAACGCTGGGATCTCATGCCCCACGCGTTCCATCATTCGGCACGAGGCCCCAGCCTCCGCTGGGGCTGCGGAGAAAATCGCATGACCGATTTCCTCCTCGAACTCCGCTGCGAAGAAATCCCGGCCCGGATGCAGCTCAAGGCATCTGAAGACCTGGCCCGCCTCTTCACCGAGGAACTGGCGAAGGCTGGACTGAAACCCGAGAGCATCGACAGCTTCGTCACGCCTCGCCGCTTGGCGCTAATCGCCCGCAACCTGCCGCTTGAAACCGCCGCCGTCAGCGAGGAATTCAAAGGCCCTCGCACCAGCGCGCCCGCGCAGGCGCTTGAAGGCTTCCTCCGCAAAACCGGCCTGACCCAGAACCAGCTCGAAGACCGCGACGGCGTCTGGTTCGCCACCGTCAACAAGCCCGGCCGCGCCACCGCGCAAGTGCTGGCCGAAGCTGTCCCCGCCATCATCCGCGCCTTCCCCTGGCCCAAGTCCATGCGCTGGGGCACAGCCTCGCAGACGACCGAAAGCCTCCGCTGGGTCCGCCCGTTGCAAGGCATCGTCGCGATCCTCGGCGAAGACCTTGTCGATATCGAGATCGAAGGCACGCGCAGCGGCTACGCCACGCTCGGCCACCGTTTCCACCACCCCGGCGAAATCACCATCGGCGGCGCGCACGACTATGTCGAAAAGTTGCGCGCCTGCCATGTGATCGTCAGCCATCAGGAACGCCAGTCGATCATCGAGGCAAAGGCGAACGAAGCCGCCGCCGCGAAGGGCTACACCGTGATCGAGGACAAGGGCCTCATCGCGGAGAATGCTGGCCTGACCGAATGGCCGGTGCCCTTGCTCGGCGATTTCGACCCAGCCTTCCTTGAGGTGCCACCTGAAGTAATCCAGCTAACCCTACGGATAAATCAGAAATATTTCGTGCTGCGTGACGGTGCGGGCAAACTCGCCCCCGCCTTCATCTGCACGGCAAATATTGAGGCAAAGGACGGCGGCGAAGCAATCATCGCGGGCAACCGCAAGGTCCTCGCCGCGCGCCTGTCCGACGCCCGCTTCTTCTGGGAACAGGACCGCAAGACTAGCCTCGAAGACCATGCCAAGAAGCTCGAACGCATCACCTTCCACGAAAAGCTAGGCACCGTCGCCGACAAGGTGGAACGCGTAGCCAAACTAGCCCGCTGGCTGGTAGAACAAGGCATCGTAACTTCTTCTCCCCTCCCGCAAGCGGGAGGGGCCGGGGGTGGGCAGGCGCCAACGACCGAACAACTCGCAGACCTGGCCCAACAAGCCGCCCGCCTAGCCAAAGCCGACCTGGTCACCGAAATGGTCGGCGAGTTCCCCGAACTCCAAGGCATCATGGGCGGCTACTACGCCCGCGCCGAAGGACTGCCGGATGCCGTGGCCGACGCCATCCGCGATCATTACAAGCCGGTTGGGCAGGGGGACGATGTCCCGACTGCGCCGATTGCGGTGGCTGTGTCATTGGCTGACAAGCTGGATACGTTACTGTCATTTTTCGACATCCAAGAGTATCCAACTGGATCGAAAGATCCGTTCGCCCTCCGGCGCGCTGCGATCGCGATTATTCGCCTGATTCTCGAGAACCGCGTTAAGATGGTGACTGACGCTCCCATCGAGTTCTGGCTCGGCCAATCAGATGAGGGAGCAGTTCTTTCTGAGAACGATCTTGAGCGTCGGCGGTTGCTTACCGTTGGGCTAGACTTCCTTTTGGACCGCCTAGCCGTTCAGCAGCGAGATGCAGGAATTAGGCACGATTTTATTGAAGCATCGCGGCGCTGGAATGCTCGTGATGATGGTCGATTGGACCGTGTTAGCTTGCGCGCGTCGGCCCTCCAATCATTCATCGCTACCGATGACGGCGCCAATCTGCTCGCCGGATACAAACGCGCCGCGAACATCTTGAAGAAGGAAGGCGTGGACACGGCAGAGAAGGTTGAGCTGACCTACACCCCCGAACCCGCCGAAGTCGATCTCATCACCGCCCTCGACACCGCCGAGCCACGCGCAACCGCAGCTGTTCAGGCGGAAGATTTCGAAGGTGCCATGGCCGCACTCGCAACATTGCGCGCGCCGATCGACGCCTTCTTCGATAAGGTGACCGTGAACGACGCTGATCCGGCCAAGCGGTCGGCTCGCCTCGCCGTGCTGGCACGGGTGCGGGACGCCGTGCATGCGGTCGCCGACTTCTCGAAAATTGCAGGATAGTTCGGAAAGGTCCGACGCGTCACAGCGATAGAGGATAGAGAAGAGCAAAGGATCATCGTAAAAGCGGGTGCGTTCATCGCCCCGCCTGTTGTAGGAAAGTTGCTGCAACGCACAAATACACGGCAATCAGTGCAGGGAGAGCCGGGACTATGTTGACAATGGAAGAGGCCAGCATGAGCACGACCGCGACGCGTTATGTCTATCGTTTCGGCGGCGGCGTCGATGATGGTGGCAAGGGTAACAAGAACCTCCTCGGCGGCAAGGGCGCCAATCTGGACGGCATGGCCGCCATCGGCTTGCCCGTGCCCCCCGGTTTCACAATCACGACCGAGATGTGCACCCGCTATTACGAGGATGGCGGCGTATTCCCCGAAAGCCTCAAGGCCGAAGTCGCCAACGGCATCGCCCATATCGAAGGCGTCACGGGCAAGAAGTTCGGCGACGCGGCCGACCCGCTGCTCGTATCCGTCCGCTCCGGCGCGCGCATTTCGATGCCTGGCATGATGGACACGGTCCTCAACCTCGGCCTCAACGACGAAACCGTGATCGGCCTCGCCACCGCGAGCGGCGATGAGCGTTTCGCCTGGGACAGCTATCGTCGCTTCATCCAGATGTATTCGGACGTGGTGCTGGAACTTGACCATGGCGCGTTCGAGGAAGCCCTCGAAATCGCCAAGGAAGATCAGGGCTACACGCTCGATACGCAGATGACCGCCGACGACTGGAAGGCGCTCGTTGCCGAGTATAAAGCCCTCGTTTCAAAGCTCTGGAACAAGCCTTTCCCGCAGGACGTAAACGACCAGCTATGGGGCGCGATCAGCGCCGTCTTCGGCAGCTGGCAGGCCGACCGCGCCAAGGTCTATCGCCGCCTGAACTCGATCCCGCACGATTGGGGCACCGCCGTCAACGTGCAGGCGATGGTGTTCGGCAATATGGGCGACACCTCGGCCACCGGAGTCGCCTTCACCCGCGACCCGGCCACCGGCGAAAACGCCTATTATGGCGAGTACCTCATCAACGCCCAGGGCGAGGACGTGGTGGCGGGCATCCGCACCCCACAGTATCTGACTAAGCAGGCACGCGAGCGGGCAGGGGCCAAGCCGCTGTCGATGGAAGAGGCGATGCCGGAAACCTATGCCGAACTGGCTCGGGTGTTCCAGATCCTCGAAACCCATTATCGCGACATGCAGGACATCGAGTTCACGGTACAGCAGGGCAAGCTCTGGATGCTCCAGACCCGCTCGGGCAAGCGCACCGCCAAGGCCGCGCTCAAGATCGCCGTCGATATGGCGACCGAGGGCCTGATCACCGAGCAGGAAGCCGTCGCCCGCGTCGATCCCGCCGCGCTCGACCAGCTGCTGCACCCGACGCTCGATCCCAAGGCTCCCCGCGACGTGCTGACCAAGGGCCTGCCTGCCTCGCCGGGCGCAGCTTCGGGCGCGATCGTGTTCGATGCCGACACCGCAGAGCGCCGCAACGAGCTGGGCGATTCTGTCATCCTCGTCCGCGTCGAAACCAGCCCTGAAGACATCCACGGCATGCACGCGGCCAAGGGCATCCTGACCGCGCGCGGTGGCATGACGTCACACGCCGCCGTGGTTGCGCGCGGCATGGGCCGTCCCTGCGTGTCCGGCGCGGGCAGCCTGTCGATCGACAATGCCGCCAAGACGCTTCGCATCGAAGGCCGCACCCTCAAGGAAGGCGACATCCTCACCATCGACGGCTCGACCGGCGAGGTGATGGCGGGCGAAGTCCCGACCGTGCAGCCCGAACTGGCGGGCGATTTCGGCGTGCTGATGGCATGGGCCGACAAGGTCCGCCGCTTGCGTGTCCGCGCCAATGCGGAAACCCCTCAGGACTGCCAGGTCGCGCGTGAGTTTGGCGCGGAGGGCGTCGGCCTCTGCCGCACCGAACATATGTTCTTCGACGCGGCCCGCATCACCGCCGTCCGCGAGATGATCCTCGCCGACAGTGAAAAGGGTCGCCGCGTCGCGCTGGACAAGCTGCTTCCCGAACAGCGTGACGACTTCGCACAGATCTTCATGGTCATGGCGGGTCTGCCCGTCACCATCCGCCTGCTCGACCCGCCGCTCCACGAATTCCTGCCGCATGGCGAAGCAGAGTTCGAGGAAGTGGCCAAGGCCGCAGGCGTGGGTGTGGACGCGCTCAAGCGCCGCGCCGCCGAACTGCACGAGTTCAACCCGATGCTCGGCCATCGTGGTTGCCGTCTGGGCGTCACCTACCCCGAAATCTACGAGATGCAGGCCCGCGCCATCTTCGAGGCGGCGCTGCTCGTCAAGCAGCGTAGCGGCGAGGCGCCGATCCCGGAAATCATGATCCCGCTCGTTGCGACCAAGAAAGAGCTGGAACTGATGAAGGCGATCGTCGATCGCGTCGCCAGCGAAGTGTTCGCGGAGCAGGGCGCTTCGGTGGAATATCTCGTCGGCACCATGATCGAACTGCCGCGCGCAGCGCTCAAGGCGGGCGAGATTGCCGAGGTGGGCGAATTCTTCTCCTTCGGCACCAACGACCTCACGCAAACCACCATCGGCATCAGCCGTGACGATGCCGGCCGCTTCCTGACGCAATATGTGGACAAGGGCATCTTCGCCCGCGATCCGTTCGTCAGCATCGATGTGGAGGGCGTGGGCCAGCTTATCGAGCTAGCCGCCGAACGCGGCCGCGCGACCCGTCCCGGGATCAAGCTCGGCATCTGTGGCGAACATGGCGGTGATCCGGCCTCTATCGCCTTCTGCGAGGCTACCGGCCTCGATTATGTCTCGGCCTCGCCCTACCGCGTGCCGATCGCCCGCTTGGCCGCCGCTCAGGCTGCATTGGCAAAGAAGTAACGCTCCAGCCCCTCCCGCAACCGTGGGAGGGGCACCCGGACCTTGTTACGCCTCCAGGTAGCGCCGCTCATGCTCGCGCACCTTGCCCGCTTCGAGCAGCCGCGCCTGCAGGCGCCATTCCTCGCGCTCGATGGTCCCCGGCTCTCGCCCCAGCCTTGATTCCAGCGCAGCCTGCTCCTCACGATCAATCGATCCGAGTTGCGCATAGCTTTGATAGCCCGCAGCCTCCAACTCAGCAGCGTCTTTTGCCGAAATTCCCCTGATCCGCGTCAGGTCATTTCGTTCGCCGGAAATATCTCCAGCCTCCGCTCTACGGTCAGAAGCAGCGGGGAGCCGCGCATCACGCTCCTTGATCGTTTCGCGATGAGCCAACCTCTCATCACGCCACAGCCGCTTATATTTGCCACGACCGCTGATCATCAGGCCGATCATCAATCCAATAACCAGCGCGATCACGAGCAGCGAAATCTCGTTCAAAGTGAAAGCCATGCTTCGCCTCCTTGCCCCTGTTCGCAACGAGCCAGCGCTGCAAAAAGTTGCGCTGGCGAAACTGCCGAGCGGACGCCGTAAAAAAACTGAAAAAAGGGGGTTGCTCAATCTCCCGCCCCCCTCTATCTGCCGCTCCACAACGCGCCCGTAGCTCAGCTGGATAGAGCATCAGACTACGAATCTGAGGGTCGGACGTTCGAATCGTTCCGGGCGCACCATTTTCTTTTCACGGAAAATCAGTGACTTATAAGGCGCCCCTGTGGGATTGCTTTAGCTGTTCCTGTTTACGTGGTTTCAGATCATGCAGGGATTTCGCAGGCCCCTGTATATCCAGCGCTAGTTAAGCACGATCACGATCTTTCAGCCGCAGTTGGCGATCCTGATCATCGCATCGATATCAACATGTCGTTCCAGTTGCTCTGCAATGTCATCCAGCGCCCGATCGACCGATGCGGAATAATCCACGCCTTCAGAATGAACGCCGATCGAGGCTATTAATCCGGCGCGAGCGCCTGTGCTGGCAAACAGGCCATGGACATAGGTGCCGGACACAAGGCCATCCGCGCTGATCGCGCCATCGAGCCGCCCATCGTCCAATCGAGCGAAGGGATGCGCACAGTCCGGCCCTTCGGTTGAGCCGAGATGCATTTCATACCCCTGGAAACTCTGCGCCCAGGCCGTGCCCGCCACTCTTTCCAGCGACTTAGTGCCCGTCAGCCGCGTTTCGATGTCGAGCAGGCCCAGCCCCTCGATGCTGCCGGGTTCACCCTCAATTCCATCCGGATCAGAGATGCGCTTACCAAGCATCTGATAACCACCGCAAATTCCCAATATAGGCTTGCCCTGACGATGATGTGAAAGGATGTCGATGTCCCAACCTTCGGCTCGCATTGCGCGCAGGTCGGCGATCGTCGCCTTGGATCCCGGCAGGATGATCAGGCTGGCTTCGGCTGGAATGGGCTGGCCGGGCGGCACCATCACAAGTGTCACCTCTGGTTCCAGCTTGAATGGGTCCAGATCGTCGAAATTCGCGATGCGGGGCAGGATAGGGCAGGCGATGACGATGCGCTTGCCACCCCCGCGGCTCGGCCGTTCCAGCACGACCGCATCCTCGCTGGGCAACCGTGCGGTAGCGGTAAGCCATGGCACCACGCCAAACCCCCGCCAGCCCGATAATTGCTCGATCTGCCGATAACCGTCTTCGAACAAGGCCGGGTCGCCCCGGAACTTGTTGATCAGGAACCCCCGTATCATCGCCGCGTCCGCCGGATCGATGACAGCTTTCGTGCCTGCGATCGCCGCGATCACGCCGCCCCGGTCTATGTCGCCGACCAGTATGACCGGCACGTTGGCGGCGCGCGCGAACCCCATGTTCGCGATGTCGCCCGCTCGCAGGTTGATCTCCGCCGGGGATCCCGCCCCCTCGACCACGACGATATCGCATTGCTGCTTCAGTCGGTCGTAGCTCTCCAACACCGCGTCCAATAGTTCGGCACGAGCGGTCCGGAAGTTACCGGCGTTCAGCGCGCCGCGAACCTTCCCATGGACCACCAGCTGCGATGTACGATCCGCCTGCGGCTTCAGCAGCACGGGGTTCATGTCGCTGTGCGGCTCTGCGCCAGCGGCCAGCGCCTGTAGAGCCTGCGCCCTGCCAATCTCTCCGCCATCGATGGTGACGGCTGCGTTGTTCGACATATTCTGCGGCTTGAATGGGCGCACACTGTAGCCCCGACGCACCAGCGCCCGGCACAATCCCGCGACGAGTACCGACTTTCCAACGTCGGACCCTGTTCCCTGAAGCATGATAGCGGCCATGATGCCGCTCCTGCATGGCTGTCCGTTGCCGGTCAACCGCCGCTTTGTGGAAGGCAATTATTCAGAAGATCAGGCGCCGCCGCATCTCGACGGCATCGATGATCATACCGCCTGCCATGAACACCGATCCTGTGCACGCCAGGGCAAGCAATTGTCCGCCGAAACCGGGATATTGCTGAAGATAGACGATGCCGCGTTCGGTGGCGCCCAGCGCAAGCGCATAGATGACCAGGAATGCCTCGAACTTCGTCTTGATCGTGAAGAGGCGCTTGATCCGTTCCATCGTCCCACTCGAGCTGTGACTTGCTCTAGGGAATTAAGTCGCCCGAAAGCTGCAAATGGTCAACAAGCATTAACCACGATTGTTCGATCTGGGCGATCAGTCGGGTGTCGGCCAGATCGGCGGGCACGATCCGCTCAGGCCAATAGCGCTCGATTATGCTCGCGATCTCATCTAACCTGGCCTCGTTCACCAGAAAACGGGGATCGACATTGGCGGGATCAGCGACGACCCTCAACCTCAGACAGGCCGGGCCGCCGCCATTCGCCATGGATTGTCGCACATTGACGGTGATCAACTCGCGAATGGGGCCATTGCCCGCAACCAGTTTTTCCAGCCAGTTCCAGACACTCGCAACCCCCTTGGCCTCAGCGGGCAGGATCAACGTCATGCCGCCGTCCGGCAGCGTCACCAGTTGCGCATTAAACAGATAGCTTTGGATGGCATCGGCCAGGCTGATGGCCGCCTCCGGCACCTCGATGATCTGGACCGCGGGCAGCATGGCGCGCAGTTGATCGTAGAAGCGCGCCTTGTCGGCGAAGGCCTGCTCATGGGCGAGAAGCACGGTCTCGTTGGCGACGGCCACGACGTCATTGTGAAAGGCGCCAGCCGCTATCGCCTGCTCGGACTGCATGACGAACAATGTGCGTGCCGGATCAAGGCCATGGAGCCGCGCGACGGCTTTGCTGGCCTCCACATGCTGACGGGCGGGGTAGGGGCCGCCGGATTGGCCATAGACGAATATCTCGACGCCCCGATCCGCATGGCTGTCACATAATCGCATGTGATTGGCCGCGCCTTCATCGCCGTAGGGCGCGGGGATAGGGGGATGAATCGCAAAGGCATCCTTGTCGGAAAAAGCGACCTGCAACTGGGCCAGTGTCTGCTGCCACTCATGGCTTCGGTGCGGCATGGTGACGAGGTTAGCTATAGTCAGGTGCGTGCGTCCGTCGGCCGTATCGGGGCCGGGCGACACGGTCGCCGCGTTCGCCGCCCACATGGAGGACGCGGACATCGCCGCCGCCCGGATATGGGGCTCAGCTTCGCCGATATTTGTGCCCAAGGCGCTTAGCCATCGCCCGTCCGGCCGCCACTGGGGCAGGAATATACCCTGTACTAGTCCCAGGCGCAGGTTCGCGTGCATCTTCTCGATGCCTTCCAACGCCGCGGCCCGGGGATATGACGTCGTTCCCGCGCTTCCTGCCGATGCCAGGTTTCCCAGGCTAAGCCCCGCATAATTGTGGCTTGGCCCGATCAAGCCGTCGAAGTTGATTTCCCTGACCGTCATGCGCGGGACACCATCATGAACTGCTGCCCGGGTTCCAGTCCCAGCCGTTCGGCGCTTTGCCGATCAAGCGACAGGTTATCGCCGTCTTCCTTGACCATTGCATATGTGCAACGAAAATCCGCGCGTTCTCCGGTGGCCACCAGCTGTCTTTCTCCTCCACCGTCATGAACGGCGGACAGGATCACATCCTGCGCATGGGATATGGTTTGCAGTGCGTCTATCTGTCCCACCATCGTCGGGCCGCCGTCGAATATGTCGATATATCCCGGATTCGTAAAACCCTCCGTCTCCAGCATCCGCATGGCAGCCCGGCCATTGGGATGAGGCAGGCCGATCACCGCCTTTGCACTGTCGTTCAGCATGGCGGTGTAGATAGGTGTCTTGGGCATCAGGTCCGCGATGAACTGGTTGCCATGGATCGCATTGAATTCATCCGCTTCCTGAAATGTCATGCCGAAGAAGCGCCCCGCGAGCCCATCCCAGAAAGGCGAGCCTCCTGCCTCATCGATTACGCCGCGCAGCTCGGCTATCACCCGGTCTCCGAAGCGTTCGCGATGACTGCGGATATAGAGATAACGGCTGCGGGCGAGCAGCAGGCCCAGGCCCTCGGCGCGCTCTCGTGGATGCAAAAAGAGGCCGCCGACCTCCGTCGAACCTTCCAGGTCCGTGACGAGCGACAGCATCTCCGCCCGGAATGTGCGGGACAATTCCCGGCTATGCTGGGTCAGGACGCCCAGGCGATAGGAATAGAAGGGCCAGCTTTGCCCTACCTTGCTGAAAATCTGACAAGTACCACGAACTTGTCCCGTGGTGCAGTTTTCAAGCACCATCAGGATAAGCTCATCCTCCACCCCTCCACTCTCCCGAGCGAGCGCCATCTCGGTCCGGATCAGCTTCTGCTCCAGCGCCTTCCGGTCAGCAGGCAGGTTGGTAAATCCGCCCCCCGTTATTTTCGCTAGTTCATACAGGGTTTGCAGATCATCCGCCCGCGCAGTCCGCATGACAAAGCTCAAACCATCTTCTCCTGTCGAAATTTGCCCTCCGCAATCCGCAATAAGGTCAGCGTGGAAAGTTGCGCGCGTTCGGCAAGGCTTTCAACGATCAAATATTCCTCGTCACTATGAATGGCACCGCCCCGAACACCCATCGTGTCCACCACAGGCACGCCGCACGCCGCAATGTTGTTGCCATCACAAACGCCTCCTGTGTTCCGCCAGCTCACGGCCAAGCCTAAATCCGCGCCACATTGCCTGACCAACTGAAAGAGGGCAGCGGCTTTTTCGTCGAGAGGTTTAGGCGGACGGCCGAAGCACCCGTGAACTTTCAAGCTCACATCATGATCGCGAGCAACTTCGCGTACGGAATTACTGATGAGCCGCTTCGCGCTCTCCTCAGCCTCCGCAGTCCGAGGCCGGAAATTCACGCGCAGGATCGCACGGTCGGGCACGACATTATTGGGAGAGCCGCCATCTATCCGCGCGGGATTGCACGTAAAGCCAGCGCCGCTCCCCGCTTTAAGTTTGAGGGCGAGATCGGCTGCTGCGAGCAGAGCGTTGCGGCCCTCTTCCGGGTTGCGCCCGGCGTGGGCGCTCCGGCCACTGACTATGAAGGAGAAATTCCCGCTACCCGGCCGCGCTCCCGCAAGCGTGCCATCGGGAAGCGCCGGTTCATAGGTCAGCGCTGCAACTTTCCCCTTCGCGACTATCATGAGAAGGTCTGCCGAAGAAGGACTGCCAACTTCCTCATCGCTGTTTATGACGACGTCATAACCGATCCGGGCGGCAGCCGGAGACCCCTCGAACGCTTCGAGTGCCGATAGCATCACGGCTAGACCGCCTTTCATATCGGCTACGCCGGGACCGTTCAGACTGCCGGGGTCGATCCATCGAAGCGACTGGAATCCATGATCCGCCGGAAAGACCGTGTCCATGTGTCCAGTCAGGAGGAGCCTGATCGCGGCGTCGGGTCGCACCGAAAGCAGCAGATTCTGTCCATGTTGGACCAGTTGGATGCGTCCTTCGGAATCAACAGCATCGACTTTCGTGCCTTCGATCAGGCGAATGTCGCCGGGTAGCGTGGAGAATGCATCTGCCAGCATCGAAGCAGTCATCGCCAAACCGGGCAGGTTCCGCGATCCGCTATTAATAGCGGCCCATTTCTGAACCTGATCCAGCATCGGGGCGGCTGCGGCGCGATCCAAGAGTTCGCGGTCTGACGACGAAAGGCCGTTCATGCGCCGGAGCTTATCAGACGAAGTTGATGGCCTCCAGTCTTGCGATACCGCAATTTATTCCCGATCGCGCTAGTGGGCCTAAAGGATCAGTGATCCGGTCAGATGAGAGCCTTGAATTCCTGCAAAATGTCCCGGTACAGCTTCCGCTTGAACGGAACGATCACGTCAGGAAGGGCTTCCGGCTCGATCCATTTCCACTCTGAGAATTCGGCATCATCAGTAGCGATGTTGATATCCTCGTCGCTGCCGAGGAAGCGCGCGAGGAACCATATCTGGCGCTGACCGCGATATTTGCCGCCCCATAATTTTCCGACAAGTTCAGGCGGTAAATCGTAAAAATGTTCGTCCCGCGCTTTCGCGATGATCTCTACATGATGCTGGCCGATGCCGGTTTCCTCGCCCAGTTCGCGCAGCGCGGCAGTCCTTTCCTCCTCCCCATGATCGATTCCACCCTGAGGCATTTGCCAAGCTTCCACCTGGCTATCGATCCGCTGGCCGACAAAGACCTTGCCCTCCATGCTGACAAGCATCACGCCGACGCAGGGCCGATATGCGAGTTCCGAATCATTTGGCGCCGATGCCATGATGTCCCCTGATCATTGTCCTGGCCGCAAGCCATTGGCCCGCTTTGTGCAGTGCAATGATAAAGGGCGAAGCAGCGGTCGTCCATGCGCTAAAACGCCCAGCACCATATCCGGACAGCTTTTCGCGTCGAAATGGGAGAGGGGATTGGAAGCTCGGCCTGGCAATGGCAAAGCTGGCTAATGTCCAATCCCGTGATCCTTTGGTTTCGCCAAGACCTCCGCTTATCTGATCAAGCAGCTCTGGCGGCGGCAGTGAAGGAAGGGCCGGTGATCCCGGTCTATATCCTGGACGATACATCCCCAAAGCAATGGAAGATGGGCAGCGCGCAGCGATGGTGGCTTCATCACAGCCTGAAATCCCTGGACGACCGCCTTCGTCGCAAGGGGTCTCGCCTCATCCTGCGCAAAGGGGAGAGCGCCGAGCAGCTAGAGAGGCTCGCCCGCGAAACCGGTGCCAAGCGGGTGCATGCACTGGCTCATTATGAGCCATGGTGGCGGAATGCCGAAAAGGCAGCAGCGAAGCAGATCGATCTTCAGCTTCACGACGGTATGCTGTTGTTGCCGCCTGGGAGTGTCCGCGCGTCGGGCGGCAATCTTTATCAGATATACACGCCGTTCGCCCGGGCAACGATGCTTCACATGCCACCGGCCGAACCCGTCGCGACCCCGTCAAAGATCGACGCGCCAGCAAAATGGCCCGCGAGCGATTCGCTCGACGATTGGGAACTATGCCCTCGTCGTCCCAACTGGGCAGCAGCTTTTGCCGAGGACTGGTCGCCTGGTGAAGATGGGGCGCGCCACCGCGTCGCCTCATTTCTCGATGAGGCGGATGAATATGATGTGGCGCGTAACCTTCCATCCGTGGAAGGAACTTCGCGGCTTTCTCCTCATCTCCATTTCGGCGAAGTCTCTCCCGCCTATGTCTGGCATCGGGTGAGCGAGGCGGCGGCAGATGCGGCCACCTTTCTTAAGGAACTGATCTGGCGGGACTATGCGCATACGCAGATTTGGGCATTGCCGACCTATGGGTCACAAAACGCCCGCTCCGATTTCGATCGGTTTGCTTGGCGCAGCTTGCGCGAAGCAGTCGATGATTTTGCCGCCTGGAAAACAGGACGAACGGGCTACCCGATAGTGGATGCCGGTATGCGCCAGCTTTGGACGACCGGATGGATGCACAACCGGGTTCGCATGATCGCCGCGAGCTTCCTCATCAAACATCTTCTGATAGATTGGCGACACGGGGCGCAATGGTTCTGGGACACATTGGTGGACGCGGATTACGCCAACAATAGCGTGAATTGGCAATGGGTGGCGGGCAGTGGCGTTGACGCAAACCTGTTTTCCCGGATCATGGCACCGCTGACCCAGTCTCCAAAATTCGAAGCGGGTGATTATATCAGGCAGTGGGTGCCCGAATTGGCTCATCTCGATGACACGGCGATTCACGATCCTGAAGCCTATGATGCACGACCGGCCTCATATCCTGCCAAGCGCGTTGGTCATCGCGAGGCACGCGAACGCGCGCTTGCAACCTACCGACAAAGCAGGGCCTAAGGACGGACGCATGGACGAGGGAACAGGGGTGAAGGGATGAACGCGATCGATCCCGGGCATGGCAGACGAGCGCCGACCGTGCGGCGCCTGGACGGGGAAAATACGCGCGGATGGGCGTCGCGCTTGGTCGCCCCTCACTTCCACCGTTTGCTGGACCGTATCGATTCGGGCCTTCTGAAAGGAAGGCTTGAGGCCACGCTGCCGGATGGAACCGCGAGAATATTGGGGGGGCGTGGAACGGGGCCGGTCTGCGAAGTCCGGCTGGTCCGCTGGCGCGCTCTGTTGCGGCTGGTCGTCGGGGGATCGGCCGGATGGTATCGGGCATGGGCTGCGGGTGAATGGAGTAGTCCGGACCCGGTCCCCTTGTTCGAGTTGTTCATGGCGAACGCCGCGACACTGGGTAATGTGGCTCGCCCAAATGGCCCGGCCCGATGGATTGCCCGGTTCGGGCATTGGGTGCGTCGCAACGACCGGAAGGGGTCGCGTCGTAACATCGCCTATCATTATGATCTTGGGAACGACTTCTACCGCCTATGGCTGGACCGGGACATGCATTATTCCAGTGCTTTGTTCCGTGATCCCGATGACCGGATCGAGAGCCTTGAACGAGCGCAGCAGCGCAAGGTGGACGCTATCCTCGACCGGCTCGACCTCAAGGAAGGCAGCACACTGCTTGAGATAGGCTGCGGGTGGGGAGGTTTGGCTGAGCAGGCGCTGCAACGTTGCGCCATCCGCTATTACGGACTGACCCTGTCGACCGAGCAGGCCGACTATGCGCGAGATCGGCTTGGTGCTGGCGCAAGCATCCTGCTGACGGATTATCGGGACGCTCAAGGACAGTATGACGCGATCGCAAGCGTCGAAATGGTCGAAGCGGTGGGCCAGGAATATTGGCCCGCTTATGTCGCTGCCATAGAGAGGTTGCTGAAACCTGGCGGGAAGGCGGCAATCCAATATATCCTCATCGACGACGCCATATTTGAAAAATATGCGCGTGGCGCCGATTTTATCCAGACTTACATTTTCCCCGGCGGAATGCTGCTGTCCGAAAGCCGCTTCAGGGCTTTGTCGGAAGCCAATGGGCTGGAATGGAGGGAGGTACGCCATTTTGGCGTCCACTATGCGGAAACTCTTCGGCGCTGGCGGGAAAGGTTCGACCGAGCCGTCGACCGCGGTCTTTTACCTCCCAGTTTCGACCAGCATTTCGTCGCGCTCTGGCGCTATTATCTGATGTATTGCGAAGGCGGCTTTCGCGGCGGCACGATCGATGTCGCTCAGGTAACGCTGGTCAAGCCGGGCTAAGATCAATCCAAACGCTGGTGATAGCCGTTTGGCCGATCCGAAAGGACGAGATCAGCTATGGCTTGGCCCACGACCTCGGGGTCTTTCACCGTCGCGGGATCTTCTCCCGGATAGGCTCTGGCGCGCATCGCCGTCCGGGTCGCGCCCGGGTCAACGATATGAGTGCGTATGGCCGAGATATTTTTCACTTCCTCGCCATACGTGCTTACGAGCGTTTCCAGCGCTGCCTTCGACGCGCCGTAGGCCCCCCAATAAGCGCGCGGCGCGGTAGCGACCGATGATGTGATAGCAATGACACGCGCGTCGGAACTTGCGCGGAGCATTCTGTCGAAAGCTGCGATCAAAGCCTGCGGTGCGGCTATGTTCAGCGTCAGCAGTCGAGCGAATTCCTTCACGTCGATCGCGGGCACCGCAGCCAGGCTGCCTAGGGTCGCTGCGTTCAAAACCAGAATGTCCAGCGCCTCCCACCGGCCCGAAACCGCCTGAGCAAGCCGCCCGATGCTTTCGCCATCGACCAAGTCGAGCGGCGCTATGGTGGCGCTGCCTCCGGCGCCGTGGATATATTCTTCTACCTCCTCAAGACCGCCGGCAGTTCTGGCTGTCAGAATGACATGAGCACCAGCAGCGCCGAGGGCCTTGGCAGTGGCGGCGCCGATACCACGGCTCGCGCCGGTCACCAGGGCAAGCTTACCGGAAAGAGGAAGAGTGGACATGAAGCATCCTGTTCGCCCTTCCGGATGGAGAGGGCCGGTTTAGTGGGAAAGGTAGTGGTTGCCCATGACCGGGCAGCCATCCTGAAATGACCTGTCGATCAGACGACCCGTTCAGCGAGCAATTCAAGCTGGTTCTTCACCACGACGTCGTCCTGATCGGTAAGCGTGGTCGGATAGTCGCCGGTAAAGCAGGCGTCGCAATATTGAGGGCGGATGTCGGCCCGTTTCGTTTCGCCCAGCGCCTTGTAGAGGCCGTCGATCGAAATGAAGGAAAGGCTGTCGGCATGGATGAAGTCCTGCATGCCGCCAATGTCCAGGCGATGCGCCAGCAACTTCGTGCGTTCAGGCGTATCGACGCCGTAAAAGCAGCTATGTTTTGTCGGCGGGCTGGCAATGCGCATATGCACTTCCTTGGCGCCTGCCTCACGCATCATCTGCACGATTTTGAGGCTGGTCGTTCCCCGCACGATAGAATCATCGATAAGAACGACGCGCTTCCCGGCGATTAGGGCGCGATTGGCGTTGTGCTTGAGCTTGACGCCAAGGTGGCGGACCTTGTCGCCTGGCTGGATGAACGTCCGTCCGATATAGTGGGAACGGATGATGCCCAGTTCGAAGGGAAGCCCTGACTGCTGGGCATAGCCGATGGCTGCAGGCACGCCGCTGTCGGGAACGGGAATAACCAGGTCGGCATCGACAGGATTTTCGATTGCCAATTGAGCGCCGATCGCCTTGCGAACCGAATAGACGCTTGAACCATCCACGATCGAATCGGGGCGGCTGAAATAGACATGTTCGAAAATGCAGGGGCGCGGATGCACATCGCCGAAGGGGCGATGGCTGCGCATCTCCCCATCATGAGTGACGATGACTAGCTCACCCGGATCGATGGAGCGAATATGGTCGGCGCCTACTACGTCAAAGGCGACGGTTTCCGACGCGAAAATGGTGGCGTCGCCCAATTTCCCCATGACCAGCGGCCGGATGCCCAGCGGGTCGCGGCACGCGATCATGCCCTCGGGTGTAGTCACGATCAGCGAATAGGCGCCCTCGATCTGCTTGAGCGCATCGATGAACTTGTCGAGCAGAGTCCGATAGGTCGAAGTCGCGACCAGGTGGATGATCACTTCGGTGTCGGAGGTCGACTGAAAGATTGAGCCGCGACGAATCAGCTCGCGGCGGAGCTTCATCGCATTGGAGATATTGCCGTTATGCGCGATGGCGAAGCCGCCGGAGTTAAGCTCGGCATAGAGGGGCTGTACGTTGCGGAGGGACGTTTCGCCCGTGGTCGAGTAACGGACGTGCCCGGATGCCGTGTGGCCCGGCAGGCCGCGAATCACTTCATCGCGGTCGAAATTGCCCGCCACATGCCCCATGGCGCGGTGGGTATGGAAATCGTGACCGTCCCAGCTGGTGATGCCGGCGGCCTCCTGTCCACGGTGTTGAAGCGCATGAAGGCCAAGCGCGACGATCGCCGAAGCGGTCTCGGCTTGAATGACGCCGAAAATGCCGCATTCTTCACGCAGCTTGTCGTCGTCGAACGGGTTTGTCGTAAACATGGGTGCGAGCGGATCCATAGCCGATGCTGTGCGCCTCAAATGGCTGCTGCGCGCGCATATAGTGGTTCGATCCTGATTTGTCGCCTGTCTGAAACAAAAAAGGCTGTTTGGGACGCCGTGGCAGCGACATTATGTCCTATGCGCAACAGAAAAGGGCCACTGGCTTTGCGCGTTCGGCGCAGCTAAAGAGCCTGTCCAAATGCATCGCTTCGCCAATCCTGCCCGTTTCCTGAAGATCGCTCGGCCGCTGACCATTTGGCTGTTCTGGCCAGGGTTGGTTCTGCTTCTGGTGGGTGCGGGCTGCGGGCTGTTCATTACCCCGGCTGACTATCTCCAGGGTGAGACGGTTCGTATACTCTATATCCATGTGCCCGCGGCATGGCTTGGAATGGCCGGATGGACAGGAATTGCTGTGGCGGCGCTGATGCAGCTGGTCTGGCGGCATCCGCTGGCCGCTGTTGCGGGACGCGCGATTGCGGTCCCGGGCGCGCTGTTTACGGCCATTTGCCTTGCGACAGGGTCCATTTGGGGGCGTCCCACCTGGGGGACATGGTGGGAGTGGGACGGGCGGATGACGTCCATGCTCGTGCTCCTTTTCCTTTATCTTGGATATATCGCGCTGGCGAATGCCAGTGCGCGTCAGGAACAGGGCGGCGTCAGTGCGGCTACAGCCATTTTTGGCTTGGTCGGGGCGGTCAATATACCGATCATAAATCGCTCCGTCGTGTGGTGGAACAGTCTCCATCAGGGACCCAGCATCACGATGCGCGGATCGAGTATCGACACGTCGATTCTTTGGCCGCTGGGGCTTACCCTTATCGGTTTTTCCCTTTTGTTCGGGGCGATCGTGTTGATGCGGATGCGCACGATATTGGCGCGCAACAAGGTGGAAGCGCGCATGCAGCGGCTGGCGCGGGGATAATGGCATGAACCAATGGGCTTTCGTCGTCGGCGCTTATGTGCTGACCTTTTCGGGCACCTTGGCCCTCTGCCTTGCATGCTGGCGCTCCATGCGTGATGCAGAGTCGGCTGCACAGAGATTGTCAGACCGGCCATGAAAGCGAAACATCAGCGCCTCATTCTAGCGATCGTCGCATTGTTCGCCTTGATCGGTGCGGGTTTGCTCGCGGCATCGGCATTGCGCGACGAAGCTGCCTATTTCTACGCGCCCGCCGACGTTCGTGCCAAAGGTGTCGAACCGGGCAAATCCATTCGTCTGGGCGGCATGGTGGTGAAAGGCAGTCTCAAGCGAGCCGCCGACGGCGTGACAATGCATTTTGACGTGACCGACGGAAAAGCGACCGTTCCTGCCGTTTTCAAGGGCATCGCTCCAGATTTGTTCAAGGAAGGATCCGGCGTGGTCGCGGAAGGATCGTTCGATGGCACGGGTACATTCATCGCCACCAACCTTCTGGCCAAGCATGATGAACGGTACATGCCTCGGGAACTCGAAGGCATTCAGTATAATGAGACGACCCACGAGATGAAGGCAGGCCAGTGAACGTTGTTAGGGTGGCCATAGGGCGGGAACGAGCGGAGAAGGCGGCATGATCGCCGAAGCGGGCTTGGCCGCGCTATGGCTTGCGGCGGCGCTGGCGTTTCTACAACTGAGCCTGGTGGCTTTCGGGCTGGCGGGAAAAAAGAGCGAATTGCTCCAGGCGGTCCGACCAGTAGCCGTTGCCCAAGGCGCTCTCACCGCCATTGCCTTTGTGGCGCTGATAACGCTTTTCATGCGGTCGGATATGTCGGTGCTGTTGGTCGCCACCAACAGCCATTCCATGAAGCCGTGGCTTTACAAGTTCGCGGGAACTTGGGGCAACCATGAAGGCTCTATGCTGCTCTGGGTAACGGTCATGGGCGTCGCGGGGTCTGCCGTTGCCCTGTTTGAACGGGCGCTACGGCGGGACACGCATATGGCGACGCTGGGCGGTCAAGCGGCTATCAGCCTGGGGTTTTATGCCTTCCTGCTCTTCGCATCCAACCCCTTCGCGCGGATCACTCCTCCCGCAGCGGATGGTCAAGGACTCAATCCTCTGTTGCAGGATCCCGGCCTCGCGTTCCATCCGCCGACTCTTTATCTTGGATATGTCGGCCTCTCCGTCGCCTTCTCCTTTGCCATTGGCGCGCTGCTGACGCGGCGGGTTGATGCAGATTTCGCTAAGGCGATGCGTCCTTGGGTGCTGGCAGCATGGATACTTCTGACGCTCGGAATCACGGCTGGCAGCTACTGGGCCTATTATGAGCTGGGCTGGGGAGGCTGGTGGTTCTGGGATCCTGTGGAAAACGCTTCGTTGATGCCTTGGCTCGCGGCCACGGCCTTGCTGCACAGCGTGACAGTACTCGCCACGCGCGATGCCTTGCGGGCCTGGACAGTGATGCTGGCCGTCATCGCGTTTTCTATGTCGATGGTTGGGACCTTCCTGGTCCGCTCGGGCATATTGACGAGCGTCCACGCCTTCGCCGTTGATCCGGAACGAGGCAGCTTCATCCTGATCCTCCTGGGCCTTTATATCGGAGGCGCGCTGGCGTTGTTCGGATGGCGGGTCGGGGCGGTTCGTGAAGGCGCGCCGTTCGAGCTTGTCAGCCGCGAAACCATGCTGGTGATCAACAATCTGCTGCTGACGGTGATACTGGGCCTGGTGCTGATCGGCACCCTCTATCCGCTGCTGACCGAGGCGTTCGGGCATAAGGTATCGGTTGGTGCTCCTTATTTCGACAGGATAGCTGGCCCGATTGCGCTCATCCTGATGATCGTCATGGTGGCGGGACCATTGACCCGCTGGCGCCGGGACAAGCTGGCAGAGGTTGCCGGGCGCATGATGATTCCGGCAGTCATCGCCTTGATCGCTCTTGCCGTCATGGCAATGCTCGCCTGGGGACGGATTGGCGTGCTGCCGTTCCTTGGGCTGGTCATCGCCTTGGCCGTTGCAGCGGGCAGCGTCGCCCCGTTGTGGAAGCGCAACTTGCGCCGTACGCCGCTGTTTACCTGGGGCATGGTCATCGCTCACCTCGGATGCGCTGTCAGCCTCGCGGGCATGGCTTGCGATTCTGCGTTTACCGTTGAAAAGCTGGCGGCCGTCCGCCCCGGCGACGTCGTCGAAGCTGCCGATTGGAAACTCCGCCTGGTGCAGATTTCGCCGATCGCCGGAGACAATTGGACAGCCTTACAGGCTGACATGGAGGCGAGCCGGGGGAATGAGGCACCGGTTGCCCTGCATCCACAATCTCGTTTCTTCCCTTCTCCCCCCACGACCACCACTGAAGCGGCCCTGCTGACCCGCTGGAACGGGCAGCTTTATGTGGTGCTCGGCCAAGAGGCGACCGAGGGACGTTGGCAACTGCGGGTCTGGTGGAAGCCTTTTGTCACGCTGATCTGGTTTGGCGGCGGGCTGATTGCCCTTGGTGGCGCATTGGCATTGGTAGGGCGCGAGCGCCGAGGATGGCTTCTTAAATGGCGCAGCAGGACGCTTGCGACATGAAGAAGCTCTTGATTTGGCTACCTCTTGTGTTCTTTGCGGGTTTCTTCATCCTGTTTGCGAGCGGCTTGCTTAAGCCGGACGACCGGGTCATCACCTCCAAGCTCGTCGGCAAGACATTGCCCGAATTCACCTTGCCAGCAGCGGCCAGCGATCGCCCCGCCTTGGCCAGCGCGGAACTGGCAACGGGCAAGCCCCGGCTGTTGAACATCTTCGCCAGTTGGTGCGTGCCGTGCGCTGCGGAAGCTCCGCAGCTTATGGCGCTGAAGCAAGCAGGTGTGGAAATTGACGGGGTCGCGATCCGTGATGCCCGGTCTGATGTCGACCGCTTCCTTCAGCGCTATGGGAATCCATATGGCCGTATCGGCCTTGATGCGCGCAGTAGCGTGCAGATCGCGATTGGCTCCTCCGGCGTGCCGGAAAGCTTCATCATCGATGGAAAGGGGCGCATCGCCTACCAGCATGTCGGTGACATAAGGGCGGATGACATCCCGATGATTCTCCAGCGTTTGGAGGCTGCGAGATGACACGGCTGCTGACATTGCTTGCATTGCTGATGAGTTCGCCGGTGCTGGCGCAGTCGGCGCTTCCTCCGGCTCCCTATGCAGACCGGCAAATCGATGATCCGGCGCTCGAGCGAAAGGCGAAGGCGCTGATGGAGACGATTCGCTGCCTCACTTGCCAGAGCCAATCTATCGCTGACAGCAACGCCAGTCTGGCAGGTGATATGCGTTCCCAGATCAGGGAGCGGATCATGGCGGGGGAACAACCCGAGCATATCCGGAGCTGGCTCATTGAACGTTACGGCGATTGGGTAAGTTATGAGCCTACGGCGGACCCGGTTCTTTGGCCGCTTTGGGGCGCGCCATTACTGCTGATCGGCCTTGGGCTGTTGCTTGTGCGCGGCCGGATTAAGCGGGGAGGACCGCGATGACAGGATGGGTCATAGCGGCTGCGTTTGCTATTTGCCTGATGGCGCTTCTGGTAGCCGTCGGCCGTATTCCGCGCGTTTCATGGGAGTTGACGGCTGCCGCTCTGCTACTCGGCCTTGCCGGTTATGCATGGCAGGGAAATCCTGGCTTGGCGGGAGCGCCCAGAAATGCTGCTGCTTCGAACGGCAAGCAGTTTGATGAGCAAGTCGCCCAACTACGCCGCGGCATGGCGGAGCGCTATGGTCCGGCAGGGCAGTGGCTGATGCTCTCAGACGGCCTTGGCAGGCAGGGCAAGACGAAAGAATCGGCGAACGTGCTGCTTGCGGGCATCAAACAATCGCCCGGTGATCCCAACCTGTGGTTGGGTCTGGGCAATGCGCTTGTGGCACATGCCGACGGTGTGGTGTCGCCGAGCGCTGACTTTGCTTACCGGCGCGCCATGTCGCTTGACCCACAAGCGCCTGCTCCGCCCTATTTCTACGGCCTGGCTCTCGTTCGAGCGGGCCAGTTACAGGCCGCCCGCGATCTTTGGGCGCCTTTGGCTGCAAGGGCGCCTGAAGGCTCGAAAATCAAGGCGGAACTGGAGCTTAACATTGAGCGTATCGACGCGATGCTGGCTGACAGCCCGCCTGCGGTTCAATGACATGGCTCGTCAATTGCGCTGCTCAGGGAGGCGTGATAGGGCGCGCGCCATCCTTGTGAGTTAAGCGGGATTGTCCCCGTGCGCATGCCTTGGCTTGAGTGTCGTATGATCATGACCATCTGGCGTTTCCTTCATGGCTGATCAACTGGCGAGCGCCGTCGCGAGCGCGCAGGACGACGAGTCCGAAGGACATAGCCACGCGGGCCAGAAAGCGACGGCCAAGCTTGTCGTCGGGGCGATCGGCATCGTGTTCGGCGACATCGGCACCAGCCCGCTCTACGCTTTTCGTGAAACTTTCGCGGGCCATCATCATCTGGCACTCGATCCCGATCACATCCTTGGCGTCATCAGCCTGATGTTCTGGTCGATGATGCTGGTCGTGACGCTGAAATATGTCTCGATCATCATGCGCGCCGACAACAAGGGCGAAGGTGGCAGCCTTGCGCTGCTCGCGCTGATCAACGGACAGACAAAGACTCAGCGATGGTCGCGCGGCATCGTCCTTTTGGGCGTGTTCGCGACCTCGCTTTTCTACGGCGATTCCATGATCACCCCCGCGGTGTCAGTGTTGTCGGCTGTGGAAGGCCTCGCCGTTTATAACTCTGAACTGGCGCCCGCGATTCTACCTGCCGCAGTGATCATATTGGTGTGCCTGTTTTGGATTCAGGGCTTTGGGACCAATCGCGTCGCTGCCCTATTCGGCCCCATCATGCTGCTGTATTTCGTCACGATCGCGGCCCTGGGCATCATCAGCATAATCAAGACGCCTGGCATTCTCCTGGCGTTCAATCCCTATTGGGCGTTCATGTTCTTCATGACCGATCCGTTGCCGGCCTTCCTCGCCTTGGGCGCGGTCGTCCTTGCGGTGACCGGGGCGGAAGCGCTGTATGCCGATATGGGTCATTTCGGGCGCAGCCCGATCCGCGTGTCCTGGCTTTGCTTCGTCCTCCCGGCGTTGATGATGAACTATATGGGGCAGGGGGCTCTGTTGTTTCGCGAGGGCGCGGCTGCGCTCCACAGCCCCTTCTATCATCTGGCACCCCAATGGGCGCAGTTGCCTCTGATCGGCCTCGCGACTCTGGCAGCGATAATCGCCAGCCAGGCAGTCATTTCCGGCGCATTTTCAGTGACGCAGCAGGCGATCCAACTGGGCTTCATGCCCCGCTTGCGGATCGCGCATACCAGTGCCTCGACCGCGGGGCAGATATATATCCCCCTCATCAATTGGGGATTGATGGTGATGGTCATCCTGCTGGTGCTGGTGTTCCAGACATCGTCCAATCTGACTGCCGCCTATGGCATCGCCGTCACCGGAGCGATGTTCATCGACAATCTGCTGCTAACCGTGCTGCTCTATCGGCTGTGGAAGTGGCGCTGGTATTATTCCGCACCCTTGCTTGCGGTATTCTTCATTGTGGACGGCGCATATCTCGCGGCCAACTTTACCAAGGTTCCGGATGGCGGCTGGTTCCCGCTGCTAATCGGGTTCGTCGTATTCACGCTGCTGACCACATGGTCGCGTGGACGTCGGTTGGTGCAGGATCGCTTGCGCGAAGGCGCGATGCCAATCCCTGTGTTCGTAGCCTCGGCCGCTAACAGCGCCGTGCGCGTTCCGGGGACGGCCGTGTTCATGACATCCACGCCAAACGGCGTTCCCCATGCCTTGCTCCACAATCTGAAACATAACAAGGTGTTGCATGAGCGGGTCATCCTGCTGACTGTGAAGATCAAGGACGTTCCAGTCGTTGAGGATGATGGCCGATGCAGGCTGGAGGATCTCGGGAAAGGATTCTTCCGCCTTGTTCTGGAATATGGGTTCATGCAGGAACCGGACGTTCCAGCGGCCCTTAAGAATGTCACCGGATGTGGTCAGGCATTTAGGATGATGGAGACCAGTTTCTTCCTGGCACGCCAAACGCTGTTGCCGTCTGCCAATCCAGGAATGCCCCTGTGGCGAGAAAAAATCTTCGCCTGGATGCTGCGAAACGCGGAAAGCGCGATGGAGTTCTTCCGCCTTCCGACCAACCGCGTTGTCGAACTGGGTAGCCAGGTAGAGATTTAAGATGCGAACAGGGCGCGACCTTCAGGCCGCGCCCCATGAACATCCGATCAGGCTGCGTCGCGATCCTTGTTGATATCGACCAGCTGCCCGCCATTCACAGCGATCTTCTTTGGCTTCATCGCTTCAGGAATTTCGCGGACGAGTTCGATCGTCAGCAGGCCGTCCGCAAGATCGGCTTTTTCCACCCGCACGAAGTCGGCCAGCTCGAAACGCCGCTCGAAACTGCGATTGGCGATGCCGACATGCAGGAATTTGGAGCGATCAGAGTTCGGGCTATCTTCCTTGCGTCCGACAACCTGCAACAGATTTTGTTGAGCAGTGATGTCGATTTCGTCAGGCCGAAAGCCCGCCACCGCAAGCGTAACTCGATATCGGTCCTCCGAAAGACGCTCGATATTGAAAGGGGGATAATTGTCGCCCTGCTGCAGGCGGGCATTGTTTTCGATCAGATCGAAAAGTCGGTCAAAACCCACGGTGGAGCGGCGATAGGGGGTAAGGTCAAAACCACGCATGTCATAATCTCCATCAGAGCAAAATGATCATACCGGACCCATGCTGGCGTCCGGCGATACGATGCGCGACCCCATCAGGCGGCCGTGCGTCGTTGATATGGTTGAACGAAATCGGGTTTCAAGAGGCCTGTTTCGGCCGGAATCAAAAGTGCCCGGATCGTGTTTCCACGATCCGGGCACTAATGGACGATTGCTCGTCTCCCCCTTGGTCTGCCTCAACCACTTCTCAGCCCCCTAAGCTTGAAGCGGGAAGCAGTATCCCTGAACCACGGCCATTAACCTGTGCTTCGATGACTTTGCTATGGCTCCGAAGGCCCGCTGTCACGGGCTATTTCCGTACGGGAAGATTTTAGCTTCACGCCTGTGGCTGAGGTGCAACAATCTGCGATGCTTGCCGTTAGTTGAGACCCTGCTAGACGGGCAGTAATTAACATCACGCAAAGGGCCGTTCGCGCCACCATGATCTTGTCACGCTACGAACGTATGATTGCCAAGCGCTATCTGCTGCCTGGGAAGGGGGAGGGATTCATTTTCCTCGTCGCTGGGATAAGCCTCGCCGCCGTGATGTTGGGGGTGGCCGCGCTCATCATCGTGATGAGTGTGATGAACGGGTTCCGCGCTGAGTTGTTCGACAAAATTGTGGGACTGAATGGCCATGCGGTGGTGCAGGGCTATGGTGGACGGTTGCCCGATTGGCGATACATATTGAAAGAAGCAAAGGCGACGCCCGGCGTCACCAGCGCAACGCCGCTTATCGAACAGCCGCTGCTCGGCAGCTTTCAGGGACGGGTCGAAGCGGTCCTCGTCCGGGGCATGACCGTCAAGGACATCCGGAACAATGCGACACTGAAGGCGAAGGTGCTGGCAGGGAGCATGGATAACCTCACCGCCAACGCGGGCAAGGTTGGCATAGGATCGCGACTGGCTGAAAATCTGGGCCTTCAGCTTGGCGACAGCATCACCATAATCAATCCCGCAGGGCGATCGACGCCGTTCGGTACTGTACCGCGCCAGATTTCTTATCAGGTGGCGGCGATCTTTGAGGTGGGTGTCTACGACTACGACAAGGCGTTCGTCGTGATGCCGGTGGAAGATGCGCAGACCCTATTGTTGCTCGGCGACGTGGTCGGCATGATCGAGATCGAGACTGTGGACGCTGATCGGGTGGGAACGATCTTGGAACCGCTGGCTGGAAAGGTTGCCGGTCGGGCTGTCGTGACCGATTGGCGCCAGATGAACGCCTCCCTCTTTGAAGCACTGGCCGTTGAACGGGTCGCGATGTTCGTGGTGCTTTCGATCATCGTGCTGGTCGCGGTTTTCAACATCCTTTCCTCGCTGATCATGCTGGTGCGAGCGAAAACGCGTGACATTGCGATCTTGCGAACAATGGGCGCAAGTCGGGTTGGGCTCGTCAAGATATTCATGACCGTGGGCGTGACCATCGGATCGTTGGGCATGGTGGCCGGGATGGTGCTGGGCTTCACCTTCCTCTTTTTCCGGCAGAGTGTGGTGAATGCGATCCAGTTCATGACCGGGCAGAATTTGTGGGATCCCTCGATCCGTTTTCTGACCGAACTGCCGGCCAAGCCAGATCCCATCGAAATCACGATCATCTGCTTGATGGCGTTGATTTTCAGTTTCCTTGCTACGCTCTATCCAGCCTTCAAGGCTGCCAATACCGATCCCGTTCAGGTGCTGCGCTATGAATGACATATTGAAGGTTGCGGGCCTGAAGCGCAGCTTCACTCAAGGAGGGGTCACGATAGAGGTCCTGCGCGGCGTCGACCTGACCGTCGGAGAGGGAGAGATCGTGGCGCTGCTCGGGCCGTCAGGGTCCGGCAAATCGACCCTGTTGCAGGCGGTCGGTCTGTTGGAAGGCGGATTCGACGGGTCCATCCGCATCGATGGTGAGGAAGCTGCGCGCCTCGATAATGACGGGCGGACGCGTTTGCGCAGGGATGCATTGGGCTTCGTCTATCAATTCCACCATCTGCTGCCGGATTTCAACGCGGCCGAAAATGTCATCCTCCCCCAGGTTATCCGCGACAAGGAGTTCCATGCGGCACGTGCACGTGCTGAGTCGCTCCTGACATCCTTGGGCCTTGGTCATCGTCTGGATCATCGGCCGAGCCAACTTTCTGGTGGCGAGCAGCAACGCGTGGCGGTGGCTCGGGCACTCGCAAACCGGCCTGCCTTGATCCTGGCCGATGAACCCACGGGGAATCTGGATGAACGGACAGCCGATATCGTGCTGGCCGAATTTCTCCGCCTTGTGCGGGAGGAAGGCTCCGCCGCTCTGGTCGCGACCCATAATGAAAGGCTCGCGGAAAAGATGGATCGCGTCGTCCGTCTTCATGAAGGGTTGCTGGAGGAAGATTCAGGCCTGAACTGAGGCATCTTCACGGACAGTGGCTACCACGATCTGGTCTCGTCCTTGCGCCTTTGCGCGAAGGAGCGCGGCGTCGGCGGTTTGGACGAGTTGTCCGGGTTTGCCATGATCGGGATAGGCGGCGAGCCCGAATGAAGCCGTGATAGGGCCAAGCTCTTGATGGCCATGCTGCACGCGCAGATTTTGAATCCTCGCTTGGACATGCCGCGCACGATCGATCGCCTGATCCAGCGAAAATCCGGGCATCAACAGCACGAACTCTTCACCACCCAAGCGGAAGGCGACACCGTCTTCACGGAGCGAGTCATCGAGCACACCGCCCACGGCCCGCAGCACCGCATCTCCGGCATCATGGCCATATGCGTCATTGAAGCGTTTGAAGTGATCGATGTCGATCATAAGGCAAGCGAGAGGGGAGCGATCGCGCGTGCTGACCGCCACTGCGTCTTCAAGCGCGGTGTCGAACCGCCGCCTGTTGGCGAGGCCGGTCAATGCATCAACCATTGCCATTTCGCGCAGCGCGTCGCGCAGGCGAAGGTTCGCCAGCGCCAGCCCGATATTTTCGGCCAGCATCTCCAGATATTTTTCAGTCCTTTCGATCTGGTCGGCGGTCAGATTTCCGGGCTCCTCGAAATAGAGCAGGCCAATTGTTTCACCCTGCGCCGCGAGCGGGATGCAAATGGTTGAAGCCGAACATTGCCCGCCCAGATGTTCGCAAGGGATGTCGATGATGTTTCCCGCAGGCCGGTGCGTCTGGCCGCGACGCAATCCCCAGCAACTTGAAGGGGGAAATTCCTCGTTCGACCATAGTGGCGACAACCAGTCGCAAGCCTGGCGCATCGCATTCCGGCGGGCGTCGTGGATGTATAGCCTACCCGCGAAGCCGGGTGCGATCTCCGGCGCGAACCGTCGCACGACGTCGATCAGATCGGAGCTGTTGTCACAACCCTGAAGGCGCTGCGTCATGCGGGAAAGAAGGTCCTGCATGATCCGGTCAGCGTCGCGTTCCTTCTCCAGCCGTTGCCGCTCCAGGCCATTTTCGCGGAAGATCCGGATCGCCTGAGCCATATCTCCGATTTCGTCGACATGCGAAAATTCCGGCGGGATTGCTGCGAAGTCCTGTGCGGCCAAACGGGTAACTACATCGCTCAGGCGAACGACGGGGTGCAGGATGCGCTGTTTGAGAATGAAATAGAGAACACAGAGAAAAAGGAGCGCCGTGGCGCCGAGCATGATTTCGGACATGCTTCGCCATTGCCGCGCAGTCGTTGTGGCACGGGCGATCATCGTTTCGGTACGTTGATCCAGCATGTACTGAAACTTGCCGATCTGGGCACCGATGCGGTCGAGTTCGCGGCCATATTCATCGCCGAACAATATCGTCTGTGCAGTGTCGCGATTGCCTGTCTCGACGGCGCGTAAGGCCGCTTCCTGCTCATCGGTGAGAGCGTCGGTCCAATGTAGGGCGTCGCGAAGAGCACGAAGTTCGGCCTCCGTCGCACCCGCATCACGCAACCTGTCGATACGCTGTTCGACCGAGCGCAGTGCAGCTTTCTCGCGCCGGTACGCAATGACGTGAGTGGGATCTCCGGTAATCGAGAATGCCCGCGCCTGCTCCGTCTGTCGGTAGCTGTCTTCGAGCAACGCGGCCGTCAGCTGATCAAAGACCGCGCGTTGCTCGACTGCGGTGCGTTCCGCCTTTTCAGCGCCTGATGCCATGAGCATCGTCGTGCCGGAAGCGAGCGTCAGGAGTACGGTGGCGCCATAAGCCCAGTTGGTGATCGTGGATAAACGCATATACGTGCAATTATGTGTGAGAAGTTGGAGAATGCTTAATCATGGGGCAAGCGGCCCGGAGATTGCGCCACATTGGCGCAGCTTGCGAGCAGACGGACGCCGCCGTTTATCCACAGCATTTCTCAAGAAGGACTGGCGCCCGAGGTGGTAGCGGCGCTATCAATGCCGAATGCCTCATGCCGGTTTTGTACCCCTTCGCATTTTTTCCTCTTTCACCATGTTGGAAGGCGCGATCGAGCCGAAGAAGATCGCGAAGCAAGCGCGAACGCTGGGCTTTCCGGCAGCAGCGATCACTGACCGCAATGGCCTTTATGGGTCGATGGCTTTTTCAGATGCCTGCAAGGGCGAGGGCGTTCAGCCGATAATCGGAGCCATGCTGGGCATATTGCGGCCGGGGCGCCCTGCCAATGCCGCTGCCGTGCATGATTGGCTGGCGCTTTATGCCCAGGATGAGGCGGGATATGATAATCTTTGCGCGCTGGTTTCGATGGCTCACCTCGACCGTCCGGTCGAAGAAGTCCCCCACGTTACCCTGGATGCGCTGGTCGGCAGGACGGAAGGGCTTATCGCTCTGACCGCTGGAGCGGAGGGAGCGCTTGCTCGATTGTTCGCGGAGGACCAGCCCGACGCTGCGTTTGCCTATGCTGACCGGCTTCAGACCCTCTTTCCGGATCGCTTATATGTCGAAATTTGCCGGAGGCTCGATCCTGTCGAGGGCAGGGCGGAAGCTGAATTGCTTGAACTTGCCTATTCGCGTGATCTGCCGCTGATCGCTACCAATCCGACCTGCTTTGCTGAGCCTCACTTTCACGAGGCGCATGATGTGATGCTCTGCATCGCCGACGGGGCCTATGTTGAAACTCCCGACCGGCGGACGAGTTCGCCTGACGCCTGGATGAAACCGGCCGCAGAGATGAAGCGGCTGTTCGAGGATTTGCCGGAGGCGTTAGCCAACACGCTTGTAGTCGCCCAACGCTGCGCGGTCGCTGCACCAAAACGCAAGCCTATCCTGCCGAGTCTCGCTGGCGACATCGAAGGCGAAGCGCAGATGTTGCGGGAGCAGGCAACGGCAGGACTGGAGTGGCGGCTGGAAAAGGCGGGGATTGAGGGAGATGAGGCCCGCCAGCCCTATTTCGACCGGCTGAAATTCGAAACCGACATCATCATTCAGATGGGTTTCCCCGGCTACTTCCTGATCGTTGCCGACTTCATCAAATGGGCGAAGGAACAGGATATTCCCGTGGGTCCGGGCCGCGGTTCGGGCGCTGGCTCGGTGGTTGCCTGGGCGCTCACCATTACCGATCTTGATCCCCTGCAACTGGGGTTGCTGTTCGAACGATTCCTCAACCCCGAACGCGTTTCCATGCCGGACTTCGACATCGATTTCTGCGAAACGCGACGCGGTGAAGTGATCCGCTATGTTCAGCAGAAATATGGCTCCGACCATGTGGCGCAGATCATCACCTTCGGTAAGTTGAAGGCGCGCGCGGTGCTGAAGGATACCGGACGCGTTCTGCAGATGAGCTATGGCCATGTCGATCGGCTCGCCAAGCTGGTGCCCAATCATCCGACTGATCCCTGGACGCTGGAACGGTCCTTGAACGGCGTGGCTGAGTTCAAGGCCGAATATGACAATGACAATCAGGTCAAAAGGCTGATCGACTATGCGATGAAGCTGGAGGGCTTTCCCCGGCATAGTTCGACCCATGCTGCAGGCGTCGTGATCGGCGATCGGCCCTTGTCACAGCTCGTGCCTCTCTATCGCGATCCGCGGTCGGACATGCCGGTGACCCAGTTCGACATGAAATATGTCGAAGGCGCGGGATTGGTAAAGTTCGACTTCCTGGGTCTCAAAACGCTGTCTGTTCTGCAAAAGGCGGTCCAGCTGCTGGCCGGGCGCGGCGTCGAGATCGATTTGAGCATCCTCAGTTGGGACGATCCGGCAGTCTATGACCTTCTTCAGCGGGGCGACACGGTCGGCGTGTTCCAGCTGGAATCGGAAGGCATGCGCAAGACGCTGGCCGCCGTTCGGCCCACTAATTTCGGCGACATCATTGCGCTCGTTTCGCTCTATCGGCCCGGTCCGATGGACAATATTCCTATGTTCGGGCGCCGTAAAAATGGCCAGGAAGATATTGAATATCCTCATATTCTCCTGAAGCCTATCCTCGAAGAGACATACGGCATCTTCGTTTATCAGGAACAGGTGATGCAGGCCGCCCAGATCTTGGCGGGCTATTCCCTGGGGGACGCTGACCTTCTTCGTCGCGCCATGGGCAAGAAGATCAAGGCGGAAATGGATGCTCAGCGCGCGCGGTTCGTGGAAGGTTGCGCCGGGAGCGAAATTCCGGCCGCCAAAGCCAATGAGCTGTTCGATTTGATCGACAAGTTCGCGGGCTATGGCTTCAACAAGTCCCATGCTGCCGCCTACGCGCTGCTTGCCTATCAGACGGCGTGGTTGAAAGCGCATTATCCAGCGGAATTCTATGCCGCCTCGATGGCGTTCGATATCCATCTCACGGATAAGCTGACCATCTTTGTCGATGACATGCGGCGCATGGGCCTCAGCTGCCTTGCGCCCGACATCAATCGCAGCCTTGCCGACTTCTCCGTTGAACCGATCCAGCATGAGGGTGAGGATGCGCGCCTTGGTTTCGCGGTGCGCTATGCCTTGGGGGGGCTAAAGGGCGTCGGCGAAAAGGCGATGGAGCAGCTGGTTGCCGAGCGGGATGCGGGTGGGTCGTTCAAGTCCCTCGATGACTTTGCAGACCGGATAGAGCCGCGATTATTGAACCGCCGCCAGCTTGAAAGTCTCGCAGCATCAGGCGCGTTCGACGAAATTCATCCTGACCGGGCTGGAGTGCATGCAGCGGCGGATACTATCCTGAGCGTTGCCGCCAGTGCTGCTGAAGCGCGCGAAAGCGGGCAGGGCGGCTTGTTTGGCGACGTTGAGACGCCGCATGCAGACGTCCGAATTCCGCCCCATCAGACCTGGTCTACTGCGGACAGGATGGCGCAGGAAAAGGAAGCCTTTGGCTTCTACTTCTCGGCGCACCCTGTTGATCGCTATCGCCATTTGGCTGAGGCGCGTGGCGCTAGGAGCTACGGAGCGATCTGCTCCGAGCAGGTGGCGGAGGGCGGGCGCGCCAATGCGGTCATGGCCGCGATGGTGGAAGAGGTGCGCTGGCGCGAAACGCGACGCGGTGCGCGATATGCGGCAGCGACCTTCTCCGACAGCAGCGGACAATTCCAGGCGAGTTGCTTCGATGAAGATGCATGCAAAGCTATCGAGGTTATGGCGCGGGACGGTGATTGCGCCCTGTTGATGGTAGAGCTGGATCGTATGCCGGGCGAGGAAACACCTCGCGTGACGATCAGAGGCGTGGAGCAGTTTAACCAACTCGCCAGCGCATCGCGGATGGAATTGGTCGTGGATGTGCAGGATGCATCAGCTGTCAACGCGTTGGCGGAACTGCTGCTACGCAACAGGGGCGGGCGCAGCGAAGTTTTCCTGCGTACCCCACTGGCGGGCGGAAAGGCTGCGCGGATGTTCGTTGGGGATGATTTCCTGATCGGGGCGGATCAGGTGGACGCGATCGCGCTCATTCCGGGCTTGTCCATCCAAAGATTCGAACGGATGGAGCCGAAAGCGGATGGGTATCGGGCACGGACACGGCGCTCTGGCTTCAGGCTGGTCGCGGCAACGGCCTGATCAAAAGAGTTGAAGCTGCGGACCTGCAGGCGGACGGAACAAGTCGGTCCTGAGCATCAGCCTCTCGCCTGAAAAGCCGACGCGTTTTCGCGCTTTGATGAAACGGGTGCGTATCAGGTCGGCCCAAACCCCCTGTCCTCGCATTCTGGTCCCGAAATCAGGATCATTGTCGCGGCCTCCCCTAATTTCACGAATGATTCCCATGACCTTCGCGGCTCGGTCTGGGTAATGTTCCTGAAGCCAGGCGCGGAATAGGGGCGCCACTTCGAAGGGGAGCCGCACCGGGATGAAGGTAGCGTCGCGAGCTCCGGCGGCGGCGATCGTCTCGACTATGGCCTCTATCTCATGGTCCGTGATGGCGGGGATTATGGGAGAGACGCTGGCGACGACCGGCACGCCTGCTTGCGCCAGCTGACGGATAGCCTCAACCCGCCGAAGTGGATGGGCCGCGCGAGGTTCCAGAGTACGCGCGACTTTTGGATCAAGGGTCGTTACGGAGATCATCACGGCGACGAGCCGGTCGCGCGCCATCTCCTTCAGAAGATCAAGGTCGCGAAGAACCCGGTCGGACTTTGTCGTGATGAAGACTGGGTGGCGGCATTCAGCCAATATCTCAATAGACTGCCGAGTGATCTTCCAATCCCGTTCGATCGGTTGATAGGGATCGGTGTTGGTCCCCATGGCGATAGGGGAGACGCTGTAGGAGGGCTTGGACAGTTCGGCGCGGAGCAGGGCGGGCGCATCCGGCTTGGCGAAGAGGCGCGTTTCGAAATCCAGGCCGGGTGACAGATCGTGATAGGCGTGGGTTGGCCGGGCGAAACAGTAAATGCATCCATGCTCGCAGCCTCGATAAGCGTTGATCGATTGGCTAAAGGAGAGATCAGGCGACTTGTTGCGGCTGATGATAGTCCGGGGATGTTCGACGGTGACCTGTGTGCGACGGCGCGGTACGGGGCCATCTATGGCATCAAGCGTATCGAGCCAGTCGCCGTCAGCGATCTGTTCCGCGATATTGAAGCGGTGACTAGCGACATTCAACGTCGCGCCTCGACCCTTTTCAGCGACCATGCTCCATTAGAACATAATAGGAACATTGTGGCAAGGGCCAGTGCGTCAGCGCTCCATCAAGCGGGGCATCAGTTCGACGAAATTGCAGGGGCGATAACGGCTGTCGAGTTGGGTGGAGAGAATGCCGTCCCAAGCATCCTTCACCGCGCCGGTAGAACCTGGCAGTGCGAAGATATAAGTCCCGCGCGAGACGCAGGCGGTGGCTCGCGACTGTATCGTCGAGGTTCCGATTGTCTGGTAGCTGAGCCAGCGGAACAGTTCGCCGAAGCCAGGTATTTCCTTGTCCTGGACCTGGGCGATCGCTTCCGGGGTCACATCGCGACCGGTGACGCCCGTGCCTCCCGTAGAGATGATGCAATCAATTTGTGGATCGTCAATCCAGCTGTGCAGGCGCGCAACGATGGCAGATCGATCGTCTTTTTCGATATAGCGCGCAGCCAATATGTGGCCCGCAGCCTTTATCCGCTCGACCAAGGTGTCGCCGGATCGATCGTCTGCAAGGCCTCTGCTGTCGGACACCGTCAGGACCGCAATTCGCACCGGCAGAAATGGCCGGTCCTCATCGATCGGCATTAGTCAGAGCCGCCCGCGATGCTGGGTGCGGACAGATTGCTGTTCTGGCTCAGCCTGACCATGCGCGTCCCCTTGGCGGTGGGGAAGGTGGGCCACATGCCCTGCGCCATGCCGGTGAGGCAATCAGCGCTGCCCTTCGCCTGGATTTGGTACATCCAGTAGTTGCGCATGACGATGTTCACATAAGCGCGGGTTTCATAATAGGGCAGCGACTCCATGAACAGGAGAGGGTCGCCATTGTCCTTGACCTCGCTGTTCCACCGTTCGACGGGCAGGGGGCCTGCATTATAGGCGGCCATGACCTTGGGCAGCAGCCCGCCGGTGGCGCTCATGTTGCGGAGATTTTCCAGGTAACGCTGGCCATATTCCATGTTGGTCGATGGCACGAAGAGTTGGGCAGGGGAGGAAAGGCCCATGTCGCTGCCGGTGCCAGGCAGGACCTGCATCAGGCCGCGGGCACCTGCACTGCTGACGACGTCGCTACGGAACCCTGATTCCTGAAGTGTGTGGGCATAGATCAATGCGGGATCGACGCGCCATCCCCCATCCGGACGCCAGTCGGGCGTCGGGAAGCGGGCGAAGCTGCCAGGCTGTTTACCCGCCGGACCATTGTGCGCGAGCCAAAGCTGGGTGGCGGGAAGGCTGAGAGCGTTGGCCAGTTTCAGCAGCGCGTCATATTGGGCCGCGCCGCCCAGCCGCGCCTGGTGGCGGATGAACTGGTCGGCTTTCGCGATCTGCCCGATGGACGCAAGAGCAATGGCCGCGCGGACATTCGGGCTGTCCTTGAGCTGTTGCCAATCGGCTGCGCCAAAGTGGGGCGCCATTTTGGCGCCGCCAACCGGTATGCCCAGCGTCTCGCGGGCAAGCAAGCCATAGAAGGTTTCATCGGATCGAGCTGCCGTCTTCAGAAGGCTTTCGACCTTTTCGGCCTGACCGCAGACCATATAGGCGCGGGAAGCCCAATAGGCGCCTGCTGCCCGCATGTCGGCATTTCCAGCGAGAGCCGCAACATTGGCGAACGCAGGCGCGGCTGTGGCACAGTCATGCTGGCGCCAAGATGCGAGACCCAGCGTCCAATGTGCTTGCACCGTCCAGTCGCTGCTCGAACGGGTTTCGAGCGCTCGGTTGGCCATGCGGCGTGCGTCGGCGTCGTTATTCTCGATATAATAGGACCAGGCGACACGCTGGCGCACCTCCGTCACACCTTCAGGAGTAAGGCCGATTTCCCCGGACGCCAGCAGCGTTTCCGCTCCGATAGGATCGTCATTCTTAATGAAAGGCGTGATCTGGCCAACCAGCGCCTGGGCCAGCAGGTCGGTCTTCGTCGTGGCGACATATTCGCGGCGGGGGGCCGATCCCAGCCATACCATCTTCTGGATTTGCGGGAGGGTAGGCAGGATCGTCGCGCCGCGCTTCTGCGCGAGCCGCGAAAGTTGATCCGCGTTGGGAAGCCAAGCTGCCTTGTTCACCAGGTCGAGCACATCGAACAGCTCGACGCGTGGAGAGTCCTTCGCCACATAGAGGTCGGAGAGGGCAACGAAACGCATCGGATCCTGCTGATCCAACGCCAGGATCATGGCTTTTGCGTCAGCCCAACTCTGACTCGTCAGTGCGGCGTATATGGCGGAGTAACGCCCCTTGTCGGCGTCATTGATGGACAAGGCGGAGTTGAAGTCGGACCTGAATGCTGCGGCCGACGGCGCGTTATCCGCTTTTGCGGGCATGGCCGCGGCGGCACTCATGGCGGCCAGAGCCAGACAGGACGATCGGGTGAGCGCGCGAATCACTGATGCATATCCTCGACCAGGCGTTGCAATGTTCGCCAACATTCCGCTTTCGCCGCGGGCTGCCCGAGCAGGAGCCGCGGGTGGAAAGTGGCTAAAGCAGGCACAATGCCGCCATCATGGTTAAAAAAGTGTAAACTTTCCATCCCCTGCTTGTCTTGTACGGGAAGGAATGTGCGGATCGTCCGGTCGCCCAGAAGCAGGAGCTTGCCGGGAGCGGCGAGGGAAACATGGGTGCGCATGCGATCGGCCGCAGCATTCAGATCCGCCGCCTCCACCATGCCGCCGGGTGGGCGCGCGCAAAAGAGGGAAGCGATGTAGACCGTCTCACGCGACAAGCCGATGGCAGAGAGCATGGCATCGAACAAGCGTCCGGCGCGATCGGCAAGCAATGTGCCTGCGTCCATGTCTGCCGGATCGGGCATGTCCGTGATTATCATCAGCGGAGATCCAGCTTGTCCCTGCGGCAATATGGGCGTTCCGGCCCAGCGGCGCTCGGGTTGTCCCGCATCCTCAGCGAGCCAGGTCGTGAAATCCTGAAGCGATCCGGGCTTCTTCACTGTGGTGGGAGAGGAGGTGGACGATGGCGGGGTGGCAACTGGCGTTGGACGCAGCCAATTCACCGGCGTTTCCGTCGTCGCGCCATCAACGCCCGCCATTTCCCACCATGCCAGATAGGCGCTGGCAGCATCGGCCAAGTCTTCCGTCATTCCCCGCATCGTTCTTCTAGGGCCAGAGGTTGACGCCGGGGTCAAGAATCTTCATCGGCAACCAGTGGTAAATCGTTTGAGTAATGCGGCGGCCGGACAGGAGAGGGAAACTATCCGGCCCGTCTCGATGGAGGGATTATGAGCGAACGGGAATCGATGCCCTATGACATCGTCATCGTCGGCGGGGGACCGGCGGGGCTGTCCGCGGCGATCAGGCTGAAGCAGCTGGCCAATGACGCCGGTCAGGAACTGGCGGTGTGCGTTCTGGAAAAAGGGTCCGAGATCGGCGCCCATATTCTGTCGGGCGCGGTGATCGATCCCAAGGCGCTGGATGAATTGCTGCCGGACTGGCGCGACATGGGCTGTTCGCTTGCCGAGGTTCCCGTGCGCGATAACCAGCACTGGTTCCTGACCAAGCGCGGCAAATTGCCCGTGCCCCACATCGCCACGCCGCGATGGATGCACAACAAGGGGACCTATACCGGGTCGCTGGGCAATCTGTGCCGCTGGCTTGCCGAGCAGGCTGAGGGCCTGGGTGTCGAAATATTCCCCGGCTTCGCCGCCGCCGAAATTCTCTACAATGAAGATGGCAGCGTAAAAGGCGTTGCCACCGGCGACATGGGTATCGACCGGGAAGGCAATCGCAAGGGCGATTATCAGCCGGGGCTGGAACTGCACGCCAAATATACCTTCTTCGCGGAAGGCGCGCGCGGCCACCTGACCAAGATCCTCAAGCGCCAGTTCGAACTGGACAAGGATTGTGAACCGCAGGTCTATGGCCTGGGCATGAAGGAATTGTGGGATATCGATCCCGCCAAGCACAAGCCGGGCCTGGTCATCCACACGCAGGCTTGGCCACTAACAGATGCCTATGGCGGCGGCTTCCTCTATCATCAGGCAAACGGGCAGGTTGCGATCGGCTTCGTGGTTGGCCTCGGATACCGTAACCCCTACCTCTATCCCTTCGAGGAGTTCCAGCGCTGGAAACAGCATCCGGCGATCCGCCAGTATCTGGAAGGCGGGCGCCGCGTGTCCTACGGCGCGCGCGTGATCAATGAAGGTGGCTGGCAGTCGGTGCCGAAACTGGTGTTCCCTGGCGGTGCGCTGATTGGCTGCTCGGCAGGCTTCGTCAACGTACCGCGCATCAAGGGCACGCATACGGCGATGAAGTCCGGTATGCTGGCGGCCGAGGCGGCGTTTGAGGCGATTCAGAACGAGCGCTCGCGCGATGTCCTGCACGACTATGATGATCGCCTGCGGTCGAGCTGGATCGCGGACGAATTGAAGCTGGTCAAGAATGCCGAGCCGCTGCTGGCCAAGTTCGGCAATACGATCGGCACGTTGCTGGCGGGTGTCGATATGTGGATGCGCACGCTCAAGATCGGCCTGCCTTTCACGATGAAGCACAAGCCGGACAATGAAAAGATCTGGCCCAAGGAGATCGGGCACAAGATCGACTATCCCAAGCCCGATGGGGTAATCAGCTTTGACCGGCTGTCCTCTGTGTTTCTGTCGAACACCAATCATGAGGAGGACCAGCCGGTTCACCTCCAGTTGAAGGACCCGTCCATCCCCATCGCCTACAACCTCCCCATGTATGACGAACCGGCGCAGCGCTATTGCCCGGCGGGGGTCTACGAGGTGGTTGGGCAGGATGAGGGCAATCCCCGATTCCAGATCAACGCCCAGAACTGTGTCCACTGCAAGACGTGTGACATCAAGGACCCGACGCAGAACATCAACTGGGTCGTGCCCGAAGGCGGCGGGGGGCCGAACTATCCCAACATGTAGGCGCCTGCTCTCTGCGATGTTGCTGCCGATGCTGCTGGCTTTCCCTGCTGGCGCATCGGTGGATCGGTCGAGCGCGCTGCATGCTTATGCGCGGGGCAGGTTGGCCGACAGTGATGGAGCGGCGCGCATTGCGCTTAATAGCTATCGCGATGCGCTGGCCGGGGATTCGGACAGTGTGGAGGTGGCACGGCGTTCCTACCTGCATGCTTTGATGAGCGGCGACATGGCTCTGGCCATGCGATCGGCAAGGCTGCTCGACGCCAAAGGCCTGATGCCGAGGGACGGGACGCTCCTGTTCCTTGGCGAAGCTTTGACCCGCAAGGATTGGAAGGCGGCCGGTCAGATCACGGATCGGGTCGCGGCTGAAGGCAATTTCGGCTTTCTGGCGCCGATAATCCGCAGCTGGATTGCGGTGGGCGAAGACCGGGTTGCGCCGCCCGAGATCGACCCTGCGGATCGTTATGCCTCCCTCGCGCGCCGATACATTGATGAGCATCTCGCGCTCCAGGCGCTTGGCCGTGGAGACGTTGCGGGCGCTAGGCTGGCGATCAATCGCGCGCTCGGGCTGCGCACGGTCGAACTCGCCGAAATGCGGCTGACCTTCGCGGCGCAGCTTGCGGCTCGGGGCGCAAGAACGGAGGCGATGGCTTTGCTTCCTGATGGGCGGGCCGACTATGCTCTGGCGCGGAAGGATATCGCGCGCAAACGCGGAGTCGGGGAAGCAGGGCGAGCGCTGACGCCAGCGCAGGGGTTTGCCCGGCTGCTTGTGCGTTTGGCTGCCGACATTTCATCTGATGAGAGCACGCGTATGCTGGCGATCAGGCTGGCTCGCATCGCCAGCTTCGCCAATCCCGGCGGCGCTGATGGCAGGCTGGCCCTGGCGCAATTGCTGACCGAGGCCGGGCGCGGGGACCAGGCTGTGTCTGAATTGAACCAGGTCGCGCCAAAGGGTTGGTTTGGGTCGCTTCGGCAAGCGGCGATGGTCAACGCACTCGCGGCGTCTGATGATAGCAGGGCAGCAATATCGCTCGCCCGCTCCCTGGCTAACGCATCGGGTGCGGATGTGGATCATATGGTGAAGCTGGGGCAGTTGCTGGCGCAAGCAAAGGATTTCACCGGGGCTGCTGACGCTTTCCGGATGGCCGAAGGGCGCTACGGCGCGGACAATGTGCCTTGGGCTCTCTTGCTGATGCAGGGCAGTGCGCTTGAGCAGGCGGGCCGCTGGGACGAAGCGCGTGCAGCCCTGGAGCGCGCTGCGAAGATCGCGCCCAATGAACCGGCGGTGCTGAACTATTTGGGCTATGCTCAGGTCGAGCGGCGACAGAATGTTCCGGCTGCGCTTGAACTTTTGAAGAAGGCGAGCGCCCTGAAACCAGACGACCCGTCCATAACGGACTCTCTTGGATGGGCGCATTTCGTGACCGGAGATGTGGAAACGGCTGTGCCTGTGCTGGAGCGTGCGGCGGAAGGTGCTCCGGCTGATGTGACCATCAACGAACATCTCGGCGACGCGTTATGGGCCGCCGGACGCCGCTATGAAGCGCGCTACGCCTGGCGGGCTGCGGCTGTCTTCGCGGAAGGAGAAGTGGCGGCGCGACTTCATGCGAAGGCGAAAACCGGGATGACGCCAGAATATGTCGCGCCCTGAAGCTGCAATGTTGTTGGAAACCGCCTTCGCAAAGGTGAATCTCGCCCTGCACGTGCGAGATCGGCGGCCGGATGGCTATCATGCGCTGGAAAGCCTGTTTGTGTTTGCGAAGGACGGAGACCTCCTCAGCGGAAGTCTAGGCCATGGGGAGGAAATCAGCCTGACGCCGGATGGGCCGTTCGGCAAGGCATTGGGCTCCGACACCGATAATCTCGTCATGAGAGCCGCCCGGGCGCTGCAGGACTATTTGGGTGAAGCGCGCGGCGCTGCGTTGAAGCTGACGAAAAACCTTCCGGTAGCATCGGGCATTGGCGGCGGCTCCGCCGATGCGGCGGCGACGTTGCGACTGCTGAACCGGTTGTGGGACGCACGACTTCCCGGCGCTGAACTGGAGCGCATCGGCCTGTCCCTGGGTTCGGACGTGCCAGCCTGCGTCAGCAGCGTTACGCAGATGGTGCGCGGCCGGGGCGAAGTGCTCGAGGCCCTGGATGTCAAAGGCTTGGAGGGGACGGCGATGCTCCTGGTCAATCCAGGTGTCGGCGTCTCCACGGCCGATGTCTTCAGTCGATGGGACCGGCTAGATCGAGGCCCCTTAACCGCTGCGACCCTCGACGATGTGATCGCAAGTGCGCGCAATGACCTGGAACCGGCGGCGATCGCCGTAGCGCCTGTCATTGCCGACGTGCTTTCCCTGCTACGGGAGCAAGTGGGTGTCAGGCTGGCTCGGATGTCGGGGTCTGGCGCAACCTGCTTTGCGTTGTTCGATGATCCGGGCGAGCGAGCAGTGGCTGCGCGGGCAATATCAGCGATGCAACCCGGCTGGTGGGTAATGGAAACGGAGATCGGCGGAGCGTGAGCGAGGCATTTACACAGGTGGAAGGCGGCCCCCTCGACCTGCTCATCATCGCGGATCATGCGTCGGCTCATGTGCCTGCCGACATCGATTTGGGTATCGATCCTGCCCTGCTGAGCAACCATATCGCCATAGACATCGGAGCGGCCGAGGTCAGCCGGTTACTCGCGGAGCAGTTGGAATGTACCGCCATATTGGGTGGCGTTTCCAGGCTTGTGATCGACCTTAATCGCGAGGATGATGCGTCGGGCCTACTGCCCGTGATGAGCGATGGTCATGTCATTCCGGGCAATCGCCATGCGGACCTTTCCGACCGGATGATCCGCTTTCATCATCCTTATCATCATCAAATCGGCCGACTGCTCGACGAAATGACGTCGCCCTTCATCCTCTCAGTGCACAGCTTTACCCCGCAGTTGGCAAGTGACCCCGCGGCAGAACGGCCATGGGATATCGGCGTGCTTTACAATGAAGATGACCGTGCGGCCCGCATCGCCATTCCGATGCTGGAGGAGGCTGGCCTGATGGTCGGCGATCAGCTGCCCTATTCGGGGCGGTTGCTGAACGCGACCATGAACCGTCATGCCGAAGCCAATGGCATACCTTATCTCGGCATCGAGATGCGGCAGGATCTGGTGAGCGACGGCAACGGGCAAAGCCGCTTCGCCAGCATAATTGGCCCCATCGTGCTACAATGCCGCAATAGCCTTGCGTGACTCGTCCCTTTTTGGAAAGGAGGCGCGCAAGAAGGGTAGGTTTTATGTCTCATACATTCGACAAGTCGAAACTGCCGAGCCGCCATGTCTCGGTTGGTCCGGAGCGCGCTCCGCATCGTAGCTATTATTATGCGATGGGCCTGACCGAAGAAGAGATTGGCCGTCCCTTCGTAGGCATTGCGTCGGCGGGCAATGACAGCGCGCCTTGCAACACGACACTCGACATGCAGGCGGACTTCTGCCGTCAGGGCGTGAATGAGGCAGGTGGCATGCCGCGCCGGTTCAACACCATCACCGTCACCGACGGCATCGCGATGGGCCATCAGGGCATGAAGAGCTCGCTGGCGAGCCGCGAAGTCATCGCGGATTCGGTTGAGCTTTCGGTGCGCGGCCACTGCTATGACGCTCTCGTCACTTTTGCCGGATGCGACAAGTCGTTGCCGGGCATGATGATGGCGATGCTGCGCCTGAATGTGCCGTCTATCTTCGTTTATGGCGGGTCGATCCTGCCGGGCCGTTTTGAAAATCGCGACGTTACCGTCGTCGATGTGTTCGAGGTGGTCGGCAAATATGCAGCGGGCGCTTGTCCGCTGAAGGATGTGATCGCGCTAGAAAAGGTGGCTTGCCCCGGACACGGCGCTTGCGGCGGTCAGTATACGGCGAACACCATGGCCTGTGTGGGTGAGGCGATCGGCCTCTCGCTGCCGAACAGCAACATGGCGCCTGCTCCCTACAAGAGCCGCGAAGAGGTCGCCGTCGCAGCGGGCCGTCAAGTGATGGAACTACTGGCGAAGAACATACGTCCGCGTGATATCTGCACCCGTGAGGCCTTCGAGAATGCGGCCCGCATCGTCGCTGCGACGGGCGGCTCGACCAACGGAGCGCTGCATTTGCCCGCTATGGCGAACGAGTGCGGCATCGATTTCGACCTGTTCGACGTGGCGGAAATCTTCAAGTCGACGCCTTACATCGCTGACCTCAAGCCCGGCGGTAAATATGTCGCCAAGGATATGTACGATGCTGGCGGCATCTACATGCTGATGAAGACCTTGTTCGACAACGGCTTGCTGCATGGCGATTGCATGACCGTCACCGGCAAGACGATCGCCGAGAATATCGAGGAAGTGACCTGGAATTCTGACCAGAAGGTCATCTATGACGTCAAGTCGCCGATCACGCCGACCGGCGGCGTCGTGGGCTTGAAGGGGTCGCTTGCTCCCAATGGCGCGATCGTGAAGGTGGCGGGCATGCACCGCCTTCAGTTCGAAGGGCATGCTCGCGTTTTCGATTGTGAGGAAGACGCTTTTGCGGCGGTCGAAGCGCGCGACATCGCCGAAGGATCGGTTATCGTCATCCGTTACGAAGGTCCCAAGGGCGGTCCCGGCATGCGCGAGATGCTGTCGACCACCGCCGCGCTGTATGGCCAGGGCATGGGCGAGAAGGTGGCGTTGATCACCGATGGGCGCTTCTCCGGCGCGACGCGCGGCTTCTGCATTGGGCATGTGGGGCCGGAAGCTGCCGAGGGTGGTCCGATCGCGCTGGTCGAGAATGGCGACCTCATCGCTATCGACGCCGAAGCAGGCACGATCGACCTCAAGGTTTCCGAGTCCGTGTTGGCTGAGCGGCAAAAGAACTGGAAGCCTCGCCAGAATGATTATCAGTCAGGCGCGCTCTGGCGCTATGCACAGAATGTGGGACCGGCTTACAAGGGGGCAGTGACGCATCCCGGAGCGAAGACCGAAACCCATGTCTATGCGGATATCTGAACAGATCGCCGGGGCGGGGCTCCTGTGCCTCGCTCTGGCAGGCTGTGATCAGGGCGAAGGGGCGCAGAGCCCCTTTGCGAACTCTGCATCGGAAAAGAGGGCTCTTGCGGACTGCGCGATCGGTGCCGACGCCAAATGGGCGCGCATTTGCGCGGTCGAGCAGGACGGAGAGCTTCTAATCATCCGCCACCCGGATGGTGGGTTCCGCCGTTTTCATATTCTGGACGACAGGCGGGGTCTGGCATCGGCTGATGGTGCGGAGTCCGCGAAGATCGCCGTAATTAGCGACGCTGTTATCGAAGTAAGCGCGGGCCAGGATCATTACAGACTGCCAGCGACTGTTACTCCGGCAACTATGCCATGATCGGGACGTCCATCCTGACCGCCGCCGAGATGCGGCAAGCCGAACAGGCCGTGTTCGCTAGTGGTATCCCAGAATATGAACTCATGGAGCGCGCGGGGGCTGCGGCGGCAGAGGTCATCTGGCGCGCGGGCGGTCGGCGGGACCTTCTGGTGCTGTGTGGTCCAGGTAATAATGGCGGCGATGGCTTTGTCGTTGCCCGTTTGTTGCGGGCGCGGGGCGTGCCGGTCCGTGTCGCCGCATTGGGGGAGAGCCGCACGGATTCGAGCCGCCGTGCACGGGCAGCATGGAATGGGCCGATCGAGTCCCTCAATGACGCGGGTTCGGCAACCCAAATGGTCGATGCTCTATTCGGCACGGGGCTTTCGCGTGGGCTGGATACGGTTGTTGCCGAACGGCTGAACAGCCTCACGGAGCGAGCCGGTCTCAGCTACACCATCGATCTGCCGAGCGGGGTCGATACGAACAGTGGGGCACTGCTGTCCCCGGTGCCGCAATTCGACGTTTGCATTGCGCTGGGGGCGCTCAAGCCTGCTCATGTGCTGCATCCTGCGGCCGGTACGTTCAAGCGGCTGACTTGTGCGGACATTGGCGTGGGAGATGACGGAGCCGTTCATAGGCTTGCTCCGCCTCGCCTGACAGCGCCGGGAGCAACAGATCATAAATATAGCCGTGGACTGGTCGCCATAGTGGGCGGCAGCATGGCGGGGGCAGGGCGGCTTGCTGCCGAGGCTGCGGCGCGCTCCGGCGCAGGCATGGTTCGTCATCTGGTCATGGACACAGCTTCTTCCACTGTGGACGCCATCGTGACGTTGCGGTCTGACGAGCCTGATCAGGTAAAGGCGCAACTTCAGGACGAGAGGTTTGCGGCGGTGCTGGTCGGGCCTGGCTTGGGCCATGATGAGCATGCAGCCGATCGTTTGAAAGCAGTGCTGCAATGCGGTCATCCACTGGTGCTCGACGCTGACGGGCTAACATTGTTGGCAACGGGGCGGGTAGGGCCAGTTCCGCCTTCGTCGATCCTGACCCCACATGAGGGAGAGTTCGTGCGGCTGTTTGGCGATCTGCCCGGCAGCAAGATTGATCGTGCGGCTGAAGCGGCACGGCGCACGGGGGCCATAGTGATCCTCAAAGGACCGGATAGCATCATCGCGGCACCCGATGGCCGCGCTGCTGTAGCAACCGGCGGGTCATCCTGGCTATCGACAGCCGGAACGGGGGATGTTCTGGCGGGCCTGGCTGCCGGACGGCTGGCGGTTGGGGGTGACCCGTTTCGCGCGGCGAGCGAAGCCGTCTGGCTTCATGGCGAGGCAGCGAGACGTGCAGGAGCGGCGTTTGTCGCGGATGATTTGATCACCCGGTTGCCAGCGGCTATCGCCTCCCGCCTGTGACCGACATCGACAATGATCTTGTAATTCGCATCGCCGCAAAGGGCGATGGCGTAACCGCCGATGGGAGGCACGTGCCGCTTGCAGCGCCGGGAGACAGGCTGGCGGCCGATGGCAGTCTTTCAACTGGTCCCCATCATGTTGAAGCGCCCTGTATTCATTTCCCCGCCTGTGGTGGGTGCGAACTGCAGCATGTCGATGAACAAAGCCTCGCTGAGTTCGTCACGGGGCGCGTGACCGGCGCCTTGATGGGGCAGGGCCTGCCGCTGGCGGCTGGATCATTGTTGCCGCCTCATCTGTCGCCGCGCAGGACACGGCGCCGGACATCCTTACGGGCCGTTCGGGAGGGGCGGCGGATCGCCATCGGTTTTGCTGAATCGGGTAGTCACAAGCTGATCGATCTTGCGATGTGCGAGATATTGGAGCCTCGGCTTTTTGCCCTGATCGAGCCGCTGAGAGCGTTGCTGCCCCTGATCTTGCCGGATAGGCGGGCCGCGCATGTTCGCATGTCCCTCATCGATCAGGGCGTGGACCTGCTTCTGGAGAATGTTCAGGTTTCGGGCTTGGCGGCGGACGAGGCGTTGCGTGACTTTGCTGCTGTTCACAGCTTGGCGCGATTGACGATCGATGAAGGCGATGGCCAGCTAACGCGCTGGGAGCCTGAGCCGGGCACGATGACATTTGGTGGCGTTGCCGTACCCTTCCCTCCCTTCGCCTTTCTTCAGGCCACGCCGGATGGGGAAGCAGCTTTGCTCCAGGTCGTGAGACAGGCTCTGCCTGCAGGCGGTGCGGTTGCCGATCTTTTTAGCGGGCTTGGCACATTCGCGCTGGGGGTCGGTAAGGAGTGTCCGGTATATGCGGCCGAAGGCGCGCGCGATCTGGTGCTGTCGCTCAAACTGGCGGCCAATCGCGCTCAACGGCGCATGGTTGCCGACCATCGCGATCTGTTCAGGCGTCCGCTGGTTCCTGAAGAATTGAACCGGTTTGCAGCGGTGGTAATCGATCCGCCCCGGGCGGGCGCGCGGGAGCAGGTGATGCAGTTGGCGGCGTCAACAGTGCCGGTTATCGCCTATGTTTCGTGCAACCCGGCGAGCTTTGCCCGCGATGCGGCGCATCTTGTGGCGAGCGGATATGTTTTGGACAAGGTGAAGCCGGTCGGCCAGTTCCGATGGTCGACCCATGTCGAACTGGCGGCGGTCTTTCGCCGACCATAAAGAAAATCCCTCGCCACATATTTGCGGCGAGGGACAGGCACCCTCTCCAAAGGGGAGCTTGAGCCTTTTAGCCCAGCTTGATGACAGTTGCGCGACGGCGTGCCGGAACCGGATCGGCGTAGAGGCTGGCCATAGGCTCGTCCTCCACCTCAATGACCGCTTCTGATGTGAAGCCGTTGAACCCGGTGCGCATCGCCGCGCCATATGCGCCGAGCATGCCGATCTCGATATAGTCGCCCGCAGCCACATCGTCGGGCAGCATGAACGGGCCCACCATGTGATCCATGTCGTCGCAGGTCGGGCCGTAGAAGGAGAAGCCGGTCAAATCCGCCTCGCTCTCATCCTCGCGCAGCAGGGCGACTGGGAAACGCCAGCCGATATGCGCAGCGTCGAACAGCGCGCCATAGGCACCATCGTTGATGTAGAGTTCGGTGCCGCGACGACGCTCTACCCGCACGATGATGGAGCTATATTCGGCCGAAAGCGCGCGGCCAGGCTCGCACCACAGTTCGGCGGAATAGCTGATCGGCAGGCTCTCAAAGCCGCGATAGATAGCGTCGAAATAAGCTTCCAGCGCAGGCGGTTCCATGCCGGGATAAACGGACGGGAAGCCGCCACCTACGTCGATGATGTCGACCGTAACCGCCGCATCGACGATCGCCGCGCGGACGCGTTCGATCGCGTCGCTATAGGCTTGCGGGCTCATCGCCTGGCTACCCACATGGAAGCAGATGCCGAGCGCATCAGCAGCCTGACGGGTGGCCATCAGCAGTTCGCGGGTTTCGCCGAGTTCCGCGCCGAACTTGGACGCCAGGCTCAGTTCCGAATGTTCGGACGAGACGCGCAGGCGAACGCAGAGTTCAAGGTCCGTGGCGTCGTCGGTGGCACGCACAATCTTTTCCAGCTCGTCGATCGTGTCGAGCGAGAAGGTGCGCACGCCATGAACATGATAAGCCTCCGCAATGGCTTCTTCAGCCTTGACGGGGTGCATGAAGCACAGCTTCGCTTGCGGCAGCGTTTCCGCGACGAGGCGAACCTCGGCGATGGACGCAACGTCATAATGCGTGATTCCGCTGTCCCACAAAGTCCGGAGCAAGTCCGGCGAGGGATTAGCCTTTACAGCGTAAAGCGAGCGCCCCGGAAACTTCTCATCGAAGAATCGGGCGGCGCGGGCCGCAGCCTGCGGGCGGATCAGCGTTACCGGTGCTGCCGGTTTGAGGGCGGTCGCTACCCCCAGCGCGCTATGGTGCTTGTGCAACTCAAGGGACCTCCAGTGTAGTTCAGGGCATTAAAAGCTGCCTTGCGGTGGAAGTCCCATGGGGCAGCGGAACGGCGATATATGCGTAGGGGTCCCCCCTGTAAAGCGCATGCGTAAATTTTGTTGCGCGGGCGGGCATGAAGCGTGCGTCAGGAGAGACGGGACTTAAAATCCTCGTATGAAAACTGGCGGATTTGCTTGAGTTCGTCGGTGTGCGAGTTCCACAGCCAGATAGACGGGAGCGGTACACCGTTGAAGGTGTTGGTCTTTACCATCGAGTAGTGGGCTTGGTCGAGGAAGGCGATGCGCCGTCCCGGAGTCGCGCCGCCGGGGACTCGATAGTCGCCGATGATGTCGCCAGCCAGGCAGGAAGGGCCGCCGAGTCGCGTGGCGGGACCGTCCGCCTCTTCATGCAGCATGGCGGGGCGATAGGGCGCCTCTATGACGTCAGGCATGTGGCAGGTGGCTGAAATGTCGGTGATGGCGACGGGCATCCCATTGTCGATGACGTCCAGGATTTCGCCGATCAGGATTCCGGCATCGAGGGCCATTGCCTCGCCAGGTTCGATATAGAGTTCAAGTCCGGTCTGCGCCTTGATCCGCTGGAGAAAGGCGATCAGATCGTCGATCTGATAGTCGGCGCGGGTGACATGATGGCCACCGCCAAAATTCAGCCATTTGAGACCGCCCACATGCGGCATGATGCGGGATTCGATGGCTGCCCATGTGCGTTCGAGGGGCAGGAAATCCTGCTCGCAGAGATTGTGGACGTGTAGGCCATCGACGCCTTCGAGATGTTCCGGACGTAGCTGGTCGATCGGAAAACCCAGGCGGCTGTGGGGCTGTGAGGGGTCATATTTGGGTACTTCTCCCTCGGCGTGGAGGGGATTTATGCGCAGACCGATGTCGAAGTTCACACCGTTCATTCTGGCATTGTCGATGATTGGTTTCAGCCGCTCGATCTGGCCGAGGCTGTTGAAGATGACGTGGTCGGAGATTTTGAGGATCGCCGCCAGATCGTCCGGCTTATAGGCGGCGCAGTAGGTCGCGACCTCGCCGCCATATTCTTCGCGGCCGAGGCGGGCTTCGTAGATACCGGACGCGCAGACGCCGTCGAGATATTCGGCGACTACGGGGCCGAGGGACCACATGGAGAAGGCCTTGAGCGCGCCCAGCACCTTGATGCCCGCGCGATCGCCTATGTCGCGCAGGATGGCGAGGTTCCGGCGGATCGCGGCCTCATCCACCACAAAGGCGGGTGAGGGGACGCGGTGCAAGTCGAAATGCGCGAAGGCGGCGGGGTCGCCGGCTTTGGTTTCCATGTTCAATACTCCGTCATCCCAGCGCAGGCTGGGATCTCAGGTGGTCGGGCACGGCGTGACGGCACGAGACCCCGGATCAAGTCCGGGGTGACGATCCCTTACGGGACCGTCAGAAGTCCAGCGGCTTGTCCAGTTCCTTTACCTGCCAAGGCAGGCCATGCTTGTTCAGCATGTCCATGAAGGGGTCGGGATCGAACTGTTCGATGTTGAACACGCCTTCGCCCTTCCATGCGCCGGTCAGCATCATAGCAGCGCCGATCATCGCGGGGACGCCGGTGGTGTAGCTGACCGCCTGATTGCCGGTTTCGGCATAGGCGTCCTCATGGTCGCAGATGTTGAGGACATAGAAGGTCTTTTGCTTGCCGTCCTTCAGGCCGGTGGCGATGTCGCCGATGTTGGTCTTGCCCTTGGTCGTGGAGCCGAGGCTCGACGGTTCGGGGAGAACGGCTTTCAGGAACTGGAGCGGGATGATTTCCTGCCCGTTGTAGGTCACCGGATCGATGCGGGTCATGCCGACATTCTGGAGGACTTCGAGATGCTTGAGATAGGCATCGCCGAAGGTCATCCAGAAGCGGATACGTTTGATTTCCGGGTAGAATTTGGCGAGTGATTCCAGTTCCTCATGATACATGAGGTACATATTCTTTTCGCCGACCTGATCGAAATTGAACGCCTGCTTGTGCTTGAGCGCCGGGCCTTCGACCCACTTGCCGCCTTCCCAATGGCGCGAGGGTGCGGTCACTTCGCGGATGTTGATTTCCGGGTTGAAGTTGGTGGCGAAATGCTGGCCGTGGTCGCCGCCATTGCAGTCCAGAATGTCGAGCGTGTCGATCCGGTCGAGCAGATGCTTCTTGATGTAGCTGGCGAAGACGCTGGTGACGCCGGGGTCGAAGCCCGAACCCAGCAGCGCCATGATGCCCGCCTCCTTGAAATGGTCCTGATAGGCCCACTGCCAGCCATATTCGAACTTGGGCGTGTCGCGCGGTTCGTAATTGGCGGTGTCGAGATAATCGGTCTTGGTCGCGAGGCAGGCGTCCATGATCGCCAGGTCCTGATAGGGCAGGGCCAGATTGACGACGAGCTTGGGCTGGACCTTTTCGATGAGCGCAATGGTTTCCGCGACATTGTCGGCGTCAACCTGCGCCACGTCGATGGTGACGCCGGTGCGCGCCTTCACCGATTCGGCGACCTTTTCGCAGCTGACGATGCGGCGGCTGGCGAGCGTGATATGGCTGAAAATGTCAGAATTCATCGCCATCTTGTGAACTGCGACAGACCCGACGCCGCCTGCGCCGATGACCAGAACCTTGCTCAATTCCACTGCTCCATAGGTGAAGCGCGCCCTTTGCGCGAAAGCGCTCATATAGGGGCTACGCGTGACAGCGCAAAGTCAGTCTGGCAGAAGCAGGAACCTTCATCGAGGGATGGGCCGAACGGATGAGCGATGAGCAGCAGGCTTCCGCACTGATCGACGCGCGGATCGCGGAACTTGGCGACTGGCGGGGCGCGATGCTGGCGCGGGTCCGGGGGCTGATCAGGGAGGCTGATCCGGCGGTTGTCGAGGAATGGAAATGGCGCGGCGTTCCAACCTGGAGCCATGCCGGGATCATCTGCACGGGCGAGACTTACAAGGCGGTGGTGAAGCTGACCTTTGCCAAGGGGGCTTCGCTGGATGACCCGGCGGGGCTGTTCAACGCGAGTCTTGAGGGCAATGTCAGGCGCGCGATCGATATCCGCGAGGGTGAGGATATCGATGCGGAGGCGTTCAAGGCGCTGGTGCTTGCGGCGGTTGCGCTGAATGAGGCGAAGCCGCCGCGGGGCAGGAAGAAGGCTTAGGCCTTCCCTTCATGCGCCTCCGCGCGAGCAGAAATGCGGTGCGCGCGGTCCGTCCTAGAAGCTGGCGCCATCGACCTTCTTGATCTTGAGCGCGTCGATATCGACCGAGGGCACGCAGCGCAGGTTGATGGCGCGGGTCGGGCCTTCGGGGGAATCGCCCTCAGCGAAGGATTGCGTGCCGCAGATATTGCAGAAGCGGTGCGTGATCTTGTGCTTGTAGAATTGATAGTCGGTCAGCTTGTCCTCGCCGCTGTCGAGGGTGAACTGGTCGGCGGGGACAAAGGTGAGGAGGAAGCCCTTGCGGCTGCAATGGGAGCAGTTGCAGGACATGGCTTCGGTCGGGGCGTCGGCGGCTACGGTGTAGGTGACTGCGCCGCAGTGGCAGCTTCCGGTGTAGGGCATTATCCGTTCTCCTAAGCTTGCAGGCTAGCGGAGGCGAGCTAAAAGGCGAAGCACCTTTTCCGAGCGGCACTCGCATGAATAGTATCGATTCCCTTCACGGCTTGGTTTGGCATCTTGAATGCATGTCGCTCTCAGTTAGGGAAATCGAGAATTTTCATCCTCCCGCTGATTCGTTTCAAATGCGGATGCATTATTCGCTTTACCTAACTAACTTGATGTCGGCGATCGACATGGTTGCTGAATGGTGCGGTGAGCCTTTTAATAGCGAATTGCTGGATGGTTTGAAGACTCCATCGCTGTCGGGGTCTGACATCCTTGGCTATGTACGCGAACTTAGAAACGGAGTGGTTCATAGAGGTGTAGATCCCACAAATGGAGGCACTCAAATAAGTGGATGTGTTTGGGCGGTATCTCCGCCTACGGTTAAAGATCGCAAAGGTGTTCGAAGTTATTCTGCACCCACGCCGTTGTTGCGCGATCTATTTATACATTGTGAAGTCCGGGCAAAGCCAATTATCAAGCGTTTCATACAACCGAATGTGGAAAGGCTTAATTCGATCTCCCCGGACGCCATGCTTGCCGATATATTCGGTACCATGGAAGCCTTTCCTCACGTGCCGGATTGGGTAACGGAGATGGCGCGTGAGCACATAACAACAGAAATATTAGAAATGGCTCGAACTCATCATTGGGGAAAGCTTGACGATTTGCTCAGGCCATCAGCGGATCAACCGCTCGTTCAAATGTAGATAGGATCAACTCACCAACCGCCGCAACCCCTCCACAGTATCCGCCTCCCCAGCAGGCTTATCCCGCCTAATCCGCGCGATCCTTGGGAAGCGCATCGCCAGCCCCGATTTGTGCCGCTTGCTGTCGTGGATGCTGTCGAAGGCGACTTCCAGCACCAGTGACTTTTCCACCTCGCGCACGGGGCCGAAGCGGTTGACCGTGTTCGTGCGCACGAAGCGGTCTAGCCACTTCAGTTCCTCGTCGGTGAAGCCGCTATAGGCTTTGCCGACGGGGAGCAGTTCGCCTTCCTCGGTCCAGCAGCCGAAGGTGTAGTCCGAATAGAAGGACGAGCGTTTGCCGTGGCCGCGCTGGGCGTACATCATCACGCAGTCGGCGGTCAGGGGATCGCGTTTCCATTTGTACCAGAGCGCGGCCTTGCGCCCGGCGACATAGGGGCTGTCGCGGCGCTTGAGCATCACGCCTTCGATGGCGGCGTCGCGGGCGCCTGCACGGATCTGGCCAAGGGTTTCGAAGTCGGGGGCTTCGATCAGGGCAGAGATGTCGAAGCGGTCGGGGTTTAACATCGGGACGATGGTTTCGAGGCGGGGGCGGCGCTCGGCCCAAGGGAGGGGGCGCAGGTCTTCGTCGGCGTGGAGGAGGATGTCGTAGAGGCGGACGAAGGCGGGATAATCCGCCATCATTTTCGCCGTCACCGCCTTTCTGCCGAGGCGCTGCTGGAGGGCGTTGAAGCTCGCCGCTTCTCCGCCCTGAAATTCGCCTTTGACGAGGAGTTCGCCGTCGAGGACTGCGTGGGCGGTGAAGGCTTGTGCGATTTCGGGGAAGCTGCCGGTGATGTCGTCTCCGGCGCGGCTGTAGAGGCGGGTCTGCTCGCCCGTGCCGACGATCTGGATGCGGATGCCGTCCCATTTCCATTCGGCGGCATAGTGGGTCAGGTCCACGCTGTCGGCTTCGAGCGGGTGGGCGAGCATGAAGGGGCGGAAGAAGGGTGTGCCTGCGGGGTCGGGGCGACCGGACCTGCCCTCGGCCCAGTCGAACAGGGCGGTGTAGGGCGGGGAGAGGGCGTGCCAGCATTCCTCCACATCATCGACGTCCAGGTCGAAGGCGTGGGCGAAGCCGGTCTTGGCGAGGCGGGCGGAGATGCCGACGCGCAGGCCTCCGGTGGCGAGTTTCAGGAGGGCGAAGCGGCCGGAGGCGTCCAGGTGGTCCATCATTTGCGCGAGTGTATCGGGGGCGGCGGCGCGGCTGACGTTGTGGAGGCGATCGACTACGGCGGAGAGGGTGAGGGTGGCGTCGTCTATTTCGGCGGGCTGGTCTTCGCGCTTGGGCCAGAGGAGGGCTACGGTTTCGGCAAGGTCGCCGACATAGTCGCGGCTCATTTCGTAGAGGACCGGGTCGGTGCGGGCGCGGATCATTTCGCCGATGGCTGAGGCTTTGACGGCTTTTATGTCGAGATTGCCGGTTAGGGCGGCGAGCGCCCAGCCTCGATCGGGGTCAGGGGCTTCGCGCATGTAGCGGGCGATGAGGTCCAGCTTGCCGTTGCGGGAGCGGGTGTAGACGAGGCCGTCGAGGAGTTGGGAGAATTGTCTCATAGAATGAAACCTCTCGTCCGTTCGGGCTGTCCGAATGAGCCGCTTGTCTCGTTCGAATGTCGAAGCCCTTTACTTCCCTTCAAGAAAGATAAGCCCTTCGACAGGCTCAGGGCGAACGGGGATAGAGGGCGTTTGGTGATCATCAACCCTCATCCTCATCTTCGCGGCCGACCAGTTCGAGGGCGCGGGCGCGCATCTGGTGGGTCATGCACCAGTGGAGCAGGGCTTCCTCGCGGCCGTGGGTGATCCAGGTTTCTGATGGGGCGACTTCGCGGATGGTGCTGGTCAGTTCGTCCCAATCGGCATGGTCGGAGATGACGAGCGGCAGTTCGACATTCTTCTGCCGGGCGCGCTGGCGGACGCGCATCCAGCCTGACGCCATGGCGGTGATGGGATCGGGCAGGCGGCGGCTCCAGCGGTCGTTGAGGGCGGAAGGGGGCGAGACGATGAGGTGGCCTCGCATCTCCTTTGCCGGGATGCCCGTCGCGGGGCGGAGTTCGCCAAGGTCGATGCCGAAATCCTGATAGAGCGCGCACATGCGCTCCATCGCGCCGTGGATGTAGATGGGGTCATGATGGCCGCGCGCGCGGACTTCGCAGATCAGGCGTTGGGCTTTGCCAAGTGCATAGGCGCCGACGAGGACGCAGCGGTCGGGAAGGGCGTGGAGGGCGGCGAGCAGGCGGTCGACTTCGCTGCCTGTGTCAGGGTGGCGGAAGACGGGGAGGCCGAAGGTCGCTTCGGTTACGAAGATGTCGCAGGGGACTGGTTCGAACGGTTTGCAGGTGGGGTCGGGGCGGCGTTTGTAATCCCCGGTGACGACCACCCTCTCCCCCGCATGTTCAAGCAGGATTTGCGCCGAGCCGAGTACATGGCCTGCGGGAATGTAGGAGATGTCCACCCCGCCCATGCGGATATGCTCGCCGTAGCCGACGGGCGTCCCGCTCGCCGTGCCGTAGCGCAGCGCCATGATGGCGAGGGTTTCTAGCGTCGCCCAGACATGGCCGTGGCCGCCGCGCGCGTGATCAGCATGACCGTGGGTGACGAGCGCGCGTTCGGCTGGCTGGGAAGGATCGATCCAGGCGTCAGCGGGGCGGACGTATATTCCGGTGGGGTGCGGTTCGATCCAATGGGGCATATCCATCCAAGAAGATGGGAAATGCCCCTATTGTTCCGCAAGAGGTCCGGTTAGGCGGCCTTCTTGAGTTCCAGCTCCAGCCGATCCCAGATTTCGACGAGCGCCTGAACCAGGTCCTGCATCATTTCCACCGTATGCGCGGGGCCGGGCGTGAAGCGCAGCCGCTCGGTGCCGCGCGGGACGGTGGGGTAGTTGATGGGCTGAACATAGGCGCCATATTCGGCGAGCAGGATGTCGCTGATCCGCTTGGCCTTCACTGGATCGCCGACCATCAGCGGGACGATGTGGGTGACGGACGGCATGACCGGCAAGCCCGATTCCGCCATCAAACGCTTGAGCGTAGCAGCGGCGACCTGCTGGCCTTCGCGCTCTTCATTGGACTGCTTGAGGTGGCGGACGCTCGCGAGGACGCCCGCGACGAGGACGGGCGAAAGTGACGTGGTGAAGATGAAACCGGGCGCGTAGCTGCGGATCACATCGACGATCATCTGATCGGCCGTGATATAGCCGCCCATGACGCCGAAAGCCTTGCCCAGCGTGCCTTCGATGATCGTCAGGCGATGCGCGACATCGTCACGTTCGGAAATGCCGCCGCCACGCGCGCCATACATGCCGACCGCATGGACTTCGTCCAGATAGGTGAGCGCGTTGAACTCGTCGGCCAGGTCGCAGATTTCGGCGATGGGGGCGACGTCGCCATCCATCGAATAGACGCTTTCAAAGGCGATCAGCTTGGGAGCGTCGGGATCTTCTGCGGCGAGCAGCTCGCGCAAATGATCGACGTCATTGTGGCGGAAGACGCGCTTTTCACAGCCGGAATTGCGGATGCCCGCGATCATCGACGCGTGGTTCAGCTCGTCGGAAAACACGATGCAACCGGGCAGCAGCTTGGCGAGGGTGGAGAGCGCCGCTTCGTTCGACACATAGCCGGACGTGAAGAGCAGAGCCGCTTCCTTGCCATGCAGATCGGCCAGTTCAGCCTCCAGATCGACATGATAATGGGTGTTGCCGCCGATGTTGCGGGTGCCGCCGGAGCCTGCGCCCACATCGTGCAGCGCCTCTTCCATCGCGGCTACGACCTTGGGGTGTTGCCCCATGGCGAGATAGTCGTTGGAGCACCAGACGGTGATGGGCTTCGGGCCATTATGGCCGTGGAAGCAGCGGGCGTTAGGGAAGGCACCCTTGTTCCGCAGAATATCGATGAACACGCGGTAGCGGCCTTCGCTGTGAAGCCGGTCGATCGCCTGCGCGAAGATATGCTTGTAGTTCACGTAACGCCCTAGTCCCTTAGTGGCCCGCATTCCCCTCTTGCGGGCGTTTACCTGCTGCCGCGCGTCATTACCAGCGATAACCGTTCGCAGCGTTAGGGAGAAATACCTATCACGATGATAGAGGAAATTGGGAGTGGACCAAAGGTCTCACCCCTCAAAGCGCTTCCATCTGGGTAAGGCCGAAGTCAGCCAGCGCCGGGGCGAGCGTCGCGACGCTATTGTCGAGGCGCGTGAACACGGCTTTTCCGGACGGGGGGGAGGCTGGCCAGCCCTGTCCTTGGGTCAGGTAGGCGATGCGGCGCGCGATGCCCTCCCCGCCGTGGACGAAGGTGAGGGGCCTGGGCGCGGCGGCCGCGAGTTCCGCCTCCACCAGCGGGAAGTGCGTGCAGGCGAGCACCACCGTGTCCATAAGGTCGCCGCCGGGCTGATCGAGAAGGCCAGCAAGAGCGTCGCGGGCGATAGCGGGGTTCAAAGGCTCGCCACGCAGCTTGGCTTCGGCCAGCTGGACAAGGGCGGCAGAACCGTGACGCAGGACGGTGCAGTCTGCTCCGAACTCGGCGGTGAGGCGATCGACATAAGGCTGGCGCACGGTGGCGTCGGTGCCTAGCACGCCGAATACGCGACTTTTGGAAAGAAGCGCGGCTGGTTTGATCGCGGGGACGGTGCCGACGACGGGGATGTCCAGCGCGGCGCGGACAGCGGACAGCGCGATGGTCGAGGCGGTGTTGCAGGCGATCACGGCAAGGCGGGGGCGGAAGCGTTCGACCAAGCGGCCGAGCAGCGCGGGCACGCGGGCGGCGATCTCCGCCTCGCCCTTCGTTCCATAGGGGAAGCCTGCGCTGTCGGCGGCATAGACGATAGGGGCGTTGGGCAACGCTGAGCGTGCTGGCGCGAGGATGGAGAGCCCGCCAACGCCGGAATCGAAGAAGAGCAGGGGGGCTGATGGAGCGACCTTCATTATGGCGCACATGTCGCGGGTGAGGATGAGGCTGTCAATATTTCGGAGCAACCGTCGGCGTGTGCGTCAATGCAAAGCTTGCCCCCCGCGGCGGCAACGCTATGGTCGCGCCGCAATCATTTCGGCGAGATCATGAACCCTCCCTGGCTACTTCCCGCATTCGTCCTGCTGATATCCTATCTGCTGGGCTCCATACCCTTTGGCCTCCTGTTGACGCGCATCACAGGTGCCGGAGATTTGCGGCAGATCGGGTCGGGCAATATCGGCGCGACCAATGTGTTGCGGACGGGGCGCAAAGGGCTTGCGGCGGCGACCTTGTTGCTCGACCTGCTGAAAGGCGCGGCGGCCGTACTGATCGGCGCGGCGTTGATCGACAATGGCGGACCGATGGCGGGCGCGATGGCCTTTATCGGGCATTGCTATCCTGTGTGGCTGCGCTTTGCGGGTGGCAAGGGCGTAGCGACGATGATGGGCGTGGTGACCGCGCTGCACTGGCCTGCGGGAATAGTGTTTGCGCTTGTATGGCTGGGGGCGCTGTTCGGGACGAAATGGTCTTCAGTCGGAGGCATGGCGGCGGGGATTAGCGCCCCGGTCGCGTTGTGGTTCATGGGGCGGTTTGATCTGGTTCCTGTAGCGTTGGCAATGACGCTGATCCTGTTGTGGCGGCACCGGGCCAATATCGCGCGGCTTGCGAAGGGGACCGAACCCAAGATCGGGGCTGCCAGAGAGTGAGTGAGCAGGAGCGGTTCGATCGCCTCCGCCTGATCCGTTCGCCCCGCATCGGGCCGGTTACTTTCCGGCAGTTGATGGCGCGCTTCGGAAAGGCGGGAGATGCTTTGCGGGCGGTGCCGGAGCTTGCCGCAAGAGGCGGCGGGAAGGCGGCAGTGGCGGACGCAGGCGCTGTTGAGCAGGAGATTGCCCGCAGCCGGGCGCTTGGCGCGCGCTACCTGCTGATGGGGGATCAGGATTATCCGTTTTTGCTGGAGCAGATGGATGGTTCGCCGCCTGCGTTGATTGTGCGCGGCGATGTGGGACTGGCGGGGCGGCAATGCGTGGCCATGGTGGGTGCGCGAAATGCTTCTGCCGCCGCTTGCCGTTTCGCGCGGACGCTGGCGCAGGAATTGGGACAGCAGGGCGCGGTGGTGGTGTCGGGCCTTGCGAGGGGTATCGATACGGCCGCGCATCAAGGGTCGGTGGGAACCGGAACGATCGCGGTTATCGCCTGCGGCATCGATGTCGTGTTTCCGCCAGAAAATGGCGACTTGCAGGAGCAGGTCGCGAGTGAGGGTTTGCTGGTTACGGAGCATCCTCCCGGTACGCAGCCGCTCGCGCGTCACTTTCCGGCGCGTAATCGCATCATTGCTGGACTGGCCGCAGGGACGGTGGTCGTGGAAGCGGCGCCCAAATCGGGATCGCTCATCACGGCGCGCTTGGCTGTCGAGGCCGGGCGGGAGGTCATGGCGGTGCCGGGATCGCCAGCCGATCCACGGGCGCAAGGTTGCAATCACCTGATCCGCGAAGGCGCGACGCTGGTGCAGAATGGCGCGGATGTGATCGAGGCAATTGGAGGCATTGACGCGCGCATGGTGCGGCAGGGGCGGCTCGACTTTAGCGGCGCGCCGGTTTCGTCCGATGTGGCGGGGCAGGAGCGGGAGGTCGTTCTGGGACTGCTGGGCCATGCGCCGGTGCCCGTGGACGAGGTTATTCGTCTATCCGGCCTTTCCCCAGCCATTGTTCAGACCGTGCTGCTGGAGCTGGAATTGGCAGGGCGGCTGGAACGTCGTGCGGGCGGCAAGGTAAGCCTGTCGTGACGCTCTTGACGCGGGGTGCCACCGCCTTCCAGACTCGCGCGTGTACGTGAGAGAACTCAAAAACCGGGGCATTAATGCAGCTTGTCATCGTTGAATCGCCAGCCAAGGCGAAGACCATCGAGAAATATCTGGGCGGCGATTTCCACGTCCTCGCCAGCTATGGCCATATCCGCGACTTGCCGCCGAAGGACGGGTCGGTGGACCCCGACGCGGGCTTTGCCATGCAGTGGGAGAATTATGGCGACAAGGGCAAGCAGCTCAAGGCCATCACAGATGAGGCCAAGAAGGCGACCCGATTGATTCTCGCGACTGACCCTGATCGCGAAGGGGAAGCGATCAGTTGGCATGTGCAGGAAGTGCTGCGCGCGAAGAAGGCGCTGCCTGCGACCGTGGACCGGGTGACCTTTAACGCGATCACCAAGGCGGCAGTGCTGGATGCGATGGCGAAGCCGCGAGCGCTGGATGAAGATCTGATCGACGCCTATCGGGCGCGGCGGGCGCTGGACTATCTGGTGGGCTTCACGCTGTCGCCGGTATTGTGGCGTAAGCTGCCGGGGGCGAAATCCGCCGGACGCGTGCAGTCGGTGGCGCTGCGTCTGGTGGTTGAACGTGAGCGTGAGATTGAGAGCTTCGTCGCTCAGGAATATTGGTCGGTCGCGGCCGAGATGGAGCAAGGCGGCCAGGGCTTCACCGCACGGCTGGTGCGTTGGAAGGGCGAGAAGATTGACCGGCTGACCATCGGCAAGGAAGGCGACGCCATGGCCGCGAAGGCGGACGTGGAGGCCGGGCGCTTCACCGTCGAGAAGGTCGAGACCAAGCCCGTTTCGCGCAATCCTCCCGCGCCGTTCACGACATCGACTTTGCAGCAAGAGGCCGCGCGCAAGCTTGGTTTCTCCGCCAGCCATACGATGCGGATCGCGCAGCAGCTCTATGAGGACGGCGCGATCACCTATATGCGTACCGACGGCGTGCAGATGGACGGCAGCGCCATCTCCGCCGCGCGCAAGGCGATTGCGGAGCGTTATGACGGCGGTTACCTACCGGAGAAACCGCGCCAATATCAGACCAAGGCCAAGAATGCGCAGGAAGCGCACGAAGCCATTCGCCCGACCGAATTTAATCGCGACAAGGTTGGATCGGGCGATCATGCGCGGCTCTATGACCTGATCTTCAAGCGCGCGCTGGCGAGCCAGATGGCTTCGGCGCGGCTGGAGCGGACGGTGATCGATCTGGTCGATGGCACGGGGCAGCATGCGCTGCGCGCGACAGGTCAGGTTGTGATCTTTCCGGGCTTCCTCGCGCTCTACGAAGAAGGGCGCGACGATGCCGAGGATGATGACAGCAAGCTGCTGCCGCGTCTCGTGGCGGGCGACGCGCCTGCCAAGAAGAAGGTGACGGCCGAGCAGCATTTCACCCAGCCGCCGCCGCGCTATTCGGAAGCGTCGCTGGTCAAGAAGCTGGAGGAGTTGGGCATCGGGCGGCCTTCCACCTATGCCTCGACTCTGCAGGTTCTCAAGGACCGCGACTATGTGCGGGTGGAGAAGAACCGCTTCTTCGCCGAGGAGAGCGGGCGGCTGGTGACGGCGTTCTTGGAGCGCTTCTTCGAACGTTATGTCAGCTACGACTTCACGGCGGGCCTTGAGGACGAGCTGGACGAAATTTCTGGCGGCCGGGCGCAATGGCAGGCCGTTTTGGAGGCCTTCTGGCGCGACTTCAAGCCGAAGACGGCGGAAGTGATGGAGCAGAAGCCGTCGGACATCACGGCGGAACTGGACAAGTTCCTGGAGCCGATGCTGTTCCCGCCCAAGGCTGATGGCAGCAACCCGCGTGCCTGCCCGATATGTGGCGACGGACAGCTGGCATTGCGTGGCGGCCGGTTTGGCGCGTTCATCGCCTGCTCCAACTATCCGGAGTGCAAATTTACGCGCAAGTTCGGGCAACCGGGCGGCAGCGATGGCGGTGATGACAAGGGGCCGGAGGTGCTGGGGCAGCATCCCGAAACCGGGCAGGATATCGTGCGCAAGTCCGGGCGCTTTGGTCCCTATATCGAAATGGGCGAGGGCAAGGAGGCCAAGCGCGGCTCCATCCCCAAGGACCTGCCCGATGGCGAGATGACTCTGGATTGGGCGGTGAAGCTATTGAGCCTGCCGCGTGAGGTCGGGCTGCATCCGGAAACGGGCAAGCCGATCGTCGCGAATATCGGACGCTTTGGGCCTTATCTGCTGCATGACGGCAAATATGGTCGGCTGTCCTCCACCGCCGAGATTTTCGAGGTGGGGATGAACAGCGCTGTCGCCAAGTTGGCGGACGCGGCGAACAAGGGGCCGCGTGGTGGTGCGTCGCGTGATCCGCTCAAGGTGCTGGGCAAGCATCCGCGTACCGAGGCCGAGATCAAGCTGATGGCGGGGCGCTATGGTCCGTATGTAACCGACGGCACGACCAATGCGACCTTGCCCAAGACGATCGAGCAGGATGCATTGACGCTGGAGGAAGCGGCGCAGTTGATCGATGCGCGGGCGGCTGCGGCGCCTGCGAAGAAGGGGAAAAAGAAGGCCCCGGCCAAGAAAGCTGTGGCTAAAAAGCCAGCGGCGAAGAAGGCTCCGGCTAAGAAGAAGGCGGCGGCGGAGTAATCCGCCACCGGAATAAGCAGCGTGCTCCTGCCTGCGCAGGAGCACGTGGCTGCAAGACTACTCCACCCAATCCAACCCGATGTCGCGGTAGATGAAGCGGTCGTCTTCCCAATCTTCCTTCACCTTGACGTGGAGGTAGAGGTGGACCTTGACGCCCAGCAGCTGCGCCAGTTCGGCCCGAGCCTTTGAACCGATTTCCTTGAGCCGCTGACCGCCCTTGCCGAGCACGATGGCACGCTGGCTGGAACGGCCGACAAGGATCTGCTGATGGATTTCGACCGAGCCATCCTCGCGTTCCTTATACTGTTCCGTATCGACTGCAGCCGCGTAAGGCAGTTCGGCGTGAAGCTGGTGATAAAGCTGCTCGCGGGTGATTTCGGCGGCCAGCATGCGGTCGGTTGCGTCGGAGACCTGATCTTCGGGGAAGTGCCAGGGGCCTTCGGGCATAGCACTGGCGAAGGCGGTCTTGAGTTCAGCGAGACCGTCGCCGGTCGCGGCGCTGATGAAGAATGTCTCTTCGAAGCCAATCCGTTCGTAAAGCTTCTGGGTGTGGACCAGCAGCTTCTCCTTGATGGCGATATCGACCTTGTTGAGGATCAGCCATTTGCGTTCGGGCCGATGTATCAGCGCTTCGATGATCGGCTCCATCTTTGAACCGAGGCCCGCCTTCCCATCGACGATCAATGCGATCAGGTCAGCGCCTTGCGCGCCGCCCCATGCGGCCTGAACCATGGCGCGATCAAGGCGGCGCTTGGGTGCGAAGATGCCGGGTGTGTCGACCAAGACGATCTGCGTGTCGCCTTCGATAGCGACGCCCATGACGCGGGTTCGAGTCGTCTGCGCCTTGGGACTGGTGATCGCGACCTTTTGGCCGACCAGGGCGTTGACCAGCGTGGATTTACCCGCGTTGGGGGCGCCGACTATGGCGATGACGCCGCAGCGTGGGGATTCGGGATCAATCGTCAAACAAAAACTCCGTTCGCCCTGAGCTTGTCGAAGGGCTCTACTTTAATTTTGGGCGCGCCAATGTGGAGATTAGTCTTCAATCTTCTCGGATCAGAGCGAGCTTTTTGGCTCTGCTCCAGCCCTTGATTTGGCGTTCGGCTTCTAGCGCCTCCATACGTGTTCCGAACTCCTGCGACCAGACCAGTTTTACCGGGCGACGGTTTTGCGTGTAGCCAGGGATCGCGCCGGCTTCATGCTGAGCGATCCGGGTTTGCAGATGGTCCGTGTGGCCGGTGTAAAGCTGCGATCGCCGCAATGGAGCATGTAGGTGTAGAAAGGCATGTTGGCTCGAAGAAGGGAAGTGAAGCCCTTCGACAGGGCGAACGGGGTAAGTAGCAGGTTGGAAGACGGGGTTCAGCCGTTTAGCTTATCCAACAACGCCTTCGCCGCAGCCGTCTCCGCCTCTTGCTTGCTTCCCCCCGTTGCGCTCGCTTCGCCCGCGCCCTTGATACTCACCGTGACCGTGAAGCGCAGCGCATGGTGCGGCCCGGATCGGTCGGTCATCGCATATTCCGGGGGCTTGCGGCGATTGGCGGCGGCCCATTCCTGAAGGGTGGACTTGGGATGTTTGGGCGCGCTTTCCTGCGTGTCCACGCGGTCGGCCCAGAGACGACGCACCAGCCCGCGGGCATCGTCAATGCCTGCTTCCAGATAAAGCGCGCCGATCAGGGCCTCCATGACGTCACCCAGCACATTGTCGCTGTCGGCCGCGCCGTCGTCGCGGGCTTGTTTACCCAGGATGAGATGCGTGGGGACGCCAGCCGCGCGCGCTACTTCGGCGCACGTTTCACCCGACACCAGCGCGTTGAAGCGGCGCGACAGCTTGCCTTCGGGTTCTCCCGAGAAACGCTCATAAACCCATTCGGAGACGATCAGGCCAAGCACCCGATCGCCGAGAAATTCCAGCCGCTCATAATTGACGGCATTCGCGCTGCCATGGGTAAGCGCCTGACGGAAAGGCGCCTCGTCCTTCGGCGCTCGTCCGATCAGCCCGGCGAGCCAGCCAGACGTGTCGGCCTTGGTCAAAAGCCTTCCCCGATCCGGTTCCAGCGGGCTGCGGTGAACCATGTCCAGGGGAGCAACCAATTGGCGCTGCCATCGGTGGAGAAGACGGAGATCATCGCCTTTCCAACCAGATTTTCCTCGGGCACCAGCCCGATGCCGCCGCCTTCAACCGCCGGGAAGCGGCTGTCCGCGCTGCGATCACGATTGTCGCCCATCATGAACAGATGGCCCTCGGGCACCAGCACCGTGTCGCGGTCGTCGGCGGCGCCGTCCGGCACGAGATCGAGGACGTTGTAGCTTTTGCCGCCGGGCAATGTCTCACGATATTGCGGATAACGGCACTGACGCCCGCCGCTCGCTGCATCTTCCTCGAACTTCGGGCGGTAACAGGGGGAAGGGCTGCCCTCCTTGGCTGCGGCATCGACCATGTTAGGTGAGACGGGGATGACGAGGTCGGCGACCCTCTGTTTCCGAATGGCCTGACCGTTGAGGTAAACCGTGCCCCCGCGTACCGAAATCATGTCGCCGGGCAGGCCGATCACCCGCTTGATATAATCAATCTTCTGGGTAGGCGGCGCCTTGAAAACCACCACATCGCCGCGCTGGGGCGTGGATGCCAGGACGCGGCCGGGGATCAGCGGCAAGTTGAAAGGCAGCGAGTAGTGCGAATAGCCATAGGGCCATTTGGCAACGAGCAGATAGTCGCCGATCAACAGGCGGGGCTGCATCGATTCAGACGGTATATTGAACGGAGATACGATGAAGCTGCGCAGGACAAAGACGAACACCGCCAGCTTAGCGAGAAACCAAAGGAAGTCCCGCGTTTCGGATTTTGCGCTCATGCTATATTGTCTAGTCCTTCGATCCGCCTTGAAAACAGGCCGTTGCGGCTTTTGCTGCGTTGTAAACCCGCCGTCAAGCATAGCGGGCGATGCATTGGCCGTCACGCTTGGGTAAGAGACGGGAGAATCGACAGTTGCGGCGTCGTCGCTAACCACGGAAAAAAGAGGATTTACCCTTCCATGTCCAGCCCTGCACTGGAGGCCATTGCGGCCATCCCGCAGCCCGAATTGAAGTCCATCTTCACGGCGGACCCAAACCGGCTGAGCAAGTTCACGCTGACCCAGGGACCTATCCGTTTCGACTGGTCCAAGACGCATCTGACCAGCGATCTGCTGGACGGCTTTCTGAAGCTGGCCGAGGAGAAGGACTTCGCCAAATGGCGTGACGCCTTTTTCGCGGGTGAGCCCATCAATAATAGCGAAGGTCGCGCCGCCGAGCATCCTGCCGAACGGGGCGAAGGCAATGCGGAAAGCGTGTCGCGCGCAAAGATGCTGCACGCCCGTATGCGCGCGCTGATCGACGCGATCGAGGGGGAGGCGCTGGGACCGATCCGTCACATCCTGCACATCGGCATCGGAGGGTCGGCGTTGGGACCTGACCTCATCATCGACGCGCTGGGAGGCGACGGTGCCCGCTATGACGTGGCGATCGTGTCCAATGTTGACGGGACCGCGCTGGAGCGGGCGATGTCGCGCTTCGATCCGGAAGCAACACTGATCGCCGTTGCGTCCAAAACCTTCACCACCACCGAAACCATGTTGAACGCGGCAAGCGCGATCAACTGGCTTGTCGAGGCGGGGGTGGATGATCCCTATGGCAAGGTGATCGCCCTGACGGCCAACCCTGACAAGGCGATCGAATGGGGCGTTGACGAAACGCGTATTCTGCCCTTTTCCGAGACGGTAGGCGGGCGCTATTCACTCTGGTCGTCCATCGGCTTCCCTGCTGCGCTGGCGCTTGGCTGGGACGCGTTTGAAAGCCTGCTGGAAGGCGCGGCGGCCATGGATCGGCATTTCCGGCTGTCCGATCCTGCTCATAACGCTCCCCTGATCGCGGCTTTTGTGGACCAATATTATGCGCGTGTCGTTGGGTGCCAGACGCGCGCGCTGTTCGCCTATGACGAGCGGCTGCGGCTGCTGCCATCCTATCTCCAGCAGCTGGAGATGGAGAGCAATGGCAAGAGCGTGACACGCGATGGCCAGCCTGTGGATGGGCCAACAGCGCCTATTATATGGGGTGGGGTCGGCACCGACGCGCAGCATGCTGTGTTCCAGTTGCTGCATCAGGGTACGATCGTGGCGCCCGTCGAGTTCGTAGCTTCTATCGAGCCGGGGCATGCTCTCGACCCGGCGCATCATAGGGCGCTGCTGGTTAACTGCTTCGCGCAAGGGGCGGCGCTGATGCGGGGCAAGGAGAATGCGGGCGACCCGGCGCGTGCTTATCCCGGCAACCGGCCATCCACCACCATCCTGCTGGAGGATGTGACGCCCGATGCGCTGGGCGCGCTGATCGCCTTTTACGAGCATCGTACCTTTGCCAACGCCGTGCTGATGGGGATCAACCCCTTTGATCAATTCGGCGTGGAACTGGGCAAGGAAATCGCCAAGTCGATCGAGGCGGAAGGGGCGAAGGGCTTTGACCCCTCGACCATGGCACTGATCGAGCTGGCGTTAGGCGGTGCATAGAGCCCTAAGATGATTGTAACTCCGCTGGATAGCCGCCATATCCGGCCTCCATCCAGCGGAGAGCAGCATGACCGACTACGATTTCGACCTTTTCGTCATTGGTGCGGGATCGGGAGGGGTTCGTGCGTCGCGCGTGGCGGCGGCGCATGGCGCGAAGGTCGCGGTCGCCGAGGAGTATCGGGTTGGCGGCACCTGCGTCATCCGAGGCTGCGTGCCCAAGAAGCTCCTGATCTACGGCGCCCATTTCGCCGAGGATTTGAAGGATGCGCGACGCTTTGGCTGGCATGTCCCCGACTGCGACTTCGAGTGGAAAGTCCTGCGCGACAATGTGCTGGCCGATGTCGATCGGTTGGAAGGGCTCTACAGGAACACCTTAGAGAGCCATAAGGTCGAGTTGATCGCGGAACGCGCCACGATCACCGGGCCGCATTCGGTGAAGCTCTCAAGCGGCCGTGAAATCAGCGCCAGATACATCCTTGTCGCGACGGGGGCATGGCCCGCTATCCCGGGGATGGAAGGAGCGGAGCATGGCATCACATCCAACGAAGCCTTTCATCTTGAGGACGCGCCCAAGCGGATGGTGATTGTCGGCGGCGGCTATATCGCCAATGAATTTGCGGGCATCTTCCATCAACTCGGCAGTCATGTGACCATCGTCAACCGGTCATCGACGTTGCTGCGCGGCTATGACGAGCAGATCCGTGACCGGCTGCTCCAGATCTCCACGATGAAGGGCATCCAGTTCCGCTTCAATGCGGAGATGGATCGGATCGAGAAAAATGACGATGGCACGCTTTGCATGCTTTTCAGCAATGGCGATCCCATCCCCTGCGACACGGTGATGTTTGCGACGGGACGCCAGCCGCACGTCGAGGGCTTGGGCCTTGAAAATGCAGGCGTGGAGCTGGACGACAAGGGTGCGATCAAGGTCGATGAATATAGCCGCACGAGTTGCGAGAGCATCTATGCGGTCGGCGACGTCACGAACCGGCTGCAATTAACGCCGGTCGCCATCCGGGAAGGTCATGCTTTCGCCGACACGGTGTTTGGCGACAATCCCAGGACCGTGGATTATGAATGCGTCCCGTCCGCCGTATTCAGTCATCCGCCCCTGGCTGGCGTAGGATTGACCGAAGCCCAGGCGAAGAACAAGCTGGGGACGGTGAAGGTCTATACTTCAGACTTCCGCCCCATGAAGAACGTTCTTGCGGGCCGGGACGAACGCGCGCTGTACAAGATGGTGGTGGATGCGACCACGAACCGCGTGGTTGGATTGCACATGATCGGCCCGGATGCGCCAGAGATTCTACAGGCTGCGGCGGTAGCGGTGAAAGGGGGACTGACCAAGCAGCAGTTTGACGACACCGTGGCGCTCCACCCCAGCATGGCCGAAGAACTGGTGCTGCTGAAATAGGTCAGCGGGCCGCCGCGAAGGTCACGACCAGCGCGTCGCGCCACGCGGCTTGCCGTGGATCGATCGGACGGATTTCGGTGACGCCGTGCAGGATGCGGCGGTCGTCTATCAACACCGTATCCCCCGGCCGGGCGAGGGTGAACTCCCCCAGCGCCGTACCATCGGGCGCGCCGATGCGAGTCACGCCTTCGTCCACATTGCGCCGCTCGATCAGCATTACGAGGACCCAGTCCACTCCGTCGCGGTGGAGTCCCTCAGGCGTCGGGCGGCCGATATGGTCCTCGTGCGTTTCGATGCGGAACTGGTGCATTTCGACGTGCCACTCCCGTGCGCTATCGGCTCCGAAGTTTGCCGCGCAAAAAGCAAAGATCGCCTGCGTGACAGGATTGTCGATCGTCTCCTGATGGACAGGGTCGAACCAGCGCTGCACGTCTCCGTTAAGGGGGTTATAGTCGCGGCTCTGAAAATGTGGCTGGTGCGGCTTGCGCGTAAAACGTCCCTGCTCACAGCGAAATGCGGCGTGCCGCCGCCGACGATAACGTCCCCCGTCCGCCATGTAGAGGTCGGGGCCAAGGTTATTCCAGCTATCGGCGAATTGCGTCCAGCATCCTGCATCGGCTTTCAGCATCGCCAGCATTTGAGGTCCGGCGATGCGGGCAAAGCCATCGCGCATTAGGTCTGCCTGCAATTCGGCGCCGTGAAAAAGGCCGTGGTCCATAAGTCCGATCTTAAGCAGCCGGAGAAGCCCGCAAAGGGCCAGTTTCCGCAAGCTGGGTGCTGGCGTAGCGGATCAGCCGATCCAGTAAGGCACAATCTGGCGGTTGTCCGGATCGACCCGGATCGGCCGGTCGGCGGGCGGGAAGGCACGCTGGTCGCAGCTTTGGCGCGGGCAGAGGCGGCAGGTTATGCCGATGGGCGTTGCTGCCCCTTCCATCTCCAGCTGTAGCCCGTCGGCATAGACGAAGTTTGCCGCATGGGCGACTTCGCATCCCAAAACAACGGCGTAGCGACGCGGGGTGCGCGAATAGCTGCCCGAAGGCTTTACCAAACCCTTGGCCATGGACACGTACCGCACGCTGTCCGGCGTTTCGCCAAGCTGGACATTGATGCGGTCGGGTATGGCGACGGCTTCATGGACGTTCCACAAGGGGCAGGCGCCCCCGAAACGGGCGAATTGCAGGCGGGTGGCACTGTGCCGCTTGGTAATGTTGCCCGCCATGTCGACGCGGCAAAAGAAGAAGGGGATGCCGCGCAGGCCCGGTCGCTGAAGGGTTGAGAGGCGATGGCAGGCCTGTTCGAAACTGACGCCGAAGCGACGGCTAAGGCGATCTATGTCATGGCGGACTTCCCGCGCGGCTTGCCGGAATTGGGCGTAAGGCATCAGCAGGGCGCCCGCCGCATAATTGCCCAACCCTATGGCGAGGAGGCGGTCGGCGCCTTCCACCGGCAAGGCGGCCCGGTTCACGACGTCGGCAATCACGGCCTGGCCCTCCAGCATCATGAGCTGGTGAGACAGCATGAACTTGCGACTTTCCGTCGGGAGAGCCGCGTTCACGAACAGGCGGCGATCGTTAGACGAATAGGCGCGCAGGGCTGAATCGGGCGTGTCGGCGATCAGCGTTTCAATGCCGTGGCGGCGGGCGAGAGCCTCCACCAGCATGCCTTCGTCCAGAACTTGCCCGGCCGTGAAGCTGGACGCCATGTCCTCCGCCAGGCAATCGAGCGCGTGGACATAATTGCCCGCCTCATGAAACCAGTCGCGCGCCGCTTCCCAGGGCAGGCGCGCCTGCACTTCATGATCGTTGGCGATCGCTTCTTCGATCATGTTGATGCGCTCATTCGCGCGCATATGGGCGTTGTAGAGGTCGATGTAGCGGGCTGCGAACTCCGGGAATTGGAGGTGCAGCTTCTCGATCCTTTCCGGCTCCATCAAAGGGCCGGGAAGCTCGGGATGGGCCAGCGCATAGGTGAAGGCGCCGAGCAACTGCTCTTCCTCGCGGCTGTCGAAGCTGGCCCAATCAGTGGGGAAGGCGCTGGCGACGGCGGCCTTCACTTTGGCGGTTAGTGGCCGGTCGTCATTTTCCAGCTGACTGAGATAAGAGACGGAAATCCCCAACGCCTGCGCCATGGTCGCCTGGTCCATCCGGTGGTCCAGGCGAAGCTGCCGCAGCCGTGGACCTGCGAAAATACGATTGCCTCGTGCCATGCGCGGCTCTTAATTTGCGAAATGGTGATTTGCAAATTGGCAAATTTGCATTTGCGAAAAAGGTGAAAGCAGGGAAAGGGGACAATATAGCCGACCGTGCCGTCACCGGAGAGATATTCTATATGTCGAAGCTCGCCATTATCGAACAGCTGGAAGCCAAGCGCGAGGCCGCGCGCCTTGGCGGTGGCCAGCGCCGTATCGACGCGCAGCATGCCAAGGGCAAGCTGACCGCGCGGGAGCGTCTGGAAGTCCTGCTGGACGAAGACAGCTTTGAAGAAGTCGATATGTATGTCGAGCATAACTGCGTCGACTTCGGCATGAACGAGCAGCATATTCCGGGCGATGGTGTCGTCACCGGATCGGGCACAATCAACGGCCGCCTGGTCTTCGTCTTCAGCCAGGACTTCACCGTTTATGGTGGCGCGGTGTCCGAGCGGCACGCGATGAAGATTTGCAAGATCATGGACATGGCGCTGAAGGTTGGCGCGCCCGTGATCGGCCTGAATGACTCGGGCGGTGCGCGCATCCAGGAAGGCGTTGCTTCGCTCGCAGGCTATGCCGAAATCTTCCAGCGCAACGTGTTGGCGTCGGGCGTGGTGCCTCAGATCAGCGTGATCATGGGGCCGTGCGCGGGCGGCGCGGTTTATTCACCCGCGATGACCGACTTCATCTTCATGGTGAAGGATTCGAGCTTCATGTTCGTGACCGGCCCCGACGTGGTGAAGACCGTCACCAACGAGATCGTCACGCAGGAAGAACTGGGCGGCGCGGTGACGCACACGACCAAGTCGGGCGTCGCGGACGTGGCTTTCGAGAATGATATCGAGGCGCTGCTAGCGACTCGCGATTTCGTGGACTTCCTGCCCGCGTCGAACAGGGAGCCGGTGCCCGAGCGGCCGAGCGCTGATCCGTGGGACCGGATGGAAGAGAGCTTGGACACGCTGATCCCGGCCAATGCGAACCAACCCTATGACATGCATGAGCTGATCCGCAAGGTCGTGGACGAAGGCGACTTTTTCGAGGTTCAGCCTGCCCATGCGGGCAACATCCTCTGCGGTTTCGGCCGGATCGAGGGCAAGACCGTCGGGATCATCGCCAACCAGCCGATGGCGCTTGCCGGTGTGCTCGATATCAACTCTTCGAAGAAAGCGGGCCGCTTTGTTCGCTTCTGCGACGCGTTCGAAATCCCGATCGTGACCTTCGTCGATGTGCCGGGCTTCCTGCCGGGCACCGCGCAGGAGCATTCGGGCATCATCAAGCATGGCGCAAAGCTGCTGTTCGCCTATGCCGAGGCAACCGTGCCGAAGATCACCGTCATCACGCGCAAGGCCTATGGCGGCGCTTATGACGTTATGTCGTCCAAGCATCTGCGTGGCGACCTGAACTATGCGTGGCCGACTGCGGAAATCGCGGTGATGGGCGCAAAGGGCGCGGTCGAGATCATCTTCCGGGGCAAGACGCCGGAAGAGATCGCGGAAAAGACGAAGGAATATGAGGACCGCTTCGCCAATCCGTTCGTGGCGGCGGGCAAGGGCTTCATCGACGAGGTGATCCAGCCGCATTCGACCCGCAAGCGGATCGCTCTGGGGCTGCGCAAGCTGCGCAACAAGAGCCTCGAAAATCCGTGGAAGAAGCACGATAATATTCCGCTTTGATTAGATAAGCGTCATGCCAGCGGAAGCTGGCATCTCGTGCCTCACGAGACCCCAGCTTTCGCTGGGGTGACGAGACAGGTGAATTGATATGAAACTCGGTCGGCTCAATCATATCGGCGTGGCGACGCCTTCGCTGGAAGCGTCGCTCGCTTATTATCGCGACGTCATGGGCGCGACGCTGTCGCACGAGCCCTTCGACCTGCCCGCGCAGGGGGTGAAGGTGTGCTTTGTGGATACGCCGGGCGTGAACGGCACCGAAGGTACGCAGATCGAACTGATCGAACCTTTGGGTGAAAACTCGCCCATCCACGGTTTCATCGCTAAGAACCCGGCCGGTGGGCAGCATCACATGTGCTATGAGGTGCCCGACATTCATGAAGCCAAAGCGTGGTTCGAAGGGCTGGGCAAGAAGGTGCTGGGCGAACCGCGCATCGGGGCGCATGGGACGCTGATCTTCTTCGTTCACCCCAAGGATATGAACGGGGTGCTGACCGAGATCATGGAGACGCCGAAAGAGGCGCATTGAATTCACCCCTCCCGCGAGCGGGAGGGGCAGCGAGACTTGGGTCTGCGTAGCAGGCCCTAGTCGCAGCGGGGTGGGCGAGACAGCCCGCTCCAACTTCGGCTAGGCGGACAAGCCGCCAAGCCTGCGTATCCTCTCCCGCCTGCGGGAGAGGAATAAGGGTAGGGACAAATGACCGACAAGCCGACGCTGGATCAGTGGGCGACCGCCGCCGCCAAGGAAGTGAAGGGCAAAGATTTGAACTGGGAGACCCCGGAAGGGATCACCGTCAAGCCGCTCTATACTGCCGAGGATGTGACCGTCGATCCGGGCCTGCCGGGCTTTGCGCCCTTCACCCGTGGCGTGCGCGCATCCATGTATGCGGGTCGTCCCTGGACGGTTCGGCAATATGCGGGCTTCTCGACCGCAGAGGAATCCAACGCCTTCTATCGCCGCAACCTGGCGGCGGGTCAGAAGGGCCTCAGCGTCGCCTTCGATCTCGCCACCCATCGCGGCTATGACAGCGATCATCCGCGCGTCGTCGGCGACGTTGGCAAGGCGGGCGTGGCGATCGACAGCGTCGAGGATATGAAGATCCTGTTCGACGGCATTCCGCTCGACAAGATGTCCGTATCCATGACCATGAACGGCGCGGTGATCCCGATCCTGGCCTTCTTCATCGTCGCGGGCGAGGAGCAGGGGGTTGAGCGCAAGCTGCTGGACGGAACCATTCAGAACGACATTCTGAAGGAGTTCATGGTCCGCAACACCTATATCTACCCGCCCGAACCTTCGATGCGGATCATCTCGGACATTTTCGGCTACACCAGCCGCGAGATGCCCAAGTTCAACAGCATCTCGATTTCCGGGTATCATATGCAGGAGGCCGGGGCGACGCAGGTGCAGGAGCTGGCCTTCACCATCGCAGACGGCGCGGAATATGTGCGCTACGGCGTGGCGAGCGGCCTCGACATCGACAAGTTCGCGGGGCGTTTGAGCTTCTTCTTCGCCATCGGCATGAACTTCTTCATGGAGATCGCCAAGCTGCGCGCCGCCCGCGTGCTGTGGCATCGCGTGATGACGAAGCTGGGCGCGCAGGACGAGCGTTCGAAGATGCTGCGCACCCATTGCCAGACGTCGGGCGTGTCGCTGACGGAGCAGGACCCCTATAACAACGTCATGCGCACCACCATTGAGGCGATGGCGGCGATGTTGGGCGGTACGCAGTCGCTGCATACCAATGCGCTGGACGAGGCGATCGCGCTGCCGACCGACTTTTCGGCCCGCATTGCGCGCAACACGCAGATCGTCATCCAGGAAGAGACGGGCATGTGCAATGTCGTCGATCCGCTGGGTGGCAGCTATTATATCGAAGCGCTGACCCAGCAGCTGGTGGACGCGGCGCAGGAAATCATCGACCGTGTCGAGGCCGAAGGCGGCATGGCGAAGGCCGTCGCGGCAGGCTGGCCCAAGGCGATGATCGAAACCGCCGCCGCAGCCCGTCAGGCTCGCGTCGATCGGGGCGAGGATGTCATCGTCGGCGTCAACAAATATCGCCTCGCCAACGAAGATCTGCTGGAAACACTGGAAGTCGATAACACGAAGGTGCGTGAGGCACAGATCGCCCGCATCAACCGGGTGAAGGCCGATCGTGACGAGGCCGCTTGCCAGGCTGCGCTGGAATCGCTGCGTCAGGCCGCTGCCGGGCCGCAGTCGATCGAAAACAACCTCCTCGCCCATGCGGTCGAAGCGGCGCGCGCGCGCGCCACGCTGGGCGAGATTTCCTCCGCCATGGAGGACAGCTTCGATCGCTACGGCACCGTGCCGACGCCGGTGAAGGGCGTCTATGGCAAGCCCTATGCGCAGGACAGCCGCTGGAAACAGGTTCTTGACGGCGTGCAGGCCGTCGAGCGGCGCCTCGGTCGCAAACCGAAACTCCTCATCGCCAAGATGGGACAGGACGGCCACGACCGGGGCGCTAACGTGATCGCGTCCGCTTTTGGGGACATGGGCTTTGACATCGTGTCCGGCCCGCTGTTCCAGACGCCGGAGGAAACAGTGGTGCTGGCGCTGGATAGCGGCGTAGATGTGGTGGGCGCTTCGTCGCTGGCTGCGGGGCACAAGACGCTGATCCCTGAGCTCATCAGGCAGCTGCGCGAAAAGGGCCGCAACGACATCAAGGTGATCGCGGGCGGCGTCATCCCGCCGCAGGACTATGACTATCTCCGTGACGCGGGCGTGCAGGGCATTTATGGACCGGGCTCCAACGTCGTAGAATGCGCCGCCGATGTGCTGCGCCTCCTCGGCCACAACATGCCCCCCGCGGGGCTGGAGGAAGCCGCTTGACCGAGACTGCTGCCCGCACCGATTGGACCCGCGACGAAATCGCCGCGTTGTTCGACCTACCCTTCAACGACCTGATGTTCGAAGCGCAGTCGATCCATCGCGCGAATTTTCCGCGCAATGAGGTGCAGCTTTCGACGCTGCTGTCGATCAAGACTGGCGGTTGCCCGGAAGATTGCGGCTATTGCAGCCAGTCGACCGAAGCGGAAAGCGGCTTGAAAGCTACCAAGCTGATGGACGTGCAGGCGGTGCTACAGTCGGCGGCGCAGGCGAAGGATCATGGTTCGGGCCGTTTCTGCATGGGCGCGGCGTGGCGCAATCCCAAGGAACGGGACATGCCCAAGCTCATCGAAATGGTGAAGGGCGTGCGCCAGATGGGCATGGAAACCTGCATGACGCTGGGGATGTTGTCGTCGGATCAGGCGAAGCAGCTCGCGGATGCGGGGCTGGATTATTACAACCATAATATCGACACCTCGCCGGAAAATTACGCGAACGTCATCACCACCCGGACCTTTGAGGACCGGATCGAGACGCTGGAAAATGTGCGTTCGGCGGGCATCAATGTGTGCTGCGGCGGGATTGTCGGCATGGGTGAGACGCGGGCGGATCGGATCGGCTTTCTCCATGCCCTGGCGACCATGCCGCATCCTGAGAGCGTGCCGATCAACGCACTGGTGCCCGTGGCTGGGACCGTGCTGGGCGACATGCTGAAGGACACGCCGCTCGCCAAGATCGATGAGGTCGAGTTCGTTCGCACGGTCGCCGTGGCTCGGATCGTGATGCCGCAGTCGATGGTGAGGTTGTCCGCCGGCCGCGAGAGCATGAGCGAAGCCTGTCAGGCGCTCTGTTTCATGGCGGGCGCGAACAGCATCTTCACCGGCGACAAGCTGCTCACCGCAGCCAATGCCGGGGATGACAAGGATAGCGCGCTGCTTGCGAAGCTCGGGCTGACGCCGATGATGGCGCAGCCGCACGGGCATCTGGAAGCGGCTGAGTAACCGACACACCCACCTGCTCGTCACCCCGGACTTGATCCGGGGTCCCGCTTCTTCTCTGCGTGGAGAGAAGGCAGCGGGATGCCGGATCAAGTCCGGCATGACGGAAGAGGTGAGCTTTGAATTAGCTCGGCCCGCACGGCCGAAAATAGGACTGGGGCAAGGATAGATAATGGCAATCACCAAGATCCTGATCGCGAACCGTGGCGAAATTGCTTGTCGCGTCATCCGCACGGCGCGGAAGATGGGCATCAAGACCGTGGCGGTCTATTCGGACGCCGACGCCCGCGCGCCGCACGTGCTGCTGGCCGATGAAGCGGTGCATATCGGCCCGTCGCCCGCCGCTCAGTCCTATCTGATCGCGGAGAAGATCATCCAGGCCTGCAAGGATACAGGCGCTGATGCAGTCCATCCGGGCTATGGCTTCCTGTCGGAGCGCGAGAGCTTTCGCAAGGCGCTGGACGCCGAGGGCATCATCTTCGTCGGCCCGCCCGCCAATGCCATCGCGGCGATGGGCGACAAGATCGAATCCAAGAAGCTTGCCATGGAGGCGGGCGTCAATGTCGTCCCCGGCTATGTCGGCGTGATCGAGGACACCGAACATGCCGTGAAGATCTCAAACGAGATCGGCTATCCGGTGATGATGAAGGCGTCGGCCGGCGGCGGCGGCAAGGGCATGCGCCTTGCTTATTCGGAACAGGATGTCCGCGAAGGCTTCGAGGCGACCAAGCGCGAGGGGCTGAACAGCTTCGGCGATGACCGCGTTTTCATCGAGAAGTTTATCGAAAGCCCGCGCCATATCGAAATTCAGATATTGGGCGACCAGCACGGCAACATCGTTTACCTCAACGAGCGTGAATGCTCGATCCAGCGCCGCCATCAGAAGGTGGTCGAGGAAGCGCCGTCGCCCTTCGTTTCGCCCGAAATGCGCAAGAAGATGGGCGAGCAATGCGTCGCCTTGGCACGCGCGGTGGGTTATTTCAGCGCGGGCACGGTCGAACTGATCGTGTCGGGCGCGGACAAGACCGGCGACGGCTTCTACTTCCTGGAAATGAACACCCGTTTGCAGGTCGAGCATCCGGTGACCGAAGAGATCACCGGCCTCGACCTGGTCGAGCAGATGATCCGCGTCGCCAATGGCGAGGAACTGAGCTTCCGTCAGGAAGATGTGAAGATCAACGGCTGGTCGATCGAGAATCGGGTCTATGCCGAAGACCCTTATCGCGGCTTCTTGCCCTCGACGGGCCGCCTGATCCGCTACAATCCGCCGGAAACCGGCGATGGCGTGCGCGTCGATGACGGCGTGGTCGAAGGCGGCGAAGTGTCGATTTTCTATGACCCGATGATCGCCAAGCTGATCACCTGGGCGCCGACCCGTCTGGAAGCGATCGACAAGCAGATCGCGGCGCTCGACCAGTTCGAGATTGAAGGGCCGGGCCACAATATCGATTTCGTCTCGGCGCTCATGCAGCATGAGCGTTTCCGTTCGGGCAACATCACCACCGGCTTCATCGCGGAGGAATATCCGGATGGCTTCACCGGCGCGCCCGCTTCCGAAACGCTGCTGAAGAAGCTTTCGGCGATTGGCGCGTTCGCAGCGATGGCGCAGGCCGATCGTGCCCGCCGCATCGATGGACAGCTTGGCAAGAAGTTGCGCGCTCCCACCAGCTGGCAGGTGAAGATTGGCGAGGCGGTCCATGACGTGGTCATCAACGGGGATGACGTCACCGTGGATGGCGAAGCGATTGACCTCGCGCTGGAATATACGCCGGGTGATCGCCTGATCGAGGCGGAGTTTGGCGAGGAATTGCTGGCGGTGAAGATCGCGCCGGTTCGCTCCGGCTTCGTGCTGACGGCTCATGGCGCAAGCCACAAGCTGCGCATTTTGCCCGCCCATGCAGCGGTCCATGCCACGCATATGATCGAAAAGATCCCGCCTGATCTGTCGCGCTTCCTCATCTGTCCGATGCCGGGCCTGCTCGTCGCATTGCACGTCAAGGAAGGCGACAAGGTCGAGGCCGGTCAGCCGCTTGCCGTGATCGAGGCGATGAAGATGGAAAATATCCTGCGCGCTGCCAAGGCGGGCGTGGTGAAGAACGTGTCGGCCGCGCAGGGCGAAAGCCTGCCGGTGGACGCGATCATTCTGGAACTGGAATAGGAATTGGAGTTGGGTGCGGTGGGGATTGTCTCCTTTCCGCGCCCAGATCTTGTTGATGCCCAAACCCCGCGCTGCGTAAGCCGATAGGGGCTGCATCAGGCTCGGTCTTTCAGGGGCCGACGGGCTGTCCGCGATTGCATGAAGGGTCCAGCTTTCAAAGGCTGTCACGTCGGCAGTGCCGCTGACCCCGGAGCAAGAAGCCGCGCCCTGGAAAACCTCGACGCCTGTACAGGATGCCGCTATCGCAACGGCGATGACCGCATTTACCGCTCCGCTGCGCCTTCGCCTTGATGGCGGCGCACTTGTGAATAACTGGCGCTGGTTGCAACGGCATAGCGGCGGCGCGGCATGTGGCGCCGCTATCAAGGCGAACGGATACGGCACCGGCGCGGTCGAGGTGATGCGCCGACTGCTTGTCGCGGGCTGCCGGGACTTTTTCGTATCGAACTGGGCCGAAGCGGCTTTGCTGGAGCCGATGCTACAGGATGGGATCAACCTGTCCGTATTCCACGGTGTGCGCGGCGAGGATATGCAGACGGCGATTGCGTCGCGTGCGCGGCCCGTTCTCTGCACGGCGGATCAGATCGCGCGGTGGAAGGCGGCGGGCCGAGGCGCCTGCGACGTCATGGTCGATACGGGCATGAACCGGCTCGGACTGGATTGGCGGAGTGACGTCGCCGCCGCTCTGGACGGGTTGACGGTCGACACGCTGCTCAGTCACCTGGCGTCGGCCGATGAGGATAGCGGGCTCAGCAAACTGCAACTTGATCGGTTCGGCGTCTTGCGGGGGGAAGCTACCGCGCGCCGTTACAGCCTGGCGAACAGCGCGGGCATTTGCTTGGGGCAAGCCTACGCATTTGACCTGACGCGGCCGGGACTGGCGCTTTATGGCGGCATTCCCAGAACCGAAGCCGCCGGAAACATCGCGCAGGTCGTCTTTCCGCAGGCGCAGGTCCTGCAAAGGCGTCATGTGCCCGCAGGCGATGGCATCGGCTATAACGCGGTTCATATCGCCGAGCGCGACATGGAAATAGCTGTGTTGAACATCGGCTATGCGGACGGCTATCTGCGCTGCTTTTCCGGCCGAGGGATGGTTAGCGCAGGCGACGTTCAACTGCCGGTCGTGGGACGGGTCTCGATGGACCTCGTCGCGGTGGATGTGTCTACGATGCCGTCAGTGTCGGAAGGGGATTGGCTCGACATCGCCTACGACTTGCCCGCGACCGCGTCGCTATCCGGCCTGTCGCAATATGAATTGCTGACTGGCCTTGGTCCCCGTTACGATCGGGTCTGGGAATAAGGATGTGGTAAGGCCGCCGAACTCGATCCGGCGGCCCAATTACCAGCTATCTTTCGATGCACATGGCGACGCCCATGCCACCACCGATGCATAGTGTGGCAAGGCCCTTCTTCGCATCACGCTTCTGCATTTCGTAAAGCAGCGTGGTCAGCACGCGCGCACCCGACGCTCCAATCGGATGGCCGATGGCGATCGCGCCGCCGTTCACATTGACCTTTTCCGAGTCCCATCCCAGTTCCTGACCAACCGCCAGCGCCTGGGCGGCGAAAGCCTCATTCGCTTCGATCAGGTCAAGGTCAGCCAGCGACCAACCCGCCTTGGCAAGCGCGTTGCGCGAAGCGGGGGCGGGGCCGATGCCCATGATCGAAGGGTCCACCCCACAGGTGGCAAAGGCTGCGATACGTCCAAGAACAGCAGCGCCCCGCTGGGCCGCATCGGCTGCGCTCATGAGGACCAGTGCGGCGGCGCCGTCATTGATGCCACTGGCATTGCCTGCGGTTACGCTGCCGTCCTTCTTGAACGCCGGGCGCAGGCCCTGCATTGCTTCCAGCGTAGCACCAGCGCGAATATATTCGTCGGCATCAACGATGGTGTCACCCTTGCGACCCTTTACGGTCACCGGGACGATCTCGTCCCGGAACCGGCCCGAAGCCCGCGCGGCTTCCGCCTTGTTCTGGCTTGCCACGGCGAACGCATCCTGCGCTTCGCGGCTGATCTGATACCGTTCCGCCAGATTTTCGGCGGTGACGCCCATATGATAGTTGTTGAACGCATCGGTCAGGCCATCATGCGTCATCGTGTCGATGAACGAGACCGGACCCATCTTCGCGCCGCCACGCAGATATTGCGCATGGGGGGCGAGCGACATGCTTTCCTGCCCGCCTGCGATCATGATGCGCGCATCGCCCGCCTTGATCGCCTGCGCCGCGAGCGCGACGGCGCGGAGGCCCGATCCGCACAGCTGGTTAATGCCGATGGCGGTGCGTTCCACAGGTATTCCGGCGTTAACGGCGGCCTGACGCGCGGGGTTCTGCCCCTGCGCCGCACTCAGGACTTGGCCCAATATGACCTCGTCGACTTCCTCAGCGGTTACCCCGGCCTGATTGAGCGCCGCGATGATGGCGGTGCGTCCCAACTCGTGCGCAGGCGTGGACCCGAATGCGCCCATGAAACTGCCGACGGCGGTACGCTTTGCAGCGGTGATGACGATGTCTGACAAAGTCCTGTCCTCAATGAAGGGTTTCAGTTCGCAGTTGCAATATCATCAACCTCCATGGGTTGAAAGCCATAGAGACAGCGGGTCCCAGAGCAGGTGACGGGCGTTGCTTCCGACGATCATCCCGACATGGCCGAGTTGCAGTGTAAAACCCTCGGCCAGTTCCGGTGCGGCGCTGGCCGGGACGATCCGGTCGGTGGCGGATCGGACGGAGAATGTCGGGCAGCGAAGGCTTTCAGGATCGACCGTCTTGCCATCGACTCGCCATTGCCGGTGGCCAGTGATATTTCGTCCGTAGAAGTTCTCGAACAGCTCCTGGCCTGCTGCGAAGGTTAGGGGTGATCCGCCGTTCGCCCAATCCTCCACGGCTAGGAAAGCGCGCTCCGCTTCAGAGCCTAGCTCCATTCCGGCGAATGCCGCATATTTCCGGATGGTGCGGGCCGGGTCCATTGCCCAGAAGCCCGATTGCAACACTTCCATCGGCACATAACCGAGCTGCTCACTGGTGGCTTTCGCGCCGCGCCAGAGCGACGCGATAAGGTTGCGGTCGGCATCGGGAAAGCCATCAAATTGCCATGGCGCCGCGATGGTGGCGACGGCCTTCACCTCGGCAACCGCCGCCGCTCCCAGCGCAAGGCTGCCCCCCAGGCAATAGCCCACGAGGATGGGCTGCTGGGGGAGCGATTCCAGCAGAGTAAGAAGGCGCTTCGTCACATGATGCTCAAGGTCGAGGTGGGCGTCCTCGGCACGGGGGCTGCCCCAATCGACCAGATAGGCTTCATGTCCTGCTGCGGCCATGTGGCGCAGCATGGATCGCCCTTCTGACAGGTCCAGAACCTGTGGCGGGTTGATCAGTGAAGGGATGAAGACGACGGGCGCGCACCCATTTTCCGTGCCGTATCGCAGCAATCTGGCGCTTCCGGCTGCAGCAAAGACGGTAGGCGCCGGTGGGGGAGACGGCCGGGTGGCGTCCTGATATTTACGCAGACCTTGGAAAGCTGCCCGTCGCAGATCAGGGTCATGTTCCGTTTCCCGCCATAAAATGTCGAGAAAGAGGGGCAACGGCCTAGGGCCATGTTGCGGTGCGGCAACACCTTGTGCTAATGCGGAATGTACAGGTGTGGGAGAGGAATCCATGGCCAAAACCAAGACCGCCAATGAATCAGAGCCGGTCATTATCAAGAAATATGCGAACAGGCGTCTCTATAACACGGAAACGTCCAGTTACATCACTCTTGATCTGCTGTCGCAAATGACTCGTGAGGGGCGCGAGTTCGTGGTGGTGGATGCCAAGACCGGGGAGGACATAACACATAATGTCCTCACGCAAATCATCATGGAGGAAGAGCAGCGGGGCAAGAATATGCTGCCCGTCAACTTCCTGCGGCAGCTGATCGCCATGTATGGCGATTCTATGCAGTCGATGGTGCCGCAATATCTGGAAGAGTCGATGAATGCCTTCCGCAAGAACCAGATGCAGTTCCAGGAAGCGATGAAGGGTGCCTTTGGCGGTGGACCGCTGGCGGAGATCGCCAAGCGCAACATGCAGATGTTAGAAGCCGCGGCGAATGCCTTCGGCAACGTGCCGGGAATGCCTACCATGCCGGGAATGCCGGGCGCATCGGCGCCTGCGCAGCCTGCCTCCGAAAGCAGCAAGGACGACGAGATCGCGAATTTGAAGGCGCAGCTTTCCGCCCTCAATGCCAAGATCGACAAGCTGGGCTGAGCCCGCGCGTTCGGGGTCGACGGGACGGCGCGCTTCGCCTATGGCGCGCCATCCTTTAAGTCGAAGAACAAGGCCGGACCCGTGAAGCACGCCCTTTCCGTTACCCGCGAACAGGATTTCGCCGCCTGGTATCAGGCCGTCGTCAGCGAAGCCGACATGGCCGAGGAAAGCGGCGTTCGTGGTTGTATGGTCATCCGGCCATGGGGCTACGGTATCTGGGAACGGATGCAGAAGTTGCTGGACGATCGGATCAAGGCGACCGGCCACGAAAACTGTTATTTCCCGCTCTTCATCCCGCTTTCGTACTTCGAAAAGGAAGCGGAGCATGTGGATGGCTTTGCCAAGGAAATGGCGGTCGTCACGCACCATCGTCTGATCCAGAAGGACGGCAAGCTGGTGCCCGATCCGGAGGCAAAGCTGGAAGAACCGCTGGTGGTTCGCCCGACCTCGGAAACTGTTATCGGCGCGGCCTTTTCGCGCTGGGTGCAGAGCTGGCGCGACCTGCCGGTGCTGATCAACCAATGGGCCAATGTCGTCCGGTGGGAAATGCGCACGCGCATGTTCCTGCGCACCGCCGAGTTCCTCTGGCAGGAAGGGCATACGGCGCACGCCACCGTCGATGAGGCGATGGAAGAGACGATGAAGATGCTGGAAGTCTATCGCAGCTTCGCCGAAGAGTGCGTTGCGCTGCCGGTGGTCGCTGGCGAGAAGCCGGAGAATGAACGGTTCCCCGGTGCTGTCGCGACCTATTCGATCGAAGCGATGATGCAGGACGGCAAGGCGCTTCAGGCCGGCACGTCGCATTTCCTGGGTACGACTTTTTCGCGGGCGCAGAACATCAAGTTTCAGAACGCCGAAGGGCAACAGGAACTGGCGCAGACGACCAGTTGGGGCATGTCGACCCGCATGATCGGCGGCCTCATCATGGTGCATGGCGACGATGACGGCCTGCGCGTGCCCCCGCGTCTGGCGCCCTATCAGATCGTGGTCGTGCCGATGCTGCGCGATAATGACGAGGATGGCGCGATCCTGGATTATTGCGCCGATCTGGTCGCCGAGTTGAACAAGCAGGACGTATTCCGTGAGCCCGTCCGCGCGCTTCTGGACAAGCGACCCGCCAAAGCAGCGAACAAGCGCTGGGGCTGGGTGAAGAAGGGCGCGCCGATCGTGATCGAGGTGGGCGGCCGCGACGTTGCGGGCGGGAACGTATCGGTTCTGCGCCGTGATCGCCTCTATCGTGAGGACGGGAAGCTCGACAGCCAGATCGTCGCAAAGGGCGATTTTCTGGCCGCTGCGTCCGGCATGCTGGAGGAGATTCAGCAGGCTCTGTTCGCCGATGCGCAGGCCCGGCTGCATGGGAACATCGACAAGTCGATCACGTCGCTGGATGCGCTGAAAGCCTATTTCGCTGCGAGCAAGAAACAGGGCTGGGCGTTGGTACAATGGTCAAAGCCCACGGGTCCGGCGCTCGACAAGGTGATCGAGTGGCTGAAGGGCGAGAAGCTGACGCTGCGCAACGTGCCACTGGATGCAGATGCTGCTGACGGTGCGTGTATCTTCACCGGCGAGAAGGCGGTGGAGCGGGTGCTGGTCGGACGCAGCTACTAATCAATCTCCCCTCCCGCAGACGGGAGGGGAACAAAGGGTGGGGCCTCCGAAGGAGGCTCGCTACGCTCGCGCCCACCCCCGGCCCTTCAAACGAGTCACGTGCCTCGTTTGAACGCCTTCTGGAGGGGAGTAGTTACAGCACATATTTGCTGAGGTCGGTGTTCCGCGCCACCTCACTAAGCTGCTTCTCGACATAGGCTGCATCGACCACCAGCGTCTCGCCCTGACGATCCTCCGCCTCGAAGCTCACATCCTCCAGCAGCTTTTCCATGACCGTCTGGAGGCGACGGGCGCCGATATTCTCGATTTCGCCATTCACCTCGGCGGCGATCTTCGCGACCGCGCGAATGCCGTCGGGCGTGAGGTCGATCGTGACGCCTTCGGTCGCCAACAATGCGCGATATTGCGCAACCAGGCTCGCCTTGGTGTCGGACAGGATCGAAACGAAATCATCCTCTGTTAGCGCCTTCAGTTCGACACGGATCGGCAGGCGGCCCTGAAGCTCCGGCAGCAGGTCGCTGGGCTTCGCGACGTGGAAAGCACCCGATGCGATGAACAGGATGTGATCAGTCTTTAGCGGGCCATATTTGGTCGAGACCGTCGTACCCTCGATCAACGGCAACAGGTCGCGCTGCACGCCTTCGCGGCTGACGGAACCGCCGCGCACATCGCTGACGGCGATCTTGTCGATCTCATCGAGGAAGACGATGCCATTCTGCTCGGCGCTCGCGATGGCGACACGGGCGACATCGTCCTGATCCAGTCGCTTGTCCTGCTCTTCTTCGACCAACTTGTCCCAGGCCTCGGCTACGCGCAGCTTGCGGCGCTTCTTCTGGGTCTGGCCGAACGCCTTTGACATCATGTCGGACAGGTTGATCATGCCGATCTGGCCGCCCATGCCGGGGATTTCCATCGGCATGGAGGGGCTGTCGGCAACTTCCACCTCAACCTCGACATCATTCATCTGGTCGTTTTCGATCCGCTGGCGGAAGGAGAGGCGGGTCGCCTCGCTCGCTTCCTTGCCGGTGAGGGCATCGAGCAGACGGTTCATCGCCGCCTCGGAAGCAGCTTCACGCACCGCTTCGCGGCGGCGGTCCTTCTCCAGGCGCACCGCTTCCTCGACCAGATCGCGCACGATCTGCTCCACATCGCGGCCGACATAGCCGACTTCGGTAAACTTCGTCGCCTCGACCTTCACGAACGGCGCGTCTGCGAGCTTGGCAAGGCGGCGGCTGATCTCGGTCTTGCCGCAGCCGGTGGGGCCGATCATCAGGATATTCTTCGGCGTAACCTCATCGCGCAGATCGGGCGAGAGGCGCTGCCGACGCCAGCGGTTGCGCAGCGCCACGGCAACGGCGCGCTTGGCATCGGCCTGGCCGATGATGTGCGCATCGAGGGCGGAAACAATGGCCTTGGGTGTCAGATTGTCGTTCATCTTCTTCTCACTCCCCTCCCGCAAGCGGGAGGGGCCGGGGGTGGGGGCGATTGCGAAAGCAATCGACTTCAACTTTTAGGGATAGGGAAAATGCCCACCCCAACCCCTCCCGCTTGCGGGAGGGACTTTACATCAACTCACGCTCGCCAGCTCTTCGATCACAAGCTGATCATTGGTATAGACACAGATGTCCGCCGCCACAGCCATCGCCTTACGCGCAAGCGTCTCTGCATCTTCCTCATACTCAACGAGCGCGCGAGCTGCTGCGAGCGCGAAATTGCCGCCTGATCCGATAGCCGCCACGCCGCCGACCGGCTCCAGCACGTCGCCATTGCCCGTCAGGATCAGCGTCACTTCCTTGTCGGCAACGATCATCATTGCTTCCAGATTGCGGAGATATTTGTCGGTGCGCCAGTCCTTGGCCAACTCCACAGCGGCGCGCATCAACTGCCCATTGTGCCGTTCCAGCTTCGCTTCAAGTCGTTCGAACAGGGTGAAAGCGTCAGCCGTCGCTCCAGCGAAACCGCCGATGACGGAACCATCATGCAAGCGGCGAACCTTCCGAGCATTGGGCTTCATCACCGTCTGGCCCATGGAAACCTGGCCGTCACCGGCCACGATCACCTTCCCATTTTTTCGTACGGACATGATGGTGGTGCCGTGCCAGACGGGCATGGCGGAGGAGCGTTGGTCATTCATGGCGCGGCATATGGGTGCGAATGGGCTACCGCGCAAGCATAGTAGCGGAGGGCGCCGGATCGTGTCATTTTCTGGACGGATTTATGACAATCCATTCAGGAACCGATCCCGGTCAATTGACTTTGTGCAGAGCAGCAAAGATCATGTCCGGACGGTGAATGGGAGGAAATTTCACATGTCTCTGAAAGCCAGAGCGCGAGAGAAGGTCGAGCGGGCAGGGATTTCCAACTATACCTTCGACCATGACGTCCTTGTGATGTGCGGCGTCCGCTACACCATCGCGGCATGCAACTGCGGCCAGCCGGATTGCGACGGCGTGAAGCTGGAAAGAAGCGCGGCCATGACTAACCGCGTCCTCCAATAATCGGTGTGAAGGAAGGGCCGACCTATCCTTACATCGCCCTCTCACCGGCCCGTCCGACCGATTCAATGTCCCGGCCAACGCCCTTGACCGTGTTGCAGGCCGCCAAGCTGGTGAGAAGAAGCCCGGTGATCATGAGGGCAATGGTCTGACGCATCGATAGTCACTCCCTTTATCGTTCCCGCCACTAAACTTTCATGCCTAAAAGGCAATGTGCGCAATTTGCAACTCCCCGTCCAAGCTCGTCTTGACAGGAGCCGTGGCCGATGCCAATGGCCGCATCCTCCTTTCAGGGGGCGCGTAGCTCAGCGGTAGAGCACACCCTTCACACGGGTGGGGTCACAGGTTCAATCCCTGTCGCGCCCACCATGATCTCCTCCGGTCATGGTGAGAAAGATTATGTCCCTACATTGATCTTTTCGTCCACTCCGCGTTAACTCGCGGCGATACATCCGGCTGTCTTGGCCGAGGCGAAAGGATAAGGATGTCCTCATTGTTGAAGGGCAGCGCAGCCGCTCTGGCACTGCTGGCAAGTGCTGCCATCCCGGTTTCCGCACAACACCAACTGACGCTGGAACGCATCTTCGCCAATCCCGATCTATCGGGGCCTCAGCCGCGAGCGCTGAAGCTCTCGCCAGATGGCAAGCTTGTCACGCTGCTCAAGCCCCGCGCGGACGAGAAGGAACGACTGGACCTCTGGGCCATCGACAGCGCGACTGGGGCTGAGCGCATGCTGGTGGATTCAAGGAAGACCGGCAGCGGCGCCGAACTTTCAGAAGCGGAAAAGATGCAGCGCGAACGGGATCGGTCGGTTGCAGGCAGCACCGGGATCATCAGCTATGACTGGGCTCCCAATGGTAGGAGCATCCTCGTTCCGGTGGATGGCGATCTTTACCTTGCATCGCTGGATGGCCAGGTGTCGCGCCTGACCAACACTCCGAGCAGCGAGCTGAATGGCGTGGTCAGTCCCAAGGGTGGCTTTGTCTCCTTCGTGCGCGAAGGCAACCTCTTCGTGCAGCCGATCGGTGGGCGGGAGCGGCAAGTGACGCAGGGGGCGAGTGACACGGTCAGTTGGGGCGTGGCCGAGTTCGTGGCGCAGGAGGAAATGGACCGGCGCACCGGCTATTGGTGGTCGCCGGATGACCAGTTGATCGCGGTTGCCCGCGTGGATGAAGGACCGGTGGGTATCGTCACCCGCACCGCAATCGGCGGGGAAGGCACGAAGGTCTATCGGCAGCGCTATCCCGCTGCGGGGACACCCAACGCGCTGGTCGACCTTTATGTCATGCGGCCGGATGGCAGTGGCCAAGTGAAGGTCGACCTTGGCGATGACAGCGACATCTATCTGGCGCGGGTCGATTGGTCCAAGGACGGTCGGACGCTCTACGTCCAGCGCCAGACCCGTGATCAGAAGCGGCTCGATCTGCTGGCGATCGATCCTGCGACGGGCAAGTCCAGGATCATCCTGACCGAAAGAGCGAAAAGCTGGATCAACCTCAGCAATAACTTCAAGCCGCTGAATGACGGCAGCTTCCTGTGGTGGTCGGAGAAGACCGGGCACGGCCATCTCTACCATGTTCGCGACGGCAAGTGGGTCGCGCTGACCAGTGGCGCATGGGAAGTGCGGGACGTGGTCGCCGTGGATGAGCGGCAGGGCACCGTCTATTTCACCGGCAATCGCGAAACGCCTTTAGAGCAGCAGCTTTACGCAGCCTCCCTGTCGGGCAAGGGGCCGGTGCGGCAGTTGACCAGCAATGGCTGGTGGAATGATGCGGTGATGGACAGCGGCGCAACGCATCTGGTGATCTCTCGCAGCAACACGGACCAGCCCAAGCAGGTCTATCTGGCCGACGGCAGCGGCGAGCGGCTTCGATGGTTGTCGGAAAATGCCATGACCGGGGATCACCCCTATGGCCCCTACCTTGCCAGCCATGCCAAGACGCGTTTTGGCATGATCAAGGCGGCGGACGGATCAACGCTCTATACGCGGATCATGACCCCGCCGCTGGAGCCGGGCAAGCAATACCCCGTCTTCATGCTGCATTATGGCGGGCCGGGAGCGGGTAGGGTCGTCACCAATCAGTGGGGATCGCCCGTCTATCAATATCTGGTGGATCGCGGCTGGATCGTCTTTGCAGTCGATAACAGGGGCACGCCGGATCGCGGCAAGGCGTTCGAGGATCAATTATATCGTGCAATGGGCACGGTAGAGGTCGACGACCAGCTAAAGGGCGTCGAGTGGTTGAAATCTCAGCCCTATGTCGATCCGCAGCGGATCGCGACCTATGGTTGGTCCTATGGCGGCTATATGTCGGTCAAGCTGCTGGAAAAGGCGCCAGGCCTGTTCTCTGCCGCGATCGCGGGCGCTCCCGTAACTCGCTGGGAGCTTTACGACACGCATTATACGGAGCGGTATCTTGGCAAGCCACAGGATCGCCCAAGCGCCTATCCGGCATCCGGAGCGGTAGACGATGCGGTAAAGATCAAAGACCCTATGCTGCTGATCCACGGCATGTCCGATGACAATGTCGTGTTCGACAACGCCACCGCGTTGATGGCCCGGATGCAGGCGGCCGCTGTTCCCTTCGAAATGATGGTCTATCCCGGCCAGACGCACCGCGTGGGCGGCCCCGGCATCAGCATCCACCTGTGGCGCACGATCGAGGATTTCCTCCGCCGCAACGGAACCGCGCCCGAGGAGCCGCCGCCGGGTAAATAAAGGCTATCGGCCCGCAAAGCCGCTTCATGCTGGACAATTGCCGGGACAACGCTATGGCGCCCACTCCGCATTTTTGCATGGAGTGGAGTCTTTAGTCATGGGTTACAAGGTCGTCGTCGTTGGTGCCACGGGCAATGTGGGCCGCGAAATGCTGACCATTCTCGCCGAGCGCGAGTTCCCGATTGACGAGATCGCGGCGGTCGCATCGTCCCGGTCGCATGGCACCGAAGTTGATTTCGGTGACACCGGCAAGACTCTTAAAGTCAAGAATATCGAGCATTTCGACTTCACGGGCTGGGACATCGCCCTGTTCGCCGCAGGCTCTGGCCCGACGGCTGAATATGCGCCCAAGGCTGCTGCGGCTGGCTGCGTGGTGATCGACAATTCGTCGCTCTACCGCATGGACCCGGACGTGCCGTTGATCGTGCCCGAAGTGAACCCGGACGCGATCGATGGCTACAAGAAGAAGAACATCATCGCGAACCCGAACTGCTCGACCGCGCAGATGGTCGTGGCCTTGAAGCCCCTGCACGACGCCGCGAAGATCAAGCGCGTCGTCGTCGCTACCTACCAGTCCGTTTCCGGTGCTGGCAAAGAGGGCATGGACGAGCTGTTCGAACAGTCGCGCAATATCTTCGTGGGCGACCCGGCCGAGGCGAAGAAGTTTACCAAGCAGATCGCCTTCAACGTGATCCCGCACATCGACGTCTTCCTGGACGATGGTTCGACCAAGGAAGAATGGAAGATGGTCGCGGAAACCAAGAAGATCCTCGATCCCAAGGTGAAGGTGACCGCGACCTGCGTGCGCGTTCCCGTGTTCGTCGGTCACTCCGAAGCGCTGAACATTGAGTTCGAGAACGAGATTTCGGCTGAGCAGGCGCAGAACATCCTGCGTGAAGCGCCGGGCATCATGCTCGTCGATAAGCGTGAGGATGGCGGATACGTCACCCCCGTCGAGTGCGTGGGCGACTATGCGACCTTCGTCAGCCGCGTCCGCGAGGATTCGACCATCGAAAATGGCCTGAACCTCTGGTGCGTCAGCGACAACCTCCGCAAGGGGGCGGCGCTGAACGCGGTGCAGATCGCCGAACTGCTGGGCCGCCGCCACCTGAAGAAGGGCTGAGGCCAACTGATGACGTCCGGCGCTGTCGCTGTTTGGAAAAGCCTTCCGATAGCGCAGCGCCGGATGATCCTGCTGCTGATCGGCGCCATCGCCGCCGTGCAGATCAATCAGCCATTTCCCGAACTCGCGCCGTTACAGCATGGGCCGACAATCGCGCTCGCCTTGGCTGCGCCATGGCTTCTGCGGCGCTGGCCTCTAAGCAATGGCGCAGTGGCCTGCATCACCCTGTTCCTGCTCCTGCATACATTGGGCGGGCGCTACATCTATTCTTATGTGCCCTATGACGATTGGGCGCGTTCGATGACAGGCCATGACCTTTCGAGCACCTTCGGGTGGCGGCGCAATGGCTATGACCGGCTCGTCCATTTCGCCTTTGGCCTGCTTCTGACGCACCCACTGGTGCAGATCGCGCGGCGACGGGGTGGCATGGGATTGGGCTGGAGCCTGGCCTTCGGCTTCGTCACGATCGGCTTCATCAGCGCCTTTTATGAATCCTTCGAATGGCTGCTGACGCTGATGGCGGAAGGAGAAACCGCCGACTGGTATAATGGCCAGCAAGGCGACGTCTGGGACCCGCAGAAGGACATGGCCGCCGCTCAGGTCGGTGCACTAATCGCCCTGCTGATCCTTGGCCTACGCCGCCATCGACAAGGCGGCGCCAAGGCCATATCGAGCAGCGCCGACACAGTGAGGGAGTTATCATGACCGACCTTGAGCTAGAGAAAGTGGAAGTCGAGGGGCTCGGCGGTCTTCCCATTGCGGTCCATATCGCGGGGGAGGGACGCGACCTCGTCCTCATTCATGGCTATTTCTCCAACGCCTGGACCAATTGGATCCGTTACGGCCATACCGCGCGGCTTGTGGAGGCTGGCTTCCGGCTGATCATGCCCGACCTGCGCGGACATGGCGAAAGCGGCAAACCGCATGACCCCGCCGCCTATCCGCCGGATGCTCTGACGGACGACAATCTGGCCGTCATCGATCAGCTTGGCCTGACCGATTATGACTTGGGTGGCTATTCGCTGGGTGCGCGGACGACGGTGCGGATGCTGGCGCGCGGCGCGACCCCGCGCCGGGTGATCCTGGCTGGCATGGGACTGCGCGGCCTCGTCAATACGCTCGACAAGGGCGGCTATTATCGCAACGTCCTCACCAATCTCGGCACGTTTGAGCGCGGCACGTCCGAATGGATGACGGAAGCCTTCCTGAAAACGACGAAGGGCGATCCAGTCGCACTATTGCATATCCTGAACACCTTCGTGGACACGTCCGCCGACACGATCGCGACCTTCACGCAGCCGACCGAAGTCATCTGCGGCGTCGACGATCAGGATAATGGGATTGCGCAGGAGCTTGTCGATACGCTGCCCAATGGCCGCTATGTCGAGATACCCGGCAATCACATGGCCGCAGTCACGAAAAAGGAACTGGGCGAGGCCATGGTGGAGTTCCTGACCAGCTGACCCCGCCAATCGATCACCGGAATGGCGGCTCGTTGAACGCCCGCAACTTGCGGCTGTGTAGCTTAGGGCCTTCCTGCCGCAGCAGTTCGCACGTCATCAGGCCGATCCGCAGATGCCCGGCAATCGCTTCCTCATAAAAGCGGTTCGCCTGCCCCGGCAGCTTCAGTTCGCCATGGATCGGCTTGTCGGACACGCAGAGCAATGTTCCGTAGGGGACGCGGAAACGATAGCCCTGTGCCGCGATCGTCGCGGACTCCATGTCGATCCCGACCGCGCGCGACAGGCTGAACCGCAGCGCTGAACTGGAATAGCGTAGCTCCCAATTGCGATCGTCGGTCGTCACCACGGTCCCAGTGCGCAGCCTGCGCTTGAAATCTTCCTCGCTACTACCGCCGAGCACCGCTTCGGCGGATTTGGCGAGGGCGACCTGAACCTCTGCAATGGCTGGCACCGGAATTTCCGGGGGCAGCATATCATCCAGCACCTTGTCGTCGCGCAGATAGGCATGGGCGAGCACATAGTCGCCGATCCGCTGGCTGGGCCGCAGGCCACCGCAATGGCCGATCATCAACCAGGCTTCCGGTCGCAGCACCGCCAGATGATCGCAGATGGTCTTCGCATTGGCAGGACCGACGCCGATATTGACCAGCGTGATGCCACTGCGATTGGGCGCGATCAGGTGATAGGCGGGCATCTGATGTTTGCGCCATGCGCTGTCCGCGATCATGCGCGCTGGATCGGCCGTCTCCCGCGTCACATAGACGCCGCCTGCGCCGGACAAGGCGGTGTAGGGCGTGCCATCCTTTTGCAGTTCCGCGCAGGCCCAGGCCACGAACTCATCGACATAGCGATGATAGTTGGTGAAGAGGATGTATCGCTGAATATGCTCGGCTGGCGTCCCCGTATAATGTTTCAGACGGGCCAGCGAGAAATCGGTGCGCAACCCGTCGAACAGAGCCAGCGGCCGTTGCCCATCTGCATCCGGCATGAACAGGCCATCGGCGATCTCGTCCCCGATCTCCGCCAACTCGGTTGCGGGGAAATGACGCGCCAGTTCGGTCGGAGGGGTGCCGTCAAGAGCGCTGATGTCCAGCCCATCCAGCACATAGGGAAAGGGGATCTGCTGATCGCTGACCGCTGTTTCGACCTCCACTCCATAATCCCGGACGAGCAAATCAATCTGCTCGGCCAGATAATCGCCGAACATCTCCGGTCGGGTGACCGTGGTTGTATAAAGGCCGGGCTTGGACAGGCGGGCGAAGGATCGCCCCGGCGGCGGGGCATCGGTTTCGGCATGGTGGGTGATGCGCAGTTCGGGATAACAGAAGCGGCGATCGGACTTTGCCTCTGGCGGAGGCACGCTGCCATCGCGGGCATAGGCCTGCATGGCCTCGCGCAGATTTCCGATAGAGGTCTGGTAGATCCGGTCCAGTTGCGCGACCGCCGCGCTGCCGATGCTTTTCGTCATCGAACCTTGCTACCGCAGATATGTGACGGAAGGAAGGCCGGTGGCCGCGCGATGAGGGCATCGCGCGGCCATCGCGTCAGAGCTGCCCCAGCAGATGATCAGCCGACGAAAGCTTGAACTCGCCCGGTGCCTCGACATTCAGTTCGGTCACCACGCCATCCTTTACGATCATGGAAAAGCGCTGGCCACGCGTGCCCATGCCAAACTTGCTGCCGTCCATCGTCAGGCCCGCAGCCTTGACGAAGTCGCCATTGCCATCCGCCAGCATGGTGACCTTATCGTCTGCTCCGGCTGATTTGCCCCATGCGCCCATGACGAACGCGTCATTGACGGCGGTGCAGGCAATCTCGTCCACGCCCTTTTCCTTCAGGGCGTCGGCCTTTTCCACAAAACCGGGGAGGTGCTTGGCCGAGCAGGTCGGCGTAAAGGCGCCGGGAACGGAGAAGAGCGCCACCGTCCGGCCTTTGAAAAACTCGTCGGAGGAAACTTGCTCCGGCCCATTTTCCGTCATCTTGGCAAAGGTGGTAGCGGGGATGCGATCCCCTTTTGCGATGGTCATATTCTGTCTCCTGCCGTTGATGAGGCGGGAGGTCGGCGCTTGGCGGTCCTGTGTCAAGGCGCGCTTACGTGTCGCATCGCCCCCGGTGAACGACAGCCCGCCATTGGCAAAGCCGCTGGGCAGCGTATATTCATCCTATGGATCAACTTCGCTCCTATGCCGGTCAGTTCCTGCTCGCTTTGCCGGGCATGGAAGACATGCGCTTCGATCATTCCGTGATCGCCATTTGCGTCCATGATGAAAATGGCGCTCTCGGCATCGCGGTCAGCGATGAAATCGAAGGCGTGGGGCTGCATGAACTGCTCGAAAGCTTTGATATCAACCCTGCCAATGTCCCCGACATACCCGTGCTTCGCGGCGGGCCGGTCGAACCGCGCCGGGGCTTCGTGCTGCATTCCCTCGATTGGAAAGGGCATGACATGGTGGAGGTCGGGGAGGACTGGGGGCTTTCCGGCTCGCTGGAGATATTGAAGGCGATCGCGGAAGGCACTGGTCCCAGTCGCTACATCGTCGCCCTCGGCTATGCCGGTTGGGGCGCAGGACAACTCGATCAGGAGATGACCGGCGAAAGCTGGTTCCCGGCGGGATGCAGCGCGGATATATTGTTCGACGTTCCGGCGGAAAAAAAATGGGCGGCGGCCTATGCCGCTGCCGGAGTCGATGCGTCTCATCTTGTGAGCGGCGCTGGCTCCGCCTGATCAGGTCGCATAATTTGCGAGATATTTTTCCGGTTCAACTGTGTAACGATGGCGCACAACGGAGCTTGTTTCCGCATCGTAACTGAACATTTCCGGGTAAATTCCCGCTAACCGCTTTCATTTACAACGCGGCAAGCGCGCGGGCGCACCTTCATCCTCGGGAAATTGCTCGGGGGTTCAAATCATGAAGAAGTTTGTCGCGGCTATGATTGCCGCAGCGATGCCGCTCGCGCCTGCCAGCGCCGCGCCTTGCTGGAAGAAGGTCGCGGTAGAGGCGGCGCAAATTCGGGATTTTGAGATGATGCTCATGGTGTCGGCGCTGCGTTGCCGCTCTACGGGCAGCAACTTCCTGGCCGACTATAACCGCTTCATCAGGGAAAAGCGTGACGCGCTGACGCAGGTCAATGACGAACTGCGCGAACATTTCCGTTCCGTCGCCGGACCGGTTGGCGCGCTGGGAGCTTACGACAATTACGTAACCAGCCTCGCCAATGTTTATGGCGCCGGAGCCGAAGGGCTTGCCTGCCGCGACCTACAGTCGATCACGGATGCAGCTAACGCGCTCCCCGCGACCCGGGCGGCGCTGCTTGAACTGTCGGACGCTGCCGGTACGACCCCGCATCTTTCGGGCGCCCGCTGTGACGTTGTCATGGCGATTGCGGGTCGGGAAGCGGAGCCGTCGGCCGATCTGGGCGAAACGAGGGTCGCGGTCGCCTCACGCACCGGCGAGGAGTGACATAAAGAAAACTTTATATTGAGTTGCCATCACCGGCGGCGATTGGTAAAGCGCAGACCATCGCCGCCGTTTCGCCATGCGAGCGGCTCCGGCATATTCTAAACCGATGGAGACACCCTCGTGGCCACAGCACCCGCCACCCAGGCGCAGGACTATGTGATCGCCGACATCAACCTTGCCGCGTTCGGCCGCAAGGAAATCGAGATCGCCGAAACCGAAATGCCCGGCCTGATGGCCCTGCGCGACGAGTTTGGCGCTGCCAAGCCGCTGAAGGGCGCGCGCATCACTGGATCGCTGCACATGACGATCCAGACCGCCGTGCTTATCGAGACGCTGGCTGAGCTGGGCGCGGAAATCCGCTGGGCTTCGTGCAACATCTTCTCGACCCAGGACCACGCCGCCGCTGCCATCGCCGCGCGCGGCATCCCCGTCTTCGCCGTCAAGGGCGAGACGCTGGAGGAATATTGGGACTATGTCATCCGCATCTTCGACTGGGGTGACACGCCCTGCAACATGATCCTGGACGACGGCGGCGACGCCACCATGTTCGCCCTGTGGGGCGCGCGCGTCGAGGCTGGGGAAGAACTGTTCACGCCGGGTAACGAGGAAGAAGAAATCTTCGTCGCCACGCTCAAGCGCTTCCTGGCCGATCGTCCGGGCTACCTGACCAAGACCGTCGCCGCGATCAAGGGCGTTTCGGAAGAAACCACCACCGGCGTTCACCGCCTTTATGAGCTGGCGAAGAAGGGCAAGCTTCCCTTCCCGGCGATCAACGTGAACGACAGCGTCACCAAGTCGAAGTTCGACAATCTCTATGGCTGCAAGGAATCGCTGGTCGACGCCATCCGCCGCGCCACCGACGTGATGCTGGCTGGCAAGGTCGCATGCGTCGCGGGCTTCGGCGACGTTGGCAAAGGCTCGGCAGCCTCGCTCCGCAATGGCGGCGCCCGCGTGCTGGTGACCGAGGTGGATCCCATCTGCGCGCTTCAGGCCGCGATGGAAGGCTATGAAGTCGTCACGATGGAAGAAGCCGCCACCCGCGCCGACATCTTCGTGACCGCGACTGGCAACGAAGCCGTCATCACCGTCGATCACATGCGCGCGATGAAGAATATGGCGATCGTGTCCAACATCGGTCACTTCGACAGCGAAATCGAGATTGCCGGTCTTTCGAACATGAAGTGGACTGAAATCAAGCCGCAGGTCGATGAAGTCGAATTCCCCGACGGCAAGAAGATCATCGTCCTTGCCAAGGGCCGCCTGGTCAACCTGGGCTGCGCGACCGGCCACCCCAGCTTCGTAATGTCGTCCAGCTTCACCAACCAGGTGCTGGCGCAGATCGAACTGTGGACCAAGTCGGACACCTACAAGAACGACGTCTACGTCCTGCCCAAGCATCTGGACGAAAAGGTGGCGGCGCTTCACCTCGAAAAGCTCGGCGTGAAGCTGTCGAAACTGACCCCCAAGCAGGCCGCCTATATCGGCGTGACGCCGGAAGGTCCGTTCAAGCCGGATCATTACCGCTACTAAGCAAACTGGAAAGGGGGAGGCGAAAGTCTCCCCTTTTTTTATGCTCAGCCTCTCGTCATCCCAGCGAAAGCTGGGATCTATTGCCAACGGCGTCCGGCTGAGATGCCAGCTACCGCTGGGATGACAAAGATGAGGGCGTGTCCGTCTTGAAGGATCCGCGCATTTCTTCAAACTCCCCGCTTCACGCTGCTCCCGACTTGGGTTAGTCCCCTGATAATCATGCAATGGGGTGGCAGGTCGCGATGAGGGGTGAACAGGCGCAATGACGTCATTGACCCCATTTGCCGCAGTCATATTGGGGATCGTGCTGGCCGCGTGGCTGGCCGCCGCGGTGTGGGCGCTTTCGACCGGGCAGCGCATGCGTCGCGAAGGCACGCAAGTGCAGGGCAAGTTCGATCGCCTGTCCAGCCTGCTCGCCTCGGCACCCGCTGCACCCATCATCATTCATGCCGATGGCCGGATAGAAGCCGCCGACCGGCTCGCCAAATGGCTTGGCAAGGACCGGGTGCCCGCATTCGTATCCGAACTGACCGCGCCCGACGGCGGCCTGGAGCCGGAGGACGCGTCGGCCCTCGCGCAGGAAATAGCGGCGGCCCAGCGCGCCGGACGCAGCTTCGCCCTGCCTGTGCGGGGGGAGGGTTCCTCCCGGCTCCTGCTGGTGCGCGGCGCGCCTGCCGGGCCAGTGCTTGCCGAAAGCGGCGGCGTAGTCCTGTGGATATTCGACGCGACCGACAGCCAGTCGGAAATCCAGGCGCTGAAGAGCAAGGTCGAGCAACTGCGCGAAGCCCTGGAAGCGCTCGCGGGCCTTGTGGAAGCCGCGCCGTTTCCAATGTGGCATCGCACCGCCGACATGCGCCTCAGTCTGGTCAACGCAGCCTATGTCCAGGCGGTGGATGGGGCCAATGCGGCAGATGTCATCGCTCAGGGCACGGAGTTGGTCGAGGCGGTGGGCGGCCTCGGCCCTCAGTCATCAGCAGAGCAGGCGCTGACCGAGGATCGGGTGGTCGAACGCATGGTACCAGCGACCATAGATGGCGAACGCCGCACGATGCGGGTCGTCGATGTGCCGCTTGGCGAGGCCGGCGTCGCCGGTTTCGCGATGGACCAGAATGAGCTTGAACAGGCCCGGGTCGAGCATCGCCGCCTCGAAGCGGCTCAGCGCGACCTGCTCGATCGCCTCTCTGCTGGCGTGGCCCGCTTTGGCTCCGATCGCACCCTGCGTTTCTGGAATCAGCCATTTATGAGCCTGTTCGGTCTTGATCAGGAACATCTGGCCGATCAGCCCGTGTTCGAACGCGTCCTCGACCGCATGCGCGAGGCCCGCCGCCTGCCCGAACATCGCGATTTTCCGGCGTGGCGCGCTGAACGTCGCGATTGGTTCCTCTCCCCCGACCCGCGCGAAGAGAACTGGCTGCTCGCCGATGGCACGCATCTGCGCGTCTATGGTCAGCCACTGCCTGACGGCGGCCTGCTCCTGATATTCGAGGATCGGACGGAGCAGGTCCAGCTTTCCAGCGCGCGCGACACGCTGCTGCGAGTCCGCACGGCGACCTTCGACAATCTGTTCGAGTCGATCGGCGTCTTTTCGTCCGATGGCCGTTTGTCGCTTTGGAACAGTCGTTTCCGCTCGATCTGGGAAATCTCCGAAGATCTTCTGGCGCAACACCCGCGCATCGACGAACTTCTCCGCGCCGTCCAATCCCGCCTCGCCAAGCCGCAGCAGGCCAATCTCGTCCGCGAGCTGGTCCGCGCCGCGACAGTGGAGCGCAAGCAGCGCGTCGGCCATGTCGGTTTCGCGGACGGCCGCATCTTCGAATTTGCCGCCATCCCTCTGCCCGACGGCAATGCACTTTTTACGATGCTGGACGTGACCGACAGCCGCCGTGTCGAACAGGTGCTACGCGACCGCAACGAAGCGTTGGAGCAGGCCGATCGGGTCAAGACCGCCTTCGTCACCAATATGAGCTACGAATTGCGCACGCCGCTCACCACCATCGCCGGCTTCGCCGAGATGATGAGCGCGGGCTATGCCGGGGATATGAGCGATTCCGCCAAAGAATATGTCGATGGCATTCTTCAGAGTACCAATCGCCTGTCCATGTTGATCGACAATGTGCTGGACCTGACACAGGGAGAAGCCGGGACGCTCCCGGTCGACCGCGCCCCTGTCGATCTCGCCGCTTTGGCAAAGGAAAGCATCGAGCGGATCAAGGCCGAGGCAACGGCCAAGGGCATCGACCTTGCCATCTCCCTGCATGAAACATTGGGGAAGGTGGAAGGCGACAGCCGCCGGATCGGCCAGGCGCTCGATCATCTGCTGGAGAACGCCGTCTGCTACAGCGGACGTGGCGCGCGCGTATTGCTGCACGGCGACGGCAGCAGCGCTTCCGCGCGGCTCGTCGTCTCCGACAACGGTCCCGGGATCAGCGTCAAGCGCCGCGCCACGATCTTCGATGCTGCGGCGCGCGCGGAACAGGCACGAAGCGGTGAAAAGGCCGGGATCGGCCTACCGCTCGCCAAGCAATTGGCAGAGGCGCATGGCGGCACCCTCCAGCTCGTGTCAGAGCCGGGGCAGGGCACCATGGCCGTGATCGAGCTACCCCGTGGCTGAGCAGAGCCTGACCATGCCCGACGAAGCGGCGATGCTGGCCCTCGGCCGCCGTCTGGCTGACTTGGCGCGCATCGGTGACGTCATCGCGCTGGAGGGCGGCCTTGGCGCGGGAAAGACGACGCTCGCGCGCGGCATATTGGAGGGGCTTGGCCTTGCAGGCGAGGCGCCCAGCCCCAGCTTCGCGATCGTCCAGCCCTATGATGTGCCGGAGGTGAAGCTGCCCGTCGCCCATGTCGACCTCTACCGCCTTGATGATGCGGAAGAGGCGCAGGAACTGGCTCTGGACGAATATCTGATGGACAGCCTGCTGATCGTCGAATGGCCGGATCGCGTGGGTCCGGATGCATGGCCGCATGCGCTGCGGCTCCACATCGACATCGAACCCGACGGCGCTCGGCGCTTGACAGTGCGCGTGCCGGACGCTTGGACAGAGCGATGGTCGCAGATATGATCCCGCCCGCTTCCGCTCCCGCCTTTCTCTCAGCTGCGGGGTGGGGCCATGCCGTTATCGTCCCGCTGGCGGGTGATGCGTCGTTCCGCCGCTACTTCCGCGTGGTCGATGGCGCGCGCCGTGCCGTGCTGATGGACGCACCTCCGCCACATGAAGACCCCCGTCCTTTTATCGCCATTGCCGAACATCTGACGGGACAGGGTTTTGCTGCCCCGGCGATCCTTGCCCGCGATCTGGAACAAGGTCTGGTCCTCATTGAGGATTTCGGCGACTTGCGGGTCAAGGAACATCTGGATGATGTCCCCGCCGACGAGGAAGGCGTTTATAGCCGCGCAGTCGAGCTGCTCGCTGATCTTCATCGCCAGCCTGCCGCCGACCTGCCGCCCTATGACCGCGCGGTCTATCAGCGCGAGGCAGGGCTGCTCACCGAATGGTATTGCCCCGCGATCGGCCTCCCTGTCGATACAGATGCCTATACACGCGCCTGGGATGCCGTGTTGCCGGTCGTCGAGCAATCCGCCAGCCCCACAGTCACAGTGCTGCGCGATTATCATGCCGAAAATATCATGCTGATCGACCGGCCCGAAGTACGCGGGCTTGGCCTTCTTGACTTTCAGGACGCTCTGGCCGGGCATCCCGCTTATGATCTCGTGTCGCTGCTTCAGGACGCTCGGCGCGATGTGCCGCCGGAGGTGGAGGCTGCGATGATCCGCCACTATAAGGCCGTCGCAAATCCCCCGGCCGACTTCGACGCTGCCTATGCTGTGCTGGGCGCGCAGCGGAATGCAAAGATCATCGGCCTCTTCACGCGCCTATGGAAGCGGGACGGAAAGCCACGCTACCTGTCCTTCCTGCCGCGCATGTGGGACCTGCTGGAACGCGACCTGGCGCACCCCGCGCTCGCGCCGGTAGCGGACTGGTTCGCCGCCAACATACCGGCAGAAAAGCGACACCTGGCGCTTCAGGATAACGCCCCCGCATGATCGACACGGCAATGCTGATGGCGGCTGGCCTTGGCAAGCGGATGCGCCCGCTCACCGCCACGCGCCCAAAGCCGCTGGTCAAGGTCGCTGGCAAGCCGCTGATGGACCATGCGCTGGACCGGCTGTCCGCTGGCGGCATCCGCAAGGTGGTGGTCAATGTTCATTACCTCGCCGACACGGTCGAGGCGCATCTCAATGCCCATTCGAACGGCATGCAGGTGCTGATTTCGGACGAACGCCCCAAGCTGCTGGAGACGGGCGGGGGCTTGATCCATGCGCGTTCGCTGCTGGGGGATAAACCCTTCTTCTGCGCGAACAGCGACAATCTCTGGATCGACGGGCCGCAGGAAACGCTGAGCATGATGCAGCGCCTGTGGGACCCCGGTCGCATGGACGCACTGCTGCTGCTGGTGCCGCTCGCCCGCGCCCATTGCCACACGGGACCGGGCGACTTCCACATGGACGCCTCTGGCCGGTTGAGCCGCCGCAAGACGAGCCATGTGGCTCCCTTCGTCTTCACTGGCGTGCAGATACTCTCGCCCAGCCTGCTGGTTGATCCGCCGTCCGACGTCTTTTCGACCAATATCTTCTGGAACCGCGCTATCGAAGCGGGGCGCCTCTACGGCGTTTCCCATCAGGGCCTCTGGTTCGACGTCGGCACGCCGCGCGCCATTCCTTTTGTGGAATCGATGCTCGCCTATGGGTGACCGCACCCGGCCCGCCTTGTTCAACATCCCAGCTCACCGCGCCTTTTCCGACGCCTTGGCAGCGGGCATAGTCGCGCAGCATGGCAGCGATCCCATGGCGCTGGCGCAGGGCATGATCCTGCTACCCACCAACCGCGCGATCCGTGCCGTCAGTGACGCTTTCGTCCGCCGATCGGGTGGAGGCCTGCTTCTTCCCCGATTGGTCGCGATCGGCGATCCCGATCTTGGCGAACAGGCAGGCGGTGCGCTCGATCCTCTGGCGGAGGGGGAGGCCATTCCCCCCGCGATCGCGCCCATGCGCCGCCAGATGATCCTGGCCCGCATGGTTCAGCAGGCATCCGGCCAGCCAATGGACGCCGCGCAGGCGATCAAGCTCGGTCAGGCGCTCGGCACGGTGCTCGACCAGATGCAGGTGGAGCGGGTGCCCATTACCGCGCTTTCCGAACTCACGCTGTCGGATGAACTGTCGGGCCATTGGCAAAGATCGCTCGACTTATTTTCCATCCTCATTCGCCGCTGGCCCAAGGAATTGGCACGGCTTGGCCTCATCGACCTTGCTGACCGCCGCAATCGCCTGTTCGATCGCCTCACCACACGTTGGGACGCAGAGCCGCCATCCGGTTTCGTCGTCGCCGCTGGCATAGCCACGACCGCTCCGGCGGTTGCGGGTCTGCTTCGAAGGATTGCCGTCCTGCCGCGCGGCAGCGTCGTTTTCGCTGGCCTCGACCATGAAATGGACGAAGCCGCATGGAACGCCATCGGTCCCTTCGCGCCGGACCCCGTCACCGGCCGTGCGCCCCCTGCGCATGAAACCCATCCCCAATATGCCCTCAAGCGCTTGCTCAATGGAATGAGCGCCACGCGCGATGACGTAGCGCTCTGGCGCTGGGGCAGCGAGCATGATGCGCGCGCCGTCCGCAGCCGCAACATCTCCAACGCGATGCTTCCGCCGCGCCTGACCAGCCGTTGGCGCGATCTGAAGACCGCCGACCGGTCGCTTGCCGGAGTGGAGGCGCTGGAAGTCGCAACGCCGGGTGAGGAAGCTCAGGCGATCGCCATCGCCCTGCGTGAGGCGGTGGAAACGCAGGGCCGCACCGCCGCGCTGGTCACGCCCGACCGCCAACTTGCCACGCGGGTGTCGGCGCATCTGGCGCGCTGGGGAATATCAGCCGACGATTCCGCGGGCCTGCCGCTGTCTCGCTTGCCGCCGGGCACCTTGCTCATCGCGCTGGCCCAGGCGGTGGCCGAACGCTTCGCGCCCGTCGCGCTCCTGACATTGCTCAAGCATCCGCTGGTCATGCGCGGCGAAGGACGCCTTCCATGGCTGGAAGGCGTGCGCGGCCTTGATTTATTACTGCGCGGCCCGCGTCCTCCTGCGGGCCTTCAAGGGATCGACTTGCTCCTCGCCGAACGGGAAGGAGAGGATCGCCAGCAGGCGCTGCGAAACCAAACGCGGCAATGGTGGTCACAGGCGCGCGCGCTGCTCGAGCCGCTGGAGCAAGCCTGCGCCGCCGCCCCCACATTCGCCGCGCAACTGGCGGCCCTCCGCGAACAAGCCGGAGCATTGACCGGCGATGCCATATGGTCGGGTGTTCAGGGCCACGCCGCCGCCGACCTGTTCGCGGAGTTGGAACAGGCGGCCCCTGAAGGCCCTCAACAGTCTGACATCCGCTCCCTCCCGACCCTGCTCGACAATATGCTAGGCGGTGTTTCGGTGCGCCCGGTTCAGGGCGGCCATCCGCGCATTTCCATATTGGGCCTTATCGAAGCGCAACTGGTTCAGGCCGACCTCATGATCCTGGGCGGCCTCAACGAAGGCACATGGCCCGGCCTGCCGTCGCCCGATCCCTGGCTTGCTCCCCGCATCCGGCGGGAACTTGGCCTGCCCGGCCTCGAAACCCGCATCGGCCGCGCCGCCCATGACTTTGCCAGTGCATTGGGCGCTCCCCATGTCCTCATCACCCGCGCGAGAAGAGGATCGGGCGGTCCCGCTATAGCCTCCCGGTTCTGGCTGCGCCTCAAGGCCATGGCCGGTCCACAATGGAAGAGCGCCGATCGTTACGCGGCGCTGGCACAGGCACTCGACCGCCCAGCGCGGCACCAGCCAAGCCGCCGCCCCGCGCCAGTGCCACCCGCCTCCGTCCGCCCGAAGCTGATCCCCGTAACGGATGTGGACCGCCTAAAGGCTGACCCCTTCGCCTTTTACGCCAAGCGGATATTGCGCCTAAATCGCCTCGACCCGGTCGATGCCGATGCTGGCCCTGCATGGCGCGGTACGGCTGTCCATGAAATCCTTCAGCAATGGGCAGAGGCCGGGCGGCGCGATCCCGCCGATCTGGAAGCCCGCGCCCGCGCGATGTTCGACCGGCCCGATGTTCACCCGTTGCTGAAGGCGCTCTGGCAGCCAAGGTTGATCGAGGCCATCCGCTGGATCGCTGCCGAGGTGGCTGCCGATCAGGCAGCAGGCCGCTCCATATTGGCGGTTGAGACGGATGGCCGGGCGGAAATCGCTGGCGTGACCCTCACCGGCAAGGCTGACCGGATAGATCGCATGCCGGACGGCTCGCTCGCCATAGTCGACTACAAAACCGGCAAACCGCCCAGCGCCAAGCAGGTCAAGGCGGGCTATTCGCTCCAATTAGGGCTACTGGGCCTCATCGCCGAACAGGGTGGCTTCCCGGCCATCGAGGGCGCAAAAACCGCAGGATGTTTCGAATATTGGTCGCTGGCCAAGAAGAACGACGCCTTCGGCTATCGGGAAAGCCCCGTCGATCCGATGGGGAAGCGAGATAAGATCGTAACGGCCTCCTTCACATCGCTCGTCCACGAATGGTTCGAAAAGATCGCTGGCGATTATCTGACGGGTAACGCCCCCTTCGACGCGCAGGTGAATCCCGAAGTCGCAAACTATGGCGACTATGACCAGCTGATGCGGCTGGAGGAATGGTATGGCCGCGACGATGTCTAGAAAGACCTCCGCGCTTCAACCCCTCGCGGGAGCGCAGGCGCGCGCTGCGTCGCCTGACGCCCATGTGTGGCTGTCGGCTTCGGCGGGTACTGGTAAGACCCATGTGCTGACCGCGCGCGTGTTCCGCCTGCTCCTTCAGGGGGTGCGGCCTGAAAATATCCTCTGCCTCACCTTCACCAAAGCGGGCGCGGCGGAAATGGCCGACCGCATCCATGATCGCCTCGCCGCCTGGGTCCAGATGGAGGAAGGCGAACTGTTCGAGGATCTGGAGGCGCTGCACGAGGATAGCGGCCCGGAAGCACGCGACCGTGCCCGCCGCCTCTTTGCGGAGGTGCTGGAATCCACCGGCGGCGGTCTTCGCATCCAGACCATCCATGGCTTCTGCCAGCAACTGCTGACGGCCTTTCCCCTCGAAGCCGATCTACCTCCCGGCTTCCGCCCGCTCGACCAGCGGGAGCAGGCGGCGCTCGCGCGCCAGACCCTAGCCGATCTTGCCGTCCGTGCGCAGGATCAGGGCGACGACCGGCTCATGGAAGCGCTACAAGCGATCAGCCTGCGTCTGGGGGAAGGCGGCGCCGAACAATTCCTCCTGCGCTGCGCCGCCCATCTGCCCGCGCTGGAGCAATTGCCAGAAGACATCGCCGCCTCGCTCTATCGCGAACTTGGCCTTCCCGAGGGCGACGTCATCGCGCACCTCGCCAGCCAGTGCGAAGACGCGCAGTTCGACATGCGAACCCTCGTCTGGATCGCTCAGGCCAATGCCGATTGGGGCACCGGCCGCGCCCTGGAGCGCTGTGACCGCATAGCCCGATGGAGGGCTCTAAACCCCCGCGACCGCGCGGAGGCTTTGGACGATCTGCACGCCGCTTGGGCGAAGAAGGACGGCGACCTCATCTCGACCAAGGGCTGGGTTCCCCCGGTCGATGGCTATGGTGAAGCAAGCGCAGGCCTTCACTCGCGTTGCGCCGAGCTTCTTAATCTCAAGGCGCTAGCCGCCTACGCCGATTTACTCGCGGAGGGGTTGCATGCAGGCCGCGCCTACGCCCGTGCCTATCATGAGGCAAAGCAGCTTGCAGGCGCCGTGGACTTCAACGACCTCATCGCCCGCACCGCCGATCTTCTGTCCCAACCCGGCATCGCCGACTGGATTCGCTACAAGCTGGATCAGCGCATCGATCACATCATGGTCGATGAGGCGCAGGACACGAACGTCAGCCAGTGGCAGATCGTAGGCGCGCTCGCTGCCGAATTTTTCGCAGGGGAGGGCGCCAAGGGTGATCGCGTCCGCACCATCTTCACCGTCGGCGACTTCAAGCAGGCGATCTTCGGCTTCCAGGGCACCAGCCCGCAGGCCTTCGCCGCCGCGCAGATAGCATTCCAGCGTAATGCGGAAGATGCCGACCATATCTTCCACGACCTGTCGCTCGAACGCAGTTTCCGCTCCACGCCCGCCGTGCTCGACGTAGTGGACCGGACAATCGCGACCTTGAGCGCCGAGCGGCTCGGCCTCCTCTCGGGCGCCGTCCAGCACATCAGCGCCAACCGCTTCCCCGGCGAAGTCCTGCTATGGAAACCAGCCATCGCTGGCCTGTCCGACGACGCCGAAGGGGAGGAGGATTGGGCCGCCGATCAGGAACGCCTGCTCGCCCAGAACATTGCGCGGCAAATCCGCCAGTGGATCGATGACGGCATGATGCTCGAAAGTCGTGGCCGCCCCGTCACGGCAGGCGACATCATGATCCTCGTCCGCCGCCGCAGCGAACTAGCCCGCCTGATCGTTGCCCGCCTCTATGAGGAAGGCGTCGCCGTGGCAGGCATCGACCGTCTCCGCCTGAACGCACCGCTTGCCGTGCGCGACCTCCTCGCCGCGCTCCGCTTCGCCGTTCAGCCTGAGGATGATCTCAATCTAGCCTCGCTATTGGTGTCGCCGCTGATCGGCTGGTCGCAGAACGACCTCATGGCCTGCGCCATGAACCGCCGCGTTGGGCTCTGGCAGCATCTCACCCGCACCCAGGACGAAGAGCTGCTCGCCCCGCTTCGCACCCTGCTGAATCGCGCGGACCTCACTACGCCTTACCGCTATCTCGAAGCGATCCTGTCCGGCCCGATGGAGGGCCGCCGCCGCCTGATCGAACGGCTCGGCATCGAAGCCGCCGATCCGATCGAGGAACTCCTCAACGCCGCGCTCGCGTTCGAGACGGACGATCACCCCTCCTTGCAGCGCTTCGTGGACTGGTTCGACCGGGGCGAAGTGGAGATCGTCCGCGACGCGGCGGCGCAGGGCGATTCGCTCCGCCTTCTTACCGTGCACGGTGCGAAGGGTTTGCAGGCCCCGGTCGTCATATTGGCGGACGCCTGCCTTGATCCCGATGCCGGAACACGCAGCGATTCCCTTGAATGGAACGGCCTGCCTATCCTCGCTCCCCGCAAGTCCGAGCGTCTTGGCCCCATCGGGCAGGTTCTTGAGGAAGCCCGCGCCGCCGAACGGGAGGAGCATTGGCGGCTGCTCTATGTCGCGCTGACCCGTGCCGAGGAAAGGCTGGTCGTCACCGGCTCGCTAGGCCCGCGCGCCCGTGGCATGCCACAACCCGAAAGCTGGTTCACGGCAGTCGAGAACGCCATGATCGCCCTAGGCGCGGAATGGGAGGATGATCATCTGTGGGGCGCACGGCGGCGCTGGCTGGGTGCAGAGACCCTGCCTCCGCGTCCCCTGCAAAAGGCCGCTACTGTTGAAGCGGCGTCGCACGCCGAACCCGCTTGGCTCCGTCAGCCCGCGCCAGAAGAAGCGCGTCCCCCCCGGCCCCTCGCACCTTCCGCTCCGGTAGAGGATGACGTGCCCTATCCCCCGCCCACGCCTGCCATGCGGGCGGCGAGCGAGCGGGGGCGCTGGCTGCACGCCTTGTTCGAGCGTTTGCCTGACGTTTCGCCCGAACAACGCCGCGAACGCGCCGACCGCTGGCTCGAACAGCAGGGCGCAGCGGACGCATCACTGCGTCATGACGTCATCGCGCAGGCCCTCCGCGTCATCGAGGACAGCGACTTCGCACCGCTTTTTGCCCCAGGCGCCCTTGCTGAAGCGCCTGTCGCTGCGGTCGTCGGCGACATGGTGATCTCCGGCACCGTGGATCGGCTATGTATAGGCCCCGATCGGGTGCAGGTCGTGGATTTCAAGACGGGCCGCATAGCGCCCCTCAGCGTGGAGGAAGTCCCCGCTGCCCATGTCCGCCAGATGGCGGCCTATGCCGCCGCGCTTCAGGTGATCTTCCCCGACCGCCGGATAGAAGCCGCGCTGCTCTATACCAGCGCCCCGCGCCTCATCACGCTTCCGCACGACCTTCTCGCCGCGCACAAGCCGGGCTTTCCCCCCGCGCAGGAGAATTTGCCGCTTTCACCCGTTGAGACGGACGCGTCACCGTCCTAGATATCCGCCCAACTGAAGGAGAAATATAACATGGCTACCAAGGCAGTCACCGACACCAGCTTCCAGGCGGACGTGATCGACGCAGACAAGCCCGTGCTTGTCGATTTCTGGGCGGAATGGTGCGGCCCCTGCAAGATGATCGGCCCGGCCTTGGAAGAAATCTCCGAGGAACTCGCTGACAAGGTCATTATCGCCAAGATCAACATCGACGAAAATCCCGACGCGCCCGGCAAATATGGCGTGCGCGGCATCCCCACGATGATCCTGTTCAAAAATGGCGAAGCAGCCGCCACGAAAGTCGGCGCCGCGCCCAAGAGCGCGCTCAAAGGCTGGATAGAAAGCGTCCTCTAACGCACACCTAACTCCCTCTCCCCTTCAGGGGAGAGGGCTGGGGAGAGGGGAACGCGCAACCTCTCCACCACTCCGGCCCCCAAGCCTTACCGAAACAACACCCCCGCCGCAGCCTCCCACAACCGCGGCGACGAAGCCCCAAGCAATCCCCGTCGCAAATCGCCCACCACATAGGGCGACCCATCCAACCGCTGACAGCATCCGCCAGCTTCGTTCAGGAACAGCGTCCCGGCGGCATGGTCCCACGGCAATGTTCGCGCAAAGACCGAAACATCATTCTGCCCCAGCACCAGCCGAGGATATTGCTCCGCCGCACAGCGCGGAATGTCCACAAGCGCGAACACCCCTTCCGCCCGCCGTTGAATGTCAGCTCGCTCCTCGTCCGACATGAAATAAACCGCCAGCGCCGCTATCGGCAACGGATCGCCGCTCTCCCGCGCCCGGACCTGCTCGCCATCGATATAACTGCCAGCGCCCAGCGTGGCGTGACACAAGCGTCCGGTAAGCGGGTCCAATATCCATCCCGCCAATGTCGTCCCGGCATCTGCCAAAGCGATCATTATGCCGAAGGGCGGCCGCCCCGCTGCGAAATTGCCTGTCCCGTCGATCGGGTCTATGATCCAGTTGAGCCCGTCACCCGCCCGATCCAATATCGCCGGGTCCGCCGCGCAGGCTTCTTCGCCGATGATTCCCGCTTCGGGCAGGATCTGGCTCAGCCCTTCGGCCAGCCTGATCTCGCTTTCCCTGTCGGCAACGGTGACGAAGTCATCGACGGCCTTCTCGCGGATCTCGTCGACGCGTAAATTCTGGAAGCGCGGCATGACGATGTCTCGCGCCACCTCACGCATCAACGTGACGACATCGTCATGCAGCTCGATCGGCATCAGCTACGGTAATCCGCGTTGATCGAGATATATCCATGCGTCAGGTCGCAGGTCCAGACCGTCGCGCGGCCCTCGCCAAGGCCAAGGTTCACGCCGATCTGGATATCCTGCCCCTTAAGGTGCGCGGCAACCGGCGCTTCATCATATCCTTCTACAGCAAGCCCACCCGAGGCCACCTGCGTCACGCCGAACCGGATGGACAGCTTATCGCGATCCGCTGGCTCACCCGCTTTGCCTACCGCCATCACGACGCGACCCCAATTGGCGTCCTCGCCCGCGATCGCCGTCTTTACGAGCGGCGAATTGGCGATGGACAACGCGATCCGGTGCGCGCTCGCGTCGCTCTCCGCGCCTTCGACGCTGATCTCGATGAACTTCGACGCGCCCTCGCCATCGCGCACCACCAGATGCGCCAGTTGCAGGCAAAGGTCGCTCAGCGCCGCCTGAAACGCATCCGCTCCCGTATCGTCCATCGACGTCAACGGGGTGTTGCCTGCCCTGCCCGTGGCAAAGGCCAGCACGGTATCACTGGTCGACGTATCACTATCGACCGTGATGCAGGAGAAAGTCCGCCGGTTCGCCGCCGACAGCATCTGCTGCAACAGTTTCGGCTCGACCGCTGCGTCGGTAAAGATATAGCCGAGCATCGTCGCCATATCCGGCGCGATCATGCCCGATCCCTTGATGATCCCCACCAGCTCAACGCGCGTCTCGCCAATCATGGCGCTCGTGCGCGCACCCTTGGCATAGGTGTCGGTCGTCCCGATCGTATTCGCCGCCTCTTCCCACTCGCAAGGCGCGGCGGAGAAAGCTGCCTCCAGCCCAGCCTCCGCCTTGTCCACCGGCAAGGGAACACCGATCACCCCAGTCGAAGACACGAACACATCCGAAGGCAGGCACCCAAGATGATTGGCGACCTTCGCCGCGATCGCTTCGACAGCCGCCCGCCCGCGATGGCCGGTGAAGGCATTGGCATTGCCCGCATTCACCACCAGCGCCCGTGCCGACCCGAGCGGAATGGCGTCCCGGCACCATTCGACCTCGGGGGAGGGGCACTTGCTCTGCGTCGTCACGCCAGCAACCGCCGTCCCCTCGGCCAGTTCCACATATGTCAGATCGCACCGATCCCAATTCTTGTACCGCGCCCTGGCAACGCGCGCGGTCACGCCTGAAATCGCGGGAAGTTCAGGAAAGGCTAAGGGGGCGAGGGGAGAGCGCTGTGTCATGAGCGCGGATTAGCGTAATTGCGGAAACCGTCAACGCCCGCGATGATTGCAGACGTTAACCACCTTTAGCCATGGCGCTCTGTAGCCTGATACGTAAGGTGCGCCTCCGAAAGGGGGCGAGCTTGCCACAGCTTCATTCGCGTATTGCTTTCCTGCTGCTGACGGTTTTTGCCGTGGACGGGGCGCTCGCGCAGACCGAGCCGGTCAGCGGGAGTTGGTCATGCTGGACCGACCGAAAGGGAGACCGTTATTGCCGCACCACGTCTACCGTGCGCCTAGCCCGTAAATCCGTGGTGCCTCGACCAATATTCCGTCGCCCACCGCCGGTGTTTAATCCGGCGCCAGTGCTGGCGCCCCGGGTAGTTGTGGCTCCTATACAGACTTTCCGCACGGTTGACCGTTGCCCACGCACGTTTCCGCAGCGTCGACGCTGGCCGACAAGGCAGCAGGTAAGCCCAGGCGCAAAGGTGATAGATGTCGAAGCCACGCTTCGTTCCCGCGATGGCCGACCGGTTTGCCGGTGACGCAGACGCGCTCATCAATTGACTATCCCACAGCCAAACCCTAAATCGCCGCGCATATCCGTGTGCGTTGCTTTAAAAGGGCGCGCGCTCCCCTATTGTCAGGAACTTGCATGTTCGGCGCACTCGCCAAGTCCATCTTCGGATCGTCCAACGAACGTTACGTAAAGTCGTTGGGCAAGATCGTCGAACGCATCGCATCTTTCGAACCCGTCATTTCAGCGATGAGCGACGAGGAACTGACGGCCCAGACGGCCCGATTCCGGGAACGCCTGGCGCAGGGTGAAACGCTCGATGACCTGCTGCCCGAAGCCTTCGCCACGGTTCGTGAGGCTGCCAAGCGCACCCTTCACCAGCGCCACTATGATGTGCAGATGGTCGGCGGCATCGTCCTCCACCGCGGCGAGATCGCCGAAATGCGCACGGGTGAGGGCAAGACGTTGGTCGCGACGCTCGCCACCTATCTGAACGCGCTGGAGGGGAAGGGCGTCCACGTCGTCACCGTCAACGACTATCTCGCCAGCCGCGACTGCGAATGGATGGGGCAGGTCTATCGTTTCCTCGGCCTCACCACGGGCGTCATCGTCCCGAACCTCAGCGAGGATCAGCGTCGCGAAGCCTATAACGCCGACATAACCTACGCGACGAACAACGAACTCGGCTTCGACTATCTGCGCGACAATATGAAATATGACCGCGCATCGATGGTGCAGCGGCCCTTCAACTTCGCCATCGTCGATGAGGTGGACTCGATCCTGATCGACGAAGCGCGCACCCCGCTGATTATCTCCGGTCCGACCGACGACAAGTCGGAGCTTTATGTCTCCGTGGATGCGATCGTGAAGCGGTTGGACGAAGCCGATTATGAGAAGGACGAGAAGCAGCGCACCGTCACCCTGACGGAGGACGGGACGGAAAAGATCGAGCGTTTGCTGGAAGATGCCGGCCTGCTGGAGGGCGCGAACCTCTACGATTTCGAAAACACCGCCGTCGTTCACCACGTCAACCAGGCCCTGCGTGCGGTCGTGATGTTCCGCCGCGACATCGATTACATTGTCAAAGACGGCAAGGTCATCATCATCGATGAGTTCACCGGCCGCATGATGGATGGCCGCCGCTGGTCGGATGGCTTGCACCAGGCGGTGGAAGCCAAGGAAGGCGTTCAGATCGAGCCGGAAAACCAGACGCTCGCCTCCATCACCTTTCAGAATTTTTTCCGCATGTACCCGAAGCTGGGCGGCATGACCGGCACGGCCGCGACCGAAGCGACCGAATTCTACGAAATCTACAAGATGAACGTCGTCACCATCCCGACCAACCGGCCGGTGCAGCGTGTCGATGAAGAAGACAGCTTCTACAAGAATCTGGAAGACAAGTTCCGCGGCATTGCCAAGACCATCAAGGTCCATGCCGAAAAGGGCCAGCCCGTCCTTGTCGGCACGGTGTCGATCGAAAAGTCGGAAATGCTGTCCGAATTCCTCAATCAGGAAGGCGTGAAGCACGCCGTCCTGAACGCCCGCTTCCATGAAAGCGAAGCGCATATCGTCGCGCAGGCGGGTCGCAAGGGCGCGGTCACCATCGCCACCAACATGGCTGGTCGCGGCACCGACATCAAACTCGGCGGCAACCTGGAAATGCGTGTCGAGGACGAGCTGCGCGACATGCCGGAAGGGCCGGAGCGCGAAGCCGCGATCGCCCGGATCGACGCCGAGATCGAGGCGGAAAAGGCCGAAGTGCTCGCCGCTGGTGGTCTCTTCGTCCTCGCGACCGAACGGCATGAAAGCCGCCGCATCGACAACCAGCTGCGCGGTCGTTCAGGGCGTCAGGGCGACCCCGGCCTCTCGCGCTTCTACCTCAGCCTCGACGATGACCTCATGCGCATCTTCGGCCCGGACACCATGTTCGCCAAGATGATCCGCTCGAACCTGGAAGATGGCGAGGCGCTGCCCCCGTCCAAGTGGCTCAGCAAGGCGATCGAAACCGCGCAGAGGAAAGTTGAAGCGCGCAATTACGACATCCGCAAGCAGGTCGTCGAATATGACGACGTCATGAACGACCAGCGCAAGGTCATTTATGAACAGCGCGCCGACATCATGGACGCTGACACCGTTGACGACGTCGTGACGGACATGCGGCACGAAACGGTCAACGACCTTGTCGGCGCATCCTGTCCTCCGGGCACATATCCCGAACAGTGGGATATCGACCGGCTGAAGGCGCGCACCGCCGAAATCCTCGGACTTGAACCCGACTTCGACGCATGGTTGACGGAAGATGCCGTCGATCCGGAATTGATCGAGGAACGCCTCAAGGCTCTTGCCGATGAAGCGGTCGCCGAAAAGATTGGCGGGATCGATCCGGAAAACTGGCACATGATCGAAAAATCGATCCTGCTCCAGAGCTTGGACCATCACTGGAAAGAGCACCTGTCGACCCTCGACGCGCTGCGCCAGGTCGTTCACCTGCGCGCCTATGCGCAAAAGACGCCGATCAACGAATATAAGCAGGAAGCCTTCGCCCTGTTCGAGCGCATGCTGAGCAACATCCGTGAGGATGTGACCGGCTCGATCGCGCGCGTCCAGTTCAGGTTGGAAGAACCGCTGCCCGAGTTCGACCTGCCCGTGCTTCCCGACTTCATCACCACGCACATCGACCCCTTCTCGGGCGAAGATAATAGCGGCGACATCGATGCTGGCCAGTTGGGTGGCATCACCACCACGCTCCCGCGTCCGCCGGTCGGCAATGCACAGCCCGGCGAGTTCACCAATCTGGATATCAGCCGCAACGCACCATGCCCGTGCGGCTCCGGTCAGAAATACAAGCACTGCCATGGCGCGCTCGCCTGAGCGCCAACCGCTAGCGGCAGTTCTGAGAGCTTATCGAATCCCCGTCATGCCAGCAAACTGGCGCGGCGGGGCTCATATCTGAAACGAGGCGGGCGCGCACGGGGCCTTCTGGAGGGGCGATCCATACGCCCCCATCCCTCAATCCCGCTTGTCTGACCCATCTCCGTGCAGCTTGGCCCATAGGTCCGCCGTCCCTGCCTCCTGGGCCTTCGTCACATATTGGGCGGCGACCATCCAGCCCTTGATCGGGCGTAACGGCAACACTGTCGTCAATATGAGCACCGGGATACCGACGGCGATGTGCACCCATAAAGGCGGCCGCGCCAATATCTCCAACATCACGATAAAGATGACGCCGGGAACGCAGGCGAACAACTGCACGAACACCGCTGGGCCATCCGCCGGGTCCGCAAAGGAATAATCCAGTCCGCAAACCTCACACCGATCGCGGACAGTAAGAAATCCCTTGAAAATATGCCCGTCGCCGCACCGGGGGCAACGGCCCAGCGCGCCGGTTTCGATCAGCGAACGCCGTGGCGACTTATCCGACGGTTGAACCATATCTGCTTCCCCTGTGCACGTTCCGGGCCTTCGCCTGGCAAGTCCATGTGATGATAGAGGAGCCTAATTCAATTGGCCTTTTTGTCCCACCTGCATATTGCCTCGCTCCAAAGGGCGACATCCGCATTGACGTTACGGCATGGCCGCTGGAAAGTTATCACTGGATTGCAGTCGTCAACAATGTCTGTTAAACGCGCCGCGATTTGGATGCCCGACAGCATACAAGTCGCGCCCCCGGCATCCCTTGCTCGGGGGCGCTTTCATTTTTATCGGCTGCAATCCCCATAGGTTATTAATGCGCAGGCTTTCCGCCTACGGGGTCGCTCGGCACATCAAAATTTTCCATGGCGTCATGCAGGACCTGATCGGGACAGGAAGCGGCCAGCGCCCTAACCTTGTACCGCAACGCCAATTCCCGATGCGCCGCGACCTCTTCGGCAGGAGCGTGCCTTGCCAAGGCCTCGTTTACCTTGGCAGCTTCTTCCCGCGCGCGCCGGAACAAATAAGGTGCATCCGTTTGCCCAGACATTGCAACCTCCAGATGGTGAGGTGGAAGTGATAGCATGCTGGTTCACAATACTCCTTAACGAGGGTTAAGGCGAGCCACAGCTACGATCATCTGCAACGGCAATCGACAGGATCGATCACGCGGCTGAATTCTCGCCCCATTCCCCTTCAAAAGGCTGCCATAGTTTCGCTCTATGAACTTCCGCCCGATCCAGTGTAGATGACAGCATGCAGACGCGCCTTGTCGAATATTTCCTGGCGTTAGAGCGCGAAGGTCATTTCGCGCGCGCGGCGTCCTACTGCAATGTCTCGCAACCCACTCTGTCCGTGGGCATCGCGTCACTGGAAGCGCAGCTGGGAAAGCGGCTGATCCGGCGCGATCGCAAATATGTGGGTTTGACGGCTGAGGGAGAGGCTATCCTGCCATGGGCACGTCAATTGATCGCCGCTGCCGAAGCCCTTGGTCACGCGGCGGAAACGGCCCGTGGTCCGCTGAAGGGCGAATTAAGGCTGGGCGCGATCCCGGCCGCCATGCCGGTGATCGGCCATCTCACTGAAGCGATGCTGGAGCGCCATCGGGGCCTTAACATCTCCGTCCGCGCGCTCACTTCCCGGCAGATCGAGCGGGGCCTTGCTGCGTTCGAACTGGACGCCGGGATCACCTATCTCGATTTCGAACCACCGGCCCACGCCTTGTCAGTGCCTCTTTATATGGAGCGGGCGATCCTCATCGGTGCGGTCGGCTGTGCGGCGATACCCGATCCGCTGGATTGGGCCGATCTTGCAGACCTGCCGCTGTGCCTGTTGCATCAGGGCATGCAGAACAGGCGTATCCTGGACGCGCGTCTGGCCGAACGGGGGCTTGCCCTGCGCCCGGTGGTCACGGCGGACAGCTATGTCGCACTGCTCGGCCTTGTGCAGCAGGGGCGGCTCTGTTCTATCATTCCGGAAAATCATGCCACCTTGCTGGAAGGGCTGGCCTGGGCGCGCACTTATCCGCTGCCCGCCACGGCGGAAGGCAGTCGCGTGGGCGTCATAGTGTCGGATCGTGCACCGATGGGACCGTTGGCTCAAGCGGTCCTCAGCGTCGCGCGCGACCTGCGCTTGCCTAATGGCTATCGCACCGCTTCATAGAATATCTCTATCATCCATTAGGGGCTTCAATTTGACCCGAGCCGGGTGGCCCGGCACCATGGCTGCGGATCGAAGGCTGCAGGCAGGGCAGGATGGAAGCATTTATTGAACGCTGGACCGCGCGTCATGGCGCCACGCGCGACCAGTTACTGCCCCTTCTGCATGCGGTGCAGAACGAGGCGGGCTATATCGACGATGCGCAGGTCCCGATAATTGCGCAGGCGTTGAACCTCACCCGCGCGGACGTGCATGGCGTCATCACCTTCTACCATGATTTTCGCCGTGTTCCGCCCGGCCGCCACATTGTGAAGCTCTGCCGCGCGGAAAGCTGCCAATCACGCGGCGGCGCAGCGGTGGAGCATCAGGCGGCGCAAATTCTGGGCGTCGCCATGGGGGAGACCCGGGCTGACGGCCAGCTAAGTCTGGAGCCTGTCTATTGCCTGGGCCTCTGTGCGATCGGCCCGAACGCGCTGGTGGACGGCCGACCGGTTGCAGGGATCGATGCCAAAGCTTTGGAGCGGATCGCGGCGGAGATGGCGGCATGAGCCGGGTCTTCATCAGCCGGGATATGGCCTCCGTCGCGCTGGGCGCCGACGAAGTGGCGCGCGGCTTCGCGCAGGCAGGGTGCGAAGTGGTGCGTACTGGATCGCGCGGCTTGTTTTCCATCGAGCCATTGGTCGAAGTGGATATGGATGCAGGCCGTATCGGCTACGGGCCAGTCGGGCCGCAGGACGTCGCGGCGGTACTGGACGGCACGCATCCTGCTAGGCTGGGCAAGGTGGACGCGTTACCCTTCTTCGCTAATCAGCAGCGCTTTACCTTCGCGCGGTGCGGCATCATCGATCCACTGAGCCTTACCGATTATGCCACGCATGATGGCTGGAAGGGCCTGGAAAGGGCTCGCGCCATGCCTCCCCTGCAAGTGGTCGATGTGGTCAAGGCGTCGGGGCTGCGCGGACGCGGCGGCGCCGGTTTCCCGACCGGGATCAAATGGCAGACGGTGCTGGATGCGCCAGGCGCGCCTAAGTTCATCGTCTGCAACGCCGATGAAGGTGACAGCGGCACCTTCGCGGATCGGATGCTGATGGAGGGCGATCCCTTCTGCCTGATCGAAGGGATGGCGATCGCTGCCCATGCCGTCGGCGCGGCCCATGGCTACATCTATATCCGCAGCGAATATCCCTACAGTATCGCCACCATGCGCGCGGCGATCGACGCCAGCGCGCATCTCATTGCGCCCTTCACGCTGGAGGTGCGCGAAGGCGCGGGCGCTTATGTATGCGGCGAGGAAACAGCGCTGCTCGACAGTATCGAGGGCAAACGCGGGCAGGTGCGGGCAAAGCCGCCGCTCCCGGCTTTGAAGGGGCTGTTTGGTCAGCCGACCGTCATCAACAATGTGCTGTCGCTGGCTGCGGTGCCCTTCATCCTGGCGGAGGGACCGGATGCCTATGCGGCGGTCGGCTTTGGCCGTTCGCGCGGAACCATGCCGGTCCAGCTCGCGGGCAATGTGAAGCATGGCGGCCTATATGAGGTCGGCTTCGGCATAACGCTTGGCGAGTTGGTGAACGACATTGGCGGCGGCACGGCGAGCGGTCGCCCCGTGCGGGCGGTGCAAGTGGGTGGCCCCCTCGGCGCTTACTTCCCGCCATCCATGTTCCATCTGCCCTTCGACTATGAAGCCTTTGCGCAAGCTGGCGGGCTGATCGGCCATGCCGGCATCACCGTCTTCGATGACAGCGTCGATATGGCGCATATGGCGCGCTTTGCCATGGAGTTCTGTTCGGTTGAAAGCTGCGGCAAATGCACGCCCTGTCGGATCGGATCGACGCGGGGGGTGGAGATCATGGATCGGCTGCTGACCCGCAGGGCGGAGGGGCTGCCTCCAGCGAACCCGCCCATTTCGCCAGGACTGAGCAAGGCGCTTTATTCACGAGCGCCCGGTGCCATGCAACGCAGCGTGGACGAGGATCTGCAACTGCTGCGCGACCTGGCCGATACGATGAAATATGGCTCGCTCTGCGCGCTGGGTGGGTTCACACCCTTTCCGGTGTTGAGCGCGCTCGATCATTTCCCCGAAGACTTTGGCGCGCCCGCGTCTGCAAAGGAAGCTGCGGAATGACCTTCACCCGCGAAGCCGATCATGGCACCCCGCCAGCCATAGCCAACGGCAGGTCCGTCACGCTCACAATAGATGGCGAGCGCGTCACCATGCCAGAGGGCACGAGCATCATGCGCGCCGCCTCGCTGACCGGCTGCTCCATTCCCAAACTGTGCGCCACCGACAATCTGGAGAGTTTCGGCTCCTGTCGCCTATGCCTGGTCGAGGTAGAAGGACGCAGCGGCTATCCGGCATCCTGCACCACGCCCATCGCCGAAGGCATGGTGGTTCGCACTCAAAGCGATCGGCTGAAGCAGCTCCGCCGGGGCGTGATGGAGCTTTACATCTCCGACCATCCACTCGACTGCCTGACCTGCGCGGCCAATGGCGACTGCGAATTGCAGGATCAAGCCGGTGCGGTGGGGCTGCGCGAGGTCCGCTACGGCTATGACGGCGCAACTAATATGGGGCAGGCGAAGGACCAGTCGAACCCCTATTTCGACTTCGACCCCAGCAAATGCATAGTCTGCTCCCGCTGCGTGCGCGCCTGTGAAGAGGTGCAGGGCACCTTCGCGCTGACTATCGAGGACAGGGGCTTCGGATCGAAAGTCTCTGCGTCGCAGGGCGAGGATTTCCTCGGTTCCGAATGCGTGTCCTGCGGCGCCTGCGTGCAAGCTTGTCCCACCGCCTCGCTGATCGAAAAGAAAGTGGTCGAGGTCGGCACGCCCGACCGGGCCATCGTCACCACCTGCGCCTATTGCGGCGTCGGTTGCACCTTCCGCGCGGAAATGCGTGGTGAGGAGCTGGTACGCATGGTGCCGTGGAAAGAGGGCAAGGCCAATCGCGGCCATAGCTGCGTCAAGGGCCGGTTCGCCTGGGGCTATGCCCAGCATCAGGACCGGATACTCAACCCCATGATCCGCGCGTCCGTGGACCAGCCCTGGCGCGAGGTATCGTGGGACGAAGCCATTGCCCACACGGCAGCGGAGTTCCGCCGCATCCAGGCCAAATATGGTACGCGCTCCATTGGCGGCATCACGTCAAGCCGCTGCACCAATGAGGAAACCTTCCTCGTCCAGAAGCTCGTCCGCCAGGGCTTCGGCAACAACAATGTCGATACCTGCGCCCGCGTCTGCCACTCGCCGACCGGCTATGGGCTCAGCACGACCTTCGGCACCTCTGCCGGGACGCAGGATTTCGACAGCGTGATGCAGTCCGACGTGATCCTCGTCATCGGCGCCAACCCGACTGACGGCCACCCCGTATTTGCCTCGCGCATGAAAAAGCGGCTGCGGCAGGGCGCCAAGCTGATCGTCATCGACCCGCGTCGCATCGATATGGTGAAGTCCCCCCATGTCGAGGCGGAACATCATCTGCCGCTGCGCCCCGGCACCAACGTCGCCATGCTGACGGCTCTTGCTCATGTCGTCGTGACCGAGAAGCTGTACGATGAGCCCTTCATTCGTGCGCGCTGCGATTGGGACGAATTTGCCGAATGGGCCGAGTTCGTGTCACAGCCAGCCCGTTCTCCCGAAGCGATCGAACCGCTGACAGGAGTAAAGGCGGAGGAGGTCCGCGCCGCCGCTCGCCTTTACGCCACCGGCGGCAACGGCGCGATCTATTACGGCCTAGGTGTCACGGAACATAGCCAGGGCAGCTCGACCGTCATGGCAATCGCCAACCTCGCCATGGCGACCGGCAATGTCGGGCGCGAGGGCGTGGGCGTGAACCCACTGCGCGGGCAGAATAATGTGCAGGGCGCCTGTGACATGGGCAGCTTCCCGCACGAATTTTCCGGTTATCGTCACGTTTCCGACGATGCCACGCGCGCGCTGTTCGAACAAAGCTGGGGCGTTGCGCTGGACCCCGAACCGGGGCTTCGCATCCCCAACATGCTGGATGCGGCCACCGACGGCACCTTCAAGGGCATTTTCATCCAGGGCGAGGACATTCTCCAGTCCGACCCCAATACGCACCATGTCGCGGCCGGGCTGGCGGCGATGGAGTGCGTCGTGGTGCAGGACCTGTTCCTCAACGAGACCGCCAATTACGCGCATGTCTTCCTGCCCGGCTCCACCTTCCTGGAAAAGGACGGGACCTTCACCAATGCCGAACGGCGCATTCAGCGCGTGCGCAAGGTGATGGCGCCCCTTAACGGCTATGAAGATTGGGAGATCGTGCAACTGGTCGCCAACGCCATGGGATTGGGCTGGACCTACAGCCACCCATCGCAGATCATGGACGAAATCGCCGCGCTCACCCCGACCTTCGCGGGCGTGCATTACGACCGCCTGGACGCGGAGGGATCGCTGCAATGGCCCGCGAACGACCGGGCTCCTCACGGCACGCCGACCATGCATCTAGACGGTTTCGTGCGCGGCAGGGGCAAGTTCGTCGTTACCGACTATGTGCCGACCGATGAAAAGACCGGCCCGCGCTTCCCGCTACTGCTGACCACAGGGCGCATCCTTAGCCAATATAATGTCGGCGCGCAGACCCGGCGCACCGCCAATGCCGCCTGGCATCCCGAAGACCGACTGGAAATCCATCCCAGCGACGCGGAAAACAGGGGCCTTAAGGACGGTGATTGGGTAACGCTCCGTAGCAGGGCAGGGGAAACCACCCTGCGAGCGCTGGTGACCGAGCGCGTCGCGCCGGGCGTTGTCTACACGACCTTCCACCATCCAGAAACGCAGGCGAACGTCATCACCACCGACTATTCTGACTGGGCCACCAATTGCCCGGAATATAAGGTGACGGCGGTGCAGGTGTCCGCATCCAACGGTCCCAGCGACTGGCAGAAAAGCTATGACGCGCAAGCCCGGCATAGTCGGCGCATCGACATGATCCACGCAGCGGAATGACGGCATGACTGAAGACCACTCGATGATGTCCAATCAGGACCGGCTGGTCTATATGGCCAACCAGATCGCCAGAAACTTCATGACCATGGGCGAAGAGAAAGCGGCACAGGCAGTCGCTGATCACATCGCCAAATTCTGGGAACCCCGAATGCGGGCGCAGATATTCGCTCTGCACGAGAAGGGGGAAGCGACATTCGCTCCGGTTGTTGCGAGGGCAATCACTCTGTTGCGCGCCGCAGGTTCGCCGCTGCCGCAGACCCGGGGTGCAAAGTTTAGCAGCGTGAACGAAGTCGGTCGCTCCGAAGCAGGCTGAAATTCGATATGCAATCAGCGTCCTAATACGATGGAGCCGCCATGTGCCCCGAATTTGGAACAATCGCAGCGACAAAGTAAGCCTTAGTGCTCGATTTGCTGACAGCTGAAAAGTAATGCACCTCCACGGAGGCGGTGTTGCATATTTTTATTGACGAGTCGGGCACATTCACAGGCACCGGAGCCGATGCACCGGCGGTTTCGACCCTTGGCGCGCTCATTCTCGCTTCCCATCGCTTGCCTAAACTGTTCGGCAAGTATGAGCGCTTGCGCGCAAATTTGCCGAAAAATGCGAAGGGAGAGGTGAAGGGAAGCAAACTCAATGAGGCGCAAGTCGCTGCCGTGGTAGAATTATTGCGAAAGAACGGCGCGATATTCTGCGCGTCGATGATCGATCTGGCGGGCCACACGGCCGAAGAGATTGCAGGGCACCGAGAGCGTCGAGGTGCCAGCTTGGCAGCGAACCTCACCGACGGACACACCCAGGAACTACGAGACGGCGTTGCCGCTCTGCAAGCAAGGATGGCCGGCTTTTCGGACCAATTGTATGTTCAAGGTGTTGTCACCATCGACCTGCTCTACCGGGTCATGCAGGATATGATCGTCTATCACTGCCAGCGCTTTCCCAAAGAGCTTGCCGAATTTCATTGGGTGATCGACGCAAAAGACCCCGCCGCCGTTACTGACTGGGAGGATTGGTGGTCAAAGACCTTAGTCATTTGGCTCCAAGCCATGTCTCTGGAACGACCCGGTGCGATGTTGCCGGGCGGTGATTATCGGCATTTCCGACGATTTATCTTCGACGAGTTGCCTGCATATCTCCGCGAAGTTGCACCGCCGGTCGATCGAACTTACGGGGCGGGCATCGATCTTCAGTTGATGTATGGCGAGAGTTTTAGGTTTTCGAGTGAGCCGGAACCTGGCCTGGAGTTGGTTGATATCGTCACGAATACTTTGCGGCGCGGGCTCGTCGGCAACTTGGGTGAGGCAGGTTGGCTCCCGCTGCGCAGCCTTATGATACACCGAAGCGATGTTTATGTCAGTCCCATCGGCTTGATCGCTGAAGCTGACCGGCTCCTCGCGCTGCCGTTGCGCCGCGTACTGAATAAGTTTCGCGAGGGCGGCCGGATCATGGCTGCACCAAATTTTCAATTGCCCGATGAGCTTGACGCAGCCTGATGCGTAAGTTGGCGGACAGGGTGGGATTCGAACCCACGGTGAGCGTAAACCCACGGCGGTTTTCAAGACCGCTGCCTTAAACCACTCGGCCACCTGTCCGTCCGCTCGCTTCCTAGCGAAGCTTTGCGTCATGCCAAGCGTAAAATGACCAAAATCCGCTTTCGGCGCGTTCTTGTGGGTACGGAAGCGACAAGGGGGATTTCGCCTCCTGCCGTCGCTGTGCCACATAGGGCTGAGGGAGATTTTTTAATGCGTTCAACCATTCACTCGCTTCTACTGCGTCTTGCCGTCGTCACGGCGGGCATCTTGATGGCGGGTCCTGGCATGACGCAGGACATGGCTCAGGATGCGGGTTTCCGCAGCTATCTGGAAACGCTGCGGCCAAAGGCGCAGGCGATGGGCATCCGTTCTTCCACGCTGGATTCCGTCTTCCCCACGCTCACGCCGAACCCACGGGTTGTCCAACTGGACCAGAACCAGCCGGGGGGAGGGGCCTATTCCCCCATTCCCAATTTCGAACCCTATCGGCGGCAGCATGTCGATGCCGCGCGCATCAGTCGTGGCCGCACCGCTTATCAGGCGAACCGCGCCCGGCTTGCCCGGATAGAGGCGGAAACCGGCGTGCCTGAGGAAATCATGGTCGCGATCTACGGCCATGAAACCAATTATGGTTCCTATACCGGCGATTTCGACCTCATCCGCTCGCTTGCGACGCTATCCTATGAAGGCCGTCGCCGTACCCTGTTCGAACCGGAATTGCTGGCGACGCTCAAGATGCTGGACAATGGCGTGCCCCGCAGCCGCCTGGTCGGCAGTTGGGCAGGGGCGACGGGCTATCCCCAGTTCCTTCCCAGCGTTTATCTGCGTCTGGCCAAGGATGGCGACGGTGACGGCCGCGCCGATATCTGGAACAGCGAAGCCGACGCGCTTGCCTCGATCGCCAACTATTTCGTCAACGCAGGCTGGCGGCGTGGCCAGCCTTGGGGCGTGGCCGTCTCGGTGCCCGACGGGTTCAACCGGTCGAGCGTCACCGCCCGGCTTTCTCCAGCCCGCTGTCCCCGTGTATTCAACCGCCACAGCCGCTGGCTGACGATGGCCGAATGGCGCAGCCGGGGCATCGTCCCGGCGGGCGGCAGTTGGCCAGCAGACACGATGCTGGCGACGCTGCTAGAACCCGATGGGCCGGGCAAGACCGCCTATCTGCTCACCAGTAATTACCGGGCGATCCTCGATTATAATTGCTCGAATTTCTACGCCCTGTCCGTCGGGCTGCTCGCCGACGCCGTCCGGCAATAAGGGCGCAGCCGCGTCACCTGTTGCGCCAGCCCTCTTGAGAATGTGTCTGTCATGGCTAATGACAGGGGCAGGGCATTCTCATCACCCGAATCCATCAGTGCGAAGGCAGTCCTCATGAACAAGTCACTAGCCGCCATCCTCTTCGTCGGATTGCTGGCGCAGCCTCTCACGGCTGCCGCGCCTCCTTACACCAGTGAGGCGCCCATCGCTTACATGAAGGACCTGTCGTCGGGCGCCGTGCTGTATGACAAGGGCGGCGAAACGCGCATCCCGCCAGCGTCGATGGCGAAAATGATGACGGCGCACGTCGCCTTCCGCCTGATCCAGAAGGGCGACCTGAAGCTGGACACGAAATTCACTGTCCGCCCCGAAACCTGGAAGCAGTGGCATGGCCCGGCGGCCGGTTCGACCATGTTCCTGTCGGCGGGCGAACAGGTGTCGGTCGAAAATCTCCTCCACGGCATCGTGACCCTATCCGGCAATGACGCCTGCGTGGTGTTGGCCGAAGGGATCGCCGGGACGGAGCAGGCCTTCGTCGCGCAGATGAATGATGAAGCCAAGCGCCTCGGCCTCAAGAACAGCCATTTCGGCACAAGCAACGGCTGGCCGGATGAAGGTGTCACCTATGTGACCGCGCAGGACCTTGCCCGTCTCGCCGAAGCGACGATCGAGGAGACGCCTGACCTCTACAAGCGCTTCTACGCGACGCGCGCCTTCACCTGGGGCAAGACCATGGGCGGCTCCGACATTGCGCAGGCGAACCGCAACCCGATCCTGGGCAAGGTTGCCGGTGCCGACGGCCTCAAGACCGGCCATACGGAGGAAGCGGGCTTTGGCTTTACCGGCTCGGCCGAACAGGACGGCCGCCGCATCGTCATGGTTGTTGCTGGCCTGCCGACCTACAATGGCCGCGTTTCGGAATCCGTCCGCTTCATGGACTGGGGCTTCAAGGCATGGAAAGCGCAGCCGCTCTTCAAGAAAGGCCAGACCGTCGAAACGGCGGAGGTTCAACTGGGCAGTGCCACCAGCGTGCCGCTCGTCGCGCCGCAGGACATGGCCGTAACGCTGCCCCGCACCGCATCGGGCAACATCTCGGTCAAGGTCGCCTATACCGGCCCGATCAAGGCGCCGATCGCCAAGGGGCAGAAGATCGCCGAACTCATCGTCTCCACCCCCGACACCCCGCCACAGGTCCTGCCTCTAGTCGCAGGTGAGGAAGTGTCCGAAGCAGGCATCTTCGGTCGCCTCTGGAACGGTCTGAAGTCCTTCTTCGGGTGACACGCGGCCGGTTCATCACTTTGGAGGGCGGGGAGGGCGCCGGTAAATCGACCCAACTCCGCGCCCTCGCCGCCGCCTTGCGCGCGAAGGGCCTGGAAGTCGTGGAAACCCGCGAACCCGGCGGCAGCGAAGGCGCGGAAGCCATCCGCGCGCTTCTTCTCACCGGCGCCGCCGACCGCTGGAGCCCGCGCGCCGAAGCGCTCCTCTTCGCCGCCGCCCGCGCCGATCATATCGAAAAGACAATCCGTCCCGCGCTCGATCGCGGCGCATGGGTGCTGTCCGACCGCTTCCTCGACAGCAGCCGCGCCTATCAGGGCATGGGCGAACTCACCGACGCCGACATTCTGACCCTCCACCGCATCGGCAGCGCCGACTTTCTCCCCGACCGCACCTTCTTCCTGACCCTCCCCGAAGCCGAGGCGCAGCAGCGCGCCTGGTCCCGCGACGGAGACGCAGCCGACCGCATCGGAGGCCGCGACGCAGCCTTCCACGCCAATGTCGCATCCGCCTTCGCCCGCTTCGCCGAGCAAGACCCCGCCCGCATCCGCACCGTCGATGCGTCGGGCCACCCCGAAGCCGTCACCTCGCGCCTCCTCGCAGCGCTCCACGACCTGCTGCCGTGACCACAATCCTCGGCCATGACGCGCAAGCCGACATGCTGCTCACCGCCGCCCGCAGTGGCCGCATGCATCATGGCTGGATACTCGCTGGCCCGCGCGGCATCGGCAAGGCCAGCTTCGCCCGCGCCCTGGCCCTTCGTCTCCTGGCCGAAGCAGCAGGTCCCGCGCCCGAAGGCGAAGGCCTGTCAGTCCCCACCGATCACCCCATCCGCAAGCTGGTCGAAGCCGAAGCCCATCCCGACTACGCCGAACTCTATTGCCTGGAAAAAGAAACCGGCACCGCCCGCAACATCTCCGTCGATCAGGTGCGCGGCCTCCAGCGCCTAGTCCAGTCCGCCCCGTCCCTGTCCCAACGCCGCATCGTCGTCATCGACAGCGCCGACGACCTTGAGCGCGGCGCCGCCAACGCGCTCCTCAAGACGCTCGAAGAGCCGCCCGCCGACATGCTCTTCTTCCTCGTCAGCCACGCGCCCGGCCGCCTCTTGCCCACCATCCGCTCGCGCTGCCGCACCCTGCGCTTCGACCCGCTCGATGACGAAGCTATGCGCACCATCCTGCGCCAAGAGCAGCCCGACCTACCCCCCGCAGACATAGAGGCGCTCGCCGCCTTGGGAGAGGGCGCGCCCGGGAAAGCCCTGCGCTACGCGGGCCTCGACGTAACCGACCTGGACCGCATGCTCCGCGCGATCGCGGCGGATGGCGACCCCGGCAACCGCCGCCGCCTCATCCTCGCAAAGCAGCTCTCCGGCAAAGCCGCGCGCCCGCGCTATGAAGCCTTCCTCGAACGCGTCCCCGCCTTCATCGCCGACGCCGCCCGCCAGCGCAGCGGTCCCGCGCTGGGCCTGGCACTGGACCACTGGGAAGCCGCGCGCCAACTCGCCAGCGGCGCCATCATCCTCTCGCTCGACCCCGCAGCCGTCGCTTTCGAACTCGCCGGCCACGTCGCCGCACTCGCCCCGGATCAGCGTTGAAAAGCAGGCTTTGCGCGCGCCTTAACAGCCGCTAGGGAAGGCGCATGTCGCAGCCCTACACCATCACCACCGCCATCAGCTATCCCAACGGCCGCCCCCATATCGGCCACGCCTATGAGGTGATCGCCACCGACGCGATCGCCCGGTTCCAGCGGATGATGGGCCGCGACGTTTTCTTCCAGACCGGCACCGACGAACATGGCCTAAAAATGGATCAGGCGGCCCGCACGCGCGGCATCGAACCGCGCGCGCTCGCTGATGAAATGTCCGGCTATTTCAAGGATATGAACGACAGTCTGAACATCAGCTATGATCGTTTCATCCGCACCAGCGAGCCTGACCATCACCGCGCATCCCAAGCCATCTGGCAGGCGATGGAGGCCAATGGCGACCTCTATCTCGGCCGCTATGAAGGTTGGTACTCCGTCCGCGACGAAGCCTTTTACGACGAAAAGGAACTGGTCGATGAGGAAGGGGGCGAAAAGCTCTCACCCCAGGGCACGCCGGTCGAATGGACCGTCGAGGAAAGCTGGTTCTTCCGCCTGTCCGCCTATCAGCAAAAGCTGCTCGACCTCTACAACAGCCAGCCCGACTTCATTCAGCCCGACAGCCGTCGCAACGAAATCATGCGCTTCGTGGAAGGCGGCCTCTCGGACCTCAGCGTCTCGCGCACCAGCTTCGACTGGGGCGTCAAGGTTCCGGGCAGCGACGGCCATGTCATGTATGTCTGGGTCGATGCGCTCACCAATTATTTGACCGGCTGCGGCTATCCCGACGACGCCGAGCGCATGGCGCGCTACTGGTCAGAAGGCGGCGACATAACGCACATCATCGGCAAAGATATCGTGCGTTTTCATACTGTTTACTGGCCAGCATTCCTGATGAGTGCAAAGCTGCCCTTGCCCAAGCAGATCTTCGGCCACGGCTTCCTCCTCAACCGGGGTGAGAAGATGTCCAAGTCGGTCGGCAACGTCGCCGACCCGATGGAACTGGCCGAGCGTTTCGGCGTGGATCAACTCCGCTATTTCCTGCTATCCGAAGTCACCTTCGGCAATGACGGCAGCTATAGCGCGGACGCGATCGTGACCCGGTCGAACAGCGACCTGGCCAACAGCTTCGGCAATCTGGCGCAGCGAACCCTGAGCTTCATCGCCAAGAATCTCGAAGGCCGCTTGCCCGAACCCGCGCCGCAGGATGTGGACAGCGATCTGCTGAAAACCATCAGCGACGCTGCCCAAACCTTCCAGACCGCCATGGCCGGTCTCGCTCCCTCGACCGCGATTGAAGCCTGGATGCGGGCGGTATTCGCCTGCAATGCCTATATCGATGCGCAGGCGCCCTGGGCCTTGCGCAAGGCCGACCCGGCGCGGATGGAAGCGGTACTCGCGACGCTTTACGAAGCCATCGCCAACCTCGCCATCATCATTCAGCCCGTAATCCCGGCCAGTGCCACCGCGCTCCTAGACCAGATGGGCGTTCCGCAGACGAGCCGGACCTACGAAGCGATCGGCAGCAACACCTACGCCGATCTCCGCGCCAGCGGGTTCACGCTCGCCGCGCCCAAACCACTCTTCCCGCGCCTCGAACTCACCGAAGCGGACGCCTGATCCATGTTGATCGACAGCCATTGCCACTTGAATTACAAAGGCTTGGTCGAAGACCAGCAGAATGTGCTTGAACGCGCGCGCTCCGCTGGCATCGACCTGATGCTCAACATCGCGACCCGCGAAAGCGAATGGGATGCGGTGCTCGCGACAGCTGAACAGCAACCCGATGTCTACGCGACCGTGGGAATCCATCCCCACGAGGCGGACGAGCATCCCCATATCGACACGGCCAAGCTGATCGAACGCGCTGCCCACCCTCGCGTGGTCGGCATCGGGGAAACCGGCCTCGACTATTATTACGACCATAGCGACCGCGCCCGGCAGCAGAACAGCTTCCGCGCGCATATCGCAGCCTCACGCGCAACCGGCCTGCCGCTCATCGTCCACACCCGCGATGCCGAGGAAGATACGCTGGCCATCATGCGCGAGGAAATGGGGCAGGGGGCCTACCCCGGCGTCATCCACTGCTTCACCGCGAGCGGAGCCTTCGCCGATGCGGCCCTGGACCTCGGCTTTTACATCAGCATTTCGGGTATCGTGACCTTCAAAAGCGCGAAGGATCTTCAGGAAACCGCTGCCCGTCTGCCGCTAGATCGGCTGCTGGTTGAAACGGACTCCCCCTTCCTCGCCCCCGTGCCCCACCGTGGCAAGTCCTGCGAACCGGCATTCGTCGCCGACACCGCACGCTTTCTGGCAAACCTGCGCGGCGAAAGCGTCGAGCAACTGGCCGCCGCAACCTCAGCGAACTTTCACAACTTGTTCAGCAAGACCGGAGCAGCGCAAAACGCATGAGCCTCAAGCTCACTATCCTGGGCTGTGGCACCTCTTCGGGCGTCCCCCGGATCGGCAATGACTGGGGAAGTTGTGATCCCACCGAGCCGAAGAACCGGCGGACACGAGCATCGATCCTGGTGGAAAGCCCCACCACGCGCCTCCTGATCGATACGTCGCCAGACATGCGCGCCCAATTGCTGGCCGCCAATGTCATCCATATCGACGCCATTCTCTGGACCCACGACCATGCCGATCACTGTCACGGCATCGATGACGTGCGCCAGCTTTACCACCACCGCCGCACGCCCGTGCCGGGCTATGCCCGCCGCCAGACGCTCAAACTTCTGAAGGAACGCTTCGCCTACGCCTTTGAAGGACGGCAGGGCTATCATCCGACCATAGAGCCGTATGTGCTGCCCGATGGCCTGCGCATCGGTGACATCGACATCGCCTGCACAGACCAACCCCATGGCGAGATTTACTCGACCGGCTTCCGCTTCACATCGGATGGCAGGTCGATAGGCTATGCTACTGATTTTCATGATCTTACGGCCGACATGATCAGCCTTTACGACGGGTTGGACGTCTGGGTTGTCGACGCCCTCCGCGAAAAGCCGCATCCGACCCATCCGCATCTGGCCCTGACCCTCGATGGCATCTCGGCCGTCCGTCCCGGCCGCGCCGTCCTTACGCATATGGATCAGAGCATGGACTATGCGGCTCTGTTGAAAACGCTGCCGGACGGCGTGGAGCCCGGCTATGATGGCATGTGCATCGAATTGAACGGGGATGGGGGCTGAACGGCATGAATGGGGATCAGGCGGCTTCCAGCATCTGGTATGTGCTCGCGCTTGTTCTCGTCGGCTCCGCCTTGCTGGCTCGCCGCATGCCCATGGCTGGCATGCTGCGCCTTGCACTGGTCTGGGTCGCCATATTTGCGGCCCTGCTGGGATTGTTCAAAATTGGTGAGAAAGCCGGACTTTTCTCAACCAGAATGGCTGGGGAAGGGGCAGGGCCGGTTTCGCAGAAAACGCCGCCAACACCGCCTCCTGCCCGCGCCGAAGGTCAGGCACTTCGCATTCCCATGGCACCTGATGGCCATTTCTGGGTCGAAGGAACGGTCAACGGCACCGCCACCCGTTTCCTCATCGACAGCGGCGCCAGCATAACGGCCCTTTCCGTCCCCTCCGCTCGTGCGGCCGGGCTCAATTTTGACCTGAACGCACCGGGCGTGTCGATGATGACCGCGAACGGCCAGATTGACGCCAAGCGTTCCTCCATCTCCACTTTGGCCATCGGCCCGGTCCGGTCGAGCGATCTGCCCATCGTCATATCACCCGCTTTTGGTGAGGTGAACGTCATAGGGATGAACATGCTGTCCCGGCTCAAAAGCTGGGGCGTCGAAAATGGTGAGATGGTGCTCAATCCATGACGGCAACCTTGGCGCTGCGCGCACCGACCCAGCGTGAAAGGCTGAAGGCGATCGTCGGCGGATCCACCGGCAATCTCGTGGAATGGTATGACTGGTACGCCTATGCCGCCTTCACCCTTTATTTCGCACCGCATTTCTTCCCCAGCGAGGATCGCACCGCACAGCTTTTGAGCGCTGCCGGGATATTCGCCGTGGGCTTCCTAATGCGGCCGATCGGCGCCTGGTTGATGGGCATTTATGCCGACCGGCATGGACGCAAGAGCGGTCTCACCCTGTCCGTGGCTCTCATGTGCGCGGGTTCGCTGCTCATTGCGGTGACGCCGGGCTATGATGTGATCGGGGTAGGGGCGCCCCTGCTGCTCGTCCTTGCACGCCTGATGCAGGGGCTTTCGATCGGCGGCGAATATGGGGCCAGCGCGACCTATCTGTCTGAAATGGCGGGGCGTGATCGGCGCGGTTTCTTCTCCAGCTTTCAATATGTTACGCTGATCGCCGGGCAGCTTGTGGCAATCTGCGTGCTGCTCATCCTTCAAGGCGTGCTGACCACTGCGCAGCTTGACGCATGGGGGTGGCGGATACCTTTTCTGATTGGCGGCGCCCTCGCCGTGATCGTATTCTGGCTGCGCCGTGGGCTAAGTGAAACGCAGAGCTTCCACGCGGCAAAAGCCGAAGGAGCGCCGCGATCTGGCTTTGTCGAGCTCATCACGAAGCATCCCCGCGAAACGCTGACCGTGATGCTCCTCACGGCGGGCGGCACGATCGCCTTCTATGCCTATTCGATCTACATGCAGAAATTCTTGGTGAACACGTCGGGCCTCAGCCGGGAAACAGCGTCGCAGATCAATGGGATAACCTTGTTCTTTTTCATGGCTCTGCAACCGCTGGCTGGCGCGCTTTCCGACCGGATCGGGCGTAAGCCGTTGATGATCGGCTTCGGCATCCTGGGTCTGCTGTTCACCTATCCAATATTCGCCACGCTTGCCGTAACTCGTGATCCACTGGTTGCGGGGCTGCTGGTGATGGCGGGCTTGATCATCGTCACCGGCTACACATCGATCAACGCCGTCGTGAAGGCGGAGCTTTTCCCGGCCCATATCCGCGCCCTTGGCGTCGCTTTGCCATATGCCTTGGCGAATACATTGTTCGGCGGCACGGCCGAATTCGTGGCGCTCTATTTCAAGCAGATCGGCATCGAACAGGCATTTTACATCTATGTAAGCGTCATGATCGCCATATCGCTGATCATCTACATCAAAATGCCCGACACCCGCCGCCACAGCCAAATCCTGGAAGACTGAAACGGGGCGTTCTCGGTATCGCCTGATATGAGGGGGCTCACGTTTCGGTGGCAGGTGACTATCGGTGACAGCGACTAATTGCCTCATCTGGGTGTGCCACGGAACGGCTACCCCAATCGATATTTAACATAATATATATTATCGTACAAATATCAGTCCGGAAGGGATAGCCTTCCCCCCATCAAAACTCTATCTTCTCGCCACCTCTTTCTTGATTTCAGGACCCCCATGTCATCCAGCACCAAAGCGAGCCCCGCCGACATCATGCCGCTCGCAAACGTCATGGCCCGTCTCCGCGATCCGGACACCGGATGTCCCTGGGACATCCAGCAGGATTTTGCCAGCATCGCGCCCTACACAATCGAGGAAGCCTATGAGGTCGCCGACGCGATTGAGCGCAACGATATGCCCGCGCTCTGCGACGAACTCGGCGACCTCCTTCTACAGGTAGCCTTCCACAGTCGCATGGCCGAACAAGCCGGGCACTTCAATCTTCAAGCCGTCATCGACGGCGTCACCGACAAGATGATCCGCCGCCATCCGCACATCTTCGGCGAAGGTGCCGAACGCGAACATGGCCATGCTCAATGGGAAGCGATCAAAGCAGCCGAACGCGCCGCCAAGGAACCCGACAGCAGCGCTCTCGCTGGCGTCGCCAATGCGCTCCCAGCACTACTTCGTGCCGAAAAGCTTCAGAAGCGCGCCGCCCGCACGGGTTTCGACTGGCCCGACACCCAAGGAGTCGTCGCGAAGATCGAGGAGGAATTGCAGGAAGTTCACGACGCCGCATCGCCAGAAGAACATCAGGAGGAGGTTGGCGACCTGTTGTTTGCCGTGGTCAACCTGGCCCGACACCTGAAGGTCGATCCGGAAGCTGCGTTACGGGCCGCAAACGCGAAATTCGAAGCCCGCTTCCGCGTCATGGAACAGGCCGCAGGATCACACTTCCAGAGCTTGGACCTCGATGGAAAGGAAGCTCTTTGGCAGCAAGCCAAATGCGAATTGGCCCGCCGATAACCGATCAAGAGCTCGCGCGTTTGGTGAACCGGGCAAGCGCAGAGTCAGACAGCCGAACTTTAACGACGAGGTCGCTGTCCACCGTTTCGCTAGCTATCACTTCACCATGCTCGTGAAGCCAGGCAACGGCAGCGCCATCTGCCAACGGCACTCGAAGTTGATGGATTTGCGCCCCAGCAGTCACTCTGGCGCTGATGCTTCTTTGCAGATCGTCCACGCCCTCGCCGGTCAGAGCGGAAAGGATCACGACATCTCCGCGCCGCTCCGCGATTTCCCGAAGTTGCGCAGCTTCTTCCTCACCCAGCAGATCGAGTTTGTTCCACGCCTCGATAATCGGGGGGGCGTCGTCGCCTCCTCCGCCCTCAAGAGCGCCCTCACCCGCCACACCAAGCTCACTCAGCACATCCAGCACATCATCGCGCTGCGCCTCGCTATCGGGATGGGCGATGTCGCGGACATGTATGATGAGGTCAGCGGACAGAACTTCTTCCAGCGTGGCGCGAAACGCCGCGATCAACTGTGTAGGAAGGTCCGACACAAAACCGACCGTGTCCGACAAGATCGCCTTGTCCAATCCCGGTAAGGCGATCTGGCGCATGGTAGGGTCCAGCGTGGCGAACAGCAAATCTTCCGCCATGACATCGGCGCCCGTCATCCGGTTGAAAAGCGTGGACTTGCCAGCATTGGTATAGCCGACGAGCGCGATCACGGGCCAGGGAGCCCGCTGCCGCCGCGCCCGATGCAAGCTGCGGGTACGGGTCACCTGGTCAAGTTCACGCCTGATCTTTGCCATGCGATCCCGGATCATCCGCCGGTCAGCCTCAATCTGCGTTTCACCAGGACCACCCAGGAACCCAAAGCCGCCACGCTGCCGTTCAAGATGGGTCCAACTGCGCACCAGCCTGCCCGCCTGATAATCGAGATGGGCCAGTTCGACCTGAAGGCGTCCTTCATTGGTGGCCGCACGTTCGCCGAAGATTTCCAGGATCAACCCCGTTCGGTCGATCACCTTGGCTTCGGTCGCCTTTTCAAGATTGCTCTGCTGAACCGGGCTCAACGCGTTGTCGACAATGACCAGTTCGGCATCTTCCATTCGCGCAAGCGTCGCAATCTGATCGACCTGGCCACTTCCGAACAGCGTTGCGGGCTTCCGATCCCGCACACGAAACGCCTGCGCGGCGCGCACATCAATGCCGATAGCCAGAGCGAGGCCTTTCGCCTCCTCCAGCCGGGCATCACTGTCGCGCCGTTCCACCCCATGAGTTTCAGCGCGCACGACCACGGCCCGCGCGCCGCGCGATACTTCGTCGGCAGAGTCCCTGTTGAAGACGGCCATAAGCGGCTAACGCATCAAGCGCCGACCCGCCTCATCAGAAGGCGGGTCGTACCGAAATAGATTGATCAATCCTCGCCCTCACCTTCGCCACTCAGGTCGAGCGCATGGAGAGGTTGGACAGTGGAGATGGCATGCTTGTAGACAAGCTGCACCATGCCGTCGCGCTCCAGCAGCATGCAGAAAAGATCGAAAGCAGCGATCTCGCCCTGCAACATCACGCCGTTGACCAGAAACATGGTGACCGGGCTACCGGACTTGCGAACGGCGCTCAGGAATATTTCCTGAAGCAGCTTGGGCTTTGAATTGCCGTCGCTCGCCTTGCGAAGGTCGGTCAGGTCCATCGACTGAGCGGGCATCACCGTGGAAATCGCGTGCTTGTAGACAAGCTGCGATTGCCCGTCGCGCCGCAACAGAACCGAAAAGTTATCAAACCAGGTGATGATCCCCTGCAACTTCACGCCCTTTACCAGGAACATGGTCACGGGCGTCTTGCTCTTGCGCAGGTTGTTCAGGAATATGTCCTGAAGATTATTGAGTTTTTCTGCCATGGTCTTCACCTTATTGGCGGGACGTTACCCGCTCTTGCACCCCTGGGCAGGGTGTCTTGCCCGCCCCCGCTCACCGGGGGCAATCAGAAAGCTACCGCAATTGCGAAGGGGCGTCCATGCCCCAGATGGGCTATGGCTCATCTCCTTGCATCAATTGTCTTTGCCGTCCGTGATCCCAAGCAGCTTGAGCTTGCGGTGCAACGCAGACCGTTCCATGCCGATGAATGTGGCCGTTCGGGATATGTTGCCGGAAAATCGCCTGATCTGAATGCGCAGATATTCACGTTCAAAACTTTCCCGCGCCTCCCGCAACGGCGCCCCCATGATCGCGGACTGACCCATCCCTTCACCCGCGCCATTGCTCGAAAGTTCGCTAGGCAGCATGTCGAGCTCGATCCGGCCAATCCGCTCGCCCGGAGCGAGGATCATCGTTCGTTCGATGACGTTGCGCAGCTGGCGGACGTTGCCGGGCCATTCGTTTGCCTGAAGCGCGGCCATGGCATCACTGGCGATCTCCGGCGATGGCACCCGCCGTTCAGCCGCGAAACGTGCGAGATAATGCTCGACCAGCGGTGGTATGTCATCTCGCCGTTCCGACAAGGAAGGGATGATGAGGGGCACGACGTTGAGGCGATAGAACAGGTCTTCCCGGAAGCGCCGCTCCTCAATTTCCGCCGCCAGGTCCCGCGCGGTCGAAGAGATGACGCGTACGTCCACCTTCACCTGCCGCTGCCCGCCCACACGCGTGAAGCTCTGATCCGTCAGAACCCGCAATATCTTGCCCTGCGTCGTCACGGGCATGTCGGCTATCTCGTCAAGGTAAAGCGTGCCGCCATGCGCCTGCTCAAGATAGCCGGGACGCACAAGGCCGCTGGGATCCTCGACACCGAACAGCTCCTCCTCCACCCGGTCGGGGTCCATGCGCGCCGCCGCCACGACGATGAAGGGCGCGTCAGCCCTCCCGCTCCAGCTGTGAAGCATGCGCGCCGCGACTTCCTTGCCGACGCCCGCGGGACCGGAAATCAGCACCCGGCTGCCCGTTCCGGCGACCTTCTTTATCGTCGCTCTCACCGCATTGATCGCGGCTGAAGTGCCCGTCAGTTCGTCATCCTGTCCAAACCGGGCACGCAGGACCTGATTTTCCCGTCGCAATCTCTCGGTTTCGGTAGCGCGCGCGACCAGATGCAGCAGCCGGTCGGCTTCGAATGGCTTTTCGATAAAGTCCGCCGCGCCCTTGCGGATCGCGGCCACGGCCGTGTCGATATTGCCATGACCTGAAATCATGAGCACCGGAATGGTCGCGTCGCGCTGCTTGATGACGTCCAGCAATTCCAGACCATCCAGCGTCGACCCCTGAAGCCAGACGTCCAGCAGGACCAGCGAAGGACGCCTAGTATCCAGCGCCTCGATCGCGCTGTCGCTGTTGGCAGCAGTGCGAGTGGTAAAGCCCTCATCCTCAAGCACGCCCGCGACCAGATCACGGATGTCCTCTTCATCATCGACTACCAGAATATCAAGCGCCATTGGCTGTCACTTTTCCCTTGGGCAATGCTACGACCTGCCCTTCTTCCAATTTCTCAAGAGCGGCAGTGGGGAAGCGCAAAGTAACGCTCGTCCCTCCGCCTTCCGCATCTTCCAGGCGGATTTCGCCCATATGTTCCTCGACGATCTTCTTGACGATGGCGAGCCCCAGGCCCGTCCCCTTGCTGCGCGTCGTCATATAGGGTTCCAACACCCTCTCCCGCTCCGGCGGAAGCCCGACCCCGTCATCGCTGACGTTGATGAGCAGATTGCCGTCCTCCTGACCGACCGTCATGCGAACATGACCACGGACTCCGCCCTCGGCAGGTTCAGGCTTGGGTTCGATAGCCTCCACGGCATTTTTAACGATATTGGTCAGCGCCTGACCCAGCTGTCGCCGGTCGCAGACAAGTTCCATATCATGCGGCCCGCCATGAAATTCAAATTTGACGTCGGGATGCGCGACTTCGTGCAGGAACAAGGCATGACGGGCGATATCCGCAACAGCCTCGCGGCGGAACACAGGTTTGGGCATCCGGGCGAACGAGGAGAATTCATCCACGATCCGCCGCAGATCGCCTACCTGCCTGACGATGGTCCCGGTCAAGCGTGTGAAGGTCGCCTTGTCGCTCGTCACTTCCTCGGCGTAGCGGCGCTGCAAGCGCTCCGCCGCGAGCTGGATGGGCGTCAGCGGGTTCTTGATCTCATGCGCAATCCGGCGGGCCACGTCTGACCATGCGGCGCGGCGCTGATCGGACAATTGCTGCGTGATGTCGTCGAAAGTCAGGATATGGCGCGACGCGTCTTCCGACACTTTGACCGCCAAGGTCCGCACTTCGCCATGCGCGCGCGTCTGCACGATCCCCGCCCCCTCCTCCGAAGCAATGAGAGCCGCCAGTTCCGGCGAAACGGCGCTCAGCGGTCGCCCAACCGGATCATCGCCGTCCTTCACCAGAATAGCGGCGGCCGAACTGTTGAGAAGCAGGATCACCCCTTCCCTGTCCACCGACAACACGCCTGCGGAAACACCTGACAGGATGGCTTCGATGAAGGCGCGACGTTCATCCAACTGGCTGTTCGCGGCGACGAGCGCGCCTGTCTGCGCCTCCAGCCTCTGGGTCATCCTGTTGAAGGCAGAGGCGAGCGTGCCGATCTCATCCCGAGACTGCGGGCTGGTGACACGGGCGGACAGATCACCTGCGGTTACCCGTCGGGCTGCGGTCACCAACTCGTTCACTGGGCGAACCATCCAGTCCGCAACCGCCAACGCGATATAGACCGCTATACCGACCAGCAGAAGCGATCCTACGAACAGAGCGACGTTAAATCGCAGCTGAAGCGCGCGTGATTGGGCAGCGAAGATATCGTAGTCGGACAGGACCTTCTGCGCGCGCTCCACATTGCTGAACGCGGTCGAACCGGAATCCCTAGTGGCATAAAGATAGATTTTCGCGCCGGGGTAGAGCAGCGTCACCGCCTGAATCTGGTTTGGCTTTGCTGCAACAACCACATTCTCGCCTGCTTCCAGTCTCTTGATGACATCGGGCGACAGCATTTCTGAAGCAGGTCTGCTATCCGGGTCGACCGTCGCAGCGGTGCGAGCCACGCCGTCCTTGCCCACCTCGATGATTGCCGAACGATTGAGTTTTCGCGTGACGACCTGGTAGATATAACCCTCGGCGAAGCGCGGGCTCGATACTTTGGACTGGCCGAGATAATCCCGCAAGTCGCTCGCCATCGTGACCGTTTCGTCGCCCACCTCGCGAAGATTCTGCTCATAATAGCCGCGCGCGAGGTCGCTGGCATTCTGCAACATCCCGCGCGCGCTGTCCGAAAACCAGAATTGCACGCCATATTGGAACAACAGCGAGGCAAAGATGACGACCAGCAACATCGGGACGCTGGCCACGATCGAGAAGATGGCCACCAGCCTGACGTGAAGTTGTCCGTCGCTGCCTATCGCGGACTGGGCGGCGCGGCGCTTCGCGACCCGGCGTCCAAGCAGCACGAGAAGCGCGATCGCCGGAACCAGATTTCCCACCAGCAGCAGCGCGACGATGGGTGGCGTGAGCAGCGTGTAGGATTGCCCCTGGCCCGATAACAGGAAATAGGTGATGCCCGCCGTTCCAAGGAACAGCATCAACGTGACCGCCTCCACCAGCGGAGCAAGATGACGTCGAAGGAAGGGCGGAAAATATCTCTTCCATGCCCGACCTCGCGTGGAGAGAGTCACTGCACCTTCCATAGTGGCTTTCTTACAACAACGCCGTGCCTGATCAAACACAGTATTTGGGACAGATTGTCCCTTGGCCGAACACCTGTGTCGTTTCGTCCCGGCTCAGTCCGACACGCGCAGTTGCAGCGGGTCCAAACCATAGTCGGTCAACTTCTTGCGCAACGTGTTGCGGTTGATCCCCAGCAAGCCGGCCGCCCGGATCTGGTTGCCATCCACGCTCGCCAGCGTTTCCTGCAACAGGATCGGTTCGACGACGGCCAGCATATCATCATGCAGATTCCGGTTGGGCTGTCCGATGCCGATCCCCAACTGCCGCTTTGCCCATTCGCGCACGGCCAGGACCAGTTGATCGGCGGGCGCGGCATAATCCGGAGGCACCAGGTCCAGCGGCAAGCTGTTGCGCAACACCTCCCCCGCGATCACGGTCTCACGGCTGAGCACCGCCAGTCTCTGCATCAGGTTCTGAAGCTCGCGCACATTGCCCGGCCAATGATAGGCCATCAGCAATTGCGCGGCATCATCCGACAACGTTTTTCGGGGCAGTCCCTCCTGCGCGGCGCGTTCAAGGAAATGCCTTGCAAGCAGGATCACGTCCTCCCGTCGCTCGCGCAACGCAGGCAAGGGGATGGGCACGACATTCAGCCGGTAATAAAGATCTTCCCGGAACCTGTTTTCCTCAATCAGCTTGGGAAGGTCCTTGTTCGTGGCTGCAACGATGCGGACATTCACCCGCACCGGCTTCGATCCGCCAACCGTCGTCACCTCGCCTGACTGCAAGACCCGCAGCAAGCGCGTCTGCGCCTCCATCGGCATGTCGCCGATCTCGTCTAGGAAGAGGGTTCCGCCCTGCGCCTGCTCGAACTTCCCGGCGGTACGGACATTGGCCCCCGTAAACGCGCCCTTCTCATAACCGAACAGTTCGGCCTCGATCAGTTCGCGCGGAATTGCCGCCATGTTGATGGCGACAAATGGCTTGGTGCGGCGCTGCCCCAGCCCATGGATCGCTTCGGCGACAAGTTCCTTCCCCGTACCCGACTCCCCCAGCACCAGGATGCTGAGATCGTTGGACAATACCCGCGCGATCGTCCGGTAAACCTCCTGCATGGCAGGGGACCGGCCAACGAGAGGCAGTCCGTCGTGGGGAAGGCCATCTTCCTGATTGCCCTCCTCGGCCTTGTTCATGCCAAGGGCATCACCAACCGCCCGCGCTAATTCATTGAGGTCGAACGGCTTGGGGAGATATTCGAAGGCCCCCTTCTCCGTGGCGCGGATCGCCGTGTTCAATGTGTTCTGTGCCGACAATATGATCACGCTCAGGTCTGGCCTGCGCTCCAGGATCTCCGCGACGCCGTCCAGACCATCGCCATCCGGCAGCATGACGTCAGTTATGAGCACATCCGGCGCGAAACTGTCGATCAGGGCGCTACGCTCCCGAATGGACGACGCGGTCTTTACCTTATGCCCCTGCCGACGCAGCGCTTCCCCGACCACCATGCAAATGGCGGGATCGTCATCGACGACCAATATCGACCCCGTGGTCGTCATGCTCCCATCCCCATGGGAAGCAGGATTCGGAACGTCGATTCGCCCGCGTCTGGATCGCGTGAATATTGGACGAACCCATTCATGTCCCGCACCAGCTTGTCGACCAGCGCCAGCCCCAGCCCCTGCCCATCGCGCTTGCCCGTGATGAAGGGGTTGAAGAGGTGATCCAATATATGTTCGGGCACGCCCGGCCCATTATCGATGACCAGTATCTCGATCGGCAGCACCGCGCTGCCCTTTCCATCACCCAACACGACCGACACGCCATGGCGGAACGCGGTTTCAACGCGGATGCAGGGCTCTTCGACTTCGTCCAGCGCCTCAGCGGCATTTTTCAGCAGGTTGAGCATGATCTGCACAAGCGCATCGTCATTGATGACGGCAAATGGCAATGATGGATCGTAACGTTTTATAATTCTGATATTTCTTGCAAAACCGGCAGCGGCGATGTCGGCCGCCCGATCGATCATGGGATAGATGTTGCCCGGTCGGCATTCCAGCCTGTGATCGGTCGTGAAATCCTGCATACGGTCGATCAGGGCGGCGATCCGATCGACCTCGTTGCAGATCAACTGGGTCAGCACCGCGTCGCGTCCATCATTGCCGGACTCCAGAAGCTGCGCTGCGCCACGGATGCCCGATAGCGGGTTTTTAATCTCATGGGCTAATATGGCCGCAGCGCCCATGGCCGATCGCGCGCCGCCCGGGGTGCCACGATGACCAATTTGCCGCGCGTGGCTTTGAGCGTGGATCGACACCACCCGCCACCCTTCATGGTCGACAATCGGGGCGATCATCAGATCGACTTCCATCTCAGCCGTTCGCCCTGCATGCACCTTGACGTCATAGGCGGCGATCGGCTTGCTGCTATGCCAAATGTCGAAGCGCGAACTCGCGTCTGCCATGCGAACCGTGCGCGTGACGTCACTTCCCACGATCGCGGATCGCGCCATGTTGAGCAGAGTTTCCGCCCGGACATTCGCATCGGCAATGCTGTTGTCCGGCGCTACGATCAATGTCGCCACGGGGAGTGCGATCATCAATTCCGACGGTGATGGTACATCCTGCTGCATCGGGGGCGGCGGGATGGTGCTTAGTGGCATCGTCATGCCGCCTTGCGCGTCTCGATCGCTCCGTCCTGTGCAATCAGCGGTTCGTAAAAGCGCGCCAGCATATCGAGTACCACGGCGCCATCCGGCTCCTGATTGACAGCGTTACGAAACTCCGCCGATCCGGTGAGGCCCTTCGTATACCAACCGATATGCTTGCGAGCCATGTTGACGCCCGTCAGGCCGTCATAATGCTCGATCATCGCACGATAATGCTCTGTTATCAGCTGATATTGTTCGGCTAGCGAAGGATCGGGAAGGCGCTGCCCCGTGCGGAACCAGTGCATCACTTGTCCGATCAGCCAGGGCCGCCCATAAGCGCCCCGGCCAATCATGACGCCGTCCGCGCCGCTCTGCTCCAGCGCCGTTTCCGCATCTTCGATCGAGCAGATGTCTCCGTTGACGATCACGGGCAACGACACTGCATCCTTCACATTCCGCACGAACGCCCAATCGGCGCTACCCTTGTACATCTGGCAACGGGTCCGCCCATGCACAGTGATCATCTTCGCCCCCAGATCCTGCGCAATCCGCGCCAGTTCAGGGGCATTCAGGCTGGCATGATCCCACCCCATGCGCATCTTGACGGTCACGGGAACATCGACGGCCTTCACCGTCGCATCGATCAACGCGGCGGCCAGAGGCAGGTCGCGCATCAGAGCGCTGCCGGCGTCGCCATTCACCACCTTCTTGACCGGACAACCCATATTGATGTCGATGATCGCCGCGCCACGATCCGCATTCAGCTTCGCCGCTTCGGCCATCTCCTGCGGTGAGCAGCCCGCAAGCTGCATCGACACCGGCTCTTCCACCGGATGCCAAGCCGCCTTCTGCAAAGACTGCCGCGTCTCGCGGATCATCGCCGCGCTCGCAATCATCTCTGTCACGTTCAGACCCGATCCGTAACGGCGTACCAAAGTGCGGAACGGCATATCCGTGACGCCAGTCATCGGCGCCAGGATTACGGGCATGTCGATCGTCACCGGACCAACGGAGATGGGGGAAATTATGCGCATCACCAGCTTTGCCTAAAAAACAGGCAGCCCTTAGCGGAAAAGCGGCGATGCGGCAAGCAAGCCGTCTGGCGGAGCGATCCACCGTTCGCTACACGCGCTGCGATGACAAGGAGCAATCACAGGGTCGCCGCGCTGGTGCTCGCCGCCGGACAGGGCAGTCGCGCCGGAGGCGATACACCCAAGCAATTTCGTCACATTGGGGGCAAGGCCATCATCGCCCACTCCGTTCAGGCGCTGGCAGCTCATCCGCTAGTCGGTGCGGTCTACCTGGTCGTCGGCGCCGGGCAGGAGGAAACAGTCCGATCCCTGATTGACGAGGATCAGGTCACGTCCATCGTCCAGGGTGCGGACAGCCGCCGCGGATCGGTCCGTGCCGGGCTTGAGGCTATCGCTGCCGCCGGTCGTGCCGACAGGGTGTTGATCCACGATGCTGCCCGCCCTTTCCTGTCCGCTTCCATGATCGATCAACTACTGGCCGCACTCGACTTCGCGCCGGGCGCCATCCCCGCCCTGCCCGTTGCTGACACATTGGTAAGGTCAGCGGGCGACCTCGCAGGCGACATTGTCGATCGATCAGCGCTGTTCCGCGTGCAAACCCCACAAGCATTTCACTTCGACGCCATCCTCGCCGCGCATCGCAATTGGGACGATGAGCGCGAAGCCACCGATGATGCCCAGATGCTGCGACACGCGGGCCATGACGTCACTCTGGTTCCCGGCGACGAAAGGCTGGAAAAATTGACCTACCCCCAGGATTTCATCCGGGCCGAAGCGCTTCTGGCATCACAGCGAACGACCCGCGTCGGCATGGGCTATGATGTGCACCGGTTCGCTGCGGACGAGGAGCTTTGGCTTTGCGGCGTTCAGGTCCCCCATGAAAAGGGACTGGCGGGGCACAGCGATGCGGATGTTGCGATCCACGCGATCGTCGATGCCATGCTCGGCGCTCTTGCCGAAGGGGACATCGGCAGTCACTTCCCCCCGTCAGATCCACAATGGCGCGGTGCGGCATCCTCCCGATTCCTCGAATATGCCGAGGAACGCGTAACATCCCGGGGCGGCCGCATCGACCATATCGACGTCACGATCATTTGCGAGGCGCCGAAGATCGGCCCTCACCGTGATGCCATGCGTCAGCGGATCAGCGATCTCCTCGGCATCCCCCTTGACCGGGTAAGCGTGAAAGCCACCACCACCGAACGCCTGGGCTTTGCCGGACGCCGCGAAGGCATTGCTGCACAAGCCGTTGCAACCATCTCCCTCCCCGCGCTATTCTGACCCCATGCCAGATCGCATCCTCCCCGCCCCGTTGGTTGACCTCGCCGAGCGAGTCATCATCGCCAATCGCCGCGCTGGCCGCACCATCGCTGTTGCGGAAAGCTGCACCGGCGGCCTTGTGTCCGCTGCTCTCACCGAAATCGCCGGGTCTTCGGAGGTCTTTGAAGCGGGATTCATCACCTATTCCAATGACATGAAGAATGAGCTGCTGAAGGTTTCTCAGGATGTGCTGGAAACCTTCGGGGCCGTTTCCATCGCCACCGCTTGGGCAATGGCGCAGGGCGCTCTCACCAAAAGCCACGCCAATGTCGCCGTTGCCATTACGGGCATCGCTGGCCCCGGCGGCGGATCAGAGCAAAAGCCGGTGGGCACCGTCGTTTTCGCCCGCGCCGAACGGGGCGGCAACCCGGACAAGGTCGTCGCTGACATGCGCCATTTTGAGGATAGCGGCCGGGGCGGTGTACGTCTTCAGGCGGCGCTTTGCGCGCTTGAGCTTCTGCTGCCTGAGTCGCCGTAAAGTTCAGCCGCTCGCGTTTCGAACGCCCCGATCATCTTGCGCAGGGCCTTGTCGAACATTTGCCCGGCGATCATCTCGAACAGCCGATTCTTGAACTCAAATTCGACCTCGAAATCGACAAGGACGCCACCCTTCCCGTCATCGCGGAACCGCCACTGGTTGTGCAGGTGCTTGAGCGGGCCTTCCAGATAGTCCACGCGCACGAAATCAGGCCGGTGCTTGTGCACGCGCGACGTAAAGCTTTCCTTGATGCCTTTGAAGCCGACGATCATGTCAGCGACCATCTCCGAATCACTGTCCTGACGAACGCGTATCGCGCTGATCCACGGCAGGAATTCAGGATAGGACGCCACATTCGAAACAAGGTCGAACATCTGGTCAGGCGTGTAGGGAAGTGGCCTTGTTTCGTGATGCTTCGGCATGTTTTCAGCGCGCTGCCCGTGCCAACTGAGCCTCACGCGCCGCCCGCATCTCGGCGAAATCCTTACCCGCATGATAGCTGGAACGGGTCAGCGGGCTCGATGCGACCTGCAAAAATCCCTTGGCACGCGCGATCCCTGCATAGGCATTGAACGCCGCGGGAGTCACGAACTCCATCACCTTGGCATGCTTTGGCGTAGGTTGCAGATATTGTCCCATGGTCAGGAAATCGATGTCGGCCGAACGCATGTCGTCCATCACCTGATGGACCTCCAGACGCTCTTCACCCAGACCGAGCATGATCCCCGACTTGGTGAAGATCGACGGGTCCAGCTTCTTCACTGTCTCCAGCAACCGCAGCGACGCATAGTAGCGGGCACCGGGGCGAATCGTCGGATACAGACGGGGCACTGTCTCAAGGTTATGATTATAGACGTCCGGCCGCGCAGCCACGATCATCTCGACTGCGCGTTCATGCTTGTTCCGGAAATCCGGGGTCAAAATCTCGATCGTCGTGTCCGGAGTCGTCCGCCGCAACGCTTCGATCACCTTCACGAACTGCGAAGCGCCGCCATCGGGCAGATCATCGCGATCGACGGAGGTGATGACAATATGCTCCAGCCCCATTTCCGCGCAGGCGTCGGCCAGGTTCTGCGGCTCGTTCGGATCAACCTTGCGCGGCATGCCGGTCTTGACGTTGCAGAAGGCGCAGGCCCGCGTGCACACGTCGCCCAGGATCATCACGGTCGCATGCTTTTTGGTCCAGCATTCCCCGATATTCGGGCAAGCCGCTTCTTCGCAGACCGTGGCCAGCCCCTTTTCCCGCATCAGCTTCCGGGTTTCGTTATAGCCCGGACTCGTCGGCGCCTTCACCCTGATCCAATCGGGCTTGCGCGCACGTTGCGGAGTGGCTTGCACAGGTAGCGGAGCGGTGTCTGTCATGCGCCATCAAATAGCGATGCATGCCCACTCTTGCCAGCCCCCAGATTGTTGGGCAGAGACTTGGGCATGACCGACTTTTCCGACATGCTCGAAGGCTATCGCCGCTTCCGCAACACCGGCTGGACTCAACAACGTGGCCGATGGGATGAATTGAGCGAAGGGCAGAGCCCTCGCGTCATGGTCATCGCCTGCTCCGACAGCCGAGTCGATCCTGCGCAGATCTTCGACACCAGCCCCGGCGAGATATTCGTGGTCCGCAATGTGGCGGCGCTCGTGCCTCCCTTTGAAACCAATCCGGGCCATCACGGCGTTTCGGCGGCGCTGGAGTTTGCTGTTCAGGTGCTCAAGGTTGGCGAGATCGTCGTCATGGGCCATGGCAAGTGCGGCGGCTGCAAGGCGGCGCTCAGCCAGGAACTGAAGGACGCCCCTCCCGGAGAAGGCGGCTTCATCCATAACTGGATCGACATGCTTGATGGCGCGCGGGAAAAGGTCGTCCAACGCTTCGGCGATGATCACGGCCGCGACGCGCATCGCGCCATGGAGCAGGAAGGGGTGAAGGTCAGCCTTGCAAACCTGCGTACCTTCCCCTGCGTCCGCACCAAGGAACGCAATGGCGAATTGAAGTTGGTCGGCGCATTCTTCGCGATTGCAGACGGGCAGCTTCATCTGTTGGATGAAACGACCGGAGAATTCCATCCGGCGGCGCTGGAATCGGCCTGATGCCCTCGGCGATCCCCAGCGGCAATGTCGCCCTGTTGATCGACGCCGACAACGCCTCCGCCGACCATTTCGACCCTGTTTTGACCGTTCTGGCTGAGCTCGGGACGGTCAACATCCGCCGCGCCTATGGCAATTGGAGCAAGCCTTCGCTCAAGGGCTGGGCGCGGCAGGCCGTGACCCAGGCCATCGAAACGCAGCAGCAATTCGACCTTACCAAGGGGAAGAATGCGACCGATATGAAGATGACGATCGACGCCATGGACCTGATGGCGGGCGGCCGGGTCACGGGCTTCGGCCTCATGTCGAGCGACAGCGATTTCACGCCGTTGGTGACGCGTATCCGTCAGGAAGGGATCGACGTCTATGGCTTCGGTTCGGACAAGACTCCCGAGGGCTTCCGCCGGGCCTGCACCCGCTTCATCGACGTAGCCGCGCTAGCCCGCTCTCTGACGGCATCGGCGTCCGAAGCGATGCCGGAACCGACGCCGCTCGACGTCTCGACCAAAGCCGCCGCGCCAGCCAGGAATGAATACAAGAAGGTGGATGATGAAGTCATCCGCCTCCTGATAGAAGCCTATGATGCGGCCAAGCGCGATGAGAAAGGCTTCGCCGCGCTGGGACCAGTCGGGCAACGCGTCGGCAACCGATCCAGCTTCGATGTGCGCAATTACGGTTTCAAGCGTCTGTCGGATCTGGTGCAGGCGATTCCCAATTTCATCACGGAAACGCGGGCAGACGGCCAGACCTGGATCAAACGGGTTCACTGACGATGGTCGTCGCCCGGCATCTCATGATCCTTGGTCGGGTGCAGGGGGTGTTTTACCGCAACTGGGCAAAACAGACGGCCACCGGGTTGGGCTTGGCCGGATGGGTCCGCAATCGGCTGGACGGCAGCGTTGAAGCGGTGATCGAAGGCGCCAATGAAGCCGTAGAACGGTTCACGGCCTTGGCGGCTGAAGGCCCGCCAGCGGCTCAAGTGTCGCGCGTCGAAGCGGCCGACATGCCTGTCGAAGGCTTGAGGTCTTTCGAAAAGAAGCCGACCTGTTAGGGCCAATCTATCCTCTCAAACCGTTCGCCCTGAGCTTGTCGAAGGGCTCTACTTCCTTTTAAAGCGCGACCCTTTCGGCTGTCTGCAACAAACGCTCAGGTGAGCTGGCCTCGCTTTCCAAATGTGAACCGATTGAGTGACCCAAACAAATTCAAGGAGCCATTCACTCGCCCCTCGACCAAAAAAATGGCCGACCCAATCGGGTCGGCCTGAAAGTTTTAGGAGAGGATGCCTGAAAGGCCTCTCTGATATGTGGTTCACACCGTCATTGTGCAAGTGCGAAGGGCGAAGATATCGTTGCTGTAATTGCAATCATCCTCACCCAACGCGCCGCACAAATTTCCATCAGCGCGTGAGTTTCTTGTAAGCCAGGCTCGTCGGCCGGTCGGCGGCATCACCCAGCCTCCGCCGCTTGTCCTCTTCATACATTTCGAAGTTGCCCTCGAACCACTCGACATGGCTGTTGCCTTCGAAGGCAAGAATGTGCGTGGCAAGGCGATCGAGGAAGAAGCGATCGTGGCTGATCACCACGGCGCAGCCCGCGAAGTTTTCAATCGCCTCTTCCAGCGCAGCCAGCGTTTCGACGTCAAGGTCGTTGGTCGGTTCGTCGAGCAGCAGCACGTTGCCGCCCTTCTTCAGCATCTTGGCCATATGCACGCGATTGCGTTCACCGCCAGACAGCTTGCCGACATTTTTCTGTTGGTCCTGCCCCTTGAAGTTGAAGGCGCCGACATAGGCCCGCGTCGACATGTCGTGGCCATTGACCTTCACATAATCGAGGCCGTCAGACACTTCTTCCCAGACGTTCTTTGACGGGTCCAGATGATCACGGCTTTGGTCGACATAGCCCAGACGGACGGTCGAACCGATGTCGACCTCACCCAAATCCGGCGTCTCCTGGCCAGTGAGGATGCGGAACAGCGTGGACTTACCCGCACCGTTCGGCCCGATCACGCCAACGATGCCGCCGGGCGGCAGAGTGAAGGACAGGTCCTCGAACAGCAGCTTGTCGCCATAGGCTTTCGAGATATTCTTCGCCTCGATGACCTTGCCACCCAGTCGTTCGGGCACCTGGATAACGATCTGCGCCTTGCCGGGGGTACGGCTTTCCTGGCTTGCGACCAGCTGTTCGAACTTGGCGATACGCGCTTTGGACTTGGTCTGGCGCCCCTTGGGACCCTGCCGGATCCACTCCAGCTCGTCCTTGATCGCCTTCTGGCGGCCCGATTCCTCGCGCGATTCCTGCTCCAGACGCTTCGACTTCTTTTCGAGATAGGTCGAATAATTGCCTTCGTACGGGAAGTATTTCCCGCGATCGAGCTCCAGAATCCAACCCACGACATTGTCGAGGAAGTAGCGATCGTGGGTGATCATCAGCACCGCACCCGCATATTCCTTGAGGTGGTTTTCCAGCCACTCCACGCTCTCCGCGTCGAGGTGGTTGGTCGGTTCGTCCAGCAGCAGGATATCCGGCTTCTGGATCAGCAGGCGGGTCAGCGCGATACGGCGCTTTTCACCGCCCGACAGGCTTTCCACCGACCAGTCCGACGGCGGGCAGCGCAGGGCCTCCATCGCAATCTCAAGCTGATTGTCGAGCGTCCAGCCATCGACTGCGTCGATCTGCTCCTGCAACTCGCCCATCTCGGCCATCAGAGCGTCGAAATCGGCGTCTTCCGGCGGATCGGCCATGATCATGCTGATCTCGTTGAACCGGTCGAGCTTGTCCGCGACTTCCCGCGCGCCGTCCTTCACATTCTCAAGCACATTCTTGGCGGGGTCGAGCTGCGGCTCCTGCGCCAGATACCCCACGGTGATGTTCTCACCCGGCCATGCCTCACCGCTATAATCCGTGTCGATGCCCGCCATGATCTTGATCAACGTCGATTTACCGACGCCGTTGGGACCGACGATGCCGATCTTGGCACCGCGATAAAATTGCAGGTTGATACCGTTCAGCACCGGCTTTGGCGCGCCGGGGAAGGTCTTGGTCATGTTCTTCATGACGAAGGCGTATTGTGAGGAGGCGGACATGGCTTGAAGACGCTCCGAAGGACGAATGAGGTAAAATCGCGCCGGAGTTAGCGAAGCCCGGCGCCATTGGCAAATGCGGGATGGCTGGCTAAGCCTTCACTCATGCAGAAAATCCGATCGGGCACCTTCGCCGCGCTCCTTCTCGGCAGCATCGCCTCCCCCCTTCTCCTCGCCGCCGCGCCTGCGGATACGACGGCGATTCGAGAGGCGGCGTTGCAGGACAACATAGCCTGGGACTTCATCGAAGGGCTGACGACGGAAGTCGGCCCCCGCCCAGCCGGAACGCCTCAGGAAGCACGCGCCCGCGAGTGGGCCGTGACGAAGCTAAAGGCGCTCGGCTTCTCCAATGTGCGATCCGAACCCTATAAAATGCCAGTCTGGGTCCGCGGCCATGACGATGCGCGCATCCTCTCCCCCTTCCCGCAGAATCTGGCGCTGGCGGCGCTGGGAAATAGCGCGTCCACGTCTGCCAATGGCATCGAAGGCGAAGTCATATATTTCCCCACCCTTTCAGCCCTGCAAGCAGCACCCGACGGCAGTCTGAAAGGCAAGATCGCCTTCGTCAGCCACGCCATGGCGGCAACGCAGGATGGCAGTTCCTACAGCCATTTCGGCACCACACGTCGGCAGGGGCCAAGCATTGCATCGAAAAAGGGTGCAGCTGCCATCCTGATACGGTCGATCGGCACGGACAGCCACCGCCTGCCCCACAGCGGCATTCAGATGTGGGCCGATGGCGTGAAGCCGATCCCCGCAGCCGCGCTCAGCACCGTGGACGCAGACCAACTGACGCGCATCCTCTCCAGAGGGCAGCCGGTTCGCCTGCGCCTCACCCTCACATCAAAAATGTTGAAGGACCAGCCGTCGGGCAATGTCATTGCCGAACTGCCGGGCACGGACCCGACGGCCGGGATCATCCTTGCCGCCTGTCATATCGACAGCTGGGATCAGGGCACCGGAGCGATAGACGACGCTTCTGGGTGCGGGATCATCACCGCCGCTGCGCTTCATGCCGCAAAGGCTGGCCCGCTCCGTCGAACCATCCGCATATTGATGGCGGGGGCAGAGGAAGTGGGCGGCGACGGCGGCCGCGCCTATTTCACGGCACATGGCGGAGAATGGCACGCCGTGGTCATGGAGTCGGACTTCGGCGCCGACCGGGTCTGGCGCGTCGATTTCAAACTACCCGCAGGACATGAAGCACTTTCGGATCGAATTGCCAGCGCCCTCTCCCCGCTCGGGGTCGCGCCCAGTCGTCTGGCGGCAGGCGGCGGATCGGACATCGAACCGCTGGTCAAGGCAGGTGTCCCCGTCATTGATTTGCAGCAGGACGGCACCCGCTATTTCGACATTCACCACACCGCCGACGACACGTTAGACAAGGTCAACCGCGCCCAATTGCAACAAAATGTCAGCGCTTGGGCCGTTACGCTTTTTGCAATCGCCGACGCGGCAGAATCACTAGCGGTTAAGTGAACTTCTGTAGTAGACAACACTCCGTCGCGTGATTCCGTCGCTTCACCGACGCAGAAAAGCATTGATTTGTGCAGCGCACACGTTAATGCGGGTCGCTCGCGTCGGGCGTGTTACGAATATGCCGACGCGGCAATATGCTATGGGAGCCGTACACAATGAAGAAGATCGCTGTTGTTTTCGCTTCGGCCGGCCTGATGGCCCTCGCCGCTTGCGGTGAGAAGCCGGCCAACGAGACCGCGAACGCTTCGAACGCTGTCGTCGAAAACGTTGTTGAGAACGCTGCTAACGCAGCCGACAACGCTGCGAATGCCGCTAACGCTGCTGACAACGCCGCGAACGCTGCTTCGAACGCTGCAAACGCCGAATAATCTTCGCGTCAGCAAGATTTTTAAGAGGGCGGGCCGTCTAACGGTCCGCCCTTTTTCTATGTGCGCTATTTGAGCGACGTATACTCGTCGCTGTCCCCTGGGTCCCAAATGGTGCCACTCGTGCGCGCAGGCGAAGCTTCGTAAGATGTTCGGGGTGAAACGCAAGAACGCCGATGAGCGGGCCGTTGTTCCTCGCGGTGTGACAAAGAGAAGTTGAGGGAACACCAAGGGAGGCTAGGGGAGTTTTCTAGGATTGCCAGAGGCTCCCGTATGCAGTTCGGCCAACCAACGCACATAGGTTGATCCCAAGCTCACGCTCAGGACGGCTGTGCTGAGTCCGGGGTTGTCTGGCTCTTCGACCGCCTGCCCATGGCGATATGGGTGCGCCCCGATAATCCATTGAATGAAATTCTCAGCTAGCCGAAGCGCCACCTCGCGCTCGGTCCCTCCCAGCCCTTCTTGAAGAAGCGGCTTTAGCTTTTTGGTGACCTCAGTGACGCCTAACTGGGCGACCGGAAACATCAGCTTGAAAACCGTTTCCACGCATTCAAATGTCTGGCGGATCGCTTCGCGAGTTTGAGGAGGTGTCTGATCTAGCGCTCGCTGCCCCGCCTCAAAATGTGCTCGCGCTGCTCCGTATTTCGGCCCCTGTAGCGCCGCAATTGCACACGCCTGATTATGGACGAACTCACCATCGATTGCGAAATGAACCCCACCCAGATCATCAACTCGGTATCGGACGTTCTCTTCCTGAAAGATCATACCAACTGCACCAACCCAGCTCTGTAATTTGGACTGAGAACGGCCCTTAGCCCCCCGCGCCACCACGGTTATGACATCCAGAAAATCTTTCAGCGCACATGATTGGAAAAATACTTCCCATTTCGCGCTCCCACTCGGCCATCGCGGCACAGCAACTCCCACCCCCAGCTCTATGAGGTCCGCTGTAACGACGTCGTCAAATTCTCCGACCGTGAACAAGCGGTTGATGCGCCTCCGCATCCGCTCACTGTCTTCCACAGGCTCGCCTCTGGAGCCGTAGTTGAGACTGAACCTAACTCCCTGTGGAATTGTCATTAGAAAGCCCCCTGCTAAGTACCATCTGTTGTGCGCTCGGGCTGGCCAGCGAACCCCTGCGAAATCGTGCGCCTCATAGATCGGTCTTGAAGTTCCCGTCCGGAGACTGAGTAGAGCTTGAAGAAGGGCAGAGTCGAGCGCTCCGCCCGAGGTGCAGTAAAATGCAAGCGCACCGCCATGCAAAACCGCCCGATAAACTTGGTCCTCAAGTGGCCAAGATACAGGCAATCCGTTGAAAATGTTCATTTCATGAAAATGGTCGGGGAGACAGGATTCGAACCTGCGACCCTCTGCTCCCAAAGCAGATGCGCTACCAGGCTGCGCTACTCCCCGACGTAAGGCGCCTTAGCGGCGAATAACGCGTCCCGTCAATCGGCCATCACCGGAACAGCAGCCACAATATGATGATTACCGGTATCGGAATGCCGATCAGCCACAGCAATATGCCCTTGCCCATGATCATTCGCCTCCATCCGTCTGCCCCAAGGCTGAAATGGATGAGTGGGTGCCGATGTTCCGGCCCCGTTCGGATCTGCATAGCGGGAAAGGAGATATTGGTGGGCCCGGCAGGACTCGAACCCGCAACCTAGCCGTTATGAGCGGCCAGCTCTAACCGTTGAGCTACAGGCCCCACCTGCCCGACCGGATAAGCAGCATCACGCCGCTTGGCAAGCCTGTCTCGGCACCGGCACTGCTGCCAATAATTGATCCAGCGACGCGGTCCCGATATTACGCCGCGCAAGGTGATCCAGAACCGTGTCCCACCACCTGTAAAAGGCCGCCTGATCTGCCGTATCGCGAACATAGGGCGTGTGGCCCGGCTCCAGTGTCGGCGAATGAAAACTGAAGCTCAGCACTGCCGCGCCTTCTTCGATCAGGGCGTCGATCGCCCTTATCGCGTCACGCACCGGCACGCCTTCCGGCGTCAAGGGAATGCGGCTGAACATCCCCGTTCTCGCCAATCCCGATGCCAGGGGGCTGACATTCCGCAAATTCTCATAAAGCCGCTCGCCCCCACGCCGCAGCAGCCCGGTGAAGGCGGTCGAAAGCGGCAGTTCCACAAGCGATCGTTCCGGCCCGGCCCAATAGGGATTGATCGGCAAGCCGCGAAAATCGGGACCATGCTGGCCGCTATAGTCAAACCGGCTTCGCACAGAGCTATCCAGACGAAATCCTGCCTGCTCCAACAATCGCGCGCTATTATGACCCACGCCATAACGCCCCGCGCGATAGGCGACAGGGCGTTTTCCGAAACGCTCGGCAATGCGCTGACACAGCGTTTCCAACTTGGCCCGTTCCAACGCTTCGGGAAGGAAACCGGCATAGCTGTTCGCTTCCGTCACCTCCTCCACATGCGGCGGATTGACCCAGGGATGCAGGTGAGCGCCCACATCGGCCGCCCCGTCCGCGACCCATTGCGCCATCATGCCCGCGGCAGCATCGCTATCGATCACCGGATAATCGGCGACGTAAATCGGCTTCACCCCGGCCGCCTGAAAATAGGCTTGGCCACGCGCCATCCCGGCCAGCGCGGTCACCGCATGACCGTCACGGCTGAATGGCGCGTTCCAGTCAAACTCCTCCTCGGTATCGACGAACAGCATGAACCGCGTTCCGAAATCGGGGGATAGCGTGATCATGTCGTCCGGCATCGGAGCGCGCAGCAGACAGCCGTCATGGGGCGAAGCGTTCATGCCCTTTCCCCTACCCCTCAATGGTTGCGATAGGGTTTCGCGCAGGGATCAGAGGCTCCCTGCCGCGTCCTCCGCCGATGTTATGGCGGGCATCGAAAGCAGGAATCGGTCAGCTTCTATCTGCAACGCGCCGCCGCATCCTGCCGCCAGGCTCCGGATCAGCCGCAGTGAAAAGCCAAGGCCCAGCAGCGGCCCGTCGGCCCAGTCGCCATCGGCGGTATAGCCCGGATCAAGCAGGCGCTCATCCTCCATCCCGTCCAGGCTCGCGGGTCTGTCGACCGCCAGCATCACGCAGCCATGCCCGCCATCCGGCTGGAACCAGCAGGCCCCGCTCAGTGCTTCGCCCGGCGCTGCGACGGAAACGACCGTCCGCATCAGATGCTGCACCATGCGTTCACCCTGCACCGGATCGATCCGCACCATCGGCAGTGCCCGTGCCAGATTGATGTCGATCTGCGCGCCATTGCCTTCGCCCTGCTCGCGGAACCGGGCGGAAACCTGCGCGATCAACAGCGCCGGATCGACGGCGCTCGGCGCCTCCGCCCCTTCGCCCCGCGATACGCGGGCGGCAAGATCAAGGTCATCGAACGCCGCCAGCAAATGCCGAGCATCCAGCGCGATCTTTCCCGCCATCTCGCGATATTCCGGCCCACTCGGCCCGAACAGTTCCTGCTCGATGATGTCGGCAAAGCCCAATATGGCGTTCAGTGGCGTGCGCAGTTCATGCACCAACTGGCGCAGCGAGTCCGCCGAAAGCCCTGCAACAGACACAGGCTCGGCCTGTGGCGGGGCGGCGACTTCATGCAGATAGGGGCGACGCGCCTGACCGCGATAGCCCTGAAATCGGCCTGATCTTGGATCAAAGAATGGCGTCGCGGACAGGCGCCATTCCCCCGCCATCGCGCCGCCCACGACGGTATAGCGCCCATTCTGAAACCCGCTGCGCCGGATGAAAGCGCCCGCGACGCTGCCGTCCGGCCCGCTCGCGCCAACAACAGCCACCTCACCCAGCGACAGCCCGATCAGCGCGGCGCGGGGCCCCTGATCGACCCAGATGATCATGCCCGTGGCGTCAGTCTCGAACGCAAAGGCGTTGACGACCTCCGCCTGCTCAGTGTCAGCCCGCGGAACGACCACGTCGGGCACCCGCCGCGCACTGGTAAAGCGTTCGATCCGGTCCACAAGGTTCCGGATCTGATCATCGCCCACCGGGACGTCATCCGCCGCTTCATCGGCAGGCTCCTCGACCGGCGCTTCCTCTACGTCCGCCGATGGAGGGAACTGCTCGGCAGGCGCCATCATCGCGGGCGTCAACAGCATGTCGTCCGGCTGCTCGCCGGGTTCCACCGTCAAGTCGCTCGTCAGTACAAGGTCGGCCGCGCCGAACGCTTCCAGCGCCTGCTGCGTCCCGGCGCCCAGATCGCGCCGCCCGCGCAGCACACCGCGCGCGGTCGGGGTAAGGCGAGGCAGCAGGGCGATCCACGCGTCATCCGGCAGCCGCGCGCGCGACATCGCCGCCGCCGCGATCGCCGGACGATCATTGGCGAAAAACTCCACCAGCGCGGGCGAACGAAGGCGGCCGCCCAGTTCGACCACCGTGGCGATCCGCTGCGTTTCCGACAATTGGGATTGTAGCGCCGCGAGCCGATCAAGCAGCGCGGCACGTTCCCCATCCGGCAAAGTGTCGCGATCCGCGCGATCATTCTGCGCGAGCAGGTCGACGCACTGACGCCACAGCGTCACCGCGCCCAGGCCGCTCCTATTCTCTGCGGCCAGAACCGTCTGCATCAGATCGTTGAAGCGCACTCTATTCCCCTTGAGGACTTCCGGCGATGTGCAGAACTTCATCGTGGAAGGAAATCATGCCGCAGGAATAAGCCTTCCCGCCGGTTAGGGAAAGGGGGCGGACGTGGCGATTTCGGATCGTCGCATAGTGGGACAATTGCATTGCCCTGAAATATTATTATGATGTTGGGCACGAAATGAGAAAGGAAATAATCAGGCGAATGGCTGGCCCGAATATCGACGACATCGATCTGCACATCCTGGGCGAGCTGCAACAGGACGGCCGGATGACCAATGTGGAACTGGCTCGAAAGGTCGGATTGACCGCGCCGCCCTGCCTGCGCCGCGTCCGCGCGCTTGAGGAAAGTGGCGCGATCAATTCCTATCACGCCGTCGTCAACCCGGCCATGCTGGGCTACACCATCACCGTCTTCGCGATGGTCAGCCTGAAGAGTCAGGCGGAAGCCGACCTGAAAGCCTTTGAGGATCATGTCGCGACCCTACCCGAGGTGCGCGAATGCTACATGCTCAATGGTGAGATCGATTTCATCCTGAAGGTCGTGGCGAAGGACCTCCAGAGCTTCCAGCAGTTTCTCACCTCAAAACTCACGCCCGCGCCAAATGTGGTGAGCGTCAAGACCTCGCTCACCATCCGCATGGCAAAGAACCTGCCGGGCGTCCCCCTGCCCCTTTGACCAGCAAAATGGCGGCGATCGCTCGCCGCCACTAGGCCAGCAGCGCTTCTGCGTCGCGCGCTGGCCCTTGGATCAATCATTTAGCTCGCAGGCGGAGCCGCCACCGGCTGAAACGCTGTCTTGCGGCTCTGCTGATCAACCCAAACGCTCCAGAATCCAGCGACGTTGGCCCAATTACCCGTCACCTGAGCAAGCGCCGCCTTGGCCCCCGCAAGATCGCCCGAACGCGCGAGAGCTATGCCGAGCCGCGCATTGGCCTTCCCCTGATCAACCCCACCCTTCGACAGGGCCAACCGGTACATCTCGACCGCTTGCGGGAACTGGCTGAGCGAGAAATAGCTGTCGGCCACCGCCAACGCCGCCGACCCATCCTTCGCGCCTGCGGCCTTCTTCGCCGCAGCGGGCAGCGCCGCGATTTCTTTGGCGGCCTTTGGCGTCACGCTCTTCATCAGGCTGGCGGTCGCGGCCTGTGCTTGCGTCAGCTTGCCCGCCGAACGCCCCGCTTCGATGATGGCTTTCGTTTCAGCATAATTGCCCGCCTTTTCAGCAAGCTGCGCATAGGCCTGATAGTCCCGTTCACTCGCCATCGCGCCGTTCGCCGCCTGCAAGCGATACAGGTCCAACTGCGGCTGCGCGTCGGTGCCCGGCGCCGTCAGATAGTTGGCAAGCGCCGACCGCCATTCCCCGGCCGAACCATAATGGGTCAGCCGCTCGCGATAGAGCGAACCAACCTCCGCCCAATCCCCGGCCGCATAGGCAAGCGAGATCGCCCGGTCATACCAGGCCGCAGGAATCGCCTGTCCTGACGCCCGCTGCCGGGCCAGTGCATCTTGCACGAAGGGGCGCGCTTCTTTGGCCTTGTTCTTGCGGAGGTAGATGTCGGCGCGCAGCATCGTCGCGTCGATCCCGTCATAACCCAGCGTCTTGGCATAATCGAGCTGCGCGAACGCATCGTCATAATTGCCAACCACATAGGACAGATAGCCCGCGACGTAGCGCAATCGCGGCGCATCCTTCTTGGGCACGGAATTAGTCTTGAACATGTCCGTCAACGCGATCCGTTGCGCCTGGAAATTCTGCTTGAGCACGGCCAGCTCGAACCGCAGCCCAGCCGCTGCATAGGCCTCATAATCGCTCGTCGGCATCAAGCCGCTGATCTGCGCCTGCGCCGTATTGACGTCGCCTGCCTTGATCGCGCTGTCGGCTGCTTGAGCCGCTGCACGAAACCCTTCGCTCATGACGATGACCGGCCCGCTGGCCGAAGCCTTTTTCGCAGCCGCAGGCATTGCAAAAGCCGCGACGGCGGTGATCGCAAGAAGCCCTGATTTCAGCATGGATTGTCGCAGCGCGATCATGTCGGCCGTCCCCTTTATATCATGCGCCATCTGGCGCAGGTCCCTGTTATGTCGATGATAGGAAAGAAGGTGCGCCCGTCACGTGACCGGCGCACCCTGTTTCAAATCAGGCCTTGGTGGCGAGATAGGCAAGCCAGAGATCAGCGATCTTCTTGCGCGTCCCGGCTTGAACCGACTGGAACGCCGCCTTGGCCGAAGCGACATCGCCGCCCAGTGCCTTGGCGATGCCCATGCGCGTATTCACTTCGTCCGCATCGACGCCGCCCTTCTGCTTAGCGAGGTCGAACATCGCAGCCGCCTTGGCATAATCGCCATAGCCGAGGTAGGCGTCCGCCGTGGCCGCCGCGATCTTGCCGGTGGCAGCCTTGCGGGCATCAGCTTCCGCGGAAGCCAGCGATGCCTTGTCGCCCGCAATCTTCGGCGTTGTGGTCTGGTACAGGTCCGCACCTGCAGTGCCCTTCAGCACGCCCTTGGCGCGGCCCTGATCGATCGCCGACTTTACCTCGCCATAGATGCCGGTCTTTGACGCCATTTCACCATATTCAAGGAAGTCGCCCGCGACCACCAGGCCGCCCGATGCAGCCATCAAGCGGAGAACATCCAGATTCTCGCGTGCCGTGATGTTGGGGTTGGATTGCTGGAACAGGCGGATGAGCGTGCGAAGATTCTCGCCGTTGGGGGCCGCCTGATAAGCCAATGTCGCCCATTCGGTCACTTCGGGCAGGCGCGATGCCGCCGCGCGGCTCACGCCGATCTGATACCATTGGGCTGGCACCTGACCGCCCGCCGCCTTGGTGGCGTCGGCGGCGGCCTTCAAGGCGGAAAGGCCCTTCTGATTGAGCCCGCGAGCAGGTTCAGCGGAAGGATTGGCCGTCCCTGCCTTCCCGAAATAGGCCTGCGCCAGCGTCGCGTTGACCGCTTCAGGCTTGTAGCCCGCCTGAGCCGCCGCCTGCGCCCGCTGGATCGCCAGATCATAATTCTTCGCCTGCATCGCCTGATCGGCGGCAACCGCGTTGAATTGTCCAACCTGGTCCGCCGGGGTGAGGCCGCTGTCCAGCATCTGCGTTAGCGCTTCGCTCTGCATCGCGCTGTCCTTGGCGGCGATGGACGCATTCAGCTTGACGGCACCAATCTGATATTTGTCATCGTTCGACTTGGCCTTGCTGTCCGCATCGGCCAGCGCCGCCTTGGCTGCGGCAAAGTCATTCTTCGCCGCCGCCGTCTGCGCCGCCTGCAGTGCCTTTATCACATCGGGAGAGACGTTGAGCTTGGGCGCGCCGCCCTTCTTCTCGTCCTTCTTCGCCGCCATCGCGGGCGCGGAAATGGCGCCTCCAGCCAGCGCGAGCGTCAGCGCGAGCGCCACGGGGGATACAAAACGCATGATCATCTTCTCCTCTGCGCCTTGGGGGAAGGCGCCCTTGATTAAGCGCCGATTAGGGGGCGGCGCGTGAATGACGTTTGAACATCGTATATGCAGCAGTTTTCCGCCTGTCAGCCCTTTCTTGCAGCTTGTTCTAACGCGAGCGCGTGCGCGCGCGAGGGGTGACAGAATTGTTTCGCTCCGCTAGTGCATGAGCAACGAAACAGTTCCATCCAAAAAGAGAATCGCATTGACCGACGAGACTGCCCTCGCCGACCCCTCGGACATCAGCCCCATCTCCATCGTCGATGAGATGAAGGCCAGCTATCTCGACTATGCCATGTCGGTCATCGTCGCTCGCGCCCTGCCGGATGTCCGCGACGGGTTGAAGCCGGTGCACCGTCGCATTCTCTTCTCGGCCCATGAATCGGGCTTTCAGCACAACAAGCCCTACCGCAAGTCGGCCCGCATCGTCGGTGACGTGATCGGTAAATATCACCCGCATGGCGACAGCGCGATCTATGACGCCTTGGCGCGCATGACGCAGGACTGGTCCATGCGCGTGCCGCTGATCGATGGTCAGGGAAACTTCGGTTCCATGGACCCCGATCCGCCAGCGGCCATGCGGTACACCGAAGCGCGCCTAGCCAAGGTCACGACCGCCCTGCTGGAGGATCTCGACAAGGACACCGTCGATTTTCAGCCCAACTACGACGCTTCGGAAAGCGAACCGCAGGTCCTGCCCGCCCGCTTCCCCAACCTGCTCGTCAACGGCGCGGGCGGCATCGCGGTCGGCATGGCGACCAACATTCCGCCGCATAATCTGGGCGAAGTGATCCGCGCCTGCCTCGCCTATATCGATAATCCGGCGATCACGATCGATGAACTGATCCAGATCGTTCCCGCTCCTGACTTCCCGACCGCCCCGCTGATCCTTGGCCAATCCGGCGCCCGCAACGCCTATCATACCGGCCGTGGCTCCATCATGATGCGCTCGCGCCATGTGATCGAGGAAGGGCGCGGCGACCGTCGCTCCATCGTTCTGACCGCCATTCCCTATCAGGTCGGCAAGAATGGCCTGGTCGAGAAGATCGCCGAAGCCGCCAAGGACAAGCGGATCGAAGGCATCAGCGATATTCGCGACGAATCGAACCGCCTGGGCGTTCGCATCGTCATGGACCTGAAGCGCGATGCCACGCCCGAAGTCGTGCTCAACCAGCTGTGGCGTAACACCCCCGCCCAGTCGAGCTTCCCGGCCAACATGCTCGCCATTCGCGGCGGCCGTCCGGAACTGCTCAACATCCGCGACATTATCGAGGCGTTCGTCCGCTTCCGCGAAGAGGTCATTACCCGCCGTACGAAGTATGAACTCAACAAGGCTCGCGATCGCGCGCATATCTTGCTGGGCCTCGTCATCGCGGTCACCAACCTCGACGAGGTCGTCCGCATCATCCGTGGATCGGCCAGCCCCGCAGAGGCGCGCGAAACCTTGCTTGCCCGCGACTGGCCGGTGGCGGAAATCGCGCCTTACCTAAAGCTGGTCGAAGCGATCGAAACTGAAGCGAGCGGCGAAACATACCGCCTGTCGGACATTCAGGTCCGCGCCATCCTCGACCTCCGCCTCCATCGCCTGACCGCGCTTGGCCGTGACGAGATCGGCAATGAACTGGCCGAACTGGCCGCAGCCATTGCCGAATATCTCGCAATTCTCGGCGATCGTCAGAAGCTTTACGCCGTCATGCGCGAAGAGTTTGAGGCGATCGAACGCGATTTCGCCACCCCGCGCATCTCGGAAATCACCGCTGCCGCCGACGGTATCGAGGACGAAGACCTGATCGAGCGCGAGGAGATGGTCGTCACCGTCACCGTGCAGGGCTATATCAAGCGCACCCCGCTTGAAAGCTTCCGCGCCCAGGCACGCGGGGGCAAGGGTCGCTCCGGCATGGCGACCAAGGATGAGGACGCCATCACCGAACTGTTCGTGACCTCCACGCATACGCCGGTTCTCTTCTTCTCGACGGCGGGCAAGGTCTATCGCATGAAGGTCTGGCGCCTGCCCGAAGGCGGCCCGGCAACACGCGGCCGCCCGATGGTGAACCTGCTGCCGCTTGGCCCCGGCGAAACGATCCAGACCGTCCTGCCGCTGCCCGAGGATGAGGACAGCTGGAAGGACCTGCACGTCATGTTCGCGACCGCGAACGGCACCGTCCGGCGCAATAGCATGGACGCCTTCGCCAACGTGCCGAGCAACGGCAAGATCGCAATGCGCTTCGATGAGGGCAGCGAAGACTGCCTGATCGGCGTGGCGCTGCTCAGCGAAGAGGATGACGTCCTGCTCGCCACCCGTCAGGGCAAGGCAATCCGCTTCAAGGCAACGGACGTGCGCGAATTCCAGAGCCGTACGTCAACCGGCGTGCGCGGCATGACCCTCAAGAAGGATGACGAGGTCATCTCGCTCTCCATCCTCCACCGCTCCGGCGCCAATCAGGAAGAGCGCGACGACTATCTCCGCTTCGCGCCCTGGAAGCCCGAAAAGGAAGGCTCGCCGCAGATGAGCGAGGAGCGTTTCGCCGATCTACAGGCGAAGGAACAGTTCATCCTCACCGTCTGCTCCAATGGCTACGGCAAGCTGTCCTCGGCCTACGACTATCGCCGCACCGGCCGTGGTGGTCAGGGCATCACCAACATCGACAATATCGGCCGCAACGGTCCGGTTGTCGCCAGCTTCCCCGCGCGCCACGGCGATCATCTGATGCTCGTCACCGATCAGGCAAAGCTGATCCGCATGGGCCTCGACACCCTGCGCGTCATCGGCCGCAACTCGGCCGGCGTGCGCCTCTTCAACGTGTCGGATGACGAACATGTCGTCAGCGCCGCGAAGATCGAGGAAAGCGACGAGGAAACCGAAGTCAGCACCCCCGCAGGCCTCGAAACCTCACCCGAAGTCAGCCCCGAATCCGACCCGGACCTCACCGAAGAGTGACCGACCTCTTCGCCTACAAGATCCTGACCAAGGATCAGTATGACCAGCTAAAGACCGACGGCGTGTTCAAAGGCGCGCCCGTCGATCTCGCCGACGGCTACATCCACATGTCCACCCGCGAACAGGCCGCCGAAACAGCGGCAAAGCACTTCGCGGGCCAGGACAATCTGGTAATGCTAATGATCGACCTCGCCCCCTTCGGCGACGCGCTCAAATGGGATGAGTCACGCGGCGGCGCGCTGTTCCCGCATCTTTATGGCAACCTGCCGCTCAGCGCAGTCGCCGGGAAGGTGGTGCTGCGGTTGGATGAGCACGGGAAGCACCTTTTCCCGGCGGGGTTCTAACCTCCGTTCGTTTCGAGCAAAGTCGAGAAACGATCAGCGAAGCGCATCACCTCTCCCCTCCCGTCATTCCAGCGAAGGCGGGAAGCCATCTCCCGACATGTCGCCGAGACCCTGCTTGTGGGAGATAGATTCCCGCCTTCGCGGGAATGACGAAGTGTGGGTGGATAACGGAATAGCGGCTTTGAACCGCAACACATAGCTAAGCAGACACCGACTTATAAATCAGGGCTGAACTTCTTGAACGAGTTTGGCCTCAAAAAGAGCCTCCAAAAACTCCTGCACAGCGAAGGCCCCATCGCCGGGAGTAAAGCGGATACTCAGTATGTCTTGCGTTGATTCGGAAAGGAACTCCCCGACCCAGCCGTTTGATTTGGCCACCTCAAGGGCCAATGGAGCTTGCGCTGGCGCGCAGCGAAACATGACTGGCCGCGCATCTATGTTGTCGATTGCAGCGAGCGCCCTATTTAATCGCCTTTTCCTAGCGGATCCAAATATCGTTCCCACAGTGAGAGTACCAAGGATCGCAACGATCGATATAAACAAAAACTGATCTGCTCCAAAAAAATGTGAGCTAGCGAGCGCAAGAGTGACCCAAAACAATGCTCCGCCGAAGGATACCATCATTCGGCTAATCATTCCCGTCACCCCCTCGCGTCAACCGGCATCGTAATCTTCCCCGACATCATCAACAGTTTGCTGTGATGCACAACAGTAAGGTGCTCCTGCTAGCGTCCGATTTTAGGTTTAACCCTATGCTGATTAATAGCGTCAGGTGGTCGCTAGCGGCACTTGCTCCTCTCCATCTTCACCACCCTCCCACTCTTCACCCAATAATCAAACCTGCCCCACCTGATCCGCCGCGAGCAAGCCGCCGCCAACTGCATGCCCCAATGCACCCAGCACACCGCAAACGGCGCCAGCACATCCCACCAAAGCGACCGCCGTGCCGTCCGAGCCTGCTCCGGGTCCACCACCCCCGCGATGATCCGTCGCCGCACCAGTGCTCGTCCCACCGCCGCTGCATAACCCACCGCCAGAGCGCTCCATCCGCCCCAACCCAACACCCACAACCAGCCCAAAGCCTGTACGCCCACGACGGCGGCAGCAATCCCCCACATCCCCGAACTATTCGTCCAGATATGCCGATACTGCCGCACCCCAAACGCAATCGCACCCCGCACCTCCATCGGCGAAGCCACCAGCAAATCCCGCACCGGCCGCAACCGCAGCTTCGCGCGCCACCCGGCCAGCCCGATCGCCATGTCATCCGACAACCGCCCCGCCAGCGCCGCATCCAGATCGAGCCGCTCCGCCACCTCCCGCGTCAGGGCCATAGCTCCACCCCAGGGCATGGTCGCGCCAGCAGCCCGAGGCAAAGTCGCCAACTGCATCTCCACCGCCCCCACCAGTGCCGCCACCGCACTCCGCCCGGGCAACAGCAGCCGATAGCCAGTCACAATATCCGCCTTCCCCCGCACCAGAGGAAAGAGCAACCGCCCCACCAACCGCACAGGCGGCTCAATATCCGCGTCCACGAACACCAGATAGCGATCATCCGGCCGCAAAGCCCGCAAAGCCGCCCGCAATTTATGAACCTTCTGCCCCTCGTCCACCGCGACACCCGCGCGGACGATCTGCACCCAATCCCCCTCGCGCGCCGCCAAAGCCTCCGCCGCCGCGCACCCGCCACTCGAAGCAATCAGCAACCGAAACCGCGCCGCCTGCGCCTTCAACCGGGCGATCAGTTCCGCCCCGCCATCCCAATCATCCCGCACCGACAACAGCACGACCACGCCATCAGGCGCCTCCTCCTGACGATCGACCGGCAGATGCCGCCAATAGTTCAGCACCCCCAGCAGCGTCAGCCCCTGCAACAGCACCCACGCCCAAAAGGCCCAACCCATCGTAAATCCAAGCCCTTTACCCTCTCGACTGCTGCTGTATGACGCTTGGCAAGATGCTCTCCAACCCTTTTCTCTTCACCCTTCTGCGCCTGCTCCCCGCATCCGCCGCCTCATGGCTGGGCGGCTGGTTGTCGGCGAACGTTGCACGCAGAACCATGAAGCTGCGGGACCAGCGCGCCCGCGCCAACCTCGCTATCCTACGTCCTGATCTGGACGAAACCACGCGCGAGGCCATGCTCACCCGCCGCTGGTTCAATCTCGGCCGCACCATGGCGGAACTCGCCAATATCGACCGGCTCGTGAACAACCGCCATGTCAGCATCACAAACGAACCGGCCTATCGGGAAGCGCTGGCCTTGCCCCGCCCCATGATCTTTCTGACCACCCATATCGGCAACTGGGATTTGCTCGCCGCCCATTTGAAAGCGTCAACGGATCGTCCCGGCCTCGGCGTCTACGACCCTCCCTCCGACCCTGCTCAGGCCAAGATGCTGAAGCGGGCACGGGAAAGCTATATGGGGGAAGCCATCACCGGCAGCGGTGCCGCCCGATCGATCCTGCGTCACCTTGCGGAAAAGGACAGGGCGATGCTCTACATCTTGGTGGACGAACGGAGGGATCGACAGGTCTGGTTCCCGCGCTTCGGCAGAAATGTGGAACCGTCGGGAAATCTTTCCATCGCGCTACGCCTCGCCCGGCGCAGCAACGCCCGCTTCCTGCCTTTCACCCTGGCAAGGACCCAGGGCGCTCATTTCCGCCTCGATTGGCACCCGCCGCTTGATCCGCTGGTCATGGACGAAACCGATCTGCTGGATCAGGTCGACGCCTTCCTGGGCAAAGCCTGCATCGACCATGCGGACCAATGGCTCGCCCTGCATGACATGGATTTGACGAGGCCTTGAGTAGCACGGAGCATATGGTTCTCGGTGACCTCACCCGCTAAAGCCCCCAAATGTCCCGACTCGCCATCAAGATCTGCGGCCTTTCCACACCCGACACAGTCGGCACAGCTATCCGCGCAGGCGCGACCCACCTCGGCTTCGTCCATTTCGCAAAAAGTCCCCGCCATGTCGAAGCGGACCAGCTGCGCGCCCTCGCCGCAACAGTCCCCGCCCATATCGAGCGCGTCGCCGTCCTGGTCGATCCCACCGACGAAACCCTCGCCGAACTCACCGCAACAAACGCCCTCACCGCCCTGCAACTCCACGGCAAGGAAAGCCCCGAGCGCACCGCCGCCATTGCTAAGCGCTTCAACCTCCCCGTCTGGAAAGCCATTTCCGTAAAAACCCGCGCCGACATCGAGGCTGCAAAATCCTATAGCGGCGCGGCCGATCTCCTCCTCTTCGACGCAAAGACACCGGATGGCGCCGCACTCCCGGGCGGCATGGGTCTGCGCTTCGACTGGACGCTCCTGCGCGGCGTCCCCATATCCATGCCCTGGGGTCTCTCCGGAGGTCTCGGCATCGACAATGTCGCCGAAGCGATCCGCATCACCGGCGCACCGATGATTGACGTTTCTTCCGGCGTGGAAAGCGCGCCGGGCATCAAGAGTGTGGACAAGATCATGGCCTTCTGCAAAGCGGCACAGCAATCATGACCATCAATAACTCCCTCCGCTCGCAACCCGATGCTTCGGGCCATTTCGGCTCCTTCGGCGGCCGCTATGTCGCGGAAACGCTGATGCCGCTCATCCTTGAGTTGGAGAAGGTCTATAAGGAAGCGAGGCAGGACCCCGCTTTCGAGGAAGAGTTTGAGGAACTGCTGCGCAACTATGTCGGCCGTCCCAACCCGCTTTACTATGCCAGCCGTCTGACCGAAGCGCTCCGCGCCGATGCGCCCGAGGGTAAAGGCGCGAAAATCTATCTGAAGCGCGAAGAACTCAACCACACCGGCGCGCACAAGATCAACAATTGCATCGGCCAGGCGCTGCTCGCCCGCCGCATGGGCAAGAAAAAGGTCATCGCCGAAACCGGCGCGGGCCAGCATGGCGTCGCCACCGCTACCGTCGCCGCCCTGTTCGGCATGGAATGCAAGATCTTCATGGGCGCCAAGGACGTGGAGCGGCAGAAGCCCAACGTCTTCCGCATGAAGCTATTGGGCGCGGAAGTCATCCCCGTCGTTTCCGGCTCGCAGACGCTCAAGGACGCGATGAACGATGCCCTGCGCCACTGGGTCTCGAACGTCCACGACACCTTCTATATCATCGGCACGGCGGCAGGCCCGCATCCCTATCCGGAACTGGTCCGCGACTTCCAGTCGGTGATCGGCCGCGAAGCGCGCGAGCAGATTCTCGAGATCGAAGGCCGCCTGCCTGACATGCTGATCGCTCCGGTCGGTGGCGGCTCGAACGCGATCGGCCTTTTCCATCCCTTCCTTGACGATGTTGAGGTCAAGATGATCGGCGTGGAAGCCGCAGGCGAGGGCCTCACCGGCAAACATGCCGCCTCCCTCGCAGGCGGCGCGTCCGGAATCCTGCACGGCAACCGCACCTATCTGCTTCAGGACGAAGACGGCCAGATCACCGAAGCGCACAGCATTTCGGCCGGCCTCGACTATCCCGGCATCGGCCCTGAACATAGCTGGCTGCACGAGATCGGCCGCGTCCAGTACATGCCGATCACCGATGACGAAGCGCTCGCCAGCTTCCAGAAGCTCGCTGCTCTCGAAGGCATCATTCCGGCCCTGGAGTCCGCCCACGCCATCGCCAGCGCGGAAAAGATCGCGCCGACCATGGACGCGGACCAGATCATCATCGTCAACCTCTCGGGCCGAGGCGACAAGGACATCTTCACCGTCGCCGACGCGCTGGGAGTGGAGATGTGAGCAGCCTCTCCCAACGAGCCATCTCCTCCTCCGTTCGCCCTGAGCTTGTCGAAGCCTGTCCTGAGCGCCTGCTGCAAGCAGGCAGTCGAAGGGGGCTCCACTTTTCTTCAAAGAAGGATTGGGCTTCGACATTCGAACGAGACAAGTGGCTCGTTCGGACAACCCGAACGGGTATTTTTGGAAATGACTGACCGCCTCGCCACCCGCTTCGCCACCTGCAAGGAAGCAGGCCGCGCCGCCCTCATCACCTTCGTGACCGCAGGCGACCCGACCGTTGCCGCCACCCCGGCAATCCTTGACGCGCTCGTCGCGGGCGGCGCGGACATCATCGAACTCGGCATGCCCTTCACCGATCCTATGGCAGACGGCCCCGCGATCGAACTCGCAAACCTGCGCAGCCTCGGGTCAGGCACGAAGACGAAGGATATCTTTCACCTCGCCACCACCTTCCGCGCCCGCCACCCGCATATACCGCTGATCCTCATGGGCTATGCCAATCCCATGCTGATCCGCGGCTCCGAATGGTTCGCAGATCAGTGCCGCGAAGCAGGCGTGGATGGCGTGATCTGTGTCGATGTCCCGCCTGAAGAGGACGCGGAGATCGGCCCAGCCCTACGCGCGGCAGGCGTTCACCTGATCCGCCTTGCAACGCCGACCACCGACGCTGCTCGCCTGCCCGCCGTGCTCGATGGCGCTAGCGGCTTCCTCTACCATATCGCCGTCGCAGGCGTGACCGGCAAGCAGCAGGCGGCCCAAACAGCCGTAGAGCAGGCCGTTGAGAAGCTGAAGGCCGCAACTGATCTGCCCATCGCAGTCGGTTTCGGCGTGCGCTCCGCCGAACAGGCCGCCGCCATCGGTCGCGTCGCTGACGGCGTCGTGGTCGGGTCAGCCATTGTCGATATAGTCGGATCGCATGGCGATGCCGCCGCCCCCTTCGTTCAGGAGTTCGTCGCCACATTGAGCGGCGCTCTCAAAGCCAACAGCCCCCATTTCCGGGAGACCGCCGCATGAGCTGGATCAACCGCGTCCGCAAGGCCGTTCCCTTCCTCGCAAAGAAGGAAACCACCGCCGAGACGCTGTGGCACAAATGCCCGTCCTGCACCGAGATGATCTTCATCAAGGAGTGGGAGGATAATCTGTCCGTCTGCCCGCGCTGCGACCATCACGGCCGCATCGGCCCGTCCGAGCGGTTCGAGCAAATCCTCGACGCAGGCTTCATCCTGCTGCCCACCCCGCCGGTGCAGGAAGACCCGCTCAAGTTCCGCGATTCCAAGCGCTATCCCGATCGCATAAAGGCTGCCCGCGCGCAGACCGGCGACCAGGACGCGCTCATCAACGCGCGCGGCGCGATCGACGACGTTCCGCTGGTCATGGGCGTCCAGAATTTCGCCTTCATGGGCGGCTCCATGGGCATGGGCGTCGGCGCGGCGTTCATCCAAGGGGTCAATGAAGCCATCGGCCACAAATGCCCCTATGTCATCTTCACGGCGGCAGGTGGCGCACGCATGCAGGAGGGCATCTTGTCCCTCATGCAGATGCCGCGCTCGACTGTCGCGATCCAGAAGCTGCACGCGGCGGGCCTGCCCTATATCGTCGTTCTGACCGACCCAACGACCGGCGGCGTCACCGCAAGCTACGCCATGCTGGGCGACGTCCAGATCGCCGAGCCCAATGCACTGATCGGCTTCGCGGGCCAGCGCGTCATCGAAAGCACGATCCGCGAAAAGCTGCCGGACGGCTTCCAGCGCGCCGAATATCTTCTGGAACATGGCATGCTCGACATGGTCGTGCATCGCAGCGAATTACGCGACACGCTGGCCCGAGTGATCGGCTATCTAGCCCCTCGCGCAGCCGCCTGACGCGATCGCGCGAGGAACATAGGGCCATGCCCGACCACGCCATTTCGGACGACCCGGCGGTCCAATCGCAGCTGGACCGCCTTGCCACGCTGTCGCCGGGCGCGGACATATTGGGTCTCGAACGCATCACCAGCCTGCTTGATAGGCTCGACAATCCGCACCGCGCGCTGCCGCCCATCTTCCATGTCGCAGGCACCAATGGCAAAGGATCGACCTGCGCCTTCTTACGCGCCGCCCTCGAAGCCGACGGCCGCAGCGTCCACGTCTTCACCTCCCCCCATCTCGTCCGTTTCAACGAACGCATCCGCATCAACGGCCAGCTGATCAGCGACGAAGCGCTCGCCCACTATCTCTCCCGCGTCCTTGACGTCGCCGAAGGCATCGGCGCCAGCTTCTTCGAAGTCACCACCGCCGCCGCCTTCCTCGCCTTCGCCGAGCATCCTGCAGACGCCTGCATCCTTGAAGTAGGACTAGGCGGCCGTCTCGACGCTACCAATATCATCGAAAACCCCGCCGTCTGCGGCATCGCCCAACTCGGGATCGACCATCAAGCCTTCCTCGGCAACACGCTGCGCGCCATAGCGGCGGAGAAGGCGGGCATCGCCAAACCCGGCGCCGCCCTGGTAACCCAGCGCTATCCCGAGTCACTCGCTCCCGCGATGCGCGAAGCCGCAGCCCGCGCCCGCACCGACTGGCTCCCCATGGGCCAAAGCTGGGACGCGGCCAGCTACCGCGACCGCCTCCATTATCGCGACGAACAAGGCCGCATCGAAACCCCGCTCCCCCGCCTTCCCGGCGCGCATCAGGTGCAGAATGCCGCCCTTGCCTTCGCCATGCTGCGCCATCAAACCGCCCTGCCCGTCAGCGAAGCCGCGCTCAAAGCCGCGCCCCTCTGGGCGCACTGGCCCGCCCGGCTCCAACACCTGGACCACGGCCCCCTGCTCGCCCCGCTCCCTCCCGAAAGCGAGGCCTGGCTCGACGGCGGCCACAATGCCGGAGCCGGAGAAGCCATCAGCGCCTTCTTCACCGCCGACAAGCTCGCCGGACGCAAGCTGCACCTCGTCATCGGCATGCTCGCCAACAAGGAAGTGGACGCCTATCTCGCCCCCTTCGCCGGGCGCATAGCCCACATCCACGCGCTGCCCGTCCCCGGCCACGAGCATCATCCCGCCAGCCGCTTCGCCACCATCGCGGAGCGCTGGGGCATCGACTGCACAGCACATGCAAATCCCACGGACGCCATCAACGCGGTCGCGGCGTCATGCAAAACCGAAGCCCCGCTCCTGCTCATCGCGGGGTCGCTCTACCTCGCAGGCGAAATTTTGCGCCTGAACGAGCAATATCCTGACTGAATCTACTTGCGATTGACTCGCAATAGCGTACCTTGCTCTCCGTAACGCAACGGATAAAAAGGTGCTCGCATATGCCCCATGGAGAGATCACCCCCCTCGACCTGCCCGGCGCAATGCCTCCCGGCTACGGCAACCGCCTGTTCCTCTATGCGATGCGCCGCATGGCCAGCGCCGGGGTCGATGACGCCCACGCAGCCAACGCCATGCTCGGCGCGTTCGGCCGCAGCTACCGCCGCCCCCTCGTCCTGATGCGCGCGATGATGCTGGAACTTGCCCGCTGCGCCACCCGCCGGATACTCGTCGCGCCTTGCTGCTGCGCCCGCATGACCGCCGACGAAGCGTCCCTCATGCACTCAATCAGCACAGCGCTACAGGACCCACCTGCATCCTATGAGCAACTCGCCTCGCTGCTCGGCACGGACGATGTCCTCGGCGCCCTGACCTGCCTGCAAGCCGTCTCTCAGGCCCATAGCGACCTAGGCCGCCCGCTGGACCTTTACGCCGGAGCCTGACCACCTTCATCCGTAGCGGCGCTGCCAACACTCGCATCCACGAGTCCGCTGCGCATCATCAGCCAGAACAGGATGATGCCCGGCAGCGCCAACACGGTCGTGAGCAGATAGAAATCGACATAGCCGAACCGCTCGATCAGCGCCCCCGCCGACGTCCCGGTCAGGAACCGCCCGACAATGCTCGCCGCCGCCGAAATCATCGCATATTGCGCAGCGGTGAAACGCAGGTCGCACAGCGCGGAGAAATAGGCGACCACGGCGACGCCACCGATCCCGCTAGCAAAATTCTCGAACCCGATGGCCCCCGCCATGCCCACATTGCTCTTGCCGGTCGCCGCCAGCAGGGCAAAGCTGAAGTTCGATACCGCCATCAGCACCAGGCTGATCAGCACCGACTTCTTCAACCCCAACCGCGCATACAGCACCCCGCCCACGAAAATCCCGGCCAGCAATGCCCAGAAACCCACGCCCACATCGTAGATCGCGATCTCCTCATTGCTGTACCCCAGATCGTTGAACAGCAGCCGGAATGTCAGGTTGGCCAGCGTATCGCCAATCTTGTGGACGATGATGAACAGCAGGACGAGCAACGCGCCCTTGCGCTTGAAGAAATCAACGAACGGCCCAATGATCGCCTGCACCAATTCCCCGCCCGTCTTCCGGGAAGCAATCTCCCGATGCCGTTCAGGCTCGCCAACGATCAGCGCCGCCAGCATGGCAGGCAGCGCGAACAGCGCGCAAACCAGATAGGCCAGCGTCCAGTCCCAATATTGCGCCACCACCAGTGCCAGGGCACCCGCCGCCGCCGCGCCGATGCGCCAGCCATATTGCGACATGCCCGCGCCAATGCCCAATTGCTCGGGCCGCAATATCTCGATGCGATACCCATCGATGATGATGTCGAACGTCGCCCCCGCAATCCCCAGCAGGATCGCCGCCCGCACCGTCCCCATCAGGTCATTCGCCGGATCGACAACGGCCAGATTGACGACCGCCGCCATCACCAGCAGCCCCGCCACCAGCATCCACGACACGCGCTGCCCCAACCGATGCAGCAGGGGCAACTTCACCCCCTCGATCACCCAGGCCCACAGCCATTTGAGATTATAGGCGAGCAACACCAGGCTGAACGCCGTAACGCTCTTCTTGTCGATCCCATCCTGCGCCAGCCGCGACGCCAGGTTCGCGCCGATCATCGCAAAGGGAAAGCCCGATGAAATCCCCAGGAACAGCGCAGCCAGCGGCGCCTTCTCCACATAGGGCTTCACCGCATCCAGCCAGCCTCGGGTGCCCACGGCAATGTCAGTCATGAAAAAGGCGCGCCCCCAAAATGCTTATCGCGCCACCATATGGCCAATCATCGGAGAAACAAGCAGAACTCGCCCCGGACATATGACCGCGCAGACTTCAAACTTTTCCCGACCTAGCGGGCCGATCCCTCAACCAGACGACGCATCTTGCGTGCCGCCATCTGCGGAGTGGTTAGGATCAGCTCCTTTCGCCGAGCCCTCACCATCGGCGCTGAGCGAGCCATCGAAAACTGACCGATGATGATCACATCGACTGCCGGAAGTGTCTCCGCTGCCGCCGCGCTCAATGCGTCATGAAGATCGCCGTTGCCGGCTTGCAATGCCTCGAGCGCGCCGATGGCCACGGCGGGCAAGATGGTCGGGCGCTCCTGCCCAATTGCGTCGGCCATGGCATGAATTTCGCCCTCCAGCGGAGCGACGGAACCCTGGAATGTAAGAAGCAGCCCGATGCGCCCACCTGCGTCCTTGCCTCGGCAGAGGGCCAGAGCCTCATCAAATGCGCCCTCGTTGGGCGTGATCACCGGGATAGCCAAGTCAGCCTTGACCCGTTCGATCGCCGGGCGAAAAGCGGAGCACGTGAACAGGATGCCTTGCGTAGACGTCGCGCCATCGCTGCTCGCGGCCGCGTAGCGACCCAGTGTCAGAAAACGCTCGTAGATCGCGGGCGTGATCTCGCCCAAGGCGGCATAGTCTCCCGCAAGCGAGTCATCGATTAGATTGTGCGAAACGGCTTGCGGCCACTCCTCCTGCATCGCAGCCATTGCAGGGCCGGGTGACTGGGCGAGCGCGCTGATCAGCATGATGCGCGGCGACGAGGGCATGGCGTTCTCCGCAATTGCGATTGTCATTCGGCCATGACACTGCCATCGCCCATTCGCAAGCTACACGGAGAGACGCGATGCTGAAGCTGGACGGTAAGGTCGCTATTGTCACCGGCTGCGGCTCGTTCGCGCCGGGCTGGGGCAACGGCAAGGCCATAGCCGTGCTGCTCGCCCGCCAGGGTGCCACGGTCCTGGGCGTTGACGTCGACATGGATGCGGCCGAAGCGACGCGTGAGATCGCCAAAAGCGAAGGTCATCCGATCGATGTGGCGGCATGCGATGTCACCAGCGGTGAGCAGGTGCAGGCGTTGATCGGGGACTGTGTCGCGCGTTATGGTCGGCTCGACATCCTCATCAACAATGTCGGCCGTTCCGAGCCCGGCAATCCGGAGACGATGGACGAGGACATGTGGCGCCGTCAGCTCGATCTAAATCTGACCAGTGTGTTCCTCACCTGCAAAGCAGCGTTGCCAATCATGGTTGATCAGGGCGCAGGCGCGATCGTCAACATCTCATCCATCGCGGGGCAGCGCTGGGTTGGCAAGGACCAGGTCGCCTATGCTACGGCAAAGGCGGGACTTGTTCAGTTCACCAAGGTGACGGCAGTGTCCTATGCGGCGAAGGGTGTGCGGCTCAATTGCGTCGTTCCGGGCCTGATGATGACGCCCCTCGTTCACAGGCTGGCGGAAAAATACAACGCCGGCGACTTCGAAGGCATGGTCGCCCGCCGTAACGCGCAAGTACCGATGGCGCGCATGGGCGACGCTTGGGATGTGGCCCATGCCACCCTGTTCCTCGCTTCGGAGGAGGCTCGCTACATCACTGGCACCGAGTTGGTGGTCGATGGAGGAATCACCGCCTTCACCGGTTCGTGAACCTGCTGCGCTCGTGCGCGGCACCCCCTGCCTTTCAGATCTTGCTTCCGGCCATGGGGCGCGCAGCAAAATAGCCAAACGAGAGGTTGGACTGAGCTGCGGCAATAGCGCTTCTGCCACTCCGTAAGCAAAAATCAGCGGGAAAAGTAGCGGCGCTCTACGCTATTCGGCGTGAGTTTACAGCGCCCCAACCACACCACCTCACCCAACCCGATCAAACAAATGCAACCCACGCGGCACCCGCGGCAGATCCGCACCACGCAGCACCGCCTCAATCACCCCGATCGAAGCCAGCAGATCACGCGGCAAATAAGGTTTCGCCAGACACCCTACCGCCATCTCATGCGCATCAATCGGACAGGCGCCGCTGACGAACAGCACCGCCAGCCCCTTCGCATAGGCATGACGCGCCACATCAATGCCCGTCTTGTCACCATGCAAGGTGATATCGGCGATCACCAGATCGACCTCATCCTGCTCAATGACGCTGATCGCATGGTCATAATCCTCGACCGTTGCGGCCACGCGGTAGCCAGCCTGTTCCAGCACATGCTCATTGTCAAAGGCGACCAAAGGCTCATCTTCCACCACCAGCACGCTGATGATGGCCTGTGCCTGCTGCCGTGGCTTCGAGTCCCCTTTGACTAGCCCGAAAAACATTTGCCGATCCGCCCCATATGCGCCATGCACCCGATCAAACGCGCGACCCCTTAAGGGAGTTGCGGCCGATCCTGCGCACTCGGCGACAGGACGGCACTATTCGTCATTTTCCCGGCATCTCCGATATGGGAATGCCGCCGCTTCGTTAAAAGGAACCGAGCGTGGAGCCGCCGAAAAAATCAGCACCGCCGCGCAGGGCAGGACCGGGCGGCCCCCGGCGCCCCACGGACGGCAAGCCCGCCGGTTCGTCGCGCCCTGCCCGCCCGCCCTTCAAGAAAAGAAACGCTGCTCCAGCCAAGCCCGCAAATCCCCATCCGGCGCGCATGGCCGCGGCCGCCAGCGGCACGAACGAACCGCAACGCATCGCCAAACTGCTTGCCCGCGCCGGAGTAGCCTCGCGCCGGGAAGTGGAACGGATGATCGAGGAAGGCCGGGTCACTCTCGATGGTCAACTGATCTCGACCCCGGCAACGCTGCTGACCTCGCTCAATGGCGTGTCGGTGGATGGCAACCCGGTGGCGCAACCCGCTCCCGCTCGCCTCTTCCTGTTTCACAAGCCTTCCGGCTATTTGACGACCGAGCGCGACCCGCGCGGCCGTCCGACCATCTACGACCGTTTGCCCGCCGATCTGCCCCGCCTCATGCCGATCGGTCGTCTGGACATGACCACGGAGGGGCTGCTGCTCCTTACCACCGATGGCGAATTCAAACGGCAGATGGAATTGCCCGCGACCGGCGTACCGCGCACCTATCGCGCCCGCGCCTTTGGCGAAATCAGCCAGGCCCAGCTTGAAGACCTGTTTATGGGCATAGAGATTGACGGCATTCGCTATGGCCAGATCGAGGCCAATTTGGAACGCCGCACCGGTCGTAACCAGTGGATCGAAATGACCCTGACGGAGGGCAAGAACCGCGAAGTGCGGCGCGTTCTGGAGCATCTGGGCCTACAGGTGAGCCGCCTCATCCGCACCAGCTATGGCCCCTTCCACCTCGGCGAACTCGCGTCGGGCGCGGTGGAGGAAGTGCGCCAGCACGACCTCATCGTCTTCCGCAAGAGCTTGAAGACGCCCAAAGCCTGAAGCTAAACTCGTTCGCCCTATGCTTGTCTTAGGGCTTTCCTTCTGCACGGACGCCAATCATGAGAATCATCGCAGGCCAATGGCGCGGCCGCCCGCTGGCAGCTCCCAAGGGCGACGCCACTCGTCCTACGGCCGACCGTACGCGCGAAACGCTCTTTTCCATGCTGGTAAGCCGCATCGGATCATTTGAAGGGCTGGCCGTCGGCGATTTCTTCGCAGGATCGGGCGCCTTGGGCTTTGAAGCCCTGTCCCGTGGCGCAGCTAGCTGCCTCTTCGTCGAACAGGATCAGGCGGCTCTGAATGTGATCCGCGCCAATGGCGACAAGCTCGGCATCCGGCCCGACATTCGGCAGAGTAGCGTGCTCTCACTGGGGCCAGCGCCGAAACCGTTGGACCTCATTTTCATGGACCCGCCTTATAATAGCGGCGCAGGCGTCGTCGCTCTCGACAAGTTAAGCCGTCTGGGCTGGACCGGCCCCGCGACCTGGATCAGCATCGAAACCGATCGCCGCGAAGATGTGGAGGTCAAGGGTTTTGTCGTGGACACAACCCGAGACGTGGGCAAGGCGCGCATTACTCTGTTAAGAGCGATTCCCTCTCCCCTTTAGGGGAGAGAGCTAGGGAGAGGGGAACGCCCCAAGCTGCCCCCCATCAATCAAGCCGCTTCAGCATCCTCATAAGCCTGCGCTTCCTTGCCAATCAGTATCTCGGCGAGGAACCAATAGGCCTTGCCCCAGGCTTCCAACACCGCGTCCGTGGCAACATCCGCGCCCAGAACATCGCGGATCGCGGGCAGCAACGCTTCGGCAACCTTGGGATAATGTTCAGCCTTCACTCCGGTTTCGATGTGCCGCTGCACCATGCGCTCGACCGCGCCAGTCAAAGCCTGCAACTTGTCGATATTCTCGGCATAACCCAGGATGGCCGCAGCCAGACGCTTGGGCTGTTCGCCGCTGTCCTGTGCCGCCTGATCGAACATGTCCTTGATCGAAGCATCCTGGAACAGGCGCGCATACATGGCGGTCGTGATCTCCACCCCATGGCTCCGCAGCGCGGGAGCGGTTGCCTTGACGATCGCGATGGTTTCAGCGCTGAGCTGGCTCATATATGCACCCCTTTTGAACTAAGACTCGGTAAAGACGCCTTTACGGTACATCTTTAAACATGTAAACCATCTACATGTTTGATCTGCAAACCCCGTTCAATTAACGCATTCCCTCATGCAATTGACCCGCCACACCGACTACGCCCTGCGCGTCCTCATCCATCTGGCCGTCACGCCAACAGGTCGCGCAACCATCCCTGAGGTCGCCGACGCCTACGCTCTTTCGCGCAATCATTTGATGAAAGTCGTCCACCACCTCGGCCAAGGCGGGTTCATCCTCACCCAGCGCGGCAGAGGCGGCGGCTTCACCCTTGCCCGCGCGCCTGAAGCAATCAGGCTGGGCGATGTCGTCCGTCACACCGAAACGGACATGAACCTGGCAGACTGCGCAAGCTGCGGCCTCCGCGCCGCTTGTGGCCTATCGGGCATTTTGAAGGCCGCAACTACGGCTTTTCTGGCCGTGCTCGACCAGCACAGCTTGGCGGACGCCGCCAAAGACAGAACCGGGCTGGCGGCGCTTATTGCCGCCCTGCCCGGCGCCGTCTCTCCGGTCAGCGATGCCTGCGCGCCATCTTCTTCGAACGCGGTGCCTCGCCGGGATTGATGCAGCTATCCTGTACCGTGCGACTGCATAGCGGATAGTCTTTACCGCCCGCAGGCGGAGGGGTCATGTTGCCGCCAACGGTCACCGGATTAGCCGAACTGCCCACAGGCGCGGCAGGGTCCTTGGGCATCCCCGGCGTTGCGGGCATCATGCCGGTGTCAGCTGGGACCTCTCCAGTCGGCTGACCAGCATTAGGATCTGCCGCTGTCGCAGGACTCGCAGGCGTAGCAGGATCCGTCGGCATGCTATCAGTGGCTGGGGGTTGGGCCGTATTGTCCGGCACACCCTGAGCGATCGCAATGCCAGTAGCGCCGGTGGAAAAAGCCAGCATGGCGGCACCCGCAAGCATGATCGATTTCATGGGTAATCCTTTCCTGTTCATCACCCCGTTCTGCCTCTTGGCGGGTAGAGAACCAGATCGGTGACGCACGCGTTCCGATATCGGCGACGAACTGTGGCTCTGCTGCTATCAGGCGAAGGACGGCTATCTATCAGCAGAACGTTCAAGCTTTGAATTGCATGCTTTCCATCGTTAGAGCCGCTTGGCCTCCTTGATCTAATGACACCACGAGAGGCCCCAGGGATATCGAAGGTAGAACACAGTGGCCTTCGCCCTTGCATGATTCCTCTTTTGTTCTCATAGATTGCCATCAATCGCACGCGACCAAGCCCTTGCTCCCTCTATCCCTGCGCCCTAGTTGTTGACCATGACCCTCCCTGCTCCCTCGCCTGATGATCCGCCCTATCTTCAGGGCCTCAATGAGCCCCAACGGGAAGCCGTCCTCACTGTCGAGGGTCCGGTTCTTGTTCTGGCGGGTGCCGGAACTGGCAAGACGGCTGCACTGACCGCACGACTGGCGCATCTCATAGCTACGCGTCGCGCTTATCCGTCGGAAATCCTGGCGGTCACCTTTACTAACAAGGCTGCGCGTGAAATGCGCGAGCGTGTCGGACGTATGATCGGTCCGGCAGTGGAAGGCATGCCATGGCTCGGCACATTTCACGCCATTGCAGCTAAAATACTTCGCAGACATGCCGAATTGGTCGGGCTGCAATCCAACTTCACCATTCTTGATACCGATGATCAGCTTCGGCTGATGAAGCAGCTGATCCAGGCTGAGGGGATTGATGAAAAGCGCTGGCCAGCGCGGCAGCTGGGTGGCTTGATTGATCAGTGGAAGAATAAGGGGCTGACGCCTGACGAAATCAGCGCGGGAGATAGGGAATCTTACGCAAACGGACGCGGGCAGAAATTATATTCTGCCTATCAGGCCCGCCTTCGCGATGTGAATGCCTGCGACTTCGGCGACTTGCTGCTCCATGTGCTCACCATATTGAAGCGCCACCGGGATGTGCTCGAAAGCTATCAACAGCGGTTCCGCTATATCATGGTGGACGAGTATCAGGACACCAACAGCAGCCAGTATCTCTGGCTCCGTCTGCTCGCTCAGCAGCGAAAGAATATTTGCTGCGTGGGTGATGACGACCAATCCATCTATTCGTGGCGGGGCGCGGAAGTCGCCAACATCCTCCGATTTGAAAAGGACTTCCCGGGCGCCAAGATTGTCCGCCTGGAGCAGAATTACCGATCCACGCCTCACATCCTGGGCGCCGCCTCCGGTGTGATCGCCGAAAACGGCAACAGGCTAGGCAAGACGCTGTGGACCGACATCGACATCGGTGAAAAAGTCCGCGTCATCGGCGTTTGGGACGGGCCAGAAGAGGCTCGCCGCGTCGGCGACGAAATCGAGGCGATCGAGCGCTCGGGTCGATCGTTGGAAGAGGTGGCCATCCTTGTCCGCGCGCAGCACCAGACCCGCGAATTTGAAGATCGATTCATTCAGATCGGCCTTGCATATAGGATCGTAGGCGGCTTCCGCTTCTATGAGCGGGCCGAAATACGCGACGCGCTTGCCTATCTTCGCCTCGTCAACCAACCGGCCGACGACCTGGCATTTGAGCGGATCGTTAATGTTCCCAAGCGCGGTTTAGGTGACAAGGCCGTGGAGAAGCTCCACCGCCTCGCTCGGGCCGAGGCCATACCCTTGGCGCTCGCGGCTGCACGAATTCTCGATACCGACGAAATGACTCCGCAAGCGCGCCGCAGCCTTGGCGCCTTCATCGGGGATTTGGCTCGCTGGCGCGACCGCGCGACCCAGCTTCCCCATGCCGAACTCGCGCGCCAAATACTGGATGAAAGCGGCTACACGGCCATGCTTCAGGCAGAACGCACAGCCGAAAGCGCAGGCCGCCTCGAAAACCTGAATGAACTTACTCGCGCGATGGAGGAATATGAAACGCTGGGCGCGTTCCTCGAACATGTGTCGCTAGTCATGGACAATGATGCGCAGGCCGAGGAACGGAAGGTCACGATCATGACCATCCATGCGGCAAAAGGGCTCGAATTCGACACCGTCTTCCTGGCGGGCTGGGAAGAAGGTATTTTTCCTTCGCAACGGGCGTTGGACGAAGGCGGTCTCAACAGTCTGGAGGAGGAACGTCGGCTCGCCTATGTGGCGATTACCCGCGCCAGGAAGCTTTGCGTCATCCTTCATGCGGCGAACCGGAGAATATATGGCCAGTGGACCAGTTCCATCCCGTCGAGGTTCGTAGGAGAGCTACCTGCTGAACATGTCGAGGAGGAAAGCAGCATGGCGGGCGGTGCGTCCCTATGGCGTGCCAACTGGTCCGAGCGCGCTGATCCCTTCTCCAACGTGCAACGAGGTAGCGGGCGTGGCCCAGGCTGGCAGCGGGCGCAACAAAGTGGCCAGTTCTCCCGCGAACCCGTACGGATCGTGGAAGCTCGCGCCTCGGCAGTATCCCTCGGCAACAAGGGTCGAGATGATATGCACCTGGGGTTGCGCGTATTTCACCAGAAATTTGGTTACGGCACGATTGCGGAGATCGAGGGCAACAAACTCGAGATCGATTTTGAAACGGCTGGCCGTAAGCGCGTGATGGATAGCTTCGTGCAGCCAGCTTGAACTTGACCAAGTCAGTTTCCGTGCGGGTCATGCGCGTCAACCATCCGCTTGGGCAGAGTTTTTAAAATATCTCGTCGTTTTGCAGGAGTAGCGCCACTACCCCTGCGCCCTCCGCCTCCACCACTGGTCGAAGCACGATGGTCGAGGGCTATATAGCATGATCATGAGAGCGGAGGAAACGCTCGCAGGCTTGGAGCAAACGTCGCCGATCTTCTGTCGCTCGCAATGATATGGGTCTCCTCCCCCATCACTTCCTCGCTGCCTAACGGAGATTGGCATATTGGAATGTGGTGTACGTCGATGCCGGAGAGCTATGCCAACTGGCGGGTCGTCGCGCGGAGAAGCATTTGCTGACGACTAACGGCAGTCTATCGCGACAAGGAAGATTGGTGGAGCCTAGCGGGATCGAACCGCTGACCTCCTGCATGCCATGCAGGCGCTCTCCCAGCTGAGCTAAGGCCCCATCGTTGCGCGGCATCATACCGCATCCCAATGGATTGGGCCATGTCCGGCATGGAGCCGTCGGCCGATATAGGATGCCAAGCACCCGCTTGATAGCTTCCGGGCTATACAGGTGAGGCTTGGACCGTCCAGAAAACTGGTGGAGCCTAGCGGGATCGAACCGCTGACCTCCTGCATGCCATGCAGGCGCTCTCCCAGCTGAGCTAAGGCCCCGTTACCAGTGTCAGCGCCGCTTGGGACCGGCGCTTCGGAGGTCGCTGCCATTAGGAGGCAGCAACTTCCTTGGCAAGCACAAAATTACTTAATTGTCGTCGTCGCCGTCGTCGGCGGCGGCATCCACGCCGAGGTCGTCGTCACCGCCGAGGTCAACGTCATTGTCCGGCGAATCACCATCATCATCGACGTCCAGATCAAGATCCAGATCGTCATCTGCCGTCTCCAGCTCCCCGTCGGCGGTTTCTATAACCTTCTTCGGCGCTTCCTCGTACGGCAGCGGCTGCTTCGACTTCAGGACCGGTTCGGGTTCCCAAGCGGTGTTGCAGTTGATGCAGGAGACCGGGTCGTCCTTGCCCAGGTCATAGAAGCGCGTGGCGCATTTCGGGCAGGTACGCTTCGTGCCCCATTCAGCCTTGACCATGTCCGGCCTTGTCCTTCTTACGAGTGCTTCAACGAATATCACGCGGCACGACCATGTCGCCCGCGAAGCGACGGGCGCCTTGCCATAGCGGAACCGCGCTGTCAAAAGCCGGGCGCAATTTTTCAGTTTCCTGACAAACGGATTGACCCGTGACCGCTTCTTCCGATCAGCCTGTTCCCATGACCTTCTCCAGTGCTCCTCCCCTTGCGGGCAGTGTAAGAGTGCCGGGTGACAAAAGCATTTCGCACCGTTCACTCATGCTCTCTGCACTGGCCGTTGGGGAAAGCCGCGTCGAAGGTCTGTTGGAGGGAGAGGATGTGCTGGCCACTGCCGCAGCAATGCGTGCGATGGGCACGCAGATCCAACGAGACGATGACGGCATCTGGCACATTCGGGGCGTGGGCGTGGGCGGATTGCTGCAACCCCAAACAGCTTTGGACATGGGCAATAGTGGCACGTCGACCCGCCTCCTCATGGGCCTGGTCGCAAGTCATGGCATCACTGCGACTTTCATTGGAGATGCATCGCTGAGCAAGCGCCCGATGCAGCGCGTCACCGAGCCGCTGTCCCATATGGGCGCCAGCTTCACCACCAGCCCCGGACACCGGCTGCCGCTCACCATGCGGGGCGCCTGCCCGGCTGTGGCGCTTGATTATCGCCTTCCGGTCGCATCAGCGCAGGTAAAGTCCGCGATCTTGCTGGCGGGTCTGAATACCCCCGGGGTCACGCGCGTCGTCGAGCCGGTTCCGACTCGCGATCACAGCGAGCGGATGCTCAAGGGTTTTGGTGCTGACCTGCACGTAGAAATCGCTGCTGATGGAACACGGATCATCACATTAAAAGGCGAGGCCGAACTTCATCCCCAAGCCATCACCGTTCCCGGCGACCCCTCGTCGGCAGCCTTCCCCATGGTCGCCGCGCTGCTTGTGCCCGGCTCGAAGATTACCATTGAAAATGTCGGCCTGAATACCACTCGGGCAGGACTGATCGATCTGCTGCGCGAGATGGGGGGCGACATCGTCATCGAGAACCCGCGCGAAGTCGGCGGGGAGCCAGTAGGAGACATCGTCGTCACTGCATCCCACCTGACGGGCGTCGAACCAGACCCCGCCCGCGCGCCCTCCATGATCGATGAATATCCGGTCGCCTTCATCGCGGCCGCCTTCGCCGAAGGGCGCAGCACCTTCCGAGGTCTTGAAGAATTGCGGGTCAAGGAATCTGATCGCATCACGACCATGGCGGCGGGCCTTCGCGCCATCGGCGTGAGGGTGGAGGAACTGGAAGACGGCATCGTCATTGAGGGAAGCGGAGGTACGCTCCTGCCCGGCGGCGGCCCCATCGCGACCAAGCTGGATCATCGTATCGCCATGAGTTTTGCGGTGGCCGGTCTGGTGTCCAAAAGCGGCGTCACCGTCGATGACATGCGCCCGGTCGCGACCAGCTTCCCCGGCTTTACCGCCCTCTTGCAAACGCTCGGCGCGATAGCGTGAATTTCGATTTCCCCAACGTGGTAGGCCTTGTTGGCAGCGGCCTCATGGTTATTGCTTACGCCTACAGCAATATGGCGAAGGTGCTGAACTTCACGCTATTCAACTTTCTCAACCTGATCGGTTCGTTGCTGCTAATCTACTCACTGACGGTTCATTTCAATGTCGCATCGATGGCGCTGGAGGTCGTCTGGGCCTTTATAGCGGTCATTGGCCTCGCCAAGACGTTGCGGAAAGGCAAAGCAGAATGATCATCGCCGTCGACGGTCCCGCGGCATCGGGCAAAGGTACGATTGCGAAGGCGCTCGGACGCCATTACGGGCTGCCTGTCCTGGACACCGGCCTGCTCTATCGTGCGGTTGGGCTTGCTGTGTTGAAAGCCGGGGGCGATCCGGACCACGAAGCCGATGCGGTTTCCGCTTGCGATTTTGATGATGCAGTCCTGTGCGACCCTGCGCTGCGGAGCGAGGCCGTCGGCTCACTCGCTTCCCGCGTTTCCATCCACCCGAGCGTTCGCCAGGCGCTCGTCCAGCGACAGCGCAATTTTGCGACCCGACCGAGTGGCGCAATACTTGACGGCCGCGATATCGGGACAGTGATCGCACCAGATGCGGATGCGAAGATCTTCGTCACCGCGAGCGTTCACGTGCGCGCCGAGCGACGCTATGATGACGCGCTTTCCCATGGTGGACACCCGGACATGGATAGCTTGATCGCGGATATTCAGGCACGCGACACTCGCGACATGAGCCGGGATCATGCGCCGCTGCGAATGGCTGATGGCGCAGACTTGCTCGACACCAGCAATTTGACTATAGACGCCGCCGTCCAGCAGGCGATTGCTCTGGTGGACGCCCAGTTGGAACGTCGGCAACAGGCCTGACGCGATGACGGCGCTTGGGATTCCCCGGCGCCCTTTTCGCTTATCCAAAGAGCGTCTCACCCGACATGGCCGAACGGATGTTCGCGCGGCAATCCGGCCGTGCGGACGGTTTGGCCTGAAAGACCACCGGATACAACCGGTAGGCCAGCAATGACGAGTGAAGGAACTACCATGGCCTCTACGGCATTCCCCTCGCGCGACGATTTCGCCGCGCTTCTCAATGATTCTCTCGGTGGCGAGGACGGCGGCTTCGAAGGCCGCGTCGTAAAGGGCACCGTTACCGGCATCGAAAACGACATGGCGCTGATCGACGTCGGCCTGAAGTCGGAAGGCCGCGTGCCGCTGCGCGAATTCGCTGCGCCGGGCCAGAAGGCTGATCTTAAGGTCGGTGACGAAGTCGAAGTCTATGTCGACCGCGTCGAAAACGCCCATGGCGAAGCCATGCTGTCACGCGACCGCGCTCGCCGCGAAGCCGCCTGGGACAAGCTGGAATCCGAATTCACCGAAAATGCCCGCGTCGAAGGCGTCATCTTCGGCCGCGTCAAGGGCGGCTTTACCGTCGACCTCGACGGCGCCGTGGCGTTCCTCCCCGGTTCGCAGGTCGACATTCGCCCCGTGCGCGATGTAACCCCGCTGATGGACATTCCGCAGCCTTTCCAGATCCTGAAGATGGATCGCCGCCGCGGCAACATCGTCGTGTCACGCCGTGCCATCCTGGAAGAAACCCGCGCCGAACAGCGCAGTGGCCTTATCCAGACGCTGGCCGAAGGTCAGATCATCGAAGGCGTCGTCAAGAACATCACCGATTATGGTGCGTTCGTTGACCTGGGCGGCATCGATGGCCTGCTGCACGTCACCGACCTCAGCTACAAGCGCATCAACCACCCCAACGAGATGATCAACATCGGCGATACCGTCCGCGTTCAGATCATCCGCATCAATCGCGACACCCAGCGCATCAGCCTTGGCATGAAGCAGTTGGAAAGCGATCCGTGGGAAGGCGCCGCTGCCAAGTATCCGATCGGCGCCAAGCTTTCGGGCCGCGTCACGAACATCACCGAATATGGTGCATTTGTCGAGCTGGAGCCGGGCATCGAAGGTCTGGTTCACGTTTCGGAAATGTCGTGGACCAAGAAGAACGTTCACCCCGGCAAGATCGTTTCGACCAGCCAGGAAGTCGAAGTTCTGGTTCTGGAAGTCGATCCCGAAAAGCGTCGTATCTCGCTCGGCCTCAAGCAGGCCCAGAACAACCCCTGGGACAGCTTTGCCGAACGTCACCCGATCGGTTCGACCGTCGAGGGCGAAGTCAAGAATGCGACCGAATTCGGCCTGTTCATCGGCCTGGACGGCGACGTGGACGGCATGGTTCACATGTCGGACATCGCATGGGGCATTTCGGGCGAAGACGCGCTGGCTCTGCACCGCAAGGGTGAGTCGGTTCAGGCCGTCGTTCTCGACATCGACGTCGAGAAGGAGCGCATCAGCCTTGGCATGAAGCAGCTTGAGCGTGGCGGCCCGGCCGCTGGCGGCACCACCGCCGCTGCAGCGGGCCTGAACAAGAACCAGACGATCACCGTCACGGTTCTGGAAGTTCGCGACGGCGGTCTGGAAGTCCAGGCTGGCGACGACGGCGCAACCGGCTTCATCAAGCGCAGCGACCTCGGCCGCGACCGCGACGAACAGCGTTCGGAGCGCTTCCAGATCGGTCAGAAGTTCGACGCACTGGTTACCGGCTTCGATCGGGCCAAGAAGCCGACCTTCTCGATCAAGGCTCTGCAGATTGCAGAAGAGAAGCAGGCAGTCGCTCAATATGGTTCGTCCGACAGCGGTGCATCGCTCGGCGACATCTTGGGCGAAGCGCTGAAGGCCAAGAACGAAGGCTAATCCCTTCGGATATAACTAAAGTAATAGGCCCGTCGGAACTTCTTCCGGCGGGCTTTTTATATCCCAAAATGAGAAAACAACTACCGACATTGGATAATTGTCATGTGGGTAGGGACTCACTATGACCAAACTGGGAACCAGAAGGGGGAGCTGGAGGACCAATGATACGCTCGGAATTAATTCAGACTCTGGCAGAGGAAAATCCAGACCTTGGCCTTCAAGAGGTCGAGAGGATTGTAGACCTCTTCTTCAAGGAGATTGTTGACCGCCTGTCGGGTGGTGGCCGGGTAGAATTGCGCGGTTTCGGCGCCTTTACCACTCGTGCGCGAGACGCGCGGACGGGGCGCAATCCGCGTACGGGGGAACAGGTCCCTGTCTCGGCCAAGCGGGTGCCCTACTTCAAGCCGGGCAAGGAAATGCGCGAACGGCTGAACAGCAAGACTCAGTGAACTCCAGCACATCTTGACCTACGCGTTCGGAAAGGTCAGTGGGAGCGCCACGCGGACGTGGCGAAATCGGTAGACGCAGCGGACTTAAAATCCGCCTCCCCCTGGGAATGCGGGTTCAAGTCCCGCCGTCCGCACCAGGGGTGTCACGCATCGGACGTGAATTTGCCGCAAGGCTGGATATTCTGCCGCGCTTACCGCAATGATGGCGTATGGCCGGTGCAATCAATCCACAAAGTTTCAGCGATTCCCTCGTCATCTTGGGGGCCGCCGGGCTGGTTATCCCCGCCTTTGCACGCTTGAGGATCAGTCCCGTCATTGGCTTCATCCTGGTCGGGCTAGCTGTCGGCCCATCGGGCCTTGGCGCGCTGGTCGCCGAATATCCGTGGCTTTATCATGTCACCATCTCAAACAGAGGAGCGATTGAACCATTCGCTGAGCTTGGTGTCATATTACTTCTCTTCTCGATCGGGCTTGAGCTCAGCTTTCGCCGCCTCTGGACAATGCGCGCCCAAGTGTTCGGGGTCGGTGCCGCCGAACTAATCGGGGGAGCGTCGCTGATTGCTTTGGGCCTCTACTTTCTGGGACAGCCAACCGCAGGGGCTGTCGGATTGGGTCTTGCCCTGGCCCTTTCCTCGACGGCCGTGGTGCTCCCTATGGTGGGCACCCAAAGCGCCGTGGGCCGGGCCGCCTTCGCGATGCTATTGTTCGAGGATCTGGCGCTGGTCCCAATAATATTCATGCTCGGCGCGCTCGCGCCGTCAGTAGCCTCCAGTCCTGACGGTGCCTGGAGCGAACTGGCCGATACGTTGCTAAAAGGCGGCATCACGATCGCGGTGATGCTCGTTCTTGGCCGCATTTTCCTGTCACATATCTTCAGCCAGGCCGCGCGGACCAAAAGCCCTGAAGTGTTTCTTGCAGCCAGTCTGCTAGTGGTCATCGTTTCGAGCATCGCGACTTCGCTCGCAGGCCTTTCGCCAATCGTCGGCGCACTGCTGGCAGGCCTACTTATCGCAGAGACCGAATATCATGGTGAGGTCGAAGTGATGACGGCGCCCTTCAAGGGGCTGGCGCTTGGTGTGTTCCTTATCACTGTGGGTATGAGCCTGGATGTCCGGGTGATCCTGGCGAACTGGCCTAGCCTTGTTCTTGCGGTTGTCGGGGTTGTCCTGGTCAAAACACTGGTCACCGCCGCGCTCCTCTATTTTTCGGGCGCGCGAAAGGGTGTGGCTCTGGAAGTTGGCGTGCTGATGGCCAGTCCTTCTGAAACGACCCTGATCGTGCTTTCGACAGCAGCAGCGGCCAAGCTCATCCTCCCGTCGACCGCCGCCTTTTGGCAGATCGTCACGGCCATCGGCCTGACGATCACGCCACTTCTCGCACGTATCGGTCATGACATCGCGCGCAGGCTGGAAATGGCGCTGGGCGAAGAAGCGCCAGACCTACAGCAAGAAAGCACCGAGGCGGCGGCTGTCGTAATCGGGTTCGGGCGCGTCGGGCGAATGGTGTGCGATCTGCTTCGCCTCCACAACCAGCGTTTCACCGTTGTCGAATCCGACCCCGACGTGGTGGCGGAGGGGCGTCGTGGCGGCTACCCGATCCTCTTCGGTGATGTGGCGCGCGTCGAAATGCTCGACAAGCTCCGTTTGGGCCATGCGCGAGCGTTGATCCTTACCATGGACGATCCCGTGCTTTCGGTGCGTGTCACGAAACGGGTGCGTGGATGGGTGCCGGATTTGCCGATCATCGCCCGTGCGCGCGATACTGATCATGCGGCACAGCTCTACCGGGCGGGCGCAAGCGATGCGGTTCCCGAGACACTCGAAAGCTCGCTGCAACTCGCAGAAACCGCGCTTATCGATCTGGGCGTGGCGATGGGGCCGGTTATTGCCTCGATCCATCAAACGCGTGAGGACTTGCGCATGGGCATTAAAGATGCGGCGCAGATGGATACCGCTCCAAAACTGAGGCGACTCCGCCCTGACGAGGTGCCTAAGGTCCAATAGCTACAGCATTGTCAGGCCCCGTGCCGGACATGCCGCTCCCATCCCAGTTCGGTTCCTTGTCCATCCGTTCCAATACTGTGCTTGCGGTCTCAGCAAGGTTGCCGCCATGGGGGTTATAGGCCACGGGCAGTAAATTGCGTCGCGCCTCCTTGCGATCACCGATACGCAATTGCTGCATCGCCAGAGTCATACGCAGGCCGAGATCAAAGGGCGCCAGTTCCGACGCGCGCTCCAGTCCTTGAAGCGCGAGCGAAGATGGCGTTTTCCCCTGCCGGGCGAAGCTGTCATAATAATAGAAGAGCGGCAGTGGATGGTCATTTTCTATGCGATTGAGCGCAATGAAAGTGGCGCGCGCTTGCTTATAGCCCTCGTCCTGATCCGGGGCATCTGGCGCCATGCGATAAAGGGACAGCCCCTTCTGGACATAGGCGTTGACCTGCTTCGGGTCGTTAGCCAGGACAGCATCTGCTGCGGCGATCGCTTCCTTATCGTTTCCAGCGTCGTGTTCGGCCTCCGCCAACGCGGATAGGACCGCTGGATCTTTCGGGAAGCGCGAAGCTATGGCGCGCGCGTCCGCCAGAACGGCCTTGGCCCCTTCATCGTCGACGCCGCGCCTGGAACGAATGATGACCGGCATCATTGCGTTTGCTCCCGCACTTAACCCTTGCACGACAACGGGGCCGGTTTGGATCATGCTGGCTGGCAGCTTGAGCATGGTCATGCGGGATTTGAGGAGGTAGCGGTCTAACTTGTGTTCGAGCTGGCCGAAATCTCCAAACGCTTCGATCGCAGCAGACCGTGGGTCCTTACCCTGGGACATAAGGGCGAGGTAGCGTGAAAGCTGGCCTTTCCTGTCAGGGCTGAAAGTCAGATAATGATAAAGCAGCCAGCTCTTGCCGTAGAACGCATCATACCCCTTGCCTCGGCGCTTTTCATAGGCGGCGGGATCAAGCAGATCGTTCGCGGTCACGTCGATCGCCATATAAAGCTCATAGGCGCGATGCTGCGCGGGCCGCCCGAGTTCGACCCCGCCATCATTGGGAAAAGCGGCTGACGAAAAGAACTCCGCCGCACCTTCCGACATCCAGCGCGGCATCGGGAAGTTGCTCGATCCGATCAGAAAATAATGTGCATATTCATGGAGCAGCGTGATCATCGACGTGTCGATTTGACCGTGCGTCGCTCTGACCCGCGGAACGATCGCGACCGATCCTCCAGCACGAGGTATGTAAAATCCGCCTATATATTGCGAATTGGCCCCATATAGCCTTCGGACCTGGGCTTCACTGCTCACCACATAGATAGTGAGGCGATTGGAGGGGCTAGGACGGAGGTTCGGCGTTCCCGTGACCGCCGCCATGGCCGCATGGTAGCTTTCAAGCTGCTGTGAGAAGAGACGAGCGTCCGTTGCCCGAGCTTCGGCATAAACAACGAAATGGTCGCTCGAAGCTTCCAGCCATTCAGCACGCGCCGTTGCCGGTGCCAGCAGTAAACAGATAGCAACAAGAAACCGCATGATCCCCCCGATCATTGTCTCTCATCAGATTAGCGGTGATGACCGCAGAAACAAGGTGGCGAAAGCGCAGCTTAAGCATCGCCTCCTTGTCGGCGGTCTCCGAAACCTGGAATTTTTATGCCGGGACGCTGGCCAGGGCCGCCTTGACCGCGTCAATCGCGGCCCCCGCCTTTTCTGCTTCCGGTCCACCGCCCTGAGCCATGTCCGGACGGCCGCCGCCGCCCTTCCCGCCTAGCGCTTCCACGCCCGCACGGACAAGATCGACGGCGCTGATCGTGCCGGTAAGATCATCCGTCACGCCAACCGCGATGCTGACGCGGCCGTCCACCACGGCGAGCACGGCGGACACCCCACTGCCCAGCGCGGCCTTGTTCTGGTCAACGATCCCGCGCAGTTCCTTGGGATCAAGCCCTTCGATCACCTGGCCGATGAAGTCGATCTGGCCGACCTTTTCAGGCCCCGCCACCTGAGCGCTGCTGCCCCCGCCGAGGGCCAGAGCCTTCTTCGCTTCGGCCAATTCACGTTCGAGCTTACGGCTCTGTTCCACCAGAGCGGCGATGCGCGCGGGCACTTCCTCTGGAGTCGTCTTGAGCGCAGCGGCAGACTGACGCAACCGATCTTCGCGGTCGGTCAACCACAGGCGGGCCGCTTCTCCAGTCAGTGCCTCAATGCGGCGGACTCCCGAAGATACCGCGCTTTCCGAAATGATCTTGAAAATCGCAATGTCACCCGTCGCGCGGACGTGGGTGCCACCACACAACTCAACCGAATAGCTGTTCGCGTCACCCTTACCCATGGAAAGAACGCGGACCTCGTCGCCATATTTTTCGCCGAACAGAGCCATAGCGCCCGCCGCGATAGCGTCATCGGGCGTCATGAGGCGCGTCGTGACGCTCTCATTGTGGCGGACCTGTTCGTTCACCAGGCTTTCAATCGAGGCGATCTGACCGTGGGTCAGCGCTTCGGGATGCGAGAAGTCGAAGCGGAGACGATCGGGCGCCACGAGGCTCCCCTTCTGCGTCACATGAGCGCCCAGAGTGTTCCGGAGCGCGGCATGGAGCAGGTGGGTAGCGCTATGATTCGCCCGGATGCGATCGCGGCGGTCGGTGTCGACGGTGAGATGCACCGTATCGCCAACCTTGATGCTGCCCGTCCCAATTTTCGCCCGATGCGCGTGCAGTCGACCAAGTGGCTTTGCGGTATCTTCTACATCAGCCACCAGACCGGACAGCGACGTAATCGTGCCAGCGTCGCCCATCTGGCCGCCGCTTTCGCCGTAGAATGGCGTCTGATTTGTGACGATCGTAACCGTATCACCGGCCGATGCGCTGTCGAAGTTCACACCGTCCTTGACGATCGCCAGCACCTCGCCCTCGCCCTCGGTCGAGCTGTAGCCGATGAACTCGGTATTGCCCGTTTTCTCGGCAATATCGAACCAGATTTCGTCAGACGCCTTTTCACCCGAGCCCTTCCACGCAGCGCGGGCGGCGGCCTTCTGCTCGGCCATCGCGGCGTCGAAGCCTTCACGATCAACGCCCAGGCCGCGTGAACGCAGCGCGTCTTCGGTCAGGTCATAGGGAAAGCCAAAGGTGTCGTAGAGCTTGAACGCGGTTTCGCCCGGCAACGTGCCGCCTTCGGAAAGATCGACCGTCGCTTCGTCGAGCAGCTTGAGACCCTTTTCCAACGTCTGGCGGAAGCGGGTTTCCTCACGCAGCAGCGTTTCCTCGATCAGCGGTTGGGCGCGGACCAGTTCCTGATACGCACCTCCCATTTCGGAGACAAGGCTAGGCACCAGACGGTGCATCAACGGTTCCTTCGCGCCGATGATGTGGGCATGGCGCATGGCGCGGCGCATGATGCGACGAAGGACATAGCCGCGGCCTTCGTTCGCGGGCAGCACGCCGTCCGCGATCAGGAAACTGGTGGAGCGAAGATGGTCCGCGATGACGCGGTGGCTGGCCTGATGCTCGCCATCGATGGCGGTCTTGGTCAGCGCGCCCGATTCCTCGATCAGCGCCTTGAACGTGTCGGTATCGTAATTGTTATGGACGCCTTGCAGCACAGCGGCGATGCGCTCCAGACCCATGCCGGTGTCTATGCTGGGCTTGGGCAATTCGCCGACGATCTCGTTCGCTTCCTGCTCATATTGCATGAAGACGAGGTTCCAAATCTCGACGAAGCGGTCGCCATCCTCTTCCGGCGATCCCGGAGGGCCGCCCCATATATGATCGCCATGGTCGTAGAAGATTTCCGAACAGGGACCGCAGGGACCACTGTCGCCCATGGCCCAGAAATTATCCTTGGTCGGAATGCGGATGATCTTATGCTCAGGAAGCCCGGCGATCTTCTTCCACAGGTCGAAGGCTTCGTCGTCGGTATGATAGACAGTCGCGGTCAGCTTTTCCGCCGGGATGCCCCATTCTTTGGTCAACAGGGTCCAGGCGTGAGTGATCGCCTGTTCCTTGAAATAATCGCCGAAGCTGAAATTGCCCAGCATTTCAAAGAAGGTATGGTGGCGCGCGGTATAGCCGACATTGTCGAGATCGTTGTGCTTACCGCCTGCACGAACTGACTTCTGGCTGCTGGTCGCGGTTTTGTAGGGCCGTGATTCCAGGCCCGTAAAGACATTCTTGAACGGCACCATGCCCGCGTTGACGAACATCAGCGTCGGGTCGTTATGCGGCACCAGAGGCGCTGAAGGAACGATGGTGTGGCCGTTCGCCCCGAAATAGTCGAGGAAAGAGCGGCGAATGTCGTTGGTCGATGTCATGCGCGCGATTTAGTGGGAAGCGCCCCGGCGCACAAGCGGGGCTTTTCATCGCAGCGGTCAAGTGGGGTCTCTTATCCGACAAGACACGCAAATCGGCCATTTACGGGCCTGTCGGCATTGCCCCTATCCCAAATCAATAATAAGGCCGCGTCATGGACGACAACACCCGCCGCGCAGCCCTGGATTATCATCGCTTTCCCCAGCCGGGGAAGCTACGGATAGAACCTACCAAGCGCATGGTGAACCAGCGCGACTTGGCGCTGGCCTATTCGCCCGGCGTGGCCGCCCCCTGCCTGGAAATCGCCGAAGATCCCGACAAAGCGATGGACTATACGGCGCGCGGCAATCTGGTCGCGGTGATCTCCAACGGCACGGCCGTGCTGGGGCTGGGCGCCATCGGTGCGCTTGCCTCCAAGCCGGTGATGGAGGGCAAGGCTGTCCTCTTCAAGAAATTCGCCGACATCGATGTGTTCGATATCGAGGTGGACACGACCGACCCCGAAAAGTTCATCGAGGCCGTGGCGCTGCTGGAGCCGACATTCGGCGGCATTAATCTGGAAGATATCAAGGCGCCGGAATGTTTCGCCATCGAGGCGGAGCTCAAGAAGCGGATGAAGATTCCGGTCTTCCACGACGACCAGCATGGGACGGCGATCGTCGTGGCGGCCGCCGTGCGAAACGCGCTGGTCTTGCAGGGCAAGACATTGTCAGAAGCGCGACTGGTTACATCCGGGGCGGGAGCCGCGGCGTTGGCCTGCGTCGATCTGCTGGTGTCGATGGGCCTTCGGCAAGAGCATGTGACGCTGACCGACAAGGATGGCGTCATCCATTCTGGTCGCGAGGGCATGTTGCCCAACATGGCCCGTTACGCGCGCGAGACCAATGCGCGGACTTTGCCTGAAGTGCTGCCGGGGGCCAATATTTTCCTGGGCCTGTCGGCGCCGGGGGTATTGAAGCCTGAATGGCTTCCCCTGCTCGCGCCCAATCCTCTAATCTTCGCGCTGGCGAATCCGGAGCCGGAGATCCGGCCCGAGGTTGCACGCGAGGCACGGCCCGACGCCATCGTTGCAACCGGGCGCTCCGACTATCCCAATCAGGTCAATAACGTCCTGTGCTTCCCCTATATGTTCCGAGGGGCGCTGGACGCGCGAGCGACCGAGATTAACGAGGCCATGAAGGCCGCAGCGGCGGAAGCGATCGCCGCGCTCGCCCGGTTGCCTGCGCATGACAGCGTTGCGCAGGCCTATGGGGGGCGGCGGCTGGCATTCGGGCCGGACTATATCATTCCGACGCCCTTCGACCCTCGCCTGATAGCTGAGATTGCGCCTGCGGTGGCCAAGGCAGCGATGGACAGCGGCGTGGCGAAACGCTCGCTCGACATCGAAGCCTATCGGCGGTCGCTGGCGCAACAGAACACGCGATCGGCTCAACTGATGCTGCCGGTGTTCGAGGCCGCGAGGGGCACTTGCCGCCGCATCGCCTATGGCGAAGGCGAGGATGAGCGCGTGCTGCGCGCGATACAGGACGGGCTGGACGAGGGGATCGTTCGTCCCGTCATCGTGGCCCGCCGACGGATATTGAAGGATAAGCTGCCCAGCCTTGGCCTGCGGTTCGAGCTGGATCGCGATGTGGAAGTGGTCGATCCGGAAACCGATCACGAACTGCTCGGGCAACTGGTGGATGCCTATCGCGCCATCGCCGCGCGCAAAGGCGTCCCAACCGCAGAACTGTTGCGCCACGTATATCGGCGGCCGACAGTAACGGCAGCGATGCTGCTGCGCACCGGGCGCGTCGATGCGGCACTGGTCGGCGGGAACAGCGAATATTGGGGTCAGGTGGAACATGTCCTGCGGATCATTGAGCGTCGGTCGGGACATAGTCGCGTCTATGCGCTGTCGGGGCTGATCCTGGACGCCGGTGCGCTGTTCATCACCGATACGCATATGGTCCCCGATCCGACACCCGAGCAGGTGGCTGAGATGGCTATAGCGGGCGCTACCGAGCTTCGGCACTTCGGCCTTGCGCCGCGCGTGGCGCTTCTTTCGCATTCGAACTTTGGAGCTTCGCACAGCCCCAGCGCGCGGAAGATGCGGACGGCGTTGCAACTGGTGCAGGCACAGGCGCCGGATCTGCTCGTCGATGGTGAAATGCATGCGGATGTGGCACTGAGCCAATCGCTGCGGGAACGGTTGGTGCCAGATACTCGCTTTGAGGGACCTGCCAATCTGCTGGTGATGCCGAACCTCGATTCGGCGAATATCACCCTCACCGCGCTATCCGCCTCGTCCAGCTCGCCGACCGTGGGGCCGATGCTGATGGGGTTGGCGCAACCCATTCATGTGTTGACGCCAGGTGTCACCGCTCGTGGCGTCCTGAACCTGACCGCAATCGCGGCGGCCGAGGTGGATCGGGAAGGCTGAGCTTAACCTTTTGCATGCAATAGAACGGGCATGGCGCGACTGATCCGGAATGTAGCGAAAGCAGCGGGACCGAAGCTGATCATAGGCGGCGTGCTTGGCGCTGCCGGTTTGCTGGTGAACATTTATATGGATCACGGGCGCGACCTTGAGGCATCGCCGCATAAGGCCGCCTCACCTGAAAGCGCCCCTGCCAAGGCACCGATCGAGCGAAGCCGGTCACAGCCGCTGCCCGTCGGTCCCCATGCGCTGGTGGTCAAAAGCGTGTTGCCGATCAAGGGGCCGTTCCGCCATGGCGACTATGTCTGGGATGACAGCCGGGCGCCTGCGACGGGACCGGTCATCATCACGGTGGACCTGAAAGCTCAGACGCTGTCAGCTTTTCGCGCTGGCCATGAAATCGGCGCGGCGGTGATCCTTTATGGCGCCGATGATAAGCCCAGCCCCCTGGGCGCCTTCCCCATTACGCAGAAGGACGCGGACCATGTGTCCAGCCTTTATGATGCGCCGATGCCCTACATGCTGCGACTGACGAATGATGGCGTGGCGATCCATGGCAGCGACGTCAAATGGGGCAGCGCCACCCACGGTTGCATCGGCGTACCGACCGCCTTCGCGCGCAAACTGTTTTACGCAGTGAAGGTGGGGGACCTCGTGATCATCACGCAGGGTAAGATGCTGGACACCAGTCAGGTTCGAGACGCGGGCTGAACCGCATCAATCCTGTTCACAAAGCGGATTGCCATTGCGCCCGGTGGCGCGCAGCGCAGCGCTGGCGTCGCTCGATGCGCGGGGGAAGCTGACGCCTTCGAGTGAGCCCCGTCCTTCGCAAAGATCAGCGCACTTCAGGTCGAGAACACCGGGGAAGGCGATCTGATCGCCATCATATTGGGCGACGATGATGCAGCCCTTGGCCCGATCGAAGCTAAGTATCAGCTTGTCTCCGGCTCGCTTTGCGGAACCCCGCCCTCGACAGCGTTGATCCTCGCCGAAAATGGCTTCGGCTCCGAAGCGAAAATCGCCGGATCGACCGGGGATGATGCACAGGCTGTCACTGCCCGCCTCATGACGCCGCTGGAAAAGTCCGACGGGAGACGATCTAGAGGTGTCCGCGATGACGCCGCTTTCGATGGCTGCGCGTTCGAGCCCGGACGTCGAGGCGGTATTGCCTGCCGAACTCGCGGAGCCCCCGCCGTCCCCCTGGCACCCGACCAGTAGCGGCAGAATGACGAGGCTATTCCACCGTATCGACAGCAGTCAGTCCTTCCGGGCCTAGGTGGCGAAAGAAGCAGGATCGCGCGCCTGTGTGGCATGTTGGACCTGCCGGAACCACCTTCACCCAAACCGCGTCCTGATCGCAATCGATCCGGATGTCGCGTACTTCCAGCATGTGGCCCGACGTCTCGCCCTTTTTCCAGAGCGACTGGCGGCTGCGCGACCAGAAATGCGCCAATCCGGTTTCCAAGGTCAGGGCAAGCGCTTCCGCATTCATATGGGCGACCATCAGCACATCGCCGTTCCCAGCGTCGGTCACGACTGCTGTGATCAGTCCGTCACGATCATATTTTGGATTGAGGGTCAGGCCCTTGTCACGCGCATCGTCCATAGTCGGGCTATAGTCCGGTGGAGGGCTCATGCGAAGCCCATCGCGTCAGAAAAAGGAGGAAAATGGGGCGATCGAGGGGATCCGAACCCCCGACCTCTGGTACCACAAACCAGCGCTCTAACCAACTGAGCTACGATCGCCACAGGGCCGTTCGGCCCAAGAGAGATGCGGCACATATGCGGCGATTGGATAGTCGTCAAGCTGGCAAATGCGTACGCACGATGGAAAAAGAAACGGGGCGCCGACCGATTGGTCCGCGCCCCTCTTCCCTCTGTTCAGTACATGATCGCAACGAGGCTTTCTCACCTTCGGCGACGCTACTCTCCTAAACCAATCAGGCCGCGATGCCCAACATCTTGGTTCTGGATCAGGCGCCCTGCAAGGCGCCATCCTGCTTGTTAGTTGACCGAGTCCTTCAGACCCTTGCCCGCCTTGAACTTGGGCTGGGCCGACGCCTTGATGGTCATCGTTTCGCCAGTACGCGGATTGCGGCCGGTGGACGCCTTGCGCTGCGAAACGGAAAAGGTGCCGAAGCCCACGAGCCGGACTTCGTCGCCCTTCTTAAGTGCAGACGAAATGGAATCGAATACGCCTTCAACCGCCTTGCTGGCGTCGCTTTTGCTAAGACCGCTGCTTTCGGCAACAGCACTGATCAAATCCTGCTTGTTCATACCTTGGGAACCCCCTTCTAACTGTGTGAATAGCTAAGGAATCGCGGCGTCGGCGGCGCAATAAGGCCCAGCTTTGATCGGCTGTCAAAGGGAAAGCGACAAAGCCACCACCTCCAATGAGATTTTCAACCATAGGCCTAAATCTCACTGAAAGTGGCGGCTAATTACCGTTGTGCTTGCAATCAGTGGCGAAGCGTCGCGTCGCCATCCCGCCCCGCAGCCGGACTCGGCTGTGCGGCTAGATCATCTTCTTCTGTCCAGGCTATCGCTTCAGGCACCGAAATCAACGCGCGGGCAAGCACCTCATCCACATGGGAAACGGGAACGATTTCCAGCCCTTCCCTAATATTTGCCGGAATTTCCGCCAGATCCTTTTCATTCTCCGCCGGGATCAGCACCGTCTTGATACCGCCCCGCAACGCTGCGAGGAGCTTTTCCTTGAGGCCGCCGATCGGAAGTACACGGCCACGCAGCGTCACCTCGCCCGTCATAGCCACATCCTTGTGAACAGGGATGCCGGTGAGCGTCGAAACGATGCTGGTCACCATGCCGATGCCTGCGGATGGTCCATCCTTTGGCACCGCACCTTCGGGAAGGTGGATGTGGATGTCCTTGCGGGTGAAGAGGCTGGGCTTGATACCATAACCCGGTGAGCGCGCCTTCACATAGGAAAAGGCCGCCTGCACGGATTCGGTCATCACTTCGCCAAGCTTGCCGGTCGTCCGGATCGCGCCTTTGCCCGGTACGGTGACAGCTTCGATGGTCAGCAGCTCGCCACCCACTTCGGTCCAGGCGAGACCAGTCACGGCACCGATCTGGTTCTCTTCCTCACCGACGCCGTGGCGGAATTTCCGCACCCCGGCATATTCGGCAAGATTTTCCGGCGTGATCGTAACCTTCTCGAAAACGCCTTCCAAAATCTTGCGGAGCGCCTTGCGGGCAATCCGTGCCACTTCACGTTCAAGCGTGCGGACGCCCGCCTCTCGCGTATAGTAGCGGATAAGATCGCGGATCGCGGCTTCGGTGACTTCCACCTCGCCTTCCTTGAGGCCGTGAGCGTCGATCTGCTTCTGCAGCAAGTGGCGCTGCGCAATCTCGACCTTCTCATCCTCGGTATAGCCTTCGAGCCGGATGATCTCCATGCGGTCCAGCAGCGGCTGCGGCAGGTTCAGCGAGTTGGCGGTCGTGACGAACATCACGTCCGACAGATCGACATCGATCTCCAGATAATGGTCCTGGAACTTGCTGTTCTGCTCCGGATCCAGAACCTCCAGCAGCGCCGAAGCCGGATCGCCCCGGAAATCCTGGCCCAGCTTGTCGATCTCATCCAGCAGGAAGAGCGGGTTCATCGTGCCCGCCTTCTTGAGGTTGGTCACGATCTTGCCCGGCAGAGACCCGATATAGGTGCGGCGATGGCCACGGATTTCGGCTTCGTCGCGCACGCCACCAAGCGACTGGCGCACGAACTCGCGGCCCGTCGCCTTGGCGATCGATCGGCCGAGCGAGGTCTTGCCGACGCCCGGAGGGCCGACGAGGCAAAGGATCGGCCCCTTGAGCTTGTTGGTCCGGGCCTGCACCGCGAGATATTCGATGATCCGGTCCTTGACCTTCTCCAGCGCGAAATGATCCTCGTCCAGGATCGCTTGCGCACGCTTCAGGTCGGTCTTGACCTTGCCCTTCTTGCCCCATGGCAGGCCCAGGAGCACGTCGAGATAATTACGCACGACCGTGGCTTCGGCGGACATGGGCTGCATGCCCTTGAGCTTCTTGAACTCCGCCGTCGCCTTTGCTCGCGCTTCCTTGCTGAGCTTTGTCTTGGCGATCTTCTCGGCCAGTTCGGCGAGTTCATCGCCCTCTTCGCCTTCGCCATTACCCAGCTCGCGCTGGATCGCCTTGAGCTGCTCGTTCAGATAATATTCGCGCTGGGTCTTTTCCATCTGTCGCTTCACGCGGCCGCGAATCTTCTTTTCGACCTGAAGAACGCCAAGCTCGCCTTCCATGAAGGCGAAGACCATTTCCAGACGCTTTACAGGATCAGCCTCGACCAGCAGCGATTGCTTGTCGGCGACCTTCACGTTGATGTTGGCGGCAACGGCGTCGGCCAGACGGCCTGCATCCTCGATCTCACGCAGCTGAACCGGCGTTTCGGCAGGCAGCTTCTTGTTGAGCTTCGCGTAGTTTTCGAATTGCTCAGCAACGGAGCGCATCAGCGCCTCGGCTTCAGGCCCTTCGGCTGCGACCTCGTCGACCGGATCGACTTCGGCGATCAGATGGTTGTCGGCCGAGCTGATCGACTGCAATTGCGCGCGATGCTTTCCTTCGACCAACACGCGGACGGTGCCGTCCGGCAGCTTCAGGAGCTGCAACACAATCGCGACGACCCCGGTGTCGTACAGCGAGTCACGGTTCGGATCATCCTCCGCAGGGTCAAGCTGCGACACGAGGAAGATTTCCTTATTTCCTTCCATCGCCGACTCAAGGGCAGAGACGCTCTTGTCGCGACCGACGAAGAGCGGGACGATCATCTGCGGGAAAACCACGATGTCGCGCAACGGAAGGAGGGGATATTGCGTAGTCATTCAATCTCCGGCGGGCCGCACGATTATTTGCTCTGCCATGCGGTTCATGGCTTTATGGGGACAATCAGGGCCTCATTCAATTGGTGCCGTCCTTTTGAACGGACTGTTATCCGAGTGCCGATCAGAAAGGCAGCTTGAACCCCGGCGGAAGCGGGAGGCCGCTCGTCATCTTCGACATTTCCGCAGAACTTACCTCGTCCGCTTTTTTGCGAGCGTCGTTGAAAGCTGCAGCCACAAGGTCTTCCAGCATCTGCTTTTCGCTAGGCGCGAGCAGGCTGTCGTCGATCGACACGCCCACGATCCGGCCCTTTGCCGAAGCGCGGACCTTTACCAGACCGCCGCCTGCGGCTCCCTCAACCTCGATCTTGTCGAGATTGTCCTGAGCGCGTTGCAGCTCTTCCTGCACGCGGCTGGCCATGCCCAATATTTCGTTCAAATCCTTCATCGCTCTGCGCTCCATGCTTCGGTCCGATCAAGATCGGCTTCGGGGAAAGCCGCAAGCACGGCCTTCACCACGGGGGTATCGAATATTTCGGCGCGCTCTTGCGCCTGACTTGCCTGTTGCTGCTCCAGCAATGACGGAGCGGCACCGCCTTCACTTCGCTTGATCTGCCACGGGGAACCCGTCGCCCTCTGCAATTCCATCGAGAGCGTACGGCAGAAATCACCGTCGGCCCACTCCTGCATTAGTTGTAATTCCAATTCAGGTGGATCGAACCGGACGATGCGCACGCAATCATGAAGGAAGTCAGCGAGCCGACCCTTCTTTTGTTCCCAAAGCAGATCGACGAGGGCCTTAGCATCCTGGGGCAGCGATGCGGTAGGAGCCGAGGCGGATGAGGCCGAAACCGAAGCCGTTTGCGCAGCCGGAACAGAGCCTTCGCGCAGGAGGCGCGCGATTTCGCCGGGGTCGGGCATGGTCGCGGCGTGCATGACGCGCAGCAGCGCCATCTCGCAGGATTCGATCGGGAATGCGGCGCCTGCAACCTCGTCATGGCCCTTTAGGAGCAACTGCCAGAGCCGATGAAGCGGCGCGAAGCCGATTTGCGAGGCCCAGGTTGAGAGCGCCTCCCGTTCCTCCGCGGACTGGCCGGGATTGGCGATGTCCCTCCCTGCCTTCGCCAGCGTCACGGCATGCACCAGTTCGAGCAGGCCCCGAACCAGCGACAGGGGCTCGACACCGAGCGCATATTGCTCGCGCACCGCAGCCAGTAGCGCGGCGGTATCGCCCTCCAGCAGCAGGCCGAGCAGGCGGCGAACAGCGCCACGATCCGACAGGCCAAGCATATCGCGGACCTGAGTGGCGGTGACGAGCGGGGCGCCCTCCCCCATTTCCGCATGGGCGATTGCCTGGTCGAGAATGGAAAGGCCGTCGCGGGCAGAACCTTCGGCCGCCTGAGCGATCAGCGCGAGAGCATCGTCTTCGGCGGCAACCTGTTCCGTCTCGACCACATGGGCAAAGTGGGCCGCGAGCAGTTCAGCGGGAATGCGGCGCAGGTCGAAGCGCTGGCAACGGGAAAGGACGGTGACGGGGACCTTGTTCACTTCGGTCGTGGCGAACAGGAATTTCACATGCGCGGGCGGCTCTTCGAGCGTCTTGAGAAGCGCGTTGAACGCGTTCTTCGAAAGCATATGGACTTCGTCGATGATGTAGATCTTGTAGCGCGCGGAGACTGCGGCATAGCGCACCGCCTCAATAATCTCGCGCACATCGTCGACACCGGTGTGGCTGGCAGCGTCCATTTCCACCACATCGATATGGCGGCCCTCGGCGATTGCCTGGCAAGGTTCGCACACGCCGCAGGGATCGATGGTGGGGCCACCCTGCCCGTCCGGTCCCACGCAGTTCAACGCCTTGGCGATCAGGCGCGCGGTCGATGTTTTCCCGACGCCTCGCACCCCGGTCATCAGGAATGCGTGGGCCAACCTGCCCCGACGGATGGCGTTACCCAGCGTCTGGACCATGGCATCCTGCCCGATCAGTTCGCGAAAGCTACGCGGCCGGTATTTGCGCGCAAGCACGCGATAGGGCTGAGATGAATCGGACATGGTAACAATCTAGCGGCTTGAGGAGCGGCTGTCGAAGCCGGAAAGCCGAATAAAGGTGGGAGCCGGAACGACCCGCGGCGAAATCGTTGTGGCTGCTTCCGTCAGGACCTGACCAGGTTGGCGACGACCACGTCCGCCCGACTCCCGGCGCGGCATATGGCGAAAGGCTGTGGCGATGGCAAGGGCCGGGTTATTCAAGCCCGGTTCGCTGCGCCTTCGCGACGAAATCAAGTGCGGCGCGGGCAGCTTCGGCGATGGCCGCTTCGGCCGCCTTGGCATCGGTGGTCGGTCGGTCGAGATAGATGGTCAGCACATATTCCTCACCCGACGGCGCCTTCACCAATGCTACGTCATTATAGGCGGTGCCGCAGCTTCCCGTCTTGCTGCCCGACGTCCAGCCTTTGGGAAGGCCCGCCTTGATCCGCTTATCGCCCGTTGTGCTGGCGTTGAGCCATGTTCTCAGGCGATCGGCGCTCTCGCTCTTCATGTCGCGGAAGATCAGGCGAGCCATGAGATTTGCCATGGCGGCCGGACTGGTGGTGTCACGGGGATCACCTTCTACATTTTCGTTGAGCGCCGGTTCGGTCCTGTCCATCCTCGTCACCGTATCGCCATGCGCGCGGGCGAAGGCCGTCAATCCTTCCGTGCCGCCGATCATCGGCAACAGCAGGTTTGCGGCACTGTTGTCGCTGACCTCCACTGCCGCCTCGGCCAGTTCCGCCATGGACAGGCGACCGCGTTTCCGGTTAGCCTTCACCACCGGCGCATAGTCGAGAATGTCCTCGTCAGTGAACGCCACCTGTCCTTCCAACCCGAACCGCCCTGCGTCGGCGCCCATCAACACCGCCGCTGCGAGAGGCGCCTTGAAGGTCGAGCACATGGCGAAGCGTTCGTCCCGGTTGAAGCCGAGGAGCAGTCCGCCCTTGTTGTCGACCAGTGCGACCCCGAGGCGGCCACCGGTCTCCTTTTCGATCTCGCGCGGGTTGCGAACGGACTTCATCGCCGATTCGCTAACCATGTAACGCGGCGCAGGCGGCAAGAGGGATTGGCGTGCGCCATCCTCTTGCGCCATGAGTGGGCCAGAGAGCGACAACATCATCCCCGCCGCGACACCGATGCAAAGGCGCATGAACTACATGCCCTGCATATTGTAGGATTCGCCGGGGATGCGGACGGTGAGACCGTCGAGCTTCTCTTCCAATATGATCTGGCAGGACAGGCGGCTGGTCCGGGTGGCTGCTGCGGCGAGGTCCAGCATGTCCTCCTCCGTCTCGCTGGCGGGCGGCAGTTTGGAAAAATCTTCTGCTTCAACAATCACATGGCAGGTGGAACAGGCCATCTGTCCCTCGCACGTTCCCTCCAGCGGCTGGCCTGCCGCCTGAGCTACCTCCAGAAGCACCGAGCCTGCGGCGGCATCGACCTCCTGACGATTTTCGCCATCCGCGCTGACGAACGTGACCCTGATCATGATTGCGACTCCCTTGGCTACGGCGCCGCTTGTACCGCTGCCGCGTCGTTCATTATCTTTGCGGCGCTCTCCAATTCGGCCAGTGTCGTGTAGCGGCCAAAGCCGATCCGCACCGATCCGCGCGCCTCTCGCTCCGACAATCCGATGGCGCGCAACACATGGCTTGGTCGCCCAGAGCCGCTCGCGCAAGCACTTCCCAGCGAAAATGCGACTTCACGGCATTCCGACAACAGCCGGGCGCCATCGATCCCGTCGCGGCGAAGATTGAGATTGCCGTGGTAGCGCGCGTCCACGCCGCCGTTGAGGGTCCATGTGTCAAACAGTTCGCGCGCCTGTTGCCATAGCGCCTCTACATGGGCGTGGTCCTGCTCCGCCCTCTCCCGCATCAGCCGGGCTGCGACGCCGAAACCGGCGCACAAGGCAGGCGATAGCGTGCCTGATCGCAGGCCCGCCTCTTGCCCGCCGCCGTACATGACGGGCTCCAACTTCACCTCGTCCCGTATCCAGAGGGCGCCCACGCCCTTGGGTCCGTGGATCTTGTGGGCGCTTATGGCGATCATGTCACAGCTGTCGGGGATCGGGACGCGGCCATAGCCTTGCACCGCATCACAGAGGAACAGCGCCCCTGCGCGGTGAGCAAAATCTGCGAGTTTGTCGATCGGCTGAATGACGCCGATTTCATTGTTCACCAGCATGGCAGCGACGAGCCCCACGCCGGGTTTGATCGCGGCTTCCGCTGCGTCCAGATCGACAAGGCCGTCGGTGCCGACTGGCAGGATCGTGACACGTCGCCCCCTGGTTCCGAGCGCGGACACCGTATCAAGAACGGCCGCATGTTCGGTCGCCAGCGTCACGATGTCACCATCGGGAGCGCCGAGAATCGCTAGATTCAGCGCTTCGGTCGCGCCCGAAGTGAAGATCAGCCGCCCTCCTTGTGGCAAGAGCCTGATGACTTCTTCGCGCGCCAGCTCGACTTGCGCCGCAGCGGCTCTCCCCAAACGATGAGCGCTGTGGGGGTTGGCGAACTGGTCACGCAGAAGTGGGACCATGACGTCAAAGGCCTCGGGCGCGAGCGGCGTCGTGGCCTGATAGTCCAGATAGATGGTCATGGCCGCCTGCTCGCCATCCTTGTCCATTGGTCCAGGAAGCGGTCGATGTCCGCATCGCTGGTCGATGGACAGAAGCTGACCCGTATGACTTCACTAGCCGCAGCCTCGTCCCAACCCATGGCGTGGAGGACGTGGCTGGTCTTGAGCGAGCCGGATGAGCAAGCGCTGCCCGCCGAAACGGAAATTCCGGCTAGATCAAACTGAATCAGCTGGGCGCGGGCTGAAACGCCTGGCATGCGGTAGCTGGCAATCGCGGGGCTGCGCGGCGCAGCGCGTGCAACGATTTCGCCGCCCGTTTTCTCGATGGCTTGGTCCAGTCGCTCCCGGAGCCGCGCAGCCACTGGCAGCCAGTTCGGGCGATCTTCCAGAGCAGCCGCCATGGCAAGAACGCCGGGGAGGTTTTCAGTCCCGGGCCGGTAGCCCTGCTCCTGACCACCGCTGGGTTGCAGGAGCGCCAAATCCTTTACGAGAAGAGCCCCCACTCCAGGCGGCCCTCCGAATTTATGGGCGCTGATTGCGATCATGTCCGCGTCAGGCAGGAGGAGCTTGCCCGCGCTTTGGGCGCAGTCGGCAAAGAGGATCGATCCTTGACGATCCAATGTTTCGAGCGGCTGGATGACGCCGGTTTCATTATTCACATGCTGGATGGCGACGAGCGTACCGAGGCCGAGCGCCGTTGAAGCGAGCGAAACAGTGCCTTCTTCCGTGACTTTCAGCCGTTCGGCCTCGGGCGTCACGCGTAGAACCGAATCATGTTCTACCGGAGATGTGAAAATATGGGCGGCCTTTGCTCGCGTCAGGCCGATGACGATCGCCTCGCTCGCGCCTGATGTGAACAGGACATGCCCCTTCCATCCCAAGGCAGTGGCGATACGCGATCGGGCATCCTCCAGCGCAGCACGGGCCGCCCGTCCCTCAGCATGCGGGCTGGATGGGTTTGCCCACAGGTCCATTGCCTCCCGCATGGCAGCTTTCGCCTGCGGCAGCATGGGGGTTGTCGCGGCGTGGTCCAGATAAAGGCGATCAAGGGCCACGAGGCGATGTTACTCATTGATTGCGAAAATGGCGGTGGCTTCTATATAGGCGGTCTGCCGCGCAACGCCAGCATTGGCTTTCGCGCGCCCGCATCCAACCGCCGGCCTCCTTTATCCGGGTGGCGGCCAGAACCATAACAGGTGCCATGCCCGACGTTATTTTCCCCGGACCCGAAGGCCGTCTCGAAGGCCGTTTCAGCCCTCCGCCTCGCCCCCGCGCGCCAGTCGCGATGATCCTGCATCCCCATCCGCAAGGCGGCGGCACGATGAACGACCGCATCACGCAGGCGCTCTACAAGACCTTTGTGAAGCGCGGCTTTGCCGTGTTGCGTTTCAACTTCCGGGGCGTGGGCCGCAGCCAGGGCACTTTCGACAATGGCATCGGCGAGCTAAGCGATGCCGCCGCGGCGTTGGACTGGGTACAGAGCTTCCACCCCGAGGCGCAGACCACCTGGATCGCAGGCTTCTCGTTCGGCGCATGGATCGGCATGCAGCTGCTGATGCGCCGTCCGGAAATACGCGGCTTCATCTCGGTCGCGCCGCCCGCAAACATGTATGACTTCTCCTTCCTCGCTCCCTGCCCTGCTTCCGGCATCATTGTGCAGGGAACAGCGGATGAGGTCGTGACGGCCAACGCGGTGCAGAAGCTGGTCGACAAGCTGCGCACCCAGAAGGGCATCACCATCCATCATGACGAAATCCGTGGCGCGAACCACTTTTTCGAACATGAGCTGGATCAGCTGATGAAGTCGGTCGACAATTATCTCGACATGCGCCTGTCGCCTGACTCGCCGATCCGCTGAGTTGCTGAAGAGGGGCCGCTCGCAACGCGGCCCTTCTTTGTTTCCGGCCAAATCAACCATCAAGAAAATATATCTTGGCCTGCGCGGTCGCCGCGACTAGCGGCAGCGGGCCATGAGTGACGAGAAGAACAACGACGTTCGCCTGATATGGAGCCGCTATTACAGCGCCTTCATACCTGCGCCGCCCGGGCCAGGTTTCTTCGACCGGCTGAAAGCGGCGAGCGGCGCCATCGGCGGCATCGCGATCACGGGATTGCTTTGCGGCCTGATGCTGGGGAACGGCATAGCACATCCGTTGCTGGTCGCCCCGATGGGCGCTTCGGCGGTACTGTTGTTCGCTGTGCCTGCAAGCCCGCTTGCGCAGCCATGGTCCGTCTTTGGCGGCAATGTCGTATCGGCGCTGGTCGGGATTACCGTCGCGCGACTAATCCCTGATCCTACGATAGCTGCTGCTCTGGCGGTAGGTTGCGCCATTGGGGGCATGTCCCTGCTGCGCTGCCTCCATCCACCGGGCGGCGCGGTTGCACTTTCGGCCGTGCTGGGCGCTGCCAACGGTGCGCCGAGCTATATGTTCGCTTTTATCCCGGTGGGGCTGAACACTGCGCTGCTGGTGGCGGTGGCAATCATCTTTCACCGGATCGCGGGGCACAGCTATCCTCATGTCGCGCCCAAATCTCCGAGCGCACATGGGACGAACGATCCGGCGCCCTTGCTGCGAACGCCGCCGTCCGAACAGGATGTCGAGGAAGCGTTGCAGGCCTATGGCGATGTCCTGGACGTTAACGCCGCCGATTTGCAGGTCGTGCTGCATGATGCGGAGGTACGCGCGGCCGAACGCAGCCATGCCACGCTGACGTGCGGCGAGATCATGTCGCGCGACATCCTGTCCATTCGTGAAAGCCAGTCCGTGGCCGAAGCGGCCGAACTGCTGCATGCCCGGCGTCTATTGTCGCTGCCGGTGCTGGATGACGCTGGGCGCGTTCAAGGTCTGGTCGGTCCGCTCGACCTTTCGCGGGCAGGTGAGACGGCCCGCGACATTGCGTCGGAACCGCTGCTCGTGTCGGAACATACGCCAGTCTCGCAGTTGCTAAGGCCGCTGACGAGCGGACTGACGCACGAAGCCATCGTCGTGGATGGCGCGGGACAGCTGCGTGGAATGGTGACGCAAACCGATCTTCTGGCGGCGATGGCGCTGCGCGCCTAGGATCAGTCGCGGTGGCGTTCCAGCATCGGTACATCGGGGCCGGGGATAGCGGAAATCGCTACATTGGCGAACATGACCAGTCCGGCTATGATCATCAGGACGCCACGCTTGCGATCGCCCTTTTTCACGATCGCGTAGATGCCGCCGCCCGTGAGAAACAGTCCCGCGAGCATGAGAATGGATAATATTGTCGATGCCATGAAGCAGGCCATAAGCGGCCAGCTGGACTGTGGCAATTGGCTGCCTCTGCCCCTAAGAGGCGCGGGATACGAATCACCCTTTGTGTGACAGGACAATTTCGCCGTGAAAATCGCCCTAGCTTCCGATCATGCCGCCGTTGATCTGAAAGCCGAGCTCGCCGATTGGCTGCGTGATGAAGGTCATGAGGTTAATGACCTCGGCCCAGCGACAGCCGACCGCGTCGATTACCCCGATTTTGGCTATAAGCTCGCCAGCGCCGTCGCATCCGGCGCGGCAGAGCGCGGTATAGCGCTGTGTGGCTCTGGCATCGGTATTTCCATCGCGGTCAACCGCAATCCGGCGTGCCGCTGTGCGCTGGTGTCGGAACCATTGTCGGCGGCGCTATCCCGCGAACATAATGACGCGAACGTCCTTGCCTTGGGTGCCCGCTTGACCGGCGTGGACATGGCCAAAGCCTGCGTCACCGCTTTCCTTTCCACCGAATTCGGCGGTGGCCGCCATTATGGCCGTGTCGAAAAACTCTCTCAGCCCGCGCTTTAAGGAGCCAGCCCTATGAGCACCGCCACCCTCGCCCAGCCCGACCTTTCCGATATCCGCGCGGAAGGCTATTTCACGCGCAGCCTGGCCGATGCCGATCCGGCAGTCTTCGCCGGCGTCACCAAGGAACTGAAGCGCGAGCAGAACCAGATCGAGCTGATCGCATCGGAGAATATCGTCTCGAAGGCGGTGCTGGAGGCGCAAGGGTCGGTCTTCACCAACAAATATGCCGAGGGCTATCCGGGCAAGCGTTATTATCAGGGCTGCGCCCCTTCGGATGAGGTCGAGCAGCTGGCTATCGACCGTGCCAAGCAGATCTTCAACTGCGGCTTCGTCAATGTGCAGCCCCATTCGGGCGCGCAGGCGAATGGCGCGGTGATGCTGGCGCTGACCAAGCCGGGCGATACGATCATGGGCCTGTCGCTCGACGCTGGCGGCCATCTGACGCATGGCGCAAAGCCTGCGCTTTCGGGCAAATGGTATAACGCCGTGCAGTACGGCGTGCGCGAGGATACGCACGTCATCGACTATGACGCCCTCGAAGCCCAGGCGATCGAAGCCAAGCCAACGCTCATCATCGCGGGAGGATCGGCTTATCCGCGTCACCTCGACTTCGCCCGGTTCCGTGCGATCGCGGATAAGGTGGGCGCGTTGCTGATGGTCGATATGGCGCACTTTGCAGGCCTCGTCGCCGGTGGCGCGCACCCGACGCCTTTCGGTTTCGCCGACGTCGTGACGACGACCACGCACAAGACCCTTCGCGGGCCACGGGGCGGCATGATCCTGACCAATGACGAAGCCATTGCGAAGAAGATCAATTCGGCAGTGTTTCCCGGCCTTCAGGGTGGCCCGCTGATGCATGTCATCGCCGCCAAGGCGGTCGCTTTCGGCGAAGCACTGCGGCCTGAGTTCAAGACCTATGCTCAAGCGATCGTGACCAATGCCAAGGCGCTCGCGGGCAAGCTGGAGCAGCGCGGCCTTGCCGTCGTTTCGGGCGGCACGGACACGCATCTGGCGCTGATCGACCTGCGTCCCTACGGCATTTCGGGCAAGGATGCTGACGAGGCGTTGGAGCGCAGCTTCATCACCTGCAACAAGAATGGCGTGCCGGGCGACCCGCTGCCCCCGACCAAGACCAGCGGCATTCGCGTGGGTTCGCCCGCCGGTACGACGCGCGGCTTTGGTGTGGCTGAGTTCGAGGCGATTGGCGACATGATCGCTGATGTTCTGGAAGGTTTGCGCGATCATGGCGAGCATGGCGACGCTGCGGTTGAAGCCAATGTTCGGGAACGCGTTTCGGCACTCTGCGCCCGCTTCCCGATCTACGAAGGCTGATCGCTTCGTTCTGTCAGGGGTGGTCGAGGCGCGGCGGCTGTGCCATCTCGTGTCTCGACTCATCCGAACGAACGGAGCTTATTACTGAATGCGTTGCCCCTTCTGTGCTCACGACGACAGTCAGGTAAAAGATAGCCGCCCCACCGAAGATGGCGCCGCCATTCGCCGCAGACGACAGTGCGAAGCCTGTGGCGCGCGCTTCACCACGTTCGAGCGCATCCAGTTGCGCGACATATGGGTGGTGAAGAGCGAGGGGCGCAAGGAAGCGTTCGACCGCGACAAGCTGGCGCGCTCCATCGACATCGCCTGTCGCAAGCGACAAATCGATCCGAGCAGGCTGGAAAAACTGATCTCCGGCATCCAACGGCAACTGGAAACCAGCGGTGACGGCGAAGTGCCTGCGCGCGCGATCGGCGAGATGGTGATGGAAGGCCTCAAACGGCTCGACAGCGTCGCCTATATTCGCTTCGCCAGCGTGTATAAGGACTTCACCGATGCTCAGGACTTCGAGGATTTCGCGGGCTCGGTGAAAGAGGTTGGGAGTGAGTGAGGGCGGCTACCCCAGCTGCCCATTCGTCACTTCGCAAAAAACCTTCGATAACGAGCTGCGATAAGCTCGGCCACTTTTCAGAGCAAACGGGATAATGTCAGAGCCTTCAGCCCCCCGCCCCGTCATCGTCCTCGTGCGCCCGCAACTCGGCGAGAATATTGGTAAGGCCGCGCGGGCCATGCTGAACTTCGGGCTTACCGAGATGCGACTGGTCAGCCCGCGTGATGGGTGGCCCAATCCTGATGCTGGCCCGTCGGCGGCGGGAGCCGATGTCGTGCTCGACAAGGCGGAGGTTTTTGAAAGCCTTGCCGACGCCGTCGCGGATTGCTCGCACGTTTATGCGACCACGGTGCGCAAGCGGGGCGTGACCAAGCCGGTGGTGACGCCGGAAGAAGCGGCACGCGAAATTCACGAGGCCATAGGAAGGGCGGCCTATGTTTTCGGGCCGGAGCGGTCAGGGCTTGAAACGGAGGATGTGGCGCTCGCGCGCAAGATCCTGACGGTGCCGATCAATCCTGAATTCGGATCATTGAACCTGGCGCAGGCGGTCATACTGTGCGCCTATGAATGGTCGAAACAGGCCCAGTTGGAACAGCCGACGGTCGTCGACCTTGGCGAACCGGCGCCACAGGTGGAACTGGAAGGGATGATAAACCAGTTCGAGACTTTGCTGGAAGGTGCGGGCTATTTCTTCCCGCCCGATCGGGCACCTGCGACCAAGCGGACGTTGCGGAACCTGCTGACGAAGCCCGGCTGGAACCATCTGGAGGTGCGGACGCTGCGCGGCGTACTTTCCGCCTTGAGCAATCCGCGATCACGCTAAGCCTTGAGGCGATCGAATTCCTTCATTTCATAGGCGATCGAAGCTTCCACCAACTGATCCCACAAAGCAGCGAGAATGTCGGCGGGGACGCCTAAACGAGCAGCTTCAGCGCGAACATTGTCGATGACCTCCGCCTTACGCGCTTCGTCGCGGACGGCGCTTCTTTCCGGCTTGATACGGGCGGCCGCGCGCATGTGGGCGAAGCGTCGAGCGAGCAGCGCAACGAGCTGACGGTCGATTTCATCCACGCCGGTCCGGACTTGCGCCATGCTGGTGTAGTTTTCGGGGTCCATGGCGATGCTGACTAGGCGCGCCGAGGGCAGCTGTCGAGGGTTGACATGCCACTTTGCCTTCTTCATAGGCGCGCCTTCGTGATTGGCCCCGCACCCCGGTGAAGCGGCGGCCCTGCCCCTTTATGGTAAGCAGGCGAGGACCGGGAATAACTTTCACCCTCCCCGAAAAGTGGGAACCGGTTTTCGGATCAGGAGGGTGAACAAACGTTGTTAGCGATTGTAAGGAATTATCATGTCGAAGCGTTCCAGCGCGAAGTACAAACTCGACCGCCGCATGGGCGAGAACATCTGGGGTCGCCCGAAGAGCCCGGTCAACAAGCGTGAATATGGTCCCGGCCAGCACGGTCAGCGCCGCAAGGGCAAGATGTCCGATTATGGCATCCAGCTGAAGGCGAAGCAGAAGCTGAAGGGCTATTACGGCGACATCACCGAAAAGCAGTTCAAGAAGAACTACACCGAAGCCGCCCGCATGAAGGGCGACACCGGCCAGAACCTGATCGGTCTGCTGGAGCGCCGCCTGGACGCAGTAGTTTATCGCGCCAAGTTCACGCCCACCATCTGGTCGGCGCGTCAGCTGGTTTCGCACGGTCACGTCTATGTGAACGGCGTGAAGTGCAACATCGCAAGCCGTCTGGTTAAGCCGGGCGACGAAATCACCCTGGGCAAGAAGGCGCAGGAAATGGCGCTGGTTCTGGAAGCACAGAGCCTGCCCGAGCGCGACATCCCTGACTATGTGTCGCCCGATGGCGCGGCCAAGGTCACCTATGTCCGCGTCCCGTCGCTGGACGAAGTGCCCTACCCGGTGAAGATGGAACCCAATCTGGTCGTCGAATTCTATTCGCGCTGATCAGCTAGGGTCATAATGTACGGAAAGGCGGTCCTTCGGGGCCGCCTTTTTTGTTTGTTCAACAAGCCTTGTACCGTGTGAGGGCTGCTGGCAGAAATGCTGCGTCCTTCCCTTTTCAAGGCTGTTGCGATGCGTTCGTTTATTTCAATTTCGCTGATGGCCCTAGTTGCTGGCAGTGCCGCGGCGGCTGCGCCGTCGGACATCAGTCCGTCGATCGAAACCATGAAAGAGGTGGTGAAAGAAATTTCGTCGGACGCCTATGAAGGGCGGGCGCCGGGGACTGCGGGTGAGGAGAAGACGCTTTCCTATTTGGTGCGGCGGTTCGAGGCGATCGGGCTGAAGCCGGGCAACAAGGGCAGCTGGTTCCAGGATGTCCCGCTGGTGGAGATCGCGGCGAAGAATGTTTCGCCGCTGCATTTCATTGGCGGCAAGGGGCCGGTTTCGGCCGATTATGGATCGCAGATGGTGATCGCCACCTACCGCACGGCTGCGCCGCACATCGAGGTCAAGGATAGCCCGGTCGTATTCGTCGGCTATGGCATCAAAGCGCCTGAAAAGAAGTGGAACGACTATGCCGGGGTGAACGTCCGGGGCAAGACGGTCATCATTCTGGTCAACGATCCGGATTATCAGAGCCCGAGCCTGAGCGGGCCGTTCAATGGCCGCGCCATGACCTATTATGGCCGTTGGACCTACAAATTCGAAGAGGCCGCGCGGCAGGGCGCAGCGGCTGCGATCATCGTCCATGACACTATGCCCGCCGCCTATGGCTGGAACGTCGTTCAATCGAGCTGGACAGGGGCGCAGCATGTCGCGGACAGCGCGGACGGCAATGCAAAACAATCGGCGGCTATCGGCTGGATGCAGAAGGACAAGGCTGCGGCGCTGATGGCGAGCGCAGGCCTTAATCTGAATAAATTGAGCGCGGCGGCGAAGAAGCGCGGGTTCAAGGCGGTGCCGTTGAAGGGCATCAAGGCGAGCGTGTCCTTTGACAATGCCATCCGCAAGCACATGTCCAAGAATCTCGTGGCTCTGCTGCCGGGCAAGACGCGACCTGATGAATATGTGCTCTATGCGGCGCATTGGGACCATCTGGGTCGCTGCGAGGCCGCGCCCGATGGCGACGACATCTGCAACGGCGCCATCGACAATGCGACCGGGACGGCAGCGCTGGTCGCGCTGGCGGAGGCGAATGTGAAAGCTGGGCCGAGCGCGCGTAGTCAGGTGTTCCTGGCGGTGACAGCCGAGGAGTCCGGGCTTCTGGGATCAGCCTATTACGGGAACCACCCCATCTTTCCGCTGAAGCAGACAGTGGGCGGCGTCAACATGGACGCACTCAGCATGGCAGGGCTGGCGAAAAACGTCGTGGTGATCGGCAAGGGCAAATCGCAGTTGGACGCCTATCTGGATCGTGCCCTGGCCGCCCAGAAGCGTGTAGCCAGCCTGGAGCCCACACCGGAAAAAGGATTCTACTATCGATCCGACCATTTCAGCTTTGCCAAACATGGCGTGCCCATGCTCTATTTCGAAGGGGGGCAAGACCTGGCGAAGGGCGGGATTGAAGCGGGCGCGGCAGCGGCGAAGGATTATGAAGAGCATCGTTACCACAGCCCAAAGGACGAATATGATCCAAAATGGGACTGGAGCGGCGTGAAGGCTGACCTCAAACTTTACTACGAGGTCGGCAGGGCACTGGCGAACACCACCGAGTGGCCGAACTGGATGGCAGGGGACGAATTCCGCGCGATCCGGGACAAAAGTCGAGTCAGCAATCAGCATCATTAAGCGCGACCGACACGCTATTTTTCACCCGATCCGATGCAGAACATCCAGCTGCGCGCTGCCCAATTATCCAACAAGGCCAGCCGGTTAATTATTTCCCTTACGGAAACTTGATCCCTATGACCACAATGTCCGAAGAATCGGACACGTAACGATAAAAAAATGGGGATGGGTCGTGGAAGTCAACAAGTCAGTCACAATCTTGCATGTCGGCAAGTTGGTGACGGCGCACAAGGAATGCCTGTGCGTCGTCCATTCGCTGTCACCGCGTGAAGCACTCGTGCGCACGAGCCTGCCGATGACGGCGGGCGAAAGCGTCACGCTGGGGCTGCGAAACGGTTTTTCCGTTTCGGCTGTCGTCGGCATGAACATGGGCGATCATGTGTCTTTGCTGTTCGAAGAGCATATCGCCATTTCGACCATCATCGCGGAACAGAGGCAGGGTCGCAGCGAACGGGAAGCCGTTCGGCTGAACATCGTCATGCCTATTACCGTATCCGCTATCACCGGCACGCATTCCTGTATGATGCAGGACATTTCGTTGTTCGGGATCAAGGTCCTCGACGAGGCGAATGAGCTTCGGGAAAACATGAAGGTGCAGGTCATCGTGGAAGGGCTGGGCAAGCGGGATGCCATGGTCCGTTGGCGTCAGGATATATATGCGGGATTGAGTTTCGAGGTAGCCCTTGGATTCAAGTTGCTCGACCAGTGGGCGGCGCAGATAATGGGCTGACGCCGTTGAATTTGGCGCTGTCACACTGACCGCAATCCTGTAGAGCGCAGGGGACAACGCCATCTCAGCAGGAGAAAGCCGATGACATTCCGTATGCCTGCCGAATGGGCGCCGCATAAATGGACCTGGATCGGCTTTCCCACTTATCCGGAGGAATGGCCGGACGCGTTTGAAGATGCGCGGGTGCAAATCGCTGCCTTTGCCAGGGCGCTTCATGCCGATGGCAGGGGTGAAGAGGTGCGGCTGGTCTGCGCCAATGAGGGCGACGCGGCAGTGGCGCGATCGCTGGCTGGACCGGATGTGACGATCGTCGTGCAGAAGCTGGGCGACGTATGGCTGCGGGACACGGCGCCGATCGCAGTGATGCGCGGAAGCGAGCGCGCCCTTGTCGATTTCGGCTTCAATGGGTGGGGCGGCAAATATCAGATGCCGGGCGATGAAGATATCGGTGCGCGTCTGGCCGCGACCACCGGATTGCCGACATCCTCGCAGCATTGGATATTCGAAGGTGGCGCCGTCGACACGGATGGCACCGGCCTGTTCGTGACGACCGAGCAATGCCTGCTCAATCCCAATCGCAATCCGGACCTGGATCGCGGCAAGATAGAAACGCTGCTGGCGGGATCGCTGGGGCTGTCCGACATGCTGTGGCTGGGCGACGGGTTGCTGAACGACCATACGGACGGCCATGTGGATAATCTGGCGCGCTTCGTTGCTCCGGGGGTGCTGGCATTGCCCGAAGCAAGCACGGATGATGATCCGAACGCCGCCATCTATGCCGACGCCCGCGCCCGCGCCAAGGCGTTCGGCGTCGAGGTGGCGTCCATCCCCTCCCCCGGCCGCGTGCTGGTGGATGGTGAAGTGATCCCCGCCAGTTACATGAATTTCTATATCGGCAACGCTGCCGTCATCGTGCCCGTCTATGGCAAGCCCAATGATCAGGCGGCGCTGGACGCGATCAAGCCGTTCTTCCCCGATCGCGAGATCATCGGGCTCCGCAGCGACGCCATCCTGTCGGGCGGCGGCAGTTTCCATTGTTGCAGCCAGCAGATGCCGTCGGCATGATGAGCGGAATGCTGGCGATACGCGCGCTACTGTCGGGCGTCATCATCGCCATCGTGTCTGTCGTGTCCCGGCGCTATCCGGCGCTGGGCGCGTTGATCGCGTCCCTGCCCCTGATTTCGGTTCTGGGGATGATATGGCTGTGGAATGACAAGCCCGATGCCGAGAATATGGCGCGGCATGCAGAGGCGACCTTTTACTATGTCCTGCCGTCCCTGCCCATGTTCCTGCTGATCCCCGCGCTGCTGCGGCGGGGCATTTCCTTTCCCCCAGCATTGATCGCCGGTTGCGCAATGACGATCCTTCTCTATCTCGCAACCGTCGCCATCACCGCCCGATTGGGCATTCGCCTCTAGGACCACCGAGGATATGACCAAAGTCACCGTTGCCGCCCTTCAGCTCGCCTTTTCAGAGGATCTGGATGACAATGTCGCCATGGTGTCGGACCATGTGGTGAAGGCAGCGGCACGGGGCGCGAAGATCGTCCTGCCGCCCGAGCTGTTCGAAGGGCATTATTTCTGCAAGGTCGAGGATGAGGCCCTGTTCGCCAATGCCAAGCCGATCGGCGAACATCCCGCCGTGGCCGAGATGCGCAAGGTGGCAAAGGCGGAGCGTGTCTATATTCCCACCAGCTTTTTCGAACGCGACGGCCAGCATCATTATAATTCTCTCGCGATGATCGATGATGAAGGCGAGATCATGGGCGTTTATCGTAAGAGCCACATTCCGGACGGGCCGGGTTATGAGGAAAAATATTATTTCCGTCCCGGCAATAGCGGATTCAAGGTGTGGGAGACGCGCTACGGCACGATCGGCGTCGGCATCTGCTGGGACCAATGGTATCCGGAGGCGGCGCGGGTCATGGCGCTGATGGGGGCCGAGCTGCTCTTCTACCCTACCGCGATCGGATCTGAACCCTATGATGCGGATCTGGACACGAGCCGCATGTGGCGCCGGGCGATGATCGGCCATGCCGTCAGCAATTGTATGCCGGTCATCGCGGCGAACCGGATTGGCGACGAGGAAGGCCAGAAATTCTACGGCCACAGCTTCATCAGCGATGAGTGGGGCGATTTCGCGGCGGAAGCCGACGCAAAGGACAGTGGCGCGCTGGTCGCCACGATCGATCTGGCCCAGGCGCGCAAGCATCGGGCAGGCATGGGGTTCTTCCGCGACCGGCGGCCAGAGCTCTATTCGCGGATCGCACAAGACATTTGATTGGGAGAATGACGCCATGACGGTAGCACGCCATTATGTGATGCACGCCCGAGAGGGATCGGACGCCGCGCTGGAAAGCGCCCTTCGCGCGCTTGCCGCCGCCGTCCGCCCGCTTCCGGGTTGCGAGGGTGTCGAGATGCTGCGCGACCAGGGGAATGAACGCCGCTTCATTTTTATCGAGCGCTGGGCTGATGTCAATGCGCACAAGGCGGCGGGGCCGATGCTGGACAAGGGGCTGTTCGGGCCAATGATGGACGCGATGGATGGGCCGCCGGAAGGTGCTTATCTCGACTATCTGATAAGCTGAGCAGCCCGCGTCAGAGCAGCGTCACTGCCCTTTCGAATACGGCCGCAAACATCTCATTCGTCAGGCGGCCGGTCATTATGTTTCTTTGGGAACAGTGATAGCTGTCGAGCACGATCTTGCCGCTTGGCATGCGATGTTCCGCCATATGGGCGAAGCGCGCCTTTGGGAGCTTGCCGCCCAGCACCTTCACGACCGATTGATGCGCGACTTCGCCAAGCGCGATGAATATCCGTGCGTTGGGCAGTGCTTCCACTGCGGACTTCAGGAATATGCGGCAATTATGCGCTTCCTGCGGTACGGGCTTATTCTGCGGCGGGAGGCATTTCACGGCATTGAGGATGATGGCGTCGTTCAGGACGAGCTGATCATCGGGCCGAGCCTCATAGGTGCCCTGGGCTAGGCCGACATTCAGCAGCGTCGCGAAGAGAAGATTGCCAGCGAAATCGCCAGTGAACGCCCGGCCGGTGCGATTGGCCCCCTGCTTGCCGGGAGCCAGGCCGACGATGACGATGCGGCCGAGCGGATCGCCGAAGGCAGGCACGGGAGCGTTCCACCAGTCTGGATGCTGGGTCCGGCATTCCTCGCGCAGAGCGACGAGGCGCGGGCAGAGCGGACAATCGAGCGGAGCTTCCGCATGAGCTATGGGGCTTTGCAGCGTCATGCGTAGCGGTTAGGCGCAGTGCGATGGTCAAGACAAGCACTCTTCATGTTTACGCGCTTGCACTAGGGTCGAACCGGCCGCTGTCGGGGAAGCGGACGCCCAAGATGCTGGTGCAGGAAGCTGCGGCCCGCTTGCAGCGGGTTGGCCGGGTGCTTGCGATGGCGCCGACATTGACGTCATCGCCGATCGGGCCTTCGTTGCGGGAGTATGCGAACAGCGCCTTGTTGATCGAGAGCCACTTGCCACCGCAGGCAATGTTGAGCGCTCTCAAGATGATTGAAGCGGGACTTGGCAGGCGCCGCCATCGCCGCTGGGGGGCGCGCAGCATCGATATCGATATCATCCTGTGGTCCGGCGGGCGCTGGGAGAGCAGGACGCTGGACATTCCGCACCCCGCATTTCGGGCGCGCGATTTCGTGCTGTCACCGCTTTGCGCGATCGCACCGGCTTGGCGAGATCCGGTTTCCGGCCTGTCCATCCGGCAGCTGCGGGCGAGGTTGCGAAAAGCACAAGTTTTGCTGCGCCCTAGAGGTTGACCAGTCGCATAACGGCCTCTAGTGCGTGCGGACCTCGCATGAGAGGGCCCTTAGCTCAGTCGGTAGAGCAACTGACTTTTAATCAGTAGGTCGCTGGTTCGAATCCAGCAGGGCTCACCATATTTCGCCATCGTCGGTTTGACATGGCGAGCCGCGCTTTCTCCTTAGACGCCCGTGATCCGGATACCCGAACCCGGGACCTTATATTTGCGATTCAGCGCGATGAGGACGGAGGTCAGGCCTTCCGCCACGACTGAGTTGCAGAGCGGCCCGGCGTTCCAGGCGCGTAGGCCGATTTCCTGCGCCAGTGCGACTACCTGATCAGCGGCGTCGGGGTCGTCAGCGCACACCAGGACGTCGCATTCCACATCTTCGTCCAGCTTAGTGAGGTGATGGGCGCTGATATTCTGGAAGGCGGACACGACGCGAACGCCCTCGCCCAGCATCTTCTGCACAGCCTCCACCGCCGATCCTCCATTGGGAAGCTGTACGCGGCTGACCCTGGGCGGCATCAGGGGTACGGTGACGTCGATGAGGATCTTGCCTGTCAGCGCCGTTGCGACCTCTTGCACGGTGGACTGCTGCGCGGCGTAGGGGACGGCTAGAACGACGATCTCACCCTGCGCGGCAGCCTCTGCATTGGGGGCGCCGGTGACCCGGTTGTCGCCAAGCACCTCGTTCATCTGCGCGGCGGCTTCCATTGCTCGTTCGGCCGTGCGACTGCCGATGATGACCCTGTGCCCCTTGTGCGCCCAGCGCAGCGCGAGCCCGCCGCCTTCCTTGCCTGTTCCGCCCAGCACGGCGATCGTCGCCAGTTGTTCATTTTGCATCAGACATACTCTCCAATATTCACGGCGCGGTTTTGGGCGCCATTTGATCTTTTTTGTCGCCCCATCCTTGGGCAAAGCTGGCAGTTCCACGGTCCAGTAGCGTGGGGAAGATTTGGCTGAAAGTCGTTGTCTCTGCCCCGTGAACCGGAAGCAGAAGTTTAAGCTGCTATCGCCTTTGCGCTATGGGGAACAGGGATCGCATCCACGCCGCGTTCAGCGATGTCCTTAAGAAGCGTCTCTACATCCTTGCGGGCGTTGCCTTTCAGCGCGCCCGAGAGGCAGCCCAGATAGCTGCTAACAAGCCGGACGATGACTTCATCGTCAGCGATGCGGCCCTGCGCCCATTCGTTGATCGTCGCGAATTCGAACCGCACCAGATCATCGACAAGCTTATCGACATCGACCCATGGCTGGAGCTGCTTTTTCGCATCAAGCGCTGCGATCCAGCTGCGATTATGATGGACGGCGGGCGCGTGGATGGCGGTCCAGATATCGTGATCGACATCGGAACTGAAATAGAGGGACATGACCGCCTTAACGTAATTCCGCAGCTTTGCGTTGCGTTGAAGGACCGAGATCATGCGCTCGATATTATGTTCCATCGTGCCAGGGGCGCTGACATAGGAGAGATTGCTCACATATTCGTCGAAATATTCCTGGATCGCCGCCGCGATCATCCGTTCTCGGGTCTGGAACGCATTATAGAGTGTTCGCTTGGCAACGCCCGCGCGGTGCCCAATCTCGTTCATGCTGAAGGCGGCGATGCCCTGTTCAGCGATTACTTTTCGCGTTTCTTGCAGAATGCGCTTGCGCCGTTCGATGATGGCGGGGCTGGAATAGGTTTGCGGACGATCACCTACATCCTTCAGCATCGGCTTACCCTTGACGGTCAATCTCGTGCCTCATTCTGTGCATTTCATCCCCCGCTCACCAGCATAGCGGCAATGCATGAAGGTGCAAATTTCGGTTTGAGCGAATGCGAGATGAAGCGGATCTCATCTGCTCAGGCCTTGCGGGTCGCAATCGCTGCCCGCACGCCATCGCGCAGTACCCGGCGGATCGGATAGTTGTTCGACGGCAGATGCTGCGTCATCAGCAACCCGATGATTTTTTCCATGGGGTCGATGAAGAAGAAGGTGGAGAACAGGCCTCCCCAAAAATATTCTCGGGTCGCAAGGTCAGTGGCCAAGCCCAGCCCGAAACCTACCCCCGCATAATCCGCCTCGCTGAACAGGGACAAGGAATGGCGGGCAAGATCGCCCCCGCCTGGAAGGTGATTTGCGTGCATGGCCGCAACGGTCTGCGGTTTGAGCAAGCGCGTCCCGTCCAGCTCACCGCCCCGCAACAGCATCCGGGCAAAGCGGTGATAGTCGTCCGCGGTCGATATGAGACCGCCTCCGCCGGAGCGCAGCTTCAAACTTCGCCGCCAACCGCTGCGCGCGCCACGATCGTAGAGCGACAGGCCGCCGTCGGGACGCAGCTGCCATGCGTCGGTCATCCGCTCTACCTTGTCGCCGGGCAGCTCGAAAAACGTGTCGGTCATCCCGAGTGGACGGAAAATGCGCTGAGTGAAGAAGCTGTCCAGATCAAGGCCGCTCAGCCGTTCGACCACCACGCCCAGAACGTCGGTCGCGACCGAGTAATTCCAGCGCTCACCGGGAGAAAATTCCAGAGGTAGCTGGGACAATGCCGCTATGAAGTCGTCGGAAGTGCGCTTCTGCTGAAACTCGTCGAGCCCCAATCTACGATATTCGGCGTCGATCATCGTCTGCCGCTGGAGGCCGTAGGTCAGCCCAGACGTATGGCGGAGCAGGTCGATCATTCGCATCGGTTGCTTTAAGGGCGTCCGATCCAGTCCCACGGAGAGATTTGCAAATTCCGGCAGGACATCCGTCACGGGATCGTCCAGCCCGACCAGCCCCTGTTCGACCAGCATCATGAAAGCGACCGATGTGACCGGCTTCGTCATCGACGCGATCCGGAACAGCGAGTCTTTCTCAAGCAGTTCCTGGCTGGCGCGTGCGACGCCACTGACATGCGACAGCAGAACGCGCTCGTCGCGCGAGACAAGCAGACGCAAATGAGGCAGCTTGCCGGTCGCTACATATTTTTCGTGCAGCGATGTGGCGAGCAGATCCAACTTCTCCGGATTCATGCCTGTCGCCGTCGCTGCCCTTACGTCAGCCTGCGTGGTCGCCTGCATCCTGCCTCCGGTCACTCACCCGATTTGCGCTAGAGCAGTGGCGCTTTGAGAACAATCCCGGCGGTGGCTATTCGCTTGTCCATTGCCAAAGACCTGTGGAGCCATCTATTTCGGGCGGCCTCACCTGCACTGGACCCACAACGGCATGGCCAGCGGCCTATCTGCGATATTTCTGGCGAACCGGGGCGCGCTGCTGCGCTTCCTGCGCGCGCGTGGCGCGGGGGACGATGCAGAGGATCTGATGCAGGACATGTGGATGAAGCTGGAAGCGAGGGATGTTGGTCCAGTCGCTGACCCCCTGCCCTATCTGTATCGCGCGGCCAACAATCTGATGCTGGACCGTTATCGTTCCAGCACGCGCCGGGGAAAGCGGGAGCAGGATTGGGCGGAGAGCGCTGGCGGCCTCATGGCCGATCCGGGCGAGGACATGGCCGTTGATGAACGGTTGATCCTGGCCGAGATCGTGGAGAATGCGCAGGAGGTGCTGCGCGAGCTAGGGCCACGCGTTGAACTGGTGTTTCGTCGATTTCGGATCGAAGGCGTCGGACAGCGGGGGATCGCCGAGGAACTGGGGGTCAGCCTGACGACTGTGGAGAAGGACTTGCAGAAGGCCTATCGCGCGCTGACCGTCCTCAAGCAGAGGCTGGATACGGAATGATCGGCGTGGCGGCGTCTCGCCCGGTAAGGGGCAATATATGACCGGGGCGAATGCCATGCTTCACGAGGAGGCGCTCGGATGGGTTATCCGAACGCGCGATCCCGATTTTGTCGAATGGGACGCCTTCACCGTCTGGCTGGAGGCTGATCCGGCGCATGCAGCAGCCTATGATGCCGTGGTAGCGGTTGATGCCAGACTCGATGTCATCATGGCGACCCCCGAAGCCACGCGTGCCGCCGCTAATGATCCGGGGACGCCCAGATCGCACCCCGGACGCTGGATTGCAGCAGGTGCGATAGCCGCTGCAATCGTGGCGGCCGTCTCCATCGGCAACTGGACGAGGAGCGACATCTATACCGTAACCACCCGTCCGGGTGAGGTGCGCAACATCGTCCTGGACGACGGCACGCGCATAGACCTGAACGGTGGTTCGACGTTGCGCCTCGATCATGAGAATGATCGCTTCGCCGCGCTCGATGGCGGCGAGGCCGCCTTTACCGTCCATCATGACAGCAGTGATCCGTTCCGGGTAACCGTGGGCAAAGCCGTGTTCGAGGATGCGGGCACCATCTTCAACATCGTCCATAGCGGCAATGCGACACGGATCGGCGTTGCGGAGGGCAAGGTGATCTTCGATCCGCAAGGGCAGGCGATCGCCCTGCCCGCAGGCCGAGGGTTGTCCAGCGACGCAACCGGCGTCCGCCTTATGACCATCGCGCCCGATAGCGTGGCAAGCTGGCGCGAAGGGCGGCTGAGTTACGATAATATGCCGGTGGCGCAGATCAGCGCGGACATCGCACGATCGCTGGGAGTGAAGCTGGATACGACGCCTGCGGCAGGCGGCACGCGGTTTACGGGCACGATCCGGCTGGACCGGAACTTGCCGCGCTTTTTCGCAGCCGCCGCTCCGCTCATGGGTCTTTCGGCCGTGCGACAAGGTGACGGATGGCTGCTGAAGGAAGAGGATGGCTCGCTCCGCTGACGTCCTTATCGTCACTGCCTTAGCCGTTGCAGCCACATCCCCGGCGAACGCTGCGGACAGGCAGATGATCAGCATCGCCCCGTCCCGGCTGGGCGAAGCTGTCGTCGTGCTTGGCCGTCAGACGGGCGCCTCTATCGGCATGTCGGACCAGTCGCTCGCAGGGCTTGCCACGCCCGCGATCGAAGGCCGTTTGTCGGTTGAGACGGCCCTGCGCCGACTCCTGCGCGGGACCAATGCTCGTGCCGAGCGGATAAACGCCAGCACATGGCGCATCGTCCGCGCGCCTGTGACGCCTGCGCCGGCCGTTGCCGCCCGCGCCAGGTCAGCAATTCCCGAGCCGCCGCCGTCCGCCGAGATCGTCGTCACAGCCTCCAAGCGCGACGTCCCGTTGCCCCGCTATCCCGGCGTCGTGGAAGCCCTGGACTATGCCCCGCTCACCAGCGCGGAAGCGGCGGCTGGCACCGCAACTCTGCTGAGCCGGGTCGCCAGCCTGAGTTCCACCCATGCGGGTCCGGGCCGTAACAAGCTGTTCCTGCGCGCGATCGCCGATTCTGCCATCGCTGGTCCGACGCAGGCGACCACAGGGCAATATCTTGGCGACATGCGCCTCAACTATGCGGCGCCTGATCCTGACCTGCGCCTCTATGACATGCAGGGCGTCGAAGTATTGGAAGGGCCGCAGGGCACGCTGTACGGTGCGGGGTCGCTGGGCGGGATAATCCGTCTGGTGCCCAATCCGCCGAATCTGGCACGGATCGGCGGGCAGCTGTCCACCGGACTAAGCTTCACTCAGCATGGCGATCCGGGAGGTGATGTTTCCGCGACGTTGAACGTCCCGATCGTCCCGGAACGGCTGGCGCTGCGCGTTGTCGGCTACGGCGTCCGGGAGGGCGGCTATATCGATGACCTCCAGCGCCGACGCAATGACGTCAACCGAACGGATATATATGGTGGCCGCGCCGCCCTGCGCTTTGCGCCCAATGAGGATTGGGTGATCGACCTCACGGGGCTCTACCAGCGGATCAACGGGGATGATGCGCAATATGCCGATCGGACGGCGGGTCCCCTCGACCGGAGGTCCAGTTTGGCGCAACCCTCGTCCTCTGACTATGCGCTGGGCAATGTGCGTATCGAGAGGCAATGGGATGATCTGCGCTTCGTGTCGTCGACCGGCTATGTCCGTAACAGTCTGACCGAAAGCTATGACGCGACGCAGCCCTCCACGCCGCCTGCGCTGTTCACCCAGCATAATCGGGTTTCCATCTTTTCGACGGAAAACCGCCTGACGCGGGACAGGGAAAATGGCCTCGGCTGGGTCGTCGGCCTCTCCTATCTGGAAAGCGTATCGCGATTGAGCCGGTCGCTGGCTTCCTTCGGCCCTGGCTTCGTGGAGGATGAGATCATTCCGGGCGTCCCGCTATACGGCAGCGGCACTCCGGCAGTCGCCACCGGAGTTCGCAATCGCATCCGGGAAGCGACGATATTTGGCGAGACGTCCTTTGAACCCGTGGCAGGGCTGGTCGCCACCTTGGGCGGTCGGTTGACGAACAGCAGCCTGTCAGGCGAGGCAGTCGATCCGGTCGCTCTGCTGGCCAGTGCCGATATCGCGCGAGCAGAAGCAGAGGCGAAGCGGCATGAGACGATCTTCCTGCCGTCCCTTTCCCTGCTGAGCGATGCGATTCCGGGCCTGACCCTCTACGCCCGTTATCAGCAAGGGTTTCGGCCGGGCGGGCTGGCGGTGGATGACCAGCATGTGAGGCGGTTCAGCAACGACCGGGCATCGACGCTGGAGTTCGGATTTCGCAAGGGCGTTTCCGGCGGCGAACTGGTCGCGATCAGCGGGAATTTCGCCTATACGGACTGGCGCGATATTCAGGCGGATGTGATCGACAGGATCGGCCTGCCAGCCACGGCCAATATTGGTGACGGGCGCATATTTACCGTCGAAGGCCGCATCATTGTACGGCCGCTCCCGACGCTGAGCATCGATGGCAGTTTTATTTATAACGACAGTCGGCTCAAAAGGGCCACGCCCTATGTGCAGGCGCTGGTGGCCGCAGACAAGTCGATGACTTTGCCCAATGTCGCCAACCTCGGCGCCCGGATCGCGATTGATTATCGAGCCCGGTTGAGCGGCGATATGACCCTGCACCTGAACGGGTCCGCCAGATATGTCGGCAAGTCGCGGCTGGGCGTTGGTCCTATCCTTGGGCGCGACCAAGGTGATTATGTCGATACGGCAATCAGCGCGAGCGTTTCGCGTGGGCCGCTGCAACTGTCGCTATCGCTCAGCAATCTGCTGGACAGCCACGGCAACCGCTTTTCGCTGGGCACGCCGTTTAATCTGCGCGGCGACTATGTGACGCCGATGCGCCCACGGACGATAAGGGTTGGAATGGACATCGCTTTTTGACGCGAGCGGTTACGGGAAAGTTCCTGTGGTGCCGTCATGCCAGTGAACGCTGGCGGGCGCGCCCCCTCCTTGCTCGCCAGACCAGCCATGAGGCCGTCTTGCCCCCCGGGACAGCCTTATGGACGGGACGCCGCTTGCTCCTCAGGCGGCGTCCCATTCATTCACGGGTGGACGGCGAAATCGAAAATCCGTGCCGAGCCCGTGCCGTTGCCCCACATGCCCGGGCCAGCGCCCGCGCTTACCGAATAGAGGAAGCCATATTCGCCCGTGGGCAGGTCCGATGAGGGCGTCACCTTGAACACTCCGGGTGTCACCTGTTCATAGTCGAAGGGGATCCGGTCCTTGTCCATCACCCCTGCCTTGGCCCCTGCCAGATTCATGCTGCCCACGCGTGTTTCGCGACGATCCTTCTTCACCTCGAACCGGATGAGGCTGAATTCATTGGGGGAGGTGATGGCGCTTGCCGGACCCGACAGCCACAATGAGCCGCCGCCTGACTGGGAAAGGCCGCGCGTCGCCTCATCGAAGTAGAAATAGAATGTCGGGCGCGATCGACCGGTGCGGACCCGCGCGGTAACGTTCGGGATGACCGCCTTGATGCTGAGTGAAGCGATGCCGCCGGTAAAGGCGTAGCCCAATATACCACCGGTCTTACTTTGGTTCGACGTCGTGGGATCGATCCGCGCCATGCGCGCGTCGGTTGCCAAATACACGCCGGATGGGTGCGGAACCAGTGGGTCAGGCGAGTCGACGGAGAAAACGGCCTTGGACGAAACCGCGCCTTCAGCGCCGGATTGGATCATGGCGGCAATGACCGGGCCGGGCACGCCGCGCTTTTTCAGAGCGATCAGATCGTCTGTCGACAGAGCGTAATGACCGGCCGAAGCCCTGATCTTGGCGATCACGGCGTCATCGCCCAACCCCGCCTGAACGAGCGACACGACCATGTCGTTGGTCAGCGTTTCGGCCTGCACACTCAGCGGCGCGCAGGCCGCCAACAGCGCAAGTCCCGCGATCAGCCCGCGTAGCTTCATGTCTTACCCCCTGTGGACGGAAGCGCCCCCGCTTCCGCTTTCCATTCAGGGGTTTAGACAGCGGGCTTCGATTTACGCAAGCGCCTTGCGGACGAGGTCATTGACGACCTGGGGATTGGCCTTGCCCTGCATGGCTTTCATCGTCTGGCCCACGAAGAAACCGAACAGAGCTTCCTTGCCCGCCTTATATTGTTCAACCTTGTCGCCATTGTCGGCAAGGACCTTGGCCACGGCAGCTTCGATCGCGCCCGTGTCGCTGGTCTGCTTCAGGCCCTTTTCCTCAACGATCTTTGGCGCGCGATCGCCGGTTTCGAGCATGATCTCGAATACCTGCTTGGCGATGGTGCCGCTGATCGTGCCATCGGCGACCAGTGCGAGCAATTCCGCGCCCTCTTCGGGGCCGACCGGACTGTCCTCAAGGCTCTTCCCGAGGCGGTTGAGCGCGCCATATAGCTCGGACAGCAGCCAGTTGGCCGAAGCCTTGGCGACCTCGCCCTCGCTCTTCTTCTGGATGCGCGCGGCTTCGGCCAGCAAGGCTTCGAACCAGCGCGCCGTGTCGGCGTCAGCGGTCAGCGTGGCGGCATTGTAAGCCGAAAGACCCAGTTGCTCCTCATAGCGGCTGCGTTTTGCATCCGGCAGTTCGGGCAAGGACTGGCGGCATTCCTCCAGGAAGGCGTCTTCCAGTTCCAGCGGCAGAAGGTCCGGGTCCGGGAAGTAGCGATAGTCATGCGCATCTTCCTTGGACCGCATGGACCGCGTTTCATTCTTGTCCGGATCGTAGAGGCGCGTTTCCTGAACGACCTTGCCGCCGGCTTCCAGCACATCGACCTGACGGCTGGCCTCATATTCCACCACCGCCATGACGAAGCGGACGGAGTTGACGTTCTTCGTTTCGGTTCGCGTGCCGAACTCATGGCCGGGCTTGCGCACCGACACGTTGACGTCGGCGCGCATCGAACCCTGATCCATATTGCCATCGCACGAGCCAACATAACGAAGGATCGTGCGGAGCTTCGACAGATAGGCGCCAGCCTCGGCCGGTGAGCGCATGTCGGGCTTCGACACGATCTCCATCAGCGCGACGCCCGAGCGGTTGAGGTCGACATAGGAGCGCGTCGGGTGCTGGTCGTGCATCAGCTTACCCGCATCCTGCTCGACATGGATGCGTTCGATGCCGATCCGCTTGGTCGCGGCGTCGGGGTTCTTCTCGTCGAGATTAATCTCGATCTCGCCTTCCCCGACCAGCGGGTGGTAGAGCTGGCTGATCTGATAACCCTGCGGCAAATCGGCGTAGAAGTAATTCTTGCGATCGAAGCGTGACCATTTGTTGATCTTCGCGTTGATCGCCATGCCGGTGCGCACCGCCTGACGGATGCATTCACGGTTGGGCACGGGCAGCATGCCGGGCATCGCCGCGTCAACCAGCGACACCTGCGTGTTGGGTTCCGCGCCGAATGCCGTCGCCGCGCCGGAAAAGAGCTTCGCCTGGCTCGTCACCTGCGCATGGACTTCCAGGCCGATCACGACCTCCCACTCGCCGGTTGCGCCCTGAATGCGGTATGCTGTCTCGGTCATCTTCTACACCGTCATCCCCGCGGAAGCTGGGATCTTTCTCGTATGTTGTTCAACCTCGCCTGAGATGCCAGTTTTCACTGGCATGACGGGACTGTTTACCACCACTTCTCCGGCCGGGCCGTGAAGCCCGCGCGCTCTTCGATCGCCAAGCCTGCGTTCAGCACGGTCTGCTCGTCCAGCGCCTTGCCGATGATCTGGAGTCCCAGCGGCAAGCCCTGCGAGTCCAGTCCGCCCGGCACCGCCATCGCGGGCAAGCCCGCCAGCGAGGCAGGCACGGTGAAGACGTCGTTCAAATACATGGCGAGCGGATCGGCCTGCTTCTCCCCCAGCGCGAAAGAGGCGCTCGGCGCGGTCGGCGTCAGCAGCAGGTCGCACTTCTCAAACGCCTGCTCAAAATCGCGCGCGATCAGCGCCCGCACCTTCTGCGCTTGCGTATAATAGGCGTCGTAGAAACCCGCCGACAGCACGTAGGTGCCGATCATGATGCGTCGCTTGACCTCCGGCCCGAAGCCCAAGGCGCGCGTGGCGGCATACATGTCCTGCAGACCCGCCCCATCGGGAAGGTCGCGCTGCCCGTAACGTACGCCATCATAGCGGGCGAGGTTCGAGGAAGCCTCGGCAGGTGCGATGATATAATAGGTTGGCAGCGCATATTTGGTGTGGGGAAGCGATACCTCTACGACCTCGGCGCCTGCATCCTTCAGCCATTCGATGCCCCGATCCCACATGGCCGAGATTTCCGCGTTCAGGCCATCGGGGCGATATTCCTTGGGGACGCCGACCTTCTTGCCCTTGAGGCTGCTCGTCAGGTTGGCTTCCCACTGCGGCACGGCCAGATCGAGCGAAGTCGAATCCTTGGGATCGAAGCCCGCCATCGTTTCCAGCAGGATCGCATTGTCGCGCACCGTCCGCGCCATCGGCCCGGCCTGATCCAGTGAGGAGGCAAAGGCCACGATGCCCCAGCGCGAACAGCGGCCATAGGTCGGCTTGATACCACTGATGCCTGTGAAGGCGGCAGGCTGACGGATGGAACCGCCGGTATCGGTGCCGGTCGCCGCCGGACACAGCCGGGCGGAGATCGCCGCCGAAGAACCGCCCGAGGAACCACCCGGCGCCAGCGCGGCATTATCGCCACCGCCCCGCCGCCAAGGCGAGATCACATTGCCGAAATAGCTGGTCTCGTTGGATGAGCCCATGGCGAACTGGTCGAGGTTGAGCTTACCCAACATCCCGGCGCCCGCATCCCACAGCTTTTGGGAGACGGTGGATTCATAGGTCGGCTTGAACCCTTCCAGCATGTGGCTGGCGGCGGTCGTCTGCACGCCTTCGGTGCAGAACAGGTCCTTCATGCCGATCGGCACGCCCGACAGCGGCTTGAGCGCTTCGCCCGCAGCCTTTGCCTTGTCGGCGGCATCGGCGGATGCCAGCGCCTTTTCCGGCGTTTCCACGATGAAGGCATTTAGTGCCTTGGCCGCAGCGACATTGGCGTTGAACGCCTCGGCCACTTCGCGCGCGGAGAAGTCGCCGACGCGGAAACCGTCGCGGATTTCGGCTACTGTAAGATCGGTAAGATCAGTCAAACTCTTTCCCCGGTCGGGCTGAGCCTTTCGAAGCCCAGTCCTTTCTTGAAGAGAAGTAGAGCCCTTCGACAAGCGCAGGGCGAACGGAATAACAGATGTTATTCAATGACTTTTGGCACAGCGAAGAAGCCATGTTCGGCTTGAGGGGCATTCGCCAGCACCTTGTCGCGAACATTGCCGTCGGTCACGGCATCCTCACGCAGGCGCAGATGGTTGGGGATGACGGCGGTCATCGGCTCTACGCCGGTCACATCCACCTCGCCCAATTGCTCCACCCAGCCAAGGATGTTGTTGAGTTCAGGCACCATCGCTTCGGCTTCGGCTTCGGTCACCGAAATGCGCGAAAGGCTGGCAATCTTCTTTACGGTCTGAAGGTCTATCGACATGGGCCGCCGCTACCACCCGCTCACGTCCGCTTCAAGTCCGCACTTGCGCATGAGGGGTGCCTGCGCCAGACAGGCGCCGTTCGACGCAGGCCATGGGGGTCCTGGCGATCGGCGGAGAGCAAAGCATTGGCCCGCAAGTTCCTCTATGTCGTCGCCAGCCTTATCGTGCTGGTCCTTGCGGCATTGCTGGTTTACCGCATCTGGGGGATGCAGCTGATCCGCGCGGTCATGGTGCCGCGAGAAGCCTTCACCCCGATCGCGCCGCTTCCGGCCAATGCCTATGATGATCCCAAGATGTGGATCGCTAGGCCAGACATCGCGCAAGGCAATCCGGCTTTGTGGAAACCCACCGGACAGAAGGATGAAGCGGTCACCCAGAAGGCGGCTGTGTTCTTCATCCATCCGACTTCCTACATCACCGCTTTCGGCGGCGCGCATTGGAACATGCGACTGGACGACAAGGATGCGCTGACAACTGCGCGGCGTTTCGTGCAGGGGCAGGCGAGCGCTTTCAATGCGGTCGGCGATGTCTGGGTGCCGCGCTATCGGCAGGCTAATTATGGCGCATTCCTCACCGACAAGCCTGCTGGCGAACAGGCATTGGCGGCGGCCTATCGCGATGTGCGCCTGGGCTTTGCGACGTTTCTGAAGGCGAACCCGACAGGTCCGCTGATCCTTGCAGGGCACAGCCAAGGGTCGCGCCACCTGCTCCAGTTGCTGCGCGATCAGGTTGCGGGGACGCCTGTCGCTTCCCGCATTGTGGCCGTTTATGCCGTTGGCTGGCCGGTATCCGTGGAGGCGGATTTGCCCGCCCTCGGCCTGCCCGCCTGCGCCCGGCGCGATCAGGCTCAGTGCATTGTCAGCTGGCAAAGCTATGCCGAGCCTGCTGATCCGGCTCCGATGGTGGAAAGTTTCGAGCGCTTGCGCGGTTTTACGGGCCGCCCTCGCAAGGGCACGCATATGCTTTGTACCAATCCCATCACCGGCACCTTCAACGGGGCCGCTCCGGCAAGCGCCAATCTGGGTACGATCGATGGCCGGGATGAAGGCAAAGCGCCGCGGCTGCTGAAGGGCGTAGTTCCAGCCCGTTGTGATAGCAGTGGCATATTGATGATCGGGGAGCCGGTGGACATGGGGCCGTTCACGCTGCCGGGCAATAATTATCACGTCTATGACTATGGCCTGTTCTGGGGTGACGTTCGGGAAGATGCGCGCCAGCGGGCGGCGAGTTTCCTAAAGAAATGAGCACGCTGCTCACCACCGACCGCGCGGCCTTCCGCGAGGCGCTGCCGTACGGCGGCCGCCTGCTCGGCATGGATGTTGGCACGAAAACGATCGGGCTTGCCTTGTGCGACGCGGGTTGGTCCATCGCGAGTCCGGCGCACACGGTAGCACGTGGGAAGTTCAGCAAGGACAAGGTCGCGCTCGCCGCTTTCATGGAGCAGCAGCAGGTGAAGGGCGTCGTCATCGGCCTCCCACTCAATCTCGATGGCAGCGAGAGTCCACGCAGCCAGGCGAGCCGTGCCTTCGGCCGCAACATTGCGGATCTTGGCCTGCCGATCCTGTTGTGGGACGAACGCTGGTCGACGCAGGCGGTTACGCGCACCTTGCTGGAAGCAGATGCGAGCCGTGCGCGGCGGGGCGAGTTGGTCGACAAGCTGGCCGCGAGCTACATTCTGCAAGGGGCGATCGACGGGTTGATGGCCGGGTTCTGACAGCCGTTCCGGTGAAGAACTATCCCTCGAAAGCCGAGATGATGGGACAAGGCCCCTCATCGGATGCGTGACATGCACTGGCGAGCCGCCTTAGCGAATCGCGCGCCGCCTGGAGTTCGGCGATCTTCACGTCCAGTGCAGCTAATTGCCCCGCCGCCAGTTCCCTGGCACGCGCCCTGTCTTGTCCGGCATCCAGTCGCAGAAGCTCGCCAATCTGGTCCAGCGTGAACCCCGCCGCCTGCGCCGAGCGTATGAACTTCAAACGTCGCACATCCTGATCATCATAACGACGGACGCCGCGCGTCAGTCCGCTGCCGTCCCGATCCGGCGTCTCCAGTAATCCGCGCCGCTGATAGAAGCGCACGGTCTCCACGCCCACGCCACCAGCGCGCGCCAGACCAGAAATTGTCATCGCCATGCTTGACTCCGGACCATGGTACGGAACCCATATGGGGCGCAGAATGATAGTGTCCAAGAGAAAGCGATGATGACGAGCGCAACAGCAACGACCGCCTTGCCGCGAACGGCTGTCCTCTATCGGATGGTGATGCCCGGCCATGTTTGCCCCTATGGCCTCAAGGCGCGCTCGTTATTGCGGCACAGGGGTTACGACGTGGAGGATCGCTGGCTCACGAGCCGCGAGGAAACGGAGGCGTTCAAACAGGCGCATGACGTCAAGACGACGCCGCAAATCTTCATCGATGGCGAACGGGTCGGTGGCCATGACGATCTGCGCCGGTTCTTTGGCTTGGCCGTCGCTGATCCGTCAGCCCCCAGCTATGTCCCGGTCCTCGCTGTCTTTGGGGTCGGCGCGCTGTTGGCGCTCGCGATCAGTTGGCTGACCGCGATGCCGCTGATCAGTGTCATGACCGTCGAAAGTTTCATTGCTGTCACGATGATGCTGCTCGCGATGCTGAAGCTTCAGGATGTGGACCGGTTCGCCACCATGTTCCTGAACTACGACCTGCTTGCCCGCCAATATATGCCTTATGGGAAGGCTTATCCGTTTCTGGAGCTTGGCGCAGGCGTGCTGATGTTGACCGGCATTCTGCCTTGGCTTTCCATCCCCGTCGCGCTGTTCATTGGCGGCATCGGCGCGGTATCAGTGTTCAAGGCTGTCTATATCGACAAGCGGGAACTGAAATGCGCGTGCGTCGGCGGCGGCAGCAACGTACCGTTGGGGTTCGTCTCCCTGACAGAAAACATCATGATGGTTGCGATGGCGCTGTGGATGCTTGTTCGTATCTGACCTCAGATGCCATCCCAACCGCTGTCGGAGAGCGACTACGCCTGGACCCATTCTGCCGAAGAGATGCCCTGCGCATACAGAAGTACTGAGAGATCGCCATGGACGATCTCCGCAGCGGCTGCTTCCCGCGTTTTGGGCTTGGCATGATAGGCAACGCCAAGCCCCGCGCCCTGGATCATAGGTATGTCGTTGGCGCCGTCACCCACCGCGAGCGTCAATGCCCGATCAATGCCTGCTTCGATCGCGGCTTCCAGTTCCGCACGCTTGCGCGAGGCATCGACGATCGGCAGCGTTACCGTGCCAACCAGCGCTCCATCAGCAATCTCCAGAACATTCGCCACCGCACGATCAAACCCGATTTCCTCGGCCACGGGTCCGGTGAAGCGGGTGAAACCGCCGGACACGAGGAGGGTTTCAGCCCCCCTCGCCTTCATTGTACGGACAAGTGCTCCCGCGCCCGGCATGATCCTCACGCGCTCTGTCCGGCATCGGTCGATCGCTTCATCGGCGAGGCCCTTGAGCAAGGCGACGCGCTCATGCAGCGCGCCTGCGAAGTCGAGCTCGCCGCGCATCGCCCGCTCGGTGATATCGGCGATCTGCGGCTTGATGCCCGCATAGTCGGCGAGTTCGTCGATGCACTCCACCGTGATCATCGTTGAGTCCATGTCCGCGATCAGCAGCTTCTTCTCGCGACCCTCGGCAAGCTGAACGATGACATCGATCCTGTCGCCGATCCCGGTTAGCGCCGCCCGGGCCAACATAGGATCACCGCCGAAGAAAATATCGGCAGCCTTGCCCTCATCCAGCCACTTGCTATCCACCGGCGCGCAGCCAGCCGTCGCCAGCCGAGCCACGGCATCTTCAATATCCCGCTGACTCAAGGCCGCACTTGCCACTAAGGTTGCGACGAACATGGACACTCCTGAAACATCTGTGGGCGAATCCCGCCCCCGCGTCGCGCTTATTGCCGGGCCTACCGCCAGCGGCAAGAGCGCGCTGGCACTCCGGCTGGCTCAAGCGGCCAATGGCGTCGTCATCAATGCCGACGCCAGCCAGGTATATGTCGATCTCCAGATACTTTCCGCCCGCCCAAGCCAGGCGGAGATGGGTGACATCCCGCATCGCCTTTTCGGCCATATCGACGGGGCGGAGGCCTGTACGGCTGCGCGCTGGGCGACGGAAGCACGCGAGGAGATCGGCAAGGCGCATGCGGAAGGACGCCTGCCCATCCTGGTCGGTGGCACGGGGCTTTACCTGCGCACATTGCTTGATGGTATCGCTCCGGTGCCGGACATCGATCCCACCATTCGTTCCGCTGTCCGCGCCATGCCCGTTGCGGACGCCCATGCCGCATTGTCAATCGAGGACCCGGCAGCTGCCGCGCGGCTGGCGCCTACCGATAGCACAAGGGTAGCCCGTGCACTGGAGGTGATGCGCTCGACAAGCCAGCCGCTCGCCTATTGGCAGCAACGAAAGGTCGGAGGCATCGGCGAACAGATCCGCCTTTCACCACTCATTCTGCTGCCCCCGCGCGATTGGTTGATCGCACGTTGCGACCAACGCTTCGAGCAGATGGTAGAGGGTGGCGCCGTAGCCGAAGTAGAGGCCCTGCTCGCACGCAACCTCTCGCCCGATCTTCCTGTCATGCGCGCTATCGGTGTGCCTGAAATTGCGAGCTGGCTTGCCGGTGATATGGACCGCGAGATGATGCTGGAGCGCGGCCGGATTGCGACCCGGCAATATGCCAAACGCCAATATACCTGGTTTTCGCGGCAGCCCCCAGCCAGTTGGCTAAGGGAAACACGCCCTGTTGATGACAATTCAGCATCTAAAATCGTAATTAAATTACGTGAATAGATATTGACTAGCCATTTTATGTCTAATAGAGGCACCCACCTTGCCTTCGCTCCTCATCTGGAGCAGAGGGCGCAACCTGCATAGCGGAAGGATTTCATCGTGGCCGAAAAGAGCGGCGCGGACATTTTGGTTGAGTGCCTGATCGACCTGGGGGTCGAGGTCGTGTTCGGTTATCCGGGCGGCGCGGTGCTACCCATTTATGACGCACTTTTCGATCATCCGAAGATCCGCCACGTCCTTGTCCGCCACGAACAGGGCGCGACCCATATGGCGGAGGGCTATGCACGTTCGACCGGTAAGCCCGGCGTCGTTCTCGTCACCTCCGGCCCCGGCGCGACCAATGCGGTCACCGGCATCACCGATGCGCTGATGGATTCCATCCCGATGGTCGTCATCACCGGGCAGGTCGGCACGCCGCTGATAGGCACTGACGCCTTCCAGGAAGCTGACACGGTCGGCATCACGCGCCATTGTTCAAAGCATAATTATCTGGTGAAGAAGCCCGCCAAGCTGGCGAGCGTCATCCACGAAGCCTTTCATATCGCCACCACGGGCCGCCCCGGCCCGGTTGTCGTCGATATTCCCAAGGACGTGCAGGTCGCCACCGCGCCCTATTCCCGTCCGCTTGGCTTTGAGCATGCCAGTTACAAGCCGCAAACCAAGGCGGATGCGTCTGCAATCGCTCAGGCCGTCGAAATGCTGGCCAAGGCAGAACGGCCGGTCTTCTACACTGGCGGCGGGGTCATCAATTCGGGTCCCAAGGCATCGATCCTGCTGCGTGAGCTGGCGGAGCTGACTGGTGCACCTGTTACCTCGACCTTGATGGGTCTCGGCGCCTTCCCCGCTTCCTCGCCGCAATGGCTGGGCATGCTGGGCATGCACGGCACTTATGAAGCCAATTGGGCGATGAACAAGGCGGACCTGATCGTCTGCATCGGTGCGCGATTTGACGATCGCGTCACCGGCCGTCTCGATGCCTTTTCGCCGAACAGCAAGAAGATCCACATCGACATCGACCGCAGCTCGATCAACAAGACGGTCGAGATCGATCTTCCGGTTATTGCTGACGTCGGCAACGCGCTGACGGACATGATCGCTGCGTGGAAAACCCATGGTCACAAGGCTGTGGACCTCAGCGAGTGGTGGGCCAGGATCGAAGGCTGGCGCGCGCGCAACAGCCTGGCCTATCCGGAGAGCCGCGAAGAGATCATGCCGCAGGAGGCGATCGCGGAGCTCTACCGGGCTTCCAAGTCGGCCGATGACGTCATCATCACCACCGAAGTCGGCCAGCACCAGATGTGGGCTGCGCAGCATTTCGGTTTTGAAGAACCGAACAAGTGGCTGACCTCAGGCGGTCTCGGCACCATGGGCTATGGCTTCCCTGCCGCGATCGGCGCGCAGGTCGGCAATCCCGACAGCCTGGTCGTCTGCGTCGCGGGTGATGCCTCGATCCAGATGAACATTCAGGAGATGGGAACCGCGAGCCAATATCGGCTGCCCGTCAAGGTGCTGATCCTCAATAACGAATATATGGGCATGGTTCGCCAGTGGCAGGAACTGACCTATGAAAGCCGTTATTCCAACAGCTATTCGGACAGCCTGCCGGACTTCGTGAAGCTGGCCGAAGCTTATGGTTGGACCGGCATCCGCATCGAAGAGCCGCAGGAGCTGGCGGCAGGCATTCGTCAGATGATCGACACACCCGGCCCTGTCATCGTGGACTGCCGCGTGGCGAAGCTTTCCAACTGCTTCCCGATGATCCCGTCGGGCGCGGCGCATACCGACATGCTGCTCGACCCCAGCCAGGTCGCTGGTATCATGTCGGACGAGGCAAAGGCTTTGGTGTGAGGGTTATGGCGTGACTGGGCATCTGAAGCTCCGCATCCATGTGAGCGAACCCTTTGACTTCGAACGGATAAGCGGCACGGCCGAGCTGAAAGGCTGGACCGTGGATCATAGCGATCCGGAGAATGAAGATTGGGAAGTTCACCTGGATGAGGGCTTCGATTTTCACGAACGCCGGATAGGCCGCCTGCTGATCAGCCCGCGCTATGTGGGCGAACATCTGAGCCGCATGTTCGATGCGATTGCCGGATTTCCGGTTCGCATGGCTCATCGCGACGATGGCAGCTGGCACTACGCCTTTACGGGCATGATTTCCGAGCGCCATGAGCGCGAAAAAGAACCGGACAACGGGACAAGCATCTGATGCACATTCAGGAAGAATATAGCGAGCGGCACGTCCTGTCGCTGACGGTCACCAACGAGGCGGGTATCCTTGCTCGCATCGCGGGGCTTTTCACCGCGCGCGGATATAATATCGACAGCTTGACGGTGGCGGACATCACGCATGATCATGCGATCAGCCGCATCACCATCGTCACCAATGGCCCACCCAAGGTGATCGACCAGATTATCGCCCAGCTGGATCGGTTGGTGCCGGTGCACAAGGTGACGGACCTGACCGCCAACGGCCCCTTCGTCGAGCGTGAACTGGCGCTGGTGAAGGTCACCGGCACCGGCGAAGACCGGATCGAGGCGCTGCGCCTTGCCGACGTGTTCCGAGCCAAGGTGGTGGATACGACGATCGAAAGCTTCATCTTCGAGATCACGGGCACGACTGACAAGATCGACAATTTCGTGGGCCTGATGCGTCAGATCGGCCTGGTCGAAGTCGGCCGCACCGGCGTCGTCGGCCTGATCCGCGGCAAGGAGCCGAACTGAACTGAATATCCTCTCTCCTTCAGGGGAGAGGAAGCGAGACTTGGCGGCTTTGCCGCCTAGTCGCAGCTGGAGAGGGGGCAGCGCCCTCACTGTGGCGAAAAGCCCCTCTCCAACTTCATCTAGGTCCGGCTTCCGCCGAACCGAGATTTCGTATCCTCTCCCCTGAAAGGGCGAGGAAAAGGCACGGTCTGAAGGAAGAACGGACATGAAGGTTTATTACGATCGCGACGCCGACATCGGCCTCATCAAGGGCAAGAAGGTCGCCATCCTCGGCTACGGCTCGCAGGGTCACGCCCACGCCCAGAACCTGCGCGACAGCGGCGTTGCCGAAGTCGCCATTGCGCTCCGCCCCGGCTCGGCGAGCGCCAAGAAGGCAGAAGGTGCAGGCTTTAAGGTCCTGCCGAACGCCGAGGCCGCCGCATGGGCCGACGTCCTCATGATCCTCGCCCCTGACGAGCATCAGGCCGCCATCTATGCCGACGACATTCACTCGAACCTGAAGCCCGGCGCGGCGCTCGCCTTCGCGCATGGCCTCAATGTTCACTTCGGCCTGATCGAACCGCGCAAGGACGTGGACGTCATCATGATCGCGCCGAAAGGTCCCGGTCACACCGTCCGCAGCGAATATCAGCGCGGCGGCGGCGTGCCCTGCCTGATCGCCATCGCGCAGGACGCGACCGGCAACGCCCATGACATCGCCCTGTCCTACGCCAGCGGCGTCGGCGGCGGCCGTTCGGGCATCATCGAAACCAACTTCCGCGAAGAGTGCGAAACCGACCTGTTCGGCGAGCAGGCCGTGCTGTGCGGCGGCGCAACCGCGCTGGTTCAGGCTGGCTTCGAAACCCTGGTGGAAGCTGGTTACGCGCCGGAAATGGCCTATTTCGAATGCCTCCACGAACTGAAGCTGATCGTCGACCTGATGTATGAAGGCGGCATCGCCAACATGCGCTATTCGATCTCGAACACCGCCGAATATGGCGATATCAAGACCGGCCCGCGCATCATCACCGAAGAAACGAAGAAGGAAATGAAGCGCGTCCTGGCCGACATTCAGTCGGGCCGCTTCGTCAAGGACTTCGTGCTCGACAACCGCGCCGGCCAGCCGGAACTGAAGGCCAGCCGCCTCGCCGCCCAGCGTCACCCGATCGAGGAAACCGGCGCCAAGCTGCGCGCCATGATGCCCTGGATCGGCGCAAACAAGCTGGTGGACAAGGAAAAGAACTGAAGCTCCAGCTTCGTCACCCCAGCGAAAGCTGGGGTCTCGGGCCTCGTTGCGCACCTTCTGCTGAGATCCCAGCTTGCGCTGGGATGACGGAACAGGCGCGAAGCCCGGAATTTCAATCCGGTAACTCTCCGTTTCCGGTTACGCCTCTGGAACAATCAAGGGACGCCGCTATGGTAGCGCGTCCCTTGACTGCTTCTGGAGAACCCATCCATGCGTAAATTCCTGATTTCCGCTGCGGCCCTTGCGGCCCTGACCGGCGGCGCCGTCATCGCCCAGCAGATGCCCGCCGCGCCCGGCGCAAAGGACCCGGCCCGCGTAACCGGCGGCACTTATCAGGTTGATCCGGGTCACACCCAGGTGGCCTTCGCCTATGACCATATGGGATTCTCCAACAATTTCGGCATCGTCTCTGGCCCGGTCGGCACATTGACGCTGGACCCCAAAAATGTGGCCGCTGCAAAGGTCTCCATCGAAGTCCCCATCGCCAATGTCCGCACCGGCATCACCGCGCTGGACGAACATCTGATGAAGGCAGACTTTTTCGATGCCGCCAAATTTCCAAAGGCGACATTTGTCTCCACGAGCGTGAAGCCCGATGGCGCGACCAGCGCAGAGATCACCGGAAATCTTACGATCAAGGGTGTCACCAAGCCGGTGACGCTCGATGCTGACTTCTACGGCGCGGGCAAGGCTCCGGCCATGGCAGGCGGCAAGGAAAATATAGGGTTTGTCGCGACCACAACGGTCAAGCGGAGCGACTTCAATATGGGTTACGGCGTCCCGATGGTCGGCGATAATGTGGAACTGAAGATCGTCGCCGCTTTTCAGAAGTAAGCTGTCAGGTCCGGGTGATGAGCCGTCATCACCCGGACCGTTCCCGGAATAAATCCTATCCGACTTGGGACCGGCGTAGCCGCCCCGCGTGACTATGGGCTTTAGCCGGTCGGCATTGTTCCCGGCCGTATATATGGGAACATATGCGCGATATAATCCGCCTTGCCCAACTCCACCCCCTGGTTGCGCAAGATCGCATAGGCGGTCATGACGTGGAAGTAGAATTGGGGCAACGTCCAGTCGCGAGCATATTGCTCGGCCGTGAAGTCGAAAATGATGCCCATCGGCAATGCATGCTCGATCGGGCTTTGCGGGTCGGTATCAAGCGCATCGGGAGCGAGATCGTCCAACAGGGCGAGCGTTTCTTCAATTCTGGCCTTTGCGCTAGCAATCGAGCCGGGATTTTCCTCCGCGTTCCGGCCCTCGTCCAGAAGAGCCTGAATCGATATGGGAAACTCCTCTCCCTTTAGCCGAAACACGCCTTCCCAAGCCTGCACACAAGCGAACCGGATCTGGGTGGACAGCGGAAACATATCGGGAGCAAGTCGCGCGGACAGAAGCGCGTTGGCCGCATCGCCCCCCATTTGCCCTTCAGCCTTGTCGAGCCAGCCAGAGAGAGCTTTCAGCATCTGGCTGTAGGTCGGTATAAGCAGGTTGGTCAGGGACATGAGGGCCTCGCGATGGGATGGATCATTGGGATGGCGAGGTAAATGAACCTTCTTCCAAACGCCTTCCACAACAAAAGCTGGACGCGGAGCCACGAAAACGGTTAAGGCAGGTACATCATGCAGCGCGCGCTTCTTCCCCTGCTACGACTTACACGCCCTTAGGCGTGGCTTTTCTGCTGCTCTTCGCTTGAATGACGCAGCAATCCGCCTAAGGGCATATCCAAGCAGATAGTCGTTCCACCGGGCAGGCCGCGCCTTTGTTTCAAATAGGGGCCGCCCGTTTGCAAAGAAGTAGCTTCCCATGATGCTGACCGACCCTTCGCAGAAATACCGTCCCTTCCCGCAAGTGGACCTGCCCAACCGCCAATGGCCGAGCGCCGTCATCACCTCGCCGCCGCGCTGGCTCTCGACCGACATGCGCGACGGCAATCAGTCGCTGATCGACCCGATGAACGCGGAAAAGAAGCGCCGCTTCTTCGACTTGCTGGTCCGGGTCGGCGTCAAGGAGATCGAGGTCGGCTTTCCCTCGGCGGGCGCGACCGAGTTCGACTTCATCTCCGGCCTGGTCCGTGACGGCGCGATCCCCGATGACGTGTTCCCGCAGGTGCTGACGCAGGCCCGCGATGACCTGATCGCCACGACCTTCGAATCCCTGCGCGGTGCGAAGCAGGCCATCGTCCATGTCTATAACGCCGTGTCCCCCGCCTGGCGCAACATCGTGTTCCAGATGGACCGGCCGCAGATCAAGGATATCGCGATCAACGCCGCGAAGCTGCTGCGCGACAATGCGGCGAAGCAGCCGAACACCGACTGGCATTTCGAATATTCGCCGGAAACCTTCTCCACCGCCGAACTGGATTTCAGCCTGGAATGCTGTGAAGCCGTGATGGAAATTCTGCAGCCGACCCCCGAGCGACCGCTGATCCTGAACCTGCCCGCCACGGTCGAGGCTGCGACGCCCAACATCTATGCCGACCAGATTGAATGGATCTGCCGCAACATTTCGAAGCGCGATAGCGTGGTGATCTCGCTGCACACCCATAATGACCGTGGCACCGGCGTCGCAGCGGCCGAGCTGGGCCTGATGGCGGGCGCGGATCGTGTCGAAGGCTGTCTGTTCGGCAATGGCGAGCGGACCGGCAACTGCGACCTCGTGACCGTCGCGCTCAACATGTACACGCAGGGCGTCAATCCGGGGCTGGATTTCTCCGACATCGACGAAGTCATTCAGACCGTCGAATATTGCAATCAGCTGCCGGTTCATCCGCGTCATCCCTATGCGGGCGAGCTAGTCTTCACCGCCTTCTCCGGTTCGCATCAGGACGCGATCAAAAAGGGTTTCGCTGTTCAGGAAACGCGCAACGACCGGATTTGGGACGTCCCCTATCTGCCGATCGATCCCAAGGATCTGGGCCGCGACTATGAAGCCGTGATCCGCGTCAACTCGCAGTCCGGCAAGGGCGGCGTCGCCTGGGTGCTCCAGCAGGACAAGGGGCTGAAGCTGCCCAAGCGGATGCAGGCCGACTTCTCCAAGGTTGTGCAGGCGCTGGCCGACCAGTCGAGCCGCGAACTGAACGCCGCCGACATCTGGACCGCCTTCGAGGATCATTACCGCCTCTCCGGCGACCAGCCCTACACGCTGATCGACTATGATGAGACCGGCCATGCGGGCGACCGCATCTTCACCGGCAAGATCGCGCACAAGGGCGGCGAACGCTCTATTTCCGGGCGCGGCAACGGCCTCATCTCCTCGGTACTGGCCGCGCTGCGCGATGACCTCGGCGTCGATCTGGAGGTCGCCGACTATAGCGAACATGCGATCGGGGCTGGGACCGACGTCGCCGCCGCCGCCTACGTCGAATGCCGCACGCCCAATGGCCGCACGGTCTTCGGCATCGGCACCGATACGGACATCGCGACCGCCTCGGTTCAGGCTGTATTGTCGGCCGCGAACAGTGTTGCAGCGGGCTGATCGATAGAATGCAGGCAGCGGCTCGCCGCCGCGAGCGCTGCCTGCGACAAGTTTAAGAGATATTCTCTGCCGCGCTCAAATCGACCGCCGCGTGACAAACTGCTTCCACGTTGATGCCGTCAGGGTCCAGGATGAAGGCGGCATAGTAGTTTAGCCCGTAATGCGGCCTGAGGCCCGGCGCGCCATGGTCCCGCCCACCGGCACGCAGGCCCGCTGCGTGAAAGGCATGAACCTGCGCGCGGTTTTCGACGCGAAAAGCGACGTGAGTGCCCTCACCCACCCTTTCATTGTCGCCGATCCAGAAGAAGGCGTCATCGTCCCGGCCATAGCCGTGCGTCTCACCGCCGCTCTCATTATCCGCCGGGGGGATGGTCACCAAACGCCGCAGCCCAATCGCGCCCAGCAGTTCGTCGTAAAAGTCGCGCGACCGTCCCGCGTCACTCACGGCGATGCCGATATGGTCGATCATTTTGCGCTCTCCTTTTGCCGCCAATTGACCTAAACGCCAGCCACCAACGCATGGACGGACAAATGGACGAAGTCAGAGATTACCAGGTGCATATTATCGGCGGCGGACTCGCCGGGTCGGAAGCGGCTTGGCAACTGGCGCAGGCTGGTGTGAAGGTGCGCCTGTCGGAAATGCGGGGTGGCGGCGACATGACTCCAGCCCACCAGACGGACGGCCTTGCCGAACTCGTCTGCTCCAACAGTTTCCGGTCGGACGATGCGGACAAAAATGCCGTTGGCCTGCTGCATCAGGAAATGCGACGGCTGGGCTCGCTTATCATGGCACAGGCTGAACCCGCTAAGGTCCCCGCCGGATCGGCTCTGGCCGTCGACCGGAATGTGTTTTCCGATGGCGTCACCCGCGCCCTGTCCGATCATCCCAATGTCGAGATCGTGCGGGAGCGCATCGATCAGTTGCCGCGCGAAGGGATGACCATCGTCGCCACCGGGCCGCTGACCGCACCAGCGCTCGCGGAGAGCATCGGTGTCGCGGCGGGCATGGATCACCTCGCCTTTTTCGACGCCATCGCGCCCGTCGTGCATTTCGACAGCATCGACATGGACAAATGCTGGATGGCCAATCGCTGGGACAAAATCGGCCCCGGCGGTGGCGAGGGCAAGGATTATATCAACTGCCCGATGACGAAGGACGAATATCAGGCATTTGTGCAGGGACTGATCGACGGCGAGAAGACCGAATTCAAAGAGTGGGAAACGAACACGCCTTATTTCGAAGGCTGCATGCCGATCGAGGTGATGGCGTCCCGAGGCCCCGAAACATTGCGGCACGGCCCGATGAAGCCAATGGGGCTAGACGATCCGCGCACCGGCCGCTGGCCCTATGCCGTCGTCCAACTGAGGCAGGACAATGCGTCGGGTACGCTGTGGAACATGGTTGGGTTCCAGACAAAGCTCAAACATGGCGCGCAGGTTGACCTGTTCCGCACCATTCCCGGCCTAGAGAAGGCCGAGTTTGCGCGACTGGGCGGGCTACACCGCAACACCTTCATCCAGAGCCCCAAACTGCTGGACGCAACCCTGCGCCTGAAAAACGCGCCGCACATCCGCTTCGCTGGTCAGATGACCGGGTGCGAAGGATATGTGGAAAGTGCGGCCATAGGCCTGCTGGCCGGCCGTTTCGCCGCTGCCGAACTGCTTGGCCAGCACATGCCCCCGCCGCCTGGGGATACGGCCCTTGGGGCATTGCTGGGTCACGTCACGGGCAATATCGCGACGGCGGACTATCAGCCGATGAACGTGAATTTCGGGCTTTTCCCGACTCTGGACGATGTGAAGAAGAAACAGCGCAAGGAGGCTTATACTGCTCGCGCCCGCGCTTCCTTGGCGCAGTGGTTTAGTCAGTTTGAAATGAACTAAGCGCCCTCTTGTTCAGCAACGGCATTTCGGTTTCGCCGTTCGCTTGGGCGCGGTCGTTGCAAATTCAGCAGGGGTCAGCTTCCCGTCCGCATTAGCGTCAGCGCTGGCAAACCGATCCGATGTGGCGACTGCCCATTCCTCGAAGGAAAGGAGGTTGTCCTTGTCCTTGTCGAGCGCCTTGAACGCTTTGACCCGGCTGCCCAGCATCTCGATCCGGGTGATAAAGCCGTCACGGTTCCGATCATAGCGGCCGAAGCGCTTTTGCTCGCGGCTTTGCGGACTAGCCTCTCCGGGTGAGGGAGGTGCCTTGCCAACGGCGTCGGGATTTCCCTCTGGCAATGCGTCTATCGCAGGCGGCGGCGGTGGAGCGATTATGGCCTCCGGCGCAGCGCTGCTGGCCGCGCGCCCTTGCCACCAGAAAAGCCCTGCCGCCACAAGAAGCAGCGCAGCCCCGGCGCCAGCCATGATACGTCCCACGAAATTCCCCCTCAACGCGCACTAAACGCGACGCGCAATAGCCGAAGATATAGGCCGGGAGTCAACCGGTTAGGAGCGGCCTTACCCCGCCTGATATCCCCTTGCGCCAAGCCATAGGCAATCCGCATTGGCCGCCATGATGCAGGCCAGACCGGATCGCATGAAAAAAGCTTGTGCCGGGCAAGATCGATCGCCTTGGCGGCGAGATTAGGGCTGCTGACATGGCCTGAAAAATCCCAAAGCGCCCATGCGGCCCCTGCCTGGATCAGCCAATCCGGGACTTCTGCTTCACCCGTGAGCGATTGGAACAACCCTCCCCCTCTTCCGATCGCATAAGCATCCAGATCATCGTCGGCGATGAGCGCTTCCCAGCCATCAAGCCATGCTGTCAAGCCTGCCGGTGGAGCTTCGCCAGCCGCGCGCAACGCATCGACCAGCGGATCACCCCTGCCCTTCATGCCCACTGGATCGGTCAACGCTTCCTGCCACCATGCAAGCCGCAACTGACCGATCATCGCTTCTGTCGTGGTAGCCACGACACGACCAAGACGTGCGTCCAAAGCCCATAGCAAGCGGTGGCGCGGGTTGTCGCGCCCCGCATAGGAGCTAAGTAATGCAGCTAATACCGAGGGCCGATCTTCTGCCTGGTCATTCATGAAGCATATACCGGCCGCTAGAGTTTATCGGCATTTTAATCAGTTCTCGAATATGGATACTTCATCATTTCAAGCAGCACGTCACCCGGTCGGGTGGGCCGATGAGCATGGGGGGAGGTAATATGAGGGACAGGATTAAGCGCACGCTGTTTATTTTAATGCGGCTCTATCACAACCAGGCAGGGAACGCGCTGCCGATTGTGGCTGCTGCAACGATACCGTTTGCGGCGATCACCGGCGTGCTGTTGATCTCAGCCGGGGGTATCTAAGCAATCATGTGCGACTGACTATCGGCCTAATCAATATTCGTAAGGGATCGATTTTCTGTAGAAGGGAGAGGAGCGGCCCGATGCCGCTCCTCTCGCCCTTCATCGATAACATACCTTCTTAAGAGCAGCGACCACCCGAGCCGTGTCGATGAGCGCGGCCTTTTCGAGGTTCGCGGCGTAAGGCAGCGGCACGTCTTCGTTCGTCACGCGCAGCACCGGAGCGTCCAGATCGTCGAAGCCCTGTTCCATCACGACCGCCGCGATTTCGGAGGCGATGGAGCAGACAGGCCAGCCTTCCTCGACCACCACGATGCGGTTGGTCTTTTTCAGGCTTTCCAGCACCGTTGCCGTATCGAGCGGGCGCAGGGTGCGCAGGTCGATGACTTCGGCATCGACACCTTCTGCAGCCAGTTGTTCGGCAGCTTCCAGCGCGATGCCCACGCCGATCGAGTAGCTGACCAACGTCACATCCTTGCCAGCGCGCATGATGCGGGCCTTGCCGATCGGCAAAACATAATCATCGACCTTGGGCACATCGAAGCTGCGGCCGTAGACAAGCTCGTTTTCAAGGAAGACGACCGGATCTTCTGATCGGATCGCTGCTTTCAACAAGCCCTTGGCGTCGGCAGCGTCATAGGGAGCGATGACGATCAGGCCAGGGACAGCCGCATACCAGGGACCATAATTCTGGCTGTGCTGGGCGCCCACACGGCTCGCGGCACCATTGGGGCCACGGAACACGATCGGACAGCGCATCTGCCCACCGGACATGTAATTGGTTTTGGCCGCCGAGTTGATGATGTGGTCGATCGCCTGCATGGCGAAGTTGAACGTCATGAACTCGACCACGGGGCGCAGACCGCCCATTGCTGCGCCAGCACCAATGCCTGCAAAGCCATATTCGGTGATCGGGGTATCGATAACCCGTCGGTCGCCAAATTCGCCAAGAAGGCCCTGCGTGACCTTGTAGGCACCCTGATATTCGGCGACTTCTTCACCCATCACGAATACGCGCTCATCGCGGCGCATTTCCTCCGCCATGGCGTCGCGGAGAGCTTCGCGAACCGTGGTTTTCACATATTCGGTGCCTTCCGGAAGAGCGGGGTCGGCAACGCTGGCCTTCGCTTCCGAGGCAAGCTTGGCTGTACCGCTTTCCGCCTTCTTCGGTGCTTCGGGAGCAGCTTCGGCCTTTGCCGGGGGCGTACTCGCCTCAGCCTTGGGAGCAGCAACTTCACCGCCCTCGCCCGCCATCGTGGCGATGACAGTGCCCACCTTCACCCCTTCGGTGCCTTCAGGAATGACGATCGCGCCGATCTTTCCTTCATCGACCGCTTCAAATTCCATGGTCGCCTTGTCCGTTTCGATTTCGGCAAGAATGTCGCCAGAACGGACTTCGTCGCCTTCTTTCACAAGCCACTTGGCCAGCGTGCCTTCCTCCATCGTGGGAGAGAGCGCCGGCATCTTGATTTCGATACCCATTAATATTGCTCCACCAGCACGTCGGTATAGAGTTCGGACATATCCGGTTCGGGCGACGTTTCGGCGAAGTCCGCCGCGTCGCTCACGACCTTGCGAATGTCCTGATCGATCTTCTTGAGTTCGTCTTCACTCACCCCGGCGTCGGTCAGATATTTCTTTGCGCCCTCGATCGGGTCAGATTTGTCCCGCATCGCCTGCACTTCCTCGCGCGAGCGATATTTGGCAGGATCGGACATGGAGTGGCCGCGATAGCGATAGGTCTTCATTTCCAGCAGGATCGGGCCATTGCCCCCCTGCACCCATTTAAGGGCTTCTTCCGTGGCACCGCGCACAGCGAGCACATCCATGCCGTTGACCTGGATACCCGGAATGCGGAAGCTTTCGCCGCGGCGATAGAGTTGATCTTCCGCCGAGGAGCGATTGACGCTCGTGCCCATGGCGTACTGGTTGTTCTCGATCACGAAGATGATCGGCAGCTTCCACAGCTCGGCCATGTTGAAGCTCTCGTAGACCTGCCCCTGGTTGGCAGCACCGTCGCCGAAATAGGCCACGCAGACGCCGCCATCACCATTATATTTGTGCGCAAATCCGAGGCCCGCGCCCAGCGAGACCTGAGCGCCAACGATGCCATGTCCGCCGAAAAATTTATGCTCGACGCTGAACATGTGCATCGAACCGCCCTTGCCGCGCGAAATGCCGGCTTCACGGCCGGTCAGTTCAGCCATGATGACATTGGGATCAATCCCATAGGCGAGCATATGGCCGTGGTCGCGATAACCGGTGATAACGCTGTCTTTGCCAGGCTTGAGCGCGGATTGGATGCCGACGGCTACAGCTTCCTGGCCAATATAGAGGTGACAAAAGCCGCCGATCAGGCCCAGGCCGTAAAGCTGGCCCGCCTTTTCCTCGAAGCGGCGGATGAGGACCATCTGCCGATAGAATTCCAGCAACTCTTCCTTCGTGGCCTTGTAATCCGAAGGAGTTTCGGGGCGAGGCCGGTTGTGATCCGCGCTGGCAGGGCTTTGTGCCTTTGCCTTTGCACGCGAAGGACGCGGCGTCGTTGGTTTCGCCAAGGCTCTTATCCTTTTGCCTGGTGATGGATGGAAGGAAGCCCGATATAGCGGCAGACCGGCCCGGATTGCAACGCCACAGCCCGCCTAATAACGCCATGCGACGTTGTGGCTCAGTTGAGCGGGACGATTACTTCGTCGTGGTGGATCACGCCAAGTTGGCGACGGATCAATTCGTCACTCAGGTCTGGGTCGACGCGGCGCGGGTTGAGCAGGTCAACGCGGTTGTGAAGCTCGTTCCGCTGCGCCTCAACCGACTTAAGCTCGGCCTGCGAACGGTGTAACTGGCGGGTATAATCGCCCCACGCAAGAACGCCATTTGAACCAAGCACGACATATCCGGCAAAGAACAGCAACAGCAGCACCGCAATAGCAGGCCCGAAAGCCGAAAATAACAACATGCGGAGCTTAGCGATGTGCGCCATGGAACAGTTGAATCACAGGCCGGAGCCGGCCGCAAGCAAAAACTGGTTAACTTGCGGCCGGTTGTTGAAATGAATTTAGCGGAAGATGGATCGGCCGGCGTAGACTGCGACGTCGCCCAGTTCCTCTTCAATGCGGATCAGCTGATTATATTTGGCAAGCCGATCCGACCGGGCCAGCGATCCTGTCTTGATCTGACCGCAATTGGTGGCCACCGCGAGGTCGGCGATGGTCGCGTCCTCGGTTTCGCCGGAGCGGTGCGACATGACAGCGGTGTAGCGCGCGCGGTGGGCCATATCGACTGCCGCCAACGTTTCAGTGAGCGAACCGATCTGGTTCACCTTCACCAGCAGCGAGTTGGCAAGCCCCTTGCCGATTCCCATCTCCAGACGCTTGGGATTGGTAACGAACAAATCGTCACCAACCAGCTGCACCTTGCCGCCGATCTTGTCGGTCAGCGCCTTCCAACCTTCGAAATCATCCTCGCTCATGCCGTCTTCGATCGACTTGATCGGATAGTCCGCACAGAGCGCAGCCAGATAATCGGCCATTTCGACCGGGTTCAGCGACAAACCCTCGCCGGAGATTTCATATTTGCCGTTCTTGAAGAACTCCGTTGCGGCGCAGTCCAGCGCCAGCATCACGTCATCGCCGGGCTTGTACCCTGCCTTTTCAACAGAAAGCATGATGAAGTCGAGCGCGTCACGCGTGGAGGCGATGTTAGGTGCAAAGCCGCCTTCGTCGCCCACCGAAGTCGCGAGACCCTTGTCATGAAGCCCCTTCTTCAGCGTGTGGAATATCTCCGCACCAATGCGAACTGCATCGGCGATGCTTTCCGCGCCGACGGGCATGATCATGAATTCCTGGAAGTCGATCGGGTTGTCGGCATGTTCGCCGCCGTTGATGATGTTCATCATCGGCACCGGGAGGACATGAGCCGAAACGCCGCCAACATAACGGTAGAGCGGCAGGCCCCGAGCATCAGCGGCGGCCTTCGCTGTGGCCAAGCTGACACCCAGAATGGCGTTCGCGCCCAGACGACCCTTATTTTCAGTACCGTCGAGCGCGATCATCGCCGCATCGACCTCTGCCTGGTCTTCCGCATCGAGGCCGATCAGTTGTTCGGCAATCTCATCATTAACGGCGGCCACCGCTGCCAGCACGCCCTTGCCAAGATATTTGCTCTTGTCGCCGTCCCGCTTTTCGACCGCTTCATAAGCGCCCGTCGAAGCGCCAGAGGGAACCGCCGCGCGGCCAAAGCTGCCATCTTCCAGCATGACATCGACTTCGACAGTGGGATTGCCCCGGCTATCGAGAATCTGACGAGCGTGGATATCGAGAATGGCGGTCATGGTCGCTCCCTGAATGCTGAAATGCGCCTTGAAATCGCGCCCCGCTTAGACAGCGCCTTCAGGATTAGCAATGCAGGGCTTGCATGGACTCGAAAAATGCCGATGCTCAAATTAGTAACGGCAACGGAACTGTGGCCCGCCGCGAGCATTGAGGACGGATATCCATTCGCCCGCATCGCGACCCCACAAAATCTGAGGAGACATAGGACGATGGCCGACACCCCGGAAACCCCGCCCATCAAGCGCGCGAAGAAGGCTACTCCGGCGAAGCCCGCCAAGGGAAAGCCCGTTGCGACCCGCGAAGCGACACCCACCGCGCCCGCTCCGGTCAAGACGGCGGCGACGCGGCCCGCACCGACCGCCAAGCCCGGTAACGGCGCTGCTTCGCATGGTTGGGCAGCACAGATCGCACCGTTGAAGGCGCAGGCGGAAAAAGCCGCCCGGACGGCAGCTGACAAGTTCAACACTGTTGACTGGAAGACGCATATCGACCCGTTGAAGGATCAGGCAACGAAGACCGCCATGTCCGCAGCGGTCGTCGCTAAAGACAAGACTGGCACCGCGATGCAGAGCCTTGCCAAGCTGATCACGGACACGGCCGGAACTGTCGATGCGAAGCTGGGTCCGCAATATGGCGACTATGCACGGCAGGCGGCCGAAGCAGTAGCCGGTGCGGCCGACACATTGGACAGCAAGGACGTCGATCAACTGATGACCGAAGCGCGCGATTTCGTGCGCAAAAGCCCTGCTGTCGCAATCGGCGCGGCAGCGGTGGTCGGCTTCGTCCTGATGCGGTTGGCCAAGGGTTCAGACGACAAGGCTTGAACCCGACGTACCATCAATCACGCAAAAGCCCCGAAGCTGGGGCGGAGGGGTTTTTGACCGACGAACCTAGTCTGATCGCAGAGCCCCCCGAAGCCGGGCATGAGCAGGAGGACGGCGTTCGCGCGACGTTCGCCAAGCTGTACACGGACGGTCGAGCCTATGCCGATGCGGAGATAGAGCGGCAGAAGCTGCGCGTCGGCATAGCTGGTGCTGGTGTTCGAGATGCTGCGATTTTCGCAATTGTTGGCTTCCTGCTCAGCTTCGCGGGCCTGATCGCATTTCTGGTGGGGCTCGTAATGGCGCTTAGCCCCCATCTGGGAGCAGGCTGGTCGGCGCTGGCGGTGTTCGGCGTGGCGTTGCTCATCGCTGCCATATTGCTGGTACTCGCAAAGGCCAGAATCTCGCGCATGCGGAGGGCCATCAAGGCATGAATGGAACCGAAAAATATCGGCAAGCCGCGATCGATGCGGAGCAGCGGAAGGCTCGGTTTCTGTCCAGTCTGTCGGCAGCGAAGGATCGCATAGCGCCGGGACGGCTGAAGCATGACCTCAAGGAGAAGGCGGCAAGAGGGATCACCAATGGTCGCACCTATGTATCGACCAAGGTTCAAGAGCAGCCGATTGCCGTTGGAGCGACAGGGGCGGCTCTGCTGATCTATCTTTTCCGCAATCCGATTTCGGCACTTTTCAAACGGACATACGTTCGGATTACTAACCGTAACCCGGAAAGAGCGGAGACCGACCATGGCTGATATTCATGCCCAGATCACTCGCGTGCGCGACGCAGCGAACGACATTGCCGGAACTGCCACAGGCAAATTCCGGGATTCTACAGAGAAGGCTCGGGAAAATGCCGCTGAGCTGATCCAGACCGGCCGCGAACGCGCCGGTGGCGCCTATAGCGATGTGCGCGATCGCACTCAGCGGGTTGCAGCTCGAGCCAATGAGATTGTTCAGGAGCATCCTGTTGCCGCCGTCGCTGGCGCAGTGGCTGCTGGAGCCCTCGTCGCCTGGCTGTTCCCCAAGAGCCGCAGGGCGATGAAGGCTCTTCCCGCTATTGCCATGACTGCGGGGAGCCGTGTCGTGGAAGCGGCCATGGCAGCGAGCGCGGCCGCCGCCCAAGGCGCGGAGAATATCAAGGCCGGTGCAACTGACGCCCTCCACAATGCTCAAGATAGCGCCGCCAAGACCGCCGCTTCCGCTCGCGATGCCGCTGCCTCCGCCGATATCGCCGGAACTGCCTCGCGCATGGCTGATGACCTTGTGTCACTCGTCGCCAGCAAAATCGACACTGTCAGCGAGGCGCTCAAAGCCCGATTACCGAAACGCTGACCGCCGAAACGTTCGAAAGCGGTAGCTTTTGCGACGAAGCCTTGGACAGGAGTGGAGCCGTTGCTAAGGTGACCACTCCTTCCAAGGGAGACAGATTACATTATGAGCAAACTCCACCTCGTTATGGGCGGACGCGTCAAGGATCCTCAGACGCTGGAATTTGAAGATTTGAACTCAATTGATGTGGTGGGCGTCTTTCCTGACTATGCATCCGCTGAGAATGCGTGGCGAGGTGCGGCACAGCGAACCGTTGATGACGCCGAAATGCGTTATGTGATCGTGCACCTGCATCGCCTGCTGGAACCGGATTTGCCGCCAGCCTGAACCATCACACGATTGGCCGAGGTCCTTTGCGAAATCGCCAGAGCAGCAAGGGACGGGTCAGCACCAAGCCTACAAGGAAGCCTCCGATGTGAGCGGCTATGGCGATTTGACCAAGATCGCCAAAGCCGCCACGCGACGACGCGACGCCGATCATAAGTTGAAGGATGATCCAGCCAGCGGCCAGCCAGATCACGCGCAGAAAATTGGCAGAAAATGGGCCGATCCGCCGTACCGCACGCTGGCCATAAAGTAGAGCATAGGTCGCAAGAACGGCCGATATGGCGCCGCTAGCACCAACCATGGGGCTAGGCGAAGCGGGTCCTGCCGCCCATTGCAATAAAGCCGCGCCATAGGCACCGGCGATATAGAGGATCAGGACCGCACGCATTTGCAGCACCTGCTCGACCTGCCGCCCGCAAAAGACCAGCATCAACAGGTTGAAACCAATGTGCAGCCAACCCGCATGGATCAGCGTGCAACTGAGGGGCGTCAGCCACACAGGTACAGCAACTACGCCTGCAAAAAGCTGAGGATCGTCAATCCTGGCCGGGATAAAGCCACCGAGGATGGCGGCGGTGTCCACCTGGCCAGTCAGAGACAATATTAGAAAGGCGGCGAAAGTGATCACCGCGATCCCATTTGTCATACGGCCCGATGGCAATTTCACCGGCTTAGATGAATTCGATCTTGTCGATCAGGTAGAATTTGTCGCCTGCCGGAACCGACACCTCAATTTCCTCCCCGACCTGACGGCTGATGAGGGCACGTCCCAGCGGGCTGTTGTAGCTGATCATGCCAAGCTTCGCGTCGGCTTCCGCCTGCCCCACGATCTGGTAGCGAACCGGCTTTTCATCCTCATCCAGCAAGGTAACGGTCGCACCGAACACGACCTTGTCACCCGACAGTGATTTGGGATCGATGATCTGGGCGCGCGACAGCTTGTCCTCGAGATCGGCGATGGTGGCTTCAACCTGCCCCTGCCGTTCCTTAGCCGCGTGATATTCCGCATTTTCGGACAAGTCACCGTGGGCACGAGCTTCCTCGATGGCGTCCACGATCAAAGGCCGTTCGGCCTTCAATTCGCGGAGCTGCGTATTGAGCTTGTCATAGCCCATTTGCAGCATCGGCATCTTTTCGACGGTCGCCATTATTGCAAATCCTTCGTCAAAACTTCCCTTTGGCGGCTCCAACTCGGAGCCACCCGCAGCGTGCTTCCTTGTGCAGGGGATCAGGCTTGCGACACGGGATAATAGGACTGGAGCGACCGCACTTCAAGGGCATGGCCTCGAAGAGCCTCGATCGCATCGGCCGCAGCGACTGATGCTGCCGCCGTGGTGAAGCTGGCCACCTTGGCACGCAGCGCGCTGGTGCGGATCGCCTTGCTGTCCTTTAGCGACTGCCAGCCTTCGGTGGTGTTGAAGATCAGATCGATGTCGCCATCGGTGATCTTGTCCACGATGTGCGGACGGCCTTCGGCGACCTTGTTCACCGACTGGACCGCGATGCCCTGTTCTTCCAGATAGCGCGCAGTTCCGCCAGTGGCGACGATGGTGAAGCCCAGCCCTGCCAGCTTCTGCACCGCAGGCAGGACCACCGGCTTGTCGCTGTCCTTGACGGACACGAAGGCCGTGCCGCTCTTTGGCAGGACGGTGCCAGCGCCCAGCTGCGCTTTGGCGAAGGCGGTGGCGAAATTGCTGTCGATGCCCATGACTTCGCCGGTGCTTTTCATTTCTGGGGAAAGGACCGGATCGACGCCGGGGAAACGGGCGAAGGGGAAGACGGCTTCCTTAACTGCAATATGAGTTATAGAATTGCGGTCGATTTTGGGGAGGTCGCGAAGCATCTCTCCGGCCATGACCCGGCTGGCGATCTTGGCGATCGGGGTGCCGATTGCCTTGGCGACGAAGGGGACGGTGCGGCTGGCGCGGGGGTTTACCTCGATTAGGTAAACAATGTTGTCCTTTACCGCGAACTGGATGTTCATGAGACCGCGGACCGACAAGGCGCGTGCGAGAACGTCGGTTTGGCGCTCAATTTCGGCGATTACTTCAGCGGAAAGGCTGTAGGGCGGCAAGGAACAGGCGGAATCGCCGGAGTGGACGCCTGCTTCCTCGATATGCTGGAGGACGCCTGCCACAACGACGTCTTCGCCGTCACAGAGCGCGTCGACGTCCACCTCGGTAGCGTCGCGCAGATATTGGTCGATCAGCACCGGGGAGTCGCCTGACACCTGAACGGCGGTGGCGATATATTCCTCGAGCTGCGCCTGGCCGTCGACGATCTCCATGGCGCGGCCGCCCAGAACATAGGACGGGCGCATGAGGACCGGGTAGCCGATGCGGTTGGCGACGGCGATGGCCTCCTCGCGGCTGCGGGCGATGCCGTTGGCGGGCTGCTTAAGCTTCAGCTTGTCGATGAGGGCGGCGAAACGCTCGCGGTCTTCGGCTAGGTCGATCGCGTCGGGCGATGTGCCGAGGATGGGTACGCCCGCATCCTCCAGCGCCTGGGCGAGCTTCAGCGGGGTCTGGCCGCCGAATTGGACGATGACGCCCGCCAGCGTACCGTTCGACATTTCGACGCTCAGGATTTCGAGCACGTCCTCAGCGGTCAGCGGCTCGAAATAGAGGCGGTCGGACGTGTCATAATCGGTCGAAACCGTTTCCGGGTTGCAGTTGATCATGATCGTCTCATAGCCCGCATCCGACAGCGCGAAGCAGGCGTGGACGCAGCAATAGTCGAACTCGATCCCCTGCCCGATCCGGTTGGGACCGCCGCCAAGGATCACGACCTTCTTACGGTTGCTGGGCTGCGCCTCATTCTCCGCCTCGCCGAAGAGCGGGGCTTCGTAGGTGGAATACATGTAAGGCGTCTTCGCCTCGAACTCGGCAGCGCAAGTGTCGATGCGCTTGAAGACCGGGCGCACGCCTAGCTTGTGACGCAGGCTGCGCACTTCGCCTTCGGTGACGCCGCCGGTCATAGCTTTGACCGCTTCGTGGATCAGGCCCGAACCGCGTGCGATGCCGCGTTCCATGCCGCGCAGATTGGCGGATTTGAGCGCCAGATGGGCAAGGCGCTGGTCGGAAAAGCCCATGGACTTAAGGCGGCGCATGCCGTCCGCGTCCTGCGGCAGGCCATTTGCCAGCACTTCAGCTTCCGCGTCGATGATTTCCTTGATCCGCTCCAGGAACCAGGGATCGAACTTGGCGATGTTGTGGATCTCGGAGACGGTCAGCCCTTCGCGCAGGGCCTGGGCAGCGACCAGCAGGCGGTCAGGCGTCGGTGAGGCAAGCGCGGCGACGATGTCATCCTTGGGCGCGCCCACCAGATGCGCGACCTCGTCGAAGCCGCAGAGGCCGGTTTCCAGGCCGCGCAGCGCCTTCTGCATCGATTCATGGATGTTGCGGCCGATCGCCATCACCTCACCCACCGACTTCATGGCGGTGCCGAGCAGCGGCTCGCTCCCCTTGAACTTTTCGAAGGCGAAACGGGGGATCTTGGTCACGACATAGTCGATGGTTGGCTCGAACGAGGCCGGGGTCGCGCCGGTGATGTCATTCTCGATCTCGTCCAGCGTGTACCCGACGGCGAGCTTCGCCGCGACCTTGGCGATCGGGAAGCCGGTCGCCTTCGACGCGAGCGCCGATGAGCGCGAGACGCGCGGGTTCATTTCGATAACGATCAGGCGGCCGTCCTTCGGATTGACCGCGAACTGTACGTTGGAACCGCCTGTTTCTACGCCAATTTCACGCAGCGTCGCGATGCTCGCGTTGCGCATGATCTGATATTCCTTGTCGGTCAGCGTCAGCGCAGGCGCGACGGTGATGGAGTCGCCGGTATGGACGCCCATCGGATCGACATTTTCGATCGAGCAGATGATGATGGCGTTATCGTTGCGATCCCGCACGACCTCCATCTCATATTCTTTCCAGCCCAGGAGCGACTCTTCGATGAGCACTTCGGTGGTCGGCGACGCGTCGAGACCGCCGCGCACGATATTCACGAACTCTTCGCGATTATAGGCGATGCCGCCGCCGGTGCCGCCCATGGTGAAGCTGGGACGGATGATCGAGGGCAGCCCGGTGAACTCCAGCGCCTCCAGCGCCTCTTCCATCGTGTGGGCTATGCGCGAGCGGGCGGATTCGAGCCCGATCTTGTCCATGGCGTCGCGGAACTTGATCCGATCCTCCGCCTTGTCGATGGCTTCTGCATCCGCGCCGATCATCTGGACGCCGAACTTTTCCAGCGTGCCGTCATTGAACAGGGCCAGCGCGGTGTTGAGCGCGGTCTGGCCGCCCATAGTCGGCAACACCGCGTCGGGGCGTTCCTTCTCAATGATCTTCGCCACGATTTCGGGCGTGATCGGCTCGACATAGGTCGCGTCGGCAAATTCCGGGTCGGTCATGATGGTGGCCGGGTTGGAATTCACCAGGATGATGCGATAGCCCTCTTCCTTGAGCGCCTTCACCGCCTGCGTGCCCGAATAGTCGAACTCGCAAGCCTGGCCGATGATGATCGGGCCAGCGCCGATGATGAGGATGGAGGAGATGTCGGTTCTTTTAGGCATCTTGTTTACTTACGTCCCCACTTAGCTTCACCGCGCTCGACAATTTCTGAGCGAGACATTCCGATCGCCAAGTTGGCGTCTCCATAGTCCCCTCGGTACATACGATAATAAATGGATTGGATTTTCCGGTCGGACAGACCGGAAGGCTCTGAAAATCGAAAAACCGCTTCAGAACCGTTTCCTGCAAACTTGTTGAAATTTAGGCCAAGCGAAATCGCATCTTTCTTAAGCTTTTCGACGCTATTGCCGCGCACCTCAAAGAAAATAGCTTTGGGAAGGGTTGCCCCAAGCGTTGATATCCAAGACGGCAGTTCGCATCTTAGACCTTGAGGTTTAGCCTGCGACACCGTCGTGTAGCCACCTAGAGAGCGCACCACATACGGCACCTCGTTAATTAACGAAAACGGCTCAGGCACATCTGTTCGTTGAGTGACAAAAATGGTAAATCGTCCCACATCGCCTGGCTCGATTTCAGCAGCGGATGCTTGCCATTTTTTCGCCTTAGCTAGCTTCACTAACTCAGGAATTTTTGAAGCCGGTGCGAACACCTCGAGTGCCTGTGGGCAAGTCTGGGCAGTTGCAGCCGCGTCCATCAATGCACGCCCCCCGTCCGAGCTTCGCAACCCCAGCCGTCATATTCGACGCCGCAGAGGATCTCGATCTGGAGGCACTTCTTGGTCAGCGCCCGGATCGACTGCTCATCGACCGGCTGCTCGCATTCGAGGAAGAGGAACAGGTCGCCATCCTCATCTTCCTCGCGGTCCAGTTCGACGAAGCCGAACTGGCTGGCGATGGTGAGGACGCGCTCGAAATCCTTTTCGCTGCCCTTGAAGCTGACGTCGACCGGACGCGCCAGACGCGCCACGTCGCCATTGGCGGCGAGGTTGGCGAGGACTTCCTTGTCCGCCTCCCACTCCTGCGCAAGGCGGGCTTCGTCAACCGGGGGCAGGTTGAGGCTCACTTAAGCCCCTCAACGAAGCGCTGAAACAGGTAGAAGCTGTCCTGCGGGCCGGGCGAGGCTTCGGGATGATACTGGACCGAGAAGGCCTGTTTGTCCGTCAGTTCGATGCCGCAATTGCTGCCGTCGAACAGCGACACATGGGTCGGCTTCACATTGGCGGGCAGCGTACCGCTGTCCACCGCGAAGCCGTGGTTCATCGAGGTAATCTCTACCAGACCATCCGACAGGCGCTTGACCGGGTGATTGGCGCCGCGATGGCCCTGATGCATCTTGATCGTCTTGGCACCGGCGGCGAGCGCCAGCATCTGATGGCCGAGGCAGATGCCGAAGACGGGCTTGTTGGCTTCCAGCACCTTGCGGATCACGGGGACGGCATATTCGCCGGTCGCGGCCGGATCGCCGGGGCCGTTGGAGAGGAAGACGCCGTCGGGCTTCTGCTCCATCACCTGATCGAAGGTGGCGGTGGCGGGCAGGACGGTGACGCGGGCGCCTGCCTTCACAAGGTTGCGGAAGATGTTGTTCTTCGCGCCATAGTCGATGGCGACGACATGGGGGCGTTCCTGCCCCGCTTCATCCTTGCCGTAGCCGTGGCCGAGCTTCCACACGCCGTCTTTCCAGAGGCGGCTTTCCTTGCCCGTGACTTCGATGGCGAGGTCCATGCCTTCGAGGCCGGGCCAGTTCGCGGCTTTTTGCGCGAGGGCGGCGAGGTCGAAATTGCCTTCCGGATCATGGGCGATGACGACGTTGGGCGCACCCTTCAGGCGGATCATGCGGGTGAGCGCGCGGGTATCGACGCCGGACAAGCCAATGCGGCCATTTTCCTTCATCCACTGGTCGAAGGGCTCGACGTTGCGGAAGTTGCTGGGCTCCGTCACGTCCTGCCGCACGACGCAGCCGAGGGCGAAGGGATTGTCCGCTTCGACGTCATCCAGGTTCGTGCCGACATTGCCGATGTGCGGGAAGGTGAAGGTGACGATCTGCCCGGCATAGCTGGGGTCGGTCATCACTTCCTGATAGCCGGTCATGGCGGTGTTGAAGCAGAGCTCGCCCACTGCTTCGCCCACTGCACCAAAGCCACGTCCGAACACCGCGCTGCCATCGGCGAAAACCAATACCCCTGTCGCTCCTTTGGGCACGGTGAGGGTCTTGGCATCAGCCATGGTCGTAGCGTCCTTTATGCTTTTTGCGGGAACCCGTCTGCAGCGGGTTAAACGGCCGGTCACCTATGCTTGTGAGGCCCCGCGGTCAACCACTGTAAAAAATCTCTTTTGGCGTTATATCTGGTCTTTTCCGGCAGAACAGGATTCGTATCGCCATGATTCGCGAGCAGGTTAAGAGCGCCCAGGTCGAAGCCATGAAGGCGGGGGACAAGGAACGCCTGGCCGCGGTGCGTTTGATCATGGCGAAGCTGAAGGATCGGGATATCGAATTGCGCACGGCTTCGAACGTGCCGGATGACGATACGGTCGTTGTCGAGGTGCTGCAGAAGATGGTGAAGCAGCGGCGCGAATCGATCGAGATGTTCCGGAATGGCGGGCGCGAGGAGCTGGCGACTAAGGAAGAGGCCGAGCTGGGCGTGATCGAGAGCTTTCTGCCGCAGCAGATGAGCGAGGATGAGACGCGCGCTGCGATCGAGGGGATCAAGGCGGAAGTTGGCGCGGCCAGCGTCAAGGATATGGGGAAGGTCATGGCTGTGCTGAAGGAACGGCATGGGTCGGTGATTGATATGAGCAAGGCCAGTGGGCTGGTGAAGGCGGCTTTGGGCTGACATGAAGAGGCTATGAGCCTCTCCCCCGCCTTTCTTGATGAACTGCGCATGCGGACTTCGCTGTCGACGCTGATCGGGCGGACGGTGAAGGTGCAGAAGGCTGGGCGCGAGTATAAGGCGTGTTGCCCTTTTCATAATGAGAAGACGCCCAGCTTCACCATCAATGACGAAAAGGGCTTCTACCACTGCTTTGGCTGTGGGGCGCATGGGGACGCGATCCGGTGGATGACGGACCAGCGTGGGCTACCCTTCATGGAGGCGGTGAAGGAGTTGGCGGCGACGGCGGGCATGGACGTGCCCGCGCCCGATCCGCGTGCGGCGAAGCGGGCGGAGCAGGCGAAGGGTCTGCATGACGTCATGGCGGCGGCTCAGGCTTTGTTCGAGGCGCAGCTTGGCGGGATCGAGGGTGCGGAGGCGCGGGATTATCTTGTCCGGCGTGGGATCAGTGAGGCTACGCGGCGGGCTTTTGGTTTTGGCTATTCGGCGGATTCCAAGGGCAAGCTGAAAGGCGCGCTGGCGGAATTTGGTGATCCGATGCTGATCGAGGCTGGTTTGCTGATCGATCCGGATGGCGCCGAGCCGGACGGCGGAAAAAGTAAGAAACGCGAGAGCTATGATCGCTTCCGGGGGCGGCTAATGCTGCCGATCCGGGATATTCGCGGGCGGGTGATCGCTTTTGGTGGGCGGATTCTTGGCACTGGCGAGCCTAAATATCTGAACTCGCCGGACACGCCGCTCTTCGACAAGGGGCGGACGCTTTACAATATCGATCGCGCCTCCCCTGCCAGCCGCCAGAGCGGGCGGGTGATCGTGGTCGAAGGCTATATGGACGTGATCGCGCTGGCGCAGGCGGGCTTTGGCGAGGCGGTGGCGCCGCTGGGGACCGCGTTGACGGAGCATCAGATCGAGCGGCTGTGGAAGATGGTGGATGTGCCGGTGCTGTGCTTCGATGGCGACGCGGCGGGGCAGAAGGCGGCGATACGGGCGGCTGTGCGGGCGCTGCCGCTGCTGCGGCCGGGGATGAGTTTGGCCTTTGCGACGCTGCCTGCGGGGCAGGATCCGGACGATCTGATCCGGGCGGAGGGGCCGGGAGCGATGGAGCGGGTGCTGGATGCAGCCGAACCGCTGGTGGAGCGGTTGTGGGCGTATGAGCAGAAGGCGGCGCCATTGGATACGCCCGAGCAGCGGGCGGCGCTGAAGCAGCGGCTGCGTACGATTACCGACGCCATCGCGCATCCCGATGTGCGGGCGCATTATGTGCAGATTTTCCGTGAGCGTTATGATGCGCTGTTCTTTGCGCGGCAGACGCAGGCGAGCGCACCCCGGCATCAGCGTGGGACGGGCGCGCGGCAAGGGTGGCAGCGCGACCGGCGCGGGAACTGGAAGCCTCCCCTGCCCCCGGTCGGTCACGAGGCGCGGGCGATTGGCGTCAGCGGCATGGAGCAGCGGCTGCTGCGCGCGGTTCTGGCGAGTTTGTTGCGGCATCCCGAGCAGATAATGATGCACCGGGAGATGCTTTCGGCGCTGCATATCGGCGATTCGGCACTGGCCGAACTGATGCAGGCGATGATTGCCGCATCGTTCCGACAAGAAACAGTTGAAACAGAGGGCCTCCTTACCATATTGGGCCAAGGTGAAGTGTATAATATGGCGAAGGGGATGCTCCGGGCCGACACGTTCACATTCACCCCCAGCAGGATGAAGACCGATCCCGGTCGCGTTCAGCGCGATCTGGAAGAGGCTATCCGGGTGATGGCGCAGGGACCGGAGTTGGAGACGGCGCTGGCGGAGGCGACGAGGCGGGCAAGGGAAGACCTTAACGAGGAAACCTTTGCCGAGCAGCAGCGGATCCAGCGGTTAAAAATGGATCATGACCAGCGCCTGGCGGAACTGGCGCAGTCCGAAGATATTGTTTGATAGATCGTCCCCCGGCGGGATGATGGAGCTAAGGCGAATAAATGGCGAGCAAGGCGACAGGCAAGGGTGCGGGCGAGGATGTGGATAGCGGCGATGCACCGCTGCTCGATCTGAATGAGGCTTCGGTCAAGAAGCTGATCGCGCGCGCCAAGAAGCGCGGCTACATCACCTATGACGAGTTGAACGACGCCCTGCCGCAGGACCAGATGTCCTCCGAGCAGATCGAAGATATCATGGCCGCGCTTAACGAAATGGGCGTGAACATCGTCGAGAATGAGGAAGCCAGCGAGGACGGCGACGAGCAGCGCGAACGGGAAGATGCCGAGGACGCCGAAGATGATTCGGGCGATGAAGAAGGCGCGCCCAAGCTCGTCACCGAAAAGAAGAAGGAAACGGTCGACCGCACCGATGACCCGGTGCGCATGTATCTGCGCGAAATGGGCGCGGTGGAACTGCTCAGCCGCGAGGGCGAAATCGCCATCGCCAAGCGCATTGAGGCCGGCCGCGACACGATGATCCTGGGGCTGTGCGAAAGCCCGACGACCTTCAACGCGATCATCGAATGGTCGACCGCCCTCAACAATGGCGAGATGCAGCTGCGCGAGATCCTGGACCTCGACGCGATGCTTTCCAAGGACCCCGCGCCCGAGAATCTGGAGGAAGGCGCCGAGGACGATGACGGCGAGATCAGCGAGAAAACCGCTGGCCCCAGCTTCAAGGAAGAGGAGGAGCCCGAGGAAGAGGCAGCCGATTCCGACGAGGATGAGGACGGCCTGACCGAACGCCGTGCCCGGCGCGTGGAAGAGGAAGAAGAGGAAGACAACACTCTTTCCCTCGCCCAGATGGAAGAAACGCTCAAGCCGATGGCGCTTGAGAAGTTCGCGACCATCACGGAGATTTTCCGCGCCTTCTCGCGTGCGCAGGAATCGCGCATGGCCGCGATGGCCAATGGCGAGACGCTGAGCCAGAAGGCCGAGGACGATTATCAGGAGCTGCGCGAGCGGCTGACCGCCGAGGTCGAAAGCGTCCAGTTCCACCAGCAGAAGATCGAATATCTGGTCGATCAGCTCTATGCCTATAACCGTCGTCTGACGGCGCTGGGCGGGCAGATGCTGCGTTTGGCGGAACGGCACAAGGTCAGCCGCAAGGACTTCCTCGACCGCTATGTGAACCATGAACTGGACGACGCCTGGCTGGACAAGGTTCAGGGCCTCGACAAGAAATGGGCGGCTTTTGCGGCAGCCGAAGCACGCGCCGTCGAGCGCATCCGTACCGAGGTCAGTGAAATCGCGCAGGCGACCGGCATGTCGCTGGGTGAGTTCCGCCGTATCGTCAACATGGTGCAGAAGGGCGAACGCGAAGCGCGGATCGCGAAGAAGGAAATGGTCGAGGCAAACCTGCGCCTCGTCATCTCCATCGCTAAAAAATATACGAACCGTGGCCTGCAATTCCTTGATCTTATTCAGGAAGGCAATATCGGCCTCATGAAGGCCGTCGATAAGTTCGAATATCGCCGCGGCTACAAGTTCAGCACCTATGCGACCTGGTGGATCAGGCAGGCGATCACCCGGTCGATCGCGGATCAGGCGCGGACCATCCGTATTCCGGTCCACATGATCGAGACGATCAACAAGCTGGTGCGCACGTCCCGCCAATTCCTGCATGAGCAGGGCCGCGAACCGACGCCGGAGGAAATGGCCGAGCGCCTTTCCATGCCGCTGGAGAAGGTACGCAAGGTGATGAAGATCGCCAAGGAGCCGATCTCCCTCGAAACGCCGATCGGCGACGAGGAGGATTCGCATCTGGGCGATTTCATCGAGGACAAGAATGCGGTCATCCCGGTGGATGCGGCAATTCAGGCGAACCTGAAAGAAACGGTCACCCGCGTTCTGGCTTCACTGACGCCGCGTGAGGAACGCGTGCTGCGCATGCGTTTCGGCATCGGCATGAACACCGATCACACGCTGGAGGAAGTGGGCCAGCAGTTCAGCGTGACCCGCGAACGTATTCGCCAGATCGAGGCGAAGGCGCTCCGTAAGCTGAAGCATCCGAGCCGCAGCCGGAAAATGCGGAGCTTCCTCGACCAATAGGGTCTGAGACACGGTGAATTGATCCGAAAGGGCGGCTTCAGGGCCGCCCTTTTTTTCGTCTCATAAACCGCTCTTTTACCTCAACTTCCTATGGTCGTGGCAACAGACACACTGGCGCGGCGGCCGCAGGGGTTATCATGAACGAAGCAGCTACACGCTTGGCGACAGGCGACATATCTCAGGTGATCGAGGCGCTGGTGGCGGCTGATGGAACGGCCGCTCATGCTCATGCGAGCAGCGCAAGGACCATCATGAGCCGTGATGCTGTCCTGACGTTGCCGGACCTCGCCGATGCCGCGCATTATCTATGCCTGCTGCACGGGCGTCACCCAGGTGTCATCGATCACGCAGCGAACCGATCGGCAGACAGCGCGGCTCGGAGCTGGCTAGTCCAGGCGGGGCAGGCGTTTGCGCGGGAGCGGGCCTATCTGACTCAAGTTGCGGTGGCGCTAGGCCCGATACCCAGCACGGCGGGGCAGAGCGACTGTGAGACGATCGTCAGCCAGCAACGTCATGCGCTGGATATGCTGGCTCAATCGGACAGGCGCGGATGCGCCATGGGGGCAGCCATGGCGCTGGTGCTGGATTGGCAAGCTGTACGCGACGTGCTCGACATGGCGGCGATTCGCGTGGGGCTTGAACCCTCTCCATCCGATCTTCCCGACCGGGCGCAGACCTTTGCCGTAGCGCGAGCGATCGGCAGCGACGGAGCGGCCGATCGGGCCATACAATTTGGCGCGCGGCAACTGCTCAGCCAGCAGCGTGGCCTTTGGGACCTGCTGAAAGCGCGTGCCGAGGTTCGGCGGCAGAGGCCGTAGGAATAACCGATTGCGGCGCTGGACCGCTTTCCCTACTCGGGTGGCAGTAGAGGAAAGCGAAGATTCATGCGGTTTGAAGGTACGGAAGATTATGTCGCAACCGACGACCTGAAGGTCGCGGTGAACGCTGCGGTGCTGCTGCGCCGCCCCCTTCTGGTGAAGGGTGAGCCCGGTACTGGCAAGACGGTGCTGGCGCAGGAAATCGCCAACGCGCTCGACGCGCCGCTGATCGAATGGAACGTCAAATCGACGACCAAGGCGCATCAGGGCCTGTACGAATATGATGCGGTGGCACGGCTGCGCGATGGCCAGCTAGGCGACCCGCGCGTTCATGACATCAGCAACTATATCCGCAAGGGCAAGCTGTGGGAGGCTTTCACCTCCCCTACCCTGCCCGTGCTGCTGATCGACGAGATCGACAAGGCTGACATCGAGTTTCCCAACGACCTGTTGCAGGAACTCGATCGCATGGCGTTCCACGTCTATGAAACCGGCGAGACGGTCGCGGCGCAGGAACGGCCGGTGGTGGTCATCACCTCCAACAATGAGAAGGAGCTGCCTGACGCTTTCCTGCGGCGCTGCTTCTTCCACTATATCAAGTTCCCCGACCGGGAGACGATGCAGGCCATTGTCGATGTCCATTTCCCGGGCATCCAGAAGATTTTGGTCAGCCGCGCGCTCGACCTCTTCTACGAGATACGCGATGTGCCGGGCCTGAAGAAGAAGCCGTCCACCAGCGAGTTGCTCGATTGGCTGAAGCTGCTACTCAATGAAGACATGCCGCTGGAGGTGTTGCAGGATCGCGATCCGACCAAGGCCATTCCGCCGCTTCATGGCGCCCTGCTGAAGAATGAGCAGGATATCATGATGTTCGAACGTCTGGCATTCATGGCGCGACGGCAGGGGCGGTAAAGGCTGGGATTGCCCTGCCCGGCGCAATGACGGAGGCGCGCATGGCGCATGAAGCGGGATGTCTGTGCGGAGCGGTGCGCATCAAGATCGATGCGGAACCTATGGCGGCGCGCATGTGCTGGTGCAGGCTGTGCCAATATCTCGGCGGGGGATCAGGCACGGTCAATGTCTGCTTTCCGACGGAGAAGGTGCAAAGCGAGGGCGAGGTTCGTTGGCATGAGAGAATCGCCGACAGCGGCAACAGGATGCGCCGTGGTTTTTGCCCCGAATGCGGAACACCCCTGTTCAGCATTGCCGAGTCGCGGCCGCACCTGACTTTCATCAGGGCTGGCGCGCTGGATGATCCGGGCCTGTTGGCACCGCAGGCGGTGATCTGGACGGAGGCGGCCCCGCACTGGGCGCATCTGGACCCGGAACTGCCGCATTATCCGGCGCAGATTCCGCCGGTCGCATAAAAGGCCGCTTGCCTTAGCCTTGCGGTTTCGCTCAACCTTCCCCGATAAATTTCAGAGCCGCGACAAGACGGCGTGAAATGGGAAGGATGCCTATGCCGAAACTCTCCTTGTCGCTGTTGCCGATCCTCTTGGCTTTGCCGGTGCCCGCACTGGCGCAGGGTGCCGATGTGCAGGAAGCGTGGGTAGCGAGCGATGGGAGCCTTCGCGCCCGCGCCTCGGGGATCAGTCTGCCCCAGACGATCGCCGGGCTTTCCCTGTCCAAAAGTGGAGAGGTCACGAACGGCGGCAAGGGCATCGACAATTATGCCCAGTATCTGTCGGAGGACGGGGCGGTGCAGGCGACTTTGTACGTCTATCTGCCCAGCTATGCTGACGCGTCGATCGCCGCTTACATGACCGACCGCGCGGTGACGGATCGTTTTGGACCGAAGACACGCCGCACTGCTTTTGAAGGCGTTCCGTTGCAGGGCAAAGGTGGCCGCGCGATCCGTGCGGTTTATGATGATGCAGCCGACGGGGCGCTGACCACGGCAGCAGCTTTTGCCCAGGCTGGGCGCTGGCTCGTGAAACTGCGCGTCACGGGGCCTAGCGAACGGCGCAAGGAGGTATTGGCGGGGCTGGATGGCATGCTCGGCAGCTTGCATTTCGATGATGCGGCTGCGGTACGGCCAGTCTCTCCGGTGCGGTTCGCGGACTGCCCGGCGAGTGATGACGGGGATGCGCAACTTACCGCTTTTCTTCCTGTCGCAGCGGTTGATGTCCGCGCCGTTCGCGAGGTGGCCGGGTCCTTCTGCATCCGGGGACAGGTGCAGACCAGCGAAGGCAGCTATGATGTTCTGGCGCAGCAAGGTGCGTCTGGCGGATCGGTCATCGTACCGATCGATGATGCGGGCACGGTGCTTGCCTTCGATCCAGCGGTTGACGGCAAGGGCTATCAGCTATCGATACATTCGGTCGGCGAGACGAAGCTTTACGGCGTTTATGACCACGTACCGAGTTCTCGGCAGATCGCGAAGATTCTCGATGGCAAGGACCCTCAGACGGCGCACGCGCGGACGACTGCCGCCTATGCCGCCAATGGGGAGGTCATAGTGCGCGAGGGCGCGGCGAACTGACGGGATCAGATGAGGTAACCGACCTCATAGAGGCCCCAGCGGCGGCCTTCGAAGATTAGCGGAACGAACACGCTGCGAAGCGCGCGATAGCGGCCCTCGCCAAGGTCCTGACGATAGGTGAAAAGGAAAAAGTCTCCCTCACCATCGAGCGCGCGGCGGGTCTGGCTGTCCATGAAAATCTGCCGGTTACGGGCATATTCCATGTTCCATTCCGGCATGCCCGGCCGCTGAGGCTGGCTTCGCGACGTGATGTGCGTCGGCAGATAGCCGTTCATGTCGATCAGGCAGCAGCCGACGATGGCATTATCCTGCCCGGTCTGGCGATCCAGAATCGGGCGGAGGACGCGGTCGGCAAAGACCATGAAGCCATTTTCATATTGCGGCGGGTGGGAGCCTTGGATCGGGCGATAATTGCTGTCGAATAGCGCCGATGGCGTCAGTTCACCCGCAGCCAGAGCGTCATTGATCAGGCGCGACACTTCTGCCGCGCCATCTTCGGCATAGGCAATGTAGCGACTGTTGCGCGTCTGATGCCCGCCATGAGCGGCGGTGTTGAGCATGTCGTTCGCCATGCCCTCAAGCTGCTCAAGCTGGGCCTTGGCCATTTCGACGCGCTGGGTGCTTTCGGCGGCGGAGTCGCTGAAGTTCGTGAGGCCAGCACGTAGCGCGCCTACGTCGGCGTCGGCTTCATCGGTGCAGGTGACGATGGCGTGGGAACGCTCGCCAAATTGGGTCACGAGCGAGGCGATTTCTGCCATGGTGACGCTCAACGTGTCGATATGGGCGCTGACGTCCCGGCCGCGTCCGATATTGGCTTCCACGCCGCTGATCAGATGGCGCGCGTCGCGATCGAGCTGGCCGAGCTTGTCACCGACCGATGCCGCGGACTCGCCCGCTTGCCCGGCGAGGCGGCGGATTTCGTCGGCCACGACAGCAAAGCCCTGCGTCGCCTCCCCACCGCGCGCCGCTTCGATCGCGGCGTTGACGCCCAGCAGCCGCGTTTGGCGTGCGATCGCGCCGAGTTGATCGGATATGCCGCCGACGGCTTCGATGACCCCGAGAAACTGACGAAGCCTTCCCTCCAGCCCCGTGACATGGTCGACCAGCCCTGCAACCTGGGCGAGGGACTGGGTAATCGCTTCATGCCCTTCGGCAATGATGCGGGCAGCACGCCGGGACGTGAGACTGAGTTCCTGAGCCGCCACCACGCTTTCATTCTGGCTGACGGCCAGCGCCTCCATATTGGTTTGCAACTGTGAGAGGCGGAGCGAGTCGGATTGGATGCGCCGAGTAAGTTCCCCGAGGAAACCCGCCGTCTCGCTGCATTGCAGCGCAACGTCGCCGGAACGCTCACCCAGATCCGTCAATAAATGCTCATTTTCCAAGGAGTGCCACCCCAAACCGCCCGCTTGTGAATAGTGCCTTATTAACGATGCGATGCAACACTTAACATTTGATCAACCATGCGCAGCCCCTTGCATCCATGGCAGGGCTGTCAGACAAGGCGGTCATCATGATGCTGAACTTTCTCGACGCGCTCAGGGCCGCTGGCATTCCCGCTGGCATCAAGGAGCATCTGCTTTTGTTGGAGGCGCTGGACCGTGACGTGATCGGTCAACGGCCCGAAGAATTCTATTATCTCGCGCGGGCGACCTATGTGAAGGATGAAGGGCTGATCGACCGGTTCGATCAGGTCTTCGCCAAGGTCTTCAAGGGCGTGCTGGATGCGAGCGGGGTCGAGGCCGAGATTCCCGAGGAGTGGCTGCGCCTCGTCGCGGAGAAATATCTGAGCGCCGAGGAGATGGAGAAGATCAAGTCTCTAGGCAGCTGGGACGAGATCATGGAGACGCTGAAGAAGCGTCTGGAGGAGCAGAAGGGGCGCCATCAAGGCGGGAACAAGTGGATCGGCACGGGCGGGACTTCGCCCTTCGGCAATGGCGGTTATAATCCCGAAGGCGTGCGGATCGGCGGCGAGAGCAGGCACAAGCGCGCCATCAAGGTGTGGGAGAAACGCGAGTTCCAGAACCTCGACAGCAGCAAGGAACTGGGCACGCGCAACATCAAGGTCGCGTTGCGGCGGCTGCGGCGCTTTGCGCGCGAGGGGGCAGCGGATGAGCTGGACCTGGAAGGGACTATCCGGGGCACAGCTCGGCAAGGTTGGCTCGATATACGGATGCGGCCAGAACGGCATAATGCGGTCAAGCTATTGCTCTTCCTGGACGTTGGCGGATCGATGGACCCGTTCATCCGGCTTTGCGAGGAGCTGTTTTCCGCCGCGACGACCGAGTTCAAGAACATGGAGTTCTTCTATTTCCACAACTGCCTCTACGAAGGCGTGTGGAAGGACAATCGGCGCCGCTTTTCAGAGCGTATTCCGACATGGGATATCCTGCATAAATATGGGCATGACTATAAGGTCATCTTCGTTGGCGATGCGGCGATGAGCCCTTATGAGATCAGCTATCCCGGCGGTTCCGTCGAACATATGAACGAGGAACCCGGCGCGGTGTGGATGAGCCGGTTGCTGCATACCTATCCGGCCGCCGTGTGGCTGAACCCGACCCCGCGCGACCATTGGGACTATAGCCAATCGACGCGAATGATCCGGGAGATCATGAGCCAGCGCATGTATCCGCTGACCCTTGAGGGCATCGATGACGGGATGCGGGAACTGACGCGAAAGCGGTAAGCTGCGTCAGGCAGGATCGAATAGGACGCCGCCCGTCATTGGGGCGGGAACGCCGGTGGTGCCGGGAAAGCTGATCGGCAAGGATTTGAGGTGGCGGACCGCCATATAGGCGAAGCCCTGCGCCTCAAGGGCGTCGCCATCCCAGCCGAGATCATCGACCGGGCGTACCTCTGCGCTGGTGAAAGCGGCCAGCATCCCCATCAGGGTCGCGTTGTGGCGGCCACCTCCGCCTACATAGATGGAGGACGGCCGGGACGGGAGATGGTCAAGCGCGCGGGCAACCGCCCTGGCGGTGAACGCGGTCAACGTCGCTGCACCATCCTCAAGCGACAAGCCATGCATCGCATCGAGGGTGAAGGCTTCACGGTCGATGCTCTTGGGAGGCAGCGTGTCGAACCAGGGGTCTGCCATCAAACTGTCGAGCCGCGCTTCATCGATTTGGCCGCGAGCAGCAGTGGCGCCATTTTCGTCGAAGGGTCGATCGCTATGCGTCTGCATCCAATTGTCGATCAGACCGCTCGCCATGCCGGTGTCGAAGGCAAGGAGTTCGCCATCATTTCCGATGGCGGTGATGTTGGCCACGCCGCCCAGGTTCAAGATAGCCGTCGGTTTGCGCAAATCGTTCGCCAAGGCCCGGTGATAGATAGGCATTAGCGGCGCGCCCTGCCCCCCTGCGGCAACATCCGCGCTGCGCAGGTCGCCGACCACGGGAATTCCGAACGCCCCCGCCAATGCGACACCATCGCCGATCTGCCATGTCCAGCGCCATTCCGGCCGATGCGCAACCGTGTGACCGTGGAAACCGATAACGGCGATATCCTGCGCTATATGCCCGCTGCGCGCGAGGAGATCGGTGACGGCTTCGACATGAAGCTCGGTAAGTTCGGCTTCCACGGACTGAATGAGAGGCTCAAAGTCCGGCTTGTCCATCGCCATGGCGCGCTGGCACGCTTCGGCCAGGCGAATGCGAAAGCCCTCCCGATAGGGCATGGCATGGAAGGTGACGGGATTGCTGACGCCCTCTCCGTCGGTTTCGATGAGCGCGGCGTCGATGCCGTCACGCGAGGTGCCCGACATGAGGCCGATCGCCAGCATGGGTTGGCTGTGTGTCACCGCTTCGATCCTTTTGCTCTCCTCCATTCTGTGTAGCGGAATGGATCGAGACACAAGTTCAGGATGACGGGGAGTGACGTTGTTGTGTCGTGATGCTAGAGGGCGCCGCATTATGACCAGCTACTCGTCCGATCTGCTCCGCCTCTTGGAGGCACGTGGCTACATTCATCAACTGACCGATGCAGAGGGGCTCGATGGTCTTGCCGCCAAGCAGATCGTGCCGGGCTATATCGGCTTTGATCCGACGGCTCCGTCTTTGCATGTCGGGCACCTCGTTTCGATCATGATGCTGCGGCAGTTGCAGAAGGCGGGGCATAGGCCGATCGTCCTGATGGGCGGCGGCACGGGGAAGATCGGCGATCCAAGCTTCAAGGACGAGGCGCGCAAGCTGCTCACCACCGAGACGATCGCGGAGAATGTCGCGAGCATCAAGCGCGTGTTCGAACGGTTCCTGACCTTCGGCGACGGGCCGACCGACGCGATCATGCTCGACAATGCCGAATGGCTCGACCGGCTGGAATATATCCCGTTCCTGCGGGAAATCGGTCAGCATTTCTCGATCAACCGCATGTTGAGCTTTGATTCGGTGAAGCTGCGGCTGGATCGCGAGCAGTCGCTGTCCTTCCTCGAATTCAACTATATGATCCTTCAGGCCTATGACTTTCTGGAGCTGTCGCGGCGGTCGAGCTGCCGGTTGCAGATGGGCGGATCAGACCAGTGGGGGAATATCGTCAACGGCGTCGAACTGGCGCGCCGGGCGGATGGAACGCAGGTGTTCGGGCTGACCACGCCGCTACTCACCAATGCCGATGGCACGAAGATGGGCAAGACGGTGGGTGGTGCGGTCTGGCTGAACGAAGATCAGCTTTCCACCTATGATTATTGGCAGTTCTGGCGGAACACGGCAGACGCGGACGTCGCCAACCGGCTGCGGCTGTTCACCGACCTGCCGATGGACGAGGTCGCACGGTTGGCTGCGCTTCAGGGCGCTGAGATCAATGAGGCGAAGAAGGTTCTGGCCAATGAGGCGACGGCGCTGTGCCGGGGAACCGATGCTGCGCTTGCTGCCGCAGAAACGTCGCGCAAGACCTTTGAAGAGGGCGCTTCGGACGCCAATCTGCCGACGATCAGTGTGGGGGCCGAAGGGCTGACCATAGTTCAGGGCACCTCAGCACTTGGCTTTGCCGCTTCCAACAAAGAGGTCAGACGCAAGCTGGCCGAAGGCGCCATTCGCGTGAACGGCGAGGTCGTGAGCGACCCCATGCTGGCGCTGAAGCCCGGAGACAAGGTGAGCTTCGGCGCTAAGAAACATGGGCTGGTAACTGCTTGAAACTTTAGAGAGTTAAAGGCGAATTAAGTAAAGCTGGTAAGGAAGGCGCCACCTTCCTCACCTTAAGCTCCGATCATGTCTTCGGTGCTCGCCAGCCTCGCCCAGGTCGCCCGTTCACGGGACCCTTCCATCAATCAGCGCCGCACGCCCCGCGTGCTGGTGGATATGGTCAGCCATATCTCTGCCCGAGGCCGAACCCATGGCGTCCGGGTCATCAACATCTCTGAACTCGGCTTGATGTGCCGAACCGATGCAGAGATCACGATTGGCGAACGGGTCGCCATCTGGCTGCCCGTCGTCAAGGACGTTCAGGCCGACGTTCGATGGTCAGAGGATGGCCGGGTCGGGGTGGAGTTTTGCCAGCCCATTGATCCGCAAGTTTATGAGGCCATGCTGTCGCTCATCCCGCCACGGCAGACCGCCTGGTAAGGAGCTGTTCGAAGCCCTGATCGGCTTCGATCCGTTGACGTGACCGGACAAGCGCCTCCGGCATTTCGCGCGCTGAGCAGGCCGCGCGAATTAGCCGCTTCGGAGCAATCCCACCGCGGCATCTCGTTCGAACAGGTAAAGGCAGGTTCTGGCCGCCTGGCCGCGCGCTTCGTTCAGCCCACCGTCCCGGTCAATCAGGAGATGAGCGTCATCGCGTGCGCTGTCGAGCAGGGCGGACAGATGTTCCGGCGTCGCGATCTTCAGCTGCGCTTCGCCTGATTGCCGCGTACCGAGGATTTCGCCTGCGCCACGGAGGCGGAGGTCTTCTTCGGCTATGCGGAAGCCGTCATTGGTTTCGCGCATCAGGGCAAGGCGTGCGCGGCTGGTCTCACTCAGGGCGCCACCGCGCAGGAGGATGCAGACGCTGTGGTTCTGGCCGCGCCCTACCCGGCCGCGCAGCTGGTGGAGCTGCGCGAGGCCGAAGCGGTCGGCGCCTTCGATGATGATGAGATTGGAATTGGGGACATCGACGCCGACTTCGATGACGGTGGTGGCGACGAGGATTTTTGTGCGGGCGGTGGAAAAAGCCTCCATCGCGGCGTCCTTTTCCGGGCCTTTCATGCGGCCGTGGACAAGGCCGACGAGATCGCCAAAGCGCATTTTCAGCATTTCGGCGCGGGCTTCGGCGGCGGCCTGATCGCTGGTTTCGCTTTCCTCGACCAAGGGGCAGACCCAATAGGCTTGGCCGCCGGTTTCGATGTGGCGGGCGAGCGCTTCGACCACTTCATCGAGACGGTTGGCGGACATGACCACGGTCTGGATTGGCTGACGACCCGGCGGCATCTCGTCGAGGCGGGAGACGTCCATTTCGCCATAGTAAGTCAGCGTCAGGGTGCGCGGGATCGGGGTGGCGGTCATCACCAGCAGGTGCGGCGTGCGCTCGGCCTTGGCGGCGAGCATCATGCGCTGGGCGACGCCGAAGCGGTGCTGCTCATCGATCACCGCAAGGGCGAGGTTTTTGTAACGGACGGCTTCCTGAAAGATGGCGTGGGTGCCAACGAGGATGTCGATGCTGCCATCGGCGAGGCCCATCAGGCTGGATTCGCGCACCCTCCCCTTTTCGCGGCCGGTGAGGATGGCGATGGTGACGGGGAGGCCCGACGCCATCTTGCGCAGCGTTTCATAATGTTGGCGCGCGAGGATTTCCGTCGGGGCAAGGAGTGCGCCTTGAGCGCCTGCCTCAACCGTGTTGAGGAGGGCCATGAGCGCGACGAGAGTCTTACCCGAACCGACGTCGCCTTGCAGGAGGCGGAGCATGGGGACAGGCTGGGCCATGTCGCCTTCAATCTCTCCGAAGGCGCGGCGTTGCGCGCCGGTCGGGGCGAAGGGGAGTTCGAGCATGGCGCGCAGACGGCCATCTCCCTCGATGGGGATGCCCCGGCGCTTGCGGGAGGATTGGCGGACCAGCATGAGCGCGAGTTGGCCTGCGAAAATTTCATCATAGGCGAGGCGCTCGCGGGCCTTGGCATCGCTGGGGTCGGCGTGGATGCGGGTGAGCGCCTCGTGCCATGTCGGCCAGCCCTTTTGGGCGAGCAGGCTGGGTTCGATCCATTCGGGGAGATCTGGGGCGCGGCTCAGTGATTGCCCTACGAGGTCGCGCAGGCGGTTATTGGTGAGGCCTTCGGAAAGGCCGTAGACTGGCTCTCGCGCCGGGATGGTGGAGGCTTCCTCCGGCGGAAGGACATAGTCGGGGTGGACGATCTGGAGATTTTCGCCATAGGCCTCCAGCTTGCCGGAGATGAATTTGGGTTCGTTCAAGGGCAGCAGCTTGCGGGGCCAGGCGCTGTTGCGGCCGAAATAGACGAGCGCGACCGTATTGCCGTGCCTGTCCTGCGCTATGACACGGAACGGCGCGCGGGCGCTGCCGGAGGCGCGGTAGTCGGTAGGCGTGAGCTCTATGCCGATGACCCGGCCTGAGTCGGACAGGATCAACTCGTCCACCATGCGGCGATCGACAAAGCTGACCGGCAGGTGGAATAGGACATCGACGGCGCGGGCCAGCCCCAAGCGCTCCAGCGGCTTGGCAAGCGCGGGGCCGACGCCCTTCAGGGCTTCGATTTCGGTGAAGAGTGGGTTGAGGATATCGGGTCGCATGGCTATCTGACGCCATCTAGCCCAGCCGGGACGATGCGCAAACATCTGATCGGTGTATTCGGCATGTCCGCGCAAGGAACAAATTGTGAACGAAGATCCCCGCATCCGCCGCCTGCAATTCCGTGCCTGGCATCGCGGCATCAAGGAAGCGGACCTGGCGGTGGGTGGATTTTTTGATCGCTACCATGCCGAGTGGGGCGCGGAGGAGATCGACTGGTTCGAGCGGTTTATCGAGGAACAGGATGCCGACATCATGGCTTGGGCCTTGGGGACGTTGCCGTTGCCCGAGCAATGGCGCGGACCAATGTGGGACAAGTTTGTGAAGATGGATTTTGTCGAGATTGGGAGGAAGTGACTTCTTCTCCCCTCCCGCAAGCGGGAGGGGCAGTGAGACTTGCCGGGCCGCAGGTTCGGCTAGTCGCAGCGGGGTGGGCCTGCGCCGCCTCTGCTGGATTGCCCACCCCTAGCCCCTCCCGCTTGCGGGAGGGGGACTGAGATGTAGATGACCGACCTTCTGAAAATCCTCAAAGCCTCCTCCCCCATCACCCTTTCCGGGGTTCCGGCGGGATTCCAGCCATGGTTGCTCGCGGACATCGCTCGGGCAGCGCCTTCGCGCGCCTTGTTCGTCGCGCCGGATGAGCAACTCATGCGAGCGGTGGCAGATACGGCGCATTATTTCGCGCCGGAGATCGAGATTGTCGAAATCCCGGCTTGGGACTGCCTTCCCTATGACCGGGCCAGTCCTTCGCTGCGGACGGCTTCGGCGCGTCTGGCGGGGCTTTATGCGTTGCAGGAGAAGCCCAAGTGGCCGCAGCTTGTCCTGACAACGCTCAATGCGTTGACGCAGCGGACGCTGACGCCTTTCCGCGTGCGGCAGTTGGTGGCGAAGCTCGCGCCCAAGGAGCGGATAGCGATTTCGCGGCTCGCAGAGATGTTGCAGGCCAATGGCTACGTCCGCACCGATACTGTGCATGACCGGGGCGAGTTCGCCATTCGCGGGGGCATAGTCGATCTGTTTCCCGGTGGTGAGGAACAGCCCCTGCGACTTGATTTCTTCGGAGACGAGATCGAGACGGTGCGGCGTTTTGATCCCGCCGATCAGCGGACCAGCGGGAGTGTCGAAGGCTTCACCCTCCTCCCCGCGTCCGAAGCTTTGCTGGATGAAGAGACGATCAAGCGGTTTCGCGGCCGTTACCGCGAGACGTTCGGGGCGACGGCGACCGGCGATCCGCTCTATCAGGCGGTGAGCGACGGGCGGCGCTTGGCAGGGATGGAGCATTGGCTGCCGCTGTTCGAGGAACGGCTGGTGCCGATGACCGAGCATCTGGGCGACGATACCGTGGTCGTGCTGGATCATGGCGTGGCGGGCGCGGCGGAGGCTCGGTTCGAGGCGATCCGGGACTATCACGCCAATCGGGTGCAGGCGAAGTCGTCCGATCCGGGGGCTTATCGGCCGCTGGAGCCCAAGGCGCTGTATCTGGAGCAGCAAGAATGGGACGGCATCGTGCGCGAATGGCCGATGCATGCGACCACGCCGTTTCATGAACCGGAAAGCGCCTCCGTCATCGATTTCGCCGTCGATGGGCCTCGCGATTTCGCGCCGGAGCGGGCGCAGAACGCCAATGTCTATGAGGCGGTGGGGAAGCATATCGATTCCCTCCAGCGGGCGAAGAAGAAAGTCGTCATCGCCAGCTACTCCGGGGGCGCGCGGGAGCGGCTTTCGGGGCTGCTGGTCGATCATGGGCTGAAACGGGTCGCGGCGGCGGATAGCTGGCAAGAGGCGCTGGGGATCGCTGCGGGGGGCAGCACGGTGCTGACCGTCCTGCCGCTGGACCATGGCTTTGCCGCGCCCGATGTGGCCGTGCTGACCGAGCAGGACATGCTGGGCGACCGGCTGGTGCGGCGGGCCAAGCGGAAGAAGAATGCCGACGCCTTTTTGCAGGAATTGGCGACGCTCTCGCCGGGCGATCTGGTGGTGCATATGGACCATGGGATCGGGCGCTATGAGGGGCTGACGCAGATTCCGGTCGCCAAGGCGGCGCATGACTGCGTGGCGCTGGAATATGCGGGCGGCGACAAGCTGTATGTGCCGGTCGAGAACCTGGAGGTTCTCTCCCGCTACGGCTCCGACAGCGAGGGGGTGAGCCTCGACAGGCTGGGCGGCGAGGCGTGGCAGCGGCGCAAAGCGAAGATGAAGGAGCGCATCCGCGAGATTGCGGGTGAGTTACTCAAGACGGCGGCCGAGCGCGCGCTCCGGGCGGCGACGGTGGCGGAGCCGGATAGCGCGGGCTATCCGGCCTTTGTCGATCGCTTCCCCTATCAGGAGACCGAAGATCAGGACCGCGCCATCATGGACGTGGTCGAGGATCTGGGCGCGGGGCGGCCGATGGACCGGCTGGTGTGCGGCGATGTGGGCTTCGGCAAAACCGAGGTGGCTTTGCGCGCCGCTTTCGTGGCGGCGATGGCGGGGATGCAGGTTGTGGTGATCTGCCCGACCACCCTGCTCGCCCGGCAGCATCATATGAATTTCGAGGAGCGGTTCAGAGGCTTTCCAGTCAATATCGGGCGGCTGTCGCGGCTGGTGCCGGACAAGGAAGCGAAGGCGGTCAAGGCCGGGCTGGCCGATGGGACGATCGATATTGTCGTCGGCACCCATGCGCTGTTGGCGAAGGGGCTGGAGTTCAAACGGCTGGGCCTCGTCATCGTGGACGAGGAACAGCGGTTTGGCGTCACGCACAAGGAGCGGTTGAAGGGCCTGAAGACCGATGTTCATGTGCTGACGCTGACGGCAACGCCGATCCCCCGGACATTGCAAATGGCGATGTCGGGCTTGCGGGAACTGTCCGTGATCCAGACACCGCCGGTCGATCGTCTGGCGGTGCGGACGTACATCATGCCCTGGGACGGGGTTGTCATCCGCGAGGCCTTGCTGCGCGAACATTATCGCGGGGGGCAGAGCTTCTTCGTCGTGCCGCGCATTGCCGACCTGACCGAGGTGGAGGAGTTCCTGCGAACAGAAGTGCCGGAGGTGAAGCCGATCGTCGCCCATGGGCAGATGAGCGCTACCGAGGTTGAGGAGCGCATGTCGGCCTTCTACGACAAGCGTTATGACGTGCTGCTGTCGACGACGATCGTTGAGAGCGGCCTTGATATTCCCTCGGCCAATACGCTCATCATCCATCGCGCGGATCGGTTTGGGCTGGCGCAGCTGTACCAGCTTCGCGGGCGCGTGGGGCGGTCGAAGACGCGGGCCTATGCCTATTTCACGACGCCCACGAACAAGGTGATCACCGAAACGGCGGAAAAGCGGCTGAAGGTGCTGTCCGACCTCGATACGCTGGGCGCCGGGTTCCAGCTGGCGAGCCACGACCTCGACATTCGCGGCGCGGGCAATCTGGTGGGTGACGAGCAATCGGGCCATATCAAGGAAGTCGGGTTCGAACTCTACCAGTCGATGCTAGAGGACGCGATCCTTGAGGCCAAGGCAGGCGGCGCCGGGATTGAGAAGCGGGACAGCTTCTCGCCGCAGATCAGCGTCGATGCGCCGATCCTCATACCGGAGGATTATGTGCCCGATCTTGACCTGCGCATGGGACTGTATCGCCGCCTGAACGAGGTGGAGGATCGGCAGGGGCTGGAGGCTTTTGCGGCGGAGTTGATCGACCGCTTCGGCAAGCTGCCGACGCCGACGCAGAATCTGTTCAAGATCATCGAGATCAAGCAGAATTGCGTGACGGCCAATATCTCGAAGATCGATGTGGGGCCAAAGGGCGCGCTCGTCAGCTTCTTCGAAGATCGCTTCCCCAAGCCGGAGGGACTGGTTGCCTATATCCAGCGGCTTAATGGCGTGGCGCGGTTGCGGCCGGATAGCAAGGTCGTGGTCAATCGCGCCTGGGCTGACCCGGCGGCGCGGTTGAACGGAGCGCTGCAATTGTCAAAGGGTTTGGCGAAGTCGGCTGCATGAGACAGCCTGTCTCAGCCTCCTTCAGCACCGCTTTGTCGTGCGTCAGCAAAGTAGCAGCAACATCGGCTATCTAAATGCTGCGTCGATGACTGGACAGCAAAGTCCGGCATCGAGCAGGAGATTGACATGATTTCGACCTTCGTAGCGATGGCGGCGGTTGCCGCCACGCACAGCGTGCAGATCGACCATCGCGGAACGCCGGTGCAAGCCAATTATTCGGCTCGCGTAGAGTTCACGACCAAGACGGTCGGTGCGAAAACGCCCAACCGCATGGATATGCAACGGTGCCATTGGACCGCGACGGTCATAGTGGACCGCGCACTCAATCATAGTCCGGCGCTGGCCCGCACGGTTTCCCATGACAAGCGTTTTTCCGGCAGCGAGCATGGGGCATGTACCCCCGGCCGCAAATCGGGTGAACGCAATATGGCAGAGCATGACGCGGCGATCCGCGAACATCTGGTAGCGGTGGCCGAGAAGGATCTCGCGCCGTTGATCGCTGAACTTGATGCGGTTCGCAATCTTGCCTCAAACTGACGCACGCTTGATGGTGGCGGCGGCAATGATGCTGGCCGTCACCCCTTCACCAGCCTTGGCGCAATATGCTGACCGGTTTTCGGCAACCGCCGAGGTGGCAAGTGATGAACGCAGGCGGGGGTTGAGCTGGAGCGATGGCGACCCGGTCGTGCGGGGAACAATCGCCGTACAGGCGACGGAGGGATTGAGCTTCGATGCCACGGCGACGTCCTTATGGAACAGCAGCCGTCACCGTGGCGCCGATGCCGTGCTGGACTTTGGCACATCTTATGCCCGGCAGATGGGCGCATGGCGGCTTTCTGCGAGAGGGGTATATCACCTGTTTTCGGGTGCGTCGGGACAGGGATATGGCGAGGTTGGAGCTGGTGCGGGCTTTCTGATCGGCCCGGCAAATATCGACGTCAACGCCAGCTATGCACCACCGCAAAGCTCGATTGGCGGAGATAATCTTTACCTCTCGGCGTCGGCGTCGGCTGGCATCCCCGGCACGCCGTTCACCGTTTCGGCGCATATCGGTCGTTCGAGCGGCCGGACCCGCGATGTGGGCGATGCAGCCCGCTTGCGGCCTGATGGCACATATTGGGACCATGGGGTCAGCATCGATTATCTGAAGCGGCAATGGTTTGCGGGCGTGCGTTATGCGAACAGCAGCATCGATGGCGAGGCGCACCATTCAGGAGCAACCCTGATCGGCCGGGCGGGAATCGCCTTTTAGGGTGCCTCAGCCCTTAAGCGCCATCGCGGCCAGTTCAGCGGAGGATATCCCGGCGGATCGCAGAAAGCCCTGATAATAGTCACAACCCTCGCGCGCCAGCAAATCGAGCTGCTGCTGTGTCTCCACTCCCTCCGCAATGACGCTCATGCCGAGGGACTTGGCCATGTGAATGACCCCCCGCACCACGATCCGGTCGCGGGCAGTGCCCGCGATGTCCTGGGCCAGGCCGCTATCGATCTTGAGATAGTCGAGGGGGAGGCTCTTCAGATAGGCAAGGCTGGAATAACCGGTGCCGAAATCATCGACCGCCACCGCCAGACCCTCCGCGCGAAGAGCGGTGAGGAGCGCGGTGGCCGCAGCGATATTTTCGATGAGGCCGCTTTCGGTGATCTCAACCGTCAGGCGTGAGCGGGGAAAGCCGCTTTCGTCAACGAGGTTGAGGAACTGTGACATGAAGCCGGGCTGCGCGATGTCGGCGGCGGTCACGTTGATCGACAGACGAAGATGCGAGAGCGTCCGGGGCCAAGCCGCCGCCTGACGCAGCGCTTCGGCCTGGATGTGGGCCGAAAGTGGAAGCATATAGTCGGATCGTTCGGCTGTCGCGAAAAGCATGCCCGCGCCGAGGGGGCCATATTGAGGATGGTTCCAGCGGGCCAGCGCCTCCACCCCCGTCATATGATCGCCCCCTACCGGATATTGCGGCTGGAAGACGATGCCGATTTCGCCCCGGTGCAGCGCGAGGCGCAGATCGGTTTCCAATTGATCGGCATCGACCTGTCGGCTGCGCTTTTCGGCCGAGAAGATGCGAATGCCCTCGCCGCCTCCTGCCCGCGCGTCCGCGAGAGCGGTTCCCGCGCGGCGGAGCAGCCGGGTAGCATCATCGTCAGTTCGCGATTGGGCGATGCCGCAGCGGGCCGTCAGGCGGATTAGGTGATCGCCTGCGCTAAAGGGCCGGACGATGACGCCGATTAACTGGCGCGCGAGGAAGGTTGCGCGATCACTGGCGGCTGCCTCGCCCGTGAGGCCGACGAGAAATTCGGTCCCGGCGATGCGGGCCACGATCGCGCCGGGCGCGGCGTCTGCCGCCATTCGCTCGATCCGCCTCGCAATCCGGCCGAGCAGGGCGTCGCCGACCACCTGACCATAGGCGGCGTTCATGCGGTCGAACTGACTGATCGAGAGCAGGAGGATCGTGGTGGCAAGACCGGAACGCTTTTCCAACCACTCAAGCGCCGCCTGCCGCGAGCGAAGGCCGGTCAGGTCGTCCCGGCCGGTCGCATCGTCCCCATGCGTGTCGGACAACCACTCAACATCGGCAGCCACGACGCCGTCGATCAAGCGGAGATGATGAACGAGCCGGTCGCCCGGTCTCCCCGGCGCGGCATGGGCAAAGGATTCTGGCCGACCCGATCGCATCATGCCGCGCAGGCCCGCAATAACCGACCGCCGTTCTGCGCGGGGCAGGCAGCGAGCAAACTGCGCAGGGCTGATCATCTGGCGATCCAGGTTGAGGTGCCGGGCGAGATTGTCGCTGAGACGCAGGGATCGCCCTCCCCGCTCCAATTCCCAGAATAGCGCGTCGCCACGGCGTATACGTTGGGCGCGCTGGCTAGGCATTGTGCCGCCGCCGAGACGGTCCACAAGACGCTGGGCCGAAGCGAGCGTCGCCCGCAACTGATCGGTTGAAAATGGAGCGGCGAGAAAATGGGTCGCTCCCGCTTCCAGCAGCGCCGTGACAGATCCCAGCGCCTGCGCGTCGATCAGGGCGATGAGCGCTCCACCGCCCGCCTCTACGGCCGGGGAAAAGGCATCGATGAGGCCGCTGGCTCCGTCCGTCGCATCGCGCATGTCGACAAGGGCGATCTGAGCATCGCTATGCAGGAACCGTTGCGGCGCATCCTTCGTGCGCCGGGCCGCGATGGCACGCCAGCCAGCCAGACCAGCCGCGCGCGACAAGCCATCCCTGTCACCGGGCGACAGAATGAAAAGGCTGCGCTGTCCATGCAGTGCGGATTCACCGCTCACATCAAAACTCCCGGGGTACAGCGCATGGCGGGCATATAGCAGACAGGCGTTAGCGACCCGTTCACGCTCCTGCAACCGGCAGTGCTTGCACCGGACTTTGCCATGGCCTAGCTAGTCGAGCATGAACAAGCCCGATCTTGGGCGCACGGCCATGACCGATGCGTTGGGCCGCCGGATCAGCTATTTGCGGATTTCGGTCACGGATCGGTGTGACTTGCGTTGCCGCTATTGCATGGCGGAGCGCATGACCTTCCTGCCCAAGGATCAGGTGCTGACGCTGGAGGAGATCGCGCTGCTCGCCGACCTTTTCATCGCTCGTGGCGTTCGCAAGATCCGGCTGACTGGCGGCGAACCGCTGGTCAGGCGGGACATTGTCGACCTGGTGCGGCGCATCGGACGCCATTTGGGCGAAGAGCTCGACGAACTGACATTGACTACCAACGGCACGCGGCTGGCCCAGCATGCCGAGGCACTTTTCGACGCGGGCGTACGGCGGATCAATGTCAGCCTCGACAGCCGGGATCCCCAGCGGTTCGCCCATGTCACGCGCAATGGGGACATCCGGCCGGTTCTTGAGGGGCTGGCGGCGGCGAAGGCAGCGGGTCTCGCGGTCAAGATCAACATGGTGGCGCTGAAGGGCGTCAATGATGATGAAATCCTGCCCATGCTCCAATGGTGCGATCAGCAGGGATTCGACCTGACTTTGATCGAGACGATGCCGCTGGGCGAGACTGGCGAGGATCGCACTGATCATTATCTGCCGCTGACGGAAGTAGTGGAACAACTGCGGCAGCAGCATGAACTGCGACCGATCGCGCATCGCACGGGCGGGCCTTCACGCTATCATGCGGTTGACGGAATGCGTGTGAAATTGGGGCTTATCACGCCCCTGACCAACAATTTCTGTGCAGATTGCAACCGTATGCGCATGACCTGCGAAGGGAAGATATTCATGTGCCTGGGACATGAGGATCATGTCGACCTTAAGACCGCCTTCCGTGAAGGTGGCATCGGGGCGGTCGAACCACTGATCGATCGTGCGCTGCGTTTGAAGCCAGCCAAGCATGATTTTCGCATCGGCGGCGATGCGCCGACCGCAGCGGTTAGCCGCCACATGAGTGTAACGGGCGGATGACCGAGGAACCACGGCGCGCCCTTCTGGCGTCCCCCACCCAAGCTGCGAAGGCCGCCGAAGAACGGCTTCGCGCCGCCTATGAGTTCGTCCCTGTGGAACAGGCGAACATGATCATCGCGCTGGGTGGCGACGGGTTCATGCTGCAAACGCTGCATTCCATGCTGGAGAACCGCCGGATCATGCCTGTGTTCGGAATGAACCTTGGCACGGTCGGCTTCCTGATGAACGAATGGCGGCTGGAACGGCTGGAACAGCGGATCGAGGCGGCCAAGCTTTTCAAGGTCAATCCGTTGCGCATGACGGTCGATACCGTCGATGGCGAACGCTTTTCGATTCCCGCCATCAATGAAGTGTCGCTGCTGCGTGAGACGCGCCAGACGGCGAAGCTGGAAGTCCATGTAAATGGCCGAACAGCGCTCACTGAACTGGTATGCGACGGCGTGCTGGTCGCAACGCCTGCTGGCTCTACGGCCTATAATCTGTCCGCGCATGGCCCTATCCTGCCGCTGGGGTCGGGCCTGGTAGCGTTGACGCCGATCAGCCCCTTTCGTCCCCGCCGCTGGCGTGGGGCGATCCTGCCTGAAAGCACGGCGATCCGTTTCACCGTGCTTGATCCGGTGAAGCGCCCCGTTAGCGCGGTCGCGGATCAGCGCGAAGTCCGTGACGTCGCCGAGGTCGAGGTGCAGATCGATCGAGGGACGCCTCTCACCCTCCTTTTCGACCCCGAACATACGTTGGATGACCGGATCGCAGCGGAACAATTCATCGCCTGAAAAAATTCGCAATTCTGTCCTTGCCATCCGAAGAATCTCGCTGCTATAGGCGCGGCCTGCCCAGCGAGAGCCGGGCTGCTCCCCGATAGCTCAGCGGTAGAGCATTCGACTGTTAATCGAATGGCCGTAGGTTCGAATCCTACTCGGGGAGCCACTTTCGCCCACTTGGGCAGCTCCAGAAATTTGCGGAATATAGCGGAATTCGTCCGATCGGACGGACAAGCGCGCCCATATTCGCTTGCCGGAATATCGCTGCGTCGCTTCGTATGTTGAGACTGTAGAGATGAACTGCTCGCCACCGAAGCGACGCCCTTTGCTGTCTCGAAAGAGCGTAAACACGACAAACCCCATCCCCATGAGGGGATGAGGTCATCGATCTGAAAGACGTTAGGTCAGCGCGAAGCGAACTGGCGCGGCTTGGATGCCAGCGCCCACCGCTGCGGCGCCGCGCCGGGGGCTTTTTCCCGAACGAAGCATTGGCCACGGCGAGCGCGGATTGCGCGGCATAGCGCCGCCGCTTCCACACGATCGTCAAAGCCGCTGACCGCAAGGCGGGCATAGCTGACGCCGTTCACGGTAATCTGGCTGGTGAGGACCGGCAACGCGGCTATCGCGCTGTTCCGGCGGGCGATGTCGTACCATTTCTCCTTGGCGATCGCAGCGTTTGAATAGGCGCCAAGTTGAACGACCCACGGGCTGTTCCCATTGCCATCGAAACGAAGTGCTGGGCGAGCCGCGAGCGGAGCGCGAGCGACTGCCTGCTGGCGGAGCCCTGCGGCCTTTGCCGGAGCATGGGATATTTTCATGGGCATCGCCGGAGCGACATAAGGCGTGAAGGCGACCGCCTGCTGAACTGGTTCCTGCTGCGTCGCTTCGGGGGCCACCTCCTCGGCAACGGAAGCGGTCGGCGTTTCGGCCGCACTTGCCTCTGCCATCTGGACCGGCGCGGCTTCGGTGGCGAGGGCGAGCGCGACGGGCTGACCCGCGTCGCTGCCATCAACGGCTATGCCCATCAGACCGGCAATGCGCTGCTGCGCGAAATCGGGAGCAGCGGTCTGCGCCCACTGAGCGATGCGCTGATTGGCGGCGAGCGGTTCGAGGTCGAGGCCCGCCATCACGCGCGCATCCTTCCACCGTCCCGCCAGCGCATAGGCATAGGCGAGATTTTGGCGCGTGCGCGCGGTGGCCGAGGGATCGTGAATGGCTTCGGACAGGATGCGAACACCCTCTGCCGCGTCGCCAGCCATTGCCATGGCGAGTCCATAGTCGCTCGCGGGAACGACGTCTGAATTGGTCGCGAGCAACTCGCGCGCAGCATCATTCTTCCCAAGCGCTACCTTCACCAGGGCGAGGCTGACGATCGTGCGGGAATCGCGATTGCCAAGGGTCATTGCGTCGGTGAGCGCGGTTTCGGCGGAAATGAGACGGCCACTCGCGATATAGGCGCGGCCCAGCAACTGCCGATAATTTGCGTCTTGTGGAGCAGCTTTGACCGCCGCCTCTGCCGCCGCGACTGCGCGAACGCCATCCCGGCTGATCAACGCCTTGTCGATGGCTGCCGTCGCACGGCTGGGATCCTCCTTGGCCGCTGCGATCGCAGACGGACGGAATGCCGCGCCGGTGCAGCCGACCATCGTGGTTCCAACGATCAGCGACGAAAGTGCCGCCTTGGAAAGAGCGCTGCGCTTCATGGCTTGATCCTTCTTACTCTGCTTCGTCGCGCGGCAGTTGCTGCGCGAGCCGGTCGATTTCCGGCAGGCTGGCGAGGAAAATATCGAGTGCTTCGGTCACCATCTGTTGGGCAGAACGGCCCGCGACGGCGCTCGCAAGGCGAAGCTTCAGATGCCGATCCGCGTCCAGCCGCAGCGTGAAGGCGGCCTTGCGGCCTTTGGTTCCGGTGCGGATGGCGGGAGCGATCGTCTTGACCGCTTCTTCCATGCGCTCGGCCAATTCCTCTCGCTCGACAACGACGGAAGGGATGGGCGCGGCTACCGGCGGCAGCGTCATCGGGGTAAGTCCGACAACGGCGCGAGGTTCAGCAGGGACCGGTTCAGGCTCGGTCACATCGAAGCCCATGTCGTTCCAGCCCAGATCATCCTGGAGCAGCGCTGCCGTTGCCTGATGGCCAAAGCCCATTATCGGGCGGCGCATGGCGGGCTGGGCAGCGCCCTTGCGGGCGAGAAGTCCGGAGGTCAGCGAAGCGAGTGGCTTGGGTTCGGCCATGATGTCTTCCCTCCCTTTACTGACCTACGACGCGGCGGCCGAAGCCACCCGTCGCTGGACGAACCGCACCGCTGGTGCCCGCCGTGCCGTTGGGCACCGAGAAGACCGTGCGACGGAAATTCTTTTCCAGACGGTCGGAGACATAGGTCCACAATTGCGTGACCTCGCCCGCCGAACGGCCGTTGGGATCAACCTCCATCACCGTGCGGCCGTCGATCATCGATGCGGCGAAATCGGTGCGGTGATGCAGTGTTACCGGCGCAACTGTGCCATGCTGGGAAAGCGCTACCGCAGCTTCCGATGTGATGCGCGCCTTAGGCGTCGCGGCGTTGACCACGAAGATCAGCGGCTTGCCTGCCCGTTCGCACAGGTCCACCGTCGCACCAACAGCGCGCAGGTCATGAGGGCTGGGACGGGTCGGCACCACGATCAGTTCGGCGACGGAGATGACGCTTTGAATGGCCATGGTGATCGCCGGGGGCGTATCGATCACGGCAAGTTTGAAGCCCTGCTGACGCAGAATTTCAAGATCGGCCGCGAGACGCGCGACCGTCGTCTGGGCGAAGGCGGGAAATTCGGCCTCACGTTCATTCCACCAGTCGGCAAGGGACCCCTGGGGATCGATGTCGATCAGGACGACCGGGCCAGCGCCTGCCCTTTGCGCCTGAACGGCCAAGTGACCAGACAAGGTGGTCTTCCCCGATCCGCCTTTTTGCGATGCCAATGCGAGTATGCGCACGCGCGTTTCCCCCAGAAAATCCAATTGCCTATTGGACTGCCACGGCGGCACCTAAAAATTGGTTAACTTCGGCGCATCCTTCAAAAGGAAGCATGGTATGAAGAATGCGCCTTCTAATGCTAAGCGAGCGTTAACCTTGTTCGCTCATAGGCTGGGGCTACGCTGTTCTTTCAGGAGCACATGCACATGAAGTACATCTGGGGCATCTTGGCCGCCGCAACGATGCTGAGTCTGGCGCCGCCTGCCCTTGCCGATGTAAAAGCCGGGGTCGATGCCTGGCAGCAGGGTGATTATGAAAAAGCCGTCAGCGTCTGGCGGCCGCTTGCGCAGGCTGGCGATCCTGATGCGCAATTCAACATGGGCCAGGCGAACAAGCTTGGACGCGGTTTCAAAGCCGACATGGCCGTCGCGCTCGATTGGTATCGGAAGGCCGCCGCGCAGGGGCACGTTCGGGCCGAGGACAATCTCGGCCTGCTGATGTTTCAGCAAGGGGAGCGTGCGAGCGCCCTTCCCTATCTGCAGCGATCCGCGGCGCGGGGCGAACCGCGCGCCCAATATATCGTCGGCACGGCCCTTTTTAACGGAGATCTGACGACCAAGAACTGGCCCCGCGCCTATGCCCTGATGAGCCGGGCGGCGGCGGCGGGCCTGGCGCAGGCAACGGCCAGCCTGAAGCAGATGGATAAATATATCCCTGATGATCAACGTCAGCAGGGGCTCGCGCTGGCGCGGGAGATGGGCCAGAACGAGGTAGCGGCGCTGGCGGAAGCCAATGGCCGCCTGTCCGCCATGCCCATTCTGCGCGAAGAAGCGCCGTCGATGGCGAGCGCCGATCTGCGACCTGCGCGCACTCCGGAAAAGCCTGCGCCCGTCAAGCCATTGCCGAAGCCGAAATCTGATGCGCCCAAGGCCGCCGTGGCCGCCGCCCAAACGCCGAAGCCAGTCGTTGAAAAGGCTAAGGCCAGCAAGACGCCAGAGCCCAAGGTAGCTGCCAGCGGACCCTGGCGCGTACAGCTGGGAGCATTTAGCGAAGAAGCCCGCGCGCGAGCGCTTTGGACCAGTCTGCGCGGCAAAGTGGCTGGCCTGTCGGCCTATCAGCTTTTTCTGGTGAAAGGCGGAGCAATGACCAGGTTGCAGGCTGGGCCGTTGGCAAACAACGCGGAAGCGTCTCGGCTATGCAGTGCCATCAAGGCTGCCGGTGCCGATTGCATGCCCCGGAAAATGTGACGAGACATAATACTGGCTCTTGGAAGTCGGGGATCGGCGCGCGATAACGGTCATATCCGATATGGAGCGCGCCATGGCCGTCGATAGCGATCAGGGAAATGTAACAGCGCTGGTCAGGGCCACGCTGGGCGATAGTGCTGCGGAGCAAGTGCTTGCGGCGCTTACGATCGCACCGACTTTGCTGGCGGAAACCGGCCCTTATGTCTCTCGGGCAGCGCTTGCCATGGCCTTGAACGTCATTCTGTTTCACGGCCTACTGCAACGGGTTCCGAGCGGCGCTGCTTATGTGGCGGACAGGTTGGCCAGCGGTGGCAAAGTGGTGTTCGATCATGGAGCACTAAGAACGATCCGCCTGCCCCAAGGCCCCACGGGAGCTTTGCCCGCCGGGGAAGACGCTTTCACGCGTATCCTAAAGCCATTGGGCTACACGCTGGCTGGGGTTTATCCTCTGGACCGGCTGAAAATGACCGGGCGCGCCTATGCGCATGCCGACGCGCCTCAAGACATTCCTCAATTCTTCGTTTCGGAACTGCATGTCGATCGGTTTGATGCCGAGTTTGCTACAATCGCGGCGCGCGTGTTTGGCACGTCGCGCGATCCGCTCGATCCGGAAACGCTGGCAGTATTGCGCGCCTATGACGCTGGACAGCTTGTCCCATTCCAGCATGCGCGGACGGCTTTGCCGGTCCTGGTGTCTGCCTTCGATCGGCAGCATGATCCTGCCACGTTGGAAGACTATGAACTGTTGCTATCGCGGTCACCTGAAGCCGCGTGGATCGCGACGGAGGGTAACGCCTTCAACCATGCCACCGACCGGGTAGCGGATGTCGCGGCCTTGGCCGAATGGCTGAAAGCTGAAGGATGGCCGATCAAGGATGAGGTTGAAATTTCCCGCAATGGCCGCGTGAAGCAGACCGCCCTTCGCGCGGACCCGGTCGAACGGCTATTTGCCGGAAACAAGGTGCGGCAAGTACCCGGTTCTTTCTACGAATTCATCAGCCGGGATGTCGATCCCGCAAACGGGTTGCTGGACCTGTCATTCGACTCGGGGAATGCCACCGGAATTTTCGCGATGACGAGCGCCAATGGTTGAAGTCCTTTAACGGCTTGATCATGGGGGCGGCATAAGGCAACGGCTTTCCCGATCATTCGCGGAGTCTCCCTTTGAACAATCCGGTTATCCCATCATGGGTGCTGACGCTTGTCTGCTCCGACCGTGTGGGAATCGTTGCAGCGGTTAGCCAGTTCCTGGCGGAACGCGGATGCTTCATCACGGACAGCCAGCAATATGCCGACAGGGAAGCGGGGCGCTTCTTCATGCGGGTGGCTTTTGAGGCAACCGATGGCCGGATCACGGATACCGAGCAACTGCAAGGCGAGTTCGATGCCGTAGGCGCGCGCTTCGGCATGGACTGGCGTATCACCGCCGCACAGGAAAAGCCGCGGATGCTGCTCGCCGTTTCCAAGGGCTCGCACTGTCTGGCCGACCTCCTGCACCGTTGGCAGACAGGGACGTTGGCCATCGACATCATGGGGGTCGTGTCGAACCATCCCGACATGCGCCGGATTACCGAATGGCATGGCATCCCCTATCATGAGCTTCCGGCGAACGGAGATAAGGCAACGCAGGAAGCCGCTTTGCTGGACGTCTTCAGCCGATCACGATCGGATTATCTGATCCTCGCACGCTACATGCAGGTATTGTCCGAAAAGCTTGTGGAACAGATCGAAGGACGTTGCGTCAATATCCATCACAGCTTCCTGCCGGGATTCAAGGGTGCGCGGCCCTACCACCGGGCGCATGAGCGCGGCGTCAAACTGATCGGCGCGACGGCGCATTTCGTGACCGCCGACCTCGATGAAGGGCCGATCATCGAACAAGCCGTGGAGCGCGTCGACCATCGTGCCACGGCCGAAGACATGATCCGCATCGGCCGCGACATCGAGGCGCAGGTTCTGGCGCGAGCGGTCGGCTGGATCGCTGACCGCCGGGTGCTCCTGAATGGTCGAAAGACCGTCGTTTTCCGCTGATCAGATGCCGAGTTTGGCCCAAAAGTCTTCGGGCGCAATCACGGCATCAGCCGTAGCTCTGGGCTTCCGCGACCAGGATGAGTGTGGAATGTAGATGTCGCGCCCTGTGTCGCCAGGGCGTTTGCGGCGTGCAAGAATGGGTCGAGGGCTCATCGTCTTCTCCTTATGCGGAGGAACACGAAACCTTGCGTGGTCGCATGGGGGCCGTGCGCTTTAGCCGTTGTTGACGCGGAGCAAGCTGTCATCCTTCAAAAGCCGCGGAGCCTTAAGCTCGACGCCTTTCTACAATGCCGCTTTTGAAAGGAAACATAGCTTTGCTTTAACGGCAGTCACTTACGCTTGCCGCTGTTGCCGAGGTTCGATCAAAATAGAATGTCGTAAATAAACCAGCCCACAATGAGGAAGCTGGTGACGACACATATCCGATCGCCATAGATATCAATTCGCGACATCGCCGACATCCTTCCGCACGCGGCGATCTTTGTCGCCTGCGTGGACAGGATAACGCATCAAACCAGGAAAGGGAACAAAAAGTGCGGGCCGGTCAGGCCGTCACTAAGCCGCGATGACGCAGGAAGGACTGGGTCGCCTCAACGGGACCCCGATAAGCCTCCTGAAACTCGGCGCTCCAATATTTAAGGTCGTCAAGATCGATACGTGCGCCCGAAACCGCACAAAGGACGAACTGGCCCGGGCGCACTATGTCGAAATGTGGCGTGTGATATTCCAGCACCGCCAATCCCTGAATTTCAGCCATCAGTCGCCCGTCAAAATACGGTCTACGAGCTGCTTCACCGTCGGCACGAAACCGTTGGAATAGAAAGGATCCTGCTTGAACTTGTAAGCGCCATGTCCGGCGAACAGGAGGTTCTTGTCCAGGTCCCCGCCATGCACCGCCTCTTGCAAGGATTTCTGGATGCAGAAGCTCCTGGGATCGGCAAGACGGCCGGTGGAGTTCGTTTCACTGTCCATCCAGCTAGAGAATGCGCACTGGCTGAGACAGCCCATGCAGTCGGTCTGATCCTTGCGGATCTCCGCGCGTTCCTCTTCGGTGACGAATACCAGCGTGTTGTCCGGCGTCTTGAGAGCGGAGGTGAGGCCCTGCCCCACCCACTCGCGCGCCCGCAACAGGTCGCCGCGCGTTACCCAGAAATTCTTGCCCTTCACGCCTGCATCAAGCTGATGCGTGTGATCGCCCGCCTGTTCCGTGCTGAACGGGATCTGGCGTTCCGACCGCGCCTCAAGCTGGCGCAGGAAAGGGTTGCGGATGGCCGAGCTGTAGAAGCCGGTCGGCGAGAAGCGATGCAGCAGCACGTCGCCCGGTTCCAGCTGGGTCAGGCGTTCCTTCCAAAGCTGGGGGATAGGGCTTTCCTGCGTCAGCAGCGGACGTGTGCCGAACTGGAACGCGATGGTGCCCAGTTCCGGATTGTCGATCCAGTCGTTCCAATCTTTGAGGTGCCAGACCCCGCCTGCCATGACGATTGGCACTTCGTCGGATATGCCGCCTTCGCGCATGGTTTCCCGAAGCGCCTTGACGCGCGGATAAGGATCCTGAGGCTCCCGCGGATCCTCGGCATTGGAAAGGCCGTTATGACCGCCCGCCAGCCACGGGTCCTCATACACCACGGCCGCCAGCCATTCAGACGCCTTCGAATAGGCGCGCTTCCACAAGGCGCGAAAGGCACGGCCCGAACTGACGATAGGGAGGTAGCTCACGCCATAAGAGGCCGCGATTTCGCTGAGCTTGTAGGGCATGCCCGCGCCGCAAGTGACGCCCGCCACCATGCCTCTGGTCTTTTCCAGAACGCCGTGCAGCACGCGCTGCGCGCCGCCCATTTCCCAGAGGACGTTGATGTTGATCGCGCCTTTACCGCCAGCGATTTCGAAGGCGCGCTTCACCTGCTCCACCGCGCCATCGACGGCATAGGCGATCAGTTCTTCATGACGATCGCGACGAGTACGACCGTGGTAAATCTGGGGAATGACATTGCCCATGCTATCATAGCTGTCGGCATTGACCGCCGACACAGTGCCGATGCCGCCCGCAGCGGCCCATGCACCGGAACTGGCGTGATTGGAGACGGCCACGCCTTTCCCGCCCTCGACCAGCGGCCATACTTCACGACCACCATAGATGATGGGCTTCAAACCCTTGAACAACCTAATCTCCCGCGCAACAGCTGCTGGGTCACCCGCCGACTATGGGCCGCTCTATAGCAGCTTTCACGACCGATGACGAATTTACGGCCGCGCCCTACCGCAAAATATGGGGGCTGGATAGTACCTGTCCATAAAGCGTCGCATAAGCGTCCACCATCGCAGCCTCTTCGAAATCGCGTTGCGCCCGGTGCAGGTTCGCGTCACCCAGACGGTTGCGAAGATCGGAACTTGCGGCCAGCCGTCCTAGCGCGTCGGACAGCGCCGCCTCATCAGAGGCGATGAATGGCTGGTTTTCCGGCGCGACCATTTGAGCGACATCTCCCACGTCCGTTGACGCCACCGGCAGGCGCGCGGCCATCGCTTCCACCAGGGAGATGGGGAATTGTTCACTGTCGGAGGAAAGGGCGAAGATGTCGAGCAAACCCATGAAACGCGAAGGATTGGGCAGGAAACCGGGCATGCAGATGTCGTCAAGCCCGTGCCGCGCCGCTTCCGCCATGATCGCGTCGCGCTCAGGCCCTTCTCCGATGACGACCAGTTGCAGTTTATCACGATGCGGCGCGACGGCGCGGACCAACCGGGGGATATTCTTCACCGGGCGCAAACCGGCCAGCGTGCCGACAAGCAGCTTGCCCGGTGAGCGCACCAACCCTGGAATGGCTCCGGGAACGGGTTGGAGATATTGCGCGACGTCGATCCCGTTGCGGATCAGATGAACTTTCCGCGCAGGCTGATGCCACATCGCGCGGGCAATCTGGTTTAGCCGGATGGACGGCACGACGACGGCCTGGGCGCGCTGGAGCGCCAGCCGACGGTAGAGGTTGCGCCCTGTCTTGAGGCGCTCAGCCTCCTCGATGTTGAAGCCGTCCTCATGATGGATGAGCGGGGGCATCGGGAAAAAGGATGAGCAGAAACGATGGGCCATGACAGCATCCATCGCGCCCCAATTATAGGTGAGAACGAGGTCAAAACTGGACATGAACCGTCCTAAAGCCCGGAAGCGGCCTGGGCCGGGACGGCCGGTGAGCCGTGGAGGATCGGGGAAGCTGACATCTATTCCCGGCGCGATCGCCGATCGGGCGCCCATTGCTTCGGGCGCTGCGCTGACAATCGTATGGCTGGCGCGGTTGCCCCACAGGTTCATCAGGCGGACGGCGCGCGCTTCCTTGCCGCCAAGCGAGAAGCTGCCGTGAACATGAAGAAGGCGGGGCGGCCGCTGATGAGCGTCAGCCATACAGGACTCGAGCGAGTAGGCGGTCGATGGCGGCGGCAGCTTCCGGCTCGTCCAGGATCGGCGCGTGGCCGACGTCGGGAACGGTCACGAGTTCAGCGCTCGAGCCCATATCTGACAGCATGCGTTCGGCTGTTGAGGCGCTGATAACATCGGAGTGTTCGCCGCGCAGAATCAATGAAGGAATGCCCTGGAAGGAAGACATTACGGGCCACAGGTCGACCCCGGCCTCACCTCCGGCCAAGCGGAGGGGTTCGGCTATCCGCATGTCATAGTCCAGCACTACGCGGCCTCCGCTGTTGAGGCGGTACAGGCGCTTGGCCATGGCTAGCCATTGTTCGAGGCCATAGCGCGGGTAGATATCTCGGTTCGCCTCTTCGAGGGCGCGGGCGGCCTGAACCCAGCTTTGGTGCGATTGGCCAACGCCCACATAGGTACGGATGCGGTCTAGGCCCGCCTGTTCGAGCTTTGGCCCGACATCGTTCAAAAGCGCGCCTGCCAGCCACTCGCGGTGAGTCGCGGCGATCAACATGGTGATGAGGCCGCCGAGCGAAGTGCCGATCGCGACGAAGCGGGTGATGGCAAGGTCGGCGAGAAGGCGGCTGATGTCCTGCAAATAGGTCAGCGGGACGTAGGTCATCGGGTCCTTGGCCTGAGCGCTTTCGGCCCGGCCGCGCATGTCGGGGCAGATGAGGCGCCAATCGCCCGCCAGACGATCGGCCAAGGGTTCAAAATCGCGGGCGTTGCGGGTCAGGCCCGGCAGGCACAGTAGCGGCGGGCGACCGTCTTCGCCCCCGCCATAATCGCGATAATGGAGCCTGAGGCCGTCGGGAGACCACCAATAGCCGTCGGTGAAGCTGGTCAACGGTCGTGCGCCCTCAAATAAATGTCCAGCGGTTGCAACTTCCTGCCCCGCTCCCCCATATCGCCGCATGGACAAATCCTCGCAAGCAAACAGATACAATCCGGCAAAGGAAATCTTCGGATTACAGCCGGATTTCGCAGATGAGGTCGCCCCGGCAGACTTCCCACAGACGATTTTACGATACCGTAACGACCGGGCCGCAGCCAGTGTAGGGTTGGAAACGCTAAGCGATGACGAGTGGATTCGTCATTTCGGGCGATTCGCCCCCCTGCCTGGCAACCTGCCCCAGCCCTTGGCCCTGCGTTATCATGGACATCAGTTCCGGGCCTACAATCCCGACATAGGCGACGGGCGCGGCTTCCTGTTCGCGCAGTTGCGGGATGGTGCGGGACGGCTTTTGGACCTGGGCACCAAGGGATCGGGGCAGACGCCCTATAGCCGCTTCGGCGATGGCCGCCTGACGCTGAAAGGCGGGGTTCGCGAGATATTGGCGACCGAAATGCTGGAGGCTCTGGGCGTCAACACATCAAAGACCTTCTCGCTGATCGAGACTGGCGAGGCGCTGGAGCGCAATGACGAACCCTCCCCCACCCGCGCGGCGGTGATGGTGCGGCTTAGCCATTCGCACATCCGTATTGGATCGTTCCAGCGCGCCGCCTATTTCGACGACAAACCGCTGCTGGAGCGGCTGACCGAGTATGCGCTGCGGACGCTCTATGACGAGAAGCCGGGGAATAACGCGCCCGCACAGTTGCTGGGCCGTGTGGTCGAACGGACGGCCGATCTGGCGGCGAGCTACATGGTCGCGGGGTTCGTGCATGGCGTGCTAAACAGCGACAATATCAATGTGACTGGCGAGAGCTTCGATTATGGGCCGTGGCGCTTCACGCCGCTGTGGGAGCCGGGCTTTACGGCGGCCTATTTCGATCATGCCGGACTTTATGCCTTTGGGCGACAAGCAGAGGCGATCCATTGGGACGTGGCGCAACTGGCTGTTTCCTTGCGCCCATTGGTCGAGGCCGAGCCGTTGATCGAGCAGTTGGAGCGGTTTCCCGAGCTGTTCGGGCAAGCGATGGTTCGGCGCTTTTGCTGGCGGATGGGCGTCGTGCCTTCAGGAGAGGCGAACGCCATGATCCAGGCGGCCGTCAATGGCATGGCCGCGAGCGCAACGCCGATCGACCTTTTTTTCCATGACTGGCGCGGTGGAGAGCCGCGTGACGGGGCGGACTATTCGGGTGAGGCGTGGGCTCCGTTCCGTGAGGCTGTTGCGGGGATGGAGGCGAGTGGCAACAGGGGGCATGGCTATTGGAGCGATGCGACGCCCTGTTCGATGCATATCGACGAGGTTGAGGCGATCTGGAGCGCCATTGTCGAGGGGGATGACTGGTCGCTGTTGCAGGAGAAGGTGGCCGCCGTTCGGCGGATGGGTGAGGCTATGGGGGATCGTCCGGACGTGCCTTGAGGCGGTGGGCTTGCTCGCTGCGCTCGCCCCCCTCTCCCCCGCCTCGATGAGAGTCACGCGCCTCTCATCGACCCCGGAAGGGGAGAGGAGTTTTAGTTGTTTTGCGCCGCTTCCCTAATGGGCTGTTATCCGCCATATCGGCTGTATGTCCGCGACGCTGACTTCGATTGAACCCGCCACTGGCGCACTGTTGTGGCAGGGGACTGCTAGCGATGTAGAGGCCGAGGTCGCACGGGTCAGGGCGGCGTGGCCCTCCTGGGCTGCACAACCGATTTCCTATCGCATCGAGACGCTGCGTCGCTTCGTCAATGTCGTGCGCGCCAATGAAGAGGTGTTGACCGACCTGATCGCGCGGGAGACGGGAAAACCGCTTTGGGACGCGCGAACCGAAGTCACGGCCGTGATGAACAAGGTCGACATTTCGGTGGCCGCCTATTCGGAGCGGACAGGGCAGCGGCGGCTGGAATCGGCGATGGGCGCCCGCCAGTCGGTGCGGCACAAACCGCATGGCGTCATGGCGGTGCTAGGCCCCTATAATTTCCCCGCTCATCTGCCCAATGGCCATATCATTCCTGCCCTGCTGGCCGGGAACGGCGTGCTGTTCAAACCGTCCGAAAAGACGCCAGCGGTGGGCGAAATGCTGGTGCGCTTCTACCATGAGGCGGGCGTGCCGCAGGATGTGGTTCGTCTGGTGCTGGGCGGGCCGGATGAGGGCAAGGCGCTTGCGGCCCATGCCGACGTGAACGGCATTCTATTTACCGGGTCGGCATCGACGGGCCTGGCGATCAATCGGCAGTTCGCCAGCAATCCGGGCAAGATATTGGCGCTGGAAATGGGCGGGAATAATCCGATCGTCGTCTGGGACACCGGCGATATCGCCAGCGCCGCCGTCCTGGTGGTGCAGTCGGCTTTCCTGTCCAGCGGCCAGCGTTGCACGGCGGCGAGCCGGTTGATCGTCAAGGAAGAGCTGGCCGACATGCTGATCGGCGAGGTCAAGAAGATCGCCGACCGGCTGATCGTCGATCATCCGCATGCCGACCCTGCCCCCTTCATGGGACCGGTCATCGACAATCATGCGGCGGACCAGCTAACCGAAAGCTTCCTTTATCTGATGAGCCATGGCGGGCGGCCGATAAAGCATCTCGTGCGCCTGTCGGAAGACAGGCCGTTGTTGAGCCCAGCTATTATCGACGTGACCGCGATGACGGAACGGCCCGACGTAGAGCTGTTCGGGCCGTTGCTACAGGTAATCCGCGTTCCCGATTTCCCAGCGGCGATCGCGGAGGCGAACAATAGCCGTTATGGCCTGTCGGCTTCCCTGATCGGCGGGTCGCCCGAGCAATATAATCAGTTTTGGGCGAATATCCGGGCAGGCATTGTCAACTGGAACCGGCCGACCAACGGCGCTTCGTCCTCCGCGCCGTTCGGAGGCCTAGGCATTTCCGGCAATCATCGGCCGAGCGCTTTTTATGCGGCCGATTATTGCGCCTATCCGGTTTCATCGGCGGAAATCGAGCAGCCACGGGCATCGATCGGGATTGGGCTGAAGGAAGTGGATGTCAGTGGGATGGGGGATTGAGCGGAGTTCTCCCGGCGTCATGCCAGCGAAAGCCGTAAGCTTACATCCTCAGCCGCACGGGATCGGCCGAGCATCGCGTCATCCCAACTTCCTCTGGGACGACGCGATGCCGCTGTTCATTTCGCCAATCGAAGTCGGCTCATTTTATCAGAACACAGGCTGATTAGCCGGGTCTTCCGGATCAACCACGGGCGCCGGGACAGGCGTCACAGGCGAGTGAATGCCGCATTCCACCTTGTCCCAACCGCGCCAGCGCCCGGCGCGGGGGTCTTCGCCCGGCAACACCTTCGAGGTGCACGGTTCGCAGCCTACCGACAGATAACCCTGCGCCTCCAGAGGATGGCGCGGCAGATCATAGTCGGTGAAATAGGCTTCCAGATCGTCCTTCGTCCAATCGCCGAGCGGGTTGATCTTCAGGCGGCCATCTTCCACCTCGAAACGCGGCATATTCTGGCGCGTGGTAGACTGAAACGCCTTGCGCCCAGAAATCCACGCATCGAGACCATCCTTGGCGCGCTGCATCGGCTCGACCTTGCGGATGTCGCAGCATCCATCAGGATCATAGGACCAGCGCAGGCCCGTCTCGTCCTTCTTCGCCAGCACTTCCGCATTGGGCGTGACCGACCGGCTGTCGGAAAAACCCATCCGGCTGATGAGGGTATCGCGATAGTTCAGCGTTTCCGTGAACATCTTGAGCGTATCGACGAAGATCACCGGCACGCTCTTATCCGCCCGCGCCACCAGATCCAGCAGCACGGCGCTTTCCGTGCCGAAGGAAGACACAACCGCCACCTTGCCTGCCAGACCTTCGGCAAAGACGGTCTTGAGCATCGTTAATGCATCTACGCCTTCGAAACGCGCGTTCAGCGCGTCCGCGTCAGCCTGTGTGAAGGCAGGCCGGGCGTCGATTACGTCAAGCTGGCGGGCAGGTTCAGCCATCTATACTCTCCGGGTGCCGCTTCGCCCAAACCGGGCTGCGGCCATCGACGGTCTTTTGATAGACGTCGGCATAACGATTAAGGGCGCGATCGACGGCGGCATCGTCCAGCGCCTTGTCGGGGCGGAAGCTGTCGAAACCGCAGCGGCGCATGGCGTTGATCTGATCGACCAGCACATCGCCCACCGCGCGCAGTTCACCCGAATATCCAGCCTCGCGCAGGATACGCGCCGCCGAATAGCCGCGCCCGTCGCCATAGGCTGGGAAGTTCACCTCAACCAGCGACAGCCGGTCGAGATAGGGCAGCAACTCGCGCGCATCCTCACCCGCCTCGATCCGCACGGCGGTCGAATTGGACTGGCCGGTGAAGGATTCGACCGTAACGGCCGGTTCCTGCGCCGCTTCACCGTCGCGGAAAGTCAGGAACTCAACCATAGATCGCCTCCTTGAAGGGCTTCATGCCAAGACGGCGATAGGTGTCGAGAAAGCGCTCACCTTCCTGACGCTGAGCGAGATAGAGGTCGGTGACCTTTTCAATGGCATCCACAACGCCGTCCTCCGAGAAGCCCGGCCCCGTGATCTGGCCGACGGCAGCATCCTGCGCGCCCGATCCGCCGAGCGAGAGCTGGAAATTCTCCACGCCCTTACGATCCACGCCCAGCACGCCGATATGCCCGGCATGATGATGCCCGCATGCGTTGATGCAGCCGGAGATCTTGACCTTCAGCTCGCCCAGCTCCTTCTGACGGCCTACGTCCGCGAACCGTTCCGAAAGCTTCTGAGCCAGCGGGATCGACCGCGCATTGGCAAGGCTGCAATAATCCAGGCCCGGGCAGGCGATGATGTCGCCGATCAGGTCCAGATTGGCTTCCGCCAGCCCGGCCTCGTCCAGCTCCTGCCAGATGGCATAAAGGTCCGCCTTTTTCACATGCGGCAGGACAAGGTTCTGCGCATGGGTCACGCGCAGTTCGTCCAGCGAATGGCGTTCGGCGAGGTCCGCCACCAACTCGATCTGCTCGGCCGAAGCATCGCCCGGAATGCCGCCGCGCGGCTTCAGGCTGATGTTGACGATCGCATAGCCGGGCTGCTTGTGTGCCGCGACCTGCCGGTCCACCCACAGGGCGAAGGCGGGGTCGCTACGGTCGATCTCGTCGCTCAGACCCTGATCATAAGTCGGATTGGCGAAGAAGGGCCGGATGCGGTCCAGTTCCTCACGTGGCGGGTTGAGGCCCAGCTCCCGCATATGCGCAAACTCTTCCTCGACCTGACGCTTATATTCCTCGACGCCCAGCTCATGGACCAGGATCTTGATCCGGGCCTTGTACTTGTTGTCGCGGCGGCCGTAGCGATTGTAGACGCGCAGGCACGCTTCCAAGTAAGGTACGATCTCATCTTCGGCCACGAAGTCCTTGATAAGAGGGGCGACCATCGGCGTGCGGCCCATGCCGCCACCGGCATAAACTTCCGCGCCGATCTGCCCATCGCGCGACACCAGCTTCAGGCCGATGTCGTGCAGCCGCATCGCCGCGCGATCCTCTTCACTGGCGATCACCGCGATCTTGAACTTGCGCGGCAGATAGGTGAATTCTGGATGGAAGGTCGACCACTGACGCAGCAGCTCGGCCCAAGGGCGCGGGTCCGTCACCTCATCGGCGGCGACGCCAGCATATTGGTCGGACGAGATATTGCGGATGCAATTACCGCTGGTCTGGATGGCGTGCATCTCGACCGTCGCCAGTTCGGCGAGGATGTCGGGCGCATCGGCCAGTTTGATCCAATTATATTGCAGGTTCGTGCGCGTGGTGAAGTGGCCATAGCCCTTGTCATATTTGCGCGCGATCTCGCCCAGCTTGCGCATTTGCGGCGCGTTCAACGTGCCATAGGGGATGGCGACGCGCAGCATATAGGCGTGCAGCTGGAGATAGAGGCCGTTCATCAAGCGCAGCGGCTTGAACTGATCCTCGGTCAGTTGCCCGGCCAGGCGGCGTTGCACCTGATCGCGAAATTCCTCGACGCGGGCGTCCACGATGGACTGGTCATAGCTGTCATAACGATACATGGTCAGATCACCCAGTTGCCGGCATCGGCGTCATTCGGTTTAAGCGTCAGGTCGGGGCGCACCGTCGGCCCCAGGGCACGGATGCGATCCTTGATATGGGCCGGGCGCACGCCTTCGTCGGTCAGGGTGGCGTCGATCACATAAGGAGCGACCACCCGCAGCGCGGCTTCCTCGGCACGGGCAAGCTCGTCGCCCTTGTCGCCTACATCGACGGATTCGCCGACCTGCCGCGACCAGCCGTCGCCCGCCCACCAGATCACGTCCCCGGTGCCAAGGTCATTGCCAGTCAAAATCTTCACGAATGCATCTCCGCCCCATTGTTCGCCTGTGTGGCCCAGCCAGCCAGCACGTCCTGCGCCAGCGCATAGGCCGCCACTTCACCGACCACAATCAGGGCCGGACTTTTTACTTTTTCACGCGCCACCATGTCGCCCAGATCGGCGAGCAGGGTGCGCAGCGTGCGCATATCGGAACGCGTGCCATTTTCCAGCACCGCAACCGGAATGGCAGGCGACACGCCATCGGCGATAAGCTTGTCGGCGATATCCGCCGCCGTCGCCACGCCCATATAGATCACCAGCGTGCGGCCATGGCCAGCAAGCCCGGACCAGTCCTGATCCGTCAGCCCCTTGCACTGGCCCGCGACGAAGGTCACCGCGCTCGCCGCATCGCGATGGGTGAGAGGAAGCTGCGCCTGCGCCGCGCAGCCGATCGCCGCGCTGATCCCCGGCACGATCTCGACCGGCACGCCAGCAGCGCGGCATGCTTCCATTTCCTCGCCGCCGCGACCGAAGACGAAAGGATCGCCGCCCTTCAGCCGCACGACGCTACGTCCCGCAAGCGCCAGTTCCACGAGCAAGGCGTTGATGCCCTCTTGCGGCATCGAATGGCGGCTGCGCTGCTTGGCGACGGAAATCAATTCAGCATCGACCCAAGCCATGGCCAATATCTCGGCCGACACCAATCCGTCATGCACGATGACATCCGCCTGCGCGATCAGGCGCGCAGCGCGCAACGTCAGCAGTTCCGGATCACCCGGACCCGCGCCGACGAGAAAGACGGTAGCAGGGAGTTGTTCGGCCATGCTGGCCAGATGGCGGAAGCGCTCAACCGTTTCAATTCAGAATGCTTTGCCCATGGCGAAGGAAAATTTGGGGGATGGGGTCTCCAGGTCCGACACCCGCCCCCTTCACCCCCGCAAAATCAGTCGCATTCGGCCCGGAGGAACTCGGCCGCTTCACCTAGAGCTAACGTGGGGAAATGACACCTTTCGCCGTCAGCTTGAGTGGCGCGATGCGGCCGTCGCGCAGATAGTGGACGTCGAAAATCACGCTCTGGCGGAACAGCGGTGTCGTGCCTTCCTGCGATTGGTCGTTGCAGGCGAAAAACCAGCGACCGCGCCATTTGAAGAAGGAGCCATGGCGGTCGAAGTTCAGCCAGTTCTTCGGCTTAAAACCGGGGGGTGGCGCATAGCGACCGCGCATAGAGCTGTCGTTGAGGAAAGACGGCTCCACATTTTCGGGCAGCAGCAAGGGGCCTTTGCACTGGAAGGGGCCATAGGGCGACGTGCCGATCCCGTAATAGGTCCCCCATGACAGATAATAATATTTGCCTCGGCGGTGCAGGAATGGTTTGTCGTCCGTCTTGCCCGGACCGTAAGGCCCTTCGGGATCGGCAATCGTGATCTTGCGCGGCGTTTCGGCGAGCGAGATCATATCGTCGGACAGGCGCGCGATATAATAATCGAAGGTGCCGAACACGATGTAGCTGGTGCCATCGGCTTCCTGAAAGATACCGGGATCGCGGGTTTCCGTAGTAACCTGCCCCTTGGCGATAAGCGCCTTGCCCAGCGGATCGCGCCACGGACCTGCGGGCGCGTCGCTGACGACAACGCCGATATCCTCAGGACCCATGGAGAAATAAAGATAATATTTGCCATTGCGGCGGATCGCGTCAGTGGCCCAGCATCGGCTGCTCGGCTTACCGAAATAGGTCTGTTCAGGGAGTAGCGTGCCCTCATGGGACCAGTGCACAAGATTGTCGCTCCGCCAGATCTGCCAATCCTTCATCGTGAAGGTGCGGCTCGTCGGGCTGGCGTCATGGGTGGCATAGAGCCAGGCGACGTCATCGAAAATACGGATCTGCGGATCGCATACGCCCATCGGCAGGCGCAGGGGATTGCCCGTATATTGCAGCCTTGAGCCTTTGCCGAGTTCGCGTGCGACGGCGGAAGCCGCAGACCAGGCGCTGGCGAGAAGCGGCAGGGTCAGGGCACGGCGCCGGGAGATGATCACGTCGTTATCCTCGCTCAGATCAGTTGTCAGTATTGGCCAATCATAATCGAACGGTATCGTTCTGTCGAGCAAGCCTCATGGCGCGAGCGCAGGAATGGCGATAACGTAGCCCTCTTACCTGTGGAAAGGGGATACCGCATGGCGATCGAGCTCAAGATACTGGCGTGGAGCTGTGTGCTCCTGTTGGTGCATATTTTTGCGGCGGCGCATTTCAAGACGAAGCAATATGGACCGAAGTGGAATATGGGCGCGCGGGATGAGACCTTGCCGCCGCTGGAGCCTGTCGCAGGACGGCTGGTGCGCGCGCAGGCTAATTTCCTTGAGACCTATCCGATCGCGATCGTCGCGCTGCTCGGCGTGGTGGTTGCGGGACGAACGAGTGACCTGACGGCGATCGGCGCATGGCTGTGGTTGGGCGCGCGGATCGTCTATCTTCCGCTTTACGCGATGGGCGTGCCGGTGGTGCGGACGCTGATCTATATGGTTGGGCTGATTGGTCTGATATCGGTGTTGCAGGCGCTCATTACCGGTTGAGCGCCGTAGCCCCTTAGTTCGAGCTGACCCGAACTCGGTCAATCACTCATAATCGCCCATATATCCGCCGTCCGCGAGGTCGGAGAAGCGGGTGATCTTCGCGTCGAACTTCATACGGATACGGCCGGTCGAACCGTGACGCTGCTTGGCGACGATCAGTTCGGCAAGGCCGTAGATCCGCTCCATTTCCTGCGCCCATTCAAGATGCTCGCTACTCTCCTTGTTACCCGGCTCCTTCGCGGCGACATAATAATCCTCGCGAAAGACGAACCAGACCATGTCGGCGTCCTGCTCGATCGAGCCGGATTCACGCAGATCGGATAGCTGCGGGCGCTTGTCCTCGCGCTGCTCGACCGCGCGGCTAAGCTGGGAAAGGGCCAGAACCGGAACATTAAGTTCCTTCGCCAAGGTCTTGAGACCGCGCGAAATTTCTGAAATTTCCTGCACGCGATTATCGCTGCCCCGGCCGCTGCCCTGAAGCAGTTGGAGGTAATCGACGATGACGAGGCCAATGTCATGACGACGCTTCAGCCGCCGCGCACGCGTACGCAGCGCCGCGATGGTCAGACCTGGCGTATCGTCGATGAAAAGCGGCAGTTCCTGAAGGTCGCGCGCGGCGCGAGACAGGTTCTGGAAATCGGCGCGGCTGATCTTACCCATGCGCAGCGCCTCCCCACTGATGCCCGACTGTTCGGCAAGCACGCGGGTCGCCAGCTGATCGGCGGACATTTCGAGGGAGAAGAAGGCCGTTTTCGCGCCCATATTCTTTTCTGGCGGGATGCCATCGACATGGTCGCGCATCCAGCGGGACGCGGCATTATAGGCGATGTTGGTGGCAAGCGAGGTCTTGCCCATACCTGGACGCCCCGCGAGGATCATGAGATCCGAATTGTGAAGGCCACCGATCTTTTCATTCAGGCTGTTGAGGCCAGTGGTGATGCCCGAAACGTGACCGCCACTGTTCAGCGCGCGTTCGGCCACCTGCACGGCCATGGTGGTGGCGGTGGCGAAGCTTTTGACGGAGCCTGTTTCACCCTCGCCCTCGGATACTTTATAGAGCGCGACTTCGGCCATCTCTATCTGTTCGCGCGGATTAACATCCTCACTGGTATCGAGAGCATTTTCAACCAGTTCTCGCCCTACATTCACAAGTTGACGCAGAAGTGCGAGGTCATAAATCTGGCTGGCGAAATCGCGCGCGCCGAGCAGCGCGGCACCGTTCCCCGTGAGCTGCGCGAGGTAGCCGACACCGCCCAATTCCTTGAGCGCCGGGTCCTGCTCCAGCATCGGCTTGAGCGTGACCGGATTGGCGACCATGTCGCGCTCAACCAGCTTCATCACGGCTTCGTAGATGCGGCCATGTAGGGGCTCGAAGAAATGCTCCGCCTTGAGCTTGAGCTGAACATCCTCGGCAATGCGGTTGTCGATCATCAGCGCGCCCAGCAGCGCGGCTTCCGCCTCCACGTTGCGCGGGAGTTCGGGGATGCCTGCTTCTGCGGCGGGATTAATCTGCACCAGTTCGACCATGCGCCTCTCATCGCGCTCGCCGGGGTTCTGCGCAAGGGGCAAGCTATGTCCCGACAGGCAAAGCTGTGGAGAACTCCCCCTTGCTTTTCGCCGTCGGCAGCAGCAGGGACTATGGACCCATGACCGACCCGCGCATCATCGACATCACGCTTGACGAGCGGACGATCCTTTGGCGCAACGCCGATGTGGAGCAGGAGCGGCGGATCGCCATATTCGACCTGCTGGAAGATAATTATTTCGCGCCCCAGCGCACCCATGCCGATGATTATGCAGGCCCCTACCGCGTGCTGCTGCGCGTCGAGGATGGGCGGCTGGTGATCGAGATCAAGCGGGAGGATGGCGAGCCGCTGGAGGCGATCATCCTCGGCCTGGGCCGGTTCCGGCGCCCGATCCGGGAATATTTCGCGATCTGCGACAGCTATTATCAGGCAATCAGCAATGCCTCCCCGCAACAGATTGAAACGGTGGACATGGCGCGCAGGGCCATCCACAATGACGCGGCGGAAATGCTGATCGAGCGGCTGGATGGAAAGATCAAGGTCGATTTCGACACGGCGCGACGCCTGTTCACGCTCATCTGCGTGCTGCATATCAAGGGGTAAGGGGACATTCGCCAGCATTCTTCCGGCCGGTTTCTGGTCCGCATCCTTGCGGGCGCGCTGGTCATTGGCCTGTTGGCATTGGGGGCGTGGAGCTATGCCTGCCGCTGGGCGCCGGGGCGCGACGTCTACCCGGTTCAGGGGGTGGCCGTTTCCGCCGACGGAGGCGCGATCGATTGGGGCACGCTGGCGGCCAATGGCGTCGATTTCGCCTATATAAGAGCGGCCAAGGGCACAGAGGGCCGCGATCCCGCCTTTGCGCGGAACTGGTCTGCGGCGCGGTCATCGGGACTGCGTTACGGCGCTGTGCTGGATTTTAGCCTGTGCGGCCGCGGGGCCGGTCAGGCGACACGCTTCGTCACGACAGTGCCACGGGACAATGCCGCCCTGCCCCCAGTGATCCGGCTCGACTTTGATCCTGGCTGCACTGCGCGGCCGGGGCGGGACGCGGTGCTGTCTGAACTCAATACGCTGGTGAACCTGGTTGAGAGCAATGCAGGCAAGCCGGTACTCCTCAACATTTCAAAGGCTTTCGAGGAAGAATATGACATTGCGTCGGGCATAAACCGGACGCTCTGGCTGGATGGAAACTTCTTCCCGCCTGATTATGCTACCCGCCGATGGGTCATGTGGACGGCGAATGACATGCGTCATATCGATGGCATCGATGGCCCGGTGAGATGGGGCGTGGTTGCGCCATGAACACGAGTGAAGACGTCAGAACGCTGGTCGAGGCAGCGCGCGCGGCGAGGGCAAATGCCTATGCCCCGTACAGCCGCTTTGCGGTCGGAGCGGCCGTGCGGTTGTCCGATGGTGAGGTGGTAGTCGGCGCGAATTTCGAAAATGCGAGCTTTGGCCTGTCGCTTTGCGCTGAGACGGTGGCACTGGCGGCAACCAATGCGCAGGGGAGGCTTTGCGATGTTCAGGCCATTGCGGTCGTCGGCGGTAGTGCCGATCCGATAACGCCTTGCGGACGATGCCGCCAGATACTGAACGAAGCAGAGCAGGTGGCGGGACGGCCCATCGCTATTTATTGTGCGGCGGGCGATGGCGACTCCGTGGTCCAGCATAGCGTCGCCGAACTTTTGCCTTTCTCTTTTGGACCCAATGATTTGGGTCATGATCCTTCCAGGAAGAGTTAAGAACAATCATGTCGATTTTGTCGGATAAGTGGATTCGCGAGCAGGCCATTTCCCAAGGGATGATCGAGCCATTCGTGGAAAATCAGCGGCGGGACGGCTGCATCAGTTATGGCCTGTCCTCCTATGGCTATGACGCGCGCGTGGCAGACGAGTTCAAGATCTTCACCAATGTCGACAGCGCGGTGGTGGACCCGAAGGATTTCGCGGCGAACAGCTTTGTCGATCGCAAGACCGACTGCTGCATCATTCCGCCCAACAGCTTTGCGCTCGCCCGGACGGTCGAATATTTCCGGGTGCCTCGCGATGTGCTGGTGATCTGCCTTGGCAAATCCACCTATGCACGGTGCGGCATCATCGTGAATGTGACGCCGCTGGAGCCGGGCTGGGAAGGCCATGTGACGCTGGAGTTTTCCAACACCACGCCCCTCCCCGCCAAGATCTACGCCAATGAGGGGGCCTGCCAGTTCCTTTTCCTCAAGGGTAATGAGCCGTGCGAGGTCAGCTACGCCGACCGGGCGGGGAAATATATGGGGCAGCAAGGCGTCACATTGCCTCGACTCTAGGGGACGTGCGACAAGGGCGAGGATGAATATCGATCGGCGCCAGTCATGCTGAAGTTTTTCCGCCGCGGCTCATCGCCAGCGCCATCGTTCGTGCCCGATATAGGCAGCGATCGGCGAGTCTATGCCATCGGGGACATCCACGGGCGGCTCGACCTGTTCGAACAACTGCTGCGGTTGATCGATGAGGATGACTCGGCACGCGCTCCCCTACCCTGTCATCTCATCCTGTTGGGCGACCTGATGGATCGCGGGCCACAATCCGCCGCCGTCATAGAGCATGCAATATCCTTGTGGCGGGCATCCCCGAATTTTCACCTGATCAAAGGCAATCATGAGGAGGTCTTTGTCGGCGCCGCGAAGGGCGATGCGCAATATGCGGGCTATTGCCGCCGCATTGGGGGCCTGGCCGCGCTTGAAAGCTATGGGCTGGAATCCGGCGTCGGCACAGCGATGACGGACAAGGACATCGCGTCATGGATGCTGGAAAATGTGCCCCGTGAGCATGTCGATTTCCTGAACGGCTTTGCGGATAGTCTTGTGATGGGCGACTATCTGTTCGTTCATGCCGGGATCAGGCCCGGTCTACCGCTGGAGAAGCAGGATGCAGCCGACCTGCGCTGGATCAGGGGTGAGTTCCTGCATGACCGGCAAGCCCATCCCTATATGGTGGTCCATGGACACAGCATCACCGGCGAAGTCGATGAGCAGGCCAACCGGATCGGCATAGACACGGGCGCCTGGAACAGCGGCAAACTGACGGCGATCGGCCTCGAGGGCACGGAGCGCTGGTATTTGCAGACTTAGCCAGAACGGGAAGACGTCCGAAGTTCAACGCCAGCCCTTCTCTTTTGCGGCTGCCTCCTGGGTCGCGTCAGCGGGGGAGCCTTCCATCAGGGCACCGACCGTAGCCATGATGCGAGCATCGGCGGAGGATGCCTGGCGGTAATCCGTTGACTGCGGGGCGCCGGGAATCAGTTGCTGAACCTGCCAGCCTTCCCCTTCCCGGCAAGCCACTCCCGACAGGGCACTGCCTTCGAAGCTGCGACACCAGCCTCCGCCCTCGCGTTGAAAACTCAGGCCGATGCGGATTGATGCTTCCTGCTGTGCCGAAGCCAGTTGCGTCTCCAGAGCGGAGGCGAGTTCACCCCTCGCCACCATGACGCCATCCTTGACCGCAATTGGTCCAGCGGGGCCGCTCGACAAACGGCCGATGCCGAGACCCAGGACAAGGCTGGCAGCGATCGCGCCGCTGATGCCCCAGCTGCGCCATTTGGGGGCTGCGGCACGGGTGATGGGCGTGACCTTCGCCCGTTCCTCCAGCAGCGCACGCATAGCCTGTGGCACAGGTTCAGCTTCAACCGGCGCATAGTGACCGGAAAGACGCTGCCGCAAATGCCGGTGCATTTCCAGGCGCTGGGCCAAAGCAGGATCGTCCGCAACGGCGCGATCGACGCGGCGGCGAGTGATTTCGTCCAGCTCGCCATCGACCCAGGCGATCAGCATGGCTTCATCAATGTCGGTCATGCTGCTTCTCCCAGCAATTCGATAAGGGCGCCGCGTCCACGAACCAAGCGCGAGGTCAACGTACCCATGGGCACGCCCAGAATTTCGGCTGCTTCCTTGTAGGATAGCCCCTCCACGAGAACGAGCGCGATGGCTTCCCGCTGCTCGTCCGGCAAAGCCTGCATCGCGCGATCGACGTCGGAGAGCATGACGTGCGCCTCCACATGCTGATCGCCAGCATAGCCGACATGCTCGCCTGCCTCTTCGGGTGCGAAAGTCCGCACGGCGCGCTGCCGCGAACGGCCTTCATCGATCCAGAGGTTGCGCATGATACGATACATCCAGCTGTCCAACCTAGTCCCCGGCTGCCATTGTTCGCGCGCCCGCAGCCCTCGCTCCAGCGCTGCCTGGCAAAGGTCGTCCGCATCGGCCCGATCCCTCGACAGGCTGACGGCAAAGCGGCGCAGCCGGGGGAGGATCGCCAACAGATCGTTTTCGAACGACATCCGGTCTCCATCACTTGTTCAAGGATGAAACGGCTGTGCCCATTCGTTTCATCCCCGAAGACGTATATCTACCGGAAATAAATTCGCGATGACTCATTATGGATGCGAAAGGAGCGGAAAATTCGCCTCCGCGCCAGTCGAGGATGAAGAGACAGAGATGAAGGCCCTACGTTCCTGGATCGTTGCGGGACTGCTGCTGACAGGTCCGGCGGCACAAGCACAATTGTTGCCGTCCCCCAATGGGGCCTTGGGGCAGGTAGGAGGGATGGTTCCGGACTTGCTCAACGACGCGGAAGGCGCGCTGAATCGGGTTCCTCCCACCCGCTTGGCAGAACGCCTCGTGGCGGCGAGAGCGGCACGGATTGGTGATCTGCTGCGACGGCATGGCGACAGCGTGGAACTGGACGATCGGAAAGAGGCCGCGCGGCGTGGCGTCATCCTGCTGACGGGTGCCAAGCAGACCAGCATCGAAGCGTTGCGTCGCGCGGGCTATGCGGTGGCAAGCGAGGCCATTGAGGGGATCGACCTGCCCCTAACGCGCCTCGCGGTGCCGCCCGGCCGGAGCCTCTCCCGCGCGTTGAAGCAGGTGCGCTCGATCGCACCAGAGGCGGAGGTGAGCGCGGATAATCTCTATTTCCCCGGCGGTGCGGCGCCCAAGTCGGGGAGTGCAGCCTTGGCGGGGACAGGGCCTGTCCGATCTCGAGCGGCGGGAATGATCGATGGTGGCGTCGCCCGTCACGCGTCACTCACTGGCGCGGTCGAGCAGCGCGGCTTCGTTCGCGGCGCGCCTCGTGCCAGTTCGCACGGCACGGCGGTGGCGTCCTTGATCAGTGGAACCGGGTCCATTCGGGGCGCGGCGCCGGGTACGCCGCTGCTGGTCGCAGATGTTTATGGTGATGATCCAGCGGGCGGCAGTGCCTTCGCGATCGTGCGAGCGCTGGGATGGATGGCGGCGCGCGGGGTCAACGTCGTCACCTTAAGCCTGGTCGGACCCGATAATCCTCTGCTGGCAGGAGCCATCCGGCTGGCGCGTGAAAAGGGCGTTACGGTGGTAGCGGCGGTCGGCAATGACGGTCCGGCTGCGCCACCCGCCTATCCCGCATCCTATCCTGATGTCGTGGCGGTGACGGGCGTAGATGGCCGCGGGCGCTTGCTTCCCGAAGCGGGGCGCGCCCGGCATGTGGATTTCGCGGCGCCCGGCGCGGACATGAATGCCGCGCGCACCGATGGCGGCAAGGGCAGCGTGCGAGGCACCTCTTTCGCCGCGCCGCTTGTCGCGGGGCGGCTGTTTGTGAACGGTAGCCTGACGGGGCTGATCGAGGAGGCCAAGCCGGAAAGCAGCAAGGCATTCGGGCATGGTATTATCTGCGGCAATTGCAGAAATATGGATTGAATATCAGAATCTTGTCAAAAATATTTCGGCGCCAGGAATTAAATCGCATCGCCATCCCGTTGTCCTTGCATCGGATCGAAAACGAACAAGGAGACGATCGATGAAGAAGACAATCATTCTTGCCACTGCTTGCCTTGCCGCCCTGACTGCGGTTCCTGCGTCTGCCCAGCTTCTGGGTGGCGGTGGCGGTCTGGGCGGTGGCCTGGGTGGCGCTCTGGGCGGCGCTGGTGGATCGCTCGGCGGCGCATTGAGCGGCTCGGGCAGCATCGGCCTCGACCGCAGCATCGATCTGGACAATGGGCGGGTTGCGGCGAAGGGTTCTGGTTCTGGCCGGGCTGACGGCGCCGCCACTGGTTCTGTAACCCACAAGGGAAAGAGCCACGGCGCAAACGCCTCGGCCAGCGGATCGGCGAGCGGTGGCCTGACCGCCGACACGCTGGGCACCAATGATGTCGCCAATGCAGTGGGCGGCGTGCGGGATCAGGCCAGCCAGACGGCGGGCGCAGCGCGAGATCGCGCGGTCACGGCAGGTGCAGCGGCGCAAGGGCAAGCCAGTGCTACCGCACAAGCGGCACGCAACCGGGCCGGTGGCGCACTGAGCGGTGCTGGATCGGCGGCCGGTAACGCGTCTGGCGCGGCTCAGTCCGGCGCGGCAAACTCAGCCGGTAGCGCCAGCAACGCTCTCAATGGAGGCGCGGCGCTTAATGCAACCGGCACGCTATCGGGAAGCGGCCACGCATCAGGCTCCAGCGACAGCACGTCGTCCAGTCAGGCGGACAATTGACCCCACTCGGGCGGATTCCCCACTTCGGGCTTTAAGCCCGCCCCCTTTCCGCCCCTCCGCCTGACAAGACAGGGCCGGTGATCCAAGTGGTCACCGGCCCTTTTCCATATCAGGAGAGATTGATCGCGGCCCGATCAACGACAAAGGCCGATGATCCCATGGGATCACCGGCCTTTTAACACCCGCGCAAGGTTGCAGGGTCAGGCGACCTTGGTCGCGACCTCTTCCGCTTCATCAGGATCGCGCAGCACATAGCCACGCCCCCAGACGGTTTCGATATAATTGTCGCCACTGCACGCCAAAGCCAGTTTCTTGCGCAGCTTGCAAATGAAGACGTCGATGATCTTCAATTCGGGCTCGTCCATGCCGCCATAGAGATGGTTAAGGAACATCTCCTTGGTCAGGGTCGTGCCCTTGCGGAGCGAGAGCAGCTCCAGCATTGCATATTCCTTGCCGGTCAGGTGGACGCGGTTGCCGTCCACTTCCACGGTCTTGGCGTCCAGATTGACGGCCAGCTTACCCGTGCGGATGACAGACTGCGAATGGCCCTTAGACCGGCGAACCACGGCGTGAATGCGCGCGATCAGCTCTTCGCGATGGAAAGGCTTGGTCACATAATCATCGGCGCCAAAGCCGAAGGAGCGAACCTTGCTGTCCATCTCCGCAATGCCAGAAAGGATAAGCACCGGCGTCTGCACCTTGGCGGCGCGGAGCTTCTTCAGCACGTCATAGCCGTGCATGTCCGGCAGGTTCAAATCCAGACAGATGATGTCGTAGTCATACAACTTACCCAGGTCGAGCCCTTCCTCGCCAAGGTCCGTAGTGTAGACGTTGAAGCCTTCGGTCGTGAGCATAAGCTCGATCGCCTTAGCCGTTGTCGGTTCATCTTCTATTAGCAGAACGCGCATATTGAAGCCCCTGTCCTTGCAGATCCCGTCAACCCCTAAGAACGGCGTCTGCTCCAATTCATTAACCAAAAAACTTCTGAAGGACAAAGGTTAATTTTTCGCTAACCCGCAGAAATGCGCGAGTCGCCGGAATTTGAATCTGTTTGAAAAGATTTATTGTCGAAGTGATTCATTTTGAGTCAAGATAGATTCACCTGCGCAACGAAGCTTCAGCAACCGTGGTTGCGAGCGATGAAGTCGAGCAGCGCCTCGACCCGCGCAGGCCGCAAGCGCGAGGGCGGCGTGACCAAATGCAAGCCAAGTGGCGGCGGCCTCCAGTCGATCAGGACCTCCTCCAGTTCACCTGAAGCGAGCGCTTCGCCCACTATGAAATCGGGCAGCCGAGCAACGCCTATGCCTGCCCGGAGCGCGGGCAGCATCGCTTCACCACTATTGACGGTTAGGCGCGCCCTTACCTGTATCACGACATTCTGCTGCCCCGGCCCCGAGAAGCGCCATACGTCAGGCGTCGGCGCATTGGCATAGCAAAGACAGTCGTGGGCACCGAGGTCGGACGGATGCTTGGGCCTGCCCCGCTCCTCCAAATAGGCGGGAGAAGCGGTGACATGCATCTTGACGTCACCCAACCGCCTCGCGCGGAGCGAGCTGTCGGGCATGTCGGCAATGCGGAGGGTGGCGTCGAGCCCCATCTCGATCATGTCTATCCGCGCGTCAGAGAGATGAAGATTGATGTCGACGGCGGGATGAAGCTTGGCGAACTGCGCGACCAGCGGCGCGATGCGGAGTAATCCGAACGTCATCGGCGCGCCTAGCCGAATGGTTCCGGACAGTTCGTCGGTATCCTGGCGAGCAGCTTCCTCCGCCGCCTGCCCTTCCTCGAAAATCCGGGCGGCGTGACTGGCGAGACGCTTGCCGCTTTCGGTCAGGGCAAGGCGGCGACTGGTGCGGTTGAACAGGCTGGTTTCAAGATGCTGCTCAAGGCGTGTGACGGCCTTTGAAACCGTCGCTTTCGATACACTGAGCGCCTTAGCGGCATCGGTGAAGCTGCGATGCTCCACGACGGCGGCGAACATCGCCCAGGCTTCAAGGTCAGGAAGACGCATAAAGGAAACAATCCGTTTCAATGCTGCTGGTTTAAGAAACGATCCTGATCGCTAAATCAGTTGCAAGCAAGCGGGAACGCTTTTCCCGCCGCAACGAAAGGCACAAATATGATCACCGCCGCAGGAAACCGCATCGAGCGTCGCCCCTTCGAGACGCTTGGTCATGCCGACCATGGCTGGCTCAACGCCCGCCATCATTTCTCCTTCGCCGATTATCATGACCCTGACCGCATGGGTTGGGGCGCGATCCGCGTGTGGAATGACGATGAGATCGCGGCGAACACCGGATTTCCTCCGCACCCCCACCGCGACATGGAAATCGTCACTTATGTTCGCAAGGGCGCGATCACGCATCAGGATAGCCTGGGCAACAAGGGTCGGACAGAAGCTGGCGACGTTCAGGTGATGAGCGCAGGCACCGGCATCCGCCACTCCGAATATAATCTCGAGGATGAGACGAGCACGCTGTTTCAGATCTGGATCATTCCCAAGGCTCAGGGCGACGCGCCAAGCTGGGGCGCCAAGCCCTTTCCGAAGGGCGATCGTGCCGGACGGCTGGTCGTGCTGGCCAGCGGCCATGCTGAGGATGAGGAGGCGCTACGCATCCGCGCCGACGCGCGGTTGCTGGGCGGCACCATAAAGGCTGGCACCAGCGTCACCTATGAAAGCGCGGAGGGACGGCACCTGTATCTCGTGCCCGCCACAGGGCGGGTCGAGATCAACGACCAGACCTTTGAAGCGCGCGACGGCGCTGCGATCCTGGGCGGCCAGCCCATCACGATCACCGCGATCGAGGATAGCGAAATCGTCCTCGTCGATAGCGAATAGGCCCGGAAGGTCTATCGGCCGCTCGCTCACCTTGCCCCCCTGAGGGGGCGAGCGGTCGCATTATTCAAGAAACCTTTTTCCGATCAATGCATTACCAAGACTGGAGACACTTCATGGCTAAGGTGCTGGTTCTCTATTATTCGTCCTACGGCCACATCGAAACGATGGCGAAGGCTGTTGCGGAGGGCGCGACCGCCGCTGGCGCTCAGGTCGAGATCAAGCGAGTGCCCGAAACCGCGCCCTTGGAGGTCGCCCGAAATGCGGGCTTCAAGCTGGAGCAGGATGCGCCGCTCGCGACCGTGGCGGAACTTGCCGACTATGATGCAATCATCATCGGTACCGGCACCCGCTTCGGCCGCATGTCGAGCCAGATGGCAGCTTTCCTTGATCAGGCAGGCGGCCTTTGGGCGCGGGGCGCGCTTAACGGAAAAGTGGGCGGCGCCTTCACATCTACTGCCAGCCAGCATGGCGGGCAGGAAACGACTTTATTCTCGATCATCACCAATCTGCTGCATTTCGGCATGGTGATCGTGGGGCTGGACTATGGCCACGCCGGGCAGATGGGCGTCGACAAGGTGCGTGGCGGCGCACCCTATGGCGCCACGACTATCGCGCATAGCGACGGCAGCCGTCAGCCTGACGAGGATGAACTGGAAGGCGCCCGGTATCAGGGACGGCGGATCGCGGAGACGGCAATCAAGCTGCACGGGTAGAAATTTGGCTGCACTCTTCCCCTCTCGGTGCAGCGGTTGAGCCTTGGGTCGCAAGGCACAACGATAGGGGCCGGTGCATAGGATGGATGCACCGGCCTCTTTTTTCAGAGGAACAGGCGACCGCCGACCGGGCTGGCGCGCAAAAGATAATAGACGGCGATGGGCAACAGCAGCGCATGGAGCAGCAACCAAGGCTTGTCCAAATGGGGTGACAGGTAATGGATGACCGCGACGTGCAGATACATGATGACAAGTGAGGCCCTGCCCACTGCCGCCAACCATCCGCCAAAAGGCGCGACATGGACAGAAATGCGGAAGATCAGCAACGACGTCGCTACAGCCGAAGCGAGCGACAGGATCGGCAACCCGTAATCGGCAGCCTTCATGTTAAGCGTGGGAAGCAGACCGGATAGCCCCGCCAGAGCCAGCGCGCCCAATGGGAGCCACATCCAATGCCTCCACGGCACCTGCTGCCACACGGCTCCGATCCAGAGCAGCACAAGAGCCATGGGCACGGACAGCAACCCCAACACGGACGTCTGGGTAACCTCCCCTGCTACATAGGCTACAACAGAGACAGCTATGATCGCGATAAGCCAGCGCCGGTCGAGAGGATCGGGCCAACGGGACAGCAGCGCATTGAACAGGATGCGCGCGGCCATCAGGCAGGGCACGAACCAGAATATGGTATAGGGACCGCGCAGCCATGATCCGCCAAGAAGGATCGGCAATATGTCGTCCGGCCATTGGTTGAAGATAGGCCGCTGCCCCTTCATCGGCTCAATAATCTGATCCGCAATGATCAGTAATGCCAGGAAGGCCGCATAGGGACGCATCTGCGACGCCAATTGCCGCAGGGCGAATCCTTTGGGCGGCTGAGGACGCGAAAGCAGGCCCGACAGCAGGAAGAACAACGGCATGTGGAAGCTGTAGAGCGCATCTCGGAGAGGGCCGCTTCTCCACACATGTCCGGCCACCACGGCGATGATACCAATGCCGCGCGCCACATCGATCCATTCCAGCCGCCCGCCACCCTGCACCCGTTCCGATGGCGCCGACTTGTGCTGGACCTCGTTCCCCCTGTTCTCCATGGCTTCCTCGCCCTATAGGACAGCGCGCGCCCGTCAATCTTTCCAACTGGTTCGGAATCACCCCTTGTCCCTATTGCATGACCGAGTTCTCTTCATCGATGGTGAAGCCATCATTCTCGACAAGCCCGCCGGCTTGCCGGTCGATGCGCCGCGCGACGGTTCGCTGAGCCTGGAGAACCACCTTTCGTCACTGACCTTCGGCTTTCAGCGCTGGCCTCTGCCGGTGCACCGGCTGGACCGGGACACCAGCGGCTGCCTGCTGTTGGCGCGCAATCCCAAGGCGCACAAGCGCTATGCCGCCGAGTTTGAGGCGGGAACGGTCAGCAAGCGCTATGTCGCGGTCGTGGACGGTGTACCGGAAGCCGAAAGCGGCACGATCGAACTGTCGCTGAAGAAAGTCAGCAGCGCGGCCAAGGGCTGGCGCATCATCGCGGCCAAAGAGGGGAAGTCCGCTGTGACCGAATGGCGAAAGCTGGCGGTGAAGGACGGCCGCTCGCTGATGGTCTTCACACCGCGCACCGGACGAACCCATCAGATTCGCGCTCACACATTATATGGCTTGGGCTTCGCCATCGCTGGCGACCCGGTATATGGCACCGGCGAGGGACCAATGCTGCTACACAGCCGTTTCCTCAGCGTCCCGCGCGGGAGCAAGGCTCCAGCAGAGGCGACAGCTCCCCTGCCCGCGACCTTTACGGCAGCGGGCTTCGGGCCGGAGTATCTGGACGATGCCGGACTTTGACATTCCGGAAGATGCGCTGGAGGAGCGTTTCATCACCGCTGGCGGTCCCGGCGGGCAGAATGTCAACAAGGTCGCCACTGCGGTTCAGCTAAGGGTGGCCCTCTATCGGCTGGGATTGCCGGTCCATGCCTTCCGCAAAATAAAGGAACTGGCGGGATCACGCCTGACCTCTGGCGGGGAGATAGTGATCCAGGCGTCCCGCTTCCGCACGCAGGAGGCCAATCGCCAGGATGCCCGCGACCGGCTGGCCGAGATGATCGTCGAGGCCTACAAACGCGATCCCCGGCGCATCGCCACGAAGCCGGGCAAGGCGGCAAAGGCACGCCGCGTAGACGCCAAGAAGGCGCGCAGTTCAGTGAAGCAGGGGCGTGGCAAGGTGCGGATGGATTGAGGACTGCCGATGTTTGATTTCAAGACACCAACTGATGGCGACAAGTCCACGCTCTATGCGGACCTCCTGTCGGCCGTCGATGCAGTGACGGACGGCGAGCCGGATGCTGTCGCCAACATGGCCAATGCCGCGGCGCTAATTTGGCAATTTCTTCCGGACCTTAACTGGGCAGGCTTCTATCGCATGGTAGAAGGTGAACTGGTGCTTGGCCCATTTCAGGGAAAGCCAGCCTGTATCCGCATACCTTTAGGCCGAGGCGTCTGCGGCACGGCGGCGGCCACGGGAAAGACGCAGCTGGTCGAGGATGTCCACTCTTTCCCCGGCCACATCGCCTGTGATGCGGCCAGCGCGTCGGAGATCGTCGTGCCCGTGACGGTCGATGGCCGCGTCGTTGCTGTGCTTGACCTCGATAGCCCTGCCCCGGCGCGTTTCGATATCGCCGACCAGAATGGGCTTGAGATGCTGATCGAACGGATCGGCACTCGGCTCGCCTCATAACCCTGCTCCGTTTCGGAACAGGCGGGGCGTTCCCCCCGCGTGGATCGAGGCGGATCATCATGCTAAACCAGACGTTAACGTCACGGCCATGCTCAAGGCAGCCATGAACAACGGGGAGTTTTGCATGCGGATCTGGAGCATCATGCTGGCGGGCACGGGCCTTGCCCTCGGCCTCGCTACACCGGCTTTAGCGGGCGATGCAGCCGGAACGGGCGCGACGCTCCCTGTCCTGGGCAAGAGTTTTTCCGGCATGCGGCCGGTTCATGCCGGAATGCACCGCGGAACGATGGTCCACCGCTGGGGACCGCGCGTTCAGGGTCGCTGGTTCGCGGGCTGGTATGCGCCGGGCGGTTGGGGCGCTTACCGGCGGCCGGTCATGGGCTATGTCCTGCCATCCTATTGGGTGAGCCCCACCTACCGGATCGGCAATTATGGACGCTACGGCCTGCCCGCGCCCGTCGATGGCTATGGTTGGTCCCGCTATTATGACGACGCCGTGATGGTCGATCGGCACGGCCGCGTCCGGGATCATCGCAGCGACGTCGATTGGGATGCGCCCGATCATGAACCGGACCGGCCCGGCGTCCCCTATGATGATGATGTGATCGCGCATGACGGGCCTCCGCCCCCACCCCATGAATATGAAGGGCGCTGGACCGGCACCTGGCGTGACGAAAACGGCCGCACGGTGAGCGGCGAATATGAAGGCCGTTTCGAAGGCGAGGCGCGCAGTAACTATGGAGTGGATTATGACGCTCCGCCCTATGGCGCACCACCGCCGATCGTTCGGCATGATGGCCCCGGCGCCCCGGTGGTGACGACGACGCAGGCCCCCGGCTACATCGCGGGCGGCTATTATTATCCGGGTGCCACGACAACGACAGTGGTCATCACGCCGACGGTCACTACCACCAGCTACGTGACCGAAACGACGACGCGTCGCCATGGCGTCAAACGCAGGTGCAACTGCAAATAGGATCAGGGGTTTAGCCTGTCTGAAGACCCAGTGGGCAAGGACAGGAGAGACGGCATGATCCATCATGTGTCGGTTGGGACAAATGACGTCGAACGCGCGCGCGCGTTTTACAACCCGCTGATGACGCTGCTCGGCTATCGCAACATACGCGATTATCCGCATTCACTGGATTATGGCGTGACGGACGTGGCGTTCAGCGTCGAAACGCCCGTGAATGGGGATCGAGCGTCGCCCGGCAACGGCATTCATATCTGTTTCGAAGCGGCCGATCGCGAAGCCGTCCGCGAGTTCTATCGACTGGCGCTGGAACTTGGCGGAACGGACGAGGGCACGCCGGGCGTTCGCCCCAATTACGACGCCCATTATTACGGGGCGTTCGTGCGCGATCCGGATGGAAACAAGATCGAGGCTGTGACCTTTGCCGCGAGATAGACGCATGCAGCCTTGTGGCGGTCGAGGCCGAGGAGGCTATTTCCGGAAGATACCCGCCAGTTCGATCGGCAACGGCGGTTCGTCGCGAGGAACTACGCCCCGGATGGCCTGCGCCTGCTCCTGCGGGTCGAAACGAACCCAACCGCTGCGGCTCAGCTTTTCCAACGGGCGGTAGCGGACCTTATACTGCATCCGCTGCGACCCTTCGACCCAATAGCCCAGATAGACATAGGGCAGGCCCGCCTTCGCGGCGCGCAGGATGTGATCCATGATGATGAAATTGCCCAGGCCCTTGCGGTGCTCCAACTCCGTGTCGAAGAAGCTGTAGATCATCGACAGGCCATCGCCCTGCCGGTCGGTCAGGCATGCACCGATCAACTTGCCGGGGCGGCCATTCTTGCCGGGCTCGCGATATTCGACGACATGGCTTTCGACCGGGGTCTGCTCGACCATGTCGGCGAAATCCATCTCGTCCATCTCGGTCATGCCGCCGCCCGGATGACGCGCCTTGAGATAGCGCTGGAGCAGTTCGAATTGCTCCTCGGTGGACCATGGCTTGCATGCCGTGACGATCAAATCGCTGTTGCGGCGAATGAGCTTGCGTTGCGTGGCGTTGGCCGTGAACTCTCCTGCCACCACGCGAACCGACACGCAGGCGGAGCAGTCGGCGCAACTTGGCCGGTAGGCGACATTCTGGCTGCGGCGAAAGCCGATGCGGCCGAGCGCATCGTTAAGTTCCGCCGCATTGTCGCCGTTAAGTTCGGTAAAGACCTTCCGCTCGCTCCGGCCCGGGATATAAGGGCACGGGCTGGGGTTCGTCACAAAGAAGCGCGGAAAACGAAATGGTGCGCTCACCCCACGGTCTCCGTCAAAACGCTGCGCGAAACTTGAGTCATGGACAGACTATGACGCCCGCAGCCTTCCGTGAAAAGGTCATTTACCACGAAAAAAAACGTACTCCCTACGCCGGGAGGCCGATCAGGCAACCTCGATCGGCGCTACCTCATATCCGGCGGCGCGCAGGGCTGTGATCAAGCGATCAAGATGCTCCCCGTCGCGGGTTTCGCATTCGACGTCGAGGCTAAGGCCCTTGGCGGGAAGATTGGTGAAGATGCGCTGATGCGACAACTCCAGAATGTTGACCGCTTCCTGATCGAAGATGCGGGCGACATGGAACAGCGCGCCGGGGCGATCCTGCAAGATGATGCGCAGGCGCGCCAGACGACCCGACCGCGCAAGATCGCGCAGCAGCACGTTCGCCAGCAGGCGCGTGTCGATATTGCCCCCCGTCAGGACGAGCCCAACATTGCGGCCCGCAAACATGTCCTTGTGCATCAACAGCGCGGCAAGCCCAGCCGCGCCCGCGCCCTCGACCACCGTCTTTTCGATCTGGAGCAGCAGGCTCAACGCCTCCTCCAGATGCCGTTCATCGACCAGCAGGACGTCGTCGGCCAGGCGCTCGACAAAGCGGCGCGTCAGCTCACCCGGCTCCTTCACCGCGATGCCTTCGGCCAGCGTATCGCCATCGCAGGCCAGGTTCGCCTGCTTGATATGGCTGTACATCGACGGATAAAGTTCCGCCTGCACGCCATAGATGCGGATGTCGGGCTTCATCGCCTTGGCCGCAGTGGCCATGCCGGAAAACAAGCCGCCACCGCCGATCGGGATGACCAGCGTGTCGATCTCGGGCGCGTCCTCCAGCATTTCCAGCGCGACAGTGCCCTGCCCGGCCATGATGTCGGGTTCGTCGAACGGGTGGACGAAGGTCAGGCCATTTTCCTTGGCCAGTTGGCGTGCATAGGTGCTGGCGTCGTCGAACTTCTCGCCATGCAGCACGACCGTCGCGCCATGCCCTTGCGTCTGCGTCACCTTAACCGTCGGCGTGGTCACGGGCATGACGATGGTCACGGGCACGCCCAAACGGCGGCCGTGATAGGCAAGCCCCTGCGCGTGATTGCCAGCGGAAGCGGCGATCACGCCCTTTTCCTTTGACGCCGCGTCCAGCTGAAGCAGGCGATTGAGCGCACCGCGCTCCTTGTAGGCAGCGGTAAACTGGAGATTTTCGAACTTCAGGTAGACCTTACAGCCGAGCATGTCGGACAAAGTCTGGCTGATCAGCGTTGGCGTATGCACGACCGCGCCCGAAATCCGCACGCGCGCCGCCAATATGTCATCGACGGTAACGGGCAGCGGCATCGCGCTTTCGATCTTGCTCAACGTGTTCATGCGCTCGCCCCTAGCGGAAATTTACCTCGGAAGGAACTGGCCCTTGGCGAAATCTCGTCCTATGGCGAAAGGCCACGCGGCTAACTGTACGAGGCATATGGCTAATATCGCGTTTATCGGTCTGGGCGTCATGGGCGGCCCGATCGCCGGGCATCTGGCGAAGGCCGGACACGAATTGACCGTCTACAACCGCTCCATCGGAAAGGCGAAGAAGTGGGCCGAGGCTTATGGCGGCGCCGTGGCGGTCACCCCGGCCAAGGCGGCGGAAGATGCCGAAATCGTCATCAGCTGCGTTGGCACCGACGATGACCTTTCGCAGGTCACCGTCGGCAAGGAAGGCGCGTTCCGGACGATGAAGCCGGGCAGCCTGTTCATCGACCATACGACGGTATCGGCGCGGATCGCGCGGCAACTGTTCGTCGAAGGGGAAAGCCGCGGACTTCATTGCGTCGATGCCCCCGTATCGGGCGGTCAGGCAGGCGCGGAAAACGGCCGCCTGTCGATCATGTGCGGCGGCACGGGACCAGCGGTCGAGGCCGCGCGGATCGTCATGCAAAGCTATGCCGCCCGTATCGTGCATGTCGGCAGCGCGGGAGCCGGGCAAACGACCAAGATGGTGAACCAGATTTGCATCGCCGGCGTTCTGCAAGGACTTTCCGAAGCGCTACGCTTTGCGCAAGCCGCCGAACTGGATCTGGACAAGGTGTTCGAAGCCGTGTCCGGCGGCGCCGCGCAAAGCTGGCAGATGGATAACCGCTGGAAGACTATGGCACAGGACAGTTTCGATTTCGGCTTCGCCATCGATTGGATGCGCAAGGATCTTGGCCTTGCCCTCGAAGAGGCGCGCGCCAACGGTGCGACCCTTCCGGTGACCGCACTGGTCGATCAATTCTATGCCGATGTGCAGGCGATGGGCGGCAGCCGACAGGATACGAGCGCGCTGGTGAGGCGGATCACCAAGGCATGAAGCCCGCCCTTTTGGCGGCTATCACCGCGCTCGCCCTGCCCTTTCCCGCTTTGGCGTCGGGGGTCATCGACAATGTGAACGGCATCGCGCTCGACGCCAATGGGCGTACCGTGCGCTTCCGCGCTCTGCTGATCGACGACGAGGGCAAGGTCGAAAAGCTGCTGCCCGGACGCTATGAAGCGCCACCCCGCAAGAAGAAGCTGAAAAAGGGTGGGAGCTGGCCGAAGGGTCTGGACTTCCAACTGGACGGCGGGGGCAAGACATTGATCCCCGGCCTGATCGACGCGCATGGCCATGTCATGGCGTTGGGCCTGACCCAGATCACGCTAGACCTGTCCGGCACCCGCTCGCTGGCTGACGCGCAGGGCGAGATACGGGAATATGTCGCCGCCAATCCCGGACGGAAATGGATCATCGGCCGGGGGTGGAATGCCGAGCTTTGGGGCCTTAATCGGGCGCCGACCGCTGCCGATCTCGACTTTGCCTCCGCCGATGTCCCAATATGGCTGGAAAGCGCCGACGGCCAAGCGGGCTGGGCCAATTCAGCGGCAATGAAAGCCGCCAACATCAGCACCACAAGCAAGGCGCCTGCCGGTGGCCGGATCGAGATGACCGGGGGCAAGCCATCCGGCGTGTTCGTCGGTAAGGCGATGGACCTTATCCAGCGGGTCGCCCCCCCTCCCGCCCCCAAGGACCGGGACATCGCGCTGGAAAGGGCGCAGCAATTGTTGCTGGCGAACGGCGTCACCGGCATTGCCGACATGGGCACCACGATCGAGGATTGGCAGGCATTTCGCCGCTCGGCCGATCGCGGCGCGCTGCGCCTGCGGATCATCTCCTATGCGCAGGGCCTCGACAATATGGTGCTGATTGCAGGACCTGAGCCGACGCCGTGGCTCTATGATGACCGACTGCGCATGGGCGGGCTGAAACTGGCGTTGGACGGATCGCTCTCGTCGCGCGGAGCATGGCTCAAGGCCGATTATGCCGACGCACCGGGGCAGCGTGGATATTCGCTGATCCCATCCACGCAGCTGCGCAACATGATGAGCCGCGCGGCGATGGACAATTTCCAGATCGCCGTCGATGCCTCCGGAGACGCGGCCAACAGCGAACTGCTGGATGCGATCACGGAACTGGGCCAAACCTACAAGGGCGACAGGCGCTGGCGGGTTGAAAAGGCGGAGGTTGTCGATCCAGCTGACCTGCCCCGCTTCGGGCAAAATGGCGTCATAGCGTCAATGCAGCCCGCGCTTCAGGCCGCAAACTGGCGCATGGCGGTCGCGCGCATGGGTGAGAACCGGTTGAAGGGCGGCTATGCGTGGAAAGCGATGCTCGACAATCGCGCACCATTGGCGTTCGGCTCCGGCGCGCCTGTGACGAACCCCAATCCCTTTGTCGGCATGGCCGTCGCCATGAGCCGCGAGGATGCGACCGGCGAACCGGCAGGCGGATGGATGCCGGAACAGCGGGTGAGCTTTGAGGCAGCGCTTGACGGCTATACGCGGCAGGCGGCCTTTGCGGGTTTCGCGGATAAGCGTTTTGGCAGCCTGATCCCCGGACAGAGGGCGGATTTCATCCTCATCGACCGGGACATCTCCGTCGCTCGGCCCACCGACATACGGACGACGCAGGTTCTGGAAACATGGATCGGCGGCAAGCGGGTCTTCATGAAGGGGGCCAAGCCCTAGATTATAGCACGTCGCCCGACGCGTTCATCGCATCCTCAATGGTTTCAGGCAGCGGCGGCAACACCGGTTTGTCGCATCCGGCAGCCTTCATATGCGCGCGGAGCGCGTCCATGCGCCCGAGATTCCAGCGAGCAAGCGGTATGCCCAACGGGCGGAACTCGGCGCGGTCGAACAACTCCACGACATAATGCTGGCAAAGCTCGTCCACCTGCCCCAGCGTCAACATGCCAAGGTTCATCACCATGGGCCGCCCCGGCACACCGTCCCGGCCGCGCACGAGATCGGTGACATATAATCCGCCACGTGGATCGACCAGCACGACATCCGCCTTCGACGCATCGATCATGCGATGGCTAGCTGCGTAAGGCGCGACGAACACATGCGTGCGCCAGACCAGAAAGGCGCTCATCGCCAACGTTATCGCAACGGCCAAGTAAATGGGCCGCATCGCCGCCGGACGGAAACGCGCCCAGCCAAGCCCCGCAAGCAGGCAGAACGGCCCGATGAAGCCATGGGCATAGCGAAAGCCCCAGCCATAGCCCTGCGCCAGTGCCAGCGCGCAACCGGCAAAGCAGCCCAGCGCCAGCGGCAATGCGATTTCCTGCCCCCGCAACGCCTTGCGCCATTGCATCGCCATCACGCCCAGCGCCGCCAGCGGCACCATCAATATGTTGTTCCATGCGGCAAAGCGGCTGAGGTTGACCAGCGGTTGCCAGCGATCCCCCAAGCGTTCGAACAGGCTGCCGACCTTGTCCGCCACCCCTGCGGAAGGTCGGACATCGGCGGCAGGTCCTAACGACTGCAAAAGGAATCCGGGCCAAAGCTTTGCCCACACGACAACGATAGCGATCAGGATCAGGACGTGAAATGCGGCCACGGCCCAGCGGCGCGACAGGAGCATCCATAGGATGAAGGGCGCGATGAAGATGGGCGGGAAATGCCATTGGTGCAGACCAGCCGCCACCAGCGCCACCGCGCCAGCACTGACATGACCGATTACGCCGCCCCGGAGGACAAGCGCGAGCCAGACCATGTTGAGCGCGAAATGGCCCGTCATCGCATAAGGGGTCATCGCCGTGACCCAGAGCTGCGTGGACGACAACCCAAGCAGCATCGTCACCCAAACGGCATCGTCCCGCGTCGGGAACAGATGCAGCGCCACGCGCCACAGGGCAAAGAGCCCGGCGATCAACAGTGCGGGACCCGCCAGGTTCGGGTCTCCCAATTGCCAGAACAGAGCCTGAATCGCGCTGTTCACCGGCAGATAGGCAGCGGTCCAATAGTCGGCAGCGCCGAAGGGAGAGAAGAATTCCGGCATGATCGCGCGCCGATAGGCTTCCCATTCGGCGGGGATCGGCCGGGCGAACAATCCTTCTCGCATATAAGCGGCGGCAAAGCGCGCGACTTCCTCGTCTCGCGAAATCGAATAGTTCTGGAACAGCCAGTAATGGCCCGCCCAGGCGACGAGGCCAAAGACGACGATCAGCGGCACGATCACCCGCCCGCGGGGCTTTGGCAGGCGGAACCCCATCCCCTCGGCAAAAAGCGCCGCCAGCGTCAGCAGTAACAGCCCGCCCAGCAGCGCGGGGAAATCCTGATCCAGAAACAGGATGACGGCCAGGCTGACACCTTGCCGGTACGTCACATGCCACAGGAAAGTGGCGCCCAGCCAAAGGGTCAGGCCGATGGCACCCGCCAGGAAAAGGCGGCGGGCATCGATAGGCCGGGCGGGCGGAACGTACATTCAGCTTTCCTGCGGCAGCAGCGTCCGGTTGACGAAAATGCCATCCATTTCGACGAGCAGCGGAAAATGTCCCTTGTTGTTGGCGAAAAAGGCCGAGGGGATAAAATCGCGCTGCTCCAGCCAATCGATCATCGCCTGATAGCTGGTGCCGTTTTCGTAGATGGGCCGCACGCCAAGTTCGGTCTGCACGCCCGCCATGGCGGCGATCGCGGCCCCCGCGCCTTCGCAGACGGAAAGGTCATGACCCTGCGTGTCCATCTTCAGGAACGGACGGGAGAATCCATGCTCCGCCCGCAATTCCGGCAGAAGCGTGTCGATCCGCCTGCATTGCATCTCGACCGTCCGGGTGACCTTGTTGCGCTCGGCAAAGATAGCATCCTGCCGATCGGACGGCTTCTTGAGCGAGCTGAATTGATCGGCCGCCATGATGTTGAAACTGGCGGTTCCTTGAAAGTCGGACAAGGCGAGGTTGAACACATGCCATTTGAGATCGGAGGCCGCCCGGTGGGATAGCTCGGCAAAAATATCGGGATTGGGTTCAAAGGACAGAATCGTGCCGGAAAAGCCGACGTCCTTGCGCAACATCACCGCATATTGCCCCCGGTTGGCGCCGACATCGAACACGCAATCGACCGCAAAGGCTGAAAGAAACCGACGAAGCGCCTGGATCTCCGGATATTGATGCACCCGCCCGGCGATGGCGAGGCGGATCGCCAGCGCGCGGTCGGCCAGTTCGCGGACATATCGGCTCATGCGCGCGAGGCCATAACGGAGCGGTAGATGCCGATCGTTGCCAAGGCCATGTCCTTCCAACTGCCCATAGTCTCACCATAGGCGCGTGCCGCCGCGCCAGCCGTCTGCCTGATGGCGGGGCTTTGGATTAGCCGCAAGAGGGCTTGAGCAAGATCGTCCGGATTTCCGGCCGCTGTGCGGATCGCCACTCCCTCGGGCAAGGCGGCGAACATACCCACATCCGATGTTACCATCGCCTTGCCATGGTGCAGGGCAGACAGGAATGCGCCGCTGGAATCGATGTGCCGATAGGGGAAGATGATGGCGTCGGCCTTTGCCATATGCGCGTCGAGCCGCCCTTCGGTGAGGAAGCCAAGGTCGGCAATCAGCCGGTCGGCAAAGCCCTCAGCCCGGACTCTTTCCAGCAATGGCGTTACATCCATGAAGGGCTTACCCGCCACCACCAGTTCGAAAGCATGACCCGCCCGCCAGAGCGACATGCAAGCCTCGATCAATATATCGACGCCCTTATAGGGCCTGATCGTGCCGAAGAAGAGCAGGCGCGGAACCGAGGGATCGGGAATAGCGGCCAGATCGGCCGAGGTTGCCGGTGCCAGACGCATCGGGGGGTGGGGCTTCACATGAACGCGGGTAGGTGCGATCCCCTGCGCATCCAAAGCCTGCCGCGTCGTATCGCCATGCACGATCAGCGCATCGAACAGGTCGAGCAAAGCGCGATATCCCCTGCCCTGCACGCCTGCATCGGCATGATAGGCATCCGCATTGTGGACCGTATGGACCAGTGGAACCCGCCCCTTCAATCGGCGCAACAGCAGGCGGTCGGCGGGCGCGAGTGGCAGCCATTGGAAATGCGCAACGTCCGCTGCTGTCAACGCACTGACCCGGCCAAGCGCGCAGGCAGCACCATATTCGGCAGCCTTGATCAGACGAAAGGCCTTGCCCTCCCCCAATCGCGCTCGCAGCGCTTCACTTCGGCGGAAGAAGCGCGGTTCGTATCGATAATATTCCGGCGCGATGGCGTCAGTGGATCGCATCGGGCGGCCGAACAAAGTGACATCCGCGCCCAGTCCAGCAAGACCGCTGCACAGGCTGTCATCATATCGCCCGGTGAAAAGCGACGGATCGACCATTGCAATCTTCATCGCGCGGCCGAACCTTGCAGCAGACGTCGCAACGACAGGGCGTGAAGCGCCGCAACCACGATCATCGTCAGCGCATAAATCGCGAGGAAGCCTCGATCGAACCAATCACCCAGCATCATGGCCAGCGGCACGCTCAGCAACGATCCGGCGAGGAAGGGAAGAGAACGCTTGAGCAGGTGGGAAAAGCGCCCGAGCGCCGCCTGGACATAGACCGACACGCAGATCAGCGTCAGCGCTAGCAAAGCGCCATCAATCAGCAGCAGATCGGTCATACCAATGGCGGCTCGTCCAGCGAACAGCTTTGCGAAGACCCACTGCCCAAGCATCAGCAACGCAGCCGACGCGGCAAAGGCGAAGATAAACCCAGCCGCCAGTGCGCGTGTCAGCAACTGGCGCAGGCGGGTCCGGTCTCCCCCATGAAAAGCAAGGGTGATGCGAGGAAGCGCGGCCTCCACCATGGCGCGGATGGCCATGGAAAGCGCCCGCGACATCTTAAACAGGAAATCGAAAAGCAGCATCGGCCGCGCGTCCTGCGTGGCGAACGCTATGGTGAAATAGGGCGCATTATAGGCCACGATCTCCGACACGGTGAACAGCGCCGACGCACTTATATCCCGCAAATAATGGGTGCGCACATATGCCCCGCCCCGGCGAAAGGCCAGCCAGTGCCGCGTCGTCATCCCCAACCGACCATGCACCAACTTGATGGCATATCCGATCACAGCCATGCTGATGACCAGTTGCAGCGCCACCGAAAGACGCGCGTCCAATCCTTTGAGGATGAGCAGCAGCAGCGCGATGGTCATCATCCGCCGCACGCAATCCAGCATCTCCCAAACGAAATTCCCATCGACCGCCGCCAGCGCCCGTTTCGCGAGCAACGCCGGAAGGTTGATGCAGGCGGACAGGAAGAAAAGAATGAAGAGAAGCGGCATCGTCGTGTCGATCCCGCCCGCCACCAGCGCGACGAGGAGGATCACCACCCCGCCAAGGATCAGCATGCCCAGAAACAGGAAAAGGACGCCCATTTCTTCCAGACGGAAGCCGTCCCCGCTGTCTCCGTCATGGCCAAGCCAATGACGCCGCAGCCGGGCATAGATAATGCTGGTCAGGCCGAACTCGGCCGAAATGGTGAAGTTGCCGAAGGCGACCAGCAGCAGGAACGCCTGAAACTCGCGCAGCGGCAGGACGCGCACGAAAACATAAGTTACAGCAAAACCCCAGATCAGCGTCAGCCCGACATTGGCGAGCTTGATGAGGGCGATGAAGCGGGCAGACCCTTCCATCCTGGCGATGGTCCTGCCGACCAGCGCGCTCACCGGGCGGCGCTTCCTACTGGCTTGCGGGCGCGAAACAGACGGTCATCCAGCGCAAAGAAATGGCGCGTATCGGCATCGATCCCGCTCGCGTCGATCTCCTCCAACTGGAAACCCGCGGCGCGAATACGATCGGCGAAATCCAGACCATATTGGCGCACATGGTCCCACTGGCCAAATCGCCGTTCCCGCTCGCGGGGCGGAATGTCGAAGCTGCCATCCTCGGTAGGCTTGTCCCACAGCGGCACGATCAGCCAGGCTTCGCCGCCGGGCTTCAAAGCGCGATAGATATTGCGCAGGACGGCATGATCGTCGGGCACATGCTCCATGACATGACTGGCGTAGAACAGGTCATATTGTTCAGCCTCCTCCAACGCCATCAGGTCCACGCGGCGCATGCCGGGCACCGAATAGCGCGCCGGATCAAGATCGGCGGGCACATAATCGGCGGCGGAAGAAAAGCGACGGACAAGGCTGACTTCGTTAGGCGCCATGTGCAGGATGGACCCATGCTCCGGAACTATAAGGGCCTTTTCCGCGATCAAATGGTTCATCAGCCGTTCGCGCGGCGAGGCTCCGCAACTAGGGCACCCCCATTCCACATTCTCGCCATAGCGGAAGAAGCCGACGACCGACTGCCCACATGCGGGGCACGCCCGGTTTGCGCGCGCACCCGTCGCCTTGCGCAGAGCAAGCATGGTCCGGGTCAGGTGCTTGCCGACAGCTTTCGCCACCCGCTGGAAAGTAATCACGCCTTGGCTCCGATCAGCATTGGGGAGGGCCTATACATGATGCCCCGCCTTTGGCGAGAGGGATCAGCGTGACTTTGCGGGATTCCAGACGGTGACCGTGCGGCCCGACATGGCTTTCATGACCCCCTGAAGCGTCGCAGCATAGGCGATGAGAATGTCGGTCACCGCCGCCAAAGGCCCCGACTTCGCCCGCAAGCCCATCGTCAGCAAAAGTAACGCGAACACCATCCCACCAAGAGCCAGCAAAGGCGAGATGCGGAGTGCCAGCAACAGGGCCGCAATCCCCCCGGTCAGGATGGAGACTCCCCCAAACCACCTGATGATCTTGCGGGACGTATATTTGAAACGGTCGAGCGCCTTCATACGCCGAAGCTGAGGCCGAAGGTGCAGATGCGTGTGCCAAGCTCGCGCGGCAATTCGAACCTTTCGCCGATATTCATCGCCCCTGCCCGCAACCAGTCTTTCCCTGGCGATGACGTCCTTCGCCTTGACCAGCCGCGATCCCGCGAACACCACCGCCATCGACACCGTCAGGTCGTCAAGCACACTGTCAGGAAACACAGGATAGAGCGCGCGACGGATGGAAAAGATCGAACCGTCCGCCCCCAACACATTGCCAGTGCGAGACTCCTCGTCCTTCAGACGCTCCTCCATCCGCCAGTAGAGCGAACCCACCGACGCCGTCGCGCTTTCTCCCTCGCCCATATAATGCAGCGAACCCAGAACGCCTCCCACCTGCGGATCCGCATAGCGAGCAAGCAGATGGCCGATCGCGTCCTCGTCCAGCATCACATTGGCGTCGGTGAAGATCAGCACGTCGCCGACAGCACGCGCCGCAAGCTGCTTCATGCCATGCGCCTTACCGCTGCGCCCCGGACCCTGGATCAGCGTCACCAGATCGCTCCGCGCGGCTATCAGCGACGCGGTCTCATCGGAAGAGCCGTCATCAAAGGCCAGAATCTCAAGGCCGGGATGGCGGCGCTTCAGCATCGCCAGATTGGCCAGCTTCTCCGGCATCGCCGTCGCCTCGTTATAAGCGCAGAAGAGCAGCGAAGCCGAAGGCACCTCACCCGCGCGCGCCGCCTCCGGCTTCGTCGGCAATGCGCGCAGGATCAGCGGGTAAAAGAGGAACGGCCACAGCAACGCCACGACCGACGCAACAAGAACGAGCAAAAGGATAAGGTCCACACCGTGCATCAATAGGCCTTGTGATGCACCAGCACCCCGATGGTCGCCATGATGATACGCAGGTCGCGCCAGATCGACCATTTCGTCACATATTCAAGGTCCGACTGGAGCCGGTCGATCAAGTCCTGATGATGGTCGGTCGATCCGCGATGACCGCGAACCTGCGCAAGGCCGGTCATGCCCGGCTTGATGCAATGCCGCTCCCAATAACGCTCATCGACTTCCCAATAGAGGCTGTCGCCCGCCTTGGCCGCTGCCGCATGGGGACGCGGCCCAACGATGCTCATGTCGCCGCGCAGCACGTTGAAAAGCTGCGGCAGTTCATCGATGCTCGTCCGGCGCAAAAAGCGTCCGACCGGCGTCACCCGATCATCATCCCGCGCCGTTAGCTTGTCCGCCTTGTGGTCAGCCGCGTCGATCCGCATCGACCGGAACTTGTAGATATTGAAGGGCCGCGCATCGCGCCCGATCCGGGGCTGCTTGAAGATGACAGGTCCGGGGCTGGTCAGCTTCACCGCCAGCGCGGCGGCTATCAACACCGGCGAAATGGCGATGGTCGCGGCGGTCGCTACGATGATGTCGAAAATCCGCTTGATGATGCGGTCGCGGAACTGGAACGGGCCGCCCGCCACGATGATGGTCGGTTGCCCATCGAACTCATCGACGCGCGCTGGCGCGAAGCGCAGCAATTCGGGCACCACGATCTCACCGCGCGCGGACAGGGATTTGAGCGCCACCGACCAGTCGCTCATCCGCTCCATCGGGCAGGCGACGATCACTCGCTCGGCCATGCCGACCGCCGCCGCCAGCCGTGCCGCCATGTCGGCATCGTGGCTGGCAGGCCGCAAGTTCGCGGCGGCCGCGTCGATCACTTCCATATGCGGGCCGGTCTCTATCTCCACGCCATCCATGATGACGGCGGTAAGGTGCGGCACCTCGCCCAGCAAGCGAGCGCCAAGCCGGGCAATCGCCAGCCGTACCAGCGCGACGCTGATCGCCGAAAAGCCAAGGCCGACGACAAAGGTCAAACGCGAAAGCTGTTCGGCGATCTTGCCCAAATAGACCACCAGGAGCATCAGCAAGGCCGCCTGCGCCAGCGCCAGCAGCCCACGGAAGATGCCCCGCCGGATGTCGTCCAGCATGTGAATGCCGTAAGCCCCGCCCTGCACCGCCAGCAATATATAAAGCGGCGCGACCATGGCGAACATCACGAGGCCATGCGGCTTCCCGGGCTCGCCCAGCAGCGCGCCCAGCACAAACCAGTTCGCCAGCAAAAATGACAGGAACAACCCTGCCAGGTCTCCAAGGAGGCACAGCAGATATAGTCGCGCTCGAACTATTTCCTTCGAAACTGTCACTTGCGTCCTGCTTGTCCTTAACCCGCCCGCTCCGTTGGCACCGGCGGGACTGCCATGCAAGGCTTTGCGTGAAAGCGCCTTCTTTGCCAGCCGGTCAAAGGCCGAACAAGCGGGTCAACGACTTGTCCAGCATCAGCAGTTGCCAAAGCAAGCGGCCATGATCGGCCATACCGGACTTGTGATCGGCCGCGATGCGCCCCAGCGCCTTGGCGTCGAACCAGCCGGTTCGGGCAAGCGCCGAGCCACCCGCAATGGCGCTCGCCTCCCCCGCGAGCGGCCCGCGAAACCAGTTGCTGATCGGCGTGACAAAGCCCATTTTCTGACGATAGAGAATATCGTGGGGCAAATATGGCTCCATCGCCTTCTTCATCAGATATTTGCCGCTATTCCCCCGGATACGCTGGGCAACTGGCAAGCGGGCGGCGAACTCCACCAGCCGGTGGTCCAGCAAAGGCTCGCGCGCCTCCAAACCCACAGCCATGCTCATCCTGTCGGTCTTGGTCAGGATGTCGCCGGGCAACCAGATATGAATGTCGGCATATTGCGCCCGGTCGAGAGGATCGCGCGCGGGCGCTTCCGCCATGGCACGGATATAGCGATCCTCCGCCCGATAGGCGCCCAGCCGACTGCGCATATCCTGGCTGAACAGCCTTTGTCGCAGGGCATGAGGTGTCACGCTGACGGATGCCGCATAAGCCTCGCTCCCCTCACCCGCCAACTCGAGGAAGGTCGACTTTGCCCGCAGCGCTTGGGGCGCCCAATCGGCTTTGGGATACCAGCGGCCCAAGGCGCCGAACAGCGGCTCGCGCACCGATGCGGGGATGAGGCTGCGCACCCGCTCCCCCTGCATCTGGAAGCGATGGCGGCGATATCCGGCGAAGGCTTCGTCGGCACCATCACCCGACAAGGCGACAGTGACCTTCTCCCGCGCCAGTTCGCACACCCGATAGGTGGGCAACGCGGAGGCATCGGCGAAGGGCTCGTCAAAATGATAGGCGAGCGTATCGATCAACCCATAATCATCGGGCGATACGATCCGCATGCGGTGGTCGGTAGCAAAGCGCCGGGCGATCCGGTCGGCATAGGCGCTTTCGTCCAGGCTCGCGACATCGAAGCCGATGGTACAGGTTTTGACCGCCTGATTAGACGCCTCCGCCATCAGGGCGACGACGCTGGAACTATCCACCCCGCCGGACAGAAATGCTCCCAGCGGCACGTCGGAAACCATGCGCGACCGCACCGCCTGCCGCATCAGAGCGACCAGTTCCTCTTCCAGCGCCTCCGGCTTAGCCCTGCTGCGTTCGGCAAAGCTCACATCCCAATAGCGCTGCGGCTGAGGCACGGGCCGCCCACGCACCAGCCGCAGCGTATGACCCGCCGCCAACTTGCGCACGCCTGCTACGATGCAGGCATCGTCGGGAACATAGCCATAGGCCATGAAATCCTCCACCGCCGCCAGATCGGGCGCGCGGCGCAGCAGCGGATGGGCAAGCAGGCTCTTCAATTCCGACCCAAAGATCAAACTGCCGTCCGAAAGCTGCGCATAATAAAGCGGCTTCACCCCCAGCCGGTCGCGCACCAGCCACAGCGACTGCGCCCGCGCGTCGAACAGGGCAAAGGCGAACATGCCATGGAACCGCTCGACACAGGCCTCGCCCCACTGGCGGTAACCGTGGAGGATGACCTCCGTATCACTGTCCGTGCGAAACACATGGCCCTTGGCTTCCAGCTCCGCGCGAACTTCGGCGAAATTATAAATCTCGCCATTGAAGGTGACGGCTAGGCTCTCATCCTCGGTCAGCATGGGCTGCGCCCCGCCGCCAAGGTCGATGATGGAAAGGCGCACATGGCCCAGCCCGACGCCCGGCGCCGTCCACATGCCACTGCCATCGGGTCCGCGATGCGGCATCACGTCCAGCATAGCGCGAACCCGCGCCGGATCGACCGGCTTGGCCGTTTCAAGGTGGAAGATGCCCGCTATCCCGCACATGCGAACGGGCTTTAGCGGATGCCGAGGCTGCGGTCAGCCAAATCCTTCACATCGCCAATATCTTGCAGGAACAGCGCGATGGCGGCGTCGGCGGGCTTGCCCTGCCTCTCTTCGGCCGAGACGATAATCGCAGCGGCGCGCTGGTCGCGGCCGAGCAACCGAGCGAGCATCGTGTCGATCTTCACGCGCGGTGCGCTGCCAGTGACGGGGCCGTCTCCCACCTTGTAGAAGCTGACGGCATGACGGACCACCGGGCCGGGGGCGGTCATCTGCTCGCCCAGCCCGTACGCAGGAGCGGGCGCAGGGGATGACCATGACCAACGCTGGTCGGGATTGGCAGCGCCCTGGGCGAATCCGACCAGCTCGCGCCCCTCGTCCTGCCGATCGAAACTGGCGATGGCGAGGTCGACCACATAGCCCGTCGCATTTCGGTAGCGCCCGAGGACCAGATAATCCGCGCCATCGAATCGCGGCCTCCAGGGGTAGCGGGGCTGCGCGGAAGTCGGTGCCCAGCCCTTGACCGCCGGGAGAGTCGGCGCACCGGGCAGCGGCTTGCTCACCGCCGCGCTCACGATCAGCCAGACGGGCGCGGTAAGCACCAACAGGCTCGCTGCACCAACTGCGATGATAAGCGGCAGACGGGCACGACCGGCACTTCCAAGCTTGGCGGGATCGAACCATGAATCACCCGGCCGTCGGTCGAAAAAGGGCCACGCCGCTGCCATCACCACCGCCATGATGATAGCAAAAAAGACCCATCCATACATGACATGGTCAAAGCCGACCGCAGCCTCGATATTGGTCAGATGCGCGATCCATATGGTCCCGAATGCGCGCAAGCCGTTGGCCAGCACCGCCAATAGCAGTGCACCGGCCATGAAGAGGATGCGGCGCGGCCAGCTGGAAAAACAAACATTGCAGACCAGCGCGCCATAGGCCGTCATCGCAATCACGAACTTCGCGCCCGAGCACGCCTCCGCGACCCGAAAATAGCCGGTGGGCGTAGTTATGAAGATGCCGTCCAGATGCGCAGGAACCCCCGCAATATCGAGAAAAACCATGCACAGCCGCGCCGTGATCAATTGCAGCGGCGCGACCAGCTCCTCCCCCACCGGCACCATGAAGAAGGCGTAGAAGAGCGGGAACAGCAGCGCCCTCGCCACGGCAGGCCCAAGCAGGGTGACGACGCTACCCTGCAACATCAGGATGATCGCGGCGTGGCGAAACACCGCGACACCCGCCGCCGCTCCCAACAGCCAGGCGAATGCGCCCAGCGCCATCCAGAGCAGCCCAGGCGCCCATGCGACAGGCTCAAGCTGGCGCAAACCGGGAAGTCTCTGCTGCACCAGCCAGGCGATCAGGAACGGGATGAAGAGGCAGTGGCCAAAAGTGGACGCGTTCCACCATATCGACACCATGCCCGCCGCATCGCGATGGAACAACGTCAGGATCAGGAACGCCAGAACGCCAAGCGCAGCGAGATGCCCGCGCCAGCCTTCCACACCAACGCTGCGCGCTCGAGACAAAGGCAGCGTTTTTTCAGTCATGCGGCTCGGCTGCCTAGATCGCTGCCTAGATCGGGGACAGGACCGAACAGCATTTCCGACAAGCCCTTGAGCGTTTCCGACCAGCGATAGCGTTGCTCCACCCGCGAGCGGGCAGCCTCGCCCAGACGCCGTGCTCGCTCAGGATCGGCCAGCAGTGCGCATATCGCCTCGACCTCTTCGACAGGATCAGCCGCGATGAGGAAATGCGCACCATCCTGCGCATCGATGCCTTCGGCCGCTTGCGGCGACGCGACTATGGGCCGCGCCATGGCCATCGCCTCCAGCACCTTATTCTGTATGCCTCGAGCGATCCGAAGCGGCGCAACCACAATATCCGCCGCCGCCAGCCAGCCGCGAACATCAGGCACCGCGCCCGTCACGATAACGCCGGGCAACTGCGACAGCACACTAACCTGCGGCGAAGGATTGCGCCCGACGATGGCAAAACATGCCTCGGGATGTCTGGCTCGCAAGGCTGGCAAGCTATCGCGCGCAAAGCTTTCCACCGCCTCGACATTAGGCCGATAGTCCATCTGCCCGGTGAATACGACGAGCGGACCCGCCGGTCGCGCAACCCCATCAAATTCGGCCGCCGGATCGAAATAATCCAGCGCCACGCCATTATCCATGCCGATGACCCGCGCGGCGTTCAGGCCCGCAGCCTCCCGGAACAGCGCGGCCTCGGCCTCACTAACGAAAGCGCTGACGTCGGCGCGCTCGGCGGTGGCACGCTCAAAATCGAGCAGAACCCGCCCTTCGCGCCGGTTGATCCACCCCATAGGACCGCCGCCTGCCGCCCCATAGCTCGCATATTTGGCCGAATCAAAATCGACGAAATCCATCACGAAGCGAACGCCATCGGGAAGATCTGGCACGAAATGCGCCATTTGCACCGAATAGCCCATCACGGCCGCGATCGGCCGTTCCGCCAAAGTCTTCCGCACCCATTGATGCATGCGCGGATCTTCGAAGAGGGACACCAGCATCGGCTGCCGCTTCGCCAGCCCAGCGAGACCCGCCACCACATGCGAACGGTTGCGCTTCAGCACACACTGGCTCGCCGTCATCTCCGCCATGGCCGATGCGAAGCTCAGATCGCGATCATCATCCGCAAAGCAGCCGACATGCACGGGCGCTATCTCCGCCAGCCGCTTCAATATGTGATAGGAACGAATCTTGTCGCCCCGATCGGGTGGAAAGGGGATGCGGTGGCAGAGGAAAGCTATCTCGCCCGTCATCCCAGCCCCCGCGAAATCAGCGGCCCGATCAGGTTGGCGATCGGCAGCGGCAGCTTCTTCCACATCTCCACACGCCGCTGATATTGCGCGCTGTTGGGATTGATGTCGCGCCGCTCACCCGTCGCCGACCAGCTATGATAGGCGAGTGGCACCGGATCGAAGCCAAAGCTCTTCTTCCACGCGGCCTGCCCGCTCCCCGTCTTGGACCGCCCGAAATCGAACAACCGCATGCCGCGCGTCCGCCCATGGCCCATCAGCCGGTAATACATGAGTTCGTTGGAACGCAGCCGCCGCGCATCGGCGACACCCCCGCCCCAAAAAGGCATGGCCCGCCCCTGATGGTAGAGCGTCAGCACCCCCGAAACCGGCCGGTCGCCCTCATAGACAATCAATATGTCGGCATCCTCGCCGAACGCCGCCAGCACTTCGCGAAACAGGCGCCTCGGAAAAACCGGCGTCCCCAGATTGCGCACGCTCTGCGCATAAACATCATAATGCGCGCGCAGGAACCGCTCGTCCCGCCCAACCTCCACCCTTAGCGCGGGATTGGCGAGCGCCTTCCGCAGTTCGGCCCGGTGCTTGCGCGGGACCGCGAGCAACTCCGCCTCATCATCCGCCGCAATCGGCCGGACAAAGCCAAGATGGCTGTCCTGATGAAGCGTCCAGCCCTCACCCGGCAGCTCGCCACCTCTCAGTTCGACAGAAGACACGCCGATATCCCCAGCAACCCGCTGCGCTGCACCGGCAAGAGCCGCGATAACGGCATGGTCATTAGCCAGTATCCCGCCATCGACGGCAAAGCCGGACGAAACCAAGGCCTGACCAAATAATCGGCTCTTCATGTGGGTAAGCGGCAAAATGCCTGCAATCTGCCCCGACGAAGCGACAGCAGCCAGCATATGCGCGCGATTGCCAGTGCCACGCTCAATCGCTTTGATCCAGGCAGGCCGATGGAAAGGCGTTCCGTCCACGCTGCTCTTCACAAAAGCATCTGCCGCAGCCACCTGCGCCGGATCATCCAGGTCGAGCGTGACCACGCCGACACCTGCTCCGCAATCGGGCCTCATGCCGCCAACTCCGCCTCACGAGCGACCAGCGCATCCACGCGCGTCCAGGAAAAATCAGCGGTCAGCCGCCGCAGCTTGTCCGCCATGACGGACAGGTTGCTGTAATGGCGCAGGCGCGATCGCAGCGGCGCTCCCGCCACCCGTGGCTGATCCGGATCAATCTCCCAGGGATGGAAATAGATGATGGCGGGCTGTTTCTCCCGCCCATTCACTTGCCGTATAGCCCAGCGGGAAAAGCCATAGGGCAGCAAGCGGAAAAACCCTCCGCCCCCAGCCGCCAACCTCCGCCCGCCAAACTCGGCCGTCGTCACCGGCAACTCCAGCAAATCACTCCCCGCCACCGGCCGCCAGGCAAAGCGCGGCGATTCAGGCCAGCCATAATGATCATGCCGGATCGGCGCGACGCTGCTGGAATAGCGATAGCCCTCCTCCGCCAATATGGCATGAGCCCAAGGCGTCCGATGATCGATGGAAAAACTCGGGGCGCGATAGCCAATGACGCGCTGCCCGCTGGAATCCTCCAGCAAGGCACGCGCCCGCCGCAAATCCGTGCGAAACGCCTCCGGGCTCAGCGTGAATACGCGCGCATGGTCATAGCCATGGCTCGCCACCTCATGCCCTGCCTCGGCTATCCGCCGCATGAGCGCAGGATAACGCTCCGCAACCCACCCAAGCGTGAAGAATGTCGCGCTGACCCCCGCCTCGGCAAACAGGGCCAGCACCGCATCCGTATTGCGCTCCACCCGATGCGTCAGTCCATCCCAAGAGGATCGGCTGATCGTGCGCTCAAAGGCGCCGACATGAAACCAATCCTCCACATCGACCGATAGGGCATTCAGCACCATGATGAAGCGTCAGGCAGCAGCGCTGTGCGGCGCGTCGCCCATCCGCTGTTCACGCTCCACCCAGTCCACCAGCAATGTCAGCACGCGGCGCAGCGCCGTATCCTGCTCGCCCACGCGAAACTCCAGCGAGGAAAGCCGCTCCTCGATCAGGGTGAAACAGTCCTTCAGCGCCTCGGGATCCACTGCCTGGATGGCGACCTGTTCGATCCGCAGCGAGTCGACCTCCGCGCGCAGCGTGGCAATCTCGTCCATCAGCGCGGGCGATGGCTCGGGCTGACGTGACCGCAGCGCATTAAGTTCAGCGCGCAACGTCTCGCGCGCAGGTTCCGCCTGCGCCGCAACCGGAGCCGCAGCAGGCGCTTCCTCCGCGCGATCCAACACGGATGACGGCATCGGCTGCACGGCAACATCGCTGTCCGCGCCCATATCCTCGATCACCGCTTGCACAGCAGCCGCATCGATTTCCGACAACTGATCCAGCGCGCCCAGCAGCAGCACACGGCTGGCAAGCACATTGACCCGGCGCGGCACGCCCCCGGTCGCGGCATAGATGGCGGCGAAGGCATCCGGTGTGAATTGCGGATCGCCATTCCAACCGACGATCGACAGGCGATGCAGGATATAGGGTTCGATCTCTTCGGGCTGCATCGGATCGAGATGATGGGTCGCGATCACGCGCTGCCGCAACTGCTCTAGTTGCGCCGACTTCAGCAGGTCGCGAAATTCCGGCTGGCCCAGCAGGAATATCTGCAACAGCGACTGCCCGCCCAACTGGAAGTTGGAAAGCATGCGCAACTCTTCGATCGCCGAAACAGACAGGTTCTGCGCCTCATCCACGATCAGCAGCGACCGCCGCCCCGCCCGCGCCTGGCCATGCAGAAACGCCTCGATCTGCCGCAAAATCTGGGCCTTGGGCATGTCGTCGGTCGGCAGGCCAAAGCTCTGCGCGGTCAGCCGCAGCATGTCGTCGCCACCAACCTGCGTCGATACGATCTTTACGGCGGTCAGCCGTGCCGGATCGATCGTCGCCATCAAGTGCCCGACCAGCGTCGTCTTGCCCGCGCCGATGTCACCGGTGATAACGATGAAGCCCTCGCCCTGCGCCAGCCCATAGCCCAGATAGGACAACGCCTTCCTGTGGGTTGCACTTTCGAAGTAGAAATGCGGATCGGGGGTCAGCTGGAACGGGCGGCCCTCAAATCCGTAGAACTGGTCGTACATCTCTCGTCTCCGGACGCGATTAGAAGCTGTACCGCAGGCCGACTTGGCCCATGGCGTTGATGACGGCATCCAGATCGTCCGCCTTGGCACTGTCGAGCCCAAGCGAAGCGGATGCCTGAAGATTGCGGTTGATAAGGCGGTTGTAGCTGGTGAACGCGCCCAGATTCAGCACGTCGAGGCGCGCGCCGCTTGCATCGAAATAATTGGCGTAGACGGCGCTATCCAAACTGGACCGACTGTCGATCACATAGCTAAGCGACACCGTGCCATACCAATTCTGGTCCCGAGTGCCCCGCACGAACACCGTCTGGCCCGAAGGCGTCACGAATTTGCGCTGCGAATAGCCAAGGCCGACCCCAAGGCCCCATGGACCCCGCTGCGCCGCATATTGGGCGGCAACGCCCCGGTAGCGGAAGTTCGCATCCGTAACCCCGGTCAACGCGTCGTTGAAGCACTGCCCCCCGCCGCTTTGCGAGAAGGCGCAACCGGTGAAATCGCCCGTGAATGGGTTGCGCACGACATTCAGGCTGCTGCCCGAAACCGCCGCGACGTTGGACGTAATGATCCGCCCGAAGCTATCGATACCGTCGAACACCACCAGCGCGAAGGACTGGCCGCGACCCTGCCACACGAAGCTTCCCGTGTAAGTCATGCCGCCATAACGTTCGCCGACCCGCGCCTCCAGCGAGGTGCGGCGGTTGGGACGCCAGAGCACGCCAACGTCCCAGATGATGTCATCGAAATCATAGATCAGCGCACGCGGCGAACTGTCGTCGGTGACATAGCGGCCATTGCGGATGACCGGCACGCCGCTCCCGTCAAGCTCAGGCGAACGCTGGCTGATCTTGATCCGTTCATAGCCTACACCGCCGGCAAGGGCGACAGTCGGCGACACCGGCAGCGTCGCATCCACGCGGCCCCACGCATCCTCGAACCGCTGATCAAGCTCGCTCGCATCTTCCCGGTCATAGCCAGCGCTCGCCACGATGCCGAGCGGCAGCCAGACACCCGGCGCCACGCCGACCGAACCGGCCAGGCTATGCGAAACGGAATCGGCGAATGAGCCGACATTAGGCGCTCCGGCAAAATCAGCATTCACATCCTCATCCACCCGCGCATAGCCGAGCCGATAAGAGGCAGTGACGTCGATGTCGCCGAAGGATGAGGCATAGGACGGACCCACATAACCCGCATAAACCTGGCTCGTCTGGCTATCGTTCAGCGTCGCCGCGCCCGACAGCCCGTCGGTGCGTATGCGCGTCGCAAGCGCCCCGGCGTTGAGCGTCAGCCCATGCGACACCAGATACTGGCCCGACACGATACCGCTGATCACATCCTGATCGCTGGCCTCACGCCCCCAGCCGAAGCTGTGATTATATTGAACGTCAGCGACCGCCTCGACACGGCGCGTCTGCAACTGCGCCGTCAGCCCCGCCGTCACATTGGTATAGGTCAGGACATCGCCACCACCTTTCAGCGGCACGAGCACAGTCTGATCGACGCCCAGATAGGGCGTAACTTCGACCTTTCGCTCCTGCGCCATGGCAGGCGAAGCGGCGAGCGCCAACGCGCCCAGCAACCCCAGGGAAGTACGCAGCATCATGCGTCGTCGCTCCCCTTGCCATAATAGCTGCCAAAGCGGCGGCCGCTGGCCGAGAAGGTGACGCCGTTCAGCAACAACTGCACTTGCCCAGCCGCCTTCAGCATCCCCGCCGCGTCACGCAGTGCGCTTTCGCTGGTCTGGTCGGCACGCACCACCAGCAACGCGATGGCGGCATGGCTCGCCAGCACGGCACCCGCCGACGCCGCAAGCAGAGGTGGCGAATCGAACAGGATGACCCGGTCCGGCCGCCCCTCGGTCAGGCGGCGCAACAGCGTCTCGGTCCGCGCCGAAGCCAGATATTCCGTGTCATTGTTACTGCGCTGCCCCGCAGGCAGGACCGCAAAGGACGGAATGTCCGTACGGATCACACAATCCTCGATAGCTATCGACGGATCGGCGATGGCGTCCATCAGCCCCGGCCCGCTTGTCAGCCCCAGCGCCTCGGGAATGCCCGGCTTGCCGAAGTCAGCATCGACCAGCAATATCTCCCGATCCTTCTCCGCCGCGAGGCTAAGCGCCAGGTTGATCGCGCAAAAGCTCTTGCCCTCCCCGCTATGGGCCGAGCAGACAAGCACGCTATTGCCACGCGGATCATCGCCAAGCTGCGCGAGCAAATCGCGCTTCAGCAGCCGAAACTCCTCGCTGATCGCAGTCGCCGGACTATCGGGCGACAGCCAGCCATTCTCGGCCAGAGCAATCCGATCGATACTCTGCACCGGCCCATGCCAGTCAGGCGCGCGATATCCCGCCTCCCCCGCCACCGGCCGAGCAATCTCCACCACCGGAGGCAACGCCTCGCCAGCAGGCACCTCGACCGCAGGAGCGGCACGCCCCTGCAAGGCCGCGCTGAAATCATAGATTTCCGTCGCCCGCTCAATCAGCGAACCTTTGGAAAGGGAGCTATGCTTGTTCATCTTGCCGCTCCTCAGGCCATGCCACGCTGGATGAATTCGACGAGGATCAGCAGCACGCACAGCGCCGCCAGCCCCCCGCTCGCACCGGCGAACCATTTCAACCGCTGCTTCTCGACCGCCCTCTGCGCGGCGCTAACCGTCTGCGTAATGGAACCGATGACCGGCAATCCAACCGCCCGCTCCAGCCGTGCCGCCGTCGGGAAGCTGCCCTTGAGCTGCCCCATGGCAAAGGCGCTACCCACGCCCGCGCCGATCCCGACGATCAGCACGCCCAGCAGCAACAACGGCCGATTGGGCGCGGACGGCGCGGTGGGCGCACTCGGCGGATTGATCACGCGGAACTGGACGGAGCCCGTCTCGGTCTTCACATCACCGCGCAGGCGCACATCCTCGCGATCAGCGAGCAGCTTGTCATATTGCGTCTTCAGCACCTCATAGTCGCGGTCGAGCTTCTCCTGCTCGGCGGCGAGGCCCGGCTCGTCAGTCTGGCGCGATGACATGGCGTTCAAGTCAGCCTGAAGCTGCGCCTTGCGCGTCTGTAGCGCCTGAACTGTGGCCGCCCGTTCCGCCTGCATCGACTTGATCGACAGGTAAGCCGGATTGGGCGAACCGCCCGCCCCGCCACCACCGCCGCCGCCCTGACGGCGCAGCGCATCGACCTGCCGCTGGGCTGCAATCACATCGGGATGGTCAGCAGTCCAGCCGCGCGCGCGCATTCCGGCAAGGTCCGCCTGCGCCTGCGCCAGTGCGGAAGGACCACCCGACGCGCCAACACCCGGCAACACCTGCGGTGTTCCGGCGAGCTGGCCGTTCATGGCGCTAAGCGAGCTCGACGCCTGCACCAGCTGCGATTCGATATTGTTAATCTCCATCCGCGCCGCGTCCATGCGCTGGCCGATGGAACCCGCGCCCGGCAGCATACCGGCATAGCGCTGCTCGAACTCGACACGACGTTGCTCTGCGGCGGCCAATTGACGTCCGCGCTGCGCGATCTGCTGATCAAGGAAGGCAAGGCTCTGCTTCGTCTCGACGCGATCAGAGGACAGGTTCGTTTCCTGGAAAATCTCGATCAGCTTCTGCACCGCCTGCTGCGCGATTCGCGCATTGGCGCCGTCCGAAAGGCTGGAGTCCGCCGACTTGGCGCTGATGTCGATCATGCTGGGATCAGCCTGCGCCATCACGGTGATGCCTTCACGCAGCGCCGTGATCCTGGCCGCCATGTCGCGCGGGCCGCTGATCGTCTGGTTAAGGTCGGTTTCCTTGACCACCCGCTCCAGATTGGCGGTGCTGGCCAGCGTCTGGCGCACGCGGTCCAAATCCTGTTGCGATTGGACCTGCGTAATGCCGACCTTGTCCTGCAACAGCGACTGCGTGTTCACATAAACGCGCGCCTTGCTCTCATAGCTGTTGGGCACCAGGGCCACGCCCAGCCACCCCAGCATGCACACGCCCCACGCTACGGCCAGCGCCAGCCAGCGCCGGGTCCATATGCCGTGAAGGGCAATCAGCAGTTCGTCGTAAAGACCCGCCATATCAGAACATGCTTTCCGGAATGATGATGACGTCGCCGGGCGCCAGCATGACATTCGCCTTGCTGTCGCCGCGCTTCAGCAGGTCGCCGATACGGACGTTGAATTCTTGCTGCTTGCCCTGTTCCTTGTTGAAGCGAACGAGCCGCGCCCGATTGCCCGCCGCATATTCGCTAAGCCCCCCGACGGAGATCATGGCATCAAGCAGCGTCATGTTCGCACGATAAGGAATGGAGGCAGGCTTTTCGGTCGCGCCGACAATCCGCACCTGCTGGCTGAAAGTGCCCGAGAAGTTGTTGACGATCACCGACACCAGCGGATTTTCAATATATTTGGTGAGCGCGACCTTCATGTCGTCAGCCAGTTGCTTGGGCGTCTTGCCCACGGCTGGCATGTCGGCGATCAGCGGCGTGGTAATCCGCCCGTCCGGCCGCACCTGAACCTTCGCACCCAATTCCGGGTTGCGCCATACGAATACGGTCAGGTCATCGAGCGGCCCGATCACATATTCCTCGCCCGGCCCTTCCTGCTGCGCCACAAAGGACGCAGAGGGCAACTGGGGGCCACCGCCTCCCGAAGCGCAGCCCGACAGCGCCAAAGCAGGCAACGATGCGCCGATCAGAGCCCGGGAAACCGACAGGAAACGCATATCTTCACCTCATCATGCGGCCGCACGCCAGCACGGCCGCCAGACAGGTGAAGCGGCCGCAAAGCGATGGGCTTTGGGCCTCTTCTTGCCGCTAAAGGGTAAAGATACGGTTAGGCGTCAAACTATTGGTATATCAGCCAAGTAATAGTTCGAGCGCGGGCGGGTGCCCCAAAAAGGCGGCGGGACTAGCCGAAGCGCCATAGGCCCCCGCCGCGAAGATCGCGATCAGGTCCCCTTCCACCACCGGCGGCAAAGCAACCTTGTCGCCCAGCTTGTCGATCGGCGTGCAAAGACACCCCACGACCGTGACGGCCTCCTCCGCAGGCGGCGCGCCATAACGGTTCGCCACCGCCATCGGATAGTTACGCCGCACCACCGTGCCGAAATTCCCGCTCGCCGCCAATTGATGATGCAAGCCGCCATCGACAACCACGAACGTCTCGCCCTGGCTCTGCTTCACATCGACCACACGGGTCAGGTAGACGCCAGCCTCCCCCACCAGCCAGCGGCCAAGCTCCATCGCAAACTCGCTCTCCGCCAATATGTCAGGACGCGCATGGAGCGTCTGGCCCAGCGCTTCCCCGATCGGCGCAATTTCCAACCGCTGATCGCCAGGAAAATAGGGAATACCAAATCCCCCACCCAGATTGACGAGCGGCGGTGTGGCTCCCACGGCGTCAGAAAGCCGCGCCGCCAATCCCACTGTTGCCGCCTGCGTGTCGATCAGCGCCTCCGCATCCAGCGCCTGCGATCCGGCAAAGATATGCCAGCCGCGCCAATCGGCTCCCGCATCGATCAACGATCGGGCAAGCCCCGCCGCCCGATCCGCATCGACGCCAAAGGGTTTGGCCCCGCCGCCCATGCGCATGCCCGACCCTTTCAGGTCAAAATCCGGATTGACCCGCACCGCCAGCCGGGGCGTCCGCCCCCGCTTCTGGGCAATGGCAAGCGCACGCCGCGCTTCACCCTCCGACTCAAGGTTCAGCGTCACGCCAGCGTCGATCGCGGCGGCAAGTTCATCGTCGCGCTTGCCCGGCCCAGCAAAGCTCACATGCGCGGCGTCCATCCCGGCTTCCAGCGCTCGCGCCATTTCCCCGCCCGAAGCCACGTCAAAGCCGTCAACCAACCGCGCCATACGTTCCAGCAGCGCCGGATAAGGGTTCGCCTTCACCGCATAATGGATCGACAGCTGCGGCGGCATGGCCTCCCGCAAATCGCGCATCTGCCGCTCGACGACGCCCATGTCATAAACGAACAGCGGCGTATCCCCCGCTTCGTCCACCAGACTGGCCGCACCGCAGCCGCCGATCAGCAGCATGCCTTCCTCGCCCTCGAAAAAGGGCGGAACAGGTCCCATCGGCTTCATCTGTCATATTCCTTGGCCAGTGCCACTCGGTCGATCTTGCCATTAGGCGTCCGGGGAAAATCCGCCAGCCTGATGATCGTCCGGGGCTGCATGAAGTTCGGCAATTCGGTCTTCAATCTCGCCTCGACCATCGCCTCGGCATCAACGTCGCCAGACCGGATAAGCAGCAGCACTGCCTGCCCCAATCGTTCATCCTTGATACCCAGCGCGACGGCCTCCGCCACCCCAGGCACCGCTACCGCCGCTTCTTCAATCTCGGTCGGACTGATGCGATTGCCCGAGGATTTGATCATCGCGTCATCGCGCCCAACGAAATAGAGCAGCCCCTGCCCATCCCGCCTGACGCTATCCCCTGACCAGACCGCCATGCCGCCATAGCGAGAGGACGGCGGCGCAGGCTTGAACCGCTCTGCCGTACGTACCTCATCCCGCCAATAGCCTTGCGCTACAAGCGGCCCGCAATGAACCAGCTCACCCGCTTCATCATCGTCCGTCAGGCTGCCGTCGGGCTGCACAACCAATATCTCCGCATGCGGTATCGCCGACCCCATCGAGTCTGGATAGCTGTCCACCAAGGCTGGCGGCAGATAGGTCGACCGAAAAGCCTCGGTCAGCCCATACATGGGATAAAGGTCAGCCTTGGAAAAAAGGCCGCGCAATTTCGCCACCAACGGCCGGGTGAGCGCGCCACCACTATTGGTCAGGCGCTTCAGCTTCCCCGCCACTTCCGGCTTCCACTCAAGCTCGGTCAACTGCACCCAAAGCGGCGGCACCCCGGCCAATGTCGTGATGTCACGCTTGTCCACCGACTTCATGACGTCACGCGCCGTCAGATAGTCGAGCGGATAGACGCACCCGCCCGCATACCAAGTCGAAAACAACTGATTCTGCCCATAATCGAAACTGAAGGGCAGCACGCACAAGGTCCTGTCCTCGGCATTGAGGCCCAGATAACGAGCCACACTCGCCGCGCCGAGCCATAGATTGGCGTGGCTTAACATCACCCCCTTGGGCCGTCCAGTCGACCCACTGGTATAAAGGATCGCCGCCAGATCATACGGCCCGGCTTCGGAGGGCGGCATTCCATCCCCACCGCTCATGGCCGCCGCAGCATCCTCCTCCCGCAACAAACGGCAGTCGCCCGGCACATCATCGGACTTCAAAGTATCGAGCCGCGCCGGAGTACCGACCAGCAACCGCGCGCCGCTGTCGGCAAGGATATGCGCAACCTGCGCATGCTTCAGCAGCGGATTGACCGGCACATGCACCAAGCCCGCGCGCGGGGCCGCCAATGGCATCAGCGCGGCAACCGGCCCCTTGGCAATCCAACTTGCAACCCGCGCACCTTTTTCCAGCCCGAACCCCGCCAGCCACCCCGCCAGCCGACCCAGCGTCGTTTCAAGCTCGGCATAATCCTGCGATCCCGACCGGCCATCCAGCGCCGGACGCGCCGACTCACCCCGCAACAGCAGGTGGTCGATCGGGCGAACTTCCTCGCCATCAATCAGGGCGGTTCGGCTTAACTCCATTTCCAGACTTTTCACCTAAGGCATGGGGACAGTGCCGGGGAGATAATGATTTGCTGGTCACAAGGGAATACAGCACGATCGCAGATGCCCGGCAGGCGCTGGGCGGACGGATGGATCGCGCCGCGACGGCTTCCTTGTTCGACCGCATCGACTGGTTCGAATCGCTACACGAACATTGCTTCAACAACCAGAAAGTCCGCGTCCTTCAAGCGATCGAGGGACAGGTCGAGGCATGGCTATTCCTGCTGTCGCCCTCTCCCGAACGGCAGAGCGCGCTTGCCAACTGGTACAGCTTCGCCTGGTCGCCGATATATCTCGGAGATCCTGACGAACCGATGCGCCGCCGTCTGGCAGAGATACTCGCCGCCGAACTGTTCAGGACCGGCCGTCACATCGACTTCTACCCGGTAGGCGATACGGCGGAAATGCTCCTCGATGCCTTTCGGCGCAGCGGATGGTTCGGCGTCCGCCGACCCATGGGTGGACGCCATATGCTCGCCCTGCACGGCCGTGACTTCGCCGCTTATTGGGCGGATCGGCCAAGCCGCCTGCGCAATCAGGTCCAGCGCAAGGCCCGATCCAGCCGTTTCACCATCGAGATTCGCGATCAGGTCGATGACGCGCTGTGGCACGACTATGTGACGGTACATGCGAGCAGTTGGAAGCAGCCCGAGCCCGGCCTCTCCTTCCTGCGCGCCCTGGCCGAACGTGAGGGTGCCGCCGGAACCCTACGGCTCGGCTTTGCGCGCCTCAACGGCCAGCCAGTGGCGACCCAGCTTTGGACCATCGAAAATGACGTCGCCCTCATCCACAAGCTGGCGCATGATCGCGCCTTCGACGGCGCTTCTCCGGGCACATTGCTCAGCCACGCGATGTTCGCCCACGCCATAGATACCGACATGGTCAGCGTGATCGACTATGGCACCGGCGACAATCCCTACAAGGCGGAATGGATGGAACAGCGCCAGACGCTCTACCGTCTCGACTTCTTCAATCCGCGATTTGCCTCGACATGGATTCCCGCCGCGCGAACCGCGATTTCCGCCCTTGTGGGCTGAAGGCGGAACGATTAGGTAAGCCCCCCATCATGCGGGCGAAAACCTCTATGCCGGTCGACCGGACAAGCGACATGTCAAACGCGATGCGCGATCTGCTTCGCGATGTGCTGGCCCTGTCGCAGGAACGCGTCGATGCCTTCGACGCCGACACGCCCCTGTTCGGCGCTCTGCCTGAACTGGACTCCATGGCCGTCGCCACGCTGCTGACGGAGATGGAGGACCGCCTCGACATCCTGATCGAGGATGACGACATCGACGGCGAAACCTTCGAAACCTTCGGCACACTGGTCGCCTTTGCGCGGACGAAGATAGAGGCCTGAGCGCTTCCCCAGTCTATCAGACACCTAATCCCCGTTCGGGCTGAGCCTGTCGAAGCCCTTCACTTCACTTAAAAGAAAGAAAAGCCGTTGGCTTCGCCGGCCTTCGGCTCGACAAGCTCAGGGCGAACGGAGGGTAGCGAAGCTCCCCCTCACCCAGCAAAGCAAGGCACGCAACGCGCACCCCGCTCCACGCTTTCTCACTCAGCCGCCATCGCCTCAAAATCCGCTTCGGCCAGAAACTTCTCCACGTCCAGCGCCGCCATGCAGCCCATGCCCGCCGCCGTCACCGCCTGCCGATAAATCTTGTCGCTGACATCACCCGCCGCGAACACGCCAGGAATGGAGGTCCGCGTCGTACCCGGCTCCACGATCAAATAGCCCTCATCCATCGGCAGCTTGTCCACGAACAGCTCGGTCGCGGGCTGATGCCCGATCGCGACGAACGCCCCGTCCGTCTCGATATGCGAAGCCTTGCCCGTCACCGTATCGACCAGATCGACCCCGACCAACCCTTCTGGATTGCCGCCACCCACAAACCGCTCGATCTTCTGGTTCCACAGCACCTTGATGTTCGGATGCGCGAACAGCCGCTGCTGCAAGATCTTCTCCGCCCGCAGCGAATCGCGGCGATGGATCAGTGTCACGTCATGGCTATGGTTGGTGAGGTACAGCGCTTCCTCGACAGCGGTGTTACCCCCGCCGATCACCACCACCTTCTTCCCGCGATAGAAAAAGCCATCGCAAGTCGCGCAGGCGCTGACGCCCTTGCCCTGCAACAGCTGCTCGCCCTCGGTGCCGAGCCACTTCGCCTGCGCGCCCGTCGCGATCACCAGAGAGTCGGCAAAATAGCGCGTCCCGCTATCGCCCGTCAGGCGAAAGGGCCGCTCCGACAAATCAATATCGACGATCTGATCATACATCATCTGCGCGCCGACATGCTCGGCCTGCGCCTGCATCTGCTCCATCAACCACGGCCCCTGGATCACGTCGCGAAAGCCAGGATAATTCTCGACGTCGGTTGTGATGGTCAGCTGTCCACCCGGCTGCATGCCCTGCACCACGATCGGCGCCAGCCCCGCGCGCGCCCCATAAATGGCGGCCGAAAGCCCGGCCGGCCCCGAACCGAGGATCAGCATGCGAGTGGAATGGGTAGCGGTCATCAAATTCCCCAGCTCTTTGGATTCGTTTGTCGGGATGAAATAGGCAGCAGCGCCGGGCGCGCAAGCCTGACTATCGCATGGAATTGCTTGGGCGCGGGCAAGCTCCGCCTCCCCCTGCCACTCCAACCGTCAGTCAATGACGTTGGGCAGGTCCTCAAATCCCTTGCGCAACGCCGCCGACCAACTGAGCGAAAGCAGCTGAAATTCCTCGTTATCGGCCTCGATACGGGTGCGGACACGGAAATCGAACTGGCCGCGCTCGATCACGGTCAGGTCCAGCGGCATGCCGACCGACAGGTTCGATCGCAACGTCGAATCCATCGACACCAGCACCGCCTTTGTCGCGTCCTCCAGACTCGTCTCGCGCTTGATGATCCGGTCCAGGATCGGCTTGCCATATTTATGCTCGCCAATCTGGAAGAAGGGCGTGTCCTCCGTCGCCTCGATGAAGTTGCCCGCCGAATAGATAAGGTAAAGGCGCGGCTTCCCCCCGCGCCGTTCCCCCGCGAGCAGGATCGACGCGTCCGCACCCGATCCCTGCATTTCGATGGTGCTGCGATAATGTTGCTGCATCTCGCACATCGCATCGCCCACCAGTTGCGCCGCGCGGTGCATGGTCGCGCAGTTCAGGATGCTTTCAACGTCCGGATCGACCTGCGAATCCTTGATCGCGCGGCCCAGCATCGTCTTGACGCCCTGCGTGATGGACAGGTTGCCCGAACACATAAGCACCAGCGCCCGCTCGCCCGGCACGCTGTAGGTAAAGCTTTTCCGAAAGCGCGCGATATTGTCCATGCCCGCATTGGTGCGAGTGTCCGACAGCATGACCAGTCCCTGGTCCACGCGCACCGCCACACAATAGGTCATCGCCCATCGGGCTCCTATATCCGTTCAATCCTGCGGGATGGCAGGCTGAAGGCTTTGTTGTTGCTGCCGTTGCAGCTGCCTTTCTTCCACCCCTTCCTCCGCCTGCGCGATCCGAACGTCCGCGTCAATCCAGATATCGCCCACTGCCGTCACGGACCCCCGGATGGGCGCCGCCGCATTGGCGTCCAGGCCCGACGCCAGCCGCAGATAACGTTCCGTAACACAGACCCGGTTCGACGGATCAAACCCGACCCAGCCCAGATCCGGTACACACGCCTCAACCCAGGCGTGGGTTTCATGCAGGGCAACGCCACCCTCCGCCAGCAGATATCCCGTCACATATCGCGCCGGAATGCCCAGAGCGCGCGCCCCCGCGATGAATATCTGCGCATGGTCCTGACAAACCCCCGCCCCCAGCGCAAAAGCTTCCGCCGCCGTGGTATCCGAAGACGTCACGCCCCCCCGATAGGCCACAGCGTCGCTAACCGCCGCCGACAAGGCATGCAGCCGCACCAGCGTACCCTCACCATCCGGCAGGGAAAGCGCCATGTCCCGAATGGCATCGGAAGTTTGAGTCAGCTGCGTTTCCCGCAGGAAATAGACCGAAGGCACCCGGCCCTCACCATGGCCCAGAACGCCGCTCGTCTCGCCCGTCTCCGCCAACCCTTCGGCAACGATCACCGCATTGTCCAGCCGGTCATGCCGTATCCAGACAGCCTCCATCTCGCCAAAGCTGTTGCGGCGGAACCATTCGACCGGCTCGCCATTCACGCTGACCTGCCATTCGAGTATCTTCTGCGACGCCGTATCGATCGGCATCAGCTTCAACCGCATCGCCACCCGGCCTGCCGTCGCGGCATAACGATAAGTCGTCTGATGGCGGACCAGCAGTTTCAAGGCGTGCGACGCTCCCTCATCCGAAATGATAAGTCTGGGCGATCTCCGCGCCCAATTGGTTGGTCATCTTCAATCCGCCCAGCACGGTTTCATGCAGACCGACGCGGAAAATCTCGCCACTGTCGAGCTGTTCCAGATCGTTTACCATCTGCCGCACCGTCTCATGACACGTGCCCCGCCCATTATGCCAGCCCGCCAGCCGATTGAGCCGATAGGCAAGCTGTTCATAGCAATAGGCCACACTGCGCGGGAAAAGCCGGTTCAGCATCAGGAAATCGGTGATCTGCCAGGGCGTATAAGTGCCGCCATAGACATGGTGATAGGCCCGCGCTCCAGACAGAGCGTAGAGCACCGACGTCCACTGATAATGATCGCGATTGCCCCCGATCACCTCGGTTTCTGGCAGCAGCACATAATATTTGACGTCCAGCAGCCGCAACGTCATCTGCGCCCGCTCTAGCGCCGACCCGGCACGCAGGAAGTCATGCCCTTCATTGCGCAACTGCCCGGAATGTGCCGCGCCCCGGAACGTCATGACCCGCGTCTTCACCCAATCGATCAGCGCCGGAAGCTGCTGCCGCGCTTCACCCACATCATAGCTGTCCAGCTTGCGCCACCCTTCGTTCAGCGCCTCCCACATGTCCTGGGTCAGCATGGTGCGCGCCGACTTGGCATTGGCGCGCGCCTTCAGCAGGCAGGACCGGATGGAACTGGAATTATCAAGGTCCAGCATCAGATAGGATATGGCGTCCCTCTCGGCCACCTGTATGCCTTCAGGAAATAGGCCATCGACCCCAGCTGCCCGCACGACCGACCGCCACTCATCGCGATGATGCGCCCCCGGCAGGATCGCCATGCGCTGTCCCATGGTAAGCAAACGAGCCGTAGCCTCCGCCCGCTCCATATAACGCGCCATCCAGTAAAGATTCTCGGCAGTCCGGCTCAGCATGGGCGCACCCACCTCCTCCCCGTCATCCCGCCTCTCGTTGTCACCCCGCCTCTCACCGTCATCCCAGCGAAAGCTGGGATCTCAGGCGAAAGGGCACGACGCAGCCTCGAGAGATCCCAGCTTCCGCTGGGATGACGCTGGCTGCGAAAGATGATGGCACCCACCGTCAATCCTGCAACACCCATGTATCCTTCACCCCACCCCCCTGACTGGAGTTCACCACTAACGACCCTTCCGTCAGCGCAACCCGCGTCAGCCCGCCGGGCACCAGCCTGATCTGCTTGCCCACCAGGCAATAGGGCCGGAAATCCGCATGCCGACCCACCACCGAAGCCGGGCCAAGCGTAGGCACGGTCGAAAGGTCCAGCGTCGGCTGCGCGATGAACTCGCCCGGATTGGCCCTAATCCGTTCCGCATAAGCGGCGATTTCCGCACTGGTCGACTTGGGGCCGATCAGCATCCCATAGCCGCCCGACCCATGAACCTCCTTCGCCACCAGTTCGTGCAGATGTTCCAGCACATAGGCGCATTCGTCCGGCTTCCCGCACTGCCACGTCTGGATATTGTCCAGGATCGGCTGCTCACCCAGGTAAAATCGGATCATCTCCGGAACGTAGATATAGACCGCCTTGTCATCCGCGATCCCCGCGCCCGGCGCCGAAGCCAGCGTCACCCCGCCATTGCGATACACGTTGAAGATGCCGGGAATGCCCAGCAGGCTATCGGGCCGGAACACCAGCGGATCAAGATATTCGTCATCGATCCGGCGGTAGATGACATCGACCTGCCTGGGGCCAAGCGTCGTCTTCATCCACACCCGATCCTCATCGACGAACAGGTCGGCAGGCTCCACCAGCTCCACGCCCATCAGATCGGCCAGGAAGCTATGTTCATAATAGGCGCTGTTGAGCGATCCCGGGGTCAGCAGCACGACCACCGGATCGCCCTTGCACGAGGGCGGCGCGACTTCCTTCAGGCTCTTGAGCAACTCGGCAGGATAATCATCGACCGGCGCCACCAGCCCCTGCGCGAACAGTTCGGGGAACATGCGCGTCATGATCTCGCGATTTTCCAGCATGTAGGACACGCCCGACGGCGTGCGGCAATTATCCTCCAGCACCTCAAATCGCGCAGGCCCGGTGCGGACAATGTCGATCCCGACGATATGGCTGTAAACCTTCCCCGGCGGGGTAAAGTCCGCCATCTCGGCAAGATAGGCGCTGTTTTGGTAGATGATGTCGGCGGGCATGATCCCCGCCTTCACAATCTCTCCCCGATGATAGACATCATGCAGAAACGCGTTCAACGCCCGCGCCCGCTGCCTGATGCCCCGGTCCAGCACGCGCCATTCCTGCGCGGTGAAGATACGCGGCAACAGGTCGAACGGGATCAATCGCTCCGGATCGCCGCCCTCGCCATAGACCGCAAAGGTAATGCCGATACGTCTGAAGATCGCTTCCGCTTCATCCAACCTGCGGTTGAGCCCGGCGATGCCCGTCCGATCCACCCAATTCTGCACTTCGGCATAGCAAGGCCGTATCGAACCATCCGGCTCAAACATTTCGTGGAAGGGCAAAGCGTCGATCCTCCCTCGGGCATAGCCCGGTTGTGCATTGCAACATTAGTGCAACGTGACGGAACGATTGCAAGCGCAAAAAGGGCGCCGACCAAGATTTCCCCGCGCACGACGTCCGGCAACCTCCCCTGAAGAGAATTTGCACAGCCGTCGCCAAACCCCGTTGACCCCACAAGTCCCTCTGCCTATAGCGCGCGCACCGCAGGGCGACTGCCCGGCGCAGCCCATGGGGCGGAGTAGCTCAGCTGGTTAGAGCAGCGGAATCATAATCCGCGTGTCGGGGGTTCAAGTCCCTCCTCCGCTACCATCGGAAAGCCTGGATATCCTTGATTTTTGCCTTCGGGCCGGCCGTAAGCACGGCCTTTTTTGATGTTCACAACGTCCCGTGAAATCCGCAGAATTTCGTCAAATTCGTTAGGTTACGGCGCCTTCATGCAGCATGGATGCAACATGACGCGGACGCTATTTCACGCAGCGATCAGGCTCCGCACGGCCAGATCGGCTTCATGCTCGCGCGCCTTGCCCAACTCGTAGCGCGCCTGCATCCGCATCAGCGTCTCCGCCTTCACACCAAAGGCATGCTCGAAGCGGATCGCCATATCAGCCGAAAGGGCCGCCCGCCCGTTCAGAAGCGAACTGATCGACTGCCGACTGACGCCGAACGCCTCGGCCAGATCGTTGATCGAAACGCCATGCGCCTCGACAATCTCGGTCTTGAGCCATTCGCCCGCATGGACCGCGAACGACGGATGAATCTTGATAGCCATCAGTGATAATCCTCCAGGTCCAGATCTACGACGGCGCCCTGCTCATCAAGCGAAAAGGTCAGGCGCCAGTTTCTAGTCACGGTCATCGCCCATGTCCCGGCACGGTCGCCGGTCAAGGGGTGAAGCCCGTAATTTGGAGGTGTTGAAAGTTCGTCCAGCGTGTCGGCATCAATGATGAAGTTGACCATCTTGAACAGCCGATCGACCAGATCGCCAGGTAGTCCTTTGGCTTTGCCTGTCTCAACAAACCGCCGCAGAGCTTTGTGGCTTATGCTCTCGATCTCCATAGATGGAAAGTAGCGCTTTACGCACTCGTGTCAAGTGTGGCTTTACATTTTGCGGTTAGCAAAAGAGGGACCTAACTCCGGCAATCCTTCAGATTCGTACCAATCGCGCCATCCTCACGCTCTTTTGCGTCCGGCGCCGGGACATCTGCGCGCTGTCATCTCGGCTGAAACTCTTTGTTACAGACGCTACACCTTTCGGCTCGCCCCTCCTGATAGAAGTCAAGGTCAAGAGAGGAGAGACCATGGCTTTTTCATCTATATTGGTCGCTATCGACATCCATGATCCTGATCACGCAAAGTCCGCGCTGGAAGCAGCAGCAGCGCTTTCCGCAGGCGGCGCGAAAGTGCATATCCTTTATGTGCGATACTTTCTGCCAGTGAATTATGAAGGCGCGATCACCGTCGACTTCGACACGCAGGAGATCACAGAGGCTCAGCGACAAGTCGACGAATGGAAAGCCGAGTTCGGCCTGACCAATGCCACTTTCGCATCCCATCGCGGCCGAGTGCGTGATGAAGTTCTGGATGAAGCGCAGCGGGTGGGCGCCGACCTCATCATCATCGGCTCTCATCAGCCGTCGCTCTCATCCCGCGTGCTGGGCTCCAACGCCGCCGCGATCGTCCGCAATTCGCCGATCAGCGTGCTCATCGCTCGTCAGAAAGAGATCGGCTAACTGATGCCCCGCCAGCCGATGGCTTGCCCGCCATCGGCAATCGGCGTGATCGCTAGATCAGATTTCCAGCTGCGACCCCAGTTCGACCACCCGATTGGTCGGCAGCTTGAAAAACGCCATCGGGCTTTCCGCATTGCGCACCATCCAGGCGAACAGCCGCTCGCGCCATATGGCCATGCCGGGGCGGGATGACGGCACCAACGTCTCGCGGCTGAGGAAATAGCTGGTGTCGGCCACGCCGATCGGCCCGCCACAGTCGCGCACCGCCTTCATCGCGGCGGGCACATCGACATTTTCCATGAAGCCGTGGCGCAGCATCAGGCGATAGAAACCCGCGCCATGATCTTCGACGCTGGTACGGCCTTCATAGGGCAAATGCGGGACTTCCTCCGCGCGCACGGTCAGGATGATGTTGCGCTCATGCAGGATGCGGTTGTGCTTGACGTTGTGGAGCAGGGCCGGCGGAACACCCTCCGTCGTTGAGGACAAGAAGATCGCCGTGCCCGGCACCCGCTTCAGTGACGCTCCGGCAGACTTGATGAACAAATCCAGGTCCATTGCATCTTCGCGTAGACGGTTGCGCATGATCCGTCGCCCAGAAGCCCAGGTCGTCAGCACCAGGAAAGCTATGGCCGCGACCAGCAGCGGGAACCATCCGCCATCCGGAATTTTCGTCGCGTTCGACAGGAAATATGCGCCATCAATGATCAGGAACAGGCCCGTCACCATGCCCGCGACGAACGGGTTCCAGCGCCAGACGCTGAACATCAATGCCCCCATCATGCAGGTGGTGATGACCATCGTGCCAGTGACCGCAATGCCATAGGCCGCCGCCAAATTGCTCGAACTGCCAAAGCCCAGCACCAGCATGATGACCAGCACCAGCAGCGTCCAGTTGATCAGCGGCATATATATCTGCCCCGCCGCCGATGCGCTGGTATGCAGGATGCGCAGGCGCGGGAGGAAGCCCAGCTGCACCGCTTGCCGCGTCACGGAAAAGGCGCCGGATATGACCGCCTGGCTAGCAATCACCGTCGCCATCGTCGCCAGGATCACCAGCGGAAGCCTCGCCCATTCGGGGGCAAGCAGGAAGAACGGATTTTGCGCCGCCGCTGGCTCATCCAGCAGCAACGCCCCCTGCCCCAGATAATTGAGCATCAGGCACGGCAGCGCCGCGTAAAGCCACGCGATGCTGATCGCCTTGCGCCCGAAATGCCCCATATCGGCATAAAGCGCCTCCGCCCCCGTCACCGCCAGCACCACCGATCCCAAAGCCAGAAACGCCAGTTTAGGGTCGATCAGGAAGAAGCGCAGCGCCCACCAAGGATTGACGATGGCGAAGATCTCCGGGTGCCGCCATATATTGGTGACGCCCAGAATTGCGAGCGCCAGGAAATAGACCACCATGATCGGGCCGAACAGCGCACCGACTCGCGCCGTGCCGATGCTCTGGATCACGAACAGGGCGATCAGGATCACGATCGCGATCGGCAGCACCAACGGCGTCAGCCCCGCCTGCACCACCGTCAGCCCCTCTACCGCCGAGAGGACAGAGACCGCCGGCGTGATGATCGCATCGCCATAAAAGAGCGCGGTGGCAAGCACGCCCAGCGCCGCAACCGTCGGTGTCCAGCGCGTTTCGCCCATCCGCCGCCCGATCAGCGCCAGCAGCGCCATGCTGCCGCCCTCGCCATTATTGTCGGCTCGCAGGATGATGAACACATATTTGACCGTTACGACCATGGTCATGGTCCAGAAGATCAACGACAGCACGCCATAGATATGGGCCGGGTCAACCGTCAGCGGATGGTGGCCGACAAAGCTTTCCTTCAGCGCATAGAGTGGAGAGGTCCCGATGTCCCCAAACACCACCCCCAACGCGCCGAGCGCGAGGCCGTGTAGCGGACCATGCGCTGCATGGCTCCCCCCGCTAACCGGCAAATCCTTGTCAGCCATAAGGCAGAAAACCCCCAACTTTGGCGAGCGCCTATGCCACAGTCAGGGATGGCAGCGCCATGGGGGACAGGCGGCCATCCGCTATTTTATATTTTGCCCCGCTAACTTCAAAAGTCCCCCTACCCCTTGTCAGTCCGGGGAAAGCGCGCCAAGGACGGCAGCAACTTGGACTGAGGGGATGCTGGCCGATGAGCCATTATGACGTTCTGATCGTAGGCGCGGGCCATGCAGGCGCGCAGGCGGCCATTTCGCTTCGTCAACTCGGCTTTGAAGGGTCCGTCGCCATGATCGGTGACGAAAAATACCCGCCCTATGAACGCCCGCCGCTGTCGAAGGAATATTTCGCGGGCGACAAGAGCTTCGATCGCATCCTCATCCGCCCCGCCGCCTTTTGGGAAGAGCGCAAGATCGACATGCTGCTCGGCCACCGGGTGAAGGCTGTCGATCCGGAAAGCCAGACCGTCACCGTCGGCAACGAGCATATCTCCTACGGCAAGCTCATCTGGTGCACGGGCGGCAGCCCGCGCATGCTGACCTGCGACGGCGCCGACGCGCCAAACGTCCATGCCGTCCGCCGCCGCGACGATGTCGACGCCATGATGGCGAAGATGGACCAGATCAATCATGTCGTCGTGATCGGCGGCGGTTATATCGGGCTGGAAGCAGCCGCCGTGCTGACGAAGTTCGGCAAGAAAGTCGTGCTGCTCGAAGCGCTCGACCGCGTCCTCGCCCGCGTCGCCGGTGAAGAACTCTCCCGCTTCTACGAAGCTGAACATCGCGCCCATGGCGTCGATCTGCGCACCGGCGCCGCGATGGACTGCATCGAGGTGCAGGACGGCAAGGCGACCGCCGTGCTGATGCAGAATGGCGAGCGGATCGAAACCGACATGGTGATCGTCGGCATCGGCATCATCCCCGAAACCGGCCCGCTGATCGCAGCGGGCGCTGTTGGCGGCAATGGCGTCGATGTCGATGAATATTGCCGCACCAGCCTGCCCAACATCTATGCTGTCGGCGACTGCGCATCCCACGCCAACCGCTTCGCGCGCGGCGCCCAGCTGCGCCTTGAGTCAGTGCAGAACGCCAATGATCAGGCAAAAACGGCCATCGCCCACATCATGGGCAAGGAAGAAGCCTATGACGCCGTGCCCTGGTTCTGGTCCAACCAATATGATCTGAAGCTCCAGACCGTGGGCCTTTCGATCGGACATGACCACACCATCCTGCGCGGCGATCCGGCAACCCGCAGCTTCTCAGTCCTATATCTGAAGGCCGGAAAGCTCATCGCGCTCGATTGCGTCAATGCAGTGAAGGACTATGTGCAGGGCCGCGCCCACGTCCTTTCCGGCGCACTGCTTGATCAGGCGCAGCTGGCCGATTCCTCGGTCCCGCTGAAGGAAGTCGGCCTCGCCTGACGAAGCCCCTCTTTGCGGCGTCTGATCAACTTGATCGCGTGGGAATTTGCCGCCTCAAGGCACGACGCTATCAACTTTGTCGAAAGCGTTTTGCGGTAGGGCGGCATCATGACAGGTCGATCGCGAAAGCCCCTCCACCTCATGATAGTAGCCGCTTCGCTGCTACCGTTACCGGCCATGGCTGCAACGCGCGGCTATACCATCACCAGCTTCGACGCCATCCGGGTCGATGCGCCGGTGGAGGTGATCATCACCACCGGCGCTGGCGCTTCCGCCAAAGTCGATGGCGACCAATCGCTGATCGAACGGCTGCACATCGATGTATCGGGGCGTCTGCTGACAATCAGGATGGACCGCGCCCAACCCGGCGAGAAAAGCGGCGGTCGCGCCACCGTCCGACTCTCGACCGGCACGCTTGAAAGGCTGGTGCTGACCGGCGGCGGCTCCATCTCGGTCAGCCGTATGAAGGGCTTGCGCGGAGAGATCCTGCTCGGCGGCAATGGCGATGTCAGCGTCGCGGCGGTTGACCTCGATCAGCTCAGCCTCGGCCTCGCCGGCGCAGGCCGCGCAACGCTGGCCGGGCGAGCCGCAATAGCGACAGTGCGCGTAAATGGTCCGGGCGCCGTAGCTGCCGATGGCCTGCGCGTCCGCCAGGCAACGGTCAGCAATGACGGCCCCGGCAATGTCGCCCTGACCGCAGACGTAACCGCCAAGATATCGGCATCAGGCTCGGGTGACGTCACTATAGTCGGCAAGGCCGCCTGCCAGGTCGAAAATCGCGGCACGGGCCGCATCTCCTGCGGTGGCGAAGCCTATTAGAGCTTGATCGTCTTACACGGAAGAATCGGCATTAAGGCTGATTTTCCGTCACCCCGGGCTCGACCCGGGGTCCCGCTGCCTCGGCGGCGTCAGAAAAGAAGCGGGACCCCGGATCAAGTCCGGGGTGACGATCACTCACATATGAGCATGCTCTAGCGCGCCGGGGCTTTCGTCGCGATCACGCAACCCCGTTCGGGCTGAGCTTGTCGAAGCCCCTTCTCTTTCTTGAAAACCCCGCCCCACAACCCCGCCGACCACTAACCTTATCAAAGTGTTTACCGCCACCCCATAGACCATAGGACACCAGACATATCGGATCGTCCCATGTTCGCTCGCGCTCTTCTCCTCTTCCTCTTCATGGCATCGCCCCAAACGGCAGAAGCACAGGTAGCGGTGGCCGTCCCGGACAGCGGAGACACGGCCTGGATGATCCTCTGCGCGCTACTCGTCCTACTTGCCGGGATTCCCGGTCTGCTCCTGCGCCACGCGGGCCTCGTCAATGTGCGAAGCGCGCTGTCGGCAAGCACCCAGCTTATCGTCGTAGCGGCGGGCGCATCGCTCGCCTGGGCCATCGCCGGATACAGCCTCAGCTTCTCTCCGGGCAGCGCATGGCTGGGCGGCGGAGCGAACCTCCTACTCGCCAACCTCGGCTCCCTGAAGGCTGGGCTGACCGTTCCCGAATCCGCCTTCGTCCTGTTCCAGATGGCCTTGGCACTCTTTGCCGTATGCCTCCTCCCCGGCGCCACGGCGGGACGCGCGCGCTTCGGCTGGATGGCGGCCCTTGCCCCGCTCTGGCTGCTGATCGTCTATGCCCCGCTGGTTCATGGCATCTGGGGCGGCGGCTGGCTTGCGGGGCTTGGCGTGATCGACTTTTCCGGCGGCCTCGTCATGCACATGAGCGCAGGCTTTTCCGCGCTCGCACTCTCCCTGATCCTCGGTCGCCGTCCCCGACAAGCCGGCGCAAGCCACGCACCTGTACTCAGCCTCGCGGGTGGCGCATTGATCTGGATAGGCTGGGCGGGCATTTCCGGCGGCTGGGCTCTTGGCGCCACGGACAATGCCGCCACCGCCATCCTCAACACGCATTTCGCTGCCTGCACAGGCGCCCTCGCATGGGCGCTCTCGGATCGCGCCGCGACCGGCCGCATAAGCGCCACCGGCATCATGTCGGGCGCGGTCGCTGGCTTGGCCGCCATGTCCGCCTCCGCCGCCCTCTCGGGTCCCGGAGGGGCGATGCTCATCGGCCTTGTCGCCGCGCTTCTCTGCCGCATCGCAAAGGCAACCTTCGGGCGCGGCGTCGATGATCCAGCGTCGGTGTTTCTGCTGCATGGGCTCGGCGGCCTGATCGGCGCTCTGCTGTTGCCCCTCTTCGTTCAGCCTTTCCTTGGCGGCGTCGGTTTCGAAGGCGACATCAGCCTCACAGGGGCGATGCTGAGCCAATTGGCCGGTGTCATCGCCGTCGCCCTCTGGTCAATGGCGGGAACCTCTATCGTCGCGCTGCTGCTATCGGTCGTACTGCCCATGCGTCTAACGGCAGAGGAAGCGGCAGAGGGCCTTGATCAGGTCGACCATGGCCAACAAGGCTGGGACTTCCGCTAACATCATGGGCATCGCCGTCGGCATCTTCGCCCATCAGGAGGAGCGGCGGATCGGCACCTGCCTCACCTCGCTCCCGCTGGACCGGGCTGACACCGTCTATCATGTCCTCGTCAACGGCTCGACCGACGCCACCGCCGCCCGCGCCCGCGACATCGCAGCCGGGCGAGCCAATGTCCGGGTGCACGACATCGCCCAAGGCGGCAAATCGCGAACGTGGAACCATCTGATCCATGATCTGCTGGACGGAACCGACGAAGCCGTCATCCTCCTCGATGGCGACGCTCAGATCGCACCCGGCTCCATCGACGCGCTGGTGGCAGCGGTAGAACGCAACGGAATCAATGCAGCGGCGGGCATGCCGCTCAACGGGCGCATGGCCGCGCATTACCGCCACCTGCTGTCAACAGACGGCGGCCTCTTCGGCGATCTTTACGCCCTGTCCGGCCATTTCGTGAACCGCATCCGCGCGCGGCGCCTGTATTTGCCCGATGATCTGATCGGCGACGATGGCCTCGTCGCGGCCTGGGCTCATACCGATCTGCAAACCGACGCCGCATGGCAGCGTGAGCGTGTCATCGCTTGCGAAGAAGCAGGCTTCCTCTGCGAACCCGTCCGCCTCACCAACCCTGCAAGCTGGCGCATGCAATATCGCCGGATGACCAACTATTCGCTGCGCTTCTTCCAGAACCGCATCGTGTCCGACATCATGGGTGGGCAAGGACCTGACGGCCTGCCGCGCGAACTGCGCAGCCTCTACGCCGCATGGCTTCCCCGCCTCACCCCACGCTCCGGTCCCACAGGCTGGTTCGACCGAAAAGCGCTCGCCCGGATGCGGCAGGCAGCCGCTTAGCGGTCCTTGCCCGCCAGTTCCTTGTTGATGAACAGCGCTAGCCCCGTCACGACCGCGCCCGAAAACAGATAAGCGCCCGAAGCCGCCAACCCAAATGTGACCGACAGCGCCAGCGCCACCAGCGGCGCGAACCCAGCGCCCACCAGCCAGGCAAGGTCCGACGTCAGCGCAGACCCCGTATAGCGCGTCGCCGTCGAGAAATTCGACGCCACCACGCCCGAAGACTGCCCAAAGCTCAACCCCAGCAGCATGAACCCCAGGATCATGAACGCGATCTCGGCCAGCTCGCCACCATTGAGCAACAGCGGTGCGGCAATGCTGAATATCCCGATCCCCAGCGCTGACCAGGCGAGCAGCTTACGCCGCCCCACCATGTCCGCGACAAATCCGGACACGACGATCGCCAGCACGCCCACGCTCGCCCCGATCGCCTCAATCACCAGAAAACGTTCCAGCGGCTGCTTCGTATAAAGCGCGATCCACGACAGCGGGAACACCGACACCATGTGGAACAGCGCGAAACTCGCCAGCGGAGCGAACGCGCCAATAACGATATTCCGCCCCTCCATCCGCACCGTCTCGATAACCGGCGAAGGCTGCAACTCACGCGCCTCGAACAGCCGTTCAAACTCATGCGTCACCACGATCCGCAACCGCGCGAACAGCGCCACCACATTGATCGCGAACGCCACGAAGAAGGGATAGCGCCAGCCCCAATCAAGGAAGTCGGCCCGCGACAGATTGAACAGGAAGAATGCGAACAACCCGCTGGCCACCACCAGCGCCAGCGGCGCGCCCAGCTGCGGCATCATCGCATACCAGCCGCGCTTGTTCTGCGGCGCGTTCAGCGACAGCAACGACGCAAGCCCGTCCCACGTCCCGCCCAGCGCAATCCCCTGCCCCGCCCGCAACACCGCGAGCAGCACCGCCGACCAGATGCCCACCGTCTCATATCCCGGCAGGAAGGCGATAAACGCCGTCGATCCCCCCAGCAGGAACAACGCGATGGTCAGCTTCACCCCCCGCCCATAGGCCCGGTCCACAGCCATAAAGATGAACGACCCGATCGGCCGCGTCACAAACGCCAGCGCGAAGATGGCAAAGGACCAAAGCGTCCCCGCCAGCGGACTCAAAAAGGGAAAGACATGCGCCGGAAACACGATGCACGACGCGATCGCATAGACGAAGAAGTCGAAAAATTCCGACGTCCGCCCGATGATCACACCGATCGCGATCTCGCCCGGCGCAACCTTGTGGTCGCGCGCCGTCACAAGGCGTGCATCGCGCTCCATCTGCGTGGAGGATGGCGTGGTGGTCACGGCGTTCATCGGTCTGGACTGGCCTTCATGCTGCGGGAACGATCCATGCCAAACATCGTTGCAGCATAGCGAATCGCCCCGGTGGTCGAAAGGCCATTGCCCCATTTTGCGCCTGCGAGGGGATAGGACAAAAGGTCCAATGTCGATCGCGACGCCACCCCCTTATGCGGGCCTCATGACCGCACGCCCTCGCCCCTTTTCCAGAGCTTTTCTGAGCCGACTCGCGCCCTTGCTGCTGCTGCCGCTCGGCGCATGCAACTGGGTGGTCATGTCCCCCGCTGGCGATGTCGCGGTGCAGCAGCGTGACCTGATCGTCATTTCGACCCTGCTCATGCTGCTCATCATCCTGCCCGTCATGGCCACGACCATCCGGTTCGCCTGGCGCTACCGGGAAAAGGCGCAGGCGAAGGATTATGATCCCGATTGGGACCATTCGACCAGCCTTGAGCTGCTGATCTGGTCCGCCCCACTGTTGATCATCATCGCATTGGGCGCCATCACCTGGACCAGCACCCACCTGCTCGATCCCTATCGCCCGATCGAGCGCATCGACGCCGCGCGCAAGGTCGAGCCCGCCACCAAGCGCCTTCAGGTCGAAGTCGTCGCGCTCGACTGGAAATGGCTGTTCATCTACCCTGAACTTGGCATCGCCACGGTCAATGAACTCGCCGCGCCCATCGATCAGCCGATCGAGTTCAAGATCACCTCCGCGACGCTCATGAACAGCTTCTTCGTGCCCGCGCTTGCAGGCCAGATCTACGCCATGCCCGGCATGCAGACGGTCCTTCACGCCGTCGCCAACAAGCCCGGCAATTTCGAAGGCTTCTCGGCGAACTATTCCGGCGCAGGCTTTTCCCACATGCGCTTCCGCTTCAAGGCGATGGATCAGGCCGGTTTCGACCGCTGGGTTGCACAGGTGAAGGCGAGCAACGCAAAGCTCGACCGCGCCACCTATGTGAAGCTGGAGCAGCCGAGCGAAAAAGTCCCGCCCATGTATTTCGCAGGCGTCGAGCCAAAGCTCTTCCACGCCGCGCTCAACATGTGCGCCCAGCCCGGCAAGCGCTGCATGGATGAGGTGATGATGACCGACATGACGGGCGGCGGCGGCAAGGAATCGGCGCGTGATACCGAAGGCCTGCGCCATGACGGCACTATCGACGTCGGCGGCTTCCACCCTGTCGAGCCGGGCAAGAAGGGCGAGATCGCGCAGCCTTCCGGCATGACCCCAGCCGCTGAACGCGCGCCTGCTGCGCAAGGTCATGAGGCTCCGGGGCAGAAGGATGCCGACGGGCATGCAGGCGGTCATCATGGGCATTGAACTGATCACTAATTCACCCCTCCCCTTCAGGTCGAACGGAGGCACGCGACTCCGTTCGAGGGCCGGGGGTGGGGGAGCGCCCCAAGCGCCGCACCATCCGGCCCGACCCCACCCCAACCCTTCAAACGAGTCACGTGCCTCGTTTGAACCTGAAGGGGAGGGGCTAAACCCAGCTTCCCCCTCCCCCTCCCTCCCAAGGCCCTGACCCCATGTCCCCTCATCCCGCATCCGAAAACAGCGGCATCTGGAAACTGATCTTCGGCCGCCTCGACTGGAGCGCCGTCCCGATCCACGAGCCGATCGTCATGGGCACCTTCGTCGCCGTCGTCATCGGCGGCATCGCGGTCCTTGGCCTCGTCACCAAATATCGCCTCTGGGGCATGCTGTGGCGCGACTGGTTCACCACCGTGGACCACAAGCGCATCGGCATCATGTACATGATCCTCGGCCTCATCATGTTCCTGCGCGGTTTCGCCGATGCGCTCATGATGCGCCTGCAACAGGCATGGGCCTTCAACGGCTCGGAAGGCTATCTGAACGCGCATCACTATGATCAGATTTTCACCGCGCACGGCGTCATCATGATCTTCTTCGTGGCGATGCCGATGATCACCGGGATCATGAACTATATGGTCCCGCTGCAAATCGGCGCGCGCGACGTCAGCTTCCCCTTCCTCAATAATTTCAGCTTCTGGATGACGACCGCAGGCGCCGTCATCACCATGATGTCGCTGTTCGTGGGTGAGTTCGCCCGCACCGGCTGGCTCGCCTACCCACCGCTGTCAGGCATCGCCTACAGCCCCGGGGTCGGCGTCGATTATTATATCTGGGGCCTTCAGATAGCAGGCATCGGCACGCTATTATCCGGCGTCAACCTGATCGCGACCATCGTAAAGATGCGCGCGCCCGGCATGTCGATGATGAAGCTCCCAATCTTCGTCTGGACGTCGCTCTGCTCGAACATCCTGATCGTCGCGGCCTTCCCGGTCCTGACCGCCGTTCTCGCGCTGCTCAGCCTCGACCGCTATGTCGGCACGGCCTTCTTCACCAACGACATGGGCGGCAACCCCATGATGTACGTGAACCTCATCTGGATCTGGGGCCATCCGGAGGTTTACATCCTCATCCTGCCGCTGTTCGGCGTGTTCAGTGAAGTCACCTCGACCTTCTCGTCAAAGCGCCTCTTCGGCTATTCCTCGATGGTCTATGCGACGGTCGTCATCGCGATCCTCAGCTACCTGGTCTGGCTGCACCATTTCTTCACCATGGGCTCGGGCGCCAGCGTCAACAGCTTCTTCGGCATCACGACGATGGTCATCTCGATCCCGACCGGGGCCAAGCTCTTCAACTGGCTCTTCACCATGTATCGCGGCCGCATCCGCTTTGAGCTGCCGATGATGTGGACGGTCGCCTTCATGCTGACCTTCACGGTCGGCGGCATGACCGGCGTGCTGCTTGCGGTGCCGCCCGCCGACTTCGTCCTCCACAACTCGCTGTTCCTGATCGCGCATTTCCATAACGTGATCATCGGCGGCGTGTTGTTCGGCCTGTTCGCGGCGATCAACTACTGGTGGCCCAAGGCATTCGGCTTCAAGCTCGACCGGACATGGGGCGTGCGCAGCTTCTGGCTGTGGGTCGTCGGCTTCTGGGTCGCCTTTATGCCGCTCTATATCCTCGGCCTGATGGGCGTCACCCGCCGCATGCGCGTGTTCGATGATCCAAGCCTGCAAATCTGGTTCCAGATCGCGGCCCTCGGCGCCCTCATGATCGCGGCAGGCATCGCCTGCATGCTCATCCAGTTCGCCGTCAGCATCATCAACCGCGACAAGCTGCGCGACACGACCGGCGACCCATGGGACGGCCGCACCCTCGAATGGGCGACCAGCTCGCCGCCGCCCGACTATAATTTCGCCTTCACACCCGTCATCCATGATGGCGACGCATGGGCGGACATGAAGAAGCGCGGCTATCAGCGGCCTCTCTCGGGCTATGAAGCCATCCACATGCCCAGCAACACCGGCACCGGCGTGATCATCGCAGGCCTGTCGGTGGCCTTCGGCGTCGGCATGATCTGGTACATGTGGTGGCTCGCAGGCCTCAGCTTCATCGGCATCCTCGCCGTCGCGATCGGCCACACCTTCAACTACAAGCGCGACTTCTACATCCCCAAGGATGTGGTCGAGCGCACAGAGGGCGAGCGCACGCGCAGCCTCGCGATGCAGGGCTGAACCATCATGGCAAGCGCACCCACCGTAGACGCCGCTTTCCTCGACAAGGACGGCAACCCGCTCTTCCATCTGGAACATGAGCCCCACCATCCGGAAGGGTCCAGCACCATGCTGGGCTTCTGGATCTACCTGATGAGCGATTGCCTCATCTTCGCCTGCCTGTTCGCCACCTATGCGGTGCTGGGCGGCAGCTATGCGGCGGGGCCGAGCCCGAAGGACCTGTTCGACCTGCCGCTCGTCGCGCTCAACACCGCGATGCTGCTCTTCTCCTCCATCACCTATGGCTTTGCCATGCTGGCGATGGAAAAGAACAAGGTGGCCGCGACACAGGGCTGGCTGGCTATCACGGGCCTATTCGGCCTCGCCTTCCTGTCGATCGAGATGTACGAGTTCGCGCACCTCATCCATGAAGGCGCGACCCCGATGCGTTCGGGCTTCCTGTCGGCCTTCTTCACGCTGGTGGGCACGCACGGACTGCACGTCACCTTCGGCACGATCTGGCTGGTGACGCTAATGGTGCAGGTCGCCAAAAAGGGCCTGATCCCCGCCAACCAGCGCCGCCTCATGTGCCTGTCGATGTTCTGGCACTTCCTCGACGTCGTCTGGATCGGCGTCTTCACCTTCGTCTATCTCATGGGGATGCTGCGATGAGCGCGCACGACCACAGCCATCACGACGATCATCATGGGCACGCCCCTGCCCATGGCACCTTCAGCAGCTACATGATCGGCTTCGGCCTGTCAGTGATCCTGACGGCCATCCCCTTCTGGCTCGTCATGACGGGAGTGTTGGGCGATCCGCAACTGACCGCCTTCACCATCATGGGCTTCGCGGTCGTGCAGATATTGGTCCACATGATCTACTTCCTGCACATGAACACCCGCTCGGAAGGCGGCTGGACGATGCTGGCGCTGATCTTCACGATCGTGCTGGTCGTCATCACGCTCGCCGGGTCCATCTGGGTCATGTATCATCTCAACCACAATATGATGCCGCAAATGGATATGAGCGTGCATGACATGAGCCAGATGCCGTGACAGACCCCCGACCCCGCCGTCGCTCGGCGGGGTTCCTGATCATCTTCTCGATGGCCGCCGCCCTGGCGGTCGCGGGGCTGGTCAGTCTTGGCGTCTGGCAAATCCATCGCCTCGCCTGGAAGCGCGACCTGATCGAAAAGGTCGAAAGCCGCGTCCACGCCGCCCCCGTCCCCGTACCCGCGTCGGCCAGTGCCGACGACGCCTATCGCCGGGTCTTCGCTACCGGCCATTTCCTGCACGACCGCGCGACTTTGGTGCAGGCTTCGACGGTTCGGGGGGCGGGCTTCTGGGTGCTTACTCCGCTCATGACCGATCGCGGCTTCACCCTGCTCGTCAACCGCGGCTTCATCCCGCCTGATGCGCGGAACAGCTATTCACGGCCAGAAGGGAGCGTCCAGATAACCGGCCTCATGCGCCTCAACGAACCGGGCGGCGGCTTCCTCCGCAGCAATGATCCCGCCGCGAACCGCTGGTACTCACGCGACATCGGCGCCATCGCCGCAGCGCGCCAGCTTCGCGAGCCGGTCGCCAACTATTTCATCGATGCCGAACGCGACGCCCCGCCAGCATCCTTGCCCATTGGCGGCCTGACCGTCCTGACCTTCCCCAACAGCCATCTTTCCTACGCTCTCACATGGTTCGCGCTGGCGGCGATGGCGGCTGGCGCTTACATCTTCGTCATGCGCCATGAATGGAAGGAAAGACGGTCTTGAAGCGGTGGCTTTCCACCGGCGCCCGCCTGCTGCCCAGCCAATGGCCAGCGGACGCGGCCGGGCGCAAGAATATGGCGCTGCTCGCCCAGCTTCGCTGGATCGCGATCGCCGGACAGGTCGCGACGATCCTCTTCGTGCATTGGGGCATGGGGATCAGCTTGCCCGTCGCCGCCATGCTGCTGGTCGCGTCGATCGGCGCAGCGGTGAATGTCGCCACCTTCGCAACGCTGCGCCGCCGTACCGACGTTGCGCATATCGAGCTGTTTCTGGCGCTCGTCTTTGACGTGCTCTTGCTGACAACCCAACTGTATCTCAGCGGCGGCGCGACCAATCCCTTCATCGCGCTCTACCTGCTTCAAGTGGCGCTGGGCGCGGTGCTGCTCGACCGTTGGAGCATCTGGGGCATCGTCCTTCTGTCGCTGCTCTGCGCCGCGATACTGTCCGTCGTCTATCGGCCACTGGAGCTTACCGACGCACTGGAGGGGCACCTCTTCGACCTCCACATCCTCGGCACCTGGATTTGCCTTGCCATGATCGCGGTGCTGCTCGTCCTCTTCATGAGCCGGGTGACCCGAAACCTCCAGGCCCGCGAAGCCTATCTCGCCCAGCTACGCCAGCAGGCGGCGGAGGAAGAACATATCGTCCGCATGGGCCTCCTCGCCTCAGGTGCGGCCCATGAACTCGGCACCCCCCTCTCCCAACTCGCGGTCGTGCTAGGCGACTGGCGCCACATGCCCGAAATCACTGCGCACCCCTCGCTTCTCGAGGAGGTCGGCGAGATGCAGGCAGCCGTCCAACGCTGTAAACAGATATTGACAGGCATTCTCATTTCCTCCGGCGAAGCCCGAGGCGAAGCTCCAAAAGTCACGCCAATTCGCGATTTCATTCTTGAAATCGCCCAAAGCTGGCGCTCCACCAATCCCACAATCCCCCTCCGCTGCGATTTCGGCCCCCACGATTACCCCCGCATCATCGCCGATCCCGTTATCCGCCAAGCCATCACAAACCTCCTCGACAACGCCCGCGAAGCAGGTGCCACCTACATCGACCTACTCGTCGGTCGCGATAGCAACTCACTCAACATCGCCGTCCGCGACAATGGCAAGGGCTTCAGCGAACAGATGCTCGCCGATTTCGGCAAACCCTACCGCTCCAGCAAAGGCAAGCAAGGCAGCGGCCTCGGCCTCTTCCTGGTCGTAAACGTGGTCCGAAAACTCGGCGGCAACGTCTCCGCCAGCAACGGCGCGGACGGCGGCGCACTCATCCTGCTCCGCCTTCCGCTCAGCACAGTCGCCTTCGAAGAGGAGTTGCCCAATGGAGGATGACCGGCTGCTGGTCCTTGTCGAGGATGACGAAGCCTTCGCCAAAACGCTCAAGCGCTCTTTTGAACGGCGCGGCTATCAGGTCCTGACCGCTGACAACCATGCCACCCTTCTCGCCCTGCTCGAGAAACACCGTCCCCACTATGCAGTAGTCGATCTCAAGCTCGCATCTGAGTCCGGCCTGGTTTGCGTCCAGACGCTTCATGCCCATGATCCTGACATGCTGATCGTCGTCCTGACCGGCTTCGCAAGCATCGCGACCGCTGTCGAGGCGATCAAACTCGGCGCCTCGCATTATCTCGCCAAGCCTTCAAACACGGATGACATCGAAGCAGCATTCGCCCGGTCGACCGGCGACCCATCGACGCCCCTCGCCCCACGTCCGACATCGATCAAGACGCTCGAGTGGGAACATATTCATGAGGTGTTGAAGGACAGCGACTTCAACATATCCGAAGCAGCGCGCCGCCTCGGCATGCATCGCAGGACGTTGGCAAGAAAGCTCGCCAAGCGGCAGGTCGGCTGATGCAAGAGTGGAGCGGGTGAAGGGAATCGAACCCTCGTCACTTGCTTGGGAAGCAAAAGCTCTACCATTGAGCTACACCCGCGACGCCGCCGGGATTAGCGGCTGATCCGGGGAAGGTCAACGACCTCCCTCAGCCCCGCTGAAAAGCTCCCCGCGTGGACTCTTTTCCTCAAACCCCTCAAAAATATGCTTTAGTTAATAGAGCGATATAGGCTGGGTGGTAGATTGACAGCTCACCAACGGAACGATGAACCGTTCGGGGTGTTTGTCCGTTTTGATAAGATACAATAACTTAATGGGGAACTTATGAACACGGCGGCGCCGGAGGACTCTGGAAACCGCTTCGAATTGCTTGTCCAGAGCGTTACTGATTACGCGATCTACATGCTCTCAACCAATGGCACGATCGTTAGTTGGAACGCAGGAGCGCGCCGGTTCAAGGGATATGAGGCCGAAGAGATTGTCGGCCAACATTTCTCCCGCTTCTACACCCCGGAAGATCAGGCGGCGGGCATCCCTGCCCTTGCGCTCGAAACAGCGGAACACGAAGGGCGGTTCGAAGCCGAAGGATGGCGCGTGCGCAAGGATGGCGGGCGCTTCTGGGCAAGCGTCGTCATCGACCCCATCCGCGACCCCGCAGGCAAGTTGATTGGCTTTGCCAAGGTGACGCGCGACCTGACGGAACGGCGGGTGGCCGATGAAGCGCTACGGGCAAGCGAAGAGCGCTTCCGCCTGCTGGTGGAAAGCGTCACCGACTATGCGATTTATATGCTCGACCCCGTGGGCACCATCACAAGCTGGAACGCGGGCGCAGAGCGATTCAAGGGATACACCGCAGACGAGATACTGGGCCAGAATTTCTCCCGCTTCTATTCGGAAGAAGACCGCATGGCCGGGATACCATCCCGCGCTCTTGAAACAGCAACCCGAGAAGGGCGTTTTGAAGCGGAAGGATGGCGCATTCGCAAGGACGGGTCGCGCTTTTCGGCCAACGTCGTCATCGACGCCATTCGCAATCCCATGGGCCACCTCATAGGTTTTGCCAAGATCACGCGTGATCTAACCGAGCGACGGGAATCTCAACTGGCACTGGAAGAAGCGCGTGAAGCCATTTTCCAATCGCAGAAGATGGATGCGATCGGCAAGCTGACGGGCGGCGTCGCTCATGATTTCAACAACCTGCTCGCCGTCATCATGGGAAGCCTGGACCTTGCAAGGCAGCGGCTACAAACCGGAGCCGACATTTCGCGCTATATCGACAATGCGATGACCGCGGCCGATCGCGGGGCCATCTTGACCCAGCGCATGCTAGCCTTTGCCCGGCGCCAGGAGTTGAAATTGGCCAGCATCGATTGCATCGCCCTGGTGCGAAACATGGCCGGGTTGCTGAAATCGACCTTGGGCTCCACTGTGACAATAGAGACTCGTTTCCCCCTGTCCCTCAGCGCCGCGCATGCGGACCCAGCGCAGCTGGAACTGGCGCTGCTCAACCTTGCCGTGAACGCTCGCGATGCGATGCCGGACGGAGGCCGGATCATTGTCGAAGGTGCCGAGGCTCATCTTACGGCCGAACAACGGCCTGATTTACCCTGTGGCCATTATGTCCGCCTTTCGGTCATCGACGAGGGGGAAGGCATGGATGAACATACCCTCGCTCGGGCTCGTGAGCCGTTCTTCACCACCAAAGGCGTAGGCAAGGGCACTGGCCTCGGCCTTTCCATGGTCCACGGCTTTGCCCAGCAGTGCGGCGGGTCGCTGATCATCTCAAGCGAGCCGGGACAGGGCTCGACTGTCTCACTCTGGCTCCCAGTGGCTGCTGATGAGATCGACGCGGAGGAGGACGAGTGCCAAAGTCCGACCATCGTTGAGCCCACAGATCAGCCGCTTGTCATATTGGCGGTCGATGACGATGACTTGGTTCTCACAAACACGGCGGGCATGCTCGAGGAATTGGGACATGCCGTATTTCAGGCAGGGTCAGCAGTTGATGCCCTACGAATGCTGACAGAGGGTGACGTGGATCTTGTCATCACCGACCACGCAATGCCTCATATGACGGGAGCGCAACTGGCGGACGCCCTGACTGAAAGCCATCCCGGCTTGCCCGTCATCATCATCACGGGATATGCTGAACTGCCCACCGGCGCCACAAAACGGCTGAGGCTCGACAAGCCATTCAAACAGGCCGATCTAGCGCGCATGGTGGCCTTGGCCCATCATGATCGGGCCGCTGACCGGGTGATTCCGTTTGGGCGATCAGAAGGCTTTTGATCGACCCAATCATTTCTTCAGCATCTCCCACTTTGGTACGCTAAGAGCGGGCACCCCGCTCACTATCACCATCAATTTTCTCAAAAATGCTGCTATAATGATTAAGTTATGATGCTGGCCGTCCAGAATCGCGGAGTGCTCCCGAGGACATGAATATCACCCCAAATTTTGCCAGCCCGCTTGGCGAATGTCCGGACAACGTCGCCACCCTAAGCCCGACATCACATTTCTTCACTTCGCTGCGCACTCGCCTGCATTATGTGGATTGGGGGAACCGCTCCGCTCCCACCTTGATCCTGTTGCATGGCGCCCTGGATCATGCGCGTAGTTGGGATTGGACGGCCCGGGCACTCGCGCGTGACTTCCATGTCGTGGTTCCTGATCTTCGGGGCCATGGCGACAGCGCATGGTCTACCGAAGGCACCTATCTTACGGCGGACTTCGTCTATGACCTCGCCCAGCTAGTGGAGCAGGTTGGGCGGGACAAGGTTGTTCTGGTGGGCCATTCGTTGGGAGGGTCTATCGCGTTGCGCTATGCGGGGCTCTTCCCGGAGCGCGTCGACCGCCTGGTCGCGATCGAGGGGCTGGGCCTTTCCCCCGAGAGGCTTAAGGACAGGGCAGCCCATCCCGCACCCGATCGCTGGCGCGAATGGATCGAGCAGCGCCGCGCGAGCGCTCGCAGGCAGCCGCGTCACTATCCCACGCTCGAAGCGGCAGTCGCGCGCATGCGGGAACGGAACGACCACCTGTCAGGAGAACAAGCGCTGCATCTGACGGTTCATGGCGTGAACCGCAATGAAGATGGCAGCTATGATTGGAAGTTCGATCCATATCTTCGCCAAACGCCGCCGCAAGACATGGTTGGGGATGATCTACCTCAGTTCTGGTCGCGGGTTCACTGCCCCGTACTCCTTTGCTTGGGTCTGGACAGTTGGGCATCGAATCCGGTGAATGACGGCAGGGCAGCGCACTTCCGTGATGCGCGACTGGTAGAATTTGGCGAAGCCGGACACTGGTTGCACCACGACCGGTTTGACGCATTCCTTGCAGCACTACGCGCCTTCCTTTGACTGGAAGGATGCAATGGCATCAAGGTACTGCGCCTTCAATTGCTCTATGAATGAAGCGGCGGGCTGAATTTTCTCGACCGCGCCAATGCCCTGGCCCGCCCCCCAAATGTCGCGCCAGGCCTTTTTCTCATCCTCCGCCATAGCGGCGATATCCATGCCGGCGGCATTCGCCAGCTTGTCGGGGTCCAGCCCGGCGGCCGTAATGCTCGGTCTCAGGTAATTGCCATGAACGCCGGTGAAGTGATCCGAATAGACGATGTCGGCCGCGCTACTGTCTACGATCATTTGCTTATATTCGGGGTCGGCGTTCGCTTCTTCCGTCGCGATGAAAGCAGAGCCGATATAGGCCAGATCAGCCCCCATCATGCGGGCAGCCGCAATCGCTCGGCCGGTTGCGATCGCACCTGACAGGATCAAAGGGCCGTCAAACCATGCGCGGATTTCTTCAACCAGCGCGAACGGCGACAATGTGCCAGCATGGCCTCCTGCCCCCGCGGCAACCGCAATCAGGCCGTCTGCCCCCTTTTCGATCGCCTTCCTCGCGAACATGTTGTTGATGACATCGTGGAACACAAGGCCACCGTAACTGTGGACCGCTTCGTTGACGTCGGCGCGAGCGCCCAGCGAGGTAATCACGATCGGGACGCGATATTTCACGCAGAGAGCCAGATCCTCCTCCAAGCGGGCATTTGTCTTGTGGACGATAAGGTTGACCGCGAAAGGCGCGTCATCCTCAGTCAGCTCCCGGCGGAGAAGTTGAAGCCACTCTTCGAACACGCCTGAAGGCCGTGCGTTGAGCGAAGGAAATGAACCCACGATGCCAGCGCGACATTGAGCGATCACAAGCGCGGGCTGGGACACGATGAACATCGGAGACGCTATCAGCGGCAAGGATAAACGATCTTCAAACAGTTTCGGCAAAGTCATCATCGGCCTTATTCGTCGTTGGCTCTGGCACCCCTTATCGGCGGCCACCTTTGGTCTTCGCGATATCGGACACTCGCAATCAGAAACAGCGCTAATCCCGCACAATCTTAAGCAATCTGCGCTCGACGGGCGCAAGAATGCCCTGAAGTTCAGCACCTCGTTTTAGGATGCTCCCGGCCTCCCCGATCAGCGCCCACATTCCTTGCCGATGACGGAGCGAAGGCCGCTTCTCGATGCGATATTCCGGGCGTTCGGCGGCCCGCCGAAAGGCGGAAAAAACTGCTGCGTCATGGCCAAGATCAATCGCATAGTCACGCCAATGACCGGCGGACACCATCCGGCCATAAAGATCCATGATGCGTTGCAATTCCAGTCGGTCGAACCCCGTCTGCCCCATCGGATTGGCTTGAGATGGGAACGGGGTCACATTGCTCATCAGGCGCGACCACGCTCCTGGAACAAGGGGATATCATCATCACGGGGTTCATGAGCCCCTTCCTGCCGCTGCTCCAGCAGCTCTGCCAGACGCTTCTGCAACTCCTCGATTTCTTGCTGAAGCTGTTCCAGCTTATATTTTTCCGGATCATGGCAGTCGCTACAGGGCGTACCATAGGGCAGGAATTCACGCTGATAAGCGGTGACATCGACAACCATTTGCCGAGCCGGAATACCGACCATGGTTGCGCCATCGGGCACATTTTTCGTGACCACTGCGTTAGCACCCACGCGCGCGCGCGCGCCGACATATACAGGACCAAGCACCTGAGCGCCCGATCCGACGATGACCCCATCGGCCAGGGTTGGGTGACGCTTGCCTGCAATGCCGTTCGCGGGATCGGTGCCGCCAAGTGTCACATTCTGATAAAGAGTGACATCGTCACCGATTTCAGCCGTTTCACCAATCACTGTGAAGCCATGGTCAATGAAGAACCGCTTGCCGATGCGCGCACCGGGATGGATGTCGTTGCCGGTGAGAAAGCGGGAAAAATGATTGACCGCGCGCGCCATGAAATAGAGCCGAAGACCGTAAAGCCTGTGTGCGACGCGGTGAAACCCAAGAGCCCAAACCCCCGGGTACAGGAGAATTTCAGCCCGCGAGCGCGGAGCCGGGTCACGCGATTTGACCGAGTCCAAATAGCCAATAAGATTGCGCAGCATACAGCGGCCCCTGAAAACCGAAGGCTACTACATAGGCCCGCCATAATCCGTTTTCCAGATGCGTGGCTATTTCGGCTTCTGACCATAAAACAGAATGTTTCTTGGAGAGCTATGATATACCAAGCAATGCGGTAGACAATCAACAGGGGCCTTTGAATGACCGATCCCATCCTCGCTCATCTCAGCGAACTTCTACCCTTTATCCTGATCGGTTTCGGCGCCCAGATGATCGATGGTGCTTTGGGAATGGCGTACGGCGTGATTTCCAGCACCCTGCTTCTTGCGTTGGGCGTGCCGCCCAGCCGGGCGTCCGCCAGCGTACACGCCGCCGAAACTTTCACGACCGCTGTCTCGGCCATAAGCCACATCGCCCACCGGAACGTAGATTGGCGGCTATTTTCACGCCTCATCATTCCCGGCGTCATTGGCGGCGTGACGGGAGCCTACATTCTTTCAAACATCGACGGATCAGTGATCAAGCCTTTCGTTCAACTCTACCTGACCGCAATTGGCGTTTATCTGATCTGGCGCGGCTTTCACCTGCCACCTCATCCAAGAGACCCGAAGTGGGTAGCGCCGCTTGGCCTTGTCGGTGGTTTCATGGACGCCTCGGGCGGCGGCGGCTGGGGGCCGATCGTCACCTCGAACCTCCTTATCCAAGGGTCCAGTCCACGGCATACTATCGGCACGGTCAACACCGTCGAGTTCGTTCTGACGCTGGCGATCAGCCTCACCTTCATGCTCCATCTGGGCTGGGAGGCTTTCACGACCTACACCGTCGGTCTGTTGCTCGGAGGCATAATAGCGGCACCCTTTGGCGCAATGCTTGCCCGTCACGTCGCACCCCGGATGCTATTCACAGCGGTTGGTACAATCCTGACGCTCACATCCCTGTTCGGCGTAGCCAAATGGCTTGGATATATCGGCTGACGCTCTTATCTTCGGCTTTCTAATCGAGAAAGGCGATCGATGTCGAGTTACATGCCCACGCTGAAACAGCTGCAATATCTTGTTACGCTGAAACAGCACGGGCATTTCGGCAAGGCAGCCGACAGCTGCTATGTCACGCAATCCACGCTTTCGGCGGGTATCCGCGAACTGGAATCGCTGATCGGCGTGACGCTGGTTGAACGGACGCGAAGGGTGGTGCGCTTCACGGCTCTGGGCGACCGTATCGTGGAGAAAGCGCATCGCGTTCTGCGCGAAGCGGAGGAACTTGCGGCTATCGCCGAAGCCTCGGGCAAGCCGCTCACCGGTGAGTTGCGCATGAGCGTGATCCCAACGATCGCGCCTTTCTTGCTGCCTCGCCTGCTCCCCCGCCTGAGAGCGGACAGGCCCGAACTCAAGCTTTACCTCCGGGAGGAGACGACGCAGACGGCAATCGAGTCACTTCGTCACGGCAACGTGGACTGTGTCCTCCTTGCCCTACCCTTTCCCACCGGGGAGCTGGACAGCGAACTGCTGTTCCAGGACCGGCTATATGTCGCATTTCCTCAAGATGATCCACGCGACCCGCCCGAGTGGGTGGCGCCTGACATGATCGATGAGACGAAGCTGCTATTACTGGAAGATGGTCATTGTCTGAAGGACCATGCTCTTGCCGCGTGCAACCGCCCCGAAATCCGTTCGAGCGCGATGATGATGGGCACTTCCCTCCATACACTGGTTCAGATGGTCGATAATGGCCTTGGTATGACGATCATGCCGGAAATGGCCATTACGGGCGGTATATTGGATCACACACAGATCGCCGTACGGCCTCTGCGATCCGACCGATCGCACCGTGACATTGCTTTGGTCTGGCGTAAGAATAGTCCGAGGGAAAAGGAATTTCGCCTGCTCGCCGAACTTCTGCGCGATGCCGCCGATTTGCCGCAATCCAGTGTAGCCGCCTGATCTTCAGCGGGTCCAATCGCGCGCCTTCGTCTCATCCTCGACGCGCGCCTCCACCCAGGCGGCCGCTCCATCGGCAAAATGCTCCTTCTTCCAGAAGGGCGCGTCAGACTTCAGCCAATCGATCAGAAAGGCGCAACTTTCCAGCGCGGCTGCCCTATGACGAGAGGCCGTGCCGACAAAAACGATGTGCTCACCTGGCTTGAGCTTTCCAAAGCGATGAATCACGCTCACGGCCAAAAGCGGCCAACGCGCGGTCGCTTGGTCGATTATCCGCTCGACCTGAGCTGCCGTCATCGCCGGATAATGCTGAAGTTCGAGTGAAACTAGCGCATTATCGCCGCGCACGACCCCTGTGAAACTGGCAACAGCCCCGCCTCCCGCAGCTTCCAGCAGCGCCAACTCGGCGCCGACGTCGAAATCCTCCGTCTGGATGGCAGCGCGGTTCATCCGCCAGTGACCGGGGGAAAGATCGCCAGCTCCTTCGCTTGCCCGATCAACGTTTCGAGTGGCACAAAGCGCTGATCCAACGCTGCGCGCAGCCGCCCAGTATCACCGAACGCCTCAGCATAGCGGCCTCCCCGTTCCGCAAGCTGCGCAATCAAATTTGCGACACTCATATCGGCGCCAGGCCGATCGACCTGTTCACCATCGCAGCCGATGCTTTCTCGCACCCAAGCGAAATAGAGGATTTCGAGTTTAACCACGCATCAGTCCATATGCTTGATACCGACCCGCAGATAGTCCCAACCGGTGATCAAAGTCAGTATTGCTGCGGCCCAGAGGGTCACGATACCCAGCAACTGAACCAAGGGAAATGCGGGCACCGCGCCCGCCAGGATCAGTGCGCCCAAGGCTATCAGTTGAAAGGTGGTTTTCCATTTGGCCAAGCGGGACACCGGCACGGAAACCTGAAGTCCTGCCAAAAACTCCCGCAGCCCTGACACGGCGATTTCACGCAGTAGAATGATCATGGCGGCAGCAATGTGAATACCCGCGATGTCCCGAGTGGCGGCCAACATCAAGATGACTGCGCCCACCATGATCTTGTCGGCGATGGGATCCAGAAAGACGCCCAGCTTCGAAACGGTTCCTTGGGCTCGCGCCAGATAGCCATCGAAATAGTCGGTGATGCCCATCAAACAATAAAGCCCAAAGGCAAAGGCATAGCCGGTCGTCCAGCGAGCACCGACCTCTGCGGGCCAGAGCAACGCGACAAGCAACGGGACGGTCAGTATCCGCGAAAGCGTCAGCAGATTGGGCAGCGTCAGCATGGCGGCGGACTGCCACAGTCCGCCGCATAGCACAAGCAGCCGTGATGAGGGGCTCGACCGCTTCTCATCCGGATGCGTTGGACAGCCGACGCGGCAGCCGCTAGACCCCGCTCCGCTCGTCCACAGCGAAGAAGACCTTCTTGCCTATGCAAGCCTCACTCAGGCTCCTTAACAAGCGACGTTTCCTGCCGCTTTTCATCACTCAATTGCTCGGGGCCTTTAACGACAACCTGTTCAAAAATGCGATGGTGCTGTTCGTCGTGTACAGCGTCTATAATGACGAACGGTCGGAAACCTGGTTCAGCGCCTTGGCGACGGGCATATTCATCCTGCCGTTTTTCCTTCTGTCCGCGCTGTCGGGCCAACTCGCCGATCAGCGGGACAAGGCCGTCATCATACGATATGTAAAAGCAGCCGAGATCGCCATAATGCTGGTTGGCGCCGTTGGCCTGGGGCTGATCTGGAGCGGCATAGCGATCCATGGCGTGGCCATTCCGCTGTTGCTTTGCGCACTCTTTGCCATGGGCGTCCATTCCACTTTCTTCGGCCCGATCAAATACGCCATCCTGCCTCAGCACCTGCATGATGACGAAGTGCTTGGCGGCACAGGCCTGGTAGAGGCTGGAACTTATATCGCCATCCTTGCCGGAACGATCCTGGCGGGCCTGATTCCCGTGGAGGTCGCAGCCATCGGCATCGTCGTGACAGCTGCGATCGGCTATGTGGCAGGCCGAGAAGTTCCACCCGCGCCTTCGTTGCTGGAAAGGCAGCCGATCGACTTCCACATCATCCGGTCATCGATCGCGCTGGTGCGGGGTACAATGCATATCCGGCGCCTCTATCTGGCCATCATGGCAATCAGCGTCTTCTGGGCCGTCGGCTCAATCCTGTTCATCCAGTTCCCGCCGCTCGTCAAAAATGTGCTGGCGGCGGACAAGTCGGTGGCCAGCTTGTTCCTGGCGATCTTTTCCGTGGGCATCGCGATTGGATCGATTGCGATCAACCGGCTGCTACAGGGGCATGTGTCGGCGCGTTACGCACCCGCATCCGTCATTGGCATGGGCCTGTGCATCGTCGCATTTCACATTGTGTGTGATCTATGGACGCCTGACGGAAGCGGCGCGATGCTTTCGCTGAAGGGCTTTCTTGCCCATCCCCTGGCGCTAGCATTATCGGCATGTCTGCTTGGTGTGGCGACATTCGGCGGCATGTTCGTGGTGCCGCTTTATGCATTCCTCACGACGACGGTCGAAAAGTGCGAAGCTGCCCGCACCGTAGCCGCTAACAACATCGTCAATTCAGGCGCCATGGTTCTCGGATCATTTTTTGCAATTGGCCTCAGCATCGCAGGCATGTCTGTCATCGACCAGCTTTTGCTGGTGGCGGCGCTATGCCTCCCCTGCGCATGGATCGCATGGACCCTTCACAAAGCCTGCGACTGAGGCCCCCGGATCAGAAGATGAAGCTGTAGAATGCCGTAAAAAATGCGCAGAAGCTGAGGACAAATAGCTTCCAGTCACTCTCGTCCGAGGTGGAGGCCGAAACTTCCTTCACCGTCAGGACGTGACGAGGGAGCCGCTGACGAAAAGGATGGCGGGCAGCTTCGTTCGTAAGGATAAGCGGACGCGTTCGCATGGCATCGAGTTAACGCCTGATTCACCATTTCGGCCACCCATTATCGTGGTTAACCCGAGAGTGTCCCGAGACAGGACGCTATTGACTGTATCAATCTGATAATACAGCATGCTGGAGCCAATGAAAGATCCCCTGCCCGCGCCTCAGCCCGATCAGCCACCCCGCGAGTTCGGAGCAGGGCCACCCAGCGCCTTCGCTCCATCCACGCCCTGGCGAAGGCGGTTGCATGTCACAGGATGGATCATCGCTGGACTGCTCGCACTGCTGATGCTCGTGATAGCCTGGCTGGCAGTCACCGCGCCGCTTTCTCGATCGTTGAAGCCGATCGCACCGCCAAGCGTCAGCCTTATGTCCGCCGACGGTCATCTCATCGCCCGTCGCGGCGCGATAATCGATCGCCCCGTTTCGATGGCAGAACTGCCCAAACATGTGCCTCAAGCTTTCATGGCGATCGAAGATAGGCGCTTTTACAGCCATTGGGGCGTCGATCCGAGAGGCATAGTACGAGCCGCTTGGCATAATCTATGGTCGGACGGTTCGTCGCAGGGAGGGAGCACCATCACCCAGCAGCTTGCCAAGGGTGTGTTCCTTTCCAGCGACCGAACTTTCGGACGAAAAGCGCGGGAGGCGCTGATTGCCTTCTGGCTGGAAGCATGGTTGACCAAGGATCAGATTTTCGAACGCTATCTGTCGAACGTCTATTTCGGCGACAATGTCTATGGATTGCGCGCGGCTTCGCTGCACTATTTCAGCCGCCAGCCCGAACGGCTCACCATTCCGCAGGCCGCAATGCTCGCGGGATTGCTGAAGGCGCCCTCTCGCCTCGCGCCGACTACAAATCTGAAAGGAGCACGGGAGCGCGCCGCCCTCGTGACGCAGGCGATGGTGGACGCTGGCTATATCAGCAAGGCCGAACGCAACGGGCTGCGCCCAGCGCGGCTGGACGTGCGCGAAACGCCCGATCCGACGACCGGCACTTATTTCGCCGACTGGGTGCTGCCCGAGGCGCGGGACCGCGCGGGCGCGGTTTATGGAGCACAGACTGTTCCAACAACGCTCGACTGGCGGGTCCAGCGCCTGGCCGAAGCCGCAATCCGCCGGGCACCTCTGGGCCAGGCCGAAGCAGCTCTGGTGGCGATGAAGCCCGACGGCAGCGTCGTGGCCATGGTCGGCGGCAAAAATTATCGCGCCAGCAGCTTCAACCGGGCCGTGCAAGCAAAGCGGCAGCCCGGATCGACCTTCAAGCTCTTCGTATATCTGGCCGCATTCCGATCCGGAATGACGCCGGAGGATTTTATCGAGGACACGCCGATCACCAGCGGGACCTATCGGCCCGCCAACCACGGCGGCAAATATCGCGGGCGCATCACCTTGCGTCAGGCATTCGCGGCGTCGAGCAATGTGGCGGCAGTCAGATTGACACAAAAGGTGGGCGTTGATGCTGTCATAAAGGTGGCGCGCGACCTGGGCATCACGGCACCGCTGACAGAAGATCTCAGCCTTGCGCTGGGCACGTCCGAAATTCCGCTCATCCAGCTCGCGCAGACTTATGCCACCGTGGCTGCGGGTGCCTATCCCGTCATCGCCCACGGCCTGCCTCCGGAAGAACAGGGGTGGTTCGGCCGCCTGATGAGCCGTCAGCGTCACTTCAGCCAGGATCAGCTCGAAATGATCCGCGATCTGTTGTCGTCAGCCGCAAACCGGGGAACGGGCAGCGCAGCGGCACTTCGCACCAGCACATTCGGCAAGACGGGAACCACTCAGGATAGCCGTGACGCGATCTTCGTCGGTTATGCCGGTGGGCTGGTGACGGCCGTCTGGATCGGCAATGATGATAATGCCCCGCTCCCCGGCGGCGCGGCAGGCGGCGGCGTTCCTGCGCGCATCTGGCGAAACTTCATGGCCGGAGCAATCAACGAACCTGTCGAAACACCGCCCGAACAACAGGATAGCGACCTCGTCAACGCAATCGCCAATGTGACGGTGGAAGGGGGCCTGGGCAATATGAGCCTGGGTGTCGATGAGGACGGGGTGTCGGTCAACATAGGCCCCAATCAGCTGCGCCTGCCCATCGGCCAGCCTGAAGCGCCACCCGCCCCCGCCGTCCCGGCTACGCCGCCGCCGCGGATCGTGCCGACACAGCCGACCGATGGAGACCAGGAACCTTGATGTGATTGACGGGTGAGCTGGGCTGGCGGCATGCCACGGCGCGACGACATGCCGCCAATGCCGCAGCCAAACTGCGAATAATCTACCGATGATATCTGCGGCCTTTCTCAGGCGGCCTAGCTGTCCTACAGGGGAAGGATGAGCGCCCCCCTCTACAACAAGGACATATTGCGCCTCGCCGCCAGTATCCCGCATCACCGGCGACTGGCACAGCCGCAGGCAACCGCAGAAAAACGATCGCCCACTTGCGGATCACGAGTGACAGCTGACGTAAGAATGGAAGGTGGGAAGCTGGTCGAGCTAGGTCTGGACGTTAAAGCCTGCGCACTCGGCCAGGCTTCGGCTGCGCTTATGTCGGCTCAGGCAATTGGCCTGACAACAGCCGAACTCGAGACCGCGCGAGACAAGTTGACTGCGTATCTCACTGGCGAAGGCGATGATCTGAATTTCTGGCCGGGGTTGACCGTCCTCGCTCCAGCCCGTGGATATCCGGCGCGTCACGCCTCCATCCGGCTTAGTTTCGAGGCGGTGGCAGAAGCCGCACGCGCGGCGGAGGCCTGATGCCTACTCCCCCTGCGGCGGCGGCGCACGCGCCCCTCAACGCAACCGACCTCCTGCTGTCTGAAGGCGTAATCCTGCTGGGGGCGGCGGTGCTGTTCGTCATGCTGTTTCGCCGTTTCGGCCTTGGCGCAGTGCTGGGCTATCTGGTTGCCGGGGCGTTGGTCGGCCCACAAGGTCTTGGCCTGGTAGGCGGGGCGGAATCGAAGCTGGCGATTGCCGAAATCGGCATCGTCCTGCTGCTTTTCCTCGTCGGCCTTGAACTTCATCCGGCACGGCTCTGGCGATTGAAACGTGACATCTTTGCCCTTGGCCTTGCTCAGGTGGTGCTCTGCGGTTTGGCTTTGACCGCGATCATCTATTTTTCGACCGGCTTCACCTGGGGCGCAGCTATCGCGCTCGGCCTCCCCCTGGCGCTGTCTTCCACGGCACAGGTTCTGCCCAGCCTTAAAAGCAGTGGACGCATCAACTCTCCTTTTGGCGAGAAAGTCTTTTCGATCCTGCTTTTTCAGGATCTGTCGATCGTCCCGCTAATCACCATAGTGGCGGCATTGTCACGCAACCCCGCGGATGTTGGAGGCCCTCCAGGCATCCAACTTGCGGGCCATACGGTTGCTGCCATCGCAGGACTGGTACTGGCTGGGCGTTTCATCCTTCGCCCTCTGCTTCAGCTAGTGGGACGGTTGGGCGAGCGTGAATTGTTCGTGGCAGTCGGATTGTTCACGGTTCTTGCCGCCGCTGCCCTCATGCATGCGCTTCACCTGTCGACGGCGCTGGGCGCGTTCGTCGCAGGCGTGATGCTGGCCGACTCCCCCTATCGGCATGAAATCGAAGCGGATGTAGAACCATTCCGATCGATCCTGCTGGGTCTGTTCTTCCTCGCGGTCGGGATGGTGCTGGACCTGCATGCTGTCGCGGCGAACCCCTTGTTCGTCATCGGCATGGCGGTGATGCTCGTCATGACAAAGGCATTGCTGATCACCGGCCTTGCCCGGCTGTTCGGCATGGAATGGACGCAGGCGATCGGCGCGGGCCTGTTGCTCAGCCAGGGCGGCGAATTCGGCTTTGTTCTTTTCGCCCAGGCGCAAAAGGCCCTTTTGATCGCTCCTCAGGGCGCCAGCCTGTTCAGCGCGATTGTGACCTTTTCCATGGCCACGACGCCATTTCTCATGCTCTTTGCCCGAAGGCTGGAGTTCGCGCAGCCGAAAGGTCAGCGGAATCCCGCTGGCCCGGACGAGGCAACGCGCGGAACCGCGATCATCGTGGGCTATGGGCGTTTCGGACAGACTGTGGCCCAGATGCTGATGGGGCACGGGTTCGAGGTCGTATTGATCGACAAGAAGCCCGCCCAGATCGAGGTATCGAGCCGGTTCGACATGAAAGTCTATTATGGCGATGGCACGCGAATCGATTTGCTCCGCCGATCCGGAGCCGAAGAAGCTCGCTTGATCGCTTTCTGCCATGACGATCCGTCGCTGGACAGCCGGGTACTGGAACCTATCGCCGAGGCATTCCCTCAGGCCGCACTGCTCGTTCGCGCCTTCGACCGGCGGCAATTGCTCGCGTTGAAGGATATGGATCTTGCAGGGATTGTCCGCGAGGTTTTCGAATCCGCCATTTGCATGGGAATCCAGGCGATGGACACGCTGGGCGTGCCGCAGGCGGAAATAGAAGAGGTTGAACGCAAATATCGCGAAAATGACGATCAGCGGCTGACGGTCCAGGGCGAGCAAGGAACGTTGCTGGCCGCCAAGGAACTGATGTTCAGGCCCGGCAGGCGGATGCGCCTGATGGCTCGGGGAGAAGAAGAGGAAAACGCATGATCCCGGTCCTGGCCTCGCTTTCAGCAGCACTCGCCATCGCTGCTGGCGCTTTCGGTGCCCATGGCGCATCCAGCCACGAAGCGGCTGAATGGTTGCGGACTGGCGGCTTATATCAGTTGATCCACGCAGTTGCCGCACTGACACTGTCTAATGGCGCGCGCGGCCCGGCGTTGCTGCTTCTGGCGGGTGCCGCGATGTTTGCATTCACCCTTTATGCCATGGCCGCAGGAGGTCCCCGCTGGCTAGGCGCTGTGACGCCTATCGGTGGCACGTTGATGATTGCGGGGTGGTTGTGGGCGGCTTGGGCCTATTGGCGCGCCTGACAGGCCGCCCTTGCCCCCAAACCCACCCACGCATAGATTGACCCATATGGCCGAACACCATCATCATCACGAACCCACTGGCGCAAGCCTGGCCGACGCAGCCCGCAACGCGCTGGAAGCGCAGAACGAGCAGTGGACGCCGATGCGCGCTGCGATATTCGATGCGCTCGCCGCCGAAGAAAAGCCGACGTCGGCCTATGACATTGCCGACAGCGTCTCCAAGGTTCGCGGAAAGCGAGTGGCGCCGAACAGCGTCTATCGTATCCTCGACCTGTTCGTGGCGAACAACATTGCCATGCGCGTGGAAAGCGCGAACGCCTATATCGCCAACGCACATCCGGGCTGCCATCATGATTGCATCTTCCTCGTCTGCCGCAACTGCAAGGAAGCGACCCATGTCGATAACGATGTGGTGACGAACAACGTCCGCGCCGTGGCGGAACATCAAGGATTCCGGGCAGAACGGCCCGTGATCGAGATACTCGGGACCTGCGCCAAGTGCGTGGCGTGACGCAGGCGTTGCGCTTTGATCCGGAACGGCTTAGCGCGCTTGGGAGTCTATGCCTTTAATGAATGACAGTCCCACAACGCCGCTGCTCGACCAGGTCACCTGGCCCGCGGATCTGCGCACGCTCAAGCCCGAGCAGCTCCCTCAGCTTGCCGACGAACTCCGGCAGGAGGTGATTTCTGCCGTCGGGGTGACTGGCGGCCACCTGGGGTCAGGGCTGGGAGTGGTCGAACTCACCACCGCCATCCATTATGTTTTCGACACGCCCAATGACAAGCTGGTCTGGGATGTGGGCCACCAATGCTATCCGCATAAGGTCCTGACCGGTCGGCGCGACCGCATCCGTACCCTTCGCCAGGGCGGCGGCCTTTCGGGCTTCACCAAGCGGGCCGAAAGTGAATATGACCCCTTCGGCGCGGCCCATAGTTCGACATCCATCAGCGCGGCACTGGGCTTTGCCGTGGCCAGCAAGCTCGCAGGCAAGCCGGGCAAGGGCATAGCAGTGATCGGCGACGGCGCCATGTCCGCGGGCATGGCGTATGAAGCCATGAATAACGCGCGCGAGGCCGGAAACAGGCTGATCGTGATCCTGAACGACAATGACATGTCGATCGCCCCCCCGGTTGGCGGCCTTTCCGCCTACCTCGCGCGCCTGGTATCGAGCCGCGAATTTCTGGGCCTGCGCGACCTAGCCAAGCGGCTTGCGCGCAAATTGCCCCGCCCCCTCCACAATGCCGCCCGCAAAACCGATGAATTTGCCCGCGGCATGGCGATGGGTGGGACCTTGTTCGAGGAACTGGGCTTCTACTATGTCGGCCCTGTCGACGGCCATAATCTCGATCAGTTGATACCCGTTCTGGAAAATGTCCGCGATGCCGCTGAAGGGCCGTGCCTCGTTCATGTCGTGACCCAGAAAGGCAAAGGCTACGCTCCAGCGGAAGCGGCAGCAGACAAATATCATGGCGTCCAAAAGTTCGACGTCATCACCGGTGCGCAAGCAAAGGCACCTCCGGGGCCGCCCAGCTATACTGCGGTGTTTGCCAACGCCCTGGTCGCCGAGGCCCGGCGCGATAGCACTATCTGCGCGATTACCGCTGCCATGCCGTCGGGTACGGGTCTCGACAAGTTCGCGGAGGCTTTCCCTGAACGTTCCTTCGACGTGGGGATTGCCGAACAGCATGCGGTGACCTTCGCTGCTGGGCTTGCGGCACAGGGCATGCGGCCTTTCTGCGCGATCTATTCGACCTTTCTCCAGCGCGCCTATGATCAGGTCGTGCATGATGTCGCGATCCAGAATCTCCCGGTGCGCTTTGCTATCGATCGGGCCGGGCTGGTGGGTGCAGACGGTTCAACCCATGCGGGCAGCTTCGACATCACCTACCTCGCCACGCTTCCCAATATGGTCGTTATGGCCGCTTCCGACGAAGCAGAGCTGGTCCACATGGTCCGCACTTGCGCCACTCATGACAGCGGGCCGATCGCCGTCCGTTATCCACGTGGCAATGGCGTGGGCGTGCCGTTACCCGCGACGCCCGAGAAGCTGGAGATCGGCAAGGGACGAATCGTCCGGGACGGCCGACAAGTCGCCATATTGTCGCTCGGCACCCGTCTTGAGGAAGCGCTGCGCGCCGCTGAGGCGCTGGAAGCGAAGGGCCTATCCACCACGGTAGCGGATTTGCGCTTCGCCAAGCCCTTGGACGAAGCGATGATCCGTCGCCTGCTCACCACCCACGAAGTTGCCGTGACGGTAGAGGAAGGCGCCATCGGGGGCTTGGGCGCCCATGTGTTGACGCTGGCGAGTGATCTGGGGCTGATCGACAATGGCCTGAAGCTGCGTACGCTGCGCCTGCCGGATGTTTTCCAGGATCAGGACAAGCCGGAATTGCAATATGCAGACGCGCGGCTGGATGCAGCAGCGATCATCGACACCGTGTTGACGGCGTTACGGCATAACAGCGCCGGTATAGCGTCAGAAGCCCGGGCCTAGGAACAACCAAATGGTTGCATATCAGGAAGCAAAACGCATATAAGCAGCCTGGAGGTTGCTTATATGGTGGATTCTATCAGTAAAAGCATCGAAATCGCCGCGTCGGTCGAACGAGTTTGGGACGCGCTGATTGATCATGAAAAGTTCGGAGCCTGGTTTCAGGTCGCTCTGGATCAGCCTTTTGTCGCGGGTCAGGCATCGACGGGGCATATGACCTATCCCGGTTTTGAAGAATATCGCTGGGAAGCGCGGGTCGTTGCAATCGAGCCCATGAGGCGCTTTGCCTTTGAATGGCCTGCGACTGGCGGAGACAAGCAGTTGATGGACAGCGGCGTACCGGTGCCGGAATGGACGTTGGTCGAGTTTCTGCTTGAACCCGCGGGCAGCGGCACATTGCTGACGGTCACGGAAAGCGGGTTTGACAAGGTGCCTGAGCCGCGCAGGAGTAATGTCATGCGCTCCAACGACGGCGGTTGGGCAGAGCAGGTGAAGAATATCCGAAAATATGTTGAAGGTTGAGGAAGCGCCTGCGCGGCTGTTTGCCGCATTGGGTGACGTCACACGCTTAGGGTTGATTGGGCGGCTTTCCGATGGGACGGAACGATCGATCGCGCAATTGGGTGAGGGCCTGCTGATCAGCCGTCAAGCGGTTGCGAAGCATCTCGACGTCCTGCTGGGCGCGGGACTGGTGCGCCGCACACGATCCGGGCGTGAGGTGCTTTTCACCCTCGAGCCTGAAGCGATCGCGGACGCGCGAGATTGGCTTGCTCAGGTCTCAAGCCAGTGGGACGAGACTTTGGGCAGGCTCAAGAACTTCGTCGAGAGCCAGCCCTAGTTTCTTACTGCCTTACTGCTGCGGGATCGCAGCGCGGGCGTCCTGCCCGTCACCTTCCGGCGCGGCGATGATTTCGCGGGTCGCGGCGCCCTTGTCGACGACTTCCGTGCCCGGATCGCCAACGGAGGAGCGGATGCCTGCCGCCGCATTGGCACGGCCTGCTTCGTTCAACGCCGCGCTTTCAGCCGCGCTGCGCTGGGCAGGACCGCCGAACATGGTTTCCATGGCAGCACGGCTCGAATCAACCGACGCAGCGGCAGGCGTACCCGGCGCAGGCGGGACCAGCGCATAATCAGGCGGGATCACGAGCGGCGCCTGACGCGAGACGGCGAACTCATCGGGGCGAGCCCGATTAAACAGGCCGCCGCCGCCACCGCAGGCGGACAGCATGGAAATCAGGCCAGCGGCGAGGATCAGTTTACGCATCAGTTCAGTGACTCCGTCTTTGCGCTCTTCTCGCGCAGCAGCAACGCCCGTGCAAGCAGGATCAGCACGCCGATCGTGATCGCGGCGTCGGCCAGGTTGAATATGAGAAATGGCCGCCATTCGCCAAAGTGCAGATCGGCATAATCGACAACATAGCCCAAGCGAACACGATCAACGATATTTCCAATGGCACCCCCGAGGACCAACCCAAGGGCCGCGACATCCTGCCGCGCCTTTTCCCGCCACATCCACACGCCGACAAAGCCAGCGATCAGCATCGTCATGCCCACGAGAAGCCAGCGCATCATGTTCGTGTCGGCATGGAAGAAGCCCATCGAAACCCCACGATTTTCCAGCCAGCGCAGGCGGAATATCGGCAGGATCTCGATCCCTTCATCCATCCGGCTCTTGAGCGCGAGCGGATAGGTGACGGTATATTTGATGAGCTGGTCCAGCGCGAGCGTGACGATCGCGACGATCAGGCCGAGCGGGCGGTGATTGACAGTTGCCATCAGTGGCGCACCACATGCTTTTTTGGTGATGAAGGTGACACGAACATATCCCTGAAAAGCGCCATCATAATATTGTTCACCTGCCGCCGGGCGGTAGGCCGTGGGCTATAGCCGAAGCCTGCGCCTGTAGGACAGAAGGTTTTCAACCTGCCAGCACTTCGTCGCAGCGGTTGCAGAGTGTGCCGTCCTCCTCGACTTCGGGCAGCAGACGCCAGCAGCGACCGCATTTGTGCCACTCGCTCGGCTTGACCACGATGCCGTCTCCGACACCCGTTTCGATGCGGGCGACGATGGCGATTTCGGCGAAGTTCACACCGTCGCTGGCAACCTTCATGCCCATGGCCACATCGGCTTCAAGGCTGGAGCGGATGACCTTTTCGCGGCGGAGGGGTTCGATGGCTTCATTGACCTGATCACGCTGGTTGCGGATTTCAGTCCATTTGTCGTCCAAGCCTTGGTTAAGCCAAGCTGCGTCAACCTCTGGCCATTCCAGAAAATGCACGCTTTCTTCGTGGTTTGGATAGCGACTTTGCCAAACTTCCTCAGCCGTGAAAGGGATGATCGGCGCGGCGTAGCGGACGAGCGCGTGGAAGAGCGTGTCGAGCACGGTGCGATAGGCACGGCGCTTGGGATCGGTCTTCGCGTCGCAGTAGAGGCAGTCCTTGCGGATGTCGAAGAAGAAGGCCGAGAGGTCGCTATTGGCGAAATCGAACAGCGCGCGGGTGTAGCGGCTGAACTCTAGCCAGTTTTCGCTTCCCGCAGCCTTTTCGACCACGCCCTTAAGCTCTGCGTCGAGAGCCGCGAGGCGGTGGAGCATGTAGCGCTCCAACTCCGGCATTTCCGTGACGGGCAGCCTCTCTTCTTCCGAAAAATCCGAAAGAGCGCCTAGCAAGTAACGGAAAGTATTGCGAAGTTTTCGGTATGCGTCGGATGAGCCAGCCAGCACTTCCTTGCCGATGCGGACGTCATCGAAATAGTCGGTACTGGCAACCCATACGCGCAGGATGTCGGAGCCGCTTTCGGCGATGACCTTCAGCGGATCGACTACATTGCCGAGGCTCTTCGACATTTTGCGCCCCTGCCCGTCCAGCGCGAAGCCGTGGGTGAGGACGGCGTCATAAGGCGCGCGGCCACGGGTGCCGCTGCTTTCGAGCAGGGAGGACTGGAACCAGCCGCGATGCTGGTCGGACCCTTCGAGGTACAGATCGGCGCGGACGCCTTCGCCATAGCGGCTTTCTACAACGAAGCTGTGGGTCGAACCGCTGTCGAACCAGACGTCGAGAATGTCGTTGACCACCTCATAGTCGTTGAGGTCGTAGTCGGGGCCGAGCAACGCCTGATGGTCAGCGCCGAACCAAGCATCCGCGCCCCCTGCCTTGAAGGCTTCAACGATACGCTGATTCACGGATTTATCAACGAGATACTCGCCGGTCTTGCGGTGGACATAGAGGGCGATAGGCACGCCCCAGGCGCGCTGGCGGCTGATGACCCAGTCGGGGCGGCCCTCCACCATCGAGCGGATGCGGTTGATCGACCGTTCGGGCACCCAGCGGGTGTTCTCGATCGCGTCGAGCGCCGTACCACGCAGGGTCGCGCCATTGCCTTGGCGGGCGAGGATGGCCTCTTCCTCGGCGCAGCGTGGGATTACGCCATCGCTGATCGCGCGGTCCATTGGGATGAACCATTGCGGGGTGCAGCGGAAGATAATCTTGGCCTTGGAGCGCCAGCTATGGGGATAGCTGTGCTTGAAGTCATCGGACGCGGCGAGCAGGCCGCCCGCTTCGCGCAGATCGGTGCAGATCGGGCCGTCCTTGCTGACGAATTTCGGATTGATGACGCTTCCCTGACCGCCGAGCCAGAGCCAGTCCTCGCGATATTTCCCGTCATTCTCGACGGCGAACACCGGGTTGATGCCGTTCGCCTTGCAGAGCGCGAAGTCGTCCTCGCCATGGTCGGGTGCCATGTGGACGAGGCCGGTGCCCGCGTCGGTGGTGACGAAATCGCCCGGGAGGAACGGGCGCGGCTTGGCAAAGAAGCCGCCGAGGGCGTGCATCGGGTGGCGGGCGACGGCTCCGGCGAGTTCGGCGCCTTTGAAGTGCTTGTGGGGCTGGGCATGGACCAGACCAGAGCGCTCCTTGAACGCGCCGATCAGCGCTTCGGCGACGATGAACTTGCGGCCCTCCCCTTCAAGCAACACATAGTCGACCTCCGGCCCATAGGCCAAAGCCTGATTGACCGGGATCGTCCAGGGCGTCGTCGTCCAGATCACCGCATGCGCGCCGACCAGTTCAGGCGCGTTCGGTGCTTCGACGATCTCGAACGCCACGTCGATCTGCGTCGAGACGATATCCTCATATTCGACTTCCGCCTCGGCCAGCGCGGTTTTTTCGACCGGGGACCACATGACGGGCTTGGCGCCGCGATAGAGCTGGCCGCTCTCAGCGAACTTCAGCAGTTCAGACACGATGGTAGCTTCGGCATCGAACTTCATGGTGAGATAGGGATCGTTCCAGTCGCCCATGACGCCGAGGCGCTTGAACTGCTCCTTCTGCACGCCGACCCACTTGTCCGCATAGGCGCGGCATTGGGCGCGGAATTCCTGCGCGGGAACCTCGTCCTTATTCTGCTTCTTCTTGCGATATTCCTCCTCGATCTTCCATTCGATCGGAAGGCCGTGGCAGTCCCAGCCGGGGACATAGGGCGCGTCCTTGCCAAGCAAGGATTGGCTGCGGACGATGATGTCCTTCAGCACCTTGTTCATCGCATGGCCCATGTGGATGTCGCCATTGGCATAGGGCGGGCCGTCGTGGAGGATGAAGCGTTCGCGGCCCTTCCGCCGTTCGCGCAGCTTGCCGTACAGGTCCATTTCTTCCCAGCGCGCGAGGATCGCCGGTTCCTTTTGCGCAAGGCCCGCCTTCATCGGGAAGTCGGTTACGGGAAGGAATACGGTGCTTTTATAGTCTTTGGTTTCTTGGCGAGGCTGGTCGGTCATGTGGGACTATCTACAGACTTCCGTTCGTTTCGAGCGCAGTCGAGAAACGCGGCGCTGCACTATCTGCTTCTCGACTTCGCTCGAAGCGAACGGGGTTGGAAATGAATGGGCGGGCATTAGGCGAGGTGCGGCGTTCTCGCAAGGATTTGCCGCGCGGCGTCGCAGTCCCTGGCGATCTGGGCCGTGAGGGCTTCCAGGCCTTCATATTTCGCTTCGGGTCGGAGGAATTCGATCAACTGCACCTCGATGCATTGATCGTAGAGGCTTTCGGAGAAATCGAAGAAGTGCGGCTCCAGCAATTCCTTCGGCGGATCGAAGCTGGGACGGATGCCGAGATTGGCCGCGCCGTCGAGGACACGGCCATCGGGCAGCAGGCCGCGTACCGCATAGATGCCATAGGCCGGGCGGATGTAATGGCCGAGATCGACATTGGCGGTGGGGAAGCCAATCGTGCGGCCGACCTTGTCGCCATGCTGGACCAGCCCTTGCACCGCGAAGGGGCGTGTCAACAGCCGCGTTGCCGTGGCGCAGTCTCCGGCTTTTAGAGCGGCACGGATGCGGCTGGAGGAGACCACCTCCCCGCCTTCGTCCGTGATCGGCGCGACGGCTTCGGCGCTCATGCCCCGCGCGGCGCCGAGTTCGGCAAGCGTGGCGACAGTGCCGGTGCGGCCGTGGCCAAAGGTGAAATCCTGTCCCGTGACCACACCCGCGACGCCCATGCCGTCTACCAGCAGATCGACGAAATCCTGAGGACTCAAGGCGGCGAGTTGGCGGGTGAAGGCGAATACCAACATCGCGTCGGCACCGGCGGCGGCGAACAGGCGCTGCCGCTGGTCCAGGCTGGTGAGGCGGAACCAGGGGTTTTCCGGGCGAAACAGGCGCATCGGATGCGGGTCGAACGTCGCGACGATGACGGGACGGCCTTCCGCGCGGGCACGCTCCACCGCGCGGCCAACGACAGCCTGATGACCGAGGTGAAATCCGTCAAAATTGCCCAGCGCCATGATGCTCCCGCGCAAATGGGCAGGGATCGGGACGCCGCTTTCCAGCCGCTCCATGGCGCTGGCTATAGGGAGATGGTCGGGCGCTGGCAATGCGACATCATGGCGCAGCGCGGCGGCGGAAAGTGACGAAGCTGTAGGCGGGATAGGCGCCCTCCGCCGGATGATCGGCGCGGGCTGCCTCCTCCCACTGCGTAGTGTCGGGATAAGGGATCACGGCGTCGCCGGGGGCATCGAAATGCACTTCCGTTAGTTCAATGCGGTCAGCGTGGGGCAGATAGAGCTGATAGACCTCTGCGCCGCCGATCACCATGGCGGCGGGGCCGTCGGCGAGGCGAAGGGCGGACGTGACGTCATGCGCGATTTCTGCCCCCTCCCCGATCCAGCCAGTATCGCGGGTTAGGACGATGTGGCGGCGGCCGGGCAGCAGGCCGGGCAGGCTGTCGAAGGTCTTGCGCCCCATGATCATTGGGTGGCCGATGGTCAGCGCCTTGAAATGCTTGAGGTCGGCGGGCAACCGCCAGGGCAGCCCCCCGTCCTTGCCGATCACGCCATTATCGGCACGGGCGAGGACAAGGACGACTTCCTGGGCCTCGCTCACAGGGTAAGCCGGGTGACGTGGCCCATCTTGCGACCAGGGCGGGCCTCATGCTTGCCATAGAGGTGCAGATGCGCGGCGGGATCGGACAGGATCGCAGCCCAAGCGTCGGCTTCTTCACCGATGAGGTTGTGCATCTGCACTCGCCGTGCCGCCAGTCTAGTGTCGCCCAGCGGCAGGCCGCAGATGGCGCGGACATGGTTTTCGAACTGGCTGGTGACCGCGCCCTCGATCGTCCAGTGGCCGCTATTGTGGACGCGGGGCGCCATTTCGTTGAAGACGGGGCCATCGGCGCTGGCGAAGAATTCCAGCGTCAGGACGCCGACATAACCGAGCGCTTGCGCCACCTGCGCAGCCAGGGCGCGCGCCGCTTCAACTTGTACCTCTATGCGGGGGCCAGCGGGGGCGGTGGAGGTGGAGAGTATGCCATCGACATGGACGTTGGCGGGCGAATCCCAGAAGCGAACTTCGCCGCCCGCGCCGCGCACGAGGATGACGGAAAACTCCTCCTCGAAAGTCACGAAACCTTCCAGGATCGCGCTTTGCTGGCCGATGGCGTCCCAGGCGGCGGGAGCGTCCGCGGGATCATTGATGCGCGCCTGCCCCTTGCCATCATAGCCCATGCGGTTGGTCTTCAGGATCGCACGGCTGCCGATCGCGGCGATGGCCTGATGGAGATCATCAAGGCTTTCGACCGACGCGAAGGGCGCGGTGAGGCCGCCGAGATCACGGACGAAATTCTTCTCGGCGAGGCGGTCCTGCGCCACGCGGAGCGCCTGCGCGCCGGGGCGAACGAGGCCGTGGGTGGAAAGGACTTCGACGGCAGAAGGGTCGATATTCTCGAACTCGTAGGTGACGACGTCGACGCTGTCGGCGAAGGCGGCGAGCGCGGCGGCATCCTCATAGGCGCCGCGAGTCCAGGAGCGGGACACGTCTGCGGCGGGGCCGCTTTCTTCCGGCGCATAGATATGCGTGCGGTAGCCAAGCTGCGCGGCGGCGATCGCGATCATCCGGCCGAGCTGGCCGCCGCCAAGGATGCCGATGGTGGAACCGGGCGCGATGGTCGTCATCTTATTCTGGCGTCTCTGCGACATCGTCGGTCTGTTTTTCGCGCCACATGTCCAGCCGTTCGGCCAGCGCATCATCAGTGGTGGCGAGAATCGAGGCGGCGAGCAGCGCCGCATTGATCGCGCCGGGCTTGCCGATGGCAAGGGTGCCGACAGGGATGCCACCGGGCATCTGGACGATGGAAAGCAGGGAATCCATGCCCTTGAGCGCCTTGGATTCCACTGGCACGCCAAGAACTGGAAGGCGGGTCATAGACGCGGTCATACCGGGAAGATGGGCCGCGCCCCCTGCCCCGGCGATGATGACCTTCAGACCACGGGAAACCGCGCCGGTCGCATAGTCATAAAGGCGTTGCGGCGTGCGATGAGCGGACACGACCTTGCATTCGTGCGGGACGCCAAGCGCGCTCAGCGTCTCGGCCGCGTGGCGCATGGTTTCCCAATCGGATCTCGATCCCATGATAATGCCGACGGTGGCGGCGCTCTCTCCGGTCATTCGCCTGACTTCCCCTGATGGCGCGGAAAGCAAAGCCCCTTAGCCGGAGGACCGGCAAGGGGCAATGCGGGATTTGCGGACTTAACGCTCCGACAGATAATAGCGGTCCTTGGCGGTCAGATCGTCGGCCAGGTCATAGACGATCGGCTGACCGGTCGGGATTTCCAGTTCGGTGATCTCATCGTCCGGAATGCCCGACAAATGCTTCACCAAAGCGCGCAGCGAATTGCCATGAGCCGAGATGAGTACGCGCTTGCCCGCCTTCAGCTCCGGTACGATGCGGCTTTCCCAATAGGGCAGCACGCGGGCGATGGTGTCCTTCAGGGACTCCGTCGAGGGGATGGCGATGCCGTCATAGCGGCGGTCCTTCGACAGGTCGAACTCGCCGCCCGGCTCCAGCACCGGCGGCGGAATGTCGAAGCTGCGGCGCCAGACCTTCACCTGCGCATCGCCATGCTTGGCAGCGGTCTCTGCCTTGTTGAGGCCGGTAAGGCCGCCATAATGGCGCTCATTGAGGCGCCAGTCCTTTTCGACCGGCAGCCAGAGGCGGCCCATTTCCTCAAGCGCTAGGTTCAGCGTCTTGATCGCCCGGGTCTGAACCGAGGTGAAGCAGCGGTCGAAGTCTAGGCCCTTGGCCGACATCAACTGACCGGCAGCCCGCGCTTCCTCCACCCCCTTTTCCGTCAGGTCCACGTCCCACCAGCCAGTGAAGCGATTTTCCAGGTTCCAGGCCGATTGGCCATGACGGATCAGAACGAGTGTGGGCATGAAACGCTTCTCCTGCACATAAGCGCGAATGTTGGCGCCTCCCATAACGCCGGAAATGACGGGCGCAAGCTTGTGCGCCGAGCGGAGCGTCCCACATTGCAGTCGGCCGGACGATCGGATAGCTCGGACAAGCAAGCATAAGGAAGCGGCAATTTGGCATTTGTGAAGGGCGTTTGGCGCATATTGGTCGCGGTCAAGGACGGGCTGGTTCTGCTGTTCCTGCTCGGCTTCTTCGGCCTGCTTTATGCGGCGCTTTCATGGTCGCCCAAGCCCGCGCGCAGCGTGAGCAGTGGCGCACTGCTGCTGAAGCTGGACGGCACCATTGTCGAGCAACCGGCAGAGGTGGACCCCTTCTCGTTGCTGACATCGTCCGGGCCGCAGTCGAAGGAATATCGCCTTTCCGAGATTGTGGACGCGCTGGAAGCGGCCAAGACAGATGGCAAGGTCAAGGCGGTGGTGCTGAACCTCGACGGGTTTCTGGGCGGCGGTCAGGTGGCGCTTTCCCGCGTGGGCAAGGCGCTGGATGCCGTCCGTGCAGCAAAGAAGCCGGTCTTCGCCTTTGCCACCATCTACAGTGACGACAGCTATCAACTGGCCGCCCATGCCAGCGAGGCATGGGTCGATCCCCTTGGCGGCGTAGCGATCCTCGGGCGCGGCGGCTCTGGCCTTTATTACAAGGGGTTGATCGATAAGCTGGGCGTCAACACGCATGTCTACCGCGTCGGCACCTATAAGAGCTTCGTCGAACCCTTCATCCGGACGGATCAATCGCCTGAAGCGCGCCAGGCCAATCAGGCGCTGGCCGATGCCTTGTGGCAGGATTGGCAGGAGGAAGTTGGCAAGGCACGGCCGCGCGCGAAGCTGGCCGCCTATGCCGCCAATCCTGCGGGTGCGGCGGAAGCTGCGCGCGGCAATCTCGCCAAGGCGGCGCAGAGTGCCGGGCTGGTCGACAAACTGGGCGACGAAGCTGCGTTCGGCAAGCGCGTCGCGGAGGTGGCGGGCGAACCCTCCGACGATCGCGTGGGTGATTTTGCCAGCATCGACCTCAGAAGCTATGCGAAGGCCCACCGCGCGCCCAATGATGGCCAGATCGGCGTGATTACCGTGGCGGGCGACATCGTCGATGGAGATGGTGGGCCGGGTAGCGCAGCCGGTGATACGATTTCGGCTCTTCTCTACAAGGCGCTGTCGGAAAAGGACCTGAAGGCGCTGGTCGTCCGGGTCGATTCCCCCGGCGGTTCGGTCATGGCGTCGGAAAAGATTCGGCAGGCCATCATGGAAGCCAAGCGCGAGGGCCTGCCGATCGTCGTGTCGATGGGCAATGTCGCGGCGAGCGGCGGCTACTGGATTTCGACGCCTGCCGACCTGATCTTTGCCGAACCGGACACGATTACCGGCTCCATCGGGGTGTTCGGGATATTGCCGAGCTTTGAAGGAACGTTGGCGAAGCTAGGCATCACGACCGATGGCGTGCGGACCACGCCGCTGTCAGGGCAGCCGGACATTGCGGGCGGCACGACGCCTGAATTCGATCGCATCATGCAGATGGGGATCGAGGATATCTATGGCCGTTTCGTGGGGCTGGTCGCGCAGGCACGGCGTAAATCGCCTCAGCAGATCGACGCCATTGCTCAAGGCCGCGTGTGGGACGGCGGCACGGCGCGGCAGATCGGGCTGGTCGATCGCTTCGGCGGGTTGGAGGAAGCCGTCGCCGAAGCGGCGAAGATGGCCAAGATCGATCCTGCCAAGGCGAAGGTTTACCGTATCGAGAAGGAGCCCGACAAGTTCGCCGAGCTCATCAAGTCGATGTCAGAACGGGACGATGAGGATGTGGATGCTCCCCGCGACATGTTGAGCAGGCAGGCGATGATCCAGCGGCGTTGGGCCATGCAGGCTGTCGCGGATATGCGTGGACTGATCAGTGGCGCGGGTGTGCGGGCTGATTGCCTGGAATGCCGAGGCTATGGCGCACCGCGGCGGGTGAGTGCCGCCGATGAGCGGGGCCTGATGGGGTTACTTGCCAGCCTTTGGCGGTGATGTAGCGCTTTTCCCCTCCACCGCCTGCGGCGGTCCCCCTCCCCATCTGCGATGGGGAGGATTTATGCGTTCTGAACTGTTAACGATCAGCTTTGTAGGTGGGGAGGCCAATGCTTCGCCAGATCGCGAAGGCGCGCAAAAGGAAGCCTAGCAGCGCCGCGACGACGCCCGCTACCGGCACGTCCAGCCCCCACCAGCGCAGCATGACGAACAAGCCGGAAGCGAGGGCCGCTGCCGTTACATAAAGTTCGGGGCGCAACAATATGGACGGCTCATGGGCGAGGAGATCACGCAAGATGCCGCCGACGCAGCCGGTGACCACGCCCATCAGGGCGGCAACGAAGGGCGGAATGCCGTAGCTCATCGCCTTGGCGGCTCCGAACACGGCAAAGGAGACGAGGCCGATGGCGTCGAGCCAATCGAGCGCGCGATCGCTCCACAAGCGGCGCGGCGTGAACCAGATCAGGAGCGCCGCGACCATGCATGTGATTGCCGGAACGGGATCATGCACCCAGAAAACCGGTGCGCCGATCAGCAGGTCGCGAAGGGTGCCGCCCCCTACCCCGGTCACCAGCGCGAAAAACGCAAAGGTCACTAGCGTCTGCCCCAGCCGGGCCGCCGCCAGCGCCCCAGACGCCGCAAACACGAAAATCCCCACGATGCTGAGCGTTTCCAGCACCGGGCCGATCTGTTGAAAGGCGGTGGCGGGCGAAAGCATGAGGCGACCAGCACGGCGAGACATCGGAACCGGCGCCGTGAACAGCGCCGACCCCGATGCCTGTCCCTTATTTCGCCAGTTCAGCCTCGATAGCGGATACCAGCGCCGGATCATCAGGCGTCGTGCCGGGCGCAAAGCGCGCGGCGACGGAGCCGTCCTTGGCAATCAGGAACTTTTCGAAATTCCAGAGCACTTCGGGCTCTTCGGTCGGCGTCATGCCATAGCCGCGAAGCTTTTCGCGAAATTCATCGCCCTCACCCGCAGCTTTGGGCTGCTCGCTGGTCAGGGCGGCGTAGAGCGGATGCTTTTCCGGGCCGGTCACGACGATCTTTTCGAACATCGGGAAATCGACACCGAAATTGGTGGTGCAGAATTCCGCGATCTCGTCATTGCTTCCCGGTTCCTGGCCGGCAAAGTCATTGGCGGGGAAGCCGGCGACCACCAGCCCCTTGTCCTTGTAATCGCGATAGAGCTTTTCCAGCCCTTCATATTGCGGGGTCAGGCCGCATTTGGAGGCGACGTTGACCGCCAGCACCACCTTCCCCGCATAGTTGGCGAGGCTGGCGTCGGCGCCCTTGATCGTCTTGATCGGAATTTGCTGGATCGCAGTCATGATCTTCTCCTTGGGAATCCGGATGGCGCGGACCTTGCCATCATATCGCCGCGCCGAAAAGCCTGCCTGCACCTGCCGTGATCGCCATTGCGAGTACGCCCCAGAACAGCACCCGGCCGACCGACCGGCCTAACTTGCCGCCACCCAGCCGCGCGCCTGCATAGCCCAGCAGGGCAAGACAGATTAGCGAGGTCATAACGACGCTCGCCAGCGCATGGGGCGCCGGGCTGACCGCCGCCGCGATGACCGGAGCGATCGCACCGACGGAAAAGGTCGCTGCCGAAGTCAGTGCCGCCTGAACCGGCCGGGCCGTGCTGATATCCGAAATACCGAGTTCGTCGCGGGCGTGGGCGGCAAGCGCGTCGGCGTCCATCAATTGTCGCGCGACTTCTCCAGCCAGTTCGGGGGTGAGGCCCCGCTCGATATAGATGCCGCGCAGCTCCTGCCATTCCACATCTGGCTGCTGAGCTATCGCATGTTTTTCCTTGGCGAGATCGGCCCGCTCCGTGTCCGATTGCGCGCTGACCGACACATATTCTCCCGCCGCCATCGACATGGCGCCAGCAAACAGGGCCGCTATGCCGGACAGCAGAATGGTTTCGCGCGACGCGCCCGACGCGGCGATACCCGCAAGCAGACTGGCGGTCGATACGATGCCGTCATTCGCGCCGAGAACAGCCGCGCGCAGCCAGCCGACGCGATTGACATAATGAACGGCATGATGCGAGCGCGCCTGGTCAAGAGCGCCTGAAGCTGATCCGTCCATCGCCGCCATTCCTATTCCCCTTCGTTCAGCCGCTCAGTCCCTCGGCCTTTTCCGCGAGTTCCAGCCAGCGTTCCTCGGCCGAATCCTTGTCGGCGCGTGCCTGCTCGATCGCCTTTGTCAGCGCCGCGAACCGCTTGGGATCGCGAGTGTAGAGCGATGGGTCGGCCAATGCCTCCTCATCGCGAACAATGTCCTGTTCCAGCTTTTCGATGGTTTTGGGCAGCAAGTCGAGATCCCGCTGATCCTTGTAGCTGAGCTTGGTCGACGCGGATTTTGGCGGGGGCGGAGCGGCGGCAGCCTTTTTCTCTGCCCGAGGCGCGTTCTTCGGCTGTCGCTTGGCGACCCAGTCCGCATAGCCGCCGACGATCACATCGACTTGCCCCGAACCATCCAGACCAAGCGTCACCGTCACCGTGCGATCCAGAAAGTCGCGGTCATGGCTGACGATCAGCACTGTGCCGTCATAGTCGGCGATCACTTCCTGCAACAGGTCGAGCGTTTCGAGGTCGAGGTCGTTGGTCGGCTCGTCGAGCACCAGCAGGTTCGATTCGCGGGCGAACTCACGGGCAAAGAGCAGGCGTGACCGCTCGCCCCCGGACAGCGTGCCCACGCGCGCCTCGGCCAGCGAGGGGTCGAAGAGAAATTCCTTGAGATAACCGTGAACATGCTTTCGCACGCCCCGCACATCGATCCAGTCGCCGCCCTCCGCCAGCACGTCGCGGACACGCTTATCGGGCTGCATCAGGCTGCGCTGCTGGTCGATGAAGATCATGTCGAGCGACTTGGCCTGTTTGACGACGCCGCTATCAGGCGCGAGTTCGCCGGTCAGGAGCTTCAGCAATGTCGTCTTGCCCGCACCATTACCGCCGACGATGCCGATCCGGTCGCCGCGCTGGATGCGCAGGGAGAAGTCCTTGATGACCGTGCGGTCACCGAAATTCTTGGTCACATGTTCGGCGGTGATGATGCTCTTGGTCTTGCTATCGTCGGCAGCGACGGCGATCTTCGCGACGCCTTGAGGGCCGACCATCGCAGCACGCTGCGCCCGCATTTCCCAAAGCTTGGCGAGCCGCCCCTGATTGCGCTTGCGGCGCGCGGTGACGCCGCGTTCCAGCCAGTGCGCCTCGATCTTTAGCTTGGCGTCGAGCTTCTCGGCGGCACGGGCCTCCTCAGCATAGACGGCCTCCATCCAATCCTCAAAGCCCCCAAAGCCGATCTCGCTGCGGCGGATCGACCCGCGATCCAGCCACAGGGTCTGGCGCGTCAGGCGTGTCAGGAAAGCGCGATCGTGGCTGATGACGATGAAGGCGCCCGAATAGCGGGCAAGCCAGCCCTCCAACCAATCGATGGCGTCGATGTCGAGATGGTTGGTCGGCTCGTCCAGCAGCAGCAAGTCGGGCTCGCTCGCCAGCGCCCGGGCAATCGCTGCGCGGCGGCGCTCGCCCCCGCTGGCGGTCGCGGCCTCGCGCGACAGGTCGATGCCAAGCTGGCTGGCGATCGCCTCCACCTCATGCGCGGGGGGCGCATATTCGCCCGCCAGCGCGAAATCATGCAGGGTGGCGAAGCTGCTGACGTCGGGGTCCTGCTCCAGCATGATGACGCGCGCGCCCGGAACAACCGACCGCGTCCCTTCGTCAGGCTCGATCTGCGCCGCGATCAGCTTCAGCAGCGTGGTCTTGCCCGCGCCATTGCGGCCGATCAGCGCCAGCCGGTCACGATCGCCGACAAAAATGTCGAGATGACGGAAAAGCCAATGGCTTCCTTGGCTGAGACCAAGATTTTCGAAGGAGAATATAGGGGCGGCCATGGCCGTGCAGCTAGGACTTCCGGCGCGCCGGGGCAAGAGCGCGTGGAACCGGATGCTGTCTGACGGCTTTCAACGCCTGTCAGCGTCCATTCATCGCAGCCGTTACAAACGGGCTGCATCGCTTTTCAAGGAGATACGCTCATGAAGTCCGCCCTGGCCCTGATGGCCGCCGCCGCTGTATCGATTCCTGCCATGGCGGTCGCGCAGACCAACGTCACCATCGCCGAAACCGCTCCTGTCGTGACGCTCAACGTAACCGAGACCGTCGAAGCGGCGCCGGATCAGGTCGTGGTCGGCACGGGCGTCCAGACTCGCGCGCCCACAGCCGCGCAGGCTATGCGCGAAAATGCGGCGAAGATGGACCGTCTGATCGCCACCCTTGCCAAGGCCGGGATTCCAAAGAAGGACATTCAGACGAGCGGCATTAATCTCAACGCCCAATATGACTACAGCAATCAGAACGGTCAGCCTGCCGGGCCTCGTTTCATTGGTTATGAAGCGTCGAACCAGCTGACGATCAAGCTGCGCGACATCAAGAAGACGGGGCAACTGCTCGACACGCTGGTCGAAGCGGGCGCAACCAACGTCAACGGCCCGTCCTTCTCTATCGAAGACCCCACCCCGATGCTGGTACAGGCGCGCGGCGCGGCGTTGAAGAGCGCCAAGGCGCAGGCGGATTTCTATGCACAGGCGGCGGGCTATCGTACCGCGCGGCTCGTCTCCATCGCGGAAAGCAATAGCGGCGGCCGTCCGCCGATGCCGATGATGACAGCACGCTTCAAGGCCGATGCGGCGGAGGCGACGCCGGTGGAACCGGGCCAGGTTGGATCGTCCGTGACGCTAACCGTCCAATATGCGCTGGAACGCTGACCGGCACCTGTCACCGCGCTGACGCCACCATTCACCACCTGTTCAATGCTTGTCGCCTATGGCATGCCACATGACGATGAAGCTTAGCAGCCTGATTGCGGGTATGGCCGCCATCGCCGCGATGGTGGCCGTGCCCTCCTCCGCTGAGGCCGGTCAGCGTGGCGAGCAGGACGCTGCGCGCCGGGCTATGCTGGACGGGCAGACCATGCCATTTTCCCTCATCAAGCGGCGCGTAGATGCCGCCATGGGCGGGGCGACCTACCTCGGCGCGGAATTCAATCCATCCTCCAACCGCTATCGCCTGAAATATGTGAAGGACGGCAAGGTGGTTTGGGTTGATGCGGACGGGCGCACAGGCGATATAACCGGCTGGGCGCACTGACGCGCCAATGGGCAAAATACAAAGAAACGGAGCCATATGCGTCTGCTGATCGTCGAAGATGAACCAAGCCTTGGGCAACAGCTCCGCAACACGTTGGAGGGCGCTGGCTATGCCGTCGACCTTGCGACCGATGGCGAGGATGGACACTTCCTGGGCACGACGGAAAGCTATGATGCCGTGGTCCTCGACCTTGGCCTGCCCACGATCGACGGGCTGACGGTGCTGGACCGCTGGCGCAAGGAGGGACGAAGCTTCCCGGTGCTGGTGTTGACCGCGCGGGACAGCTGGTCCGACAAGGTCGCAGGACTGGACGCAGGCGCGGACGATTACCTAGCCAAGCCGTTCCAAAGCGAGGAACTTATCGCGCGGTTGCGCGCGCTCATCCGCCGCGCTTCGGGCAATGCATCGAGCGAACTGATCGCGGGCGACGTCCGGCTGGACACGCGCTCGGGCAAGGTCACGCTGAAGGGCGAGCCGGTAAAACTGACTGCGCAGGAATATAAGCTGCTGTCCTACCTTCTCCACCATAAGGGCAAGGTGGTGAGCCGCACCGAGTTGATCGAGCATATCTACGATCAGGATTTCGACCGCGATTCCAACACGATCGAAGTGTTCGTTACCCGCATCCGCAAGAAGCTGGGCGCGGACGTCATCACGACGATACGCGGTCTTGGCTACAGCCTGGACGAGCCCGCCCGCTAAGGTCTCAAATTCTGCCTCGGGCTGGTTCCGCCAAAGCCCCCTTTTCTGCCGGGACGATCTTCGGCAAGCCCGGGCGAACGGAGTGGGCAACAGACAGCTGTAATGACCAGTCCAGCCTCCCCTCCCACGGTCCATTCGACCGGGTCGCTCAGTCGGCGCATGATCGGCATCGCGGCGCTGTGGATCAGCATCCTGCTGCTGGGTGGCGGACTGGCGCTTGACCGTGTCCTGTCGCAGGCAATCACACGCAATTTCGACGACGGGCTCAATTATGTTCTGACGGCGATGATCGCTTCGGCCGAGATCGGGCCGGATGGCGAAGTGCTGTTCAATCGCCCGCTTGCCGATCAGCGCTTTCTGGAGCCCAACAGCGGTCTCTATTACCAGATCAGCGCCAAGGGGCATGAGGATTGGCGATCGCGCTCGCTATGGGACCGGGCACTGAGGGTGCTGCCCGAGCATGATGATCGCAGCTTCCACGCTTATGACAGCAAGCAGTTTCCGGGCGAAGACTTGCGGATCATGGAGCGGACCATCGTTCTGCCGGGTTCGAATACGCGCTGGATGTTCATGGTCGCGGCTGCCCGTGCCGGGCTGGACGACCAGATCACCACGTTGCGATCCACGCTGACCCAGAGTTTTGCCCTTCTCGCGCTCGGCCTGATCGTACTGACCACGCTTCAGACGCTTTACGGACTGAGGCCGCTGCGCCGGGTGCGCAAGGAAATCGTCAGGATGCGGGCGGGCGAAAAGAGCCGCGTCACCGAACCGATGCCCTCCGAAGTGCTACCCATGGTCGAGGAACTGAACGCCCTTCTCGCTCATAATGAGCGGCAGGCGGAAGAGGCGCGAACCCATGCGGGCAATCTTGCCCACGCGCTGAAAACGCCGCTGACCGTCATCATGAACGCCGCGACCGCGCAATCGGCAGACCTTGGGGAAACCGTCATTCGGGAAGCCACGACGATGCGCAGGCAGGTCGATCACCATCTGGCACGCGCCCGCGCGGTCGGGCGGCGCGGCGCGGCGCAGAGCCGGGCGGAAGTATGGACAAGCCTGCAAGCGGTCGAGCGCGCCGTCCAGCGCCTCTATCCCGAAGCGCGGATCGACATGGATGGCGACAAGGAGGTTGCCGTCAGGGTGGAGCGTCAGGACCTGGACGAGATGCTGGGCAACCTTATCGAAAACGCGGCAAAATATGGTGGCGGCAGCGTGTTCGCCACAGTTGGCCGCGCCGGAACCATGGTCGAGATATTGGTCGAGGATGACGGCCTGGGTATCCCGCAGGAGGAACGGACCCGCATCTTCGACCGTGGCGTCCGGCTGGATTCCGGTAAGCCCGGCACCGGCCTTGGCCTGGCCATCGTGCGCGACGTCGCGGAAATCTATGGCGGGTCGGTGGCGATGGAGGAAAGTGAAGATTTGGGCGGGCTGATGGTACGGCTGCGGCTGCCCGCCGCCTGATGAGGCGGGCGCTTTATCTTGCCGTCGGCTTTATGTCGCTGGGCCTTGGCGCGCTGGGCATTGTCCTCCCCCTGCTGCCCACGGTGCCCTTCATGATATTGGCGGCATTCTGCTTCGCCCGGTCAAGCCCGGCACTGGAGGCCAGGCTGCTCGATCATCGGCATTTCGGGCCGCATATTCGTCGTTGGCGCGACAAGGGTGCGATCAGCCGCCGGGGAAAGCAGGCGGCGCTTGCGGCTTTCACATTCAGCGCAGTGCTGGCGCTGTTCCTGGTGCCTTTCCCTTGGTTCCTGGTCCCGGTCGCGGCCGCACTAATTGGCGGAACATGGATATGGTCGCGACCGGAAGGCGGCGCTTAGCCCTCGATCAGTTCATCGCCAAGATCATGTTGCGGACCTGCGGGAAAACTTCCTTCTCCCACTTACTACCGGAAAACACGCCATAATGACCGGCGCCGATTTGCAGGTGATGCCGCTTCAGATGAGGCCGCAATCCCGTGCAAAGCGCGTGCGCCGCCGCCGTTTGCCCGACCGCGCAGATATCGTCCTTCTCTCCCTCGACCGTCAGCAGCGCCGTCTTGCGAATGGCACCCGGATTGACGAGTCGACCGCGGTGCTTGAGTTCGCCCTTCGCGAGAAGAGTCCGCTGAAACACGCGCTCAACCGTCTCCAGGTAGAATTCGGCAGTCATGTCCAGAACCGCGAAATATTCCTGATAGAAATCCTTGATCTTCTCGGCTTCTTCTTCCTTCCCATCCGCCAGCAACTGATAAAGCTCGCGATGTTGGGCGCCGTGGCGTTCCAGGTTCATCGACAGGAAGGCGGACAGTTGCAGGAAGCCCGGATAGACCCGCCGCCCGGCACCGCGATAACGCATCGGGACGGAAGTGATGAGTTGCCGTTCGAACCACTCGATCGGCCGCTCATTGGACAATTCATTAACGACGGTCGGCGCCGCACGCGGATCGATGGGGCCGCCCATCAGCGTCATGGATCGTGGTGTCGCGGCATCGCCATCTTCGGCCATCAGCGCGACAGCGGCAAAGGCCGGTACGCAGGGCTGGCAAACGGACAGCATGTGCGCGCCGGGGCCAAGCTCCTGCATGAAGGTGATGACATAATCGACATAGTCGTCAAAGCCGAAGCGCCCTGCCGACAACGGAACATCGCGCGCATTCTTCCAATCGGTGATGTACACGTCATGATCGCGCAGCAAGGTCCTCACGGTGCTGCGCAGCAGGGTCGAGAAATGGCCTGACATCGGCGCCACGAGCAGCACGCGCGGCTGTTCCGTTTCCACGTCATCCTTCGCGAAGTGGAGCAGGTTGCCAAAGGGCAGGTCCAGCAGCACTTCTTCCCGCACCGCAACAAGAGCATTCCCGCTACGGACTTCGTTGACGCCATAGGCGCGACGCTTGTGCGTGAGCCGGGCACCTTGGAATACGTCTATTAGCGCGAACATGCGGCGGGGCATGGGCCAATCAGCCACCGGACCCATCTTGTCGCGGAGATTCAGGGCCAGTTCGGCGCCGAAGCGCGCGGGAGCCAGCATGTCTTCCAGAGCCTGATAGCCACTATACAGCATCGTCATAATATGAACGGCGCCCCAAAATGTTCCCCCGGCCGATTCGGCCGCCGTCGTTCGTTATACTGATTTTTCTGTATTGCGCTGCATCATGTTTGATGGAAAACTATAAACATCGGGAGGATCGTCATGGCCGTTGCGGAATTGACCATATCGAGCAAGATCTATTCCTCTTGGTCGCTGCGGGGCTGGCTGCTGTGCCGCCTCGCCGGACTACGCGTCACCGAGAAGATGATCGCTCTTGAAAATCTGGAAAACCGCGCCGAGCTTCTACTGCTGACGCCTTCCGTGCTGGTGCCGCGCCTCACTCATGAAGGTGCGAGCGTCTGGGACACGCTGGCTATCGCAGAATATCTGCATGAACTATATCCGAACGCAGGCATGTACCCCAAGGATCGCATCGCACGCGCCCATTGCCGTTCCATATCGGGTGAAATCCATTCCGGTTTCGCCAACCTGCGATCCGCCCTGCCGATGAACCTGAAAGTCCGGCACAAGAAGTTCCCGATCTTTTCAGGCGCCAAGCCGGATATTGAGCGGGTCGAGGCGATCTGGGCCGAATGTCTGGGTTCCTACGGCGGCCCCTGGCTGTTCGGCGACAGCCCCACGGTGGCGGACGCCATGTTCGCGCCGGTCGTGCAGCGGTTCCTCACTTATGCCGTGGCGTTGCAAGGCCCCGCAGCCGCCTATTGCGACACGGTCAACAGTTGGGACCTGATGCGCGAGTGGATCGAGGATGCCCGGAAAGAGCCGGATGAGGTCGAGGAACTGGACGTCGAATTCTGAATTCCGGCCCAGCCCGTCAACCGCTTAACTTCGCCAGCCAATCGCCGATCATGGCGCGGCCCGCCGAGACCGCGCCCGGCCCATGTTCATCATGGTCGCGCCGCAGGGCCACGCCGCACTGTTTGGCGATGTCGAGATCGGCCCAGAAATGCGTCAACCAGTCTTCGAAGCGGGGGTCCTCGCCCATTTCGGCATGGAATTGCAGCGCCAGCAGATTGCGCCCCCGGCGGAATGCCTGATGCGCGTACGCATCGGTTGAGGCCAGCAGTTCGACGCCACGCGGCAGCTCGAACGTATCGCTATGCCAGTGCAGCACTGGCACGTCCTGAATATGCCGCAGAGGCGAATCCGCGCCCGATCCGTTCAGCGTGACAGGTGCGAAGCCGAGTTCCATCGCCTCACCGGGATAAACGCGCGCGCCGAGCGCCGCCGCGATCATCTGGCTGCCCAGGCATACTCCCAGAGTCGGCAGGTCCTGTTCCAGCCGTGCGGCGAGCTTATCGATCTGCACCGGAATCCAGGGATGAATGTCATGCTCATAAACGCCCATCGGGCCGCCCATCATGATCAGCAGATCGGGCGTACACAAATCCACATGGGCGAATTCGGGGCTGGCGACATCGATCCGCTCAATCTCATAGCCAGCCGCCTCGATCGGCTGGAGAAACCCGGCCGCTCCCTCTCGCGGCACATGACGGACGATCAGTGCTTTTTTCATTGCTGATGAGATGCCTAATCGATCGAACGTGCGCCCGCCACCCCAGCCTTTCTTGAGGAGGCGATAACCCTCCTATCGACCATTCGCAGTCTTGGCCCGCCAAATCCGCCACAGGGCCGTAAAACCGATAGCGCTCCAGACGATGTTGAGCACCATGGATGGAATAGCGCCATGCCACCAGGTGTTGAGCACGAAGAAAGCTGCGCCGAGCGCGTTCATCCACTGGAAAACCACTGAGCTGCCCGACAGTCGCCCGGCCGAAACGAGGATATAGGCGCCCAAAACCAGAAGCGCGCCGAGCCAGCCGACCAGTTCGATGAAAATTGTCATGCCGACCCATTATCAGCGACTTGGGCAAGGCGTGAATAGTTTTCGCGGTGGCGGAGAGGCCGCAGAGATGCCCATAAAAAAAGGCTCTCTCCTTTCGGAGAGAGCCTTCTTCTCTAGCAATTATCCCCGGCTGATCAGGCAGCCAGCTTGCGCAGGACGTACTGAAGGATGCCGCCGTTCATGAAATATTCCAGCTCATTGACGGTATCGATCCGGCAGAGCGCGGTGAAGGTGAAGGTCGAGCCATCGGCGCGCTTCACGATCACATCCACATCCTGACGCGGCTTGAGGCCAGCGACATTCTGGATGGTGAAGGTTTCATCGCCGGTGAAGCCGAACGTGTCCTTGCTCTCGCCATTCTTGAACTGGAGCGGCAACACGCCCATGCCGACCAGGTTCGAACGGTGGATGCGCTCGAAGCTTTCGACGATCACGGCGCGGACGCCGAGCAGGTTGGTGCCCTTCGCCGCCCAGTCGCGCGACGATCCGGTGCCATATTCCTTGCCACCGATGACGACCAGCGAAGTGCCGTCCGCCTTGTGCTTCATCGCCGCGTCGTAGATCGGCATGACTTCGCCGTCATAGCGGGTCATGCCGCCTTCAACGCCGTCCAGCATCAGGTTCTTGATGCGGATGTTGGCGAACGTGCCGCGCATCATCACTTCATGATGACCGCGACGCGCGCCGTAGCTGTTGTAGTCGGCCTGCGCGACCTGATGCTCGCTCAGCCACTTGCCAGCGGGCGAGGTCGCCTTGATCGAACCGGCCGGCGAGATGTGGTCGGTGGTGATCGAGTCGCCGAAAATCGCCAGCGGCTTGGCTTCGACAATGTCGGTGACCGGCGCCGGGGTCATGCTCAGCCCTTCGAAATAGGGAGGGTTGGCGACATAAGTAGAACCGGCCTGCCAGCTATACGTGGCCGAACCCGTGACGTCGATCGCCTGCCAGTGCGCATCGCCCTTGTAGACGTCGGCATAGCGCGCCTGGAACATCGGGCGGTCCATGCAGCCCGCCATGGTGGTGGCGACTTCGTCATTGGTCGGCCAGATGTCCTTCAGATATACATCCTGACCGTCCTTGCCCTGACCGATCGGCGTGGTGATGAAGTCCTCGATCACCGTGCCCTTGAGCGCATAAGCGACGACCAGCGGCGGCGAGGCGAGGAAGTTGGCGCGAACGTCCGGCGACACGCGGCCTTCAAAGTTGCGGTTGCCGGAGATCACGGCTGCGGCGACGAGGCCGTTGTCGTTGATCGCCTTGCTGATCGGCTCAGCCAGCGGGCCGGAGTTGCCGATGCAGGTGGTGCAGCCATAGCCGACGAGGTTGAAGCCGACAGCGTCGAGGTGCTCCTGAAGGCCAGCCTTAGCGAAATAATCGGTAACCACTTGGCTACCGGGTGCAAGCGATGTCTTGACCCAAGGCTTGGGCTTCAGGCCCAGTTCGTTCGCCTTCTTGGCCACCAGACCAGCGGCGACCATGACGCCGGGGTTCGACGTGTTGGTGCAGCTCGTGATCGCGGCGATGGTAACGTCGCCGTCACCAATGTCGAAATCCTTGCCTTCAACCGGAACCCGCTGCTGCGCCTTCTTGTAGACGTTCGCCAGGTCGGCGTTGAACACATCATCAACTTCGGGCAGCGAAACGCGGTCCTGCGGACGCTTCGGACCGGCGAGGCTGGGGACGACGGTGGCGAGGTCCAGTTCCAGCGTGTCGGTGAATACCGGCTCAACGGCGGGGTCGATCCAGAAGCCCTGCTCCTTGGCATAGGCTTCGACCAGCGCGATATTCTCTTCGGTACGGCCGGTCAGGCGCATGTAATCCAGCGTCTTGTCGTCGATGCCGAAGAAGCCGCAGGTCGCGCCATATTCCGGTGCCATGTTGGCAAGCGTCGCGCGGTCGGCCAGCGACAGCGAGGCAAGGCCGGGACCGAAATATTCAACAAAGCGGCCGACGACGCCCTTCTGGCGCAGCATGGCCGTGCAGGTCAGCACGAGGTCGGTGGCGGTCACGCCTTCCTTGAGTTCGCCGGTCAGCTTGAAGCCGACGACTTCGGGGATGAGCATGGAGACGGGCTGACCCAGCATCGCGGCTTCCGCCTCGATGCCGCCGACGCCCCAGCCCAGAACGCCCAGGCCGTTGATCATCGTGGTGTGGCTGTCAGTGCCGACGCAGGTGTCGGGATAGGCGACGGTAACGCCATCGGGGCCTTCGCTCGACCACACGGCCTGCGCGATATTTTCCAGGTTCACCTGATGGCAGATGCCGGTGCCGGGGGGCACGGCGTAGAAGTTGGCGAGCGACTTGCTGCCCCACTTCAGGAAGTCGTAGCGTTCCATGTTACGCTGATATTCGATTTCCACATTCTGTTCGAACGCCTTGGGCGTGCCGAATTCGTCGACCATGACCGAGTGGTCGATGACGAGGTGGACGGGAACCTGCGGGTTGATCTTGCTGGCGTCGGCGCCCAGCGCGGTCATCGCGTCGCGCATCGCCGCGAGGTCGACGACGCAGGGAACGCCGGTGAAGTCCTGCATCAGCACGCGCGCGGGGCGATACTGGATCTCGCGCTCCGCCTTGCCCTTGTCATTCTGCCAATCGACGATCGCCTTGATGTCGTCGGTGGTGACGGTCACGCCATCTTCGAAACGGAGCAGGTTTTCCAGCAGCACCTTCATCGAAAAAGGCAGGCGCGAAACGTCGCCGAGCTTCGCAGCAGCCTTCTTCAGCGAATAATAGGCAATGTCCTTGCCGCCGACCTTCAAAGTGTCGCGCGTGCCGAGAGTGTCCTGTCCGATGGCGGTCATGAGTCGTGCGTCTCCTCGCAATGCCCGGCCAAGGGGCTAGGAGGATAACGACATTCCGCCGGGAGCCTGACCCGCACATCGGATGACGGGGGGCAAGATGGCGGGATGCGCCCCAACCGATGGCCGAAGCGGGTATGTCCCTTGATGGCCGCCGCCATAGCGACTGCCGTCGCCAAGTCAATGCGAAGGCGCGAAATGGGACGTTCTGCAAATCTTTATTGTAGACGGCGTCCCTGCACGCGGGATACATTGAGGTGTAATCGCGTTCTGGCAGATGGAGCGGGTTACCAGGAAATAAAGCGGGTCGCGCGCTCTGACTTAAGTCGTTGTATCGCAGTGTTTTGAAATATCGACGATATTCTTCGCTGGATGACCGATAAAATATGTCTGAGGAGGAAGAGACGATGCGCCCAGTTTCCAACCTCGTAACCGGCAAGTCATTTGACCCGGCCCTAAGGGGATACATCATCCATTATCATGTCGGGGAAGCCAATCACTGCCCCAGCTGTGGCCGAAGCCAATGGATGGTAGGCCGCCTGATGGCCGAATGCGCCTATTGCGAAACCGCACTCCCGCTGGAAAACAACCGCGGCGTGGGTGCTTGCGCACGTTTCGTGCAGACTCACACGACCGTTCCGCCGGGCGATCCCCTTACCGCCTGAACCGTGATCGCTGCCAACAGACTAATTCAAATGGCAGCGACGCCCTCCACCTCCACGGTTTCATCGCCTGCATAATAGCCCTGCACGCGAACGCGCTTTTCCACATGGTCTACAGGAACGCGCAGCAGAATCAGGCGGAAAGTCCCGCCCAGATCGCGCTGGAGCAGGAAACCGGCTTCGTCTCGCGTCAGCCTACCGGTTTCGTCAACTCCAGCGCCAATCTCGATCATGCACTCAATCTATGGCGTTCTTGATCCCTTTTCCAGCAAGCAAGCCGAGAACAAGGAAGATCACAAACAGCGCGATCGCCAGGAAGAAGAGAATCTTTGCAATGCCGACAAAGGTGCCAGCCGCGCCGCCAAAGCCGAGAATGGCCAGCACCGCAGCGATCACCAGCGAAATGATGGCAAGACGGATCATGATGTAATCCTTCGCTATAAATAGATATTGGCTGAACCGATGACGGCGCTAGCCGGTTCCACAGCCGTTAGGGCTGCGATCTGTTCCCCTCGCTTCAGAAACGTGGGGTCAGAACCAGAAACGAACGCCCATCATGAAACTGGCGACAGATGCGTTATCCCCATTGGCCCTTGCCATGCGAGCCGTTCCGCCCAGCTTGCGCTCCCAGTTCACGCCCGCATAAGGCGCAAACTCGCGGGCGATTTCATAGCGCAGCCGCAGCCCCAATTCGACGTCCGACAATCCCGATCCTATGCCAAGCTCTGGAACATCCTGGGCGGCGAAGTTCAGTTCCGCCGCCGGTTGCAGGATCAGCCGCTGCGTGATGCGCTGGTCGTAGCTTGCCTCCAGCCGCAAATGCCCGTCGCCCTTGTTGGACAGGAACGCCTGAGCGCTCACTTCAAACCAGTAGGGAGCAAGCCCATCAATCCCGGCCACCACATAAGTGCGGTCGGGATCGGGGCCAAAGTCCTGCCTCACGCCCGCCTCCAGATTGAACCAAGGGTCGATCGCCCGGCTGTAGAGCGCCTGCACCTCCGCATGCTCAAGCCTGCCGCTCGCCTTGCCCTCGCCTTCCGATTTGAAAGCCAGACGGTTGATGTCGCCACCGATCCAGCCCTCGCCTTCCCAATGATAGGTGTCGCCACCCTTGCCAGCGCGATATTCCAGCCGGTCCAGCATCAGTTTGGAAAAACGCATCCCGCCGTTCTCCTCGAGCATGGCGTTGCGGGCGCGCGCCATTTCGTCCGTGCTGTAGAAGGCATCGGCGGCATGGTCGCTGGGCGGTGCTGGCGGCGTTCCTTGAGGAATATCCTGATCGGCAGCAGGCTCGCCTTTGCTCGCGTCGGCATGGGAATGCGACGAATGATCCTCCTGCGGCACCTGCTCCATGGAGCCATGGTGCATGTGGCTGTGGTCCATTTGCTGAGCCTGCGCGGGCGACGTGGGAGAAAGCAGCAGCAGCGCCGCGAGGATGACCCTCATGCCGCCTCCTCCTCATGCCGCACCGTCACGACGCGCATCATACCCGAATGCATGTGCATCAGCATGTGGCAGTGAAATGCCCAATCCCCCAAGGCATCGGCGGTCAGGTCGAAACTCACCTTGCCGCCGGGAAGAACGTTCACCGTATGCTTGAGCGGATTATGTTCGTCCGCCCCCGTCACGAGTTCGAAGAAATGTCCGTGCAGATGGATGGGATGGGGCATCATCGTGTCGTTGATAAGGTTCACGCGCACCCGCTCCATGTGGCGGAACGGGATGGGCTCGGCGCCGTCGGATAGCTTCGCCCCGTCGAACGACCACATATAGCGTTCCATGTTCGCGGTGAGATGGATGTCGAGCGTTCGCGATGGCGTCCGCCGGTCCTTGTGCGGATGCAGTGATTTGAGGTCAGCATAGGTCAACACGCGATGCGGAACATTTTCCAGCCCCGTCGGCCGATCAGCCGTTCGGTCCACAGGCATGGGAGAAAGCGTGGCGACGCCCGGCCCCATGCTGACCTGCGGCGCGACGGACTTGTCCCGCATCTTCATGGAATGTCCAGACATGCCTTCATTGGCAGGCTGACTGAGGTCGATGACGCCGCCGTGCCCCATGTCCATCCCGGACATGTCCATGCCCATATCCTTCATGCCCAATAGAGGACGCTCACGTAGCGTTGGCACCTCCGCAGCCATACCCATGCGCGGCGCCAGTGTAGCGCGGACCAGGCCAGACCGGTCGATCGCTTCCGCAATCAGGCCATAGGGCTTAGGCTCGGCGGGCTGAACCACGACATCATAGGTTTCCGCGATGCCGATCTGGAACTCGTCCGTTTCCACCGGCTGCACATGCTGTCCGTCGCATTGCACCACCGTCATCGCCAGCCCCGGCAGCCGGACATTGAAGTTGGTCATGGCCGAAGCATTGATGATCCGCAGGCGCACCCGCTCACCCGGCGTGAAAAGGCCGGTCCAGTTTTCCGCTGTGCCGTGCCCATTGACGAGGAAGCTGTATGTCGACCCGGTCACGTCCGATATATCGGTCGGGTCCATCCGCATCGCGCCCCATTGCAGGCGCTCTTTTGCGGCCTGATCCTTGCCCGCCAGCAACCCGGCCAGCGTCTGCTTCTGCATGTTGAAATAGCCGCCCATCTGCTTCAACCGCTTCAGCAGCATATGGGGGTGGACCGGACTCCAGTCAGACAGGACGATCACATGCTCGCGATCCGCCTGCACCGGGTCGGCGTCGGCGGGATCGATGACGATCGGGCCGTAATGGCCGACCGCTTCCTGCATGCCCGAATGGCTGTGATACCAGTAGGTGCCTGATTGCCGCACCGGAAATTCGTAGGTGAAAGTCTCGCCCGGCCGGATGCCGGGGAAGCTGACGCCCGGCACGCCGTCCATCTGGAAAGGCACGATCAGCCCATGCCAATGGATCGACGTATCTTCCTTCAGCTTGTTAGTGACCGACAGGCGGACATTCTGCCCTTCCCTCAAGCGAATGAGTGGCGCGGGCAGCGTGCCATTCACCATGACCGCATGCGCCGAGCGTCCGCCCGTGGAAAAATGCCCTTCGTCGATGGTCAGCGCGATATCTTCGCCGCTCAACACCCCTGATTGAAGCGTCAGTCCCGGAGTGCCGCTTCGCGCCCAAGCAGGGAATAGCGGGCTCAGCGCCAGAACGCCGCCCAATCCCCGGATCACACCGCGACGGTCATGGCCGCTCATGATCCCAGTCCCCTTTCCCGAAAGATATATGCTGCACCTTCCAAAGCCTCATGCAAAAATTTATGCCCATCCTTGCGAGGTCAGGGAAGCCGCCCATATCCCGTGAGCAAAGAATTACCGGAGTTCAGCATCATGCGCCCTACCCTGTTCGCCGCCGCCCTTATGTTGGCCGCCATGCCCTCCCTGGCAAGCGCACAGCCGAAATTGCTGTCCTCCACCCCTGCGGCCAATGCTACCGTCAGCAAGCCTGCAAAGCTCAGCCTGACCTTCTCCGAAAAGCTGCTTCCGGGCTCGAGCGGCGTCGATCTGGTCATGACGGGGATGCCGGGGATGGCCAGCCATGCGCCGATGCCAATCAAGGGCTTCAAGACATCGGTCGAAGGCGATGGCAGGACCTTGACGGTCACCCTTCCCCGCGCTTTGCCCGTGGGTAGCTATGACCTCAACTGGCATGCGGCTGGCGCCGACCAACACAAGATTTCGGGGAAATACAGCTTTACGGTCAAATAGTCCGCTCTGCCGCCTGCAATCTAGACCCAGCCTTCCAGCACCTGATTGGGCGGGCGGTGTCCGTCGGCCCAGCTGCGGATGTTGGCGATGACGCGGGCGCCGGTGGCATCCCGTCCCTCGAAAGTCGCCGATCCCATGTGCGGCAGCAGCACCACGTTGGACAATGCGAGCAGGCGCGGGTCAACGGCTGGCTCATGCGCATAGACGTCGAGGCCAGCTCCGGCGATCCGCCCCTCCGCCAGCGCCGCGATCAAGGCAGGCTCATCAGTGATTTCCGCGCGGGAGGTGTTGATGAGATAGGCGTCGGGCCGCATCAGCGCGATACGCCGCGCGTCGATCAATGCCCTGCTGTCGGCGTTGAGCGGACAGTTGATCGACACGATGTCACATTCGCTCAGCAGCGTATCGACATCGTCATGCCATGTGGCATGCAACTCTTGCTCGACCTCAAAGGGCAGGCGATGACGATTATGATAGCTGATCGACAGACCGAAGGCCGCCGCACGCCTCGCGACCGCACGACCAATCCGGCCCATGCCGATAATGCCCAGCTTCTTGCCGCCGATGCGATGCCCCAGCATGCCCGACGGGCTCCAGCCGGGCCAGGTGCCTGATCGCACCAGCTTCTCACCCTCGGCCAGTCTGCGGGGTACGGACAGGATCAACGCCATCGTCATGTCAGCAGTGTCTTCAGTCAGCACGCCGGGCGTATTGGTGACGATGATGCCCTTCCGCCGTGCCGCGCTGAGGTCAATATGATCGACCCCGCTGCCGAAGCTGGCGATCAGTTGGAGGCGTTCGGGCGCAAGGTTGATGAGCGTCGCGTCGATCTGGTCCGTCACAGAAGGCACCAGCACGTCGCATTGCGCCATCGCCCGGGTCAACGCCGTGCGGTCCATGGGCACATCGCCCACATTGAAAACCGTATCGAACAGTTCGGCCATCCGTGCCTCGACATTGGGAGGCAGGCGGCGCGTCACGACGACGCGCGGCTTGGCGGGACGCGGTTTCTTGGCCATGATCAGCCGCTATTCCTGGCGATGGCGGTGGTCAAGCGCTTATGGCACAGGCCCAAGACAATGGTTGTCGGGCGCATCGGCCCAACGCTATAACCGGCTGTCACTTCAAGGGGAAAAGATCGGGGATGAAGAGGTATCTGCCTCAAGCGGGGATCGTCGCCGCCGCACTGTGGTTCGCCAGCGGCACATCGGCGGCGCCATCCAAACCCGTCCCCTACTGGGCCTCGCTCAGCCAGGACGAAGCGCGCATGCGCGTCGGACCCAGCCTCGACTATCCTTCAAGCTGGGTCTATCGCCGCCGCGACTTGCCGGTGAAGGTGGTGCAGGTTCTGGGCTTGTGGCGCAAGATTGAGGATCCGGGCGGAACGCAGGGCTGGATGCACGTCCGGCTGCTCAGCGACACGCCGACCGCGATCGTCACAGCATCGGTCGCGCCCATGCGGGATTCCGCGCGCGATGGAGCACGCACCGTTTTCCGCGCGGAAAAGGGCGTGGTGGGTCGGCTGTCATCCTGCAACGACGGCTGGTGCGGTTTCGACGTCGGCGGTCAGCGCGGCTTCATTCGCGCCACCGATATTTGGGGCGCGACCTCCTGACGGTTCAGGCCGGTTTGTCGCTTGCACGATCGACTATGGCGAAGCTATCCCGCTGCGCCTCAGCCTCTGCGCCCTCTTCGCCGCCCAGCTTATCGGCATGCATCAACCGCTTCACCAGCGGCGCGATGACCATCACGAAGACGCCGATACCGATCGACCACCAGCCGATCTCGCCATAGACGCTCAGCACGCCGTCCCTCGATGCCGCGCCCTCCGTGCCGCCGGTGGCTGCCGCGATCATCCCGGCGACATATTCGCCAAGCGCCATCGCGAGGAACCATATCCCCATCATCAGGCCGATCATCCGCGACGGGGCCAGCTTCGACATAGCCGACAGACCAACCGGAGACAGACACAATTCTCCCAGCGTGTGGCAAAGATAGAGAAGGAAGATGAACAGGATCGGCGTCAGCGTTCCGGGCATGCCAGCCCCTGCCACCAATATCAGAAACCCTGCGCCTACCAATATGAGCGCCAGACCGAACTTTGCAGGCGTCGATGGCTCCCGCCCTTTCTTCGCCAGCGCGATCCACAAGGCGGCCATGACAGGCCCGAAGATAAGGATATAGGCGGCATTGACAGACTGGAACATCGAAGCGGGCACTTCAAAGCCGAGGATGTTCCTGTCCGTATAGCGATGGGTGAAGAGACTGAGCGACGAACCCGTCTGCTCATACAGGCCCCAGAATAGCGGGTTGATCACCAGCAGGAACAGCGCCGCCAGCATGCGGTCTCGCCCAACCCGCTCCATCCGGCCGAACGCTTCCCACAATATGTAAATCACCATCAGGACACTGGCGCCCGCCAGCATCCATCCGACGACCGCATGTTGCTGGATCATCAGCCAGCACAGCAGGATGGACAGAAGGCTGGACAGATAGACCAGCCATTCCCGGCTGATGATGCCGCCAACTCGCTCCGCCAGCCGCGCCGGATCGGGCGGTTCCCCCCTGCCCTGCAACAGCGGCTTGCACAGGACAAAGCCGATGACGCCCGCGATCATTCCGACAGATGCCGCGCCAAAGCCCCAGTGCCAGCCCCAGCGCTGTCCCAGATAGCCGCAGATCACCGGCCCGATCGTGGCGCCGACATTGATACCCATGTAGAAAATCGTATAGGCCGGATCGCGCCGCATATCGTCGCGCGGGTATAGCTGACCCACCATTGCCGACACGCTGGCCTTAAGAAATCCGGTGCCGACGATGACCGTCGCAAGGCCCAGCCAGAAGAGGCCAAGCCCCATGCTGTTCGCCGATCCGTCCGCTTCCATGCCCAGGATGATGTGCCCGGCGGCGATGACGATGCCGCCGAACAGCACCGCCTTGCGCTGCCCCAGATAACGGTCGGCGAGATAGCCACCCATCAGGGGCGAGATATAGATTAGCGACATATAGGCGCCGTAAGAATGGGCGGCGTCACGATCCGAAAACAGGAAATGCTGCGTCAGGTAGAAGATCAGCAGCGCGCGCATGCCGTAGAAGGAAAAGCGCTCCCACATTTCGACGAAGAACAGCAGGAACAGCCCGCGCGGATGGCCAAGCCATGTCCTGCCCGAAGCGGGCGTCATAGGTGAAGAGGTCGCCATCCGTTTCCCGTCCCGACCAAGGTGGGGCGAAACCTAGATCGGAAATCCCGCCCCTGTCAAAGCAGCCCGCACTTGCGCCCCGCGTGGCGCCGCGCCATTTGAAGCCCCATGTTCAACGACGCAACCACTCCGCTCTCGCTCCTGCGCACCCGCCGTTCCGGTAAGCCGCGCGACCTTATCGCGCCCGGCCCCGACGCCGGACAGTTGCGCGAGATATTGGAGATCGCGCTGCGCACGCCTGACCATGGCAAGCTGGCGCCCTGGCGGTTCGTCATCGTGCCGGATGATAAGCGCGAAAGCCTCGCGACCCTGTTGGAGGACGCCTATCGACGCGAGAAACCGGATGCAGGGCGGCTGGAACTGGAGGCGATGCGCCAGTTCGCTCTTCAGGCGCCCACCCTCGTCGTTGCTCTTTCCGATCCTGTCGCCGGGAGCAAAATTCCGGTCTGGGAACAGCAATTATCCTCTGGCGCGGCGATCATGAACCTGCTGCACGCCAGCCATGCGCTGGGCTTTGCGGCGGGGTGGCTGACGGGCTGGCCAGCCTATAATGAGGATGTGCGCAAGGCCTTCGCCCAGGGGGAGGAACGCCTTGCCGGGTTCATATTCATCGGCACGCCGGGACGGCCACAGGAAGAGCGACCTCGGCCAGAATATGACAAAATAGTTTCCATTTGGGACAGATAGATAGACGATTGCGGTGACGGACACCGCTCATCGCATTGCCTGCATCGCTGTATTATGGCACTGATGCACTTATGGCCGATGAGTCAAAACCCGTCTATCTGCGGCTTCGCGACATCATTACTGCATCGATACTCGACGGCAGCTACCGCGATGGCGACATCCTCCCTTCCGTCCGTGCGCTCGCCGCTCAAGAAGGCGCCAATCCGCTGACGGTCGCCAAGGCCTATCAATGTTTTCAGGATGACGGCCTGATAGTGGTCAGGCGCGGGGTCGGTATGTTCGTGGCCGAAGGAGCGGCGCGCCGCCTGCGCGAAGCGGAACGGCGGCGGTTCCTGGACGAGTTGTGGCCGCCGGTCGCCGATCAGATCAAGCGGCTGGGCATTTCGGCTGAGGACCTCGGGCTCGAACTAGCCTGATGACTCAACCCTGTATCTGATATTGTTTGAGCAAGTCGTACAGAGTTGGGCGACTGATCCCCAACATCTTCGCCGCGCCTGAGATATTGCCGTCCGTCCGCGCAATCGCCCGCCTGATGACGCGCCTGTCCGCCATTTCCCGCGCGGCCTTCAGATTCACGAAGTCACCGCTCTCCGTCCGATCCCCATCCAGGTCCAGATCGGCGGCCGTGACATGCTTGCCATCGGCCATGATGACCGCGCGTTTCATACGGTTTTCCAGCTCGCGCACATTGCCCGGCCAAGTCCATGCATCGAGCGCGGCAAGAGCGTCGGGGGCCAGCCCCTTCACCTGCGGATTCATCTCCTTCGCGAAGCGGTTGAGGAAATGCCGTGCCAGCAACGCCGGATCTCCGGGCCGATCCTTCAAGGGCGGTATCCGCACGACGATCTCGGCGAGGCGATAATATAGGTCCTCGCGGAAGCCACCCGCGCGGATCATCTCCTCCAGGTCCTGATGCGTTGCGCACAGGATGCGCGTGTCCACCATGACCGTCTCCGGCCCGCTGGCGACCAGCCGATCCTGTAGGAAGCGCAGCAGCTTCATCTGCATAGCCAGCGGCAATTCGCCGACTTCGTCCAGAAACAATGTCCCGCCCTGCGCGCGCTCGATCTTGCCCGGCGCACCGTCCTGGCCGAACAGTTCGGCTTCCAGCAACGCCTCCGGGATCGCGGCGCAGTTCACGGCAACGAAGGCGCTATTCCGGCGCGGGCTCACATCATGCAGCCCCTGCGCAAGCAATTCCTTGCCCGTTCCACTCGCGCCGGTCAGCAGGACCGAAACCTGTGCCGCGGCAACCCGCTCGATCGTGCGGGCGACCTTCAGCATTTCCGGCGCCGCCGTGATCAACCGTCCCAGCACACGTGCTTGCTCAGGGGCGACCTCAGCCAGCCGGGCATTTTCCCTCTCCAGCGCGTGAACGTGGAAGGCCCGGCGGACGATCAGCCCCAGCTCGTCAATATCGACCGGCTTCTGGTAAAAATCATAGGCACCACCGGAAATGGCGTTGAGGGCACTTTCGCGCGCCCCATGACCCGAGGCAACGATGATCTTGGTATCCGGCTTGATCTGGAGCATTTCGCCAAGCGTCGCGAAACCCTCACTGGTGCCGTCCGGATCAGGCGGCAGGCCAAGGTCCAGCGTAACAACGTCGGGAGCCTCTGCCCGCAACATCTCGATCGCTTCCTCCCGGTCGCCCGCGATGAACAGCTGATAATCCTCATAGGCCCAACGCAATTGCCGTTGCAGGCCGGGATCATCCTCCACGATCAACAATTTGGGTCGCGTGTCGCTCATCAGGCGGCCATCCCCTCTGTACCATGCAGCGGCGCGACCGGCAGCCGCACCGTAAAGCGGCTTCCCTGCCCCGGCTTGCTTTCCACCTCGATGCTTCCGTCCATTCCCTGCGCCAGCGCCCGTGCTTCAAAAGCCCCGATGCCAAAGCCCCCGGCCTTGCTGGAGGAAAAGGGCTTGAACAGATCACGGCGGACATATTCGGCGGTCATGCCGCAACCCCGGTCGATCACTTCAATCATCGAGTAACGGCCATCCCCGCCCAGCCGGATTTCGACCGGCTCGCCCGCCGCACTTGCGTCGATCGCATTTTGCAGCAGGTGGACGATGATCTGCTCAACCCTCGCCGGATCAGCCATGGCGAGGGGGGCGTCACCTGTCAGCCGAACCTCATGCTGGCGCGATCGGCTCCGGGCAACCTTCTCCGCAATGTCTTGCAGGGAAACCGGCTGGCGCTCGGCAGTGCGCGCCTTGTTATGCTGGGACAGACGCGCCAGCAGGTCGTTCATCTTGCCCACCGATTCCTTGAGCGTCAGCACCATGTCCGCGCGGAATTCGGGATTATCGGCATGCCGCTCCGCATTTCGGGCGAGCAACGACAGCTGGCTGACCAGATTCTTGACGTCATGGATGATGAAGGCAAAGCGGCGGTTGAACTCGTCGAAACGCTGGGCATCGTCCAACGCTTGCTGCCCCTGCGCCTCGCTCAGATAGCTCGCCGCCTGACGGCCCGCCGTGCGCAGCATGTCGAGATCTTCCCAGTCCAGCCGCCGGTCCATTGCAGGCCGCGCCAGCAGGATGGCACCGATCAGCTTGCCGAAATGGATCAGCGGGACCAACGCCCAAGCGCGCGCGTCCGCCCGCATCCATCCGGGCGCTTCACGGCCCTCACGGCGCGCAAGATCCTGGTCGATATCGATGATCCAGCCACTCCGCTCAACCAGCAGCGCGAAAGGCGCAGGCACGGTCGCATCATGAGCGAGCTCACCATCCCAGTTCCAATGGGTTTCCAGCGCGAGGGAGCCGTCCTCGGCGCGCAGCATCAATATGGCGGCGGGCGAATCGGTGATGTCGGCCACTGCCTTCGCCACCCGTTCGCCCAGCGGCGGCGCGTCGTTGCCCGGTCTGCCGATCGTCTCGCCAAAACGCATCCATTCGGTGCGATAGTCATAGCGATGCTGGAAGAAATGCTTGGCGACCTGGACCTTCCAAAGCGCCCGTATCCGGGGCGAAGGCAGCAGTATCAGCGCGCTGACGGCCATGAAGAAGACACAGCCAATCTGGATGATCCGGGCATAGGGGCCAGCAAGCAACTCGATCGCCAGCGCAGCCGCCGCGATGAGGATCATGTAGAGCGTCATCGAAACAAGCGACAGCGCACGGAAGGTCAGCAATCGTGACAGTTGAACCTGCGCCGCCATATCCCGCCGCATGCCCACCGCAATCACCGGAGCGAGCAGCGCCATCAGCGGGCCACGAAGGGCATACAGCGCATTCGCCCGCTCGATCGCGAAATAGCCGATCACATAAAGATTGAAGTCATAGGTCCACATCGCCGCCAGCGCGCCGAGCAGCAACGCCACCCGGCCCCGCTGCTGCGGAGGCCAGCTGATATAAAGATGGTGGACCAGCATCAGCCCGCCGACCGCCGTCATCATGTGCAGGCTAAGTGACACCTGTACCAATGTGTGATGCAGGTCGCTGGCGCTGGGCAATTGCCGCCAGATGAGGTCGGTGAAGGTCTGGAGCAGGATCAGCCCCGCCACAGCGGCATAGACCGACCCGATCGCCACCATCGATCCCGCGCGTGCAGCCGCGTCCCGGCGCAGCATCATGAACAGCAACAGCAGCCATGCCGCGTTGCGGATATTCTCACCAATGCCCGTCAGCGGCTTGTCGACCCCGCCGAAGGATACATAGAGCGACCAGCAGGATGTCAGCAGCAGGGCGACGGCCAGCATCCGCTGGTCTGCCGCTTGCTCCCGGCGGCGCAGGCCGAATATCCCCACCGCCGCGAACAGCACGGCGGCCAGCGCGTGGCCCCAATCTCCGACAAATTGCAGCAGCCCTCCCATCGCCGCGCCTCAGCGCGCCCCTTCCGGCCACAGGATGACGCGCAGGGTCTGGATCAGGATCAGCAGGTCGAGGAAGGGCGTATAATTTTTGGCGTAGTAGAGATCATATTCCAGCTTGTTCCTGCTGTCCTCGATCGACGCGCCATAAGGATAGTTGATCTGCGCCCAGCCGGTGATGCCCGGTTTCACCATGTGGCGCTCAGCATAATAACGCAGATGCTGTTCCAGATCCTCGACGAACTGGCGCCGCTCCGGGCGAGGACCAACGAAGCTCATCTCGCCCTTCAGCACCGTCCATGTCTGCGGCAGTTCATCAATGCGCAGCTTACGGAGCCAGTAGCCGAGCCGGGTGATCCGGGGATCGTCCTTTTCCGCCCAAACCGCCTGCCCGCTGACTTCCGCATCCTGCCGCATGGTGCGCAGCTTCACGATCCAGAATTCCTCGCCGAACAGGCCGACGCGCTGCTGCCGGTAGAAAGCAGGGCCTTTACTATCGAGCTTCACCAGGATCGCCGCGATCAGGATGATAGGGCCAGTCAGCAGCAGAAGGATGGAACTGGCGATGACGTCGAAGAGCCGCTTGGCGATGCTGGACAGGCGGCGGCCTGCGGAGAAACCATCCGAAAAAATCAGCCAGCTGGGATTCACGCTGTCGAGATCGACCCGTCCCGTCTCCCGTTCGAGGAAGGTCGATATCTCGTTCACATGGACGCCGGTCGTCTTGATACGCAGGAGATCGGACAGGGGGAGCGCGTTGCGCCGCTCCTCCAGCGCCAGCACAACCTCGCTGGCGGCCAGCCGCACCACGAAATCCGCCAGATTATAGATGGCGCTGCGGTTGATCGCTTCGGGGATCACCTGCGTCCCGTCATTCATCGCGATATAGCCGACGATCAGGAATCCCGCCCCCTTACGCTGTTCCAGTTCGCGGATGCGGTTGGCGCGATCGCCCGCGCCCAGCACGACCAGCCGACGCTTGAACGCCTCACCACCGAGCATCGACCCCAGCAGCAGCCGCACCGCCAGCAAGAGGGCGATAGCAAGCGCCATGGCATAAAGTGAATTGGACCGCCAAAGCGTCAGGTCTGGCAGCATGAAATGCATGACCGACAGGAATATGACGCCCAGCGAAATCGCCACCAGCAGCCGCGCGAAGGCGAAACGGATGGACTGAAGCGCTTCGGTGCCATAGACGCCCACCGCGATCATGGCAGTCTGGATCGACAGCGCGAAGCTGATCAACGGCGCGGCGCGCGTCGTGATCTGATCGACATCCATGCCGATCTGCCGAGCCCTCAATATCCATCCAGCCTCGGCCGCGCCCAGCAGCAGGACAAGATCAAGCAGCCCCAGTAGCAGCACGGCATGCGGCACATAATGTTTGAAAAGCCTGATCATCAGTCGCGCGCATTCCCGGCGCTGCCGTTGGCAAAGGCAGCCTTGTTGGCATCGGAATCGCTTACAATGACTGTAAGGAAATCCGACAATGCGCTGACTGTGGAGGAAATTCCCAAAGATTTTCTGAAGATGGCCTGCGCCGCCGCCTGTTCCTTTTCAGCGCGTCTGTCCGCAGGTCAGTTCCGGCTGTTCAGCCGCTCCGCCTCATTTTGAGCAGCATCGCCGACGACATGCGCTGCGCTATCGGGTGAATCGGCCGCTTCGATCAGCGTGTCGCCCACTCGACTTTCGCGTTCCTTTGTCAGGTAGAAGAAGCCGATAGCCAGGATCAGGGCAATCGCAACCAGCGCGAAAATCACGGTACTACCGCGAGACCGCTGGGTTTCGATCATCTGGTCCCGTTTTTCGCGGTCCAGAGGAGGGTCTCTCCTTCCACCCTCAACCATAGTCCTTCTCCCATGCCCCTTCCCATCCGGGAAGGTCGGCAGGAACCGGCCTTATACGTCATCGGCATCCAGGTCGGGACTCTGCCTAGTCTCACGCCCACGACTGAGGCGATCGACATCGTCCATGATCTCGTCCAGCACGGCTGTCTCTCTGGTCTCCTGCGTCCGCCGCGACGGCAGATCACCGCTTTCGAGAATCTGTTCCAGCGCGGCGCGTCCACGCGCCACCCGGCTCTTGATGGTTCCAACCGCGACGCCGCAGATTTCGGCGGCCTCTTCATAGGCAAAACCGCCCGCGCCGACGAGGATGAGAGCCTCACGCTGCGGCTGAGGCAATTGCAACAGGGCACGCTGCATGTCGGAAAGCTCGACATGCTTGTCCTGGCCAGCAGGCGCCGCCAATATGCGATCAGCCGTCAGGTCATCCCAATCGCCACGAAAGCGCGAGCGCCGCATCTGCGAAAGATAATGGTTTCGCAAAATTATGAACGTCCAGGCGCGCATGTTGGTGCCCGCCTGGAAACGGGCACGGGCCGCCCATGCTTTCAAAAGCGTTTCCTGAACGAGGTCATCGGCGACATCGCGATTACCCGAAAGGGACCGGCCAAACGCGCGCAAGTGCGGGATCACCGCAGCCAGTTCACGTTTGAAGTCCGAATCCGAGAGCGACTGCCGCTCCTCTTCCTGGTGCTCCGCCTCCTGGCCAAGCCCTTCGCTCATGGGAACAACCCTCTTACTGGCTGTCGCCCTCGCCTCATGAACCGAAGCCGTCAAAGCCATATGTGCGTCCGCATCCTATACCCATTGTTCCACGGAACCAATGTTGTTTACCCGTAATAGCTCCACAGCACGATCAGCATGCCAATAATTACCAGAGGCAGCGAAATGCCGAGAATGTAACGGACGATGTGTGGCGTCGATCCTGACCTGGCGTCTTCGGCAGCAACGTGCTTTTCCTCTTCCGCCATAATTCACCTCCCGATCGTTACGCATGAATAACGCGGGGGGATGAGCCGGGTTCCGCCACTCATTCAGTCTTTTATGGCACGTCGGCTTTGCCCCATCATACCGGGGCGGTAGCCTCGTCAAAGAAAAGGGCTTGCGAAATGGCCGCTTTGACCGTCGAACGCTGGAACGGCTTGGTGATGAGGAATGTCGGTTCGGGACGCTCGCCAGTCAGCAGGCGCTCGGGGAACGCGGTGATGAAAATGACCGGCACGGAGAACTCCGCCAGAATATCCTTCACCGCATCAATCCCACTGGAATCGTCCGCCAGCTGAATGTCGGCCAGCACCAGCCCCGGCCGCTCCGCCATCGCTTCACGCACCGCATCTTCACGCGTCACGGCAATCGCCGTCACTTCATGACCAAGGTCGCGGACAATCGTTTCGATGTCCATGGCAATGATCGGCTCGTCCTCGATGATCAGGACCTTGGCGCGCGTCTGCGCCTCGATCTCGCCCAGCGCTTCTTCCACTAGGGCTTCGACATCGGCCGGGTCCAGACCGATCAGATAGCCGACGTCATCGACCGTGAAACCTTCCAGCGCCGTCAGCAGCAGCGCCTGCCGGGGGAGCGGTGTCAACCTCGCGAGGCGTGCCTGCGCGACCGCTTCCTGCCCGTCATTGCCCGTCAGGACCGGACCATCTTCCAGATGGGATGACGACCAGATCGCGTGGAAGGTCCGGTAAAGGCCAAGCCGCGGATCGACATCGGCCGGAAACTCTTCGGGCGCCGCGACGATCGCTTCCAGCGTCGCGCGCACATAGGCGTCACCATGACCCTGGCTGCCCGTCAGGGCGCGGGCATAGCGGCGCAAGAAAGGAAGATGGGGGTGCAGTTGCTGTCCAAGCGACATCTGTAAATCTTCTCCCAGCCCATAGGGCGCATTGCTACTAAACACTCGCTGCGCGAAAGGATGGATTGCTGATGCCGATGTGGCAAGCCCCCGCCCCTCTCGGTCGCCTTTCACAAGGCCACAAAAAATGCTTCGAAGTGCGGAACCAACGACGAAAAGATTTGTTTCACTGCCGTTCGGTTTTTTAACTGAAATCTGGATTTTGATGTAAAGGTCCGCTGGCGGTCAATTGACGTCGTGCGGGAAAGCCGCAAAAGAAATGTCGATTGACATGTTAGCGTTGCAGAGGGGCGTATTTTGGTTGCTTCAACGACGGAACGGGATGTGAAGGGAGGGGACAAGAAAGATGTCGGCGCCAACACCCCGGATTCGGGCGTGACTGGCAGCGCCCCCCGAAAACGGCGGTCCTCCCCGGCCAAGGGTGACGGACAAGTCGCCAACGCGCTGCGCTCCGTTTATCAGCGTGCGGTGGATGAAGACATTCCCTCCGAAATGCTCGACCTACTGCGGAAGCTGGACTAAGCGTCGGTTCAAGGATCGACGTCATTGAGGCGTCCCGGACGGAGGGCAGACTGGTGCTTTTCGAAAATGGAATATGCGCGGGCCGACCCGTTGCTTGGGCGGTACGTGCTTGCGTGCGCCAGACCTTTCCTGTCGACACACTCCTGATTATCGCATGAACGGGACGGCCAGTCCCAGCCAGTTGATTGCTCATGCGTAACCTGAACAGCCTGATCCAGTCCACCGGCGTTAAGATGTTCCTCATCCTGACGCTTGCCCTGCTGCCGCTGGGCCTTATCGCCCTTGTCGCGTCGTTGCAGGCCATCCGGACGTCCGACCTGGAAAAGGAAGCGCTGCTTCGCGTGTCCGTGACGCAGAGCGCACGGAAGTTGACCGAAGATCTGGCTTCGGATCGAACGGCTTTGATGCTTACCGCCAACGCGCTGTCCACCGGCAGCGAGGGGCCGGAAATGTGCCAGCGGCTGTCGGTCTTCCTGACGTCCCACGACCGGGAAGGCGGCCGATATTATATCTACGATCGAAAGGGTCGCCGCATCTGCGGATCGTCCCAGCCAGAACCGCGCGGCCTGACCACGGCGGCACGTTTTCACACGGCTCCGGCGCTCCTGCTCCCAGCATCGGGCTATCTCGTCAGCCGCGTGGTCAGCGACAACAGGCAGGTGGCGGCAATCGCCTATTATTCGCGCTCCTATCTGGAAACGATCGCCAGCCCGACCACCGCGCTCCAGAACCGTCAGTTAAGCTTGCAGCAGGGCGATCAGCTTCTGGTGGTCAGTCGTCCAACAGGCAATCTGCGGGGCAAAAGCACCAGCCTGTCCGCGCGGCTTGATCCGCCGGACATCCTGCTCACCATGACCTTGCGCGATCCGCCGGTCACGCTTGCGCGCATGCTTTCGCTGTTCCTGCCGCTGGTAATGTGGTTCGCGGCGGCGGCGATCGGCTGGTTCGTGGTCAACCGATTGCTGATCCAGCCGCTAGTCGCGCTGCGCCGCGCCGTAGCCGCCTATCATCCCGGCGAAGTGCTGGAGCCGATGCGCCGTATACGCACTCCCGCGCAGGAAATAGTGGCGCTGGGCGAAACCTTCCGCGAAATCAGCGAGGATGTAGCAACGCATGAGGCCGAGATGGCCGAAGGGCTGGAGACCCAGCGCAAATTGACGCGAGAGGTGCATCATCGCGTCAAGAACAACCTCCAGATCATCGCCAGCCTCATCAGCCTGCACGCCCGCGCCGCGCACGAGCCTGAAGCTGTGGAGGCCTATGCGTCGATCCAGCGCCGCGTCGATGCATTGTCGGTCGTCCATCGCAACCATTATGCGGAATTGGAGGAGCATCGCGGCGTTGGCGTGCGGTCACTGGTCAGCGAATTGTCCGCCAGCCTGCGCGGCACTGCTCCCGCAGAAGCGCGTCGGTTCGGCATCCAGATTGACAGCGACAATCTGCACATCAGTCAGGACGTTGCCGTTCCCATCGCCTTCCTGCTGACAGAACTGGTAGAACTGGCGATGCTGTCCGATCCCAAGACAGGCATGCGCATAACGGTGCAGCTCGAACCCGGACGGGAAGACCGCGCGATCCTTCACGTCAGTTCCCCGGCATTGCGCGCTTCCGATACGATGGGCGAAAGGATCGAGGAACGTTATGGCCGGGTACTGACGGGCCTTTCCCGCCAGCTGCGCGCTCCGCTGGATCATGATCCCGTCGCTGGCGACTATGCCATCGCCATCACCGTCATTCCCTGATCATCAGACCCGCTGATAGTCGCGCCGGAAATCCGCCGCGAAAGCAGCGAACCGGCCTTGTGCGATATTGTCGCGGATCGCCTGCATCAATGACTGGTAAAAGTGGATGTTATGCTGGGTCATCAGCATCGCGCCCAGCATTTCTCCGGCTTTTACCAGATGATGCAGATAGGCGCGGCTCCATGTTGCGCAAACCGGGCAGGTGCAGCGCGGATCGAGCGGCGAAAGATCCTCGGCAAAGCGGGCGTTGCGAATATTGAGCGGGCCTGCCCAGGTAAAAGCCTGTCCGTTGCGCCCACTGCGCGTCGGCAGGACGCAATCGAACATGTCGATGCCGCGTTCGACGGCACCAACAATGTCGTCGGGTTTCCCCACCCCCATCAGGTAGCGGGGCTTGTCCTGCGGCAGCATATCGGGCGCATAGTCGAGGCAGCCGAACATCGCCTCCTGCCCCTCCCCGACCGCCAGGCCGCCGACAGCATAGCCGTCAAAGCCGATCTCGATCAGCTTCTGCGCCGAAATACGCCGGAGATTTTCGTCAAGCGACCCCTGCTGGATGCCGAACAGCGCGGCGCGCGCCGCATGTTCGCCGCCCGCGTCAAAGCCCTCGCGCGACCGCTTCGCCCACCGCATCGACCGCTCCATGCTGTTCGCGGCTTCGTCGTGAGTGCAGCCATTTTTCGTGCATTCGTCGAACGCCATGACGATGTCGCTGTCGAGCAGGCGCTGAATCTCCATCGAGCGTTCGGGCGTCAGCATATGACGGGACCCGTCGATATGGCTGGCGAAGGCCACCCCCTCCTCGCTCATCTTCGTGAGCGCGGACAGGCTCATCACCTGATAACCACCGCTGTCCGTCAAGATCGGCCGGTCCCAGCCCATGAAGCCATGCAGCCCGCCCAGCCTTGCCACACGTTCGGCGCCCGGACGCAGCATCAGATGATAGGTATTGCCCAGGATGATGTCGGCGCCAGTCGCGCGGACCTCGGCGGGTCGCATGGCCTTTACGGTCGCGGCGGTGCCCACCGGCATGAAGGCGGGGGTTCTGATCTCCCCACGGCGCATCTGGATCGTGCCCGTGCGGGCCTTGCCGTCCGTTGCGGCGATAGCGAAGGAAAAGCGGGATTGAGTCACGCTGCGCGCTCTAGAACATCGCGCGAAGAAGTGGGAACCGCTTTTTGAAAATTATGCGGGATCAACCAGCCTTGCGCAGGCCGTCGAACGCCACGATCGCATCGATGTCGAAACCCTCCACACGGCGGTAATTGCCGATGAAGCACAGGCAATCAGCCGCCAGGTTAAGAGTCCAGCTCGTCCCCTCTTCATCATGAAGCAGGAGCGTCACAATCTGTGGATCGGTGCGATGTCTGTCCATGCACCATTTCATAATTAATAAAGGTTAACAAAGCCCTGAGACGATCTTCATCTGCAAATTGGTTAACGGCATTTGTTGCATTAATACAACGTTAACCATAATGATCGCGTCATTTCTGCTACTTAGAGGCAACAGTCGGCGATAAAAAGGGTTAATGAAGCACTCTTCGGGTTCGCGGTGGTTGCATAGGTCTGACAATATTGTTTTCCTCGGCGTGTATCTAAATGCGGGGGCACAGATGATTGATTCCGGACGCTTTAATCCGGCACGTGATGAGGTGGAGGACGCTTCGCCCGTGCATCTGCATGTCGAAAGCATTCAGCCATTTGCCGCTACGGAAGCTGCGCCTCAGGCACGCGAAAACGGCCATTCGATGCTGTTCGACCTGGGTCAGGTCGACGTCAGCTTTGAAGAATCAACCGACACATTATGGGCGTTCATGACCCCCGCGAATCGGCCAAACTACAATTTGCCGATGCTGCGCGACATCCGGCTCTGGCAGACAGAGGCCAAGCGGCTGTTTGATGAAGGCGCTCTGCCGCTCAAATATATGGTGCTTGGCTCACGTTTTCCGGGCGTTTTCAACCTTGGCGGCGACCTTGAGCTGTTTGCTGGCTGCATCGAGCGGGGCGACCTGCCCGGACTCGTCAAATATGGCCATGCCTGCATCGACGTTGTCCATCGCGCCTGGCGCAATGCGGACATGCCGCTAATCTCTATCGCGTTGGCGCAGGGCGATGCACTTGGCGGCGGCTTCGAGGCGCTTCTCTGCTTCGACGTCGTCGTGGCCGAGCGGAGCGCTCGTTTCGGCTTGCCCGAAATGCTCTTCGGCCTCTTCCCCGGCATGGGCGCCTATTCCATTCTGGCGCGCAAGCTCGGCCGTCGCATGGCGGAGCGCATGATCCTGTCGGGCAAGGTCTATACCGCTGAAGAGATGTACGACATGGGCGTGGTCACCATCCTTGCCGAGGATGGAGAGGGCGAACAGGCCGTGCGTGACTATATCACCGGCAACCGTCCGCACCATGCGGGCCATGTCGGCGTGTTCGAAGCGGGCCGCCGCGTCGATCCCCTCGATTATGCCGAGCTTAAGGACATTGTGGAAAATTGGGCGGCAACCGCGCTCAAGCTCGATCCCAAGGACCTGCGCATGATGCGTCGGCTCGCTTCGGCCCAGACGCGCCTGACCAAATAGCCGTCAGGCGCGGCGACGGCTCTGCATGAGCGTGACGACGTTGCTTTTCTCACGCCGCATGTCACTCATCATCTTGAGCAGGTCCTCGGCTGGCATGGGGCGGCTGAGGACGAAGCCCTGCACATTGGTGAAGCCCATCTCACGCGCATAACGCAACTGCTCTTCGGTCTCGATACCTTCCGCCACCGTTTCGACGTCCAGCGAATGGGCCAGATAGGCAACCGACTGAGCGATCGCGCGATCCCGTCCCTCTTCACCCACGCTGCGCATGAAGCTCTGATCGACCTTCAGCGTGTCGAAGGAATAGTCGCGCAGATAGCCGAGCGACGAATAGCCCGTTCCAAAATCATCAAGGGCCAGCCGCAACCCGATACGCTGAAGCTCCGACAGGATGAGGCTGGTCCGGCCACTATCCTCCAGGAAGATGGATTCCGTCACTTCCAGTTCCAGCCGCTTGGCCTTCAGGCCCGATCCCATCAGCGCCGATATGACAGCGCGCGGAAGCCCGTCGCTCTTGATCAGCGCGGGCGAGATGTTGACGGCGACGCGGACATGATCGTCCCACAGCATGGCGTCACGGCACGCCTGCTCCAGCGCCCATGCAGTGATCGGTTCGATGAGGGAGCTGCTTTCGGCGACCGGTATGAATTCGGCCGGCGAAATCCGGCCCATGGTCGGATGATCCCACCGCATCAACGCTTCGCAGATGGCGATCTTGCCGGTGACGGTGTCAAAGATCGGCTGATAATGCAGTAGCAGCTCACCATTCGCCATGGCGCTGCGCAGCGCCATTTCCAGCTCATAGGTCCGGTTCTGGCGCTCCTTCATCGTCCAGTCGAACTGCGCATGGCGGTTCCGCCCTGTGCGTTTCGCCTCATACAGAGCCATGTCGGCGTGCTGGAGCAGTTCTTCGCTATCGCGCCCGTCATCGGGCGCAACCGCAATGCCCATCGATGCAGTGACCGTCAGATGATAGCCGCTAACGTCGAAGTCGTGGCTGAACTCTGTCATCACATCGTGCGCGATCTGCTCGGCAATGGAGCGATCCGCGCCGGGGCAAATCACGATAAATTCGTCTCCGCCAAAGCGCGCGACATGGCCACGGCTATCAAGCGCATGGGAAAGCCGGGCAGCTACCGTGCAAAGCAGCTGATCGCCAATGATATGGCCGAGCGAATCGTTGATCTCCTTGAACCGGTCCAGGTCCATCCAGAACACGGCCATCGGATCCTGATCGGACTGACGCTTATCGAACAGTTCCCGCAAGCGCATCTGCATCGCCATCCGGTTTTCGACGCCGGTCAGGCTGTCGAACCGCGCCAGCCGCTCGAACTTCGTCGCCAGCTGCGACTTTTCATAATTGCCCTGCAATGCCTCCACGACGATTCTGTGGGTGGTGCGCGTGATCTCAGCCATGGCGAAGATCATCAGGAACAGCATGGTCGCCAGAACCCAATAGCCGAGCCCGCCCGCGATGCAGAGACCAAGGGAGGTTGGCAGCAGCGCGAAACATGTCTGGCCGATGGCGATATGAATTCGGCCCGCATTGCGGCCCGCGATGCCGCCTGAATAGGCCGCGACCAACGTCACGCTCAATATGTGCAAAGATGCGTCGCCGGTGAGGACCAGAGTGGCAAAAGCGAGCAGACCAAGCAGCGCCGCATAGCCCCACGCACCCAGTTCATAGGCAAGGCCCCATATTTGCTGCGTGGGTCCTTGATGGTCTGCCAACTGCCGCAGAAAATAGACTGCGGAGATCGACCGGCTCACCGCAACCAGGAAAATCAACGCTGCGATCGTGGTGATTTCGGCGCGGCCAGCATGGTAGGCGACGACGAAACTGAGCGCTCCGCCAGCCAGTGCGCCGATCATCAGCGATTTGGGCGAGGCGTAGAGCGATTGGACAAGGCTGTCCTGCACCTCAGCGCTCTGCTGAGTATCGGGCGCGAGATGCGCGCGCAATTTTGCGCTCCAATGATGGAAGAGGCGTGACACGTCTCCGTCATCTTTGGCCAAACATGATTTCTATTTGGTAAATTCAGACCCGGTAAGATGCCCGAAATGGAGGTTTCGAGCGGCTGTCGGATGTGGGGCTGCTCCCTTCATTTTCCGTCCTTTTGTCGGGTCGCTTAACCTTCAGACTTCCCTACAGAATGCTCGGAAGGGCAATCCCGCCAGCCCTCCTGCGCAAGCTGGAGCAGCATAGCTTTTATCCGAATACCCTGCCCCGTTCGGGCTGAGCTTGTCGAAGCCCTCTTCTTCCTGAAAAAAAATAGAACCCTTCGATAGGCTCAGGGCGAACGGCAATAGGAGGCTATGCCGATTTGAAGCATGATGCCCTAACATGTCGCGAAATTGCGCCATGCCTCTTGCGGGAAATGCCAATTCTCGATGGCATCAGCCACGGCCCGACGCCTGAAATTTCCTCGCTCCGGCAGACCCAAAGAAAAAGGCCGGTGGATCGCTCCACCGGCCCTTCTCGTTTTCGCGTGAGCGAAGGACTTAGAAGTCCATGCCGCCCATGCCACCCATGCCGCCGCCGGGCATGCCCATCGGCGCCTTGTCGTCGGCGGGCGTTTCGGCGATGCACGCTTCGGTGGTGATCAGCAGACCGGCGACCGAAGCCGCGTCCTGCAGGGCAGCGCGAACGACCTTGGTGGGATCGATGACGCCAGCGGCGACAAGGTTCTCATAGGTGTCGGTCGCGGCGTTGAAGCCCTGGGTCTCGTCATTTTCGCGCAGCAGGTTGCCAGCGACAACCGCACCATCGACGCCCGCATTCTGGGCGATCTGGCGCAGCGGCGCTTCGATAGCCTTACGGATGATGTCGATACCACGGGTCTGGTCGTCGTTCACACCCTTGAGGCCTTCGAGAGCCTTGGTTGCGTACAGCAGAGCCGTGCCGCCACCGGGGACGATGCCTTCTTCAACGGCTGCGCGGGTTGCGTGCAGCGCGTCGTCGACGCGGTCCTTGCGCTCCTTGACTTCGACTTCCGAAGCACCGCCGACCTTGATAACTGCAACGCCGCCAGCCAGCTTGGCCAGACGTTCCTGCAGCTTTTCACGGTCATAGTCGGACGTCGTCGTCTCGATCTGCGCACGGATCTGCTCGGTACGGCCCTTGATCGCTTCGCCATCACCGGCGCCATCGACGATGGTCGTGTTGTCCTTGTCGATGGTGACGCGCTTGGCGGTGCCGAGCATGCCGAGCGTGACGTTCTCGAGCTTGATGCCGAGATCTTCGGAAATCACTTCGCCCTTGGTCAGGACGGCGATGTCTTCCAGCATGGCCTTGCGGCGGTCGCCGAAGCCAGGCGCCTTGACCGCAGCGACCTTCAGGCCACCGCGCAGCTTGTTGACGACCAGGGTCGCCAGCGCTTCGCCTTCAATGTCTTCGGCGATGATCAGCAGGGGACGGCCCGACTGAACAACAGCTTCGAGGATCGGCAGGATCGACTGAAGGTTGGACAGCTTCTTTTCGTGGATCAGGATGTAGGGATCAGCCAGTTCGACTGCCATCTTTTCCGGATTCGTGACGAAGTAAGGCGACAGGTAGCCGCGATCGAACTGCATGCCTTCTACGACGTCCAGCTCGAATTCGAGACCCTTGGCTTCCTCGACGGTGATCACGCCTTCCTTGCCGACGCGCTCCATCGCTTCGGCGATCTTTTCGCCAACGACGGTGTCGCCATTAGCCGAAATGATGCCGACCTGGGCGATTTCCTTCGTGCCGGCAACCGGCTTGGAACGGCCCTTGAGGTCCTCGACGACCTTGGTGACAGCGAGGTCGATGCCGCGCTTCAGGTCCATCGGGTTCATGCCAGCGGCAACCGACTTCATGCCTTCGCGAACGATGGCCTGGGCCAGAACGGTCGCGGTGGTGGTGCCGTCACCGGCGATGTCGTTGGTCTTCGAAGCGACTTCGCGGACCATCTGCGCGCCCATATTTTCGAACTTGTCCTTCAGTTCGATTTCCTTGGCGACGCTGACGCCGTCCTTGGTGATGCGGGGAGCGCCGAAGCTCTTGTCGATGACGACGTTGCGGCCCTTGGGGCCAAGGGTCACCTTGACCGCGTCGGCCAGGATGTCGACGCCGCGCAGGATGCGCTCACGAGCGTCACGCGAAAACTTTACGTCTTTTGCAGCCATGATTTTGTTCCTCTGTCCGTCATCCCAGCAGAAGCTGGGATCTGGTGCGGCTAGGTGCCGCGTTTAAAGGCCTGAAATCCCAGCTTTCGCCGGGATGACATCAATGATCGGTTAGGCGACGACGCCCAGAATGTCCGATTCCTTCATGATCAGCAGGTCTTCACCGTCGACCTTGACTTCGGTGCCCGACCACTTGCCGAACAGGATGCGGTCGCCAGCCTTGACGTCCAGCGGGGTCACCTTGCCATCTTCGGCCTTGGAGCCGGTGCCGACGGAAACGACTTCGCCTTCCTGCGGCTTTTCCTTGGCGGTGTCGGGGATGATGATGCCACCGGCAGTCTTCTCTTCCGCTTCTACGCGGCGAACGAGAACGCGGTCATGCAACGGACGAAATGCCATGTTGAGTTGCCTTTCCCTCTATTGGGTTGGGTCGGACGTCCAATCGCGGGGATTTCCCTATCCGCGAATCTGCTGAACGCCGTTCCTTCTCCCGTATGAACCAGATGCTGTTAGCACTCTCTTTTGAAGAGTGCCAGCGCCGCGGAATATGGAGCGATGAAATTGCCGGTCAAGAGATGGATGCAGATTTTTTATGCATTCCGTCACAGGCGGAAAGCGTGCGCTTTGTGCGCGTTGGGAGGCCATTTGTCACCTATGCAGCGCCAATGCGCGGGATTGTTGCGACCATTGGCGGGTCGAATGCGCGCGGCAAAACCGTTTCCCTTGAGCTCCCCCGTAACAGTTGCGGCACAGGATGATGCTTCCTACCTGCGGGGCGACATCGCCAAGGGAGCACTTTGCCAAATGATTGAAAGCTATACTCCGCCCCGCGTCTGGACATGGGACAAGGACAATGGCGGTGCCTTCGCCAACATAAACCGGCCGATCGCGGGCGCGACCCATGACAAGGAATTGCCGGTCGGAAAGCACCCGCTGCAACTCTACTCGCTGGGCACGCCCAATGGGCAAAAGGTCACGATCATGCTGGAGGAGCTGCTGGCGGCGGGCCATCCGGGCGCCGAATATGACGCCTGGCTCATCAACATCAGCGAGGGCGACCAGTTCGGCAGCGGCTTTGTCTCGGTCAATCCGAACAGCAAAATCCCTGCCCTGATGGACCACAGCGTGTCCCCACCCCAGCGGGTGTTCGAATCCGGCGCCATTCTGGTCTATCTGGCCGAGAAGTTCGGGGCGTTCCTGCCCTCGGACCCGGCGAAGCGTACCGCGACCCTGTCATGGCTGTTCTGGCAGATGGGCAGCGCACCCCTGTTGGGCGGCGGCTTTGGCCATTTCTTCGCCTATGCACCTGAAAAGATCGAATATGCCATCAACCGCTATGCGATGGAGGTCAAGCGGCAGTTTGACGTGCTGGACCGCCAGCTTAGCGAGAATGAATATGTCGCTGGCGATGAGTTTACGATCGCGGATATCGCGATCTGGCCCTGGTATGGCGGGGTGGCACTTGACCGGACCTATGTGGGGGCAGGCGAATTTCTGGACGTGCAGAGCTATGCCAATGTCCAGCGCTGGGCGAAGCAGGTCGATGCGCGCCCTGCCGTGAAACGCGGCCGGATCGTGAATCGTGCCAGTGGTCCGCTGGAGGAACAGCTTCGGGAACGGCACGACGCCAGTGATTTCGATACGAAGACGCAGGATAAGGTGGAAGGGGTGGGCAGCTAAGCATCGAGGCCTTCTTTTCCGTCACCCCAGCGAAAGCTGGGGTCTCGTTCGACCTTTGCCGTACCCTCCTGAGATCCCAGCGTCCGCTGGGATCTCAGGAGGTGGCTAGTGCTGCCCCTACCCCGCTGCCTTCACTATTTCAGCCCAAGCCGCTTCATCGATTACCTCGATCCCAAGCGAGGCTGCCTGTTTCAGCTTCGATCCCGCGCCGGGGCCAGCAACTACCAGGTCCGTCTTTGCGCTAACCGACCCTGCGGCCTTGGCGCCGAGGCGCTCGGCCTGCGCTTTGGCCTCATCCCGGCTCATGGTTTCGAGCTTGCCGGTGAAGACCACGATCTTGCCCGTCACCGCGCTGGCGGTGGTTTCAACCACATAGTCGGGCGGCGAAACTTCGGACAGCAGGTCATCCCACGCCTCCCGATTATGCGGTTCGTGGAAGAAGTCGGCGAGCGCATGGCCAACCGCCGAACCCACATTTTCGACGCCGATCATCTCCGCGATCGCCTTGTCCAGCCGATTGCGGAAGCGTGCTTCCTCCTCACCCTCGGCGCAGATGGTGGCATCGCGTAAGGCGATAATCTCCTCGGCCAGCGCTCTGACGCCGGGCAGGCTCGTGTAGCGTTTCAACAAATCGCGCGCCGTGACCGCACCGATGTGCCGGATGCCAAGGCCGAAGAGCAGGCGCGCAGCGTCCGGAACGCGCTTCGCCTCGATCGCGGCGAACAGGTTATCGACGGACTTCTCCTTCCATCCCTCGCGCCCGAGCAGCGCGGCGCGATGCTGTTTGAGGCGGAAGATGTCGGCCGGTTCCGTGATCCAGCCAAGATCGAGAAATTCCTGAATGGTTTTCTCGCCCAGCCCTTCAATGTCGAGCGCACCACGGCTGACGAAATGGCGCAGCCGCTCGAACCTTTGCGCGCCGCAGATCAGGCCGCCGGTGCAGCGGATATCGACCTCGCCCTCTTCGCGCACGGCTTCCGATCCGCATACGGGGCAATGATCGGGGAAGAGGAAAGCGGGGCGCGCTTCGTCGCGTGTCAGATTATCCACCACCTGCGGGATGACGTCGCCAGCACGCTGCACCACGATCCGGTCGCCCGGCCGCACGCCCAGACGCTCGATCTCGTCGGCATTATGCAGCGTCACGTTGGACACGACCACGCCGCCCACCGTTACGGGGGTCAGCCGCCCGACCGGCGTCAGCTTGCCCGTGCGGCCGACCTGAATGTCAATCGCCTCAAGCGTGGTTTGCGCCCGCTCCGCCGGGAATTTATGCGCGATCGCCCAGCGCGGCGCCTTGGCAACAAAGCCCAGCCGCTGTTGCCAATCGAGCCGGTCCACCTTGTAGACCACGCCATCAATGTCGAACGGAAGGTCGGCGCGCGCCGCCTCTATCCCGCGATAATGCGCGATCAATCCGTCAAGCGAGTCCACGCAGGTCAGCATGTCCGACACCGGCAGGCCCCAGCGGGCGATTGCCTGCATGACGCCAAGCTGAGTCTCTGCCGGAAGGCTACTCGCCTCGCCCCAACCATGGGCCAGGAAGCGCAGCAGGCGGCTGGCGGTGACAGTGGCGTCCTTCTGCCGCAGCGATCCCGCGGCAGCGTTGCGGGGGTTGGCGAATTGCCGCGCCTTTTCCGGGTCGTCAGCATCTGCCAGCAGGCGCTGATTGAGCGCCACGAAATCCGCCTTCGCCATATAGACCTCACCCCGGACCTCGAATAGGTCGGGTATGTCCTCGCCGGTCAGCCGGTCGGGAATGTCGCCGATGGTGCGCACATTGGCGGTCACATCCTCACCGGTCGTGCCGTCACCACGCGTCGCGGCGAGCCGTAGCTCTCCCCTTTCATAGCGGAGCGAGCAGGACAGACCGTCGATCTTCGGTTCAGCCGTCAGCGCGATAGGCTCACCGTCCGGCAGCGCCAGAAAACGCCGGACACGCGCCAGAAATTCGGCGATGTCCTCGTCCGAAAATCCGTTGTCGAGGCTCATCATGCGAACCGCATGCGGGACCTTCTTCAACCCCGAAGTCGGCGCGGCGCCGACCTGCGCATTGGGCGAATCAATGCGGACAAGCTGCGGAAAGGCAGCCTCCAGCGCTCCATTCTCGCGGATCAGCGCATCATAAGCAGCGTCCGTGATCTCGGGCTGATCCTGATCATGGTAGAGCCGATTATGCCGCGCAATTTCCCGGGCCAGCCGCATCAGGCGATTGGCAGCTTCAGCTTCAGTCATCTGGGTCGGGTCGATCGAGTCACTCATATCTGCTCCATCCCCGTTCAGGGCGGGCTTGTCGAGAAGCGATCATTTGCCCGCAGCAGTTCAGACTTCGAGCAGCCGCTCCGCCTGCGCCCGCGCCTCGGCGGTGATCTCTGCGCCGGAGAGCATTCGGGCAATTTCCTCGCGCCGCTCACCATCGCTCAGCGCATGGACGCCGGTGCGGGTCACGGTGCCGTCACTGGCCTTGGCGATCAGCATATGTCCAGCGCCGCGCGCGGCCACCTGAGGGCTGTGCGTGACGACAAGTATCTGGTTGCTCTGCGCCAGCCGCGCCAGACGGTCGCCAATGGCCGATGCCACCGCCCCACCGACGCCCCGGTCAATCTCGTCGAAGATCAACGTATCCGCCCCGCCCCGCTCCGCCAGCGCGACCTTGAGCGCCAGGATGAAGCGCGACAATTCGCCGCCCGATGCGATCTTCACCAAAGGCGCAAAGGGCGCGCCGGGATTGGTGGAAATTTCAAACTCCACCCGATCCATGCCCTGCGCGCTCCACTGCCCTTCATCGAGCGCGGCGACGGTGGTGCGGAAGCGGGCAGCGTCGAGCTTCAGCGGCGCGAGTTCCGCCGCCACGGCGGCATCGAGCCGCGCAGCAGCATCCTTGCGCTGAGCGGACAGCGCCTGCGCCGCCTCGCGATAGGCGGCGGCGCTGGCCGCAACGTCGGCTTCCAGCACGGCGATATGCTCCTCTCCGCCCTCGATGGCGGCCAGCTTTGCCGCCATCTCATCGCGTAAGGCAGCAAGGTCATCTGCGGCGACCTGATGCTTGCGCGCCAGTCCGCGCAGGTCGAACAGCCGCGTTTCGATCGCGTCCAACCGCGCCGGATCAAAGCTGAGCGCATCTGCTGCCTTGGCCAGCCGGTCCTCCGCCTCGCCCGCCTCAATCACCGCCCGGTCGAGGGCGGCGAGCACTTCGGCAAGTGGCTCATATTCACCCACCATGCGGTCGAGCCGCCGCGCCGCCTGCCGCAACTGCGCCAACCCACCGTCCGAGCCGGTGAGGCAATCCGTCACCGTCGACAGGTCATCGGACAACCGCGCGCCCTTTTGCATGGTCGCGCGCTCTTCAGCCAGCGCCGCTTCCTCGCCGGGTTCGGGGCCAAAACGCGCCAACTCTTCAACAGCATGCGTCAGATAGTCGCGATCCCGCGCCGCCACCTCGACCGCCGCGCGGCTTTCCGCTAGCCGGTCGGCCGCCGCACGCCAGGCAGAATGGGCAAATGCCACCGACGCGCTGTCGCAACGGCCATAGACGTCCAGCAACTGACGATGCCCACGCGGATTGAGCAGCCCGCGATCGTCATGCTGCCCATGTATCTCAACCAGCGTGCCGCCCAGGTCACGCAGCAATGCGGCCGAACAGGCCTGATCATTGATGAAGGCCCGGCTTCCCCCGTCAGCCTTCAGCGTGCGGCGAATGATGAGCGGTTCGCCCGCATCCAGTTCGATGCCATTGCTGCCGAGAAGTTCGGCTGCCCTGTGATCGGCGCGGGGAATATCGAAGGTCGCGGTAACGCTGGCCTGCGCCTCTCCGTTGCGGACGAGACCGCTGTCGGCCCTCGCACCCAGCGCCAGCCCAAGCGAATCGAGAAGGATAGACTTGCCCGCCCCGGTCTCCCCCGTCAGCACGCCAAGGCCCGTGCCGAACTCCAGGTCCAGCGCCTCGATCAGGACGACGTTGCGGATGGAAAGATTGGTCAGCAATGCGGCCGCTCTCCAGACGTCATCCCAGCGGAAGCTGGGATCTCGTGCCGCCGGGTCGTGCCCAATGGCCTGAGACCCCAGCTTCCGCTGGGGTGACGGTAAATCGGCAATTACGCCTTCGCGCCATGTTCCCGCATGAGCTTGTAGCTACGCTCATACCATTTGGAGCCAGGATAGTTCTTGCCCAGAACAGCTGCAGCCTTCTGCGCTTCCTCCGGAATGCCGAGCGAGAGATAGCTTTCGACCAGACGCTCCAGCGCCTCGGGCGTGTGGGTGGTCGTCTGATATTTGTCGATGACCACGCGGAAGCGTAGCGTCGCTGCCAACCACTGCCCTCGACGCTGGTAGAAACGGCCGACTTCCATTTCCTTGCCCGCCAGGTGATCGTTGACCAGGTCCAGCTTCAACCGCGCATCGGCGGCATAACGGGTGTCGGGATAGCGGCGGATCAATTCGCCCAGCGAATCCAGCGACTGCTGCGTGATCTTCTGGTCGCGGGTAACGTCGGCGATCTGCTCATAATAGCAGAGCGCGATCAGATAATAGGCGTAGGGCGCGTCCTTGTTGCCCGTATGAATCGCCAGAAAGCGCTGCGACGCCGCGATCGATTCACTATAGTCCTTGTTCATATAATAGCTGAACGCGGACATGAGCTGCGCCCGGCGCGCCCAGGGGGAATAGGGATGCTGGCGTTCCACCTCGTCAAACAGGGCGGCGGCCATCTTATATTGCCCGCGATCGAGCCGATATTTGCCCGCATTGTAAAGCGTGGACACGTCGCGGGCGACATATTGCGTGTCGGCCTTGTTCTTCGACGTGGCGCAGCCGGCGAGCAAGGCGGCAAGCAGAACCGGGGCGGTAGCAGCGCCAATGCGCGTCATGGTTTTCGTCAGCATGGCCGGGTCATAGCGGAGCGAATGGCACTCGCCAAGCGGCAGAATAGCGTGCGGACGCTTCAGGCTCTCAACGCGCCTGCGCGGGCAGGTCCAACCGGACGATCGCGCCGCCTTCCGGCCGCGCGTGCAGGCCGAACTGTCCGCTGAGCTGGCTCGCCAACGCACTTGCAATGCGCAGGCCGATGGAATTGCCCTTCTCGATCTCGAAATCGGGAGACAGGCCGTCGCCATCGTCAGCGATCTTCAGCGACAGCGTCCCGCTCGAATCCTCCAGAGACACCTCGATCGTCCCGCCACGATGGGGCAAGCCATGTTCAATGGCATTGCTCACCGCCTCCGCCACGATCAGCGCGAGCGGCACGGCGACATGGGATTCCAGCGTCAGGCCCGGTGGAGCGCTGACGGTAACGCGAATGTCATCCCGCCCGCTCGCCTCCAGCACATCCGCCGTCAGCCGCGTCAGAAAGGCATGCAGGTCCTGCCCATCCTCTGCCGGATCATATAATGCACGGCTGATCCGACCGATCAGCGCGAGGCGGCTGGCGGCATCGTCCAACGCCCTGCTCGCCAGCTCATCGTCTACATGGCGCCGCTGTAATGACAGCATCGCGGCCACGACCTGCAAATTGTTGGAAACGCGATGCTGCAATTCGTGGAACAGAAGTTCCCGGTTTTCCGCCAACGTACGGCTGCGTTCCCGTTCCACGGCAAGGTTGAAATTGGCCCGCTGCATCAGGTGAATGAGCGCGATGTCGATGGCGATCACGGCCGCATAGAAAATAAGCGCGAGGATGACGCCACCACTAAGGATGCCGCCAGCGCCCGCCGGGATGAAGAAATACCAGGACAATATTCCGCAAACTATGCCCGCAAATATCCCGGGACGCAGCCCGAACAAAAAGGTCGAAAGGATGACAGCGGGAAAGAAAGATACGAAAGGATAGCCGATCGGCAGGAAGTCCTGCGCGGACAGCCTGAGGGCAAGGGCGATGCCGCAAAACAGGGCCGATACGGCATAGGCATATACTGGCCGCCGAAGCACGAGAGGCAGGCGCTCGACGAACCTTTCATTGGAACGCTGCATCTTATCTCCCTGAAATCGCGCCGCACAGTAACAGAAGTTTGGCCATCTCCAATTGATCGAAGTCAAGGAGTTTGGGCTCTAACGAAAAAGGGCGCCCGGCGGGGGCGCCCTTCTCATTTTGCTTAACCTGATGGGTTGGAACCGATCAGTCCTGAGTCAGGAAGTCCGGCAGACCAGCGTTGGAGCCGTCGTCATCGCCGCCACGGCCTTCGCTGCGGGGGCCACGGTCACGGCGCGGACCGCGATCGCCACCGCGATCACCACCACGGCCACCACGGTCGCCGCCATCACGGCGCGGGCCACGGCCACGATCGCCACGGTCGCCGCGATCACCACGGGGTTCGCGCGGTTCGCGGGCAGGACGGGTGTCCTCCAGCTCTTCGCCGGTTTCCTGATCGACGACGCGCATCGACAGGCGAACCTTGCCGCGCGGATCGATCTCCAGGACCTTGACCTTCACTTCCTGGCCTTCCGACACGACGTCGGTTGGCTTTTCGACGCGCTCATTCTTCATTTCGGAGACGTGGACGAGACCGTCCTTGCCACCCATGAAGTTCACGAACGCACCGAAGTCAACGATGTTGACGACCTTGCCGTTGTAGATCTTGCCGACTTCCGCTTCCTCGACAATGCCGAGGATCCACTTCTTGGCGGCTTCGATCTGGTCGATGTCGGACGAGCTGATCTTGATGATGCCCTCGTCGTCGATGTCGACCTTGGCGCCGGTTTCCGCGACGATCTCGCGAATGACCTTGCCGCCGGTGCCGATGACGTCACGAATCTTCGACTTGTCGATCTGGATCGTCTCGATACGCGGGGCGTGAGCCGACAGCTCGGTGCGGGTCGAGGACAGGGCCTTGTTCATCTCACCCAGAATGTGGGCGCGGCCTTCCTTCGCCTGACGCAGAGCGACTTCGAAGATTTCCTGCGTGATGCCGGCAACCTTGATGTCCATCTGCATGGTGGTGATGCCCGCTTCCGTGCCCGCCACCTTGAAGTCCATGTCACCGAGGTGATCTTCGTCGCCCAGAATGTCGCTGAGAACAGCGAAATCCTTGCCGTCGAGGATCAGGCCCATCGCGATGCCCGACACTGGACGCTTGAGCGGAACGCCCGCGTCCATCATCGAGAGTGAACCGCCGCAGACCGTCGCCATCGACGACGAGCCGTTGGACTCGGTGATGTCCGACAGAACGCGGATCGTGTAGGGGAACTCATCCTTGCTGGGCAGCACGGGGTGCAGCGCACGCCATGCGAGCTTGCCATGACCCACTTCACGACGGCCCGGCGCGCCGAAGCGGCCGACTTCACCGACCGAATAGGGCGGGAAGTTATAGTGCAGCATGAAGTTTTCATAATAGACGCCGTTCAGGCCGTCGATCATCTGCTCAGCGTCCTTGGTGCCGAGCGTGGTGGTGCAGATCGCCTGCGTTTCACCGCGGGTGAACAGCGCCGAACCATGGGTGCGCGGCAGGAAGCCGACCATCGCTTCGATCGGGCGGATCTGCGTGGTGGTGCGGCCGTCGATGCGCTTGCCATCCTTGATGATGGCGCCACGGACGATTTCGGACTCCAGCTTCTTGGTCAGCTTGATGCCAGCCATGACGGTCTGGGCATCGAGACCTTCTTCGGTGAAGAATGCCTTCGCCTTGGCGCGGGCATCGTTGATCGCGTTCGAGCGTGCCGACTTGTCGGTCAGCTTGTAGGCAGCCGTGATGTCCTTGCCGATCAGCTTCTTGAGCTTCTTCTTCAGGTCGTCCAGGTCCTCGCCCTTGGCGACTTCCCACGGGTCCTTCGCAGCCTTTTCAGCCAGCTGGATGATCGCGTCGACAACCTTCTTGCTCGCTTCATGGGCGAACAGCACGGCGCCGAGCATCACGTCTTCCGAAAGCTCCTTGGCTTCGGATTCGACCATCATCACGGCGTTGCCAGTGGCGGCCAGGACCAGGTCGAGTTCGCCTTCCTTCACCACGTCCATCGACGGGTTCAGCTGATATTCTCCATCCTTGTAACCGACGCGAGCAGCGCCGATCGGACCCATGAAGGGCACGCCCGACAGGGTCAGCGCGGCCGAAGCGGCGATCATCGCAACGATATCGGGCTCGCTCTCGCCATCAAACGACAGCACCTGAGCGATGACGTTGATTTCGTTGTAGAAGCCTTCGGGGAAGAGCGGGCGGATCGGACGGTCGATCAGGCGGCTGGTCAGCGTTTCCTTTTCGGTCGCGCCACGCTCACGCTTGAAGAAGCCACCGGGGATACGGCCAGCTGCGGAATATTTTTCCTGATAATGGACGGTCAGCGGGAAGAAATCCTGTCCTTCCTTCACCGACTTGGCGGCGGTCACGGCGCACAGCACCACGGTTTCGCCATAGGTCGCCAGCACGGCGGCGTCAGCCTGACGCGCAATACGGCCGGTTTCGAGCGTGAGGGTCTTGCCGCCCAGCTCGATTGATACCTTCTTTACATCGAACATAATATTTTCCTTCGCCCGCCTGGCCCTATTGCCGGGCGGGGCCTGTGATGCGGGCTAAACCGGCCCGCAGCGGTTTCGGAGCATCGTCTGGCCCCTTGAATGAAACAGGGCGCCGAATTGCGCCCCATTCCAGAATCGGAAACGGCCCCGAATGGGGCCGTCCCTTTGTAGCAGGCTTACTTGCGCAGGCCCAGCTTGCCGATCAGGTCAGTATAACGCGACCCATCTTTTTTCTTCAGATAGTCCAGCAGCGAACGGCGCTTGTTGACCAGCATCAGCAGGCCGCGACGGCTGTGGTTATCCTTGTGGTGACCCTTGAAATGCTCGGTCAGGTTCGAAATGCGCTCCGAAAGGATCGCGACCTGTACTTCCGGCGAACCGGTGTCGCCTTCGGCGCGGGCATGTTCCTTGATCAGCGCTTCCTTGCGCTCAGCAGTAATCGACATCGGCTTCCTTTCGTAACATCTAGAGATTGAAGCCGCGCACCACCCGGATTTCCGGGCCACTGGCCTCCACCAGCGCGACGGGCGTGTCGCCCTCCATCGCCAGCATGAGACCGGTATGCGGTTTCCCCACAAGCACCTTCCCCTGTCGGAGAGCCAATGCATCGTCGGGAGAGACTGCGAGAGCCGGGATGTCGTCCAGCCCTGCGGTCAACGGCAGCATAAGACCGCCGAAGCCGCCGCCCTTAGCAGCATCGTCCAATTTGTCCAGCGAAATAGCGGATTCGAGGGTGAATGGCCCTGCCTTCACGCGGCGAAGCATGGTCACATGGCCGACCGTGCCGAGGGCGAGGGCGATGTCACGAGCGAGGGAGCGTATATAAGTACCCTTGGAGACATGGGCGCGAAGGGTGACTTCATCGATCCTCTCTCCCGAGAGGGGGAGAAGATACGCAGGCTTGGCAGCTCGCTGCCTAGCCGGAGTTGGAGAGGGGCTCGGCGCACCCTGCCCCTCTCCAACTCCGGCTAGGCCGCTTTGCGAGCAAACTTCGCTATCCTCTCCCCCTCGCGGGAGAGAGGATATGGTGAGCGCGTGGATAGTGACGGCGCGCGTCTTCATCTCAACATCCTGCCCAGCGCGCGCAAGATCATATGCTCGTTGCCCGTCGATCAGGATCGCTGAATAGGCTGGCGGCGCCTGCTCGATCGGGCCTGTAAAGCGGGGCAGTACCGCCTCCACTTCCACGAACGTAGGCAGCACGTCGCTCTCCGCAATCACCTTTCCTTCGAGGTCCAGCGTGTCCGTTTGTGCGCCAAATGCTATCGTGAAGTCGTAAATCTTATCGCTGTCGAGCATCCGCCCGGCGAGCTTCGTCGCTTCCCCCACCGCGATCGGCAGCACGCCGGTAGCGAGCGGATCAAGCGTGCCGCCATGGCCGACCTTCCACTTGCCAGCACCACTTTGGCGAAGGGCGCGCTTGACCGCGCTGACCGCCTGCGTCGAGCCAAGCCCGTGCGGTTTATCGAGGATGATCCAGCCGTGCATCGGATCAACGCAGCGCGTCAGCCCTCATCATCGGGCTGTTCAAGATCCTGCGCGACCTTGGGATCACGCAGCAGCTTGTCGATATGGCTACCCTCGTCAAAACTCTCATCCGCCAGGAATTTGAGCTTGGCCGCATATTTGAGGCGAATCCGGTGAGCCACCTCGCGCTGGAGATAGGCCGTATTGGTACGCAGCGCCTTCAGCACCGCCTCCTCATCCTGACCCAATAGCGACTTCACGAACACGGTGGCATGCCGCAGGTCTGGCGACATGCGAACCTCGGTCACGCTGACGACATGCTTGGCGAGAACATCGTCATGCACGTCGTCGCGCTGCAGAATGTCTGACAGCACATGGCGCACCTGTTCGCCCACACGCAGCAGGCGGACGGAGGGGCCTTCATTAGGAGCGGGCATTATATCCTCCCCTCCCGCAGGCGGGAGGGGCCGGGGGTGGGCTCTCCCCATCGGCCATTACAGTTCAGGAGAGGGCGAGCCCACCCCCTGCCCCCCTCCCGCTTGCGGGAAGGGGAAAGCTAGATCATCACAACGTCCGGGCGCGTTCCTCGACCTCGAACAGTTCCAGCGTATCGCCAGCCTTGATGTCGTTGGTGTCCTGAAGGACAGCACCGCACTCCATGCCCGCACGCACTTCGGACACATCGTCCTTGAAGCGGCGCAGCGAAGCGATGTGAGTACGCGACACGATGACATCATCGCGGGTAAGGCGCGCATTGAGCCCCTTGCGGATGATGCCGTCGAGGACGAGCAGACCAGCCGCCTTGTCCTTCTTGCCCGCCGGGAACACCTGAAGCACCTCGGCCCGGCCGACGATGGTTTCGATGCGCTCTGGAGCCAGCTGGCCCGCCATTTCGCCGCGAACTTCCTCAAGCAAGTCGTAGATCACGTCATAATAGCGCAGCGAAATCTTCTCGCGCTCCGCCAGCTGACGCGCCTTGGCATTGGGACGGACGTTGAAGCCGATCAGCGGCGCACGGCTGGCAGCGGCCAGCGTGACGTCGCTTTCGGTGATCGCGCCAACGCCTGAATGCAGGACGCGGACCTTGATCTCGTCGGTCGAAATGCGGTTGAGCGCCGTGACAATAGCTTCGACGGAACCCTGCACGTCGCCCTTCACCACCACCGGATATTCGATGACGGTCGTGTTGAGCGCCGAGAACATATGTTCAAAGCTGGTCGGGGCGCTGGTGGTGCGCTTCTTCGTCGCCTGTTCCTGACGATAGGCGGCAACTTCGCGAGCGCGAGCCTCATTCTCGACGACCGTGAGTTGATCGCCCGCCAGAGGAACACCCGACAGGCCCAGAACCTCAACCGGGGTCGAGGGACCGGCGATCTTCACATTCTGGCCCTTGTCATTGACCAGAGCGCGAACCTTGCCGCTCTCCGCGCCGATGACAAAGGTGTCGCCAACCTTGAGCGTGCCCTTGCGGACCAGCACGGTGGCAACCGCGCCACGGCCCTTGTCGAGCTGCGCCTCGATCACATTGCCTTCGGCAGGGCGATCGGGGTTGGCGCCCAGTTCCATGACTTCCGCCTGGAGCAGGATTTTCTCGATCAGTTCGTCAAGGCCGGTCTTTTTGAGCGCCGAAACCTCCACGTCCTGAACATCGCCGCCCATATCCTCGACGACAATCTCTTCGCTCAGCAGACGCTCGCGCACCTTCTGCGGATTGGCTTCCGGCTTGTCGCACTTATTGATCGCGACGATCATCGGGACGCCCGACGCCTTGGTATGGTTGATAGCCTCGATCGTCTGCGGCATCAGCCCGTCATCGGCCGCCACCACCAGGATGACGATGTCCGTGACGTTCGCGCCACGCGCACGCATTTCCGAGAAAGCCTCATGGCCCGGCGTGTCGAGGAAAGTGATGACGTCGCCACCCTTGGTCGTCACCTGATAGGCGCCGATATGCTGGGTGATGCCGCCGCTTTCGCCCGCGACCACATCTGTGCCGCGCAGTGCGTCAAGCAGCGATGTCTTGCCATGATCGACATGACCCATGATGGTCACGACTGGCGCGCGGGGCTTCAGCGTCTCTGCCGCATCGACTTCACCCTCGATGCCGATTTCAACGTCGGCATCGGAAACGCGCTGGATGCGGTGGCCGAATTCCTCGACCAGCAGTTCCGCCGTATCCTGATCGATCGGCTGATTCAGAGTGACGGCGGTGCCCATCTTGAACAGAGACTTCACCAGGTCCGCACCCTTTTCGGCCATGCGGTTGGCGAGTTCCTGCACCGTGATGCTTTCGGGCACGACGACGTCGCGAACCTGCTTTTCACGTTGCTGCGCGCCACCGGCATAGTGAGCGCGACGTTCCTTTTCGCGGGCACGCTTCAATGCGGCGAGCGAACGGGCACGAGCGCTGTCGTCGTCCGCAAGCGCGCGCGTTACGGTCAGCTTGCCCGACTGGCGGCGATTGTCCTCGCCCGCACGCTTGGTCCGATCCGGCTTGGCCGGTTCGGGACGCTTGATCGGGGTAACCGGCGTGAAGCGGCGCGGCGGCGGCGCAGCAGAAGCGGTAGCAGCCGGAGCGGCAGCGGGACGCGCTTCGGGGCTTTCCTCGGCGACAGGCGCCGCAGGAGCTTCGGGCTCGGGCTTCTGCTCGGCGACCTTGGCTTCTTCTTCGACACGGCGCGCGGCTTCAGCCTCAGCAGCTTCCGCAGCCAGGCGATTTTCCTCGGCGCGGCGCTTTTCATCCTCGCTCGCGGCATTACGCTGCGCGTCTTCGCGGCGACGCGCATCTTCCAGCGCGGTCATGCGGGCTTCTTCAGCCTCGCGCAGCAGCTTTACCTGCAATTCCTGACGCGACATCAGGCTCTGCGGCGGAGCGGGACGCGCGGGCGCGGCAGGCTGAGGCGCGCGAGCCTGCGGCTGCTGCGGCGCGGGTGCCGCTGCGGCGGGTGCCGGAGCCGGATCAGCCTGAGGCGCAGCCGCAGGCGCACCGGCTTCACCCGGCTTGCCCAGAATGCGGCGCCGCTTCACCTCAACCACGACCGTATTCTTGCGGCCATGGCTGAACTGCTGCTGCACCTGGCCGGATTCAACGGTCCGCTTGATGCCCAGCGGCTTGCGGCCCAGAACCGGCTTGTCTTCCTTGCTGTCACTCATACGACTGAACTGTACCCTTCACTTACATCCGACCGGCAAGGCCCGTCGGCGCCTTCATTCCATGCTCGTCAGGCGCCCAGCACACCGGCGGAGTCATGCTCCCCATGCACGGGCGCCTCGCTAGCGCAACCCAGATAGCTTTCCAAGCGGCCGATGGCCGTACGCAGACGCGACGCGGCACGCGAGTCGGTCACTGCGATATGGACGACATTGTCCCGCCCCATTGCCATAGATAGGGCCTGTCGGTCCACAGGCAAGACGACGCCCGCCAATTCGGTGCCTTCGGCTTCCTGTCCGACCCGCAGCGCCTGGTCGAGCTTTCGATTGCCGTCGGCTGCGGCATCACTGGCGTGGAGCAGCAGTTGAACCTTGGCCTGACGGCAGGCGACGTCGATCTTTTCCGATCCGGTGAGGACCATGGATGCCTTCGCCTCCAGCCCCAAGCGGTCCAGCAAAGCCTTGCGCAGGCCATCTTCGATCAGGTCCGGCAAATTGTCCGGGATCTGCAACTCACCCGTTTTGAATGCCCGCGCGAGTGCACCCGTCAGCTTACCCTTGGCGAGCGCCTGCTCAAGCTCAGCGCGCGGAACGCCGATCCACGCGCCACGGCCCGGCGCCTTCGCGCGAATGTCGGGAAGGACCTGACCTTCTGGTCCAACGGCGAGGCGGATCAGCGTCTCGGGATCGGCCCGATCGCCTGAGAGGATGCATTTGCGTTCGGTCACGACTTTAGCCCCTCCCTTTCAAGTTCAATCGAGGCACGTGACTCGATTGAAGGATGGGGGTGGGTCGCGCGAAGCGCGCTACGCCCTCAGCCCTAATACGGGTGCTAGCGATTGCTGCCGCGATCGTACCCGCCCCAACCTTTCTTTTGAAAGGGAAGAGCGAGGATAAGACAGCGCTATATGACGGCGTCAGCCTCTCATCGGGAAGTGACCGCGGCATTGGCGTCCTCCCCAGGGCTGGAGGCAGGCGCGCGGTCAGCGATCAGCTGCCCGCCCGACCCATAATTCTCCGTCGAGATTTCGGAAATCACCACCTGCACGGCAGCGGCCGACTTCCCCAGCCGCTCAACGAGCGACTGGGTGACGTCGGCAACGATCGCTGCCTTCTGTTCACGGGTGGCGTTTCCGGCCAGACGGATATCGACGAAAGGCATGGGGCGCTTAAGCTTCCTCGCCTTCGAACCAGTGTGCGCGGGCGGCCATGATGATCTCATTGCCCTGCTCTTCACTAAGGCCATATTCGGCGAGAATCCCGCCCTTATCCTCGGACGTCTCACTGCGGCGGCGGCGCTGATCGACGCGCTTCTTCGCGACCAGTTCGTCCGTCGCTAGATCGGCCAGATCATCCAACGTCTTGATGCCCGCCTTGCCCAGCGTCACCAGCATGGCTTCAGTGAGGTGTGGCATCTCTGCCAACGCATCCTCGACGCCGAGCGCCTGACGCTCCTCGCGGGCAGCGGCTTCGCGGCGGTCCAGCGCTTCCTGCGCACGGCTTTGCAGCTCGGCGGCCAGATCCTCGTCGAAGCCCTCGATCGCCGCCAGTTCCTCGACGCCGACATAGGCGACTTCTTCCAGCTCGCCAAAGCCTTCGGCCACCAGCAGCTGCGACAGCGTCTCGTCCACGTCCAGCTCGTTCTGGAACAGTTCGGAGCGGGAGACGAATTCCTTCTGGCGCTTTTCGGACGCGTCGGCCTCGGTCATGATGTCGATGGCCTTGCCCGTCAGCTGCGAGGCGAGACGGACATTCTGCCCGCGACGGCCGATGGCGAGCGACAACTGATCGTCGGGAACGACGACTTCGATACGCTCTTCTTCCTCGTCGATAACGACGCGAGCGACCTGCGCGGGCTGGAGCGCGTTGACGACGAAGGTCGCCGTATCTTCCGACCAGGGGATGATGTCGATCTTCTCGCCCTGCATTTCCTGCACGACGGCCTGCACGCGGCTGCCCTTCATGCCGACGCAGGCGCCGACGGGGTCGATGCTCGAATCGCGGCTGATAACGCCGATCTTGGCGCGCGAGCCCGGATCGCGGGCGGCTGCCATGATGGTGATGACGCCGTCGTAGATTTCGGGCACTTCCTGCGCGAACAGCTTCTTCATGAACTCGGGATGCGCGCGGCTGAGGAAAATCTGCGGCCCGCGATTTTCGCGGCGCACGTTCAGGATCACCGAGCGGATGCGGTCGCCGACGCGGACGACTTCGCGCGGGATCTGCTGGTCGCGGCGGATCACGCCCTCGGCGCGGCCAAGGTTCACCACGACATGGCCGAATTCGACCGACTTCACGACGCCGGTGATGATTTCACCGACGCGGTCCTTGAATTCCTCATGCTGACGCTCACGCTCAGCGTCGCGGACCTTCTGGAAGATCACCTGCTTGGCGGACTGGGCGTCAATACGGCCCAGGTCGATCGGGGGCAGCGGATCGACGATGAAGTCGCCGATCACGGCATCCTTCTTCAGCTTCTGCGCCTGCTTGAGGTCCACCTGTTTGAAATAGTCGTCCACGGCCTCGACCACCTCGACGACGCGCCACAGGCGCAGGTCGCCGCTGTCGGGGTCCAGCTTCGCGCGGATGTCATTCTCCGCACCATAGCGAGCGCGAGCGGCGCGCTGGATCGCGTCTTCCATCGCCTCGATGACGATCGCCTTGTCGATCATCTTCTCGGTGGCGACGCTGTTCGCGATCGCGAGCAGCTCGGCCTTATTGGCGGAAATGGCGTTGGCCATGGTCGTGAACCCTTACTCTTCGGTTTCGAACTCGTCCGCCCCATCGGAGGAGAGCGGCATGCTAGCAGAAATGAGCGCGTCGGTCAGTATCAGCTTGGCATCGCCGACCAGCGCGAAGGGGATGGAGACATCCCCGGCCTTGTTATCCTGGAACTGGACATCATCGCCCTCGACACCCTTCAGGATGCCGCGAAAGCTCTTGCGCCCCGCCACCGTTTCGCTGGTGGCGATCTTCGCCTCATGCCCGGCCCATTCCATGAAGTCATGGAGGCGGGTCAGCGGCCGATCGATACCCGGCGAGCTGACCTCCAGCCGATAGGCTTCCTCGATCGGGTCAGCCTCATCCAGCACATCGGACAGGCGGCGCGAGATGGTCGCGCAATCCTCGATGACGAGCTGCTTGGTCGCGGGATTTTCCGCCATGATCTGCAACGTATATTCATCGCCAGACCCGAACAGCTTCACGCGCACAAGGTCGAACCCCAAGGCTTTCACCTCCGGTTCGATCAGCGCGGTCAGTTCGGCGATGTCCGCCATGCAGTCTCCAACAGAATATGTGCGCTCCCGCCGCCGCAAGCGTTCCCACCTGCGACCCCGACATGTTTGACGATGTAAGGAAGCAAGGGCGATATAGGGGGGAAGATATAATGCTGCAACATTATTCGTGCGGGAGAATTTTGATGAAGCGTTGACCGCCCCTGTATACCATCTACACCGTAGAGAAAGCGACAATAAGGGGGAGGACGGCCATGCCACATTCGGTATTCTTACGGCGCGATCTGCTGAAGGGAGCAGCCTGCCTCGGTCTTATGAGTGCCGCGCCGGTACGCGCGCGCGCCGCTGCCGAACGCTTCCCCACGGTTAGGGGCATGGTGAACGGCGTGATCGGGGAACCAGCCGCCCCCGGAGCAATCGTGGCGATTGGTCGCGCAACTGATCGCCCAGCCTATGTGAGCAGCGGAACGATCGCCCTGGACAACCCGCGCCGGGTGGATGAGCACACGCTGTTCCGCGTTTATTCGATGACGAAACCCATCACCGGCATGGCGGTGATGCTGCTGATCGCCGAGGGCCGGATGAAGCTCGATCAGCCTGTTGCCGATTTCATCCCCGGCTTTGCGAATATGCGCGTCCTGACCAACCCCGGCCAAAGCCTCGAAACGCGCCCCGCCGCTTCTGTCATGACGATCCGTCACCTGTTGACCCACACTGCCGGCCTTGGTGGTGGGCCTTCGATGAGCGGGCCACTCAAGGCGGTATATCAACAGCTGGGACTGACGCAGAACCTGCTCAGCAACGCTGAACGGCTTGAGCAAGCGCCGCCCTCAAGCCTCAAGCAATTCGCCGAGCGGCTGGCGGCAGCTCCGCTTCTTTCAGACCCCGGCACAGCTTGGAGCTATTCGGTCGGGCTGGATTTGCTGGGCCGCATCATCGAGCTGGTGGCAGGCATGCCCTTTGAACAGTTTCTGGAGCAGCGGTTCTTCGCACCTCTTGGCATGAACAGCACCTTCTTCGATGTGCTAGCAGACAAGAAGGCGCGTCTCGTCACAAGCTATACGGGCAGAGGCGCCAAATTGGCCGTGGTCGATGCAGGTCCGACCTCCATCTTCCTGAACAAGCCCGCATTTCCTTCGGGCGGGGGCGGCCTCATCTCCTCGGCCCATGATTACGACCGTTTCCTGGCCATGCTGACGAATGAAGGCCGTTTGGGCAGAGCTGAGGTCCTGCCGCCTACCGCTGTGACGGTTGGAACCTCCAACCTCCTGCCGCAGGGCGTGAACATGCGCGGCTATGTCGGCATTCCTGGTGTGGTCGGATTCGGCGCGGGCGGCTGTCTTGCTGATCATGGCGGGTTCAAAGGCTTGTTCGGCTGGCTGGGCGCCGCCGGGACGATCGGCATCATCGCGCCCGCGCAGCGGCTTCGGGTGACCGGCTTGATCAACAACCTGTCCGTCTTCGACTTCGCGATCAATCTGCCAAAGGCCGTCCATGCGGATTTGGCCTCGGCCAGGACATTATAAGAGCTGACGAGCAAATAGCTGCTCGCTTGTCTAACCGCGGAGCTAGGCGGGACCCCGGATCAAGGTCCGGAGTGACGAAGTCAGAAAATCAGTAGCCCATATCGGCCAGACCTCGACCTGGAGCAGATCCCGATCCGATTACATCGGCCCAGATGCTCCAGGATTTTATTCTGCCGCATTTTCCGAGCCAGCAGATGATTCCATCTGCTTAGAAAAGGCTCGAGCCGATCACACCAACCGGCTCTGCTTCACCGCCGCCTCAATAAAGCTAGCAAACAGCGGATGCGGATCAAACGGCTTGGACTTCAGCTCCGGATGGAACTGCACGCCGACGAACCAGGGATGGTCCGGCCGCTCGACAATCTCCGGCAAGGTTCCGTCCGGCGACATACCCGAGAAGATGAGTCCGCCCTTCTCCAGCGCCTCGCGATAACCCGCGTTGACTTCGTAGCGATGGCGATGCCGTTCGCTGATCTCGCTCGTGCCATATATGCCCGCGACCACGCTGTTGCCGGTGAGCTTGGCGGGATAGGCGCCCAGCCGCATCGTGCCGCCAAGGTCGGTTTCGGCCGTGCGCTTCTGCAAGCCTTCGCTGCTCATCCATTCGGTGATGAGGCCAACGACAGGCTCTGACGTCTCGCCAAATTCGGTGGTGGACGCCTCGGCGATACCAGCCGTGTTCCGCGCGCCTTCGATGCAGGCCATCTGCATGCCAAGGCAGATGCCGAAAAAGGGCACGTTGCGCTCACGAGCGAACTTAACCGACGCGATCTTGCCCTCCGACCCGCGCACGCCAAAGCCGCCGGGGACCAGAATGCCGTGCATGGGCTCAAGGCTGGCGGCGACATCATCGCCCTTCTCGAACAATTCGGCGTCGATCCACTTGATCTTCACCTTCACCCGATTGGCGAAACCACCATGGGTCAGCGCCTCGTAGAGCGACTTGTAGGCGTCCGGCAGGCCGACATATTTGCCGACGACGCCGATCGTCACTTCGCCTTCGGGGTTCTGCTGGCGGTCCATGATGTCCATCCAGCGATCGAGCGTCGGCTTGCGCGCGTCGTCGATGCCGAAAGCGCGCAGCACTTCCTCGTCCAGCCCTTCGGCATGATATTGCGCGGGCACCGCATAGATGCTGCTGGCGTCGAGCGCGGGGATCACCGCTTCCTTGCGGACGTTGCAGAACAGCGCGATCTTCGCCCGCTCGCTGTCGGGCAGCGGATGTTCGCATCGGCACAGCAAAATATCGGGCTGGATGCCCAGCGACGTCAGTTCGCGCACGCTATGCTGCGTCGGCTTTGTCTTCAGCTCACCCGCCGCCGCGATATAGGGGACCAGCGTCACATGGACGAAGATCGACTGGCGGCGACCAAGGTCATTATGCAGCTGACGGATTGCTTCCATGAACGGCAGCGATTCGATGTCGCCGACCGTCCCGCCGATTTCGCACAGCACGAAATCCAGATCGTCTGACTCGGCTATCGCGAACGCCTTGATCTCATCCGTGACGTGCGGGATCACCTGCACCGTCGCGCCCAGATAATCGCCGCGCCGCTCGCGCTGGATGATCGTCTGATAGACGCGGCCCTGCGTCACGTTGTCCGATTGGCGCGCCGAAACCCCCGTAAACCGCTCATAATGGCCAAGGTCGAGGTCGGTTTCCGCCCCGTCATCGGTCACATAGACTTCGCCATGCTGATACGGACTCATCGTGCCCGGATCGACGTTGAGATAGGGATCGAACTTCCGGATACGCACACGGAAACCTCGCGCCTGCAGCAGTGCTGCGAGCGATGCGGCCATAAGGCCCTTGCCAAGCGAGGAGACCACGCCGCCGGTGATGAAAATATACCGCGCCATGGGAGAGGAGGCTTAGCCTTTTACAAACAAGTTGGGCAAGCGCGCGAATCCACGCGCGAGCAAAAAAAGATCGAAAATGTGATCGAAAAGATCAGTTGGCGAGCGGAACCGCGCCATTTGCCGCCTGGCCATTGCTCGCAGCGCCTGCTGCCCCGGCCAACGGATCGGCACTACCGGCAGGCGCAGGGGCCGACGGAGCCGCCGGAGCCTGCTTCACCAGCGAGGTATCGATATCGCTCGGCGCGTGCTGCACCGATGCGATCACCGCCAGAACGACCGACAGCAGCACGAAGATGGTGGCCAGCACCGTCGTCGACCGCGTCAGAAAGTCCGCCGCGCCCCGCGCAGACATCAACCCCGCCGGGCTACCCCCCACGCCCAGACCGCCGCCTTCCGACTTCTGCATCAGGATGACGGTGACAAGCAGAGCCGCGACAATGGCCTGCACGACGAGGATAAAGGTGAACATGCGAGAATATCTGTCCGAATGGGGTGCGTTGTGGAGCCCATAGCGTTGAAGCGCCGCCGGGGCAACCGGCGCTGGAGCATCGTGTGGCTCTGGAGATCACCTCAGGAGACGCCTCCGCTGAAAGTTACTCCTGCTGACCACCCTCTCCCCGTTCGGGCTGAGCCTGTCGAAGCCCTCTTCTTTCAGGCCCACCAGCTCCACCTCCAATCGCCTAGCGGCCCTTCCTAACCCGCAGCCGCAATCACCGGCCCGAATTTCGCCGCGGTCAGGCTCGCTCCGCCTACCAGACCGCCATCGACATCCTCGATCGCCATCAACTCGGCCGCATTCTCGCCATTCATCGACCCGCCATAGAGGATGCGCATGGCACCCGCTTCGCCATCGCCGATCCGGCCAGCCAACGCAGCCCGCAGCGCCTTATGCATGGTTTCGACCGCTTCCATCGTCGGGATGCGGCCCGTGCCGATCGCCCAGATCGGCTCATAAGCGATCGCCAGCCAGTCCGCCGCCGCGCCTTCCGGCAGCGAGGCCAGCAACTGCGCCGACACAATGCCTTCGGCCCCGCCAGCGTCGCGTACCTCAAGGCTTTCGCCGACGCACAGGATAACCTTCAGACCCGCAGCCTTAGCCGCCAGCGCCTTACCCGCGACATCGGCGTCCGTTTCGCCCTGATCCTGCCGCCGTTCGCTATGGCCAACAATCGTCCAGCTCGCACCCGCTTCGGCCAGCATCGCCGCCGACAGGCAGCCAGTATGCGCGCCGCTATCGTTCATGTGGCAATCCTGCGCGCCGACAAAGGCGCCGCCCTTCACCTGATCGGCCGCCGCAATCAGCGTCGCGGGCAGGCACAGCCCCACCTCGACCACCGGACGCTCAGCCGCCAGGGCGCCGATCGCTTCGACTTCGGGCAGCTGTGAACGGAGGCCGTTCATCTTCCAGTTGCCGACCACCAGCTTGCGCCTGCCCATCAATCCATACCCCTTCAGTCATTCGTCTATCCGCCAACCCGCGCCGAGCCAGCCCCGACAGGCCGATGGACAAAGGCACGGCATTTGTCCAGCCAAGCCGCACTTGCCGCCGCGACGATCCGCCCCTAAAGCGGGCCGCCCGTAAAAGTCTTTCTATTCTGGACTTACTTCATGCTTTCAAACTTCCGCCGCTTCATCCACTCGAAATTCGGCGCCCTCTTCGCGCTCCTTTTCCTAGGCGTCATCGCGGCGGCCTTCATCATGGGCGACGTCATGAGCGGCAAGTTTGGCACCTCTCTCGGCGGCGGCGGCGAGACTGTCGCGAAAGCAGGCGGCACCCGACTGACCCTGCCCCAGTTCCAGGAACGGGTTCAGCGCGTCTTCGAAAATGCCCGCCGCGCTACCCCGGGTCTTCAGATCGGCGATTTCCTCGCCCAAGGCGCCGCTGGCCAGATTTATGATCAGCTGGTCGCCGCGATGACGCTGAAAGAATATGCAAAGGATCAGGGCGTCCACATCTCCAAGCGTCTCGTCGATGCGCAGATCGCCCAAATCCCCGCCTTTCAGGACGCGGCAGGCAATTTCAGCCAGGATAATTTCCGCCAGCTTCTGCTCCGCGAACGCATCACCGAACAGGCCCTGCGCGAAGACATCACCCGCGAGATCCTCGAACGGCAAATGCTCGCTCCGCTCGGCCTTGGTGTGAAGCTGCCGAACAGCGTCATCCTGCCCTATGCCTCGCTGCTGCTGGAGGCGCGCCAGGGGACGATCGCCGCTGTCCCCGCCGCAGCCTTTGCGGACATTAAGGACCCCACGGACGCACAGCTCGCCACCTATTATCAGCAGAATGCCGGGCGCTTCACCATCCCAGAGCAGCGCCGCATTCGCTACGCCGTGATCGATGGCGAACGCTTCGCGCAAGCCTCGCAGCCGACTGACGCCGAAATTGCCGCATCCTATAATCAGAACAAAGCGAGCTACGCCGCCAAGGAAAGCCGCAATTTCGAGCAGCTCATCCTGCCCAGCGACGCCGCCGCGAAAAAGATCGCAGAGCAGGTAAAGGGCGGCAAGTCGCTCGCAGCCGCTGCGCAGGGCGCAGGGCTGGAAGCGTCGGCACTGGTGGATCAAAGCCGTGAAAGCCTGACCACCACAACGTCCGCCGCGATCGCAAATGCGGGCTTTGCGGCCAAGCAAGGCGAGCTTGTCGGCCCGATCCGGGGACCACTCGGATGGATTCTGCTGCGCGTATCGAACGTTAAGACCGTTCCCGCGCGGCCGCTGTCAGCCGTGCGCGACGAAATCGCAACGACGCTCCGCTCGCAAAAGCAAAAGCGCCTGCTGAGCGAATTCACCGGAAAGGTTGAAGATCAGATCGCCGATGGCGGCAGCTTTGAGGAAGTGGTGAAGGACAACGGCCTGAAGCTGGAAACGACGCCATTCCTGATCGCAAACGGCAAACAGGTCGAGGATCAGGCCTATCAGGCTCCGACTGATGTCCGTCCGCTCCTAGCTCCCGTGTTCCAGATGAGTCAGGATGATGACGCGCAACTTGTGCCCGTCACGCCCGACCAGCGCTACGCTCTCGCCGCGCCCGCCGAGATTCGCGCCGCCGCCCCGCCGCCGCTGGAAAAGGTGAAGCCCCTGGTACTGGCCCAGTATAAACTGGCGCAGGGCAACGCCAAGGCGAAGGCCGTGGCCGAGCAGATCCGCGCGAAGGTCGCCAAGGGCATGAAACTTGCCGATGCCGTGGCCCAGGCTGGCGTCCGCCTGCGCGCGCCGCAGACCGTGGGCGGGCGCCGCGCCGATATCATGCGGGAAGGTCAGCGTCCCCCCGCAGAGGTCGCGATCCTCTTCTCCATGGCAACGAACAGCGTCAAGACGATGCCGATCGGTCAGGATCGCGGCTATTTCGTCGTGCAGCTGAACGGTATTAAACATGGCGATGCGGGTGGCCAGACCGCCCTGCTTGATCAGGTCCGCAGCCAGCTTGGCGATGTCGTCGGTCAGGAATATGGGCAGCAGTTCGAACGGGCGGTCGAAAAGCAGCTTGGCGTGACCCGGAACCCGTCAGCTGTCGCCAGCGTCCAGCGCGCGCTTGCCAGCACCAATGGCGGCGCACAGTAACATGGTTGCGGGCAGCGCAGGCAATGACGGGATAGCGGCTGCTCATGCCGCACTGGCCGCTGGCAATTCGGCGCTGGTGTGGCGCCGCCAGATCGCGGACACGGACACGCCCATCTCCGCCGCGCTCAAGCTGTTCGTAGCCGATCGCGGCGATTTTCTGCTGGAATCGGTCGAAGGTGGTGCGGTTCGCGGCCGCTATAGCCTGATCGGCCTCGCGCCTGATCTTGTCTTCCGCGCGCAGGGACAGGCGGCGGAGATTAATCGTCATTGGGCGACTGACCCACAGGCATTTGTTCCGGAAGCAGCGGGGGCGCTTGATGCCTTGCGCGCGCTTGTGGCGGAATGCCGGGCTGATCTTGACCCCGCCCTTCCCCCTGCCCTCGCCTGCCTCGTGGGCTATTTCGGTTATGAGACGGTCGGCCTTGTCGAAAAGCTGCCCCGGCCAGCGCCCAATCCGCTTGAACTGCCTGACATGCTGTTCGTGCGGCCGACCATCATCCTTGTCTTCGATCGGCTGGCTGACGCGCTGTATCTTGTCGCCCCGGTCTGGAAGGGCAGCTTCAGCGATGCCGACGCGGCGATCGCGCAGGCTCTGGAGCGGATCGATGCAACGGCGGCGCGTCTGGCGGCGCCCTTGCCCCACGCGCCTGCTCCCCAGGACATTACCGATGTCGATGTGACCCCCGCACTGGAGCCGGGTCGCTACAAGGCCATGGTCGAGCGGGCCAAAGACTATATCGTGGCTGGCGACATATTTCAGGTGGTGCTCGCCCAGCGTTTCACCAGCCCCTTCACCCTTCCGCCAATCTCGCTTTACCGGGCGCTGCGACGGATAAATCCTTCGCCTTTTCTTTATTATCTCGATCTGCCCGGCTTTGCCCTGATCGGTTCCAGCCCCGAGATTTTGGTTCGTGCACGGGATGGTGAAGTCACCATCCGCCCGATCGCGGGAACGCGGCCACGCGGCAAAAATGCTGTCGAAGATGCTGCCAATCGCGAAAGTCTGCTCGCCGATCCCAAGGAACGGGCAGAACATCTGATGCTGCTCGACCTCGGGCGCAATGATGTGGGGCGGGTCGCTACCGCCGGATCGGTGACGGTCACCGACAGCTATAGCGTCGAATTTTACAGCCACGTCATGCACATCGTGTCGAATGTCGTCGGCCGTCTTTCGCCGGACAAGGATGCGCTGGACGCCCTTTTCGCGGGCTTCCCGGCAGGCACGGTTTCGGGTGCGCCCAAGGTCCGCGCTTGCGAGATCATCGCGGAACTGGAACCGGAAACGCGCGGCGCCTATGCAGGTGGCGTCGGCTATTTCGGACCCGACGGCAATATGGACAGCTGCATCGTGCTACGCACCGCCGTGCTCAAGGATGGCATCATGCACGTCCAGGCAGGCGCGGGCATCGTCGCCGACTCCACGCCGGAATATGAGCAGCGCGAATGCGAGGCGAAGAGTGGCGCACTCCTCGCGGCAGCGCGGGAGGCCGTCGATCTCGCGCGGCAGGCTGGCTTCGGGCAATAACTACTCGGCGGTCGTGGGATCAATCGTCGACCGAACTCTGGCGATGCTGTTGGCGGGAAGCCCCGCAAGCTCGGCATGCTGCCGGATCAACTCTTCGCTGGGCGCGCGGTAGAGACAATAGATCTTGTCGTCCGTCACATAGCTGTGGACCCACTGTATCTCGGGTCCAAGTTCGCGCAGCACATTGCACGAACCTTGTGACGCGTTCCTGAGCTCATCGCCCCGCAGCCTTCCCGCGCCGGGCATCTCTCTTTCTATCACGAACTGCGGCATGACCACCTCCATGCGTGAAGAGCGCCGAATCTATGCCTGTGTGCGGCGCGAGTCCATAACGGCGCTAACGGCATGGCCTCCCGCCAAACACGCGGCGATTTAGTCGCGCTGGAAGATCGCTGAAATAAGCGGGAATGCGCCAGCTGAGACAGCGCATGGCCTAACCACGCTGCACACGCTCCATCGGTTCCGACGTCACGGGATAGCCGAGATAATCGGGGATGCAGAGATGGCGCACGCCGCCTCTCTCTTCCAGCCAGGGACTGATCTTTTCGACGGGAAAGCACCCGGCGTGGGCCGCCATCGCGGCGAAGCTGTCGAACAAGGCCAATCGCTCAAGATTGCGGCGGGTCGGGAAAATGATGCGCCCCCCGCCCGCGTCGCATAGAGCAATCGTGTCACTCGCGCTCATCCAGAACAACCGGACATTCTCGGTCGTATCCGCACTTGCGACCTGCCCTTCTGGCGCCTGCACCAAATAGAAATGCGTGTCATAAATGCGCGCGGCCATTTCCGCATCCGCAGGATGCCAGCGGCTGAATGGCACCAATTGATCGAGGGCGAGCCTGATCCCATGCGCTTCGATGATCGCCGAAAGACCTGCGCCTCCCGTCAGGGCGCGCCGCATTTCGAACAATTGCGCCGGATCGGGCCGCACCCCAAAACCGATGCCAAGGCCGCTTTCCTCCAGCGTTTCACGGATCGCCGCCAGCCGAGCGGCGGTCTCCTCCACGTTGCCGGAAGCGTCCACGGCGCGGGCCAATTCCCGATCCGCCTCATCAACCGCGCCTCCCGGAAACACCAGCGCTCCCGCTGCAAAAGCCATGCTCCCAGCGCGTTCCATCATCAGGATATGCGGCGGCCCATCGGGCATGTCGCGAACGATTACAGCTGTCGCCGCTACCCGGCCTTCACTTTTGGTCGATGCCATGAGAGCCGCCATAGGCGCGTATAATGCTAATGGTAAAGTCCTTCTGGATCACCCCGTCACTGGAGGGGTGGTGGAGCCGAGGGGGATCGAACCCCTGACCTCGTCATTGCGAACGACGCGCTCTCCCAGCTGAGCTACGGCCCCAAAGGAGCGCTGCCTATAAGCGAGCGGAGATTCCCTTGCAACGGGCTTTTTCGGAAAAGCTCGGCCTTGCAGCAACATCGGCAGCACGGTGCGGAAGAGCGATGTTACCCGCACGTAACATCCGGAACGATGCGCCCTGCTGCTCATTGGTGATGCAACGGCTTTTATGCCGTAGCAACAGCAGCCAAGGAGAAGGACGATGGGCTATCAAGGCGGACGTCGCTATGGCGACGATGACAGGGCTCGGAGCGACTGGGATCGCGGATCCGACCGCCATCGCGGACAGCGTGACTGGCGCGATGATCGTAGCTATCGCTACGGCACGCGCGGCCAGTTCAGCGGTCCGGATTCTCGGCGGTCACCAGAACAGTATGATCCGGAAGAGCGCGGCTTTTTCGATCGCGCCGGAGATGAAATCCGCAGTTGGTTCGGCGATGAGGAAGCAGAACGCCGCCGCGAATATGACGAATATTATAATCGCCCCTATGGCGACCCGCGCGATGAAAGCAGCCGCATCGGGTTCGCCTCGGCATCACGCAGCAACCAATATCTGCCGAACCGCGGCTATGCGCCCTATACGGGGGAACGCAGTGGCTATGGCAGCGAGGATCATGGCAATCGCGTACGCGCCTACGGCCCCACGCATGATTATGGCGAGCATCATGACGCCAACTATTATGCGTGGCGACAACAGCGGATGAATGAGCTGGACCGCGACTATGCTGAATATCAGCGGGAGCATCGCGATCGTTTCAACAGTGAGTTCGGAACCTGGCGCACGCGGCGCACCGAACAGCGCCAGGCGGCGCAACAGGTCCGCGAACATATGGAAGTCGTCGGAAGCGACGGCGCTCATGTGGGTACGGTCGATCGGTTAAGTGGCGATCGCATCATCCTGACCAAGAATGATCAGGATGCCAGCGGCGTGCACCACTCCGTACCTTCGTCCTGGATCAGGTCGGTGGACGAACAAAGGGTGACACTGGAAAAGACGGCCGATGAAGCGCACCATGCTTGGCGAACCGAACGCGAGCAGAATGCTCTCTTTGGCGAAGGGCGCGAACAGAGCGGATGGAACGCTGGCGGCGTCAGTTCGCGCAATACGGAACGCAATCGCTAATCGAAGACAAAAATAGGCAAGGGGTCCGGCGGATGTCCGGACCCTTTGCTTGTCCGAACGCGCTCACGCGCAACGGTGCGCCGGCCCCACCTTCAATGCGTCCGGCATGGAGGGAGGATGATATAAGGTCGATCAAGCCCTTGCCCTTGGGCCTCAAGCAATGCCAGAGCGCAAACTGCAAGCGTTACGAGGCCCTTTCATGCCAACCATATTGCTGCTGGTCATTTCCAACCTTTTCATGACCATAGCTTGGTACTGGCATCTGAAGGGCGGGATGGGAAAGCCGATCCTGTTGGTCATCCTGATCAGTTGGGGCATCGCGCTCGTCGAATATTGTTTCGCCGTACCCGCAAATCGCATTGGGTTCGCCAGCGGCTGGAGCCCAGGTCAGTTGAAGATCGCACAGGAAGCAATCGCCCTGATCGTTTTCGGAGGCTTCATGGTGACGGTTTTGGGTGAACCACTCCATTGGCGCCACGCGGCCGCTTTTCTGTGCATAATGGCGGCGGTCGGCTTTCTGTTCGTAGGGCGATCCTAAAGCGAATCTGCGAGCTAAGGCAGGAGAAGCGACGAGTCCCCATAGGAGTAAAAGCGGTATCCGCTTTCTATCGCATGAGCATAAGCCGCCTGCATGCGCTCCCGCCCCATCAAGGCACTTACCAGCATAAACAGGGTCGATCGCGGTAGATGGAAGTTGGTCATTAGCCCATCCACTGCGCGGAACTGGTAGCCCGGTGTTATGAATATGCGGGTCTCGTCCGCGAACGGGCGGATCACTCCATCTTCCCCGCAGGCGCTCTCAAGCAGGCGCAAGCTGGTCGTGCCCACTGCTATAAGGCGACCGCCAGCTTGGCGCGCAGCATTCAGCCGGTCGGCGGCGGCTTGCTCAATCCGGCCCCATTCCGCATGCATGCGGTGATCATCGGTATCCTCCGCCTTCACGGGCAGAAACGTACCGGCCCCCACATGAAGCGTCAGCGTTTCAGACATGACGCCCGCCTTACTGAGCGCCGACATCAGCGCGGGCGTAAAATGCAAAGCCGCCGTCGGAGCCGCCACCGCCCCGTCCTCGCGAGCGAACATGGTCTGATAGTCACTGCGGTCTCGGGCATCCGTTGGCCGCTTGCTGGCAATATAGGGCGGCAACGGCATGTGCCCCGCCCGCTCCAATAGCACCTCGACAGGCTCATCGCCCTCGAAGGTCAGCGTGACCCCGCCATCGTCATCACGCGCGCCCGCCAGAGCGGTGACGTCTGCACCGAAATCTATCTGGTCCCCCTCGCGCACCCGCTTGGCATTGCGAAGGAACGCCTGCCATTGACGCAGGCCAAGGCGCTTGTGGAGCGTGGCGCCGATCTTCGCCTGGCCGCGAACGCCCTCCAATTGAGCGGGAATGACCTTGGTATCATTGAACACCAGCACATCACCGGCGCGCAGCAAGGCGGGCAAATCCCGAACGGTACGATCTTCGAAAGGCTTTTCGCCATCGACCAATAGCAGGCGCGCCGCGTCGCGTGGCGACGCGGGCCTTAGCGCGATGCTTTCAGGCGGCAGTTCGAAATCGAAAAGATCTACGCGCATGCGGGCGCTGTCCTCAAGGCACGGCCATCAGGCCGATGCGACATCGGCATGATCCACTTCAGGTGCGACTTATCGCTTCTTCTGTGATGACGCTTTCTTCACCGGTGCGGGTGCGGGCGCAATAATGGAAGGCGCGGGCGGCGTGGGAAGCGCCATGACTGGCGGCTTGCCGTCGCTTTCAATCGATGCCTGCAGGATCGTGGTCGGGTTTGCGGGGGGCTCGCCCGGCGTGATGGCATCGACATATTGCATGCCTTCGATCACGCGACCGAACACCGTATATTTCTTGTCGAGCTGCATGCGGGGCAGGAACAGGATGAAGAACTGGCTGTTGGCGCTGTTTTCGTCCTGCGCGCGGGCCATCGACACGGTACCGCGAAGGTGCGGCATCGGGTTGAATTCCGCCTGCAAGTCGGGAAGCGATGATCCGCCGGTTCCGTCATTCTTCGGGTCGCCGCCTTGCGCCATGAAGCCCGGGATTACACGGTGAAATTTCAGGCCGTTGTAAAAGCCCTGCCGCGTCAACTGCTTGATGCGTTCGACATGCTGGGGAGCGATGTCCGGACGCAGCTGGATGCGAACACGGCCGCCGCTCGACAGGTCAAGATCCCAGACATCCTGCGGGTCCACGGGCACCGAAGCAGGCGGCAGTTTCGCGCTGGGATCCTGTCCCATCGACTTGGCATTCTGCTCGGCCCGCGCGGCAGCCTCGGCCCTTTTTGCCTCTTCGGCATTAGCGCCGCCGCCACCCTGGGCCAGCGCCACGCCGCCCGACGCATAGAGAGCGATAGTGATCGCCACGGTCTTGAACGCCGAACTGAACCGCATGAATGAGCTTTCCCTAATATCTAAAGCCTGGTGGCGAAGCTGCTCTGATAACGCGCTCGTCGCGATTGGCAACTGAACGAAGGCTGAGCGGCCCTTATTGGTCGCCCTTCTTTCCGAGGCGCGCCACCCGGGCGACCACATCATCCCGCACGCTGGGGCTGACAAACTTGTCGATCGGCCCGCCGTAAAAGGCGATTTCCTTGACCAAACGAGATGCGATCGGCTGAAGCGAGACGTCGGCCATCAGAAAGGCGGTTTCGACCCGATGGTTGATCTGCCGGTTCATACCGGTGAGCTGATATTCATATTCGAAGTCGGTGACGCCCCGAATGCCGCGAATGATCACGCTGGCGCCTTGCGATTCGGCGAAATCCATAAGCAGTGAATTGAAGCCGGTGACCACGATGTCCGCGTCGATGCCAACGCATTCACGGCGCACCATCTCCAGCCGCTCTTCATCGGAGAACATGGGCGATTTGGAAATGTTGGTGGTCACGCCGATCACTAGCTTGTCGACCAGCTTGGCCCCTCGGCGAATAATGTCCATGTGACCCAAAGTGATCGGGTCGAACGTGCCGGGATAGACCCCCACCCGCTGCCTGCTCATGCCTTACCGGTCCCTTTCCACGATATAATCCGCGATCGATCGCAGCAAATCGGCCTCCCCGCCGAACCCATGAAGATGCGCCTTGGCCTGATCCACCAGCAAGCGCGCCTGCTCACGCGCGCGCTCCACTCCCAGCAGGGACACGAAGGTTTCCTTGCCCGCCGCCGCATCCTTGCCCAGCGCCTTGCCCGCCAGGTCCGCGTCACCTTCGACGTCCAGCAGATCGTCGGCAATCTGGAAAGCCAGGCCGATGTCGCGCGCATAGCCATGAAGGCTGGTGCGAGCATCGGCCGGAATGCGCGCCATGATTGCGGCCGCGTCGACGCAAAAGGCGATGAGCGCCCCGGTCTTGAGCTGTTGAAGGCGCGTTACGGTGACAAGGTCGAAGCTGGTACCTTCCGCCTCCAGATCCATCATCTGCCCACCCGCCATACCTGCGGGACCGCTGGACAGCGCCAGCGCCTTTACCAGCTCCACCCGCACGAAGGGGTCAGGATGAGTCTCTTCATCCGCCAATATTTCGAAGGCGAGATCATGAAGACAGTCCCCGGCCAGGATCGCCGTCGCCTCATCAAAGGCCTTGTGGATCGTCGGCTTGCCCCGCCGCATGTCATCATCATCCATCGCCGGCAGATCGTCATGCACCAGCGAATAGACATGGATGCATTCAACAGCCAGCCCGACACGAAGCAGCGAATCCTGGGAGATGTTAAACAACTCGCCCGCCGCTTGCACTAACAGAGGACGCAATCTCTTGCCGCCGCCTATGGCCGCATGGCGCATGGCCTCATAGAGACGCGCACGCGGATCATCGGGAACGGTCAGCAACAGCTCGAACGCGCGATCAATGTCTGCGGCGACGGCAGCCGCTCTAACAGTTACTACCGCTGAACCGGAGGTCAGCCCCTCCATGGCCACGGCGCTCAATCCGCGCCGAACGGCTGGGCGCCCGTGACGGCGCCGCTGGGATCGATGGTCAATTTCTGGATGCGGGCCTCTGCCGCCTGCAAGCGTTCAAGGCAGCGCTTGCGCAGCTCTTCACCCTGAGCATAGAGCGAGATCGACTCGTCGAGCGGCACGTCACCGCTTTCCAGCCGACGAACGATCGACTCCAGCGCCCGCAGCGCATCCTCAAACGACAATTGGGACAAATCGCCCGGCTCTGTCTTGCTGTCTTCGGCCATGCCCCCTGCATTGGCGGGCACCGGTGGCCGGGTCAAGTCTGCACCGCGCCATAAGGCGGATTCCGGGCCTGCTTGTAACAAAAGCGTCATCAAAACCCGCACAAAGCTGGCGGGATTTTGGCAGTTTTGCGTTGACGCTCGCGCCAGCAAGTGCACATAGAAGGACCGCTATGAAATATTATCTCCCCCTGATTTCCGCCGTTGCTCTCAGCATGCTCTCCGCTTGCAACAAAAATGATGAACCCGAAGTCGTCGGCGGCCCTGCCGATCCGATGGCTCAACAGCTCGCGAATGCCGCACCTGTCGAACTGCCGCCTTCGGTGAAGGTAAGTCGCCAGTATCGCTGCAAGGATAACAGCCTCATTTTCGTCGACTTCCTGAGCGACGACAAGACCGCGAACCTGCGCACTGAAAAGAATGGCGCGCCGACAAAGCTCGTCGCCCCCGAAGCTGGCAAGCCCTTCACGGCCGAAGGTGGCTATGTGGTCGATGGCAGCGGCAAGCAGATCACCGCCACCCTTCCGGGCAAAAGCGGCCTTAGCTGCAAAGCCTGATCAACATTTCCATGTCTTTCACAGGCCGGGCTCAACAGCCCGGCCTTTTTTATTTCCCTATCCGGCCCACCAGTTCGGGTTCACCAACCTCGACCGGGTCGGGACCAAAGCGGTTGGGACCACGCGTCCCGCTCATGATGAAAAAGACCAGCAGAACCAGGCTTCCGATCAGCGGGAAGAAAATTATCAGCAGCCAGAAACCGCTCCGATCCGTGTCATGCAACCGCCGCACCGCCACGGCGAGCCAAGGGATTAAAATAGCCAGGCCGAACAGGCCGGTGAGCGACCCTCCCCGCGTGTGATAGCCGGTATCGAACCACCAGGGACCGCGCCGTACCCAATGTTCGGTGGTGCTCAGGCCCAGCAGCCCTTCGACAATGCCGATCGCGATGAAGCAAAGCAGAAGGAAGAGGATGAACATCCAATACTCCTTTGGCCGCGCACGACCGGAAAAACGGGCATAGCGGCGCAGCGGCAACAACATCCATTCCATATGTCCCGTCCTCCGATCGGTGTTCCAACGCATATAAATAGCATGTTTTCCCGACTTGGGCTGGCCAAGGATTGTCTATCCGCCCCTCCCCGGTTAAAGGCGCGCTCATGTCGACCACAGCCACTCAGATCACCCCGGAAATCGTCGCCGAACATGGCCTTTCGCCGGAAGAATATGACCGCGTTCTGAACGCCCTCGGCCGCGAGCCGAATCTGACGGAACTGGGCATCTTCTCGGTCATGTGGTCGGAGCATTGCTCCTACAAGTCGAGCCGCATCCACCTGAAGAAGCTGCCGACGGAAGGCCCGCAAGTCATTTGTGGCCCCGGTGAGAATGCGGGCGTCGTCGACATTGGCGACGGACAGGCGGCGATCTTCAAGATGGAGAGCCACAACCACCCGTCCTACATCGAACCCTATCAGGGCGCGGCAACGGGCGTGGGCGGTATTCTACGCGATGTCTTCACCATGGGCGCGCGTCCAGTGGCGAACATGAACGCGCTGCGCTTTGGCCGCCCCGATCATCCGAAGATGAAGCATCTCATCAGCGGCGTGGTGCATGGCATCGGCGGCTACGGCAATTGCGTGGGCGTGCCCACCGTGGGCGGCGAGGTGAATTTCCACCCGGCCTATGACGGCAACATCCTGGTCAATGCGATGACCGTGGGCGTCGCGGATACCGACAAGATCTTCTATTCGGCCGCCAGCGGCATCGGCAATCCGATCGTCTATGTAGGATCGAAGACCGGCCGCGACGGCATTCATGGCGCGACCATGGCCTCTGCGGACTTCGGCGACGACGCCGACGCCAAGCGCCCGACCGTGCAGGTCGGCGATCCCTTCACTGAAAAGCTGCTGATCGAAGCATGCCTTGAACTCATGGCGTCCGACGCGATCGTCGCGATTCAGGACATGGGCGCGGCGGGCCTCACCTCTTCCTCGGTCGAAATGGCGTCCAAGGGCGGCGTCGGCATTCAGCTCAACATGGACGACGTGCCGCAGCGGGAAACCGGCATGACGGCCTATGAAATGATGCTGTCGGAGAGCCAGGAGCGCATGCTCATGGTACTCCAGCCGGGCAAGGAAGCTTTCGCCGAAGCCATTTTCCGCAAGTGGGAACTCGATTTCGCCGTCATCGGCCATGTAACCGACACGGGCCGCATGGTGCTGGTCCACAAGGGCGAAACGGTGTGCGACATTCCGCTCGCCCCGCTGGCCGACGATGCGCCGCTCTATGATCGCCCATCGATGCCGAAGGATGACTATAAAGCGTGGGCCAAGGTCCAGCCGCTGGGCGAGATCGCCGAAAGCGCCGACATTGGCGCCGATCTCGTCAAGCTGATGGGTTCTCCCGACATCGCCAGCCGCCGCTGGATCTGGGAGCAATATGACCACATGGTCGGCGCCGACACGGTGCAGCGCCCCGGCGGCGACGCGGCAGTGGTGCGCGTCCACGGCTCGCAAAAGGGCATCGCGATCAGCACCGACTGCACCCCGCGCTATTGCTATGCTGATCCCTATGAGGGCGGAAAGCAGGCGATCGCCGAATGCTATCGCAACATCTCGGCCGTCGGCGCGACACCGCTTGCCGTCACGAACTGCCTGAACTTCGCCAATCCGCAACGCCCGGAAATCATGGCGCAGCTGACCGGCTGTCTGGAAGGCATGGGCGACGCCTGCCGCGCGCTCGACTTCCCCATCGTGTCGGGCAACGTCTCCCTCTACAATGAATCCAAGGCGACGGGCGGCGGCTCGGCAATCCTGCCCACCCCCGCCATCGGCGGCATTGGTCTGTTGAAGGACGTCGATGTGATGGCGACCGTCGCCTTCAAGCAGGAAGGCGACGCAATCTGGCTGATCGGCGGCGAAGGCTCACATCTCGGCCAGTCCATTTGGCTGCGGGAAATTCAAGGCCGCGAAGCTGGTGACGCGCCGAAGGTAGACTTGACCGCCGAACGAACCAATGCCGAAGCTGTCCGCACGTTGATCGCGCAAGGCAAGGTCAATGCCGTTCATGATATTTCAGATGGCGGCCTGCTGGTCACCATCGCCGAAATGGCTCTGGCAGGCGGAATGGGCGCGCAGCTCGACATCGAATTGAACACCGCAGCGGCCTTTGGCGAGGATCAGGGCCGCTATGTCGTAACAGCGGCGGCGGGTACGGAGATCGCCGGGGCAGTCAGGATCGGGACGGTCGGAGGCGACAATGTGGCGGGCGTGAAGCTCGTCGACCTGCGCTCTGCGCACGAGGGTTTCTTCCCCAACCTGATGGACGCTGAACTGTAAGTGCCAACGAACATGGCTCCTGCCCAGCGGGAGCCATTTCAGGCGGGCCGGGTCACCCGTCCGAACAATATCTGATAGGCGTCAGCGCCATCTCCGGCGTCGAACGCCGCCATCACCTTCTTCAATTCTTTTGGCGAAAGCGGTTTCCGGCCCTCGCTCGACACTACCGCGCCAATGCCTTTCAAATGAGAAATCAGGCCACGCGCCCCGGTGCAGCTGAGCGGACAAGTTTCATCAAAGGCGAAGGCATCCTCATATCGGCGCAGCATTGAGGACAGTTCATCGAGCGAGGGATAATCGGGCACGCCGGGAACGAGGTCGCAAGCATGATGAGCTGCTCGCCATTGACCAAAACTCTCCTTTCCCATGGTAGAAAAGATCAGGCTGCCCCCCGGTCTCAACAACGCAACCAAGCGAGCGATGGCCTCTTCCAGATCATCGAACCATTGAAAGGCGAGGCTCGACAGGATGAGGTCGAACCACTCCCCCTCGAACGGCGGCGCTTCGCCATCCATGGCAAGAAACGTCCCCGCGACGAACGCCCCTGTAGCCGTTCGAGCAAGCATTTCCGGCGAAATGTCGGTGACCAGCAGCTCCGCCCTCGGCCAGCGCTGCTGAATATCGCGAGTCAGCAGGCCCGTGCCGCAACCGATCTCCAGGATGCGCCCCACCCCGCTGGGCTTCTGCCGCTGAGCAAGGTCGGCGACCAGCGCCGCCGCCGCGCGTTGGGGACCGGCATGATCTTCGTAATGGCCGACCGCCGCGCCGAACGCTTCGCTTATCCGTTGCTTGCGGCCGCTGTTCATGGCTAGTCGCATGACAGAGCCCCGCCGACTTTGCCAGCGTCTTTAAGGAACCTCGCCGCATGCCTCCTCCTTCATCCCGGATTGCCGCCATGGACGTGCTGCGCGGGTGCGCCGTCATGGGCATATTGTGGATGAACATCAGCGCCTTTGCCCTGCCGCAGACGGCCTATTTCAATCCGACCGCTGTTGGCCCGCTGTCCATCGGCGATAAACTGTTCTGGCTCATCAGCTTCCTGTTTTTCGACGGAAAGATGCGGGCTCTTTTTTCGATATTGTTCGGCGCTTCCATGCTGTTGTTGATTGATCGGGAAGAGATGGAGGGGCGTGATGGGCAGCGAGCGCAGATCATTCGGGCGGCTTGGTTGTTCATCTTCGGCCTTGCCCACTATCTGCTGCTATGGGCAGGCGACATATTGATGAACTATGCCCTGATCGGGCTGGTCGCGATGCTGTTCGTCCGCAAGGAACCGTTGGCGCTCATCAAATGGGCCTTCTTCTTCTTCCTCGCGCATTTTCTGATCTGCGCGCTGTTCATATTCAGCATCCACGGATGGGCAGACGCTGCCTTAGCGCCAAACGGAACCACCAGCATCCGGGATAGCTTCGCGCAATATATAGGGCCATTCGCCAACCCCGATGACCCCGCCATCCGGCAGGAGATCGCCACCTATCGCGGCAGCTTCGCAATTATCCTGACGCATCATTTGTACCTTTTAGTCCAGGATTGGTGGTGGACCTTCTTCATGAGCGCATTCGACACTCTTGGGTTCATGCTCATGGGCATGGCGATGTTGAAGGGCGGATTCCTGACCGGACGATGGGAAGCGGAGCAATATTGGCGCACTGCCCGCCATTGTTTCCTGGTCGGATTGCCACCCATGGCCGCGCTAGCAGGCTGGCTGCTCTGGCAAAACTTCCCTGTCGTTCCGTCCATAGGTGTGTCGCTTGCCTGGTCATTTCCTTTTCGCATCCCGCTTGCAGCCGGCTGGGCGGCACTGATCCTGTGGGTCTTCACGCGACATCGCCAGAGCCGCATGACGATGGCAGTCGCGCGCACGGGGCGCCTCGCTCTCAGCAACTATCTCGGCACCAGTCTCATCATGTGCGCTGTCTTCTATGGATGGGGACTAGGGCTATTTTCGCATCTCCGGCCGTTGGAACTGCCGCTGGTGGTGCTGTGTGGATGGCTGTTCATGCTTGCTTGGTCCACAGCCTGGCTATCCCGATTCGCCGTAGGACCCCTGGAATGGCTGTGGCGAAGCTTGGCTCGCGGCAAAGCGCAAAAGATTCGCAACAGCATCTAATATTCTATTGCGACCCATTATCACTTGAGATATTTCCCGAGTCAGGGAGAGCCTCATGGTCGTCTGTGTCTGCAATGCCATTCGCGAAAAGGATCTGAAGGAAGCCGTGCGGGGCGGTGCCGATACCCCTTGCAGCGCCTATGCTCGCCTCGGCCGTCGGCCCAAATGCGGCCAATGCGTACCTTTCGCCCGCACGCTGATAGCTGCCGAACGCGCTACCGCCTGATCCGATTGCGTGACATCCGCAGCGGGCGTCTCTCTTTTGCCGCGAACTCGACGCAATAGCTGCTTGCAAAATCCCCCTTTTCTGCGGCTTTCCGGTTAACAAAGCTCCGCGATGGCCCTATAGTTACGGCTTCATTCCAATAGCCCGAGGACAGCGCCATGAAGGGTGACTCAAAAGTCATCGACTATCTCAACGAGGTCCTCAAGAATGAGCTGACCGCGATCAATCAATATTTCCTGCATTACCGTATGCTCGATCATTGGGGCATCGAGAAGCTCGCCAAATTCGAATATGAAGAGTCGATCGATGAGATGAAGCATGCCGACAAGGTGGCGGCACGCATCCTCTTCCTCGACGGCTTGCCCAATTTCCAGCTGCTTGGCCGCCTGAAAATCGGCGAAACGGTCGAAGAAGTGCTGAAGGCCGATCTTGAGCTGGAATATGAAGCACTTCCCGTTCTGAAGGACGCCATCGCCCATTGCGAGACAGTGCGCGATTATGTCAGCCGCGACCTGTTCCAGTCGATCCTCGAAAGCGAGGAAGAGCATGTCGATACGCTGGAAACCCAGTTTGAAATGATCGAACGCATGGGCATTCAGAACTACATTCAGCTGCAGAGCAAAGCCAGGGAAGAGTGATTCGGCGGGCGGGCCATGCCGTTAGCCCGCCCTATTTTAGATCAGCGAATCGAGCAGGCCAATCAACGGCAGGTCCGCCGGCGGCATATCCAGCGCATACATCTGGTTGGGCCTGACCCATTTAAGTTCCGTGGCATGCCGCGCCTCGGGCAGGCCCTCCCATTTTCGGCAAACATAGAGCAGAAGCAACAAGTGCCGGTCTCCTAGCGCCTCACTGGCGAAAGCTGCGGGCGCAAGGCAACTTGTGTGCGTGCGGATGCCGAGTTCTTCTTCTAACTCTCGAACAAGTGCAGCCTCCGGGGTTTCGCTTTCCTCCAACTTGCCCCCAGGAAATTCCCACAGCCCCGCCATCGCCTTACCAGGCGGGCGTTGCTGAAGCAGCACCCGGCCATCGGCATCGACAAGTGCTGCAGCCACTACCAACAGGGGATGAATTGTCGTCATATTCGTCCAGCAAAGGGGTTTGTTAACTCTGGCTCTTTTACAAGGCTAAACGGGACTGTCTGCAATAAACGGGTGATGCAATGCGCGGGTTGATCAAACGCCTATCCCGATCGAGGTTGTTGCAGTGTCAACGGGGAGCAACCGCAGTTGAATATGGGCTGATCCTGGCCTTGGTCTGCCTGGCCGCACTCGCGGCGATATCGAATGTCGCAAACAAGACCGTAGGCATGTGGAACAACGTCGCCACAGAGGTTCTCGCGCATTAACCATCAATATCTGACACTTCCTTCGCGCCATTAAATCTTTGTCAACCTAACTCCCATAAACCGTCCATAGCTGACCTATTTCAAGCGGGGCGGCCGGGTAGTTAAACGGGATTTTTTCTAGTCAAGGAGACTTCACATGAAGTTCGTTCGCAAGATGCTGAAGAATGAAAAGGGTGCAACCGCCATCGAGTATGGCCTGATCGCAGCTCTGATCGCTGTCGCCGCCATCGGCGCAATGACCAGCCTCGGCGGCAAGCTCACCAACACTTTCAACAAAGTTTCGGGCAACATGTAATTAATTCCGAAACGGTAACAAAAAGGGCGGCCGGAGAAATCCCGCCGCCTTTTTTTGTGCATGTCCAAAACGAACGTCACACTAGCGCCAAGTGATGATCTGTTACCGAGACGAAACGACGATCCCGGATGCATGTTCCCAAAGAGCAGTCTTAGATCAAGCGCCGATGGCGAGGAACTTGTCGGCTCGGTCAGTACGAAGATCCTGCGGGCTCAATCCGGCAAGGGAATCCAACTCTTCGCCAATGGCAGCACCTAAACTGGCGATCGCCTGCACCGGCTCACGATGCGCACCGCCAATGGGCTCCGCGATGATCCGGTCGATGACGCCCAAATCCTTAAGATGCTGGGCGGTGACCTGCATGGCGGTGGCGGCATCGCTCGCCTTGTTGGCAGTGCGCCACAGGATGGACGCACAGCCTTCGGGCGATATGACCGAATAGACCGCATGTTCGAACATCAACACCCGGTTCGCAGCGGCCAACGCCACCGCGCCGCCGGAGCCCCCCTCACCCACTACCGCCGCGACCATGGGCACACCCAAGGCCAGACACTGTTCGGTCGAGCGTGCAATCGCCTCAGCCTGACCGCGCTCTTCCGCCTGTACGCCCGGGAACGCCCCCGATGTGTCCACCAATGTGACGACCGGCAGCCCAAAACGGTCAGCCAATTGCATCAGGCGGATCGCCTTGCGATAGCCTTCAGGCTTCGCCATCCCGAAATTGTGCCGAACGCGGCTGGCGGTGTCGTCACCCTTTTCATGACCGATCACCATGACGCGCCGGTCACCCAGCATCGCCAGACCACCAATGATCGCCTGATCATCCGAAAACGCCCGGTCACCGGCAAGGGGCATGAAATTGTCAAACATCCCCGCGACATAATCCTTGAAGTGCGGGCGGTCGGGATGCCGGGCCACCTGGGTCTTCTGCCAAGGCGTCAACTTGGCATATGTGTCCACAAGCACCTTGGTCGCGCGCTGTTCAAGCTTGTCGATCTCATCGCCGATATCGATGTCGCCGGCGCTAGCCGTAGCGCGCAATTCGATGACACGCGCCTCTAGCTCGGCGATAGGTTTTTCAAATTCCAAAAAGCTGACCATGGCCGACGGCGTTAGGGGGCAGACGCTTCTTCGTCAACGAAACGATGGCGCATTGTCGCCAGGGGATGACGGGTGTTGACCAGTTCGACCAACCGGCGGCTATCGACATGGGTGTAGATTTGGGTCGTTCCGATATCGGCATGGCCAAGCATCGACTGCAACGCGCGTAGGTCCGCTCCCCCTTCCAGCAGGTGCGTGGCGAAGGCATGGCGCAGCACGTGGGGACTGACCCGCTGCGGGGCGATGCCAGCGGCGGCGGCCAGCTGCTTCACCAGCTGATAGAGCCGAATGCGGCTGAGATAACTCCTCCCCGACGGAAACAGCCAGGGACTCTCAGCAGAGACATGCGGCAACCACTTGGAAACGGCGGCCCGCGCCCGATCCGATATCGGCACCAGTCGCTCGCGCGCGCCCTTGCCCTTCAAAATCAGGAACGGCCGATCCGCTGCCAGCGCGCGACGGGGCAAGGATACCAGTTCGGTAGCCCGTAAACCGGAACCATATAACAACTCGATCAGGGCGGACAGACGAAGATCCAACGCGCTGGGATGCTCGACCGCCAGTTTCTGTTCGATCAGGGCAAAGAGTGATTCGACTTCCTGCGCGGACAATATCTTCGGCAGGGACCTTCGCGTTGCGGGGCGTGGTAGCGCCGTGGAAGGATTGTCGGCCCGCAGCCCCTCTTCTTCCAGAAAGCCGTAAAATGCGCGCAGTGCCGAGACTTTGCGCGCAACGGACGAAGCCGCCAGCTCTGCCCAGGCTGTAGCCAAGCCCCCAACGTTTTCCTTAGTCGCGATCGAGAGGCCACCCAAAATCGCCGCCGCGCCTTCCAGATCGGCGCGGTAGGCCAGCAAGGTGTTGCGCGACGCCCCCCGTTCAGCCGCCATCATTTCCAGAAAACGACCGATCAGCGCGCCATCTTCTCCCATGAGATTAAATCCGCGTGATCGCCTCCGCCGCGATCATCCGCGCTTCGGGATCAAGCCCGACCTGATGCAGAGCAGCGACGATATGATAGAGATGAGCGGGCGGCAGACGATTCCACTCCGCCGTTTGCATGCCCACTGCCGCGAGCAGGGCGACGGTGGCTTTCTCCCCCCTCGCCGCCGCCTGATGGATCGCCCTCGCCCACCGGCTATTCACCGCCAGGTTGAGCCCCTTATCCTGCGCCAATGAAGCGCTTGCTTGCGAATTGATGCGAGCAAGGCCCGCCAGCGCAGCAATCAGCATCTGGCCTTTTTCCGCGCCCGCTTCGTCCGCGAAGGAAGAAATCCGGCCTTCGCTAATATCGACAACTGAACTGGGCGCGCCCACCGCCAGCAACGCCCAAAGGTCGCCAGCGCCGTCCCCCTCCGCCTGACGAGCCACCCCGCTCCAGCGCGCCGCGCTGCGATCATAGCCTGCGGTCAGCATGGCCGCGACCAGGTTGGCGGCCTCTCGCGCATCGACGTTGGCGACCGGCAAAGCGGCGGCGGCTTTGGCCGTGGCGATCAGGCCGACATAATCGGGCCTGCCATTGTCCCGCCAAAGCATCTGCATCGCCTGGACCCGCTCTTCGGGCGATCCACCCCGATAGGCGGTGCGCAGCGCGTCGATCCGGTCGGCAATCTCGGGCGACGCGTCGCCGTCAGCGCCAAGCTGACTGTAGAAACCTACCAAAGCCTGGCTTGAAAACACGCCAAGGCGCGCTGCCGCCTCACTGCCTGGCAGGCGACGAACCGCGCTAAGCGCGGGCGCGCGCGCTTCCCACGCGCGGACGTGGCGCCCGGCGGTGGCATAAAGCGGTTCGGGAATTTCGACATTGAGCGCGGTTGCCAGGCCAAAGCGCCATGCGGTCAGCCCATCGACCCCATCCCATTCGATCTTCACCGATCGCCGCGCGTCAAAGCCGGTGCCCACAACCTTTTCCGCGAGCCGATAATCTATACCGCGCACCACGCCGCGCCGCTGGGCCTGATTGAGCGCAGCGCTCGCCGACCCCTGATCGCCCGACAATGCCGGGCAGATCGCCCGCGTCATGTCCCACCCCGGCTCCTTGCTGTAACGCAGCGCGCCAGCCGACAGAGGGCACAGGCCAGCCGGGTCCGCCGTGGCCAGATAAGTCTGCATCGCCACCGCATAGAGGTGTGGCGTGAACTTGTCCGAATCGACGCTCTGCACCAGTAGCCGCGCACTGTCCGCCTCGCCCATGCGCAGCAGCAACCATGCCCGCTCCGCAACCCAGTCGGCACCGTCGATATCACGAGGCGTGTCGGTCGCGGAGAGCAGCGCACGCCGCAGCAGGATAGAGGCCCAACGCGACGTGATCGGCGCTCGCGTTTCCTTCATCAGCGTGGCGAGAAATTGCCCGGACTGTGCGCCGAAGGCATCAGGCGCCATGCCACGCCGTTCCGGCGTCAGCGGCCCAATTCGATCCAGCGACCGATGCGCGCCTTCAGGAAGGTCATATTTCTGCTTTTGCGCCGCCAGCTCTTCTTCTGAAAGCGCTTCGTCCGGGCCATTCCCCACTGCATTATTGGCAGGAGCCATAGCGCTGCCGGACGGCAAGGGCTGAATCATCGGCACGGGAGCAGCCGGACCCACCGGACGCGGCGTTTGCGATCCGGTGGCTGGCGGCGTCTCGGGCGCCTCTCCAAAGCCGGGGGGCAGAAGCGATTCAGGCGACTCCTGCGCAATCACCGGCAGCGTGAGAGCGAGCGCAAGCGTTCCAAGCGCCCATTTCGCATTCAACCGGCCTTGACGCATGCCTTTATTTGCCCAGCTTTTCGGCGGGAATGGCCTTTTCCACTCGCTGCTGCGGCCGTTCTCCGCCGCGCGACCAGAGCAGCGCGACCAGACCGATCACCAGGACGATCAGGACGATGGGAATGATGGGCAAGCGCGTGCCGCGACGACGCGAACCGCTCTCGAAGGTGCTGAAGGAACGATTGCTTCTCATGAATCCTTGTGCGGCCGAGCCGTGAAGTTGAGGAAAGTTGCGATTTGCCTCTGCGACGGGGGGATGTATAGCCCCCTCCGCAATGCAGCGAAACAGCAAATCCGTGCCTCCGCAGTCAAAGCGCGGTTCCATCGTCCTCATCGGGATGATGGGCGTCGGCAAATCGACGGTGGGGCGCCGGTTGGCGACGCGGCTTGGCCTTGCCTTCGTGGACGCGGACGAAGAGATCGAAAAGGCCGCTGGCATGACGATTTCGGAAATGTTCGAACGTTATGGCGAAGGATATTTTCGCGATGGCGAACGCCGGGTGATCGCCCGGCTGCTGGATGACGAGCCAAAGGTGATCGCAACAGGCGGCGGCGCGTTCATGCAGGAAGAGACACGCGCGCTTATCCTCGATCAGGGGACTGCGATATGGCTCGACGCCGACATCGACACTTTGGTCGATCGGGTGTCGCGGCGGGAAGGACGTCCGCTCTTGAAGGGCAAGGATCCTCGCGTCGTGCTGACCGAACTGGCGGCGGTGCGCAATCCTGTCTACGCGCTCGCGCCCATTCATGTGAAGAGCATCGCCGCCCCGCACGAAGTGGCGGTCGAGCGAATCCTGGAGAAACTGGCCGCATGGCAATAGTTCGCGTCGCGCTGGATGCGCGCAGTTACGATATCGTGATCGAACAAGGCGCGCTGGACCGGGCGGCCGATCATCTTGCGCCCTATGCCCGCGGCGGCCGGCTGATCGTCGTGACGGACGCCAATGTCGCAAAGGCGCAACTGCCCCGGCTCGAAACCAGCCTGCGCGGCGCCGGTATCGCCGTCGAACCTATCATCCTGCCCGCAGGCGAGCAGACGAAAAGCTGGCGACATCTTGAGCAATTGCTCGACCAATTGCTGGCCCTGGAAGTGGAACGTGGCGATCATGTCGTGGCGCTTGGCGGCGGGGTGATCGGTGATCTCGTCGGGTTCGCCGCGTCCATCCTGAAGCGCGGCTGCCACTTCATCCAGGTGCCAACGACGCTGCTCGCCCAGGTGGATAGCTCCGTCGGCGGCAAGACCGCGATCAACGCGAGCGCGGGGAAGAACCTGATTGGCAGCTTCTATCAACCCAGCCTTGTCCTCATCGACCCATCGACGCTCGACAGCTTGCCCGCGCGCGAGACCCGCGCAGGCTATGCCGAGGTCGTGAAATATGGGCTGATCGACGACCCGGATTTCTTCGCATGGTGTGAAGCCGAAGGGCAGAAACTGCTGGCGAGCGATCGCGACGCACGCGAATTCGCAATCGAACGAAGTGTTCGAGCAAAGGCCGCTATCGTGGCGGATGACGAAAGGGAAACATCCGGCCGCCGTGCGTTGCTGAACCTTGGCCATACTTTCGGGCATGCGCTGGAGGCGGATACGGGCTTCTCCGACACGCTGCTGCATGGCGAAGGCGTGGCGGCGGGCATGGCGCTCGCGTTCCGCTATTCGGCTCGGCTGGGTATATGCGCGATGGAGGATGCAGACCGGGTGACGGAACATCTGAAATCCGTTGGCCTGCCCCATGATCTTGAAAGTGCTCATGTGAAAGCCGACGGCGCCGCTTTGGTCGCCCACATGCTGCATGACAAGAAGATGGCAGCGGGAACGCTCCCCTTCCTGCTGGCGCGGGGGATTGGAAAGACATTCCTGTCAAAGGATGTGGCGCTGGATGATGTGGCCGCGTTCCTCGACGAGGACCGGGCGGCAGGCTGAGACTGACTGCTCCCCTCCCGCAAGCGGGAGGGGCCGGGGGTGGGCTAGCGCAAGGTAGCTTCTTTTAGGGCGAACTCAAAAGCTCACTCCTCTCGCGCCCTCCCCTAACCCCTCGCGCCTCAGGGAGGGGGACGTCTTGGAACACCGCCGCACCCAACAAAAAAGGGCGCCCATAAGGCGCCCTTCCCATTCGTTCCACGAAGGAACCGATTACTTCTTCAGCGTCAGGCCGCCAAAGCGCTTGTTGAAGCGCGCCACCTGGCCGCCGGTGTCCAGCTGGCGGTTGCCGCCCGTCCAGGCCGGGTGAGACTTGGGGTCGATGTCGAGCGCCAGCGTGTCGCCTTCCTTGCCCCAGGTCGAACGGGTCTGGAAGGTGGTGCCATCGGTCATCTGGACGGTGATCAGGTGGTAATCGGGGTGGGTATTGGCCTTCATGAGTCTGCTCCGTCAATGGGCCGGTTTCCGACCGGCCATGGATGCGAATTCTTGCGAAGGCGCGCGGTTACATGGGATCACGCGCGAAGGCAACCCCTCCCGGCCTAGTCCTCCGGCGGATCGGCGATCATCGCGACGAAGTTCGCCTCGGCGCACAGCTTGCCATCCACCGTTGCCTTGCCCACGAACTTGCAGACGCGGCCACGAATCTGAAGCAATTCGACGTGAAGGTCCAGCAAGCAACCCGGCTCCACCGGATTGCGGAACTTCGCCCCGTCGATGCTCATGAAATAAACGAGCTTGCCCGATCCTCGCAGATCGAGCGTTTCGACCGTCAGCACGCCCGCAGCCTGCGCCATCGCCTCGATGATCAACACGCCCGGCATGATTGGGCGGCCAGGAAAATGCCCTTGGAAGAACGATTCATTGATCGACACGGCTTTGACCGCATGGATCCTCTCTCGCACCACGAGAGAGGCCACGCGGTCGACGAGCAGCATCGGATAGCGGTGCGGCAGCGCCGCCATGATGCCACGAATATCGATGGCACCCACGGCGGCGGTGGCCGCTTCAACTTCCCCCGTCATCGCTGCGATCAGCGCGAGGTCGGCTGCTGCGACGGGTTGGCGGGAGCCGCTGCGGCAGGCGTCGGCGCCTGACCACGAGCGCCGCCGGGTTGCCAGCCAGCGGGCGGCACGATGCCGACGCTCGGCACCAGCGCGTTGAGTTCGGTCACGACCTGTTGCGTGATGTCGACGGTCGGCTGGTAGGACACGGTGGCGTCGGGCGCCAGGATCAGGTCAACCTTGGCCTTCGTCATCGCCGACTTGAGCGCGTCCGACAGCTTTGCCGAAATCTGCTCTTCGACATAGGCGTTGGCGAGCGCGATCGGCTGGCCCAGGCGCTGCAGTTCGGCCTGACCGCTCTGCCCGGCCTTCTGATAGGCTTCATACTGGGTCTGGATCGCGGGCGTAGGCTTGTTGCCCGCCGCCTTCATCGCTGCCTCAAGCGCCGTGCCCTTGGTCTTCAGGTCAGCGTCGATCGCATTCTTGCGCGCGGTGAAGCTGTCGATCTGCGCCTTGTAGGTCGTCTGAATCTGTGAGCGAGCCGTGGTGTAGGCCGAGCTGGTCGCTACCGCACGCTGAAGGTCTGCAACAGCGATCCCAATCTTCGACTGGGCTGCGGCAGGCACGCTGGTCAGCGCGATGGCAGTCATGGGCGCAAGAGCAAGCGCCGCGGCCTTGAGCATCTTATTCATTAGAATTGAGTCCCTACGTTAAAGCTGATGAGCTGAGTGTCGTCCCCTGGTTCCTTGAGCAGGGCCTTGGCAATGTCGATGCGGAACGGCCCGAACGGCGAGTTCCAGTTGACGCCAAAGCCCACGGAAACACGCGGCTTGAGCGTGTCGCCGAGATATTCTTCTGTAAAGCCCGTGCCGCTGACGTGCGTTGTTCCCGTGGGGCAAGTCGGCGCTTGCGGGGTGCCGCCAGCATCGGGAGGCGTGGTGCCCCCACTCGGCGTCGAACAATAACCAGCGAACGAAGTTGGAACAGGATCGCGAAGTCCGCCGACTGCACCCGCATCTACGAACACAGATGGACGAAGGCCCATCTCCCGTGCGCCAGAACCCAGTGGAATTTCAACCTCTGCACGAGCAAGATAATAAATCTTGCCACCTAGTGCGTCATCACGCCGGTTATTGTTGTCTGTCGATAGTACGCTGGTGATCACACCAGTCGTCGCGTCGGTTGTGGTGGTGTAATAGCGACGAACAACACGTGGCCCAATCCCGCGGATGTCAAAGCCACGAATTTGGGGATTACCCAAAAAGAAGCGGTCTGTCAGGCGAACTTTATCGACCAAATTTCCCGAGGCATCGCGACGCTCACCCTCCAGCGAGTGGATATAGCCTCCCTCGCCCGATATCGAGAAAATGAAGCCTCCACCTAACGGCCAATATTTCGAAGCATTCAGTCGCGTGCGAACATATTTAACGCTACCGCCCAGCCCGGCGAAATCCTGGTTCAGAACGACGTTTTGGCCCCGTGTCGGCCGAATGCGGTTATCACGATTGTCGTAAATCAGCGAATAGCCGAGAGAAGACGTGGTCCGTTTGCCGATGGCATCACACAGATAGCGGCCAGCAAGGATGGCGCTACAGACACCGTTTCTGTAATAAGTATCCTTATCCAGGCTCACATCATCCAGGTTGAGGCTGTAGCGCAGCGCCAGCGACATATATTCGGTGATCGGCACGCCCGCGCGAATTTGGAAGCCCGTCGTCGTCTGCTTATATGTCGTATCGCGATCGTTTCCATTACCCGTGTATCGGAAGCTGTTCAGGTCGCGACGATAAATATCGCCACCCAGCGCGATATTCTTGTCCATGAAATAGGGCTCGGTGAAGCCCACTTCGACAGACTTCGAATAGCTGGAATAATTGACGCTGGTGCGCAGTTCCTGGCCCTTGCCACGGAAATTGCGCTGCGTGATCGATGCCGAGACGATGAAGCGTTCGAGCGACGAGAAGCCCGCCGACAGCGACAGTTCACCCGTCGATTTTTCCTGGACGTTGGTTTCCAGCACGATGCGATCAGGCGCGGAGCCCGGCTTCTGCTCGATGTCGAGCTTCTCCTGGAAGAAACCGAGCGAGTTGATGCGGTCCTTCGAACGCTTGACGAGGAAGCTGTTGAACGCGTCACCTTCCGCCAGACGGAACTCGCGGCGGACCACCTTGTCCTGGGTCAGCGTATTGCCGTTGATGTCCACCCGCTCGACATAGACGCGCGGCGCATTGGCGATGCGGAAATTAATCCCCATCGTCAGGGTGTCCTTGTCGCGGTTGAAATCCGGCTGAACGTCGGCGAAGGCATAGCCGAACAGGCCCGCCGTCTCGCTCAGCGTGTCGACAGTATCCTCGACCTGCTTGGCGTTGTACCAATCGCCCTTTTTCATCGGCAGCGTCTTGGTAAGCGACGCACTCGACAGGTCGCGAATGTCGGATTCTACCTTCACGTCGCCGAACTTATAGCGCTTCCCTTCCTCAACCACATAAGTGATGATGAAGTCCTGCTTGTCCGGCGTCAGTTCCGCCACGGCTGAGATCACGCGGAAATCGGCATAGCCTTCGGTCAGATAATATTGACGCAGCTTCTGCTGGTCATAGGCGAGGCGGTCGGGATCGTAGCTGGTGCCCGAGGAGAAGACGCGGAACCAGCGCGACTGTTTCGTCACCATCTGGCTACGCAGGTCGCCGTCGCTGAACTTCTCGTTCCCGATGATGTTGATCTGGCGGACCTTGGACTTAGGCCCTTCGGAAATCTCGAAGACAATGTCGACGCGGTTCTGGTCGAGCTGCACCATCTTGGGCTCGACCGTCGCGGCAAAGCGGCCCTGACGACGATAGAGTTCGATGATGCGGGCGACGTCGGCGCGAACCTTCGACCGGGTGTAGATCTGGCGAGGTGCGAGCTTGATCTCGGGACGGATCTTGTCTTCCTTCAGCCGCTTGTTGCCTTCCAGCACGATGCGGTTGATGACCGGATTTTCCTTCACCTCCAGCGTCAGCGCACCATTGTCGTTGCGGATTTGGACGTCGGCGAACAGCTCGGTTTCATACAGGTCGCGCAGCGCCTGATCGAGCGACTCCTGCGTAAAGGGCTGGCCAATGCGCAGCTTGGTGTAAGACAGCACTGTATCGGGTTCGAGCCGCTGTTGCCCCACCACGCTGATGCTGCGGATGGTTCCCGCAGCCGGCGCCACGGCGGGGACAGGCGCGGGCGCGGCGGGCTGCGGCGCGTCCTGCGCCAGCACGGGAACCGCGGACAAGCCGCCGATCATCGTCGTTGCCAGAAGGGCCGCGACAACCGGGCGCTGTCTCTTGCTGCTCATCATCGCTGTCACCCGCTCTACCCTTTTACAAAAAAGCATATGTTCGTTCACGCCGGGAAACACGGCGCTAAATCGCGCCTCCCTGCCCGATACGGCTTAGCCGATCAAGCCGGACAGGCGTTCCCAGAGCCCGAAAGAAGATAAATCGTTGAAAGTCACCAGCATCATCATGGCCAGGAGTACCGCCAGACCCGAACGATACGCCCAATCCTGCACGCGCGGACTGACGGGCCTGCGCTGTATAGCCTCCACCCCGTAAAACAGCAGATGTCCGCCATCCAGCATGGGAATTGGCAACAGGTTGATGAACCCCAAGTTAATCGAAATGAGGGCCATGAAGAATACGAAACTTTCGACCCCCAAAGTCGCGGCCTGACCCGAAACCTCCGCGATCTTGAGTGGTCCGCCCAGTTCCTTATACGACCGGCCACCGCCCAATATCTGCCCCAGCGTCTCGACCATCGTACGAATGATCTGCCCCGTTTGCTTGAGAGCAACCGCAGGCGCGCGCCAAAGCTCGACAGGCTCAATTACCGGCTGTCCAGGAGCAATGCCCAGCCGTCCGACCTTGAAACTGTTGCCGAAGCCGTCACGCTCCTGAACGGCGCCGACGCTACCCTGCTTCTTGACGGTCTTACCCGCCCGCTCGAGCAGGATCGTCACCGGTTCACCGGGACGGATTTGCGCATAGAGGCGAAGGTCGTCGAAGGTCGCCATCTCCCGCCCATTGAGCGACAGGATACGATCTCCGGGCTGGATACCCGCCGCCGCCGCTGCGCTGGCTGGCTGCACCTTCCCCACGACCGCCGGGGTTCGGCTCTCGCCATAAGCGAAGGCGAATGTGGACAGGATCAGGATGGCAAACAGGAAATTGATGAATGGGCCTGCCGCGACGATTGCCGCCCTTTGCCACAGCGGCTTGGCTGGAAAGCTTTCGGCGCGCTCGCTCGCGGGAAGCTGCAACCATGCGGGGTCTATCTGGCTGGCGGCGTTCATATCGCCCTTAAAGCGGACATAGCCACCCAGCGGCAAAGCGCCGATGCGCCAGCGCGTTCCGCGCCGGTCTACCCATGCGGCAATCTCCGGGCCAAAGCCGATCGAAAAGGCTTCCGCCTTCACGCCGCACCAGCGACCGACCAGATAATGGCCGAGTTCATGCACGAAAACGAGCGGCCCGATGACCGCTACAAAGGCGAGGACCGTCAACAGGAACCCGGGATTTTGGATCAAGCCGTCAATCTTTCCATCACTTGGCCCGCCATGCGTCGAGCCTGTGCATCTGCTTCCAGCACATCGTCGATCCCGCTTGGCACTGGCGCGCTATAGCGGTTCAGAACGTCCTCCACAATCATGGCGATATCAAGGAAGCCGATGGCCTTATTCAGGAAGGCCGCCACCGCCACTTCATTGGCGGCATTCAGGATCGCAGGCGCCAGCCCACCCTGCTCCGCCGCCTGCCGCGCCAGACGAAGCGCAGGGAAACGGCTGTCGTCCGGAGCCTCAAAATCAAGCCGTCCTGCCTGTGCAAGGTTCAGTGGCTGGCAGGGCGTTTCCATCCGATTGGGCCATGCGAGAGCGCTGGCGATAGGAATACGCATATCCGGCGATCCAAGCTGCGCGAGGGTCGAGCGATCCCGATATTCGACCATCGAATGGATGATCGATTGGGGATGAACCAAAATCTCGATGCGCTCCAGCCCCACGGGGAACAGATGCGCCGCCTCGATCAGTTCCAGGCCCTTGTTCATCATCGTGGCGCTATCAACGCTGATCTTCGCGCCCATGGACCAATTGGGATGCGCCACGGCCTGCGCTGGCGTTATGTGACGCATCTCTTCACGGCTGCGCGTGCGGAACGGGCCGCCACTCGCCGTCAGGATGATCCTTGCTACATCATCCAAACGACTTCCGGCAAGGCACTGAAAAATAGCATTATGCTCGCTATCGACCGGCAGCAGTGTAACACCCGAATGCTCCGCCGCGTCCATCATCAGCGCGCCCGCTGATACAAGCGATTCCTTGTTGGCAAGGGCAACCGTGCCGCCCGCCTTCAGCGCCGCCATTGTAGGGCGCAGGCCCGCACAACCGACGATCGCAGCCATTGTCCAGTCCGCCCCCGCCTCTGCCGCCTCGACCAGAGCAGCTTCGCCCGCGGAGACCCTGATCCCGGACCCCTGCAACGCCGCCTTTAATGCATCGTAGCGCGCGGGGTCGCCTATCACAGCCATTTGGGCATTGCACCGGCGCGCCACCGTAGCCAGCCCGTCAACGTCGCTATGCGCGGTCAGCGCCACGACCTCAAACGCATCGCGATCACGCTCGATCAGATCGAGTGTCGACATGCCGACAGACCCTGTCGCACCAAAGATGGAAATCTTGCGCGTCATGGGAACACCAGCAAAAGATAGAGGGCAGCAGCGAGCGGCGCCGCCGCAACGACCCCGTCCAAACGGTCCATCACGCCGCCATGGCCCGGCAGCAGGCTTCCGCTGTCCTTGACACCCGCACGGCGCTTCATCGCGCTTTCCAGCAGGTCGCCGAGCTGCGCCGCCACCGCCAGCAGCCCGCTCGCAGCGGCAAGCTGGATCGGCAACCCTGCGAAACGATGCAGGACGAAACCCAGGATCAACGCCGCCAACACGCCCCCGCCCAGCCCCGCCCAGGTCTTGGACGGGCTTACCCTTGGCGCCAGCTTCGGGCCGCCGATCGAACGCCCCGCGAAATAAGCGCCGATGTCGGTCGCCCACACCAGCGACAATGTCCAGAAGGCGAGCAGAAGCCCGCCCGGCTGCTGCTGACGCAGAAAGATGAGCGCCATCACCGGCACGAAAACGTAGAAAATCCCCAGCGACAGCCGAACCGATCGCGTGACCAAAACCACAAAGAAGAAAGCGGCGACCGCAAGCGTGAAGGCTGTCCAAGACAGGCCCGCCGCCAGCGGACAGAGGAGCGCCAGCGGCACCGACACCGCAAACATCGAAAGCCGCCGATGCTCAGGCGAAGCGCCCGTAAGGTCTGCCCACTCCCCCTGTATCAGCACACCAGCGACGACGAGCAGCAACCAGAAGAAAAAGCCCCCGAAAAAAAGGGCTGCGGAAGCCAGGGCTATAAGCAGCAGTCCAACGACCGCGCGGGTGCGAAGCTCACTGGACATCGGTCAAAGCCCGCCGAAGCGGCGGTCCCTCAAACGGAAGGCGTCAAGCGCCTCGGCAAGCGCCCGCCCATCGAAATCGGGCCAAAGCATATCGGTAAAATATAGCTCGGCATACGCCGCCTGCCACAGCATGAAATTGCTCAGCCGCTGCTCTCCCGACGTCCGGATCAGCAGGTCGAGCGGCGGCAGATCGGCCGTGTCCAGCCCGGCTTCGACATCTTCCAATCTCACGGCTTCGGGATCGATTTCGCCAGCCCGCACCCGTCGCGCGATAGTCTGGACCGCCCGCACCATTTCATCCTGCGCGCCATAGTTAAGCGCGATCGCGATGATCGGTCCATTGTTGGACGCGGTTCGCGCCACTGCACGCTCAATCAGATCGACGAGAGACGGATCAAGCGCCTGATAGTTGCCGATCACCCGCAAGCGCACACCATTGGCGTGAAATTCGTCTAGGTCCGACTCGATGAAGCGCCGCAGCAGCCCCATAAGGTCCGCCACTTCATTTGCCGGCCGCTTCCAATTCTCCGAGGAGAAAGCGTAGAGCGTCAAACATTCCAGCCCAAGGTCTCGTGCGGCCCTAGCAACCCTGCGGACCGCTTCGACGCCAGCCCGATGCCCTGCGATGCGCGGTAGGAACCGTTTCTTCGCCCAGCGGCCATTACCATCCATGATGATGGCGACATGGCGCGCGCCATGACCGGACGCGCCGTCATGAGCGAAGTCGGATTTGGCTTGGCTGGCCATCAAAGTTGCGCGCGAGCGATGAGCACGGAGGGAGCGTCCCGGCTTACTGGCCGAGAATTTCCTTCTCCTTGGCCGCTGTGACCGCGTCGATATCCGCGATGGTGCTGTCCGTCAGCTTCTGCACCTCTGTCTCCAACCGCTTGCGTTCGTCCTCGCTGATTTCGCCCTTCTTTTCGTCGCCCTTGAGATGGTCCATGCCATCGCGGCGAACGTTGCGGACAGCGACGCGGGCGCCCTCGGCATATTTGCTGGCGAGCTTGGCCAGTTCCTTGCGCCGTTCCTCGGTCAGGTCGGGGATCGGCAGGCGCAGCGTCTGGCCGTCCATGATCGGATTAAGGCCAAGGCCCGCCGAACGGATCGCCTTGTCGCAGGGGCCGACATTGCTCTTGTCCCACACCTGCACCGACAGCATGCGCGGCTCGGGAGCGGAGACGGTGGCTACCTGGTTGAGCGGCATATGCGCGCCATACACTTCGACCGTGACCGGATCGAGCAACTGGATATTGGCCCGGCCGGTACGCAGACCCGCCAGATCACCTTTCAGCGATTCGACGGCGCCGTGCATGCGGCGTTCGAGGTCGGCCTTGTCATATTGAGCCATGGTATTTCAGCGCTCCTGATTTTGCACGATCGTCGCAACTCCGTCCCCGGCCAGCACCTTTGTCAGATTGCCGGTTTCGCGGATGTTGAAGACGACGATGGGGATATTGTTTTCGCGACAGAGAGCAATGGCACTTGCGTCCATGACCTTCAGATTGTCGTTCAGCACCTTGTCGAAGCTGATCTCATCATAACGCGCAGCGTCGGCTACCTTCTTGGGGTCGGCATTATAAATGCCGTCCACGCTGGTGCCCTTGAACAGCGCGTCGCAGTTCATCTCGGCCGCGCGCAGTGCCGCGGTCGTATCGGTGGTGAAGAAGGGGCTACCAGTGCCCGCCGCAAAGATGACGATCCGGCCCTTTTCCATGTGCCGCACCGCTTTGCGCCGAATATACGGCTCGCACACGGTCGCCATCGGGATCGCCGACTGCACGCGCGTGTCATAACCGATCTTTTCGAGCGCATTCTGCACCGCCAAAGCGTTCATGACGGTGGCGAGCATGCCCATATAATCGGCGCTTGTGCGGTCGAAGCCCTTGGCGGCTCCCGCCAGGCCACGAAAGATGTTGCCGCCGCCGACAACGACGCAGATTTCAAAGCCCGCATCCTTCGCCGCAGCGATTTCGGATGCGACACGGTTCACGGTTTCCGGCTCGATGCCGAATTGCCCCTGCCCCATCAGCACTTCGCCCGAGAGTTTCAGCAAGATGCGCTTGAACGGCGGACGAGTCATGCGGGGTAAAATTCCATCAATTGGAGCAGACAAAGGAATGGCGCGCACCTTAGGCAGCGCGCGCCATTCTGTGAAGTCCTTAGCGTGCTTGGGCAGCTTGTCGAGAAGCGTTGCTCCCCGCATGCCGCCCTAAGCGAACATTCTGTCGGATCAGGCCCGGATCAAACGCCCGCAGCCGCGGCGACTTCAGCGGCGAAGTCGCTCGTTTCCTTCTCAATGCCTTCGCCGAGCTGGAAGCGGACATAATTCTTCAGCGTGATCGAAGCACCTGCATCCTTCGCCGCCGCCGCGATGACGTCCTGTACCGGAGTTTTGCCATCCATCACAAAGGCCTGCGTCAGAAGAGCGTTTTCCTTGCGGAACTTTTCGACCGGTCCATTGATGATCTTGGCAGCGATCTCTTCGGACTTTCCAGCAATCTTATCGGCGTTCTTTTCACGCGCGATCGCAGCTTCGCGCTCGATGATCGCAGGATCGATGTCATCGGCCGAAAGCGCCAGCGGGAAGGCGGCGGCGATGTGCATCGCGATCTGCTTGCCGAGCGGCTCCAGCACGTCAGCAGGCGCATCGCCTTCCAGCGCGACCAGCACGCCGATCTTGCCGAGGCCCGGCGCAGCGGCGTTGTGAACGTAGGGAACAACAACACCCTGGCTCACTTCCAGCTGACCGATGCGGCGCAGGGTCTGGTTCTCACCAATGGTGGCGATGTTCGACACCAGCTTCTCGGAAATCGTGCCGCCAGCCGGGTGGGCCTGCGACGACAGCGCTTCGGCGTCGGTCGCGCCGCTGTTCAGGGCAACCTGAGCCACGGTCCGGACGAAGTCCTGGAACTGGTCGTTCTTCGCTACGAAGTCGGTTTCGCTGTTCACTTCGACGGCAACGCCCTTGGTGCCAGCGACGGCAACGCCGACCAGGCCTTCAGCAGCGGTGCGGCTCGACTTCTTCTGAGCGGCGGCGAGGCCCTTGGCGCGCAGCCAATCGACGGCGGCTTCCATGTCGCCATTGGCTTCAGCGAGCGCCTTTTTGCAGTCCATCATGCCCGCGCCCGAACGGTCGCGCAGTTCCTTGACGGCAGCAGCGGTAATCTCGGCCATGTTTCGGCTCCTAAATTTCGATGGGGTTCAAATAAACGGGGTTCGAATAAGCACTAGGGCGCGTTCCGGTGGAGCGCGCCCTAGCCTCTTAATCTTGCAGTTCGAAGACCGCGGGATCAGGCCTGAGCGGCGACCTCTTCAACTTCGGGCTCGTCCAGAGCACCGAGGTCAACGCCCGAAGCCTGCTGCGCACCGCGGTTGCCCTTGGTGGCTGCGGCGGCGATGGCGTCGCAATAGAGGCGGATCGCGCGGCTGGCGTCGTCATTCGCCGGAACCGGGAAAGCGATGCCGTCGGGCGAAACGTTCGAATCGAGGATCGCGACGACCGGGATACCCAGCGTGTTGGCTTCCTTGATCGCCAGCTCTTCCTTGTTGGCGTCGATCACGAACATGACATCGGGGATGCCGTTCATGTCGCGGATGCCGCCCAGCGACAGTTCGAGCTTCTCGCGCTCGCGGGTCATCTGAAGGACTTCCTTCTTGGTGAAGCCGTGGGTGTCGCCCGACAGCTTCTCTTCGAGGGTCTTCAGACGCTTGATCGAACCCGAAATGGTCTTCCAGTTGGTGAGCATGCCGCCCAACCAGCGATGGTTGACGAAATGCTGGCCCGACTTGCGGGCGGCTTCAGCGATCGGATCCTGCGCCTGGCGCTTGGTGCCGACGAACAGAACCTTACCACCGGCGGCGACGGTCGCCGACACGAAGTCCAGCGCGCGGCCGAAGAGCGGCACGGTCTGCGACAGGTCAAGGATGTGGATGCCGTTGCGCTCGCCGAAGATGTACGGCTTCATGCGCGGGTTCCAGCGGTGGGTCTGGTGGCCGAAGTGGGCGCCAGCCTCGATCAATTGGTGCATGGTGACGACAGGAGCCGCCATAATATTTCTCCTTCCGGTTTAACCTCTGGGAATCAGGAACTGGGGCGTCACGCCGTCAGCACCGGATATGTGCGATTCCCATGTGGAATGGCGCGGCCCTTAGCGCGGCGCCACGCGCGATGCAAGGGCTTGACGACGCCCGCGAAGTGGAACATATGGGGAACATGGGAACAAATCGGACGTTCGGCCGGTTTGGACTTCAATCAGGACCTACGGTTCTCAGCACAGGAAGAGTGAGCGATCTATGTTCACCATTGTTGCAGCTACGGTTTTCTTCGCGGCCTTTCTGCTCGCCGCCAGCGTGATAATCGGGATGTTCGCGCTCTATCATGAAAAGATGGTAGCCGCCCTGTTGTTTGAGCCCATCCCTCAAGAGCCGCCAGTATATCGCCTGCGGATCAGCCGCCGTCGTGCCGCGCCAAGCCGTCCGCTTGCTCCCACTGCAACACGGCCGCACGCTTTCGCCGCCTGATCCGGTTCGGCACTACCCGGTGGCGGTCGCTTGTTGTCGTCGGACCTTGGCGTAAGACATCATCCCAAACGGGATCGTCATGAGATATATGGCGCACAGGAATAGCAGCGTCAGCCAGGGATCGGTGATCAGCAACGCGGCGAGCAAGCCAGCGACGGCGATCGCCTCCAATCTGATCCTCTTGCGGAGCCGCAGCGCCGACCAGGTATAGGTCGCAATGCTGGAAATCATCAGGAAGGCAATGAAGGCCGTCCACGGCGCAACCACATACCAGGCCCGAAAAATTTCCTGCCCTGTGACCAGCCACAAATAAAGTGGCACGAACGCCAGTCCCGCTCCCGCAGGCGCTGGCACGCCCGTGAGGAACCCAGCCGATTTATGCGGCTGTATGTCGGCGTCGATATTGGCGTTGAAACGCGCAAGCCGCAGCGCGCACGACAGCGCATGTGCCAGCGCGAATATCCAGCCGAATTTCGGCATGGCATGCAGCGACCAGAGGTACAGGATCAGCGCTGGCGCAACACCAAAGGCGATGGAGTCGGAAAGCGAATCCAACTCCGCGCCGAATCGGCTTTCCCCACGCAGCAGCCGAGCGATGCGACCGTCGAGCCCGTCCAGCACGCCCGCGATCAGGATGGACAGGACTGCCCTCTCCCACTCTCCGGAAATGCCATAGCGCACGCCCGTCAGGCCGAAGCATAGCGCCATTGCAGTGACGGCATTGGGCGCGACCATCCGCAGCGTGATGCCCCGGCGAAGCCCACGCGGGATAGCGCGCCGCTGTCTCATTGCTGGATACTCGAAATGACCCGCATGTCGCCAATCTGGCCGAGGATGGTCTCGCCTGCAACGGTCCTTTGCCCCAGCACCACGCGCGGCGCCGTTCCAGCGGGCAGGTATACGTCCACGCGGCTGCCAAAGCGGATGAGCCCGATCCGCTGCCCCGCCGCGATCATGTCGCCCGGTTTCACGAACGGCACGATCCGTCGCGCCACGAGCCCCGCGATCTGGGTGAAGCCGACACGCACGCCGTCATGGCGCTCCACCAATATGTGCTGCCGCTCATTATCCTCGCTCGCCTTGTCGAGGTCAGCGTTCAGGAACTTGCCCGAAATATAGACGACCGACTTCACCGTCCCGCCGATCGGCGTGCGGTTGATGTGGACGTCGAAGACACTCATGAAGATCGACACGCGGATCATCGGCTGATCGCCAAGGCCGTCCGCCCCAGCCATCTCACGCGGCGGCGGCACGCGCTGGATCAGCGTCACCAGGCCGTCGGCGGGCGCCACGATCGCCCGCTCATCCTGCGGCACGGCGCGCACCGGGTCGCGGAAGAAAGCGAAAACCCAGATCGTCACCATCACCATCAGCCAGCCGGGTATTGTCCAGCCGACCAGGAACAGCACTATCGTAATCGCCGCAGCAATCAGGCCGAATTTCATCCCCTCCGGATGCACCGAAGGGAAGCGCCACTTCACATTGCCGCCCAAGGCGACGGAGATTTCGTCATTTTCCATGGCACCTGTCTTTAGGGACAGTCACTTGCAGTGACAACGGCCGATCCTGCACTGAACGCACGGCAAGCCTGACGTCCTGCGACCGCCAATGCGCAGTTGAACATTGCCGCCGCTTTCCCTAGGGCGTGTCGCAATTGCATCCAAACAAAGAAGGCGAAGAGGCGCATGGCGAAGATCAAGGTCAAAAACCCTGTCGTGGAGATCGACGGCGACGAAATGACGCGGATCATCTGGCAGTGGATTCGTGAGCGCCTCATTCTCCCCTATCTCGACATCGACCTCAAATATTATGACCTGAGCGTCGAAAAGCGCGACGAAACCAACGACCAGATCACCGTCGATTGCGCCAATGCCGTCAAGCAATATGGCGTCGGCGTGAAGTGCGCCACCATCACCCCGGACGAAGCGCGCGTCGAGGAATTCGGCCTCAAGGAAATGTGGAAGTCGCCCAATGGCACGATCCGCAACATCCTGGGCGGCGTCGTGTTCCGCGAACCGATCGTCATCAAGAACGTGCCCCGCCTGGTTCCCGGCTGGACCGACCCGATCGTCATCGGCCGTCACGCGTTCGGCGACCAGTATCGCGCCACCGACTTCCTGGTTCCCGGCCCCGGCAAGCTGCGCATGATCTGGGACGGCGCGAATGGCGAGAAGATCGAGAAGGACGTCTTCAACTTCCCCAGCCCGGGCGTCGCCATGGGCATGTACAATCTGGACGATTCGATCCGCGACTTCGCTCGCGCCAGCATGAACTATGCGCTCGATCGCGGATGGCCGCTGTACCTGTCGACCAAGAACACCATCCTCAAGGCTTATGACGGCCGCTTCAAGGATCTGTTCCAGGAAGTGTTCGACAATGAATTTGCCGATCAGTTCAAGGCGCAGGGCATCGTTTACGAACACCGCCTGATCGACGACATGGTCGCCTCCGCCCTCAAGTGGAGCGGCAAGTTCGTGTGGGCGTGCAAGAATTATGACGGCGACGTGCAGTCCGACACCGTCGCGCAGGGCTTCGGCTCGCTGGGCCTCATGACCTCCGTCCTCCTCTCGCCCGATGGCAAGACCGTCGAAGCGGAAGCCGCGCACGGCACCGTCACCCGCCACTATCGCCAGCACCAGCAGGGCAAGCAGACGTCGACCAACCCGATCGCGTCGATCTTCGCCTGGACGCAGGGTCTGGCCTATCGCGGCAAGTTCGACGACACGCCGGAAGTCACGAAGTTCGCCGAAACGCTGGAACGGGTCTGCATCGAAACCGTGGAAAGCGGCGCGATGACCAAGGATCTTGCCTTGCTGATCGGTCCGGATCAGGCATGGATGACCACCGAGCAGTTCTTCGAGGCGATCCGCGCGAACCTCGAAACCGCCATGGGCAATTGGAACTGATCCAGCCTTTTAGGCATTCAGTACGGAAACGGAATAAGGCGGCGCCGTCCAACGGCGCCGCCTTTTCCATGGCGGGAGATCGGCGATGACGACAGCAACACGCAAACGGCTGGAGGTCCGCACCGCGGTGCCCGCCGACGTTCGCGGCATCCAAAGGCTGATCGCCCGCGTCTATCCCGGCATGGCCAACTATTCGCTCGCAACCCTGCGCGGCCAGATCAACAATTTCCCGAACGGCTGCTTCGTCGCCCTCTACGACAACAAAATCGTCGGCTATTGCGCGACCATGCGCGTCAGCCGGTCGATGGCCTTTTCCTTCCATGATTGGGAAGAAATCACCGCCAATGGCTTTGGCACCCGGCACAGCGCGGCTGGTGAATGGCTCTACGGCTATGAAATGGCGGTCGATCCCAAGCTGCGCGGGCTTCGCATCGGCCAGCGCCTCTATGACGAACGCAAGGAACTGGCCGAAGAGCTGGACCTGCACGGCATCGTTATCGCCGGACGCATGCCGGGCTACATGCGCGCCAAGCGCCGCGTGGACGGTCCCGCCGATTATTTGGAAAAGGTGGTCCAGGGCAGGCTGCGCGACCAGGTCATCAGCTTCCAGCTCAAGAACCAGTTCGAACCGCTCGGCGTCCTCGAAAACTACCTCCCCGAAGACAAGCAATCCGACGGCCACGCCGCGCATCTTGTCTGGCGCAACCCCTATGTCGATCCCGACGAAGCGCCCGAAATGCGGGTGCCGCGCGGCGTTGAGAGCGTTCGCCTAGCCACCTGCCAGCTTCAGGCCCGCGCCGTTTCCGACTTCGATGAATTTATTCGCAACATCGAATATTTCGTTGATGTTGCAGCAGATTATCGTTCCGACTTCATCGTCTTTCCGGAACTGTTCACCCTCCCCCTGCTCTCATTCGAAACCAAGAAACTGTCCCCACTGGAGGCGATCGACAAACTCACCGGCTACACACCGCGTCTGACGAAAGAACTGACGCGCATGGCGCTGGAATATAATATCAACATCATAGGCGGCTCCCACCCGACGCGCGCCGACGATGGCGACATCCAGAACATCGCCTATGTCGCCCTGCGCGATGGATCGGTGCATACGCAGGAAAAAATCCACCCGACCCCCAACGAAGCTTTCTGGTGGAACATCAAGGGCGGCGATTCGCTCGACGTGATCCAGACCGATTGCGGCCCGATCGGCGTCCTCATCTGCTATGACAGCGAATTTCCGGAGCTAGCCCGCCGCCTCGTGGATCAGGGCGCGCGCATCATCTTCGTTCCCTTCTGTACCGACTCGCGCCTCGGCTATATGCGCGTGCGCTACTGCGCGCAGGCGCGGGCGATCGAAAACCAATGCTATGTCGTCATGTCCGGCAATGTCGGCAATCTGCCCAACGTCGACAACATGGACATCCAATATGCGCAAAGCGCCATCCTGACCCCCTGCGACCTACCCTTCGCCCGGGACGGCATAGCGGCGGAGTCCACCGAGAATGTCGAAACGCTGACCATGGCCGACGTCAACCTCGCCGACCTCAGTTGGGCGCGAGCGGAAGGCACGGTGCGCAACCTCCGCGATCGCCGGTTCGACCTTTATCATATCGACTGGGACAGCAGCCCCGATCATGCCCATGCCCCCAGCGGCGGCCCGGTGCCCGCTGGCGGCCACAATGCGCCTGGTGGTGGGTGAGAGGATCGAAGCTTGGCTACCTTTTCGCTCCCCACCTCATGCAAAGGAATGTCTCGAAGGGATGGTTTTGGGCTTTCCTGCCCTTAAGAACAAGAAAGGGGCTTCGACAAGCTCAGCCCGAACGGGGAGAATATGAGCTGTTTCAAGGCATGATAGTCTCACGCCTATCAGCTCCTCACTTCGACATCGATATTGTGACCGACGCCATCCCCGAAGGCAGCGCGCGGGGCTTGTCGATCACCACCTCGGCCTGCCGCACATGGTCGAAGGCGAGGCAGGATCGCGCCAGTTCCGCGCCGAACGTCTCGATCAGCCCGATGCGCTTTTCCGCCAGCATCCGCGCCAGTTCATGGACGCGGCGATAGTCGATCGTTGCGCCCAGCATGTCCTTGGTCACAGGATCGACCAACAGCGTGATGCTGACCACCAGCGGCTGGAACGTGCCAATCTCGTCGGGGTTGATGCCAATGTCCGCCATCAGCGGCAGTTCGCGCACGGCGACCCGCGTGGTGGAGCAGGACTCAGCCAAGAGCCGCCGCCCGCTTCGCCGCCTGCACCGTATTGGCAAGCAGGCAGGCGATGGTCATCGGCCCCACCCCGCCCGGCACTGGCGTCACCGCTCCAGCATGGCCGAGTTCGTCAAAGGCACAATCGCCCACTAGCTTTTCCTTCCCATCCTCGTCCATCACGCGGGTGATGCCGACATCGATCACGATCGCGCCAGGCTTTATCCAATCACCTCGCACCAAACGCGGGCTGCCAGCCGCGGCGACGACGATGTCGGCGGTGCGCACGATATCGGCCAGGCCCTTGGTCGCGATATGGGTGACGGTGACCGTGCATTCGCGCTCCAGCAGCAGCATGGCGACAGGCTTGCCGACGATGTTGGACTTGCCGATCACCACGGCGTTGAGGCCGCGATAGTCATCCACCACCGTGTCGAGCAGGCGCATGCAGCCAAGCGGCGTACATGGCACCAGTCCACCGATCCCGGTCGACAGCCGCCCGACATTCACGGGGTGGAACCCGTCCACATCCTTGGCCGGATCGATCGCGTCCAGCACGCGCGTCGCGTCGATCTGCCGGGGGAGAGGCAACTGCACCAATATGCCATGAACGCCCGGGTCGGCATTAAGCGACGCGATCAGCGACAGCAACTCGGCTTGCGCGATGGAAGCGTCCAGCCGATGCTCGATCGACCGCATGCCCGCCGCGTTCGTCTCCTTGACCTTGCGGCGGACATAGACCTGGCTTGCCGGATCATCGCCCACCAGCACGACGGCGAGCGTCGGCAGCACGCCGGTGCGCGCGCGCAGTTCCACCGCCTGGCGCGCCGTCTCCGCGCCGATCGTGCGGGCGAGCGCCTTGCCGTCGATGGTCAGGGCCACGCGCGGATCAGTTGCGGAAAACGATTGTGCGGCTGTCATTGACCAGAACCCTGTCTTCCAGATGATATTCAACCGCCGTCGCCAGCACGCGCCGTTCGATGTCGCGGCCCTTGCGAACGAGGTCGTCGGGGCTGTCGGCATGGCTGATCCGCTCGACATCCTGATGGATGATCGGCCCTTCATCGAGGTCGGCGGTGACATAATGCGCGGTCGCGCCGATCATCTTGACGCCGCGTGCATGGGCCTGGTGATAGGGTTTGGCGCCCTTGAAGCCGGGCAGGAAGCTGTGATGGATGTTGATGCAGCGACCAGACAGATAAGCGGCCAGATCGTCCGACAATATCTGCATGTAGCGGGCCAGCACGATCAGTTCCGCGCCGGTTTCCTCCACCACCGCCTTGATCTGCGCTTCCTGCTGCGCCTTGGTGTCTTTGGTGACGGGCAGGTGATGATAGGGAATATCGCCGATCATCGTGGTGTTCAGCGCCGCCATCGGATGGTTGGACACAATGCCGACCACATCCATCGGCAATTCGCCGATGCGGTGGCGATAAAGCAGGTCGCCCAGGCAATGGTCGAACTTCGACACCAGCAGCAGCACCCGCCGCCGCTCTGCCGCGTCGCGCAGACTCCATTCCATGCCATGGTCGTCTGCTACCGGCTGAAACGCCGCGCTCAGCTTGCCCATGTCGTTCCACGGCGCAGTCAGGTCGACCACCACCCGCATGAAGAACAGGCCACTTTCACGATCGTCGAACTGCTGCGCCTCAAGGATATTGCCGCCATGCGAAGCGAGGAAGGCGGCGACGGTGGCGACCAGGCCCGGCCGGTCGGCGCAGGACAAGGTCAGGATGCAGGTCTGGGTCAATCGATCCCCCTATGGATGATGTGCGTTAATTCTGGTTCGACCGGTGTTGCCCAATCCACTCCGCCGTCCGCGCCAAGCCGCCGAACGGATAGAAGTGCAGCCGCACCGGCCCATGGCCGGGATGCAGGCCAGCGGCGATGTCGCCCACCAGCCGGTCTGGCCCAGCCGCGCCCAGCAGGCGCGACAGGGAAATCCCGTATTTGGCAAGCACCGAAGCGGACGCGCCCACGCCGCAATGGGCAGCAAAACGCAGCAGCGTCTTGATCCCCGCCGGCCCCGGCACACCGATCCGCACAGGCGCATCGATGCCCCGCCGCCGCAGTTCGATCAGCCAGTCGAGCACCGGCGCCGCATCGAACCCGAACTGGGTGACGATCAGCGGGGCCATGCCGCGATCCGACACCTCCGCGCACTTCGCCAGAAGCGCGCTCCACCGGGCCTCTTCGTCCATCACCGGATGTCCTTCCGGATGCCCCGCAATACCGATCGCCTTCACGCCATGCGTTTCGAACAGGCCGGTGCGAAGCAACGAAAGCGCATGCTCGAACGGCCCCGCAGGAACGGGAGGATCGCCCGCCACCAGGAACATGCGGCGCACGCCTGCTTCCTCGGCCGACCGGCGCACCGTCTGTTCCAGCTCCTCAAAGGACCCGATCCGCCGCGCCGACAGATGCGACATGGGTTCAAAGCCAAGGTCACGGACCAGCTTCGCCGCGTCGATCCGCGCATCGATCGTCTCGCCCGGCAGGAAAGTTATGGCGATCGGCGTTTCCGGCGCCAGCATCGACGCGGCGGAACGCAGGGCGTCGCAATCCTTGGCCGTCATCTCGATCGAATAGCCATCCGTGATCCGCTTGGGGATATGCTGTTCCCAGTTCGGGTGGATCGTCGCCGCGCCCGCCATGACCGCTCTCCTGAAGTGTTTGGGCTTTGCCGAGCAGCGTCGGCCACTCGATCTTTTTGCCATTTCTTCTCTAGCGCCTTTCCTTTAATTCGTATATAGGAAATTTCACGAATACGAATTAAGGCGATTTCATCGTGTCCGCTTCCACCGCAAATCTTGTCCTTCTGCCCGGCCTTCTCTGCGATTCCCGCATGTTTGGCGCGCAGCTGAAGCGTTTCCCCGACGCCTTCGCAATCGATGGCTTTGGCGCGTGTGACAGCATCGCGGAGATGGCGCAGCGCGTGATCGCCTCTGGCCCCGAGAAGATGGCGCTGCTCGGCCATTCTATGGGCGCACGGGTCGCACTAGAGGTTGTGCGGCTTGCCCCTGAGCGCGTGGAAAAGCTCGCTCTGATTAGCACCGGCACACACACCGTCCGTGAAGGAGAGGCAGAGAAGCGCCACACCCTGCTGGCGCTCGCCCGGGCGGAGGGCATGGCCGCACTGGTGGACCGCTGGCTTCCCCCCATGGTCGCCCCTGCCCGCCGCGCCGATCAAGAGTTGATCGCGCCGCTGCACCTAATGGCGACACAGGCCGGGATCGAAACCTATGCGTCGCAGATCACCGCCCTTCTCGGCCGCCCGCAGGTCGAATCGCTGCTGCCGAACATCGCCTGTCCGACGCTGGTCGCGGTGGGCGACGCTGATGAATGGAGCCCGCCCGAACAGCACCGCGCCATAGCTGCGCGCATCCCCGGTGCGCACCTCAAGATCATCGCCGGGGCGGGCCACATGCTGCCCGCCGAGGCGCCTGATGCCCTTAACGAAGCCATAGCCGACTGGCTGGACATGCCCGTCGGCTCCAATACCATGATGGGAGACGATGAATGACTGAAAGCCTGCAAAATCTGGTCGAAGGCAAGGGTGACCTCGTTCACTTCCTGCGCAACCAGCAGACCGGCCCCAACGCCTATCCGGGCGTTCCCGCGGAATATTCCAACTGGCGCAACGAACAGACCGCATGGGCGCAGAAGGCCGTGCTGTTCAATCAGTCCTATCACATGGTCGATCTGGAAGTCAGTGGGCCCGACGCCTTCGCGATGCTGAACCATCTCGGCATCAACAGCTTCAAGGGCTTCATTCCCGATCGCGCCAAACAGTGGGTGCCGGTCACGCCCGACGGCTACGTCATCGGCGACGTGATCCTCTTCTACCTTGAAGAAAACCGCTTCAACCTGGTCGGCCGTGCCCCCGCCATCGAGTGGGTGGAATATCATGCCCAGACCGGCAAGTGGAACGTCACCGTCGAACGCGACGAGCGCACCGCCGTCCGCCCTGACCCGGAAAACCGCAAGTCTTACCGCTATCAGCTGCAAGGGCCGAACGCGATGCAGACGCTTGAGGCGGCAATGGGCCAGACCCCGCCCGACCTCAAATTCTTCCATATGACCACGCTCGACATCGCCGGTTGCAAGGTGCGCGCGCTCCGCCACGGCATGGCGGGTCAGCCGGGCTATGAGCTGTTCGGTCCCTGGGCCGAGCGCGAAACCGTGCGCCAGGCGCTGATCAAGGCGGGCGAACCCTTCGGCCTGACGCTGGTGGGCGGCCGCACCTATTCGTCCAACACGCTCGAATCGGGCTGGATCCCCTCCCCCCTGCCTGCCGTCTACAGCGGCGAAGCGCTCAAGCCCTATCGCGAATGGCTGACCGCCAACTCCTACGAAGCCAAGGCGTCGATCGGCGGCAGCTATGTCCCCGACAGCATCGATGGCTATTATCTGACCCCCTGGGATCTCGGTTATGGTCTGTTCGTGAAGTTCGATCATGATTTTATCGGCCGCGAAGCGCTGGAGAAGATCGCGGCCGGACCGCATCGCAAGAAGGTGACGCTGGCGCTCGACAGCCAAGACGTCGCCCGCGTCATCAGCTCCGCTTTCCAGAAGGGCGACCGCGCGAAATATTTCGAATTCCCCTCGGCGGTCTATTCGATGCACCCCTATGACTCGGTGCTGGTCGATGGCAAGCAGGTCGGCCTGTCCACCTGGGTCGGCTACAGCGCCAATGAAGGCCGCATGCTGACGCTGGCGATGTTGGACGCCGAATATGCCGAGCCCGGCACGAAGGTGACGCTGCTGTGGGGCGAACCCGATGGCGGCACCAGCAAGCCGACCGTCGAGCCGCATATCCAGGTCGAAATCCACGCCACTGTCAGCCCCGCGCCCTATTCCGAAGTCGCGCGTGACAGCTATGCGGATGGATGGCGGACCCGCAAGACCGCCTGATCATCCAACCGGCGGGGTGTTTTTCTCCCGGCATCCCGCCGGATTTTTTGGGGGGCAGTGCTGCTGTGCTCCTGCAAAGGCAAGAGCCTAATTCGGCGCTTGGACCTGGGCTCCTGCCTTCGCAGGAGCACGGCGTATATCCTTCACCCGTTTGCCCTGAGCGCGAACGGCGCCGGGATCAGCGGCATGCTTCAAGCAATATCGAACAAGGCCGCCGTCCGTGTCAGCGCGGACACCACGCGCCGGTCGAGTTCCTCATCGAACCGCACTACCGGCACGGCGACGCTGAACGCCCCGGCCACTTCCCCATCCGCGCGCGCCACATAGGCCAAGCCGTAAATGCCGGGCGTGCTTTCTTCCCGTGTGCGCGCCACGCCCGTCTGCTGCACCAGCCTGATCTCCTGCCGCAGGGCATCCGCATCCGTGATCGTCGTGGGAGTCAGCGCCTCGCGACGGCTTTCCTCCAGATAGCGTTCGAATTCTTCGTCCGGCATCGCCGCAAGCAAGGCCTTGCCCGCCGAAAAACAGTGGAGCGGCGTGCGACGGCCGGTCTGCACGGCATAGCGCAGCGCATGGTCGCTGGTTTCGGTGATCAGCGCTTCCATCTCCCACCCCTTGCGCACGAAGAAGGAGCTGGTCTCGTTCAGCTGGACGCGGAGCGACCGCACCAGCGGCGCGGCCCGTTCGGCGAGAGAGAAGGCAGGCGTCGGCCCCTGTAACCGGGCCAACCCCGGCCCGGCGCTGTAGCGGCGACCTTCGCGTTGCAGATAGCCGCGCTCCGTCAGCGTCGCGAGCAGGTAAGACAGGCTGCTGACCGGGATCGATAGCGCCTGCGCGATCTCCTGCGCCACTAGTGGGCGGCGGCACGAGACGACATATTCGATGATGTCGATCGTGCGCATGGCGGATTTGACGGTGGGCGATAGCGTCTGTTCGTTCATGGCCCGACTTTAGCATCAGGAATGAAATGGAATAGCCTCATGCCGAAAAGATGAGCGATCCGCTGCGTTCCAGGAAACGCCATCCTCCAGTGGTGCGGATGAACCTGTCCTTGAATGATCCCACCAACGGCGTGCCTGGGCCGACGAACAACAGCATAGCGCTTTCGCCTGTGGCCTCATCTGTGCTGAGAACGTCGATGACGACATTGGCGCAGACATGGCGGGTGGTACGCGGCGGGCGGGCGAGAAAGGCGGCCAATATAGCTTCGCGGCCAACAATCGGCTGATCGGGCGCGGTTGGCCGGGATAACCGGCCATCATCCGTGAACAAGTTCGCTGCGGCTTCCCATTTCGCCGCATCGTTGAGATTGGCATAATGGTGGACGAGACGGGTACAATCCCACTCAATTGCGCGGCGCTGGTCAGGGGTTGGGAAGCTCATGAGGTCTTCGGCGCTGCGGCGTTACGTGGCAGGGGCCTGCTCTTGGTCATTTTGCAATCCATCCGCCGGGAGGCGGGCTGCTCCTCCCGGCGGACGCCCCCGCTCAGAGGTAGAGTTGCGGGTTGATAGGCAAGTTGTTTTCCCGACAGTAGCTCTCATAATGGTTGATGAACCACCATACGTCGGCCGTCTCCACGAACTTGCCATCCTCGTCGTAGAATTCGATCGGCCCCTGCATCCATCCCCACAGCTTGCCACCCTGGGGATGCTCGCTGACCAGTGTGTGCCGTTCGCCGGGCACTTCCAAGAAGAAGTCGCCTGGGCCTGCGACCCAATCATGCTCCAGATAGCGCAGGCTGCCTTCCAGGCACATCATGACCAGCCGCCCGCGATGCTTGTGCGTGCCAACGACGCCCGGTCCTTTCAACCAGAGCACATTGCAATAGATGTTCTGGCGGACGTCGAACGCGAGGTGACGAATGGCGGCGTTGGGGCCGAACGGCACCCAAGGACTTTCCTCCTCCGACGGCCCGATGAAGCTGCCCTTGACGCCATGCGCCTCAATCACATGAGACAGGTTTTCGGGGACATCGACGATCTTGAAGGCGGTCGATGGGGGGGCGGTCATTACAGTGGACATGATGATGCGATCCTGTTTCCGTTATGTGGGGTTGATCAGAACTTCACGCCCAGCCTGGCATACCATTCGGCCGGACGATTATAGGTGCCGTAGAATTGCCCCCCGGCGATCTGCGCCTGACCCGTGGTCAGGAAACGTTCGTTGAAGACGTTAGTGCCGCCCACCGTGACGCTGTAGCGGTCGTCAGGCAGGCGCAGCGTGACGTTGGCATTGACGACGTTCGAAGCCTTGCGGTTGAGCAGGAAGGTCCCTTCGGTGTCGTTGCGCATCTGCGACGTGTAGGTCCAGTCGGCCAACACGATGAGCTTCGCGCCGCTGCTGCCCACATCCAGCTCGACGCGCGGGCTGACATTGACCTTCCAATGCGGCGTCTTGGGCAGTTCGGCACCCACGAACACACCGCCCTGGATCACGCTGGGCGCGACAACCGCGCCCGGCAGTACCGAGGTATATTTGGCGTCGATATAGCCGAGCGATGTCGTCAGGGCGAAGGCGCGGATGGGCGCGAAGACCGCTTCGGCCTCGAAGCCCTTGATGCGGGCGTCACCGGCGTTCTGGATGGTGGGGGACACGCCCTGCTGGAAGTTCAGCTGGATGCCCTTATAGTTGGTCGTGAAGGCCGCGAAGTTTAGCTGCAGACGCCGGTCGAACAGCTTCGACTTGAGCCCGATTTCCCAAGTCGTCGCCTTTTCCTCGTCAAAGTTCGGAGCATCGGGCAGCGGGTTCGATAGGCGCGTCGTCCAACCGCCGGTCTTGTACCCTTTCGACCAGGAAGCATAGGCCATAAGGTCGTCGCTGGGATAAAGCTGGACGCCGATCTTGGGCGAGAAATTGTCGAAGGTCTTGCGGTTCACGCCACCGGGATAAAGCTGCAGCGGGGCGTTGGCGTTGGGGAAGCCTGCCGCGATCCGGCAATCGTCGCTGATCGGGGTCAGCGATGCGCAGGGCGGGACGCCAAAGCCGTTCAGGATCTTGTAGGTCAGGCCGTTGAGATCGGTCTGAAACCCTTCGAACGACTTCTTTTCCTTGGTATAGCGCGCGCCGACCGTGATGCCGATCAGGTCGATCGGCTTAAAGTCCAACTGCCCGAACACAGCGCCATTCTTGGTGCTCAGAAGGTTATTGCCGTCGATAGACAGCAACCCTTCGGCGAAGGTCACATATTCATGAAGGTTACCCGACTCTTCGAAATAATAAGCGCCAAGAACATACTTCAGCCGTTCGTCCAGCGCGTTGCCTAGCATCTGGAACTCCTGGCTGAACTGCTTCTGATTCATCTCGAAACTGATCTGAAGCATGTTGAGCGGCGACCCGTCATTATCCAGCCCCGCCTTCCAGTGCAGTTCGCGATAAGCCGTAATGGATTTCAGCGTCAGGCTGTCGGACAGATCATATTCGATCGTTCCTGCGGCGCCGTAGGATTGCATGCGCGAGAAGTTGGATCCCGTTGCGTAGCTGCTGTCCTTGTCGCCCGTCACAAAGCGATTGTCGTAAGGTAGGCGGTTGTTGTCGGGATTGGCGTCGGCATTGACGCCGAAGATCGCGGGCAGGTCAAACAAGCCGGTGCGCCCGGCACGCCGAAAGGCATAGACGAAAGACGGCGGGCCGTTGCCGCACCCGGTCGATTGGCCCGCAATGGCGCAGTTATAGCTGCCCGCGAACACATCGAACGCGCCGCCCGCGACATTGGGTGTGGTCGCCAGCAGCGTGTTGGGGAGCTGTTCCTGCTTGCTGTTGCTATAGTCCCCGGTCAACGACACGCGCACGGCATCGCTCGGTTCCCAGCGCAGCTTGGTGCGCAGGCTCCAGGCATCTTCGCCGCCCTCACGGCCGATCCCGGCATTTTCATAACCGGACGCGGAATAGGCGGTCGCCGGTTCGACCTGATAGGTGCCCGGCTGCGCGCCCGGGAAAGGCTTGCGCTTAAAATAGCCGTTGCGCGTCTTGACGGAAAAGGACACCGAGCTCGCCAGCGTGTCGCTGATCGGAATGTCCGCCGTGCCGCGCGCCTGGAACAGCCTGTAGCTGCCCACCGTCGCATCGCCGATGAAGCGGAACTTGTCACCCGGATCATGGGTGACAATGGAAATCGCGCCGCCGATGGTGTTGCGGCCGAACAGCGTGCCCTGCGGACCTTTAAGCACTTCGATCCGCTCGACGTCGCCCAGTTCCTGGTTCGCGCCGACCGAACGTGCCAAATAGACGCCGTCCAGATAGACGCCGACGCCCGGATCGATGTTGAACGCGAAGTCGTTCGATCCGATGCCGCGGACATAGGCTGCCAGCACCGATGACGACCCGGAAAAGGGCGTACCCGCATCGAATGTCACATTGGGGGCCAGGCCCGAAAGCGACGCGACGCTCTGCACCGCGCGCTCCTGCAATGCATCGTTGGTGAAGGCGGTAATCGCGATCGGCACCTTCTGCACATTTTCCGAACGACGCTGGGCCGTGACGACGATGTCCTGGACGCCACCGGTCTGGGGCACTTCCTCAGCGGCAGGCACTGGATCGGGCGTGGCGGCGGCGCCAGTGGGTGCGGGCGTCGCTTCCTGGGCGTACCCCGGCGTCAAAGTCCCGGCCGCTATGGCCAGCACCGACGCAACGGGCAATGCGGCTATCATCTTGATCATGGTTCCTCCCCTCGGCAATGGACGCTTTTCGCGCTCCCCATCGAGATGACAGAAACCCGCCTCTCCCGCTTGCACTGGAGCGCTACCGATCAGGACTCCAGCGCAATTTGATTCATTTCCGCGAATTTTTCACGGGTGCGAATTATCGCCTTGGTCAGTTTGCCAGATAGCCGCCATCGATCGGGATGCACGCGCCGGTGATGAAGGCCGCCCTGTCCGACAGCAGGAAGGCCGCAAGGTGCCCGCACTCCTCCGGCTCGCCCAGCCGCTTGATCGCCTGGGGCGCAAGCAGCGCTTCCAGGAACTCGGGCGAAGTGCCGTCGAGCAGCTTGGAGCGGATCGCGTTGGGCAGGATGGCATTAACGCGCACATTGACGTCGCCATTCTCCCCCGCCGCCGTTCGCGTCAGACCAAGGATCGCATGCTTGGTCGCCGCATAGACGCCTGCTTCGCGCAAGCCCACCGCTCCCGCGATGGATGAGACGTTGACGATGCAGCCGCCACCCTGCCCCCGCATGACGGTCAAAGCGCCGCGCATGACGCGGAAACAGCTTTTGAGATTCACATCGTTCATCTTGTCCCACAGGTCATCGCTGCTGTCCGCCAACATGGATTTAAGGCCGATGCCCGCATTATTAACGGCGAAGTCGATACGCCCGTTGATCTCGCGCGTCTGCGCAATCAGCGCGTCGATATCCGCCGCGCTGGTAACATCGGCCGCCATGAAGCATGCGACGCCGCCCGCCGCTTCGATCTCCGCGACCGCTTGCGCGCCTTCCTCGGCTGAGGAGGCAAGGTCACTCAACACGACGTTGGCTCCTTCCGCCGCCAGCACCTTGGCGATGCCGCGCCCAATGCCGCTGGCAGCGCCAGTGACAAAGCCCGTTTTCCCGGCAAGCAATCCGTTGGTCATCTGCGTCACTCCTGCATGCTGATGGTAGGCGCGCTCCTGCGATCGGAGCGGCCGATGGACGATCTTTGGAAATTACCGCTGGTCAGGCGCGCGCGATCTGGCGCCCTTCGCGAGGTGAATAGCCGTGCCGCTTGCGGAAGCAGCGCGCGAAATAAGCAGGGTCGTTGAAGCCGAGCTCGAGGGCGATCGCGGTGATGTTCGCCGCCCGGTCGGCCGCAAGCATTTCCAGCGCCCGTTCCAGCCGCCGGTCCAATATATAGGCGCGTAGCGTCGTGCTTTCGGCCGCGAACCAGGTTTGGATCGTTCGCGGGGATATGCCGACTTCGCGCGCGATGGATTCCGTGTCGAGGTTCGGATCGCCCAGCCGTGCCTCCACTATCGCCTTGACCCGCGCCAGTCCCCGGCCATCGACATTGGGACCGCCGCGCACAGCGCTGCGCAAGGCAAGGCCCAGCAGGTCCAGCATCAGCGTTTCGGCGCCCTCGGCCCAGCTTGGATCGGGCGGCGCGGCACGGCTCTCCGCCTCTCGCCACAGGGCAAGGGCGAGTTGGTGAAAGCTGTGGACGGTCGGCGAATTGCCGGGCGTCGGACTGCCGATATGGAGGTCCAGCTGCGGCACCCGCTGTTCCAGTTCATGGCGGGCGACATCGACCACCATCATTTCATGGGATGCAACCTCGATCCGCATCGGCGCTGCGGTGGTGCAGATGGAAAGGTCGCCGGGCCGCAGTACGCATTCGCGGCCGGATTGGCGCTGCTCACTGAGGCCAAGGGTCTGGAGGTGCACCAGCAGCCGCTCTTCGCCGTGGTGGCGGGCGCTGCGCGACACGACCGACGATTCCGCCCGCGCCTTGAAAATGGTGAGGTCGCCCAGCGTCCAACAGCCAAGCTGACCTAGAAATTCGCGATTGGAACTGTCGATCATCAGCCCGGCGGACCGGCCAGAGGCGATCCTGTTCCAGTAAGCCAAGCGATCACGCCTGGCGACGTCCTGCGTCGAGAATTGCTCGATCATCCACCGCTCTCCTGACTGGAACAGTTTCACATAAATTATGAGAAGGAAATAGTGGCGGTCGTCGTCCCCATGGCCTTCATCCTGCTCGTTGCAGGTGATGGGGTCATTATCATTTTCAAGAGACTGATAAATATGATTTTATCTCCGCTACATTCCCTCCCGTGGAATATATCTTCAGACCAAGACTTAGAAAAAATGAATATCTGCGGATCAGTTCGAATGATCGCCACGGCGCGATGTGGGGCCACAGCAGACCTAAAGCTCGTTCGGAGGCCGAAGATTTCTCGGCGCGTGCGAGGTGGAGCGTGCAATGAACCATCTTCTTACTGTGCCGCCGCAATCGGCCCGACCAGAATGTGGTGTGAAGGCCTTGGGTTTCCTGTCGGCCTTCGATCAACCCTATGTGCTTTTAGACGACGCATCCTCGCCCAACGGCGACGTCACACTCTTCACCCATCCGATGCAAGTGATCGAGGCTGCGACGCTCTCGGAAGTCGCACCTGCACTGGAAGCGGTGCGCGCAGCTACGAGACAAGGCGCACACGCCGCCGGGTTTGTCAGCTATGATGCCGCTGCCGCCTTCGATCCCGCCATGCCGGTTACCCCCTCCTGCGGGCCGCTCCTCTGGTTCGGGATATTCGGGACCCCATTGGTGCTTCCGTCACAAATGTTCGCAAACCTGCTCCCCACCGATGCGACGTTCCGCATGGGGCCACTGACGCCCTCCAGCACGAAAGAGCAGCATATGGGGCGGATCGCAGACCTGCTCGAACTCATTCGTGCAGGCGATCTGTATCAGGCCAACCTCACTTTCCGCGCCGGGATGGACTTCGACGGTGATCCGCTGGCGCTCTACACCCGGCTGCGGCAGCGCCAGCGTGCTCCTTATGGCGCGATCATATCCACTGGCGCAGACCTCATCTTCTCCTTCTCGCCGGAGTTGTTCTTCACGGTGACTGGGCGCGACATCGCCTGTCGTCCGATGAAGGGTACGGCGGAGCGACATGCCGATCCCGGAGCGGACGCCGCTGCCGCGCAGTCGCTCGCCGCTGATCCCAAACAGCGCGCCGAAAATCTGATGATCGTCGACCTGATGCGCAATGATCTGTCGCGGGTGGCGGAGCCTGGATCGGTGAAGGTGCCGCAGCTTTTCTCGGTCGAAACCTATCCGACGGTCCACCAGATGGTCTCTGCCGTGACGGCGCGTCGCCGCGAGGATGTGGACGCTTTCGACATCCTCGCCGCCCTGTTCCCCTGCGGCTCAATCACTGGAGCGCCCAAGATCCGTGCGGCGCAAGTGATTGCACAGCTGGAAGACAGACCGCGCGGCATCTACACAGGATCAATCGGCCATTTCACCCCGGACGGTGACGCGCGTTTCAACGTCGCGATCCGTACCCTGACCGTCTCACCGGCAGAACGGCGGCTGACGATCGACCTCGGGTCCGGCATCGTCGCTGACTCCGATCCCCTCGCGGAATGGGAGGAATGCCTGACCAAGGCACGATTTCTTGACTAGAGCATTTTCGAAGCAGATGGCATCATCTGCTGGCTCGGAAAATGCGGAAACAAAAGACAAATGGAGCATGATCCGATCCAGTCTGATCGGATCATGCTCTAGGATTTGCTTGCGGCGATGCTGCCGGGGTAAGTGGAGCTTGTTCAATCTGGCCGGATCGAACAAGCTCCAAAGCACCAATCCTGAAACCCGCCACCCGATGGCGGCGGGTTTCCCTCAACTTCAGAAGGTGAAGCCTGCGCGAATGCCATATTCGCGCGGCGCACCGTAAAATTCATTGAGACCAAACTGGCCGCTGACATAGCGCTTGCCGGTCAGGTTGGTGCCATAGGCCTCGATATGGAACTGGCCGGTGCGCAGGGTGACAAGGCCGGACAGCAGGCCATAGCCTTTGATCCGGTCGGTCACCGGTGAATAAGCGAGATTGGTGAAGCGCGGGCCGACATAGGAATAGCTGACGCGCGGGGTCAAAGTCACCTCGTCTCCCAGCTGGAATTCATAGGCCGCCGTGCCGCCGTAGGTCCATTTGGGCGAATAGAGGTTGGGGCCGCCATCGGTGGTGACGATGTCGGGAGTATAGTTGTAGCAAGCCGGAGGCGCCGAGCCGACACCCGGCGGGCATTGCGGACCCAAGCTCCCGGGCGGAAGGGCGCGGATATTGATGAAGGTCAGGCCGGCCAGCTTCGAATGGACATAAGCGACATTGGCGTCGAGACTGAAGCCGCCGAACTTGCTCTGCAACTGGGCTTCAATGCCCTTAATCTTGCCTTGCGAGATATTCTGGACGCCGTTGAAGCCGGTCGTCGGTTCGATCACTTCGAACTGGAAATCGGAATAGTCATTGTAGAAAGCCGAAATCTGCGTGCGGACATGCTTGTCGAACAGGCTCGCCTTCCAGCCAATTTCATAGTTCCACACCATTTCCGGCCGGAACTCGGAATCCACCGCGTTGAAGCCGCCGGGCTTATAGCCGCGAGCGACGAAGGCGTAGAGCAGATGGTCATCATTGACCGTCCAGTTGATCGCCGCCTTACCCGTCACGCGACCATCCTTATGCGATCCCGCAAGGCTCGCCACCGGCAAACCGCCGGGCGGGAAGCCGGGGATGCCAGCGCCAATGCGCACATCGCCCACGCCGCTTGCCTTATAGTGCGAATAGCGCGCGCCCAGCTGCAACTGGACATCAGGCGTCACGCGGTAGCTGCCCTGCGCGAAGATGCCCGTCGTGGTGCGCTTGTTGTCCGGGTCGATGTCGGTCGGAAAGCCAAAGGTCGTTTCGCGGATACGCACCTTGATTTCGTTCCGTTGGAAATAGCCGCCCAATATCCATTCCAGCGTTTCGCCGGTGGGAGAGATAAGGTTGATTTCCTGACTATATTGCCGTTCGCGAGCATAATAGTCCTGGGCGATGCCCTCTGGAGCAGGCGAGGCATCGACATCGTTGACACCTTCGATCTTCTTGCTCTGATAACCGCTGATCGACCGCAGCACGATGCCGCTGGCGAATTCCTGCCGCAGTTCCAGGCTGGAAATAAACGCCTTTTCACGGATCGCCACCGGTGTGTCGTAGTTCAGCGTGTAAATGTCGCCGGTCCGGTAGGAACCAAATTCCGTCCCCTGGATCGGACGATAGGCATAGCCGCCAATGTCGCGATCATTATACTGAACCTTCAGCAGCGCGCGGAAATTGCCCGGCTGCCACAGCACGCCCAACCGTCCGCCCTTTTCGTCGAGCTTGCCCGCCTTGTTGTTGAAGGGGCCGACATCCTTGAAATAGCTATCATGGCCCCGGTAGAATCCAGCGCCGCGCACAGCCAGCGTGGAGGATAGCGGCACGTTGACCGCGCCTTCCAGCCCGAAATTCCCCCGGTTGCCAGCGCTGCCTTCCGCATAGCCATTGATGCCATTCAGATCAGGATTGCGCGAATTGATGAAGATCGCGCCACCGGTCGAGTTGCTGCCGACCAAAGTTCCCTGCGGACCGCGCAACACTTCAACGCTCGCCAGATCATAGAAGCTGTTCGCCTGGACGATCGGCGGCTGGAACAGCCCGTCGATATAGGTGGCGACACCTGCGGTCACATTGGGCGAGTTGCTGGCAAGGCCGATGCCGCGAATGTTGACCGCCGACGTGATACCCGCGTCGGAAATCGACAGCGCAGGCGTTGCATTTTGAAGGTCGTTGAGGCGCACGACGGCGTTCGCCTTCAGGTCATTAGCGTCCAGCGCACTGGCGGCAACCGGCACCTTCTGCAGATTTTCCGTCCGGCGCTGGGCCGTCACGACGATCTCGCCCAGCGTGTTGGACGATCCCGCCTGCGGGGCCGCTTCCTGCGCCCAGGCGGATGACGTCCACAAGGACATGATGGCGGTGGAGCCCGTCAGCAATATGCGTTTCATTCTTCCCTCCCTATTTTTTGGATGTTCTTCCGGTCATTTCGGAGACCAGGCCGACACGGCCTTCAGGAAAGCGCCGGTTTCCGCCGTCGGCTTTTCATCGCCGGGCGGAAAATAGCTGATCTTGACGACGACGGTGCGGGATCGCGGATCGACGTAGATATATTGGCCTTGCAATCCCACCGCGCTGTAAGCGCCACTATTGTCCAGCAGCCACCATTGCATCGCATAGCCGGTCGGAATGCCTGGCATCTTGTCATCGGCTGGCGCGGACGGCGCCGTCGATGTGCGGACCCAGTCGGCGGGCACCACCTGCCGCCCGTTGGCGCGGCCGCCGTCCAGCATCATCTGGCCGATCCGCCCATAGTCGCGCAGCGTGGCGTTGAAGCCAGCGCCGCTGAATTCGCGGCCGGTGCCCGGCTGCCCATCCATGATGTAGAAGCCGTCCTGCTCCGCGCCCAGCGGTTCCCACAATTTCTGCGCGGTATAGCCCGCGACGGTCGTGCCGCTGACCCGTTCGATCAACCAGCCAAGCACAGCGGTGTCGAGCGTCTTGTACTGGAACACGCTGCCCGGTGCATGCAGCCGCTTCACCGTCCGCGCGGCATCGGCAAAGCGCGCGACATTCTTGACCAGCGCGTCGACATGATTGCGCGCCGCGATGCCGGGATTGGCGAAGTCGTAGCGTTCCTCATAATCAACGCCAGACCGCATCTGCAGGATCTGCCGAATGGTTACGCCGTCATATCCGCCGCCCTTCAATTCGGGCAGGTAAGCGGTGATGTCATCGTCCAGCGACTTGATCCGCCCTTCCGACAGCGCACAGCCAACCAGCAGCGACGTGACCGACTTCGTCATGGACCAGCCGATGAAGCGGCTGTTTTCGTCGCTGTTGTTGCGGTAGATTTCGCTGACGATCTTGCCGTCCTTCATCACCAGCAGCGCGTTGGTGTAGGTGCGATCGAGGAAATCCTGCGCCGTGTAGCGCTTACCCTCGAAAGTGTAGCTGACATCCAGCGGCGCGTCGGCGCGCGGCAGCCGCCAGGGCGTCCCCGCATGGGCGACGATGCGCGTGGTGAACAGCCGGTCCATGCTGCGGAAGGTCAAGGAATTGATATCGCCATCCAGCATGTGCCAGCGGGCGATCTGGACGGCAACCGGCACCGTGGATGGTTGTCCGTCGGCCAGCACGGGCGGCAACGTCTGCTGCGCCGACACAGGCTGAGCCGCCGCGCATATGGCGCCAGCAACGAAACTCACAAGATACCCTGATGCTTTGTGCACACGCACATCCTCTGCTTTGGACGAATGATGATTGTCGGTCGCTTCGTGCTTTTTCTGGACCGATGATTTGAAGATCGCGGCTCCCAAATGGGATACGCCGCGCAACCGCCGCTCAGTGCAAATTGCCATGCACCTGAGCGATGACGGAACCGTACAGCTTGGCGACAAGGTCCGCCTGACGGCGACTGTCGGTCTTTTCCAGGATGCGCTTCATCTGAATGCGCACCGTGCCGACCGACACGCCACGGCGATCGGCATAGGCGTTGATCGATGTGCCCTGTGACAAGGCGACGGCCAATCGCGCCTCCGCAGGCGTCAGGCCAAATAGCGAGGTGACGTGCCCGGCCGACAACATCGGCGCCTGTGACGGATCGATCAGGATCAGCGCCACGCCGTCCCGGTCATCATCCCATCCCTGCGCCACCGTCGCCTTGAACGCACCGTTGGGCAGTGCAATCGCCTGCACCATGCTGTCGTCCAGCTCGCCGAACGCCGCCGTGACCATGTCGTCATCGCAAGGAGACGACAGAAGCCGCGCCAGCCGCTGGCGGCTTTCGGCCGACACCCCGCGCAGTTGGCCATGGTCCAGCGTCAGCGGCGCGCCGTTCGCCAGCATCGTGGCCGCCGCGAGATTGTGCCAGCGGACCTCGCCGCTGGCGGTGCAGAGAATGACACCGGGGCGCAGACGATCCATGATCGAGGCTAATGTGGCTTGCGCGGCACGCGCCGCCCGCACGGTGGCCGAGACGCGCGACAGGGTCAGAAGATGCGGCGCGATGTCCGACAGGAAAGCAGCATCCTTGCCGTCCCGCTCCACCGTGTCGCTGATCTGCCTGTGCAGGATCAGGCTGAACCAGCGCGAGGGTTCGAATTCGAACAGCAGGCCCGACCCGCCCCTAAGGCCAATCTGTGCCAGGCGATGCCGCGTCTCCTGCAATTGCGGCGATGTGGAATCGAAACGCTGCGCGTCGGTGCGGACGGAGAGCTGTGCTTCCAGGCGATCGCGCGGGACGATGGCGAGCCGGGGATTGTCTGGATTGTTGATCCACCGGTCATGCAGGGCGGCGTTCGCGTGGGAATAGCTATCCCGCTCCTGCCACCGCTGTATCAGATGGCCGCCCTCCTGCCGGTAAATCTGCACCGCCGCGCTGCGAACGCCAAGGCCAGCACAAATCTGGTCCAACAGCGGCCTCCAGTTTTCTGGACGGTCGCAGCATCCGTAAAGGGCGGGCAGTATCTGCGCGCTGAGATTAGCCTCCATTGCATCTCTCCCTGCTTGCCGCGCATTATTTTTGCTGCGGCGTTAGGCTCCCAAATGATGTACGCACTGCGGAGATGGCGCGGCCTAGATGACTGCCGCTTCCCCCTCCTCATGCGTGGCATTTTCTTCCTGCTCCAGGACGTCCAGCACGATGCGCAGCGCATCCTGATATTCGGGCGTCAGCAAGCGTGTGTAACGGCGGTCATGCGCGGTCATGATCGCGTCCGCCTCGCTGCGCACATCCTCTCCCTCGGCGGTCAGGCTCAGGGCGAAGGAGCGTCCGTCTACCGGCGACTTCTGCACCAGATCCTTCTGGATGAGACCAGTGATCAGCGGCACCATATTAGCACGCTTGATCCCCAGCATGCGGCCGATGTCGCTTTGGATGCAGCCCGGATTGGCGCCGATCGTCAGGAGGATCGTCGCTTCCACCGGCCGCAGCCCGACCAGTTCCAACCCGGCGCCCAGCGTCGCCATCATCGCGGAGGAGGAACGCCGCAGCCGATATCCCAGTCGTGATGCGACGGGATTGATCAGCCTGTTGCCTGAGGGACTCATGCTCATGACTCCCTCATAATGTTATTGCTCAGAACAATCAACATTGATATGCAACATAACATTAGGAGAGGACCTGACACATGTCCGCATCGGAAATTTCCCTGATTATCGGCGGCGAATCGCGCAGTGCCGCATCGACTTTCGAACGGTTGAACCCGGTCACTGACGCGGTCGCCACCCGGGCCGCCGCCGCCAGCGTCGAAGACGCCATTGCCGCGGTCGACGCCGCCAAGGCAGCATTCCCCGCCTGGTCGCAAACCGGCCCCAATGCCCGCCGCGCCTTGCTGATGAAGGCCGCCGACGCGCTCGATGCCCGCGTGGACGATTTCATCAACGCGATGATGGAGGAAATCGGCGCGACCGAGGGCTGGGCGCGCTTCAACCTGATGCTATCCAGCTCTATGGTGCGCGAAGCGGCCGCCCTCACCACCCAGATCGGCGGAGAGGTGATCCCGTCCGACAAGCCCGGCTGCATCGCCATGGCGATCCGGGAACCGGCGGGCGTGGTGCTGTCGATGGCGCCGTGGAACGCGCCGATCATCCTCGCCACCCGAGCCATCGCCGTGCCCCTCGCCTGCGGCAACAGCGTGGTACTCAAGGCATCCGAACAATGTCCGCGCACCCATGGCCTGATCGTCCAGGCCTTTGTGGAAGCGGGGTTCACCGGTGGCATCGTCAACCTGATCACCAACGCGCCACAGGATGCGGCCGATGTGGTCGGCGCGATGATTGACCATCCAGCCGTGCGCCGGGTGAACTTCACCGGATCGACGCCGGTCGGCCGGATCATCGCGAAACGCTGCGCTGAACATCTGAAGCCTGTGGTGCTGGAACTGGGCGGCAAGGCGCCGCTGATCGTGCTGGAGGATGCCGATCTTGACGAAGCGGTGAAGGCCGCCGCGTTCGGCGCCTTCATGAACCAGGGCCAGATTTGCATGTCGACCGAGCGGATCATCGTGGTCGATGCCATCGCCGAAGCCTTTGTAGAGAAGTTCCAGGCCAAGGTCGGCACCATGGCGGTGGGCGACCCGCGTGAGGGCAAGACGCCGCTCGGCGCGGTGGTCGACAACAAGACAGTTGCTCATGTCCGTACGCTTATCGATGATGCGTTGGCGGCAGGCGCGACACAACTGAACGGCGGCGAGGCGAATGGCGTCTTGATGCCCGCCCATGTCATCGACCGCGTCACGCCGCCGATGAAGCTGTTCCGCGATGAGAGTTTCGGCCCAGTCGTCGGCATCATCCGCGTCCGCGATGAAGCGCATGCGATCGAACTCGCCAACGATACCGAATATGGCCTGTCCGCATCGGTCTTTACCCGCGACACGGCGCGCGGCCTCAGGGTCGCGCGGCAAATCCAGTCCGGCATCTGCCATGTGAACGGCCCGACCGTCCATGACGAAGCGCAAATGCCCTTCGGAGGCGTCAAGGCGTCGGGATACGGCAAGTTCGGCGGCCGCGCCGGGATCGACAGCTTCACCGAATTGCGCTGGATTACGATGGAGACCCAGCCCGGCCATTATCCGATTTAACGCTCACTCCCTTCGTCATCCCAGCGGAAGCTGGGATCTCAAGCGGAGAGGCACGATCCAGCCGCACGAGATGCCAGCTTTCGCCGACATGACGACCAGAACAAGGACTTTACCATGACCAATTTCCTGCAAGCCGATGGCGTCGAGCAGGCCGAAATCGAAACCGTCGCCTTCACGGTGGAGGACGGCGTCGCCTGGGTCAGTCTCAACCGCCCGGACAAGCGCAATTGCATGTCGCCGCGCCTCAATCGCCAGATGATGCGCGTGCTCGACGAACTTGAGTTTCGCGACGATGTCGGCGTCCTCGTCCTGACCGGCGAGGGTACGGCGTGGAGCGCGGGTATGGACCTCAAGGAATATTTCCGCGAAACCGAGGCGCAGGGCCTGAAGGGCACACGCGACGCGCAGCGGGAAAGCTATGGCTGGTGGCGCCGCCTGCGCTGGTATCAGAAGCCCACCATCGCGATGGTCAACGGCTGGTGCTTTGGCGGCGGCTACGGCCCACTCTTCGCCTGCGACCTCGCCTTCGCGGCGGAGGAAGCGCAGTTCGGCCTCAGCGAAATCAATTGGGGCATCCTGCCCGGCGGCGGCGCGGCCAAGGTAGCTACGGAACTTACCAGCTTCCGCAACGCCATGTACCACGCCCTGATGGGGGAGAATGTGGACGGCAAGACGGCGGCGGAATGGGGCTTCGTCAATGAAGCGCTGCCGCTTGGCGCACTGAAGGGCCGTGTGTCGCAGGTTGCGCAGACGCTGCTGACCAAGAACCCCGTGGCGCTCAAGGCGACCAAGGACGCCATCCGCCGGGTGCGCGAAATGACCTATGACAATGCCGAGGATTATCTGATCCGCGCGCAGGAAGCGGCCAACAGCTTCGACAATGAAGGCCGCAAGGAAGGCATCAGGCAGTTCATCGACGACAAGAGCTACAAGCCGGGCCTTGGCGCTTATGACAAGTCGAAACAGCAGGCCTGAACAGCGGTAAACTGGCGGGACCGACCGAAAAGTCGGCCCGCCCAACAGAGCTTTTGGAGAGACGGACCCAATGACGGCCGATACCCTCAATCCGCTCGTCGCCGCCCGCACCGGCAACGCGCTCGACCGGCTGCTCCGCCCGCGATCGGTGGCGATCGTCGGCGCATCGGACAAGCCGGGTGCGCTGGGCGCATCCGTCCTGTCCAACCTGACGCGCAACGGCTTTTCAGGCGACATCCACCTCATCAATCCCAAGCGCGCAGAGATCGGCGGACGGCCATGCCTGCCGTCGGTCGATGCTTTGCCTGATGGCGTCGACGCCGCCGTCCTCGCCATCCCGCGCGTAGCGGTGCTCGATACGGTGAAGGCGCTCGCCGCACGCAATGTCGGCGCCGCCGTCATCTTTTCCGCCGGATTTGCCGAAGGTGGTGAAGAGGGTTTAGCGGAGCAACGGGAGATTGCCCGCATCGCGGCTGAAAGCGGCATGGTCGTCGAAGGGCCAAACTGCCTTGGCATGACCAACTTCATCGAACGCGTACCACTGACCTTCGTTGAAACCGACGCGAAGCGGCTGGGCGATCCTCCCGGCATCGGCGTCGTGTCGCAAAGCGGGGCGATGGCTTGCGTGTTGTGCACCACGCTCGCGTCGCGCGATTTGGGCCTGTCCTTCTCGATCTCGACCGGCAACGAAGCCGCATCGGGCGTCGAAGATTATGTCGATTACCTGCTGGAGGACAGTTCCACGCGCGTCATCGCCATGATCGTGGAACAGTTCCGCAAGCCCCAGCGCTTCCTCGCCGCCGCCCGCCGCGCCCGCGCGCTGGGCAAGACCATCGTCCTCCTGCACCCCGGCCGCTCTGCCGCCGCACGTGAATCCGCCGCCACCCATACCGGGGCGATGGCAGGCGACTATCAGGTCATGCGCATAAAGGTGGAGCACGCGGGCGTCATCCTGGCCGAGACGCTGGAGGAACTGGGCGACATCGCCGAAATCGCCTTGCGCTGTCCAACCATCCCGACTGGCGGCGTCGCGGTGCTGGGCGAAAGCGGCGCGTTCAAGGCGCTGACCCTCGACCTGTGCGAAGCAATCGGCCTCGACCTGCCGCAGGTCAATGACGGCAATGCCCCTGCCCTGCGCGCGGCGCTGCCCGACTTCGTGCCCGTCTCCAACCCGCTGGACCTGACCGCACAGGGCCTCGTCGATCCCGACCTCTATCGCCGGACGCTGGCGGCGCTGTTCACCGACGACCGGTTCGGCAGCATCGTCGCGGGCATTATCCAGACCGATCCCGTGACCGTCGGCATCAAGCTGCCGCCCATCCTGCGCGCCGTTGACGAATTGCGGCCGGACAAGCCGATCATCTTCGCCGGGCTGGACGAAGGCGCTCCGGTTCCGTCCAATTATCTAGATCAGTTGCGCGCGCTTGGCATTCCCTATTTCCCTTCGACCGAACGCGCCTTCCGCGCCCTGAAGCGCCTCAACGACCATGCGCGCCGGGACTTCAGCGAAGCGCCGACCACCCCCCTGCCCGCCTCCGGCCTCGCCGGGCACAGCGGCGTCATCCCGGAATATCGCGCCAAGGCGATCCTCGCCCCGCTCGGCATCCCGTTCCCGCAGGGCGCCTTCTGCACCAGCATCGACGACGCGCTCCGCGCTGCGCAAGCGGTCGGCTATCCGGTCGCGCTCAAGGCACAGTCCACCCGTCTAAGCCACAAGAGCGATGCGGGCGGCGTGGTGTTGAACCTCTCCAACGCCGACGAACTGCGCGCGGGCTGGGACCAGTTATATGCCGATGTCGCCGCCTATGATGCAACCATCGCGCTCGACGGCGTCCTGCTCGAAGCCATGGGCGAACGCGGCGTCGAGCTTATCATCGGCGCGAAGAACGATCCAGACTGGGGGCCAGTCATCCTGTGCGGGTTCGGCGGGGTCACGGCGGAAATCCTGCAGGACGTGCGCCTGATCACGCCCCGCATCTCAGTCGATGCCATCGCCGCTGAACTGGACCAGCTCAAGCAAGCGCCCCTGCTGCGCGGCTTTCGCGGATCGCCTCCGCTGGATGTGGAGGCGGCAGCGGGGATTATCCATAGGCTTGGCCGCATCCTTCTCGCCGAACCTTCAATTCGGGAGATCGATCTTAATCCGGTGATCGTCTATCCGCAGGGCAAAGGCGCAATCGCCCTCGACGCTCTCATGCTGACAGCCCCGGAAGACGCCTGACCAACAAGGCAATAACCAGATCGACAATCATTCCAGGGGAGGTGAGGATGGCGCAGAACGGAACGGACATCAGGCGATCACTTGATGAAGCGCCCATGGGCCGCCTGCAAATCGCGGCTGTAGCGCTGTGCATCATGTTGAACGCGCTTGATGGCTTTGATGTTCTGGCAATCAGCTTCGCCTCGCCCGGCATTGCCGCAGAGTGGGGCATCGACCGAGCCGCCTTGGGCGTCGTGCTTTCGATGGAACTGATGGGCATGGCTGTGGGGTCCGTGCTGCTCGGCGGCCTTGCTGATCGCATCGGCCGTCGGCCCACCATCCTGCTCTGCCTCGTGGTCATGGCGACGGGGATGTTGGCCGCGACCTTTTCATTCAGCGTTGTCTCCCTGTCGGTGATACGGCTTGTCACTGGCCTCGGCATCGGCGGCATGCTGGCTTGCACCAACGCCATCGTGGCAGAGCTTGCCAACGCGCGCACCCGCAGCCTGGCCGTTGCCCTCATGGCGGCGGGCTATCCGATCGGCGCGATACTTGGCGGCTCGGCCGCTTCGATGCTGCTGATGTCGGGCGAATGGCGCGACATATTCCTGCTTGGAGGAGTCGTCACTGCAATCTTCTTGCCGCTGACGTTCCTGCTGCTCCCTGAATCGATCGGCTTCCTCCTTCAACGACGCCCGGCCAATGCGCTGGACCGGATCAATCAGCTGATGGGCCGGATGGGACACAATGCACTGGATGCTTTGCCTGCTTCAAATGCAGCGGCACCCAAGGCGTCCTTTGCCGCGCTGTTCAGTCCCGGCCTCGCACGCACGACGGTGCTGCTGACGGCCGCCTATTTCTTTCACATCATGACCTTTTACTTCATCCTCAAATGGGTGCCCAAGATCGTCGTGGACATGGGTTATGCACCCTCGTCCGCTGGTGGCGTGCTGGTATGGGCCAATGTAGGCGGCTTGCTGGGCGCGCTTTCGCTCAGTGCCCTCAGTTGGCGGCTGGACGTCCGCATATTGGTGATCGCCGCCCTCCTGCTGTCGATGGCAATGGTGACTGTCTTCGGACAGGGACAAGCCAGCCTTTTCGGCTTGGCCCTGGTAGCTGCGGCGGCGGGATATTTCACCAACGCGGCCGTCGTCGGCCTCTACGCCATCATTGCGCAATCTTTCCCAACGGCCGTCCGGGCAGGCGGCACGGGAATAGTGATCGGCCTCGGCCGTGGAGGAGCTGCTTTAGGTCCCATCCTTGCTGGTTTCCTTTTCACTCTCGATTTCAAGCTTCCCGCCGTGGCGCTGACCATGGCATCAGGGTCGCTGACCGCGGCATGCGCATTAGCCCTTCTCGTGACTGGAGGACGGCACAGCAATTCGTCCAAGGTTTACGAATGAACCGCTTGCCCGCCCGCCGCTCGCGCTCTTCTCTGACATCGCCATAAGGAAAAAACTGCCCATGTCGCCACAGCGCTATTCCATGACGGCGATCGCGTTGCATTGGTCGATCGCGGCAGCCCTGAGCTTTCAACTCGTCCTGGGCTGGCAATTGTCCGGCATCACGCCGGGGCTGGGCCAATTTGCCGCCTATCAGCTGCACAAGTCGATCGGGATCGTCATCCTGCTGCTCACCCTTCTGCGGGTTGGCATCCGCCTGGCCCACCCCCGCCCCCCGGCACTGGCGGATGATCGGATATCTGCGTTCGCGGCAAAGGTGACGCATCAATTGCTCTACGCAGTCATGCTGCTCGCCCCGCTCAGCGGCTGGGCGCTCGTCTCAACCAGCAAGCTGCGGGTGCCGACGCTGCTGTTCGGCACGATTGCCTGGCCGCACCTACCGATCCCTCTTGGCCTCAATGGAATAGCCTATGACACGCATCGCCTGGCCGCTTATGTCCTGGCCGGATTGGTCGTGCTGCATGTCGCTGGAGCTATTCGCCATCAATTCTACAAGCGCGAGGATCTGCTTGCTCGCATGATCCCGGGCTTGGCGCCGGGGCTTGCGCTGCTGGTTGCGCTAGGAACAATGGCATTGGCAGGTGCGGCATCATTCTTTCTTACCGGAACGCCCACCAGAGCCGTGGCGCAGCGGCAAGCAACGCCCGCGCCAATCAAGATAGCGCCACCTTCACCCGTTTCCACCCCAGCGCAACGGCCTGCCACGACCCCGACGGCCCCAAAAGCTACGCCGGTGCCAACGGCCAATTCGCAACACCTTCCATTGTCGCGGTGGCGCGTCATGGGGCAGGGAAAGCTCGGCTTTATCGCCATGTGGAGCGGCGCGGCGGTGGACGGATCCTTCCTTCACTGGAAATCGGACATCCGCTACAGTCCAGACGATTTGCCCGGCAGCGCAATCCTGGTGACGATCGACCTGGCCTCCGCCGTCACGGGCGACGCACAACGCGACGAAACGCTGCGAGGCCCCGATTACTTCGACATATCCGCGCATCCGCATGCTGTGTTCCGCGCCAAGGGTTTCCGGCCACAGGGCGGCGACCTGTACGAAGCCAGAGGCACGCTCGACCTGAACGGACGCCGCCGCCCGGTCACGTTACGCTTCACGCTGCATCAGGATGGCGACACGGCCAGAGCCGAAGGCCGAGCAGATCTCGACCGGAACATGTTTGATGTCGGTTCACCCACTGATGAAACGATCGCTGCGAAGGTCACAGTAAACTTCGCCTTGACCGCGCACCGGCAGGACCTGTGATCAGGCGTGTTTCGACGCAATTCCCAGGGAGCGCCTTGTCATTCAGTTTGCTCAAGACGAAAAATTGCCATTCTTCTCCTACGTCGCACCGCTTTTAGGGGCAAGCCGACGTGATTTTTCGTAAATGACGTCTGCGCCGCTTGGGAACGACGATTGTAGTCGATCTCGGCCGCTTGAATGACTAACCGGCTGACGCCGATAGGATCAGGCGGAGAGGCTGAGGCCGTTTTGCGGCTATTCTTTATTGAGTCCAACCCCACCCGTACGGGTCACCACTCTCTCATAGATACACATCGAACGCTCGTAATTTCAGCGCCGTTAGGCACGTTTGTGACATATGGATCGAACTAACTTGCGTCTCTGTCGTTTGATGTTGGGCAATTGTGGAGACGAACCATGCGTAACACATTCTTATTGATGGCAGGATTGGCAGCCGCTGCCAGCGTTGGCGGCTGTTCTCGTGAAACGACGCGCGATGGACTGCGGGGTGCAGGCATCGGCGCAGTCGGTGGTGCGGTAGCAGGTGCGATCGTGCCCGGGCTTGGCGTTGCCGAAGGCGCGGCGATTGGTGCTGCCGGTGGTGCTGTCGTAGGTGCGGCCACGTCCGATGGACAACGCCGGTGGGAACGTGACCGTCGCGGTCGCGAATATTATATCGATCGCAACGGCAACCGCGTTTACCGCTGACGCCATCTCGCCGCGCGTTACACGCGGCATTCAATGACATGACAGCATCTTGGGCGCAGCGATGGCAGGGCCGGGACAGAATCGTCCCCGCTATTGCGGCGCTCTTGGTGAATGCCGTGATCGGCTATGCATTGATAATTGGCCTTCGAGCGCCTTCGCTATTACGCTCGGCGATAGATAGCACCCCCTTGGCGTTGTTCGATCTGAAGCCCGCCATGCCGGACCAACCCAAACCTCCCCCGCCTAAAGAAGCTCGCGAATCCAAACGCGAAGGCGGCGCTGCGTCCGGATCTCCTCCCCGCGCCGAGAAGGTGCGAGATCAACCGCCGCGCCCTCCCATCGTTGTCGCCCCGTCGCCCATGATACATACCCCTGCTCCGATCATGCCCACCGCGCCGACAACCGCCATGACGAGCGGCGCAGGCGGCGCGGGTAGTGGCGCTACTCCCGGCTCTGGCAGCGGGTTCAGCGGCACTGGAACCGGCACTGGCCGGGGGGATGGCGAGGGAGGCGATTTCTCGCGAGCGCGCCAAACCGGCGGCCGCTTTCGCAATTCGGATTTCCCTGGCTCCTTGCGCGGCGTGGGCCGCGTGACGATCGGCGTGCGATACGCCATCGGTCCTTCGGGACAGGTCGATAGATGCGAAGTTATCGAAGGAAGCGGCTATCCGGAGATTGACGCAATGACGTGTCGCGTCATCATGGAACGATACCGTTTTCGCCCTGCTCGCGATCCCGAAGGATATGCCGTCACTGAGGTACGGGAAGAGGATTATCGCTGGCGTGTGCGCTAAAAGCGACAGCAACTAGACAACCAGCATCGACACCCACCACCCGGGGAAGGCCGCGACCGCCAGACATGTGCCGAGCGGCACCCGCGTCGCTGCCGTTATCTTGCGGCCCAACGCGACACTTGCCAGCACCGCCACCAGACCAATCCCCGCAGCCATCAGCAGGATGAACGGCAGCGCCTGCCATCCGAACCAGGCCCCAAGACCGCCCATCAGCTTTGCATCGCCCAGGCCCAATCCTTCGCGCCCCCGCGCCATCCGATAGCTGACCGCCACCGCCAGCAGAACGCCATAACCTGCCGCAGCTCCGATCACTCGAGCGGACAGCGCCGCATCCGTCACCCACAGGCCCAGTGTCAGTCCAAGGAACGCCAACGGCAACGTCAGCGCGTCCGGCAACCAGAAATGCCGCCAATCCAGGATCGCCAATGTCAGCAGCAGCCATCCAAGCAAAGCCCATCCAGCCCCCACCAGCCCTGGCGCCAGACCGCAGGCGAGCGCCCCGATCACCGCGCACCCCGCCTCCATGCGCCCGTGCAGCGGTGCAATCTTCCCGCCGCAAGTCCTACACCTGCCCCGCGACAGTAGCGCGCTTATCATCGGGACAAGGTCGACCGCTCCCAGCACTCGCCCGCAGCTATCGCAGGCCGACCGTCCACGCATGACGCCGCGACCCTCGGGCCAACGCAATATCAGCGTTCCCAAAAAGCTGCCCGCGATCGCCCCTGCAACCGCGCCCAGCCCCGCCCACAGCGGATCGATCACAGCGTTCCTTCGACCTTCAGCACCCGCGCGCCGCTTGTCCCCGCAAAGCCAACCTTCGCCAGCGCATCGCCGAGCGCCGCGTCCGCCGTCTCCACCCGCATCTCGGCAACATAGCGTCCCGACCGCCATATCCGCAGGTTGATCTTCTCCAGCCCAGACTGGCTGACCAGCGGCAGCAGCAACGCCTCGCCATCACAACTCGCCACGCCGGACAGCCCTTGCGTCAGGTTGAGACCCGGGAATTGCCCCGCCAATTGCGCCCGCACCCGACCCTCGGCATGGCCGCAGCGATCGCCGGAGAAATAAGCGGTCACATCCTCCATCGCCAAACTCGCGATCGGCAGCGGCGCAAAGCTGCGCCCGAGCGGCACCGTGCCCGTCACATCATCAATGCCCGCGCGTCCAAAACCCACGGTCAGCGCGCCGCTCAGATCATCCGCCGCGCCCTGCCGCCGCCATATGTCGAACCGCGCCCGCCCCATCAGTAAAGACACCGGCGATAAAGCGGCATTCACCGACCCGACCGGCATCGTGCCCAGCATCAGCTGATCGATCCGCCCGCTCCAAAGCGTCCCTCGCACCTCCCGCGCGGCGACGCCCAGTCGTTCCAGCCCAGAAAGCCCCAGCGCAATCCGCATCGGCATGAACAGGATAAGCCCGAACGCCAATAACAGCACGATCGCAACCCGCGTCCGCCGCGACCAGCCCAGCCGCGTCATTGCCCAGCCCCCCGCACAAGCACCGCCTGCACCGAAACGCTACCCGCCGTCGGGGAAGGCCGCGCGCTCATCGTCTCCACCTGCACGCCCTCCGCCTCCAGCGCCGCAAGCCAGGAAAACAGCGCAACCGGCCGCACAGACGCCATCGCAATCTCGATCCGCGCGCTGCCCTGCGCCTCCGCCCGCTCCAGCGTCAGCCCAGCCTCGCCCGCGCTCTGGCTCACAAGCTGGTCGATCGCCGTCCTGGAACTCGCCGCAACCCGTAGCGGCAATGTCTTGAGCAACTTCACCTTCGCCCGCATCGCCGCATTGCGATCGGTCGCGGCGAGCAGCCCCTCACGCGCCGACCGCTGCGCCGAAGCCAGCGGCCCCACCACGCCCAGCCACAGCACCACCACCGCCAGCAGGGCGAACATCACGCCCAGCATCCATTGCTCGCGCGGCGATCTCTCGCCCCACATGGTTCTTACCGATTCCATCATGATCGCACCGTAATATCAGCCAGCGCTCGCCCGCCCGGATCCTGCGAAGGCGTCGCCGTGATGGTGAAACCCGCGCTCTGCAACGCCAGCAGCACCGTATTGATCTCATCCACCTTCGCTGCTGCCAGCGTCGCCCGGATCATCCCGTCCGGATCGCGCGACAGCGCCGTCATCGACACGCCCGGCGCCTCCTGCAAGGCGCTCAGCAAGCCCGCAACCGGCGCGGTAAAGGCATAAGCCCCCGCCCCGCGCTCCGCCAGCTGCCGCTCAATCTCCGCCTCGGCCTGAGGCAAGTCACCCGCACCCGGCACCACCTGCCGCGCCAGCGCCAGGCTCTCCGCATCCAGGCCCCGCGCCGCCACATGCTGCCGCACCATCACAGTCAACGAAATCATCAGGCTGATGAGCAAAATCAGCCCGCTCCACAGCAGGATGCGACGCAGCACCGCCTTATCAGCCACCCGCCGCACCCGCTTGGCAAAATCCCCCTGCCGCAGGTCCAGCGGAGGCCGCTCCAAAGCCTCAACCGCCCGCGCCTGCAACAGATCGGCAGGCACATCCTCAATCACCGCATCGGCCGCCAGCACCGAAGCCAGATCGCCGCCAAAAGCAACGTCCTTCCCCCGCAACATCGCCTCGCCATCCAGCGCGCCACGCACAAAACCCTCAACCGGCTCCGGCAGCAGCAACGGCGCAGGCACGATAATATCCGGGTCCAACCCATGATGCTGCGCCCAGAGCAGCCAATGCTGCATGTCACTCCTCGCCGCGACCGCAACGACATGCGGCCGCGCCGGATCGTCATTCTCATCCCCCGCCGCAAACAGCTGATCGGAAGGCACGATCCCCCCCGCCAGCGCCTCCAGCCGCGCCGCCGCCCTACCCTGCCGGGGCGCAAGCTCGGGATACTCCGCCCAATACAAAGTCACCATCGAAGCAGGCGGCACCAGCATCACCACTGTCTCGGCAGGCAGCGCCGTCAGGCCACAAGCGGCCAGCCAGTTCGCCCCCCGGCCGCTCTGCGCCACAACGCCATCGACAGTGCGCATCCACAACGGCTCACCCTGCTCGGGCAGCGCCACGATAAGTCCGTCACGCACGCTCACGCGCCGCTCCCCCAGCTACGGCGGATCAACCTCGCCGGGCTCTGCCTGGCATCGATCAGCGCCCGCTCCACCACCTGCGCTCCCCCAACGTCCACCGTCACTTCCACCCCGAAAAATCCTGTCGTCAACTTGACCTGATTGGCCGCTTCCTCAAGCGGATTGATGCCTTGGGCAGCAAGCGGCGCCCAGAATTGCACCGTGCTGCCGTAACCCTCGGCGGGCCGCTGCGCCAGATATTGCCGCGCCTGCGTCACGCTCACCTGTCCTTGCAACAGCATCGCGAACAGCACCGCCTGACCGGGCAGCAGCGTGTTGACATTGATCGGCGACAATTCCGCCGTCGGCAGCGCACACACCCAAGGCCGCGCCAGATCATAGATGGCCGGCGTCACGCCATGCACAGCGCGAAGCTCGCTGGCATCCACCATGAAGCGGTTGGCCGTGCGATAGGGCCGCGACGCCTGCGCATAGACCTCATCCTCCGCCCCGCCGGGCTGCGGCACGCTGTCGCTATCGATCCAGTCGGCCAGAGACGTCGCCGCCACCTGCGCCTGCCGCGCATCAACGCCCAGCGCCTGCAACAGCGCCTGAAATTGCGACACACCGACTGGCCGAACCTTCAAATTGGACTCATTCTCACCAGCCACCACGCTGTTGAGGTTGAAGCAGTTGCCCGCATCACTCACCCGCGCGCTCGCGACACCACCGGGAACAGCGACCGGCTGCGGCGTCCCCATCCAGTTTCCCGCCAACGTCGTCTTGCCCGGATTGGCCGCGACCAGATCACCGATCCGCAACCGCGCCATCTCCGCCCCGGCATCAGCAAAGGCGCGCGCCTGATCCACCGCGCCACTATTCCCAGTCATCCGCGTAGCCAGCGCCAACCGCTCCAACGCCGTAGAGGCAACCACAGCCATCACCGCGACCAACAGCAATACGGTTAGCAACGCGGCCCCCCGCTCGCCCCTTTTCCCAGGATCAGGCACCAGCCATCTCCCCTTCCAGCTTTTCGGCAGGGCCAGGCCCCACCAGAAAGCGCAGCGTCACCGGCGGCTCTCCCGTGCGCGTGACCGTCATCTCAACGGCGCGCGGCATCAGGTCAGGCTGCGTCGGTATCCACTCGCCACGCCACTCCCCCTGCGCATCGCGAAAGCGCAGAGCGACATCATCGACATGGTCCAGCAGGGTAGCCGGCTCATCCCCGACGGCACCATCCACCTGCGCATAGGTCCGCCGCTCGAGCCGCCCCTGCCGCACCCAATATTCAGCCTTCTGGAGCGAGGGCCTTGGCAAATCGCCCAGATTGTCCCAGCCCCCCCGCACGAACTGCATCACCGGCACGCCCTCGCCCTCGCGATGCGACCAGAATGCAGGCGCCAACGTCCCGCTTTCCGTGCGGCTGATACGCGGCACCGCCTGCCCAAGATCGGCCGCCAGCGCACCTCCTGCCCGTTGCACGGCTGCCATGTCATCCAGCCGCGCCTTCACCTGCGCCTGCGCCGACACGCTATTCCCCAGCAAGAGCACGCCCGCCGCCGCCAGCATCGCGAATATCATCAGCGCGACGAGCAGCTCGATCAGCGTGAAACCCGCCTGCGCGCGCCCTTCCCCATTCGCGCCAATCCGCCCGGATGCGCAGCCCATCACTGCACCACCCGCACAAAGCTAAGCACAACCGGCGAAGCCCCCACCTGCCCATTCACGGTCAGATCAACCTGCAACAGCCGCTTGTCGTTAGTAGCCTTGACCGTCCGCACCCAATGCCAGCGCCGTCCGCCATTATCGACATCACCCTCTTCGCTGCCCAGCGAGGGCGGCGCAGGATCGGTCTGCACCTCCACCATCAGGTTACGCGCGACAATCTGCCCCAGCGCCTTGCTGTCGAGATCGGCCGCCGTCCGCAACGTCACCCCCTGCAACCGCACCAGCGCCAACGCAGCCAGACTGAACACCGCCAACGCGACGAGCATCTCCAACAGCGTGAAACCCGCCTCAGGGTTCCCACGCCCCACACCCGTTCGGGCTGAGCCTGTCGAAGCCCCTCCCTTCTTTCGCACAAACCTACCCACCGACCATGACCTTCCCAGCCATATCGACAGTCACGGAAACCCGTTCCACCTCCCGCGCCAAAGTCACCGTCATGGCGTCAGTAGGCAGGCCAGTCCCATCAAAACCGATCTGCTGCCGCCCATCCTTGCCAACCAGCGCCCGCGTCCCGGCCTTCCAGTTGGCCGTCACGAAGGGCTTCTCCTCCAACGGCACCCACTGCGCCCCATCACGGCGCTGAAAGCCATAGCCCGACGCGGAAACCCACACCCCCATCGGCCGCGCGGTAACAACCGCTTCGTCGCGCGCGGCCGCAACGCGCGCGGCAAAGCGGTCGGCATCCTCGACAACCCGCCCGCGCGGGTCCGGCATGGCAAGCACCACCGCAGCCGAAATGAAACCGATGATCGTCAACACGACCATCAGCTCGATGAGGGTAAAGCCGTTGGCGATAGGGCGCTTATCCTCGTTCAGGCTGAGCCCTCCGAGAGGCTCAGCACAGGCTTTGCCGAAGCTCCCCAAGAACGGAACAAGCCGCGCCTTAAAGCTCGCTGGAATAAATATCCGCATTCTCGCTCTCGCCGCCTGGCTGGCCGTCCGCGCCCAGCGAACTGATATCGAACGCACCCTTCCGCCCCGGCACCGCATAATTATAAGCCCGGCCCCACGGATCATCCGGCAGCTTCTTGATATAACCGCCCCGGCGATACCGCTGCGGCTGCGCCAGCGATGCGGGCGGATTGATCAGCGCCTGCAACCCGTCGGTCTGCGAAGGATAGCTCAGATTATCGAGCCGATACTGCTCCAGCGCCTGCTCGATCGTCGCAATATCCGCCTTCGCCTTCTCCACCCGCGCCGTGTCCGTCGCCGGAATGACGTTGATCGCAACGATCGTCGCCAGCAGTCCGATGATGACGATCACCACCATCAGCTCAACCAGTGTGAAGCCATTTTCGATCGGCCGACGAACCAACCCCTCCCCGTTCGGGCTGAGCTTGTCGAAGCCCTTTTCTTTTGAGGTAAAGGAATGCCCTTCGACAGGCTCAGGGCGAACGGAGTCTGGCTTCAATCTAGACATAATCACTCCTCAAGCCCCGGTAAGGCTCTGCAATTGCAAGATAGGCAGCAGGATCGACAAGATAATCACCGCCACGATCCCACCCATCAATATGATGATCACCGGCTCCAGCATCGCCAGCGCGGCGGAGGTAAAGCTGTCAAACTCCCGCTCCAGATAGTCCGCCGCCCGCTCCAGCATCGTATCCAACCGCCCCGCGCTCTCGCCGCTCGCCGCCAGATAAACCAGCAGCGGCGGAAACACCCCAGCCCGCCGCAGCGCTGCCGACAGGCTCCCGCCCCCACGAATGGCCTCGACAATCTGCTCGGAAGCCTGCCGCAACACCCGATTGTGCACCGTCTGCGTGGTCAACGTCAGGCCCTCCATCAACGGAAGTCGGCTCGCCACCATAGTCGACAAAGTCCGCGCCATCCGCGCCGCATGCAAGTCGCGGATCAACCGCCCCAGCAGCGGCAGTCGCAGCATCGTCCCGTCGAAGCGATAGCGGAAAGCTTCAACCTTCAACGCGCGCCAGAAGGCAAAACCGCCCAGCAGCATAAGGATCGCCAGCAGCCACCAATAGCCTGCCAAAAAGGCCGAAATCCCCATCACCATCCGCGTTAGCAGCGGCAGATCCTGCCCCACCGTGTCGAACTGCTCCACCACCTTGGGCACCACAAAGATCATCAGCGCCGCGACGACGCAGACGGCAAAGACTGCCAGTACGCTCGGATAAGCGATAGCGATCAACACCTTCGACCGGATCACCGCCTGCCGCTCCATCAGGTCGGACAAGCGCTCCATGATCGTCGGCAGGCTCCCTGAACTTTCACCGGCGGAAATCATCGCCCGATACAGCGCCGGAAAGCTCTTCGGCTCGGCGCCCAGAGCATCCGCCAGCCGCCGCCCTTCCAACACACCCGAATGCACCTTGCTGACGATCGCGCGCACATGCTCCTGCTCGCTCTGCCGCCCAATGGTGCGCAGCGATTCCTCCAGCGGACTGACCTGGATCAGCGTCGACAGCTGGCGCGTGAACAGCGTCAGTTCCTTGGCCGACAGCCTCGGTGCGCGCAGCGACAATCCGGCGCGCTTGGCCGCCTTCTCCACCGCGCCGGGCTCGATCCGCACGATGAACAGCTTGCGCGCGTCCAGCTTGGCCCGCGCATCATCGACCGTCTCGGCCTTGATCTTGCCGCTGCGTTCCTTGCCCGCCGGATCGATGACCAGATAGTCGAACTCAGCCATCGACGATGGTTTCCACCTCCGCCGCATCGCGCCGCGACACCCGGATGGCCTCTTCCGCCGTCGTCTGCCCATCCCGCACCAGCGCCCGCGCCGCTGACCCCAAATTGGGTGCATTCAGGAAAGCATGGCGCGCGATCAGCGATTCATCGCCACCATCATTGATCAGGCGGCGGATCGTGTCATCCACGCGGATCGCCTCGAACACCCCGATCCGGCCCTTATAGCCGCTACCGTTGCACTCCTCGCACCCTCGCGCCCGATAGATGATCGTTCCGGGATCGAAACCAAGCAAAGCGCTAGCCGACTTGTCCGCCTGCACCGGCTCCCGGCAATGCTGGCAAAGCCGTCGCACCAGCCGCTGCGCGATAACGGCGCGCAGGGTCGAGGCAAGCAGGAACGGCTCGACCCGCATATCCCTCATCCGGGTAATCGCGCCCACCGCATCATTGGTATGCACGGTCGACAGCACCAGATGACCCGTCAGCGACGCCTGCACCGCGATCTCCGCCGTCTCCCGATCACGAATTTCGCCGACCATCACCACATCGGGGTCCTGCCGCAAAATCGCGCGCAGCCCGGCGGCAAAGGTCAATCCGACCTTCGCATTGACCTGAGTCTGCCCGACCCCTTCGACCGCATATTCGACCGGGTCCTCCACGGTAAGAATATTGCGCGTCCCATCGTTCAACTGCCTCAAACCGGCATAGAGCGTAGTCGTCTTCCCCGACCCGGTCGGTCCCGTGACCAAGATAATCCCGTTCGGTTCGTGCAATCCTTCACGAAAAATCCGATCCGCCGCCCCCGCCATGCCCAGTAGGTCGAGGTTCATGCCCGCATTCTCCTTATCGAGAATACGCAGCACCACCCGCTCACCCGCCCGGCTCGGCAGTGTCGAAACGCGCACGTCCAGCAGCTTGCCGCCCAGCGTCAGCCCAATGCGCCCATCCTGCGGCACGCGCCGCTCGGCAATGTCCAGCCGCGCCATCACCTTGATCCGGCTCACCACCACCGGCGCGACATGGGGCGGCATCCGCAAAGTCTCGCGCAGCACTCCGTCGATCCGCATCCGCACGATCAGGCCGGTTTCATAAGGCTCGATATGAATATCCGAAACGCCCTGCCGCGCTGCTTCAGCGATGATGCCGTTGATCAGCCGGATTGCAGGCGCATCATCGGCGCTGTCGAGCAAGTCGTCGGCAGTCGGAATGTCGGCGGCAAGAATATCCAGCTCATCCGCGCCGACTTCCAGCGAACCCGCCATCGCTGCCGCGCTACCCTCCATCGCATAATGGTCTGACAGGTGCCGATCGAACTGTGGCCCATCAACAAACCGCACATCGAAACTGCGCGCCAGATGCCGCCGCACTTCCAGCAATACCCGCGGATCGCTCCCCTCCCGAACTGCAATCGTGAGCCGGTCTCCGTCCAGCGGCAGCATGACGACGCCATGCTTGCGCGCAAAGACATAGGGAATGTCGACAGCGCGGGGCGCACTGTGCGGCACGTCGAGATCGGAGTGGGACTCGCTCACCCTAAGCTCCGTTCGGGCTGAGCATGTCGAAGCCCTCCCTTGGGAAAACGGTTCACCGCCGATCTCCATTCGCCGCACCGTCCACCGGCCGCACCACGCCGCTCGATTGCCGCACCGTCGGTTCAATCACTTGCGCCGGGGCAGCACTTGGCTGCGCCACCGCATCGCCCGCCTGCGTCACAGCGGCGGGCGGTTCCGCGCCCATATAGTCGCGCACCAACTCGTCGATGCTCGGTTCCTGATCGGGGTTCCGCGCCAACTGCATGTCCCGCACATAGCCATAGCGTTGCTGCGTCAGGCGCTGCGCATCCTCCTTCGACCGCAGGATGGTGGGCCGGATGAAGACCATGAGGTTGGTCTTGCTCCGGCTCTTGCTGCGCGACTTGAAAAGCTCGCCGATGCCCGGAATATCCGATAGCAGCGGAATACGCTCGATCGTCTTGCGCTCATTATCGTCCAGCAAGCCGCCAAGCGCCAAAATCTCGCCATCATCCACCGTGACCGTCGTCTCGATCTCACGCTTGTTGATGATGAGGTCGCTATTATTGTTAGACACCGGCCCGGCGACGCTCGACACTTCCTGCCTCAGGAACAGCTTGATCGCGCCGCCCGTGTTGATCTGCGGCTTGACCTCCAGCTTGATGCCGACATCCTGCCGCTGGACAGTGCGGAACTGATTGTCGAAATTCTGGCTGAGCGCCTCGCCGGTCGTGATCGGCACCTGCTGCCCGACCAGGATCGACGCCTTCTGATTGTCCAGCGTCATCACCGAAGGCGTGGACAGAATATTGCTGTCAGTGTCGGACCTGACCGCGTTGATGATCGCCCCGAAAATCCCGTTCCGCCCGATCTGCGTCGCAACCCCGCCAAAGCCGCCCGTCGCGTTCATCAGGCTATCGACCGCCGCCTGCTGCAAGGTGTTCGACAAGTTGCTATTCTCGGTCGAGGTGGTCGTCGTGGTCACGCCGCCGTTGACGACCGTCGTGGTCGTCTTGCCCAACTCGTTCGCGCCAATCGCCCCGGCCAGCGTCAGCAAATTGGGAGAAGCGTTGGAATAATTGGTCGCCGCAAAGCCCGTCTTGGTGCTGCCGATCAGGAACTGCACACCCAGTTTCTTGGCGGCGGCATCGCTGATCTCGACGATGATCGCCTCGACCAGGACCTGCTCCCGCCTCGTATCGAGTTGCCGGACGGTCTCACCAAGCATGCGCTGCACATCGCTATTGGCCGCTACGATGATCGCATTGGCCCCCTCATAGCGGGTAACGATTGCAGGCCCGCGCGTCGAAATGCCACCACCCGAAGAACCGGCCGAGTTCACCACCGCAGGCGCCGCCGCGACCGGAGCAGCGCCATTGGACGCCGGAGCAGAGGACGTCACGGCAGAGCTGGACGATTGTCCAACCAACTGCTGCAACACAGGCAACAGCTTTTCGGCATCCGCATGTTCCAGCCAATAGACACGGATCTCCGTCCCGCTCGCCGCCTGCCGATCAAGATCGCGTGCCATCTGCGCCAATCGCGTCACCGTCCCGGCATCGCCCCGGATCGCGACCGAATTGCTGCTGTCGATCGGCACGATAGTCGCCGCCCGCTGCGCGCCTTCGCCGCCGCTTTGCACCAGCGCTTGAAGCGAAGTCGCGATTTCCCGCGCGCCCGCATTCCGCAGCATCACCGTCTGTGTCGCCGCCGTATCGCGATCGATTCGCGCAAGCACCTGGCGAATACGCCCAATATTGTCGGCATAGTCGGCAACGACCACGCTGTTCCCGGCGCGATTGGCGGTCACCGAACCGTCCTTGCTGACCAGCGGCCGCAAAGTCTCCAGCGCGCTCGCCGCATCGATCGAGCGCAGGCGGAAGACCTCGGTCACGAACTGGTTGCGATTGGCCCCCCGTCCAACAACGCTAGGCTGCCCGGCCGCCCCGTCGGCAGGCTGAATGCGATAAGCACCACCCGGCGCTGGCACCGCCACCAGCCCGTTCGCCCGCAACGTCGACAGGAAAATCTCGAAATATTCCGATCGCGACAGCGGCCGGTCTGTCACGACCGAAACCTTCCCCTGAACCCGGTTGTCTATGATGAAGGTCCGCCCCGTCACACGCGCGGCGTCCTGAATGAAGGCGCGAATATCGGCGTCGCGCACATTCAGCGTCTGCTGTGCCATGACAGGCGACCCAACAGGCGCGGCCAGAGCGAGGGCGGTCGCGGCGGAAAGAAGGAATTTTCTGGTCATTGGCCTTGCAGAGTAAGGTTGATCGTCGAAAGGCTGGCGCCCCGCTCAACGGTCAGGGAAATGCGCGCGCCGGGCATGATCTTGCCCTGCAGCGCCTGGAGATCGCTAGGCGAACCGACCGGCTGCCCATCAACCTGGGTGACTATATCGCCGGGCTGGAACCCGGCATTCTGGAAAGTCGGCCCCTTGGCGGTCAGGATCAGCCCCGTGATCCGGCCATTCTGCATGCGCGGCGCAAAGCCGACATCACGCTTCAGCCCGTCCGCAGTCGGATTGTCGATCCCAGCCACAAGGCTTACGACACTCCCCTCTCCCGGCGCGGCCGACGCAGATGCGGGCTGCGACTGGTCGAGGAATATCTGCTCTTCCGATCCGCCCCGGTCGATAGTGACATGATCGAACGCCACGCCCTTCAGCAGCACGCCCGGCAATATCTCATCACCCACGGCAAAGCTGTTCTGCACCCCATCGGGTCCAGCGATGATGGCCGATCCCAGCCCCGACCCTTCGTTCAACCGAATGCCGTAGACAGTCAGCGCCAGCGAAGTGACGACCCCACCGCCCGCCGCCTGCTGCGGCCCAGCCCGGTAAAAGGGGTCAAAACTGGAAAATAATGTCTGACGCGCCGCGAAATCCGGAAATTGCGCTTGCCGCCCTTCCCACGGTCCAAAGCTCCCGATCGGCGTCAGCACGGCCCAAACCAGCCTTGCACATTGCAGCGCCAGCAGGCCCAGCAACAGCTTCTCGGCAACCCGCGCCCAGTCGATCGGCGCGAGGCGGCTGCTAAGGTCCTGAAAGTTACTGCGAAACGCCACGCGCATGAACCTGGTAATCCCCCTTGATACCCGCGCTGCTAGGCAATTGTTTTTACTGCCGGATGACAGAAATGTGACCTATCCATGACAACGGCAATCCGCAAGCGATGACACTTGCATTTCGAGCGCCGAGCGATAGCAGAAAGGCTGCTTTCTCGCCCTAAAAGGCCGTCCATGCCTAACCAACCGATTGTGAAATCAGCCGATGCCGATCCGGCCTGGATCGCATCCCATCCACGCGTCCAGCGGGTGCCCAGCCGCGATCTGACGCTCTTCATCCAGCGCGATTTCCTGACAGCGGAAGAATGCGATGGCCTGATCACACGGATCGAGGCGCGCCGACGCCCTTCCACCATCGCCGACGCCAATGGCGACACAGGCTTCCGCACCAGCGAGACCTGCGATCTCGACAACGCCGATCCCTTCATCGGGGCCATAGATGAAAAACTCGCCACCTTCGCCGGGATCGACCCATGTTTCGGCGAACCGATACAGGGGCAACGTTACGCCGTGGGTCAGGAATTCAAGGCGCATACCGACTATTTCGATCCTGCTGGCCTCGACTTCGCCCGCTACTGCTCCGTCTCGGGCAACCGGACATGGACGCTGATGGTCTATCTCAACCAGCCCCCCGCAGGCGGCGCGACCCGCTTCATCAAGATCGGCAAGACGGTGCAGCCGGAGCGCGGCAAGCTGCTCGCCTGGAACAATCGCCTTGAACCCGGACGCTATAATGGGGCCAGCCTGCACCACGGGATGAAGGTACGCAGCGGCGTTAAACACATCATCACCAAATGGTATCGCGAAAAACCCTGGGCCTGAGCTTCAGCGCCAGAAATGCTTGGCATCCGCCAATTCATCATAGGCTTTGCCGGCCGCCGCCAGCAGCTTCTTCTTGCTCCGACCGCTCTTCACCAGATCGGCATCGACCGGCAGGCCATACTGCGCCAACAAGGCGCGCACGTTGACCAGATCATTGAGCGCGCCCAGTTCGTCCTGCAACCCCTCCAGCGCATCGATGTAGCGCGCGTGCCGTCGCCGCTGTTTCTTGGCGTCGAATAGACCCCCGAAAAATTCGGCGGCGTAGCGCAGCTTCTTCGCCTTCTTGCGCACTTCGTGACGGTGCGCGTCATCCAGCTTCGCCAGATGCCGTGCATGCTTCATCTGCCAGCGATGAAAATGCTGCAAACGGCGTGCGGCAAACGCCTCCGCAGCCTCATCGCGCAACCTGCGGCCCCCAGCATCCGGCCCGCCCATGCCAAGCGTCAGCCATTCCACGATGTCGATCATCAAGCCCCGCGCCTGATCAGATTCCAGCGCATCGATCACCTTCGCATGGATCACTGAGCGAACAGCAGCTAGTTGCTCGTGCAGTTCGCCCGGCTTCATCCGTTCGATCAGCACATCCAGATCACGCGCCTCTCCCAGCAGCTGCGCCAGCCAGCGAAGCTCATCCTGAAATCGGGTCACGTCTTGCGCCGCCAGCATTGATCTGAACAGCGTCAGCGCCGAACGCAGCCGCCGCACGGCTACGCGCGCCTGATGCACAGCCTGTGGATCATAATGGTCGAGCAGCAAATCTTCGTTCAGGCGGTATTGCCGCACACAGTTACGAATAATCGCCGCGAACGCCGCCTGCGCACTGATACCAGGCTTCAGCGCCAGTCTCTCCGCCTTGAAGCAAGCAGGCGCGGGAGCCAGCAGCCGATAACCTCGTTCCGACTTTGCCGCGACGCCCAGCCGCACCGGCACTGCCGCCTCGATCTTTTTTCCGAGCGCAAACAGGGCGGCGGGCTCTCCTGTCTTCAGCTCCAGTTCGACTTCACAGATGGGCGACTGCCGTTCACCAGCGCGGACCCATCCCCTGTCGAGCACCAATTCAATCTCCGCCGCACCCTCGGCAATCTGCCATGTGCGCCGCTCGACCTCGACCTTGAACGCGGGCTCGATCATCTCCGCTGCATCACCCAGAACGCCCGCAATGGGTGTGCGACTATCGATCACCGGCTCATCCTGCCTGACCGGCATTTCCCATTCCGCCCGCGAGAAAAGGGCTCCGCCGCGACCTTCACTACCGGCCTTGACGGTTTGGACGCACTCCTCCCCTGATCGGCGGATGCGCAGCGTATATCCTCGCGCATCCAACTGCCTGTCGGGCGTATCGAAATAGACGGCCTGAAGTTGCGCCCGGCCTCCCTCAGCGGGCAGCAGCGCCAATTGCTCAAAGGCCTCCGCCGCCTGCGGCGACAGCTCCAGTTTCAGCTCGACTTCCTGCTTCACCGCCTGCCTCCGCTTCAGGCCAACCCCTAACACGGCGCAGGAAAACGCGCGAATCACAGATGGCAAAACGGCCGATCCGCGCGAAGCGGATCGGCCGCCAAGCCTCATCAAAGAAAGTTAAATCAGAGCGCGACGGTCAGCGAAGCCGCGAAGGTCGTGCCGATCTTATAGCGATTGTAGAATACCTTGTTGCCGCCCAGTTCCTGGAACTCCTGGAACTTGCGCCCCGTGATGTTACGCGCCTCGAACTTGAACTCGCTCTTCACCCCGCCCGGCAGGGTCACACCCTGCCGCGCCACGAAGTCCAGAGTCAGGCCCGGCTTTTCCTTGATATCGGGCTGAAGGTTGGGACCACGGCTAGTGACGCGCGGGCTGGCATAGGTCAGCAGCAGTGTCTGCTGCGACAGCTTGTCGGTGTCTTCAAGACCAAGCTGCAGGTTGACCAGATGATCCGACTGGCCGGTCAGCGGCACCCCATCCTGGAAATAGTCGGACGCGGCGGGCAGCGGGCCAGCGGTATAGCTGTAGGGAATGGTCGTATCCCCTTCGCTCACCTTCAGCTTCGACTGCGTGTAGGTATAGTTGCCGATCAACACGATCCGACGGGTCTGGAAGAACGGGCTGCTCATATTGTCGAGCGGCAGATATTTCTGCGCCTCGAACTCGACACCATATAGCGTCGCTTCAGGCGCATTGGCGAAGCTGGTGGTCACATCATATTTGTCGTTGATGGTCGTGTAAGTCTCGATCGGATTGTCGATCTTCTTCCAGAACGCCGCCGCCGTCAGCCGCTCGTCCCGGCCCATATACCATTCCGCGCGCAGGTCTGCGTTCCACAACTCGCTATCCTGCAGGAAGGGGTTGCCGCGATAGAAGCGGTTGGAATCGGTATCGATGTAGGGCTGGGCGATCAGCTCGCGGAACTGCGGGCGTGCGATCGTCTTGGAACCGCTCATGCGGAACTGCAAACCCTTGGCCGCTTCGAACGTGATTGTCGCGGCGGGTAGCCAATATTCCTTGTTGATGGCGTTCACCGGTTCAACACCCGTATTATAGACGTCCACGCCGGTCACCGACTGGCGGCCCTTCTCATAACGCACGCCAGCGTCCACGGTCACGCCCGCTAGAGGCTGCACCTTCAGCTGCGCATATCCGGCATGCGTGCGCAGCGCCGCATCATAGACGGGATAGTTGCCCGAAAAGTCCAACAGCGACATGTCGAACAGCTGGATTGACGCGTCCGACAGCAGGTAGTCAGGCCGCAACTGCTGCACCGCGATCGGCAGGTTGGTCGCGTCGAAATGCAGTTCATAACGGGACGATGTGCGCTTCGTATCGCTGAACGCATAGCCCACCGTCGCCGTCAGATCGGGCGAGAATTTGTAGCTGAGATCCCAGCCCGCCGACCACAAATCTTCGTTGAGATCGCTGAAGGTTATTGAAGCATCGCCCCGCTGACGGTTCAGCGCGTTGACGAAGCGATCGCCCACGGGATCGACCGCCAGATCGCGATTGGTCCGCACATATTCGAACTCCCGCTCATAGGGCGCTTCCCGCTGCGAATTGGCATAGCCGCCGCGCAGGTCGAGGCTGAGCCCCTCCATCAGCTTGAACTCGCCGACCATCTGGGTGTCGATCAGCTGCCGCTCATACCAGGCGGTATTCTGCTTCATATAATCTGCGCCCGCGATCGCGCCGTCATTCTGCCCCAGCGTCAGGGCGCCGCGCTTCAGCGTGTCGCGAATATAGACGTTGGTCCAGCGGATCTTCTGATCGCCCAGTTCCAGGCCCAGCCCGAACAGGCTGTTGAACGTCACCTCATTATCCGTCGACACCTGAACGCCGTTCTTGCCCGGCGCCTGCTCCAGATTGATCGACGCCTGCTGCAGCGAGGAGCGTGTCCGCCACTTGTTGCTGTAGGATGCGGTGAACAGCACGCCCAACCGCCCATCACTACCCACATCCATCGCCGTTCCGGCGTTCAGCGAACCCGAAAAGTTGAACGGCAGGCTGTTGGTCCGCTGGAGCACGGAAGTCTTCGCATTCAGGAGCTGCATCGAAATCGCCTGCAGGTCACCGCGCGTCATGTTGGAGAAGGGCACCCCGCTACCAAACGCCTGCGCCAGCAATGGCGGCACGTCGCGCGACCCATCGTCAAAGCCGGTCCAGTCCGACTTCGACCCATAATAAGTGTAGCCCATGTTGCCCGACGTTTCGGTATTGGCCGAACTTCCAATTCCCAGCTCAAGATAGCTTTCAACCGGGATAGCCTTGGTCGTCAGGTTGATGACGCCGCCGCCAAACTCGCCAGGGAAGTTGGCCGAATAGCTTTTCTGCACCATCGTGGACGCAATGACGCTGGTCGGGAAGATGTCGAGCGGCACAACGCGCTTCAGCGGCTCCGGGCTCGGCAAAGGCGATCCGTTGAGCAGCGCCAGCGAATAGCGGTCACCAAGGCCACGCACATAAACATAGCCGCCCGACACGACCGACAGGCCGGTCACGCGCTGCAATGACCCGGCGATGTCGCCCTCGCCCGTGCGCTTGATGTCGGCGGCCGACAGGACAGTCACCACCTGCGGAGCGGCCTGCGACACGTTGCTGGTGCGGCGGCCGGTCACGATGATGTCGGAACCCGGCACGGACACATCGACATTGCCGGTCTGTGCATCGGCTTCCTCGGATGCGGTCGGCACGCCTGACGTGGACGCTGTATCGGTGGTGGTCTGCGCCATCACCGCCGGAGCGGAAAGGGCGGTCGAAATCAGGAGCATGCGCGCCAGGCTGAGCGGCTTCGACATGGCTAGGAGTCCCCCTTGGGAAAAATTCTTTTGCAAAGAGAGCGGGGAAGCGGCTGTGCACGCTCCCCCGCCCTGTTCAGGGTTCAGGCCGATCAGGTCGTCGGGATGGCGGTGCAGCTCGCGCTGCTGCTGCCGAAGCTCGCCGTAACCGAGTTACAGGTCCAGCCCGCATACCAGGTGTCGTTGCTGTCCTTCACCGCGCCGATATAATTGGTGGTGATGAAGTTGCTGTCGATCGTCTTGGGGTCGATCGCGGTGCGGGCCGTTTCCGTCGCGCCGTTGATGAACAGGCTGGTCAACGACGGCGTATAGGCAAAGCTGCTGTTCGGATCGGTCGAGAAGATCGACTGGACCGTCGCCGCATCGACGCCGCCGGTGCCCTTGAACGGGGTAGCGTTGCACTGCATCACTACCGACAGGTAACGCGGCTTCCCCGCATCCTGCAGCCCCGCGTCAGCGTCACGTACCGTGGCGGCGCTGTTGATGCGCAGGCAGCTCTGATCAGGACTGACGATGATGCCGTTCACCATGGCAAGGTCAGCACCGCCCCGAAGCATCATGGTCGCGCCATCATCGCCGGTGTTCGACCGCTGGATGTGCGTGAAGTTCGCAACCTTCAGATACTGGCGGGGCAGCGCGTCTTCGGAGAAGCTGGTGCCGGTCGTCGAACCGTTCGAGTCCGTCTCGGTGAAGGTATCACCGATATTGTTGTTCGCACGCTGCACGGAGATAACGAACTGCGCCGTGCCGCGGAAGCCGACGTCCGTATCCAGATTGTCGTCCTCATTGCCGGTCAGCACCAGATATTTCATGTGGGTCGAACCACCGAAAGCCTCGATGCCGTCGTCCGAGCTGTTGTGGACCTGGATGTGATCAAGCTGCGTGCCGGTTCCGACGCCCGAAGGGGTTAGGCCCTGCAATTCCTTGCCGTTCGCCAGAACGAAACCGGAATAGCGGATCTGGACATAGCTCATGCGGCCCGAATTGTCGGCGTCATTGTCGCCGCCATAGAGCGCGCCGGTCGTGCCTTCGGTGTCGCGCTGACAGGCGGTGGTGCCCGGAGCCGCGTTAGGCGCCTGATCGCAGTCGGTGATCTTGGCGCGGCCGAGCAACACGATGCCACCCCACTGGCCCGACGACTGATCGGTCGCCGACCCGGTGACATTCTCGCGGCTGGTGAAGACGATGGGCTGTGCCGCCGTGCCGACAGCATTGATCTTGTTGCCGCGATTGACGGCCAGGAATGCGCTGCCAGTGCCAGCGAACACCACAACGCCCGGATCGATCGTCAGCGTGACGTTGCTCCCGGTGCTCGCAGCGCCCTGATCGGTGCCGACATCAACGCGGCCGGGCAGCGAATAGATGACGCCCGCCGTCTTGGCGATCGCGGTCGAGCTGTTGAAACGCGCGGGGAAGCCGCAATTGCGCCACGTGTTGGTGCCATCGCTGATGGTGCCAAGGTTGGTCAACTGGTCCGCACCCGAGATAGTCGGACAGTCGGCCGCAGCGGTCACATTGCCCGGCGTAGGAGTGGGCGTCGGCGTCGGACTCGGCGAAGGCGTCGGCGCGGGCAGGACGATCGTCCCCTCGCCCGGCGAAGCGATATCGTCCGCGCCGCAAGCGCTCAGAGCAGCGCAGGCGCAACCCGCCATCAGGATGGTAGTGATACGATTAGTCTTGACCATGTCGTCTCCGCTCCGGCGATGCCGGTTTGTGTTAAGGTGCGGAGCGAAGGGGATTCACGAATCGGACAACGCCCCCTGCCGCCCTCAGTCGCCGCAGCTAGGCGCGCCAGATGACAGAGACATTTTGCTTCCGTGACGGCAGAGTGACTTTAAAATGACAGTTCAGAGACTCTTGTTTCACTTTGATGATTGCGAAAGCCGTCCACGCAAAAAGAAAGGCGCCGTCCCACCGGACGACGCCCCACTGTTCAATGACTTAACGGGCCGAAGTCAGCGCATGGCATAGCTCGCTTCAAGGCGACCGAGCGCGCGGCGGGCAACATCCCGCGACGATGCTTCTTCGCCATTCGCGAGCAGCAATGTCGACTCCGGCGCGAAGCGGGCCGCGCCATAAGCCTCTCGCGCATCCTTCATCCTCCCCAGTCCCGCATAGGCGTTGCCAAGGTTGATCAACCGAGCCGGATCGTTCGCCCCGTCCGGCCACATAGGCGCAAGGCGGCGGGCGGCTCTCTCATAATCCTTCGCCACCAAGGCCGGAGCGGCCAATTGCCCATCGGGAACACCGACCACAACCACTTCATCGGATGCAGCCACGGCCGCGCCTGACATGCCCCCCGCCAGCATCAGCCCGACGATCGCCGCTACCTTCATCATCCAATTTCTCCCGAAAAAACTTTCTATAATAGCCGGGATTATTTCATCTTGATGACATCTAAACAAGCAGCGAACTGCACCCAAAAAAGGATTTTTACTTCCTATAATTCAATATGTTATAAGTTTTTCTTTTAACTGTCATAAAACTGTAATTGAACCGTCTTGGTTCATGCCATCCGATTTGCAGCTACAGATTCAGCCTGCCAGCCCATAGCAAGCGCCACCCGCCACGTAGGACGGCCGCCAAAATCACTTAAATGAAGAAAGGTCCGGAGGATTCTGTTGCCCGGCTCCTCCGGAAGCCGCTGAATTCCCTTCTGTTGCCCGGTGGGTTCAACCGCGTTCTTTTTGGGTAATGTCAGGCCGTGAGGCCATCAATTACGCAGCAAGAGCAAGAGCCTCGTTATCGTTGGCACTTACGTGTTTTGAACATTTTTACGGCTTACTCAGGCCGGGTGAAGACATCGCCTTTCAACACACGTCGATCCTAGTTCGGCCCCGTCAGACACCCCGTACAAGCCGGGATATGTGGTGGAGCCGCCGGGTACTGCCCCCGGGTCCGCTGCGCCTATTACACGACACGATTTATCACCATAGCCGGGCGAACCCGGCAAAACCCATATGGGGCAGCGCTCCCCATTTATCAACCTTTTCGGTCAGGCCGGGACCAGATGGACGGCCTTGGGCTTGGCGACCGGCAGTCCGCTCGCCTTCGCCTGCGCCATCAGTTCCTGCTTGCGCGCCATCATCCTGTCACGCAGCACGACCAGATCCACATCCGTCTTGCGGCACCGGGCGAACATGCCGTCAGACTGCCTTTCCTCTTCCTTCACATGATGCTTGATCTCTTCGGACAGCACCTTGACCTTGGCATCGTAGAAATCATCTTCCGGCGATCCGGCCTCGATATCATTCACCAGCACCTTCGCGCCGTCATGCTCGACATAGGCTTCATCGAGCGTGTCGTCCTCGATCTTGCCGCGAAAGGTGGGGTAGAAAATCTCCTCCTCGATCGTGGTATGAATCTTCAGCTCGGTGCAGATCTGATGCGCGATTTCCTGCTTTCGGTTCGCAGCCTTCGCCTTTTCGAACTGCTCGAACAGGTCCTCGACCTTGCGATGATCAGCTTTCAACAGGGCGATCGCATCGGTAAACTCAGCTTTGGCCATTTCCGTCCTCCTCACGAACACATATCGTCAAGAAGCAGCTGACAAGCCTCCGGGTTCCGTCTCGCTATCATTCATAGCCCAGATCATGGCCGTGCGGCTTCGCATGACCACCGGCGCGCAGATAACGGCTGTCTATTTCGTTGATCAACCGCTCGGCATCCTTGCCCCCCGCCATTTTCAGCAGTTCGTCGACCTTCACTTCCAACCGGTCGTCATTCTCCTTGGAGGCTGGCGAGCCGACATAGAGGAAATAGGCCAGGCCTACGACTTGCCAGATCAGCTGGAGAAATTCCGACTGCCAATTCTCGAACGTATCCCGGCCCATCTCGATGGCATAGGCCGCCAGTTCAGGCACCTGCCCGTGCGTCTTTGCGTCATCCACATAGGCCCACCAGCCAAACACCCAATGACCCACGATCGACACCAGGAAGAACAGGGCCGTGATCCAACCATAGGCGTAGCGCTTCATACCATCCTCCCTCATGTCACTCCGGAGGGACAACGCAAAAGCATGTAGCCGGTTCAGCCAGCTACAAACGCCGATTCCGATTGGCCCGGCGCGCTTCGCTGTTTATAGCCATGGTCCCATGATCCTCGTCATCGACAATTATGACAGCTTCACCTGGAACCTGGTCCACTACCTCATGGAACTGGGCGCAGAGGTGGAGGTCGTCCGCAACGACGCCATTTCGGCAGGCCAGGCCCTCTCCAGCGGCGCCAGCGCCTTCCTGCTTTCGCCCGGTCCCTGCACGCCCAATGAAGCAGGCGTCAGCCTTGAACTCGTAGCGGCCGCCGCCGACGCGGGCGCACCACTGCTGGGCGTATGCCTCGGCCACCAGGCGATCGGCCAGCATTTCGGCGGGCAAGTCGTTCGGGGCGGCCTGATGCATGGCAAGACCTCCCCCGTCACCCATGACGGAACGGGGCTTTTCGCGGGCATTCCATCCCCCTTCACAGCGACCCGTTATCATTCGCTCATCGTGGATAACATTCCGCAGAGCCTCATCGTGAATGCGACCAGCGAGGATGGCTCAGTCATGGGCTTCCGCCATCAAAGCCTTCCGATCCACTCGGTCCAGTTCCATCCGGAAAGCATCGCGACCGAATACGGGCATGAGATGCTGGCGAACTTCATGCGGATCGCCGGGATTCCGGTAAAGGAGCGCGCAGCCGCCTGATTTCGGTTTCGCGGCCGAGCGAACGAAGCACAAGGCTTCGCCGTGCTATGTGCGAAAGACTTTCCCGCACCCTCCCCTCGACTCCGGCGCGGCGTCGTGATTAAGGCAAAGGCGATGACCCGCCTGCCCGATCCCGCAGCGCCATTGAGCGCAACCGAGGCCGCCGCCGCCTTCGACCTGTTGTTCGACGGCGACCTTCCAGAGGCGGAGATCGCCGCCTTCCTAGTCACCATGGCCCAACGCGGCGAGTCCGCGACGGAGATCGCCGCCGCCGCCCGCGCCATGCGCGCGCGCATGATCCCCATTGCCGCCCCCGCAGGCGCAATCGACGTCTGCGGCACAGGCGGAGATGGCCACCACACGCTCAACGTCTCGACAGCAGTGAGTCTTGTGATAGCCGCCGCCGGAGTGCCCGTCGCCAAGCATGGCAACCGCGCCGCTTCATCCAAGGCCGGGGCCGCCGACACGCTCGAAGCGCTCGGCCTCGATCTTGATCGCGTCGCCGATACGGCGGAGGCAACGCTGGCCGATCTCGGCATCTGCTTCCTCTTCGCGCAGAAGCATCACCCCGCGCTCAAACGCTTCGGCCCGATCCGCAAGGCCATCGGCCAGCGCACCATCTTCAACCTGATGGGTCCGCTCGCCAATCCTGCCGGTGTGCGCCGTCAGCTCGTCGGCATCGCCCGCCCCGCCTATGTACCCATCTATGCCGAGGCACTGGCGGAACTTGGCGTCGATCGCGCCATGATCGTTTCGGGTGATGAGGGCCTCGACGAACTGTCCCTCGCGGGCGGCAACGACGTCGCCGAAGTCACCGCGCAGGGCATCGTCGCGATGCGCCGCCTCACCCCTGGCGACGCTGGGCTTCCCACGCACCCGGTTGAGGCGATACGCGGCGGCGATCCCGCCCATAATGCCGCCGCTCTGCGCGCCCTGCTTCAGGGCGAGCCGGGCGCCTATCGCGACGCCGTGCTGCTTAACGCAGCCGCTGCCCTTGTCGTAGCGGACGCTGTTGCCGATCTGCGCGCGGGTGTCGAGGAAGCTGCCGAAACCATCGACCGCGGGCTTGCTAACGCGCTGCTCAATTGCTGGATTGCCTATAAATGACGAACAAGCTGATCGAAATCTGCGACACGAAACGCGAGGAAGTGGCCCGCCGCAAGGCCGCCATTACCGTCTCGACGCTCCACGCCCGCGCAGCCGAACAGACACCCCCGCGCGGCTTCCGCCAGGCACTGGACAGCGCCGCTCGCTCGGGCTTCGGGCTCATCGCGGAGATCAAGAAGGCCAGCCCATCGAAAGGTCTTATCCGCGAGAATTTTGACCCGCCCGCCCATGCTCAGGCCTACGCCGCCGCTGGTGCCGCCTGCCTCTCGGTCCTCACGGACGAACCCTATTTTCAAGGCCATGACGATTATCTCATGGCCGCCCGTTCCGCCTGCGCGTTGCCAGTCCTGCGCAAGGATTTCATGGTCGATCCCTGGCAGGTCCTGGAAAGCCGCTCGCTCGGAGCCGATGCCATCCTCATCATCGCCGCCGCGCTGGACGACAATCAGATGGCGGAAATAGAGGATGCCGCGCTTGGCCTTGGCATGGATGCCCTCGTCGAAGTCCATGATGCCCATGAACTGGAACGTGCGCTCAAGCTCCGCTCGCGCCTCATCGGCGTCAACAACCGCGACCTGCGAGACTTCAGCGTTGACTTCGCCCGCACCTATGAACTGGTCGGCCACGCGCCGGAAGGCTGCACCTTCGTCGCCGAAAGCGGCCTTGGCAGCCACGCCGACCTGATCACCATGTCCGAACATGGCGTCCGCTGCTTCCTGGTGGGCGAAAGCCTGATGCGTCAGCCCGATGTCGAAGCCGCCACCCGCGCGCTGCTGACCGGCGCATGAGCAAGCTCACCCATCTTGATGAAGATGGATCGGCCCATATGGTCGATGTTTCCGCCAAGGCCGTGACCGCCCGTGAAGCCATCGCCACCGGCCACATCGCCATGAGCGCTGAAGCTGCGACCGCCATCGCCCAGGGACTGGTAAAGAAAGGCGATGTCCTCGCGGTAGCGCGAGTGGCGGGCATCATGGCGGCAAAGCGTACCGCCGACCTCATCCCCCTCTGTCATCCCATCGCCCTGACCTCTGTCACGATCGACTTCGATCTGGAAACAGAGGGCGTCACCGTGACCGCTACCGCCAGAAGCGCGGGCCAAACCGGCGTTGAGATGGAAGCACTTACCGCGACCTCTGCCACGCTTCTGACCATCTACGACATGGCAAAGGCGCTCGATAAGGGCATGGTCATCGGCAACGTCCGGTTGCTCGCAAAGTCGGGCGGCAAGTCGGGCGACTGGCGCGCCGCATGAGTTTGCTCCCGGTCGCGGAAGCCCAGGCGCGCCTGCTTGCGCTGGGTAGCCGCTTGCCGGAAGAGGATATCCCGGTTTCCAACTGTGCAGGCCGATGGCTCGCGCGCGACGTCGTCGCCCTCCGCGATCAGCCTTGGGCAGATCTATCGGCCATGGACGGTTACGCCATTTGTGCGGCAGAATGGCCTGGCCCTTGGCGCCTAACCGCTGAAAGCACGGCGGGCGGCTCCCTTCCCTCCGCTTTGGCTCCGGGGGAATGCTGCCGCATCTTTACCGGCGCACCACTTCCGCCAGGCGCCGATACCGTCCTGATCCAGGAAGATGCCCAGCTGGACGGCCAGCTCGTGCATCCCCTCGGCTCTCCATTACCCACAGGACGAAATGCGCGCCCGGCGGCAAGCGACTTTGGCGCAAATCATCTATTGCTGCCTGCCGGTGCCGCATTGGGTCCCGCGCAGATTGCTCTCGCCGTTCTTGGGGGCCACGGAACCCTCCCGGTCGGCGCCCGTCCGCGCGTTGCCCTGATCTCCACCGGCAATGAACTCGTTCCCCCTGGAGCGCCCACGCCCTCTGGCCGCTTGCCGTCCTCCAACGCGCCCATGCTTGCGGCCATGCTAGGCCAGGCAGGCGCGGAGGTGATCGACGTCGGCATCGTTCCCGACGATCTCGACGCAATGGTCCGATCGCTCAAAGAAGCCGCCGGGGCCGACATCATCGTCTCGACCGGAGGTGCCTCGGTCGGCGATCACGACTTGGTGAGGCCAGCTTTCCAGGCGGCAGGCGGCACTCTGGATTTCTGGAAGATTCGCATGCGACCCGGCAAGCCGCTCATGGCGGGAACGCTGGGCGACGCCCTATTCCTCGGCCTCCCAGGCAATCCCGTATCCGCCTTCGTGACCGCAACGCTGTTCCTGCTGCCGCTCGTCCGGCACATGGCCGGAGCCGCCAGCCCGCTCCCGCGTACAATGATCGCGGAACTCGCCGCCCCACTTCCTGCGACCGGAGAGCGCGACGACTATCTTCGCGCCTACCTTACCGGCGCTGGTTTGGTCTCTGTCACCTCGCAAGACAGCGCCGCCACCGCAGCATTGGCTCAAGCGGACTGCCTGATCCTTCGCCCTGCCAATTCCCACCCCGCTGCCACAGGCGACCAAGTAACCATCGTGCCGCTCTGACAATGAGAAAGGGGCCGCAAAGCGGCCCCTCCCCGTGATCCAATCGAACGTAGATCAGCGCTGCTGCTTGCTGTGATCGCTCTTGTCCTTGCGGCTTTCGCCCATTTGACCCTGGCGATTTTCCTGCTGCTGCTGACGCCCGCCCTGGCTTGAGCGGTCACCACCTTGCTGGCGGCGCTGTTTGTCCTGATCGTTCTGGTTCGCCATCTTACTCTCCTATTCACCCTCTTTGGGAAGGCCGCTACTGAACGGCTGTGACGCAGGTCCGTTCCTTTCGTTACGCTTGGCGTAACCCTGCTTGACTTGCCTCCTTACGTTTCCTATGCGTTCTCCATCCGTTCCATGGAGGATAAGTCGGCATGCTGACGCCCAAGCAACAGGAATTGCTCAGCTTCATTCAAACTCGGCTCGAGGAAGGCGGGGTTTCGCCTTCGTTTGAGGAGATGAAGGAAGCGCTCGATCTTCGATCGAAATCCGGGATTCACCGGTTGATTAATGCGCTGGAAGAACGCGGATTCATCCGCCGCCTGCCAAATCGGGCACGAGCACTGGAGGTTTTGAAACTTCCTGAAGCGATGCATCGCGCGCCTAAGGTCGCATCAACACCCAAGCCGCAACTATCGGCCAAGCCCCCGGTCGCAGCCAATGACGTGATCGACATCCCCCTTCACGGGCGGATTGCAGCAGGCGTTCCGATCGAAGCCATGGAAGGACAGAATATGCTGTCCGTTCCTGCGGCTCTACTGGGTGCCGGAGACCATTATGCTCTTGAGGTTTCGGGCGATTCGATGATCGATGCGGGCATCCTCGACGGTGACTTTGCACTGATCCAGCGCACTGAAGTCGCGCGCGAGGGACAAATCGTGGTCGCACTGATCGAGGATAGCGAGGCGACGCTGAAATATTATCATCGCCAGGGACCTAAGGTCAGGCTCGATCCGGCCAACAATGCTTATGAGCCGCAAATCTACGATTCGCAGCAGGTGCGCATTCAGGGAAAGCTGGCTGGTCTGCTCCGGCGGTACAACTGATCGGATCGGCGGCGCGACGGTAAATAGAAAGGGCGGGCGACCCACGGATGTGCGTCGCCCACTGTTTTCCCGGTTCGCACGGTTCCTCCATCAAGATCGATCGCCAGCCCGCCGGTATGTGCCAACAACCGCCGGTCGGCTTTCAGCCAGCGGGGCCGACACCATGGCGGCAGGCGGCGGTCAGCGATAACGATGTCGGCGCGCGCGCAATCGCGTGCCAGGATGTCCTTGGGTACGACAACCCCGCTTCTCGTCACCAATAGCTGCCATATGCGCCCTCCTCCGGTTAGGGCCACCATGCACAGATCCATGGAACAACGCGCCTCAGGCAGGTCTGCAAGAGCGCCCAGTGGACCTCCATAGCCTGCACTCTCTGCGATCATATCGCGGACAAAATCTCCGGCCCGTTCGCGCAGAAGAGCCATGTCGCCGTCCTGCCCCCGGACGGCCACATGGCGCCCATCCGCGGTCACCAGAATGTCGGGAGGCGAACTCATCACGATGATGGCCATCCCCAGCGTCACGGGGACCATTCCCGCCCATCGCCAAGCGCTTCGCCACAGCAGGCACCAAAGGCCGCCCAGCACGATGATCCCGAAAATCAGGTTGGACACGGAAGGCGCGGTGACGATCGCCCATGGACTTGCCGCCACCCAATGCGCGATCAGCAGCAGCAGATCGAGCGCATGGCTCGTCAACCACCAGGCAGGAGCCCCAAGACCGGCAACATCCAACAGCAGGGCCAACGCCTCCAGCGGCATGACGACAAAGGTCGTCAGGGGAATAGCCACAAGGTTTGCGAAAGCGCCGATCATCCCAGCCTTGTGAAAGTGGAACAACGCGATCGGCGCCAGAACCATTTCCACCGCAAATCCTGAGAGAAGCAGGACGGCAAGGTGACGCCCCAGTCGCCGAAGTGCTGGTTCCTCACGGGATGCCGCGAACGCCCGAAAGCGGTGATGCTCGCCCAAGGCAACAATGGCGATAACAGCGGCGAAACTCATCTGGAAACTTGGCCCCGCCAGCGCCTCTGGCCATGCCAACAGAACCACCAGTGCACCGGCGGCTATCAGCCGCAAGGTGATGGCCTCGCGCCCTAGCGCAAGCCCGCCCAGCACCAGCAGTGCCGCGACGCAAGATCGAACTGTCGGCACCTCCGCGCCCGTCAGCAAAGTATATCCTAGGCCCGCCAGCGCGCCACCGGCCGCAGCGATCAGCATCAATGGCCGATCCAACGCCGCACGCCGACTAAGCGCCATGATCCGCATCAGTAGAAAAATGACCGCGCCGATAAGGGCGGTGACGTGCAGCCCGCTGATCGAAAGCAGATGGGCAAGGCCGCTGCGGCGCATCGCGTCGGCGTCCGCCTCGCTGATGGCGCCCTGATCCCCCGTCGCCAGCGCTGCTGCGATCCCCGCTCCGTCCCCATTTGCGTTCTTCAATATGTGCGTGAAAAGACGATTGCGCAGAGGCGGTGCCTCCGTTGACGGACGTAGCACGACGATGGGCTTGAGCGCCCGTCCTGTTGCCCCAATCCCCTGAAAATAAGCTCGACGCGAAAAATCATAGCTGCCGGGCAGGCTCGCTTCGGCAGGAGGCATCAACCGGGCGCGAAAGCGAATGATGGCACCTTTGCCAACCCCTTCGGGTAGGTCCGCCGCAGCTATGTTCACCCGGATCAGGGAAGGCAGCGCAGGCATGTCGATCGGACGGATCGATACGCGACTCATCTGCTGCGCGGGCACCGTGTCGGCTGACCTGACTTCGCCAGTCACTTCCACAAATGCGGCACGCGGCAATGGGGTCGTGCCGACAATCAGGGCTTTCCCCCATATCAACAGGCAACCTGACGCCGCGAGCAGACCGCCCAATATGATCGCATGGCGTATCCGGCCGCCCTCCGGCAACATCAATCCGCCACTCGCAATTGCAATCGCGCAACAGCAAAAAGACAACCATGTCAGCTGGTTAGGTAGAAAGAACCAAGCCGCTATGCCCAACCCAAGGCCCACCGGCACCCAAAGCGCAAGTTGCTCCCGCTCAGCCTCCAATGCCTGTTCCAGGCGCGCGAAAAGCCGATGACCGCTGCGCCCTATTATCGGGGCAACGGACGTTTGTCGTGGCTCAAAAGCCATGCTAGGGGGCGTCGCGTTCATGAATGAGCAAGGCGATGTCGAGGAATAAAGCGGTGAGTGCAACGGGTTTGAACAAGCAGGTCGTAACCCGTTTCGCGCCATCGCCCACGGGATTTCTTCACATCGGCGGCGCGCGCACCGCGTTGTTCAACTGGTTATTCGCCCGGCACCATGGCGGCAAGTTCCTGTTGCGCATTGAAGATACCGATCGCGCCCGTTCGACAGAGGAAGCTGTCGCCGCGATCTTCGACGGCCTTGAATGGCTCGGCCTTGCAGGCGACGAACCCGCCGTCTTTCAGTTTGAGCGATCGCAGCGGCACGCAGAGGTCGCTAACCAGTTGCTCGCCGCTGGCCATGCGTATCGCTGCTACGCGACCCCCGAAGAACTGGCTGAACTGCGCGAACAGCAGCGCGCCGCAAAGCAGCCGATGCGTTATGATGGCCGCTGGCGGGACCGCGATCCTTCGGAAGCTCCAGCCGATGCCCCGTTCGTCATCCGGCTCAAGGCGCCACGCGAAGGCGAAACGGTCATCGACGACGCGGTCCAGGGCCGGGTAGTCGTGCAGAATGCGGAACTGGATGACATGATCCTGCTCCGCTCCGACGGAACGCCGACCTATATGCTCGCCGTGGTTGTCGATGATAACGACATGGGCGTCACACATGTGATCCGTGGCGACGATCATCTGAACAATGCGTTTCGCCAGCTCGGCATTATTAAGGCGATGGGCTGGGAAGAGCCAGTCTATGCCCATATTCCTTTGATCCACGGATCGGACGGCGCAAAGCTATCGAAGCGGCACGGAGCGCTGGGTGTCGATGCCTATCGCGACGAGATGGGCATGCTGCCCGAAGCCGTGCTCAATTATCTTCTGCGTCTCGGCTGGGGCTATGGCGACGAAGAAACCATCTCACGAGATCGCGCAATCGAGCTGTTCGACATAAGCGGCGTCGGCCGATCGCCCTCCCGCTTCGACATCAAGAAGCTTGAAAATCTCAATGCATTCTACCTGCGCGAGGCCGACGACCAGCGCCTGGCGGAACTGGTTATGCCGCGCGTGGCGCAACGGCTCGGCACGACCCCGTCGGTCGAGGCGATGGCGCTTCTTGCGCAAGCCATGCCTTCGCTCAAGCCACGCGCGAAGACACTTAACGAGATTGCCGAGGGCGCCGAGTTCCTGTTCAAGGCAAGCCCGCTGGATTTTGACGACAAGGCTATTGCTCTGCTAGACGACTCGGCGCGCGAGCTGCTTGGGAAGACCGCCGACGCTCTTGATTCCGTCCCATCCTGGACGGTCGAAGCGATCGAGGAAGCGATCCGCCGCGTGGCAGAGGAAGTCGGATTGGGGCTGGGCAAAGTCGCTCAACCTCTACGCGCGGCGCTAACCGGTCGCACGGTTTCGCCGGGGATATTTGATGTCCTTTTCCTTCTTGGAAAAGACAGGAGCTTGGAGCGGCTCGCGGATGCCAGGCAGGCATCGCGCGCTGTTGGCAATTAAGGAGAACGAGATGTCGGACAATAATGCCACTTTGACAGTCGGCGGCGATACCAAGGACTATGGTATCCTGAGCGGTTCCGTCGGCCCCAAGGTTATCGACGTTCGCAAGCTCTACGCCAACACCGGCATGTTCACCTATGATCCGGGCTTCACTTCTACGGCCAGCTGCGATTCCGGCCTGACCTATATCGATGGCGACGCCGGCATCCTGCTGCATCGCGGCTACCCCATCGATCAGCTGGCAGAACAATCCAGCTTTATGGAAGTCAGCTACCTCCTGCTGAATGGCGAACTGCCTTCGAAGGCGGATCTGGAAGATTTCACCCGCACGATCACGCGCCACACCATGGTGCACGAGCAGCTCACCACCTTCTATCGCGGTTTCCGCCGCGACGCGCACCCCATGGCCATCATGTGCGGCGTGGTCGGCGCTCTGTCCGCATTCTACCATGACTCGACGGACATCAATGATCCGGAACAGCGCAAGATCGCCAGCCACCGCCTGATCGCCAAGATGCCGACAATCGCGGCCATGGCGTACAAATATTCGGTGGGACAGCCTTTCGTCTATCCCCGCAACGACCTCAGCTACACCGCCAATTTCCTGCGGATGACCTTCTCGGTCCCCGCCGAGGAATATGAGCCCGATCCGGTCATCGTGGACGCGATGGACAAGATCTTCATCCTGCATGCGGACCATGAGCAGAACGCATCGACGTCGACCGTCCGTCTCGCTGGCTCGTCGGGCGCCAACCCCTTCGCTTGCATCGCCGCTGGCATCGCCTGCCTCTGGGGTCCGGCCCATGGCGGCGCGAACGAAGCCGCGCTCAACATGCTTCGCGAGATCGGCACGGTGGACCGCATTCCGGAATATATCGCCCGCGCCAAGAACAAGGATGATCCGTTCCGCCTGATGGGCTTTGGCCATCGCGTGTACAAGAACTACGATCCCCGCGCGACCGTCATGCAAAAGACGGCAAAGGACGTCCTGGCAAAGCTGGGCGTCAACGATCCCGTCTTTGACGTCGCCAAGGAACTGGAGCAGATCGCGCTCAACGATCCTTACTTCATCGAAAAGAAGCTCTACCCGAATGTGGACTTCTATTCGGGCGTGATCCTGTCGGCGATCGGCTTCCCGACCGAGATGTTCACGGTGCTCTTCGCCCTCGCCCGCACGGTTGGCTGGGTCGCGCAGTGGAATGAAATGATTTCTGACCCAGCGCAGAAGATTGGCCGTCCCCGCCAGCTCTACACCGGCCCGGCAGAGCGCGACTATGTCCCGGTTAGCCAACGCTAATCGCGGTCAGCCGATAAAAAAGGAACGGCGCCAAATCGGCGCCGTTTTTTATTCTAGCTGCTTGCCGGTAGCGTCAGCGTAAATCGCGCACCCCCACCATGGGCATCGCCGATCTGAATGTCTCCACCCATGGCAAGCGCAAGTCGGCGAGAGATATAGAGGCCAAGACCGCTACCGCCAGGATCACTCCGGCCGAGCCGTTCGAACTTTTGGAAGATGCGCTCTCGACTATCTTCCGGGACACCTGCTCCTTGATCCATGACAGCGATCCAGGCTCGTCCGTCATCGACGCCAGTCTCTATCCGCACTTCGCTATCCTCGGGCGCGTAGCGCACAGCGTTGCCGACGAGGTTCATCAGGATTTGCAGGGCGCGCCGGAATTCACCCGTCGCAACGGTTTTGTGCTCCGCCTCTGGTGGGAAAAGCTTGATCTTGCGGCTCATCGCCTTGACCACAAACAGCCCTGCGGCCCGTCGTCCAATATCGGCCAGGTCCACATCCTCGGTCGCAACGGTGAAGTCCAGCCTGTCGATCGCCTGCAAGTCCGCCAGATCATCGATCAACGCCATCAGATGACGTCCGGCTGCCGCGATGTCGGAAGCATAACCCGCATAGTCCGGGCGCAACGGCCCATCGAACTGCGCGTTGATCGAATCCGCATTGGCGATGATCCGGCCCAGCGGCTGGCGCAGGGAACGATCGAGGCGCCGCCCGAACTCCGCCGGATATATGACAACGGCGGGCGCAGGCGGCACATGCGGGGCCAGAATGGCTCGGTCCAATGGAAATGCCTTGCCCCGGTAACCCAATAGCTGCCCCGCCAGATCGAACATCGGGAAGCCCGAAAGCCGAAAGCATTGCTCAGGTTCGGCAATCAAGGTCGCGATCTGGTCACGGAAGGCGCGACGCTGCGCAAATCCGCGCAGAATGGCCAGGTCACCCTCCTCATCCGGCCGCAGTTCGAAATAACTGGTCAGACGGCTACCGGGTATAGGCGGCTGCTGGGGCAAGGCACTTTCTGGCCCTACCCCTTCCAAAACCATCTGGAACCGTAGTTGCGTGTCGATCTGCCAGGTCCAGCCTTCCGCCACTGCGGCAATATCTGCTTCCCGACGCACCATATCGGCAGGAGCAGCAGTTGCTGGCCGCTCATTCCATTCGATCACGGATATCTGCACGCCGTCAGCTTCAGGCTTTGCCCGAACCCACATGTCGATGTCGCCGCGCCCGGCCGCCGCCGTTACCGATCGTGAAACGGTAACAGAAAGGCGCGACGCAAGCCGCGCCAGTGCTGCCAACTGAGGAATAGCCAGCACCGCGCCAAGATCGGAGCCCGCCTCACGCTGCAAGGCCAGCAAAGGCGCATCCGCGCTCAACAGCAATCCATTCGCCGCTACAGTCGCGCGGATAATGGCAGGATGCACCGGCATATTCATCAGACAGTGATCCGCCGCAGATGATCGATTTTCGCACGCAGTGCCCGAGGCGCGCGTAACGCGTCCACCAAACCGTCCGCCTGCGCCTCTGTCAACGCTTGATACCGCTCCGCCTCCACGATGATCGCAGCGTCCGTGAGCGAAGGCCGGACAGGCCGCAATGCCATCAGCAGATGACGATAGTCGGCATCCGATCCCCCTAACGATCGGCACAGCGCTGCCAGTTCAGGGACCGGCCCCATCACCAATATGTCGGCAACATGCGCGCTATCCATGCGCAATCGCCGAGCCGCGAGGGACGCAAATAGCAGGAATCGCCGCTGGCCCAGAGCAGCGCCCAGCAATTCGGGCATGTCGGCACGTTCGCCCAGGCGGCGCACCAACCTGTCTGCCGCTGCGATCGGACTCCGACTCTCGTCATGTTCAGCCAATAAGGCCCACCCAGCTTTTTCGACCGCGGGCAGGATTTCTCCAGCATCCAATAACGACATCCGCTGAACGACAGCCATCAGGCACGCGGCAGCGGTCCATAGGAGTTCCGCATAATGTTCGGCAGGAATATCCGGCTGCATTGGCTCGTCTTCCCCGCCCAGCGTCAGCCAACGTCCCTCCGCCATGGCAAGGGCGGCAAGCGCTTCCGTCACGGTTGGATCATCGGTGGGAAAGATGATCTCTGCTTCCGTCTCGTCCAATCGATCATCGGGCTGACCAAATTGCCGCAGCAATAGCGTAACACCTGCACGCATCTGCATGTGGGAGAGCAACGCCGGGCCGAGCAATGTTGGCTGAGCGCAAATGGTCGGCCAGCAAATCGCTTCGGGCTGCTGCGCCAGCAGGCTCGTCACGTCTGGCCGGTCGAGAGCGAATCGCAGGGCATGTTCGATGCCAGTGACGCAGCCGCCCAGATGGCGCCGCGTTTCGGCCATCAGCGCATCGTGACGTTCCCGCCCTTCATTGGGAAAGAAAAATGCCAGATCAATGGCATGACCCACGGGCACGGCGGACATGCCGGCCAGGACGCGTGCCGCAGGCCAACTGTCCGCCGCCGTTGGTCCGGTAAGGAACGAAAAGGCACTCATGGCGGCCAACATAGCCGCACGTCCTTAAAATGCACTAAACCCTATGCGTGAAATATATCAGGCGGGTTTGCGCAGGATGATCGCACCTGCGGATGCTATGGCGGCCAGCATTGCGACTTGAAAACCCATCATCGCCGCGCCCAGCGAAGTCGTCAGTAACAGAAGGATCACCGCGCTTGCGGGCGTGAAGATCATCCAGGCCCTCGCTCCCCCCGTCCTGTTCCAGCGGTCAGCAAATTGAATGATGGCAAGCAGCAGCGCGAGGCATGTCGCAAGCACGCTCCCTCCTGCGAGGGATATACCGCCAACCGCGAAGAAGGGGACAACGAATGCGGTCCATCCAGCCGGTGGCGATCGGAGGGCCAGTTCATCCAGCCGATCCGCGATTTCCGCGAGCCCTAATGCCAGCAATAACAAAAGGAACCCCGTCGCGGGCCAAAGCAACTCTATCGGCACTAGGGCAATCGCACCCAAAGCCATGGCTGCAATGCGCACTTGTGCCGCCGGGACTTGGGTGCGCATCAGGGCGGGGCTGAACAATCGAGCGGCAGGGCACAAAATATAATGTTCAGCCAAGCCCCGCATTCTCTTCGCCGACGAACCAGCGGACATCACCGCTTGAGCGACCAGATCCGCCTGCGCCTGCCCATCGACCAGCGCTACGCGCCCCGTCAGCAGATCATCCTGTGGAACAGTGATTCGGCGAGCGCCATTCTGCACGGCCGCTCGAACGAGTGTCAGCGACAGGTCCCAGTCACCGATCATGTCGAGCGTGCCGAAAAGCAGGTCTGGACTGATCCGGGCCAGGCCAGCCCATCGCTGACCTGCATCGATCCTTTCCAGCGGAGCGCTGGCATGACTGTCATCCGTGACCAGAAGGGCGTTGCCCTCCCGCTCGGCTATGGCATCGAAATGACCCTGTGCAATGACGACCCCGTCAGCAACCAGAACCACATCTGCATCGCGCGGCGCGTCCCGGACCATGGACACCATATCGCGAACCAGGGCGACGGAAATCCCGTCGGCACTCAACCTGTCCACCGCCTGTGAAAGGGCGGGCGTTATGACACTCACAAGTATCATGATGCGATCTGCCCCCGCCCGGGCAGCTTGGCGCGCCTGATATTCGACCAGCGTCTGCCCCGCAAAATGCAGGCTGGCGCGGAGGGCCGCCGAAGAATCGCTGGACGCCCGGCTGGCGCTGAGAATGGCCGCAAAAGTCATGCTGAGATGGAACTGACCCGTTCTTGTGTGAACCTGCCTTTTCGCAAGGCTGCCGCCATCACGCAAGCATGCTGCGATTCAGGTCTGCTGAAGACGGTCAATCGCCATCCGCAATTGACGAAGAATGCGGGGATCGCCCCTTGCACAATCCGCTGCCTCATCAGCCAATGCCATGAGGTGCGTAAGGCCAAAACTCGCCGCCAACCCCTTCAGCCGCCATGATGCGACTTCCCAGTTCGCGTCGGACTGCGCATTGCGGAGGAGGTCCAGCTGGCGTTCGGCGCTTTCCATGAAGGCCACACGAAGGTCCGCGATCAGCGTGAAATCTTCGCCGACAGCGGCAGCAAGAGCAGCATTCAGGGCACCAGGATCGTATGACATGGGCCGAACGCTATCGGGCTTGCGTTAAGTTTTGGTAACAGGGCATTTTGTTGCGCTGAAAAGATGGTAGGATGGGGTCATGACCGGGGGCAGCACCATCGTCGAATTTTGGCGAGACAAAAGCATCGCGACTTCTGACGAGTCGCGGAAGGACGATACACTGCTGTTGGAGCAGGTCGTCGATGACAGCGATGAAGACGTCGAGGCGGAGGAGCACGGCGATCCTTTCAGTCGGCGGACGCAGGCCATATTCGGCTTCGCAGCTCTGCTGTGGCTTGGCTTTGCTGGATGGGCGACAGTCTCGACGAACCAATGGCAGGCAGGCCCTGCTGCGTGGCCTGGCCTGATCACGACCATATTGCTGCCGGTCGTGGGGCTTGGCGTCTGCTATCTGCTGCTCGCTCGCACCAGCCGAGCCGAGTCGCGCCGCTATCTCGACACGGCGCGCGCGCTACACGCGGAGGCGGAGCAGCTGGAAGCCCGGCTCAGCCGCATTAACAATCAGCTGGCTACCGCCCGAGAGGCCATGCAGGACCAGGCCGAACTGCTCGACAGCTATGGCGCGGCCGCCAGCAGCAATATGGAGGCCTCTGCCGAACTTATCGCCAGTCGCGCCCACAGCACGACCGAAAAGGCGGAAGCTGCCGAGCGCGCAGGAGCCGCCCTCGTTACGCGCATGGATGCCCTGATCTCTGCCATGCCGGAACTGGAGGATCGGGCCAGTCGCATGGCAGCGCAGATCATCGATAACGGCCATGCGCTGGCGGAACGGATCGACACGCTGGAGGCTCGGCTTCACGCTCTTGGCGAACTGTCCGACGATGCCCGCGCCCGCACACTGACCGCTACGAAGAGCCTGTCGAGCCAGCTCACCCAGTTGCAGGAGGCTACCCGCTCCGCGACCGAGGAAGTGAACGGCATGGCCGACATTGCGGCTGGGCGGATCGACGCCACAGCGCAAAGCGCCCGCCTGACGATGCAGGAAGGAGCAGCTGAACTGGATCGGCAGGCAAGCACCCTCGCCAGCCTGCTGGAACGCGCACGCGCTGGCATAACCAATAGTGCCGAAGCGACGATCGAATTGCTCACGCAAAACCTTGACCGGGTTGAAGGGGACGTGCGGCAGCGCCTTGAAACGACTGTGGCGCATGCACAGCAGAGCATGGCGGCGGCCGATCGTGATCTGACGGCGCAAGCTGAGGCGCTCCGCGCGCTCGTTGAAACGGCTCAGGCGGGCATTGCCGCGACGAGCCAGAACGCTCTCGCTGCTCTGTCACATGACTCCGAACAGATCGAAACTCAACTTCGTGAACGCACTGAAGCCGCCTTCGCCCGCGCGAAGGAAGGCGTGACCTTCACTGAAGAGGGTCTGGCGCGACAGGCGGAGGCTCTCGACGCGCTGGTGACGCGCTCACGCGGCGATATCCAGAGCATCGGCGACGAAACCGTCTCGGCCATTTCCGATCACATGAGCGAGGTCGAAAGCCGCCTCCACCAGATCAACGATCTGGTCGAAGGACAACGCGCGCTCGTGTCCGGCCTGCATGCGACGCTTGGCGAGGCCATCGAAAGCGCGCAGTCACGTTTTGCCGCGCTGGAAGAAAGCGCCTTGTCCCGCAACGATCGGCTTACCGAGGCACTTTCCCGCCTTACCGTCGAAACGCAGCGGATCGATGACGCCCTGGCTGCCGGTGGGGTTACGGCGGAAAAGCTGATCAGCTGTGCGGAAACCCTACTTGTCGCCCTTGATTCTAGCGTCCGGGAGCTGGACGAAACCTTCCCCGCCGCATTGCAGCGCTTCGACACGCGCATTTCCACGAGCCGCGAACTGCTTGATAGCGCGGCACCGGAAATGGAGCGGCTGGAGGCCATTTCCGAAGCGCTGGTCGGCCGCACCCAAGAGGCTGAGGAACTGCTACGCGGTCAGGGCCGCCGCCTTACCGAATGGCTGGAAAGCACGCAAAGCGGGGTGGAGGCCAACCGCGAACTGGTTGAGAAGCTCCGCACAGCCCTCGATCACGCTCATCAGGACGCGACGCGAATCACCGAAGGCGCTGGCCCATTGCTGGTGACCGCATTGCTGCGCGTCAAGGATACCGCCGATCAAGCTGCCGAGCGAGCGCGCCAAGCACTAGGCCGTGCCATCCCGGACGCCGCGCAGTCTCTTGCTGAAGCCAGCGAGGCCGCCCTTCAGCAGGCAGTCGATGACAAGGTAACGGCGCAGATCGAAAAGCTCGCTCAGGTCGCGGAGGAGGCTGTTCGCGCTGCGCACCAGGCATCCGATCGCCTTACGCGGCAGCTGCTGACAATTGCCGACACAAGTGCGAGCGTTCAATCCCGGATCGAGGAAGCGGAGCGGGCCGCCGAAGACCGCGACCGCGATCATTTTGCGCGCCGATCGGCCCTGCTTATCGAATCGCTCAACAGCACCTCGATCGACGTCGCCAAAATCCTGTCGAACGACGTGACAGACTCGGCCTGGGCCTCCTATCTCAAGGGCGATCGCGGTGTTTTCACCCGCCGGGCGGTCAAGTTGCTGGATGCAGGGGAATCGCGTGAGATCGCCCTGCACTATGACAATGATGCCGAGTTCCAGGAGCATGTGAACCGCTACATCCACGATTTTGAATCCATGCTGCGGATCATCCTTTCCGCGCGGGACGGCAATGCGCTTGGGGTGGCGGTGCTTTCGTCCGATATGGGCAAGCTCTACGTCGCGCTAGCTCAGGCGATTGAACGGCTGCGTCAGTAAAATTCGCGGACAAAGACCGAGGAAGCCATCGCGAGGATGGAACCGGACCATGCCGGGCGTCAAAAGGGTGATGCCCTAGCTGGCATCGCAAGTCCGGCCCCTCACTCGATGAAGAGCGACGGAGACAGTCAGCCCCTACCCGTTCCTATGATACTCATATTCAAACGCGCGGCCCTGTTGCTTGGTCAGCACTGCGCCAATGATGGCGCCGCCCGCCCGGCGCAAGCGGTCTACAGCCACTCTCAGGCCACCATGATGGTTGCGCCCCCACTCCACGATCAGCACCGTCGCCTCCGCCTTCGACGCGAGTAGCGAAGTATCCGGGACACCCAAGATCGGAGGTGCATCAATCAGCACCGTGTCATAACGTCCCTGAACGGCCGCGAGCAGCACGTCCAACGCGGACGTAGATAGAAGTTCAGCGGGATTAGGCGGGATCGCGCCGCTAGGCAGAAGCGATACCCCAGGGACATCGCTACCGACGATCACATCCTCCGCCTTGGCCTGTCCCGTCATGACTTCGCTGAGGCCGCGTTCGGGCGTGACATGGAACAGGCCATGCTGTCGCGGCCGACGCATGTCAGCGTCGATCACCAGCACTCGGCGATCGAGCTTGGCAAGGGCGAGAGCCAGTGCGTGGACGGTCGAAGATTTGCCTTCACCTTCCTGCGCGCTGGTGATCAGGATGGAAGCAGGCAACCCCGCCGAGGATGCGAGCAACAGCGAGGATGCAATCGGCACATAGGTTTCCGCAGCCGGCTTGTCGGTAACCGGAACCGTCCCCAGCAGCGGCATGTTCGCACGCTCCGCCAGCGTATCGGCAGACGTCACGGCGTCATCGAACACATGGCGTCCCGCGACCATCAGCAAACCCAGCAACAGACCGCCAAGCGAAGCCATCAGCATCGTGATGCCGATATTCGGCGACGATGGCCGTGAAGGGACGGCGGCACGGTCCAACGGCTGTATGCGCCCCGCCTGAAAACCAGCTTGCGATGCCATGTCACGATAACGCTGAAGCAGGCTGTCATGCAGCAGCCGATATGTATCGACCGAGCGCTCGAGGATGCTCATCTGCACGCCCCGTCCACGCTCTGCCTGCGCCTGGCGCTCCACGCCTGCGATCTCAGCCTCGATCTGCTTCTCACCATGTACGGCAACTTCAAACTGCTCGTGCAAGGAGGCGCGGATGCTGTTCGCCATTACAATCGCCTGATCGTCCAGCGCGGCCAGCCGTGCCCGGGCCTCCCGCATTTCGGGATGGGCGTCCTTGCGAAACTGCCGCTCCTCCACCACCGCTGCCCGCGCTTGCGCCCGTTGCGTCATCAGCTGCTGCATCGCGCCGTTGTTCAGCACTTCAGGCAGCGTCTCGACACTGGACAGGCGGGCGCTTTCCCAACGCTTCTGCGCTGCGATGCGATCTGCGGTCGCCTGAGCGCGAAAGGCATTCAACTGCGCAAGCCGCGTCGCGGTCGTACCGTTCGAGTCGGCGGACCTTTCGCCTCCATCCACATCCGTCGCTGAAGGCACCCCGGTCTGAGCGGCATAGGCGGCAAGGTCTCGTTCGGCGCGCTCCAGATCCCGTCTCGCACTGTCCAGCTCCCCCAACAGAAAACGTCGCGCCTGAACGCCGGATTCAAATCCGCGCTTCAGGTCCGCTCTGATCAGACTGTCGGCATAGCTGTTCGCGACCCGCGCCGATAATATGGGATCGGCACTTGTGAAGCTGATGCGGATGACACGGCTTTTGCCGGGCAACTCCACTTCCAGGTTGTCGCGCAGAAGGCCGATGATGGCTTCGGTTTCGACCTGTCGCTGGCTGAGCGATCCGGACCCGCGCTCGGGGCGCCGTTCATTCATACCATCAAAAAAGGTTCGGCTGCCGACCAACGCCAACTCGCGGGCCACATCTTCGGCCAAGGCGCGGCTGCGGAGCACCTCCAACTCGGTCTGCATCAGCGCTTCATTGTCAGCGGGCGCGGCCGGGCGCTGGATTGCTCCTGCTCCCGCCGCGCCTGCGGGTACGTCCTCGACCTCGACCGAAGCTGTAGCGCGGTAATCAGGCGTCGAAAGAAGTATGAAAATGGTGCCCGCCAGCACACAAAGCGCCATGGTGACCAACAGGATGATACGATGACGCCATATCGCCGTCCAGGCAGCGCGGGCGGCCGTCACAATGCGAGCGCTGCGTCCCTCCGGTCCAAAGGGCGCATGGTCGTTATCGATGCGGATCGTACGGCCTGCCATCAATGCTCTCCGTCGAGAGACACAAAGGCCGCCCCCAGCACAGGCAGCGCCAGCAATGTCCCGCCCAGAATGGCCTTCGCTCGTGATAGCCCAACTATGATCGTATCGCCCGGCAGAATTTCAGGGTCCAGCGCCTCGCCCCGGCGGATCGCGTTCAAGTCGAACATCGCCGCTTTCCGTTCGCCTTCCACCAGACGAACGACGACGATCTGCTTCAGGCTGGCAAGGCGGCTCGGCCCCCTCGCCAACGCGACAGCTTGCAGCAACCCGACGCGTCCTTCGACGGGATAAAGCCCTGGCTGCCTCACCTCGCCATCCACAGTGATGCGACGACCGACGGCCTTTTTGACGAAGACGGTAACTTGAGGGGAAACCAGATAACGCTCGCCGAGCTTTCCAGCGATCACGTCTGAGGCCTCGCTGGCGGACAAGCCTGCGACCGGCACATCGCCAATCAACGGCAGACGCACCATACCCGCCGCCGTGACCGCCGCATCCTCCAGCGACAGGCCGGGTTCATGATATATCTGCACCCGCAGCACATCATCAGGAACGATGTGATAGTCCAGGCCGACAGCCTGCGGGGCGGGTATCACCGCATAGGCGGCCGCTTCTCGGGGGGCGTCTTCAACCGTTGCACAGCCGCCAAGCGAGGCAGAGGCCAGAATGATGGCCAGAGCCCTATGCTTCCTGTTGGTCGGCCAGCCCATTGGTGAAAATTCCCCACGCCTTTCAAACAGTCCGCCGAGGGGCGAAACGCTTGGGCGGGGTTAGCGAGGCTAAATGGCCATGGCAACTGCGGCCAAGGCGCTCTGGGCCAAGCAGCTCTCGGTCAACCCGCCATACGCCCCGGCTGATCGTGCGGCAGGCGGCGCGGCTGGTCCGGCCATACGCCGCGCGTATCGTAAACCGCCTTGCCAAAACGCTCGTCCACCGGGACTGATTTGAACATATCATGATCAACCAGAATGACGAAAACGCCGCATTGTTCCAGAGCCGTATCGAGATCGATGAGTTCCGCCCCGGTGCCCGCAAACTCCATGGGCAAAGCCTGCGCGTAAGGCTCAACCAACTTGATGCGGCGGCCGTAACGGCGGGCCAGACGGCTTGCCACTTTCACGGCGGGACTTTCGCGGAAATCGTCGATATTTGCTTTGAAGGCCAGGCCGAGGCAGGCGACGTCCTCGCCCGGAAACTCGTCTATCAGGTCCGATACCTTTGCAACGACATGGTCGGTCTTTGCATCATTCACCTCGCGCGCGGCGCGGATCAGGCGGCTATTCTCCGGATCGCCATGGACGATGAACCAGGGGTCCACTGCGATACAGTGCCCGCCCACTCCCGGTCCGGGTTGAAGGATGTTCACGCGCGGGTGACGGTTGGCGAGGCGGATCACTTCCCACACGTCAATGTCCATGCCTTCCGCAATGACGGACAATTCGTTGGCGAAGGCGATATTGACGTCGCGGAAGCTGTTTTCGACGAGCTTCACCATCTCGGCGGCACGCGCGCTGGTCGTGATGCAGGCTCCCCGCACGAACTGACGGTAAAAGGCCAATGCCTTGCGCGCGCATCGCGGCGTTATGCCGCCGATGCAACGGTCATTGTCGATCAATTCGACCAGAATGCGGCCCGGCAGAACGCGCTCCGGGCAATAGGCGATTGCGACGTCCCCGGCCGTGCCCGGTCCTGGCATTTTGAGGTCAGGGCGAATCTTCGCGAACAGGTCCCGCATGGCCTCAGTGGTGCCGACGGGTGATGTGGACTCCAATATTACCGTGTTGCCCGCTTTCAGTACCTCAGCAACGGTTCGCGCCGCGTTCAGCACATAGGAGATATCCGGCGCGCGATCTTCCGCTACCGGCGTGGGAACAGCGATGATGAAAACGTCGCTCGGTTCGACAGTCAGGCTAGCCCGCAGGTTCCCGCGCGCGACCACGCCCTGCACCAGGCCATCCAGATCGACTTCCTCTATATGCACTCGGCCCGAATTGACGGTTTCAACGACATGAGCGCTGACATCGACGCCCACGACATGCGCTCCGCCGCGGGCGATAAGGGCCGCAGTCGGCAGCCCGATATAACCCAGCCCGATGACGGAAACCTTCTGCTGCTTGTCGATAGGCATGCAATAATCCCGGAAAATCTATCAGTTGCCCCTGTTTTTGAAGGCAAATGCTGAAGATTCCGGTAACGAACGATCCCCGGACGATGAGGTCGAAAACTGTTGGCGAACGCAGGATCAGCAGACGGGCGCGGCCAAGCTATGCCGCCTCCTCCAGACCTTCCGCCTCGACGCTTCCCGACGCGATGACAGCCGCGATCCGCTGCGCCGCGCGGCCATCGCCAAAGGGATTATGCGCCCGTGCCATCGCCCGATAAGCCTCGTCATCGTCGAGCAACGCCAACACCTCACCAACAATGCGGGCACGGTCGGTGCCCACCAGCTTGGCCGTCCCGGCCTCCACGCCCTCAGGTCGCTCGGTTGTTTCGCGCATCACCAGCACCGGCTTGCCAAGCGACGGCGCTTCCTCCTGCACGCCGCCGCTGTCGGTCAGGACCAGATGGCACATGTCGAGCAGTCGCACGAAATGCGGATAATCGAGCGGTTCGATCATCGCGACGTTCGGCAGCTTCCCAAGGACCGCCTCCATAATCGGGCGCACATTGGGATTGGGATGAACGGGGAAGATCACCGCCACATCCGGACGAGCCGCAATGTCGGCGATGGATCGGGCAATCGCTTCCATGCCCCCGCCGAAATTTTCCCGTCGATGGCTGGTGACGGCGATGATGCGCTTCCCTGAAAAGCGCGACGCCAGTTCATCAAGGCCCGCCGCGAGGGCTGGCGTGCCCGCAATCCGCTCGCGCGTCGCAAGCAGCGCGTCGATCACCGTGTTGCCGGTGATGTGAATGCTGGCCGCATCGCGATTTTCCCGCATCAGGGCATCGGCCGCCGCGCCGGTGGGCGCAAAGTTCATGTCGGCCACGCAAGCGACGACGCGCCGGTTCACCTCTTCAGGCCAGGGATGATAAATATCCCCACTGCGCAATCCCGCTTCCACATGCGCGACCGGAATTTGCCGATAGTAGGCGGCAAGGCTCGCTACCATGGTCGTCAGCGTGTCACCATGCACGACGATCCGATCCGGCTTCTCCGCATCGAACGCCTTGCCCAGATCGACGATCAGCTTTGCCGTGAGACCATCCAGAGTCTGGTTCGGCGTCATGACGTCGAGGTCGATGTCCGGCTTGATACCCGCAATGTCGAGTACCTGATCCAGCAACCCTCTATGCTGCGCCGTGACGATCACGCGCACGTCGACATGATCCCGCGCGCGCAACGCGTGAATGACGGGAAACAGCTTGATCGCTTCGGGGCGGGTCCCGAATACCACCGCAACTTTCATCTTTGCCCCCTGATGCGAGCCTTTAAGGCTACCCCCTGCCAGCAAATCGTAACCATCCCCTGAACAAGGGGTAATTCCGACGCGCGCTTTCGCAGGTGCGATGACCTATGCTAGGGCGCAGTCAATCCTTCATTTTTTCGAACGAGGCAGCGGGTAGTTTATGAAGATCACGATGATCGGCACGGGATATGTCGGCCTGGTTTCGGGCGCGTGTTTCGCCGATTTCGGCCATGACGTCGTGTGCGTCGACAAGGACGCTGGCAAGATCGATGCGATCTTGTCCGGCCGTATGCCGATCTATGAACCCGGCCTTGATCAGCTCGTTGCCAACAACGCGACAGCCGGTCGGCTCACCTTCACCACCGACCTTGCTGCGGGCGTGAAAGGCGCGGACGCGATCTTCATCGCCGTGGGTACGCCCTCACGCCGCGGCGATGGCCATGCGGACCTCAGCTACGTCTACGCCGCCGCACGCGAAATTGCCGAAGCTGTGGACGGCCCGACGGTCATCGTCACCAAATCGACCGTGCCGGTTGGCACGGGTGACGAGGTTGAGCGCATCGTCCAGGAAGTACGCCCGGACCTCGATATCCAGGTGATCTCCAACCCGGAATTCCTCCGTGAAGGCGCTGCGATCAGCGATTTCAAACGGCCGGATCGCGTCGTCGTGGGCACCACCGGCAACGAACGGGCCATGACCGTCATGGCGCAGATTTACCGGCCGCTGAACCTCAATCAGGCACCCGTCATGTTCACTGGACGGCGCACGGCGGAATTGATCAAATATGCCGCCAACGCCTTCCTCGCGACGAAGATCACCTTCATTAACGAGATGGCCGACTTGTGCGAAGCTGTCGGCGCCGAGGTGCAGGACGTGTCGCGCGGCATTGGCCTCGACAACCGGATCGGCAGCAAATTCCTCCATGCAGGCCCCGGCTATGGCGGCTCCTGCTTCCCGAAGGACACGCTCGCGCTGGTGAAGACGGGGCAGGATTACGACACGCCGATCCGCATCGTGGAAACGGTGGTGCAGGTCAACGACCTGCGCAAGCGTGCAATGGGTCGCAAAATCGTCAAGGCGTTGGGCGGCGAAGCGCGCGGCAAGACTGTTGCGCTGCTTGGCCTAACGTTCAAGCCCAACACTGACGACATGCGCGATGCGCCCAGCCTCGCCATCGTCCAGGCTCTGGAGGATGCGGGCGCACGGATCGTCGCCTATGATCCCGAAGGCATGGATGTCGCCCGACCGATGATGTCGGGCGTCACCATGGCGAAAGATGCCTACGAGGCCGCGACTGGCGCCGACGCACTCGTGCTGGTCACGGAATGGGACATTTTCCGCGCGCTCGATCTCAAGCGTCTTGCCGCTTCGATGAACAAGCCTCTGCTCATCGACCTGCGCAACATCTATCCGCGCAGCGAAGCCGAAGCAGCAGGCTTTGCCCTAACCCGCGTGGGCGGCAAGGGCGTCATCTGATGAATGTTCAACCGGAGGGGGGCCGGGATGACATCGGCCTTCCCCGTCTCCATCATTGGCTGATCGCGGCAGGGGGCCTGTTCGTCATGACCCTGACCATTCCCGTGATAGCCGGGTTCATCTGATCCATTAACGCCGAGGCTAAATCAGGCTTTGAGCTTCCATCCACGCTTCAACAGCACATAGCACAGCAGTGCCAGAGCCACGTTGAGCACCAACAGCACGATGCTCCCCACGACAACATCCCCATCCGCCGCCGCGACGAAGCCATAACGAAAGCCCGATATCGCGTAGAAAAACGGATTTGCATGGCTGATTGCGCGGAACACGGGCGCCAGCCGGTCAATGGAATAGAAGGTGCCCGACAGCAGCGTCATCGGCCCAATCACGAAATTGGTGATCGCGGCGGCATGATCGAACTTTTCCGCCCAGATCGATGTCAGTACCCCGATAAACGCTGTCAGTGCCGCCCCCATCAGCCCAAACCAGACGATCGCCCAGGGATGCGCCGGTGTTACATGGACGCCCGGCCACAGCGCCATCGCGCCCCATAACGCCAATCCCACACAAAACGCCCGCGTCACCGCCGCGCCTGCCAAAGCCAGCAGCAACTCGCTATTGGAAAGCGGCGGCATCAGATAGTCGATCAGCGTACCCTGCATCTTCCCAGCCAGCAGGGAGAAGCTGCTATTTGCAAAGGCATTATTCATCATGCCCATGATCATCAGCCCCGGCGCGATGAAGTCCGCGAAGGGGACGCCCAGCACCTGCCGGTTCGCCCCGCCCAACGCGATCGAGAAAATAATGAGGAACATCAGCGTGGTGACGGCAGGCGCCCAGATGGTCTGGAGCTGCACTTTCATGAAGCGGCGCACCTCTTTCTGGTAGAGCGCTCGGGTGCCCGCCCAGTTGACGTTGCGAATGACAAGCTCACCCGGCTCATGAAAAGGAGGAGGCGAAGAGGCGGATACGGAAAATTGGGGCTGTTCGTTCATGCTTCGATCGACTATCGGCTGGTCTGTTGTGCCGCAAGGGCGTTGTGCATGGGCTTTAACCTGTGCAGGCGCGTCCCATATAGGGCGCTAGCCAGAGAATTTGAGGAGTCATTCATTGTCCTGGACCGACGAGCGTATCGACCAGCTCAAGGGAATGTGGGAAAAAGGCCTGACCGCCAGCCAGATCGCAGACGAACTGGGCGGTGTCAGCCGCAATGCCGTGATCGGCAAGGCGCATCGCCTTGGCCTGCAATCACGCCCTTCGCCCGTAAAGCCGAACGAGGCGCCCAAAAAGGCTGCCCCCGTCCGCAAGCCTGCACCTGAGGCCGAAGCGCCCAAACCTGCCGCGCCCGTGCAACATAGCGCGCCGGCGCCCGCACGCCCCGCGCCGTCGGTTGCGCCCGCGCCCGCACAGTCTGCCGCAGCTCCTGCCGCAGACGCTCCTGCACCCGCGCCGCAGCCACGCATCATATCGGTTGGTCCGGGCGGCTTCCTTCGCCAGGGTCCCGGCGACCAGCAGGCACCGATCCCACCTGCCCCTCCCCGCCGCCTGGTCCCTGCAAAGCCTAGCCCGGAAATCGCAGGCAAGACGTCGCTGCTCGATCTGACCGAGCGTATCTGCAAGTGGCCGATGGGCCATCCGGGCGAACCGGACTTCCACTTCTGTGGTGAAACAGTGAACCCCGGCTTCCCTTATTGCGTGGAACATTGCGGCCGGGCCTATCAGGCTCAGCTGCCGCGCGGCACGCGCCGTCCGCCTCCGCCTCTGCCTTTCGGCGGTCCGCGCGTTCGCTGACCTGCATTCAGCTCTGAAATTTGAAGGGGCCGGTCGATGAGACCGGCCCCTTCTTCATAGCTCCTGCTTGCGCCCGCCGCCGACCCGCTTATAGCTTGTGCGCATGTCCGATCTGTTCGCGAGCCAGCCGCTTTCCTCCTCCGATTACGATGCATCCTCCATCGAAGTGCTCGAAGGACTGGAGCCGGTTCGCCGCCGTCCGGGCATGTATATCGGCGGGACGGACGAGCGGGCGCTCCATCATCTCGCCAGCGAAGTGCTCGACAACAGCATGGACGAAGCGGTCGCGGGACACGCCACCCGGATCGAGGTCACGCTGGAGCCCGGCAATAAGTTGACCATCACCGACAATGGCCGGGGCATTCCGGTTGGCATGCACCCCAAATTTCCCGGCAAATCGGCGCTGGAAGTGATTCTCACCACGCTTCATTCGGGCGGCAAGTTCACCGACAAGGCTTATGCCACGTCCGGCGGCCTGCATGGCGTCGGCATCAGCGTAGTGAACGCGCTTTCGATCGTGACCGTGGTCGAAGTCGCGCTCAACAAGGAATTGTTCCGTCAAAGCTTCGCGCAGGGCTTGCCTACCAGCGGCCTTCAGAAGATTGGCGGGGCACCTAACCGGCGTGGCACATCGGTCAGCTTCATCCCCGATCAAGACATTTTCGGCGAGCAGAAATTCAAGCCCGCCCGCCTTTACCGGCTTGCCCGTTCCAAAGCCTATCTGTTCGCAGGCGTCGAAATCCGCTGGAAATGCGCGCCCGAACTCATAAGCGACGACACGCCAGCCGAGGCCGTGTTCCAGTTCCCCGGCGGTTTAGCCGATCATTTGAAGGAACAGATCGGCACACGCGAATGCGCCACCAGCGCCTTCTTCTCTGGCAGCCAGGATTTTCCTGACACCGCAGGCCGCGTCGAATGGGCGATCGCCTGGCCGCTTTGGTCGGACGGCAGTTACAGCTGGTACTGCAACACCATCCCTACACCCGACGGCGGCACGCACGAGACCGGGGTGCGCGCCGCTTTGGTCAAAGGTATCCGCGCCTTCGCCGAACTGGTCGGCAACAAGAAGGCGAAGGACATCACCGCAGACGACATCGTGACCTCTTCGGAAATCATGTTGTCCGTTTTCATCCGCGATCCGCAATTCCAGAGCCAGACCAAGGATCGCCTGACCAGTCCGGAAGCCGCTCGCCTCGTCGAGAACGCGGTGCGCGACCATTTCGACCATTATCTGTCGGACCATATGGAGCGCGGCAAGGCGCTGCTCGCCTATGTCATCGACCGCATGGACGAGCGCCTGAAGCGCAAGGCGGAAAAGGAGGTCAAGCGCAAGACCGCGACCTCGGCCCGCAAGCTGCGCCTGCCCGGCAAGCTCACCGATTGCTCGACCGACGATCCCGAAGGCACGGAAATCTTTTTGGTCGAAGGCGATTCGGCAGGCGGGTCGGCCAAACAGGCGCGCGACCGCAAGACGCAGGCGATCCTGCCCCTACGCGGCAAAATCTTGAACGTCGCTTCCGCCAATAACGCAAAGATCCTGGCGAACCAGGAAATCGCGGACATGATCCTGGCCTTCGGTTGCGGCACGCGGAAGGACTGCAATCCCGACAATCTCCGCTACGAACGCGTCGTCATCATGACCGACGCTGATGTCGATGGCGCGCATATCGCGACGTTGCTCATGACCTTCTTTTTCCAGGAAATGCCGGAACTGGTGCGACGCGGGCACCTCTATCTCGCCCAGCCGCCGCTTTATCGCCTCGTCGCCGGGGGCAAGAGCCTCTACGCCCGCGACGATGCCCATCGCGAAGAATTGTTGCGCACCGAGTTCAAGGGCAAGAAGGTCGAAGTCAGCCGCTTCAAGGGATTGGGCGAGATGAATCCGGGCCAGCTGCGCGAAACCACCATGGACCCCAAGACCCGCAGCCTCATCCGCATCACCCTGCCCGACGACATCGAGGATCGCCAGCAAGTACGCGAACTGGTCGAGCGCCTGATGGGAACCAACCCCGCCCACCGCTTCGCCTTTATCCAGGAAAATGCCGCGACGGTGGACGAAGAAGCGATCGACGCCTAACCCTCTCGCGGGCAAGCATCGCCGCGCGACAGTGCCCCCTCCAGATTTAGTGGCTACCGCAGCATTAACCACTGCGGGCGACGGGATGTTCAATCTTCCGCGCGATACGGGCAAGCATGTCAGGCTTCGCCCAGATCCTTCGCATCGCACCGCTTGCCGCACCGGCTCTGCTGCTGTCGGTTCAGAGCGGCGCCGCGCTTGCGCAAACCCTTACGCCGACCGGCATCACCAGCGCCGCGTTGAAGGGCGCAGACTATGGACAGACCGATCGCCTGGCGTCCACCCTGCTCGCAGGCGGCGTGAGCCGCCTCGCAGCCATCAGCGCGCAGCAGGGCAGCACGTCATCCTTCAACTGGGCCCCGCCAGTCGCGGAACCGCAGGCTATCGTCAACGACAGCCGCGTTGACCGGACGCTGTGGCGGATGCCCGGATGGGAATTGCAAGGCATCCGCCTGACCCTCAGCCAGCCTGCACTGAGCTATAAGCAGCCCGACCTCGTGCCCACCTTCATGCGCGACCTCATCACAGCGCCTGCGGCCCCCTTCGCCATGCCCAAGCCCACCCCGCTGCCATCTGCTCCAGCGCCGCGCGCGGGACAGCCGGACATCTTCGGATCGGTTGCGATGGCAGTCAGCCGGACGCCGCTCGACGACAAATGGGCCGCCGCTGCCCGCTCCGCTCCGGCTACGGTCCTGTCGGCCAGCCTCTTGCGGTCGGCGCGCGCCGCCGCCGGACTACGGCAGGTGGAAATGGTAAATAGCTGGGTCAACAGCCGCCTACGCTTCGTTGACGATCGGCAGGGCCGCGACAGCTGGGCTTCAGCCAGCCAGTCGCTCCAACGCGGGGCTGGCGATTGCGAAGACTACGCCATCGCCAAGATGCAGCTTCTGGAAGCAGCTGGCTTCGATCGCCACGCCATGTTCCTCGTCATCGCACGCGATCTGGTGAGGCAGGCCGATCACGCGGTGCTGGCAGTGCGTGTAGGCAGCGACCTGATGGTCCTAGACAATATGACAGATCGGGTGCTGCCTTCTTCAGAGGTCAGCGACTATCGGCCCATCATGAGCTTCAACGCCTACGGACGCTGGACCCACGGCTATCGCGTGAAGACGCCGCAGCCGGTCCAGTTCGCCGCTCGCTGAGCGCGCTCACTGCTTACCGCTCCCGCAGAGCCTCCGATCGCGCCTTCATGATGGGCTTGAGCAGATAGGCCAACACCGACTTGCGGCCCGTCAATATCTCCACATCGCACACCATGCCCGGCGTAATGGGCAGCTTGTGCGCGCCCGTGCCCAACCACGCGCGGTCGGTTTCCACGACCACCGTGAAATAGGCCTCCCGCGTCGCTTCATCATAGACGCTGTCGGCCGACACCTGCTGCACGGTGCCGCTCAGGCCCCCATAGATGGAAAAGTCGTAGGCGGTCACCTTGATCACCGCACGATCACCGGTCTTTATGAAGGCGATGTCGTTCGGCTTCACCCGCGCTTCCACCAGCAACTTGTCGCCGATGGGAACGATCTGCATGATCTTCTGGCCCGCCGTCACGAAGCCGCCGATGGTCGTCACCTGCACATCGTTGACTACGCCATCGACGGGCGAACGAATTTCCGCGCGCTGCGCCCGGCCCTTCGCGCCGCGCAGGGACTCGCTATTGACCGCAATCTTGGCCTCCAGCTGGCTACGTTCGTTCAGCGCATCCTGTTTGAACTGAAAATTCGCCTCGGACAATTGCGCCTGTGCCTCGCGAATCGCGGCCGATGCACGCGACGCCTGCTGCTGCGCCGCGTTGAGCCGCCCTTGCGCATCCACCAGCTCACGCCGGGCGTCGAGCAATTCGGTCTGCGGGACAATGGACTTGGCCGCAAGCGGCTCCAGCATCGCCACCCGCTGCCGCGCCAGCTGTACGCTGCCGCCCAGGCTCTCGATAGTCGCCTGCGCCTCGCCCAATTCCCGGCGGCGCTGCTCCACCTGGGCCGAAAGCCCATCCTGCTTGCTGCGAAGCGCAGATTGCCGGACTGCGGCCAGCGCCTGCTCCTGCTGACATTCGGGGCCGCCCGTGGCGCAGTTGGCGCCCGTACCGGTGCCTTCTTTCTCCAGCCGTCCCGCCCGCGCCGTCAGCGATCGCGTCTCCGCCTGCAACTGTCCCAGTTCGGACGCCAGCATCGCGTCATCCAGACGCACCAGCAACTGGCCCTTGCTGACCTTCTGCCCCGACCGGACCAATATCTCCTCGATCGTGGTCGGCTCGGCGGACTGGATGACCTGCGCTTTGCTGGACGGGATCACCCGCCCCTGCCCGTGCGTCACCTCATCCACCGGCGCAAGGCTGGCCCACAACAGGAACGCCAGCATGCCTCCGCCGCTATACAGGATGACCTGCTTGTTGCCCGGCTGCCCCCGCAGCCAGCTGATCCAGCGCCCCATCATGGTTTTGCCTCTTGCATTGCATGTTCATCGGCAGCGAGCGCCACCGCCTTCGCCTTTTCCTGCGCGGCCAGCATGTTGGTGAGAGCGCCGCCCCCTTGCGAAGGATCGGGAATGGACAGCTTCCATCCCTTGGACGGGTCCATCCGCCCGCCCACATCATTGGCCGCCCGGCGTTCGGGCAGTGCCGCCACCGAGGGATAATCGATCTCCGGCGCTTTCATCGCCACCATCTGCGATGGATCGAAGGCAGGGATATATTCACCCCCCGCATAGCGCCCCGTAAAAGCACGCGGCAGCCCCCACGCGCCCGGCCAGCGATAAAAGATGTGCGCACCAATCTTCACCAGCTTCGCCAGATGCGGCGCCCATCCAGGGAACACATAATCGGCATGGTAATGGGTCGCCGTGCCAACGCTCGGTTCGACGTGGCCTGCCAGCGCCGCCGCCGCGATCCGCTGCGCCCGGTTCCAGAGGACGGCCATAGGTCGCCGCGCAAGTGACCCGTCACATACGAAACTGAACTGGCACACTGACGCGTTAAAACGCTGATACACCACGCCGCACACCGTCTTGGCGAAGGCGGGATGACGCACACGGTTGAGCACGACCTGCGCCACCGCGCGCTGGCCGCTTTCCGGTTCGGCCGCTGCTTCATAATAGATCGCCTGCGTCAGGCATTGCAGCGCGCGGCTCCTGTCCTCGCCTGCGGATTGAAGCGTTCGGAAAGGCGATGCTGCGGCAATCGCTCCGGACGCAAACCGGAGCCTGCCATTCTGCACCGCCGCCTCCTGCCCAGTCGTTAAGGGCGCGGCTTCGCTCTCTGTGATCTCCACCAGCGCGCGATACTCACGGGGTATGGCGGGCGCACCGTCCATGATCTTCGTTTCGACCGCAGCCTTGGGAACGTCGTGCCCGCGCCAGCCAACCGTTCCCGCCGCCAAGGCTATAACAAGCGCGCCCCCGAGGCCGAGCATGCAAGCTTCAGACGCTGGCAACCTCCATGCCCGCCCGATCATTGGACCGCTCCTTTTTGCAGCTGTCCGATAACCTCATCGCGCGGCCCGTCCGCCAGAACCACACCCTGGTCGATCACGATCAACCGATCCACGATCCGCAGCAGTGCATGGCGGTGCGTCGATACGATCAGCGTCTGTTCGGGCTCCAGCGCCTTTGCCAGATGGTCGACAAACAGATTTTCCGTCTGATTATCCATCGCCCCGGTCGGTTCATCGAGGAAGAGCAGCCTGGTCGGCTCCACCAACGCCCGCGCTAACACCAGGAAGCTCCGCTGCCCGCCCGACAGGCGACTGCCGCGCTCACCGATATGAAGGTCGAACCCGGCGGCATCCCGCCCGAAGAAGCGCGACGCGCCCGAGCGCTCCAGCGCGTCCAGCAACTTCTCATCGTCGGCGTCCCGCGCGCCCAGCAGCAGATTTTCCCGCACCGACCCGCTAAACAGCTCCGCATCCTGCCCGACATAGCGGAAGGCAGCGCGCAGTTCGTGCGGATGATATTGGCGGCTATCCACATCATCGATGGTCAGCATGCCACCGCCCGGAGGATAAAGACCGCACAGCACCCGCCCCAGCGTCGACTTGCCCGACGCCACGCGCCCGATGATACCGATCCGTTCGCCCGGTTCGATGCGCAGGTCGATGCCCTTCAGGCTTGGCTGCGACGCGCCCGGATAGCTGAACTCCAGCCCCTTGGCGACGATCGCGCCCTTGCGCACCTTCGGGATGATACCACGCGCTCCGTCCAGCCGCTCGTCCGGCTGATCGATCAGCGTCTGCAGGCTGCCTAAAGTCGTCATCGCCTGCCGTGCTCGCACGATGACGAAGGCCAGCTGTCCAACCGGCGCCAATGACCGGCCAGCCAGCATGACGATAGCGATGATCGCACCCATGGTGATCTCGCCCGCGGCGAACATGTAAAATCCGCCGATCACCAATGCGATGCTCGTGACCTGCTGGCATAGCGACGCAAGTGTTACGCTGGTCGAGCTTAGCCGCCGCAGCTTTTCCTGCGTCGATGCACTCATCCGGGCGTAACGGCGCCACCGTTCCAGCATCCGCCCTTCGGCGCGGCATGCTTTCAGCGTTTCGATGCCCCCGATCGCTTCCACCAGCGCGGCGCTTTGCAGGCTCGCATCCGCTTGCGCATCACGCGACAGACTGGCCATGGAGCGCTGAAGGAAGAACCCGGCCGTGGCCATGATGCCGATCATGACGACAGGCACGACCGCGAGCCATCCGCCCAGCAGCGCGATGATGCCGACAAACACGAACAGGAAACTGATATCCACCACCAGCACCACGGTGGTCGATGTGAAAAATTCCCGGACGCTTTCAAATTCCGACACGCGCCGTGCCAGCGCCCCTGTGCTGCCCGCACGGCTGGCGAGCGGCACGTTCATCACCTTCTCGAACAACCGCTGCGACAGCCGTTCGTCAATTTCCCGGCCAGCCTCGTCAACCAGCCGCGCCCGGGCGAGCCGCAAAGCAAAATCCAGCCCAAAGGCCAGCATGACGCCCGCACCCAATACCCACAGGCTGGAAGCGGCCTTGTTCGGAATGATCCGGTCATAGACGTTCATCGTGAACAGCGGCAACGCGAAGGCGAGAAGGTTGATGATCCCCGCCGCCAGCATGACATAGCCAAAGGACCCACGCGCCCGCCAGACTTCGCGCCAGAACCAATGCTGCCGCGCCCGCTCGTCCCATGGCCTTTCCTCGGCCCGTTCGCGGCCGTGATCGGCCATGACCGCCAGCGCTTCACCGGTAAAATAGGATTCCAGGTCGGAAAGCCGCGCCCATACCGGCTCGCTCGCATGCGGCAATTGAACCAGCGCATCGCCCTGCTTGATGTCCAGCAGGAGGAGAAAACGCTCGCCCCTTAGCGGCAGGATGGCTGGCAGGTTGGCGGGCCGCCATTTGTCCAGCCTCCCGCGGACATGGTCGCTCAGCAGGCCGATCTGATCCAGCGCGGATTCCGCCTGATGAAAGGGCAAACGCCCGGATTCATCAACGGCAAGACCCGCCCGTAGAGCCACGATCCCCGGCGATCGATCGAAATGCCGCGCCACATGGGCGATGCATTCGGTCAGCTCGTCACCGGGCGAACTCTGATGGTCCAGCCATTCGGCCAGACTTAATGTGCTTCGTCCCAACATTGTTTACCCCGCGCCACCCCGGCCGAAGCCGGGGTGACCCCAAAGATGGAAACTCAGCCCGGATAGCGCCGCCGCTGCAATTCGGCGGGCGGCAGATCCGGGACATCATATTTCTTGCGCGCATAGGGATTGGCGCCCGAAGGCTGGGCTATCCCCAGAGTATCGAGCAACTGATTGGTCGCCGCCAGAATCTGATATTGCGCGAAGATTTCAGAGAAGCGGGCGGTTTCCGTCCGCACCTGCGTATTGAAGCGGGTATTCTGCGTATCCAGCACGTCGAGCAGCGAACGGCGTCCAACGTTGAACTGCTCGCGATAGGACACCAGCAGGGAATCAGACACCGTGCCCTGACGCGACAAGTCGGTCAGCCGCTTCTTTTCCGTATCCCAACGGTTCCAGGCAGTACGCACATCATCTTCCGCCTCACGCTCACGCTGGCTGAGCCGGAAACGCGCCTCGCTGGCCCGACGGGTCATTTCCTGGACCTTCGCCCGGTTGATACCGCCATCGAACAGCTGCCAGCGCAGGACGACACGGCCCTGCACGTCATTGGTGCTGCCACGGAAGCCGTCCACATCCTCACCGACGCGGCCGCGCCCTTCCAGCACAACCTTGGGTCCAAGCTCGGACTCCGCCTCGTCGACGACTGCATGGGCCGCCTGGATGTCAGCCTCAGCTTCCCGAATGAGCGGATTGTTGGTGCGCGCGCCCGCAATCGCTTCGTCCAGCGTCGGCGGTACAGCGCTCGTCACCGCATCCGGCATCGACACCTGATCGATCGAAAGACCGGTCAGCGTGCGGAAACTGATCGCTGCGTTGGTCAAGTCCTGCTCAGCTTCGCTCTTGCGGACAAGCGCGGATTGCAGCCGCTCTTCGGCCTGCTGCTGGTCGGCGATGCTGATCGACCCCTTCGACACGCCCTCGCCCAGATCGCCGAGCAGCTTGCGGTGGAAAGCGATATTGTCCTCAGCCGCCGCGACGACCCGCTGTTGCAGCATATAATCCAGATACTGCCGCGTGACGTTCAGCGCGACGAACTGTGACCGTTCGCCCACGCGCAGCGCAGCTCCGTCGATCCGCGCGGCCTGACGCCGCTTTTCGGCGCCGCGATAGCCCGAATCGAACAGCGTTTCTTCGGCCAGCACACTTGCTTCCAGCGGGTAGAGCGTCTGGTCGCCAAGGCCAAGCGTCCGGCGCGTGTTATTCTCCAACCGACGAATGCCAGCCGATCCTTCCACGCTGACCCGGGGCAGATACAACCCCTTCGCCTGTTCGCGTTCGAACTCAATCGCTTCCTTGTTCTGGATCGCCTGGTTGATTTCCGGATGACTGTCGATCGCGGCCGCAATGGCGCTCTTCAGGTCCGTGGTCTGTGCCCAACCGGTCGTTGCCATGGTCGCGGCGCACAGCGCCATCAGGCTGCCGCATGTCTTGCGCAGGATTGTCATGATTGCGCTCCCCTCAATTGGTGCTGGCAGTGACTTCGACCCGACGGTTCATCGGTTCGCGCACATTGTCGGCAGTTTCGATTTTCAGCTGGGTCTCGCCCAGCCCGCTGACGGTCATCGCGTCCATCGCGATGCCACCCTGGCTCATCAGCCCGGCGACATTCTGCGCCCGGCGCAGCGACAGGCCGTCATTATAGCCCTTGCCGCCCGACGTATCGGTGTAGCCGGTGACGCCGAACCGCGTCCAACCGCACTGGGCGGCCGATTGCGTGATCTGGTTGATCGTCGCCGCGCCCTCGGGCAGCGGCGTGTCCATGTTCCAGTCGAAGAATATGGACACCGCCGGTGCCGTGCAGTCCAGCGCGGGTGGGGCTGAAGCTGCGGTCGGCACCGGCGGCGGTGGCGACGCCGAAAGGCGTGCCACAAAGTCGTCGCACTTATTGATGCTGTCCGCATCCTTAGTGCCGGATTTCATGAAGCCCAGCGCAATGCCGCACTGGTTCTTGGCCTCTACGGCCCAGGTCCAGCGGCTGTCCTGCGCTGCCCGTAAGCTTGCGTCGCCCGCCGCCGCAACGGCCGTGTCATAACGGCTCTTGAGCGCGCCTTTGAGCTCCGAATTGCCCATCTGCATCAGGGGCGAAGCGGGTGCCGCCAAGGCCCCCGTCGACATCATCCCCGCCGCTAGGCCGAAGGAAGCGATGCTTCTCAACCTGTTCCGCATAATCATTCTCCCCCAAATATTCCCGCGAGAAATCCGAACCATGGCGATCACCCGTGAGCGACCGCCATCGCTTCATGCGCGACCATCGCCGCATCGAAGACACTGGCCGCCATCGCCATCAGATGGCCTGCATCGGCAGCGTCGCCCGCAACAGAATTGAGCAGCACTGGCGCATGCTCGCCCCCCGGCAACGCGGCCAGCAGCGCATCGATGTTTGGCGTCCCCGCATGGCCCAAAGCTTCGGCTACCACCTGTGCTGCTTGAGCATTCGGAGCCGCGTCATGCGCCGCAACGAGCGCCGCCGCATTGCCGTCGAAGACCGGGAGATTAACCGCCTGGGCGAGCAAACCCTGATGATCGTCCAGCGCGGGCTGCGCTTGGCCATCATCATTGGCGGCATGAACCGGTGCATCATCGCCGCCCGAAAGCGTTGAATGATCTGGAGCCGAATCGTCGCTGCCGCTGTGGCTCGTCTGCTCGACCGGCTGATCCGCAACATGGCTATCCTGGCTTTCGCTCGACACCGATGTGCTTGCGTCGCCTTCGTTGGCAGGCTCGGACGCCGTGCTGGTTGTAGCCGTCGGTGCGGTATCCACCGTCGTCTCGGCCTGAGCGACGACCGGGGCAGGCGCCTGCTCCAACGTCTCGACAGCACCGGCCACCGCCACCAGGCTCGCCGCTATCAGCGCCTGGTTGAAGCCGCTGGTGGTGCTTTCCGTCTTGGCGAGATCGACATCCTTGGAGGTGGCGAACACCACGTCACCGACAGTGCCCGTCGTGCCGTCAGTACGGGTGAAGGTCGCTTCCCCCAGCACTGTCACGTCGCCGCCCGCCGCCTGATAGCTCTGGCCATCAGAGGTCAGCTTGATCGATGCGATGCCCATGTCGGCCAGCGACTTGAACTCGCCGCCATCGACCACACCGTTGCTGTTCAAATCCTGCCAGACGCCGAATTCGGAATAGGCGGCATCATGGGCGTCGAACACACCATCGCCATTACCGTCATATGCAAGGCGCAGACCCTCCAGATCGCTCTTCGCCCCCGGCGCATCGTCCGCGAAGACGATGTCGTAAGAACCGCCCGTCGCATGAGCGAGCAGGCCGTCGTCGGAAGAGACCCAGGCCGTGCTGACCGTGCCGCTGCCATAATCGTGGGTGACACCCAGCGAACGATCGACAAATTCCAGACCGTCGCCGTCCAGATCTATCGCGACCGGCGGAACCGGCGCTCCGCCTTGGAACGTAACATCAATCGTGGTGGTGGGTGTCGTGCTGGTGACAATGTCGCCATCTGCGTCCTTCACCGTGACTGCGAACTGCAGCACCTGATCGTCAGGAATGACCTGCTGCGTTACGCTGAAATTTTCAACGCGCGCCGCTGGATTGCCGCTCTCGCTGTAATCGAAGCGGACAACCATGTGATCGAAATCGAGTGTCGGATCGATATCGACATGGGTGATCCCGTCAGCATCCTTCGTGACGAGGAAAGTCCCGGTTTGAAGTGGCAACGCACCAGCTGTCGGCGTGCCGCCCGCATAGGTCGCCCAGCTCACCGTCACCGTCGATGTGTTCGGCTGGAAATTAACGTCGAAGCTCAGGGACGAAGAGTCGTGATTACTGAACAGGAAGCCTTCATTGTCATTGATGAGGTTGTTCGCCACGCCAAAACCGTTGCCCGACGGATTGATCGTCGACCCATCGTTGGTGAAGGCTTGGGCGGTCGTCGTTGCGCTACCGTAAGAAACGCCGTCGAACACCTGCCCGCCGGGCAGGGTAACCGTCGTGTAATTGCCAGGCGCAATATTGCTAAAGCTGAGCGGCGTATCGACCACTGGTCGTGTAGTCAGCACGTCCACCGTATAATCGCCTGTCGCCTGATCAACGGATACCGTGAAATAGGGATTGCCGTTCACGCTGGCCGTCAACGTTCCGGTGCCGTCGCCCGTGTAAACGATGCCCGCTATGTCAGTCAGGTGGGTGAGCGTGATGCTGCCCGCCTGATCGGCACCATAGGTGAAGCTGACGTCATTCCCGCTGTAGGTGTGAATGGAATTCGCCACCGACAAATCGGTAACGGAAGACAATGTCGGAACATCATCCACGATAGAGACGACGATGGATCCAGGCGTCGCATCGCTGTCGCCAGTGGCGTCGGTCACCGTCATGCTGATCGTGTCGGTCAGCGGGTTGATCTCGCCCTGACCGCTGTGCGTCAACGCATGATCCAGCGTATAGCTGTAGCCATAGGTCACGACGCCGTTCACATCTGGCGCCGAGATCGAGGTGATCGTCAGCACGCCCTTGCTCGTGAACACCTGCTGCCCCACCGCCGTGATCGCCTGCGCTGGGTTGAGATCGCCATCGAGCGTCAGCGTGTAGCTCTCGCCATTGGCATTGACCGTGAACTGGCCAGTCGTATCGGTCTCGCTGGCCGCGCCATGCTGCAAACCGTCGGCCAGGCCATCCTCATAGACCGTGCTCGTGTCGCCCGTCACATCGGGCACGCGGCCATCCTGGTTCAAGCTGATCACCAGCTGGGCCAGGTCTGTGTCGCCATCCCCATCCTTGATCTGGTAGGTGAAGGTCTCGCTCGTCACGCCCGCCGGGATCGACGCGGTATTGAGCGTATAGGTATAGCTGCCATCCGACTTGATCAGCAGATCGCCATAGGTGCCACTTATCGTCGTACCCGCAGCGCTCACCCCCGTCAGCGCACCGCCTCCGGCTTCCGTGCCGACCCGAGCCCCCGTGACCGCGCCGCCAGGCGCCGCGCCATCCGCGCCGATCGTGTCCGCCGTGCCATCGGTCGAGTTAGCATCCGTGCCGCCAACCCCGGTGAACACATTGCCGTCCGCTTTGTTGCCAAGACCCTCCGTCACGCTGTCCGCATCATTGACCGCCTGCGGTACATCATCGACGATCCGCACGATCAGCGTGTCGCTGCCACTGGTGCCGCTGATGCCGGTCACGCTCACCGTGACGCTGTCGTCATATTCGGTGAGGGTCGCGCCCGTCTTGCTGTCATTGTCGATCGTCGCCAGCAGCGTGTAGCTGTAGCTCACCGCCCCCGTCGCGGCATTATAGCCGGTCAGCAGCAGCGTCCCCTCGCCCGTATTCACAACGCCATTGGTCGTGCCGAACGCCTCCATCTGCGCCAGGGTGAAGCTCGTGCCCCCCACCGTGATGCTCGCGATCCCGTCGGTCGCAGACACCGTGAAGCTGCCGCTGGTCACATGGCTGCCGTCATGCGCCGTGCCGCTCGGCAGGCCCGCCTCATAGACGGTCGCGTCAGGGCCGTTCAGCGAGGCCGTCACCACGGTCGCGCTGTCATCCGCGCCCTTGACCGTGATCGTCAGGGTCGCGGGCGACTGGTCGCCATCGGCATCCTGCATCGTGTAATGGAGCGTGAAGTCCTGGCTGAACCCGCTGCCCAGCGCCTGCGTCGCGGCCCGGCTGTTGTCCAGAACATAGCTCCAGCTGCCATCGCTGTTCTGCACCAGCGTGCCGTAGCTGTTGAGCTGCGCCACCACCGCTGCGTCCGCACCCCAGGCAACAAAGCTCTTGGGCGTGTCCGCGCCAGACACATCATTGGTCAGCACATTGCCAGACAGGCTACCCGCCACATCCTCGGTCAGCGTGCCACCCGCATCATTGACCGCATGCGGCGCATCATCGACGATCCGCACGACCAGCGTGTCGCTGCCGCTGGTGCCGCTGATGCCGGTCACGCTCACCGTGACGCTGTCGTCATATTCGGTGAGGGTCGCGCCCGCCTTGCTGTCATTGTCGATCGTCGCGAGCAGCGTGTAGCTGTAGCTCACAGCCCCCGTCCCGGCATTATAGCCGGTCAGCAGCAGCGTCCCCTCGCCCGTGTTCACAACGCCATTGGTCGTGCCGAACGCCTGCATCTGCGTCAGGGTGAAGCTCGTGCCCCCCACCGTGATGCTCGCGATTCCGTCGGTCGCAGACACCGTGAAGCTGCCGCTGGTCACATGGCTGCCGTCATGCGCCGTGCCGCTCGGCAGGCCCGCCTCATAGACGGTCGCGTCCGGACCCTCCGCCGATGCCGTCACCACGGTCGCGCTGTCATCCGCGCCCTTGACCGTGATCGTCAGGGTCGCGGGCGACTGGTCGCCATCGGCATCCTGCATCGTGTAATGGAGCGTGAAGTCCTGGCTGAACCCGCTGCCCAGCGCCTGCGTCGCGGCCCGGCTGTTGTCCAGAACATAGCTCCAGCTGCCATCGCTGTTCTGCACCAGCGTGCCGTAGCTGTTGAGCTGCGCCACCACCGCTGCGTCCGCACCCCAGGCAACAAAGCTCTTGGGCGTGTCCGCGCCAGACACATCATTGGTCAGCACATTGCCAGACAGGCTCCCCGCCACATCCTCGGTCAGCGTGCCGCCCGCATCATTGACCGCCTGCGGAACATCATCGACGATCCGCACGACCAGCGTGTCGCTGCCACTGGTGCCGCTGATGCCGGTCACGCTCACCGTGACGCTGTCGTCATATTCGGTGAGGGTCGCGCCCGTCTTGCTGTCATTGTCGATCGTCGCGAGCAGCGTGTAGCTGTAGCTCACCGCCCCGGTCGCGGCATTGTAGCCGGTCAGCAGCAGCGTCCCCTCGCCCGTGTTCACAACACCATTGGTCGCGGCGAACGCCTGCATCTGCGCTAGGGTGAAGCTCGTGCCCCCCACCGTGATGCTCGCGATCCCGTCGGTCGCAGACACCGTGAAGCTGCCGCTCGTCACATGGCTGCCGTCATGCGCCGTGCCGCTCGGCAGGCCCGCCTCATAGACGGTCGCGTCAGGGCCGTTCAGCGAGGCCGTCACCACGGTCGCGCTGTCGTCCGCGCCCTTCACCGTGATCGTCAGGGTCGCGGGCGACTGGTCGCCGTCCGCGTCCTGCATCGTATAATGGAGCGTGAAGTCCTGGCTGAACCCGCTGCCCAGCGCCTGTGTCGCCGCCCGGCTGTTGTCCAGCACATAGCTCCAGCTGCCGTCGCTGTTCTGCACCAGCGTGCCGTAACTGTTGAGCTGCGCCACCACCGCCGCATCCGCACCCCAGGCGACAAAGCTCTTGGGCGTGTCCGCGCCAGACACGTCGTTGGTCAGCACATTGCCAGACAGGCTCCCCGCCACATCCTCGGTCAGCGTGCCGCCCGCATCATTGACCGCATGCGGCGCATCATCGACGATCCGCACGATCAGCGTGTCGCTGCCGCTGGTGCCGCTGATGCCGGTCACGCTCACCGTGACGCTGTCGTCATATTCGGTGAGGGTCGCGCCCGCCTTGCTGTCATTGTCGATCGTCGCCAGCAGCGTGTAGCTGTAGCTCACCGCCCCCGTCGCGGCATTATAGCCGGTCAGCAGCAGCGTCCCCTCGCCCGTATTCACAACGCCATTGGTCGTGCCGAACGCCTCCATCTGCGCCAGGGTGAAGCTCGTGCCCCCCACCGTGATGCTCGCGATCCCGTCGGTCGCAGACACCGTGAAGCTGCCGCTGGTCACATGGCTGCCGTCATGCGCCGTGCCGCTCGGCAGGCCCGCCTCATAGACGGTCGCGTCCGGACCCTCCGCCGATGCCGTCACCACGGTCGCGCTGTCATCCGCGCCCTTTACCGTGATCGTCAGGGTCGCGGGCGACTGGTCGCCATCGGCATCCTGCATCGTATAATGGAGCGTGAAGTCCTTGCTGAACCCGCTGCCCAGCGCCTGCGTCGCCGCCCGGCTGTTGTCCAGCACATAGCTCCAGCTGCCATCGCTGTTCTGCACCAGCGTGCCGTAGCTGTTGAGCTCCGCCACCACCGCTGCATCCGCGCCCCAGGCAACAAAACTCTTGGGCGTGTCCGCACCCGACACATCGTTGGTCAGCACATTGCCAGACAGGCTACCCGCCACATCCTCCGTCAGCGTGCCGCCCGCATCATTGACCGCATGCGGCGCATCATCGACGATCCGCACGATCAGCGTGTCGCTGCCGCTGGTGCCGCTGATGCCGTTGACGCTCACCGTGACGCTGTCGTCATATTCGGTGAGGGTCGCGCCCGTCTTGCTGTCATTGTCGATCGTCGCCAGCAGCGTGTAGCTGTAGCTCACCGCCCCCGTCGCGGCATTGTAGCCGGTCAGCAGCAGCGTCCCCTCGCCCGTGTTCACAACGCCATTGGTCGTGCCGAACGCCTGCATCTGCGCCAGGGTGAAGCTCGTGCTCCCCACCGTGATGCTCGCGATCCCGTCGGTCGCAGACACCGTGAAGCTGCCGCTGGTCACATGGCTGCCGTCATGCGCCGTGCCGCTCGGCAGGCCCGCCTCATAGACGGTCGCGTCAGGGCCGTTCAGCGAGGCCGTCACCACGGTCGCGCTGTCGTCCGCGCCCTTCACCGTGATCGTCAGGGTCGCGGGCGACTGGTCGCCGTCCGCGTCCTGCATCGTATAATGGAGCGTGAAGTCCTGGCTGAACCCGCTGCCCAGCGCCTGCGTCGCCGCCCGGCTGTTATCCAGCACATAGCTCCAGCTGCCATCGCTGTTCTGCACCAGCGTGCCGTAGCTGTTGAGCTGCGCCACCACCGCTGCGTCCGCGCCCCAGGCAACAAAGCTCTTGGGCGTGTCCGCGCCAGACACATCGTTGGTCAGCACATTGCCAGACAGGCTGTTGGTGGCAGCATCCTCGACGACAATATTGCCGACATCGTCAACCGCCTGCGGCTGATCATCGACGATGCCGATGGTCAGCGTCGTGCCTGCGGTGTCTCCATCGCTGTCGGTAATGGTGACGGCGAAGCTATCCTTGGTGTTGTCGCCCGAGGTGGCCGTTCCCAACGTGTAGCTATAGCTGTATCCGGACGCCGGGGACCCGGTCACGGTCAGGGTGCCGAAGCTGCCCTGGACGGTCCCGCCATTGGTCACATCCACATTATTGATGACCAGCGAGCCGACCGTGTCGTTTCCTGTCGTGACGATCAGAGTTCCGGCGGCGGTCTCCGCGGTGGAGTCAGCATTAGAACCATTGGGGTTGAGCGCAGACTCATCGACCAGCGTGTCCGATCCAGCCTGAACCTCAACGGTCGGCGTAGAATCGGGCTCCAGGGTGACAGTGACTGTCGCCTGGGAGGTATCGCCATCGCCATCCTGAATCTGGTAGACAAAGGTTGCCGTGCCTTCCTGTCCAGCCGCCGGGGTGAAGGTGAACAGCCCGGTCGCGGGGTCGTACACCACCGCTCCTTCTGCTGGACCGTTGACAATCGTCACGCGTACGGCGGGATTATTGTCGATATCGACCCCATCTGCGCCGAACACATCATTGGTAAAGGCGTTGATGACGACCGGCGCACCCTCTGTACCCTGGTGAGCCAGGTCATCGTGCGCGGTAGGCACATCGTCGATGACGTTGACCACCAGCGCCTTGGTGACGCTGTCCCCGTCAGCATCGGTAACCGTCACCGTGAAATTATCGGTCACGGTATCGCCCGAAGTATTGTCGGCTAATGTATAGCTGTATTCGATCGTACCTGGAGCAACACTGGTGATCGTCAGCGTGCCGTGGGCGCCGGTGATCGTTTGCCCCGGTCCAGTGACGACCTGGCCGTTGATGCTGATCGTCGCGGGTGTATCGACCGCGACATAGGTGATGGTGCCGGCTGTCGTCTCGACCGGGGCCGGTTCGTTCGAACCAGGAGATCCGCCAGGACGGTTTACCGTTCCCAGGCCGGACTCGTCCACGACAGTGCCAGGGCCGGAGGTGGGGACCTCCAGTTCAGGCACATGATCTTCCTCATTCGGCGCGATGGGGAGGATTTCACGCTGTTCAGGCTGCGTAAAGGCCAATTCGGTCGGCGGGAGCAGATCGCCCAGGCCGTGAGGATTTCCGACGTCGCCCTCGGCTGCCAGGAAATTGCCGCCAGAGCTGCGAGCCGGACCAGCAGCGGGCTGCGGTTCCTCGCCGATCAACAGCGCCGCAAGGTTGACCGAAGGGATTTCTACGTCGCCGACAACGATGTGCGGCATTACGACCGCGCCGTCCAGGATCACCATCTGAGTGCCGTCCGGCAACGTGACGATCAGGTTGCGGCCATCGACCTCAATTTGATTGATGTCGGTTCCGGCAGGAAGGACGACAACGCCGTCCGGGCCAGCGGCCACCGTGCGCATTGTGCCTGGCTGGATATGGTGCCCCTTCACCCGAGCGGCGAGTGAATCCAATACCGGGTCATGCGCTTGCTGACGGTCAGCGGCGGCATCGACATTCCATTCGCGCTCGAAATCCATCTTTCCATCCCACCTGTCGTCATGGGACGGTTCAAAGAAGTGCGCAGAAGACCGCTTCCTCAACGCGCATGCATCGAGAAATTCCATCTTCATCGACTCATGGCATTAGCGGATCAGCTATTGCCCATTGTCTGCGATCTTCCGTTGGCAAGGCCTTATCGGCCCTCCCCGCCCCGGATTAATACTATCGTCTTATGCTTCTGACCCGATGAGCAATCATATTAGGCGGGGACAAATAGAGTCACCTAAAATCAACTTTTGTTAACCATTTAAATACGATAGCGGCCGAAAAATAACCCATGCTCTATTACGATAGATATATGCATTTCACATGCAGTATATCGTTGGTCTTATACCCTGCACTTAATGCAGGCTAATGATCGGAGTGCTGTCCGGCAACGACTCGGAACGCATCGCTGAAGCTATAGAGCTACTTTCGGGTATCCTGGGGGCCAGGAATGTCTCGGAAACAATAAGCGGACGGCCAGCCCTTCGGCCAGCCGCCCGCTCATTTTTGCGACCCAACGGAATTATGTCCGGTGCCAGCGCCCAGTCCCCCAACTCACGCCAATGCACGCACTGACCAGATATTGGGGGAAATGAACGCCGCCGTCCGATGGTGGAGTGGGGATAGCAGCGGCGGATGGTTTAGCAATTCACCCTAAGGACTATAATCATCGATATAGTCGGCGAATGGAGGCGGAAACGCGATCGTCAGTTCACCGGAATAACTGGATCGGGCTTGGGCATTTGCGCCGCTATTTTTTCCATGCGCTGCGTGCGCTCGCTGGCGGTGCCTGTTGTCCGGCGAAAGAGATTCAATGCATAGCCCACCAACGGCCCAGCTGCGTCCGTCCGTTTGCGCGCCAGATAGAAATCGATCAGGTTTTCCAGCGCCATCTGGCAATTGGGGTCATCTTCGCCCCGCGTGCGCAAATAGCTGTCGAATACTCGGCGGAGCAATTGTTCAGCCTCGCGATGACTGCCCATCCCCTCCAGCAACAGAGCCAGATCATTTGCGGAAATCAGCGTGCGCGGATCATCAGCACCGAACAGTTCATCAGCCAGCGCCAGCGCCTTGCGCGCGGGTTCTGTGCCTTCAGACAGTCGCCCGCCTGTGTAAGCGGCCTGCGCTTCCGCCACCAATGATCGCCATTGCTTCTCTCGCGCCTCGGTAACATCGGCAACATAGGGTGCTTGCCCCCATGCGGGAGGCGCCAGGCAAAGCAGCAGCAGCGCACATGCTCGCCCGCTATGGTTGAAGCCGCGAAAGGTCATCCGCCTACTCCTCGATGCGCACGACGGCCTCGCCCCAGCTAAAGGCCGGAAGCGAAAGCCTCGGTTCAGGAGAGAAGCGCCTCGATCAGCGCCTTCACCTTCTTCTGCCGCCATTGAGGCAGCGGCGCGATCAACCAATAGGCCAGCGTAGACGCCTCCGGCTCCCCCACTTGCCGCACCCTACCCGCCTCGATATCGGCCTGTGCGAGCAGCAGCGGCACGGTTGCTCGTCCAAAGCCGTTGATCGCGGCTTCGATGGCGAGCCCGGCGTCAGCAACCCGGATCGCCGCCGGTTCGCTTGCCGTGGGACAGCCCGGCCAATCGACGCGATGCGCCGGACTTCCCCCAGCCGCTTCGACCGTAACGAAACTCGCCTCGCCCAGCTTCACCCCTTCATGTTCGCCTGGCCCGTCGGCCAGCCGCAATGCGAGGTCCAGATTAGCCTCCGTGAAATCCAGCGTCTCGTCCGCCGCTACCAACGCGAATCTGAGGTCGGGCTGGTTCGCCACATAGCTGGCGAGGCGCGGTTGCAGCCATTTTGCCGTGACGTCTCGCGGAGCTGCGATGGTCAGCGAAGAACTGGATTGTCCCGCCTGCATCGCTCGCACGGCTTCTTCAAACTCCAAAAAGCCCGCGCGCAAGGCTTCGAGGCCCGCTTCGGTTTCCGGGGTCAGTTCCAGACCTTTGGGCGTCCGGCGGAACAGGACAACGCCCAGCAAATCCTCCAGCGCCCGGATCTGCTGGCCAACGGCTGCCGGGGTCACCGCCAGTTCATCGGCCGCCCGGGTGAATGACAAATGCCGCGCAGCCGCATCCAGCACGCGCAGACCGTTCAACGGCAAATGCGTACGCTTCATTCGGCAATCGCCGGAGCTACGAGCGCGAAATGAGGGATAGCGATGTCGAACGTCTCCCCGCTGGCGCCGATCATATGATAATGCCCGCGCATCGATCCTGTCGGCGTGTTGAGGGGGCAACCCGAAACATAGTCATAGCTTTTCCCCGGTTGCACCACCGGCTGCTCGCCCACGACGCCATCGCCATCCACCCGATGCTGTACGCCACGCCCGTCGGTGATCACCCAATGGCGCGTCAGCAATTGCACGGGCTGATCCCCGCTATTTTCGATACGGATATGGTAGGCCCAAAACCAGCGCCCCCGGTCAGGCTCTGACTGTTCCGGCAGGAACGTAACGGCAACATGCACGTTGATATCACGTGTGGTCGCATGAAAGGGAAAGAGCGCGTTCACGTTAAAAGAAATGCGCCTTTCCCCCTGCTTTCGTCAACGGCCTATCGACTTCAGAGCGCGATCAAGATCCTCGATCACATCATCCGCATCTTCAAGGCCGACATTCAGCCGCAGCATGTCCTCGGTGATGCCCACTTCCAGCCGCGCCTCTTCGGCCATGCCGAAATGCGTCGTCGAAGCGGGATGGGTCATCAGCGACCGGGAGTCCCCGATATTATTGCTGATATCGACCAGCTCCAGCCCGTTAAGCAGGCCATGGGCCTCTTTCCGTCCGCCACCGACATAGAGCGAGAAGATAGGTCCTGCCATCTCCATCTGCTTTGCCGCCAGAGCATATTGCGGATGGCTTTCCAGCCCCGGATAAAGGACCTTCGCCACCCGGCCCTCCAGAAACTTCGCTACCTTAAGAGCGTTCTCGCTCTGGCGGCGGATGCGCAGGTCCAGCGTCTCCAACCCCTTCAGCACCACCCAAGCGTTGAACGCGCTCAGCGTCGGTCCGGTGTTGCGGTGGAACGGCAGCAGTGTGTTGATGATGAAATCCTCGGTGCCACAGATCGCACCGGCCAGGACACGGCCCTGCCCGTCCATCATCTTGGTCGCGCTATAGGCGACCACATCCGCCCCGAATTCCATCGGCCGCTGAAGCGCTGGCGTCGCAAAGGCATTGTCGACGACGCTCGTGATCCCATGCTTCTTCGCGATGCCGCACACCGCCTCCAGGTCCACGACATCCATCGTGGGGTTGGCGGGCGTCTCGAAGAAGAACACCTTCGTGTTGGGCCGCACAGCCGCTTCCCAGGCAGCATTGTCCGTTGCATCGACGGTGGTCGTCTCGATCCCGAACTTGGGCAGCAGCGTGTCCGTCAGCCAGCGGCATGACCCGAACAGCGCCTTGCCAGCAACCACATGGTCGCCCGCCGACAACTGACACAGCAGTGCCGCCGTCATCGCCGCCATTCCAGTGGCGGTCGCACGGCACGCTTCGGCGCCTTCCAGCAGCGCGATGCGCTTTTCCAGCATCTCGACCGTCGGGTTTTGCAGGCGGCTGTAGGTCATGCCCTGCTGCTCGCCCGCGAAGCGCGCCGCAGCGTCTTCGGCGCGATCGTAGCAATAGCCGCTGGTCAGAAATAGCGCTTCGGACGTTTCGCCCCATTCGCTGCGCGCGCTGCCGCCCCGCACCGCAAGCGTAGCGGGTCGCCAATTCTTGGTGATCGCCGGGTCCTGCCCGCTCCTGCGCTTCATCGCTTCTTCCTTACTTCAGAGCCGCCAGCACCGCGTCGCCCATCTCGACCGTAGTCATGCTTCCGCCAAGGTCGGGGCTGCGCGCGCCATTGGCAAGCGCCTTGGCAACCGCAGCCTCGATCCGGTCAGCCTGTTCCGGCATGCCCAGCGAGTAGCGCAGCATCATCCCCGCCGACAGGACCGTTGCCAGCGGATTGGCCTTGCCCTGCCCGGCGATGTCGGGAGCGGACCCATGGATCGGCTCGTACAGGCCCTGCTTGCTGTCGTTGAGGGTCGCTGATGCCAGCATGCCGATCGATCCGACGCACATGCTCGCCTGATCCGACAGGATATCGCCGAACATGTTGCCCGTAACGATCACATCGAATTGGCCCGGATCGCGCACCAGCTGCATCGCGGCATTATCGACATACATGTGAGACAGGGCAACGTCGGGATATTCGGCCGAAACCTCGATCATCACGTCACGCCACAGCTGGCTTGTTTCCAGAACATTGGCCTTGTCCACGGAGCAGAGCTTGCCTCCGCGCGCGCGCGCCGCCTGGAAGCCCTGATGCGCGATCTTGCGCACCTGCTCTTCATTATAGGACATGATGTCATAGCCCTCGCGCAGCCCTTCGGCCGTCTTGCGCATGCCCTTTTCGCCAAAATAGACGTCGCCATTGGTTTCACGCACGATCAGCAGGTCGATGGCGCTCGCCACCTCCTTCTTCAGGGCAGACGCGTCCGCCAGTTCCGGAAAGACCTTCGCGGGACGCAGATTCGAAAACAGCCCCAGCGCCTTGCGCAGGCCAAGGATCGCCTGCTCAGGCCGCAAATGCCGCTCCAGCGAGTCGCAATCGGGATCGCCGACCGCGCCAAACAGGATGGCGTCCGCGCGGCGTGCGATATCCAGCGTCTCGGGCGGCAACGGGTGGCCCACGGCCTTGTAAGCAGCGCCGCCAACCAGCCCTTCCTCATAGGTCAGGCCATCAATCGCCAAGGCGTCGAGCACGCGCCGTGCCTGCGCAATGATCTCTGGGCCGATACCATCTCCGGGGAACAGGGCGATCAACATGGCGCGAAAACTCCTTCAATGTCGTGGCCGCCCCTTATGAAGCCGCCGCGCCTCACGCAACCGCTCTTTTCAACCTGTCGACCAGCCTTTCGCGCGCGGCCAGCGTGTCGGCCCTCCAATCGGTCAGCACCGATCGTTCCAGAAAAAAGCCGGTCAGCCGTAATCCGTCCAATATGCCGGGCCAGTCGCCGCTGCCTCCCTCCAGCAGAAAAGGCGGCAGCGGCAGCAACCGGCTCTCATATCCCGCAGCGCCCGCCCTGCTGACCGCCGCCGCGCTGCGCGGGCTTACAAAGGCCAGATCTTCGGCACCACCTGTCGCTGCGCATCGGCCGAAATCGAGGCCAAAGCCCAGTTCTGCCAACAACAACAATTCGTAGCGCACCAGAGCCGCCGCCCATCCCCGCGCGGCGGGCGCCGCGTCGATCGCGCCCAGCACGCCATCCAAAGCCTGATAGAGCGTCGGATATGGCGTCCCTTCCGGTAGAGCAGCCGCCGTTAGCGCGCAGACCCAATCGATCGCGGCGGCAGGCAAGGGCTCGGATAGCAAAGGCGCGCGGCTATGCTCCATTTCGACGGTCAGCCCGGCAAGCTGCTCTTCGGTGCGGGCACGGAACTCCGCCTTTACGCTATTTCCGGGCAGCAGCACCGGGCGCAAGGCGCGGGATCGGCCTCCCCTCACATAGCCCGCCAACAACCCATGGTCTGGCGTTAGAAGACGCGCAATGGCTCCATGTTCACCATGGGAACGGACCCCGCAAACCAGGGCATGAGTGATCAGCACGGCCATGCGTCATCCTTAACCGTGCAGAACCCTGCGCGCCACTGCTGGGGACGCACCAGATGCCGGCTCGATATAGGTTGTTTCTGTTGCCTGCCTGTGGTGAAACATCCATGTGGGAGTCGGGGGACAAGCCACCATGTTGAATATGCCCAAGGCGTCATCTTCCGCGATGGACCGCCTGGTGCTCTGGTTGGGTCGATCGCCGACGCTGGGTTTTGCCGTATCCCGCGTCGCCTTTGCCGTTGCCGCTGCGTGGCAGATCGGCGCGATGTTCAACAACGAACCTGACTTCGCGCGCACCATCACAGTTTTGCACGGCGGTGTCTGGCTCTGGACGCTGTTCGGCATTGTGCAGCATATGCTGGCGCCACCGCTTGGCTTGCTGCTCCGGCCCCTGTCACTGGTCCTCGATGCGATCATCTTCCTGACGGTGATCGCCCTATGCCAGCCTTTGCAGATGGCAGCCCTCGCCTGCCTGTTCTTCGTTGCCTGGTCGGCGTCGGAGCGTTTCGGCCGTGGCTCGATAATCGTCCTTGCTCTTTGCCTCGTTCTCGCTTTCCTGGCGCGGGGTTCCTACGAAAGCTGGGCTGCCGAACGGCATGTGGCGGAGGTGGATCGAGCGATCGATGGGATCACGGTGATCATCGGCTGCACGATCGCTGCGGCGATGCTCAGCATGTCGATCCTGGAAAGGCGGCTGATCGATTGGTCGGAACGATTGCAGGCCGTCGGGCTGTCTTTCCAAAAATCTCTTCCGCGCTTCGTGGTGGAGCAGATATCGGAACTGATGGCGGCCCGCTATTGCGCTCTCGTCTGGCAGATGGACGATGGCCCCATCAACTGCGAGCTTATCAATGGCGACGGCGTCCATGCCATCAGCCTGCCGCAGCCCCAGGTCGAAGCATTGCTGGGCATCGCACCGCCGGAAGCGCCCTTTCTCTATTCCGGTCAATCAAGCCGCCTGTTGCTGCGCAACCGCCTCGGCATCACGCGCAATGAAAAGGCTTCTCACCTGACCGAAGCGATATCCGACCTGCTGGGCGCAGGGCAGGGTTTGAGCTTTCAGGTGCAGGCCGGTGAGCTGCGCGGCCGCATTTTCGTCGGCACGCGCCATGGCTGGTCCCCTGCCGCCCTGCTCCGCGCGCTCCGCATCCAGGAGGGGCTGGAACTCTTCCTGGAAAGGCATTTTTTCCTGCTCGCCTGGCGCGATCGAACCTTTGCCGAAGCACGGCTCGCGCTCAGCCGCGATCTGCACGACAGCGTTCTTCAGACCCTTGCCGCCCTTCGCGTTCGCCTTGTGACCGCGCAACATGGGCTTGCCGCTATCGATGCCCCGCATCACCTGGCCGAACTCCATGCGATGGAAGAACTCGTCACCGCCGAACAGGCTCATCTGCGCCGCCTGCTCAATGTGACCGGGAACAGCCCGGACGATGTCGATCTGGTCCGCGATGTCGAAAGCTGCTGCCGCTTCATTGCCCTGCAATGGGGAATTGAGTGTCGGCTGAACCCGGTAGACCATCCCATGATGGTCACATCTGAAACGGCAGCGGAAGTGGAGTTCCTGCTCCGGGAGGCTACCGCCAACGCCGTAAAGCACGCCGCCGCCCAGCATATTACCGTCTCACTTGCTCAGGCCGATGATGAGATAATGATCGCGCTCAAGGACAATCCGGGCGACCGGGGGATCGAGCAGCAAAGCTATACTGGCGACTTCGAACTGCAATCGCAGTCCATCATGAAACGGTTGGGCAAGATCGGCGGGACCGCCTATTTCCACAACTTAAGCATGAATTCATTAATTTCGATTAGATTACCTTCATCCTTGCCGAGGTCCCCAATATGATGGCTCAGATTGCGATAGTCGACGACCACCCCATCTTCCTGGATGGCATGGCGCAGTTTCTGAGTTCGCACGGGCATGACGTCGTCTTCTGCGCGCGTTCTGTCAGTGAAGCCATCTCCCGCCTTCAGGATGATCAGCCGGACCTGCTGGTCCTGGATGTGAGCATGAAGGACGGTGGCGGCCTCGCGATCCTGTCTGCCATCCGCGACAGCGGTAGCAATGTTCCCGTGATCTTCATGACCGTCCACATCCGCCCTGATCAGACGCTGGAGGCGATTAAGCTCGGCGTGGATGGCGTGGTGTTGAAGGACAGCGATCCCAATGAACTGCTCTCCTGCATCACGCAGGTTCTGGGCGGCAACAAAAGCATTGCGCCCGCCGTGATGGAACAGGCCCTTGTGCACAGCATCTCGGCCCCGCCCAACGACAACAACGCGCTTTCCAGCCTGACCGACAGGGAAATGGAGATCGCCGGACTTATCCGGGCCGGCCTCCGCAATCGCGAAATCGCCGCGCGGTGCGGCCTGACCGAAGGAACGGTCAAGGTGCACCTGCACAGCATCTTTCAGAAGCTCGGCATCAAATCCCGGTCGGAGCTGATCATCATGATGTTGTCGATGGACAGCGCTATACCGGCGGTCGGCCTGCACTGAACCGGTCAGCTACCGCCACCAGAGCATCAAGTGAGCTGTCCGGACAACTCATCCGTTCGGACTGCGCTTGCCAAAGCTCGCGACGGTCTCTGCACCAACGCTATCTTACGGCCATCACGAAGGATACGTCAGCCGCTCCAGCGTGACCCAGCCCTCGACATAATTGGCATAATATAGCCCGAACAATAGCGCCGACAGGACCGTCGCACGTAACGCAACGACACCTGGCCGGAAGTTGCTGGGCGCGCTGTCAGCCTGTCCTTTCAGCATCACCTCACCCGTTTCGTCGGGCGTCCGGATGCCGAAAGGCAGAACGATGAACGCGCTGATCACCCAGAACAGCACATAAATAGCCAGGATTGCGTACCAGTTCATGATGCGGAGCCTTAGGCGCGAATGAGCAGGACGTCCACCACCGGCTTCTTACCTGTCCAGCGCGTGGCCGTCCGCCGCACCGCCAGCCGTACCCGCTCGCGCAACGCCTCTTCCTCTAGCGGCCCCTTCGACACAGCCTGCGCCGCCTCGTCAGCCGCCTCCGCCAAGAACGCTGTCTTATCCTCTTCCACCGGCACGCCTTGGGTACGCAACGCGGGCTCACCCATCAGCTTGCCCTTACGGTCCAGCGCCACCGCCACGCTGATCTGCCCATGCAGCGCGACCTTGCGGCGCTCGTTCATCGTGGAACCGTCCGCAGGCAGGATCACATCGCCATCCAGAACGAGCCGCCCCGTGGCCTCATGCCCGATGATCTCGGGACCATTGGGCGCCAGCCTCAACATATCACCATTGGACTGCACGATGGCGCTGGGGACGCCACTTGTCAGACCAAGCCGCGCCTGCTCCGCCATGTGCCGCCGCTCGCCATGGACGGGCAGCAAAATCTGCGGCCGGACCCAGCGATACATGGCTTCAAGTTCGGGTCGCCCCGGGTGGCCCGAAACATGGACCTCAGCTTGGCGATCCGTCACCATCAGCACGCCCTTGGTCGCCAAAGCATTTTGAATACGCCCAATCGCGATCTCATTACCCGGTATCTGCTTGGACGAGAAAACCACCAAGTCCCCGGTGTCCAGCTTGATCGGATGACTGTCGAAAGCAACGCGAGACAAGGCCGCACGCGCTTCACCCTGCCCGCCCGTGGCGATGATCATCACCTCGTTGCGGGGGAGCGCCATCGCGTCATCCCAATCGACCGTCGGCGGGAAATCCTTGAGATATCCTGCTGCCTTAGCGGTCGAGATGATCCGGTCCAGCGATCGCCCGGCCACGCACAGCTTGCGTCCGACTGCATTCGCCACTTCGCCGAGCGTCTGCAAACGCGCCGCATTGGAAGCGAAAGTAGTAACCAGCACCCGCCCCTTCGCGCCGGTGATCGTCTGCATCAGCCCTTCGCGCACATCAGCTTCGGAGCCGCTCGCCTCGGAATTGAACACATTCGTACTGTCGCAAACAAGCGCCAGCACCCCCTCATCACCGATCGCGGTCAGCTCCTCGGGGGTCGAAGGCTGGCCCAGCAATGGCTTCTCATCGATCTTCCAATCGCCCGTGTGGAAAACACGTCCATAAGGCGTGTCGATCAGCACGGCATTGCCCTCGGGGATCGAATGCGCCAGCGGCACATAGCGGAACCCGAACGGCCCCAGTGCAAAGCTGCCTTCATTGTCGATGACATTCAGCTTGACCTCTTTGGTCAGCCCCTCTTCCTCCAGCTTCAGCCTGATAAGGCCCGCCGTGAAGGGCGTCGCATAAAGCGGCACGCCAAGGTCAGCTGCCAGATAGGGGATGGCCCCGATATGATCTTCATGCCCATGGGTGAGCACGATGCCGAGCAGGTCGTCGCGCCGCTCCTCGATGAAGGACAGATCGGGCAGCACCAGATCAACGCCGGGATAAGCCGGGTCGGCGAAGGTCAGGCCAAGATCGACCATCACCCACTTGCCCTGGCAACCATATAGATTGACGTTCATGCCAATCTCTCCCGACCCGCCAAGGGCCAGGAAGAGCAGCTCGTCTTTAGGTATCATCAGTTCTTCAAACTCCGTTCGTGCAACAGCGCGAGACCCAAAATGGTCAGGTCCGGCGCGATCGCATCGAAAATTTCACTATTCTCATCAAACAGGACAGCCAGGCCCCCTGTTGAAATCACTTTGGCCGGGCGGCCAATCTCCGCCCGCGTTCGGGCAACCAGCCCCTCCATCATCGCGACATAGCCCCAGAAAACGCCGATATGCATCTGCGCTTCCGTCGTACGACCGATAACCGATCGGTTCTCCGGTGGCGCGATGGCAATTTTCGGAAGCTTGGCAGCGGCCGCGACCAATGCATCGAGCGACAGGTTGATCCCCGGCACAATGATGCCGCCCTTGTAAGTCCCCTGATAATCGATGACGTCGAAGGTAGTCGCGGTTCCAAAATCGATGACGATCAAATCGCCTTCGTACAAATGATGGGCGGCGATGACGTTTACAACCCGGTCGGCTCCCACGGAAGCGGGCTCCGCCACGTCCAGTTCAATGCCCCATTCGACCGGCGCCTGCCCCGCGACCAGCGCGGCCGTCTTGAAATATTTCTCCGCCAGCACCTGAAGATTATGCAGCGCGCGTGGAACAACGGTGGCGATGATGACCGCATCGACATCCGCAAGGGCATAGCCTTCCAGCATCAGCAACTGGTTCAGCCACACGGCATATTCATCCGCCGTCCGTCGCGGGTCGGTCGCGATCCGCCAACGCGCGCGAATTTCCCGCCCGTCAAGCAGTGCGAAAACCACATTGGTATTGCCCGCGTCGATCGCGAGAAGCATGGCCCGTCCCCGGATATCAGATGAGAAGGATGTCGCCCGCATGAATGGCACGGGTATCGCCATTCGCCAAGCGGAGGATCAGCATCCCTTGCTGATCAAGCGTATCGAAACTGCCCTCGACGGTCTCGCCGTCAGGCTGAACGACCCGCATCGCCGTGCCGCTGGGATGCGCGTTCAGCAACCAATGCGCCCGCACCGGCTCCAGCCCTTGCGCGCGCCAGATGGCCAGCCAATGTTCGAATAATTCCGCCAATCTCTCCAGAAGCGGGCCAGCTTCTGCATCCTCGGCCCCCTGCGCCGCCAGACTGGTAACAGGCCGGTCCAGCCCAACCGGGTGGCCCTCCACATTGATGCCGATCCCCACGACGATGGCATCTCCCGCACGTTCGAGCAGAATACCCGCGATCTTCGCGCCATCGACCAGAACGTCATTGGGCCATTTGATCCGCGCTTGCCCCTCGCACAATGGTGCAACCAGCGCATGCACCGCGTTCGCTGCGACCAGAGCCAGCAGATGGGCAGGCGGATCCCCCGCTCTCAGCCGAACCAGCGTGGAACAATAGAGATTGCCCGCAGGACTTTCCCAAGTCCGGCCCATGCGGCCTCGACCACCCACTTGTCGTCCCGCGCGCAGCCACGTCCCTTCGGCCACGCCCTGCTCCGCCAACGCCAGCATGTCGGCGTTGGTGGAGCCAGTCTCTTCGACGAAGCGAATATCGCTCAGAATAGCGACGCCGCCGCTGCTGCGCTTGCCTTGTCCAGCACGGGGTTCAACAGATATCCGACCACGATCACAGCCGCGCAGGCAGTCAGGATGATATTTTCGACCGCCCCGCCCCGCGCTTCGTAAGCTGCGGCAGGCTCATCGAAATACATCGTCTTGATGATCTTGAGATAATAGAATGCACCTATCACCGAAGCCGCGATGCCGAATGCGGCCAGCGCGGTCAGCCCCGCAGCCACCGCCGCATCGAATACCAGGAACTTCGCCCAGAAGCCGAACAGCGGCGGGATACCCGCCATGGAGAACATGAAGATCGCCAGCGCAGCAGCCAAGCCCTTACGCGACTGCGACAGACCCGCAAGGCTCGCGATGCTTTCCACCGGACGTCCTTCGGCATCCCGCATCTGCAAGATACAGGCAAAGCCGCCGATCGTCATCACGACATAGATCGCCATATAGCTCATCGTCGCCGCCACGCCCGCAGGCGTCGCCGCGGCAAGGCCGATCAGCGCGAAGCCGACATTGTTGATCGACGAATAGGCCATCAGACGCTTGATGTTGGTCTGGCCGATGGCCGCCACCGCGCCGAAGATAATCGAAGCCAGCGCCACGAAGATCACGATCTGCTGCCAGTCGAGGCCGGCAGGACCAAGCGCCTCTATCGCAACACGTACCGTCAGCGCCATAGCAGCCACCTTGGGCGCGCTGCCGAAGAAGGTCGTAACCGGCGTCGGCGCACCTTCATAAACGTCGGGCGTCCACATATGGAACGGCACCGCGCTCATCTTGAAGGCAAGACCAGCCAGCAGGAACACCATGCCGAACAGCTCGCCCTTACTGACGCCATCGCCCAACGCGACGGCGATGCCATCAAAGCTCGTGCTGCCGGTAAAGCCATAAAGCAGCGCCGTGCCATAGAGCAGGATGCCACTCGCCAGCGACCCGAGCACAAAATATTTAAGGCCAGCCTCAGAGGACCGCTCATCCTGACGCATGAAGCTCGCCAGCACATAGGCGGCCAGGCTCTGCATCTCCAATCCGACATAAAGGGTCAGCAAATCACCGGCCGACACCATCATGCCCATGCCAATGCTGCTGAACAGAATCAGGACGGGATATTCCGGCCGCAACGCGCCATCGACGAGGAAGTAGCGCGGCGCCAACAAGATTGCGGCACCGGCCGAACCATAAATAAGTGCCTTGGCGAAAACCGAAAACGCATCGGCACGCACCAGCCCGTCAAAGGCGAGTGGCCCATGCGCCAGGGAAACCGGCAGCACCAAACCGGCGACGAGCAGCGTCAGCACCGACAGCCAGTTGACGACGCGCGCCGTCCCGTCACCGCCAAAAGCGGCGATCAGCAAGAGGACCAGCCCACCCGCCGTAAGGACAAGCTCTGGCAGAACGGCAAGAAGGGAAGCGGAATCAATCATCAGTGCGCCTCCCCCGACGCTTTTTCATGGGACATTGCACTATGGTCTTCGCCCTGATGAGCCGCCGCCGGTGGGACAGCCGGACCCATCTTGATCCTAGAATCGCCCACCGGAGCCGCAGAGGCAATACGGGCTTCCAGCGCCCGAATGTCAGACCGCATCGGCGCCAGGAAACTCTCCGGATAGATACCCATCCACAGGACGGCAGCAGCGATCGGCGCCAGCAGCCACATTTCCCGCATCGACAGATCCGGCATCGCCGCAGCGTCGGCATTCTTCTGCTCGCCATAGGCAATGCGGCGGTAGAGATAGAGCATATAGGCCGCGCCCAGGATGATGCCCGTCGTGCAAACCAACGCGACCCAGCTCGAAGCCTGATAGATGCCCATCAGCGCCAGGAACTCACCCACGAAGTTGCTCGTACCCGGCAGGCCGACCGACGCCATGGTGAACAGCAGGAACAGCACCGCATATTTCGGCATGTTGATGCTAAGGCCGCCATAGCGCGAAATCTCGCGGGTATGCAGACGGTCATAGATGACGCCGACGCACAGGAACAGCGCGCCAGACACCAGGCCATGGCCCAGCATCACCATCATCGCGCCTTCGATGCCCGCTTGGTTGAAGGCGAACAGGCCGACCGTCACGATCGCCATATGCGCAACCGAGGAATAGGCGATCAGCTTCTTCATGTCGGTCTGCACCAGCGCGACGAGGCTGGTGTAAACCACCGCCACCATCGACAGGCCCCACACCAGCCACGCCAGCTGCGCCGAAGCTTCCGGGAACATGGGCAGCGAGAAGCGGATGAAGCCGTAGCCGCCCATCTTCAGCAGCACGCCCGCCAGAATGACCGAACCGGCCGTCGGCGCCTGAACGTGTGCGTCAGGCAGCCAGGTGTGGACCGGCCACATCGGCATCTTGACAGCAAAGCTCGCAAAGAAGGCCAGGAACAGCCAGACCTGCACATGCGGATCGAAATTATAGGCCATCAACGTCGGGATGTCGGTGGTGCCCGCGTCGTGGACCATCCACATCATCGCGATCAGCATCAGCACCGATCCGAGCAGCGTGTAGAGGAAGAATTTGTAGCTGGCGTAGATGCGATCCGCGCCGCCCCAGATGCCGATGATCAGATACATCGGGATCAGGCCAGCTTCAAACATTACGTAGAAGAGGTACAGGTCCTGCGCCGTGAAGACGCCGATCATCAGCACCTCCATGAACAGGAAGGCCGCCATATATTCGCCGACGCGCTTTTCGATCGCCTGCCAGCTCGCCCCGATGCAGATCGGCATCAGAAACACGGTCAGCATGATCAGCACCAGCGCGATGCCGTCGATTCCTAGCGCCCAGGCGAAGCGGCCGAAAATCGGCGCATATTCCTGGAACTGCCACTGCGCCGCGCCGCCCGACTGGTCGAAATTCGCCCAGAGCAGGACGCCGAGCGCCAGATCGACCAGCGTCGCCAACAACGCGATCCAACGCGCCTGGTTCGCACCCGCATAGAGACAGGCGATGGCCCCCGCCATCGGCACTGCCATCATCAGGGAAAGGATGGGGAAGCCGTCCATTATCGTGTCATCGCCCAGGTTGCGGCCGCGGCGAGGCCGATCAGCATCACCAGCGCGTATGTGTAGAGGTAGCCGGACTGAAGCCGACGGGTGACTTTATTACCCTGCACGACCAACGCGGCGAGCCCATTCGGCCCGAAGCGGTCGATGAAGCCGACGTCACCGAACTTCCAGAAGAAGCGGCCGATGGCAAAGGCAGGCTTGACGAACAAGAAATGGTACAGCTCGTCAAAATACCATTTGTTCAGCAGGAACTGGTACAGAACCCCGAACTCCGCCACGAAACGGCGCGGCCAGTCGGTATTCTTGATGTAGCTGAGCCACGCGATGACGAAGCCGGTCAGCATCACCGTGAACGGCGCGAACTTGACCCAGTTGGGCACCTCATGGCTCGCATGCATCAGGTGACTGTCGAACGCCAGCGCCCCCTTCCAGAACTCGACGCCGCCTTCAGCCCCGATGAACTGGTCATGGAAGATGAAGCCCGCGAACACCGCGCCCAGGCTCAACAGCACCAGCGGCAGCAGCATGACCCAAGGGCTTTCATGCGGATGATAGCCCGCCGTGCCGGTCAACTCCGGCCCATGATGGCCATGATCGTCATGGGTTGTCTCTTCGTCCGGCGATTCATGGTGGCCATGCACCGCATGCTGGATATGCTCCGAAGCGGCCCAGCGCGGCTTGCCGAAGAAGGTCAGGAACACCAGACGCCAGCTGTAGAAGCTGGTCAGCAGCGCCGCGAAGGTGCCGACAAGGAACGCGCCCACGCCATTGCCGCCCGCCGCGAAGGCCGATTCCAGAATCGCGTCCTTCGAATAGAAGCCCGCAAAACCATAGCCTAGCAACGGAATGCCCACGCCCGTGATCGCCAGCGTTCCCAGCGTCATCGTCCAGAAGGTGATCGGGATCTCCTTCCGCAACGCGCCATAGTAACGCATGTCCTGTTCATGGTGCATCGCATGGATGACCGAGCCCGCGCCCAGGAACAGCAGCGCCTTGAAGAAGGCGTGCGTGAACAGGTGGAACATCGCCGCGCCATAAGCGCCAACACCCGCCGCAAAGAACATGTAGCCCAGCTGCGAGCAGGTCGAATAGGCGATCACGCGCTTGATGTCATTCTGTACCGTGCCGACCGTCGCCGCGAACAAACAGGTCGCCGCGCCGATGAAGGTGACGAAGCCCAGCGCCGTCGGCGAGGTTTCGAACATCGGCGACAGGCGACACACCATGAACACGCCTGCGGTCACCATGGTAGCGGCATGGATCAGCGCCGACACAGGCGTCGGACCTTCCATTGCGTCTGGCAACCAGGTGTGGAGGCCAAGCTGCGCCGACTTGCCCATCGCACCTACGAACAGAAGCAGGCAGAGCACCGTCATCGTGTCGAAACGATGGCCGAGGAATCCGATCGTCGAACCGGCCATGGACGGCGCGGCGGCGAGGATTTCCGGGATCGATATGGTGTTGAACACCAGATAGGTGCCGAAAATGCCCAGCATGAAGCCAAGGTCGCCGACGCGGTTGACGACGAATGCCTTGATCGCGGCAGCGTTCGCGCTCGGTTTACGGAACCAGAAGCCGATCAGCAGATAGGAGGCAAGGCCGACGCCTTCCCAGCCAAAAAACATCTGGAGCAGGTTGTTGGCCGTCACGAGCATCAGCATCGCGAAGGTGAAGAGCGACAAATAGGCGAAGAAGCGCGGCTGATCCGGCTCCTCCTCCATATAGCCCCAGCTATAGAGGTGGACGAGGCTCGACACGCTGGTGATCACCACCAGCATGACCGCCGTCATCGCGTCAACGCGCAGCGCCCATTGAGCATCAAAACTGCCCGACTGAATCCAGGTGAAGGCGGGCGCCACATAAGGTTCCGCATGCCCGGTCAGGAAGGCAATGAAGATCGGCCAGCTAAGCGCGCAGGAAACGAACAGCGCGCCGGTAGTGATGATCTTCGCAGGCAGCTTGCCCAGCGCCTTGTTGCCAAGGCCCGCGATGACAGCCGCGATGAGCGGGAGAAGGACGATAAGCTGGATCATCGAGCTTTAGCCCTTCATCCGGTTGACATCATCGACGGCAATGGTGCCGCGACCACGGAAATAGATGACGAGGATGGCAAGGCCGATGGCCGCCTCACCCGCCGCGACAGTCAGCACGAACATGCTGAACACCTGCCCCACCAGATCACCCAGGAAGGCGCTGAAGGCGACAAGGTTGATGTTCACGCTCAGCAGGATCAGCTCGATCGCCATCAGGATGATGATGACATTCTTACGGTTGATGAAGATGCCCAGCACCCCCATCACGAACAGGATCGCGCTGACCACCATATAATGCTGAAGGCCGATCACAACTCCACCCCCTGCCCCACGGGCTGATTGACGTTGCGCACGGCATCCTGCGGACGGCGGCGGTTCTGACGGGCAATATTCTGGCCCTTTACGCCGCCGCGTGCACGATGGGTCAGCACGATCGCGCCGATCATCGCCACCAGCAGGACGATGCCCGCCGCTTCGAACAGGAAGATATAGCGCGTGTAGAGCAGCGTCCCGATCGCCTGGATATTGGAAACCTCAGGGTTCACCGGTGCCGCGCGCTGCGCCAGCTCAATCGGCCCCGCGCTCCAGATGCCAATACCCAACACAATCTCAGCCAGCAGCACCAGCGCGACCAGCATGCCAAAGGGCAGATAATCGACGAACCCCGCCCGCAATTCCGCAAAGTCGATGTCGAGCATCATGACGACGAACAGGAACAGCACGGCGACCGCTCCCACATAGACGATGATGAGGAGCATCGCGATGAACTCGGCACCCAGCAGCACCATCAGGCCCGCCGCGTTGAAGAACGCGAGGATCAGCCACAGCACCGAATGAACCGGATTGCGCGACAGGATCGTCAGCGCGCCGCTGCACACCACCAAAGTGGCGAACAGGTAAAAGGCAAGCACGTGAATCACAGGATCATATATCCTCTTCGATCGGGTCGCGGCTTAACGATAGGGTGCATCGGCGGCAAGGTTCGCGGCGAGTGCGCGTTCCCATTTGTCGCCATTTTCAAGAAGCTTCGCCTTGTCGTAGATGAGCTCCTCGCGAGTTTCCGTTGAAAACTCGAAGTTCGGACCTTCTACGATTGCATCTACCGGGCAGGCTTCCTGACAGAAGCCGCAATAGATGCACTTCGTCATGTCAATGTCGTAGCGCGTCGTGCGACGGCTGCCATCGTCACGCGGCTGCGCCTCGATCGTGATCGCCTGCGCCGGACACACGGCCTCGCACAGCTTGCACGCGATGCAGCGCTCTTCGCCATTAGGATAACGGCGCAGCGCATGCTCCCCCCGGAACCGCGGCGAAATCGGGTTCTTCTCATAGGGGTAGTTGATCGTCGCCTTGGGCTTGAAGAAATATTTCAAGGTCAGGGCGTGCGCCTTCACAAACTCCCAGAGCGTGAAGGATTTGACATAATAGCCGAGGCTCATTGAGCGCCTCCGTAGCGCGTAAACATCAGGAAGCCCGATACCAGGAACACAAAGAAGAGCGACGTTGGCAGGAACACTTTCCAGCCCAACCGCATCAGCTGATCATAGCGATAACGGGGCACCGTCGCCTTCACCCAGGAGAAGACGAAGAAGAAGAACAGGATCTTGGCGAACAGCCAGATGATCCCGGGCACATAGTAAAGCGGCGCCCAATCGATCGGCGGCAGATACCCGCCCCAGAACAGGATTGCGTTCAGCGCGCACATCAACAGCACGTTGGCATATTCGCCAAGCCAATAGAGCGCGAACGACATGGACGAATATTCGGTCTGATAACCGGCGACCAGCTCGCTTTCCGCTTCGGTCAGGTCGAACGGGGCACGGCCCGTTTCCGCCATCGCCGATATCAGGAACATGATCGCCATCGGGAACAGCAGCGGATTGAACGCATGACCGTTGATGAAGCCATAATAGCCGCGCTGGCTTTCCACGATGGTCGTAAGGTTAAAGCTGCCCGCCCACAGCACGACGCAAACCAGGATGAAGCCGATCGATACTTCATAGCTGATCATCTGCGCGCTCGCGCGGATCGCGGAGTAGAAGGGATATTTGGAGTTTGACGCCCAGCCCGCGAGCACGATGCCATAGACGCCCAGCGAACTGATCGCGAGAATATAGAGCAGACCGACATTGATGTTGGCCAGCACCACGCCCGCCTGGAACGGGATCACCGCCCAGGCAATCAAGGCCACCGTGAAAGTAATGATCGGCGCGATCAGGAACAGCGCACGGTTGGCGGCCGAAGGAATGATGGTTTCCTGCAGGAATACCTTCGCCCCGTCCGCAAAGGACTGGAGCAAGCCGAAAGGACCTACAACGTTCGGCCCCCGGCGCAGCGCCATCGCCGCCCAGATCTTGCGGTCGGCATAGATGATCATCGCCACCGCCAGCATCAGCGGCAGGGCAATCACCAAAATGCCGATGACCGTGGACAGCAGCCACGCGCCGTTAAAGGGAAGCCCCCAATTTTGGAAGAAAGCGGTCACTCTGCGGCCTCCGCGAAGCTCTCACCGTGGATCAGCTCGGCCGAGCATTGCTGCATCGTCGGACTAGCGCGGCAGATAGCGTTGGTCAGATAGAAATCCTTGATCGGCGAACCGAACTCACCGCTGGCCCCGGTCGGCAGCGACGGTACAGACCAACCATAATCGGCGAGGCCTTCGACGCTCAGCGCCGGAACCGCCTTGGCCATCTCCGCCCGCAGCGCATCGAAGCTGTCGAATGGCAGCGTAGCACCCAGCACCTCGGACAGCGCGCGCAGGATCGACCAGTCCTCGCGGGCATCGCCCGGTGCGAACACGGCCTTTTCGCCGCGCTGCACCCGACCTTCCAGATTGACGTAGGTGCCCGCCTTCTCGGCATAGCTCGCGCCCGGCAGGATCACGTCCGCCGCATGCGCACCCTTGTCGCCATGGTGGCCGACATAGACCTTGAAGCTGTCGTCAAAGGCCGAATAATCGACCTCGTCCGCACCCAGCGAGAAGAGCAGCTTCGGCTTGGCCGCAGCCACAGCCTTGATCCCGCCCTGCGTCGCATAGCCGAGCATCAGCCCGCCCATCCGCGCCGCCGCGAAGTGCAGGATATTATAGCCGTTCCAACCGTCCTTGATCAGACCCAGCATCTCGACCAGCGCCAGCGTGTCGCCATGCGCGCCGTCCTTCGCCAGCACGCCGCCGCCCACGATCATCGCCGGGCGCGCCGCCTTGCCGAACGCTTGCGTTACCGCTTCAGGCAGCTTTGCCAGCAACGACGCGTCATTGCCCAGCCACTCGACCTTATAGGTAAGATCCACCTGCGGGCCGAGCGCAAACACCTTCGCCCCCCTCTTGATCGCCTTGCGAATGCGGGTGTTCACCAGCGGCGCTTCCCAGCGCAGGTTAGTGCCGACCAGCAGGATCACGTCCGCTGTTTCGATACCGTTTAGCGTCGTGTTGAAGTTCACCGCCGACAGGCTCGACACATCATAAGCGAGCCCCGACTGACGCCCTTCGAGCATCGAACCGCCCAGCTTCTCGACCAGTACCTTGCCCGCGAACATGGTTTCGCAATCGAGCAGGTCTCCGGCCAGCGCCGCAACCGAGCCGCCATGCTGAACCGCCGCGATCGCAGCGAAAGCCTCATTCCAGGTCGCCGGAACCAGCTTGCCATCCTTGCGGACGAAGGGCTTGTCGAGCCGCTTGCGCACCAGACCATCGACATTGTGCCGGGTCTTGTCGCTCGCCCACTCCTCGTTAACGTCATCGTTGATACGCGGTACGGCGCGCAGCACCTGACGGCCCCGGCTATCGAGGCGGATGTTGGTGCCGACCGCATCCATCACGTCGATCGCTGGGGTCTTGCGCAGCTCCCATGGCCGCGCCTCGAACGCATAGGGCTTCGACGTCAGCGCGCCCACCGGGCAGAGATCGACCACATTGCCCGACAGCTCGCTCTTGGCGGCATGCTCGAGATAGGTGGTGATCTGCATATTCTCGCCGCGATAAATGGCGCCGATTTCCGGCACCCCGGCGACTTCCTCGGCAAAGCGCACGCAGCGGGTGCACTGGATGCAGCGGGTCATGACCGTCTTGACGATCGGACCCATATATTTCTCGGTGACCGCGCGCTTGTTTTCATCAAAGCGGCTGCCGCCACGGCCATAGGCGACCGACTGATCCTGAAGGTCGCACTCGCCTCCCTGGTCGCAGATCGGGCAATCGAGCGGATGGTTGATGAGGAGGAACTCCATAACCCCTTCCCGCGCCTTCTTCACCATTTCGGTCTGGGTGAAGATTTCCTGATTTTCGGCAGCGGGTAGCGCGCAGCTGGCCTGCGGCTTGGGCGGCCCGGGCTTCACCTCGACCAGGCACATGCGGCAATTGCCCGCGATGCTAAGGCGCTCATGATAGCAGAAGCGCGGAATTTCCTTCCCCGCCATCTCGCAAGCCTGAAGAACAGTCGCCCCAGCGGGGACGTCCAGTTCTACGCCGTCAACTTTGACTTTAGGCATCAGTTGGATTGCCTCTTCGTTACCGCAGCAGGCTTCGCATCAGTCAGGATTTTGCGAAACCTAAATATATCGACTGCCGCTTGGGATTGCCCGCAAGCGGTGCCCCCCTTAGCCAATGCCTGCATAAACGCCCACTGATCCGCTGTGGTGATGATAACCTCTGCTTCGTTCGGCGCTTTCTCCCAAAGACATTTGGCTAACACCTTCTCATCCTGTTCAGGGGGAGGAGAGGAGGCACCAACTGCAAGGGCTGCAAACGGCAAAATTATGAAGGCATACCTCACTCCGCTGCCTCCATCACGGGCGCGCCGCGCTCATTGATCCGCCGCTCGATCTCGGGACGGAAGTGCCGGATCAGGCCCTGGATCGGCCAAGCCGCCGCGTCGCCGAGCGCGCAGATGGTGTGGCCTTCGACCTGCTTGGTCACCTGCTGGAGCATGTCGATCTCGCCGATGTCCGCTTCGCCTGAACGCAGCCGTTCCATCACGCGCCACATCCAGCCGGTGCCTTCGCGGCAGGGCGTGCACTGACCGCAGCTCTCATGCTTGTAGAAGTAGGAGAGGCGCGAAATGGCGCGGACGATGTCGGTCGACTTGTCCATGACGATGACGGCGGCGGTGCCGAGGCCGGAGCCCACCGCCTTGAGGCCATCAAAGTCCATCGGCGCATCCATGATCTGTGCAGCCGGAACCAGCGGCACCGACGATCCGCCAGGAATCACAGCAAGCAGATTGTCCCAACCACCGCGAATGCCGCCGCAATGCCGGTCGATCAGCTCCTTGAAGCTGATGCCCATCGACTCTTCGACGACGCAGGGCTTGTTCACATGGCCGCTGATCTGGAACAGCTTGGTGCCCTTGTTCCCTTCGCGGCCGAAGCTGGAAAACCATTCGGACCCACGGCGCAGGATCGTCGGCGAAACCGCGATCGATTCCACATTGTTCACCGTCGTCGGGCAGCCATAAAGGCCTGCCCCCGCCGGGAAAGGCGGCTTCAGGCGCGGCTGCCCCTTCTTGCCTTCCAGGCTTTCGATCTGCGCGGTTTCCTCGCCACAGATATAGGCGCCCGCGCCCCGATGGACGAAGACGTCAAAATCATAACCAGAACCGCATGCGTTCTTACCGAGGAAGCCCTTTTCATAAGCCTGCTCAACGGCGGCGAAGAGAACCTTCGCCTCATAAATGAACTCGCCGCGAATATAGATGTAGGCGGCACGCGCCCGCATCGCGAAACCGGCGATCAGCGCGCCTTCGATCAGCTTGTGCGGATCGTGACGGATGATTTCGCGGTCCTTGCACGAACCCGGCTCGGACTCGTCCGCATTGATGACGAGGAAACTCGGACGGCCATCCTTGCTTTCCTTGGGCATGAAGCTCCACTTCATGCCGGTCGGGAAGCCCGCGCCGCCACGGCCGCGCAGGCCGGACGCCTTGATGCGCTCGATGATCTCGTCCTGGCCGATCTCCAGTAGCTTCTTGGTATTATCCCAGTCGCCACGCTTCATCGCCGCGTCGATGCTCCAATCTTGGAAGCCATAGACGTTGGTGAAGATGCGATCCTTGTCGGCAAGGGGTGCGATGACGTCGCTCATGCGCGGCCTCCAGCATTCGTCATGCCAGCGAAAGCTGGCATCTCAGGCGTGCGCGCGCTGAGGATGGAGACCCCAGCTTCCGCTGGGGTGACGGAACAGGGATAAGCCATTACGCCCACTTCCCCCGATAATCGTGATTTTCCGAAACCATTTCCTTGAGCGTCGTCGGCCCGCCTTCGGGGCAGCTCGTCTGACGCTCAATCTGCGGCCCGATCTTGGGCTGCTTGCCAGCGGCGAGATCGTCAAGGATCGCGCTCATGCTGTCATAGGTCAGGTCTTCGAAATTATCGTCGTTGATCTGCACCATCGGCGCGTTGGCGCAGGCCCCCAGACATTCGACTTCGGTCAGCGTGAACAGGCCATCCGGCGTCGTCCCACCCTTCACCAGACCCTTGTTCTTGCAGGCCGAAAACACATCGTCGGAGCCGCGCAACATACAGGGCGTCGTGCCGCAAACCTGTACATGATAACGGCCGACCGGAGCCAGATTGTACATGGTGTAGAAGGTCGCGACCTCGTAAACCCGCATATAGGGCATTTCGAGCTGGTCGGCGATATATTCCATCACCGGCACCGGCAGCCAGCCATTGGTCTGCGTCTCCGCACCGACCTGACGCTGGGCGAGATCGAGCAGCGGCATCACCGCCGACTGCTGACGGCCTGCGGGATAGCGCGCGATGACCTTTTTCGCCTGCTCGGCATTCTCAGCGGTCCAGGCAAACGCGCCCCAGCGCGCGCGCGTTTCCGCTTCGTCAGGGATATGAACTGCGTCAGCCATTAGCGGTCACATTCTCCGAACACGATGTCCATCGCGCCAAGAACGGCGGTGGTGTCGGCCAGCATGTGGCCCTTCATCATGAAATCCATCGCCTGCAGGTGTGAGAAAGCCGTCGGGCGGATCTTGCAGCGATAGGGCGAGTTCGTCCCGTCGCTCACCAGATAGACGCCAAACTCACCCTTGGGGCTCTCGGTCGCCACATAGACCTCGCCCGCCGGAACGTGGAAGCCCTCAGTGTACAGCTTGAAGTGGTGGATCAGCGCTTCCATCGAGCGCTTCATCTCGCCCCGGCGCGGCGGCGCCACCTTGCGATCAAACGATATCACAGGGCCTTCCGGCATCTCATTCAGGCACTGCTTCATGATGCGTGCCGACTGGCGCACTTCCTCGACACGGACCATGAAACGGTCATAGCAGTCGAAATTGGTGCCGACCGGAATATCGAAGTCCATCCGGTCATAAACGTCATAAGGCTGCGACTTGCGCAAATCCCAGGGGATGCCCGAACCGCGCAGCATCGGGCCGGAAAAGCCCCATTTCAGCGCGTCTTCCTTGCTCACCACGGCAATATCGACGTTGCGCTGCTTGAAGATGCGGTTGTCCGCGACCAGCGAAATCGCGTCCTCGAACAGGCGCGGCAGGCGCGTGTCCAGCCAATCGGCAATGTCGGTGAGCAGCTTCAGCGGCACATCCTGATGGACGCCGCCCGGCCGGAAATAGGCCGCATGCATACGCGCGCCCGAAGCCCGCTCATAGAAATTCATGCAATCTTCGCGCAGTTCGAACAGCCACAGGTTCGGCGTCATCGCGCCGACGTCCATGACGTGCGAACCCAGGTTCAGCATGTGGTTCTTGATCCGCGTCAGTTCCGCGAAGAACACACGCAGATATTGCGCGCGCAGCGGTACTTCCAGGTTCAGCAGCTTCTCGATCGCCAGCACATAGCTGTGCTCCATCCCCATCGGCGAGCAATAGTCCAGCCGGTCGAAATAGGGCAGAGCCTGAAGATAGGTCTTATATTCGATCAGCTTCTCGGTGCCGCGATGGAGCAGCCCGACATGCGGATCGCAGCGCTCCACGATTTCGCCGTCCAGTTCCATGACCAGGCGAAGCACGCCGTGCGCTGCCGGATGCTGGGGACCGAAGTTGATCGTGTAATTCTGGATCTCGGTATCGCCCAGCGTCGGATCGTCCGCACTGGTCTTATGGTCGAGTTCTTCGAGATAGGTGGACATCAGGCGTCACCCCCCTCATCCTTGGCGGGAGTTTTCGGCTTGCGCGGGCGCTTCGGCTTGGCGGTGTCCGCTTCCCCGGTTTCGGCCTTCGCGGCACGGGACCGGCGCACCGGCGTCGTCTGCGCGTCGTTGGCAAGCGACTTCTCATCGGTCGCCTTGGCGGCTTCCTTGTTCGCAGCTTCGCCCGCGCCGGTATGCTCCTTCTTTTCCGTCACCTTGGGCGTCTCGCCAGCAGGCGCCCCTTTGGGCGCTGCGGCGGGTGGCGGCGGAGCGGTGGCGGGCGTGGGCGCACCCGGAGCCTGCGGCGCCTTCTCATCGCCCGGCAGCACATATTGCGCGCCTTCCCATGGGCTCATGAAATCGAACTGGCGGAAATCCTGGGCCAGCTGCACCGGCTTGTAGACGACGCGCTTGTCTTCCTCGGAATACCACATCTCGACATAGCCGGTCAGCGGGAAGTCCTTGCGCAGCGGATGCCCCTTGAAGCCGTAATCCGTCAGGATGCGGCGCAAGTCGGCATTACCCTCGAAGATCACGCCGTACATGTCGAACACCTCACGCTCCAGCCAGCCTGCAACAGGCCAGATGTGCGTGACGGTGGGAACCGGCTTATCCTCGTCGGTCGACACCTTGACGCGGATGCGATGGTTCTGCGTGACGGACAGCAGATGATAGCAGACTTCGAAGCGCTCGGCCCGCTCCGGATAATCGACGCCCGCAATCTCTATCAGCTGCTGATATTCGCCCTGTACGCGCAGCGCATCCAGCGCCTCGGCCAGCCGATCGCGCACGACGGTGAAGCTCAGCTCATCCGCGTGATCGACCGCTTCGATCAGCATCGGACCCAACAGCCCGGCAATCTTCTCCGCGAGCCCTTCCGGGTTCACGATCTTCGGTGCAGAATGACCCATATCAGCGCTCAATCGTCCCGATGCGGCGGATCTTCCGCTGCAACTGCATCACGCCATAAAGCAGCGCTTCGGCAGTCGGCGGACAGCCCGGCACATAGATGTCGACCGGCACGATCCGGTCACAGCCGCGCACGACCGAATAACTGTAGTGATAATAGCCACCGCCATTCGCGCAGCTGCCCATCGAAATCACATATTTCGGATTGGACATCTGGTCGTAAACCTTGCGCAACGCCGGAGCCATCTTGTTGCACAGCGTTCCCGCAACGATCATCACGTCCGACTGGCGCGGCGATGCGCGCGGCGCAGCGCCGAACCGCTCCATATCGTAACGCGGCATGTTGACGTGGATCATCTCCACCGCGCAACAGGCAAGGCCAAAGGTCATCCACCACAGCGAACCCGTGCGAGCCCATTGGAACAGCTCTTCGGTCGACGTGACGAGGAACCCCTTGTCACTGACCTCACTGTTCAGTGCGTTGAAGAAATTCTGGTCGGGCTGCGTCCCCGCGGGCAACATCGTGCCGGGCGCGGGACTGGTCAGTTCTACTCCCAATCTAGGGCTCCCTTCTTCCACGCATAAACGAGGCCCAGCACCAGCTCCGCTATGAAGATCATCATCGTCGCCCATCCGGCCCAGCCGATCTGATCCAGGCTGACTGCCCAGGGATAGAGGAAGGCGGCTTCCAGATCGAAGATGATGAAGAGGATCGCGACCAGGTAGAAGCGCACGTCGAACTGACTGCGCGGTTCTTCGAACGCTGGAAAACCGCACTCATATTCCGACAGCTTCGCCGGATCGGGCTGATGCGCGCCGGTCAGGCGGCCGACAAGCATCGGCAGGAACACGAATGCCCCGGAAAGCAGCAACGCGATCCCGAGAAAGATAAGGATCGGCAGATATTGGGCTAGATCGACCAACGGAATCCCCTGGGCGAAAATGACTATGGGCGCGCTTTAGGCCTGCCGCATAAGCGAAGCAAGGCCCCGAGGCATGAGAATGATTCGCAACAGTCTGCTTCTCTTACGCAGAAACAAATGCCTGCCTCAGCGCAGCGCGCCCGCTACAAGCTTGTGCAATTTGCTGTGGATGGCATCATTGCCCGCGATCACTTCGCGGCGCTCGATCGGCTGATCGCCGCCTCTGAAATCGGTGGCGAACCCGCCCGCCTCACGTACCAGCAGCAATCCGGCCGCGACGTCCCAGGGCTGAAGCCCGCTTTCCCAGAAGCCGTCATAACGACCGGACGCCACATGCGCCAAATCGAGCGAAGCCGCACCGAAGCGACGAATACCCGCGACGGAGGGCGCGACCGCGCCGAAGATGCGAGTCCACTGCGCCATGTCGCCATGGCCCATGAAGGGAATGCCGGTCGCGATCAGACAGTCGCCCAGGTCGCGGCGGGCCGATACCCGCAAACGCTGGTCATGCCGCCACGCGCCCCGGCTCTTTTCCGCCCAATAGCTTTCGTCGGTCGCCGGCTGGTAGATAAGGCCGGTCGTCACTTCCCGCTTGTTGCCGCCATAAAGCGGCTCTTCGACGGCGATGGAGATCGCAAAGTGCGGGATACCGTGGAGGAAGTTGCTGGTGCCGTCGAGCGGATCGATGATCCAGCGCGGCTTGTTGGGATCACCCTCGATCACCCCGCCTTCTTCCAGCAGAAAGCCCCAGTCCGGCCGTGCTTTTTGCAGCTCTTCGACCAAAGTGCGCTCGGCTTGCTGATCGGCCTTGGACACAAAGTCCGCCGGTCCCTTGCGCGACACCTGCAGATGTTCGACTTCGCCAAAGTCGCGGCGCAGCTTCGCGCCGGCCTTGCGCGCGGCGCGTTCCATGACGGTGAGAAGGCCGGAATGGGATACCATTTACTCAATCTCCCCCCTCCCGCTTGCGGGAGGGGCCGGGGGTGGGCACGATTGCGCAGCAATCGCATGCAACGCTTTGAATGAGGCGAGGGCTCGCTGACGCTCGCGCCCACCCCTAATCCCTCCCGCCTGCGGGAGGGAACAATTAGCAGTTCATTCCGCCCGCTTCACATACTCCCGCTCATACACATCAACGATGATGCGCGTGCCGGTGACGATGTGCGGCGGCACCATGACGCGCACGCCATTGTCCAGGATCGCGGGCTTGTAGCTCGCCGAAGCAGTCTGCCCCTTCACCACGGCGTCAGCCTCGACCACGGTCGCCTCGACCGTTTCGGGCAGCTGCACGGAAATCGGGCGCTCTTCATACATTTCCAGCATGACCATCATGCCATCCTGCAGGAAGGCCGAAGCCTCACCCACCAGATCCTGCGGTAAGTTGATCTGCTCATAGGTCTCGGTATCCATGAAGACGAGCATGTCGCCCTCGGCATAAAGATACTGGAAATCCTTGGTGTCGAGCCGGATGCGCTCAACCGTCTCCGCCGAGCGGAAACGGACGTTATTCTTGCGCCCGTCGATCAGGTTTTTGAGTTCCACCTGCATATAGGCGCCGCCCTTGCCGGGTTGCGTGTGCTGGATCTTGACGGCACGCCACAGGCTTCCGTCATATTCGATATTGTTGCCGGGACGAATCTCGACGCCACTGATCTTCATGGGAAGAGCCTGCCTATATGTCTGAAGGTGAAAAGAGCCGGCCTGTTTAAAAGGCTGGGCGCGCCTCTACATCGTGCCGCCGCGAAGGGCAAGTAGGCTCATCGGATGGGCCGCGCCAGCAAGGGGTAGGGATTGATCGCTCGCCCCCTGTACCATGGCTCGCCCGGCGCGATCTCGTTCACGGCAAAATGCAGATGCGGCGCTGCTGGATCAGCATTGCCGGTGCTCCCGACCGTGGCGATCTTCTGCCCCTGCTTTACCATCTGCCCCTCCGCCAGTCCGAGGGCATAGGCATCCAAATGCGCATAATAATAGATGCGGCGTCCGTCCTGCGACCGCTCATAGATGGTCAATCCGCCATCCGCGCTCGTGAACAGCTTCTCGATACGCCCATCCGCAGCCGCCAGCACGGCCCTGCCCCGCGCCGCCATGATATCGATCGCATCATGCGGCCGCGCACCACCTGCCCTCGCCTGCGTGAAAGTGTCGGTCAACGCGGTCGGCGGCACACCCTCAACCGGGATCAGCAGCGGCCCCGCCTCAGCCGCAGCCGGACGCTGAGGCGGCGAAACCGTCTTTTCCGGGTCCCCCGGAACGATCCGCACGCACATCTTCAGGAACAGGAGCAGCAGCAGGACGGCGACTATCACGCCCACCCATCCTCGCCGCCCCGGCCTCCTCATGCCTGGAATACCGCCTTCACCCCGCTCTTCACCATCTGCGCCAGCCGCGCCGCATCCCAGTTGGTCAGGCGAATGCAGCCATGACTCTCGGTGCGGCCTATGGTCTGCGGTTCAGGGGTGCCGTGGATGCCATAATGCTGCTTGGACAGATCAATCCAAACGACACCGACGGGTCCATTCGGCCCCGGCTTCAACACCGCCTTCTCGTCTTTCGCGTCGGCATCCCAGAACAGGTCGGGATTATAATGAAAATCGGGATTCCGGCTAATGCCCTTGATCTCCCAAGTGCCGAGCGGCAACGGATCATGTGCCGATCCCATGGTCGCCGGGAATTGCGCGATCAGCTTGTTGGCCTTGTCAAAAACGCGCAGCACGCCTTCGGACTTGTCGACCACGATATGATCGGCCTGCGGCTGATCCTTGGCGACCGCCAGGCTGGCTAGCGTATTGCCCCAGCCGCGCTCATCGCCCTCAATCTGCGCCACCGGCTGATTGCCCACGGCTGGCACTCGCACCGTAGCCCCCGGTCCAAGCTTTGTATTGGGCGCATTCAACGCCACCAGCACCTCGGGCTTGGTATGGAACCGCTCGGCCAACTTCTCGATCAAATTGCGATAACCGAGTGCAGGCAGCTTCGCCTGATCGGCATATTCCTTGGGGATCGCGGTGAACGGACCACGCGCAAAGCCCTCAGGGATCGTCACCAGCCATGTAGCGGTCGGCGGCTTGTCCCCCAGCAACGCCTTCGCAGTCGCCTCATCATATTTGCCGGTTTCCGGCAGGCCCTTCGCCTCTTGAAATCCCTTCAGCGCGGCGGTGAAGGACATGCCCTCCTTCCCGTCCAGCACGCCGGGAGAAAAGCCCGCCCGGTCAAGCGCCACCTGCGCCTGCAAGATCGAGTCCGCGCGAGCAGGCGCACCGCCCGGCTCGGGCACTATGGAGAAGGCATAAGGATCGCTGCCGGGCCTAACCGCCGCACCCTGCGCTACCTTTTTCTGATCTCCGGGAGCCATTATCCCGCTTTCATTGGCGTCGGTGACGGCAACCTTGCAAGCCGAGCAGAGCAGCGTGAGCGCGAGCAGATATGTCTTCAAGGCGATACTCTCCCGTTATTCGGGAAGAGGAACGCGCAAAGCTCAGGAAAGCTGCCTCCCGCCATTCACTAGCATCCGGCGAGACCTATTTAGAGTATCCGTGATGATCAAGCGCGTGATTGCTGCCAGAGGCGATCTGCTTTGAGCAGGGCATTGGCCGTGACGACGAGCTTTCGCATGACAGCAGTGATGGCGACCTTGGCTGGTTTGCCAGCGGCGACCATCTGCTGATATTTGGATTTGAGGTCGGGATTGAAGCGGGCGGCGATCAGCGCTGGCATGAAGAGGGCCTGCCGCACATTGGAGCGGCCGCCACGAATGAAGCTTTTCCCTTTCCATTGACCGGATTGGCGCGCGACAGGAGCAAGCCCAGCGAGCGACGCGGCTTCTTTGCCGTCAAGGGTGCCCAGTTCGGGCATGGTGACGATGAGTTGGTTGGCAGTCAGCGTTCCCAGGCCCGCGATACTGGTCAAGATTTGATGGCGGCGGGTTAATGCGGCATCGGCGGCGATGATGCTGGCGATCTGGGCGTCGAGCGCCTCGATATGTAGGTCAATTTGTTTGAGCCGCTGCTCGCACTGGCGCTTGAGCAATGTGATAGTGAGATTCTTCTTCCGGTTCTTGAGCGCGGTGCGATCGCGCACCAAGCCATCACGGGCATTGATGAGCTCAGCCAACTGAGCCTGCTGGGCGCTTCTTGCCGGTCGCACCGGAGGGCGCAGGGTAGCGGCCATGCGGGCAAGCAGCATGGCGTCAATGCGATCAGTCTTCGCCAGCGTACCGGTGGCCTGGGCAAAGCGCCGCGCGCGTTCGGGATTGAGCTTCACGCACGGCCAATCGGCCAGCGCCACCTCAAGCGCGCGGTGGTATGTTCCAGTGGCCTCGTACGCGATCCGTTCGACCTGCCATTGTCGCAGCCAGGCGATCAGGGTTTTGTGGCCTTTGGCCGTGTTGGCGAATTGGCGCTCTGCGCCGGCGGGATAGGCATGGCAATCGAGGCTCGCTTTGGAGATGTCGATGCCGATCGTCTGTGGTAGATTGTCGCTCATCTTTTCCGCTGTCCCATGCTTGTCATCCGGGCCTTGCAGCCCCGGTATCCGTTCGGGCCTGATGGAAAAGAAAGGGGCGATCCCACTCTAACCCGATCCCTCAACGATCGGCAGTTTCGCGATCCGTCCCCTTCCGCCCGTTCCGGGGTGGCCACCCCGGAACGGGCATCGCATCATGACCCAAACGGACGGCAAAGTCATAAGACAAGCACAATATGTTCGATCTGAATCACTACGTCCGTTCGGGCGAACGGCATCAGGAAGTGGCGCTGATCCATAAAGCCACGCTCCTCTAAGCCCCTCCCAGCACAGCCGAAAATGCCGCAACGCCCGCGCGCGGCCCGTCCGGATGCGCCCACACCGCGCTGCTCACCGCCAGAAAGTCCGCACCCGCCTCGACCAGCGGCGCGGCATTATCCGCCGTAATCCCCCCGATCGCCACGCAAGGCAGCTCGAACAGGGTCGTCCACCAGCCAAGGATCGACGGCTCCGGCCGGTGATGCGTTTCCTTGGTCGTCGTGGGATAGAAGGCCCCGAACGCGACATAGTCCGCCCCCGCCTCACCCGCTTCCATCGCAAGGTGACGGCTGTCATGGCAGGTCACGCCAATCTGGACCTTCGGCCCCAATATCTTGCGCGCCTCTCGCGGGTCGCCGTCCCCCTGCCCCAAATGCACGCCATCCGCGCCCAGCCGCTTGGCCAGCGCTACGCTGTCGTTGATAATAAAGGCGACCTCCCGCTCCGCGCACAGCTTCTGCAATGGCTCGGCCGCGCGGGCGATCGCGTCCTCGTCCACGCCCTTCAACCGCAACTGGAACGCCGCCACCTTACCGCCGTCCAAAGCCTCGGCCAGCTTTGCCACGAACCCCTCCTCGATCGCGGGCGGTGATATGAGGTAAAGCTGGCAGGGCGGGCGGAAGCCCTTGTCGAACTGGTCAGCAAAATGCGGATCGAGCGCCAGCTCTTCGTCAGTAAAATCGGTCATGCGCAGCCCTTAGCGCGTTTCGGCATCCAAGGAAAAGAATGGAACCACCTTCCGGCCCGGCGGCTTGTCTTCTCATGATCAGAATCGGCTGCTCGGGTGGGAGTATCGCCACTGGCCGGGTCTCCGCTATCCGGATGTCGGAAGACGCTAGTTTATTGATCCGCCGGGATGAGCAGACGGTCGAGCGCCGACCATTTTCGGTCATTGTCGCAACATAGCAGCATGCTTCATTGCAGACTTCGTCGATTCGACGAGTAGAATGTCAGAAAAATAGCAATTGCACTGCGCCACTGATCAGAAGCGCAACAGCACAAGCCCAAACAGCCATTATAATATTATAACTCACAGGCTGCTCAGCTTTTTTAATCCAAGTCCCTCGAGCGGGGGCCTCACCACGCTTGTAGCCGTAATAAGCTAAGCCGGAGAAGAAAATCGCGAACAAGAGCATTGTGAACGAGGCGATAACCCTCAACGCCAAATCATCGTTTATCATTGCTTCGTTCCCTCGCCTCCTACTCGGTCGGATTTTGCCACGCTCGCTGCCGACTTCCCATCCTGGAAAGCTCTCGTCCTACAATCCACCCCCGCCAGCCATTGGGAGCGCAGATACGCAAGCGACACGCTCCATTAGTGACATTCCGGTTTGAAGCGGGCAAGCTGCAGGACGGCACCCGACCAAAATCTGACATTCAAACCGGCATCGCAATTTCCAATTTGCGGATGTTGCTTCAATGACGGCGCAGCGGCATAATTTCGCCCATGGGCGAGTATTGAATGGGTTAAGAGACCCCCGAATATCTTCGAACGCATTATTGCTGGTGCGTTTGTCGCTGTGCTTCTCTTGGCGTCTGCAAGCTCTTATGCCGGATGGCACATTTTTTGGCGAACATGATGCTACGGTTGCCATAGGCGCCATCGTATTCGGAGTAATCTTGATAAGGCTTTTACCGCAAGCGAGGCGAAAGCCGCCAGTGATAACGACCAGAAGCGGACGATGTTGCTGACTTGCAGCCCTCTCGCAACAGCGGCATAGGTCTGTCCATGAAGCCGATGATATTGATGATCGCACTTGTTCCGGTTGGATTACTTCTGGCGATCCTATTCGGACGAAACGCTTTGATCGGGCTTCGAACAGGAGTGATCTACGCGCAGAGCCATCGGATCGAACGAAGGTTTCAGCCGATCAACTTCTGGGTCGCTTTCGTTTCCTCCATTGTGTTCGCAACCGGCAGCCTCGTGATGATCGGCGTCATCGGTTGGGCAATCGTCACCTTCGGATAGCGTCCGCTCTCCACCCATCCTAGACATTCCCCTCCCGCAGGCGGAAGGCGTTAGGGGTGGGGTAGCGAGCTTCTGCGTTAGCGCTGACCCAACGCCCGCCCTTAAAACGAGCCACGTACCTCGTTTGAGCACCTGCGGGAGGTGAGGACGACTGCTCCCACCTCATCCCACGACTTTCCACCAACCGGGCCGCTTATTTTCGCGTCCATGGCGGGCAGGGCAATGAGACCGCTATTCCAAGGTCATGTCCGGCCACCTCAAAAACTGACCTGCATCGCCTAACTGTATGGGTAAATGCCCAACCGCCTTACTCCGCTACAGCCCTTTCTGCCCCTGCCTTCTTATGGCTGTGAGACCCGGCCTTCGGCAGTGTCGCAAATGACGGCTGCTCGGCACATATCGCCAGCAGCCGTCATGTCACATCACGCCGCCTTCTTGGTCGAGGCGGTGTAGATTTCGTCGATCGCCTGACCCAGCGAAGCGTTGAACTCATCCTCGCTCATCTGGTGGCGCAGGTCGTTCAGCAGCGCGCGGCTGAAGCTGGCGATGATGCCGCGATTCTTCGCCAGTTCGACGCATGCCTCGGCGCGCGAGAAGCCGCCCGACAGCGCGACGACGCGCAGCACCTTGGGATGATCGACCAGCGCGTCGAACAGGCCAGCCTTTGCCGGGAGCGACAGCTTCAGCATCACCTTCTGGCCTTCCGGCAGCGCGTCCAAGCCCTTGAGCAGTTCCTCAAGCAGGATCTGGTCGGCGTCGGCGCGTTCGGGACTCTTGATGTTGATCTCGGGCTCCAGCATCGGCATCAGGCCGGCGGCGAGAACCTGCGCGCCTACCTCGAACTGCTGTTTGACGATCGCGGCAATGCCCTCGCGGTTGGCGAGATTGATAACCGAACGCTCCTTGGTCCCGAACACGCCGAGCGACTTGGCCCGCTTCAGCAGCGCGTCGAGTTCCGGCATCGGCTTCATCATCTGAACGCCGTTCGCCTCGTCTTCCAGGCCCTTGTCGATCTTAATGAAAGGCACGACGCCACGCTCGATCAGCGCCTGCGGCACGGACTTGCCGCCCGCCTGACCATCCATCGTACGCTCGAACAGGATAGCACCGATCACCTTTTCGCCGCTAAAGCAGGGCGAGGTGATGATGCGGCTGCGCATGTCGTGGATGAGGCCGAACATCTCCTCATCATTGCTCCATGCGCCTTCCTCGATGCCGTAGCCCTTGAGCGCCTTGGGCGTCGAACCGCCGCTTTGGTCCAGCGCGGCGATAAAGCCGTTACCGGCCGCGATCTTGTTCTTCATATCCTGATCCAGCATCTGCACATACTTTCTCTGTTGGGTTGCGCCGCACCTTGGCGGCTTCGGAAACAAGGGAAAAGGCTGCGACCATATCGACGCAGCCTTCAAAGTTCACACCATCAATGCGCTGACACCAGGCAAGTCCTTGCCTTCCATCCACTCGAGGAAAGCGCCGCCCGCCGTCGATACGAACGTAAAGTCGCCCGCCACGCCAGCATGGTTGAGCGCCGCAACGGTATCGCCGCCGCCCGCCACGGACGTCAGTTGACCTTCCTTGGTCAGTGCCGCCGCCGTCTTGGCCAGCGCCACCGTCGCCTTGTCGAACGGAGCGATCTCGAACGCGCCAAGTGGCCCATTCCACACCAAAGTCCGGCAGTTCTTGAGCGCGTCGCCCAACGCCTCGACAGCAGCAGGCCCAACGTCCAGGATCATCTCATCGGCGGCAACCTCATGCACATTGCATGTCCGCAGCGACGGCGGATTAGCCGCAAATTCCTTCGCCACCACCACATCATAGGGCAGGTGAATGGTGCAACCCGCAGCCTCGGCCTTGTCAAAGATCGCCTCGGCCGTCTCCGCCAGATCCTTCTCGCACAGCGACTTGCCGACATCGACGCCACGCGCGTGGAGGAAGGTGTTGGCCATGCCGCCGCCGATGATCAGATGATCGACCTTGGCGACGAGGTTGTTCAGCACATCGAGCTTGGTCGAAACCTTGGCCCCGCCGACGACCGCCGCGACCGGCTTCACCGGCTCGCCCAGCGCAGCCTGCAGCGCGTCCAGTTCCTTTTCCATGGAACGGCCCGCAAAGGCAGGCAGCTTGTGCGCAAGACCCTCAGTCGAGGCATGCGCCCGGTGCGCGGCGGAGAAAGCGTCGTTCACATAGAGATCGCCGATCGCGGCCATTGCATCGACCAGCGCCGGATCATTCTTTTCCTCGCCGGGATGAAAACGCGTATTTTCCAGGATCGAAATGTCACCCGGACGCATCACCGCGATGCCATCGACCGCCGCTTCGCCGCAGCAATCGGGAATGAACTGCACGTCACGCCCCAACACCTGCGTCAGCGGCCGGGTGATCTTCGACAGCGAATATTCCGGGTTCTTCTGCCCCTTGGGCCGTCCGAAATGCGCCAGGATCAGTACCTTGGCACCGCGATCCGCCAGCTCCAGGATCGTCGGCATCGCCGCCCGCAAGCGCGTGTCGTCGCTCACCGATCCGTCCTGCATCGGCACGTTCAAATCTTCGCGCACCAGCACGGTCTTGCCGCGGATGTCGCCCATATCGTCCAGCGTCTTGAAGGGCTTGGCCACCAATATGCTCCCAGCCACCCTACCCGTCATCCCAGCGAAAGCTGGGATCTCATGCCTCCAGGCAGGGACTTGATAAACAAGATCCCAGCGTTCGCCGGAATCACGAAAAAGGGCGGGTTTTTAAGGCCCGCCCCGCTTCTCTTACAGCAGCCCGGCGACCACGCCGGTCGTATCGATCATGCGGTTCGAAAAACCCCATTCATTGTCGTACCAGCTGAGCACGCGCACCAGATTACCGTCGATAACGGCGGTTTCCAGACTGTCGACCGTCGAGCTACGCGCATCGCCATTATAGTCGATCGACACCAGCGGCTCGTCCGAATAGCCCAGCACGCCCTTCAGCGGACCAGCTTCCGAAGCAGCCTTCAGCAGCTGGTTAACTTCGTCCTTGGTCGTACCGCGCTTGGCAATGAACTTGAGGTCTACGACCGAGACGTTCGGGGTCGGCACGCGTACCGACGAACCGTCCAGCTTGCCCTTGAGCTCCGGCAGAACTTCACCCACGGCGCGCGCGGCGCCGGTGGTGGTCGGGATCATCGACAGGGCGGCAGCGCGGGCGCGGCGCATGTCGCTGTGCAACTGATCCAGAGTGTTCTGGTCATTGGTGTAGCTGTGGATCGTCGTCATGAAGCCCTTTTCGATGCCGATGGCGTCGTGCAGGACCTTGGCGAGCGGCGCCAGGCAGTTGGTGGTGCAGCTGGCGTTCGAAATGACGATATCGTCAGCGCCCAGCGCGTCGTGGTTCACGCCGAACACGATGGTCTTGTCGACGCCGGTCGCGGGGGCGGAAATGATGACACGCTTGGCGCCAGCGGTCAGATGAGCGCTCGCCTTTTCCTTGGACGCGAAGATGCCGGTGCATTCGAGGGCGATTTCGACACCCTGCGCCGCGTGCGGCAGCTTGGCGGGATCGCGCTCGGCGGTCACCGCGATGCGCTTGCCGTTGATGATCAGCGCATCGCCATCGACGCTGACGTCGCCAGCCCAGTTGCCATGAACGCTGTCCCGCTTGAACAGCAGGGCGTTTGCCTTGGCATCGCCCAGATCGTTGATGCTGACCAGTTCCAGATCATGGTCGGTGCGCGACAATATGGCGCGCGCCACCAGCCGACCGATACGTCCGAAACCGTTAATTGCGACCTTCGTTGCCACTGCACTAGCCTCCTGATTGGTAGTTGTTCTCAATGATCGAGAGCGGCCGCAACCTGCGGCGCGATCTTGGCGGCCGTCAGGCCGAAATGGTCGTAAAGCGCTTCTGCCGGAGCCGAAGCGCCGAATGTGTCGATGCCGAAGCGTAAGCCGGCGATGCCGACATAGCGTTCCCATCCGAATGTCGTCCCTGCCTCAATCGAGCAGCGCAGCACATGGTGCGGAAGGAGATCATCCTTATACGCCTGCGGCTGCGCGTCGAAATGCGCCCAGCTCGGCATGGAAACCACGTCCGCGCCGATGCCTTGGCTCTCCAGCAGCTCGGCGGTGGCGACGGCAATCTCTACCTCGGAACCAGTGGCAATCAGCACGACCTTACGGTCGGCCTTCGCCGCGCGCAGGCGATAGGCGCCCTTGGCGCAGAGATTCTCGCTCTTCTCGGTGCGCAGCTGGGGCAGGTTCTGACGGGTCAGCGCCAGCACTGACGGACCATCCACGTCCTTCAGCGCCAGTTCCCAGCATTCCGCCGTCTCGACGATGTCAGCCGGGCGATACACGTCCAGGTTCGGGATCATGCGCAGCGACATGACATGTTCGATCGGCTGGTGGGTCGGACCATCCTCGCCAAGGCCAATCGAGTCATGCGTCAGCACGTGAATCACGCGCTGCTCCTGAAGCGCGGCAAGACGAATACCGCCACGCATATAGTCCGAGAACACAAGGAAGGTGCCGCCATAAGGGATGACGCCGCCGTGCAGCGCCATGCCGTTCATCGCGCAGGCCATGCCGAATTCGCGAATGCCATAATAGACATAGCGGCCGGAATAGTCGTCCTTCGTCAGCGGCCCCGTCGATTTGGTCTTGGTATTGTTCGACCCGGTCAAATCCGCCGAACCACCCAGCGTCTCGGGCAGCAGATCATTGATCGCGCCCAGCGCCAGCTCGCTTGCCCGGCGGGTCGCGACCTTCTGCGGATTGGCGATCAACGTGTCGATGTAGCTGTTGAGCGAGAAGTCGGCGGGCAGCTCGCCAGCCATCCGGCGCTCAAATTCCGCCTTCTGGCCATTGTCAGCCAGACGGCCTTCCCAGGCGGCCCGCACGTCCGAGCCCTGCGAACCAATGCGGCGCCACTCGGCGGCAATATCGTCAGGGATGATGAAGGGCTCGGCCGTCCAGCCCAGAAACTCGCGAGCCGCCGCAACTTCCTCAACGCCCAGCGCCGAACCATGCACGCCCGACGTGCCTGCCTTGTTAGGCGCGCCATAGCCGATCTTGGTGGCGCAGGCGACCAGCGACGGACGCGGATCGGCCAGCGCCTCGTCGATCGCGCGCCGCACATCGGCAACGTCATGACCGTCGCACGACACGACATGCCATCCTGTCGCGACATAGCGCGCCCGCACATCTTCGCTGCTCGACAGGTCGACCGAACCGTCGATAGTGATCTTGTTATCGTCCCACAGGACGATCAGCTGGCCAAGGTTGAGGTGCCCGGCAAGGCCGATGGCTTCATGGTTGATGCCTTCCATCAGGCAACCGTCGCCTGCGATCACCCAGGTGCGGTGATCGACCAGGTCGTCGCCGAACTGGGCATTCAGGTGCCGTTCGGCAATCGCCATACCGACGGCGGTAGCGAGACCCGAACCCAACGGCCCGGTGGTCGCTTCCACGCCCGCCAGCTCAAAATTTTCTGGATGACCCGCGCAAGGGCTGTGCAGCTGACGGAAATTGCGGATGTCCTCAATCGTCGGGCGCGCATAGCCGGTGAGGTGCAGCAGCGAGTAGATCAGCATCGATCCATGGCCCGCCGACAGCACGAAACGGTCGCGGTCGGCCCATTTGGGCTGGGTCGGATCGAACTTGATATAGTCCTTGAACAATACCGTCGCGACGTCCGCCATGCCCATCGGCATGCCCGGATGGCCGCTGTTCGCCGCCTGCACTGCGTCCATGGAAAGCGCCCGGATGGCGCTGGCGAGCGACTTTTCGGATACGGTCATCTAGGCTGGCTTCTTTCCTGCTTGACTAAGCGGCCCCCTGCTGAGCCGACGAATCGAAATCCGGTCCCCTTTGTCGCGTTGCACCCAAAGCGTCAACCGTGGCAGGACCGTGGAGAGCGCCAAGCCGTCCAATCACGGCTTTTGCAAGGCGAAAACTTTGTTTATGCGTGGGTCATGGCAAGCGATCGCATGATGCAGGCTATCGGCGCACTGGAGCGCGCGGTAAGTCGGTTGGAACAGGATGTGCAGGGTCTCGCGGTCGCGGGTCCGGCCTCTTCCGCCTCCTCCGGCATGGACCCCGTCGCCGCGCGCGCGGCGCTCCGGTCGCTCGATGAACTGATCGCCGATCTTAAAGGGGACTCGCGTGGCTGAAACGAACCTTCAGATCGCCGGGCGTCATTATGCAATCCGATGCCGCGATGGTGAGGAAGCCCATCTTGCCCATCTCGCCAGCCTGATCGAACGCAAGGCACGCCTTGCGCAGCAGAACACGCCGGGCCTTACTGAGGTACGCACCCTGCTGTTCGCCGCCCTCTTCCTGGCTGACGAACTTAACGACCTGAAGCGGGAAGCGATCGGCCGTCAGCAGAGCCTGGCCCTCGATGACGACGATGACGCGGCTGCCCGCGCGATCGAGGCGCTCGCTGCCCGGATAGAAAAGCTGAGCGACAGGCTTGCCGCACCGCCGCCGGACGCCTAGATAAGGGACGACGGGTACTGCCTCGTACGAGCTTTAGCGAACATCCCTGAGGCGATAATCACATCCAAGGGGGCTGTCCCTGGGCGGGTCCAGGCCCGATCTACATGGTCCCCACCTGACGTTGAGGCGTCAGAGGATATTCCAGCAAACGGCCAAGGCGGTCCCGTCACCCTCCTCGTTCTCTCCTCCGTTCGTTTCGAGCGCAGTCGAGAAACCGGTTTCCAGCCCCCTCCTCCAGGTCTAAACGCGGCCCCATGAGCGAAGACCTCGACAAGACCGCCCTGCGCACCCTCGCCCGGACACACCGCCGCGCGTTCGTCCAATCGCTCGATCCGCTGGCGCACAGGCTAGCCTTCAAGGCACTCCCCTCGCCGCTCGCCCGCAGGCTGGATAATGCGCAGACGGTCGCGCTCTACATGGGCCTGGACGATGAAGCGCCCGCCCAGCGCCTCGCCCCGCAACTCGCAAGTCTGGGCAAGACCCTCGCCCTCCCCCGCGTCATCGACCGGCTCGGCAGCATGGAATTCCTCGCCTGGACGCCGGAGGATCAGCTTCACCCCGGCCTCTACGGCACGCACCATCCCGAACCCAGCGGCCCGCCCGTCGCGCCGGACGTCATCATCGCCCCGCTGCTCGGCTTCGACCGTGCGATGAACCGGCTGGGCCAGGGCGGCGGCTATTATGACCGCGCCTTCGCCCGCTACCCCGATGCGCTGCGGATCGGCCTCGCCTGGTCGGTGCAGGAACAAGACGCCCTGCCCGCCGACCCGTGGGACCTGCCGCTCCACATCATCCTCACCGAAGTTGAATTGATCGAAGGACCCGACGCGTGAACCGCCAGCCTGCACCCTACGAACCCAGCTGGCGCAAGCCCGTCGGCATGCTCGCCATCGTCGGGCTCATCACGCTTTGGGCAGTCCTCGTCGGCAGCCTGTCGGGGCTCATCGGCAGCCTGCCGATGATCGTGCAGGTGCCGGTTTATGTCTTCCTCGGCATCGTCTGGATCTGGGTTCTGCCGCTGAAGCGCCTGCTCGCCTGGATGGAAACGGGCCGCTGGCGGCGCGGCTGACGCGCCATATTTTCGGCGCGGCCAAGGCATCCAACTCCGTCGTTAGTAGCGCCCACTTCGTCATCCCAGCGCAGGCTGGGATTTCGTGGGACGAGACCGCACGTAAAGACCTGAGATGCCAGCTTCCGCTGGCATGACAACCGTCATAATTTTCAGGAATTTTCGGCCCTTAAGGACCATCCACTCTTCAAAAAGAGTGGCGCGAGTGACGGGGCTCGAACCCGCGACCTCCGGCGTGACAGGCCGGCGCTCTAACCAACTGAGCTACACCCGCGTTCGGTGTGGGCGGGCATCTATGCGGGACCGCCGGACCTGTCAACCGGCTCTTTCGCCACTTTCTTCTTTCTCGTCATTTTCTTCGCGCAGCGCCACCGTCAGCGTCCCCCGCTCGAACAGGAAACCCGCGATATCCGGGGTCCCAGCAGCCGCCACCACGGTCTGGATGATGATCAGCAACGGCACGCCCAGCAGCGCGCCCGGCGTCCCCCACACCCATCCCCAGAAAGTCAGCGACACAAGAATCAGTAGCGGGTTCATCGTCAACCGCCGCCCCAGCACCATCGGCGTGATCACATTCGCCTCCACCAGATGAAAGCCGATCTGCGTCACCGCAGGCGCCAGCGCCCGCCACACGTCGTCAAACACCATGAGGCCACCTAGCGCCAGCAATGCCGCAGCCAGCATCGGCCCGAAATAGGGCACGAAATTCAGCAGCGCGACGATCCCGCCCCACATCAGCGGCGAAGGCATGCCGATCAGCCACAGCGCAAACGCAACCGCCAGCCCCAGGCACAGGTTGATCGTCGCGATCGTCAGCACATAGGCGGATGTCGCATCGACCACATTCTGGATCACCCGCGCCACCGCCATCGCGCCGTCGAAGCTGCCCCGGCTGTTGATCGTCCGCCGCCGCAGCCGCGTCCAACCGGCGAGGAAAAAATAGATGATGAGCAGCGCGAACACCATCTGGATGATCGCCGAAGGCGCGGAGGTCGCGGCGAATTGCAACAGTGATCGCGGCGCATCCACCGCCGCCGTCTGCGCCGCAGCAACTGGCCCCGTCGCCAGCATCTGCACCGTCTCGTCCACGAAATGCTGCAACTGGGAATAAAAGTCGATCAGCGGCGCCAGATTGTCCTGAATCTTGGGCAAGCGCTGCGGCAGCAGTCTGAACCAGTCGGTCGCCGGGACCACGATCAGCACCAGTGCCGTATTCGCCACCACCAAAAACGCGATCACTGCCGCCAGCGCCGCCACGGCCGAAGGCACCCGACGCCGCTCCATCCACTCCAGGAACGGCACCAGCGCAATGGCGATCACGATCGCTGCCGTCAGTGGCAGGAAAAACTCCGCCCCCTCGCGCAGGGCGAACGGCAAGGCAAGGAGCAGCCCAACGCCCGTCGTCAGCGCGATGGACGCCAGCAGCCGATCCCGCCGCCGGTTGATTTCCAGCTGTTCATGAGGTGTCACTGAACGATCGATCCTGCCCGCATGTCGACAATGTGTACCGGCCCGCCACAGCCCGTCAATTTCATTCATCGGCCCTGACATGACTAAGGCCCATTAACCAAATTTTCGCTCCCCTGTCCTAAGCAATAGCGAAACGGGGATCGGGGCTTTGAACGGATGATGCGTAAACTGGCGCTGCTGGGCATGGCTGGATGGGCGATGCTGCCCGCCACATCACTGGCCCGTACGGACCTGCGCATGGAAACCCAGATGTTTGTGGAGCGCGTCCATACCGACATCAACGGCCGCGCCCGCCGCACCCTCGCCAGCGCCACGCGCGCGGCGCCGGGCGACCAGCTGCTCTTCGTCGTCAACTGTCGAAACGAAGGGCGCGGACCAGTTCAGGGCATAGCCCTCACCAACGCCGTTCCCCGTGGCACCCTCCTCACGGCGCCCGATCCATCGATGCAAGTATCGGTGGACGGCGGCCAACGCTGGGGCCGCCTAGACGAGCTTTGGCTACCGACTCCACTAGGCGGCGTTCGCAGGGCCGTTCCCGCCGATATCACCCATATTCGCTGGACCAGCCCCACACGCCTGTCGCCGGGCGAGACCGCGCGTCTGAGTTATAGGGCCACGATGCGGTAACCAAGTTGATCATCGAACGAAAATGACCGTCATCCCAGCGAAAGCTGGGATCTCAGGCCAAGTCGCGCGTCGCTCCTGAGATGCCAGCCTTCGCTGGCATGACGGGAGTTGAACATGATCTGCTTACTCCGCAAACAATAACACCGGCGTCTCCAGCAACCGCTTCACCGCCTGCACGAAATTCGCCGCATCCCATCCATCCACCACTCGATGGTCGCAACTGATCGACAGGTTCATCAGCTTCGCCGCCACAACCTCCCGCCCACGAAACACCGGCCGCTCGATCACCCGATTTGGGCCAATAATCGCCACCTCCGGCCGATTGATCACCGGCGTCGTCGCTACCCCGCCCAGCGCACCCAACGACGTCAGCGTCAGAGTCGATCCGGAAAGCTCCTCTGCCTTCGCCTTGCCGGACCGCGCGGCCTCTGCCAGCCGCCCGATCTCGCTCGCCAATTGCCAGATATTCCGATCCTGCGCGTCCCGGATCACCGGCACCATCAATCCCGCGTCCGTCTGCGTCGCGATCCCCATATGCACCGCGCCAAAACGGGTCACGACACCCGCTTCGTCATCATAGCGGGCGTTCAGCATCGGAAAGTCCGGCAGCGCCCGGCAAATCGCCACGATCAACAGCGGCAACATCGTCAGCTTCGGCCGATCCCCGCGCTCGCCATTCAACTGCGCGCGCATCCGCTCCAGCTCGGTGACGTCGATTTCCTCGACATAGGAAAAGTGCGGAATATGCCGCTTCGACGCGGCCATATTCTCGGCAATCCGGCGGCGCAGGCCGATGACCTTCACCACCTCATCCTCCCGTCGCGCGCGCTGCCCCGCAGGCCGATAGCCCTGCCCAGCGCCGTAAAGGAGGAAAGCGTCGAGGTCCGAATGGCGGATATGATCGCCGGTGGGCTTCACTTGGGCGAGGTCTATCCCGAGTTCCTTGGCGCGAGCACGGACGGCCGGTGAGGCGAGCACCTTCTCCCCTTCAGGGGTCACTCCGCCCTGCTCCCTCTCCCCTTCAGGGAAGAGGGCTGGGGAGAGGGGGCTGCCCTGCGAACTGGGCATATCCCTCTGATCCCCCACCCCAACCCCTCCCCTGAAGGGGAGGGGCTTTTCAGCTTTTTCTCCCGCGGACGTTTCGCCTAGCTCCCCCTCTCCCAACCCTCTCCCCTGAAGGGGAGAGGGCTTTTCAGCCTTATCCTGCGAAGAGGATCCTTCCCCCGCAGCTTCAACCCGCTCAACCGACGAAACAATCCCATTCACCGACGAACCAGCCACCTCGCGCCTTCCCGGTGTCTCGGCTTCAATCTCCCCCTCAACCTCAATCTCCACCAACATCGCCCCGATCGCGACCTGCTCACCCGCCTCCCCGGCCAGCCGCGTCACCACCCCCGCAACCGGGCTCTCCATCTCGACCGTAGCCTTGTCAGTCATCATGTCGGCAATTGGCTGGTCTTCCTCCACCCGGTCGCCGACCTTCACATGCCAGCCGACAATCTCCGCCTCGGAAATGCCTTCGCCAATGTCGGGCAGCCTGAACGTGAACAGGGGCATCGCTCAATCCCTCATTATCTTCTTGATCGCTTCCCTGATCCGCACCGGCCCAGGAAAATAGGCCCATTCCAAACTATGCGGATAGGGCGTGTCGAAACCCGTCACTCGTTCGATCGGCGCTTCGAGATGATAGAAGCAGCGCTCCTGCACCAGGGCAGAAAGCTCCGCGCCAAAACCGCTGGTCCGCGTCGCCTCATGCACGATCAGGCAGCGGCCGGTCTTCTTCACCGACTGCTCGATCGCTTCGATATCCAGCGGCACCAGCGTCCGCAGATCGATGATCTCGGCATCCACGCCCATCTCCAAGACAGTGCTCTCGATCACATGCTCCATCGTGCCGTAGCAGAGGATGGTCAGCGCCTCGCCTGCCCGCACCGTGCGCGCCTGCCCCAGCGGCACGCGATAATAGCCCTCCGGCACCATCGCGCCGGGATGCCCCGCCCAGCTCTTCGCTGGCCGGTCATAATGGCCATCGAACGGCCCATTATAGATGCGCTTAGGCTCAAAGAAGATCACCGGATCATTATCCTCGATCGCGGCGATCAGCAGCCCCTTGGCGTCATAAGGGGTGGACGGGATGACAGTCTTGATCCCCGAAACATGGGTAAAGATGCCCTCGGGCGACTGGCTGTGCGTCTGCCCCCCGAAAATCCCGCCGCCAAAGGGCGACCGCACCGTCATCGGCGCGATAAACTCCCCCGCCGACCGATAACGCAGCCGCGCCGCCTCGCTCACCAACTGATCAAGCGCGGGGTAGATATAGTCGGCGAACTGGATTTCCGGCACTGGCCGCAACCCATAGGCGCCCATGCCCACTGCGACGCCGATGATCCCGGTCTCGGTGATCGGCGTGTCGAACACTCGGTTCTTGCCAAATTTCTTCTGCAACCCCGCCGTCGCCCGGAAAACGCCGCCAAAATAGCCGACATCCTCCCCCATCACGACGACATCGGGGTCACGCTCCATCATCACGTCCAAGGCGCTGTTGATCGCCTGGATCATGCTCATCTGGCGGGTGTCAGTCATTCCCCTCGCCCCTTCAGGGGAGAGGGTTGCGCAGACTTGGCGGCTCTGCCGCCTAGTCGAAGCTGGGAGAGGGGGAGAGCGACGCATCCCCCTCTCCAACCTCCGCTAGCTGGCAAGCCAGCAAGCTCCGTTATCTCGGCCAGAGTCACGTGCCTCTGGCCGACCCCTAAAGGGGCGAGGAAAAAGGACACAAACGCCCTCACAACCCAGCCGCCTTCGCTTCATCCAGCATCTGCCGCTGCTGCTCCCGCAGATGCCAGGGCATCTCCTCGAACACATCCTCGAACATGCTCTCCATCGGCTGATGGAGCCCATGCCCCAAAATCCCGTTCTTCTCCGCTTCCTTCGCAGCCTCACGCACCTGCTCGGCCAGTTCCTTGTCCATCGCCGCGTGCCGTTCTTCGTCCCAGATACCGATCGCGATGCAATGCTGCTTCAACCGCGCAATCGGATCGCCCAGCGGCCAGTGGCTCCCTTCGTCGGCCGACCGATAGGCGCTTGGATCATCGGACGTGCTGTGCCCCTCGGTCCGGTAAGTGAAATGCTCGATCAGCGTTGGCCCATGATTGGCTCTTGCCCGATCCGCTGCCCAGCGCGTCGCGGCATAGACCGCCAGCGCGTCATTGCCGTCGATCCGCAGCCCCGCAATGCCATAGCCGATCGCCCGCGCCGCGAAGGTCGTGGCCTCCGCGCCCGCAAAGCCGGAAAAGCTGCTGATCGCCCACTGGTTGTTGACGACGTTCAGGATCACCGGCGCGCGATAAACGCTGGCAAAGGTGCAGGCGGAATGGAAGTCCCCTTCCGCCGTCGATCCTTCCCCGCACCATGTCGCCGCGATCCGCGTGTCGCCCCGTGCCGCGCTCGCCATGGCCCAGCCCACCGCCTGCGGATATTGGGTGGCAAGGTTGCCGGAGATCGAGAAGAACCCCGCCTCCCGCGCCGAATACATGATCGGCAGCTGTCGCCCTTTCAGCCGGTCGCCCTTATTCGAATAAATCTGGTTCATCATGTCCACGAGCGACCAGCCGCGCGCGATCAATATCCCCTGCTGGCGATAGCTGGGAAAGCACATGTCATCGCTCGCCAGCGCCGCCGCCGCGCCAATCGACACCGCCTCCTCTCCAGTCGACTTCATGTAAAAACTGGTCTTGCCCTGCCGCTGCGCGCGGAACATGCGCCCATCGAAAGCGCGGGTCAGCGCCATGCCGCGCAGCATGCGGAGCAGCATCTCGGGTGGCAGCTTCGGGTCCCACGGCCCCACCGCGCGCCCTTCCTCATCCAGCACGCGGACAAGGTCATAGGCCATTTCCCGCATCGTACCCGCGTCCGCGGCCTCATCGGGCCTGCGCGAGGTTCCGGCGGGGGGAATGTCGAAATGACTGAAATCGGCGTCGTCGCCGGGCCGAAACTGCGGTTCCGGCACATGCAACCGCAATGGCGGCAGGTTCCGGCCGTCCGCCGAAAGCTGCTCTCCGCCGCGATCGCCGCCGTCGCCTGTTTGGCCGCCTTTAGCGACCGGCCTCTCAGCGCCCGAACCTTCCCGGTCGCCCATCCTGCCTCCTACTCGCATTTGCAATATTATTGCTTATTGCAATTATAATATTACAACGCTCGCAAAAAGCAAGAGTTCCGTTTCTCGCTATTTCCTTCTTGGATTCAAACCGCCACCGGCGCCGCAATGTGACTCTGCGGCGCATAATCCACCACTTCGAAATCCTCGATCCGATAATCGAAAATGCTTTCCGGCCGCCTCTTTATCTTCAGCTTCGGGGCACCTTCCGGCGTCCGGCCGATCTGCTCCTCAACCAGTGCGGCATGGTTCAGGTAAAGATGCACGTCGCCACCGTGCCAAACGACTTCCCCCGGCTCCAGATCGCATTGCTGCGCCAACATCCGCGTGATCATCGACAGCCCGAAGATGTTGAACGCAAATCCAAGGCCAAGGTCACAACTGCGCTGGAACAGCAGCCCGTTGAGCCGCCCATTCGACACCTGGAACTGATAGGTCATATGACAAGGCGGCAGAGCCATCTGCGCCACTTCCGCAACATTCCACCCGGTAAAAAGCAAGCGCCGCGACCCCGGGTTATTCCTGATCCCCTCGACCAGTTCAGCAATCTGGTTATGCCCCTTCTCCGCCCGCCGGAACAGCCCGTCACCAACCGCTTCATAGCGCGGCCAGTTCACCCACTGCGCCCCATAGACCGGCCCCAGATCGCCCCACCGTCCCGCAAAGGCCGCATCCTCGATAATCCGCGCTTCAAAATCGTCCCGGCTAATGTCCTCGCCTGTAGCCTTGCGATAGGCATCCAGCGGCCAGTCCGTCCAGATATGCACCCCTTGACGCACAAGCTCACGGATATTGGTATCGCCCGTCAGGAACCACAGCATCTCCCGCGCCGCCACTTTCCAGTAAACGCGCTTGGTCGTCAGCAACGGCACCGCATCATCAGCCAGCGAAAAACGCATGCTCGCGCCCAGCAGAGATCGCGTGCCCACTCCGGTTCGGTCGATCCGCTCGTCCCCCTCCGTCCAGATACGGCGCATCAGGTCCAGATATTGCTGTTCGTAATGCGCTTCGGCCGGGGTGACGGTACTGGTCAACGGGGGTTCTTTCCTGCTGCGACGATTCCAAACTCGCCGCCCCCGCTTTAGCCGAGCGAACAGCCGCTAGCCAATCTTGCTTTCGCTTCGGATCATTCTACCCGCCTTCCCCTCCACAGTGGAGACAGTTGGCAGTGATCACTGATCGGCCCGGCCGCATCCTGTCGCAATGACTATAACCGCAAGCATGCAATTCCTGCTCCTCGACGATGATTGGCGCCCCGTGCACCGCGTGGATAGCAATGAAGATTGGCATTGTATCGTGCAGGAACTGTTGCTGCGCGGTAGCCACTGGCTGGCAATCGAACAGCATCGCCCCGACCAGCGATCCCCCTATCCATGTTGGAGCGACATTCGCCTGTCACGAACCATCGCGCGTCGCTTCCGGCCCATGGAGGTCAAGCTCGCCGATCATATAATCCGGGGCACTGCGGACCAGTTCAGCTTTCGCGCGGCAGGCCTATTATGACCATGTCAAAAAAAGCACCCCCAGCCGCTTGCCAGCCCGAAAAGCCCCCTCTATAGACCCCGCCTGCCCAGCAGCGTTGCTCGCAACGCCGCTATCGGTCGGGGAGTAGCTCAGCCTGGTAGAGCACTGTCTTCGGGAGGCAGGGGCCGGAGGTTCGAATCCTCTCTCCCCGACCAATTTCTTTTCATATCAAAAGCCATTGAGGCGTCAGCCGCGCAACATGTGCTGCTGCCGACCGCCCGTAGTTTTTTGCTGCATCCCGACAGCACATAAAAAAGGGCGCGTTCCCGCGCCCTTTTTATCATATGAGCTTTTAAAGGCCTATCAGGCCTCTCCAAACACTCGGCGGAAGATGGTGTCCACCTGTTTGAAGTGATAGCCGAGGTCGAATTTCTCTTCGATCTGCTCCGCGGTGAGGGCTGCGGATACGTCCGGATCGGCCTTCAGCAGTTCGAGAAGCGAAAGCTGGCCATCCGATTCCCAGACCTTCATCGCGTTGCGCTGGACATAGCGATAGCTGTCCTCGCGCGAAACGCCCGCCTGCGTCAGCGCCAGCAACACCCGCTGCGAATGAACAAGACCGCCCATCTTGTCGAGGTTCTTCATCATGCGTTCGGGATAGACGAGCAGCTTGTCGATGACGCCGGTCATACGGCCCAGGGCAAAGTCGAGCGTGATGGTAGCATCAGGACCGATGTAGCGTTCAACCGACGAATGGCTGATGTCGCGCTCATGCCACAGGGCGACATTTTCCATCGCGGGCAGCGCATAGCTGCGCACCATGCGCGCAAGGCCCGTCAGATTTTCAGTCAGAACCGGATTGCGCTTGTGCGGCATTGCCGAACTGCCCTTCTGGCCGGGGGAGAAATACTCCTCCGCCTCCAGCACTTCGGTGCGTTGCAGATGCCGGACCTCGACGGCCAGCCGTTCTATCGAGCTTGCGATAACGCCCAGGGTGGCAAAGAACATCGCGTGGCGATCACGGGGAATGACTTGGGTCGAAACAGGTTCGACCGCCAGCCCCAACTTGGCCGCGACATGTTCTTCGACACGCGGATCGATATTCGCGAACGTGCCGACCGCGCCGGAAACAGCACAGGTCGCGATTTCCTCACGCGCCGCGACAAGGCGGGTCCGGCACCGGCTGAACTCGGCATAGGCCTCGGCCATCTTGAGACCGAAGGTGACTGGCTCGGCATGGATGCCGTGACTGCGCCCGATCGTCGGCGTCAGTTTATGTTCAAACGCGCGGCGCTTGATGACGTCGAGCAGCTGATCCAGATCCTCGATCAGGATGTCAGCCGCACGGGAAAGCTGCACGGCAAGGCAGGTGTCCAGCACGTCGGAAGAGGTCATGCCCTGATGCATGAAGCGCGCTTCGTCGCCGACCTGCTCAGCAACCCAGGTCAGGAAGGCGATGACGTCATGCTTGGTGACGGCCTCGATGGCGTCGATCGCCGGCACATCTATGGTCGGGTTGGTCGCCCACCAGTCCCACAGCGCCTTGGCAGCTGATTTGGGCACCACGCCCAATTCACCGAGCGCTTCGGTGGCGTGCGCCTCGATCTCGAACCAAATGCGAAATCGAGCCTCGGGCTCCCAGAGAGCTGTCATTTTCGGGCGGGCGTAGCGCGGGACCATCGAACGAATCCTGATTGCTGATAAAAGTTCGCGCGCCGCCTAGCAGTCCAGCCATTCAAGGGCAAATCGCGCCCTCATTTGGTTCGCGCGTCTGTACCAGCAACTTTTTACCCCGAATATCGCAGCGTTCAAGGACGGGATGAGCCGGTTTCGCAGGCGAATTGCCGACTCTGAATGGATATTCAGGAAACACAGTCGTCACTTATGTATTCATGGGTCAAGCTATCGAGCAACTGACCTGCTCGACCGCTGCCGAGGGAGAAAGTGATGTTACGCGGCCTTATATTGTCTGTTGCGCTGACTGCCGCCGTTCCGGCCATCGGACAGGTTGGCTCTGTGCCCGGTAGCCCACAGGCAGGTGCGAGCATATCTCCTCAAAGCCCGGCGGCAACACAGACAGATACCGTCGCATCCATCGTCGATAGCGAATTCCCGGCCTATGATGCCAATGGAGATGGTCAACTCGACAAAGCCGAGTTTTTACGCTGGATGGTTGCGCTCAAGGATCAGGAAATGAAAAGCAGCGGTGAAAAACTATCCGCCGCTGACGTCACAACTTGGGCTGATGGCGCATTCAAGACAGCTGATGCGGACAAAAGCACATCAGTGAGCAAGCCCGAACTCATCACCTATCTGAGCCGCGGCGCCGCTTAATCACCGCGCCACTATTATCGAAGCTGACAAGAACCCGGTCTATGGGCACAGCATGAGGCGGCGTGGAGCGAAGGCCATGCCGCCTCCCTTTTAGCCAATCAATCAGCCGCGTTTTTTATTCGTATACAGAAGCGCTGCAACGATGGCGGCCGATCCTATGCCGACTGCGGTGCCCATCCATACGCCTCGGCCCACTGTCTTTCGGGCAGCCGTTGCGAGATCGGGCTTTGCTTCTGTTGCCTGTTCGGGGGCGCCTGCATCGGGCGCGTCTTTGTCGGACTTGGTCATGGTGAATCGGCTTATGCAACAAGGTCGCGCCAGAGAAAAGATAGCTGTCAGATATCAGTTCAATAATCGGGCAGCGTCTGCCGCGCTTCTCCCCATCCCCGCATCTCTCGTGATGCCGCGCGGGTGATCAATTCATCCACGTCCGCGATAGTGAAAGCCCCCGGCCGATCAATATCCTCCAGTTCGTTCCAGTTGACGGGCACCGCCACCGGAGCATTTTCGCGCGCCCTGACGACATAGGGAAGCACTGCCGTAGCCCCCCGCTGATTGCGCAGCCAATCGATGAAGATCCGGCCCTTCCTCTTGGCCTTGCTCATCGTTGCCGTGAAACGATCGGGTTCGGCGGCGGCAAGTGCCCTCGCGAAGCGGTCTGCGAAATCCTTGACCTGCGGCCATTCGGCTTCGGGCGTAAGCGGGACAACCACATGCACGCCCTTCCCACCGGATAACATGGGAAAGCTGGTGAGCCCTATGTCCTCAAGCGTGCGGCGAATGTCGCGGGCGGCCTTCTTCACATCCTCAAAGTCGAGACCTTCGTCCGGATCGAGGTCAAAGATCAGCCGGTCAGGCTTTTCGACATCCTCCACCCGGGAACCCCAGCCATGGAATTCAATCGTACCCATTTGAACGCAAGCTATTAGCCCATCGATATCGTCCACATAAAGATAGTCCTGCTCATTACCGTCCTTCTCGCGAATGGGGACGTGCTTCACATGGTCACCAAAACTGCCGCTGTCATGCTTTTGGAAAAAGCATTTCTTCGCCCTTCCCTGTGGGCAGCGCACCAGGCTGATCGGGCGATGCGCAATCCAGGGCAGCATGATCGCCCCGGCTGCTTCATAATAGTCAGCCAACTGCCCCTTGGTCACCTTCGCCTCCGGAAAGATCAGCCGGTCACGATTTGAGACATGAACGTCGCTTTCCTGTTCGGGCACAGCCATCACCTTCTCCCGAGCTACTTCGCCCGCCTTCTTGTCTCCGCGAAGCCCAAGGAAGCTGCCGTGGCGCACGACATTATCGCTGGTGAATTCCGCGAAAGCGATTTCAGCTACCAGGTCAGGGCACACCCATTTGGCACCCCGAGTTTCGCTGCGTGGTACGTTCAAGGCAGGGGATTGGCGGGCTAGTGCTTTCAGTTGGCCAAGCAGTTGATCACTGTTCCGCGCATTGAAACCCGTCCCGACCTTGCCCGCGTAAAGGAGTCCCTGATCATCATTCTGCGCCAGGAGGATATTGCGGATCGCGCGCCCGCTTGCGGAACTGGGGGTCCATCCAACAATCACAAATTCCTGCCGACGGGTGCATTTGACCTTGAGCCAGTTCTTCGTTCGGGCGCCCCGATAAGCAGCATCCGCTCGTTTGCAGATTATGCCTTCCTGTCCAGCCTCGCACATCGTCCGGAACAGCTTTTCGCCAGCGCCGATAATATGATCGGAAAAATGCACATGTGCGCTCCCCTGACCTAGCAGTGCCGCTAGCTCTTCCTTACGGGCGATGTTGGGCTGCCATGTCAGATCCTCTCCTTCCAGTGAAAGAAGATCGAAGGCGAAGAGGTGGAGGGCGCCTTTACCCTCGCCCTTCAACGCCTGCTGCAATGTGGAAAAGTCCGGATTTCCGTCCGCCCCCAGTGCGACGACTTCTCCATCGATCAGCATGGGCGGAAGGTTCATGCCGCCTATTTCCTTCGCCAGTGGCGCGAAGCGGTCAGTCCAATCGAGGCCCGTGCGCGTGAACAGCTGAACGCGGCTGCCGGAAACACTGACCAAGGTGCGATAACCGTCATATTTGATTTCATGCAGCCAACCATTGCCCGTGGGGACGGCATCGACCAGCGTAGCGAGCTGCGGCGCCTGAAATGCCGGTGCTTTTTCCTGTCGGCGGCGCTTGGTGGAAGGCTGAACTGGCGTCGCCCTCTTCGCTTGGTCCATGGCGGCATCGAAAGCTTTTCCGCGCTTGCCCTTTAGAGAGATCGCTGGCGCGTTTGCGGCAATCTCGCCCATGGTCCTGCCACTCTTGATGCTGGTCAATTCCCGCCCGACCAGATCCTCGGCGGGGCCAGCATAGGCATCATCGATCTTTCGGAGCAGCCAATTCTCCCTCTTTCCTTCGCCGGGCCGGGGTTTCAGGCGGATCAGAAGCCACTCGCCCTTCATTCTCTTACCGTGAAGAATGAAGTGAAGATGGCCCTTCGCCAAGTCCTTGGCGCTTTTCCCGGGGACAGGTTCCCAACTGCCCTCATCCCACAGCATGACTGTGCCGCCGCCATATTCTCCCTTCGGAATTGTGCCTTCAAAGCTCGCATAGGATAGCGGATGATCTTCCGTGCGAACGGCAAGCCGCTTGTCGGCGGGGTCAAGGCTAGGGCCGCGTGTCACCGCCCAGCTTTTCAGGACACCATCCACTTCCAGCCGGAAATCATAATGTAAACGCGTGGCATCATGCTTCTGCACGATGAAGCTGTTGCCGCTCGTGCGCGTCCGTTTTCCCGCCGGTTCCTTCGTTCGGGTGAAATCGCGCTTGCGATTATATTCCTTGAGGGGGTCGGCTTCGGCCATATGTCACGCCCGCTTACGCGTTGTAGCCTTGGTGCTGGCGGCGCGGCGCGCGGCCGGTTTCTTGGCGGGCGCGCGTTTCGCCCCGGTATCGACGGATTTCTTCAGCGCCGCCATCAAATCGATCACGTTGCCGCTGCGCTTGACTGGACCCTCATCCTCGTCCTCGATGATGCGGCGGCCCTTGGCCTTCTTCTTCTTTTCGATCAGCCGCTCAAGCGCATCGACATAACGATCATGGAAGCTGTCGGGTTTGAACGGCGCAGTCTTCTTTTCGATGAGTGCTTCGGCAAGGTCGAGCAGTTCCGGATCGGGCTTCATATCCTCAATTTCGCGGAAGTAGGACTGGGCACGGTTGACCTCATCGGCATAGCGAAGCGTCTCCAGCACCATGCCCCGCCCGCAAGGCTTTAGCGAAACGATATATTCCCGGCCGCGCATGGCGAGTTGGCCCAATCCAACCTTCTTCGCGCGCCGCAATGCCTCGCGCAGGACGATAAACGCTTCTTCGGCAAGATCATCCGCGGGCACGACATAATAGGGCCGCTCATAATAAAGGACGTCGATCTCGTCAGCGTCCACAAATTGCGTGAGTTCGAGCGTTTTTTTGCTCTCCAGCTTGACCGCATCAATCTCCTCGGGCTGAAGCAGGACATAGTCGCCCTTGCTGACTTCATACCCCTTCACGATGTCCTCGGGCTTGACCGGACCAAGGCCGGGAACGGTCTTTTCGTAGCGCACGCGCTTGCCGCTGGGTTCGTGAATCTGATGGAAGGCTATCTGGGCGCCTGATTTGGTGGCCGCGTAGATTTCGACGGGAATGGACACGAGCGCCAGCCTGATTTGTCCCTGCCAATATGCGCGCGCCGCCATGTCCTGAACCTCCTTGCCGCAAGGAAAATGCGCAGGCGGGCACAAGGGTTCCGGCATGCAGTGAGGCGACTTTCTGTCCTCCCGACACCAGCAAATCCGACGAGGCGCTTCCGAACTACGCCGAAATGGCCTAAGCTGGTTCGATTATCAGCTAGAGGACATGCCGAATGCAATTCCTGCGGACTGCCTTCTGGGTTGTCTTGGCCGTCGCGATTGCCTTGTTCTGCAAGGCGAACAACCGGCCTACCGAAATCAAGATATGGGGCGACATCGTGTGGGAGACGCGTATCTGGTTCCCCATACTCATCGCCTTTCTGGTGGGTGCCGTTCCCTTCTGGATCATGGCCCGCACCACGCGTTGGCGGATGAAGAGGAAGCTGGAAAGCACGGAGCGGGCGCTGATCGCGGCAACCGCCACGGCTGCTCCCACCTTACCGCCTGCCAGCATCGCCGACGACCTTTCCATTTCTTCTCCTTCCCTTCCCGCTACAGGAACAGCATGAGCAGCCCAATTTACGTCGCCATTGATACGCCCGACCTCACCAAAGCCCAGGATCTGGCCCGGCGTGTGCGCGGACATGTAGGCGGGTTGAAACTGGGGCTCGAATTCTTCTGTGCACATGGCCACCACGGCGTGCGGGAAATGATGAAATTCGATCTGCCGATCTTTCTCGACCTGAAGCTGCACGATATCCCTAATACGGTCGCGAAGGCCGTTCAGGCGCTCCATGGCCTCGAACCAGCGATCCTCACCGTGCATGCGGCAGGCGGGCGCGCCATGTTGGAGGATGCAAAAGCAGCTGCCGGCGTCAATACAAAGGTCGTGGCGGTGACCGTGCTCACCAGCCTGGATAATAGCGACCTTGTGGATATAGGGGTGGGCGGCAAGGCTGAGGATCAGGTGACGCGGCTTGCCGACCTGGCGCGGAGTGCCGGACTGGACGGCATCGTCTGTTCCGGGGAAGAAGTCGCGCTAGCCAAACGTGCTTGGCCCGATGGCTTTTTCGTGGTGCCCGGCGTCCGGCCGCAAGGCGGCGCTCTGGGTGATCAGAAGCGCGCTGTCACACCTCGGGAAGCACTGGACCGGGGCGCATCGATCCTTGTCGTGGGACGGCCGATCAGCCTCGCGGAAAATCCTGATATGGCCGCACGGGAAATCGAAGCGACTTTATAGAGGGAAAGGCGTGATGGGAGGATCAGCAAAGCCGATCCCCCCGTCCCGTCAGAAGCGCCAGCCTACGCTGGCCACGACCTGATGACGATCGGTATCAATGTCGAATTCGCTGCTCGTCGCGCCATTCATGAAGTCGATGTGCGCGCTGTCATATTTTGAGTAGCGATACTCCAGCTTTCCGAACATATTTTGGTTGAAGGCGCGTTCAACGCCGCCACCGATCCTCCAGCCGTCGAGCTTGAAGGAGGTATCGGTCGTTTCGTCGGTGTCGCCTGCGAGCACGTTCAGCTTGGTGTTCGTGTAGCCACCCTTCACATAGACAAGGGTGTTGGGGCTGGCGAGTATGCCAGCACGGGCGCCGACGTATAGGTCACGGCCCTGGCTGACACGGCCGAAACCGAACTGGCTGGTGAAGGGGTTTCTGCTGCTCTTGGCGGTCGAATCCGTGAATTCGCCCTCGACACCTACGACAGCGCTGCCGAGATTGACATCGTAGCCTGCGCCTACGCCATACAGCAGCCCGTCGATCGACTGATCATCTCTGCTATTGTCATTGTCTACGCTGCTGCCCGCGCCGGTATGATCATAGCCCAAAATGGCTTCGACCCTTGGCCCGGTGAAAGTGGCGCCGGCATCCTGTGCCAGGGCAGGAGAGGCGACGGCCGATCCAGCCAGCAGGGTTGCGACCATTATTTTCCGCATAGGATACTCCATTGTCACTCACCTCCTTGAGGAGGAAGTGGTGGAAGTCCCACGGCAGGCAATGGTTTCATGAACCTAAGATAAACAGCTGAAATTGTGGTATTTCGGCAACGACAGGAAAGCAGGCAAAGTCAGTAATCTTTGGATATGCGGACGTTTGCGCTTTCCCGACCGAGAGTGGAAATCGACGCCAGCAGAGAAAGCCAACGGGTGATCTGATATTCCATCCGCGTCGCGGAATAGCCTTGGCCATCGGTTATGAGTTCAACATAGGTCTTGCGCGTCAGATATTTTCCGGCCGCAACTGAGGTTCCCTGCCCCTGCGTAGGATCGGCAGCGATAATGCGCAGCCGGTCAAGTCCGGCAGCCTTGCGCACTGCATTGATCGGATCAAGCCCTCCGCCACCCTGGAGCGATCCGACAGCAGAGGCGAGTTGCAACGCCTCCGGCGCGGAAAGATTGGTTATCGATGTTCCGAACAATATGCGGGAAAGCAGTTCATCCTGCGGCAGGGCGGGCACGCTGGTGAAGCTGATGTCGGGCCTGAGACCTGTACCACCCACATGGATCATCGCGGTGAGGTCGTTGACGTTGGCTTCCGCATCGATGTCGAGCGTGGGATTCGTTGGCGTGCGACCATCAAACTGAATCTTGCCTTCACGGAGTTCGAAACGACGCCCGGCGAAGGTGTAACCTCCACGAACGAGGTCTGCCGTTCCGGAGATTGCAGGACTGGTCACGGTGCCAGCGATATCCAGATTGGCACGCCACTCACTATCAAGGCCCAAACCTGTGACCGTCAGGCGATTACGCGCCCGCGTCTTGATAGCGAGAGCCCACGGCCTATTTGTGCGGGGCCGTTCGATCTCTTCGCCGTTACGGTTGACCTCTGTGACGCGAAGCTCCGGAATCTGGGCGATTGCGGCTGCACGACCCAAGGTGAAACGGCTGCGATTGAGCAGCAGGTCGCCACCAATGGTTCCGTTGACGCCGTCCGAAAGCAAGGTGATCGGGCCGGTGACCGTAGCGGCTATGTCGTCGCGGTCCAGCAGGGCAGCGTCATCTGCCTGCAAACGCAAGTCTATGCCCACCCCGGCAATTCCGGCGAAGGTGAAGCTGCCCGTCCCGCTGACCGTTCCGCCATTCTTTGCATTGGCGGTGAAACTCGACATGACCAATTGTGCGCCGGAAAACCGTCCACGCGCCTTCACATTATGTAGCCGCATACCGGTCACCGCACTGTTGATCACGGCCGTGTCAGTCGCGAGCGCGCCGGAAATCACGGGATTACCAAGCGTACCGCGCGCGTCAGCGGAGACACTCACGGGGCCGGAAATGTCGATTATCTCCACCCCGGTCAGGCGCCAGAGCGTATCCGCAGTCCCTCGGAATCGCAGCTGACCGAATAGAGGCGCCCGGTTCAGCCGCTCGATCAGGCTCCCTTGCGTGCCAAGCGGCGTCAGCAAGACCTGCGCCCGCCCAATAGTCTGGCCATCGGCGGCGAATAGCATGCGCGAAGCAAGCCGGTCATTGGTGAGAACCGCGTTCACCCCGGCATCGACGGGCCGGGAACTAAGCGATAATCCCGAACGCGACAGGCCGCGCACGCGTAGTTCCGCCTTCCCGGTGGGCATGCCGCCCCGACTATGCACGTAGCTGAGCGATCCTGTGGCGGTGCCGCCCAGGCCCAGATTATCATAAGCGATATCCAGAAGGGAAAGCGGCAGCTTCTGCACACGACCTTCGATTCGCGTCGTCTGGCCGCTTAGCTCTCCACCCAATTGCAGGGAGCCGCCAGCATAGCTGATGGTCGCCGGGGACAGTCGCCAACCGTCAGCACTGCGGGTGAAAAGCGCAGGCCGCGTCAGCCGGATCGCTCGCTTGTCCAGCGTACCTCGCGCTGCGACGCGGATGCGATCGGGTTCGACTTGCGCCTCACCTTGCAAGTCGAAAAGACGACCGCGCTGGCCCGAAAGACTGGCCTTCACCGTTCCGCGACCGCCCGTCAGATCAGCATTGGCCGCCAGTCTGCCGATCAGGATGCCCCCTACCCGCAAGCCTCTGGCCTGCGTCACGGCATTGATCGACGTCCCGGCGGGATCGAGCAGAACCGTCGCATCCAGCTTGCCGCGACGCACCGCGATTGCCGTGGGGCCATCGAAGCTGGCGTCTGTAGCGTCGAGCTTCAGGAGCAGTTGCTGAATGTCATTCACGGGGACAAAGACGATGCTTCCATTGACGGGGCCAGCGACATCCAGCTGCCCTTCAAGGCCGCCGATCACAGGACGCAGATCACCGCTGGCGGTTATTCCTGACACGGCGAGCTTCGCCACCCTCACCACCGCCTGAGCGCCGCGCGGCAACAGGATTTGGCCCTCGCCATTGAAGGCGCCCAGCGTCGATCCGCCTAGAGCTGTGAATTGATACCCGGCGTCGTCCGGGACCAGATGCACACGCATGTCGGCGACGCCCAATGCGTCAAGGGGTCGCTGAAGCAACAGGTCAATCGTCGGCTGTTCAATCTTGCCGTCAAGCGTCAGGCGTACCGGTCCATATCGCTTATGCGTGCCGCTGCCTTCAAAATGGAAACTTCGGTCGGGCCGACGATACCCATCAGCGGAAAGACTGAGCAGCGGCGCTTCAAGGCGCAGGCCCGTGAGCATGAGGCGTTTGTCGGCGCCAAGCGAAAGATTGCTCTTCACCACCGGCAGGCCACCGCCCAACCCCCGCAGGAAACTATTATCCAACCGGCGCATGCGCGCCATTGCCGTGCCGCTGAGGCTGAACGCGCCGCTTTTTCCCGGCACTGCCCGCAACTTGGACGTCAGATCCACGATGCCGAGACCAGGAATGGCAAGGCCGCGTATCTGTCCATCCAGACCGAAATCATAACGACCGGTCCTGAGATCGGCGAGCATGACCAGCTTGCCGCTGAGCTTGTCCGACCGGATCGGCATGGGATTGGTAAGGAGCTGCTGTCCCTTGATCTGCAACACGCCATCCAGCACGAAATTGCGGATGATGCCCTCGACAAGGTCGCCCTGCCCATCCAACCGCCGCGCACGCAGGCGCAGGGGGATCAGCAACGGCCCATTACCGACCTTGCGTCCTTTACCCTCTGCGCGCACATCGCTGATCACGGTACGGTCGAACGCAAGCTGCCTGGCTCTCAGCAAATATTCGTAGCCGACGCTGGAAAAGGCACCATCCAGCCGCACCCGCGCGGTGACGTCGCGTCCTCGCATCGACTTGAGCAAGGCTTGCGGCCGCGCAAGCTTCACATCGATCAGCAGATTATCAAATGCGGAGTTACGCAGATCGAGGGCGCCATCAGCACTCAGCGCGATGGCTTCCGAACGCAGGGACAGTTTGCCGTCCAGCACGCGGTCCTTCAGCTCTCCGTGCGCTTCCAGCGAAAGGCGCGGCGAAGCTAGACGCTGTACCAGCCCTTTTCCTGCTATGGCCGATGCTTCGACCGATCCGGTCGCGGAATAGGTGCCACTGCGGGCTGCAAGCGCCAAGTCGATCGCAGGATCACTGTCCAGCGTACCAGCCAGCCTGCCGTCCCAGCGTGTCCAGCTGCCCTCCCCCCGAATCCGCAGGTTGCCGTCCTGCCGCAACCCCACCATGGTCGCCAGGACGCCGCCAGCGGGCGCATTGACGGTTACATCCAGGTCGAACTGATCGTCATCCGGGCGACTGTCGAGCGCGAGGTTGATCGCATCCTCCTGCCCCAGAACCCGCGCGGAAAGGTCGATGACTGCTCTTCGGTCACGTATGTCGGCGTCACCGGAAATCGTCGCCTGCTGCACACGTCCGCTGATATTTTTGGCTATGACCAGTCGGCCTACCGAAAACTGCATCAAGCGGATGTCAAAGCCGGGAAGGATAGGCCCCTTCTGCTTGCCGGGGTTAAGGCGTGGCAGCTTGTGCAGCGTCGCCACCGGAATGTTCAGCCGGTCGATGTCCAGACGGTTTGAAAGCCACGCCAGCGGCCACCAATCCAGTTCTACGCGCGGAGCCGTTAGAAAGGCGCCCTTGGGATCGGACAGCGTCACGCCATGAAGGATGGCGCGGCGGTAAATGCTGCCTTCGATCCTATCGACATGGATACGCAGGCCAGAGGGGGGGCTGATCTTTTCAACACGCGCAACCAAGAAGCGGTGCCCCGCCGACGTATCGAGCCACACCAGCGCCGCCGCCGCTGCAACCAGGAGAAGGGCAAGCATGCCCACTATCCACCGCTGCCATCGCCCATCCCAAGCCCGATGACGCCGCTGCGGCCGCTGTACCTCATCCTCCGCCATCAGAAGGCCTGTCCGAGGGAGACATATACGGCAACCCGCGGATCACCCTTCTGCGGGTTCAGTGGCGTGCCGACGTCAATCCGGATCGGGCCGAAGCTGCTATAGTAGCGCAGCCCCATGCCCGCGCCGATGCGCATGTCTTTAAAACGTGGCAGGAAGCTGGTGGAGATATTGCCTGCATCCACAAATGGCACGACACCGAAGTTCCCGAAACGAACCCGGCTTTCCAGTGAGAATTCAGCAAGGCTTTTGCCGCCGATCGGATCATTGTTCGCGTCGCGCGGACCGATATCCTGATAGCCATAGCCCCTGACCGAAGCACCGCCACCGGCATAGAAGCGCCGCGACGGCGCGATCTGATCAACGGTGGACCCCAGGATCGTACCGAAGCGGGCGCGCGCCGCCAGCACGATCCGGTCGGTCACCGGTTGATAAACGCTGCCATCCAACTGCAGACGGGAATAGCCGAAGGTCCCATTCTGGAAGGACAGTTCAGGGCTGAACCGGCCGCCCAGACGGAAGCCTCGACTGGGGTCCAAAAGATCGTCGCTGCCATCATAAGTGAGAGTGAGCGGCACCGCGCCGATCAGAAAGGTGCGCCTGTTGCCGCCGCTGAAAGCATCCTTTTCATCCGACGCGATCAGCTCCGCCCCAACTCGCCAGACCCATTTCTTCTGAAACAAGATATTGGTTTGCCGTTCCAGCGCCCCCGACAGGGTGATCGTGCGCGCGTCGTAGGCATCCCGCTTGATATTGCTGATCGATACAAGCCCGGTCAGCACATGATCGCGCTCCCGGAAATTGTTGCGCCGGTAGGTGAAGGACGCGGTCTGTTCCTGCGTCCCAAGCACCCCGCGCAATGTGACGGCGCCTTCAGGGGGGAACAGGTTGCGGTGCTGCCAGCTTACGGCGGCGCGATAGCCTTCGCCAGTGCCATAGCCCAACTCGCCAGCGATGGTGCGCAGTGGCGCGGGCCGGACATCGACGGCCAGATCGACATGCTTCCCGTCACCAGCCTCTTTGGGCGTCAGCGTGACCGACGATACCAGACCGGTGGCAACGATCGCGCTTCGCAGATCCTCGACATCCGACGCCTTGTAAGGATCGTCACGCTCGAAGCGGGCGATGCTCTCCACATGGCGCGCGTTGAACAGCGTGTTGTCCTTAAGGATGACCGATCCAAAGGTGCGGTAGGCACCCGGAGTCACGATGATATCCAGATCGCCCTTGCGTTCTTCATGGTCGATCCGCACCTCCGGCTCTCCGACCTTTGCGAACGGGAAGCCATTTTCACTCATAGCAAGCGAAAGAGAAGCCTGCCCCGCCAGAATCGCGTCCGCATCGATGGGATCGCCCGCATGGAGAGGGAAAGCTTCACGCAGCGTCGTTTGCTGTTCGCCCGCTTCGGCCAAGCCCTGGAGATCGACCGAGGAAAGCAGGTAACGCGTCCCCGGCACTATCTCGAACCGCACGGCCAGCCTGCCTTCCTTTTCAGGCGAGACGGAAATGGCGCTACGAACGCGGGCCGCATAATAGCCCTTCGCACGCAGCAGACGGTCAAGCAGCTCGCTATCTTCCTTGATCCGCCGGTTTATCTGCGCGAGATTTGCGGGCTTCCCTTCTCCTTCCCGCAACACGGATAATTGTTTGAAGCGACTATCGAACTGTGTGTCCGCTATCCCGTCCAAACCATTGAGCTGAACGGAATAACGCTTTTCCTCACCCGAATCCGCGAAGGCCGCAGCTTCATCAGGCAAATCGACATCGGAATCCTGAAGCGCGGGGCTTGTGGCATCATCAGCAAGGTCGGGCGTATCGGCCGGATCGGGAGGCAGGGAGGCAACCGCGTCGGGCTGCCCCAGGTCAGGCCATTCCACGCCCAGGTCAGGCATGGGGTCCAGGGGAAGCTCCTGGTCAGCCACATCCGCCGGCGGTTCCACGATTTGCGCATGCACGGCGGGAGCCGCCAAAAGCAGAGGCAGGATCAAAAGCCGGGAGGCTTGCGACATGGCTGATACGCGGCGAAAAGTCCGCAAGCCCGTGTTCATATCAACGGTCTAGCCCATTTGGGAAAGGAAGCGCCAGCCCGTACGACGATCCTCCGCACGAAGAAGCGACGAAACGCCTTTCACAAGCCGACGTCAGAAGGCGGTGTTCAGGCGGTCCATCAACGCGCGAGCGGGGCTGCTGTCCACACGGCCGTGCGGACGAGCCATATGATCCATCCTGTCTTGCAGCCGTGCGACGCGCCCGTACAGTTCCTGACTGGCCTCGATCAAAGCGCGGGCCGCGAAGGGGAAGGCTGCCGCGATATCCGGGTCAGTTTCGGTCGCGCGGCCCAGCCGGTATTTCTCGTCCATCAGGTCGGCATCTGACAACTCGCCCCGCTGCCACGCCCGCTGGCTCAATAGCCAGGCGATGATGTGCATGAGCCGGGTCGTCACCTTGAGGGATTCGCAGGCGAACGAAACGCGGCGGAGGGGGTCTTCGATCTCGGCTTCCGTCATATCGCGGCGGTCGAAATAGGCGCGCGCCTCATCGGCCATAACCATGGCTTCAAGATAGAGGCCATCGACAAGACGCCGATGCAAGCCACGGTCCAGAGTGACGGCAGGAGACATAGGCCGAATCACTGACATAAAAGCGGCTGCTTGTCAGTCCCGATGCAGGGATTTGGGGGCAGATTGTATCATTCAGGGCCGTTGTTAACCAACAATCGCCACGCAGGGGCGGTCAGGCGATGATGTCCGGCACCAACGCATCCTCCAAAAGCGCGATCTCGTCGCGGAGTCGGAGCTTGCGTTTCTTGAGGCGGGCGATCTGCATCTGGTCGCGCCCTCCCGCGTCCACGAGCGCCTCGATGGCGCCATCAAGATCACGATGTTCGATTCGCAGCAGTTCCAGCCGTCGCATGATGTCTTCCCGGCTCACCCACTACCCACTTTCTCGGCCATGTTGCGGACAGGCTCCTGATAACTCCCCGGACACTATCGGACCATCGCAAATTTGCACGCGCCCCATCGCAAAGCGCCGATTCCGGAAAGACAGGCGGGGCGAATCATGATCTACTCGTTCGTCCATCACCCTCATCAGGAGAATGTCATGGAAAACAGCCACGTTTCAGCTCTTTCAGCCAAACATGCCGGGCTTGAGGCACGGATCAAGGCAGAGACGAGTCGGCCGATGCCCGACGCGATCCTGGTTGCCTCGCTCAAGAAGCAGAAGTTGCGGGTGAAAGAGGAAATGTCGCGAAATTGACCCGGCATTGAGATTGAGGGCACGGGGCCGCGGGAAAACGCGGCTCCGCCCTTACTTCCCGGACAATCGGGATTGACGCGGCGCTGGGAGGCGGCGCGTTTTTTCGTGAAGGAAATGGCGAGAAGAACGCGTTTTGGTCAGCGGCCTATCTGGTGGAGGCGCAGATAGGAGGGGGCGCGGTGAGCGGCGCCGGAGGCTATGGGTTTGCGGGCGAGCTGGGGATCAATCTCATGATCGAATGCAATACCGATCTTGCCATCCTTGGCCCAGACGACCCGGCCGCTGACCCGCCCGACTCCGCGCAGTTCAAGGACGATCGCGGCATCGGCAGGCACCGGCCGTTCGCAGTCGGCCATCAGCCCGGTAGCCGACAGGTTGCGCACGCGGGCACGGCCGAGCGGCGTGCCTTCGCTGCAAGTCAGGTTGGTAAGCAGGAACAGGCTGTCCCGCGGGCCTGACCGAGCAGGTCCCCGTTCCGCCATTTCCTGATCGCTATTCATACCCAATCCCTTGCAATGACCCGTTTATTTTGCGGGACATTGCCAGCGACCGGTGGATAAAGCGTTAATCAATCGTCCCGCGAGACCTTTTCCTGCCGCTCATGACGCTCCTGCGCCTCGACAGTCATGGTCGCGATCGGGCGGGCTTCGAGGCGGCCGAGCGAAATGGGTTCGCCGGTCACTTCGCAATAGCCATATTCGCCATCGTCGATGCGGCGGAGCGCAGCGTCGATCTTGGAAATGAGCTTGCGCTGGCGGTCGCGGGTGCGCAGTTCGATCGACCAGTCCGTCTCGCTCGACGCGCGGTCGTTGAGATCGGGTTCCCGCAGGGGTTCATTTTGCAGCACGGCCAGCGTGCCTTCCGCCTCAGCCAGGATCTGCTTTTTCCAGTCCCAGAGCCGCTGGCGGAAATATTCAAGCTGGAGGGGATTCATGAACTCTTCGTCGGGCGAAGGACGATAGTCGGGGGGAAGTGTAACAGCCGATTTCGGCGGATTATGGCCGTCTTTATCGGAATTCAGGACCGATGCCATCTGGCTCTCCGACTCGAGGGCTCCGGTTCAAAAGGTCCGGTAGCCCGTGACTTATGATTGACGGCGCCTAATAACGAGCAGCGCGGGGCGACACAAGCGCGCATTCAAGAGAGCGAGCCGGGCGGCGAGAATTTGCAACGGCTGACAGTGCCACGTCCCGACGATTTGCGCGCGCGATCGACGGCATCGACCACAAAGAATAACTCAAGCCCCGCCGTTAACTCCCTTTGTATCAAAACGAGACGTTAACCATGAAGATTGTCGCTGTTCTATATTCGCCACCAACTTATAGCCTATATTCAAGGTTAATGGCGTTGAAGTTTAGCGGTTATCTTGTCTTGTTACAGGGCAGGAAACAGCTTCCGGTCTCAGAAGGCAACTGACGCGGCCAGAAGCTTGAAGACGAACAAGAGTGGATAGCTATGTCGGTACGGATGGCACTGGCCAAATTATGCGCCTGCACATGCGGTGGCGCGATCATCGGCGGAGGCGCCGTCCATGTCGCCGAGACCGCCCGGCCGGCAGGGGTCCACAGCAACAAGAGCGTGAAGGCCGCGCCCAAGCGCTATGCCGTTCGCCCGGTCAAGCGCAAGGTGGTGAAGACGGTATCCTGCGCGCCGCAGACCGTGTCGGTGACGACGCATGCGGCGCCCATCCCCCTGCCCGCGCCGCTGGCTGCCGCTGAAATGCCGATCATGTCGGGCGGTGGCGGCGTTCCTGTGGTGATGGCGGGCGGCGGCGGCTTTGGCGGCGGCGGGTTCATCGGCGGCTTCTTCGGCGGCAGCGGTGGTGGCAGCAGCGGCGGCTCGGTGGTCATCTCATCGACCAGCAGCTCAACCGGGGGCATCAGCAGCTCGACCAGCTCCACGACGGGCGGCGTTTCGACTTCGACCGGCGGGGTATCGACCTCCACGGGCGGCGTGTCCACGTCCAGCGGGAATGTCTCTACCTCCAGCGGCAACGTGTCCACTTCGAGCGGGAATGTATCGACGTCGAGCGGCAACGTGACGAGCAGCTCGTCATCATCGACGTCCAGCTCAACCTCCTCTTCCACATCGTCCAGCACGTCCTCGTCCAGTTCGACGTCATCGAGCACTTCCTCGTCCACGTCGTCGAGCAGCTCGGGCGGTTCCACCAGCAGTGGCGGCCATGATGTGCCCGCGCCGCCGATGGTCCTGCTGTTCGGCGCGGGAGCGGTGGCGCTGATGGCGCGGCGGCGTTTTGCGGAGCGCAAGGCCAAGGTGGCTTGAAGGCTTTAGGGCTGGGATTTGGCCCGGCCTGAATGATGGCGCATCAGGTGGCCCGATAGACCGACGGGCCGATGCAGCCTTTCACGCGGGGGCGTGAGAAGGGGCGGCTCGTGGGGGAGCCGCCCCTTTTTTTGCGGTCGATCGCGTCAGGCCTGCGCGATGATCTTCTCGATCTCTGGCACGGGGTGATTGGCGAGATCCTTGGCAATCTCGCCCACCAGGCGGCTTTGCACTTCCTTGTGATAATGTTTGCGCATGTGGCCGAGCGCGGTCGGCGGGGCGACGACGATGAGTTTTTCAAAGTCGTTGGCGAGCGCGCGCCGCCTGAGCAGGTCGGCTGCCTCCACGGCGAAGCGCGCCTCTTCCTGTTCATGATAATCGGTGTTGCCCATGGTGGCCTGCGCGCCCATTATATAGGGCGCACGGCCCGACAGGTCGGTGGATTGATCCCGATCGGCGGGATTTTCCTGCACCTTCACCGTTTCTGCTTCCAGATTGGGCGCCATGCGGTCGCCCTTGTTTCGGAAGAACAGCATCTTGCGACCGTCGGCAACCAGCACCATCGCGTCATGATCGATCCACATTCCCGGCTCCTTTCCTGTGACTTGCAGTCCCTAACGGACAGGGGCGCATAGGGTTGCGCGGCTGGTCGCGGAACGGCATAGGGCGGACCCATGCATGATATCCGTTTTATCCGCGAAAATCCCGCAGCTTTCGACGCTGGCCTTGCCCGCAGGGGTTTTGCGCCTTCGAGTGCGGACATATTGGCGCTGGATGAGCGAAGCCGGGCGATCAAGACGGAGTTGCAGCAGGGTCAGGCCCGCCGCAATGAAGCGAGCAAGGCGATCGGCGCGGCCATGGCGGCCAAGGACATGGAAAAGGCCGAGACGCTGAAGGCCGAAGTCGCGGCGCTCAAGGAAAGCATGCCCGCGCGGGAGGAGGAAGACCGGGAGGTGAGCGAGACGCTGCACGTCCTGCTGTCGGCCATTCCCAACCTGCCCGCCGCCGATGTGCCCGAGGGTGCCGACGAAGCGGACAATGTCGAGGTGAGCCGGTGGGGCGAGCACCGCGAATTTGGCTTCACGCCGCAGGATCATGCCGATTTCGGCCCGGCGCTGGGGCTGGACTTTGAGGGCGGCGCGGCTTTGTCGGGCGCGCGCTTTACGGCACTGCGTGGGCAGATGGCGCGGCTGCACCGGGCGCTGGCGCAGTTCATGCTGAATCGCCAGTCGGGCGAAAATGGCTATGAGGAAGTGAACCCACCGCTGCTGGTGCGGGACGAGGCGCTGTTCGGGACCGGGCAATTGCCGAAATTCGCCGAAGACCTGTTCCGAACCACGGACGGGCGCTGGCTGATCCCCACCGCCGAAGTCTCCCTCACCAATCTGGTGCGCGAGCAGATTGTCGACGTGGCGAGCCTACCGATGCGGTTGACGGCGCTGACCCCCTGTTTCCGGTCTGAGGCGGGATCGGCGGGGCGCGACACGCGCGGCTTCATTCGCCAGCATCAGTTCGAGAAGGTGGAGCTGATCGCGATCTGCAAGCCGGAAGAATCGGAGGCCGAGCATGAGCGCATGTGCGCGGCGGCCGAGGGCGTGTTGCAGGCGCTGGGGCTGCCCTATCGCAAGGTGCTGCTGTGTACCGGCGACATGGGCTTTGCGGCGGCGAAGACATTCGACCTGGAAGTGTGGTTGCCGAGCCAGCAGACCTATCGCGAGATCAGCTCCATTTCCAACTGCGGCGATTTTCAGGCGCGGCGGATGAATGCGCGGTTCAAGCCGGAGGGCGAGAAGCAGACGCGGTTCCTGCATACGCTGAACGGGTCCGGGCTGGCCGTGGGACGGACGCTGGTGGCGGTGCTGGAAAATTACCAGCAGGAGGATGGCAGCGTGATCGTGCCTGAGGCGTTGGCGCCTTATATGGGTGGGGTGACGCGGTTGGAGCCTCGGTGATTGTCGAGCGCTAGCCTTGTATCTCGTCACCCCAGCGAACGCTGGGGTCTCGGGCGAGGTTGTGCGACATCTCCTGAGATCCCAGCGTTGGCGGACGCCGCCCTACGGGTCGCTGGGATGACGGTGATGGGTTGGGATTTGGAGGGCTAAACGCGCACCCCATGAGGATCAATCCTGCCCGCCTTCCCCTGGCGCAAACCGGATTTCTGCGGCGGCGATCGTCCATGCCGATTTGGGCCGATCTGGTCTGGCGGGTGGGGCTGGTTTTTGGGCTGATCGCGCTGGTGCTGCTGATCCACTGGGTCGGGCGCGATGGGCTGAAGGACAATCTGGACGACCAGATCAGTTTCGTCGACGTGCTGTATTTCACGACCGTCACGGTAACGACGGTAGGCTATGGCGATATTGTGCCGGTCAGTCCGGAAGCGCGGCTGTTCGAGGCGCTGCTGGTGACGCCGATCCGGCTGTTCGTATGGCTGATCTTTCTGGGGACGGCCTATAATCTGTTTTTCCGCAACATCTTCTACAGGTGGCGCATGGCACGCATTCAGGCCGATCTGCATAATCATATCATCGTCACCGGATTTGGCACCAGCGGCGGCGAGGCGGTGCGCGAGCTGCTGGCGCGGGGTGTCGACCCGCGCGAGATCGTGGTGGTCGATCCGCAGGACAAGCCGCTGGTGGAGGCGGAGGATCTGGGCTGCAACGTGATGTGCGGCGATTCGACGCGGGACAAGACATTGAAGGATGTGGCGATCAGCCGTGCGCGGGCGATGATCGTGTCGGCTGGGCGGGACGATACGTCGATCCTGATCACGCTGACGGCGCGGCATCTGGCGCCCCGGTTGCCGATCAGCATCGTGGTGCGGAACGAGGATAACGAACTGCCCGCGCGGCAGGCGGGCGCGACGACGGTGATCAATCCGGTGAGCTTTGCCGGGCTGCTGCTGGCGGGGAGCACGAGCGGGCGGCATATCGCGGATTATATGGCGGATCTGGCCGCTTCGGGCGGGCGGGTGAAGCTGCATGAGCGGCGGGCGCTGGCAGAGGAGATTGGCGAGCCGTTGTCCGCGATCAAGACTGGGCTGGGCGTGCGCATCTATCGGGGCGAGCGGGTCATCGGCTTTTGGGAAGACGGCGCGCAAAGGCTTGAGACGGGGGACCTCATTATCGAGATTGTTCATGGGGATGAGGTTGGCGAAACAGACGGTTTCGCCTGATCGTTTGAGCCCGCGTGACATTTGGCGCAAAAATCCCTATGTGCGCGCCGATCATGGCAACCAAAATTCCTGAAGCGCCGAAGGTCGGCATGGTGTCGCTCGGCTGTCCCAAGAACCTGGTCGACAGCGAACGCATCCTGACCAAGCTGCGCTCCGACGGCTATCTGATGTCCGCCGACTATGCGGGCGCGGACGTGGTGCTGGTGAATACCTGCGGCTTCCTCGATTCGGCGAAGGAGGAATCGCTGGAGGCGATAGGCGAGGCGATCGCGGAAAATGGCCGGGTCATCGTTACGGGCTGCATGGGCGACGAGGCGGACGTGATCCGCGCCAAGTTCCCGCAGGTGCTGGCCGTTACGGGTGCGCATCAATATGAGCAGGTGGTGAATGCGGTGCATGACGCTTCGCCGCCGGTGCCCAATGCGTTCGTTGATCTGGTGCCCGAGGGTGGCCTCAAGCTCACGCCGCGGCATTATAGCTATTTGAAGATTTCGGAAGGGTGCAACCATCGCTGCTCCTTCTGCATCATCCCTTCGATCCGGGGCGATCTGGTGTCGCGCAGGATCGATGCGGTGCTGCGCGAGGCGGAAAAGCTGGTGCATGCCGGGACGAAGGAACTGCTGGTGATCAGCCAGGATACGTCGGCCTATGGCGTCGATACCCGGCATGAGCCGCGCAGCTGGAAGGGCCGCGAGGTGCGGGCGCATATGACTGACCTGGCGCGCGAGCTGGGGCAGCTGCGGACGAGCGAAGGTGTCGCGCCTTGGGTAAGGCTGCACTATGTCTATCCCTATCCGCATGTGGATCATGTCATTCCGCTGATGGCGGAGGGGCTGCTGACGCCCTATCTCGACATTCCGTTCCAGCATGCCTCGCCCACTGTGCTGAAGGCGATGAAGCGGCCGGCCAATGAAGCGAAGGTGCTGGACCGCATCCGCAAGTGGCGGGATATTTGCCCCGATATCGCGATCCGTTCGAGCTTCGTCGTCGGTTTCCCCGGCGAGACGGAGGCTGATTTCCAGTATCTGCTGGATTGGTTGGACGAGGCGCAGCTCGATCGCGTGGGCGCGTTCCGGTTCGAGCCCGTGGAGGGCGCGGCGGCGAATGAGCTGCCCGGCGCGGTGCCGGAAGATGTCAAGGAAGAACGCTACCAGCGGATCATGGAGAAGACGGCTGCGATTTCCGCTGCCAAGTTGCAAGCGAAGGTCGGGCGCGTGCTGCCGGTGATCATCGATGAAGTTGGCGAGGCTGACGAGGACGGCTCAATTGGCGCCACGGCGCGGAGTCAGGCTGATGCGCCGGAGATCGACGGCAATGTTTTCCTGCGTGACGTGGGCGAAGGGCGGAAGGCTGGCGACATCCTCGACGTGGTGATCGAGGATGCCGACGAGCATGATCTTTATGGCGCGCCGGTGGCGTAATGTGAATCAGCCCAGGAAGCATTACGCCTGGAAGAGAATGCTCTAATCTAAATCTCCTGACCCGTTCGGGCTGAGCCTGTCGAAGCCCTTCCCTTCTTAAGGAAGTAGAGCCCTTCGACAAGCTCAGGGCGAACGGAAGGGGGGGGGGTGTGTTCTATGCAACAGCTATAGCCCGTCAGCCTCCCGCAAACGCATCCTGATATTCGGTCTTGATCGTTTTCAGCATGGCGGCATCGACGGGCAACGGGACTTCATAGGTTCCTTCGGAATAGGGACCGGCGCTGTACGGGCCGACGACGACGACGATCCGGTCGATCAGCTTGCCGCCGCGTGAGGTGGGGACGAGGACTTCCTTCATCGGGTCGATGCATTGGGTGAAAGGATCGTCGCCGCGCATGATCGGCCCTCCCCGCTTTTTCGCGCGGGCCTTGTCGAGACCATCGCAGAAGGAATCGTGGATCGCGGCGGCGAAGGCGGCGGGGGAGGTCATGAGCGCCTGGACGCTGGTTTCGCGCTTGCGCGGCTTGTCCCAGAGCAGCACGTCATAGCCGGTCATGCCATGCGCGCCGCCTGTATAGGTGTAGCGGCTGGAGCGGAGCGACAGGAAGCGCGGCGTGTCGGCGGCGACGGTCCAGCGGGTCTCAAGACTGTGGGCGTGGAAGGGAAAGTCGGACTGCTGCGCCGATTTACGGTCGTCCGCCGCCATCTTGAGCGCGTCGGCCTTTCCGCTTTCCATGTCCTTGCGCAATTTTTCGTCGATCTGCGGCACGGCGGACGCTTGCGCAGGCCATGCGTAGAGGAATTCCAGCAGGTCGGTCTTTTCAGCCTGTTGGAAAGGCTGGGACGGCGGCTTTGGCTGTTCCGCGCCCGCCATCCGGTTGACGAAATTGGCCGTGGCGACATCATTGCCGGTGTCAGCGACATTATCCATTGCCTGATCACCAGCCGAGGGAGAACAGGCACAGAGAAAGAGGGCCAGTCCTGCGACCGGCCCTGCCTTCATTCGCATCGGTAAGCGCTGCATCAGTGCGGCTTGGCCGCCAGACAACGCTCGCTGATCGCCTTGCGGGCATAGCTGCTTTGAAGAGCCGCGGCGGCGTTGGGCCAGCCTTCCGCAATCAAAGCTTGTTCGACCTGATGCGCGCCATCGAACCGCCCGCTTTCGGCGAGTTGATAGGCACGCGCACGGAGCGCCTGCTGCCGCGCATTGTCGCCATGCATTACCATGTCTCTCTCCTTGCCAGTTTGCGTTGACATCAATCTAGACCCTTTGCCGGTCAGGGGCAAACGCGGGATGGCCGGGTCGAGGGGGCGACATCGCAAAAATGGGGCTTTCCAACCCCCTCATCCTTGTCCAGAATCCTGCCCATGACCGATTATTCCGACCTGCTGAAAGCAGATAACAATCAGCCCGCGCATATGATCCAGATTGTCGATGCGGAAAGCTTCGAAAGCTGGCTTTCCGCGCAGCCGCAGCGCGTCCGGACGATCGTTGCGGCGCAGAAGTTCGCGGGCAAGGGATATGAGCATGCGATCATTCCGGGAGATGATCCGTCGGACTGGTCGGTGGTCGCGGGGGTCGCGAACAAAGCGAAGCTCAGCAGCTGGTGCCTCGCCAAGCTGGGCGAAACATTGCCCGAGGGTCAATATCGGCTGGCGGAGGGGACGGCCGGGCCAGCCATGCTCGGCTGGCTGACGGCGCAATATCGGTTCGACCGCTATCGCCGCGATGAAAATAGCGCAGGGCCGCGCGTGCTGCTGACCAGCGAGGTGGCGCAGATCGATGCGGCGGTCAGGCTGGCGGAGGCGGTGGCGCTGGTGCGCGACCTCGTCAACATTCCCGCTGGCGACATGGGGCCTCAACAGTTGGAGGAGGAAGCGGCGAAGGTCGCCGAAGCCTTTGGCGCGCGCTTTACGGTGACGAAGGGGGACCCGCTGGAGCAGGGTTTCCCGATGATCCATGCCGTGGGCCGGGCAGCGGGCAAGGACTTTGCGCCGCGCCTGATCGAATTGCGGTGGGGCGATGCCAAGCATCCCCGCGTCGCCATCATCGGCAAGGGCATTTGTTTCGACAGCGGCGGGCTGGACATCAAGCCATCGTCGGCCATGCGCCTGATGAAGAAGGATATGGGCGGCGCGGCCCATGCGATCGCGCTCGCCCGGTTGATCATGGGCGCGCGCCTGCCGGTACAGTTGCACCTGCTGATCCCGGCGGCGGAAAATGCGGTGGGGGGCAATGCCTTCCGCCCCGGCGACATATTGCGCAGCCGCAAGGGGCTGACGGTGGAGATTGGCAATACCGATGCGGAAGGGCGGCTGGTGCTGGCCGACGCCTTGGCGCTGGCGGGCGAGGATGAGCCCGAACTCGTCATCGACTATGCGACGTTGACCGGCGCGGCGCGAGTGGCGGTCGGTCCCGACCTCCCTGCCCTCTTCACCAATGATGACGCATTGGCGGCCGAAATGGACTTAGCGGGCAGCGAAGTGGACGACCCGAGTTGGCGCCTGCCATTATGGGATGGCTATGCCGACATGCTGAAGTCGGACATCGCCGATATCAATAACGCGGGCGAAGGCGGCTTTGCCGGCGCGATCACCGCCGCGCTGTTTCTGAAACGGTTCGTGCCGGACAAGGCGAAGTGGCTGCATCTCGACACCTTCGCCTGGCGGCCGTCGCCAAAGCCGGGGCGGCCAAAGGGTGGGGAGGCATTGGGCCTGCGCGCCGTTTTCCGCATGCTGGAACAACGTTATGAAAAATCAGGGCAGAAATGACCTTTGGTACGGGGCCGTTACGCAACCGGATCGTGCATCGTGCGTTACGGGGGCATGGATGCCGCTTCTGCACAGGAACAGACGACTGAGCTGAACCGCCCAGGTCTGAAACAACTTGCCCAATGGATGCGCACGCTGGTCGATTATGTGCGATCCGGCAGGCCCGACCTTACCAACCGGCAAATGGCGTTGATGATGACCGTTTACATCAGCGCGGGGCCGCATACGGTGCGGGGACTCGCCGAGGCGCTGCATGTATCGAAGCCGGTGATTACCCGCGCGCTGAACAAGCTTTCGGCGCTCGGATATCTTCGCCGGGAGCGGGATGCGGCCGATCGGCGTAATATTTTCATCACCAGGACCCCCAAAGGGGCGGAATTCCTTGACGCGTTTCACCATTTCATCGCAGGAACCGGCCGCGATGAACGCCACGACTTCAACTCCGCGGAACGCACCGCCTGAACGTATCCGGTTCAAACTAGACGGCCGCTCCGTCAAGCTGGACAGCCGCATCCACGCCGCACGCGGAGACCTGGCTGACCTGTCGCTGGCAGGGGTGCTGTTTTCCGCGCATTATGCCCGTTCGATTGAACTGACCTGCGTTGCGGCGGGGACGCCGCTGCTGTCCTCGCCCGCCGTCACATCTACGGCCGTCAGCGAATTGCTGCGCGGCGAAAGCTTCCATGCGCTGGACATGACCACGGACTGGGCCTGGGGCTTTTGCGGGCATGACGGCTATGTCGGCTATGTGCGGCGCGAGGCGCTGGACACGCATGAAGAGACTAACCACCGGATTTTTGCTGGCACCGCGCCACTATTCAGCGCGGCCGACATCAAGTCGCCCATTCGCGATTACTGGCCGGGCGGCGCGCTGTTCACCGGACAGGCGGCGGACGGATTCGTGGCTTGTGCCGAAGGATATGTCCATGAGCGGCATGCCGTCAGCGCCGATGCGACGGAAAGCGATTGGGTCGCCGTGGCGCTGCGCTACCTTGGCCAGCCCTATGTGTGGGGCGGACGGGGCCATCGCGGCATCGACTGTTCGGGACTTGTGCAGGTCGCGCTGGGTCAGTGCGGGATCAAGGCGCCGCGCGATACGGACTTGCAGCGGGAAGGCATCGGCAACCCCCTGCCCTCCGACGAGCCGTTGAAGCGCGGCGACTTCGTCTTTTTCCCCGGCCATGTCGGCATCATGACGGACGGCGAAAATCTGCTGCATGCCAATGCCCATTGGATGGCCGTGGTAGTCGAACCATTGGCGGACGTGGTCGCCCGGCTGACGGCTGACCATGCGGAACCGATAATTTCGCGGCGGAGGATCGGCGCGTGACCCACAAGATTTTCATCGACGGCGGCGTCGGCACCACGGGGCTGGAGATTGTCGAGCGGTTGGCGGGGCGACCCGAGCTGTCCTTCATCACGTTGGACGAGGACAAGCGGAAGGATGCAGCGGCGCGGCGGGAGGCGTTGAACGCCGCCGATATCGTCATCCTGTGCCTGCCCGACGATGCCGCGCGGGAAGCGGTGGCGTTGATCGACAATGACCGGACGCGCGTGATCGATGCGTCGACCGCGCATCGGGTTGCGGACGGTTGGACCTATGGCTTTGCCGAGCTGGAACCGGGGCATCGGGAAAAGCTGGCGAACGCGCGGTTCGTGTCCAATCCCGGCTGCTGGCCCACCGGCTTCCTGGCGCTGGTGCGGCCGCTGGTGCTGGGCGGGTTGCTGCCTGCCGACTGGCCGGTGACGGTGTCCGGCGCGTCGGGCTATTCCGGCGGCGGCAAGGCGATGATCGCCGAGTTTGAGGGCGAAGGCGGCGCGCCGAGCGCTTTCCGGCCCTATGGGCTCAGCATGACGCACAAGCATATTCCGGAGATGCTGCGCTATTCGGGGCTGTCGCATCCGCCGATCTTCGCGCCTGCGGTGGCCAATGCCTATCGCGGCATGATCGTCGAAGTGCCGTTGCAGTTGCGCGCGATGGCGGATGCGCCGAAGGTTGCGGACATTCATGCGGCGCTGGCTGATGCCTATGCGGGATCGCCGATCGTGAGCGTTGCTTCGCTGGAGGACAGCGCGGCGATGGGTCAGGTCGCGATCGAGCATGTCGGCGCGACGGATCGGCTGGCGCTGTTCGTGTTCGGCAATGAGGATGCGGGTCAGGTGCGGCTGGTGGCGGCGCTCGACAATCTGGGCAAGGGCGCGGCCGGGGCTGCGGTGCAGAATCTCAATATATTGGCCGGGTTGCCCGAAACGGCTGGGTTGCGGCTTTAGGGCGCGCTCGCTGATAGTTTAAGCGCATCGTCTTGCACCCAAGCATCCGCATCTAGGCTCCTTTTCCGTCACCCCGGGCTTGACCCGGGGTCCCGCTGCCTGGGCGGTTTCAGATAAGAAGCGGGACCCCGGATCAAGTCCGGGGTGACGATCATTCTAGGATGATCAGTCTCTAATGAACCGTGCCGAGTGGCGCGTCGTAGGTAAGCAGCACGATCAGCCGCTCGATCTGACGCCAGTGGCAGAAATGGATATAGTTGCCGAGGTCGCGGCTGCGGTCGGCGCGCGCGGCGGCTTCATAGCCCGCATTGTCACCGAAGGCCGCCATCAGCTCCGCCGCGTCGTCATAGCTTTTGCGGTCGGAAAGATATGGCAACTGCATGTGAACCCCCGAAAATTTCTCGCCGCGATGGAAACCAAGGGTTCAATTGCCGTGCCAGTTTCCCGCTTCCACGGATGGGGGCGGCTTTCGAGGGTGAATGGCGCGTTAGGCAAGTCCCGTTGCGGTACAGTCGTCCTGCAACGGGACTGGGCTGTCTCCCGACGGGACTGCGCCGTCCCGCGACGGGGCGATCCGCAAAGGCTCTGGCCTTGGCGGGCGGGCCGTGGCAAGGGCGGTGCCGATGACCAATGGCAAGAAGAATCCGACCGGCGCGGGCGCCATCATCGCGCTGCTAATCCTGGGCGGCGCGATCATCGGCGGCATGATGGGGCAGCCGAGCGCGGGCCTGCTGACCGGCGCGGCGCTGGGGGGCATAATCGCGCTGCTGCTGTGGTTGCGCGAACGGGGCTGACGGGGCGCCTTGCCGCGCGAGAATTCGCAGCATAGACAGGCGACATGAAGAAGCATCTGATCGCCATCACCCTTATCCTCCTGCTGATCGCCGGGGGCGTCATTTTCTATCTGGCGCAAGGGAATACGGCGCAGTTGGCGGCGGGTGAGGATGTGGGGAAAGAGCCGGTTTTCACTGCGCCCCGTAGCGAGCTGATCCCTACCATCAACGTGGCCGAAGTGAAGGTCTGGACGGCGGGCGAGAAGCCGGTGGCGGCGAAAGGCCTTGCCGTCGCGCGCTTTGCCGAGGGGCTGGCACATCCGCGATCGATGCTGGTTCTGCCCAATGGCGACATATTGGTGGCTGAGACGAACAGCCCGCCCCGCCCCGCCGGTGGAATCGTCGATCGGGTGATGAGCTATCTGATGGACAAGGCCGGTGCGGGCGTTCCTTCGGCCAATCGCATCACCTTGCTGCGCGATGCGGATGGCGACGGGCGCGCGGAGGTGAAGACGGCATTCCTGACCGGGCTTAACTCGCCCTATGGCATGGCGCTGATCGATGGCACGCTCTACGTCGCCAATACCGACGCGCTGATGGCTTTCCCCTATAAGGAGGGCGAGACGCGGATCACCGCCAAGGGGCGCAAGATCCTGAACCTGCCCGCGAACGCGCCCAACATGCACTGGACCAAGAGCCTGACGGCTGGCCCCACGGGGCTGCTCTATGTCGGTGTCGGGTCGAACAGCAATATCGCGGAAGACGGCCTGGATGGCGAGGCGAACCGCGCGGCGGTGCTGGAGGTCAATCCCAGGACCGGCGATTATCGCATTTACGCTTCGGGGCTGCGCAATCCGGTGGGGCTGGCTTTCGAACCCAATAGCGGGACGCTGTGGGGCGTCGTCAATGAGCGCGACATGCTGGGCAGCGACCTGGTGCCTGATTATCTGACGCGGGTGGAGTTTGGCGGCTTCTACGGCTGGCCGTGGAATTATTGGGGCGGTTATGAGGACCGCCGCGTGCAGCCGCAACGGCCCGAAGTGCGCGAATATACCAAGCGGCCGGACTATGCGCTGGGCAATCATGTCGCGCCGCTGGGGCTGGCCTTTGCCGACAAGGTGAAGATCGGCGGGGCGTTCGCGAACGGCGCCTTTGTCGGACTGCATGGCAGCTGGAACCGCAAGCCTGCCGCCGGTTACAAGGTGGTGTTCGTGCCCTTCGAGGCGAATGGCGAGGTGGGCAAGGCCAAGCCTGTCGATGTGCTGACCGGCTTTCTGGATGCGAAGGGCGACGCGCGGGGGCGGCCTGTCGATGTGGCAGGCGACGCGAAGGGCGCGCTGCTGGTCAGCGACGATGTCGGCGGCGTGATCTGGCGGGTGACTGGCGCGAAGTGATTGAGAGCGTGATCGCATTACGCGGGCGCATCCGCATCAAAGCTCCTTTTCCGTCACCCCGGGCTTGACCCGGGGTCCCGCTGGCTGGGCGGCGTAAGATAAAAAGCGGGACCCCGGATCAAGTCCGGGGTGACGACAACTCTAACATGATCATGCTCATGAGCGATTTCCAAGCGCTCGGAACCGAGTGCTGGTCGAAATCGCGGCAAACAAAGGATCAGAGCGAACGGCCGTTGCGGCCTGCCAGTTCAACCACATATTGCCAGGCGACGCGGCCTGAACGGCTGCCGCGCTGGGTTGCCCATTGGATGGCTTCGAGCGGGTCGAAGCTGAGGCCGAGGCTGTTCGCATAGCCGGTGACGATGTCGACATAGGCCTGCTGGTCGATGGCGTGGAAGCCGAGGCTGAGGCCGAAGCGGTCGGACAGCGCCATCTTGTCATCGATCACGTCACGCGGATTGACGGGATCATCCTGCTCCGACAGGTGGCGCGGGACGATGTGGCGGCGGTTCGACGTCACATAGAGGCGCACATTGGCGGGCCGTGCCGCCGTGCCGCCCTGAAGCAATGAGCGCAGCGCGCGCGCGTCACCGACGCCATTTTCGTCGAACCCGAGATCGTCGAGGAAAAGGATGAAGGGGCGCTGCGTGGTGCGCAAAATGGAGAAGAGGCGCGGCAGGCTGTTCAGTTCATCGATCGCGCATTGCAGCAACGCGATGTCAGCGCCCTCCCGCTGGAGCCGGTCGATTACGGCGGCGACGACCGCGGACTTGCCCGTTCCGCGCGCGCCCCAGAGCAGCGCGTCATGCGCAGCGTGCCCTGCGGCGTGGCGGCGGGTGTTTTCGAGCAACGTTGCCTTTTGCGCGTCGATGCCGGTCAGAAGGTCGTAATTTACCGGAATGAAGGCATCCACGGCCTGAATCGCGGCGCCGTCCCAGACATAAGCGGGCGCGGCGGCGAGGTCGGCGGAAATGGCCGGTGGCGGCGCGATCCGTTCCAGCGCTTCGGCAATGCGGCTGAGAGTTTCCTTGTTCATGCGCCGGGCTTAATCCGCCTCCCCCGCCCCCGCAAGCCGCGTGGCCCTGTCATTCTTCTGTCGTAATGGACTTTTACTCTGCGGCGCTGGAGCTTATATCGCGGGGCCGTGACCATCCCAAATCCTGCCTATTCCACCCGGATCAGCCGCTATGGCGCCGAAGCCCTGCGCGAGGCCGCGCTGCTGATCCGCGCGGGCGAGCCGGTCGCGGTGCCGACAGAAACGGTCTATGGGCTGGCCGCCGACGCGACGGACGAAAGCGCGGTCGCGGCGATCTACAGCGCCAAGGGGCGGCCGAGCTTCAACCCGCTGATCGTGCATATTTCGGACAAGGAGATGGCAGAGCGGCTGGCGGTCTTTTCGCCCGTGGCGGACAAGCTGGCGGCGCGATTTTGGCCGGGCGCGCTGACCATGGTGCTGCCGGTGCGCGAAGACAGCGGCCTGTCATCGCTGGTGACGGCGGGCTTGCCGACGGTCGCCCTGCGCCTGCCCGCCCACCCGGCGATGCGCGCGCTGATCCGGGAAAGCGGGCGACCACTCGCCGCGCCATCGGCCAATCGCAGCGGGGCCATCAGCCCTACACGGGCCGAGCATGTGCTCGCCAGCCTGAATGGCAAGGTGCGGCTGATCCTGGATGAGGGGCCGACAAGCGAGGGGCTGGAGTCGACGATCGTCGCGCCTGAGGGTGACCGTATCCGACTGTTGCGGCCGGGTCCGGTAACGGCGGCGATGCTGGAGCAGGCGACGGGCCTTCCGGTCGTGACGGGCGCGGCCGATGCGAAGATCGAGGCGCCGGGTCAGTTGGAAAGCCATTATGCACCATCCAAGCCGGTGCGACTGAACGCGCTGCGGGCGGAGAAGGACGAATATCTGATCGGCTTTGGCCTGATGCCGTGCAATATCAATTTGAGCCCGGATGCCGATGTGCAGGAGGCCGCGGCTAACCTGTTCGCGGCGCTGCATGTCGCGGATGCGAGCGCGGCGACGCATATTGCGGTGGCGCCGATCCCGGATGTGGGGATTGGAGTGGCGATCAATGACCGGCTGCGACGGGCGGCGGCTTAATTCGCGAAGCTGGAGTTTGGGTTAGCGCAGAGGCGCAGAGAGCGCAGAGATTTTTCTGGGGCCATTTGGCCCGTTCTCCAATCTCTGCGAATTGTGCGCCTCTGCGCGAAATCATTATGGCTGAGTATCTAGAGCCGAGTGCCTTTAATCTGAATCACTTAACCCGTTCGGGCTGAGCTTGTCGAAGCCCCTTACTTCTTAAAGAAAGAAGAGAAGCCCTTCGACAAGCTCAGGGCGAACGGAACTTAGGGTGTTGATACAAGGGCAGCGGAGTACCGCGCTTCCTCAATCGCAATCCCGATAGCCAGCCCGTTTGCATTCGCGGCGGCGCTGTTCTTCGGCTTTCTTGCGGTCGCGCGCTTCCCTGGCCTCCTGCTTGCGCATGCGGCGGCCATAGTTGCGGTCGGATTCTTCCTGGCTGGTGGTGGCCCAATCTGCGGCCTGCGATCCGGCGCGCACCGGCAGGGTGGCTACGTCCAGCGCCGTCTTTGCGATGCAGCCCGGGAGGGCCAGCATTATTCCGGCGGCGGCAATTGTCGCGAATGGGCGCATTGATATTCCCCTGTGAACTGCTGGCGTGCTTGGCATGGTCAGGATTAACCTTAGCCTAAGCGGTATTGGTGGGTTGGGGGGAGGTGTGAGGTTTCTAGTGTTTGAAGGCCACCCCCTCCCCGTTCGGGCTGAGCTTGTCGAAGCCTCTTTCCCTTAAAAAAGAAGAGAAGCCCTTCGACAGGCTCAGGGCGAACGGAGGAGAGGATGGGATCAGCCCTCGATCCGCTCCGCAAATCCCTTGCGCAGTTTGGCGAGCTTGGGCGGGATGACCGCCATGCAATAGGGGTTACGGTCGCCGACGCGGTCCCAATATTTCTGGTGGTAATCCTCGGCGGGATACCAGGGGGCGTCCGGTTCGATCGTGGTGACGATCGGGTTGCCATGATCCAGTTGCGCGCGGGCGATGGCGGCTTTGGCTTCCGCTTCCTGCTCCGGCGAATGGGGGAAAATGGCGGAGCGATATTGGGTGCCGATGTCGTTGCCCTGCCGGTTGAGCGTCGTCGGATCATGCGTCGCGAAGAAGATGTCGAGCAGGTCGCCATAGGAAATGACTTCCGGATCATAGGCGATGCGGATCGCCTCGGCATGGCCGGTCGCGCCGGAGCAGACCTGCTCATAGCTGGGATTGGGCAACTGACCGCCGAGATAGCCGCTTTCGACCGACCGAACGCCTTTCAGATTTTGATACACCGCCTCGGTGCACCAGAAGCAGCCACCTGCCAGCGTCGCGATTTGTTCGGCCATTCGCCTGTTCCTTATCCTATGTGGGGCACAAGATAGTTATGTTCAGGCGGCCGTTCCAGCCTGCCCCACGGCTGCCTCCGCCTTGGCGCGTTCTTCGGCGACCAGTTCCTTGCGCGACAGTTTGCCGACCAGCGTCTTGGGAAGGTTCAAACGAACCTCGACCTCACAGACTTTTTCATGCTTTCCGAGTTGGGGATTAAGCCATGCCTTCAGCGACTCGCCGTCCGTCTTCGCGCCTTCCTGAAGCGTGACGAACGCTTTGGGGGACTCGCCGCGATAGGGGTCGGGGATGCCGATAACGAGCGCCTCTTTCACGTCGGGGTGATGGTAGAGAACCTCTTCCACCTGGCTGGGGAAGACTTTGAAGCCGCCGACCGCGATCATGTCCTTCAGCCGGTCGACGATCTTCACATAGCCATCGGCGTCAATCAGGCCCACGTCGCCGGTGCGCAGCCAGCCGTCGACGAAGACTTCCTTGTCAGCATCGGGACGTTGCCAATAGCCCTTCATGATCTGCGGACCGGCAAAGACGAGCTCGCCCGGTTCGCCGGGTGGCGGAGGCCGCGTCGGGTCCTCCCGATCCACGAGCTTGACGCGCGTTCCGGGGACGGGTTGACCCACGGTGCCGGGCTTGTTCAGTCCTTCATAGGGGTTGGAGCAGACGACCGGGCTGCTTTCGGTAAGGCCGTAGCCTTCGCACAGTTTTGCGCCGGTGGCGGCTTCGAACCGTTTCTTGAGTTCCAGCGGCAGGGGCGCGCCGCCCGAAATGCACAGGCGCAGCGAGGAGAAATCGATGTTCGGCGTCGCCGGATGATCGAGCAGCGCCTGGAACATGGTCGGGACGCCGGGCATTGACGTGGGGCTGGTTCGCTGAATGGCGGCGAGTACCTGTACGGCTTCGAACCGGGGCAGCATCACCATTTCGCCGCCGTTGAGGACCGTACGGTTAAGGACGCAGGTGTTGGCGAAGACATGGAAGAAGGGCAGGACCGCGAGGATGCGGTCGATGGCTTCGGGATGCGGATCGATGAGGCGTATCTGACGGGCATTGGCTGTCAGATTTTGATGGGTGAGCATTGCGCCCTTTGGCCGCCCGGTGGTGCCGCCGGTATATTGCAGCAGGGCGACGTCGTTGACCGGATCGATGGCAACTGGCGCGGGGTCTTCGCCGTGGCGCAGCAGGTCGGCATAGTTAGTGATGCGCGGGTCATGCGGGACCGGCGCGGTTTCCTTACGCTTGAATATGCGGAACAGCAGCGATTTCGCGGGTGGCAGCACCTCCGCGACGCAGCCGACGATCAGCCGTTCGAGGCTGCTATTGTCCAGCACTTCCTGCGCGGTGGGCAGCAACGCTTTGGCCGATAGGGTGAAGAGAATCTTGGTGCCGCTGTCCTCGACCTGATGTTCCAGCTCGGCGGCGGTGTAGAGGGGGGAGAAATTGACGACGGTCGCACCCGCCATCATCGCTCCATAATAGGCCGCGACATAATGGGGGACGTTGGGGAGGTAGAGGCCTACCCGGTCACCCTTGCGCACGCCCAGATCCTGAAGCCCCTTCGCGACCCGGCGGATGACACGAAGCATGTCGCCATAGGTCGTCTTGCGGCCGAGGAAGTCGATCATCACGGCATCGGGATTGGCCGTCGCACTGTCCAAGACCATGTCCACCATCGACATGGGAGGGAAGGACTGATCCCAAGGGAAAGGATGATTATAATGGTCTTTCCAGACCGTCTCGATGCTCTCCATTAACGGAGATGTATGTCAGGCCCCTGCTTTACGCAAGCGTAAAGCAGGGGCGTCAGGGCAGAATCAGACCTGGCCCTGATTGTTGCTGAACGGGTCGAGGATCGTGGCAACGCCCGAGATCAGCTCCGCCTCGCTCTTCAACGCTTGCTCGGCCCGGCGGGCAGCGTCGTCGCGCTCGCGGCGCAATTCCTCGATCAGTGCTTCGCGATCGCCGTCCAGGCGGGAGTCCGTCGGGGCTTCGATGCCGAGCTTCTTCGCAGCCTTCGTCACCAGCGCGTCCAGTTCCCGCTGCGAGCAGAGGCCGAGGGTCACCGGATCCTTGGGCACGATGTTGGAGATGTTCCAGTGCGTGCGGTCGCGGATGGCGGCGATGGTGGTGCGGGTGGTGCCAATCAGCTTGCCGATCGCGCCGTCCGAGATTTCCGGATGGTTGCGCAGGATCCAGGCGATGCCATCGGGCTTGTCCTGACGCTTGGACACCGGCGTGTAGCGCGGGCCCTTGGTCCGGCGGACAGGCTCGGGGCCTTTCAGCATCTTGAGGCGATAATCGGGGTTGGACTCACCCTTGTGGATTTCCTCCATCGTGATTTCATGCGCGCGGACGGGGTCGCGGCCGGTATATTTGGTGCCCGCCGTGTCATCGGCGATCGCCTGCACTTCCAGGATATGCAGCCCGCAAAATTCCGCGATCTGGTCAAAGCTGAGCGCGGTATTGTCGACCAGCCAGCTGGCGGTTGCATGGGGCATGAGAGGCTGGGACACGAGGATTCTCCGGCACTAAAAACAACAAGGGCCGCCCAAGCAGGGCGGCCACGCCCGTCCTGAGATAGTGCAAGAAACCCGGTGGAGCAAGGAAAAGCGTCAGGCCGCGCTGTCTCTGACGACGGGATCGATGCAGTGAAGGCCGGTCAGGAATTCGTCGGCGCTGCGTTCCCAGCTGAAGCTGCGGCCATGGGCGGCGCAGGCGGCCCTGTCGCAGCGCAACGCAGCGGCGATGGCGTCCTCCAGCCGTTCGGATAGCGCGCCGGTTTCGGGCGTCACGATGTCCACCGGCCCGCTGACCGGATAAGCGGCGACGGGGGCGCCGCATGCCAGCGCCTCGATCATGACGAGGCCGAATGTGTCGGTGCGGCTGGGGAAGACGAACACATCGGCGCCCGCATAGGCGCCCGCCAGTTCCTGACCGAAGAGCGGGCCGAGGAAATGCGCGTCCGGATAGGCGCGTTCCAGCTGCGCCCGTGCTGGGCCATCGCCGACGACCACCTTGCTGCCGGGGTGATCACTGGCAAGGAAAGCCTCGAGATTCTTCTCGATGGCGACCCGGCCGACATAGAGCTGGATCGGGCGCGGGAGATTGGCGAATATCGCTGGCGGCGTTGCCTCGGCTGTGAAGGCGGAGAGGTCCACTCCCCTGCCCCATGGCCGCACCTGCGCCAATCCATGGGCGCGCAGTTGCTGCCGCACCGATCGGGTGGAGACCAGCACCGCCCGCGCCGGGCCATGAAACCAGCGAATGTAGGACCAGAACCAGCGCGCCGGCAGTCCTGTCCGGCGCGAGACATAGTCGGGAAAATGCGTGTGATAAGCAGTGGTGAATGGCACCCCGCCCCGCAGGCACCAGCGCCGCGCGGCAAGACAGAGCGGCCCTTCCGTCGCAAGATGGACGGCATCCGGTTCAAAGGCCGCGATCGCATCACCCACCACGCCCGATCGCACGAAGGCCAGGCGGATTTCGGGATAGGTCGGACAGGGGAAGGAGCCATAGAGATCGGGCGAAATGACCTTGACGGCATGTCCCCGCGCCTCCAGCTCCGCCTGAATGGTCTGGAGCGTTCGGACGACGCCATTCACTTGAGGCGACCAGGCGTCGGTCACGATCACGATGCGCATCAGGCGGCTATCCTCACCTGATCGCCCACGGCGCGTGCCGCGACTTCATCAGCCCAATGCAGCACCTCCATACGGCCGTCGAAATGTTCGACAAGCGCGGTGCATCCCTCAACCCAATCGCCGTCATTATAATATTGGATGCCGCCGATCTCACGCATTTCGGCATTGTGGATGTGTCCGCAGACTACGCCATCGACGCCGCGTGCACCCGCCTCATGCGAAACCACTTCTTCAAATCGGGAGATGAACTCGACGGCGTTCTTGACCTTGTGCTTGGCCATTTTGCTGAGCGACCAATAGGGCAGACCCATGCGCTGGCGCACCGCGTTCACCACGACGTTGAGGCGCATCAGCAAGCCGTAGGCGGCGTCGCCCACGAAGGCGAGCCAGCGATGGGCCAGCATGATCGTGTCGAACTCATCGCCGTGCAGGACAAGGAGCTTGCGGCCGTCCGCAGTCTCATGGATCGCCTTGCGCCTGATCTCGACCCCACCGAAGCTGAGGCCCGTGAACTGGCGGAACATCTCATCATGATTGCCGGGGATATAGACGACGCGAGTGCCGCGCTTGGCACGCTTCATGATGCGCCAGACCACGTCATTATGCGCGGCGGGCCAGTAGAAGCGCCTTTTGAGCCGCCAGCCGTCAATGATGTCGCCGACCAGATACATGGTCTCGCTATCGACGCTGTCGAGAAAATCGATCAGCAGCTTCGCATTGCAGCCGCGCGTGCCGAGATGGATGTCCGAAACCCAGACCGTGCGGTAACGGCGACGCTTGCCGCCCTGTTCCGGCGTGTCGAAATGTTGAGCGCCTTCGAGCATGTCCGCCAGGAAAGGCAGGCGTGTGATGGCATTCATGATGCAACCCCTGGAGCTATTGTCCTCGGGACCGAATCCTTAGCGGCGCAATGTTACAATCCCGCAGCGAATGTGACGGAAATGCTACGGTTTACGGGGTTTTACGGTATCGCGAAATAGAAGTGATCGGCTGTTTTATAGCCATTGGCGGACATTCCAAATCCTCCCTGCGCGAAGCGTGGGGAGGGGGACCAGCCGCAGGCTGGTGGAGGGGAAAATGGCACGACCTGTGAGATTTCCCCTCCACCATTCGCTTCGCGAACGGTCCCCCTCCCCATCTCACGATGGGGAGGATTAGCTATGACCGCAATCCACCCAACAGGCCCTCAGACAGTCAGAACGATCTTCCCGAAATGCTCCCCCGCATCCATGCGCGCATGTGCCCGCGCCGCCCCTGCCAAGGGGAAACGCTGGTCCATCGCCGGACGGAGCCTGCCTCCCTCCACGAAGCTCCAGACCTCACGGATGATTTCATCTGCCACCAGGCTCTTGAAAGCGGAGGAGCGGGGCCGCAGTGTCGATCCGGTCAGCGTCAGCCGCCGGGTCATCACCGCCGGAATGAAGATTTCCGCCTTCGCCCCGCCCAGCACCGCGATCGACACATGGCGGCCATCTTCGGCAAGGCATTGCAAGTTTCGGGGCACATAGTCGCCGCCCACCATGTCGAGAACCGCCTGCACGCCTTGACCAGCAGTAATGCGCTTTACCTCTTCGGCAAAATCTTGGACACGATAATTGATGGCATGATGCGCGCCCCAAGCCTTCGCCTGCTCGCATTTCGCATCACTGCCGCAAGTGACGATGATGGTGATATCAAAGAGGCGGCAGAGTGAAATCGCCATCGTGCCGATGCCGCTGGTCCCACCATGCACCAGCACCGTATCGCCCCCGACGACATAGGCACGCTCGAACAGGTTGGTCCAGACGGTGAAGAGCGTTTCGGGCAATGCCGCCGCTTCGACAATGTCGTAGCTGTCCGGCACGGGAAGGCACTGGCCTGCGGGCGCAACCGCATATTCGGCATAGCCGCCGCCAGTGAGCAAGGCGCATACGCGCTGCCCGATCAGTTTCTCCGCGCTGCCGCCAGCCGCGACGATCGTGCCGGACACCTCCAGCCCCGGAATATCGGACGCACCGGGGGGCGGCGGATATTTGCCCTGCCGCTGCAAGACATCCGGCCGGTTCACGCCTGCCGCGGCGACCCGGATCAGCACTTCATCCGCTGCGGGGGCAGGAACCGGACGACGCTCAGCCACCAGAGCTTCGGGACCGCCGGGCGATGGAATGGCAATCGCCATCATTTCATCAGGCAATTTCGCCTCAAACCCCATGATGGCCATTCCCCCGCAATAATCTGGCACCGCGGCTGAAAATCGCAAGCGGCATAAGGGCCTTATTGACAGAGGCGCCCCGGCGGTCAACATTGGCATTCATGGACATGGACGACGATCTGCCTCGCAAGATTGATGATCCGCTGGCCCAACTGCTTCGACAGGATTTGGGTCCCTTATCCCTTGCCGATCTGGAAGAGCGCATCAGCGCGCTGGAGGGTGAAATCGCCCGAACCAGATCAAAGATTGAAAGCGCCGTTAACCACAAATCAAGTGCTGAGGCGTTATTCAAGCGATGAACCCGCGCCCCGCCCCCTGCGGCCCTGACATGGGCTTTACCGGGTACGGGCAGTCTCGCAATTCCGGCGATCAGGGACCCCTCCTTGATCCGCCGTCGAGCAATGCCGACATATGGTTCAAGTCAGCCCCTCTTTGGGGCCAGGAGTAGAATAGAAATGCCATCTTTCGCACCCGCCCTTGAAACCACGTTGCACAACGCGCTGACCCATGCGTCGGAGCGCCGCCACGAATATGCGACGCTGGAGCATCTGCTCCTCGCGCTGATCGATGACGAGCATGCTTCGAAGGTGATGCAGGCGTGCGGCGTAGAGCTTGGCGAACTGGGCGACGCCGTCACCCAATATCTCGACAGTGAACTCGACAGCCTGAAGGTGGAAGGGTCCAGCGACCCCTCCCCCACCAGCGGTTTCCAGCGCGTCGTCCAGCGCGCCATCCTGCACGTGCAATCTTCCGGAAAGGACGAAGTGACGGGAGCCAATGTGCTCGTCGCGCTTTTCTCCGAGCGGGAGAGCTATGCCGTCTATTTCCTCCAGCAACAGGATATGAGCCGCCTCGATGCCGTAAGCTATATCAGCCACGGCGTCGGCAAGGGCACTGCCGCTCCTGAGCAAAGCGCTGCAAAGGGCGCTCCGGAAGAGGAAAAGAAGGCGCAGGACAGCAAGGGCAAGAAGGACAGTGCCTTGGAGCAGTTCACGGTCAACCTCAATGAGAAGGCGATGCGGGGCAAGGTTGACCCGCTGATCGGCCGCAGCGCCGAAGTCGACCGGACGATCCAGATCCTGTGCCGCAGGTCGAAGAACAACCCGCTCTATGTGGGCGATCCGGGCGTGGGCAAGACCGCGATTGCGGAGGGTCTGGCGCGCAAGATCGTCGAGGGCGATGTTCCAGACGTGCTCAAGGAAGCGGTGATCTACTCGCTCGACATGGGCGCGCTGCTCGCGGGCACTCGCTATCGCGGCGATTTCGAAGAACGGCTGAAGGCGGTCGTCACCGAGTTGGAGAAGATGCCGCACGCGGTTCTCTTCATCGACGAAATCCATACCGTCATCGGCGCGGGCGCGACCAGTGGCGGCGCGATGGATGCCTCCAACCTGCTGAAGCCCGCTCTGTCGGGCGGCACGATCCGTTGCATCGGCTCCACCACCTACAAGGAGTTCCGCAACCATTTCGAGAAGGACCGCGCCCTGCTGCGCCGGTTCCAGAAGATCGACGTCAACGAACCCACCATCGAAGACACGATCAAGATTCTCGCCGGGCTGCGCAGCGCCTTCGAGGAACATCACAACGTCAAATATACTCCCGACGCGATCAAGGCGGCGGTGGAGCTTTCGGCGCGGTACATCAACGACCGCAAGCTGCCGGACAAGGCAATCGACGTGATCGACGAAGTCGGCGCGATGCAGATGCTGGTGGTGCCGAGCAAGCGGAAGAAGACGATCACGCCCAAGGAGATCGAGCAGGTCATCGCGACCATGGCGCGCATTCCTCCCAAGACCGTCTCGGCCGACGACAAGTCGGTGCTGGGTTCGCTCGACACCGATCTCAAGCGCGTCGTCTTCGGCCAGAACCGGGCGATCGAGATATTGTCCTCCGCGATCAAGCTGTCGCGGGCGGGCCTGCGCGATCCGGAAAAGCCGATCGGCAGCTATCTCTTCTCCGGCCCCACGGGCGTCGGCAAGACGGAGGTTGCGCGCCAGTTGGCGAACCTGCTCGGCATCCCGCTCCAGCGGTTCGACATGTCGGAATATATGGAGCGGCACTCGGTCAGCCGCCTGATCGGTGCGCCTCCGGGCTATGTCGGCTATGACCAGGGCGGTCTGTTGACCGATGCGGTCGACCAGAATCCACACAGCGTCCTGCTGCTGGACGAGATCGAAAAGGCGCATCCCGACCTTTTCAACATCCTGTTGCAGGTGATGGATAATGGCCGCCTGACCGATCACCACGGCAAGACGGTGGACTTCCGCAACACCATCCTCATCATGACCACCAATGCCGGTGCGTCGGACATGGCGAAGGAAAGCATCGGCTTTGGCGAACTGACGCGCGACGATGTGCAGGAGGATGCGGTGAAGAAGCTCTTCACCCCCGAATTCCGCAACCGTCTCGATGCCATCGTTCCCTTCGGCTATCTGCCGCCGGAGATCGTGGCGCGGGTCATCGACAAGTTCGTGCTGCAACTCGAACTGCAACTGGCCGACCGCGACGTCCACATCACGCTGGACGACGATGCCAAGGGCTGGCTCACCAAGAAGGGCTACGACAAGCTCTACGGTGCCCGCCCGATGGGCCGACTGATGCAGGAAAAGATCAAGCAGCCGCTGGCCGAGGAACTACTGTTCGGAAAACTCGTCCATGGCGGAGAGGTGCATGTCCGGCTGAAGGACGACGCACTCGCTTTCGAAATCACCCCGGCCGCTCCGAAAAAGGGCAAGAAGGGTGGCAAGGCGAAGCCTGCGGAATCGGCCAAGTAAGCAGGCCGAGGCACGAGATATGAAAGGGCGGCTCCCACAGCCGCCCTTTGTTTTTGGGCAAAGCCTGCGAGCGTCAGGAGGATCGCATCCCCCCTCCCGTAAGCGGGAGGGGTTAGGGGGTGGGCAAGCGCAACATCAAAGGCGATCTGAAACGGCCACCCTACAGTCAAAATTCCATTGGTCGGCACCACCAGCATTTGCCAATCTGGCGCCCGCGAATTCCAACCACGTCTTCACGAGGGAAGAGTCACATGGCCACAGACATCACCTTCTACACCAACCCCATGTCGCGCGGGCAGATCGCCCGCTGGATGCTGGAAGAAGTTGGCCAGCCCTATGACATGATCATCCTGGACTATGGCACCACCATGAAGGCGGCTGACTATCTCGCCATCAATCCGATGGGCAAGGTTCCCGCCATCGTCCATCAGGGGAAGGTCGTGACCGAAGCCGCCGCGATCTGCGCGTATCTGGCCGACGCTTTCCCCGCCGCAGCCCTCGCGCCTCCGTCAGAGCAGCGGGCAGATTATTATCGCTGGCTGTTCTTCGCGGCAGGCCCGGTGGAGGCCGCCGTTTCCAACAAGGCGATGGGCCTCTCCGTTCCTGAAGACCGCGAACGCTCCATGGGCTACGGCAACTATGATCAGACACTCGCAACGCTGGAACAGGCCGTGTCGGGCGATCAATGGATCTGCGGCGACCAGTTCACCGCGGCCGATGTCTATGTCGGCTCCCAGATCGACTGGGGATTGAGCTTCGGCACGATGGACAGCCGCCCAGCCTTCGAAACCTACGCCGCCCGCCTCCGTGAGCGCCCCGCCTACAGGCGGCAGAAGGAACTCGACGGCGCCCTCATCGCGCAGATGCAGAAGCCGGCATAAGAAAAAAGGCCCGGTGGCGCATGCCATCGGGCCTTTTTCATGTTCGGCACCGCCGCCGGAAGATCAGCGGCGATCACCCATGAAACGCAGCAGGAACAGGAACATGTTGATGAAGTCGAGATAGAGGTTCAGCGCCCCCATCACCACCGACTTGCCCATCATGTCCGTGCCCGCAACGTGGGCGTAGATGCTCTTGATCTTCTGCGTGTCATAAGCGGTCAGGCCCGCGAACAGCAGCACGCCGATAAAGCTGACCACCATGTCCATCGCGCTCGACCGCAGGAACAGGTTGATGAGCGACGCGACCAGCAGACCGACCACGCCCATGATCAGGAAGGTGCCAAAGCCCGAAAGATCCTTCTTCGTCGTGTAACCCCACAGGCTAAGGCCCGCGAAAGCCGCTGCCGTCGCGAAGAAGGTCTGCGCCACCGACGTGCCGGTATAAACCAACAGAACGGAAGAGAGCGACAGCCCCATCATTGCGGCATAGGCCCAGAACATGGCCTGCATCGCAACCGTCGACAGGCGGTTCATGCCAAAGCTCATGATCATCACGAATGCCAGCGGTGCGAGCATGATGACATATTTGAGAATGCCGGGGCCAGCCAGGATCTGATAAGCCAGCCCGCTCGAGGCAAACAGCATGGCAACGACGCCCGTCAGCAGCACGCCGCTCGACATATAATTGTAAACCGACAGCATATAGCTGCGCAGGCCAGCGTCGAAAGCCTCGCCGCGCGCAACCGTCGTCCCGCCGAAACCGGCAATGTTCGAGCGGGGGTCAGACCAATTGGCCATGAGATAATCTCCTTCACCGGCGCACTCCGCCGACACTGCTATTATCGCCATATCTGGCCGCTAATTCAAGGGAAGAGCGACTGGACGCTCTAACGACATAGGATGGTTTCCTGGCTCCTCTTCCAGCGCACCAACTCCACCCTTCCTCCGCTTCCGCTGACACAATTCCCCAGGCTCGCTATAATGGCCTCATGCACCGCCTCTTCGTCGCCATTCGCCCGCCGGAGCCAATCCGGGCGCGCTTATTGTCATTGATGAGCGGCATCGCTGGCGCGCGATGGCAGAGCGAGGATCAACTGCACCTGACCTTACGCTTTGTAGGAAACGCCGACCGGCACCAAGCCAACGATCTGGCCGAGGCGCTGGCAGCCGTGCGCTTCGCTCCTGTCGCGATCTCCCTGTCCGGCCTCGGACAGTTCGAGCGCAAAGGGCGAACCGACACATTATGGGCAGCCGTTCAACCTCGCGATGCGCTCGACCAGCTTCATCGGAAGATCGACCGCGCCTGTGTTGCGGCGGGCTTTCCGGCTGAGCAACGCGCCTATCTGCCCCACATCACTCTCGCCCGCTTCGGCCGTAACGGGGGCAGCACGAACGGGTTCCTGGCCTATCATGCCGGACTTTCCAGCCCTCCATTTCTGGTGGACGAATTTGCCCTTTTCGAAAGCCACCTCACGCAGAATGGAGCGCATTATGAGATGGCGGCGGTATATCCTGCCGACCCGTCCGCTCTCTAAAATACGTGCCCGCGGGCGTCTTCAACCGGCGGACAATATACCACAGGCAATGCGCCCGCCTGCGTTACCCGCAGGATCGGTCTTGTTGTCATCCGCCTGAGCATGGATCACGATGGCGGCGCCATCTGCGTCCAGGACCGCATTGGTCCCACTGCGCAAGGTCGCGCCGGGGACCACGAACTCCATTCGCCCAGTCCCATCCGGTCCAGCGGTCAGGTTTGGCATGTCTCCCATATGCATGCCCGCCGGGTTATCCCGGCCATGTTGGCGCGCGGTTGGATTCCAATGGCCGCCCGCGCTGGTGAAGTCGGGCGGCGTGCATGTTCCGGTCATGTGGATATGGACCGCATGAATACCAGGCGTGAGTCCACTTGCCTGCACATCGACATGCAGGCCATCCGTCGCTTCCGTCACCTTGGCTTCGCCCCGAGCCGACCCGTCCGCAGCCAACAAGACAGCGCGGGCATTTAGCATCCCGGCCGACCCGGAATTCAAAGCCCCGCCATCCCCGCTCGCGCAGGCAGTCAGGCAAAGTGCGAGGGGCGCAAAGACGATTAGGGCGTTTTTCATGATCAAATGCACTCCCGGTGAAGCAATAGCTGGCGAACGCAACAAGTCGCCATTTGTTGCGCATATAGTCCACAATGCCAAGCGATCTCCCCAACGCTGACGGCCAGACGGTGGCTATGAAACCACTCGCTCGCCGATGCGCCTGATCACCGCAAAGGAAAAGGGGCCGGTCTTTCGACCAGCCCCTCAACCTTGTTCCATCCGCGAAGATGGAAATCTTGCTTACTGACCCGAACCCGGACCGTAAGTGATTTCCACGCGACGGTTCTGCAGTTCGCGAACACCGTCGGCGGTTTCGACGCGGGGGTTCGATTCACCGAACGCCTGGGTCGTGATCACGCCGTCAGGGATACCCTTCGACGAGATGTAGGCCTTGACCGCGTCAGCACGGCGCTGCGACAGGCCGACGTTGTACGATGCCGAACCCGAACGGTCCGCATAACCTGCCAGCATGACCTGGGCGCTGCCGCAGTTGCTGTAGGCCGAAACCGCGTTGTCCAGAATGGTGGCGGCATCAGGCGTGACGTCCGACTTGTCCCATTCGAAGAACACGATGTACGGCCCGGGGCTGCACTCAGCGACCGGCGGAGGCGGCGGAGGCGGCGGCGGGGGCGGCGGGGGCGGCGGCGGCGGCGGCGGCGGAGCAGCCGGTTCACCACCGAAGTTGTAGGTCAGGCCCAGCAGAAGGCTGTGCGTACGCAGCTTGGTGCTGACATCGCCACCGGCAACGCCCACCGCAGTGGTGTAGGCCGGAACCAGGTCGATGTTGTCCTGGTTGAAGAAGCGATACTTCAGCGACACGTCAACATTGTTGGTCAGCGGATAACGAACGCCCGCAATCGCCTGCCAGGCGAAGCCGGTGTCGCTGTCGTTGACCAGATCATTGGCCAGCTTGGCGCGCGAAACGCCAACGCCGCCACCGACGAAGCCCTGCAGGCCGTCGTCCGAACCGAAGTCAAGCAGACCGTTCAGCATGAACGAAAGGGCCGACGCGGAACCGCCGAAACCGCTGTTGTCCAGGTCAACCTTGGCACGCTTGTAACCAGCTTCGGCTTCAAGACGGAAACCGCCGAAGTCGTAACCGATGACCGCATCACCGTCCCAACCCTTGTGGTAGTCGACATTTTCCAGCGTGGTGCTGGCAGTGCCAAGACCAGTCGTCGGATCGATACCGGGCGTGAAGGTTATGTCCTGATCTTCAACAATGGTAACACCGGAATCGATTCCGATATACCAGCTGTTATCACGCGCCAGGGCCGGGGTGGCCAGGGCGGAGGAGGCAAGCACAGCCGCGAGGGCAAGCTTCCGCATTTGAATTCCCCTTTCAAAAGTGTCACGAAGGACTGCTGAAACCATGTATCGGCAAGAAAGTTTCATGGCAAGTCCACAATTGGTGAAACTGTTGCTCAAATACATCACACGGCTCCAGAAGCCCCGTAGCATAAGCATTTCCGCACGCCTCTATTGTAAAAGATGGACACCCCTCAAGTCATGGTTCGATCAGTCCGTGACTGCGCATCGCATTTAAAATCGCGACCAGGGAACTTCTCGCCTCACTGTCGACGGAGCTTCCCCCCACGGGGTTGGCTATGGCCGGTTGCCGCGCCCCCGCAATCCGCTCGCCCTCGACATAGAAGCCGTCGCTGCGAGCCGCTGCATCCTGCCAATCGCTGCCGTCGAAATACATCGAGTGCCCCCGGTCCACGACCCGCAGCCTCAAGCCCGCACGCGGCGCGACAAACCGCCATCCGCCTCCAGTCCAACAGGCGACCGACCCATCCTGCCCCGACCAGCTTTCTGAAGCGCCTTCCGCCACGATCCAACACTGGCCCTCATCGGGCGAAGTTGGCGGCACATCCTCGTCAGCGCTTTCCACCGCGCCATGCAGCAGCATGTCGATCCGTGCCAACGCCTCGTTGTGAAAGACTTCCTTCTGTGCCTGCCCGGCGAAAAGCTGGGGCAGTGCCCAGCGAGGCGTCGCATCGCTCGTCATGATCGAACTTCCTTTTTCCAATTGTCGGTTATCAAAGCGGCAAGACGATCCGCGCTGCCCGTCCCAGGGCGAAAGAGCCGATCTGCCGCACCTCGATCGTCAATGCGCCGCCGCCATCCGCGTCGAATGCGTCCGCGTCATATGTCCATGACGGCGATGTGGTTTCGATCCGGCGCATCAAGGTGCCATCCGCCAGCACGCGCAGTTCGTAACGCTCGCTCTCCTCGCCCAGCGGCACATCCGCCCCGCTGATCCAGCGCCAGCCATTCCTGCTCCGCCGGACCCAGCTCAGATTCCATCCCCCCGCCCCGTCGGCAACAGCGCGAAGGTGAACGGGCGCCACCGGCGTCACCGCTTCCCCGCTGACGGTCAGCTCTGCCTCTACCGGCTCCGCATCGCCAATCCCGACCGCCGAAAGCCGCAGCGTGCTGCCGATCTCGCCATTGCCCAAGCCTGCAAAAGGTTCGGCAAGCCGCTCCTCCTCGATCAGCAGAAACGGCTCGCCAGCGACATGCGCATCCATAGCCCATTCGGTCCCGAACAATCCCCGCCGCAGCCCTTCCAGCCGGAAGCTCGCCGCGCCCGTCTGCACCGCGCGGGAAAATTGCAGAAGCTCCCGTCCAACCATGCAAAGATTGCGTCCCTGCGCCAAAGCCGCCTCATCCGCATCGCCAAGCTCCATGTCCGCCGCCAGCAGCGTCACATGCAAGCTGTTGACCAGATCGATCAGAGCCCAGCTCCCCGGCCCCAACGCCTCGTCGGCCTCCCCCATCACGGCACGCGGCGCAGTGCGGCCGACCGGATTGGCTTCCCCCGTCTCACTCATCACGAACAGGGCCGCGTTCCTCCACCCCTCCCCGCCACTGGCCGCCGCAGCGATCAACGGCGCGGTGGCCGCCGCCTCCCGCAGCGGCGGAAGGTCGGTCAGCATCAATACAGTAGGTCCATGCGGCGCATCCGCCTGCCGCACGATCGCGCCGGAGGACGCTCCCGCAGGCAAGACGCCTCCCGCCCCCGGCACCCGCCGCAGCGCCAACCGAACGGCCATGGCTTCCCATTCCCGTTCCTCCACCCGCCAGCGGCCCGGCATGGCCTCGACCGTCACCAGATCACCGGGCTCATGGCGCAGGGCGTCCCACCCGCACCGCAGCGTCATGGCGGATCGGCCCGTCCAGTCATGACCAAGATGACGGGCCGCCAGACGGCGCGCAGCATCGCCAGACATGGTGACCGGCAGATCGATCCCGCGCTCGACCCGCCCCGCCCCCGGCCGACTGACGCGCTGCACCCCCGCCTGATAGTCCCGCGCCGCATCATAATGGCGCAGCGACAGCGCCAGCGGCACCGCATCGGCGCTTTCCCCCGACTGTTCGACGGCATCGATGGCACGCCCATTGATACGCTTGCACAAAGTGCCCGCGCCGATCTCACCACCCGTCTCATCGCCCCCCGTGCCGGTCAGCCGCAGCCCATCTTCACCAGCAACAAAGGCAAGGTCCCATGCCTCCACCAGCGGACCAATCGCATCGATCACATCAGCTCCGCCCGCCGCAAAGCCATCGACGGCCCCGTCTGCGGCAGCAGCAAGCGCGCCACCACTCAGATCGACGGCCACCGTCCCGATCGTCACCACCCCCTCATCCGCCTCCACCTCAAAGGTCAGCGAAGGAATGCGATTGCCATAATCGGCAAGCTGAAGATCCTCGAACACCGCATAGGCGATGCCCCGATGCCCCGGCGTCCGGTCAACGCCCTCCGCCGAAGCGATCAGCGGATCGGCAGCCTGATCCTCACTCCCCAAATGCAGCCGGAACGCACTCAGCCCCGACTTGAAATCCCCGCCCACGCCGCGCAGCAGATTGCCGTCCGCCCATATGCGCCGCACCGCCCGCACCCGCCGCGCCGACAACGCAACCGCGAAACTCGCGGAATAGCTGTAGCTGGTGACGCTCGGCCGCCCCTTGCCACCGCCACTCTTGTTGCGCTTTTCCTTAAGGTCGGTCGCCCAGATAACCGATCCGGCTGCACGCATCTTCCCGAACAGCTTCGGGATCTGCGCGCCATAGCTCGATGTCTGCAACTGCAACTCGGTCAGCCGCCTGCCCTCGCGCCCCTTGGGCTTGAATAGCACCGCCTGATCCAGGCTGCTGCCGATCAATCCGCCGATCGCACCGCCCAGCGGCCCGCCGATCGCCGTGCCCAGCGCCGTCAGCACTAAAGTCGCCATGTCTGCTCCTATATCGCCCGCCAATGGCCGATGACGGGCCAGGGCGAAGGCCCCGGCGTCTCGACCACGCGCCCCAGTCCCGCATGGGCATGCACATGCCCGCCGGGGACCAAAATCATTAGATGCAACTGCAACGGCCCCGGCCGCACCAGCGCCAGGTCGCCCGCCTGCCCCCGCTCAACCGCCTGCAAGCCCGCCCGCTCCAGCCAGTCGCGCGCCAGAGCCGCATCGCCCGACCGCAGCCCATAGCCTCGCGGCGGTGTACCCTTGTGCCCCGCCTCCGCCAGCGCCAAAGCCGCCAGCCCGACGCAATCGATGCCGCTCGTCCTGCTGCGCCCTTGCAGCCGGAAAGGCACCCCCACCAGATCGCGCGCCGCCGCCACGATCCGGTCCCCCATTGCGCCGCTCACGCGCCCGGATAGCGCGTCAGAAGGTCCGTCCCCGGCAAATAAGGCTCCCCCCTGAAGTTCACGACATTGGCGAAGCGCGTCCCGCACGTATCCAACTGCCGGTCACAACCTTCCGTCAGCAGCGCCAGCGTCCCTGCCGACACCGCAAAGGATGGCGGATCGGCCAGCGTCACCCCACTAGCCCCATTGTCCACGACGGCCTGCACCGCCCCCGCATTGGCGCCCGTCAGCCACCGCAAAGTGCCAAAGGCATAGACACCCACAGCCAACGCTGCCGCACTCACCTCGACATCATCAACAGCCGACACCGCTATGACCTTCCGCCGCCCCGCCAGATCGACCCGGCACTGCCGATCGCCCAACCGAGCCCGGCAATCGGGCGAGGTAGAGGGCGCAACCGGAGCCTTCAGCGCCGCCATCGCCCCCACCAGCTCCGCCGTGAAAGCCCCGCCCTTTCGCGCCACGCTCCCAATCTCACCCTTCGCGAGCATCAGCCACATCTCGCCCGGCGCTTCCCATTCCGTCAGCCGCAACTCCAGCGCAGCCCCGTCCCAGCGACCCGCCATCAAATCCGCCTCATTGATCGCATCCGCAATCAAGGCGCCCTGCAAGTCGGTATCGCCCGCCTCCGCACTGATCCCGCTGCGAACGGCCGAAGGCGTCATCCCCGGCGCGGCGCGATAGCGCACATGCCCGATCTCCAGATCGCGGTCATGGCTCGTCAGCCCGATCGTCACCCCATCCCGCCGCTCCAGCCGCCAGCAAAAAGCGAGCGTCGCCAGCGGCTTCTCCAAAGCCTCCAGCCCGCTCATTCCCGTATCTCCACCAGCGGCACCGAAGGTGCCTCACCCGCCGCAAAGGTCGCGCGGTTGACGTCCAGCCTGTCCTCGGCAAAGCGCACCGGCACGTCGAAACGGAACCCCGCCGTCAGCAACGCGCCCACCGCCGGAGCCTCGTCGAACGCGATGACGCCCAGTCCCGCATGGCTCCACCCGCTGCTCAGCTCGACGCCATCCACCGCCATGCGAATGCTGCCCGCCACCGGCCGGGTGATCCGCCGCACCTGCGCCTCCTCACCGTCGCCATAATAGCGCTGCAACGGAAACTCCGTCCGCACGCCGTCCCCCGTCCCCAGACGCTGATCCAGCGCGCCCGGCGCCATCCCCGGCGCACAGCTGCGATCATCATAAGGATCGGTAAAACGGAACCCCCGCCCCGCCCCACGTCGCGCCCGGAAGAAGGCAATCAGCTCGACAATGTCCGCCTCCGATCGCACCCCCGGCCCCGCATCGAAGGACAGCCGCGCATCCGCCCAGTCGCTGCTCCGTCGCTCATGCCCGGACGGGCTCTCCACCACCTGCGTCGAAAAAGCAGGCGACAGGCTCGCGTCCCGCCCAATGGCGATCGGAAACGCCACATCGTCAAAGGCTTGCATCTCATCGTCCCCCTGAAGTCTGAAGCAGGTGAAGCCGTCCCGCGCCACCTGCGGCAGCGCCCAGATAAAGGTCGCCGCCGTCCCCCGTCGCACCGCCGCCTCCGCCGCGTCAGCGATCTGCCGCCACTGCGCCGCCTGTTCGCCAAGCAGCACGAAGCCAGAAAAATAATGCTGCTCTTCCACCGGATAGCCGAGCCGCGCCGTCGCCACTTCGATCCCCCGCGAGGTGCGCGTAGGTCGCCACTCCGTCACCCAGTCATAATCTTCCAGCTGCAACACATCGAAGGCTGGCGCAGCCCACCCCACCGGCATGTTCGCCCGCTTGGCCTCCGGCGCGAGCGGGTCCAGTACCGTCGGCAGATAGGCGAGCAAATGCGTCACCGCCCCCGGCGCCACCCCCTTCACCCAGGCACACAGCGCCGCCGTAGACGCCGCCAGCACCGCCCCCGCCTGATCCAGCAGAGCCTTTTGCGGCCCACTCAACGTCCCCCGCACATCGCTGATCGAAACCGGGCTCCCACCAAAGGCCGCCCGCGCCGCCGCGTCATAAATGCAGATCCGCCCATCGGCGGGCATCACCCACCACCATGGCTCACCGACCTGAAACTTGATCGGAATACCGGCACTCAACCCAATGGAAACAAAGGCCCCAGCCACGAGCCGCAAATAGCTCATCGCCCCATCATGCGCAGGCGACAGCAAAGTCGAGGGCGGCGACCAACCCGTCAGCGCCGCATCACCATTCTCCGCGCGTTGCTTCCAATCATTCCAGCAATGTGCGTCCAGCAACTCATAGGAAAGCGACCAGATCACCCCTAGCCCCAGAGCCTTTGCCCGCCCCGCAAAGTCAGCATGCCAAGCCGCACAAGGCGCGTTCAACACGCCTCCCGCCAGGCTCACATAAAAACCACCACCCAGCGGTTCGAGCCGGAAATAATGGCTCATCCCAACATAATGATTGATGTCACCGCGATAGCCCAGCGCATGGATCGCCTCGACAATCCGCTCAGGCGTCTGGTTGAAACAATCATCATAGCCTGTCGCCATCGACAGCCCATGTTCCGGCACCATCACATCGCCAACGCTCAGCACAGACCCCGCGCCGTCGCAGCGCATGGCCGACAGCTCGGCCCAGCCCTCAACCCCCGCCGCGAAAGCCGTAGCCCCAGCATCATAGCCCGGCGGCGCAAGGGAAATGAACATCCGATCCACATCACCCGCCCAAACGGGGTCAGCCTCGCCCGGCAGCAGGAAGCCCCCATCCAGATCAGCGAAATTCAGAACGACCTCAGCATCTTCCGCCGATCCGCTCGCATAATTCCACAACCGCACATACCAGGACCTCGGAGTGCCCGCCGCATCCCGCCCCTCGATAGTCAGCGTCGGCCCATGCACCTCGTCCAGCCGCTTCAGCCCCCCGCTCCGCCAGCGGAACCGCAGCACGCAGTCCCGGAAATCCCGCGCCGTTTCATAAGCCAGCAGCGGATGGCTCCACTTGTCCTCCGCCTCCCAGATCAGCCCCGCCAGATTGCCCGAGCCATAAAAGACCGCGTCCACCCGCAAAGCATCAGGCGCCGTCGTGACGACACTCGCCATCATGGGCCGCGGAAAGTTCACCGTCCAATGCGTTGGCGCAAAACGCTTCATGAAGCGCTCCTCCTGCCCCCGCCGTGCGTCCGCCAACCAATAGCCCAGCCCACTCATCCGTTCAGCGCCCCCCTGACCGCCCGCGCCACCTGCCGCGCACTCCGCGCCAGCATCCGCGCATTGTCGAACCCTTCACCACGCCCCTGCACGGCGATGTTCACCCGCACATCGCGCCCACCCGCGCCACCGTTCGCCATCACCTGTCCGCTAGCCGTAGGCACAAACAGTTCCGGCCCCCGCTCACCCACGACATAGGCGCGCCCTGGCGATACCGGCCCGCCAGTAGCCCGCCCGGGCAAGCCCAGCGCCGCCCCCGCCAACGTCAGCAAGGACCCCCCCACACCCCCAACACTAGCCGCGCCAGACCGCACCGCCCCCGCCGCAATCTCTTCCAGCACCGACAGCGCAACCTGCTTCAGCTCCTCAAAGCCAAAGCGCCCGCTCCGCACCGCGCGAAGCAACCCCTGCTCAATCCGCCGCCCCGCCCGCTCCGCGCCTGAAGCCAGCGGCCCTTCCAGCTCCCCCCGCATCACTTCCACATCCCGCGAAAGCCCCTGCGTATCCGCCCGAACCCGCACCACCAGCGTCTCGATTTCCTCGTCCATCCCCTGCCTCCAAGAGCCACCAAAATAAGCCCCTCCCCTTCAGGGGAGGGGTTGGGGTGGGGGCGGCCCCCACGCGACCACTCTAATTCTGTCCGGAGATCGCTGCCTCAATCCGGCATAACCCCCAGCAACCGCTCCAACTCCCCCTTATCCACCCCAACCTCCGGCTCCTCCTCACCCCTCGCAGCCCGCAACACCGCCTCCAACTCCACCGGCGTCGCGCGCCAAAACTCATCCGGCCGCCACCCCAGCAGCCATCCCGCAACGCCAGCCAACCGCGCCGCCGCTTTGAAGAAGCTCATCGTCCCCCCAAAATCTGCCTGATGATTCCACTCAGCACCGGCGACAGCTTCGCCAGCCCCGCCTCAACGATCGCCTCGCCCAACCTCTCGCGCGTCAGCCCCACGGGCGCATCAGCAAGGCAATGCCAAAACAGCCCCGCCATATCGGCAAGCGACAGCTTGCCCGCAGCCGCCCTATCGACCAGCTCGAACAGCGGCCCCAACTCCTGCTCCGCCGCCACCAGAGCCGCAAAGCTCGGCCGCAGCCGCAAAGCCTCGCCAGCCACTTCCAATGCAGCCTCGCCCCTTGCGCTATTGGGCGCCTCATTCACCGCGCTCATTCCGACACCACCGGGCCGGAGCTTTCCAGGCTAAGCGCATAATTACGCTCACCATTATAATCGCCCGCATAGTCGAGCCGCGTGACCAGGAAGCGCCCGCGCATCCGCTCGCCACTTTCAAAGCTCAGCTCAAACTGTTCGATCGTCCCGGCCAGCGCATGATTGCGAATGCGCACTTCGGCCGCAGACCCGGTAAAGATCCCCGCCGCCGACACGCTGACCGACCGCACGCCCGCGCCCGACAGCAGCTCGCGCCACCCACCGGAATCCTTGGACGTGACGTTGACGCCCTCGCCGTTCACCGACAGCTGCGTAGTCCGCATCCCGGCCACCGTCGCATAGGCGACAGGCGACCCGCCATCGCCCACTTTCAATAGAAACGCGCTTCCTTTTTCCACTGCCATGGAGCATTCTCCTGTAAGATAAACCGTGCCTGAATTGCGATTGGAGAGGTTCGAATGCTGTTCGCTGCTCCCCTCATGATGATGCTGGCCGCCTCGGCGCAAAACGGCGATGCCGTCGGCGCTGGCCGCAAGGCGTATTCCGAGTGCCTGTCGAAAGAGATCAGTCCCGCGCTCGACAAAAAGCTGTCGCTCGGCGACTTCCAGTCCACGCTGAAATCAAAATGCAGCGCCAAGGAAGCCGCCTTCCGCGCCGCCATCGTCGCCGACGACAAATCCACCGGCATGTCCGACAAGGACGCCCAAGCCGACGCCGACGACCAGATCGCCGAATATGTCGACAAGATCACCGGCGAGTTCGAGGATTATTCCAAACCGGGCGGTTGAAGCGTGGCACCACGACTAGCGCTATGATGCCGAACGCATATGGGTGAGTTGACACCACCCAAAAAACACCGTTCGCCCTGAGCTTGTCGAAGGGCTTCCCTTCTTCTTCGCCCTACTCAGCCCGAACCACCCGCACCCGATAATCCACCACCGCCTGCCAAGCGTCCTTCTCGCGCCCCTTCACGACGCGCGACCGGATCAACCGCACCCCGACGATCCGCCACCCGTCCGCAGCCTCCAAAACCTGCATCACGCCATCGACGCGCTCCAGCAGCACCGAAAGCCGCCCCGGCGTCTCCCCCGCATCATGCAGCCCGATCGTCAGCCGCAGCTCCCGCCCATCGACATCCTTCGCGCCCCAGTCGCTGGCGATACACTCCCCCACAACCGCATAGGGCACGCTAGCCCGCACCGGCTGACCATCGAACAGGCCGTTCAGCCCACCCATCAACGCCGCATCACCACCCAGAGCCGCGATCACCGCCGCCCGCACCGTAACTTCCGCACTCATCGCCCGCCCCTCACCCTCTCGCGCAGATCAAGGTCGCCCAGCCACCGCCGCAGCAACCCCCGCCCCGACAACAGCACCGCCTCCCCCTCGACCCGCGCATCCTCCACGCCCGCCGCCAGCATCGCCTCAGCCACTTGCCCACGCCGCCGCGCCGCCCGCGCCTCGACCAACCGCGCCAGCGCCGCCACCTTCATGCCAGCCGCATCCGCCGCCACGGCCGCCACAGCGCGCTCACCACCGCAGGCGGCGTCGCCACATCACCGCCACGCGCGGAGAAATGCTCCGCTGCCAGCCGCACGATCCCCTGCCGGATCGGCTCGGGCAGCCCATCCGCATCGTCGGCCACCCCCGCCCGATAATGCACCGCCAGCACCCGCTGGCCAGCCAAATGCCGCGCCCGCACCCAACCATCCCCCGCCGCATCAATATCCACCGAATAGGCATCGATAGCCAACGCTTGCCCCACGCCGTCAGGCCCCACCGCATCGACGCCCAGGATCGCCACCACGGGTGTAGCGGACAGCCGCTGCCATCCCCCATCAGCCCGCACCGTCTCCTGCGCCTCGCCAATGATCAGCCATTGCCCGACAAACTGCTCGCACAACGCCGTCGCACTTCTAAGCAACGCCTCCAGCAACCCATCCTCGCCACTGCCGCTAATCCGCAGATAATCCTTCAATTCCGCCAGCGACGCCCCCGCCAACCCAGCCTCTTCCCGCACCAGCACCAACCGCCCCTCCCTAAAAAAAGACCCTTCCCCCCTGAGGGGGGAGAAGGATACGAAACCTTGGCCCGAACGGGCCTAGGCGAAGTTGGATGAGGGGGGTTGTTACGAAGCCGCGAACTTCATCAGCTTGATCGCCTCCGAATTGGAAACCGCGCCGCCAATCCGCTTCACCGCATAGAAATGCACGAACGGCTTGTTGCTGAACGGATCGCGCAGGATGCTCGTCTCGCTACGTTCAGAGATCACATAGCCCGCCTGGAAATTACCAAAGGCGATCGACAGCGAACCCGCAGCAAGATCGGGCATATCCTCGGCCTCCACCACCGGATAACCAAGCAGCGTCGCAGGCTGCCCAGCGCTCAGCGAAGGCTGCCAGATAAACGCCCCATCACTCGTCTTCATCTTGCGAATAACGGCCAACGTCGCCGAATTCATCACGAAGCAAGCACCCTGCCGATAGGGTGCCCGCAGGCTCTGCACCAGATCGATCAGCTTGTTCTCGGGGTTGGTCGCAGCAAAAGCACCCGCGCCGCCGGAGGCCACATATTGCAGCGAGCCAAAGGCACGCACGCTGTCCGCCTCATTGGTCGTCGTATAGGTCAGGAACCCCTTGGGCTTGTTCGTGCCATTGCCATTGACGAAGGCCGCACCCTCCGCCGCCGCAAACTCGCGCGCAATCTCGCCCGCCAGCCAACCTTCGACATCGAACTGCGCATCGTCCAGCATCGCCTGAGACGCCGCCGGATTGGCGTAAAGCTCACCATAAGGCGGCACGATTTCGTTGAAGCTAGGCGTCGCCGTCTCCGCTCGAGCACCCGTCTCACTCGCCCAGCCCGACACGATGCCGCCCGACGTCACCAGCTTGCGATAGCCAGCGCTGCCGGTACGCACCACATTCGCAATCGAACGAATGGGCGAGATGCTCTTCAACGTCGCATCGATGATCTGGTCGATCTCACGCGGCACCGCATAGCCGCCCGCAGCGCCACTCGCCCCGGAAAAGCTCTTCAGCTCCACACCCGCTTCAAGCCCCTGCCGCACATAGCGCTCGACAAAAGCGGCCCGCTTGGGATCGAACGTCCCGCCCTTCACCCCATCCAGCGCAGGCCGCTGCTGCTGCACCAGCGCGCCTTTCAGCGCCGCAACCTCACCCTCCAGCGCCTCGATACGCTCACCCTGCACCACCGCATCAAAGCTCGCTTCCAACTGATCCGTCATCAACCACTCCCACAAAAAAAAGCGGCCCAGATGGACCGCCCGAAAACTCGAAAATCCTCCCCATCACCGATGGGGAGGGGGACCGCCAAAGGCGGTGGAGGGGCGCGCCCAAAGGGCGCAAAACCTACCCCTCCACCGCAATCACCCGCGCCAAGGGCTGCATCGGGTGCGTCACCACGCTCACCTCCACCAGCTCCAGCGCCAGCAGCTCACGCGGCCCAGCTCCCCGCGCCTCCCGCACCCGATAACCAAAGGACAACCCATCCACCGCGCGCTCCTTCAAAGCCCGCGCCGCCGCCCTCCCGGCAGAAGTCCTACCCGACACCCGCCCAATTACCCGCAGCCCGCGCGCATCCTCCTCCACCCGCTCGACCGTCCCGATCGCCTCGCCCGGCAGATGCTGCCACAGCAGCGGCACCCCCGCCGCCACGCCCGCAAAGGCCCCCGGCCGCACCACATCACCGCCATGATCCACCCGATCGAACACCGCCGCGTATCCAGCGAACCGCACGTCGCACTCACCGCTCGGGCCACTCATCCCCGCACCATGCCGACCAGCCCAGCCTTCACCGCTACACCCAGCAGCACCAGCGCCATCACGATCCGCACCGCCCAGCCGACCACCGCCCCGCGCGCCGCCTTCTTCGCATCGCGCCAGGCGGACAGCAGTTCACGCAACTCCCGCACATCATCCTCCGCGCGCCGATCGCTCAAGCCGAGCCGCTCCAGCGCCCGCCCGGCGCCCAACTCGCTCGCCTCCTCGATCAGCGCGCGGATCATCACCATGTCCATCTGCCCCGGCGCCGCGTCAGCCTGCGCCACCAGCCGCGCCAGCATCTCGCCATCATATTTCATGAAAATGCCCTCCTTCCCCTCTCCCCTTCAGGGGAGTTCGGGGTCGGTCATGCCCCCGGCATGACCTAAACAACATGGGGTGTTGTTTACCCCGAACTGGCGCGAGACTTGGCGGCGATGCCGCCTAGTCGCAGCGGGAGAGGGGAACCGCCCTCTCCTCAACATCCCAACCAACCCTCTTCATCAGCCCCCGCTCCCGATTATCGCGCAGAGCACGCAAAGGCCGCAGAGCAACAAAAAGCCGCCCAAAGGCAGCCCTGCAAAATCCTCCGCGCCCTCTGCGCCTCTGCGCGCCCCTCAAACCCCCAGCATCACCCTCTTCTCATCCGCCGTCAGAAAATCCGCCGCAGCCACCCGCTCCCACAAAGCCGCCCGCTCGTCCGACAAGGCAGGCACCGCATCCAGATCCGCCGCCAAGGACAAACCCGGCCACCACCCCTGCAACCCCTGCGCCAGCCCACCGCAAATCTTCGCCACCAGAGGCAGGATCGTCTGCCGCCACAGCGCCTTGTTCGCCTCCCGATAATTGGCGTAAGCATTGTCCCCCGGCAGCCCCATCAGCATCGGCGGCACCCCAAAAGCCAGCGAGATCTCCCGCGCCGCCGCCGCCTTCAGCCCCACAAAGTCCATCTCCGCAGGCGTCAGACTCATGGCCTTCCAATCCAGCCCGCCTTCCAGCAGCATCGGCCGCCCGGCATTGGCCGCCCCCGAAAAAGCAACCTCCATCTCCCGCTTCACCCGCTCGAACTGCTCAGGCGACATCACCGACCCATCACCCGGATCGTAAACCATGGCACCCGAAGGCCGCGCCGCATTGTCCAGCAGCGCCTTGTTCCACACCGTCGCCGCATTGTGGATCGCCACCGCGCCCGCCGCCGCGCCCACGCATCCCAGCCCATAATGATCATCCAAAGGATGCAGCGCCTTCAAATGCAGGATCGAAGCCCGTCCCGCCGCATCCTCGGGCAGCAACCGCGTCACGCTATCCCCCACGCGATACAGATAAGCCGCAGGCCACCCCCGCGCATCCGCCTCCACGCTGACCCGCTCCGGCCGCAGCGCATAAAGCTCGACCGGCTTGCCATCCGCGCCCATCATCACCTGCACATAGCCATTACCATGCAACAGCAAATGGCTCGCCAATGTCTCGACCAACCCCTGCCCCGCCGAACAGCGCGTCAGCAGCGACAGCACCGGCCCGCGCTCCTCATCCTCAACCCCGCTCGCCAGCAAAGCCATAGCCCCCGCGCCCTCCGACACCAGCCGCAAAGCCCGCTGCGCAATCGGATTGCCAATCACGCCGCTACGCACCTGCGCCTCATAAGAAGCAGGCCATTCCCCCAACGCCACCGCGCCCGAACCCCAGGCACGCGCCAACACCGGCCGCGCGCCCGCACGCGCCGCCCTCGCCCCAAAAAACTTCATGAAAAGCCTCACAAACAAAAAATCCTCTCCCCTTCAGGGGAGAGGATGGTGAAGGTTGGCGGCCTGCCGCCTACCGTAACCTGGAGAGGGGGAACCCCCTCGCCCGCTAGCTCAAGGATTACGCCGCAAAACCCGATCGCACTCGGCGTTGGTCCCCTCACTCTTCCCAATAACACGCCCAGCCACAGCCCCAGCCGCCCCCGCCAGCAGAGACTCACCCAAATTCCCGCCAGCCAGCGCCCCCACGCCAGCACCACCAGCCGCGCCAATCACCGTCCCGCGATCGCGCCCCTTCTTCGCCTGCAACAGGCAATAGCGCACATCATCCCGATCCCGCGGAGCCGCCCGCGCCACCCGCGCCCGCTCCTTGCCATTTAGCGAAGCCGCCATCACCGGCGTCGCAACCAAGGTCGCGCCAGCCGCTACGATCATCATCCTAGCCAATTTCATCAGCCTCACTCCCATTAAAAATTGACTTAGGATAATACGCCGCGCTTGGGCGGCCGGTTCCTCAAACCGCCCGCACCCGCGCATCCCCCCGCCGTCCCAGCATCAACTCGGTCAAAGCCCAGACCAGCGCATCCGCCCGATCCGGCGACCGCCCCGGCCCCACATAGCCACCCCCGGCGATCAACCCGCACATCTCATCCTCCAGCGCCCAAAACGCCCCACGATGCCGCACCCGCCCCGCTTCATACAGCGCCGCCACAGGCTCGGCCCGCGCAGCCTTCCCCCGGCTCGCATGCACCAGCCGCACCGGCAGCGCCGCTTCTGCCGCGCGCAGCACGCTTTCCACCATCGCTCCGCCATTATTCGCCTCGGCAATCACCCGATCCGCGCCATGCACCGCCGCCGCGTCAGCAACCGCCCGCGCCCAGCTTTCCGGACTAGCCTTCTCGACACTCGCATCGGCAATGACATAAGCCCGGCCATCGCCGCCGACCCCCGCCACCACGATCCCGCAAGCATCACCATGCGCCGAAGCCGGAGGATCAACGCCGATGACGACCCGCGACAACAATGCCCCGCCGTCCCCACCACCCGGCACATGCGCCACCCGGCACCGCTCCAGCAGCGCCCGGTTCCACAGCGCGCCCTCGACCTCCTCGATCAGCTCGCCATCCAGCTCCTGCCGCCCCAGCCGCGTCGCGCCATAGCTCTGCTCCATCGCCGCCACGAAACCATCTGCGAGGTTAACCGCATTGTCCGCCGTCCTACCGCGCGTCACCGCGACATCAGCGCCATCCCGCGCCACCAGTCCGCGCACCAACGCAACCGGGCGCGGCGTCGTCGTCGCCATCACTTGTGGAGCCCGCCCTAAGCGCATCCCCATCATAATATTGTCCCACGCCGCTTCTCCCTGCGGCCACTTGGCAATCTCGTCCGCCCAGCCATGGCTGAACTGCGGCCCACGCAGCGATTCCGGGTCAGCCGCCCCAAACAGCAGCGCCATCGCCCCATTGGGCCACACCAACCGCCGCAGCGCAGGCGAAAAGACCGGCCGGTTCCACCAGGGCGCAATCGACAGCAGCCCGGAAGGCCCCTCCACCATCACGCTCCGCGCCTCGCCCAAAGTCGCGCCGACCAGCGCAATCCGCGCCTGACCGTCACTCTCCGCAACCCGCCGCACCCATTCCGCCCCGGCCCGCGTCTTGCCGAACCCGCGCCCGGCCATCATCAACCAGACACGCCAGTTTCCCCCCGGCGCCAGCTGTTCCGGCCGGGCGAGCCATTCCCAATCATGTTCCAAAGCCTGCGCCGCCGCGCCATTCAGCCCCGCCAGCACCCGCTCCCGCGCCGCGTCGGGCAGGACCGCCAACCTCTCGAAATCCGACATGCCACCCATCGGCCCGCGCTCTCCTCGCCCCGCTTCAACTCTTTCCAACTCCGCGCCTCTTCGCCTGGGCCACCTCATCTCTATATGTGAGGCCATGACATCGATCCGCCCCGCCTGCGCCGCCGACGGCGCCCGCCTGCTCGACATCTGGCGCTCCGCCATCGACGCCACCCATGATTTCCTCGATCCAGCCGATCGCCGAGCGCTCGATAAAGAAGTGTCCCGCTTCCTGCCCCACGCCCCCGCATGGCTGGCGACCGACGCCGATGACCGGGCGGTCGGCTTCATGCTGATAGAAGGCACGCATATGGAGGCCCTCTTCATCGACCCCGCCTGGCACGGCAAAGGCGTCGGCCGCGCGCTCGTAAGCCACGGCCTCGCCCTCCACCCGGCTATGACCACCGACGTCAACGAACAGAATGAAGGTGCTCTCACCTTCTACGAACGCATGGGCTTCGCCCGCACCGGCCGTTCGGAAAAGGACGGCCAAGGCCGCCCCTACCCCCTGCTCCACCTGAGACATGCGCCCGAAGCGGGGTGGTGAACCTTCCACCTCCACGTCATCCCACAAAAGCTGGGATCTCATGAGGCCAGACCGAACGCTATCGCCAGAGATGCCAGCCTCCGCTGGCATGACGGAATGAAAGAGTCAGCGACAATTCCCCTCCCCTAAAGGAGAGAGGGAGAAGCTTTGCTCACCCCCCAAATCACCCCTCCCCCCGCCTCTCCCGCACCCTCTCCAACGCCTCCCGCAACCGCTCGACCGCATCCGCCCCGTCCGGCCTCTCAACCGCATCCGCCGCCAGTCTCTCCCCCGCCTCGCGCCGATGCTGCACCAGCAGCCGCACCCCCACCGCGTTGGGATGCCCGCGCTTCACCTTCCGGCTCTTCACCATCCCTTCGCCGTCCAGCACCACCTCTTCCTCTTCCGTGCCGAACAGCGCCTGCCGCAGCAGCAGCGCCTCCAGTTCGGCATAGCCGACGCCCAGCGCCTGCGCCCATTCCCGCGCAAAGCCGGGATCGCGCCGCTTCTGATAATAGGCGCTCGACAGGTTCTTCCCCGCCACCCGCGCCGCCTCGCTGACATTGCAAGTCGCCGCCAGCGTTTCCATGAAGACCTTGCGCCGCTCGACCGTCCAGCCGTCCTTGCGCACGGCCCGCAGCTGCGCGCCACTTCCCGCCGCCGCGCCCCGCTGGCTCCGCTGCACGATCAATTCCCTGTCGGGCGCATCGCTGGCCTTGCCGGAAAAACGCCGCACCACCTTCGCGCCGTCCTCTTGCCCCATCCCCTCGCCCCCCACTATCCCAACGAAAAAGGGCCAGTCCTTCCGGACCAGCCCTTGCCGCGTCACCATCCCGGCGACTCACAATTCCCAATATGGACATAACTGCCAGAACAGCGTGACGATGTCAAGCATAATGTTCCATATAGGTTCGTTCAGGATGCCCGCATGGCTTCAATGCCCTTCATTTCCGCCACCAGCGCATCGGCAAAACTCGGCCGCGCGCAGATTTTCTCCAACCATTGCTCCAGCCGCGGCCAGCGCCCGCCTTTCAAGCTCGAACTGCAATAGCCGACGTTGATCAGCGGACAGGCAACCGCAATATCGGCCAGGGTAAAGCGATCCTCCACCAGAAAGCCGCTCTCCGGAAGGATCTTCTCAATATAATCGCCAATCTTCGGAAGCTGCTCCGCCTCCGCCCGGTCTGCCGCCACTAAATCCTGCGGCATCCCCAGCAACGGAGCAACCATGCGATTGAAAAAGATCGCGGCCCCGGCGGATTGTACGATGGTATCGCCGAACTCCTCATACCAGATCGTCCGCGCACGCGCTTTCGGCTCTGTCGGGATCAACGCAGGATCGGGCTTGATGGCATCCATATAGGTTATGATCGCGCTGCTGTCGCTGATCAGGAAATCACCATCCTGAAACGCGGGCATCTTTCCGAAAGGCGACGCCCGCTCGAAAATCTCGCCGCCCTGGCCAAAGCCGCCGGGCTTCACTTCCACCGCCAGCCCCTTCTCGGCGGCAAAGACGATAACTTTACGGACGAAGGGCGATGGACGCGCGCCATAGATGATCATGAGAGTCTCCCTACTAATCGACGGGACACCTCATCTCATATAGGTATCGAAATGCAACCTAAATTCACATGCCCGCCCCACCGCTGTTGGCAGGTGCTCGGCTATAGTCGATCCTGATCCGCACCCAGCTTCCGACCATCGCCTTCCCATTGACGCGCGGCGGGCGCACCAGGAACTGCCATGCCGCCAGCCGAACGGCCCGCGCAAAGCCCGACCCCTGCGGCGATTCCCCCAGCGCCTGACAATTTTCGACCCGGAAATTCTCCACCGTCTTGCACGCCACCAGCCCCCATCCACCGGCGGGCGCATTGGCGGGCATATAGCCGCCCAGTTCCGCAGGCGTTGGCCGCCGATACCATTCCGCCTCGAACAGCTGGACGCCGCCTGGCCCTTCGCCCGGCCCCGCCGCCATGCGGCTATTCCCTTGCCCGGCCGTGCCCGCGCTCTGGCTGTCATCCGTCTTGGGCATCTTGCCGATGTCCGCCGTCGCCATCTGCGCGCTGTCCAGTTGCAGGAACGGCTGCTTGGTCGGCGGCAAAGTCACGATCGGCTTTTCGACCGGCGTCACGACGGGTTTCTCGACCGGCTTGCGCGGCTTGTCGGGTTCCTTTTCCTTCTTCTCCGGCGCCGCCGCTTTTTCTTTCTTTTCAGCCCGCTCGGGGCTTTTCTCGGCTTGAGGTTCAGGCGCAGCGGCCATTTCGAACGTCACCGGATTGCGCGGATCGACCTTTTGGGGATCAAGACCCGGCGCCAATGTCAGCAAGGCCAGCACCAGCAGCGCGTTCAGCCCCAGCGCAAAGATCAATCCCCCACCACGCTCGCGCACTTTCGACCATGATGGGTTGGAAATCGTCACAAAAAACCGGCCGGGCTACTGATACGGAGAAGAGGGGTGATGCCGAGCCGTTCTCACCGCGTCAACGCCTTCACGATGTTGCAACTCCGTAATGGGATGAAAGCGCTGGCCGTCCCCGGTAATCTCCGCTAGGCCCGCCTCCGATGCTCACCAAGCTTTATCAATGGACGCTGGCCAAAGCCGCCCACGCCCATGCCGAACGCTGGCTCTTCGTCATCTCCTTCATGGAGAGCAGCTTCTTCCCAATCCCCCCGCACCCGCTGCTTGGCCTCATGTGCCTTGCCCGGCCGGAACGGGCGATCCGCTTCGGCATCATCTGCACCATCGCCTCGGTATTGGGCGGCATGCTCGGCTATGCGATCGGCCATTTCCTCTATGAGGCCGTCGGACAGCAGATTCTCCACGCCCTCGGCCTTGCCGCCAAATTCCCCGTCGCCGCCTGCTATCTGCGCGACTATGGCGCGGAAATCATATTGGTGAAGGGCGCAACGCCCATTCCCTTCAAGCTCATCACCATCACGGCAGGCTTCATCGGCCTGTCGCTCTTCACTTTCCTCTGGGCCAGCATCCTGTCGCGAGCCTTCCAGTTCATGCTGGTCGGCTTCCTCTTCTGGAAATTCGGCCGCCCGATAAAGGCGTTCATCGAGAAATATCTGGGCCTCCTCTCTGCGGGCTTCTTGGTCCTTGTGGTCGGCGGCTTCATCGCGGCCTCGATGCTTTCAGGCGGCGGGCACAAGAACGATAAGTGCAGCCACGCCACCATGGCCACCATCCGCTGATCCCTACCCAATGATCCAGTTCCCCGCCCGCTTCCCAAAGCTCACCGCCCTGCTCGCCGGTTTCGTCGCCGCCACCGGATTTGAACCGCTCAAGCTCTGGCCCGTCACCCTCGCCTGCTTCGCGCTGCTCCTCTGGCTCATCGAAACCGCCCCCACCCGCCGCGCCGCCTTCACGCGCGGCTGGCTGTTCGGCCTCGGCCACTTCACCCTAGGTCTCAACTGGATCGCCCACGCCTTCTCCTTCCAGGACGCGATGCCGCACTGGTTCGGCTATGGCGCGGTGGTCCTACTCTCGCTCTATCTAGCGGTTTATCCCGGCCTTGCGACGCTGAGCGCATGGTGGTTGTCTAATAAACTCCCCTCCCGCAAGCGTTCAAACGAGGCACGTGACTCGTTTGAAGGGAAGCGAGACTTGGCGGCTCTGCCGCCTAGTCGCAGCGGGATGGGCAGCAGCACCGCCTTCACCCTCCTCTTCGCCGCCTGCTGGATCGCCAGCGAATATCTCCGCGCCACAGCCTTCACCGGCTTCGCCTGGAACCCCCTCGGCGTCACCCTACTCCCCACCGGCATCCCCATAGCCGCCACCCTGATCGGCACCTATGGCGTAGGCGGCGTCACCATCCTCGCCGCCGGAGCCATCCTGCTCACCGCCAAGCGTCAGTTCCGCCCCGCTGCCGCCATCGCCGCGCCGCTCGCCGCTCTCGCCCTCTGGGGTCTCCTGACACCTGCGCCGCCAACACCACCGGGCGCCCCGCGCATCCGCGTAGTCCAACCCAACATAGGCCAGGACGAAAAATACTCCCCCGAACTGGAAGAGGCTCACTTCCGCACCCTAGCCACCCTCTCCGGCACACCCCGCCCCGCCCCGCGCCTCATCTTCTGGCCCGAAGCCGCCATCCCCGCCTATCTCGACATGGAACCGCAATGGCGCGCGCGCCTCGCCGCGCTGCTCGGCCCCGGCGACCTGCTGATGACCGGCGCGACCAAAGTCTATTTCAAGCAGGTCCAGAAAAACGGCATCACCACCGACGCCCTCGCCGGAGCCAACAACAGCCTCTTCATCGTCTCCCCGCAAGCCAAGCTGCTCGGCCGCTATGACAAAGCGCATCTCGTCCCCTATGGCGAATATCTCCCCATGCGCGCCCTCCTCCAGCCAATCGGCCTGTCCCGCCTGGTCCCCGGAGACGCTGACTTCTGGCCCGGCCCCGGCCCGCAAAGCCTCACCCTCCCCGCCACCCTCGGTCGCCCCGAACTCAAGATGGGCGTCCAGATCTGCTACGAAATCATCTTCTCCGGCCATGTGATCGACGCGAAGAACCGCCCCGCTTTCCTCTTCAACCCGTCCAACGACGCCTGGTTCGGCAACTGGGGGCCAGTCCAGCATCTCGCCCAGGCCCGCCTGCGCGCGATCGAGGAAGGCATACCCATCATCCGCTCCACCCCCACCGGCGTGTCAGCGGTGATCGACGCGCGCGGCCACGTCCTGCGGGCGCTGGGCCTCCACCGCGCTGGCTATCTCGAAAGCGCGCTCCCCACCGCGCTGCCCCCCACGCTCTTTACCCATCTGGGTAATTGGGCGCCCCTCCTGTTCATGGCTCTGCTGGCCGGACTTGCCATTGCCATCCGTAGGGTGAAGGGCTAATAGGGGCACATAAACTTTTCTTTATGTCGCTTTCACGCCAGCTTGGCTTACGGGAGTCCCATGCGCAGCAACTATCTCTTCACCTCGGAATCCGTGTCCGAAGGCCATCCCGACAAGGTCGCGGACCAGATTTCCGACGCCATCGTCGATCTGTTCCTGTCCAAGGATCCGGAAGCCCGCATCGCCTGCGAAACGCTGACCACGACCCAACTCGTGGTGCTGGCTGGCGAAATTCGCTGCAAGGGCGTCTATGAAAATGACCAGTGGGCTCCCGGCGCACAGGAAGAGATCGAACGCGCCGTCCGCGAAACCGTAAAGCGCATCGGCTATGAGCAGGAAGGCTTCCACTGGGAAAGCTTCCGCTTCGAAAACAACCTCCACGCCCAATCCGCGCACATCGCGCAGGGCGTCGACGCCGCCGGCAACAAGGATGAAGGCGCTGGCGATCAGGGCATCATGTTCGGCTTCGCCTGCGACGAAACGCCCGACCTCATGCCCGCGACGCTGGATTACAGCCACAAGATCCTCGCCAAGATGGCCGCAGACCGCCACTCCGGCCGCGCACCTTTCCTTGAACCGGACGCCAAGAGCCAGGTCACGCTGCGCTTCGAAAATGGCAAGCCCGCCGCCGCGACCGCCATCGTCGTCTCGACCCAGCATGCCAAGGGCTATGACGAAGGCGCCAACGAAGCGGAACTGAAGGAATATGTGAAGGGCGTCATCGCCGAAGTCCTGCCCGGCGATCTGCTCTCGGACGAAACCGTCTATCACATCAACCCGACCGGCAGCTTCGAAATCGGCGGCCCTGACGGCGACGCGGGCCTCACCGGCCGCAAGATCATCGTCGACACCTATGGCGGCGCATCCCCCCATGGCGGCGGCGCCTTCTCGGGCAAGGACCCGACCAAGGTTGACCGTTCGGCCGCCTACATCACCCGCTATCTCGCCAAGAACATCGTCGCCGCCGGGCTCGCCCGCCGCTGCACGATCCAGCTCGCCTACGCCATCGGCGTGTCGGAGCCGCTGTCGCTCTATGTCGACACCCACGGCACCGGCAGCGTCGATGATGCGAAGATCGAGGAAGCGATCAAGTCGATCAAGGAACTGGGCGGCCTCACCCCGCGCGGCATCCGCACCCATCTCGGCCTCAACAAGCCCATCTATCGCCCGACCGCTGCTTACGGCCATTTCGGCCGCAAGGCGGAAGGCGACTTCTTCCCGTGGGAACGTACCGATCTGGTCGAAAAGCTGAAGGCCGCGCTCTAAGCGCTTTACCCCGCCACAGATGAAAAGCGGCGCGCGGGCAATGGCCTTGCGCGCCGCTTTTTCATGGGCGCAACATGACGAAAAGTTCACTAGGTTTCCGCCCAATCCCGGCACATACATGCCTTGCCGGACTTGGCCCCCTGTCGGGTCCGGCAACCCCTCCTCCCAAGGAGAACAGGCGATGACCCGGTTTTTGACCTCCGCTCTTGCCTGCCTCGCGCTCCTGGGCGCCAGCGCCACCCCCGCGCTCGCCGCCCCCTGCAAGGACGCGAAAGGCAAATTCATCAAATGCCCGCCCAAGCCGGTCGCCAAAAAAGGCCCGTGCAAGGACGCCAAGGGCCGCTTCATGAAATGCCACTGAGCTGAAGGACCGGCTTCCGGTCTTTTCTTCTCTTTCTCCCGGCAAGCCAAAGCCCGGCCGCAGGACCCGGCCGTGGCCTAGGGTGTGTGGGGATTCAGTTCAGGACGCGGCGAAAATGGTGAATTTCGAGAACTGGCGCGCAGCGTACTTCAGTACGTGAGCACCGGAAGCGCAGAAAGTCGCCATTTGCAGCCCGTCATGGGCTGAACCCCCACACACCCTACTGTGCCTCCCGCACTCGTACCGCTCCTCAACGCGGGTGCGGGAGGCACAACAGCTACCCGCTTGCCCCCGCTGCGCCACGCGGCTAAGCGCCCGCCCATGACCGCGCACAAATCCGGCGACCCCACCACGCTCAACCGCCTCTATGGCCGTCAGTCGGGCCACAAGCTCCGCGCCGGTCAGCAGGAGCTGGTCGATACGCTGCTCCCCGCCCTCTCCATCCCGGAAGAAGGGGAAATCACCGCCGCCAACCTCTTCGGATACGACCGCCCCCTCCACTTTGAAATCGGCTTCGGCGGCGGCGAACATCTCGCCTATCGCGCCGATATGCTGCCCGACCATGGCTTCATCGGCTGCGAGCCTTTCCTGAACGGCGTCGTCACCGCGCTCGGCCATGTCCGCGATCAGGCGCTCGGCAACATCCGCCTCCATATGGGCGACGCGCTCCAGGTCCTCGCCCGCATCCCCGACGGAGCCTTGAGCTTCGTCTACCTCCTCCATCCCGACCCTTGGCCCAAGGCCCGCCACGCCAAGCGCCGCATGATGAACCCCGGCCCGGTCGAAATGATCGCCCGCAAGCTGAAGCCCGGCGGCGAGTTTCGCTTCGGCACCGATCACCCCGTCTATCTCCGCTGGGCGATGATGGTGATGAACGGCCACCCCGACTTCGATTGGCTGGCCAGCGAACCCAAGGACTTCCTCACCCGCCCCGGCGGCTGGCCCGAAACCCGCTATGAGGCAAAGGCCCGCCGCCTCGGCCATGAAGTCTGGTATTTCCGTTACAGGCGCAAATGAATGAACGATCATCCAACATCCGCAATCCCCTGGGATCAGCCCGCTACCCTGATCGACCTCGAAGGCCGCGCCCCGGTCATCGGTACGATCCGTGACTGCGCCCAGCACTTCGCGGTCTTCAAGCCGCATGCCCGCGAACAGGCGCGCGTCCTCCTGACGCAACCCATTCACCGGGCGGGGCGCAAGACCCGCACCTGGATTCTCGAACCCTTCGAGATCGAGCAACTCGCCGACCGGCTCCGCATGGAAACGCACTGATCCACCGACCGGAAGCAGTGGCCCTGCGCCGAATTGGCCGTTAGAACAGCGGGATGAGCGTTTCTCCCCTGATCACCCGCCCCGTCTCAATGATGCGCGCCTTCCTCGCTGCGGAAGCGGCAGGCGGCATAATCCTGATCGCGGCTGCGGCTCTGGGGATGCTCGTCGCCAACTCCGCCCTGTCGGCCGACTATTTCCACACGCTCCACATCGATCTGGCGGGGCTCAGCCTGCTCCACTGGATCAACGACGGCCTGATGGCGCTGTTCTTCCTGATCGTGGGCCTCGAAATCAAGCGGGAGGTGCTGGACGGGCAACTCGCCCGATGGCCCGACCGCCTGCTGCCCGGCCTCGCAGCAGCCGCAGGCGTGGTCATGCCCGCCCTCATCTATGTCGCCATCAACCGGGGGGACGCCACCGGCCTTCGCGGCTGGGCGATCCCTGCCGCCACCGACATCGCCTTTGCCCTCGGCGTGCTCGCCCTCCTCGGCCCGCGCGTACCGGGATCGCTCAAGATATTCCTCGCGGCCGTGGCGATCATCGACGATCTGATCGCCGTTCTCATCATCGCCCTCTTCTACAGCGGACAGCTCAACCTGCTGCCCCTCGCGCTGGCCGTCGCAGGTCTGGCCTGCCTCGCGCTTTGCAATCGGGCGGGGGTAAACAGCCTGTGGCCCTATGTACTCATCGGCGTCTTCGTCTGGTTCTGCGTGCTGCAATCCGGCATCCACGCCACTCTGGCCGGGGTCGCCGTCGCGATGACCATCCCCTTGCGAAAGACCCCAGCCGCCCCCGACGACCAGCATTCGCCTTTGTCCCGCCTCGAACATGGCCTCCACCCTTGGGTCGCCTATGCCATCGTGCCGCTGTTCGGTTTCGCCAATGCGGGCGTATCCTTAAGCGGGGTCGCGCCATCCGACCTGGCTCAGCCCGTACCGCTCGGCATCGCGCTCGGCCTTTTCGCAGGCAAGCAACTGGGCATATTCGGCACCGTCTGGCTCCTGTCCCGCCTCGGCTGGGCCAGCCGCCCGGCCCACTCCACATGGACGCAGGTCTATGGCGTCGCCCTGCTCTGCGGCATCGGCTTCACCATGAGCCTCTTCATCGGCGGCCTCGCCTTCGCGCCCCATCCGGATACAGGCGATGCGGCAAAGCTCGGCATCCTGCTCGGCTCACTCGCCTCCGCCACCGCCGGTTTCCTTGTCCTGCGGCTCGCGCCCGGCCTGATCAGAACGGAAAAAACATACTGATCGCCGCGACCGCGACGACGCAAGTGATCAGGTTCAAGGGCAACCCCACCCGCACGAAATCCATGTAGCGATAGCCGCCCATCTGATAGACGATCACATTGGTCTGATAACCAAAGGGCGTCGCAAAAGCCGCGCTCGCCGCCATCATCACCGCGACCAGAAACGGCCGTGGACTGACCGCCAGACTATCCGCCAGCGCCACCGCGACCGGCGTCACCAGCACCGCCACCGTCGCGTTCGACAGCAACTCCGTCAGCACCATCGTCACCAGATACAGCACGACCAGCGCGATCAGCGGGCTCAACCCATGCACGCTGCCGATCAGCATCCGCGAAGCATCCGCCGCCAGCCCGCTCTGCTCCATCGCGATGCCGATCACCACCATGCCCGCGATCAGGATCAATATCTGCGGCCGCAGCCCGCTATAGGCCTCATCCGCGCTGATCACCCGCAGCAGGATCAGCACAACCGCCCCGGCAAAGGCGCTCGCCGCGATCGGCGCAACATCGATCGCCGCCAGCCCCACCGCCGCCGCAAAAACACCCAGCGCGATCGCCGCCTTGGCGGGCTTCAGCGGCCGGGGCTCGGCGAAGACCGCCGGGTCGCCCACCTGCGCGCTGTACACATGCATGGCATCGATCGGCGCCGCCTCGCCTTCCCGCTCATCCGCCTCATGACGCCCGCCCAGCAGCTTCTTGCTGAACAGGAACAGGTATAGCCCACCCGCCAGCGCCATCGGCAACCCCACCGGCGTAATCTCGAAAATGCCGAAGCGCGGCTGCCCCGCCACGCTCGCCATGTCGTCCACCAGCAGGTTGGTCGATGTCCCGATCAACGTGCAGCAGCCGGTCAGGATTGTGATATAGGACAACGGCATCAGGAACCGCTTGGGCGAAAGGCCCAACGTATTGGCGACGTCGCGCACGACCGGCGCGCCCAACACCACGATCGGCGTCGAATTGAGGAAGCAGGACGCCGCGCCGATCATCGACAGCAGCAGCCACATGCCGGTCGCGCCCATCCGCCTGCACATCGCCACCGCCATCGCAATCGCCCGGTCGAGCAGCCCCGACAGCTCCAGCGCATAAGCAATGACGAACAGCGACGCGAGCGCGATAATCGCGGGACTTGCAAAGGCACCCTGCACATCGACCGGCCGCACGACGCCCGTCATCAACAGCACCGCCGCCCCGGACAGCGCGACGACATCGGCGCGCACCTTGTCCCAGATCAGCGCAGCGACGACAGCGGCCAGCACCAGCAGCGTCAGAACTTGGTCAATCGTCATGCGCCCCCTGCCTCGTGCCTGCCGCCGCCCCTGTCAACGCAGCAAGGCGGAAAAAAGATGATTATCTTCTGGAGGATGATGCTCGATTTGCTATCAATGGCTTATGCGTGAACCCAGTGCCAGGACCAGTCGGCTCGCCATAGCCGCAGGGCTTGCAGCTTTTATCGCGGTCGGGGCGGGCGGTTTCCTTCTTGGACGCGGCACAGCGCCCAAGGCTCCGCCGCCCGCGCCTGCCCCCGTCACCGTCATCCCCCCGCCCATCCCGGTACAGCCGCAATTGCCGCGCCTCTGGGGCCGCGCAGAGATAGCCGACCTCGCCCGCCGCGCCGCCGACGCCCTGTCATCGGGCAAGCCGCTGCCGGACGACATCGCCGGGACCGTGGGTCAGCGGTTCGATCTCTCACTCGCCTTCGGCTGCTCGGGCGCTGCGGAAAAGGACAGTGGCGCCCCCATGCGCTGGCGCTATGATGAAGCGGCCGGCGTGCTCCGCGTCCATGTCAGGCCGATTTCGTGGAAAGCCGCCGATCTCGGACTCCCCGCGCAAGGGGACGGCCATGATGCCGAGGGCTTCTGGATGCTGCGCCCCTGGTCCACCAACGACGAATGCCCCGCCCCTGCAAAAGCCACCGCGCCCGAACCGGACGGAACCGCGCCCACGCCCGACCAAAGCCTGGCCCTCGCCCAATTCGGCCAGAATGACGGCAACGATCTGTGGCGCCACGGCCGCCCCTTCGAAAAGGTGCTGCGCCTCGCCCCTGAAGATTTTACCCCCTCACGCGGGCTGAGGCTCAGGCTTATCGGCCGCATTGAACGCGTGCCCGGAAACGGCCCGGTCCACTGCGCCCAGCCGCTTGGTATCGAACAGCGGCCCGCCTGCGTGCTCGCCGTCACCCTGCGTGAAGTCCGCATGGAAATGCCGGGCGCGGACGCCCCTATCGCCATCTGGGAAAATCGCAGCACGGGCGGCTAGGCGACCCGCCCTGCCGCAAGCGCATGAACCATCCCCCAACCCAAGTGTTGGCCGAGGAAAGGAGATGCGCCATGTCCGACACCCAATCCGACAATCATGAAGAGATGATCCACGAAGACGGCTTGCCCGGCCACGAAAGCAAGCTCGAACCCAAGCCCGAATGGGAACCCCGCTATCCCGGCTCCGGCCGCCTCGCCGGAAAAGTCGCCCTCATCACCGGCGCGGACAGCGGCATCGGCCGAGCCGTCGCCGCCCTCTACGCCCGCGAAGGCGCCGACGTCGCCATCCTCTACCTCTGCGAACATGACGACGCGAAGAAGACTGCCCAGATCGTCGAGGCCGAAGGCCAACAGGCCCTCACCATCGCCGGGGACATTGGCGAAAAATCCTTCTGCGACGACGCCGTCAAACAGGTAATCGACCGCTTCGGCCGCCTCGACATCCTGGTCAATAACGCGGGCGAACAACATCCCGATCAGGACATCACCGATATCACCGAGGAACAGCTGCGCCGCACTTTCCAGACCAACATCTTCGGCATGTTCTTCCTGACGCAAGCAGCACGCCCGTACCTCCAAAAAGGCGCCGCCATCGTCAACTGCACCAGCGTCACCATGTACCAGGGCTCGTCGGAACTGCTCGACTATTCCAGCACGAAAGGCGCCATCACCGCCTTCACCCGTAGCCTGTCGGAAAATCTCGTAAAAGACGGCATCCGCGTCAACGCCGTAGCCCCCGGCCCGATCTGGACCCCGCTCAACCCCTCGGGCGGCGCGAGCCCGGAAAAGCTCGAACATTTCGGCGAGTCAGTCCCCATGGGTCGCCCCGGCCAACCCAACGAAGTAGCCCCCGCATTCCTCTTCCTGGCGTGCGAGGACGGCAGCTACATGTCCGGCCAGGTCCTCCACCCCAACGGCGGTACGATCGTGAATGGATAACTGGTCCAGAATCCGTCGAGAGTCAGCTGAACCGCCAGAGGAACCGCTTCTGCTACGCAGGCAAAGCTTTATGGCGCTCCATATGCGGCAGAAAATCCATCTTGCCGATGTCCAATCCCGCGTTGCGCAGCAATGCATATGCCATTGTTACGTGAAAGTAGAAGTTCGGTATGATCCAGTCGCGAATATCCTCCTCCGACGACATAAGGAAGCGGATGCCATTGGGCAATGTGAGATCGACGACTGTGTCGGCGTCTGCCCAACCAGCGGGGACTGCTTGATCGTTTAGCGATCGAACCACCGCAATGCGTTCGGCAACCTCCGCGAGTGATTTATACGATACAACTTCGAGTGGGACGCTCTGCCCGGCGACTTGATTCAGTGCCAGCAGTACTTGGTTCAGAGCCACGCGAAACTGCATCTCCAGCGGAAACATGTCGTCGGTCAGTCTCGCCGCGAGCACATCATCCGTCATCCCAGAATCGATAGCTTTCCCGACAAGGTGATCGAGGCTGCCGAGCATGTTGTCGAAGGTCATCCGGGCGGACAGAGCGTAGGACATCGCAGACCCTCAAAAAAAGCCGGTGCAAAGCTATGGCATTCGCCTCTGCGGTCAAGCGGCGATCGAAGCATAACATTTCAAAGGTGCGGCAATCCTCACGGCCGCCACCGCCTCGCTTCAATCATATCGCCCCTCCCCCGGAGGAACGCCAGCAAAAGCTCAATTCGCCTTGCTCATATCCACCTTCTCCACCCACTCCGGATAGAAGGTCGGCTCCCGGTTAGACCACCCCACCGCCGTCGCCGCCGCCTCGCTGATCGACTGCAACAGCGCCCGCCGCTTCTCAGGATGCAGATGCGGCAAGCTCGCCGCCGCGCAGAACGCGCCCGGCAACCACGGCCTGGCCCCCGCCCCCAACAGCCGTTCATACAAAAACCGGTAGGCCGAAAAGCTGCTCAGCCTGTCCTGCCCCAAATCGAAAGCCGAAATCGTCACCAAAGGCGCCATGAACGGCTCCATCTGGTCCAGCCCGCTGTCGTCGGGCACCCGCGCCTTGATCTCATCCAGCCGCCCGTAAATGCGGGCCTGCGCGCGGATGCTCGCTTCCTCCACCATGTCGCGCGACCATAGCTTCATGGCGTCGCGGCGGTGGAGGCCGATGTCCAGCGACCGGCGGATATAGCGCTGCGTGGCAGACGGGAAACTGGCGAATTCGCGCAATTCAGCCAGGGTGATTGCCCCGTCAGCCGGTCTTGCATTGGTGCCCATGCTCTTGCCCTCCGACTTCAAGTCGATCAGCAGAACATGCGCCCAACATGGTTACTGTAAGCTTAAGCGCCGGTTCTGCCGACAACTACAGGGAATCACTTTTCCTTGTGCGTCGCAACATGTAATTTTTGTGAAAGCGATAAAAGGAGGCAGCAAAGCCCCCTTACCAAAGAGCATCGGGTCCTCAAGCAACGGCAAGCCGCAAACCCTCCCTCTGCGCCTTCTGCGTTCTCCGCGTGAAAATATATCACGCGGAACGGCAGCGATACGGAAGCACAATCAGAAGGCGAAGCGAGCGCCCCAGACTTAACCTCTATCCAGCTCCCAAGCCTCGCCTCAAGGACAAAGCTGACGCCTGACCCCTCCGCGCCTCCGCGTGAACCAAAATAGGGCGCGGCCACCAGCCACGCCCCAAAACGCAAAACCTTAAGCAACATCCCGTTGAGAACCCGCGAAACCACGCCACCCCCGGCATCCTACGCAATGCCCAAGTGCCGACGCATCCTCCTCACTCCTCCGACTGAACCGGCAACGGCTCGCCCCGCAACTCGCGCGCAAGGTCAGGCCAATGCGACCGCCCCGCCGCACTCGCCGCCGCCTTCTGCAACCCGCGATATTGGGCAAGCACGCCAAGCCCCAGCTCCGTCAGCACCGCGCCCTCACTCGACGTCGCCACCAGCGGCGCGGACCAGCATCGGTTCATCACGTCCACCAGCATCCAGCAGCGCCGATAGCTCATCTTCAGCTTCCGCCCAGCCGCCGAAATCGACCCCTCGCTGGCGATCGCATCCAGCAGGTCGGCCTTGCCCGGCCCCATGGCGATCTCGTCACCACAATAAAGCTGTATCTTGATCTTCAGTGCAGGGCCGCTCATCCGCCCATTATGGCATGGGCAGGCCGCCCCGCCAATCGCTGCGTCAGGCTCGCCGCTCCAACACAGCGCCAATCATGCTGCGCCACACCGCGACATCACCCGCCTGCGCCATCTGCTCATCGGGCTCCCGCAGCGTGTGCAGGATAGCATAGGCATCATCCAGATAGTTTTGCCAACTCGCATCCACCGCGCCCGCCGCATGGGGATCATCGCCCTCGCCATTCAGGCTCAGCTGGCGTCCGGCCAGCACCCGGGCAATGCGTTCGATCGCGGGAGTAGCGGAAGTCGGCATCAATAAGGCTCCTCTCACCTTGCAGCGTCGTGCGCTTGGCGAACCGCCCGGCCACCGCCGATCCGGTTCGCCTCGCCCATGGATCATATCACCAATATCGCCGCCGTCTATCGCCCAGCCTTCTCATCCTCATCTTCTTCTTCGTGAAATCCCGACGAAGGAACCGGATCGCCATGGTCGCCCGGCTTGGTGGCCGACGGCGGATCGGACGCATCCATACTGTCCATCAACCCTTCCTCCAGCTGCTCCTCGGGGGTGACGGCATGGTCCTGCGCATCCGTGGGACGCTCATCATGCGCTTCTTCACGGCTATTGGGACGAATATCGGTCTTGTCGCTCATCTTGCTCTCCTCGGCGCGGCCTTCGCGCGCCACGCAGGATCAACGGCCAGTCCCGATGGCCGGTTCCCAGAGCATCCTCCAGCGCTCAATGTCCCCCCTCCCGCAAGCGGGAGGGGGTTAGGGGGTGGGCCAGCGCAACGCCAGCGATGAAGAGCCAATCACTCCCCCCCTCAAACGCAAAGCCTCACTTCCCCGCGCCCGGCACCTTATCCTTGCCCATCTCGGCAAAGCGGCTCGCATCCTGACCCTGCGCCTTGGCGATCGCGATGGCGACCGGCTCACGGACATGATCCACCGCCGCGATCTGGCACGACCGCAAATCCTGCATGGTCCGGCCCGGACACACCTTCACCGCAGCACGGCGGATGCGGGCATTCAATTCCTGCTGACCCGACTTCTTCGACAGGTCCAGATCGTCATAGCGCACATCGATCGTACGGCCGTTGGATTCAAACGGAATAACGCTCGCCTGCGCCGCCGCGCCCATCAACACGGTGGCAGACAGTGCCGCCAGCATGGCACCGCCGGTGCGATTGATAAAAAATGTCATGATGGTCCCCCTTCGATTGAACTGCTTGGGACTCGTCGCTCTTCAGGCGACCTGGTCCGCGATAAAGCCGCGAAGGCTGGGACCCGTCAGTCCTTCCGGCAGGGCGCAGATTTAAACAGGCCAGCTGCCTCTGTCGATCCCAAAAAGCCTTGTTGACGTAGCGTAAAACATCATTCGTCGAAATTGACCGAACAAGAAAACGCCCCCGGCGCAAGGGACGGCCGGGGGCGTATCCGGGATGCTGTCGGGCTATCCGGGATCTCTCATATCTACAGAAGTCGAGACGCCACCGCCGCAGCTTTCCCGTCGCGGCCCTTATACACCTGATCGGTTAATATCGCTCTACCTTTCGGTGACCCGCCGCCTGCTCGCGCTGGAAAGCATGGGCCGCTTGCGAGCCGCCGCCTGCTATCCCATATCCGCGCCCATAGCCCGGCAACGGCCTTGCCCCCAAAGAACAAATCTGGAACAACACGCCCCATGAGTCTGACCACAATTTCCGTACGCGGCGCGCGTGAGCACAACCTCAAGGGCGTGGACGTCGATCTACCCCGCGACAGCCTGATCGTCATCACCGGCCTGTCCGGCTCAGGCAAATCCTCCCTAGCCTTCGACACCATCTATGCAGAGGGTCAGCGCCGCTATGTGGAATCCCTCTCCGCCTACGCCCGCCAGTTCCTTGAGATGATGCAGAAACCCGATGTCGAGCATATCGACGGCCTCTCCCCCGCCATTTCGATCGAACAGAAGACGACCAGCCGCAACCCGCGCTCCACCGTCGCCACGGTCACCGAAATCTACGACTATATGCGCCTCCTCTGGGCGCGCGTCGGCGTCCCCTACTCCCCCGCGACCGGAGAACCGATCAGCGCCCAGACCGTCAGCCAGATGGTCGACCGCGTCATGCAATTGCCGGAGGGCACCCGCTTCTACCTCCTCGCCCCCGTCGTGCGCGGCCGCAAGGGCGAGTATAAGAAGGAACTGCTGGAGTGGCAGAAGGCCGGCTACACCCGCGTCCGCATCGACGGCGAAATGGTCCTGATCGAAGACGCCCCCGCCCTCGACAAGAAATACAAGCATGACATCGAAGTCGTAGTCGACCGTCTCGCCGTGGATGCCGACATGTCCACCCGCCTAGCCGACAGCTTCGAACAAGCCCTAAAGCTCGCCGACGGCCTGGCCTATGTGGACCTGGCCGACGGCACCGTCGCCGACCTCACTTCCCCCCTCCCGCAGGCGGGAGGGGCCGGGGGTGGGCCAGCGCCAACACCCGGAAAAATGAAAAACGCCGGCATCCCCGACAACCGCATAGTCTTCAGCGAAAAATTCGCCTGCCCCGTCTCCGGCTTCACCATCCCGGAAATCGAACCCCGCCTCTTCTCCTTCAACGCCCCCCAAGGCGCCTGCCCCGCCTGCGACGGCCTCGGAGAACGCCAGGAATTCGACCCCGAACTCGTAGTCCCCAACGAGCACCTAACCCTCAAAAAAGGCGCCATAGTCCCCTGGGCCAAATCCAACCCGCCCAGCCCCTATTACACGCAAGTCCTGGGCTCCCTGGCCAAGGAATTCGGCTTCAACCTCGAAACCCCCTGGCAAGACCTCCCCCCAGAGGTAAAAATCATTATCCTCCACGGCACCGCAGGCAAGCCCGTCACGCTAAAGTTCGTAGACGGCAAAAAATCCTACGAGGTCAAAAAGCCCTTCGAAGGCGTCATCGGCAACTTGAACCGCCGCCTCCTCCAGACCGACTCCGCCTGGATGCGCGAGGAGCTGAGCAAATATCAAACCGCCATGCCGTGCGAGACCTGCCACGGCGCCCGCCTCAAACCCGAAGCCCGCGCCGTCAAGATCGCGGGCGAGGACATCTCCATGTCCACCCGCCGCTCGGTGGTGGACGCGCTCGGCTTCTTCTCCACCCTCCCCGCGCACCTCACCGACCAGCAGAACCAGATCGCCAAGGCCATCCTCAAGGAAATTGTCGAGCGCCTCGGCTTCCTCAACAATGTCGGCCTCGACTATCTGAACCTCGACCGCACCAGCGGCACCCTGTCGGGCGGCGAGTCCCAGCGCATCCGCCTCGCGTCCCAGATCGGCAGCGGCCTCTCGGGCGTCCTCTACGTCCTCGACGAACCCAGCATCGGCCTGCACCAGCGCGATAATGACCGCCTGCTCGTCACCTTGAAGCGCCTGCGCGACCTCGGCAACACCGTCATCGTCGTCGAGCATGACGAGGACGCGATCCGCATGGCCGACTATATCGTCGACATGGGGCCGGGCGCAGGCGTCCACGGCGGCACCATCGTCGCCCAAGGCACCCTCAACGAACTGCTAGCCCACCGCGACAGCCTGACCGCGGACTATCTCAACGGCACCCGCCGCATCGAAGTCCCCGCAAAGCGCCGCAAGGGCAATGGCAAGAAGCTCACCGTCCACAACGCCCGCGCCAACAACCTGCAAAACGTCACGGCGTCGATCCCCCTCGGCACCTTCACCTGCATCACCGGCGTCTCCGGCTCGGGCAAGTCCAGCTTCACCATCGACACCCTCTACGCCGCGTCCGCCCGCACCCTGAACGGCGCGCGCATCGTCGCTGGCCCGCATGACAAAGTCACCGGCCTTGAACATTGCGACAAGGTGATCGACATCGACCAGTCGCCCATCGGCCGCACCCCCCGCTCCAACCCGGCGACCTACACGGGAGCCTTCACCAACATCCGCGACTGGTTCGCCGGCCTCCCCGAAGCGCAGGCGCGCGGCTACAAGCCCGGCCGCTTCAGCTTCAACGTGAAAGGCGGCCGCTGCGAAGCCTGCACCGGCGACGGCCTGCTCAAGATCGAGATGCACTTCCTCCCCGACGTCTACGTCACCTGCGACGTCTGCCACGGCGCCCGCTACAATCGCGAAACGCTGGAGGTGAAGTTCAAGGGCCACAGCATCGCCGACGTGCTGGACATGACCGTCGAGGACGCGGTGGAATTCTTCAAGGCCGTCCCCCCCATCCGCGACAAGATGGCGATGCTCGCCGAAGTCGGCCTCGGCTACATAAAGGTCGGCCAGCAAGCCACCACCCTGTCCGGCGGCGAAGCCCAGCGCGTCAAGCTCGCCAAGGAACTCTCCCGCCGCGCCACCGGCCAGACCCTCTACATATTGGACGAGCCCACCACCGGCCTCCACTTCGAAGACGTCCGCAAACTCCTCGAAGTCCTCCACGCCCTGGTCGAACAGGGCAACAGCGTGGTCGTGATCGAGCATAATCTCGACGTCATCAAGACCGCCGACTGGATCATCGACATGGGTCCAGAGGGCGGCGTCAAGGGCGGCGAAGTCGTCGCCGAAGGCACGCCCGAAAAGGTCGCGAAGAACGCCCGGAGCTTTACCGGGCGCTATCTCGCGCCGTTGTTGGGGATGGAGGCTGTGGCGGCGGAGTAATCAGCCCCAACTAGCAGCGTGTGGTTACTGTCATTCACAACCACACGCTGCTTACATTTAGTCCAGCAGAATGCTGAATGTCATTTACCCTTTTTCTCATCCTGCGAAAGCACCGAGGCGGCTAGTCGCTTTGCATCTGCAGCGGTAGGCTTCTTGGCACCCGAAAGCACTTTGGAAGCCAATGATGAGACAGAGGGAGACGACTGCTTCTTAGCCATCACTCAAAACTCCGTTGCGCCTAAAATTGGGTCGTGATACGCCAGCGGCGTGACGAAGAAATCCGTCACGCCGGAACGTTATGTTAATCTGGTAATGGCTATATAGCACCACAGGGTGCCGCTAGCCGCCACTCTGACTAGCATTTCATTCCTCCTTTCCGAGGACAGAACCGCCTTGGATCGATTGCCGCTGCAGGCAAAGGTTTAAGTCTGGAGAGGCTGCCACCTCTCCTGCGTCTGGGGTGCCCTTGGGCGCCCCATTCTCGTTTGAGGCGCTCAAAACGGCACCTCGGAATCCAGATCATCGCTCCAAGTAGAGGAGCCAAAGGAATTGCTGAAATCGGCTTGTGGGCTTGTGCCGGCCTCCGTTGCGGCCTCAGATTGAGGCCGCACTGCAGAATACACGCCCTTGCGGCTGGGAACCGAAAAGATCAGTTCCTTTTGCGCCATTCGCCAAAGCTTATTTTGCAGGAATTTTCGAGTTTGAATGACCTGAAACCGACGAAACAGTTCAATCAATACAGCATCCAAATCGACCTCTACTCCGCCTGATTTGATTACGGTATAGATCTGCTGCTCAAGATCATCCACCTTAACGCCTGACAGCTCTTTCATCAATTCTGTCGGAAGATCGCTTAGATCTCCGTAAGACGCTGGAATTGGCTTAGTGATCCTTCGGAATTCTTCCACTTCACTAACAAGCGCGTTCAGAAATCCGAGACGGCGATCATAAGTCGCCACCATCGCGCTGTCACCCTTCGCCTCCGCAGCCTTACGCCATCGCTCCATCAGGCGTAGGTATTCCTTTGCTGCATCCAAGTGATCTGACATATCAATCCCGCAACCGAGGGCGTTGCCGTCGGTACTAATTTCCCCCGATTCTTGAGCGATATCAGGCAGTATGGGTATGAGAATATCACGGGAGTTCGTCAACCCCTCAACTCGTCTCACTATCATTTTCTTTGCGATTATCTTTGCAATCACTCATTTTCATGTTCAACTCTAGCGTTATCATTGCAGTGGAAGGCGCATGGATCATATGGGAAAGCGCATCCGCTACGAAACGGCGGGCGATTATGGCATCGACGACCTCAACCCCTGAACCGATCACGCTCGAAGAACTCGAGCGCAAGATCGCCCGCCGCCGCGCCGAACTCGGCATCACCGACGCCGACATGCCCCGCAACAGCGGCACCCGCCGCACCGCCTCCAAAAAGGCTCTGCTCAAGGCCATCAAGGTAGCCGGTGGCAACTGGTAATCCGCCGTTGGAAGCGTCGCCACCTACTGATATGCTATCTTCATGACCAAGCTCACCCCTATCGAGTCCGAGTTCGCGACGACCGAGGAAGCCGAGGCTTATGACGCCTGGTTCCGCGCGCAGGTGGAGGCGTCCTTGGCCGATCCCCGGCCCGGCATCCCGCACGATCAGGTCATGGCGGAACTGCGCGCGATCATTGAGGCGAAGAAAGCCAAGCACGCCTGATGCCGCAAATTATCTGGCGCCCGATCGCGCGCGAGGATGCTCGGCGCATCGTCGACTATATCTCTGATCGCAATCCCGCCGCCGCTGCTCGCCTTGCAGAATTGCTGGAATATACCGCCGAGCGCTTGGCCGATCATCCTTACATGTATCGCGCCGGTCGCGTCCCCGAGACGCGGGAAGCACTCGTCACCCCAAACTACATGCTCGTCTACCGTGTCGGAACCGACGTCATAGAAGTGCTGTCGGTCAAACACACCCGCCAGCAATATCCCTGACGCCACAACCGTTCTCCTTTTGTTCTGTCCTACACCCCCCAACCTGTTATACCGTCCCGGCAAACCCTCCCATAAAAAGGAGCTTTGCCGATGTCCTACCACTTCCCTTCTCTCCCCACCCCCGCGCAGCAAAGCCGCGTCGACGGCTGGAGCCCCGCGCGGCAGCGGCACTTCCTTGAAACCCTCGCCGCCACCGGCGTCATCACCACGGCCTGCGACGCCGTCCACATCTCGCCCCGCGCCGCCTATGCCTTGCGCATCCGCCGCGACGGCGCGGCCTTTCGCCTTGGCTGGGACGCGGCCATCCTCATCGCCCGCGCGCGCCTCGCCGACGATCTGCTCGCCCGTGCGCTCAACGGCCATGAGGAAGTGATCCGCAAGGACGCCGACGCCGGAGAAATCACCCGCCACCGCCACGACAACCGCCTCGCCATGTCGATGCTCTCCCGCCTCGACCGCATGGCCGACAACCCTCCGCAAGGCTCCGACGCCGCCCTCGCCCGCGTCGTCGCGCAGGATTTCGCCGCCTATCTCGACATGCTCTGCCCGCAGGAACAAGCGCCAAAGGAAGCCGCGCCCGCCCAAGCCCCAACAGCGGAAAACCACCCCGCCCTCACCCCGGACAGCAACGAAGCCGCCCCGCCCGCCGCAGACCCGTCCGATCCCACCCTCCCCGCCAGCATCGAAGCCACCGCCACCGCTCTCTCCCCCGGAGCCTCCGCCGCCCTCTTCATCGCCGCCCGCATGGCGCTGCATGAGGGCAAAAAGGCTGAAGCCCACCCCTTCCATGAACACTGTGAACTTCGCCCTCCGCTGGTCGATCGCGCCACCCTCCCGCCCGACGAAGCCGCCGCCCGCCTGCGCGGCGCATGGTGGGATGAGGAGCGGGAAGCCTGGCGCACCGACTATCCCGCCCCGCCCGGCTTTAACGGCGAAGAGAGCGGCGACATCTACGACATTGACGGTTATGAGCGCGACCTGACCCCACAGGAAAGCGAAGCCTTGGCCGCGCTAGAGGAAGCCCAGCGCCGCCCCTACGAAGCCGCCGCCGCAGTGGCGCGTGACGCCTTTTTCGGCTTCGCGGCGCTGGAAGAGGCGGGGTGATGACGGCCTCATTTGGGCCGCCGATTTGCTATTTCGGCCCCCGTCCCCTATATAGGACAGGCTATAGTCGCAAATCGACGGTCTTTCGGCGCTTTGCGGCACCAAACTTCCTTCTTTCCCTGCCCCTCTAGCGACCGGTCCGTCCACGCTGGACAGACCGTACGAACGAAGGAACTACCATGAGCATCACCGGAACCGTCAAATTCTTCAACGCCGACAAGGGCTATGGCTTCATTGCCCCTGACGACGGCACCCCCGACGCGTTCGTCCACATCACCGCTGTCGAGCGCGCTGGCCTGGCCACGCTGCGCGAAAAGGACCGCGTGACCTATGATCTGGAACAGGATCGTCGCGGCAAGATGGCGGCCGTAAATCTTCAGCACGCTGAATAAGCCATGCTGACCGTCCGGGCGCCGTTTCCATGGCGCCCGGGCACTATCTGACAAAGGAGCGCATATGACGCACCCCGACTATCGCGCCCTCGCCGCCCAGGCTCGCAACGAAGCCCAGGCCGCCACCCTCACCAACGTCCGCGACCGCTGCCTCCGTTCGGAAGCAACCTTCCTCGCCATGGCCGAACGCCAGGACCTCGCCGACCGCAACCGCGCCCGCCGCGAAGCTGCATCAGCCGCCGCGCTCGCACAAAGCAGCGCCGTCAGCGCCTGAAGCATTGCTGGCCGGGACACCCGGTCATGCCCCCCGCCGAGGCGATCGATCGACCAGGCCGGGAAATGCGCACCGAGAAAAAGCGCGCCGCTTCCTGCGGCTCTCCCCTGTGACGTCACCGCGCGCCCCTCCGGCACATCGCCACAGCCGCTCATCTTGTCGAATACTCCAAAGCGTCCGGAACCCGACGCCTCCTGACCGGTTATCTCCGCGACCCTGACAGGAACATCCGGTAAGGAGCTAGACGCAATGATCCGCACTCTGATTTTCGGCGCCATCGCAGGCTATGTCGGCAAGAAACTGTACGACGAAGGCAAGCTGACCGAGTTCAAGGAAGACCTCGTCACCCGCTACAACAAGGCCCGCGACGACATCTCGAACCGCACCGGCAACTCCACCAGCAGCAGCCTCGGCGGCAGCAACATGTCCCCGGCGATCACGCCCACCCAACCGCGCCATACAGCGCCGGGTTCAACCCTCGCCAGCTGACACGCGGCTGACACTTTAAAAATACCCATCCCGGCGGCTTATCCCTCTGGCCGCTGGCCACCGCCCGCCCGGCCCGCGTTTCCCCCCTTTCGCGGCGCCGTGGCGGGTGGACTAATGTCCGCCTGTCCCTCTCCCCATAAAGCCGTTCCGCCCACGCAACTTACCCGGATTTGAAGGGTTGTTACGCAGCCGGGGGCCAAAGAATAGGAGAGTGACTGATGCGCACCCCGATAATCGCCGCTGCCTTGCTGGCCCTGCCGCTGGCGGCCTGCACTACGGATCGCTACGCCGACCGCCATGGCTACAATCGCCCCGCAGGAGGCTATTACGGCCGAGTGATCACCGACGATGACTATATCTACCGCGACAATGACGGCCGCTATTATTGCAAGCGCAACGACGGCACCACTGGCACGATAGTCGGCGCGATCGCGGGCGGCGTCCTGGGCAATATCATCGCCCCCGGCGGCTCAAAGACGCTCGGCACCATCCTCGGCGCAGGCGGCGGCGCAATCGCCGGCAACGCGATCGATCGCAGCAGCGTCCGCTGCGAATAAGAAAAAAGGGCGCGACCATCGGCCGCGCCCTCTTCATTACCCTTGCGGGATGAGGAAGTTGCTTACAGCTTGCCCGTAAGCTCCGGCACGACCTTGAACAGGTCGCCGACCAGGCCGATGTCCGCGACCTGGAAGATCGGCGCATCCTCATCCTTGTTGATGGCGATGATGGTCTTGCTGTCCTTCATCCCCGCCAGATGCTGGATCGCGCCGGAGATACCCACAGCGATATAGACTTCCGGCGCCACGATCTTGCCAGTCTGCCCGACCTGATAGTCGTTCGGCACGTAGCCCGCATCAACAGCCGCACGCGATGCGCCAACCGCCGCGCCCAGCTTGTCCGCCAGCGGGAAGATGACCTGCTCAAACGTTTCGCCATCCTTCAGCGCACGACCACCCGACACGATGATCTTGGCGCTGGTCAGTTCCGGGCGCTCCTGCTTGGCGATCTCGGCGCCGACGAAGCTCGACAGACCCTTGTCGCCGGTCGAGGCAACGGCTTCCACCGCACCCGAGCCACCCTCGCGAGCCGCCTTCTCAAAAGCGGTGCCACGAACGGTGATGACCTTCTTCGCATCCTTCGACTTGACGGTCGCGATCGCATTGCCGGCATAGATCGGGCGCGTGAAGGTATCTTCGCTCTCGACCGACAGGATGTCGCTGATCTGCATGACGTCCAGCAGAGCCGCGACGCGCGGCGCAATATTCTTGCCGTTGCTGGTGGCAGGCGCGACGAACGCGTCATGGCTGCCCATCAGCTCGACGATCAGCGGCGCGACATTTTCAGGCAAGGCATGACCGAATGCCGCGTCATCGGCGACATGGACCTTGCCCACGCCAGCGATCTTGGCAGCGGCCTCACCCACAGCGCCGACACCAGCGCCAGCGACCAGCAGATGCACTTCACCCAGCTTCGCAGCGGCGGTGACGGCGGAAAGGGTCGCGTCCTTGACGGCGCCGCCCTCATGTTCAACCCATACCAGAGTCTTCATGCTGCAACTCCCAGAGCCTTGAGCTTCGCGACCAGTTCATCGACATCGGCGACCTTGACGCCAGCCGAACGCTTGGCGGGCTCGGTGACCTTCAGCGTCTCCAGACGGGCGCTGATGTCCACGCCATAATCGGCGGGTGCCTTCGTCGCGAGCGGCTTGCTCTTCGCCTTCATGATGTTGGGCAGCGAAGCATAGCGCGGCTCATTCAAACGCAGGTCGGTGGTGACGATCGCAGGGATGTTCAGCTTCACCGTCTCCAGGCCGCCATCGACTTCGCGGGTCACGCTGACCTTGTCGCCTTCGACCTCGACCTTCGATGCGAACGTGCCCTGCGGCAGGTTCAGCAGAGCCGCCAGCATCTGGCCGGTCTGGTTGCTGTCGTCGTCGATCGCCTGCTTGCCCAGGATGATCAGGCCAGCGCCTTCTTCTTCCTGCACCTTGGCGAGCAGCTTGGCGACGCCCAGCGGCTCGACCTCATCGTCGGTCTGGATCAGGATCGCACGATCCGCGCCCATGGCCAGCGCCGTGCGCAGCGTTTCCTGCGCCTTGGCGACGCCGATCGATACCGCGACGACCTCGGTCGCCACGCCCTTTTCCTTCAGGCGGATGGCTTCCTCGACCGCGATCTCGTCGAACGGGTTCATGCTCATCTTGACGTTCGCCAGATCAACACCCGTCCCGTCCGCCTTCACCCGCGGCTTCACATTATAGTCAATGACCCGCTTCACGGGCACAAGGATCTTCATCGCAACATCCTTTCGTTTCACACAACAGCCCGCATATGCGGACAAGGACGCAGGCGGCCCCTAAAGACCGCCTGCGCCCCATGGTGTTCGTTCAAGTGGCGGGAAAGTGCCTCAGGCTGCTTTCCTCACTTCCGCCACGATCTTCTTGGCCGCGTCGCCCAGATCGTCGGCGGGGACGATGGCGAGACCGGACGAGGCCAGAATGTCCTTGCCCTGCTGGACGTTCGTGCCTTCCAGGCGAACGACCAGAGGAACCGACAGATCAACTTCCTTGGCGGCGGCGACAATGCCCTCGGCAATGATGTCGCACTTCATGATGCCACCGAAGATGTTGACGAGAATGCCCTTAACGGCCGGGTCCTTCAGGATGATCTTGAAGGCCGCAGTTACCTTCTCCTTGTTGGCGCCGCCACCGACGTCCAGGAAGTTGGCGGGGAATTCGCCGTTCAGCTTGATGATGTCCATCGTCGCCATGGCGAGGCCCGCGCCGTTCACCATGCAACCGATGTTACCGTCCAGCTTGATGTAGGCGAGATCATATTCGCTCGCTTCGACTTCAGCCGGGTCTTCTTCGGTCAGGTCGCGCAGCTCGGCAATGTCCTTGTGACGAAACATGGCGTTGCCGTCGAAACCGACCTTGGCGTCCAGCACCAGCAGATTGCCCTGCTCGGTCAACGCCAGCGGATTGACTTCGATCTGCTCGGCGTCGGTGTCGAGGAACGCAGCGTAGAGCGACGATGCGACCTTGGCGGCCTGCTTCGCCTGATCGCCGGTCAGGCCCAGGGCGGCAGCGACCGAACGGCCGTGGTGCGGCTGGAAGCCAGCGGCGGGATCGACGGTGAAGGTGTGGATTTTTTCGGGGGTCGAGTGGGCGACCTCTTCAATGTCCATGCCGCCTTCGGTCGATACGACGAACGCGATGCGGCTGCTGCCACGATCGACCAGTAGGGCGAGGTAGAATTCCTTGGCGATGTCGGCGCCGTCGGTGACGTAGAGGCGGTTGACCTGCTTACCCGCATCGCCGGTCTGGATCGTGACCAGCGTATTGCCCAGCATATCGGTGGCGTGGGCCTTCACCTCGTCCAGGTTGAAGGCCAGGCGAACGCCGCCCTTCGCGTCGGGGCCCAGTTCCTTAAACTTGCCCTTTCCGCGGCCACCAGCGTGGATCTGCGACTTCACGACATAAAGCGGCCCAGGCAGCTTCTTCGCGGCTTCGACGGCTTCATCGACCGAGAAAGCGGCGTAACCGGCGGCGATCGGCGCGCCATATTTCGCCAGCAGTTCTTTCGCCTGATATTCGTGAATGTTCATGGGCCCGGCCCGTCCTTTCGCCTGAAAAGCTGTTGACGGGGCTAAAGCACAGGGACGCGGGGGACGCCAGTCTCGTTTCGCAAATCAACTTTGCAAAATTGCAAAATCATTTCCCGGAATCGCGTTCAATTCACCACTTCCTTCATTCAATCGCGCAGACGATCGCCGCCTTGCTCGTCACCATGAATATCTCCGGATCCTCCAGCGCCCGCACCTTGTAGAGGAATCGATCCACCGTTATCTCCCCCATGTGCGACTTGCGGAGCGACGCCAGCGACTGGAGCCGCCGCAGCTGGATCAGGCTCAGCCGATCCACCATCCGCTCCGCCATGCACCCCGCCATCCGCGGCGAAAGCCCCGCTTCAATCAGCCCCGCCCGCACTTTCGATTCGGGTGACACCGTCGCGCAGGAGGACAGCAGCAAAGCAGCGGCAGGCAAAGCGAGCGCAAAGGCGCGAATGGATATGGTCGTCATGCGCGCTTCATGGCAATCAGAGCCTGAACACAGGGTAAATGGGCCGCCACGGGGACAAGACATGGACAAAATTTTCGGAGCCTTCGCGCATCGCGTCGCCAGCTGGTCCGGGCAGCCCCTGGCGTTCATATTGGCGTCGGCCACGATCATCGGCTGGATATTGACCGGGCCGATCTTCCATTATTCCGACACCTGGCAGCTCATCATCAACACGGGCACGACGATCGTGACCTTTCTCATGGTCTTCCTGATCCAGAACGCTCAGAATCGCGACGGGTCAGCGATCCAGGCAAAGCTTGACGAACTCATCCGCGCCGTCACCGATGCCCGAAACGAATTCATCGGCATCGAACATCTGACCGAAACCGATCTTGAACGTCTGAAAGCTATGCTGGAAAGGGAATATGACAGCGAGGAAAGTCACCACCGGTCAATAGAGCGGTTGATCCAGCGGCGGTAACGGACGCCCACCATCAGTGTGCGGAATTCACTAACCGCACATTTTCCTCACGATATGCATCGATCTGATCACCATATCCACGAGCCAACCCCTCATAAGCAGCACGCCCTTTTTTGGAATGGCTCATCTGCGCTCGTATCAACGACACCTGCTGCCTGTGCAGTAGGTAATTGACATCCATCTCTCCGGTCATTCACGCCCTCCTACCTATCGCTGATGAGACTGGTTGGGGTGCCGCAACTCTTTAGACGAGTCGTCTTTCCGGCAGTGGAGACGTTAGCACTGCCGCATCAATGAGGCCATTCCATCCAACGCGCTACTGGAGCAACTTGACGGAAATCGCGCCCGGTCGGAGCCTTCGGTGAAATAATCAAAGATTTTCGCCCTGTGCAAAAAATATGCGCGAGGGCTATGAAATCCCAAAGTAATTTGCCAATGCGCCTCGGCTTGCAGGGGGCATTCAACATGGCGCAATCGCTGACCGCGGTTCTGGCGATCATTTATCATGAAATTCTGTTGTTCGCCGTGGTGGGGCTGGCCATTGGCGGGATCGACGATTTTCTCGTGGATGTCATGTTCCTGGGCCGCCGCTGGTGGCGAAACATCGCGGTCTATTCTCGCCATAGGCGCATGACGACGGCGACGCTGCCCGCCTCTTCAAAGCCTGGCAAGATAGGCGTCTTCGTTCCCGCCTGGGGTGAAGCCGATGTGATCGGCCCGATGTTGCGCAATGCACTCAACCAATGGTCCGTCGGCGACTATCGCATTTTCGTCGGCGTCTATCCCAATGACCTTGCCACTTTGGCGGCCGTCAACCCGATCGCGGATCAGGACGACCGTCTCGTAGTCTGTATCAACGACCGGCCGGGTCCCACGACCAAGGCGGACTGTCTCAACCTCCTCTGGCGCGCCATGCAGGAAGAGGAGGCGCGCACCGGCAGAATGTTCAAGGCCGTAGTCTTGCACGACGCCGAAGATGTCGTCCACGCCGACGAAGTCCGGCTATTCGATGTGATGATCGATCGCTTCCAACTGGTTCAGTTGCCGGTTCTTCCACTCACCGGAGAAGGCGGCTGGTGGGCACGCTCCATCGCCAATCATTATTGCGACGAATTTGCCGAGAGCCATGGGAAATATTTGACGATCCGCGAAGCTGTGGGTGCGTCGGTTCCGTCCGCCGGAGTTGCCTGCGCATTCGAACGACTGACACTCGAACGGCTCGTCAATCCGGCGAACGGGGGTCCGTTCGACCCCGCTTCCCTCACGGAAGATTATGAAGTTGGTCTCCGGATCAAGAATATGGGCGGGCGTGGCGTTTTCGTGCGGATGCGCGATGCCGCAGGCGAGCTTGTCGCTACGCGTGAATATTTTCCGGACAGCCTGGACGGCGCCGTCCGCCAGAAAGCACGCTGGATGGTCGGAATCTCGCTTGCTGGTTGGGACCGCATGGGATGGCAGGGCGGCCCCACCGAATGGTGGATGCGCATCCGTGACCGGCGCGCGGCCATTGCCGCCTTCGTTCTCTTCGCTGCTTACGTCGCCTTTCTGCTTTGGGGCCTGCTACTCATGGCAAGCTGGTTCGGCCTCGAAGCCGCTCACCAGCCATCCCCGTTCGTCGAACTGCTGCTCTGGCTGAACTTTGCCTTCATGACCTGGCGCGCCGCGATGCGGGCCATTTTTGTCGGCCGCAGCTACGGATGGATTTATGGGATCGGCGCGATCCCCCGTTCCATTCTCGCCAATCTGATTGCGATGCTTGCGGCCCGCCGCGCGGTCTTCCTCTACCTTCACTCCCTGTTCGGAAAGCCGCTGGTCTGGGACAAGACACAGCATCGCTTCCCCCAGCTTTAAAGATCAACATGACCAACAGCGCCAGCGGACGGCCTGTCCGCTTTTTCCTTGTGCTTATGACCGGCTGGGTGATCATTCGGGTCGCGAGCGCCATGTTTGGAGGTACCGTCGCGCCCTTGCCGCCACGACCGATCCCGGTTGCAGCCGCCCGCCTGACCGCGCCTTCTCCGCAAAAGACCGTACCGATTCCGGCCACGCCAACCCCACTGCTCGTCGCCAATTGGCCGATGAGCAGGATACGCGCTGCGGAGCCGAGAAGGGGGATTACCCCAGCCTTTAACACTTCGTTTCAAAGTGCCATGGGCAAATCCGAGGACGGCCAGGCGCCCTTCGATCGGAAAATCGAAGAAGCCGCTCAGGCCAGCAGACCATCCAACTTTGCCCAGCCCGCCCCGCCCGCTTGGCCGCCAACGCCCTCAGACGGCGCCAAAGTACGCCGCTGGCGCGGCAGCGCGTGGCTCCTCTGGCGCGACGGTAGCGCAAATCCGCAGGATCTTGTCACAGGCGGCAGGCTCGGCGGGTCGCAAGCGGGACTCCGGCTCGATTATGATCTGACGCCAGCCAGCACCGGCCGCGCCGCCCTCTATGGCCGCGTGAGCCGCGCCTTCAATCGCCCCGCTTCACCTGAGGCTGCCGCCGGGATAGCCTGGCAACCTGCCCGATCAATTCCGATCTCCATCGCGGCGGAGCGCCGGATCTCTCTGGGAGATGGCGCGCGCAATGCCAACGCGCTGTTTGCGGTGGGCGGCTTCGGCCCCACTCCAGTTCTGGGCGAATTGGAAGCGGAGGCTTATGGACAGGCGGGCCTGGTCGGGTTCAACCGGCGCGATCTGTTCGCTGACGGCAAACTTTCCCTGCTTACGCCTATAGCGGGGACGCCCGTACGCACCGGTCTCAGCGTATCGGGAGGCGCGCAACCGCAGGTGGAGCGCGTTGACATCGGGCCGGAGGTTCAGGTCCGCCTGCCACTCCCCCGCGTCGCATCGCGGCTCAGCATCGAATGGCGGCAGCGCATAGCGGGAGAGGCATCGCCCTCATCCGGTCTCACTCTTACCCTCGGCGCGGATTTTTAACGCGGGGCGGACGCGCAGCGCCTTTATCTTGCCATCCATTCGGCCTAACCCTGTAGGCACATGGATCTCTACCTGCCCATCGCCAATCTGTCGGTGAACGCGCTGGTGATCATTGCCCTGGGCGGTGTGGTCGGCCTGCTCTCCGGCATGTTCGGCGTCGGCGGCGGCTTCCTGACCACGCCCCTGCTGATCTTCTACGGCATTCCGCCAACCGTGGCGGCAGCGTCCGCCGCGTCCCAGGTCACCGGCGCCAGCGTATCGGGCGTCGTTACCCACATGGCCAGGGGCACCGTCGATTTCCGGATGGGCGGCGTCCTGATCGGTGGCGGCATCATTGGAGCGGGCATCGGCGTGCTGTTGTTCCGGCTGCTCCAGTCCATAGGGCAGATCGATACGGCGATCGGCATCCTTTATGTCCTGATGCTCGGCGGCATCGGCATGTTGATGGCGAAGGAGTCCGTCCAGGCGCTGATCCTGTTGAAAACGGGCAAACGCATGCAGGCCCGCAAGCGCCGCCATCACCCCCTGGTCGCCGCGCTGCCGATGCGGTGGCGCTTCTATCGCTCGGGGCTTTACATCTCTCCCCTCGCACCGTTGCTGCTCGGTGTTGCGACGGGGATACTCACAACCCTGCTGGGCGTCGGCGGCGGCTTCATCCTTGTGCCCGCCATGCTTTACCTGCTTGGCATGACCACCCAGTCGGTGGTGGGCACTTCGCTGTTTCAGATATTGTTCGTCACCATGGCAACGACGATGATGCACGCCATGACGACGAAGGCGGTCGATCTTGTCCTCGCGATGCTGCTTCTGATCGGCAGCGTGACGGGGGCACAGATCGGCACCCGCATTTCCATGACCGCTCGCCCCGAATATCTACGCATATTATTGTCGGTGATCGTACTGCTGGTCGCCGCGCGCATGGCGTTGGGTCTCGGCTTCCGCCCCGACGAAATCTACACGGTGGAAGTGCGTTGAACCTGCGCGCCCGTCTCGCACTGCTCCTCCCCCTCTCGACACTGCTCGGCGCGGCAGGGGAGCCGATGCTCGTCCCCGACGTCTCGCAACGGGAAGTGGAGATCCAGTACAGCTTCACCGGCGCCGACCTCCTGCTGTTTGGAGCGATCGTCTATCCCGACGGTCGTCGGCCCAGCAAACCTGCGGACATATTGGTTGTGCTGAAAGGCCCCGACCAATCCATCACCATGCGCGAGAAACAAAAGGTCGCTGGCATCTGGGTCAATGCGGACAGCGCCCGCTTCCGCTCCGCGCCCAGCTTTTATGCGGTCGCCTCTTCCCGTCCGATCGCCAACGTCGTCGATGAACGGACGGCCGCGATCTACGAACTGGGCGTGGACAAGCTGCAACTGTCCCCGTCCTCTCTCAATGACAGCGCCGAGCTTGATCGTTTCCAGGCCGGGTTGATCGACCTGCGCGAACGATCGGGATTGTTCGCCGAACGGCCCGGCTCGGTGGAGATCACCGATGGCGTGTTATACCGGGCACGCATCCCGCTGCCCGCGCGCGTCATCGTCGGCGATTATACAGCGGAAACCTTCCTCGTGCAGGATGGCCGGGTCGTTGCCGCCGCCGTCCGCGACATCACCATCCGCAAGTCGGGGTTCGAACGTTTCATGGCGGTGGCCGCCGAACGATGGTCCTTCTTGTACGGCCTTACCGCCATTTTGCTGGCGGTGGGCATGGGCTGGACCGCCGGAGCCATCGCGCGGCGCTTCTAACGGTTCAAGGCTTCAGGTCCACACGCTCGTCGTCTGGGAAAAGATACTCCAGCAATAAGGAGCGATGGCATCCGTCTGCCTCCCGCTCAAAGCACAGCAAAGCCGTGGGCCGCTCTCGCGCCAAGTCGCGCAACTGTTCCGCCTGGACGATCGCTTCCGGCAGGTCGAGTTGCCCCGAATAAATCTCCCGAAGTTTCGCATGATTGCCCTTGCGAGCCGCCTCCCGACCCTCAGCGGGCGTGCCCAGCGCCTTCAGCCCGACATAGTCGATCCCGGCCTCCTTCAGCCCAGCCGCCAAAATGTTCTTGGAAAAGCCCGGCCGGCGCGAAAGCGGAACCGCCCTGATGTCCGCCAGCAACGTGACGCCTGCCTCCCGCAGCGCCGCTATCAGCTCGCCCTGCGTAGCCCCTTCATACCCGATCGTGAAAATCCGCATCCCAAGCAGATAGGAAAGCGGACGGAACTTCCAAGCTTCCCGTCTTGCCCTCTTTCCTGCCCTCGCCTAAAGGGTCCGTTCATGCCCGACATAACCGTTCCCCCCACCTCGTCCGACCTGACCGGCCGGGCGTTGTTTCCGCATCGGCATCTTCTCTCCATCGCCGACCTGAAGCCTTGGGAAATCCGTTTCCTACTGGATGAGGCGGAACATTGGGCGCGGACCAACCGGGGCAATGCGCGCAAGCATGACGACCGCCTAGCCGGTATGACGCAAATCAATGCCTTCTTCGAAAACAGCACCCGCACCCTGCTGTCGTTCGAAATCGCGGGCAAGCGTCTGGGCGCCGACGTCGTGAACATGCATGCCGGGCAGTCGAGCGTGAAGAAGGGCGAGACCCTGATCGACACGGCCATGACGCTCAACGCCATGGCCGCCGACGTGATCGTCATTCGTCATGCGAGTTCGGGCGCAGTTGCCCTGATCTCGGACATGGTGGACTGCCCGGTCTTGAATGCTGGCGATGGCTGGCACCAGCATCCAACCCAGGCCCTGCTTGACGCCCTCACCATCCGCCGCCGCAAGGGAGGATTTGAGGGCCTTGTCGTCGCGATTTGCGGGGATGTGCTGCATAGCCGCGTCGCGCGCTCCAACATGCTCTGCCTCGCGGCTCTGGGCGCGCAGGTACGGGCCGTCGCGCCGCCGACCTTGATGCCGCCGGAGGTGGAGATGCTGGGCGCCACGCCCTATAATCGGATGGACGAAGGGTTGGATGGCGCCGATGTCGTGATGATGCTGCGCCTCCAGAATGAACGGATGGACGGCGCCTTCATCCCCTCGCCTCGCGAATATCATATGCTTTACGGCCTGACGCCCGAACGGCTCGCCATTGCCAAGCCGGACGCATTGGTCATGCATCCTGGCCCAATGAACCGCGGCGTCGAAATATCGAGCGTGGTGGCGGATGATCCGGATCGCTCCGCCATCACGGAACAGGTGGAAATGGGCGTAGCCATCCGCATGGCCTGTCTGGATGTGCTGACCCGTGGCGCACGCGGCGTGGAGGGTTGGGCATGAGCAAGCTTGCCATCATCAACGCGAAGCTGGCTGACCCCGCTGCCCGCGACGTCCGCACTGGCGCGATCCTGATCGAAGGCGATCAGATCATCGCTTCGGGCAATGTCGATGTGCCGGACGACGCGGAAACGATCGACGCCGCCGGGCTGGTGGTGGCTCCGGGCCTCATCGATCTGGGCGTGTTCGCTACCGACAAGCCTGCCTTCCACTTCGGCGGGATCACGCGGGCCGCCCTGATGCCCGACCAGTCCTCCCCGCTGGATGAGGCTGGCCTCATCCGTCAGGCCGCGCGCGCGGGAAAGCCCGATTTCTGGGTGCATCCGATCGCTGCTGCCACGCGGGGCCTCAAAGGCGGCGAGCTGGCGGAAATCGGCATGATGCAGGCAGCGGGCGCCAAGGCGGTGGCTACAGGGCGGCAATGGATAGCGGATTCAGGCGTGATGATGCGGGTGCTCGCATATGCGTCGGGCCTTGGCCTGACCGTCATCACGCATGCCGAAGACAGCGGCCTCGCGGGCAAGGCAGTCGCAACCAGCGGCGAAACGGCGACCCGGCTGGGCCTTCCCCATGCACCTGCATGCGCCGAAGCAATCGCGATCGCCCGCGACCTCATGCTGGCGAAGGAAACGGGCGCCGCCATCCACTTCCGGCTCGTGACGACCAAGGCGGGCTTTGACCTCATACGCGCGGCAAAGGCCGAAGGCGTAAAGGTCACCTGCGGGATCAGCCCTGCCTATCTTTACCTTGCCGACAATGCCGTCACCAACTTCCGCACCTTCGCGCGCCTGTCGCCTCCACTAAGGTCGGAGGATGACCGCAGGGCCTCGATCGTCGCGGTCGCCGACGGGACGGTGGATGTGATCACTTCCAGTCACGACCCCCGTGGCCCCGAGGATAAGAGGTTACCCTTCGCCGACGCTTCTCCCGGCATGGCTGGAGCCGAGACGTTGCTAGCCCTATCGCTGAACCTCGTGCGCGAAGGACATCTGTCGATGACGCGCCTGATGATGCTGCTCAGCGCCAATCCGGCCCGCATCCTGGGCGTCGATGCGGGAAGCTTCGCGGCCGGTAGCGCCGCCGACCTCATCTTCATCGATCCCGACGCGCCATGGATCATAGATTCCACGAAAATGGCGGCGCAGGCGGGCAACACGCCCTTCGACCGGATGCCGGTACAGGGCCGCACCCGCCGCGTGATGAAAGGCGGCATTTTCCTCTAAAGTTTCCTGCTTGCTCTCCCCCGCAGGCCACGCTAAAGCGCCCTCCTTCGCCGGTACAGGAGTGTAGCTCAGCTGGTAGAGCGTCGGTCTCCAAAACCGAATGCCGGGGGTTCGAGTCCCTCCACTCCTGCCAGGTCGCTGAGCGCTGATCCTTGATTTTTCAAAGGTTCGCGGTTAGTTGCCCCAGCGAAGATGGGTCGCGGAGCCAGCGGCCGCACCCCGGGACGCCGACATGGCGGGGTCCGGAGGGCGGACTGTTGCTTCGCGCTTTGGTGTTTGTTCGAAAGTTGTTGAGGCAGTGATGGCGAAGGTTTCTCCGGGCGAATTCGTCAATCAGGTGAAGACCGAAGCGTCGAAGATCGTGTGGCCCACGGGCCGTGAAACGGTCATGACTGCGGTGATGGTCGGTATCATGACCACGCTGCTCGGCCTCTTCTTCTTCGGCATCGACACCTTTTTCGGGGCGATCGTTCGCTGGCTGCTGGCGTTCGCCGCCGGACGGGCTTGAAGTTTTGGATTACCGCGATTTCCCAGTAAATCGCCTGGTAGGAGTTTGAGACGGTAACATGGCGCGCTGGTACATCATCCACGCCTATTCGGGCTTCGAAAACAAGGTCAAGGAATCGATCCTGTCCGAAGCCGAGCGCATGGGCCTCTCCCAGCTGGTCGAACAGGTGGAAGTCCCCACCGAGACCGTGACCGAAGTGAAACGCGGCAAGAAGGTGCAGGTCGAACGCAAGTTCATGCCGGGCTACGTCCTTGCGAAGCTCGCGATGAACGACGACATCTACCACCTCGTCAAGAACACGCCGAAGGTCACCGGATTCCTCGGTTCGTCGGGTAAGCCGCAGGCGATCAGCGAAGGCGAAGCCGCCCGCTATTTCGGTGCGCAGAAGGCCGCCGAAGCCGCGCCCAAGCACAAGGTCAGTGTCGATTACGAAATCGGCGACAGCGTCAAGGTTCTGGACGGCCCCTTCGCCAGCTTCAACGGCACGGTCGAGGAACTGGATTTCGAAAAGAACCGGGTCAAGGTGTCCGTGTCGATCTTCGGCCGCGCCACGCCGGTCGAACTGGACTTCGAACAGGTCGAACTGTCGAAGTAAGAATTCCCCTCTCCCGCAAGCGGGAGAGGGCAGCGAGACTTACCGAGCCGCAAGGCGAGGTTGGTCGCAGCGGGAGAGGGCTAACCCCCTCTCCAACCTACGCTAGCCAGCAAACTGGCAAGCTACGGTATCCTCTCCCCTGAAGGGGCGAGGATAATAGTGCGGAAGGCATCCCCAGGGATCGCTGCTTGACCGCTAAACTTGAACCGGGCGGGTCGCTTGCGATCCTCCCAGCAACAGAGTGATTGAAAATGGCCAAGAAGATTACGGGCTATATCAAGCTCCAGGTGCCCGCTGGAGCCGCCAACCCCTCGCCGCCGATCGGTCCGGCGCTGGGTCAGCGCGGTGTGAACATCATGGAATTCTGCAAGGCGTTCAACGCCTCGACGGAAAAGATGGACAAGGGCACGCCGCTGCCGACCATCATCACCGTCTATGCGGACCGCTCGTTCAGCTTCGTCACGAAGCAGCCGCCCGCCACCTATCTGATCAAGAAGGCCGTTAACCTGAAGTCGGGTTCCAAGGAGCCGGGCAAGGTCGTCGCTGGCAAGATCACCCGCGCCCAGCTCGCCGAAATCGCGCAGGCCAAGATGGTTGACCTGAACGCGAACGACATCGACGCAGCGACGAAGATCATCGAAGGCTCCGCTCGCGCGATGGGCCTCGAAGTGGTGGAGGGCTAAGACCATGGCAAAGCTGACGAAGAAGGCGAAGGCTCTCGCCACTGCGGTTGACCGTGAGAAGCTGCACGGCGTTGACGAGGCGCTGGGCCTGATCAAGACCCACGCGACCGCCAAGTTCGACGAAAGCGTCGAAATCGCGATCAACCTGGGCGTTGACCCGCGTCACGCCGACCAGATGGTCCGTGGCGTCGTCACCCTGCCCGCAGGCACCGGCAAGGACGTTCGCGTCGCCGTGTTCGCCCGTGGCGACAAGGCTGAAGCCGCGACCGCCGCTGGCGCCGACATCGTGGGCGCCGAGGATCTGCTGGACAGCATCCAGGCTGGCAACATCGACTTCCAGCGCGTCATCGCCACGCCCGACATGATGGGCCTGGTCGGTCGCCTTGGTAAGGTTCTAGGTCCCAAGGGCCTGATGCCGAACCCGAAGCTCGGCACCGTCACTCCGAACGTCGCTGAAGCCGTGAAGGCCGCCAAGGGTGGTCAGATCGAATTCCGCGTCGAAAAGGCTGGCATCATCCACGCCGGTCTCGGCAAGGCCAGCTTCTCGGCCGAAGACCTGCGCAAGAATTTCGACGCCTTCGTTGACGCAATCGTCAAGGCGAAGCCGTCGGGTTCGAAGGGCAAATATGTCCGCAAGATCGCCCTATCATCGTCGATGGGTCCGGGCGTGAAGGTCGATGTGGCGGAAGTCGCTTCGGTCTGATCCCTCGCAATAGTTAATATAGGGGCCGCCTTCCCTCTTTGCGGGGGAAGGCGGCCTTCTTATTTGGGTGCCTTCCGGCACCCATTTCTGCCTTGAGCAGAAGTCCCTCAGGGACGGTGTGAACTTCGGGGTGTGTGACCTTGCATCCCGGGCTCCGGCAGCGGCCGAAGCACATCAGGTCATCATGTATCCGTCGGGAATGGCGGGTCGCTTTACCGACGGAAAATATAATGTCTTTTGAACATCTCCCCCCCCTCCTCTCGGACGCCCTGACGCGAAAAGGCTATGAAAGCCTGACCCCCGTCCAGGCCGAAGTCACCCAGCCCGAAGCGGAAGGCCGCGACCTCATCGTCTCGGCGCAGACCGGCTCAGGCAAGACGGTCGCTTTTGGCCTTGCCATGGCGGGCGAACTGCTGGGTGAAGAAATGCGCCTGCCCGTAGCGGGAAAGCCGCTCGCGCTCGCCATCGCCCCCACCCGCGAACTGGCGCTGCAAGTCAGCCGTGAACTGGAGTGGCTCTACGGCGAAGCCCGCGCCCGCATCGCCACCTGCGTCGGCGGCATGGACGCCGCCAAGGAACGCCGCGCCCTTTCCCACGGCGCGCACATCGTCGTCGGCACCCCCGGCCGCCTGCGCGACCATCTCGAACGCGGCGCACTGGACTTGTCAGGGCTCAAGACCGTCGTCCTCGATGAAGCTGACGAAATGCTCGACATGGGCTTCCGCGAAGATCTGGAAGAGATTCTAGACGGCGCGCCCGAAGGCCGCCGCACCCTCCTCTTCTCCGCCACCATGCCGAAGCCGATCGTTGCGCTCGCCAAGCGCTACCAGCAGGACGCGCTGCGCATTTCGACTGTCAGCGACGAACGCGGGCACGGCGATATCACCTATCAGGCCGTGACGGTCGCCCCCGCCGACATCGAGAACGCGGTGGTCAATCTGCTGCGCTATCATGAGGCAGAAACCGCGATCCTCTTCTGCGCCACCCGCGACAATGTCCGCCACCTCCATGCCAGCCTCACTGAACGCGGTTTCGCCGCCGTGGCGCTGTCGGGTGAGCATAGCCAGAATGAGCGCAATCATGCGCTGCAAGCCCTCCGCGACCGCCGCGCTCGTGTGTGCGTGGCCACCGACGTCGCAGCGCGCGGTATCGACCTTCCCAACCTCAGCCTCGTCGTGCACGTCGAAATCCCGCGCGATGCAGAAACGATGCAGCACCGTTCCGGCCGCACCGGGCGCGCAGGCAAGAAGGGCACGGCTGTCCTCATCGTCCCCTACCCCCGCCGCCGCCGTGTCGAATCCATGCTGCGTGGCGCCAAAATCCCGGTCGAATGGGGCACTCCGCCGAGCAAGGAAGCGATCCAGGAGCAGGACAATTCTCGCCTGCGCGAAAAGCTGATGGAGCGCGCCGAGCTGGACGAGCTGGATTGGACACTGGGCGCCGAGTTGCTGGAAACCAAGTCCGCCAAGGAGATCGCGGCGATGCTGGTGAAAAGCGCCCGCGCCGCCCTCCCCGCGCCCGAAGAACTGCTCGACGCCAGCGAAGCCCCGCCGCGCCGCGATGGGCCTCGTCCGGGCTTTGAGGATACCGTCTGGTTCCGCATGGACATCGGCCGCCGTCACAATGCCGACCCGCGTTGGATCCTGCCGCTGATCTGCCGCCGAGGCCATGTGTCACGCCAGGACATCGGCGCGATCCGGATCGCCGCCAACGAGACGCTGTTCGAAATCCCCAGCGCCATCGTTTCCCGCTTCATCGGCTCGGTAAAGCGCACGGGCGAGGCGAGCGACGAGGGCGCTGAAGTCCAGTTCGAACAGATTGAGGGAACACCTCGGGACACAGCGCGCGAGAACCGCCGCGAAGGGCCGCCACGTGGCAAGGGCCGCCCGAATGAAGGTCGTGGTCCGAAGCCAGCTTATGGCGCCCGGCCTTTCAAGGGCGGCCCCCGCAAAGGCCCGCCTCGCAAGCCACGCGGATAAGACACCGCTCCCAAAACAATGTGCTCCTGGCTTTACAGGAGCACATTGTTGACTGAGACAGCCTCAACCGACGTTCAGCCCGCGCCGGATAACTGAAGCATCCGCGCTGCCAGCTCACGCTCTCCCATGACGACATGGGGCACGCCAATCCCTTCCAGATGCGCGACCTCTGCATCACTATGCGCTCGCGCAATCACCTGCAGGTTGGGATTGAGGTGACGCGCATGCTCATGGATCGCACCACCTTCAAACCCTTCCGGCACCGCGATCAGCAACCGTCGAGCCTCGCAAATGCCAGCAGCCATCAAATAACGGTCCTCCAGTGCACTTCCCCGCACTACCGGATGGCCCGCCTCCGCGGCCTCCTCTGCTCGTTCCGGGTCCGTCTCCAGCACAACGAAATGGGCATTGCGTTCGGACAGGCGCTCCGCAATCATCTTGCCGACCCGGCCATATCCGACCAGGATCACATGTCCGATGTGCGGACGCTGGCGCGCCTTTTCCGCTTCTGCTTCTTCCTCAATCTCCTCCTTCTTATGCGCCCGCACGATCATCGAGAAGATGAACGGATTCAAAAAGATCGACACAATCGCGCCCGCAAGGATCAAGTCGCGTCCTTCCGCAGGCAGCACGCCCAAGCCAGTGCCCAATGTGGCGAGGATGAAGGAAAACTCGCCGATCTGCGCCAGGCTCGCCGCGATCGTCAGCGCAGTATCTCCCGGATGGCCGAAGGCGCGCACGATCGCGAACGCGGCGATAGACTTACCGACGATGATGATCGCTACAGTGGCCAGCAATGGTAACGGCTGTTCGACGAGCACTGACGGATTGAACAACATGCCCACCGACACGAAGAACAACACAGCGAATGCGTCGCGCAGCGGCAGCGTTTCCTCCGTCGCGCGGCGGCTAAGCGGCGTCTCGCCCAGGATCATGCCCGCGAAGAAGGCGCCCAAGGCAAATGACACATCGAACGCCACGGCCGCGCCGAAAGCCACGCCAAGGGCGATGGCAAGCACAGCCAGGCGAAACAACTCCCGCGATCCGGTGTGAACTACCCAGTGCAACGCCCAAGGAATGACCCGTCGGCCCACCACAAGCATCAGGGCGACAAAACCGGCCACCTTCAGCAGGGTACTCAGCAGCGGTGCCAGCAGGTCACCCATCCCGGCCGATGCGTCTGCATTGTTCATAACCTTCGCCAACGCGGGTAGCAGTACCAACGCCAGCACCATCACCAGATCCTCGACGATCAGCCAGCCAACAGCTATGCGCCCCCGCCGCGTCTCCACAAGATCCGCCCCCTGCAAGGCGCGCAGCAAGACGACCGTACTCGCGACCGAAAGAGCGAGGCCGAACACAATGCCGCCCATCACTGGCCAGCCCATATAGTGCGACAGTCCCATGCCGAGCAGCGTTGCCACCGCGATCTGCCCAATGGCGCCGGGTACGGCGATATTCTTCACCGACAGCAAGTCACGCAGCGAAAAATGAAGTCCCACCCCGAACATCAGCAGAATGACACCGATTTCGGCCAATTCGTTGGCCAGACTGGTGTTGGCGACAAAGCCTGGGGTGAAAGGACCAACCATGATCCCCGCGATAAGGTAACCGACAAGCGGCGAAAGTTTGAGACGATGGGCAATGGCACCCATTATGAAAGCAACAACGAGGCCCGCGACGATTGTTCCGATCAGGGGCGTGTGATGAGGCATGGACGTCCTTCCCTGTCTGCCGGTGCGGCCCTCTGAACCTTCACCGGCAGCCTATCATATTTTCATTCTGCGACCGCTAGCATAGCGGCTGACGGCAGCACCCAGCCCAGTGAACACGGCGGGTATGAACCACCATGGCGGCCGTCGGTTGCTGCGGCGTGACTGTCTGCGGGTCATGGATCTCTCCTGCCTGACGATTAACGGAGTGGGCGTTAAGTCAGGGCAGGCGGAGCGCGAGCGTGAAAGGCGTGTGAAATACCCCCGCGCAAGAGCGAGGGGCGGGTGCGGACATATGAGGGATTAGATCGCGACCACCCCACGACGGCCAACAGGCCCGCTACAGATACCAACCATGGCATCAATGGCGATAACAAGGGGTTGTCGCCCGAACCATCGGGCTGGGTCAGGCGGTAGTCGGCCGGTGCCGATTGGGTCCGGGCCTTCAGCACCACGCCTGTGGTGGCGGGATTGAACGCCGAGCCCGTTGCTATGCTGGACGGCGGCCCCAATGGCGTCAGGGCACTTAATAACGCAACACCGATCGCCATCCACAGGGTCAGCATGAAGAGAAGCCTGCCTCTCATGCTGCCAGTACTATACGATGTCGGCATCATGCGCGTCGGGTTCCCTTCGAGACGGGAAGATAGGCACTGACCTGCGCAAAAACCACCCTTAAGAAGGGGGCTTCCCGGTTGACATAAGCGAGTCAGTCCACTACCGGGCCACATTCCCGCGCGGGTCAACAGGATGTCATGTCCTCGGCGATTTGCGTAAAGCAGATTTGAACAAGAAGAGAAGAGCCATGTTCGCAGTCGTGCGCACGGGCGGCAAGCAGTATCGCGTCGCCGCCGGAGACAAGATCGTCGTCGAGAAGCTGGCCGGTGAGGCTGGTGATAAGGTGACGCTGGATGACGTCCTGTTCGCCGGCGAAGGCAGCGACGTGAAGGACGCCAGCAAGCTGACCGTCGCCGCCGAAATCATCGCGCAGGCGAAGGGCGAAAAGGTTATCGTTTTCAAGAAGCGCCGTCGTCACAATTACCGCCGCAAGAACGGCCATCGCCAGAACCACACGATCCTGAAGATCGTGTCGATCGCCTGAGCCGCAGTCCAGTTTCGAGGAGTTTGAGTCATGGCACATAAGAAAGCTGGCGGTTCATCGCGCAACGGTCGCGATTCGGAATCGAAGCGCCTTGGCGTTAAGAAGTTCGGCGGTCAGGAAGTGATCGGCGGCAACATCATCATTCGCCAGCGCGGCACGCGCGTATATCCCGGCCGCAATGTTGGCATGGGCAAGGATCACACCCTCTTCGCACTGGGCGAAGGTCGTGTGGTATTCCATACTGGCAAGCTCGGCCGTAAATATGTGTCGGTCGATGCCATGGCTGAAGCAGCCGAATAACGGACGTTCAATGACGGATCGTCCCTCATCATTGGGGCGATCCTTCCGGAAGATGGTCTTGGACCATCTCTGATAATCCGAGGGAAAAAGGGGCGCCCCATCCGGGAGCGCCCCTTTTTCCGTTCGGCGGCACCTCCCCTCATTTTCCCTCAAACCTCTGGAACCCTGAGCCTTCTCACGCGTCATGCGGGCGGGGCACAGCCAGAGGAAAGAAGTCGTCAAGCCGTAACTTTTTACGGCCATTGGCGTGTCGATCAGAGGAGAGATTTTCAAATGTTCGCCCGTACCCCCCGCCTGCTTCTGAGACCCGGCTGGATGGAAGACGCATCCGCGCTGGCCGAAGCGATTGGCGATCCGGCGGTCCTGCGCAACCTTGTCCGCGTGTCGGCGCCCTATGACATTGATGACGCGCGCAGCTTCCTTGCCCTTCCGCAGGATACACGCCTGCCACGTCTTCTGGCTTTTTCCCGCACTCGCGGTGCTCCGCGCCTGGTCGGCGGGTGCGGCATCCATTTGACCGAGGATGGCACGCCTGAACTCGGCTATTGGATAGCGCGTCCCTATTGGGGGCTGGGCTTTGCGACGGAGGCCGCCAGCGCGGTGTACGGCATGGCCCGAGCAGCTGGCGTCAGCGGGATTCGCGCAGCGCATTTCGCTGACAATCCGGCGTCAGGCAATGTGCTTCGGAAAATCGGCTTTCGTTACACCGGCCGGGTGGAGCAACGTTACAGTCCGGCGCGTGGAAATACGGCTGAATGCCTGATTTTTGAAGAAGGCGTGCCCGGGCGCATGATGATTGATCCTGCAATGGACCTTTATCACGACGCCATGCCCGCGCTCGCGGCCTGAACGAAGAAGGACGGCGTCGGCAGACGCCGTCCCGCATGGAAAAGGTGAGTTTCGAGCGATAGCAGACGGCGAGGTTTAATTCCGCGTCATAAGCGGCTATGGGCCAGCCCATGCATTTTCTGGATCAGGCGAAAATATACATAAAATCCGGCTGGGGTGGCCCCGGCGCGGTCAGTTTCCGGCGTGAAAAATATGTCGAATATGGCGGCCCTGATGGCGGCAATGGCGGCAAGGGCGGAGATATCATCTTCGAAGCCGTAGCTGGCCTCAATACCCTCATCGACTTCCGCTACACCCAGCATTTCAAGGCGCAGCGTGGGATGCCGGGTGCGGGAAAGAATCGTTACGGCGCAGGCGGAAACGACCTCGTCGTCAAGGTGCCCGTGGGAACGCAGATCCTGTCCGATCCCCAGCCTATCGAGGGCACCGAGGACGAGGATGGTTATCCCGACTATGAAGATCAGGAGCTTCTCGCCGACTTCACAGAGGTAGGGCAACGCTTGGTCCTGTTGCGCGGGGGCGATGGCGGCCGGGGCAACCTGTCTTACAAGACAAGCACCAACCGTGCGCCGCGACAGCATGGAACGGGCTGGCCGGGACAGGAAATGTGGGTCTGGCTGCGGCTTAAATTGCTCGCCGACGTGGGTTTGGTCGGAATGCCGAACGCGGGCAAGTCGACCTTCATCAATCAGGTGACCAATACGAAGGCCAAAGTGGGGGCCTATGCCTTTACCACCACCAAACCGCAGCTCGGCGTCGTCACGCACCGTGACAAGGAATTCGTCCTGGCAGACATCCCTGGCTTGATCGAGGGTGCAGCCGAAGGTGCGGGCATCGGCGACCGATTCCTTGGCCATATCGAGCGCTGCCGCGTGCTGCTGCACCTCGTTGATGCCACTGGGGACGATCCGGTCGAACAGTTCCGGATCGTGCAGGATGAACTGGAAGCCTATGGCGAGGGGCTCGCCGACAAGCCGCAGATCGTCGCGCTTAACAAGGGCGACCTGCTCGGGCCGGAATTGATGGAAGACATCGCCGCCCAGCTCCGGCGGGAGGCTGGCGTGGAGAAGATATTCATCATCTCGGGCGCGACTGGCGAAGGTGTGCAACCGCTGCTGGATGCTGTCCTGCCATTGCTTGCGGACGGCAGGCCGATGGAGGAAGAGGCCAGTGACGAAGGCGACGCTTCATGGTCGCCGATCTGAACACTCCTCACTCTCCACTTATACTTCACGTTCCAGGCGGACGGAACTGATTCCCGTGACTTCCTCTCTTTCAGGCTTCCCCCCCTCTCAAGTTCGGCGACTGGTCATCAAGATCGGCTCAGCCCTGCTGGTCGATGGGAATGGCGAGGTTCGCGAAGCGTGGCTCCGAACCTTGGTCGAAGATGTCGCTGACCGCAAGGCAGCCGGGCAGCAGATCATTATCGTTTCATCAGGCGCAATTGCGCTGGGCGCACGGCGATTGAAGCTGCCGAAGGGTGGGCGTGGCAGTCTGGAAGACGCTCAGGCCGCAGCGGCAACGGGACAGATCGCACTGTCGCAATGTTGGGCTCGGTTGTTGCAGGACAAGGAGATCACCGCCGCGCAGATGCTGGTGACTCTGGACGATCTTGAGCATCGGCGGCGCTATCTGAATGCGTCTGCGACTTTGGAACGCCTGATCACACTCAATGTGGTGCCGGTGGTAAATGAGAATGACAGCGTCGCCACAGCGGAGATCCGTTTTGGCGATAACGATCGGCTGGCGGCACGTATCGGACAGGCAGCACGGGCCGACGCGGTGGTGCTGCTTTCCGACGTCGATGGGCTTTACACCGCCAACCCGCATGTCGATGCGAGCGCCATGCTGATAGACACAATCGAGCGCATTGACGCGCGGATCGCAAATATGGCGGACAGTGGATCCGCCTCTGGAATGGGATCGGGAGGCATGACCTCCAAGATCGAGGCGGCGCGGATCGCGACAGGGGCCGGAGCGCATCTCGCCATCATTTCCGGCAAGGTCGATGCTCCGCTGTCACATTGGATCAATGGTGGCAAGGGATCGATCTTCCTCGCGGCCCCTGCCAAGCGGGCGCGGAAGGGATGGCTTGCCGGGCGTTTGACCGTTCGCGGGCGCATCATCGTCGATGCCGGTGCGGAAAAAGCGTTAGGACGCGGGAACAGCTTGCTGCCTGCGGGTGTGGCGAAGATAGAAGGCGCATTCGTGCGAGGTGATGTCGTTGATATCGTCGCGCCGGATGGCCGAGTGATCGCGCGTGGGCTAAGCGAGTATGACAGCGAGGAGGCGGCGAGGGTCGCAGGCAAACGCAGTGAGGATATTGCGGCTTTGCTGGGCCACCTGCCCCGATCCGTACTCGTTCATCGCGACCAGATGGCCATGGTCTGATCCCCATGAAATTACGCATCGCCATGACCGGCGCGACAGGTTTTGTCGGCGCCGAAACGCTCAATCAGGCTTTGGACGCTGGGCATCATGTGACAGCCATCACCCGAAAGGCGCAGCCGCCTCGCGCCCGGCTAAAGTGGGTGCCCGGATCGCTTGAGGACCGTGCGGCGCTGAACACACTGATACGCGACGCCGACGTGGTGGTCCATATTGCAGGCGTCGTAAACGCGGCCGATCGCGACGGGTTCGAGGCCGGGAACGCGCGTGGGACGATGGCGGTCATCGATGCCATGCGGCAGCGCGGGGTGCGGCGATTGGTCCATGTGTCCTCGCTTGCCGCGCGGGAACCAAAACTGTCCGACTATGGCTGGTCCAAAGCGCTCGCCGAACGTCACGTCAAGGCGAGCGGACTGGATTGGACGATCGTGCGCCCGCCTGCGATCTATGGGCCGGGTGATCGGGAAATGCTGGAGCTGTTCCGGATGGCCAAGCGGGGCATCATGCTACTACCCCCGGGTGGACGGCTATCCCTGATCGAGGTCAGCGACCTCAGTCGGTTGCTTCTGCGGCTTGCTGGCGAGACGGAGATGAGCCTTGCTCACAGTTATGAAGCGGACGACGGCACGCCGGGCGGATGGGACCATCTGGACTTTGGACAGGCGATCGGACGAGCGGTCGGAAGGCCCGTGCGGACTTTTTCCACGCCCAACTGGGCACTGGGCCTCGGCGCGCGGCTGGATCGCATGCTGCGGGGCAAAGGCGCGAAACTCACGCAGGATAGGGTCAGCTATTTCTGCCATCCCGATTGGGTGGTCACAAAGCGCAAGCAGCCTCCCAAAAAATTGTGGGTGCCTGAAGTTGCTACCGAAGAGGGATTGAAAGCAACAGCGGACGCTTACCGCGCAAAGGGCTGGCTATAGCGATCAGTCGCTTTCGGCGTCCGACTTTCTGGCGCGGCGTTCGGCCACGAATTCGCTGATGGCTTGGCCGCTGGCGTTGAGCAGCGGATAGGTGCGGGCGTCGGAAAGCCAATCGGGGCGGCGCTCTCCGCTGCCGTAGAAGGTGTCGTAGGTCAGGCTGAATGCGAGGAAGACCAGCGTTGCGCCGATCAATCCCTTGATGGCGCCGAAGCCGCCGCCGAGGACGCGATCGATGGGGCCAAGAATCGACTGGCGGGTGCGGCGGCCGATGGCGTGGGCGAGGAGTTTTCCTGCGCCGAAGGTGATGCCGAACACAAGAAGGAATGCGAGAATTGACGCGCCTCCGGTGGTTCCGACCAGGGGGGTGAGGAGTTCGGTGGCGGAGGGGTGGAAGAGGCGGATGGCGAAGATGCCGAGGACCCAGGCGATCAACGAAAGGGTTTCAAGAACGAAACCACGAAGCAAGCCCAATACGGCGCACCCGCCGATGGCGAGAAGGACGAGGATATCGACGGCGTTCATGAGCGCCGGGCTATCCGCGGCCGAGCATCTGGTCAACCAGTTGGCTTAACGCGCGGTAGCCGCTGACCGCTATTCCCTTCACCCCGTCAGCGACTGCTGAGGGAACATAGGCGCGTTCAAAGCCAAGCTTGGCCGATTCGCGCAGGCGCAGCGGGGCATGAGCGACGGGGCGGATTTCCCCCGAAAGCGCGATTTCGCCGAAGAGGACCAGATCGGCGGGCACCGGCCGTTCCGCGAGCGCCGATATGAGCGCGGCGGCAACCGCCAAGTCGGCGGCGGGATCGGACAGGCGGTAGCCGCCAGCGACGTTCAGATAGACTTCGCAGGTGGAGAAGCTGAGGCCGCAGCGCGCTTCCAGTACGGCGAGGACCATGGCGAGGCGGCCGCTGTCCCAGCCCACCACCGCGCGCCGGGGCGTGGCGCCGCTGGACAGGCGGACGACGAGCGCCTGTATCTCCACCAGAACGGGGCGTGTGCCCTCCAATGCAGGAAAGACGGTCGCGCCCGTAACGGTTTCGTCACGATGGGTGAGGAACAGCGCCGATGGGTTGGAGACTTCCTCCAGCCCCTCCGCTACCATCGCGAATACGCCGATCTCGTCGGTGCCGCCGAAGCGGTTCTTGATCGCGCGCAGGATGCGATATTGATGGCTGCGCTCGCCTTCGAAGCTCAGCACCGTGTCGACCATATGCTCAAGAACGCGCGGCCCGGCGATGCTGCCATCCTTGGTCACATGGCCGACGAGGATGACGGCTGTGCCGCGCTGCTTGGCGAAGCGGATGAGTTCCTGGCTGGATGCGCGCACCTGACTGACGGTGCCCGGCGCGCCTTCGATAAGGTCGCTGTGCATCGTCTGGATGGAGTCGATGACGAGCAGCGCGGGCGGCTCCCCCTCCCCCAGCGTGGTCAGGATGTCGCGGACGGAGGTTGCGCTGGCGAGTTGCACGGGCGCGTCGCCAAGGCCGAGGCGCTGCGCCCGCAGGCGCACCTGATCCGCCGCTTCTTCACCGCTGATGTAAGCAACGGAAAGGCCGCGCGCGGCGATGCGGGCGGCCGCCTGAAGCAACAGGGTGGACTTGCCGATCCCCGGATCGCCGCCGATCAACGTGGCGGAACCCGGAACGATGCCGCCTCCCAAGGCGCGGTCGAACTCCGCGATGCCGGTGCTGGTGCGCTGGGGCAGTTCAACCTGACTGTTCAGGCCTACGAGGGTCAGGGCGCGTCCGCCGCTTTGCAAATCATGGCGCGCGGAAAAGATGGTCTCGGACGCTTCCTCGACAATGCTGTTCCATTCGCCGCAGTCATCGCATTGCCCCTGCCAGCGGGAGGAGAGCGTGCCGCACTGCTGACAGACGAATTTGCGCTTTGCCTTGGCCATGGGGGAGCTATGACTTGCCACGGTGAACGTTTCAAGAACAAAGAACGGATGGACCACCCCCCCTCGCCCCGCCCGCCTTATGACGAAGAAGTTTGGAGACCGTCCAAGAGCGCTGGAAACTCATGCGGATGTGGCGCATTGTCTCGCCATGAAGTCGTTACGCGTTGCCAGCTATAATATCCGCAAAGCCATTGGCACCGACCGCCGCCGCAGCCCCGAACGAGTGCTGGAGGTGCTGGGAGAGTTGGACGCGGACGTGATCGCGCTGCAGGAAGCGGATCGCCGATTTGGCGTTCGATCGGCCGCCATTCCGCCGTGGCTGCTGGAATCGATGAGCCAATATAAGCCGGTGCCGTTGAACGTGCATGTTGATTCGATGGGCTGGCATGGCAACGCGATATTGGTGCGGAAGGAGGCGGAGATCCGCACCCATGACGTGCTGCACCTGCCCTGCCTGGAACCGCGTGGCGCGACGATGGCGGAGGTTGAACTGGGCAAGTCGAAGCTGCGCGTATTTGGCATGCATCTCGACCTGTCGGGGCTGTGGCGACGCAAGCAGGCGGCGGCGGTCATCCATGCGGCGGCGCAACGAGACGCAATGCCGACCGTGCTGATGGGCGATCTCAACGAATGGAGCGCCAATCGGGGGTGTCTGGCAGACTTTGCGCGCCATTATAGTTTCGCGCCTTGCGGACGGAGCTTTCATGCGCGGCGGCCCGTGGCGCATCTCGACCGGATCATGCATTGCGGGCAATTGAAGCTGGTGGACAGCGGCGTGCATGACAGTGCGGCGTCGCGCAAGGCTTCGGATCATTTGCCAATCTGGGCGGAGTTTCGGTTGTGAGTTCGGTGTTTTCGTTCGGACTGGACCTGACGAAGCCTTTGCCTGTGGTATCAAGGACAAGTGAAGCCCCCTTAGACTGCCTGCTTGCAGCAGGCGCTCAGGACAGGCTTCGACAGGCTCAAGGCGAACGGGGGATGGGTTCCGGACAAGGCCGCAGCACTTGCAGCGTAGGGCTTAGGAGTCGCGCCGCATGAAGGAGCGCGAACTTCGACTGGCGCTGGTCTGCTATGGGGGGATCAGTCTGGCCGTCTATATGCACGGCATCACCAAGGAAATCTGGCGGTTGGCGCGGGCAAGCCGGGGTTTCCATGACGGCACCCCGAGCAGCAAGGGCAGCGAAGCGGTTTACAGGGAGCTGCTGGAAGACCTGGAAGCGGCAAGCGGCATCCGGTTGCGCGTAATGCCCGACATCATCGCCGGGGCGAGCGCGGGCGGCATCAACGGCATATTTCTGGCGCAGGCGATCGAAACCGGCCAGTCGCTCGAGCCATTGACCGATCTGTGGCTGGAAAATGCCGATGTGGAGCAGTTGCTGGACCCGGATGCGCGTCCAGCGCGGCGGATCAGCAAATTCTGGGCAACGCCGCTGGTGTGGATGGCCGCGCGGCGACCCGGCGACACAGTGGAGAGAACCGTCGCACCCGATACGCGCGAGGAGGTGCGGCACAAGCTGTCGAATTTCATCCGGTCCAGATGGTTCGAACCGCCCTTTGGCGGTGAAATCTTCACGGCGATGATGCTTGACGCCTTCGATGCGATGGAAGCGGCCGAGCGCGGGCCACCGCTGTTGCCCGAGGGGCACCCGTTGGACCTGTTCGTCACGGTCACGGATTTCGAAGGCCATCCGCAAAGCCTAAACCTCAACAGCCCGCCCCAGGTGGTGGAAACCGAACATCGCCTTTCCATCGGTTTCCACGCGCGGGGGCGTGGCGACCGGCTGTTCGCCGACCCGGCCGAGTTGGTATTCGCCGCGCGGGCGACGGCGAGCTTCCCCGGCGCATTCCCCCCCTTCACGGTGCGCGAACTGGACCGCGTGCTGAAACAGCGGCACCGCGCATGGCCGACCCGGGACGCGTTTCTGGCCCATGCCCTGCCGCGCCATTGGGCGCGCGGCAACGCGGAGGACGCGATACTGATCGACGGATCGGTGCTGGCGAACGCACCCTTCGCACAGGCGATCGGCGCTCTCCGCAACCGTCCGTCGCGGCGCGAGGTGGATCGGCGCTTCGTCTATATTGATCCGAAGCCGGGCCGTCGATCGATCCGGCTGAACCGGGAGGGCGAGCAGGAAGACGCGACGCCAGAGGACAAGGCTCAGCTGCCCGGTTTCTTCCGCACGATTTTCGGCGCGCTCAGCGACATTCCGCGCGAGCAGCCGATCCGCGACAATCTGGAAGCGATCGATCGCCATTCTTCGCGCATTCGCCGGATGGTACGCATTCTGAATGCCTTAAGGCCGGGGATCGAGGCGGAGGTCGAAAACACGATTGGCGGCATGCTGTTCCTTGACCGTCCGACGCCCGCGCGGCTGTCCGCCTGGCGCGCGAAGGCGCAGTTGCGGGCGGCGAACTCGGCAGGCTTCGCCTTTCCGGCCTATGGTCATCTGAAGCTGTCGGGCATCGTCGAGGATCTGGCCGGCTTGTTGTTCCGCCTGAGCGATGAGGACAGCCCGTTGATGCGGGAAAATTTCCGGCAGGCGCTGTGGTCGCATGTCCGGACGATCGGCGCGGACAAGCTGATCGAGGATGTCGGGCCAGGATCGCCGCCGGTCGCCTTCTTCCGCACCCATGACCTGAGTTTTCGCATCCGCCGCCTGCGCTTTCTGGCTCGGCGGCTGGCCGACACGCTGGAAATCGATTCTGAGGCCGGCAACGGCGCGATCCAGAAGATGCACGACGCCATCTATGAATCGATGGCGCATTATACAGAATGCGAAGGCACCGATTTCTATAATGGCGCGATCCGCGCCGCAGCCAAGCAGGTGCCCTCCGACCCGGCGGCGGCGCTGGACGCGATCGCACAGGTACGCGACCTGAAGGCCCGGGATGATGTGGCGGAGATGATGCTGGCCGACGCGCTCGCGGGACTTCCCAAGGCGGAGCGGCGGATCATGCTGCTCTCCTATCTCGGCTTCCCCTTTTACGACATCGCCACCCTACCGTTGCTCCAGGGCCACGCCATGGAAGAATATGATCCGGTGAAGGTGGACCGGATTTCGCCTGAGGACTGCAGCGCCATCCGGTCAGGCGGGGCAGAAGCAACGCTAAAAGGCATTGAATTCAATAACTTCGGTGCATTTTTTAGCCGGGCCTATCGGGAGAATGACTATTTATGGGGACGCCTTCATGGTGTCGAACGGCTGTTGGATATCGTAATTTCCGCATTACCCGCGGCAAGCCGCCTTTCGGAAGAACGCGTGCGCGATTATAGGCAAGCCGCATTCATGGCGATTCTCGATGAGGAGGAACAGCGGCTACCGCATGTCGCTGATCTCATTGCCATTTTGCGGGAGGAAATCGGTGGGCGCACGGGTGGGGCTGGTTCCATTGGTGATGATTCTGGCGCTGACCGCGGCTTGCCGTGACGCGTCTGGCGATGCCGCGTCCACGGACAATGTGACTGCCCCAGAGCCCGTGCTTTCCGCCAACGCTATCGAGGGTGAGCCGATCGAGGTGGTCGCGGCGCCGCAGCGCCCTTCGGCCGAGGTAACCGTGCAGGCGCAGCCCGCACCGCGCGGATCGCTGGACCTGCCTCCCTCTCCCGACGCTGCGCTGGCGACGCCCTTCCCGCAGGAAGTCACCAGCTTCATGGTCGATCGGGACAGTTGCGACCATTTCCGGGGCGAGAAACCCTATGATGGGGAAAGGCGCGTGTTCCTGATGGAAAGCATCGCCGAATTATGCACCGGCACCGACGCGAAACTCGCCATGCTGCGCCGCCGCTATGCTGGTGACCCGGCAGTGACCGCTGCGCTGCATGGTTATGAGGATCGCATCGAAGGGCAACCCTGATCGAACCGTCGGCTCAGGCGGGGAGCAGTGCGTCGATCGCCTTTGCAAGATCTATGTCACGGCGCGACAGGCCGTCGGCGTCATGCGTCGTCAAGGTGATGTCCACGCGGTTATAGACGTTGAACCATTCGGGATGGTGGTTTGCCTGCTCAGCCAGAAGCGCGACGCGGGTCATGAATCCGAACGCGGCATTGAAGTCGGCAAAGGTGAAGCGCCGCTTGATGCCTTCGGGGTTGTTCACCAGCGTCCAATCGGCAAGAGAAGCAAGCCCCTGCGCCCGTTCGTCGCCGGACAGTTTACCAATCATGGCTCTATCCTCATAATATTGTTTCGCCTATGTCGCAGCCATGTCAGATGCCGGTCAACCCCCTCTTTTCGCGCCAACCGTAGCGCAGATCGAACGACTGGCGCTTGAGGCGCTGGGGCGCTTGCCCGACCCTTTCCGGTCCCATCTGTCCAACGTGGTCCTGTTCGTCGAGGATTTTGCCGACGAACGGATATTGAAGGAGATGGAGATTGACGACCCGTTCGGTCTGACCGGCCTTTATACCGGGCGGCCGGTGGGGGAGCCCGAGCAGACGGGAGACGGCCCGCCCATGGTGCATCTTTTCCGGCGGCCGTTGCTGGATGAATGGGTGGAAACGGGCGTGCCGCTCGACGCGCTGATCACCCATGTGGTGGTGCATGAAATCGGCCATCATTTCGGCCTTTCTGACATCGATATGCACGTGTTGGAGGACATGGTCGCGCCATGAGCGACGCGGCGCTGCGCCTGTCGGGCATCGCCTGCGCGCGTGGCGGGCGGCTGCTGTTCCGGGGCGTCGACCTGGCGCTGGAGCCGGGGGGCAGCGCCCTGCTGCGTGGGCCGAACGGGATCGGCAAGTCGAGCCTGATGCGCATTTGCGCGGGGCTGCTGCGGCCGATGGCAGGGACGATCGAGCGGCGGGGCAGGATCGCGCTGGCCGATGAGCGGCTGGCGCTGGATCTGGAAGAGCCTTTGCGCGAGGCGCTTGGTTTTTGGGCGCGGCTGGACGGCGTCGATGGGAGTGCGCTGGACCGGGCGCTGGAGGCTATGGCGCTGGGGCCGCTTGGCGGGATTCCGGTGCGGATGCTCTCGACCGGGCAGCGCAAACGGGCGGCGCTGGCGCGGGTGATTGCTAGTGGTGCTAGGCTGTGGCTGCTGGACGAGCCGGGCAATGGGCTGGACGATGCGTCGCTCGGGCTGCTCGGGACAGCGGTGGCGGCGCATCTGTCGGGAGGCGGTATTGTGGTTGCGGCGTCGCATCAGCCGTTGCCGATGGCTTCGCCCGTGGTGATCGACCTTAGCGCCTATGTCGCGGAGGAGGAGGCGTGAGGGTGGTGGCGCTGCTGGTCGCGCGGGACTTGAGGCAGGCATGGCAGTCGGCGGGACTGTGGCTGCCGGTGGCTTTCCTGCTGCTGGTGGCGAGCCTTTATCCTTTTGCAGTGGGGCCGGACGCTGCGCTGCTGCGGCGGTCGGGTGGCGGGATGTTGTGGATCGCGGCGCTGCTGGCGAGCCTGTTGCCGGTGGATCGGCTGGTCGCGCCTGACCGGGATGCGGGGGTGCTTGACCAGATAGCCTTGCGCGGCGTTGGCGATGAAATGGTGATGCTGGCGCGGCTGATTGCGCACTGGCTCGGCTTTGGTCCCGCGCTGATGATCGCGACGTTGCCCGCCAGCGCGCTGCTGAAGCTGGATGGCGCGACGGTCGGGATGCTGGAACTGGGGCTGCTGATCGGCACGCCAGCGCTGGCGGCGCTGGGGCTGCTGGTGGCGAGTTTGACGGCGGGGCTGCGGTCGAGCGGGGCGCTGGCCGGATTGCTGGCGCTGCCGTTGGCGGTGCCGTTGCTGATATTTGGCGCGGGGACGCTGGGCGATGGGAGCGGAGCGGCGCTGAAGTTCCTGGGCGCTGCGTCGCTGCTGCTCGTCGCGATCACGCCCTTTGCAGCGGGGGCGGCGATACGGGCCGGGCGCGAGTGATCGGTTTCGGCGCTTCGCTGCTGTTCGTCCTGATCTGGTCGACAGGGTTCATCGTCGCGCGTGGGACGGTGCCCCATGGCGCGCCGGAACTGATCCTGAGCGTGCGCATGACGCTGACGGCGCTGTTGTTGGGCTTCGTTGCCTGGCGGGCGGGTCAGAGGTTGCCACGGGGCAAGCGGCTGATGCTGCATCTGGCGGCGGGCGCGATGCTGCATGGCGTTTACCTGACCGTCAGTTGGTGGGCGGTGTATAACGGCATGCCTGCTGGCATCATGTCGCTGCTCGGCGCGCTGCAACCATTGATGGTGGCGGTGGCGGGCGCGTTCCTGCTGGGTGATCGGCTGCTGGCGCGCGGATGGGCGGGGCTGGCGATCGCCATTGCGGGCGTGGTTTGCGTGCTGCTGCCTGCCATCGAGAAGTCGGGCGCGGGGGCGGTGCCGATTTTGCCTGCGATCGCTGGAATGCTTGCGGTGGTCGCCATGGCTGTGGGTACGCTGGTGCAACGCGGCTCCATAGCAGGTGACGGCATCTGGATTTCCGGCGCGGTGCAAAATGCAGGCGGTGCGATTGTCCCGATCGCGGCGGCGCTTATTATGGGGGAGGCCCGTTGGGATGGCGCGCCCTTATTATGGCTGGGCTTGGCCTGGTCAGTGCTGGGCCTGTCGGCGGGCGGCCTGTCGCTGCTGATTTGGCTGGTGCGGACGCAGGGACCGACGCGGATGTCGATGCTGTTGCTGCTGGTGCCGCCGCTTGCCGCGGTGGAGGCTTGGCTGCTGTTCGGCGAAAAGCTGGTGCCGGTTCAGTTGGCAGGCTTTGCGCTGGCGCTGACGGGGGTGCTGCTGGGGCGGTCGCAGGGCAAGCGGGAAACGGTTAGCGAACCGGCTTAGGACACGACGACTTTGGGCGTGGGATCAACAGTGGGGTTCTAACGGAGCCCCTTGCCTTCGGTATGAGGGCCTTGCTTGCTTTGAAGAAAAGTAAGGCCGTTGGCTTCGCCGGCCTCCGGCTCGACAAGCTCAAGGCGAACGGGAAGAAAATAATTCCCTCAGGCGTCCCGCAACCGTTCGTGATGGCGGATCACTTCATCGATGATGAAGCGCAGGAATTTTTCCGTGAAGTCGGGGTCGAGATTGGCATCGGTCGCAAGCTGGCGGAGGCGGCTGATCTGCCGTTCTTCGCGGCCCGGATCGGCGGGCGGCAGGGCGTGCGTCGCTTTGAACTCACCAACGGCCTGCGTGATCTTGAAGCGCTCGGCGAGCATGAACACGAGGGCGGCGTCGATGTTGTCGATGCTCTCGCGATACCGCTTCAAAGTGTCGTCCACGCTCATCCTCCAAATATCCGCGCGCTTTTTGCTCCATCCGTCGCTCCGTGCAAGCTATTCCCGCTTGCCAACTGCATTTTGCACCGCCACATGGGCCGGGTCATGACCGCACCCGCCTCCGGCCCCTCCTCCGGCCCCATCTCCGGCAATGTCCACCCTATCGGCCGCGCCAACGGCGCGCCTTCGCTCACCCCCATGATGACGCTGGTTGCCGACGGCATGAACCAGGTCAATGCGGTGATTCTGGACCGGATGCAGTCGCGCATTCCGCTGATCCCGGAATTGGCAGGCCATCTGATCGCGGGCGGCGGCAAGCGGATGCGGCCGATGCTGACCCTCGCCTGCGCGCAGCTGGTCGGCTATGCGGGTAGCCGCCATTACAAGCTGGCGGCGGCGGTTGAGTTCATTCACACCGCGACCCTGCTGCATGATGATGTGGTCGATGGGTCTGGTCTGCGCCGGGGCCGCAAGACAGCGAACATCATCTGGGGCAACAGCGCCAGCGTATTGGTGGGCGACTTCCTGTTTTCCCGCGCTTTTGAGCTGATGGTCGAGGCCGAGTCGCTCAAGATACTGAAGATCCTGTCCAATGCATCCGCTGTGATCGCGGAGGGCGAGGTCAATCAGTTGACCGCTCAGCGTCGTATCGACACGAGCGAAGAGCAATATCTGGACATTATCGGCGCGAAGACTGCTGCCCTGTTCGCGGCCGCCTGCCGCATATCCGCGGTGGTCGCGGATCGGGACGAGGCCGAGGAAAAGGCGCTAGACGTCTATGGCCGGAACCTGGGCATCGCATTCCAGCTGATCGATGACGCCATCGATTATGAATCGGACGGCGCGACGATGGGTAAGGATGCAGGCGACGACTTCCGCGACGGCAAGGTGACGCTGCCGGTGATCCTGGCCTATGCGCGTGGATCGGAAGAGGATCGCGCTTTCTGGAAGCAGGCGATCGCAGGCAATCGGGTGAGCGACGAGGATCTGGCGCATGCGACGCTGCTGCTTCGCAAGACCGGCGCCATTGACGATACGCTCGCGCGGGCGCGGCTCTATGGCCAGCGGGCCATCGATGCACTGGGCCGGTTCGATACGGGCAAGGCAAAGGCTGCTCTGACCGAAGCCGTCGAGTTCGCAATCGCCCGCGCTTATTGAGCAACGCCGCCTCCTGCTCCAGCGGCGGCAGGCTCGGCGCGCATCGACGCCAAGTGGCGCGGCGGATAGCTGAGGTGGGACGCCGTTGGACCTAATCCTTTCTCCCGAGACGCTGGCCTTCCTGATGGCTGCGGCTTTGATATCCGGGTGCATCGACGCCATGGCGGGAGGCGGCGGGCTGATCTCCCTGCCCGCATTGCTGGCGGCGGGCGTCCCGCCGGTTGCGGCGGTGGGCACCAACAAGCTGCAATCGTCACTGGGCACCTTTGGCGCCTGCGTCGCTTATGCACGCGCCGGGCACATGGACCTGAGAGCCTATCGCTGGCCCATTGTCGCGGCATTTATAGGGTCAGTGGGTGGTGCCTGGCTGATCCAGCGGGTGGACCCGGCCATTTTGGCGGGATTGATGCCCGCGCTGTTGATCGCGCTGGCGGGCTATTTCACCTTCTCCCCCCGAATCAGCGAAATGGATCGGCACAGCCGGGTGGGACTGGCGGGACTGAGCCTGTTGATCGGCGCTATCGGCTTTTATGATGGCTTCTTCGGACCCGGTGCCGGAGCATTTTACGCAACCATTTTCCTGGCGCTGGGGGGCCTCGGCCTCGTCCGCGCGACGGCTCAGACAAAGGCCGCCAATTTGGCTAGCAATGTGGCGGGCCTGTTGACGATGATGCTGGGCGGCCATGTCATGTGGATTGCGGGACTGACCATGGCCGTCGGCAGCATCACCGGCAGCCAGATCGGATCGCGGCTGGCCATGCGGTTCGGCAGTAAGTTGATACGGCCCCTGCTGATCATCATGTCTCTGGGACTGACGGCGAAGATGCTGCTCGATCCGGGAAACCCGATGCATAAGCTGCTATTCGGATAAGCTCATTCTTTTGAGGGCGACCTTTCGCCTCGCATAGTGGGATTGCACCGGATGCCGATTGGCGCGAGAGGGACGGACATGAGTGCCGCGCTGCCGATCCACGATGTTCTTCCCCGGCTGCTGGACGCCTTGCGGCGGGGGAATAGCGCCGTTCTGGTCGCGCCGCCGGGAGCAGGCAAGACGACGGCGGTGGCGCCCGCGCTGCTGGATGAGCCATGGTGCACGGGGCAGGTGCTGCTGCTGTCCCCCCGCAGGCTGGCGGCTCGCGCGGCGGCAGAGCGCATTGCCGAACTGATGGGCGGCGTTCCGGGCGGGATCGTCGGCTATGCGACGCGGATGGACAGCAGGCAGTCGGCCGCCACGCGCCTGCTGGTCCTGACAGAGGGCATTTTCGTCCGCCGTATTCAGGATGATCCGGAGCTTGCGGACGTGTCGGCGGTCCTGTTCGATGAAGTGCATGAGCGGAGTCTGGACAGCGACTTCGGGCTGGCGCTGGCGCTGGATGCACAGGCGGCATTGCGGCCGGACCTGCGCATCGTGCCGATGTCGGCGACGCTGGATGGGGCGCGCTTTGCGGCGTTGCTGGACGATGCGCCGGTGCTGGAAAGCGAAGGGCGGATACAGCCGCTGGAGTTGCGGCATATCGGCCGGGCGGCGGAAAAGCGGATCGAGGATGAGATGGCCGGGGCCGTGCGAAGAGCGCTGGCGGAAGAGGCGGAGGGCGACCTGCTCGCCTTCCTGCCCGGCGTGGCGGAGATTGAGCGGACGGCGGAGCGGCTGGAGGGGCTTGGCGTGGAGGTGCATCGGCTGCACGGCAGTCTGGACCCGGCGGCGCAGCGGGCCGCTATTCGTCCTTCGCGGGAGGGACGGCGGAAGGTGATCCTTGCGACCTCTATCGCGGAGACCAGCCTTACGATTGATGGGGTGCGGATCGTGATCGACTCCGGGCTGGCGCGGCGGCCGCGTTATGACCGGGCGGCGGGGGTGACGCGGCTTGTCACGGAGCGGGCGAGCCAGGCGGCTGCGACCCAGCGCGCGGGGCGTGCAGCGCGGCAGCGGCCGGGCGTCGCCTATCGGTTGTGGGAAGCGGCGGCGACTGCGGGCATGCCGCCCTTCGATCCGCCCGAGATATTGGAGAGCGACCTTTCCAGCCTGCTGCTCGATTGCGCGCTTTGGGGGGTGAACGATCCGGCGAGCTTGCGCTGGCTCGATCCGCCGCCGCCCGCCGCGCTGGATGAGGCGCGCAAGCGGCTGACGGTGCTGGAAGCGTTGGACGATGATGGGCGGATCACGGCGCACGGCAAAGCGCTGGCGCGATTGCCGGTGGAACCGCGGATCGGACATATGCTGGTGCGCGCGGGCGAGCTGGGGCTGGCCGAGGTGGCGGCGGAGGTGGCCGTGCTGCTGGGAGAGCGCGGGGTTGGCGGGCAGGATGTCGATCTGTCGCAACGGCGGACGCGCTGGCGGCGGGAAAGCGGGAAGCGGGCTGATGCCGCGCGCGCGATGGCGAGGCGCTGGGCGAAGCTGGTCGGCTCCGGGCAGAAGGCAGCGTCGGGCGAGCATGATGCGGGGCTATGTCTTGCGCTGGCCTTTCCTGACCGGGTGGCCAAGCGGCGCTCCGCCGATGGTGCGGAATGGGCCAGCGTTGGCGGGCGTGGGTTTCGGATCGATCCGCTGAGCTCGCTGGCGCGTGAGGAATGGCTCGCGGTAGGGGCAGTGCAGGGAAGCGCGGCTGGGGCGCGTATCCTCTCCGCCGCGCCGATCAGCGAGGTCGAAGTGCTGCGCCTGTTCGGCGGGCGGGTGAAGGAACATCGGACGGTGCGGTTCCGGGCGGAAACCGGAGGGATAGAGGCTCTGCGGGAAAGGCGGCTGGGCGCGGTACGGTTGTCGTCGGGATCAGACGACAGGCCGGACCCAGATGCTGTCGTCTCGGCTCTGCTGGACGGCGTCAGACAGGGCGGGCTCGACCTGCTGCCTTGGTCCGATGCCGCGCGGTCTCTGCGGATTCGGGGGGCTTTTGCAGGGATAGAGGCGCTGTCGGATGCTTCGCTGCTGGCAACGCTCGACGATTGGCTTGCGCCCCTGCTCGCGGGCAAGCGGCGACTGTCCGACATTGACCGATCGCAATTGTCCGGCGTTCTGGAGGGTATTATCGGCTGGGATGGCAAACAGCAGCTCGACAGGCTGGCTCCTCCGGCATTTCAGTCGCCCGCCGGGAGCAGTCATGAGATCGACTATGCGGCCGAGGGCGGGCCGCGCGTGGAGCTTCGCGTACAAGCGCTGTTTGGGCTTGCCGAGCATCCGGTGGTCGGCAGCGGGCGTATTCCGCTGGTCCTGTCTCTCACCTCTCCCGCCGGGCGGCCGATCCAGACTACGCGGGACTTGCCGGGTTTCTGGTCGGGAAGCTGGAGCGCGGTCGCAAAGGAGATGCGTGGCCGCTATCCCCGGCATCCCTGGCCCGACGACCCGGCTGGCGCCGCCGCGACGCTGCGCACGAAACGCGCCGATGCCCGTGGCAAGCCTTGACTTCCGCCCGTCCGCTGGTGCAACGGACGCATCGCCCTTCCCAGGAGTTTGACGCCACGATGGCTGCGCGCATCTATCAGATTCAGAAGAACGCCCTTCAGTCCGGCAAGGCGCGGACTGACAAATGGGTTCTGGAATTTGCGCCGAGCGAGGCGAAGAAGCCGGACCCGCTGACCGGCTGGGCCGGATCGGGTGATACGCAGAGCCAGGTCAAGCTGACCTTCCCCTCGCTGGACGCGGCGCGCGCCTATGCCGACAAGTATGAGATCGGCTACGCTTTCATCCCGACGCCGCCCAAGACGCTGAAGATCCAGGCCTACGCCGACAATTTCCGCTAAAGGCGAGCACGGGGCGGCTCATAATCGGGCGCGATGCTGCCCGATTGCCGCCTTATTCCCTTGCCAAAAGGCGGGACTTGGGGGCAAAAGTCGCCCTTTCATGGGAAAGCTTTGAACAGATAATGACGGATCGCCAGCAGATTTTCGACAGCATCGCCGCGCAGATCGCTCCTTTCAACAAGAAGGGCGTCGAACTGAGCGAGGCAACCAGCTTTGCGGGCGACCTGGAGTGGGACAGCCTGACCGTCATGGACTTCGTCGCGGCGATCGAGGATGAGTTCGATATCATCATCACGATGAACATGCAGGCTGAGATCGAGAATATCGGCCAGCTTGTGGACGCCGTAGCAAAGTTGAAGGGCTAATCTAGCCTTCCCCGTTCGCATCGAGCCGGTCCGCCTTTGCCGAGGACCGATGGTCGAGATGACGGGAAAAGTTCTCGCCTGACGCATCTCGACATGCTCGATGCTGCTCGAACCGAACGGATATATGCGATGACCGACGCTGCTGAAACCGCCACCGACGCCCACACGCCCGCCGAAGTGGCTGACGCGCGCGACCTCTTTTCCAAATTCGATCCGCTGATCGCCGAGCGCGAGGCGCTGCTGGCGACCGGTGTGCGTGATCCCTTCGCGATCGTCATGGACGAGGTGAAGTCCCCCACCCAGGCGGTGATCAAGGGCAAGGACACCATCCTGCTCGGCACCTATAACTATATGGGCATGACTTTCGACCCGGACGTCGTCGCGGCGGGCAAGAAGGCGTTGGACGAGTTCGGAGCAGGCACAACCGGCAGCCGCGTGCTCAACGGCACCTATCAGGGCCATAAGGAAGTCGAAGACGCGCTGATGGAGTTCTATGGCACGTCGGGTGCCATGGTGTTTTCGACGGGCTATCAGGCTAACCTCGGCATGATTTCCACATTGGCGGGCCGGGGCGACTATGTCGTGCTGGATGCCGACAGCCATGCGTCCATCTATGACGGCTGTTTTCTGGGTGACGCCGAAATCGTCCGCTTCCGCCACAACAGCGTCGAGGATCTGGACAAGCGCCTTGGCCGCCTGCCCGCCGACGCACAGAAGCTGGTGGTGCTGGAAGGCGTCTACTCCATGTTGGGCGACGTCGCCCCCCTGCCCGAGATGGTGGCGGCGGTGCGTAAGCATCCCAATTGCATGATCCTGGTCGATGAAGCCCACGGCATGGGCTTTTTCGGCGCCAATGGCCGCGGCGTCTATGAGGAGCAAGGCGTCGAGAAGGATGTGGACTTCGTCGTCGGCACCTTCTCCAAGTCAGTCGGCACGGTTGGCGGCTTCTGCGTATCGAACCACCCCAAGTTCGAGGTGCTGCGCCTCGTCTGCCGTCCCTATGTCTTCACCGCTTCGCTGCCGCCGAGCGTCGTCGCGACAGCCGCAACGTCCATCCGCAAGCTGATGCACGCGGGCGAAAAGCGCGCGCATCTGTGGAAGAACAGCCAGCGGCTGCACAAGGGCCTCACCGATCTTGGCTTCAAGCTGGGGACGGAAACGCCACAATCGGCGATCATTGCCGTGATCCTGACGGATCAGGCGCAGGCGGTCGCAATGTGGCAAGCGCTGCTGGAGCTGGGGCTCTATGTGAATATGGCGCGCCCGCCCGCCACACCGGCGGGGACCTTCCTCCTGCGTTGCTCGCTTTGCGCCGAGCATAGCGACGAACAGGTTGGCCAGATTATCGGTATGTTCGAGGCGGCGGGGAAGGCAACCGGCGCAATCGGTTGATCGCGCGGATAACCATCGCCGCGATGCAAGGAGATAGGGGGCAGATGAAGCGTGACTGCTCTTTGGAACCTTTTATTCCTTGATATTTCGCCTGTAATGCTGTTCGACTAAGATCTGGGGTTGATGGCAGACAGCTATTACATGGACGACCAGGATTCTGGCTGGCGGGCTGCGGTACGACGCTTTCTTCCGCTGGTCCTCGTGATACTGCTGGTGGGGGCGCTGGGCACCCTGCTTTACAGCGCCAGCAACGCATCCCGCGACCATGAACGGGCGTTGCAGGAACAACGCCGCAGCTTCGAAATCATCGCCCTTGCAAGAGCTTTCGAAGCCAAGACGGCGCGCGCGGAAGTTACGCTGGCGCGATATGTGATCAGCCTAGACCCCGATGTCGGTCGCCTTTTCCAGGATCAGTGGCGCACCGCGTCCAGCCAGCTCAAGCTGCTGAATTACGCCACCCGCCGATCAGGATGGCAGCGCGCCAATGTCCGGGAGTTGCAGCAGGCATTCATCCAGCGCGGCAAGACGCTGAATGAAATAGGGCTGCGCACGACCTATGACCAGAAGATGGCAGCGCTCGCCCAATTCCACAAGGCGGGGCGGTCGGAAGACCTGAAACACATCACCACGTTGCTCGACCGCGTCATCCAGGCGGAAAATGCCCGCCTGCGCGAGCGTAGCCTTGCAGTGAGTCTGGCAGGCAACCGCACGCAATTTGTGGACCGCACATCGAGGCTGTTCGGGTTGGTGCTGTTCGTATGCGTCCTGTTTGCCCTGTGGGTCGCCAATGCCGCCTATACCGAGCGGCGAAACGCGCGGCGCATGGCCGAGATGGAGGCTGAACGCGCCGATCGGCTGGAGGAAGCGGTAACGGCGCGCACGGCCGAACTGTCCGATGCCTATGAACAGCTGAAGAAGGAAACGTCCGAGCGCGCGGCAGCCGAAGAAACGCTGCGCCAGATGCAGAAGATGGATGCTGTCGGCCAGCTGACCGGCGGCATTGCCCATGACTTCAATAACATGCTGGCGGTGGTCGTCGGCGGGCTGGAACTGGCTAAGCGCAGACTGCGGCTGAAGCCGCAGGAGGCCGCGCGGCACCTGGACAATGCGATGGAAGGCGCCAATCGGGCCGCCGCCCTGACCCGCCGTCTGCTCGCTTTTGCACGGTCCGAACCGCTGCTGCCCAGCGCCGTGGACCCCGACGCTCTGGTCAGCGGCATGGTGGAGTTGATCGACCGGTCGATCGGCGATCAGATTACCGTCGCGATCGAGAACCAGGCGAAGGGCTGGCGCATCTTCGTCGATCAGCATCAAATGGAAAATGCCATTCTGAACCTGTGCGTCAATGCGCGGGACGCAATGGATGGACGCGGGCGGCTGGTGATCGGCACGGGCCAGGTGCATCTGGCGGATCACGAAATCGGCGAATGTGCCGAGGGAGACTATGTCACGCTGAGCGTCAGGGACGATGGCTGTGGCATGACGCCCGATGTGCTGGCCCGCGTGTTCGAGCCTTTCTTCACCACCAAGCCGGTCGGCAAGGGAACAGGCCTGGGGCTCAGCCAGATTTTCGGCTTCGTCCGACAGAGCCAGGGTGAAATCCGTATCGAATCCCAGGTCGGTGAAGGCACCTGCGTTTCCATATATCTGCCGCGCAAGGCAGTGGCGGACAGCGCGCTACAAACGGATCCGTCGCTGCCCGAACGCGAGCCGGTACTGCATCCGCCGACACGCATTCTGGTGGTGGAGGATGATCCCCGCGTGCTGAACCAGACGATGGCGGCGCTCGCGGAACTGGGCCATTTGCCCGTCGCCTGCGATCATCCGTCGAAAGCGGCGAAGCTGCTGACCAGTCATCGCGACATCGGCCTGATCATAAGCGACGTGCTGATGCCGGAAATGACAGGCCCGGAAATGGTCCGCACCCTACCCGCCGCCTATGCCAGCCTGCCGGTGTTGTTCGTGACCGGTTATGCGGGGGACATTGCGGAGGGCGCTGACTTTGGCGGACATGAGGTGTTGCGCAAGCCTTACACACTGAAGGGCCTGTCACACGCGCTGTCCAACGCGCTTAGCGGATCGCACCACCCCGGAACAGCCGCGGCAGCAGAGTAAGCGCGCCGATCAGGGGCCAACGACGCTGCCAGGGCTTTATCTGGATCGCGGTTCCGGCATGGCGGTTTATCTTCCACGCCAGATAATCGATGCCGCCCGCATAGGTGAAGCTGGCCTTGGCAAGGCGGATGACGGACAGATATTTGCCGCGTCGTTGCAGCGCGCGCCAATGCTTGGCGGGTTCCGGCGGCGATGGCGGCAAGCCCTGTGCCAAGGCGGCTTCTCCGAAGCGGCGATAGCGATCGGGGTCGGCATCGACGATCGAAACCGAACGCCCCTTCTTCTCCGCCCGCAATTCGGCATTATAGGTAAGTGTGAAACCAGCCTTCCAGAGCGATAGCGGGTCCTGCGCGTCCGTCATGGGACGAGCGAGCGACAACAAGGTGGGTGCGGCGCCCGCCACTGCGCTGATCGCTCGCTGACGGGCGAGGTCGTCCGCTGCCCACAGCAGCCGGGAAGGTTGGGCAAAGCGCGCCCACACAGAGACATTGTCAGCGGCTGGGCTGTTGAGGCGCGCGAAGTCCGCTTCCGACAGCACGGCATATTTCGCCATCAGGCCATTATGTTCGAACGGAAAGACGTTGGGCGGGATCAGGCGGTTGGCCGTGGCGAGCCAGCGCTTTCCATAGGCCGTGCGATAATCCGACACGATGAGGTAAAAATCGAGCATCAACCCATCGAGATTCTGCTCCCGCAGACAGGAGCCGTAAAAGAGCACAGCGCGGGCGGCATGCGGATATTGCGCCGCCAACGCACCGCCCATCGCCGCCGCGCGCGGATCGGCGGGCGCGGTGAGTTCGGCGGTCACAAGGGGCAGGAGTTGATTGGGCATTGCGCTTCCCATACCCATTCACCCTGAACTTGTCGAAGGGTCAGCGCGGGTCGGCTTTCAGGAAGAAGCCCTTCGGAACAGTAGCGACAGATTGTTGGCAGGCATCTCTATAAGCCGGTCCAACGCCAGCCCGCTCGCCGCTGCGGTGGCGACAACATCCTCGACGCGGCGCAATCCCCATTGCGGATCGCGCGCCTTTAGCGAAGCGTCGAAGGCAAGGTTGCTGGGCGCGGTTTCGACATCATCGCGGATGAATGGTCCATAGAGGTAGAGCAATCCACCCGGCGGCAGCGCCCTCCCCGCCCCCGCCATCAGGCCAAGGGTCGCCGCCCATGGGCTGATATGGGTCATGTTGATGCAAAGGATCGCGTCAGCTTTTGTGACCGGCCATGCGGCGGCGGCATCAAGTCTAATGGGCGCGCGAAGATTTGGAAGCCGCGCCTCAGCGCGCCATGCCTCGATCGATGCCAGCGCAACGGGATCGGGGTCGCTCGGCTGCCATTCGAGGGTGGACAGCGCCGCCGCGAAATAGCGAGCATGTTCGCCGCTGCCGCTCGCCACCTCCAGAACCAGGCCGACAGGTGGAAGCGCCTCACGCAATATCGCCAGGATGGCGTCGCGGTTACGCTGCGTCGCGGGCGCATGGCGCTTGCCCGACGCCACGGGACCAGAGCCGGGTTCCCACGGCTCCGGTCTGTCCGTCACTCGGCTGCTTCCACGAGAGCTGGATCGCTCCAGCTAAGGACAGGCTTGCGCGCGGCGAGCGTTTCGTCGAGGCGGCGGCGGGGCGCGAAATAGGGCGCGCCCTTCAGCGCTCCGTCACCCGCCTTCGCGCGTTCGGCGAGGCTGCGCAGCGCTAGGATGAACTGGTCGAGCGCAGCCTTGCTTTCGGTCTCCGTCGGTTCAACCAGCATCGCGCCGTGGACTACCAACGGGAAATACATGGTCATCGGGTGGAAGCCTTCGTCGATCAGGCCCTTGGCGATGTCGAGCGTGGTGAAGCCTTCTGCCAGGCCCTTGTCGCTGAACAGCGCCTCATGCATGCAGGGCCCACTCTGCCCGAAGGGTGCGTCCAGCACATCGTCCAGGCTGCGCAGGATGTAGTTGGCGTTCAGCACCGCATCGCTCGCGACCTGACGCAGGCCGTCCGCGCCGTGGCTGAGGATATAGGTCAGCGCGCGGGTGAACATGCCCATCTGGCCATGGAAGGCGACCATGCGGCCGAAGCTGCTGGCGTGATGTTCGTCCGCCGTCTCTTCCTCGATCAGTATGAACTTGTCGCCCTGCTTTTCGACGAAGGGCAGCGGCGCGAAGGGGGTGAGCGCCTGGCTGAGCACCACCGGGCCGGAGCCGGGACCGCCGCCACCATGGGGGGTGGAGAAAGTCTTGTGCAGGTTGATGTGCATCGCATCGACGCCCAGGTCGCCGGGGCGGACACGGCCGACAATGGCGTTGAAGTTCGCGCCATCGCAATAGACGAAGGCCCCGGCGGCGTGAACCGCGTCAGAGATGGTTTTCATCTCGCGCTCGAACAGGCCGCAGGTGTTGGGGTTGGTAATCATCACGGCCGCGACGTCCGGGCCGAGGCGCGCTTTGAGAGCCGCCAGATCGACGCGGCCATCGGGGGTCGCGGGAATATCCTCGACCTTGTAACCGCAGAAGGCTGCGGTCGCCGGGTTGGTGCCGTGGGCGCTTTCGGGGACGAGGATGACACTGCGCGCGTCGCCACGGGCTTCGAGCGCGGCGCGGATTGCCAGCAGGCCGCACAGTTCGCCATGCGCGCCCGCCTTGGGGCTCATCGCTACCGAGTGCATGCCGGTCAGCTTGATCAACCATTCGGCAAGTTCATGGATCACCGCCAGCGCGCCCTGAACCGTCGATTGGGGGCTAAGCGGGTGGAGGTCCGCGAAACCCGGCATCCGCGCGACTTTCTCGTTGAGACGCGGGTTGTGCTTCATCGTGCAGCTGCCGAGCGGGAACAGGCCAAGGTCGATGGCGTAATTCTGGCGGCTGAGGCGGGTATAGTGGCGCACCGTCTCCTGCTCGGACAGGCCGGGCAGACCGATGCTTTCGGTGCGAGCGAGATTCCCGAGGCGGCTGGCGACCTTGGGCGCCTCGGCGAAGTCAACGCCGGTGGTTTGGGTCGAGCCGATCTCGAAGATCAGCGCTTCTTCCAGCATCAGCGCGCGGTTGCCCGTCGCGGTGACCGGGGCGCTGTCGGCCCCGGTGATGGCTTGCGGCGCGGTGGGGCGGCCTTCCTTGAGCATGGTCATGCCAGTTCCTCCTCAAGCGCCTTGGCAAAGGCTTCGATATCCTCCGAGGTCACGGTCTCTGTGACGGCGACAACCAGGCCGTTGCCGATCTCCGCCGCATCCGGGAACAGGCGGCCAAGCGACACGCCGCCAAGAACGCCCTTGTCGGCGAGGTTGCGGACGACATCACGGGCATCCTTCGACAGGACCAGCGTGAACTCATTGAAGAAGCTGTCGTTGAGCAGCTTGACGCCCGGCACCTGGGCCAGACGCTCGGCTGCCTTAACGGCGAGACCATGGTTCAGCGTCGCGAGGTCCCGCAGGCCCTTTTCGCCCAGCAACGTCATGTGGATGCTGAACGCCAGCGCGCAGAGGCCCGAATTGGTGCAGATGTTCGATGTCGCCTTCTCACGGCGGATATGCTGCTCGCGGGTGGAGAGGGTAAGCACGAAGCCACGCTTGCCCGCCGCGTCCACCGTCTCGCCACAAAGGCGACCGGGCATCTGGCGGACATATTTCTGCTTGCACGCGAAGAGGCCGAGATAAGGACCGCCGAACTGAAGGCCGACGCCGATCGACTGGCCTTCGCCCACGACGATGTCCGCGCCCATATGACCCGGAGCCTTGATCGCGCCCAGAGCCACAGGCTCGGTCACGACCGCGACCAACAGCGCGCCTGCTTCATGAGCGGCATCGGCGAGCGGGGTCAGGTCAGTGATGCGGCCGAGAATGTCAGGATACTGGACGACGACGCAGCTCGTATCCTTGTCGATCCCGGCGATCAGCACATCGACATCAGTCGCGGCGTCTAGGGTCGGCGCGTTATGCACCAGCGCATCGCCGGTGAACTTCGCCATGGTGTTGGCGACCGAGACATAATGCGGGTGCAGGCCAGAGGACAGGATCGCCTTGCCGCGCTTGGTGATGCGGCGGGCCATGCCGATCGCTTCCCAGCAGGCGGTCGAGCCGTCATACATGGACGCGTTGGCGACGTCGCAACCCAGCAGACGCGCGACCTGCGTCTGGAATTCGAACAGCACCTGCAATGTGCCCTGCGCGATTTCGGGCTGGTATGGCGTGTAGGCGGTCAGGAACTCACCGCGCTGGATCAGATGATCGACGCTGGCAGGCACATGGTGGCGGTAAGCGCCCGCGCCGAGGAAGAAAGGCGCCTCCCCTGCCGACAGATTCTTCCGCGCGAGGGCCGCCATGTGGCGCTCAACCGCCAGTTCGCTGGCATGATCGGGCAATCCCGCGATCTTGCCGGAAAGGCGGGCCTCTGCGGGCACATCGACGAACAGGTCATCGACCGACGACGCGCCGATGACGGACAGCATGTCCTGCCTGTCTGTGTCGGTAAGGGGTAGGTAGCGCATTTCACTTATCTCCCCCCTCCCTTGAAAGGGAGGGGCTTAATTTTAGAGCGAGGCCACGAACTTCTTGTAGGCGGCTTCGTTCATCAGGCCTTCCAGCTCGCTCGCGTCGGCGATGCGGAGCTTGAAGAACCAGCCATCCTCTTCGGCATCGCTGTTCACAAGGGCGGGCTCTTCCTCCAGCGCACCGTTTGCTTCTACGACCTCGCCGGAAATCGGCGCATAGACGTCCGAAGCCGCCTTGACGGATTCCACGACGGCGGCATCGTCGCCCTTTTCGAAGCTAACGCCCTCCGCAGGCAGTTCGACGAACACGATGTCGCCCAACTGCTCCTGCGCATAATCGGTGATGCCGACGGTGGCGATCTCGCCCTCTACGTCGATCCATTCATGTTCGTCGGTGAAATAACGGCTCATTTTACTGCTCCCCTCGGAGTGATTACTTGAAAATCACGACCAACAAAAAACCAGGAAATTCAGGCCTTGCGGCGGTAACGGTGCGGCACGAACGGCATGGGCGCGACGGTGGCGGCGATTCGCTTGCCGCGCACTTCGATTTCCAGCGCAGTATCGATGGCGCTGTGCGGCGAGCTGACCCAGCCCATGGCGATGGGAGCGCCCACGGTTGGCGCAAAGCCGCCCGATGTCACCTCTCCCACCTTGACACCATCGGCGAAGATGGGTGCGCCTTCGCGGGCGGGCAGGCGACCTTCGATCTTCAGGCCCACGCGCCTGGCCCCCGGCCCGTCGGCCAGTTCTTTCATCACGCGCGCATGACCGATGAAGCCGCCTTCTTCCCGACGGCGCTTCTGGATGGCAAAGCCAAGATCAGCGCCGATGGTGCTGACAGCGGACGTCAGGTCGTGGCCGTAAAGAGGAAGCCCCGCTTCAAGCCGAAGCGAATCGCGCGCACCCAGCCCGATCGGCTTTACCTGGGGCAAGGCGCATAGCGCATCGGCCAGCAGCGCGACGTCGGCGGCGGATATGCTGATTTCGAACCCGTCTTCGCCGGTATAACCGGAACGGCTAACCCACAGCGGAACGCCGCGCCAGGTGAAAAGGCCGGACTGCATGAAAAGGAGGTCGGCGGTGTCAGGGATCAGGCTGGCCAGCGCCTCGCCCGCTTCAGGGCCTTGCAGGGCGAGCAGCGCCTGCTCGTCCATATGGTTCATGACGACCTCATCAGGCAGATGTTCGATCATCCAGCCGATATCGTCATATTTGGTCGCGCCATTGACGACCATATAGATGTCCGCGCCGTCAAACGCCCCCGCGCCCAGGCGCGAGACCATGAGGTCGTCGAGTATGCCGCCCTCTTGATCAAGCAGCATCGAGTAACGCTGGCGAAAGGGCTTCAGACCCTTGATGTCGCTCGGCAGCAAATGCTCCAGCGCCTCGTCAACGCCTTCACCGGAAAAGGTGAGCTGACCCATATGGCTGACGTCGAACAGCCCGGCGTGCTCGCGGGTCCAGGCATGTTCGGCCATGATGCCTTCATATTGGATAGGCATATGATAGCCCGCAAAGCCGACCATGCGCGCGCCCTTGGCACGATGCCAGGCATCGAGCGGCAAGTCCTGCAGCGGCAGTTCTTCTTCGATATGGGCGATGTCGTCATTGCCGGACATGAGAGCGGCCTTTCGTGGCAGGGTTCATGGCGACAGACTAATGATCCGGAGTCGGAATCCCGGCGTCTGCCACCCCCTCTGTCACGGAACCTGAGAGCTTTGACCACCGGCCCAGCGACCGGATGGCTTACCCCTTCGGTGGGACGGAATGACCCGTCCGCTTTCCAGAGTGCCTGCCCATGATGCGGTCCTTTAGCCTGAGAGATTCCGGGGCGGTTGCTCCTTCGGCGACGGGGTGGCCTGAAAGGCTTCCCATGCTCTCCCGCATCATGTCCGGTGCCGAATCTATCGAGCGCCGGGGACCCTCTCGCATTGCGGGAAATGGGAGGCGGCGTCAATTGCTCAATCGGCTGCCCGTTCTTCCCTCGCCAACCGATCGGCAAGGTTGCGCGTCATCTTGCGCAGTTCGTCCAGCCGGGCATCGGCCGCAGGATCCCCCAGAATGAGCTGGCCAAGACTGTCCTCGCCCTCGAACAGGCGCAGGAAATGCTCGACCCCGGTGAAGTTGGAATCAGCCACGAGATGGGCGCACAACTCCACCCGGCCCGACCATTTGCGATCACCCCGGCCGCGCAGGAATCCGGCGAGGTCTTCCAACCCGGCTGCGAGCGCGGCGATTTGTGGGTGAAGGGCCATGCCAGACGAAGGCTAGGGCGCGTTCAGGGCGAGCGCAACCGTCGCTTCAGGCGAGAGCCATCTCTCCGAAGATTTCCGCATGGCGCTTTTCCGCATAGCGATCGGTCATGCCCGCGATGAAGTCGCCGATATGCCTGCTACGGCCCGGCTCATTCAGCAGGCGATCGTCCTGCCATTCAGACGGCATGAGTTCAGGCTGCTGCTGATAGGCCCGGAACAGGTCGCGCACGATGATCCGCGCACGGTTCGCGGCGGCGAGTTGCGATGGATGGTGATAGAGCGACGCATACATGAAGCGCTTCAGGTCGCGTTCCTGCGCCGCGAGTTCTGGCGAGAAGCAGACCAGAGGGCGCCCGGCGGATCGCACATCCTCGACCGTTTCTACGCGGGCCTCGGCAATGTTCCGACGGGTGGAAGCGATGAGGTCGTTCGCCATGAGGCCAATCTGTTCCCGCACCAGTTCGCGAAGCAGGCGATCCTGCGGGATGTCCGGATAGCGAGCGCGCACCCGGTCCCAGCAATGTTTGACGACGGGCACGGCAAGCAGCTGATCCAGTGTCAGCAACCCAGCGCGCAGGCCATCGTCAATGTCGTGATTGTCATAGGCGATATCGTCGGCGATCGCCGCCAGTTGCGCCTCCAGCGAGGCATGAGAGGATAGCTCCAGCGGAAAGAGCGCGTCGACTTCCCGCATCGCCCAGCCGGGATGATCGACGGGACCATTATGCTTGGCGAGGCCCTCCAGCATCTCCCAGCTGAGATTAAGCCCCTGGAAACACGGATAAGGCGATTCAAGCAGCATGAGCGTGCGCAGCGTGTGCGCGTTGTGATCGAATCCGCCATGATCATCCAGCGCTGCTTCCAGCGCGTCTTCGCCCGCATGACCGAAGGGTGGATGGCCGATGTCGTGAGCGAGACAGAGTGCCTCGGTCAGATCTTCATTGAGGCCCAGGGTGCGCGCTGTAGTCCGGCCGATCTGCGCCACCTCCAGACTGTGGGTCAGGCGAACGCGGAAATGATCGCCATCGGGGGACACAAATACCTGGGTCTTGTGCCGCAACCTGCGGAAGGCGATGGAATGGATGATGCGATCTCGGTCGCGCTGGAAAATGTCACGGGGACCACGCGTCTCGCCTCCCGCTTCGGGATGCAGGCGGCCACGGCTTCGGGCGGGGTGCGAGGCGTAGGGGGCGAGCGTCGTCATCCGAACGCTCTTACTTGCCTCCGAGCTGTTCGACCACCTCGCCCGCGTCGCTTTGCCAGGCGAAGGCATCGGCACCGGCCGACTTCAGCTTCGCTTCCACCGTCTTGGCGCGCGTGAAGCTGGCGAAGGGACCGATCAGCAGGCGGTTGGTACGGCCCCAGCTGGCGACCCAGCCGTCCTGCGGCGCAACAGCGTCATATTTCCGGCGAAGAGCCTTGAGCGTGAAGCCCAGTGCATTGCGGTTAGCACCTGTGCCGATTTGCACCCAATTGCGCGAGGGATTGGCGGCGAGCCGCGCCTTTTCCTCGGCGGCTTTCTTCGCCTTGGCGTCAGCTTCGGCTTTCGCTTTGGCCTTGGCTGCTGCGTCGGCCTTTTCCTTGGCCGTCGTGGCTGCCTTCTTCGCCTTGTCGGCGGCTACCTGCCGTTCGGCGCGGCGGGCGGCCTGAAGCGCTTCGATCTCGGACAGGTCGACAGCGGCTACGCTCGCCTGGCGTTCGGAGTCCGGGACGTCGATAGCGTGTATGATGTCGGCCAATGTCCGGGTCGCTTGCGGATCGGGCTGCTGCGACGCTGGAACAGCTGCTGGTGCTGGGGCGCTGGGCTGGCCGTGAGACGCGGGTAGCGGAGCGGCCGGGCGCGGGGCGGGATCCTGAATTGAAGCGGGCGGCCCCTGTACCTGTGCAGGGCGCGTTTCAGTCGACGTCTGCGCGAGCGTAGAGGGCGCGGGGCTGGCCAGAACTGGACGAGCGGGCGGCGCTGGCGTGGGCGCTGGCGAAGGTCGGCTTGGCTGTGGCAGTTGCGCGCGCGCCGCCGGAATGGCGGGCTGCGCGGGGGCCGGAGATGCCGCCTGAACTGGAGCCGAGGCCACCGTCGGCGCGGAAGGCCGGGGCGTCGCAGCCGCCAGTGACGTCCCCACATTGGTCGGGAAGTGACCGAAATGCACCGCCGCCGCCTTCTGCGCCGGGGTGAGATAGGGCATTTTCTCCATATAGGGCGCCAAGGCTGCGGCAAGTTGCGCGGGCAAGGTTTGGCTGGCGATCTTTCGCGCCTCGGCCTGCTTGTTGTTCATCGCCAGAATGAACGCGCGGTATCGCCAAGCGGCGCGATCACTCTTGTACAGGAGGGGCTGGAGCGCCTTTTCGGCCGCATCGACCTGACCCGAAATCCCCAGCGACGCGGCATAGCGATAGGTTAGTTCGGCATCATCCGGCGCGCGCTTGAGGGCCGCTTGATAATCCCGCTGAGCCCCCGCCTGATCTCCGGTCATGTCCCGCGCAAGGCCACGGTCCGCCAACAGCGTTGCCTCGCCGTAGCCGAGACGGGTAGCCTGATCGAACAAGCGCAAGGCCTCGGCAGGATTTTGCGCCTTGAGCGCGACCCGGCCAAGCCCGGCCTTCACTCGCCCATTGTTGGGCTGGATCGCATCGGCACGCGAGAAGAAGCCAGCCGCCGCCCGCATGTCATCCATCTCGATCGCAGCATCACCCGCTCCGACCAGCGCATCGACGTCGCGCGGATTGGACGCGAGGCGAGACAGGTTCCGGCTGAGATTTTCAGCGCCTGACGGCCTGATCGACTGGATCTGAGCGGGCTGTGCCTGGGCGGTTCCCGTAAGGAGCAGGCCGCCAAGGATCCATAAAGCTGAGCGTTTCACACTAGCCCTTTACCGGATCGATGCGTGAATGGGAAATTTACCGAAAGATAAAGCGCGCCCGACCGCCCGATGCAGCCGATGGCGCGCTTCAAACCATAAGACAGCCTGTGGACCCCCGTCTTACTGATTGCTTTGACGGTTGAGGAACCGCGGAATGTCGGGCGTCGATCCGGCATCGTCGCTCAGTCCGGCATTCTTGTCGGAACCTCGCGTGAGACCGGCCATACGTTCGAACAGGGTTCCGCCAGAAGCGGCACGCGGCGCAGCCTGAGGCGCGGGAGCCGGAGCCGGTGCAGGCTGTGCTTCGACTTCCTCTGCCCCGAGCAACAGTTCATCTTGCGACGGGTCCTCATCCGAAAACACGGCAGCAGGACGCGCGGAGGCAGCCGCCGGGGCAGGCCGAGGCGCTGCGGCGGCCCGTTCCTCGACCGGGGCCGCAATCGGCGCGGGCTCGGGGGCGGCAGGCACATCGAGTTCGAGCGTTTCGGGCTCGGATTCGGGGGCTGAAGCCGGAGCAGGCTGCGGGGCCGGACGCGATGCTGCGGCGGGAACCGCAACGGCGGGGCGGCTGGCAAAGCTGAACGGCTGGGTCAGCGGCGCCGCGCCACCAGTAGCCTCGCTATCGATGCCGGTGGCGACGACCGACACGCGGATTTTGCCGTTGAGCCCGTCATTGAAGGCCGAACCCCAGATGATATTCGCATCCGGATCAACCAGTTCGCGAATGTGGTTCGCGGCTTCGTCGACTTCCATCAGACGCATGTCGTCGCCACCCACGATGGAAACGATGACACCCTTCGCGCCGCGCATCGACACGCCGTCGAGCAGCGGGTTGGCGATCGCCTTTTCCGCCGCCTGAAGCGCACGGCCGTCGCCTTCCGCTTCGCCGGTGCCCATCATCGCCTTGCCCATCTCGCCCATCACGGAACGGACGTCAGCGAAGTCGAGGTTGATGAGGCCCGGCATGACCATGAGGTCGGTGATGCCGCGAACGCCCTGCTGCAACACCTCGTCAGCCATCTGGAAGGCTTCCTTGAAGGTGGTGTTCGGGTTCGCGATCAGGAACAGGTTCTGGTTCGGGATGACGATGAGGGTATCGACATGCTTTTGCAGTTCCTCGATGCCGCTCTCGGCCGACTTCATCCGGCGATTGCCCTCGAAGGTGAAGGGCTTGGTCACCACGCCGACGGTCAGGATGCCCTTGTCACGCGCCGCCTTGGCGATGACGGGCGCAGCGCCGGTCCCGGTGCCACCGCCCATGCCAGCGGCGATAAAGCACATATGCGCACCGTTCAGCGCCTCTTCGACCGAGACGATGGTTTCCTCAGCCGCCGCTTTGCCGATTTCCGGACGCGAACCTGCGCCCAGACCTTCGGTGATCTGCGGGCCAAGCTGAATGCGGCGCTCGGCGGGCGAGGCGTTCAGCGCCTGCGCGTCGGTGTTGGCGACGATGAAATCCACGCCCTCAACCGACGCGGCGATCATGTTCGCGATGGCATTACCGCCCGCGCCGCCTACGCCGATCACCGCGATGCGAGGCTTCAACTCGTCCACATGCGGTGGGCTGATCTCAATGCTCATAAATTCTAGCTCCCTCCAGCTTCGGCGACATGAGCGAAACTGTCATCGAAAGTTAATGCAACAGAAAATAGCGTATTTCACTAGCAAAGTTCGTCTGGCTTTAGATTTATTCAATAGTTTGTCTTCATCGCCCGCACCATCCGCTGCCACCATTGCGGCGCATTGATACGATGAACGGTCTGGGGCGCAGGCGCTATCGTTCTAAGATCAACCGGGTTTGATGCGCCGTAAAGCGCCAGACCGGCGAGCGTTGCGAAGGCAGGGCCGCTATGCGCCTCCGGCAACGCAGCCAATCCACGAGGCCTGCCGATCCGGACGGCCCGGCCCAGCGCACCCTGCGCATAGTCGGCGATGCCCTTCATTTCCGCGCCGCCGCCGGTCAGCACGACCTGACGCCCTGTCGGCGTATTGAAGCCCATGCCCGCGAGCGCGGCGTTGACCTCCGTCATCAACTGGTTCAGCCGTTCGCAGATGACGGCGACCAGCGCGGCGCGGGTGATCTTGCCGCCGTCCGCATTGGGACCAGCGCTCTGCCCCGGCACGGCAACGTCTCCATGGGGCGCCGCGATCTCGATCATCTCACGGAAGTCGCGGCGGTTCTGCATTGCCGAACCGTAGAAACATTTGATCCGCTCGGCCTGGCTGCGGCGAATGCCGAAGGCGGAGGCGATATCATCGGTAATGTCCGAGGCGCCGATCGGGATGCTGTGCAGCCCAACCAGCATGCCGCCCGCATAAAGCGAGACATTGGTCACGCCCGCGCCCAGTTCCACCAGCGCGACGCCCAAGTCCCTTTCCTCCTCGGAAAGACAGGCAAGGCCGGTCGCGATTGGCGAAGCGACAATCGAATTGACGTTGAGATAGGCCCCACGCACGCACAGGTCGAGATTGGCGAGCGGCGCGCCGTCCGCCAGCACGACATGGATATCAACGCCCAACAGGTCCGCATGCATGCCGAGCGGCTTCTTGACCGGCACCTTGCCATTGATGGTGAAGCAGGTGGGCTGGGCATGAAGCACCACGCGCCCATCGGGATCGATACCCTGCTGGCCCGTCGCGAGCAGATCGTCGATGTCCGGCTGCTCGACGCGATAACCGCCCATGTCGCGCTCGACCGTCACAACGTCGCTAACGAGGCTCCCGCCAGAGAAGCTGACCCACACATCCTCGATGTTGGTGCCAGCGACCCGCTCCGCCTGCTCGACCGTTTCGCGCACTGCCAGTTCGGTGCGCTCCATGTCGGCGATGAAGCCCCGCCGTACACCGCGGCTTTCCCGTTGGCCCGTGCCCAATATCGCGAGTTCACCCGTTTCGGTCCGGCCAGCAATAAGCGCGGAAACCTTCCACGATCCGATGTCGATCGCGGTGACGAGTTTATCGACCTTGGGCTGGGCCATGCGCGTCAGCCTTCCTCGCCCTGAGGCGCGGGCTGAGCTCTCGTCTCAACCTTGTCGCTCACTTGGTTCTGCGGCAGACGCAGGATGAAGCGATCCGGGTCGCGCATGTCGAACTTCACGATGCCTCGACCCAGCAGGCGGTTGACGCCGTCCATGCGCGCGAAATTGACGAGCGCGGTCGCAGAGGCCCTGTCTCCTTCCGGCAACGAAAGCGTTTCGCCGGACTGAAAGCGCAAATCCCAACGGCGGTTCCCGACCCAGGTCGCACCGGCCAGCATGGGCTTGAGCGCGGGCGCATTTTCCATAAGCTTGTTGAGGCCCGCAGTCTGGCGATTGGCATCGGGGCCGACAACCAGCGGCAAATCGGGCATCGCATCCGTAGACACCGATTGAAGCACCACGCCCTGGACGTCGATCAGGTGCAACTGCCCATCATGCTGCCACACAGCGACCGGATCGCGCTCCACGATATCGACCACCAGCGTGTCCGGCAGGCGCCGCGAAATGCGCGCGTCCTTGACCCAGCCGAGCTTCAGCATTTCGTCACGGACCTTGGGCAGGTCGAGCGACAGCATGGAGCGATCCACCTGGCCCAGCGCGATATTATAGACTGGCAGTTCGTCCATGCGCTCGACGCCGCGCACTTCGACCTTCTGAACCTCGAAACCGGCATTGGCTGCAACCTCCGCCGCCTTCTGTCCGGCCATCGCTGGCACGCCCAGCAGCATGGCGATGCCACCGACGGCGGCGACGACGATGCCAACTATGGTCCAGCTCGCCATGCGTTGCAGCGTGTCTTCGCTGACTGGAAGTGCATGAAGCATGCGACCAAACCAGGAACGGCGTTTGCCCGGCTTGCCCCGGCCCGATCCATTACGGCCGCGAGGTCCACCCGCACCCGTCAGACGCGCCGTGCCTCCCCGCCGGATGCGTGCTTCAGCCATGCCCTGCCCCCTTAGCGCCCTGTTTCTGCATCAGCGCATCCTCGACAATACGCTCGACCAGCTCGGCATAGTCAATGCCCAGTTTCGCAGCCTGTTCCGGCACGAGGCTGAGCGGCGTCATGCCGGGCTGGGTATTCACCTCCAGCAGGTAGAGCCCCTCGACCCCTTGCGTGTCGTCCCAGCGGAAATCGGATCGCGAAGCGCCCTTGCAGCCCAGAAGCTGATGCGCGCGCAGGGCGATGGCCTTGCACGCTTCGCCGATGTCATTCGGAATTTCGGCCGGACAGACATGTTCGGTCATGCCGTCGGTATATTTGGCATCGAAATCATAGAAGCCGCTCTTGGGACGCAATTCAGTCACCAGCAGCGCCTCATCGCCCAGCACGGCGGTCGTCAGTTCCCGGCCGCGAATATAGGGCTCCGCAAGCAACTGGTCGAAATGCTGCCACGGGCCTTCCACATCGCGGCCGATGGGCGAACCGTAATTGCCGTCCTGCGTGACGATGGCGACGCCGACGGAGCTGCCTTCGTTGACCGGCTTCACCACATAGGGGCGCGGCAAGGGATCGGCTTCGAACAGGCTGACGCTGTCGACGATGTGGCCGCCGGGCATGGGGATGCCCTGAGGGACCAGCGCCTGCTTGGTCAGTTGCTTGTCGATGGCGATCACAGAGGTGGCGAGGCCCGAATGGGTGTAGGTGAGGCCCATCAGGTCCATCATGCCTTGCACCGTGCCATCCTCGCCCGGCACGCCGTGAAGCGCGTTGAACACGACATCTGCTTTGGCTTCGGCGAGACGGGCGGCGACATTGTGGTCCATGTCGATCCGCGTGACCTTATGCCCGCGCGATTCCAGCGCCTTTGCGACGCCCTCGCCGCTCATCAGCGACACTGGGCGCTCAGCGGACCAGCCTCCCATCAGGATGGCGACATGCCAGGGGCCACGGGTCATTTGTAGAACTCCAGAACAGAAATATTCGTCATCTCAGCGAAAGCTGGGAAGGAGGAAGGAGATCCCAGCTTTCGCTGGGATGACGGGCGGGTGGGGCGGATCACTTCTTCACCCCCACCCGCTGGATTTCCCATTCAAGCTCGACGCCGCTCTTTGCCTTCACCCGGCGGCGCACTTCCTCCCCCAGCGCCTCGATGTCCGCGCTGGTGGCGTCGCCAAGGTTGAGGAGGAAGTTGGTATGCTTATCCGAAACCTGCGCGCCGCCCAGTTGCAGTCCCCGGCAGCCAGCCTCATCGACCAAAGCCCAGGCCTTGTGGCCTTGCGGATTCTTGAAGGTCGATCCGCCGGTTTTACTGCGGAGCGGTTGGCTTTCCTCTCGCGCCGTAGCGATGCGGTCCATTTCAGCCTGAATCGCGGCCGGATCGCCGGGAACACCCCGGAACAGGGCGCTAACCACCACCGCCCCTTCTGGCAGGCTGCTGTGCCGATAGGTATAGCCCAAGGCGTCAAGCGGCAGCGTCACCCGCTCGCCGGAGCGCAGCACTACGTCGCACTCGATCAGAATGTCGCAAGTCTCGCGCCCATAGGCGCCGCCATTCATTCGCACGAAACCGCCCACCGTGCCGGGGATCGAGCGCAGGAACTCAAGCCCTGCAATGCCCGCATCCCGCGCGGTCGAGGATACGAGGATACCGGACGCCCCTCCCCCACAGCGGAGCGAGGTGGCGTCGATCTGCTCAACCTTCGCGAAGGGTTTGCCCAGACGCACGACGACGCCCGGAACGCCTCCGTCACGCACGATCAGGTTGGAGCCAAGGCCAAGCGCCATCACCGGGACGGCTGGATCGAGATGGGCGAGAAAGTCCGCCAAATCCTCAGCATCCTTGGGCTCGAACAGCCACTGCGCGACGCCGCCCGCCTTGAACCAGACGAGCGGAGCCAGCGGGGCGTCAGCCTTCAGCGACCCGCGAACCGGAGGAAGGGGCGCCACTGTCGTGGTCAACCCAATGCCCCCAGAAGGAAGGTTTGAACTCGCATCAGGCAGCTTCTTTCGCCGCGACGGCTGCGGCCAAACCGGCCGCCCATTTGGTGATGTCACCCGCGCCAAGGCAGATGATCATGTCGTCAGCCTGAAGATCGTCAGCGATCACGCGGGCCAGATCGTCCGCTCCCTCGACCGTCGCAGCGTGGCGATGCCCCCGACGCTTCAGACCCGCGACCAACTCAGCGCTATCCACGCCTTCGATCGGCTGCTCCCCCGCCGGATAGACCGGGGCCGCATAGACGATGTCGGCGTCGTTGAAGGCCTGCTGAAATTCATCCATCAGGTCGCGAAGGCGGGTATAGCGGTGCGGCTGTACCACCGCGATAACGCGGCCCTTGGCACCCTCGCGCGCGGCCGCCAGCACGGCCTTTATCTCGACCGGGTGGTGGCCATAATCGTCGATGACGGTCGCGACCCCCTGTCCCGTCGGAATCTCTCCGACTTTAGTGAAACGACGCTTCACCCCGCCAAACTTCGCAAAGCCCGTCTGGATCGTCGCATCATCAATGCCCATTTGCAGCGCCACACCGATCGCCGCCATGGCGTTCAGCACGTTGTGGCGGCCGGGCATCGGCATTTCGATCCCTTCGATCCGGCGGAGCGAACCGTCGCGCTCGCGGATTTGCACATCGAAGCGGTTGCCGCCGGGGATCGGCTGCACATTCTCGCCGCGAATATCGGCCTGCGCCGAGAAACCATAGGTGACGATGCGACGGTCCTGCACGCGCGGCAGGATCGCTTGCACCTCTGGATGATCGAGGCAGAGCATCGCGGCACCATAGAAGGGCACATTTTCGACGAACTCGACGAAGGCGTCCTTCACCTTGTCGAAGCTGCCATAATGGTCGAGATGCTCGGGATCGATGTTGGTGACGACTGCCAGCGTGCCGTCGAGGCGCAGGAAGCTGCCGTCGCTTTCGTCGGCCTCGACAACCATCCAGTCGCTCTTGCCGAGGCGAGCGTTGGAGCCATAGCTGTTGATGATGCCCCCGTTGATGACGGTCGGGTCCACCCCGCCAGCGTCGAGCAGTGCCGCGACCATTGAGGTGGTCGTGGTCTTGCCATGCGTGCCCGCGACCGCGACGGTGGATTTGAGCCGCATCAGCTCCGCCAGCATTTCTGCACGGCGAATGACGGGGACGCGCTTTTCCAGCGCCAGATCAACTTCGGGATTGCCCTTCTTGATCGCGGTCGAAGTCACGACCACGGCGGCATCGCCCAGATTTTCGGCCTTGTGGCCGATCATCACGTCGATGCCCTTCTTGCGCAGCCCTTCAACGACATAGCCTTCCGCCACGTCGGAACCCTGAACCTTATAACCCAGATTGTGCATCACCTCGGCGATACCGGACATGCCGATGCCGCCAATGCCGATGAAATGGATCGTGCCGATGTCGGTGCCGACACCCTTCATGCCTTAATCTCCGGGAAAACTCCGTCATTTCCGCGCGAGCCGGGATGACAAAGGGGGTTCATATTCATGCAGGGACGCCCTGCAAATTCAGGCTGGTCGGGACGGGACCGACCTTCAAAGGATCGTTCATGATCGGCGCGGGGCCGATGCTTTCCAGCAGGTCAGCCATGTCACGCGCCGCATTGGGACGGCCACAGGCTCGGGCGCGCTTGGCAGCGTTTTGAAGGGCGCCGGGCTCCATCGCCATCTTTTGCATCTGCTTGGCGAGCTCCACGGCGGTGAAGCGCGACTGCGGGATAGTCCGCGCACCGCCCGCCTCGGTCATCTCGCGCGCGTTGACCGTCTGATGATCATCCATCGCGCTCGGCAGCGGGACAAGGATCGCCGGGCGCCCCGCGCAGGTAAGTTCCGCCAGCGTCGATGCTCCCGCGCGAGCGATCACCAGATGCGACCAGCTGAGCTTTTCCGGCACATCGTTGAAATAGGTCGCCAGGTCAGCGGGAATTTCCAGGTCGGCGTAGAAGCGGCGGACCCGCTCGATATCCTCGGCCCGGCATTGCTGCGTCACCTGCAATCGGCGGCGCAGGCTGAGCGGCAACATGCCAAGGCCGTCCGGGACGACCGACGAAAGGATGCTGGCGCCCTGACTGCCGCCAATCACGAGCACGCGGAATACGCTCTCGTCCGTCAGCGCCGGAAACTCCTCGTCCCGCAGCGCCTTCACTTCCTCGCGGACCGGATTTCCGACCAAATGGACCTTGCCCGCATATTTGTCGCGCAGGCGCTCGACCTTCGGGTAAGCCGTAGCAATCGCATCGACGCGGCGGGCGAGGAAGCGGTTGACCCGGCCTAGCACGGCATTCTGTTCGTGGATGGCGGTCGGGATGCCATCCGCCAGCGCGCCCAACAGCGCAGGCATGGCGGGATAGCCGCCAAACCCGACGACAGCGGTGGGGCGGAAGGTCTCGTTGAGCCGGCGGGCCATGGCGCGGCCTGCAAGGATGGCCTTAAGCGCGCCCAGCCAGCTTTTCGGGTTCTTGGTCATGCGGCCAGCAGGCAGGACATGGACCTGCGCGCGATCGAAGATGCCCGGGATCTTGGCGCCGCGCTCATCCGTGACCAAAGCGACATGGTGGCCGCGCGCCATCAACTCCTCGGCCACAGCATGCGCCGGAATCATGTGACCGCCTGTCCCACCCGCGGCGAGGACGAAGTGACGGGAAATGCTCATCGACCACTCCATTTGACGACGGTATGCCGCCCCATGAAGGGATTGCGCCGTGTGAACGCAAGCAGCAGGCCGACCCCGATACAAAGGGCCAGCATAGAGGAGCCGCCATAGCTGATAAAGGGCAGCGTCATGCCCTTCGAAGGAAATATCTGGGCATTGACGCCCATGTTGATGATCGCCTGCAACCCGAACTGCGTTGTAAGTCCCGCTGCGGCCAGGATCGTGAAATTATCATCCTCGTCCAGCATGCGCAGCAGCACGCGGACAACGATCGCCAGGTAAACGCAGGCGATGCCGATGCAGGCGAGCAGTCCGAACTCTTCACCGATCACGGAAAAGATATAGTCGGTGTGCGCTTCGGGCAGGCGGAATTTCTCCTGGCCGCCCCCCGGCCCCACCCCTGTAAAACCGCCATGGGTGATCGTGCGAAACGCCAGCTCGGTCTGGTCCGGCCCCGTATCCTGCGCGACGCCGATGCCAAGGAAGTCATTGATGCGCTGACGGCCATTTTCGTAGAACATGTACATGGCGATCAGGCCAGCCAGCGCCACGCCAACCATCATGCCGATGAACCGCATCGACACACCGGACAGCAGCAACAGGCATCCCCAGCAGGCAAGGAAAATGACCGTCTGGCCGAAGTCCGGCTGCTTCATCAGGATCGCCGCGATCAACAGCGTCAACACGCCGGTCAGCGGAATGACCGGCAGCGACATGTCCTTGCCCCGCAGCGAAAGCAGCCAGGCCATGGAGACGACATAGACGGGCTTCAGGAATTCCGAGGGCTGGAAACGGAATCCGGGCAGGTCGATCCAGCGCCGCGCGCCGTTAACGGTCGATCCGAGGACCGGCACGCACAGCAGCATCACGATGAAGAAGGCCGTCATGAACATGGCGAGCCGCCGGGCCTGCTGACGGGGCAACATCGATATGACCAGCATGATCGGCAGGCCGATGAAGACCCACATAAGCTGGCGATAGAAATAGATGAGCGGCGTGACGGATACGCTGCTGGTGGAACGGTCGATCGCCGCCACGGGCGACGCGGCCGCGACGGCAACCAGACCGATCGCCATCAACGCGACGATCAGCGAGAGGAGAACGCGATCGATCTCCCAGAACCAGATGGCCAGGGCCGTACGCTCGCGCGGAACGGTGCGGTTCTTGAACCCCTTCACCAGTTCGCCTGCCCTGAACATTGTAATCGCCCCTTCTGCGCCCCTGCGCCGCCCTTAGCCGTCCAGGCCCCCTTCTTCCAGCGCCGCGACGGCCGCGACGAAGGCATCGCCTCGCGCCTCGAAATCCCGGAATTGGTCGAAACTGGCACAGGCTGGCGAAAGCAGCACAACGTCGCCCGGCTGTGCTACACGCGCCGCGCGGCGAACGGCGGCCGATAGCATCTCGCTATCATCCACCGCCATATGATCTTTGAGCAGATCGGCGAACATATGACCCGCTTCACCGATGGTGTAGGCGGCAGCGACATTGCCGAAATGGGGCGCGCATTCGTCCAGATTATCCGTCTTTGCCAGACCTCCGACAATCCAGTGCAGCCGCGGGCGGCCATCGACGGGCGGATAGGCTGCGAGCGCGGGCGCCGTCGAGGCGGGGTTGGTCGCCTTGCTGTCGTTGACGTAAAGAACGCCGTTCAGTTCCTTCACGCGCTGCATCCGGTGCGGCAGGCTGGCATAGCTTTGCAGCGCGGCCTGGATCGTCGCTTCATCGATGCCCAGCGCGCGCCCGACGGCGAGGGCTATCGCTGCGTTCTGCGCGTTGTGCGGCCCCTGGAGCGACGGCCAGTTCGCCTGCGCGGCGGGATCGATGTCCCCAGCCTTCACCTCTACCCGCCGAGCGCCCGGCTGAGCCGCGATGGATCGGCTCGGTTCATCCTCCGTCGCGATCACCGCGACATGGTCGGGCGACTGCATCGCGAACAATCGCGCCTTGGACGCGACATAGCCTTCAAAGCCATTATAGCGATCGAGATGATCCGGCGTGATATTGAGCAGCACCGCGACATCGCAGTCGAGGCTCTGCGTCAGGTCAATCTGATAGCTCGACAGCTCCAGCACATAGATGCCGCCTTCGGGGAGCGGCTCCTGCCCCAAAATGGGCAGACCGATATTGCCGCCCATCCGGGTCGGAATGCCCGCCGCCTCGATGATATGGTGAACGAGCGCGGTCGTTGTCGACTTGCCGTTGGTGCCGGTGATGCCGACCACCCGATGTGCGGGAAGTGTTGGACGGGCGAGCGCAAACAGCTCGATGTCGCCGATGACGGGGACGCCCGCGAGCTTGGCATGCATGGCAATCGGATGCTTGTTGAGAGGCACGCCGGGGGAAACGACAACGCCGTCAAAACCGCTAAGATCGATCTCCAGCGGGTCCGCCAACTCGGCCTTGTCAGCGACAGCCGCGCGCGCTTCGTCCCGATTGTCCCAGGCGACGACGCGCGCACCGCTGGCCACAAGCGCCTCTACAGTTGCCAGTCCAGACCGGGCTAGGCCAAGAACCGCATAGGTTTTGCCAGCAAAGGCGGAGGAGGTAAGGGTCATCGCGCTCACCGCAGCTTCAGCGTGGCGAGACCGGCAAGGGCCAGCACGAAGGAGATGATCCAGAAGCGGATCACGACCGTCGGTTCGGCCCAGCCCAACTGCTCGAAATGATGGTGGATCGGCGCCATCTTGAACACACGTTTGCCGGTGCGCTTGTAGAAGAAGACCTGGATGATCACGCTCATCGCCTCGACCACAAACAGGCCGCCAATCACGCCCAGCACGATTTCATGATGCGCGGTCACAGCGATGACGCCGATCGTGCCGCCAAGCGCCAGGCTGCCCGTATCACCCATGAATACGGCGGCTGGAGGAGCGTTGAACCAGAGGAAGGCCAGGCCCGCGCCAATGATCGCACCGCACAATATGGTGAGATTGCCCGCGCCCGGCACATGCGGGATGCCAAGATAGGCCGCAAAGTCCGCGCGACCGACAAGATAGACGATCGCCATGAACGCCATGCAAGCGATGATCACCGGCATGGTCGCAAGGCCGTCGAGACCATCGGTCAGGTTCACAGCGTTGCCGAACGCCACGATCACGAAGGCGGCGAAGAGGAAATAGAAGGGGCCAAGCTCGATCGCCGGGCCGTTGTAGAAAGGCAGGTAGAGCGCCGTATTCCCGTGCTGGTTGACGATCAACCAAGCCGCTATGCCAGCGATCAGGAACTCGAAACCCAGGCGCATCTTGCCCGACAAGCCCTTGTGGCTGGCCTTCGTCACCTTGTCATAATCGTCGAGGAAGCCGATCGCGCCGAAACCCAGCGTCACGAACAGGCATGCCCAAACATAGATGGATGACAAATCCATCCAGAGCAGCACCGATGTGATCATGGAGGTGAGGATCATCAGCCCGCCCATGGTCGGCGTGCCGCGCTTTGCCAGATGGGTCTGCGGACCATCATCACGGATCGGCTGCCCCTTGCCCTGCCGCACCCGCAGCCAGCCGATGAAGCGCGGACCCAGCACAAGACCGATGACGAAGGCCGTCGCGATCGTCGCGCCCGCGCGGAAGCTAAGATAGCGGATGAGGTTGAAAACCCCCGCGAAATCCATGGTCTGGGCGAGCCAGTAGAGCATCAGTTCCTATGTTCCCCAAGCGCGGCAACGAGGCGCGACAGGCCGATGCCGTTCGAGCCCTTGACCAATATGGCGTCGCCAGCGCGCATTTCCGTCCGAATTAGATCGGTGGCCGCCGCCGTATCCGGCACATGATCAAAGGCCAACTGCTGACCGTGCAGCGCCTCGGCCAGCGGTTTCATTTCATCGCCCACCAGAATGGCGTAGTCGACCTGACCGACGGCAAGCGGCTCGACAAGTCCGGCATGGAGTTCGTGGCTGCGATCGCCCAATTCCCGCATGCCGCCCAACACGGCGATGCGGCGGCTCGCATTTTCCCTGCCCAACTGCTTGAGCGTAGCGGCCATGCTTAGCGGATTGGCATTGTAGCTTTCATCGATCAGCAGCGCTTCGCCGCCAGCGACCGCGACAGACCGCCGCTCGCCACGGCCCGGCAGGCCCGGCATTTCGGCGAGCGCCAGACCCGCAGCCGCGAGATCGCCGCCCATCGCTTCGACCGCCGCCAGCACGGCCAGCGCGTTGGAAACCCAATGTTCGCCGGGCGCACCGACGGTGAAGCAGAGTTCGGCGCTGGGCAGCGTGGCCGTTACCAATGTCCCGCCATTTGCCGCCGGAACCATGTCACGCGCGCGTATATCGGCCTCTTCGTCAAAACCGAAGGTCAGGATGCGGGAGGCATGCTGCTCTGCCTTCGCGTAGAGCGTTGCGACATGCGGGCTGTCATAGGGGATGACCGCCGTGCCGTCGGGCTCAAGCCCTTCGAATATCTCCGCCTTGGCCTGCGCGATCTTCTCTTCGGTGCCGAAAAATTCGATGTGCGCCGGGGCGATTGCGGTCACGATGGCGACATGCGGCCGCACCTGCCGCGTCAGCTGCGCCAGTTCACCGGCATGGTTCATGCCCATTTCGAACACGCCAAAGGCCGACGCACGGGGCATGCGCGACAGGCTGAGCGGCACGCCGACATGATTATTGTAACTCTTGACCGACCGATGCACCTGACCCGGACAGATGCGGTCCAGCGCCTGGAACAGAGCTTCCTTGGTGCCGGTCTTGCCGACTGATCCCGTGACCCCGACCACCTTGCCCTGCATGCGCGCACGCGAAGCGCGGCCCAGCGCTTCGAGGGCAGCTGCGCTGTCGGCGACCAGTATATGAGGTTGAGAAACAGGCTCGCTGACGATCGCGCCAGCGGCGCCCTGACCGAAAGCCTTGTCGATGAAATGATGGCCGTCCGTCGTCTCGCCCTTCATCGCGACGAACAAGTCACCATTCGTCACTTCACGGCTATCGAAGGCGACGCCCGAAACGGCGAAGGGTGCCGAAGCGGCACCCCCTGTAGCCTGCGCTAGTTCCTCGGAAGTCCAAAGCTCGCTCACCCAGCGCACTCCCGGGCAACAGTGACATCGTCGAACGGCAACACCCGATCGCCGATGATCTGCCCCTGTTCATGCCCCTTGCCCGCGAGCAGCACGATATCATCCCCACCAGCCCGCGCAATGGCGGCGGCGATGGCGGCGCGGCGGCCACCGATTTCCTCCGCGCCCGACGCCCCCGCCATGACGGCGGCGCGAATGGCGGACGGGTCCTCTGAACGAGGATTATCATCGGTAACGATGACATGATCAGCCAACTCTGCGGCAACTTTGCCCATCTGCGGGCGCTTGCCAGCATCGCGATCGCCGCCAGCGCCGAACAGCGCGATCAGCTTGCCGCGCGTATGGGGCCGCAGCGCTTCGATCGCAGCGCGCAGTCCATCGGGCGTATGCGCATAATCGACATAGACGGGGGCGCCCGCCTTGGTGATCACCGCCCGCTCCAGGCGACCGCGCACCGGCTGAACCCGGCTCAACAGTTCCAGAACCTTCGCCACATCCTCGCCGCCTGCGATGACGAGCCCAGCGGCAGTCAAGGCGTTCGCGGCCTGATAGGCGCCGATCAGCGGCAGATTGATCTTGTAGAACTTGCCCCCAGCCTCGACCTCCAGCGTCTGGCCCAACTGGGTCGGGGTGCGGTTGGCAAGGCGCAAAGCCTGCCCCTGCACCCCGACGCTCAGCACACGAAGCCCCCGCTTCGTAGCTCGCTGGATAACCTTGTCGGACCATGCGTCATCGGCCCAGACGACGGCCGCGCCGTCGGGCGCGACCACCTCATCGAACAGCCGCATCTTGGCGTCGAAATAGCTGTCCATGTCGCCATGATAATCGAGATGATCTCGCGACAGGTTGGTGAAGGCGGCCGCCGACACCGGCAGTCCTTCCGTCCGATATTGCGCAAGGCCATGGCTCGACGCTTCGAACGCTGCGTGGGTAATGCCCTCGCGCTTCAGGCCCGACATGTTGGAGAGGAAAGTGACGATGTCCGGCGTCGTCAGGCCCGTCGATACCTGATCGACTGATGTGGTGACGCCGAGCGTCCCGATCGAAGCGGAATGATGGCCGAGCATCCGCCATAGCTGGCGGGCCAGTTCCACGGTCGACGTCTTGCCGTTGGTGCCGGTGACGGCAACGGTCACTTCCGGGAATGGCGCGAAATAGCGAGCGGCAAGCAAGGCGAAAAAGCGGCGGGGGTTGTCTTGGGCGATATGGACCGCCCCCTCCACCTTCGCCTCCGGCCGCGCGACGACCGCAACAGCACCCGCGCGCACGGCGTCGGCAATAAAATCCTCGCCATTCACCCGCAGTCCCTGGAAGGCGCCAAAGACCGTGCCCGGCGCAACCTTCCGGTTATCGATCGCGAAGCCCGACACCGAAGCGTCCAGCGGCGCCCCGGTGTCGAGCTTCACATCCAGCCCCTCGATAAGCGACCCGAGGCGCATCTCAATCCTTGTCCTTGTCTTGCCCGAGCAGGGGCATGAGGTCGGAAATATCGACGTCCCGCCGTTCGTCGGGCAGCACACCCAGCATCGGGGCGGTGCGTTCGATCACGCGCTTGACCACCGGCGCGGCCGTCCAGGCAGCCGTGCGCAGGCCGAAAGTCTGCGCGTTGCCCTTGGGCTCGTCCATCATCGTCAGCACGACGTAGCGGGGATTATCCATCGGAAATGCGGACGCGAAAGTCGTCACCAGTGAACTCTTGTTGTACCGGCCTTCTTCAGGCTTCTCGGCGGAACCCGTCTTGCCGCCCACCCGGAATCCCTTGGCGTCGGCGCTGCGACCTGTACCTGCGGCGACGATCATCCGCAACAGCTGCCGCATCCGCGCACTGGTGGCGGCGGAAAAGACGCGATGGCCTTCGGGCACTTCATTGGCGTGCAGCTTGCGCAAGGTGGCAGGCCGCCAGATGCCCCCGTTCACCAATGCCGCATAGGCGGCGGCAAGGTGCAGCGGCGTCACCGCGATGCCATGACCATAGGACACAGTCATCGTCGTTATGCGGCCCCAATTATAGGGCCAAATGCTCTTGGCGCGTTCTTTCAACTCAATCGGCGCCCGCTGGTCGAATTGCAGGTTGCGGAACAGCTGCTGCATCGGCGCGGCGCCCATTTCATCGGCGATCCGTGCCGTTCCGATGTTGGAACTGTGCACCAGTATTTCCGGCACATTGATCCAGCGGCCGAGCGCGTGGTCGTCCTTGATCTTGAACCCGGCCACAGCAAGCGGGGCGGTCGCGTCGTAGCGCTTCGCCATCGAAGTGACGACACCGCGATCCATCGCCTCGCCGATCGACAATGGCTTGAACGTCGAACCGAGTTCGTAGCGCGCCTGAACCATATGGTTGCAGAGTGGCGATTCGCTGCATTTCTTGCCCGCATAATTCTGAAGCTTGTTGGGGTCGAACACGGGGATCGACGCCATCGCAATCACTTCCCCGGTGTTCGCATCCATGATGATGCCGCCTGCGCCCTTGGCATTTTGCGCTACCATCTGGGCGTAAAGCTCGCTCTCCAGCGCGCCCTGCACCCGGCTGTCGATCGAAATGGCAAAAGGCTGACCACGCAGCGCCGGATCGGTCAGCCGGTCATTGAACGCCGCCTCGACCCCCATGCCACCCTGCCCGTCGGCATTGGGCGCAAAGCCGAGGACATGCGCCGCCAGGCTGCGCTGGGGATACAGGCGTTCCTTCTCACGGGGAAATTCGATGCCGATCTCGCCCAGCGCATTCACCGCCGCAACTTCTTCCGGCAGCGCGCGGCGGCGCAGATAGGCCCAGCCCTTGCCGGTCAGCTTCTTGTAGAAAGCCGCTTCGGGTTCATCGGGGAAAATTTCGTGCAGCTTGCGCGCAAGCTCGGCAGGCTCACCAATCAGCTTCGACGGGCGCACGGCAATCGAATAGGCATCCATCGTCCGGGCAAGGGGCACGCCATTGCGATCGACAATGTCAGCGCGGGCGGGAAGCAGGCCCGAAACGGCGCCATCGCCGCTTGCGCCATGCGCGAAGATGCCCACCCAGGTGAGCCGTAAAATCACCACCGCCGTGATCGCCATGAACAGGATCAGCAGCAACATCAGCCGGTTGTGCGCAACCGCGGTCAGATCAACCCGCTGCTTGCCTGCCCTGGCGCCGCCCGGCTGAACGATGATCGTCGCCATCAGCGCGCGCCTTTCTTGCGTTCGCGCGCTGCCTTGGCGCTGATGTCGCCGATGGTGCTGTCGTCAAGCAGCTTGGCATCCAGCATCGCCATCCGTTCCGCATGGCGGGCCACCGGATTGGGTTTCGACACGTCCGCATCGTCCTTCGCCTTTTCCGCAGGAGTCTTGGCGGCGGGCTTAGCAATCTTTTCGACATTGTCGGCCGCATGCGCTTCACGGATCACCGCGATATCGCTGCGGATTTGGGTGGCTGCCGGACTGGCCGGAGCGGCCTGCGGCGCAGATGGCAGGTCGGCAGGGCTTTCGACCATCGCCACCATCACAGGCGGCGCGACATAGTCGGGGCCGTTGGGCTGGATGCCATCCAGGTTCGCCAGCGCCCGCTCACCGCCCAGATATTGCTGCGCGGTCGGCGTCGCGTACATGAAATCATCCTGATTCCAGCGCTCCAGCTGCCGCATGCTCGCTCGCGCGCTGAATTCCGTTTCCAGATAACGGATGTCCGCCCGTGCCCGCGCGATCTGCGTCTGCACCTTCATCAGTTCGTTGCGCTCGGTCGCGACTTTCAGCGATACCAGATAAGCACCAAGCGCACCCAGCGCGACGAGCAGGATCCAGATCAGGCTCTGCAACCTCTTCACCGCGATCATGGGCGGACGCTCCTGGAAGAACTTGGCTGAGAAATGGACGCTGATGTACGAACGGCGCTGCGCAGGGTCGCGGAGCGCGCGCGCGGGTTGCGGGCCTGCTCTGCCTCGCCGGGGCGGATCGCTTTGGCCGGTTTGTGAAAGGTGGGCGCAGCGGCGGCCTTGCGTTCCGGCAGGTGGCGCGATCCCGCGCCTTCCCCACCGCTGCGCTGGCGCAAGAACTGTTTGACGATGCGGTCTTCCAGGCTGTGGAAAGTCACCACGGCCAATCGACCACCCTCTTCCAGCATCGCTTCCGCCGCTTCCAGCCCACGCTCCAATTCTTCCAGCTCGCGATTCACATGGATGCGGATCGCCTGGAAGGTGCGGGTTGCCGGGTCCTTCTTGTCGTGTGGCTTGTGGCCCAGCGCCCGGCGAACGACGCTTGCGAGTTGACCGGTGCGCTCCAACGGGCGTGCTTCCACGATCGCACGAGCCACCCGGCGTGAGCGCGGCTCCTCGCCATAGCGATAGAGGACGTCGGCAATCTCCTGCTCAGGGGCGTTGTTCAGGAAATCGGCGGCGCTCATCCCATTCTGGCTCATCGTCATGGTGAGAGGGCCGTCCGCCTGAAAGGAAAAGCCGCGCTCCGGGCGGTCGAGCTGCATCGAAGACACGCCGATGTCGAGCGTCACGCCCGATACCGAAGTAATGCCACGATCGCCCAACAACTGCTCCATGCGGGAAAATTCCCCGGCGATCAGGGTGATGCCTTTCTCCTTCGCCAGCGCCTCGCCTTCCCGGATGGCATCGGGATCGCGGTCGAAGGCAAAAACCTTCGCGCCCCGTGCCGCCATCGCACTGGAATATCCGCCCGCGCCGAACGTGCCATCAACATGAATCTCGCCGGGGTTGATGGCGAGGGCATGCAGCACTTCATTAAGCAGAACCGGGATGTGACGATCCAGATCGGCAGGAGCGGTCACTTGCCGTCCCCCGCCATCCGCTGGTCCAGCCAGCGGCGCACCTTATTGCGGATCAATTCCGGACGATCCTTGCTGTCGACCAGCGTTTCCGGCTTCCAGATCTGGATGTAGCGGCCAACACCATAGAAGAAGACAGCGTCGGTGATGCCATATTCATCCTTGATGTCCGGATGCATGGCGAAACGGCCGCCGTCGTCGAAATTCACCTCCTCGATCGTACCGAGTCGGCGTTCCAGCTCCAGGTCGGCATTATAGTCGCGGCCATGCGCCCGTGCTTCGCGAGCCAGTTCCTCGACTTCGGTGAACAGGAAACGGCGATGCGATTCTCCAAAGCCCGTGGCGCAGGGGTTGTCGCCATGGACGGAGAGATAAAGCCGCGTTTCGCCAGCGCTGGACAGCTTGACCTGCCGACGCATCTCCAGAGGCAGCACGAAACGGCCCTTGCCGTCCGCTACGCTGAACGCGTTGCCTGTAAAGAGAATGATTTCCGGCACGTGCGGACTGCTGCCCCTCTGTTCGCAAGGGCGCAGGCAGCCGCTCACCAACCCGCGTCATTGCGGCCCGGTGCGCAGGACTAGCAAAGCCTGACAAACCCCTATGCGAATTAGATACCAAGGGCCGGGGCACAAGAAAAGGGAAAAGTCGGGAGATTTTGGGAAATCCCGTTTTGTTCTGGTTCTATATCAATTTTCGCGCTCCTCGAGGCGAGTTTTGCAAGGCAACACCTCCCAACGCCAAGAGCCAAACCGCGCCAAATTCGATGATCCCAACATTGCCCAGAAAATCCCGCCGATCGGTGCCCCCTGCCCATACCGCGCGAAGCCACCCGGCCTCCAGCCCAGCATGACAGCGATTGGAACCGGGATCAGCGCAGGCCACTGAGCAGGACCAGCGCCGATCCCAGCCAAAGCATCAGGAATGTGCGTAGCGCCCTTCAGGCAATGCACGGCTCGGTTCGGACGTTCAGCGGCCGGATGGCTGTGGGTCGCGATCCATCGGCTTGCTCAGATTAGGGTCCGGCTGAAGATCCGGGACGATCGGCTGCTGTTCCGGCGCGGGCTGCACGCCCAGCTCCGCCAAAGGTTCCTTGGGCGCGACTGCATTGACGTCCAGGGTGGGCACGGTCGGCGGCGGCACCGCCGGATCATCGATCCGCGCCTTGTCGATCACGATATTCGCCAGACCCACGAGGAGCACCACGCCCGCCAGCCCCGTCAGGCCGATCTGGACACGCTGCAACCCTTCCTGTCGGCGGGGATGTTCAGCCATTAAGCGCTCTTTATCTTGTCGCCGCGACCCTTGTCGGCGATCAGCGATTGTGCGCGAGCCAAGGGAAGACCGTCAAGCCCTTCGCTTCCAGCCACTCACGATTGTAGAGGGTCGATAGATAGCGGAAGCCCGTGTCGCACAGGATGGTAACGATCCGCTTGCCCGGCCCTAGCTCACGTGCCAGCGCCACCGCGCCTGCGACGTTGATCCCTGAGGACAGGCCAAGACAAAGCCCTTCCTCCGCCAACAATCGCTCGACCCAGTGCAGCCCTTCCTCATCGGAAATGCGGAACTGCGTGTCGATCGGCGCGCCTTCCAGATTGGCGGTAATACGGCCCTGCCCGATGCCCTCGGCCACCGACGACCCTTCCGCCTTCAACTCGCCATGGGCATAATAATTATAGAGCGCCGCGCCATAGGGATCGGTCAGCGCGATGGTGATATTCTCGTCATGCGCCTTGAGGCCGAGCCCGACACCAGCGATCGTGCCACCAGTGCCCGCTGCACAAGTGAAGCCGTCGATCTGCCCCTCCAGCTGTTGCCAGATTTCCTCGGCCGTACCGACGATATGCGCCTTGCGATTCGCGATATTGTCGAACTGATTGGCCCAGACTGCATTCTCCGTCTCTTCGGCGATCCGGCGCGACGTGTGGACGAAATGGCCGGGGTTGGAATAGGCCGCCGCAGGCACGGTCACCAGTTCCGCGCCCAGTGCGCGCAGCGTGTCCATCTTCTCCCGGCTCTGGGTCTCAGGCATGACGATGATCGTCTTATAGCCCTTCGCATTGGCTACCAGCGCAAGCCCGATGCCGGTATTGCCCGCTGTCCCTTCGACAATGGTGCCGCCCGGCTGCAACAGCCCCTTTTCCTCCGCATCATTGACGATGAAGAGCGCTGCGCGGTCCTTTACCGACGCGCCGGGGTTGGCGAATTCGCACTTGGCGAAGATGTCGCAGCCCGTCTCTTCCGATGGACCGGTAAGGCGTACCAGCGGCGTGTTGCCAATCAGGGCGAGGCTATCATTCTGAACCAGCATGTTCCCCGCATAGCGGAGCGGATGCACGCTTGCCAAGCAAGGGAATGCTCATCCACCCAAAGCGCCGTTTTCATTGCCGCGCAAAGATCGCATCGGGCGGGAAGAAAGTGGCAAGGCTTTTGCGCTAAGGACGGGTCGTGCGGCACACCGCCGCGATGAATTTGGGAAAGCAGACGGCTTCAGACATGGCGCGCGCGCGATTATGGCATGTGGCATTGGCCGCGCTGGCGCTGATCGCGCTTGCCTTGCCGCGCCTGATCACGGCCGCTCCGCTAGATATGCTGGCTGACGCAGCGTCACGCGATGCTGTCGCGGAAAAGCCGGGCGAAAATTTCCCCGGCTCCGCCTACTTCTTCGTTGACGGCGTCTTTCAGGATCTGCCCGCCTCTCCTGGCAACAGCCAGCATGTCCTGAAGCTCGACACGGTCGATGCCGCTCCGGCCGCCGCCTTTCGCGGGCAAACACCACTGGACAGCTACCGGGCGATCAACTGCCTGACCTCCGCCATCTATTATGAGGCTGGCAACGAACCCGAAGAAGGCCAGCGCGCCGTCGCTCAGGTTGTTCTCAACCGCGTTCGCAATCCGCTCTGGCCACATAGCGTCTGCGGCGTCGTCTATCAGGGGTCGGAGCGCACCGATTCCCTGTGCCAATTCACCTTCAGCTGCGACGGATCCATGGGCCGGGCCAACCATGTGCAAAGCTGGGCGCGCGCGCGTCGCATAGCGGAACAGGCACTCGCGGGTCGTGTCTATGCTCCGGTTGGGCTCGCGACCTTCTACCACACGCTGGCAGTCCACCCAGGATGGGCGGCTTCGAAGCGCGCCGTCGCCGTAATCGGCGCGCACATCTTCTATCAGATGCCTGGGTTTCACGGTACGGAGGTGGCGTTTCGCACCCCCTATCCCGGCCGGGAATGGCAGTCCGGCCCTTCTGTTCGCGCTTGGCCGACGAGTCCACGCATCGCTGAGCGTTACGCCGAGCCCGTCGGTGCCGATGTGACAGCACCTATTATCGTTCCGCCCCCAGCGCCTCAGGACACACTTCCGCCGTCCACCATCCGGCCCGAATATAGAAACAGCGGACGGCCGCTCATCTGAAGGAGGCAGCGTGAGATATTTTCCCATGCAGTCTCCAAATAGCTGATTTTGCTAGAAAATAAAAAATAGAGCTGAATTAAAAAACAGCGGAACCAAATGTCGCGATGGAGGGTTCTGCATACCGGATAGCAAATCTTTTGCCCCCCGCTCTTGCTATCCAAAAAACATGAGCCCGGAACGCATCTCCCCCCCCCGACGCGTTCCGGGCTCTGATTTTTTTGGGCCTTTTCCGTTCAAAACCAGATATTTCCGGATGCGGAACGTATTTCGCGGCCGTGGGTTCTCCTCCTCAGCCGCTGGATGGCGAGACTGTCCGGCTCGAGTTTTTCCTAGGAGACGACCATGACCAAGAAGATCCTTGCCGCTCTGCTGCTTACCGGTTCGCTGATGGTGGCTGCATGCAACACCGTCGAAGGCGCTGGCAAAGACGTGCAGAGCGCTGGCGCGGCCGTGGAAGACGCGGCGAAGTAAGCAGCGTAAACAGGCTCCCACCCTTGCGGCCCGCCCTAATGGCGGGCCTTTTTTTTAGCTGGTGGAAGCGTCGGCTCCGTCCGCGGCTGCGACGGCAGCTTCCCGGGCCTGCTTGCGATCGGTGAACCAGATCGCGACGATCGTGATTTCGTAAAGCAGCAATAGGGGAATGGCGAGCATCAGCTGCGACACGACGTCGGGCGGCGTCAGTACGGCGGCGAGAATGAAGGCGCCGACGATCATGTAGCGGCGCAGGCCAATCAACTGGGCGCGGGTGACGAAACCGGCGCGATTGAGCAGCATCAGCAGGACGGGCATCAGGAAGCTAATTCCGAATGCAAGGATGAACTGCATAACTAACGTAAGGTAGGCATCGGCGCTGGGGAGCGCCTCTACCTGGAGACCGCTGCTTTTTCCTTGGAATCCAAGGAAAAAATGGAACGCGGTCGGCATCACGATATAATAAGCGAGGCTGGCGCCCATCAGGAACAGGACCGGGGTCATCACCAGGAATGGCAGTAAAGCCTTCTTTTCCTTGGCATAAAGGCCCGGAGCAATGAAGGCCCAGAGCTGGTTCGCTATGATCGGGAAGGAAATGCAGAAAGCCCCGAAGATCGCCACCTTCACCTGCACGAAAAAGGCCTCGTACAGCTTGGTGTAGACCAGCCGCCCGCCCGCGTCGCCAAAGGCTTCCTTCAAAGGATGCACCAGAAAGGCGAAGAGCTTGTCGGAAAAATAGAAGCAGACCGCGCCGGTGATGAACAACGCCCATACGCATTTCAGAAGGCGCCCGCGTAGTTCGATCAGATGGTCGAGCAGCGGCGCCTTGGAATCGTCGATATCCTTCATGCCTGCGCGTCGCCCTTACCGGCCGGAGCGGACTGCGCCGCGATATAGGGTGGACCGTCGGCGGCAGGGGCCGGAGCGACAGGTGCCGATTGCGCCACGAAGGGCGGCGGAGGCGTCGTCGCGGCAGGCGCGGGATCGTTCGAAGAGGCCGGCAATGGCTCCATCACGGGAGTGGCGGACGCGTCGGCAGGATGTTCCTGCATGATGCGCCGGTTCTGATCGGCCCACTTCTTTTCCAGTTCTTCCACCTCGACTTCCCGCACCATGGCATCGATGCCGGTACGGAAATGGCGCGCCATTCCGCGCGCCTTGCCGACGATCTGCCCCACCTTGTACAAGGCGCGCGGCAAATCCTTTGGACCGATCACGACCACCGCGACGATCACGATCAGCAGAAGTTCGGTCGAACCGATATCGAACATGCGCGCCTACCGCTTGGGCGTGAAATGAAAATCAGGCCTTGGTCTTTTCTTCGGACGTGGCGGTCGGTGCGTCCTGTTCAGGAACACGATGTCCTTCGATCCGCGTAGCGGGCTTGGCGGGCGCGATGTCGTCGTCATCGTCGGCCATACCCTTCTTGAAGCTCTTGATGCCCTTGGCAACGTCGCCCATCAGCCCAGAAATACGGCCGCCGCCAAACAACAGCATGACCACCAGGAGAACGATGACCCAGTGCATCAACGAAAAGGAACCCATTTTAACTTTCTCCTGACAGTAAGCCCTTTCTAGGCTTCTTCCTCATCATTTTCCAGAACGGATTGAGCCCCCAGGCCCTCCAGCGCGAGATCGACGGGATCGAGCAATCCGGCAGCGCGCAGATCATCCATGCCCGGCAGATCCCGGCGGCTGCTAAGCCCGAAATGTGACAGAAATTCGTGCGTGGTGGCGTAAATCAGTGGACGGCCCGGCACTTCCCGCCTGCCCGCTGGCCGGACCCAGCCTGCTTCCATCAGCACGTCCAACGTTCCCTTCGCCACCTGCACGCCCCGAATGGCCTCGACCTCCGCGCGGCTGACAGGTTCATGATAGGCGATGATGGCCAGCGTCTCCATCGCGGCGCGGGACAGTTTGCGAGTCTCATCCTTTTCCCGCCGCAGGATATGGGCAAGGTCCGCCGCCGTTTGAAAATGCCAGCGCCCGCCGCGTTCGACCAGATTGATGCCGCGCCCGGCATAATGATCCGACAGCGCGGCAAGCACGGCGGCGATGTCCCCGGCATCCCCCACATGTTGCCGCAATTCGACGGTGGTCAACGGATGTTCAGCAACGAACAGGGCGGCCTCCACCGCGCGCATGAAATCGTCCGGTTCCTGCATTACAACAAACGTCCCCCACTTTGTTCCGGTAGCGCGGCGCGCAGGTAAATGGGCTCGAAAATACCGTCCTGCTGGATTTCCAGCCGCCCCTGCCGCGCCAGTTCCAGCGCCGCGACAAAGCTGCTGGCGAGCGCCGAACGCGCCATTGGCCCGTCCTGACCATCGGGCAGGAAGGATTCCAGCACGGTCCAGTCGATCGCCGACCCGACCAGCGCGCCGACACGCTGGATGGCTTCGTCGAGTGTCATTACCGGCCGGGCGACGACCATGTGAACGACGGGCTGCGTCCGCGCGCGCACTTGCCCATAGCATTGCAGAAGATCGTAGAGGCTGGCGGCCCATTTCGCCTTGCGCACCAGGCGTAGTCCCTCCGGACGGGGGCGAACGAAAACGTCCCGGCCAACGCGGTCGCGCGCCATCAGGCGGGCACCGGCTTCCCGCATGGCCTGCAACCGCTGGAGCCGCAATTGCAGGCGCAGCGCCAGTTCGTCGGGGTTGGGATCAGGCTGGGCTTGCTTGGGCAACAGAAGCGAGGATTTGAGGTAGGCGAGCCACGCCGCCATCACCAGATAATCGGCCGCCAGCTCCAGCTTCAGCTTCCGCGCGCCCTCAATATGGGCCAGATATTGTTCGACAAGCGCGAGGATGGAGATTTCCCGCAGGTCGACCTTCTGAGACCGAGCCAGCGCGAGGAGAAGATCGAGCGGTCCTTCCCAGCTTTCGAAGCTGACGTTCAGCATGTCTTCGCGGGGCTGCGGCGGAGGGATGAAGAGGTCTTCCATGGTTCAGGCGGCTCTCTGGCGCGTGGGCTGCGCGAAGAGTGATTTTTCACGCCGAGGCGCGGAAAGATGGCGGATGGCGCTCGCCCTCATGCAGCCACTACGGAGAGCAGGCTGTCGCGGGTGGCAAGCAGCTGTTCGAGGGGCGGGCTGTCCTGATCGAGTTGCGCCGACGTCATGGCGCGGTCCAGCCGAGCCTTCGACTGCGTGCTGATATCGGGAAGACTATTGGCGATGCCGATCATGTCTTCCATCCGCGCCCAGCAGTTGAGCGCGAGGTCACAGCCGGCCGCGACGACGCCCGCCGCCAATTCGGGAATGCTGCCGTTCAGCGCCTTCATGTCGAGGTCGTCCGACATGAGAAGGCCGTTAAAGCCGATCCGCTGACGGATGATCGTTTCGATCACCGAGGCGGAGAGGCTGGCGGGCAGGTCCGGGTCCCAACTGGTATAGATGACATGGGCGGTCATGCCGATCGGTGCGGCCTTCAATGTCTGGAAGGGCGCGAGGTCGATGGCGAGTTCTTCCTCGCTCGCGGTCACGATCGGCAATTCATGATGGCTGTCCACCATCGCGCGGCCATGGCCCGGCATATGTTTGATGATGCCGACGACCCCGCCCCTCGCCAATCCTTCGAGAGTGGCGCGGCCAAGCGCGGCGACCCGCATCGGCTCGGCGCCCAAGGTGCGGTCGCCCATGATGTCGCTGGCCCCGTCCTGCCGCACATCGAGCAGGGGGAGCGCATCGATATTTATGCCCACTTCGGCCAGTGTCACCGCAATGGCATGGGCATTGGCGCGGGCGGCGGCGATCGCGCTGGACGGGGCGATGTCATAGAGGCGATCGAATACGGCGCCGGGCGGGAAGCTCGGCCAGACGGGCGCCTGCATGCGGGCGACGCGGCCGCCTTCCTGATCGATCATGATTAGCAGATCGTCGCGGCCGTGGAGGGCGCGCAGGTCGTCCGTCAGCGCGCGTAATTGGGCGCGGTCGGCGATATTGCGGCGGAAGAGGATATAGCCCGCAGGCTGGGCGTCGGCGAAGAAGGCGCGTTCGTCAGGGGTGAGCGTCTCGCCGGAGAGGCCGTAGATTACCGGTTTCATGAGGGCGGATGGTAGCGGCGAAGGAGCGTCGTGTCGAAGGGGTTGTTGGGGCGGGGTTAAGGAGCGACATGTTCCCTCTCCCCTTCAGGGGTCGATGAGAGGCACGTGACTCTCATCGAGGTTAGGGAGAGGGGAAGGCGCTGCGCTATCATGGACAGGACGGCCTCGATGTTCTGCATAACGTCTGTGTTGGTGAAGCGGATGACATTCCAGCCTTGCTCGCTTAGATAGGCAGTGCGATCTGCGTGTACTCAGTAGTTGAACCGTGCGTATCGCCGTCAATCTCGATGATCAGCATCGCCACCCGACAGGTGAAATCGGCGATGAACGGGCCGATCACACTTTGGCGGCGGAACTTGACACCAGCGAAGCGCTTCGCGCGCAGGTGATACCAGAGGCGCGCTTCTGCGGGCGTTAAGCTGGATCGCAGTTGCTTTGCAAAACCTAGCGATTTTCGATCGCGCACCGGCGTTCCCCTCTCCCGCCTTCGCTACGCTCGGCACCCTCTCCCCTGAAGGGGAGAGGGAAGTTCGCGTCAGTTCACAACTATGCAACTCTCACCAGCGACCTTGAGCTTGCCGCAGAGCGTATTCGCCTGAGCGCCCGCCGTCGCGCGCAGGCGGTAGAGGGTGCTGCCGCCGACTTCCGTAGGCTCGACCGACATGGTGAGCGGGGCGAGATAGGCGAAGCGTTTGGAGAGGCGGGTCCAGGCATCGCGCGCACCCGACTGGCTGCCATAGGCGCCAAGCTGGATCACCGCCCCCCCCTTATGCACGGGCTGGGCAGCGGCGGGGCGGACGTTAGTTTCGTCGGCGACGCGCGCGGTCACGCTCTGCGACGGTTTGCCGGGCACGGCCTGACGCGTCTTTGCGGGAGCCGTGGCGGTAACCGGCGCTTCGGGCACACGGCTGGGATCGATGCGGCCGTCGCGCACGACGCCTTCGCTGGCGGCGAAGCTGGCATCGCCCTCGCCCTCGAACTTCTTGGCATCGGCCTCGCGGGCGGGGACTTTATAGTCGCCAGCGGGCGCGGCGATCAGCTTGCCTTCGCCGCCGCCGGTCGAGCGGTTCTTCAGCAGCCAGACGCCAGCGACCACACCGCCGAGCAGGACGAGCGCAACCAGGATGAAGCCGAGCAGGCGGACGGGGGACAGGCCCTCATCCTCCTCATCCTCGATACCAGGCTCCAGCCAGGGCAGACGCTCGTCGTCGTCCAGATCGAGCCGCCCCCTCGCAAAGTCGCCCATTTATCCGTGCCTCCGCCTGGCTATTGCATTTCCGTCAACGCAGCCACGCCCATCAGGGCAAGGCCATTACGGATGATTTGCCCGATTCCACGGCTTAAGAAAAGGCGCGCAGAAGTTACGTCCGGATCGTCCATCAGGATGACGCGGGCGCGCGGATTATCGTTCCCCAAATTCCACCAGCTGTGGAATTCAGAAGCCAAGTCGTTGAGATAAAAAGCGATTCTATGCGGTTCGCGAGCCGATGCAGCCCCTTCGACCACCCGTGGGAACTGCGCCGCTAACTTAACAAGGTTAAGTTCTTCAGTCCCAAGGCGGGACAGGTCGGGCGCGGGAAGTGCGATTTGTGCCTCTTCGGCGCGGCGACCGAGCGAGGAAATGCGGGCGTGGGCATATTGGACGTAGAAGACAGGATTGTCCTTCGACGCCTCCACCACCTTGGCGAAGTCGAAGTCCATCTGGGCATCGGCCTTGCGCGTCAGCATGGTGAAGCGGACGACGTCCTTGCCCACTTCGCGCACGACATCGGCCAGCGTCACGAAATTGCCCGCGCGCTTGGACATTTTCACCGGCTCGCCTTCGCGCAGCAGGCGGACCATCTGGATGAGCTTGACGTCGAAGCGCGCCTTGCCCTCGGTCAGCGCGGCGACGGCGGCCTGGATGCGCTTCACCGTGCCCGCATGGTCGGCGCCCCAAATGTCGATCAGCTGGTCGGCGGTCTGCGCCTTCTGGAAATGGTACGCCATGTCGGCACCGAAATAGGTCCAGGCGCCGTTCGACTTCTTGATCGGGCGGTCCTGATCGTCGCCGAATTTGGTGGAGCGGAACAGCGGGAGCTCGACCGGCTCCCAATCCTCAGGCGTCTCGCCCTTGGGCGCTTCGAGGACGCCGTCATAGACGAGGTCATGATCGCGCAGCCATTTCTCGGCGGCTTCGGGCTTTCCGGCGGCCTGCAGTTCGGCTTCGGACGCGAAGATGTCGTGGTGGATGCCGAGCAGGGCGAGGTCGCTGCGGATCATCTCCATCATCGCGGCGACGGCCTTGGTGCGGAAGGCGACGAGCCATTCGCTCTCGGGTGTGCTTACAAATTTGTCGCCATATTCGGCGGCGAGCGCCTGGCCGACCGGGACGAGATAATCGCCGGGATAGAGGCCTTCCGGGATCGCGCCCACATCTTCGCCCAGCGCTTCGCGATAGCGGACATGGGCCGAGCGGGCGAGCACATCGACCTGGCCGCCTGCGTCGTTGATATAATATTCGCGGATGACCTTGTGCCCGGCATATTCGAGCAAGGTCGCGAGCGCATCGCCGACGACCGCGCCCCGGCAATGGCCCATATGCATGGGGCCGGTGGGGTTGGCGGAAACATATTCGACGTTGACGGTGACGCCCTTGCCCGTGTCGGATCGGCCGTATTCCGCAGCCTCGGCATGAATCGCCGTCAGTTCGGCGCGCCAGGTGGCGTCGGTCAGCGTCAGGTTGATGAAGCCGGGGCCAGCGATGGTGGCGCTTTCCACCTCGTCCAGCTTTTCAAGGCCAGCGACGATCTTTTCCGCCAGTGCGCGCGGGTTGGTGCCTGCGGGCTTGGCGAGGACCATGGCCGCGTTGGTGGCGAGGTCCCCATGGCTGGGATCGCGGGGCGGCTCGACCGTGACCGGCTTGCGATTGAGGCCAGCGGGCAAGGTGCCATCCGCCTCCAGCGCGTCCAGCACGGCATTCAGATGGGCAGTGAAACGAATGTAGAGAGACAAGGGTGTTTCCTCGAAAAGCACAAGACCCGTCCGGGCTGGGCTAAAATCGAAGCCTCATCCTTCCCTGCAAGAAGTAGAGCCCTTCGACAAGCTCAGGGCGAACGGAAGATTGGGTTCGCTCTTAACGTGTCGCGTTATATCGAAGCTGGTCCTGGGTCAGGTTGAAACCCACGAGCAGCTCGAAACTGGTTCGTTGCAGCGCCGCCTTGACGTCGGGCTGGGCGAAGGGATCGATGGCCGCGTCGGCATCGCCCGCCTTGCGCTTCTGCGTGATCTTCGCCTGAATGTCGGCGGGCAGCGTCGCTGCGGCCTTATCGACATAGGAGCCTGCCTTCGCGGTCGCGGTGGCGCGATACTGACCAGCGGGGAAGTCCAGCACGACCTGACCGACGCGCTTGGCGACGACGGCGTTGCCGCCACGCACCACGGCGGAGAAGAAGGGCAGCGTCACCTGCCGCGCGGCGGTGGCGTCGGAACGGCGGGCGTTCACGGTGAAGCTCGCCTCGCTGTAGAATTGCGCGCCTTCCGAGCAGGTGGCGCGCAGGTCGGTGATGTTCGCCACCACGTCGATCGCGCGGGCGTCGGTGCTGCCAGCAGGATTGAACAGCGTCACGTCACCCGTATAGGCGGGGATCGCGGCGGTCGGGCAGGCCGATCGGACGGCGACGACGCCACCCGTGGCATCGATTTCTCCCCGGCGCGAGCAGCCCGCAAGGGCAAGGGCGAGCATTCCGGTCAGCGCAAGTCGAGAAAAGGTCACGAGGCAATCCCTTGGGAACAGGCTGGGGCTTCTTATCCGCACCCCGCCGCTCACGCAACCGAAAGGAACGCGCCTCCCCTCACCCCTTCCTTCCGGCGCGACATTGGCCTAAGCGGCAGCCATGACCGCCCGTCTTCCCTTAAAGCTATTGATCGCCGCCCCTCGCGGCTTTTGCGCTGGCGTGGACCGCGCCATCATCATCGTCGAAAAGGCGATCGAGAAATATGGCGCGCCCGTCTATGTCCGGCATGAGATCGTCCATAATAAATATGTCGTGGACAATCTGCGGGCACAGGGCGCGATTTTCGTCGAGGAACTGGATCAAGTGCCCGACGGCGTACCCGTGGTTTTTTCCGCCCACGGCGTGCCCAAGGCGGTGCCTGCAAAGGCGGAAGAACGCGGCCTTGACTATCTGGACGCCACCTGCCCATTGGTCAGCAAGGTGCACCGGCAGGCAGAGCGGCAGGTCGAGGCAGGGCGCCATATCCTGTTCATTGGTCACAAGGGACATCCCGAGGTCGTCGGCACCTTCGGGCAGGTCGATGCAGGCAACATGACATTGATCGAAACGGTCGAGGATGCGGAGAGTTTCATCCCCGAAAATCCCGACAATCTTGCTTTCCTGACCCAGACCACCCTGTCGGTGGACGACACGGCCGCGATTGTCGAAGCGCTTCAGCGCCGATTCCCGTCGATCCACGCGCCCAAGGGCGAGGACATCTGCTACGCGACGTCGAACCGACAGGCGGCGGTGAAGGCGATCGCCGCCGCCTGCGACGCGGTCTATGTGATCGGCGCGCCCAACAGCTCCAACTCGCTGCGTCTGGTCGAGGTCGCCGAACGCGAGGGCACGCCAGCCCGGCTGATCCAGCGCGCGGACGACATCGATTTTGCGTGGCTGGAGAATGTAGCGACCCTCGGCCTGACCGCAGGCGCCTCAGCCCCCGAGATACTGGTACGCGAAGTCGTGGACCGGCTCGCCGCCCGATTCGACGTGACGGAGGAGCAGGTGGAGACGGCGCGCGAAACCATCTCGTTCAAGCTTCCCCGCGAATTGGGAGCGGCGTAAGGCTATGGCGGTCTACACCCATGTCCCGGCCGAGGAAATCGACGCCTTCCTGACCCGCTATGACGCGGGGCGGCTGGTCTCCGCCAAGGGGATCGCCGAGGGGGTGGAAAACAGCAACTATCTGCTGGAGACTACCGGCGCTGATGGCAATGGCCACCGCTATATCCTGACCCTGTATGAGAAGCGGGTGGATGAATCGGATCTGCCCTTCTTCATGGACCTGCTAGATCATCTGGGCGCGCGCGGCTGTCTGGTGCCGCGCTTCATCGCTGACCGGGAGGGCAAGCGCCTGCAACAACTGGGCGGAAGGCCCGCCTGCCTGATCGAGTTCCTGACCGGCATATCCGTCACCGAGCCTACCGCCGGACAGGCGAAAGCCGCAGGCGCGGCGCTGGGCCAGTTGCATCGCGCGGCGGAAGGCTTTGCGGGCGAACGCCGCAACGCGCTCGACATCGCTGGCTGGCACGATCTAGCGGCAAAGTGCGGCGATCATTTCGATGATATCGCGCCCGGCCTTGGCCAGCGGGTTGCGGATGAGCTTGCTTATCTCGACGTGCACTGGCCCGCCGAGCTGCCACGCGCCGTCATTCATGCGGACCTTTTCCCCGACAATGTGCTGATGCTGGGGGATGAGGTGACGGGCCTGATCGACTTTTATTTCAGCTGCACCGATATTCGCGCCTATGATCTGGCCGTCACGCACAGCGCATGGGTGTTCAGCAATGATGGCGCGCACTTCTTTGCCGATCGGTCGGCCGCAATGCTGGCTGGCTATCAGGCGGCGCATGGGCTTTCGGATGCCGAGCAGGCCGCCTTCCCGATCCTGTGCCGGGGTGCGGCGCTCCGCTTCCTGCTTACGAGAGCCTATGACTGGATCAACACGCCCGCCGACGCGCTGGTGACGCGCAAGGACCCGCTGGCCTATCTGCGGCGGCTGGATTTCTATGCGCAGACCGCCCCGGCCGAGTTGCTGCGAGCGTGAGCGCACTGTCGCAGGTCGAAATCTTCACCGACGGCGCGTGCAAGGGCAATCCCGGCCCTGGCGGCTGGGGCGCGGTGATGCGCTCTGGGACCACGGAAAAGGAAATCTCCGGCGGAGAGGCACAGACCACCAATAACCGCATGGAAATGACGGCCGCCATCGAAGCGCTGAATGCGCTCAAGCGGCCCTGCCAAGTGACGCTCTACACCGACAGCAAATATGTGATGGACGGCATCACCAAATGGGTGTTCGGCTGGCAGAAGAACGGTTGGAAGACCGCCGATCGCAAGCCGGTCAAGAATGCCGAGCTATGGCAGGCGCTGCTGGCAGCAGCCGCGCCGCACAAGGTCAGTTGGCAGTGGGTGAAGGGCCATGCCGGTCACCCTGAAAATGAGCGCGCCGATCAACTCGCCTGCGCCGCCGCCGAACTCTTCCGCATCTGAACGGGGGAGCGAAACGCCGCTCCCCTGACAGGGCTCAGGGATATTTTGCTGTCCAGTCCGCAGGGTAAGGCGGTTGCCAGCGCGTACCGGCGACCCATGTCGTCCCACGCGGCGCAAAGCCCTCTTCGACCGTGCCGACCCGTCCCATCGCGTCCTTCACCGCGGCATCCCGACAACTGGGCACGACGGCTGACGAGGAACCCGATTCGCCCAGCTTGTCGCACAGATAGCGGGCGGTCAGCGCGACACGGTGGCGCAGTTCGTCCTTCCCGGCCTTTGTGCTGAGGTCGAGATCGGCATAACTGACATTCTGTGAAAGGGATTGGGCGTCGCTATAGCGACCCGTCACGATAATTTCCTCTATTGGCTGAGCAAAGCTGGTGCTGCTACTTGCCATAAACAGTCCTGACAGGATCAGGACCGACCCTGATAATATCGACTTTCTCATCACGGCATTCTCCTACTCCTAGAGCATGAGCCGATCAGAATGAATTGGATCATGCTCTAATTGTCTTTTGTTTTCCGCATTTTCTTACCCAGCAGATGATACCATCCGCTTCGAAAATGCTTTAGGATCGGCCGCATCTTTATTGTATCCCATCTATATGGGCGCGGCCATTGACCCAACGTGATGGCCGCCTCTTCGTTCCGAATAGCCGTACCCCGGCCTTAGTTTACTTGAAACGGGCGGGAGAATAAGCGGCGGGATCGATCCCGCTCACCGCTTCGGACATCGATCCGCCGGTCACCAGCGCCGATCCCAGCAACGCTGCTGCGGGTGCGGTCTGGATGCCGAAACCGCCCTGCCCCGCGAACCAGAAGAAACCCGCTGCGTCGGCGTCAAAGCCATAGACGGGCGCGCGATCCGGCGCGAAGCTGCGCAGCCCTGCCCATTTGCGTTCGACCGCCTCGACCGGCCAGTCCACGACATCTTCGAAACGGGCGATCGCCTGCGCCACCGCGAGTTCTTCGGGCGCGGCGTCACAGGGCGGCGAAGGTTCTTCATCATGCGGGGTCAGCCAGATGCGCCCCTCCCCCTCCGGCTTGAAATAGAAGCTGGAGCCAAGGTCCATGACCAGTGGCAGGTCGGGTGACGGCATCGCGGGCACGCGCAGTTGCACGACGGTGCGGCGAAGCGGGGCTATGCCGATGGGCGCGACGCCGCTGCGCCGTGCGACATCATCGGCCCATGCGCCAGCGGCGTTCACGATGATGCCGCAATCGATGACGCCGCCGTTCGTCTGAATGCGCCAGCCGCCCGGCGTTGGGGTCGCCTGATCGAAAGCAGTGCCCAGCCGCAATTTGCCGCCCTTCGCGTGAAAGCGCCGTAGATACGCCTGGTGCAGCGCGGCGACGTCGATGTCGCACACGCCCGGTTCCAGCAGGCCGATCGTCCAATGGGGTCGTAGCCCCGTTACCAGCGCGGCGGGATCAACAGGGCGCAGGTCGACGCAGCCCGAAAATTCCCGCATCAACTGGTCGCGCTCTGCCCTATCGGACTCCCGCCCGACGAACAGCGTCTGCCGGGGCGTTAGGAAGGATCGGCTTGCGAAGGCCGGATCGGGCGAGTGCAACAGCGGCCCGGAAGCCGTGGTGAGCGGCTGCACCTGCCGCCCGCCATAGGTTTCCTCCCAGAAAGCGACGGAGCGGCCGGTGGCGTGATAACCGGCGCTTTCCTCCTGTTCCAGGATCAGCACGGATGCCTGACCCGCCAGTTCCGCGCCCAGGCTGGCGCCTGCTATGCCGCCGCCGACGATCACGATGTCGAAACGGTTCATGTTGGCGCGTTCTCATCCAGAAAGGCATCGATCCGCCGCAGGGCATCCAGCCGTACCGGGTCGATTTCGCGCAAGATCTCATGCGCAGCCTCTGGCCCATAGATATGCAGGCGCGCGCCCGGAATGCGCGCGGCGATGCGGCGGATGGCGGGCGTGGACACCAGCCGGTCGGCACTGGTGGCAAGGATCAGCAACGGCACGGCGATGCGCTCCAGCTTCCCGCCCTTCTCCAGCGCGAAGGTCGATTGCAGCGCCTCCACCACCCAGCGCCAACTGGGCGCGCCAAGCGCCACGTCCCGGCTATGATCGCGCCACCAGAGTTCATCGGCATAGCGTTCGGGATCATGCGTCAGCCGCTTCTGCCGCATTGCCCGCTGCCGCTGCGAATCTTCCTTCTGGGTCCAGGCCTGCCGGTGGGACAAGCCGAGCGCGCACATGGTCCGGGCGATCAGCACCGCCAGCCAGCGTGGCAGCGGGGCGGTATGGACGCCCATCATTGGCGCGACGGCGACCGCAGCGTCGGGCGGGGCCATGCCCTCGGCCAGCGCGCGCAGCAGCAGATGCCCGCCCATGCTGTGCGCTACGATCACGCATGGCCCTGTCCCCTGCGCCCGCCAATCGGCGACGAAAGCCTCCAGGTCCGCAACCCATAGCGCGAAATCGTCGATATGGCCGCAGAGCGGGTCGCTGCTCAGCCTGCCCGAGCCGCCCTGCCCGCGCCAGTCGAAGGCGGTGACCGCCCAGCCCCGGTCCGCCCAGTGGTGGATGACTTCGAGATATTTCTCGATCATGTCGCCGCGCCCGCCGAGCATCAGCAATCGACCGCGCTGTCCCTCGCCCAGCCGATAGCGGCGCAACGGCCAGCCATCGGGCGCGGTCCAGTAATCGAGCCGCCCATCCATCGGCCATGCGCGACGGTCAAAGGCCGGGGGAACAGACACGGGCGAATCCATGGGGCGCATGGTTACGGTTTGGTAAGCCATTCGGTCTAGGGTTTAGATTCATGACGGGGGAATATTTCACGACGGCGCTGCTGTGCGCCCTTGGCGTGCTGCTGGTCATCGCATCGGTGACGGATTTGCGGTCCCGGATCATATCCAACCGGCTGAACCTGGTCATCGCTGGACTGGCCCCACTGTGGTGGATCGCCAATGGCATGCCGGTCTGGCCGGGCATGCTTTTGCAGGTCGCACTGGCACTGACCGTGTTCGCGCTGTTCGCCGCGCTCTTCGCCATGGGATGCATGGGCGGCGGAGACGTCAAGCTGCTGGGCGCGCTGGCGCTGTGGTTCCCGTGGGAAGCCGTGCTGTCGATGTTGATGGTCATGGCCATGGTCGGGGGCGTGGTGACGATCGTCACCGTGGTCCACCACCGGACGACCCGACGGCTGGGCCAGCCCCAGATTCCTTACGGTATCGCAATATCGGTCGCCGCCCTTTGGTTGATTGGCGAACGATATCTTAACCATTTTGCGTAAAATTCGGGGCTCGGGCGACACTTGCCTGACTGAGGGAGGCGAATTTCATCATGGACGGCAAGAAAATCGTGCTGCTGGCGGGGGCGCTTATCATAGCGGTCACAACAGCTCTTCTCGCGCGCAACATGCTGAGTTCGTCTAGCGCGCCCCAGGCTAGTGCTTCATCCATGCCGGTGGAAGCGGATCAGCCTCATGTGCTGGTCGCGACCAAGGCGCTCCCAGTGGGCACCATCCTCGACGCGGAAAGCTTCCGCTTCCAGCCATGGCCGAAAGATCTGGTCGAGCAGGCCTATTACATTCAGGGCCAGACCGATCCCGCCAAGCTGGCGGGCAGCGTCGTGCGCACCGCCATCTCGGCCGGTCAGCCGATGACCGTGGGTTCGGTGATCAAGCCGGGTGAGCGCGGTTTCCTTGCCGCAGCGCTCGGGCCGGGCATGCGTGCTGTCACCGTGCCGGTGTCGGCGCAGAATTCGGTCGCGGGCTTCGTCTTTCCGGGCGACCGCGTCGACCTGATGCTGACGCAGAGCGTGGCGGGCGGCGGCGACGGTGACCCGCTGAAGGTTTCCGAGACCATCTTGCGTAACCTCCGCGTGCTCGCCACCGATCAGCGCATGGACGCGCTGGGCGCGGACGGCAAGCCGGTCGTGCAGACCTATTCCAACGTCACCATCGAAGTGACGCCCAAGATCGCGGAAAAGATCGCGGTGGCGCAAACCATCGGTTCGCTGTCGCTGACACTCCGTTCGATCGCCGACAATGCATCGGACCTCGACGCCGCCATCGCTGGCGCCGACGTCGACCTGCCCGATAGCGCCAATCCGGACGCGGAAAAGAAGATCATCGCAAAGCTCGCCGCTCGCCCGGTCGACAAGGGCGGCACCTATTCCACCGGCGCCGACGTGTCTCGCTACCAGCGCAGCTCCGTCCCCGCCAAGCCAGTGCAGACCGCAGGCGTCGAAGTGCCCGCAGGGGGCGGCGCACCGGCCAGCGCGGGCGGCATCAGCGGACCTGTGATCCGCATCGCTCGCGGCACCAATGTGACCGTCGTTCCGGTCGGGGGGAAATAAGATGAAGCGTATCAACATTGATGCGGGCAAAAAGGCGGTCAAACCGCTCATCGGCCCCGCCATCGCTCTCGGCCTCGCCGCCGCCATGGCCGCCACGCCAACCACCGCACTCAACGCCGCACCTTCATCGATGCAGGACAATGCGATCCTGATGTCGGTCGGCGGCAGCAAAGTCATCAACCTCGGCGCGAAGATGTCGGACGTGGTGATCGGCGACCCCAATGTGGTCGACGTCCATGTCCGTGCCCAGAACCAGCTTTACCTGATCGCGAAGGCAGCCGGTGAAACCACCGTCTTCGCCACCGCGACCAACGGCAAGGTGCTGTTTTCCGGCACCGTCCGGGTCGGCAACAACCTGTCGAACATCGACGACATGCTGAAGCTCGCGATGCCCGAGGCCGCCATCGCCGTCAACAAGATGAACGGCATGGTCCTGCTGACCGGCACCGTCGCCGCGCCAGAAGATGCAGCGGAGGCCGAACGGCTGACGCAGGCCTTTGTGGGCAAGGAAGTGACCGTGGTCAGCCGCCTGCGCACCGCGACGCCGCTTCAGGTCAATCTTCAGGTCAAGATCGCGGAAGTCAGCCGCGACATAGGGCATCAGATCGGCGTGAATCTGAGGGGTCTTGGGACGGGATCAGGCAACTTCAGCGGCTACATGAACCGGTCCGATCGTGGCTTCGCGACTTCAGGCAGTTTCGTGCCGGGCCTTCCCAATGGCGATATCACTCGTCAATGGACGTTCAACAGCCCAATCGATGGCACCACGTCGCTCGGCTTCGTCGCCAAATTGCTCGGCATGGATGTCGCGGGCGCGCTGGACCTTGCCGAATCGAGCGGCCTTGCCACCGCGCTGGCCCAGCCGAACCTGACCGCGCTGTCGGGTGAAACGGCGAGCTTCCTGGCGGGCGGCGAATATCCCTACACGGTCAGCAACGGCACGCAGGGCAATAGCATCGAGTTCAAACAATATGGCGTGCAGCTTGCCTTCACGCCGACCGTGCTGGCCGATGGCCGCATCTCGCTGCGCGTCCGCCCCACCGTGTCGAGCCTCGACTTCTCGGTGAACACCACCGTCCCGGCGCTCAAGAGCCGCACGGCTGAAACTACCGTCGAACTGGGTTCGGGCCAGGCCTTCATGATCGCTGGCCTGCTTAACAACGACACCGCCAACTCGATCAGCAAGACGCCGGGCTTCGGCGAAATCCCGATCCTTGGCAGCCTGTTCAAGTCACGCCGGTTCCAGCGTCATGAGACCGAACTGGTCATCGTCGTCACCCCTTATCTGGTGAAGCCGATGAACGCGTCGGACGTGCACTTGCCGACCGATGGCTTCCGCAATGCCAATATCGCCCAGGGCCTTCTGCTCCAGCAGGGGAATGATGGGGTGAGCGGCGCGCGCGCGCCCTTGCCACGCCGCGAACCCGGCCCGGCGCCGACGTCCGACCCGCGGGCGGCAGCTCCCCGCGACTCAGGCAAGCGTTCGGCGAAAGCCGCCGCCGCGCCTGGCTTCAGCTTCTGATCGGAAGGACGACAGTCATGACTTCCCTGTCCGCCAAAAATATCCTCCGCTTCGGCACGCTCGCCCTGTTGGCGCTGCCGCTTGCCGCCTGCAATTCCAGCGTCAATCGCGGGGTCGAATCGGTGCATCAGCCGGTCGTCAGCCACGACGCCTACACTTTCGACGTGCAGGCTGGCCCTGACGGCGCCCTCGCCGCTTCGGAAGCGCGCCGCCTGGACGACTGGTTCGCCTCCATCGGCCTTGGCTATGGCGATCAGGTCGCGATCGTTACCGACGCCTATTACAGCCCGGAACTGCGCGAAAGCATCGCCGATGTCGTCGCCCGCCACGGCATGCTGGTGGGCGAGGACAGCTCCGCCGCGGCAGGCTCCGCGCCTGCTGGCAGCGTCCGGCTGGTGGTGCGCCGTGCAACGGCACGCGTGCCCGGCTGCCCCGACTGGTCGAGCAAGAAAGAGACCGAATCCCAGCTCGGCGCCACCTCCAACTACGGTTGCGCCGTGAACAGCAATCTTGCCGCGATGGTCGCCAATCCTGAAGATCTGGTGCGCGGCCAGAGCAGCGAAAGCGACCTGCGCACAGCGACATCCAACCGGGCCATTTCGACCTACCGTGAAAAGACGCCGACCGGTTCGGGCGATCTCAAGAACTTAGGACGCTGATCATGAACGCACCTTGGAAACCTGCCATGTCTGGACAGCGCGATCCCTTCCACGCCTTCGTTTGCGACGATCATAGCCACGATCTGCTGGCGATGGTCGCGGCCGAGATGGGCTGGGCACCGGAAAAGGTGAACAAGGGCGGCATGCGCAATGCCGTGCAGAGCCTGTCGGTCAGCGCCAGCCCGCAAATCCTGTTCGTCGATATGTCCGAAAGCGGCGACCCGCTGAACGACATCAACAGCCTTGCCGAAGTGTGCGAACCCGGCACGGTCGTGATCGCCGCCGGTCAGGTCAATGACGTCCGGCTCTACCGTGACCTCGTCGCCAGCGGCATTCAGGATTATCTGCTGAAGCCCTTTGGCGCGGACCAGCTTCGCGACGCACTGGCTCAGGCGCAGGCGGTGTTCTTCGCCCCGCGCGACGCGGCGCCTGAACGACCGCACCTCACCACAGCCGTCATCGGCACGCGTGGTGGCGTGGGCGCTTCCAGCATCGCGACTTCGCTCGCCTGGTTGCTGAGTGACAAGCAGAAGCGGCCGACCGCGCTGCTCGACCTCGACGTCCACTTCGGCACCAACGCGCTGGCGATGGACCTGGAGCCGGGCCGTGGCCTGACCGACGCGATCGATAACCCCAGCCGCATCGATGGTCTTTTCATCGAACGCGCGATGGTGCGCGCCAGCGACACGCTGGCGATCCTGTCGGCCGAAGCACCGATCAGCCAGCCGATGCTGACCGATGGTGGCGCCTTCTACCAGCTGCTGGAGGAGTTCCGCGCCGCTTTCGAATGCAGCGTCGTAGATCTGCCGCGCCATATGCTGATCCAGCATCCGCACCTGATGAGCGACGTCAATGTCGCCGTAGTGGTCACGGAACTGACGCTGGCGGCGGCGCGCGATTCGATCCGAATCCTGTCCTGGCTGAAGAGCAACGCGCCCCAAACGCGCGTGATCGTCGTCGCCAACCGCGTTCACGCGGGCACCCAGGAAATCAGCCGCAAGGATTTCGAGACGTCGATCGAGCGCAAGGTCGACATTCTGATCCCCTTCGACCTGCGGGTCGCGGCGCAGGCCGCCAAGCTGGGCAAGACATTGGCCGAAGCCGCCAAGGGCAGCAAGGTCGGCGCCGCGTGCGTCAGCCTGCTCGACGCCACCATGGGGGCCGCCGAGGATAGCGAAGCCGTCGATGGCAAGCCCGCAAAGAAAAAGGGCGACTCCCTGCTCGGCAAGATCGGCGACCTCCGGGGGCTGATTCCGGCGCGCAAGGACAAGGCCAAGGCCTAGATTTGGTTCTGGCATGCCGTCATCTGGCGGCATACCTTTTAACGGAACGGGCGATACCATGAGCAATTCGATATTGCTGATCATGCTGCTGACGGCCTTCCTGGGTCTGGTAGCGATGGCCTTTGCTGGCCCCTCGGCTGAAAAGGCCAGCAAGCGCCGTGTCGCCCTGATCCGCGAACGTCACAGCGGATCGACCGACGCGCTGATGGAAGCGCGCATGCGCAAGGCCATTTCCAATCGGCAGCCCGGCAACGAGATGAAGATGCTCGTTTCGCTGGTTCCCAATCCGGAAAATCTGGCCAAACGTATCCGCATGACCGGCAAGAAATGGACGGTCAGCCAATATATGACCTCCTGCGCCTTCATTGCTCTGGGCATCTGCGCCTTTCTGTTCGTGCGCGGCTTCGCACCGCTGCTCGCCATCATGGTCAGCCTGGCCGCAGGGCTCGCCCTGCCCCACATGTGGGTCGGCCGCCTGATCAAGAAGCGGGTGATGCAGTTCACGATGAAATTCCCCGACGCGCTCGAACTGCTGACACGCGGTCTGCGATCGGGCCTGCCCATCACCGAAACGCTAGGTGTCGTGGCAAACGAAGTGCCTGGGCCAGTGGGTGAGGAATTCAAGCTGATCACCGAACGCATCAAGATCGGCAAGACGATGGATCAGGCGTTGCAGGAAACGGCCGATCGCCTCGGCACGCCGGAATTCCAGTTCTTCGTCATCAGCCTCGCGATCCAGCGGGAAACGGGCGGCAACCTTGCCGAAACCCTGTCCAACCTCGCGACCGTGCTACGTCAGCGTGCGCAGATGAAGCTGAAAATCCGGGCCATGTCGTCAGAATCCAAGGCGTCGGCCTACATCATCGGCGCCTTGCCGTTCCTGGTGTTCGGCATGATCTGCTACATCAACTTCAGCTACATGCACCCCTTCTTCACGCCCGATCCGGCAGGCCTGTTCGGGATGTCGACGATGCAGGTCATCGGTCTGGGCGGCATGTGCTGGATGAGCATAGGCGTCTTCATCATGGCGCAGATGATCAACTTCGAAATCTGACGGGGGATAGAAAGACATGGAAACCGCTTCCCCCGCCGGCACTCTTTTCGGCATGAACGCCACGGATTTCGGCACCTTGCTGGCCGCCATGGCGACGCTGGCCATGCTGTTCGTGCTCTATACGGTGATGACCGTGCGCGACCCGATGGCAAAGCGGGTCAAGGCGCTCAATGAACGGCGCGAACAGTTGAAGGCGGGGATCACCGCGTCCACCGCGCGCCGCCGCGCCAAGCTGGTCAAGAAGAGCCAGACGACCGACCAGATGCGGTCCTTCTTGTCCAGCCTGAAGGTGTTGCAGGACGACCAGCTGAAGGAGGCCCAGCTGAAGCTGGCGCAGGCGGGCATCCGGTCGAAGGATTTGGCGGTCGCCGTCATCTTCGGCCGCATGGTGCTGCCGATCGTCATCGGCGGTCTGGCCGCGCTGCTGCTCTACGGTGTCGGCATTTATCCCGACTGGGGCGGCGCGAAGCGTTTCATGGCCTTCGCCGTGGCTCTGCTGCTGGCCTACAAGGCGCCCGACATCTTCATCGACAACAAGATCCAGAAGCGCTCCGCCGCGATCCGCAAGGGGTTGCCCGACGCGCTCGACCTGCTCGTCATCTGCGCCGAGGCTGGCCTGACCGTCGATGCCGCCTTCAGCCGCGTCGCCAAGGAATTGGGCAAGGCCTATCCGGAACTGGGCGACGAGTTCCAGCTGACAGCGATCGAACTCAGCTTCCTGACCGAACGGCGTATGGCCTTCGAAAATCTCGCCAACCGCGTGAAGCTGGATGCGATCAAGGGCGTGGTCACGACCATGATCCAGACCGAGAAATACGGCACACCGCTCGCTTCGGCCCTGCGCGTGCTGTCCGCTGAATTCCGCCATGAACGCATGATGCGCGCCGAGGAAAAGGCCGCGCGTCTGCCCGCCATCATGACGGTGCCGCTCATCCTTTTCATTCTGCCGACACTGTTCGTCGTGATCCTTGGCCCTGCGGCCTGCTCGATCAGCACGGCGTTCTGAGACAGGCTAAAAAGGGGAGGAAGGGGACGTCCGAGAGGGCGTCCCCTTTTCTTGTCCGGTCTATTCGTTTCTCGACAGCGCTCGAAACGAACGGAGTGCCGGACTAGTCGCCCAGGATAACATCGACCCCGGCCCGCGCGTGGATCGCCGTGCCGTCATAGATGGGCAGCACGTTCGCCTTCACATCCACGATCATTTCCAGTTCGGTGCAGGCAAGGATCGCCGCCTGCACATTCTCCTTGGCGATGTCCGTCAGTTCCGACCGCATATAGCGTTCGGATTCGCGGCTGACCTTGCCGATCGTCAGTTCCTCATAAACGATGCGGTCGATCCGCTCGGCGAGTTCCAGGTCCGCAGGCAGCAGCGAAATGCCGTGGCCGACCAGCCGTTGCCGGTAGAATTTCTCGGTCATGACGTTGCGGGTGCCTATCAGGGCAGCCCTTTGCACGCCGTCGGCCTTCATCTTGCGGCCCACCGCATCGGCGATGTGGATGATCGGCGTGTCCACCCCGCCCTGCACCTCTTCATAGACGCGGTGCATGCTGTTGGCACAGATCAGCAGCGCCTTTGCCCCCGCCTGCTCCAGCCGCCGGGCGGACGCGGTCAGCACCTGCGCGGCATGCGCCCACTCCTCCTCCGTGGTGGAGCGGCCGATGTCGGCGAAGTCGAGACTTTCGATCAGCAGGGGCGCGCTGTGCTGCCCGCCCTTCGCGCGGTACACCGCCTGATTGATGATCTGATAATAACGTGCCGTCGATGTCCAGCTGAGACCGCCGATCAGGCCGAGCTTCTGCATGGTGCGCCTTACCCCAATTGCCGTCCGGGAGTGCCCCGGCGTCTGTCCGCTTCAGCGTTACGGACGGGCCTCCGCGTCGGCAAGCCCCTTCCCGCGCGCGCCACCGCATAAGCGCAACGCGATTCCCGTTCCCGCCGCTCCGCCAAGCCCGCCGACAACGGCCAGGCCCATATTTTCCAGCAGGAAAGCGAAGGCTGCGGTGGCCCAACCAACCATTCCGATGCTGATAGCGAGCAATGCCATATTTCCGCCCCCACGCCTCAACAGCGCGAAGGCTGCGGCGGCACAGGCGCCACTTCCCGCCAGCGCCACCACGCCGAGAGCCAGCAAATGGCGCGTCGCGACATCGGCGCTCCCCTCATCAACCAGGCCGAAGGCGAAGGGATTGAGCCAGGCCGCGGCGGCGGCGGAAATCATTGCCGCTCCCGCAAACCCGGCGAAAATCGTCAGCAGCACCGTCAACCGGCTTTCCGGCCATTCCCGTCCGAGCAACAGGCCAAACGCCCCGCCGATCAGCAGCGCGCCGATAATCTCCGGCGCGTTGAGCACGTCCATGTCGTAGACGGCGGCTGCGGACAGGATCACCGTCCCTGCCAGAGCCGTCTGGCGCCGCCGCCTGCCAGCCACGGTGCCCAGCGGCCACAGCGCGAAAACGAACAGCGCCGCCGCTACGGTCTGAGCAAGGATGATCGCGTCAAAGCTCGGGCTCACGGGCGTTTCGCTGCCTGTTGCGATTTTTCAGCCCGGCGCGTCGCGACATAGCCGCCGCAAAAGGAAGCGCTGGCAAGAATGAGGGCAATCAGGCTCAGATAGCGCGCCCAACTGCTGCTCACTTCCGCCGCAACCACCAGCGTTCCGGCGATGCCAGCAGGGGTGAGCAGGAATAGCGGGACGACTCGGCTGCTCAGGTCGTCCATCGACAGGCGCCATGCGGCAATCGCACCAATCGTGCAGGCAAGAAGGAAATAGAAGAGGAGAAGCCCGCTCATTCCTGCCTTTTGAAGGTCATGTTGAGGCCGATCGAAACGGAGATTCGCACGGCGGGGCCGCCGCTACTGCTCGCCCCAAAACGAAGACCTCCTCCCCCGCGCAAGGCACGGGAGAGGAACAGTCCCTTACTGCAATCGGTCGCTGACGACCTTACCGCCCTGCGTCAGGCGGATGGCATTGCCTATTTCCTCGTCCAGCACCGGCGCGTTCTGGTCCTTGTTCCAGAAGGCGGAGAGGAAATTATAAAGGTTGCGCGCGAACAGGGCCGAAGCATCGGCGGCAAGCCGCGAAGGCACATTCTTGTGCCCGACGATCTTCACGCCATGGCGCTCGACCACCTGGCCCAGCACCGCGCCTTCGACATTGCCGCCCTGCTCGACGGCGAGGTCGACGATCACGCTGCCCGGCTTCATCGTCGCGATCTGCGCGTCGGTGATGAGGCGCGGCGCGGCCCGGCCCGGTATCAGCGCGGTGGTGATGACGATGTCCTGCTTGGCGATGTGGCTGGACACCAGTTCGGCCTGCGCTTTCTGGTAATCCTCGGACATTTCGGTGGCATAGCCGCCCTTGCCCTCGCCCTCGATGCCCGCAACGCTTTCGACGAAAACCGCCTTCGCGCCGAGGCTTTCGATCTGCTCCTTGGTAGCGGAGCGCACGTCGGTCGCCGACACCTGCGCGCCCAGCCGCTTGGCCGTCGCGATCGCCTGAAGCCCGGCAACGCCCACGCCCATGACGAACGCCTTGGCCGGGGAGATCGTGCCCGCCGCCGTCATCATCATCGGGAAAGCGCGGCCATATTCGGCCGCAGCGTCCAGCACCGCCTTGTAGCCAGCAAGGTTCGATTGCGAGGAAAGTATGTCCATCGACTGCGCGCGGGTGATGCGCGGCATGAATTCCATCGCCAGCGCTTCATAGCCCGCCGCTGCGTAGGCATCGACACGCGCGCGCTCGACGAAGGGATTGAGACCCGCGACTATCCACGCGCCGGGCTTCGCACCTGTAATGGTCGCGACGTCCGGCCCCTGAACGCCCAGGATAATGTCCGCGCCCGCCACCGTCGCGGCGCGATCGGCAATCGTTGCGCCCATCGCGGCATAGTCGGCGTCAGCGATGGCGGCGGTCAGGCCCGCGCCTGCTTCCACCGCGACATCGGCGCCCAGCGCCTTGAACTTCTTGACGGTTTCCGGCGTACCGGCCACGCGGCGCTCACCTTCGGCAAGCTCCTTGATGATTGCGATCTTCATCGACATCCCCCTCGCCGCTCCAGTCTTAGCTGGAGATCAGCAGGACGACGATCGCAGCCAGCACCACGCACGCGGTGGTGCCCCACTTCACGAGGGACACGAACCCCGAATAGGTCTGGGTCGCGCTCTCCATATTTCCTTCTGACGCCATTTCCATTCCCTTAGTCGCCTGTGTTTTTAAGCGCGCCCCTCTTATCGACAAGGTTCTCCCCCCTCAACCTCGAAACAACGCAAGAAAAACTTTCCGGTTAAGGGCGCCTTTACCCCCTTGGGCTAGGCTGCTGCCACGGAACAAGAAGAGGGGTAAGATGGCGCGCGACGGCGTTCCCATGCTGATGCTGATCGATGAAGAGCCTGCCCAGCGCAGGCTTGTGTCGGCGCTCGCCGCACGAGCCGGGTGGCGCACGATCTTCGCCAGCGACGGTGACATGGCGATCGCCATGCTCGGCACGCAGGACGGCATGCGGCTCGATGCGGTGCTGCTCGACCAGTGGATCCCGGGTCCGGAAGCCACCGGCCTCGTCCGCGAATTGCGCAGCCGCCGCCCTGCCCTGCCCATATTGATCCTGACCGCGCATAACAGTGTAGCGGTTGCCGTCGATGCAATGCGCGCTGGTGCGACAGACTATCTGGCCAAGCCGGTCGCGCCCGAAAGGTTGCTCGCCGCGCTCAACGCCACCCTGTCGCAGGAGCATGGCAAGGGCGAACTGCGCCCGCTCACCGAAAAAATCTCCGCCGCCCTGTCGTTCGAGGATGTGGTCGGCGCCGCGCCGCAATTCCGCGCTGCCCTCGCCATTGCGGCAAAGGCCGCGCGCGCCCGCGTGCCCGTCCTGATCGAAGGCGAAAGCGGCGTCGGCAAGGACGTCATCGCCCGCGCCATTCACGCGGCCTCGCCCCGCCACAAGCAGGCGATGATCACGGTCAATTGCGGGGCCATCCCGGCCAACCTGGTCGAATCCGACCTGTTCGGCCACGAACGCGGCGCCTTCACCGGCGCCTTCGAGCGTCAGGTCGGCAAGTTCGTCGCCGCCGACATGGGCACGATTTTCCTCGATGAAGTCAGCGAAATGCCGCTCGACGCGCAAGTGAAGCTGCTGCGCGTCCTTCAGGATGGTGAAGTGCAGCCCCTCGGCGCGCGGCGGCCGGTCCATGTCGATGTGCGAATCATCGCCGCCACCAACAAGCGGCTGGTCGATGAAATCGAAGCGGGCCGCTTCCGCGAGGACCTCTATTATCGTCTGAACGTCGTGCAGCTGACCATCCCGCCGCTGCGGGAGCGGATCGGCGACGTGCCCGCGCTCTGCCGTCATCTTCTGGCCCGCATCGCCACCCAGCCGGGGCTGCGTGGCCTGGGCCTGACCGACGATGCGCTCGCGCTGCTGATGCAGCATGAATGGCCGGGCAATGTGCGCCAGCTTCAGAACGCGCTCTTCCGCGCCGCCGTCCTGTGCGAAGGCGACGCCCTGACGCCGCAGGATTTTCCACAGATCGCCGCCCACATCCGGACGCGCGCCAGTGGCGAGCCGCTCCATCCCCGCCTGCGCACCGTGCCGCAGACGCACCGGGAAGCGGCCGGCATCACCCTGTTCGAAGGTGACGGCCATGTCCGCCAGCTTGCGGAAATCGAAGCGGACGTCATCCGCCTCGCCATCGGCCATTATCGCGGCCGCATGACGGAGGTCGCCCGCCGCCTCGGCATCGGCCGTTCGACCCTTTACCGCAAGCTTGCCGAACTCGGGATCGACAGCGCCGCCTGAACCGCGCCCGTCGCGGCGCAGCGCTCATCCGCCGCTGGGCATCGTTGCGACATTGAAATGTCGGGCCGCCTATGCTTTGGACAGGGCATGAAAAAGTTCAGCCAAGCCGCCCTCCTCTCCGTCCTCCTGCTGGCCGCCTGCGGACGCGCCGAGCCGGTGTCGGATATGCCGAGCCAGGAGGAACTGGCCGCCGCCGCCAATGCCGCCACGGCCAAGGCGCTGGCGGAGAGCAAGGCGGAGGCTGCCGAGAACCGCAATTATGTGAATGACGATCGCGGCTTTTCGGTCAGCTTCCCCGAAGGCTGGGAACAGGATGCCGCCGCAAGCACGCCCGATGGCACGGTCTTTCAAGACCCCGGCGCAGGCGCCGACGTCCGCGTCTTCTGGCAGCGCAACGGAGAGCAGCAGACGCTCCAACAGGTCGTCCAATCGATGAGCAGCGGTTCAGAAGGCGTCGATGGCGACTTTATCGGCGACAATGAATATCGCGGTACGGCCAATGATGGCGAAGGCAATAACGTCGCCGTCCGCCTGCTCCGCCAGCCGGACGGGGGGATCGTTACCGCCACCTTCGTTTACCCGGAGATGCTGAGCGAACAATATCAGCCGATCGCGAAGAAGGTGCTCGATAGCTTGCGTGTTTTTGCGGCGAAGGGGGCGGTGCCTTCAGAGGCGGGGAATGCGGCCAACGCTACGGAGCGATAGAGGCCATATCCGCCCTCCCGCAAGCGGGAGGGGTCGGGGGTGGGCCTGCGCAACGCTGGAGCTTATTCTTCACGGCCAGCCCCCAAGCTCGCTACGCTCGCGCCCACCCCTAACCCTTCAAACGAGTCGCGCGCCTCGTGTGAACGCCTGCGGGAGGGGAAAATGTTGAAGTTGCTCGCAAACTATTCCGTCATGCCAGCGCAGGCTGGCATCTCCCTCGATAGCCCTCAACCCAGCCTAACGAGATCCCAGCTTCCGCTGGGATGACGAGCCACGCGAGATAATCACACTCCACCCATCAACCCACCACCGCCTCAGCCCGAGCAACAAGCGCCCGTGCCTCCTCAACATGCATCCCCTCGATCATGCGCCCCTCAAACCGCTCAGCCCCGCCCGTCGCCGCCTCGATCAGCCGGCGGGCATCAGCCACCGCCTGCGCGTCCGGCCCGAACACCTGATTGGCGACCGGCACTTGGCTCGGGTGGATCAGCGTCTTCCCGTCAAAACCAAGGGCATGCCCGGCGGCGCATTCCGCTTCGAACCCCGCTTCATCGTCCAGCCGGTTGAACACGCCATCGAATACCGCAATCCGCGCCGCCCGCGCGCTCAGGATCACGGACTGCAAGGCGAAGTTCAGCCCTTCCCGACCCGCCGAAGGAGGAATGCCAAGGTCCTGTCGCAGGTCATTGGTGCCCATGAACAGCCCGGCCGTGCCCTCCTCCGCCGCGATCGACGTGGCGGCAAGAACGCCAGCCGCGCTTTCGATCATGGCGATGACCGGCTTTTGGCAGACGCTGAACACGTCGCGCACCTGCTTGCCGCTTTCGACCTTGGGCAGGATGACATAGTTGGCGGCGGAACGCTTAACCGCGATCATTTCCGGGCCGTGCCACGGCGTCCCTTCAGCATTGATCCGCACGGCGCAGAGCCGTTTGCCAAAGCCTTCAGCGGCGGCTTCGACCGCGTTGGCGCGCGCCTCTTCCTTACGGTCATCAGCCACCGCGTCTTCCAGGTCCAGCATGACCATGTCGCAGGAAAGCGTACGCACCTTGGCAATGGCGCGCTTGTTCGACGCCGGCAGGAACAGCAACGATCGGGCGTGGCGCAGCAACATGGCAGTCTCCTGTATGGCCCAACCGCCTTCGTGACGGTTTGACTTTCCCCGTTAACGAATCCGCGTCATAGTCAAGCGCTTCTTAAGGGGGAAAAAGATGCTGACGACCTTCGCGCTAACGGTGACTTTCCTGGTGCTCTTCTATCTGGCCGTCAGCGTCAAGGTGGTGCGCCAAGGCTATCAATATACCATAGAACGCTTCGGCCGTTTCACCGAAGTCGCGCGCCCTGGCCTCAATTTCTACCCCGCCTTCTTCTACGCCGTCGGGCGCAAGATCAACATGATGGAGCAGGTCGTCGATATTCCGGGGCAGGAGATCATCACCAAGGATAACGCCATGGTGTCGGTCGACGGCGTCGTCTTCTTCCAGGTGCTGGACGCCGCAAAGGCCGCCTATGAAGTCTCCGAACTGTATGTCGCGATCATGCAGCTGGCGACGACCAACCTGCGCACCGTGATGGGGTCGATGGACCTTGATGAAACCCTATCGAAGCGCGACGAAATCAACGCGCGCCTGCTGTCGGTCGTCGATCATGCCACCAACGCCTGGGGCATCAAGATCACGCGCGTGGAGCTGAAGGACATCCGCCCGCCAGCCGACATCGTCAACGCCATGGGCCGCCAGATGAAGGCGGAACGCGAAAAGCGCGCGCTGATTCTGGAATCCGAAGGCCTGCGGGCTTCTGAAATCCTGAAAGCCGAGGGCCAGAAGCAAAGCCAGATCCTGGAAGCCGAAGGCCGTCGCGAAGCTGCCTTCCGCGACGCCGAAGCCCGCGAGCGCGAGGCCGAGGCGGAGGCCAAGGCGACGCAGATGGTGTCGGAAGCGATCGCGAACGGCAACGCACAGGCGATCAACTATTTCGTCGCCCAGAAATATGTCGATGCGGTGAGCCAGTTCGCCACCTCGCCCAATGCCAAGACCATCCTGTTCCCGGTAGAGGCAACGCAGCTGATCGGCACGCTGGGCGGCATCGGCGCGCTCGCCAAGGAAGCGCTGGGCGGTGACGGCGCCCCGACCTCGCCCCCCGCCCCGCCCCGCCGCAGCCCCTTCGCGCAGGGTCAGAGCTGATGGACTGGCTCAGCATGCTGGACGATCATTGGGGCTGGCTGGCCTTCGCCGCCCTGCTCGGCGTCGCCGAAGTGATGATCCCCGGCGTGTTCCTGATCTGGGTCGCGCTGGCGGCGGCGGTGACGGGGCTGATCGCGCTACTGTTGCCGGTATCAGTGCCGGTGCAATTGCTGATCTTCGCCCTGCTTTGCCTGGTATCGGTCTGGGGCGGCCGCCGCTGGTATGTCGCCAATCCTGTGAACTCGCAGGACCCATTGCTCAATGACCGCACCGCCCGCCTGATTGGCGAGGTCGTGCTGGTGGTCGAACCGATCGAAGCAGGCCGTGGCCGCGTGAAGGTGGGCGACAGCGTCTGGTCCTGCCGAGGCCCCGACGCGCCGGTGGGTAGCCGCGTGCGCGTGGTGGGAGCCGACGCATCAGTGCTACAGGTGGAGTTGGCCTGAGGCTGGTGGCGGCCATTCCCCCTCCCGCAAGCGGGAGGGGGTTAGGGGGTGGGCTGGCGCAACATCTGCCTTGTTTTGTGGGATAACCCAGAAGCTCGCTCCGCTCGCGCCAACCCCTAGCCCTCCCATAATCGGGAGGGTGATGACTTGAACGGGTGGGAAGCGGACTGTCTGGTTGCGAGCAGGTTTTTCAATTATCAGACGCTGACCAGCCTTCAGAATGGAGGCTGCAAAATCGCCTTCTCGTATTCGGCAACCAAGCGGTCAAATTCCCGCTGCTGCTTCCGTATTTGATTTCTGCGTCGATAAACAGTCACAAGCAACACAACAGCGGATGCCGCGCAAATGAAGGCTAGCGCAGGTGCACCATCTCGAATGGCAAGCGCAGTGTAGCAGACCAAAATCACCGCGAAGATCCACGCGGATATCACGCAGAACGTGGTCAAACGCCAGTACATAGGCGCTTCAGGTCTACCGCTTCGGGGATCGAAAGTGACTTTCTGGGTGAGGCTCCACATAATTCAATCCTGCCACAGATTGCCAAGGTGATGCTAGCTAACTTCGTTTTGCAAAGTCCGCTAACGGGAGTGGAAATCAGAGGAAGGAACGACCACAAATGGTCGTTAGCCGACACTCCCATCCCGTCATGCCAGCGCAAGCTGGCATCTCAGTCGATGGCGCTCGGCCTAGCCTCACGAGATCCCAGCTTTCTCTGGGATGACGGAAGTGCAGTGATTACAAATGGTCCTGCGCAGAGGTTCGCCCATACCCCAACAAAAAGGGCCAGCGTCGCCGCCAGCCCCTCCCGTACCACTGACCTCCGCCCGTTTACCCGACGAAAGCACGCTCGATCACGAAAGCGCCCGGCGCCGCGTTGGAGCCCTCAACAAAACCTTCGCCCTCGAAGAACGCGGCGAACTGCTTGATCATCTCCATGCTGCCGCACATCATCACGCGGTCAGTCTCCGGGTTGAACTTCTTGTCGCCCGAGATGCCTTCGAACAGCGCCCCGCTTTCGACCAGCTTGTCGATGCGCACATTGTTGCGGAACGGCTCGCGCGTGACGGTCGGCACATAATGGAACTGGTTCGCGGCCTGTTCGGAGACAAGCGGGTCTTCCGCCAGCTTGCCGGTCATCTCGTCATGGAAGGCAAGGTCGCTGACCCGGCGGACGGAGTGGACCACGACGACCTCTTCATAAAAATCGTACACGTCCGGATCGCGCGCCAGGCTGAGGAAGGGTGCCAGGCCGGTGCCGGTCGACAGCATGAACAGCCGCTTGCCCGGCAGCAGCGCGTCGGTCACCAGCGTGCCGGTCGGCTTGCGGCCAAGATAGATCTGGTCGCCCGGCTGGATCAGCTGGAGCTTGGACGTCAGCGGCCCGTCCTGCACCTTGATCGACAGGAACTCCAATTCCTCGTCCCAAGCGGGGCTCGCCACGGAATAGGCGCGCAGCAGCGGCTTGCCATTGTCGCCCTGCAACCCGATCATCACGAACTCGCCCGAACGGAAGCGGAAGCTTGCCGGGCGGCTGATGCGGAAGCTGAACAAATGCTCGTTCCAATGCCGCACCGACAGCACGGTTTCGACAGTCAGGGCGCCGGTCGGCTCCAGTACCGGCTTTTCGATCGTCACGTCGCTCAAAACCTTGTCTCCTGCCAAATCCACTTCGCCAACGCCCGGTCAGGACGCCAGTTGCGTGGCTTTCGCAATAAGTGATGGCGGCGCGAATGCCTTTTCGGCCCCGCCAAAGCAAGGTGAAAAAACTTTCATGGCCGATAGCTGACGATCATGCCCGCCAGCTTCAGCCGCATTTTTCAGCCGAACAATCCCTTGGCCAGCCTGCTGAGTTCGCCGATCGGGCTGCCGTCGCCATCGCTGTCGAACAGGCCACCAAGCTTGCCTAGAATCGCCTCGGGGCCACCGAACTGCGCGAACAGTTCCTGCAACTTGTCCGCCGACACGCCATGTTCGGCCGCCGTGGTGGCGAGCGCCGCGACATCGGTTTCGCCAGACGCGATCTTGCCGCCAATCTCGGTCATCAGCGCCTGCATCTGCTCGGCCGAAAGCCCCAGCTTCGCCGCCACTGCTTCCAATCCGCCCACGCTGTTCATCAGTTGGTCAAACATCGCCATAATCCCGTTGAATTGGGCACCAGAATAGCACCGCAAGCCGCCGCCCGAAAGCAAAAGAGCCGGAAGCACTGCCCCCGGCTCTTTTTCAACCTTTGGAAGCGGGCCGCCCGCCGTGTCAGGCCGCCGTCAGCGCAGCCTGCCGCACCGAAGCATCGACATGCTCTTCAAACTGAGCGAAATTGTCCACGAACTGCTTGACCAGCTTGCCGGCCGTCTCATCATAGGCCGCCTGATCGGCCCAGGTCGCACGCGGATCAAGGATGGTCGCATCGACGCCCGGCACCGCGACCGGCACCTCAAACCCGAAATTGGGATCGATCCGGAACTCGACATCATTGAGGCTGCCGTCCAGTGCCGCGTTCAGTAGGGCGCGCGTCACCTTGATCGGCATGCGCTTGCCAACGCCATATTTGCCGCCGGTCCAGCCGGTGTTGACCAGCCAGCAGGTCACGCCGCCCTTGTTGATCCGGTCCTTGAGCAGGTTGCCGTAGATCGAAGGGTGACGCGGCATGAACGGCGCGCCAAAGCAGGTGGAGAAGGTCGCCGAAGGCTCGGTAACGCCGATTTCCGTACCCGCCACGCGCGCGGTGTAGCCCGACAGGAAGTGATACATCGCCTGATCCGGGGTCAACCGCGCGATCGGCGGCAGAACGCCATAGGCGTCCGCGGTCAGGAAGATGATGTTCTTGGGCACCGGCCCCAGATTCTTCTCCGACGCATTCGGGATGAAGTCGATCGGATAGGAGCCACGGCTGTTTTCGGCCAGGCTGTTGTCATCGAGATCGATTTCACGCGTATGCTCGTGGATCACGACATTTTCGAGCACCGTGCCGAAACGCTTGGTGGTCGCGAAGATCTCGGGCTCGGCCTCGGCCGACAGGTTGATCATCTTGGCATAGCAGCCGCCTTCGAAATTGAAGACCGCCGTGTCCGACCAGCCATGCTCGTCATCGCCGATCAGCGTGCGGCTGGCGTCGGCCGACAGCGTCGTCTTGCCGGTGCCCGACAGGCCGAAGAAGACCGCCGTGTCGCCGTTCGAGCCGATATTGGCCGAACAGTGCATGGGCATCACGCCCTTGGTGGGCAGCAGATAGTTGAGGATGCCGAAGACCGACTTCTTCATTTCGCCAGCATATTTGGTGCCGCCGATCAGGATCAGCTTTTCGGTGAAATTGACCGCGATCACCGTTTCGCTGCGCGATCCGTGACGCGCCGGGTCCGCCCGGAAGGAGGGCAGGTCGATGATCGTATATTCAGGCGCAAAGGCGCTCAGCTCTTCGTGGCCAGGGCGCACGAGCAGCGTGCGGATGAAAAGATTGTGCCAGGCGAGTTCGTTGATGACGCGGACGTTCACGCGATGCTCGGGCTGCGAACCGCCGAACAGATCGGCGACGTAGAGCTTGTTCTTCTCGCCCAGCGCCTTGAAAAAATCTTCCTTCAGCGCGGCGAAATGCTCCGGCGTCATGGGAACGTTGGTCTTGCCCCACCATACGGTCGATTCGGTCTCGGCGTCCTTGACGATGAACTTGTCGTTGGCCGAACGGCCGGTGTGCTTGCCGGTCTTCACGACCAGCGGGCCATCCTTCGACAGGATGCCCTCACCATTTGCGATGGCAGCTTCGACGAGCGGCGCAGTGCCGAGATTCCAATATTGTTCAGCGGTCGTTGAAATGCCCTGCTGATCCAGGGTAATTGAGGATTTGGCCTGCACGCCTTAGCTCCTGATGTGATTACTCCGGCTCGCCAACAACGAACGCTTGCGACCGATCCGCTCCCAGCGCCGCTCTCCCTTGTGGGCGGCGACATTCCTGCAGATGGGAGGCCCAATAAGCCTTTGCACCCCCAGCGTCAAATCCCGCCAGCAAGCCATTTGTCCCAGATTAAGGGACAAAAGCCGCATAATCGCCCGCCTACCCCTTTCTTGCGAGCGGGACGGGCATCGTCTAACGCTGGACAGGAAGGCCTGAGCAGGGCGGCCAAGATCATTGGGAAGAAGCATGACTCCAACCATCGCCCTTGTGGATGATGACAAGAATATCCTGACTTCCGTGTCCATCGCGCTACAGGCCGAGGGCTTCATGACGCGCCTCTATTCGGACCCGGAGGCGGCACTGAAGGCGCTGCTCGACAACCCGGCCGATCTTGCCGTGTTCGATATCAAGATGCCGGGCATGGACGGCCTGGAACTGCTCCGGCGCCTGCGCGAGAAAAGCCAGATGCCTGTGATCTTCCTCACATCCAAGACCGATGAGCTGGACGAAGCGCTGGGCCTTGCCATGGGTGCCGACGATTATATCGCCAAGCCCTTTTCCCAACGACTGCTGATCGCCCGCATCCGCGCCATCCTGCGCCGAGCGGAGGTGGGCCGGATGGCCGACGCCAGTGACGAGCCCGCAGCCGACCCGATCATACGCGGACGGCTTGAAATGGACCCCGCCCGCCATCGCGTCAAATGGATGGGCCAGGACGTCACGCTGACCGTTACCGAATTCCTGATCCTCGAAACACTTGCGGCGCGCCCCGGCGTCGTCAAGAATCGCAACCAGTTGATGGATGCGGCGTATCAGGATGACGTCTATGTCGATGACCGCACCATCGACAGCCACATCAAGCGGCTCCGCCGCAAATTCCGTGAGGCCGATCCTGAATTCAACGCAATCGATACGCTCTATGGCGCCGGATACCGATTCTCCGAAGAGTGATCCGCGGGACGGCGGGTTGCGTTGGTCGGGCCGGATCAGCCTGACGCCGCGCATCCTGGCGGTCAACGTGTTCGCGCTGGCCCTGCTGGCGGGCGGCTTCTTCTATCTGGACAGCTATCGCACCCGGATCGTGGACGCGCGCCTCGACCAGTCCGCGCGCGAGCTGAAGCTGCTGGCGATCGGCCTGGAGACGGCGCCGGCCGAACGGCACAATGCGCTGATCGCCGCCTATGCCCGGCAGACGCGTGATCGCGTTCGCCGCTATGGACCGGACGGACGGCTGATCGCCGACAGCTTTGCGATGGATGCTCCTCGTTATCGGCTTACCCTGCCGTCGGAAGAAGGATGGCGCCGCCATGTCGCGCGTTTTCTGGACAAGGCGGTGGACCGCGTCGTCTTTGCCGACCGGCCGCCCAATTTCGAAGAACCTGCGATCGATCGCGCCGATGCCTGGCCGGAGCTGCTGCTCGCGCGCAAGACAGGCCAGCCGCAGGCGATGAACCGCTATGCGCCCGACCGCACCTTCATGATCTCGGCCGCGACGGGCATGAAGGACGGGGGCAGCCTGCTCGCGACCGAAAATGCCCGTGACATCACCCGGACGGTGCGCGCCGAACGGCTGAGGCTGGGCATCGTGATCGCCACGGCCGTGCTGGCTTCGGTGCTGCTGTCGCTTTTCCTCGCCCGGACCATTGTACAGCCGCTGCAGCGCCTCGCCCGCGCAGCGGTACGCGTCCGCCTTGGCCGCGCGCGGGAGGTCACAGTGCCCCGCCTGCCGGAGCGGCGCGACGAAATCGGCATGCTCGCCCGCGCGCTGTCGGACATGAGCCACGCGCTGCGCCAGCGGATCGACGCCACCGACGCCTTTGCGGCCGATGTCAGCCATGAGCTTAAAAACCCCATCGCCTCGCTCCGCTCCGCCCTCGACGCGCTGGAACGGATCGACAAGCCGGAACTGCGCGATCAGCTGATGGCGATTGCCCAGGACGATGTGCGGCGGCTGGACCGGCTCGTCACCGACATTGCCGAAGCCTCCCGCATCGACGCGCAGCTCTCCCGCACGCGGTTCGAGCCGATCGACCTTGGCCTGCTGATCGAGCGCATGGTGGTGGCGCGCGAGGCACGGGGCGTTCCGCGCGGCGTCCGCCTTGCCTTCGCCCGCCCGCGCAAGGATGTCGCCGTCGTCCTTGGTGAAGAGCAGCGCCTGCTCCGCGTGCTCGACAATCTGATCGACAACGCCATCTCCTTCTCACCCGATGGCGGGCTGGTGCAGATCGTCGCGACCGTGGCCGATCATGAAGTCCTCGTCAGCGTCGAGGATGAAGGCCCCGGCGTACCCGAGTCCCAGCGCGAGCATGTCTTCCGCCGCTTTCATAGTGTCCGCCCGGAAATGGAGAGCTTCGGCAAGCATTCAGGTCTCGGCCTCGCCATCGCCCGGTCGATCGTCGAAGGGCATCAGGGCAAGATCAGCATTGCCGACCGTGAGGATAATCAGCAGGGCGCCTGTTTCATGCTGCGCCTTCCCATGGGGGTTGAACGCGACCCCGGTATTGTCTCGGAATAGGACGGCTGCTCGAAGTTTTTGACCTTTGCGTGAATTCTTTGCGTCAATTCGATTCACACGCACCGTCTCTAGGTCTAGGATGCGTTCAGGGACATGGCGGCGCAAGACTCAACCGAAACAATGCATGCGACAAGCGTCGCGATAGATGGGCGGGCCGTGCTGATCTGCGGCGCGAGCGGCGCGGGCAAATCGGATCTCGCCCTGCGCCTGATCGACCGCGGCGCCACGCTCATCAGCGACGATTACACCATCGTGCGATCCAGCGGGGGGCAGCTGGAGGCGTCCGCGCCAGCCACCATCGCCGGAAAGATGGAGGTGCGCGGCGTCGGAGTCGTAGACTTGCCGTCGATCGACGGGGCGCGGCTGGCGTTGATCATCGACCTTTCGCAGGACATTGATCGCATGCCGGGCGACCCAGAAGAATGGCTCGTCGCCGGTGCCCCCCTGCCGGTGGTCAAGGTTTCACCCTTTGAAGCATCGGCGCCGATCAAGGTCGAACTCGCGCTAAAAACGATGGGGCTGGCGTGACCGCACGGACGCCCAAGACCATCCTGCTGGTGTCCGGCCTTTCCGGCGCGGGCAAGACGACGGCGCTCAAGACGCTGGAGGATATGGGCTGGGAAGTCGTGGACAACCTTCCCCTCCTCCTGCTGGAGCGGCTGCTCGACACGCCCGTGCCAGCTGGTCACGAGGAACTGGATGACCGTCCGCTGGCGCTCGGCATCGACGCGCGCACCCGTGGGTTCGACGCGCAGACGATCGTTCAGCGGATAAAGGCCCTGCGAACGCGCCGGGGCCATGACGTCGAGACGCTCTTCCTCGATTGTTCCGACATGGAACTGGAGCGCCGCTTTGCCGAGACACGGCGCCGTCACCCGTTGGCATCGGATCGCCCCGCGACTCACGGGCTCGCACGCGAACGGGAACTGACCGACCCGCTGCGCCGCTGGGCGACGCATGTCATCGACACGACCAGCCTGACCAGCAACGCGCTGCAACAGGAAATCCGCAACCGCTTTTCGCGCGAGGGGCTGTCTGCCCCGGTGCTGACGGTCATATCTTTCGGCTTTTCGCGGGGCGTGCCCCTGAACGCGGATTTGGTCTTCGACATGCGCTTTCTGCGCAATCCGCATTGGGAAGCGGAACTGCGGCCCCGGACCGGACTGGACCCCGATGTCGCCGCCTATATCATCGAAGACCCCGCCTATGAGGAAGCAGTGCACCGGATCGAGGAACTGCTGGCCCTGCTCATTCCCCGCTATGAGGACAGCGGCAAATCCTATGTGACCGTCGCGTTCGGCTGCACCGGAGGACGGCACCGTTCGGTCCATGTCGCCGAACGGGTCGCCAAATACTTGCAAGAGGCGGGCTTTTCGCCCACGGTCTCGCACCGCAATATGGAATCAGCGCCCCAGGATAGTCTGGAGAAGCGCGAGCCGGGAGGCCCGAAAGCTTAAATCATGAAACAATGTGGGCCGGTAAGTAGATGATAGGACTTGTTCTCGTCACTCATGGGTCGCTGGCGACGGAATTCGTCGTCGCGATGGAGCATGTGGTCGGCCCGCAACAGCAGATCGCGACCATCTGCATCGGCCCGGAAGACGATATGGAGGTGCGCCGCGCCGACATTGCATCGGCGGTGGAGCGGGTGAATGACGGTTCGGGCGTCATCCTCCTCACCGACCTGTTCGGCGGCACCCCGTCCAACCTTGCCATATCGCTGCTGAAAGCGGGCGAGATCGAGGTTATCGCGGGCATCAACCTGCCCATGCTCATCCGCCTGGAAAGCGCGCGCAAGGTCATGGACGTGCGTCAAGCCGTCGCCGCCGCGCGCGAAGCAGGCCAAAAATATATCAGCGTCGCATCCGAATTGTTGGGCAGCACTACATGAGCGAAATCAGTCAGGAAGTCCTGATCAGCAACAAGCGCGGCCTCCACGCGCGCGCCAGCGCCAAGTTCGTGACGCTGGCCAGCGGCCTTCCCGCCCAGATCACCGTGCGCAAGGATGGCAGCGAAGTGACCGGCACATCGATCATGGGCCTCATGATGCTGGGCGCGGCGCTGGGCGATTCGATCATCATCAGCGCCACCGGCCCCAGCGCGGAAGAATCGCTGGGAAAGCTAGTCACGCTGGTCGAAGACAAGTTCGGCGAAGAATAGCTCTTCCGCGCTCCGCCCCGGCCCGATAGAGAGGCCGCCTCATTCCAAGGAGGAAAGCAGGCGCAGTGGCACGCGAGATCACCGGATTTTCCAACCCGCTGGTGAAGCGTGTCCGCAGCTTGCGTGAAAAGAAGTTCCGCAAGGCCGAAGGGCTGTTTCTAGCCGAGGGCCTTCGCATCCTCACCGAAGCGCGCGAGGAAGGCGTGCTGCCGGAAATGCTCTTCCACGCCGGGTCCACCCATCCCCTCGCCGCAGACCTGATCGCGGCGATGGAGGCGTCGGGTGGCGACGTCATCGAAACCACGCCGGACATTCTTTCCAAAATCTCGGGCAAGGATAATGCGCAAGCCGTCGTCGGCGTCTATCGCGACCGGCTGACCCCGCTGGAAAAGCTCGACCGGAGCAAGGCCGATATCTGGATCGTCGCCCAGTCGCTCCGCGATCCCGGCAATCTCGGCACCATATTGCGCACCGGCGACGCGGTGGGTGCTGGGGGTCTCATCCTGATCGACGATTGCGTCGACCCCTTCTCAGTCGAGTCCGTCCGCGCAAGCATGGGCGCGCTCTTCACCCAATCGATCACCCAAGCGCGCTGGGGCGAATTCATGCACTGGCTGCGGCAGGGGCCGGGCGAACTCATCGGCACCAGCCTCAAGGCCACGCAGGATTATCAGGAGCCGCGCTATGCCAGCCCCTCCTTCCTGCTCGTCGGCAACGAAGCGCAGGGCCTGCCCGAATCCTATGAGGCCGAGTGCGACCAGCTGGTAAAAATGCCGATGCTGGGCAAAGCGGACAGCCTGAACGCGGCCGTGGCCTGCGCGGTGATGGCCTATGAACTGCTGAACCAGAAACGAGCGAAGAAGACTTAAGACATGGCAAGGGGCGGGGAAGACATGGCTGCGGACGGAATAGGCGCAATGCTGCGCCACAAGCGGGTGCTGGCAGCCAGCCTGATCGGCACGGCGGTCGAGTTTTACGACTTCTACATCTACGCCACCGCCGCCAGCCTCGTGTTCGGCCCCCTCTTCTTTCCCGCCTCCTCCCCTTCGGCGCAGCTTCTCGCCGCCTACGGCTCCCTCGCCCTCGCCTTCTTCGCGCGGCCCCTGGGCGCGGCGGTGTTCGGCCATTATGGCGACCGCATCGGCCGCAAGGCGACGCTCGTCACCTCGCTCATGCTGATGGGCGGATCGACGCTCGCCATCGGCTTCCTGCCCACCTACCAGATGATCGGCTGGTGGGCGCCGCTGATCCTGTGCATCCTGCGCTTCGGTCAGGGCTTCGGCCTTGGCGGCGAATGGGGCGGCGCTGCGCTGCTGGCGGTAGAGAACGCCCCGCCCGGATGGCGCGCCCGCTTCGGCATGTTCCCCCAGCTCGGCGCGCCAGTCGGCTTCCTCGCCGCCAACGGCCTGTTCCTGATCCTGGGCATGTTCCTGACGGACAAGGATTTCTTCGCCTGGGGCTGGCGCCTTCCCTTCCTCGGTAGCGCCGTGCTGGTGTTCCTCGGCCTCTGGGTCCGCCTGAAACTCACCGAAACCCCCGAGTTCGCCGCCGCCCAAGCCGAAGCGCCGCCGCCCGCACTCCCCCTCGCGACGCTCCTCTCGAACCACTTGGGCGCAGCGATCGCGGGCACCTTCGCCGTCGTCGCCTGCTTCGCCGTCTATTATATCGCGACCGCCTTCGCCCTTGGCTATGGCACCACCACCCTCAAGATCGATCGCGAGACCTTCCTGGCGATCCAGCTCGGCGCGATCCTTTTCATGGCTCTCAGCATCATCATCGCCGGATGGTGGGCGGACAAGACCAGCCCCACCCGCGTGCTGGTCGCAGGCTGCATCGGCACCGTCCTGATGGGCATCATCTTCGGCCCCGCCATGGGCACGGGCCAACTGCTGCCGATCTTCCTGATCCTCAGCCTCGCCCTGTTCCTAATGGGCTTCGTCTATGGACCATTGGGGGCCTATCTGCCCCACCTCTTCCCGGTCCAACTGCGCTACACAGGCGCCTCCTTCTCCTTCAACCTCGGCGGCATCATCGGCGGTGCGCTCGCCCCTATCGTTGCAACATGGCTGATCCAGGTGCAGGGGGTGGCGCTCGTCGGCCTCTACATGTCAGCGGCAGCGGCGATCAGCTTGGGCGGGCTGTGGTTCACGAGCCGACAACCAGCCTAGCACTAGGTCGCCCGCCGGACTTGCGCCCCGCCCGCGAACCGGTTATTCCAATCTCTGCGGACCGGGCCCCTCTGGCGCTGCTTCTCCCTAGAAGCGACGTGATGTCGGACCGCATCGGGTGACACCGGTGCAGGTTCCTTATCCCTCCCTGTCATCCGATCGAGCGAAACGCACGAAAGAGGATGGCACATATGAAGCCTTTTACCTTTATTCTCATGCTTCTGGCGCAGCGCGTCGATGACCGGCTGCGGATGGAGCGACTGCGCTCAGCGCCTGATCCCCGCCGCATCGAAAGACTGTTGCAGCGCAGGGATCAACTGAACGCCCGCCTGCGCCGGTCGATAGCGCGCCCCGCGTGGAACGGGAGCTGACGCCATGGATTTCCTATCGCTTGTCTGGCTCGGCACGCCGCTCTGGATGTGGCTGGCCTTCCTTGGCATCGTGATCGCCCTGCTGGCGCTGGACCTCGGCGTCCTGCACCGGCGCGAACGCGAGATTGGCGTGCGCGAGAGTCTTACTCTTTCCGCCTTCTACATCCTTCTCGGCCTTGGGTTCGGTGCCTGGATATGGTGGCAGATAGGCGCGACGGCGGGCCTCAACTACGTCACCGGCTTTGTGGTCGAAAAAAGCCTGGCGATGGACAATGTCTTCGTCATCGCGATGATATTCACCTATTTCGGCATCCCGCGTCTCTATCAGCATCGGGTGCTCTTCTGGGGCATATTGGGCGTCATCCTGTTGCGCGCGGTGATGATCGGCTTCGGCGCGGCGGCGGTGCAGCAATGGGGTTGGCTGCTCTATTTCTTCGCCGCCTTCCTGATCGCGACCGGCATCAAGATGTGGATGACCGCAGAGAAGGACTATGACGTCGGCGCGTCGCCGGTGCTGCGCTGGGTCAAGCGCCGCATGAGGGTGACCGACACTCTGCATGGTCGGCATTTCTGGGTGAGGCAGACCGATCCCCGGACTGGACGGGGGGCTTTGTTCTTCACGCCGCTGTTCCTGGCGCTGGTCATGATCGAATTTGTCGATGTGGTGTTCGCGGTCGATTCGGTGCCGGCGATCTTCGCGATCACCACGGACCCGTTCATCGTCTATACGTCCAACATCTTCGCGATCCTTGGCCTGCGCGCGCTCTATTTCGCCCTGGCCGCGATGGTGGAGCGTTTCCACTATCTCAAATATGCGCTCAGCCTGCTGCTGATCTTCATTGGATCGAAGATATTTGTCGCCGACGCGTTGGGCCTGGCCAAAATCCCGCCGCCGGTCTCGCTGGCCGTCACCTTCGCTATCCTTGCTGGCGGCGTAGGCTGGTCATTGTGGAAGACGCGACCAGAAAAGGCGGCGCTTCCTGCCGAAGTCCAATAGGATCTGACCGGGTCAATCGGCCCCAAAAGCAAACAGGCGGCGCTCTTGCGAGCGCCGCCTGTTCAACTTAGCGACCGTAAAGCCGCGAGGAGGATCAATCCTCGGTGCGGACGTCGCGGCGCTCGGCGATGCGAGCGCGCTTGCCGGTACGGCCACGCAGATAATAGAGCTTCGCACGACGCACGACGCCACGGCGGACGACGGTGATCGAATCGAGGTTCGGCGAGTAGAGCGGGAACACGCGCTCCACGCCTTCACCGAACGAAATCTTGCGCACGGTGAAGTTGCTGCCCATGCCCTTGTTCGAGCGGGCGATGCACACGCCTTCATAATTCTGGACGCGGCTGCGGTCACCTTCGATGACCTTCACGCCGACGCGCAGCGTGTCGCCGGGGCGGAATTCCGGGATATCCTTGGCGAGAGCCGCGATATTTTCGGCCTCGATCTGCTGGATCAAGTTCATAACTCAAGTCCTACTTTTCGCGTTGCGCACCAGAGGGCGGCTGGTCCCGAACGCCGATATGACGTTCCCAAAGGTCCGGCCGCCTTAGCCGTGTATCTTCTTCCGCCCTTTGTTTCCGCCAGGCGGCGATTTTCGCATGATCCCCCGATCGCAACACTTCAGGGATCGCGCGCCCTTCCCACAGAGCGGGCCGGGTATAGTGCGGATATTCGAGAAGTCCGCTTTCGAAGCTCTCTTCATCCCCACTGGAAGCCGCGCCCATTACTCCGGGAAGCAGCCGAATGCAAGCATCGAGCAGCATCAGCGCGCCCATCTCGCCGCCGGACAAAATGATGTCGCCCATGCTGATCTGCTCCACGGCACGCGCCTCGAAAATGCGCTCGTCAAAGCCCTCGAACCGCCCGCACAATATCGTCGCGCCCGGACCCGCCGCCAGTTCGCGCACGCGGGTCTGGGTGATCGGCCTGCCGCGCGGCGTCATGGCGATCACCGGCAGGTCCGGCCCCTGCTCCAGCGCATGATCAACGGCCAGCCCCAATATGTCGGCGCGCAGCACCATCCCCGCGCCACCGCCCGCAGGCGTGTCATCAACGGTGCGATGCTTGTCGGTCGCAAAATCGCGGATGTGGATCGGATCGCACGACCATTTCCCTTCCGCCAGAGCGCGCCCAGCCAGCGAAACGCCCAGCGGCCCCGGAAACATCTCCGGATAAAGCGTCAATATCTGCGTCCGAAAACTCACGCCTTGCGCTTGCGCAGCCACGCCGCAGACATGCCCCCCAGCAATGACACGGCGCCGCCTGCCATCAGGGCTATGCCGATAGCACGCAGCAGATCGGCAAAGGGCCGCTCCGGGTTCATCAAAGCCGGCAGGAGAAACAGCAAGGGAATAGGGATGACCAGCGCCACCGCCGCGCCAATCTTCAACGCGCGCTTCCATGGCATGGTGAACAGGCGCCACCCTGCGGCGATCATCATCAGCAGATAGAGGGCGGTAAGGATTTGGGGCATCAGCGACCGCCGATCATATCGCAAATGCCGCTTCGATCACGGCCCGTCCGTCCGAGATCGTGACCGCATGCATCGGCGCCATGAAGCGTTTGCCGTTGGGCCGTTCGACCTCGATGATATCGCCAGCGCCGAAATTCTCGACCGCGACGATATTGCCCAGCCCCTCACTCTCGCTGGAGAAACAGGGCAGGCCGATGAGGTCGGCATGATAATATTCGCCCTCCTCCAATGCAGGCAGGGCAGAGCGGGGAACGGTGAGTTCCGTCCCGCGCAGGGCTTCGGCCGCGCTTCGGTCATTGACCTCGGCGAAACGCGCAACCGCGCCATTGGAACCGGCGCGCACCGACTTCAACGTCAGCGCGCCGCCCGCAGCGTCAAAGCTCTTGTAGGATTTGAGCGTTTCCACGCCTTCCCCAAAGAGCTTCAGACGAACCTCGCCCGCCACCCCATGCGCGCCAATGATGACGGCGAGAGTAAGGGCGCGCGAAGAGGCTAGCCCCTCCCCTTCAGGGGAGGGGTTGGGGTGGGGGGTTCCGGGCGCGGAGCCATGGCCAGCCCCCACCCCCGGCCCCTCCCCTGAAGGGGAGGGGTGATTACCCATTTAGCCTTCAGCCTGTTCTTCAGAAGCGGCTTCGGGAGCAGCTTCCTCAGCGGCAGGCGCTTCTTCGACGGCCGGAGCTTCTTCAACCGCAGGAGCCGCGGCGGCTTCAGCGGCGGCAGCCTTTGCGGCTTCGGCAGCTTCAGCGGCTTCCGCAGCCTTGGTCGCGCGATCTTCGGCGCGATCCTTGGCCTTCTGGCCCGGCTCAGCCTTCTTCGGGTTGTTGCGGACAGCGCGTTCCTTCACGCCAGCGGCATCCAGGAAGCGGGCAACGCGGTCGGTCGGCTGCGCGCCAGCGGCAACCCAGTGCTTCGCACGCTCAACGTCGATAACAACGCGCTTCTCGTCGCCCTTGGGCAGGACGGGGTTGTAGCTGCCGATGCGCTCGATGAACTTGCCGTCACGCGGGGCGCGGCTGTCGGCCACGACGATGCGGTAATAAGGACGCTTCTTGGAACCACCGCGCGAAAGACGAATGGACGTTGCCATGTTGTTTTTAACCTTTCCGTACTGAACTACTTGTTTCTCAATTCGCCATCCCAGCGGAAGCTGGGATCTCTCTGCCCTTGGAGAGAAGTGAGATCCCAGCTTGCGCTGGGATGACGCACTACTTCACTTCTTCATGAAATTCTGAAAGCCCGGCGGCAGGTTGGGCATATTGCCCCCGCCCCCAAGGCCACCCAATCCACCAAGACCGCCAAGGTCCGGCGCGCCACCCGCGCCGCCCATCAGCTTGTCCATGCCGCCGCCGGTGAACATCTTGGCCAGGCCCTTCAATCCGCCCATCTTGCGGATTTTCTTCATCGCCGTTTCCATCTCCTGATGCATTTTCAGGAGCTTGTTGACTTCCTGCACAGTGCGGCCGGAACCCTTGGCGATGCGAATCTTGCGCTTGGCGTTGATCAGGGCGGGCTTTTCCCGCTCCTTGAGCGTCATCGACCCGATCATCGCGTCCAGATGGATCAGCGTCTTGTCGTTGGCGCCGCTTGCCGCCATCGCCGCCTGCGCCTTCTTGAGGCCCGGCAGCATGCCCGCCAGCGCGCCAAGCCCGCCCATGCGGCGCATCTGGTTAAGCTGGCTGCGCAGGTCGTTCATGTCGAACTGACCCTTCGCCATCTTCTTGGCGAGCTTGTCGGCTTCCTCGGCGTCGATGCTCTCAGCCGCACGCTCGACCAGCGACACGACATCGCCCATGCCCAATATGCGCTGCGCCACGCGCGCAGGGTGGAAAGGCTCGATCGCGTCGAGCTTCTCGCCCGTGCCCGCAAACTTGATCGGACGGCCCGTGACCGCGCGCATCGACAGCGCGGCACCACCACGCGCATCGCCGTCCATACGGGTCAGCACCACGCCGGTCAGCGGCACCTGTTGGGTAAAGCTGGTCGCGACATTCACCGCGTCCTGCCCGGTCAGCGAGTCGACCACCAGAAGGATTTCCGCCGGGTTCGAGACTTCGGCCACCGCCTTCATCTCGTCCATCAGCGCCTGATCGACATGCAGACGGCCCGCCGTGTCGAGCATCACCACGTCGAAGCCCTGGAGCTTCGCGGCCTGCAACGCGCGCTTGGCGATATCGACCGGCTGCTGACCCGCCACGATCGGCAGGGTCGCGACATCGGTCTGCGTGCCCAGCACCGCCAGCTGTTCCTGCGCCGCCGGACGCTGGACGTCGAGCGACGCCATCAGCACCTTCTTGCGCTCTTTTTCCTTCAGGCGCTTGGCGATCTTGGCGGTGGAGGTGGTCTTGCCCGACCCCTGCAGGCCGACCATCATGATGACGGCGGGCGGACTGACATCGATCAGCAGATCGGACGTTTCGGAACCAAGCGTCTCGGTCAGCGTGTCGGAGACGATCTTGACGACCATCTGCCCCGGCGTAACCGACCGCAGCACGTCGCTGCCCACGGCCCGCTCGGTCGCCTGATCAACGAACTGGCGCACCACCGGCAGCGCAACGTCGGCTTCCAACAGCGCGATTCGCACCTCGCGCATCGCGGCGCGGACATCGTCCTCCGTAAGCGCACCGCGCCCACGCAGCTTGTCGAATACCCCGCTCAGACGATCGCTTAGCGAATCGAACATTGTCACCTCATTTGGGCCGAAAAGCCCGGAAAACAGCACCACCCCGCCAAACGACAAAACCGCCGGCGGGCGAAAACTCGCCGGCCAGCGTCCATCCGGTGCTCCCTTGTGAGCGCCATGGATCTGTCAGGGTATCGAACGGCGAACCGCCCAATTGCGATGTGGCCCTTAGCGGAATGGGGGGAGGGATGCAATGACGCGAACCACATTCTCTACCCGTCACCCCGGACTTGATCCGGGGTCCCGCTTGGTCCCGCGCAAGGAAGCGGGATCCCGGGTCACGCCCGGGATGACGTATGAAGGGCAACTCTGGCCTTTTCCCCCCACACCCCCTACATGCGCGACCATTATGGGCCGATTTTCCAAAATGCACGGGCTGGGCAATGACTTCGTCGTGATCGACGCGCGCAAGGGGGCGGTCGAAATGACCCCCACCCGCGCCCAAGCCATAGCCGACCGCCACGCAGGCATAGGCTGCGACCAGCTCATCCTCATCGGCCAGTCCGATCGCGCGGACGTATCCATGCGCATCTTCAACAGCGACGGCAGCGAAGTCGAAGCCTGCGGCAACGCTACCCGCTGCGTGCCACTGTTCGTCGGCCGGGACGTGCTGATCGAAACCAAGGCGGGACTGCTGGAAGCCAAGGCGATCGATGGCGGCGCAACCGTCGATATGGGCGCGCCCCGGCTCGACTGGGACGCCATCCCGCTCGCCTACGCTATGGACACGCTGACCATGCCGGTCAGCTGGGAAGACCTCCCCGCCCCAGCCGCCGTCAATGTCGGCAACCCGCATGTCGTCTTCTTCGTGGATGATCTGGACGGTGTGAACTTCGACCGATTAGGCCCGCTGATCGAGACCGATCCGCTCTTCCCAGCCCGCGTCAACGTCAACTTCGCGCAGGTCATCGACGACAATCATATCCGTCTTGTCGTCTGGGAACGCGGCGCTGGTCTCACCCGCGCCTGCGGCACCGGCGCCTGCGCCACGGCCGTTGCAGCCGTGCGGCGCAAGCTCGTCAGCGGCCTCACCCGCGTGACCCTGCCCGGCGGTGATCTCGTCATCGATTGGCAGCCCGGCGGCCACATCATGATGACCGGCCCCGCCACCCACGTCTTCGATGGCGAGGCCAACTGGACCCGCTTTTAGAGCATGAGCGGCCCGCAGATCATCACGCTCGGCTGCCGCCTCAACATCGCGGAAAGCGAAGCCATCCGCGAGATGGCAGGCGGGCAAGATGACCTCATCGTCGTCAACAGCTGCGCGGTAACCGCCGAAGCGGTGCGCCAAACCCGCCAGGCCATCCGCCGCGCCCGCCGCGAACGGCCAGAGGCAAGGATCATGGTCACCGGCTGCGCCGCACAGACCGAACCGGAAACCTTCGCGCAAATGGCGGAGGTCGATGCGGTAATAGGCAACCGCGAGAAACTCGACCCCTCCCACTACCCGTCATCCCAGCGGAAGCTGGGATCTCAGGCCATAGGGCGCGGCGTTGGGCAAGAGACCCCAGCTTCCGCTGGGGTGACGAGTTGGGTGGAGGGTGTCGGAAAAGTCCAAGTCTCCGACATCATGGCCGTCCGCGACACAGCTCCGCACATGGCCAGCGCCTTCGCCGAACATGCCCGCGCCTTCCTTGAAGTCCAGAATGGCTGCGACCATCGCTGCACCTTCTGCATCATCCCCTATGGCCGGGGGAACAGCCGCTCCGTCCCCGCAGGCGCCGTCATCGACAAGGCGCGCGAGCTTGTGGACGCAGGCTATCAGGAAATCGTGCTGACCGGCGTGGATGTCACCAGCTACGGCCCCGACCTTCCCGGATCGCCCTCGCTTGGCCTGCTGGTCGAACGCATATTGAAGGCCGTGCCCGCCCTGCCCCGCCTACGCCTCTCCTCCATCGACAGCGTGGAGATCGACGACCGCCTCTTCGACCTCATCGCGCATGAGCCGCGCATGATGCCGCACCTCCATCTCTCGCTCCAGGCTGGCGACGACATGATCCTCAAGCGCATGAAGCGCCGCCACAGTCACGCCGACGCCGTCCGCATCGTGGAGCGCCTCAAAACCGCCCGCCCCGCCATCAGTATCGGCGCGGACATAATCGCCGGTTTCCCGACCGAGGACGATGCGATGTTCGAAAACAGCCTGAAGCTGGTCGAGCAATGCTCGATCGTCCACGGCCACATCTTCCCCTACTCCCCGCGCGCAGGCACCCCCGCCGCCCGCATGCCGCAGGTCGATCGTGCCACTATCAAGGCCCGCGCCGCCCGCCTCCGCGCGGCCTGCGAAGCGCAGCGCCAGCAATGGCTGCAAAGCCTCATCGGCAGCACCCAGTCTGTGCTGGTCGAGCGCAACGGCCTCACCGGCCACGCGGAAAATTTCGCCCCGGTGCACTTCGAAACGCCTCAAGCCCCCTCCTCCATCACGCCCGCGACCATCACGGCCCTTGAGAATGGCGTGCTGATCGCGCAAGAGGCTCGGCAATGACTGAACCCGGCACCAGCTGGCGCGACCGCCTCTTCGGCGGCTTGAAGCGCACCTCCGACAAGCTCGGCGAAAACCTCACCGGCCTCTTCACCAAGGCCGCGCTGGACGACCAGACGCTCGACGAGATCGAGGAAGCGCTGATCGTCAGCGACCTTGGCCCCGCCATGGCCGCCCGCGTGCGCGACCGTCTGTCCGAAGGCCGCTACAACCGCGAACTCACCGAAGATTATCTGCGCGAAATCATCGCGGAGGAGATCGAGAAGGTCCTCGCCCCGGTCGCGCGTCCGCTGGAGATCGAAGCCTTCCCCCGACCGCAGGTGATCCTGGTCATCGGCGTCAATGGCTCCGGCAAGACCACCACCATCGCCAAGCTCGCCAATAATTTCCTGGAGCAGGATTATGGCGTGATGCTGGCGGCGGGCGACACGTTCCGCGCCGCCGCGATCGGGCAGCTCAGGGTCTGGGCCGACCGCCTCGGCATCCCCATCGTCGCGGGCAAGGAAGGCGGCGACGCGGCGGGCATCGTCTTCGACGCAGTCAAGCAGGCCACCGCCACCGGCATCGACGTGCTGATCGTCGATACGGCAGGCCGCCTCCAGAACAAGACCGAGCTGATGGACGAGCTGGCCAAGATTCGCCGCGTCCTCGGCCGGTTGAACCCGGCCGCACCCCATGACGTTGTGCTGGTGCTGGATGCGACCACGGGACAAAATGCATTGAACCAGATCGAGGTCTTCAAGGAAGTCGCGCAGGTGACCGGCCTCGTCATGACGAAGCTGGACGGCACCGCGCGCGGCGGCGTGCTGGTCGCGGCGGCGGAGAAATATCGCCTGCCCATCCACGCGATCGGCGTCGGTGAAAAGATCCAGGATCTGCGCCCCTTCGACGCAGGCGACATGGCGCGCGCGATCGCGGGAACAGCCTATGCGCGGTAAGCTCCCAACCTCCGTCATCCCAGCGAACGCTGGGATCTCGGGCCGCTACGGCCCAACCCAGCCTCATAAGATCCCAGTTGAAATGAGTCACGCGCCTCATTTCAACGCTGGGAGGACGGAAATGCACAATGACTGAAACAAAACCCACCCACGGCGGCAATCTGAGCCTTGCGCTCGACTTCGGCCCCCTGCTCGTCTTCTTCCTGAGCTACAAGGGCGCGGGCTGGATCTGGGGTCCCGGCAATCCGATTACCGCGATGACCCTCAGCACGGCCGCATTCATGGCCGCGATCGTCATCGCCGTGATCATTTCGAAGATAAAGCTCGGCCGCGTGTCGCCGATGCTGTGGTTGTCAGCGATGCTCGTCCTCTTTTTCGGCGGCCTCACCATCTATTTCCAGGATCAGAGCTTCATTCAGATCAAGCCGACGATCATCTACAGCTTCTTCGCCCTGATGCTGTTCGGCGGGCTGCTCCGCGGCAAGGCACTGCTCAAATATCTGCTGCAAGCCGCCTATGACGGCCTAACCGACGAAGGCTGGCGCAAGCTGTCGCGCAACTGGGGCTTCTTCTTTGTCGCCATGGCGGTCGCCAATGAAGTGATGCGCCACTCGATGAGCTTCGACGCATGGTTGTCGGTGAAGGTCTGGGGCGTCACCGTTGTCTCGCTGCTCTTCGCCCTCGCCAACATCCCGATGCTTACACGCCACGGACTGACGTTGGGTAATAATATCGACAGCGAGGAAATCGGCGAGACCACCCCGCCGCAGGGGTGATGTAGAACCCTTATACCGTGCTCCTACCTTCGCAGGAGCGCACCCTATAAAGCGCAAGGCGGAGCCAGCCTCAACCAGCCCCGCCCGCGCCATAAAATCAACCGCCGTTGAAGTTCACCATGCAGTAAAGCATCGGCAGCGAAAGCAAGGTGTTCATGCGCGAAAACATCATCGCCGTGGTCGCTGCCTTGGCCTTCACCGCATCCTCGGCAGGGACAATTCCCAGCGCCTTCTTCTGGTTCGGCCAGATAATGAACCACACATTGAACGCCATCACCAGCGCCAGCCACATGCCCACGCCGATCAGCACGAAGCCCTGCTGAAGCGTCAGCGCTTCCACCAGATAGGCGCTGCGCCAGGCGATGGTTGCCCCGGTCAGCACGGTCAGCGCCGCGCCCCAGCGGAAGAAGAACAGGGCCGAAGGCGCGATGAACTTCGAAACGCCCGGCTTCAGTTCGGCCGGAACCTTGGGCATGGTCGGGATCTGGACGAAGTTGAAATAATAAAGAAGGCCGATCCACACGATGCCGAAGAACAGGTGGAGCCAGCGCAGGATCGCTTGCTCTGGAATCGTGTTCGCCGGAACCGAGAAAATCACCACAAGCGCAAACGCCAGCCCCACGGCGAGCACCAGATGCAAATTACCGAAGAATTTTGCCATTGATCCGTCCCCTATTATCCGGCCGCTATTTGTGAACGGCCTGACCGATGATTCTATGTCATCGTTACGCTGCTGTCACATGGATATTTCCATGCAGCTAAACGAAAATATCCTGTTTTCCGCAGTGCAATAAGACTGCTACGGGGCCGGGACCCTTTCGGTGGCATGTCCGTTATGCCGCCATCCATCCCAAGAACCCGAGGAGTTCCGACATGGCCTTCGTGCTGCCCAACCTGCCTTATCCCAAGGATGCCTTTGGCGACATTCTTTCGGTTGAAACCTTCGACTACCACCATGGCAAGCATCACAATGCCTATGTCGTGAAGGCGAATGAACTGGTCGCCGCAGACCCCGCCCTGCAGGGCAAGTCGCTGGTCGAACTGATCAAGAGCAGCAAGGGCGCACTGTTCAACCAGGTCGGACAGATCTGGAACCACACATTCTATTGGCTGTCGCTGTCGCCAGAAAAGAAGCAGCCGACCGGCACGCTGCTCGCCCTTATCAACGAAGGCTTCGGCTCGGTCGATGCCTTGATCGAAAAGCTGAAGGCGGAGGCCGTGGGCCATTTCGCGAGCGGTTGGGCCGCGCTGATCCTGAAGGACGGCAAGCTGGAAGTCACCAGCTATCATGACGCCGACACCCCTGTCGCGCATGGCCACACGCCGCTGCTGATCCTCGATGTGTGGGAACATGCCTATTATATCGACTATCGCAACCTGCGCCCCAACTATGCCGAGCGACTGCTGAAGGACGCGATCGACTGGGATTTCGTCGCGCTGAATCTGGACGGCGAAGGCGCGAGCCGCGCCGATCAGCCGGGCTGATGCTTTTCACGCCGTCCGCCGCCCGAAAGGCGCGGCGGACGGCGCCTCCCTCGGTCAATATCCGCCGAAAAGAACGGATTATTAACGGCGCCGTGCGAAAAGCATCTTATCCTATGTTTGGAAACGGCCGATGGACCTGCAGCAATTACAAAGCCAGCATGACGCGCTTGACGTAGCCGCCGATGGATTTTTGCAGCTGATTTCCGACAACGCCACGCCCCGCCAGCTTGGCACCTTCCGCTGGCAGTTTGCCCGGCAATTAATGTCCCATCTCGCCCTGGAAGACCATATCTTCTATCCCGCGATGCAGCGGCAGGCACATGCACCCCTGCGGGAAACAGCGGCGAAGCTGCAAGCGGAAATGGCGCCGCTGGCGCTAGACTTCACCCACTATATGTCCCGATGGAGCGATGATCGCATTGCGCGCGAATGGCCCGAATTTTGCCGCGAAAGCCGCCAGATCATCGATGCCTTGCTCAATCGGATGCGCAAGGAAGAGAAACTGCTGATGCCCCTGCTCGCCCAAGCAGGGCTGGAGCCGCCGCTCAAACAGGCTAGCTGACCCCGCCATCGGTCGGGGCAAGACCCAAGCTTCGCGCGACTTCGTCCAGATCAGCGCCCGGCCGGACCAGCAGCCAGTCCCGCGCCTGCGCGCCATTGACCACGGTCACCGCCCCCTTGGGACAAACTCCGAGGCAATTCACCTCGATAATCCCCGCCGCCGCCTTGCGTCCTTTCTTCAGCGACAACCACTTCCGTAGCGCCTTGGCGAGCCGCTCGTCCCCATCGGGACCAAAGCCCCCATCCAGCTTCTTCGAACATTTGCGGCAGACCAAGACCGCATTCTGCCAGTTGGACCGGACCTGATCCTTCAATCCACGGTCTCCCGCGGCTTCCACGTCCGCCGTTCCTCCGCCGACCGCAGCACTTCATAGGCGGCCTGGATCGTCTGGAAACGGACGGCGGCGTCCGCGTCGCCCGGCTTCACGTCGGGGTGATATTCCTTGGCCAAACGCCGCCAGCTCTTTTTCACCGCCTCGAAATCGGCATCGTCCTCCAGCTCCAGCGCCTTCAAAGCGTGAAGCTCGTCCCGCGACCGGCTGCCGTCACCCGGCCCGCCCCAGCCATGATAGGCGCTGCCCTGATAGCCGCCAGCATCGCGACGCTCGGCGCGCTCGCGCTGCTCCCGCTCTTCCTTGTCCAGCCCCTGAAAATAGTCCCAGTTGCGGTTATATTCGCCCGCATGATCGGAACAGAAATACCAACGTTCCGGGCTGTTGGGCGATTTGGGCGCGGGGCAGTTGCCCGGCTGGTCACAGCCATACCGGTCGCACATGCGCACCTGTTGCGCCTCACGCGATGCGCCGTAGCTGCGCCAGCGGGGAAAGCCCCAGTCATTTGATCGGCTGCTTCGTGCCATCGGTCCCAATTAGGTAAGCCGCAGGCAGAACGCCACCCCGGCGGTTCATGAAATTACTGCCATCTCATCCTCCCCGCGCGAAGCGGGGGGAGGGGGACCGTTCGCAAAGCGAATGGTGGAGGGGAGCGGCGGTGCAACCGTCGCTAACGCGACGGCCCCTCCACCAGCCTCCGGCTGGTCCCCCTCCCCATCTATCGATGGGGAGGATCTTAAATGCCAGAGGGCCTATAAGCCGGGTCCTGTCCACCATGTTGCCATGGATGGGCGGCCATTCCTCTAGGAGACGGATTGCTCCGTCCCTCAAGCAACCAACCCGGGCGGTCTCAGCCGAAACTGGCCTAGCAGTCGAAGCTGCGCGCCGCCCCTATTCGGTCTTGCTCCCGGTGGGGTTTACCGTGCCGCCTTCCGTTGCCGGAGACGCGGTGCGCTCTTACCGCACCCTTTCAATTTCGCTGCGCCGAAGCGTTAGCGACCTGCTTTCTGTTGCACTGTCCCTTGGATCACTCCAGCCGGCCGTTAGCCGGCACCGTCATTTCGTGGAGCCCGGACTTTCCTCGCCGTGGAAGTTACCCGCCACGCCGCGGCCGCCCGGCCCTCTGGCAGAGCGCGCTATACACGCACTGCGCGCGCCCGTCATCCCTGCTTATTCATCGCCCCTCGGTTTTGGCAGCAACAAGGCGAGCAGGATCGCGCGGCATTCGCCATCGATCACCCCGTCGATCAGTTCCGGCCGGAAGCGCCGCTGGAATGCGATCACCGCCGCATCAGGCTCGGCAATGTCATAGCCAAAGCGCTCCAGCGCCAGCAGGAAAGCACTGTCCGACCAAAGCGGATCCATCAGATTACGGGTGGGACGCGGCAGCGCCAGACGCAGCCGGGCCAGTCGCCACCAGGGGAAAAGCTCGCCCGGGTCCTGCTTGCGCGCCGGGGCGACGTCGCTATGCCCGACGATATTGCCACGCTTGATGCCGTGACGTTGCACAATGTCATGCATCAGCGGGATGAGCGCCTCAATCTGCGCGTCGGGAAAGGGGCGATAACCCCATTCATGGCCAGGATTGACGATTTCGATCCCGATACTCGCCGAATTGACGTCATCCGTGCCGCGCCAGTGGGACCGGCCCGCATGCCAGGCCCGTCTGGCTTCATCGACCATGCGGACGATCTTCCCCTCCTCGGTCACGACATAATGGGCGGAAACCTTGGATTCCGGGCTGGCCATCCAGTTGATCGCGCTCTGGGCGTCCGGCATGCCGGTATAATGCAGCACCAGCATGGATATGGGCAGCTTGCGGTCGTCAAAATTGGGCGACGGCGTTTCGATCATTGGAATGTCGCTCATCGGAAACCCGTGACCATCATCTGTCCTCGCCCCGCCGCATCAGGACGGGCAACTGCCGCAGACAATGACCGAGAGCGATTGGCCGATCAAGCGCAAGCATTTCCCTTTGACCCCGCGTCAGGGACAGGATGTGCGCAAAAACCTGGTCAGATGGCGCGGCGAAGCGCCTCGTCGCTGTTCCGCGCCGTTTCCAGCCGCCGCGCATATCCGCCGCGAAATTCCGGATGGGGAATGAAATCCTCGCTATGTCCGATCACGGTCTCGCCCGCCCCCAGCAACAGCACCGACTTTTCCTGGCTATGCCGCTTCAGAAGGCGGAATACCTCCTGCCGCCGTTCCGGCGTGAAATAAAGCAGCACATTGCGGCAAAGAAGCAGATCATATTCACCCGATGGGGCCTTCGGATCGAACAGATTGTCCGTCCGGAAATCGATCATCCGGCGCAGTTCTGGACTGGCGCGCCAATTGTCTCCAGCGGGTTCGAACCATTTGATCAGGTCGCCAACGGCAAGACCGCGCTGAACGTCCATCTGCGAAAAGACGCCGCTGCGCGCCTGATCTATGGCGGCGGTCGAAATGTCCGTCGCCAGTATTTCGATGCGCCAGCCACGCCAGCGCGCGATGTCGTTGCGCAATTGAATCGCCAAGGAATAGACTTCCTGACCCGTGGAACAGCCCGCGCTCCAGATCCGCAGCACCCGGTCCCGCCGATCCGCATAAAAGGAGGGCAGAATATGCCGGTGGATCATGTCGAAGATCTGGAGATCGCGGAAAAAGCTGCTTTCGTTGTTGAGCAGCGCGTTGATCACCTCATCTTCCAGACGCGGATCACGATTGCCCAGGAGGCGGGCGGCCAGTTCATCCATGTCGGCAAGGCCATGGGTGCGCATGACCGGCTTCAGCGCCGTTTCCATCCGCCATGCGCGGCTTTCCGACAATATCTGCCCGGTGCGCGCCTCCAGCAGAGCCGAAAAGATGCGGGCGGCGCCGCTCGAGGATGAATCGGTCGAAAGGGTCAATGTGTCAAACCTCTGCTCTTTCCGCGCCGCGCGACGAAATCCATGATGGCATAGGGGTCCAGCAACGCACAGCTGAGCCCAGCCGCTGTCACCGATCCCGGCATGCCCCAAACGACGCTGCTCGTTTCATTCTGCGCCACGATCCAACCGCCTGCGTCAACGATGTCATGTCCGCCGACCGTGCCGTCACGGCCCATCCCGGTCAGGACGACGCCTGCTGCGCCTGGCCCATAGGCTTCGGCCATGGTGGTGAACATCGGATCGACGCCGGGCAGGTTTCCCGCAGGCGTGCGCTGGGGATTCAGCGTGACCATCACCCGCCCATATAGCCCCCGGCGGACCTGCAAATTGGCGTCGCCGGGCGCGACATAGATGGTATCGGGCACCAGCATTTCGCCTTGCTCGCCAACCTTCACGCGCAGGCTGGTCATCCGGGCGAGTTGCTGGACGAAATAGGATGTGAAGCTGACCGGCAGATGCTGGGTCAGCAGGATCGGCACGCCCAGTGGCTCGGTCATACCGGCGAACAACTGGCCCAGCGCGTGGATACCGCCTGTCGAAGCACCGATGCCGAGGCAGGCGAGCGGAGCGGTGGGCTTGCTCGCCGCCATGACGACCGGCTGCGCCTCAGCCGCCTGTGCCAGATTGGCGCCGAACAGGCGCGACAGCCGATCGATCAGCACCTGGGGAAACTGTTCGCCGAAGCAACCGCTGCCGGGCTTCGTGAAAATGTCGCTCGCTCCCAGCGCCAGTGCCTCGATCGCGGCTCCGCTGCCTTCCTCGCAATTTCCGGAAAGGATGACCACCTTGCCGCCGGGATTCGCGCGAAGAAGGGCGGGAAGCGCCGACAATCCGCTCTGCCCCGGCAACTCGATGTCCAACAGGACCAGATCGACCTCATGCGCGGCCAGATAGCCCAATGCATGTTCGGCGCTGTTGGTCTTGTGAACCACCGAAAACGCAGGATCGCTATCCAGGATACGCGCGATCATTGTCCGCACGACGACGGAATCGTCGACAACCATCGCGCGGACTTGCGGTCTGCTCTGGCTGGCCAGGATAGGCGTGACGGCGGACATTGATGGGCTTTCTGGCGTCAGGAATGGACTGGGGCGAATGAACGGTTCAGATGACGCCCACGATCGACAGCTTGCTTTCAAGCGTTTCGCGATCGAACGGCTTCATCACATATTCGTCGGCGCCTGCCTCCACGGCTGCCTTGATATGACTGATGCCGTTTTCAGTGGTGCAGAAGATGATCTTCGGCCGAGCGGTTACCTTCGCGGTAGAAAGCGCCTGAAGAAACTCCATGCCGCTCATGACCGGCATGTTCCAGTCCAGCAGGACCACATCCGGCGCTGCGGCTTCGCATTGGGTCAGCGCATCCTGCCCATCCACCGCTTCACTTACCGACAAATCAAGTGATTCCAGTATATGCCGTGCAACTTTGCGGATGACTTTCGAATCATCGACTACCAGACAGTTTTTCATGAAGCGTCCCTTGGATTTTTCCCCGTGAAGGAAGATTAGCCCCCAAAGCCGAGTAATTCGTAAACGAGCCAGGAATTTATGCGGCCTGTGCCAGCAGCCCGGTCTCGATGAAGCTCGCCAGCGAAACCAACAGGTGCGGATGCCCATCCTGTTCGACGATCGCCCGCGCATACGGTGCCCAGGCACTGTGCAACTGCCCACGCAGCGGCAGATCGCCTTCGGGCACCTGGCAAATATCATGCACCGCATCCACCATCAGGCCATAGCTGTGCCCACTGATGTCGGCGATGATTGCCAGGCCCCGCCGATCCGGCGGCGTGGGCGCGCCATGGATCAGGGCGGGCACGTCGATGATCGTGAGTACACGGCTGCGCAGGGCGGACAGTCCCGCGACATGCCCCAGCATGCCCGGAACCGGTGAGATGTCGGCCAGCTTGACGACCGCCTCGACCTCATTCGCCTCCACGGCGACGCGGGTGTCGGCCAATGTCGCCAGAAGGTAAAGCTGCTCCATAAATCCCTCCTTAGCGCCGGGTGCCGGTGATGGCCGCCATCAGGGCGTCCTGATCATAGCGGTAGATGCTGCCATCCTCTGGCCCCGCCGGTTTTGGTGACGCGCGCAGTTGAACGATGCGGCATCCCAATATCTCGGCCGCCTGCGTCAGGTCACGGTCAGAACAAAGAACCACGTCCGCCGGATCGACGGTCTCATCCTGGGGCAGGCCCAAAAGGACTTCATGGCCCGCCTGACGCAGCAAGGGCGCCAATATTTCACGCGTCCAGCCATCCTCACTGTCAGCAAGGACGCACCGTCCCCGAACGCGTCTTGCGAAGCTACTATCTGGCAGAGAGGCAAACAGCGCGAAGGGATTAAGGACCTCAAGATGTTCGCCATCGACCATGGCGACGCCGCTCAGCACGCCTTGCAGGGCGACCATGTCGGGCACGGCAGGCATTTCCACGATGTCGAGAACAGCGGCGACCGGATAGCAGGCTTCCTGATTGCCATCCCGAAGCCGCAGCGCCGAAACATGATCGGCAGTAAATTTATGCGCGCCGTTGGCCACCGGCACCAGCCGTCCATCCAGCCGCACAAAGGCATGAGCGCCCGAACGACCAAAGAGCGACGCGTCAACGTCCTCCACCCGCTCAACCAGCGACAGCTTGATCAGCCGTCGTTCGCCCGACAGCTCCTCAAAACGCAGGGCCGACACCATCTCGACCCGGACAGCGCCATCGTCATTGTCATCTGCCTGATCATTGGCCCGTTCATCCGCAACATTCGGCAGGCGCGCGGCATTGGCGAGGCCCGCCGCGTCGAGCAGCAGCATCGGCTTGCCATTGTCGGGCAGCGTCATGCCCGCATAGACGCCGGTCGCCATGACCAGCGGAGAGGCAGGACGAATAACCAGTTCCTCATGGTTATCGACAGCGGCGACACCCAGAGCGAAGGGAACGCCGGTCGCGGATCGCACCACCATGATCGCGCGCGGACCCGGCTGAGCGGACTTCTCCATTCCCAGAACATCTTCCAGATCGATCATCGAATGACGCACCGAACGGATCGTCGCGATCTTCGCGCCACCGACTTCGGCGACGTGCAGCGTCTCGTTATTATCGTGCAGTATCTCGACCACCGCCGCGCGCGGAATGGCGAAGTGCAGCCCCCCAGATCGAATGATGAGGCCCGGAATGATCGTCAGCGTCAACGGAACGCGCAGCACGATCCGCAATCCCCGCCCCAGCTCATTGTGCAGCGCGATGACGCCGCCGATACGCTCCACATTGGCGCGCACCACATCCATTCCGACCCCCCGGCCCGATATCGCGGTCACATGGCTGGCGGTCGACAGCCCGGCCTGGAAGATCAGCTCCAGCTTTTCAGCCTCGCTCATTCTGGCGGCGGCATCGCGGGTCAGCTTGCCTGCTGAGACTGCCTTTTCCACCAGCCGCCGGGTGTCGATACCCTGCCCGTCGTCGCTGACCTCGATCACGATCTGGTTGCCCGACTGGCGTGCCTGCAACTTCAGCGTCCCGGCTTCTGGCTTGCCCAGCGCCTTGCGCTGCTCGGGCATTTCGATGCCATGATCGATGCTGTTGCGCACAATGTGGGTCAGCGGATCGACCACCATCTCCACCATCTCGCGGTCCATTTCGACGTCGCCGCCCTCAAGGACCAGGTCGATCCTCTTGCCCAGTTCGCGGCCCAGATCACGCACCATGCGCGGAATGGCGGTAAACAGCCGCTCCACGCGCTGCATCCGTGTCTTGGAAATGGCGTCCCGCATGTCGGCAACGCATGTGGAAAGCCGTTCGAAGCTGCTTTCCAGCTCAGGGTCGCTCGACCGTTCGCGCAGCTTGCGGGACAGTTCGTTGCGCGCCAGCACCATGTCCGACACGCCGTTCATCAACTGATCGATCAGCGATAGCGGCAAGCGGATGGTCCGGGGCACCGCCTGCGCGCCGCCCTGACGCACAGCCTCGATCGCGGGAGCAACGTCCGTCGCCGCCACCGGTCCTTCCTCGCGTGCGGCGAGGGCGCCAATCAGATAGTCGTCATTTTCATCCGGCAGCGCAGCGCCGATCGCCACCGCCTCGGCAAGTTCGGCGATCCGGTCCATAATGCCCAGCACGGCGCTCACCGTCGCCGGATCGGCGGTACGGTTTCCAGCGCGGATTTCCGACAGCACGTCCTCGGCCGCATGGCTCAGCCGTTCAAAACGCGGCAGGTTGAGGAAGCCGCAGCTGCCCTTTACCGTATGGAAGAAGCGGAAAATGGCGTCCAGCCGGTCGCGATCGCTGGGATCGGCCTCCCAGGCAACGACCTCGCCCGCCAGGGCTTCCAGCGTTTCCTGTGTCTCGGCAATGAATTCCTGAAGTAGTTCGTCCATTCCCTTGGCCTTCACGGATGCGCGCGACGGCACCATGGAGAAGGCGTGGTTAAAGGCTCGTTAAAGACGTTGAACAGCCAGCAAAAAGGGCGCCGCGATCATCATCGCGACGCCCTTTCCGGCTTGGGAAAGCGAAAGCTTAGCGCTCCGTCTTCTCTTCGACGGCATCGGCAGCGCGTTCACCCGCTTCGCGAGTGGCCTCGGCCTTGTTCTCCAAAGCGTCGGCGGCGTTCTCAGCGGCTCTCTCGGCATTGCCGGACAGGTTATCGGCCATCGCTTCCATGTTGCTGGCCTGGTTGTCGATGGCGTCCGCCTGATTCTCGTATGCGTTCTCGACCTTGTTTTCCTGCTTGGAATCGCACGCAGCAAGCGCGATCAAGCTGGCAAGGCCGAGGACTGAGACGATGGTTTTCACGGCGTGTTCTCCTGTTGCGCCCCCCTGGGGCTGACGTCATTCGGCAAGAATTCCGGCCGCGCAAAGCACCCAGAACTCTGACCGCGATCAACTGGTCGCACGGCAGATGGTTCCCGCCGCAGGCTCCTTTCGTCGCAGAAACGAATTATTTTTTGAGGTTATCGCGAATTTCACGGAGCAGCAGCACCTCCTCCGGGGTTGCAGCAGGCGCCTCATCGGGCTTGGGCATCAGCCTGTTCACTGCCCTCACCAGCAGGAAGATGATGAAGGCGAGGATGAGGAAATTGACCAGCACGGTCAGGAATTCGCCCCACCCCAACATGGCGACCCCTGCGCCCTTGAGGTCGGCATAGCTTTCCGGATTGCCCTTGAACCCGGCCGGTATGTCGCCGAGCCGGATGAAATAGCGGGAAAAGTCCGCCCCACCGAACAGATAGCCCACCACCGGCATGATCAGGTCATCGGTCAACGACTTGGTGATGGTGGCGAAGGCGCCGCCAATGATGACACCCACAGCCAGGTCGATCACGCTGCCCCGGTTGATGAATGTCTTGAATTCGGAAATCAGTCCCATGTGAGAACCCCTTGCACTGATTGCGTGTTTAACAGGATGAGCCGTTGCACCCGCTTCGACAACCACCTATTTCCGACATCGTAACAATGCCGAGGATGTTCCATGACGATCCTGCGCCGATTTTCCCCTGCTTTCCTCCTGCCTTTGCTGACAGCTTTTGCGCTGTCCGCCTGTGGCATCAACAGCGTCCCCACTGCGGAGGAAGCGGCCAAAGCCAAATGGGCCGACGTTCAGGCGCAATATCAGCGCCGCTCCAACCTGATCGGCAATCTGGTCGCCACCGTGAAGGCGGCCGGCAAGCAGGAACAGGACACGCTGGTGAAGGTCACGGAGGCGCGCGCCAAGGCGACATCGGTACAGGTCAACGCCGAGGATCTCTCCGACCCCGCCAAGGTCCAACAATTCCAGCAAGCGCAGGCGCAACTGAGCCAGGGCCTCGGGCGGCTTCTTGCATCGGTGGAGGCTTACCCCGACCTCAAGACCAACCAGAATTTCCTCGACCTCCAGTCACAGCTGGAAGGCACCGAGAACCGCATCGCCGTCGCCATTCGGGACTATAATGAAGCAGTGCGAGCCTATAATACGCGCATCCGCACCTTCCCTGACGCGATCGGTGCCAAGATCATCTATGGCGCCAAGCCGATGACCCCCTTCCAGGCAACCACGCCGGGAGCCGAAGAAGCGCCCAAGGTCGACTTCAGCAAGTAAGCGCCAGCGATGCTCCGCCGCCTGCTCCTGATCTTCGCGCTCCTGTCAGCGATGCTTGGCATGGCTCCGTCCGCCGGAGCCCAGAGCTTTCCGAAGTTCGACGACAAGGGCGTGGTGGATGCCGCGAACATCCTCGACCCCGCGCAGGAACAGGCGCTCAGCCAGAAGCTGATCGCGCAGAAGCAGGCGAGCGGGCGGTCGCTGGTGGTGGCCACCATTCCAGACCTGCAAGGCTATGACATATCGGACTATGGCTACCGCCTCGGCCGCGCCTGGGGGATTGGCGACAAGAATAACCAGGGCGTTTTGCTGATCATCGCACCCAATGAACGCAAGGTGCGGATCGAGGTCGGCTATGGCGTCGAAGGCATACTGACGGACGCGCTGTCGTCGCAGATTATCCGCAACGCGATCACGCCCCGCTTCAAGGCTGGCGACATGGCGGGCGGGATCGACGCGGGCGTCGATCAGATCACGTCGCTGCTCGCCCTGCCCCCGGACCAGGCGCGAGCACGTGCCGTGCAGGCGGAGGCCGAAGCCCGCCAGCAGGATAGCGGAGGCGGCGGCATCCTCGGCTTCTGGATCATCATGTTCTTTATCTTCTTCGTCCTGCTGCCACTGCTGTCACGAGCGCGCGGCGGCAAGCGCTATCGCCGTGGTGGCGGCGCGCCTGTCATCCTCTGGGGGCCGGGCATGGGCTCTGGATGGGGCTCTGGCGGCGGGGGGGGATCAAGCTGGGGTGGCGGCGGCGGTTTTTCCGGCGGCGGGAGCTTCGGGGGCGGTGGCGCCTCGGGGGGCTGGTGATGCAGGTCCTTCTTAGTCAAACCGATCACGACCTTGTCACCACCGCCGTCAAGGAAGCAGAGGCACAAACATCCGGCGAGATCGTGACGATCGTCACGCGCCGTTCCGACAGCTATCATGATGTCGGCCTCAGCTGGGCGGTGGTGGCCATATTCCTCGCTTTGTCTTCCATGGCCGCGTTCCCGGCGCAGCTGCGCGCCTTTCTGTCCACGCTGCTGCTGGATTGGGAACATGAGCTTGCCGACTGGAAGCTCATCCTCGGTCTGACCGGCCTTCTCATCTTGAAGTTTCTCGTGGTGCGCTATCTGCTCGCCATCATGCCGCTGCGGATGCTGATGACGCCACGTGCTACCAAGGCCCGCCGGGTGCGCCGCCGCGCGATCCTTCTCTTCCGCACCGCCGCCGAAGCCCGCACGCGCGGGCGCACCGGCGTCCTCATCTATCTCTCGCTTGACGAGCATCGAGCCGAGATCGTCGCCGACCGCGCGATTAACGAAAAAGTCGCGCCCGAAGCGTGGGGCGATGCGATGGCGGCGCTGATCGATGCGATCCGGGCAGGCCAGCCAGGTGAAGGGCTAACACAGGCCGTGCGTCAGGTCGGCGCCGTCCTCGCGACGCATTTCCCGCGCGAGCATGATGACATCAATGAACTGCCCGACAGGCTGATCGAATTATGAGTGAACAGGATATGGCCGCCCCGGAAGAAATCATGTGGGCTGGCCGTTTCATCACCGCCAAGCGTCGCGGCAGGTGGGAATATGTCGGCCGGGCGCGCGGCATCCATGCTGCCGTTATTCTGGCCATCGACGAGGACGAGGACGGGCGGCGGCATGTGCTGCTCGTCGACCAATTCCGGGTGCCGCTCGGCCGCCGCTGCATCGAACTGCCCGCCGGCCTTGTCGGCGATGATGAGGAAGGCGAGGCATCCGAACGCGCGGCCATCCGCGAACTGGAAGAGGAAACCGGATACCGCGCAGGTCACATGGAGGCCGCTGGCGACTTCTACAGTTCGCCCGGCATGGTGTCGGAAAGCTTCTGCCTTTTCCGCGCCCATGACCTGCAAAAGACGGGCGATGGTGGAGGCGTGGACGGGGAAGATATCCGCGTCCACCGCGTTCCACTGGATCAATTGGCGGGGCAGATCGCCGCCTGGCGGGCCGAGGGCTTTGCCATCGACGTCAAACTGCTGCTGCTCCTCGGTGCCGAGCTGAGCCGCTAAACGTCACGGCACGCGATACCAGGCCGCCACCCTCTCCAGCGCCAGCGTCAGGACCAGTTTGCCCGCCCTGCTCGGCCATCCGAGCGCCCGCTCCGCCGCGACCAGCCCCTCGCCAGCGCAGGCGACTCGCCATAATATGTCGCTAAGTCCCGGCCCGGCGGCGGCAATGGCGGCGTGGAAACGCTCCCGCGCGGACAGCTGGGCCATGCTGGGATCAGGCGCTGCCGAGCCACTCCTTGGGCCACCGATCGAAGGCGCTGCGTCCCATCGCATGGTGACACGCGGACCAAGCCCCGCCTTCTCCCAGTCAGCGCGCAACAGCTCCCCCGCCCTGAAATAGCGCTCGCTCAGGTGACCACGTGCATGCAGCCATGCCAGCGGGGATTCGCCCATATTCACCGCCACTGTCTGGACATGTCCTGCGGGGTCCTCGATCTTCTGCTCCACATATTGGCTTCGCATCGGCTTCCTCCCTTGTGCATGAATGATGCGAAGGGGCTTGCCACGACGAACCATTTGTAGGAAAGACGAAAAACCAAATAGGTGAAAAATCGGGAATAGGCATGATCACCCGGATTAGAGAAGTTCGAAAAGCCAAGGGTTTGACGCTGGAGCAAGTCGCGACGCTCTGCCGCCCTGCAACCACGGCGCAGACGATAGGCAGGCTGGAAACCGGCACGCGAACCGTATCGGTCAACTGGTTGAATCGCATTGCCGACGCTCTGGGCGTTGGCTCGTCCGAGCTGGTAGCGCTGCCGGGCCAAAGCGTGGTGCCGGTCGCGGCGCTGCTGGGTCCCGAAGGCGCCCGCGCGCCCACGCGGAGCCTGTCCTTCCCCCCACCCGTACCCGCCGACGCGATGATCGGCGTTCAGGTATCCGCCAGCATCGGTGATTATCGCAGCGGGGATGAAATCTGGTGCCGCCGCATCGGCCCGGACGAATTTGCAAGCGCGCTGAACCGCGACATATTGCTGCCACGCCATGCCGGACGCTTCGTCTTCGGCAGACTGATCGGGCGAGAGGGTGACAAGTTGCAAATATTGCCGCTCGGCAGTGGCAGCCGTCAGCAGGTGATCAGCGACCCACCCTGGGGCGCCGTGGCGGTTCAATTGGTGAGACAATTGTAGCCAAAGCCGCGCTTCAGCCCTAACTCTCGATTAACCGCGATGCCTTAAGGGGGACAGCATGACGCTGAATGTCCTTACGCTCTCGACCCTGTTCCCGGACATGAGCCGTCCGAATTTCGGGGTGTTCGTCGAACGGCAGGCGCGGGAACTCGCCAGCCGCCCCGATGTCAATGTCACGGTGATCGCGCCGCTCGGGGTTCCGATCTGGCCGATTGGCCTTGGCAATCAATATGCGCCGCTCCGCGCCCTGCCGCGCAAGGAACGGTGGCAGAACCTCACCGTCTACCGCCCGATTTTTTCGACGATCCCGAAGATCGGCGCGCGCTACAATGTCGGCAGCATGACGCGCGCGATCCTGCCGCTGGTACGCCACCTGCATGAACAGCAGCCCTTCGACGTCATCGACGCCAGCTTCTTCTTCCCCGACGGCCCGGTGGCGCAGCGCCTGTCACGCGCCCTCGGCATCCCCTATTCCGTCAAGGCACGCGGCGCTGACATCCATTATTGGGGCAAACGGCGCGACACGCGCGGTCTGGTGAAACGCGCCGGGGCGGAAGCGGCGGGCCTGCTCGCCGTGTCTAGCGCAATGCGCCGGTCGATGGTCAAGCTGGGCATGGACGCGGAAAAGATCCGCGTTCACTATACCGGCGTCGATCTTGATCGCTTTGAATTGGCCGATCGCGCCGCCGCCAAGGAAGCATTGGGCTTTGAAGGGCCGGTAGTCCTGTGCGTCGGCGCGCTCATTCCGCGCAAGGGACAGGAACTGCTGGTGCAGGCGCTTCCGCGTCTGCCCGGTATTACCCTGCTCTTCGCTGGCCAAGGTCAGTATCGCCGGGCGCTGGAAAAGCAGGCGGAGGAACTGGCCGTTGACCGACGCATCGGCTTCCTCGGCTCGGTCCCGCATGACCGTCTGCCGCGCATCTATGCCGCGGCCGATGTGATGGCGCTGCCCTCCTCATCCGAGGGGCTCGCCAACGCCTGGGTCGAATCGCTCGCCTGCGGCACGCCGATCGTCATCACCGATGTCGGCGGAGCGCGCGAACTGCTCAACCGTCCGGAAGCGGGCCAGATCGTTGACCGCGACCCTGAAGCGATCGCGGCCGCCATCGGAGAGATTCTCTACAACCCGCCCGAGCGCGAAGCGGTGCGCGATGCAGCACTGCGCTTCACCTGGGAAGCCAATGCCGATCTTCTGCTCCATCATCTGAAGGGCATCGCCCGCAACGGTTAGGCCGGGTGGAGGGGTTTGCCTGTGAAGCACACCCCCGCCCCTCTCAGATCATGGGCCGCACGCCGCAACCGACGGCGCTCGGCATCAGTGCAAATCGGTCACTTCTGGCAGGAAACGATTGCCGCGATCACGGACAGCGTTTCTTCAGGGTCACGCACGCGCACCGTGTCCAGCCCCAGTTCCTTGGCCGGATAGTCATTGCCGCCCGGGAAGATCGCGTCGCCGATAAACATCATCGCATCCAGCGCAATGCCGCTCGCGTCGCGCAACTTCTTGAGGCCATAGGCCTTGTCCACACCCTCGCGCGTGATGTCGATCGATGTCGCGCCGCCCATGTTGATCGACAGGCCAGGCAGCCGCTCCCGCAGATCGGCCTGAATGATACGGCGCTTGGCAAAGTCGGGGTCCCATCCCTCCTTCGCGTGGATAGGAGCCTGCTGCCCCAGCGCGGAGAAGGTGATCTGGCTACCGCGATCCTCGATCCGTTCGCCCCATGTTTCTTCCGGTACGAAACCGGTCGCTTCCAGCGCCTGATCGAAGGCGGCGAAGATGTTCTGCTTCTGCGCCTCGTCAAATAATTCGGCATAGACTGGCGTCCATGCGCCTGCCTGATGCGTGAAAAGCTTGGTGCCGGTCGTCGGCATCAGCCACAGGCGCGACAGGTCCGCGCGGCCGGGCAGGCGGCTCGCCACCTGCTTGTTGAATTGCGGCCAGTCACCCCCGGAAATCACGGCAACATGCGCGACTGTCATCAGGTCAGCCATCGCCTCCCCCATCTCTTCGCCCAAAGGTTGCTTGCTTTCCGCCAGCGTTCCGTCGAGATCAAAGGCGATCAACTCTTTCATTTGGGCAAGCTCCTGGACTCCATGTCGGCGCAGCTATCATCAATTGAGCGATCGGCAAATGCACGGAAGTGAGGAAATGATGCAGCACATGTCGTTGGAAATGGGAAGCGATTGGCTGCTGCTCGACCGTGGCCAGAGCTCGGAGGTTTTTCATATTGGCGACGGAAAAGTCATCAAGATCTTCCATCCCGCCGTGTCCGAAGACATGATCGAGCGCGAAAGGGCGGCTGCCACACTGGCCGATTCCCTCGGCCTCCCCACCGCCGCACCCCGCGCGCGCGTCGAGGTCGATGACAAACGCGCCCTCATCTATCCAAAGATAGACGGCCCATCCGTCGCCAGAGCCATTCGCAAGAAGCCCTTCTCGGCGGCCTCCCTCCTCCGGGACATGGCTCGCCTCTTCCATAAGATGCACGGTCGCTCGGCATCCGGACTGCGCACGGTGAAGTCCGTGCTTCAAACCGATATCGAATATGGCCCGGCGCCCGATCGGCTCAAGCGCGCCGCCACCGATTATCTCGCGCGCCTCCCAGAGGGCAATCAACTCCTCCACGGCGACTTCCACATCGACAATATTCTGGTCAACGATGGCGGGCTGGTGATCCTCGACTGGGCGAAGGCCGCGATCGGCGTGCCCGCCGCCGATGCCGTCAGGAGCGAGATGTTGATGCGGTTCGGCGAAGGCCCTGCCGACCCCATCACCAACATCTGGCGCGACTGGGCCGCCCGTCAGCTTGGCCTCGCCTATCAAAGACAAAGCGGCGTCACGCCCGATCAGCTTTCCCGATGGCGTCCCATCGTCGCGCTAGCATGGCTCCGCGCGCGGCCTCCCGTCCGCAATGCAGCCTTCACCCGCTATCTGAACAACGCCCTACGCGGCGCGCGAATCCGGTCCTCAGCTGACCCGCGCAAGATTGATCCGCCGCACTGGTCCATCCGAACGGCGCTCCCCCTGCTGCCTCTCGTCGCAAAGCCGCTCCACGGCATTGTTCACCAGCATATCGAGGCCCTGATCGCTTAGCAGGCCGCCCCGGATCAGGCATCGATCGATCAGCACCCGGCGGAACGCCGCATAGAGAGTCTGGTCCGGCGCGCCCGGATCGAGCCAGAATTCGTCCAGCGTCCCCCTATAAACAACGCCGGGCACCTTGTAGACAGCATGTCCCAGCACCAGCACCGGCTTGCCCTTGTTCAGCGCCAGCGTGCCGACCGTGCTGTTGACCGTCACCACGCCCAGCGACCGGCCCACCACCTGCGCGATGTCGAGGTCGGCGAGATAGTAGACGCGATCCGTCACCCCATAGCGAGCCGCCAACCGCCGCGTCAACCGCTCCCAGGCGACCAATCCCGAATCCAGCGGATGCCGCTTCACCAACAGGTTAGTGCCCTCGGGCGCATAGCGGGCAAAGCTCTTGATCACGAACCGCAAGGCCGCGCGCATATTGCCGAAGGGCGAATGCACGCGAATCTGATAGTCCGAATCCAGCTGTAGCGGCAGGGCGAAATAGGGCTTGTCCTTAATCTCGTCCCACTGGGTCCGCGACAAACGCAAGTCACGCTTTCGCAGCATCAGCTTCTTGAACCATCCCGCCGCCTCCAGCAGGAAGCTTTGCGGCCGATGCGTCCGGTAAAAGGGAAAGACCGGCCACATCATCGCCGACGCCAGCCCATTGCGCGTCGTATTCACCGCGCGCCTGCGGAAGGTCGAAGGAATTTGCGGCTCCCGCCCGCCCTCCGGCGGCAGGCCCAGCGCCTCGTCCAGATACCATTGCGGGTCAAGCGGCAGCGTCGAATTGCCGTTCACCCCGTCCTCTTGCAACGTCATGAAATCCGGCCGGATATAGCCTTCCTCCAGCACATGGACGCGCAAACCCCTCAGCCGCGCCATCTTGTGCGCCGACGCATGGTAAGGGCGGCAATCGCCATAGAGGATCAGGTCGGTGACGCCATGCTGGACGATGAAATCATCGAAGAAAAGCGGCCAGTTGCGGAAGGACCCGCGATAGTCCGTCGCCTCCCCCGGCCAGTCGACCTTATCCCCGCCATTGATGTTGATCCGCAGCGCGCCATGCCCGCGCGCGCGCAACGCGTCCGCCAGCATCGCGAAAAAGGGTCCATGCGGTCCCTGAAGGAAAAGGAAGGTCTTGGCTTGGTCGTCAGCCATGGAGATGCTCGGCAGACAAAGTCATAAATCTTCTAATTTTCCCCTGTAGCGTCCGCATTCGGATCAGCCATGAAATTGATGACGTCGATCCACTACCCAAACGCTCCACCATGATTTCGGGGCCGCAGGGCAGACCTGTTACCGGGTCGAGGTAACGTGGATAGAGAATCAGGGCGGCCGCCACAAGCTGGTCGATCGTCAGCTTGCGCCCTCGACGCGGATTGGGCTCGGCCAGGTCTCGCGTCAGGCCCCATCCGGCGTAGAATGGCATGCCATGCACCGTGACAGGCCGGTCTCGCAGCAGTGCCTCGAACCCGGTGAGCGATGACAGCACATGCACTTCGTCCACCGCCTGCACCAATGTCATCAGCGGTGCGCCACAATCGAGCGCGTCGGCATGTTCATGCACGACGGCGTCGCTCAAATGCCCGCGCCGCAGCCCGGCTTGCACATCGGGATGGGGCCGGTAGATGATATGGGCATCCGGCTCAGCCCGCCGCGCCCGCTTCAACAGGCCCAGATTGCCCTCGACCCCAGCGCCGCCAAGCTGGACCGACAGGTCATCCTCCACCTGCCCGACGACCAATACCGTGCGCTTGGCGCTAGGGAGGCTGGGCATCTGGCCACCATCCTGCCCATATTTGGTGACGCCCGTCGCCCGGATCGTCGCGCGAAGTCGACCGGCGCGCTCCACTAGCGCCGGTGAAAAAGCATGTGTTGCAAGCAACGTCTCAAGATCGCTCGGCCCGCCCGCATCATAATAGATACCAGACCGGTCGATGACGACCGACCCCGGCGGCGTCAGCGCGGCCCCCAGCCCCTTCGACCGCAAGAAGCCATCCTCCACCCGCGCAACCGCAACGTCCGGCGCGTCCGCCTGCAAGGACGATGGCACCCGCGATGGCCAGACCGCCAGCGCTCCGCCCTCGCGCCTTGCCCGCCGCACCCCGGCGCGTGGGGAAAGGAAGGGCGGCGAACGCACCCCATCCCATAGGAACCGCCGCATCGCTTCGCGCTTCCAAAAGGCTATGCCGCTGGCGGCGGTGATATGCCGGTTGCCTTGCAGATGGCGGCCCCACTCCGCCAGTTGCGCGACGGCTTGCTCGACGCCCACCACCTGGCCGCTGAAACAATCCCGGTAGCTGGCCGCCGCGACCGCTCGCTTTGCCGCCAGCCGAAGCCGTTCAGGCGCGATCACTTCCCCATCAGGTCCATGCACAGCAACGCCCAGCATCCCCGCAATGATCGCCAGCTCATCGTCGGCCGCCGCGTGGACGGAGCGCGCCTGCGCCACCAGCGCCCAGGGATCATACGCCTTGGCTGACTGCCGCAGCGGAAGAATCACAATCTCATCCAGCCTCAAGCCCTCGCGGGGAAAACGACACCCCGCTCGCGCGACGAGCCTCACGCCCTCGCGCTGGCGACCCCAAAAGGCCCCGCCAACCCGCGCCGCCGCGATCTGGTCGATAACGCTGTCTGGAACCTCATCCGGCTCACTCGCCCGCTCGCGCAGAATGCTCACCGCCGCCACGCGCGGGGCAATTCCGGGAAAGGGCGGCGATCGCAGGAAGGGCAGCGGCGTCACTTCGTCAAATCCCGTCCGCACCCAGCAGAAAAGCAATTGTCCACAAAACTTTCATGCGCACCCCCGGCAGGGACGTCAAGCGGGCGCGCTAGCCGTCACATTCTCCAGCAATTGCATGATGATATCGAAATAGTCTCGCCATTGCGGCGCGCGCCACGCCTTGATACGCGCCATCTGCGCCTCGCGCTCGGGTGCATCCGGCAGCGCATAGGCTTCGATCAAACGCATCCATCCGAGCCCGTCCAATGGATCGAGATAGTCCGGAGCCTCTCCCCCAACTTCCCGATGCGCGACGATGTCGCTGCAAATCACCGGCACACCCACCGACAGCGCCTCGATCACCGGAATGCCGAACCCCTCCTCAAACGAAGGCATCAGCATCGCCCGCGCCCCCGCGACCAGCGCGTGCATTTCCGTGTCCGGCACGCTGCCCGCTTCGATGACATGGCCGCGCAGGATTTCCGCGCGCTCCAGCATGTCGACGACATTCTCATTTTCCCAGCCACGACGGCCGATCAGCACCAGCACCGGAGCCCGATCGCCCAAACGCTCCACCAGACGCCGCCACAGATTGAGCAGCAGCAGGTGGTTCTTTCGCGGCTCGATGGTCGAGATGTAAACGAAATAAGGCCGCGACGGCACCTCATGCCTATCGCCCCCAAAAATATCGGGCGGGTCAGAGCCGAAATGAGCGACGCACAGGCTGCGCCCTTCCATGCTCCGCGTCATGAAGGGGCCAAGCGCATCGATCGTCGCCTGGCTGTTGCCGATGATGCCATCGGCATAGCGGTCGATCGTGCGAATCCGCCGCCGATGTTCCTCCGCCCCCTGCGGCCGCGCGAACTCCGGATGGGTGAGCGGGATGACATCATGCACCAGCGTCACGAAACGCGCGCCTTCCGCCCGCAGGATCGCGCCCACCTGAGCCGGGTCGTCCAGATGATGGGGCGACACTTGCAGATAGACGCGCGGGCTGCGGGCACGGGGAACCGGGCGGGGACGCAGCGCGATCAGGTGACGGATCACCGCGGCCCGGCTCGCCGCCTCATCCTTGGCGCTGCTGTTGCGCCAACGCGCCGCCGTGAAGGCCAGAAACTGCCGCACCGCCGCACTGTTCAGCCGCCCATAATAGCCGCCCGCCGGATGCACGGCGGCAAAGGCCAGCCGCTCCGGTATCCGCTCCAGCAATTCACGCGCATAGACATACTCGACCCGGTCGATGCCCGTCGGCGCCGCATGGAAGCTGCGCGACAATAGGCGCGAGATGTCGAGGATGATCTCCGCCTTGCCATCGGCCGCCGAGACATAGCTTCTCGCCGGTTTCGACCGCAGCGCCAGCCGGGCGCCCGGCGCCTTGAACGGTTTCAGCGCCATGTCAGCGCTTCTCTATCGGCTTTGTCATGAAATTCGCGCGGCTCAGAACTGGGCACGTATCTCTTCCGCCAGCGCTTCGAGGGCAGCGGGATCAGCGAAATTGCCTTGGGCATGGGCGGAAAAGCCCATCGGCCCACCCTGCCAGCGCGGCACGATATGAAAATGCAGGTGAAACACGGTCTGCCCGGCAGGCGCGCCGTTGAACTGGGCGACATGGATGCCGTCGGGATCGAGCGCCTTGGCCGTCGCCTTGGCGACTTTCCTCACCGTCGCCATCACCTGCGCCAGTGCCTCATCCTCAATCTCAAGGATGTTGCGCGCCTTCGACCATTTGGAAATGACCAGGCTGTGCCCCTTCGACTGCGGCTGGATGTCGAGGAAGGCATATGTATGCGCATCCTCATACAGCTTGGTCGACGGGATTTTGCCCTGAAGGATCAATGCAAAGACATTGCCTTCGTCATAGGTGCCCTCAAGGCTCATGCCACAATCCTCAGCTCAGATAATGAGCCGTGGTCTTAGCGGCGACTTCCTCCGCCGTCACGCCCGGCGCGAGTTCAACCAGCTTGAACGGGCTGTCATGGTCTGCGCGCATGAACACACACAGGTCGGTGACGATCATATCGACCACATTCTTGCCGGTCAGCGGCAGGGTGCAGGCCGGGATGAACTTCGGGCTGCCGTCCTTGGACGTATGTTCCATGACGACAATGATCTTCTTGACGCCCGCGACCAAATCCATCGCGCCGCCCATGCCCTTGATCATCTTGCCGGGGATCATCCAGTTCGCGATATCGCCATTTTCCGCGACTTCCATCGCACCCAGCACGGTCAGGTCAATATGCCCGCCCCGGATCATGGCAAAGCTGTCAGCGCTGGAGAAATAGACGCTGTTCGGCAGTTCGCTGATCGTCTGCTTGCCCGCATTGATCAGGTCGGCGTCTTCGTCACCCTCATAGGGAAAGGGACCGATACCCAGCATGCCATTTTCCGACTGGAGCGTCACTTCCACGCCCGCCGGAATATGGTTCGCCACCAGCGTCGGAATGCCAATGCCAAGGTTCACATAGAAGCCGTCCTTCAGTTCCTTGGCCGCCCGCGCAGCCATCTCGTCACGAGTCCAAGGCATCAGGCGGTCTCCCTCTGGCGAACGGTGCGGAATTCGATCTTCTTCTCGTAAGGCGAACCGACAATCATGCGCTTCACATAAATGCCGGGCAGGTGGATCGCGTCGGGATCAAGGCTGCCGACCGGCACCACTTCCTCGACTTCGGCGACGCAGATCTTCGCGGCGGTCGCCATCGGCGCGTTGAAGTTGCGCGCAGTCTTGCGGAAGATCAGGTTGCCGCTTTCGTCAGCCTTCCATCCCTTGATGATCGCCACGTCAGCGAAGATGCCACGTTCCAGGATATAGTCCTGCCCGTCGAAGCTCTTCACTTCCTTACCCTCGGCAACCGCCGTGCCGACGCCCGTCTTGGTGTAGAAGCCCGGAATGCCCGCGCCGCCCGCGCGGCAGCGCTCAGCCAGCGTCCCTTGCGGACAGAACTCCACCTCCAGCTCGCCTGCCAAATATTGCCGCTCGAACTCCTTGTTCTCGCCGACATAGGAGGAGATCATCTTCTTGACCTGCCGGGTGCGTAGCAGCTTGCCGAGCCCCTCGCCGTCAATTCCGGCGTTGTTGGAGGCGATGGTGAGGTCCTTGACCCCCGAATCACGGATCGCGTCGATCAGACGCTCGGGAATTCCGCAAAGTCCAAAGCCACCTGCACAAAGATGCATGCCATCGAAGAGAAGGCCCTCCAACGCAGACGCAGCATCGGGGTATAGCTTCTTGACCATCGCTTTTCCTCCTCCTGAATGGCTTCAGCCCATAGGGGGAAGCAGCCGGAGGGTCAATTTGCTGCAATGGCGAAAGTAGCGCTCCGGTGTTCCTGCGAAGGCAGGAACCCAGTCCCGCCCTAACCTGGTCACTCCTGCCTGCGCAGGAGCACAAAGCGCTTAAATCAACCCGGCAAGCGGGCTCGACGGATCGGCATACATGCGCTTCCCCATCCGCCCGGCGCGATAGGCCATGCGCCCGGCTTCCACCCCGGCCTTCATAGCCGCCGCCATCAGCACCGGGTCCTTCGCTTCAGCAATCGCCGTGTTCATCAGAACGCCGGTGCAGCCCAACTCCATCGCCTCTGCCGCTTCCGACGCCGTGCCCACGCCCGCATCCACCAGCACCGGCAGCTTCGTGCCCTCCACGATCAGGCGGATCGTCACCCGGTTCTGGATACCCAGTCCCGACCCGATCGGCGCGCCCAGCGGCATGATCGCCACCGCGCCCGCATCCTCCAGCCGCTTGGCCGCGATCGGATCGTCAACGCAATAGACCATCGGCTTGAAGCCTTCCTTGGCCAGCACCTCGGTCGCGCGCAAAGTCTCCACCATGTCGGGATAGAGCGTCCGCGCCTCGCCCAGCACCTCCAGCTTGACGAGGTCCCAACCGCCCGCCTCACGCGCCAGCCGCAGCGTGCGAATTGCCTCCTCGCCAGTGAAACAGCCCGCCGTATTGGGCAGATAAGTGATCTTCTTAGGATCGATGAAGTCGGTCAGCATCGGCGCCTTGGGGTCCGACACATTGACGCGCCGCACCGCCACGGTGACGATCTCCGCCCCCGAAGCCGCAACCGCCGCCGCATTCTGCTCAAAATTCTTGTATTTGCCGGTGCCGACAATCAGCCGCGACCGGAAAGTCTTGCCCGCGACGGTCCAGCTGTCGTCATCCACCGCCGACACATCGCCACCGCCCACAAAGTGCACAATCTCCAGATCGTCGCCATCCTCGACGCACACCTGCGCCAGCGTCGAGCGCGGCACGACCTCCAGGTTGCGCTCCACCGCGACCTTTTCCGGCACGAAGCCGAGTTCGCTCGCCAGTTCCGCCAGCGTCATGCCCGCGCGCACGCGGCGATGCTCGCCATTGATGGAGATCGATACTGTTCCGTCAACGTGCAATGCTCTGTCCTGTCTCTTACGAAAGAACGTGTCTCGACTTGGCGCGACACGAAAGGCTAAAGATCACCGCGCATATAGGGGCCGCGACGCCCCTGCCGCAACATGCTAAGGGGGAATGCCATGGCCGACGCGCGGAAAATCTTTGTGTTGAACGGCCCCAACCTCAACATGCTGGGCACGCGGGAGCCGGAAATCTACGGCTATGACACGCTGGATGACATTGCCGAGCGGATGGAGGATGCCGCCACCCGCGCCCATGTCGAAATCGATTTCCGCCAGTCCAATCATGAAGGCCATCTGATCGACTGGCTTCAGGAAGCGCATGAGGAAGGCGCGCATGCCGTCATCCTCAATCCCGGCGGCCTCACCCATACCTCCATCGCGCTGCACGACGCGATCAAGGGCATCAGCGTGCCCGTCATAGAGGTGCACCTATCCAACCCGCACAAGCGCGAGCCCTTCCGCCATAAAAGCTATGTGGGCATGGCGGCGAAGGGCACGATCGCCGGTTTCGGCCCGCTCTCCTATATGCTTGCACTGGAAGCCGCGCTCGAGCTGTAACTCGTCGCTCAAAAGTTGCGCTTTGCCCCAAATGCGCATAGGCGCGGGCATCGCATAAGAGATTTTACGGTCCAGGGACTTCAAATGAACGATAAGGCTGAAAAGGGCGCAATGCAGGTCGACGTGCAGCTGGTGCGGGATCTCGCCGCCCTGCTCGACGACACCAACCTGACGGAAATCGAGGTAGAGGACGGCGATCGGAAAATCCGCGTCGCCCGCAAGGCCGCCAATGCCGTCGCCTATGCGCCCGCTCCTGTGGCAGCCCCGGCCGCTGCCGCGCCGGTGGCCGCGCCCGTCGCAGCCCCTGCCGAAGCCGCAGCTGCTGTTGCCGCCAACGCCGTTCGCTCGCCGATCGTGGGCACCGCCTATCTGTCGGCTGAACCGGGTGCCGCGCCCTATGCCGCCGTCGGCTCGACCGTAAAGGCGGGCGACACCGTGCTGATCGTCGAAGCGATGAAAGTCATGAACGCCATCACCGCGCCCAATGCTGGCACGGTCAAGGCTGTCCTGGTCGATAACGGCCAGCCGGTCGAATATGACCAGCCGCTGATCGTCATCGAATAAGGCGCGCCCATGGCCATCGAAAAGCTGCTGATCGCGAACCGGGGCGAAATCGCGCTCCGCATCCACCGCGCCTGCCATGAAATGGGCATCCAGACGGTGGCGGTCCACTCCACCGCCGACGCTGACGCCATGCATGTGCGCCTTGCCGACGAAGCGATCTGCATCGGGCCGCCCGCCGCCAAGGACAGCTATCTGAACGTCGCAGCGATCATCTCGGCCGCTGAAATCTCCGGCGCGGACGCCATCCATCCGGGCTATGGCTTCCTGTCGGAAAACGCCCAGTTCGCGGAAATCGTGGAAGCGCATGGATTGGCCTTCGTCGGCCCCAAGCCCGAACATATCCGCATCATGGGCGACAAGGTCGAAGCGAAGCGCACCGCTGGCGCGCTCGGCCTGCCGCTGGTCCCCGGCTCCGACGGCGCGCTCTCCAGCGTTGAGGAAGCAAAAGCGGTCGCCGCGAAGATCGGCTACCCCGTCCTCATCAAGGCGGCATCAGGCGGCGGCGGTCGCGGCATGAAGGTCGTGCCATCCGAAGACCTGCTCGAAACCTCGATGAAGCAGGCGGGCAGCGAAGCCAAGGCGGCGTTCGGCGACGACACCGTCTATATGGAAAAATATCTGGGCAACCCCCGGCATATCGAATTTCAGGTGTTCGGCGACGGCAACGGCAACGCCATCCACTTGGGCGAGCGCGACTGCTCGCTCCAGCGCCGCCACCAGAAGGTACTGGAGGAAGCCCCCTCCCCCGTTCTCTCCGCCGCCGAGCGCGACCGGATGGGCGAAGTGGTGCGCAAGGCGATGGCCGACATGGGCTATCGCGGCGCGGGCACGATCGAATTCCTGTGGGAAGACGGCGAATTCTACTTCATCGAGATGAACACCCGGCTGCAGGTGGAACATCCGGTGACGGAGATGATCACCGGCCTGGACCTCGTCCGCGAACAGATCCGCGTCGCCGAAGGCAAGCCGCTTTCGGTCGAGCAGGCGGATATCGAGTTCAAAGGCCACGCCATCGAATGCCGCATCAATGCGGAGGACCCCAAGACCTTCGCGCCATCGCCAGGCACCGTCACCAGCTATCATGTTCCGGGCGGCATGCATGTCCGCGTCGATAGCGGCCTCTATCAAGGCTACCGCGTGCCGCCTTACTACGACAGCATGATAGGCAAGCTGATCGTCTACGGCCGCACCCGCGAAGGCTGCATCATGCGCCTGAAGCGCGCGCTGGAGGAATATGTAATCGAGGGCATGAAGACCACGATCCCGCTCCACCAGAAGCTGCTCAAGGACCCCGAATTCCTGAACGGCGACTACACGATCAAGTGGCTGGAAGAGTGGTTGGCCCGAGAGGAATGATATATGTGCGCGGAAGGGGGGGGCTTTCCGCGCCATCTACAGACGGTTCATAAAAAGGGGGAATGGACATGCAAAAGGGAAAGATCGTTTTTACCGGGCATTTCATGGAATATTTTATCATGTCGCTCGGGCTTCTTCTTCTCTGCGTGGTCACCTTCGGCCTTGCCCTCCCCTATTATGCTTATTGGAACTTCAAATACTTCTTTTCCAATATGGAAGTTGAACTCTACCAGTCGGGCAATCCGATCGAGCAAGGGCGATAAAGGAAGTCGAAGCGATGATAGCGACCATCTGGCACAACCCCCGCTGTTCCAAATCGCGCGCCGCGCTCGCGATCCTGGAGGGGACGTCGGGGGTTGAGGTCGAGATAGTAGAGTATCTAAAAACCCCGCCCAGCCGCTCCGAAATCGAAGCGGTTCTGGCCAAGGCGGGCGTCCGCCCTTCCGAGGCGCTCCGCAAGGGCGAGCGGATCGTCAAGGAAATCGGCCTCGACGTGACGGACGACAAGGCCGTCCTCGACGCCATGGCGCAACACCCGATCCTGATCGAACGCGCCATCGTCATCACGGAAAAAGACGCCGTCATCGCCCGCCCACCCGAACGCGCAACCGAAGTCCTCTAACCCCACCCAATCCTCATCGTCACCCCGGGCTTGACCCGGGGTCCCGCTTCTTCTTCAAGAGCGCACCGCATGGATCGCGAAAGAAAAGGCGGCTGGGTCTACATCATGTCCAACCGCTATCGCGGCACACTCTATGTCGGCGTGACTTCGGACCTCCCTTCCCGCATCCACCAGCGCCGCTCGGGCACCGGCTCCGACTTCTGCGCCCGCTATGGCCTCACCCGCCTCATCTGGGCCGAACGCAGCGATGACATCGCCGCCTGCATCGAACATGAAAAGCGCCTCAAACGCTGGCGGCGAGAATGGAAATACGACCTGATCGAGCGCGCCAATCCTGACTGGCGGGACCTATTCAACCTGCTGGCATGAAAAGGCAGCGGGACCCCGGGTCAAGCCCGGGGTGACGAGATGGGTGGATTGCGGACTGGCCGGTTTAGGTCATAAAGGTCACGTTACCGACCGCCGGAGAGAGCGTGGAATGATCGAATGGATTAAGCCAACGTTCGGCGCGCTCTGCTTCGGTATTCTAATGTATATTTCGATGCTGCCTTCGATGGGGAAGCAATCACCTTGGCTCGTTGGCGGATTTTTCGTGGCCTTAGCGTTAGCTACGGCTGTTGTGACTTTTCGAGCAATCAAGCCCTACGGCATGGCCGCATTCGCGGCTTACATATTCTGCGTAGCTTCTTTCGTTTACGGCGTGGCCTTCGCCATGAGGTGAAAATGTCGGCTTTTTTGCTGTCGGCGGCAATGTCACTGTCTGGATATGGTCGTTTGACGACGTTCGCTCCAGTCGTCACCCCGGACGTGACCCTGGGTCCCGCTTCCTCCTCCCGATCGGCACCAGAGAAAAAAAGAGACCTGGGTCAGGGCCGGGGTGACGAATAACGACGCGAAAATATCGACCGTTACCCAACGACCACAGTAATCTCAAAAACCATCCTATTTCTCCAACACCGCGCGATTTCACCCTGTCCTATCCCGCATCGGCGCGCTTATCCTCGATCCCTCTTTGAAACGTCCGGCACATGCGCCCTCGCGCACACGCGCGCTCAGGCTCGCGCGCGCATATGGTGTGAACTTCGACGGAAAACCGCCATTTTTTGCCGCTGCGTTCGCCAGTCCGCAAAAGCAGCTCCTATTTTCATCTGTCCCTCCGGACAGCGTGTCCAATCACGGGGACGGCCATCTCAACCAACCCCACTGGAGCCACCCAGCATTACCCGCTATCCCCTGCGCCCATGGCCCAGAATCATCTCTACCTCGTCGACGGCAGCGGCTACATCTTCCGCGCCTATCACCAGCTTCCGCCGCTCACCAACAAGCATGGTCAGCCCGTCGGCGCGGTCTATGGCTACACCACGATGCTCTGGAAGCTGGCCGAGGAACTGGGCAAGGCGGAAGGCCCTACCCATCTCGCGGTAGTGCTGGACAAGGGCAGCCACACCTTCCGCAACGACATGTACGATCAGTATAAGGCGAACCGCCCGCCCGCGCCGGAGGATCTGGTCCCGCAATTCCCGATGATCCGCGACGCGACCCGCGCTTTCACCCTCCCCTGCATCGAGGAAGCGGGCTTCGAGGCCGACGACATCATCGCCAGCTATACCAAAGCCGCCGTCGCGGCGGGCTGGCACGTCACCATCGTCAGCTCCGACAAGGACCTGATGCAGCTCATCCAGCCCGGCGTCGACATGTACGACACGATGAAGAATGAGCGGCGCGGCGCGGATTATGTGATGACGAAGTTCGGCGTCCAGCCGGAGCAGCTGGGCGATGTCCTCGCGTTGATGGGCGACAGCGTCGACAATGTCCCCGGCATCCCCGGCATCGGCCCCAAGACCGCCGCCAAGCTGATCAGCGAATATGGCGGGTTGGAAGCCGCGCTTGAGGCCGCGCCTTCGATGAAGAAGTCGAAGATGCAGGAAAACCTCATCGCCCATGCCGACATGGCGCGCCTGTCGCGCAGGCTGGTGGCGCTGCACGACGGCATGGACCTGCCCGAACCGCTGGAGGACCTGACGTTAAAGGGCATTCCGCCTGAACCGCTCCAGACCTTCCTGGAACATCACGGCTTCAAGTCGCTCCTGACCCGCCTCGGCGCGCCCGCCGCCGCCGTCGCGGTCGCGACCGCCGCGCTCGCCGTTACGGAAAGCACGCCCCCGTCCGCCCCGGTCCTCGAAGAAGAGCCGCCGATCGACCGCAGCCTCTATGAAACGGTGGTGACGGAAGACGCGCTCGATCGCTGGATCGCCGCCGCCCATGCCGAGGGTTTCGTCGCCGTCGATACCGAAACGGACATGCTCGACTGCGTATCCTGCGCGCTCGTCGGCGTGAGCCTGGCCGTGGGGCCAAACGCGGCCTGCTACATTCCGGTGGGTCATGGCGGGAAGGACATGTTCGCGGAGAAGCCCGAACAGCTTGCCAAGGACCTCGTCCTTGCGAAGCTCAAGCCGCTGCTCGAAGACGACAGCGTCCTCAAGATCGGTCAGAACCTCAAATATGACCTGACCGTCATGCGCCGCCACGGCATCGAAATCGCGCCCTATGACGACACCATCGTCATGAGCTTCGACCTCGACGCCGGACAAAGTCTCGCAGGCCACGGCATGGACGAGGCGGCCAAGGTCCACCTCAATCACACATGCATCAGCTTCAAGGACGTGTGCGGCACCGGCAAGAGCCAGATCAGCTTCGCCGAAGTCCCGCTCGACAAGGCGACCGAATATGCCGCCGAGGACGCCGACGTCACGCTGCGCCTGTGGAAAATCTACAAGAACCGCATCGCCAACGAAGGCGCGACCCGCGTCTATGAACTGGTGGACCGCCCGCTTGTCTCCGTCATCGCGAAGATGGAGCATGAAGGCATCAAGGTCGATCGCGAAGCCCTCTCCCGCCTCTCCGCCGAATTCACCGCCGAAATCGCCAAGCTGGAAGGCGAAATCCACGCCATTGCGGGCCAGCCTTTCGCCATCGGATCGACCCAGCAACTGGGCGCGATCCTGTTCGACAAGATGGGCTACAAGGGTGGCAAGAAGGGCAAGTCGGGCGCCTATTCCACCGACGTCACCATCCTTGAGCAATTGAAGGCCCAAGGCGCGGAAATCGCCGGAAAGATTTTGGACTGGCGCCAACTGTCCAAGCTCAAATCGACCTACACCGACGCGCTCCAGGCCCAGATCAACAGGGACAGCGCCCGCGTCCACACCAGCTATTCACTGTCCGGCGCGCAGACAGGCCGCCTGTCCTCGACCGATCCCAACCTGCAAAACATCCCGATCCGCACCGAAGTGGGCCGCCAGATCCGCCACGCCTTCGTCGCCGAACCGGGCAACGTCATCCTCGCGGCAGACTACAGCCAGATCGAACTGCGCCTCGCCGCCCATATCGCCGATGTCCCGGCGCTCCGAGAAGCCTTCCTTGCAGGCGAAGACATTCACGCCGCCACGGCCCAGCAGCTGTTCGGTGAAGTGAACCGCGACACGCGCGGTCGAGCCAAGACGATCAACTTCGCCATCCTCTACGGCATTTCCCGCTGGGGCCTCGCCGGACGGCTGGAGATCAGCGCCGACGAAGCGCAGGACATGATCAGCCGCTATTATGAGCGCTTCCCCGGGATCAGCCTCTACATTACCGAAACCCTCGAAAAGGCGCGCGCGCGCGGCTACACTGAAACGCTCTTTGGCCGAAAAACATGGTTCCCGCGCATCAAAGCGCCCATCCAGCACGAGCGCCAAGGCGCCGAGCGCGCCGCCATCAACGCGCCCATTCAGGGCACCAGCGCCGACATCATCAAACGCGCCATGGCCCGCATGGGACCGGCGCTAGCGGCCGAAGGGCTGCACAATGTGAAGATGCTGCTCCAGGTCCATGACGAACTGGTTTTCGAACTGCCCGAAGCGGATGTGGAGCCAGCCAGCGCCGTCATCCGCCAAGTCATGGAAACTGCCGCCGAACCGATCGTGAAGCTCAGCGTGCCGCTAGGCGTGGAAATCGGTCACGGCCCAAGCTGGGGAGCGGCGCACTGAAGTTTCACCTCAACCCAAAACCGTCATCCCAGCGGAGGCTGGGATCTCAGGCGATAGGGCACAACCGAGCCTCACGCGATCCCAGCTTCCGCTTGGGATGACGGCCTAGGTGTTTGGGCCTATCAATTCCGCGCGTATCGGTCCTCATACCGCACGATGTCATCTTCGCCCACATAGGACCCGGTCTGCACCTCGATAAACACCATCGGGATGCGGCCCGGATTTTCGATCCGGTGAACGGCGCCTACCGGCACATATACGGACTGGTTCTCCGACAGCAGCTGAACGTCTTCGCCCACCGTCACCTTGGCCGTCCCCTCGACGACGATCCAATGTTCCGATCGATGGAAATGGCTTTGCAGGCTGAGCGAGGCGCCAGGCAGAACTGTGATGCGCTTCACTTGGAAGCGCGAGCCGACGACCAGGCTCTCATACCAGCCCCACGGCCTATGATCCTTCGGGAAAGCCTCCGCCTGCGGCGCGCCCTTGCCCTGCAGCGCCTCCACGACCAGCTTCACATCCTGCGTGCGCGATTTGTCGGCGATCAGCACCGCATCGTTCATAGCCACCGCCACGATATTGTTGAGACCGAGCCCGACCAGTTCCAACCCCTCGCTCTCCGACCGCAGCAATGTGTCGCGGCAATCCAACGCCGTCGCAGCACCCGATAGCGCCACGCCATTCTCATCCGGCTGCGAATGGCTCCACACCGCATCCCAGCCGCCAAGGTCGGACCATTCCGCATCGAACGGCACGACCGAGAGATTGTCGGCCCGCTCCATGATCGCATAGTCGATGGCGACGCTTTCCGCCTGCCCCCAAGGCTCTGCAGCCAATCGAAGGAAGCCGAGATCGCTCTCCGCCTGCTCAACGGCAGCTCGCACAGCCGACAGGATCGCAGGCGCATGTTGCTCGAAAGCGGCGATCAGGTCCTTTGCAGCAAAAAGGAAAATACCCGCATTCCACAGATAATCGCCCGTCGCCAGCATCTCCTCCGCCCGCGCCGCATTGGGCTTTTCAACGAAGCTGGCGAGCTTGATCGGCGCACCCGAACCATCCGGCTTGTTCTGTGCCTGAAGATAGCCATAGCCCGTCTCGGGCCGCGTCGGGCTGATCCCGAAGGTGACAAGGTCGCCACCCTGCGCTGCGCCCAGCCCCTTGCCCACGGCTGCATGAAACGCCGCAACATCGGGCACGACATGGTCGGACGGCGCAACCAGCATGATCGCGTCCGGCTTGCGCGCCACCAGATGCAGCGCGGCAGCCAGGATAGCGGGCGCGGTGTTGCGCCCTTCCGGCTCGATCAGGATCGCCTGCGGGTCAATATTTTCCTTCGCCAGCTGCTCGGCGATGATGAAGCGGAACAGCGAATTGGTGAGGACCAGCGGCCGGTCAAAGGAAAATCCCTGAGCCTGCCCTGAAAGACGTCGCGCGACCGATTGGAACAATGTCGTATCGCTCAATAGCGGCACGAACTGCTTGGGATAGGATTTGCGCGACAGTGGCCAGAGCCGAGTACCCGATCCTCCCGCAAGAATGACGGGCGTAACCTCGACATGAGGTGCATTGCTTGTCGACATGAAATCCTGGCCGTTAAGGTGAAGTTGGGCCAAGCTCTAATGGATCAGCCGCCAGAGGCAAGCGCTTCAAAAAAAGGACGGCACGATGGCCGTCCTAATCGAATAGTTCTTCCAGGAAGCTCTTCTTGCGCTTCTTATGATTGCGGCCGTCGTCACGATAGTCGCGGTCGGGCCGGTAATGCGCCTGCTGCGGCGCCGGAGTTGCGGCAGAGCCTGACCGCTCGATGATCTTGTCGAGTTCGCCCCGGTCCAGCCACACGCCGCGGCATTGTGGGCAATAATCAATCTCTACCCCCTGCCGATCCGTCATCGAAAGTCCGACATGACAGACCGGGCAGAGCATGGCCGACACGGCTTCGGGAGTGCGCATCATTATTCCCGTTCGCCGGTCAGGCTGAGCAGCATCTGGAACAGGTTCACGAAGTTCAGGTACAGCGACAGCGCACCCATGACCTGCATCTTCTGCGCCACTTCATGGCCAGCATAGGCGAAATATTCGGACTTGATCCGCTGCACGTCCCACGCCGTCAGACCGGTGAAGACAACTACGCCGATGATCGAGATCACCATCTGCATGGCCGATGAGTCAATGAAGATGTTGATGAGGCTCGCGCCCAATATGCCGATCAGGCCCATGATCAGGAATGAGCCCATTTTCGACAAGTCACGCCCGGTGGTATAACCCCACAACGCCATGGCAAGGAACATCACCGCCGCCGAGAAGAAGGCCTGTGCGATGCTCGCCCCAGTGAAGACCAGGAAGATGCTGGCCAGCGACACGCCCATGACGGCGGAAAAGGCCCAGAAGGCCATCCGCGCGCCAGCCGTCGTCATCTTTTCAATGCGGAAGCTGAAAAAGAACACGAACGCCAGCGGCGCGAAGATAGCCACCCATTTGAGCGGCGTGTTGAAAATCGCGGCGGCCAGCGCGGGCGTATTGCCGATGAAGGCAGCGACCAGGCCAGTGATGACCAAGCCGATCCCCATGTTACGGAAAACGCCCAGCATGTGACTACGCAGCCCGGCGTCATGTTGCGCCGCCTGTGTCGTCCCATAATTGGGTGTACGAACGGGATTGTTCACGGCGTTAAAACTCCATCCTTCAACAACAAACATCATGTGGATCGAGTGGCCCGGCGCCGTCTTCGCGAGGCTAGAGGGGGGACAGCCCCACGAACCTGCACCGAGCGCACTCGATGCGGTCCGACATCACAGCTGGATCAACTCCAACCGCCAGAGGGGCCCGGCCCGCACAGGCAATATCGGAAGTAGAACGCAGGAACGCAACCCACCGGCCCGCCAGCAACAATTTGTTACAAGTCCACGCGAGAGTTGACGGGTCAGTTGAACCGCCGCATGGCTTCGCTCCATGAGCGACCAGTTCACCCCTGCCGAGCAGCATGCCGACGCGCCCTTGCGCCTCTTCAACAGCCTGACCCGTACGGTCGAACCTTTCGCTCCGATCGACGCGAACCACGCGCGCGTCTACAGCTGCGGCCCTACCGTCTATAACTATGCCCATCTCGGCAATCTGCGCGCCTATGTCTTCACGGACACGCTGCGCCGCACGCTGCTGTGGAAGGGCTTGGACGTCACTCACATCATCAACATCACCGACGTCGGCCACCTTACCAGCGACGCCGACGCGGGTGATGACAAGATGGAGGCCGCCGCCCGTGCCCAGGCGAAGAGCATCTGGGACATAGCTGCCCACTATACCGACGCCTTCAAGCGCAACATCGCCGACCTCAACATCATGGCCCCCAGCGAATGGACCGTCGCGACCGACTATGTCCCGCAGATGATCGAGTTCGCGCAGAAGATCGCGCCGGCGCACTGCTATGAGCTGGAAAGCGGCCTTTATTTCGACAGCAGCACCGTTCCCGACTATGGCGCACTGGCGGGCGGGCGGGACGATGCTGCCCACGCCCGCATCGATCCGGTAGCGGGCAAGCGCAACCCGTCGGACTTCGCCATCTGGCGTAAGTCCCCACCGGGCGACCAGCGCCAGATGGAATGGGATTCCCCTTGGGGCAAGGGCGCGCCAGGATGGCATCTCGAATGCTCGGTCATGAGCGAGGCGCGCCTTGGTCATCCGTTCGACATTCACACCGGCGGCATTGACCATCGGGAAATTCACCATCCCAACGAGATCGCGCAGAATCAGGCTTATTGCGGCTGCAGCGATGCGCAACCCGGCTTCACCGGTGCGCGCTGGTGGATGCACAACAATTTTCTCGTCGATCGCCAAGGCAAGATGAGCAAGTCGAAGGGCGGCTTCACCACCCTCTTCTCGCTGATCGACGCGGGCGTGCATCCGCTCGCCTACAGGCTGCTGTGCCTGGGCGCCCATTATCGCAGCGAACTGGAGTTCAGCGCGGAGAGCGTCGGCGCGGCCCTCACTCGCCTCAAGCGTCTGATCATGGCGGTTGAGGGGCTGAAAAGCCGCGCCGAAGGCGTAACCTGGCAGTCGCCCCGCCTGGATTACCTCCGCGCCAACCTTCATCCCAAGCTCGCGCCGCTGCTCGAACAGTTCGACGCCGCGATCAGCGACGATCTGATGACCCCGCGCGCTCTACCACTGCTGGAAGAGGCGATTGCCATCAAGAAGGTGCCGGTCGATGAGAAGCTGTGCCTGATCGCCGCGTTCGATCAGGCGTTGGGGCTCAACCTCCTCCAGCTGAGCCGCGCGGACCTTCGGATCACGCCCAAGGACGCGCAAACGACGCCCGCCGAGGTGGAGGCGGAACTCGATCGCCGCCAGAATGCTCGCGCGGAAAAGGATTTCGCCCTGTCGGACCAAATCAGGGATGCTCTCATCGAACGTGGCATCGACGTCATGGACGGTGACCCGCAGCGCTGGGAATGGCGGCCAAGGCTAGGGTAAATCCTTTATTTACCCTATGTTACGGTTTCGTAATAATGCGCCAGTCCGTGTCGCGCGCGCGCCTGCCCGGCTGGACAGACCAGTGCAGGAAGCGCACCATCCGCTCATGAAATGGCACATTCTGACAGCTCTGCTCCTGTTCGGGAGCCCGTTGGCCACTCCGCCGGCCGTCGCCCAGCATTTCATGTTCGAAACCGGCACCACGCTGCGCGCAAAGTGCCGCAACAAGGCGCCGGAATATGCGCTGGCCTGCACCGCGTACATCGTCGGCGCGGTGGACGGCATCAAGAAGGACGTGTTCATTGGTCGCGCCCAGCCTAATTGCTGGCCTGACCGGATGCTGGCGGAAGAAGTGCGACGCATCGTCGTCGCCTATCTTGAACGCTATCCCGACCAGCGCAACGCCCCTGCCTCGGTCATCGTCAGTATCGCGCTGAACGAGCATTATCCTTGCAAGAAATGAAGCGGCGGAACTTGGTTCGCGCAGCACGTGGACAATCCGCTGCACCTGAAACCCGCCTTCTCCGCGCCGCATCCTGGATGGGGATGGTATAAACTTGCTTTGATTCCCACATGGGCGTAGGGGCGGCCACTATTTTTAGCATGAGGAGACATGACGTGACGGCGAAGTGGACGCCGGGAAGCTGGCGGGAGCATAAGGGCATTCAGATGCCCTTCTATCGTGACGCACAGGCGCTGGCCGCCGTGGAAGGTCAGCTCAGCCAATTTCCCCCGCTCGTCTTTGCCGGCGAAGCGCGAAACCTGAAGGCTGAACTCGCCAAGGTCACGACCGGCGAGGCATTCCTGCTACAAGGCGGCGACTGCGCCGAAAGCTTCGCGGAGTTCCACCCGAACAACATCCGCGACACGTTCCGCGTGCTGTTGCAGATGGCGGTAGTGCTGACCTTCGCGTCCAAGCTGCCGATCGTGAAGGTCGGCCGCATGGCGGGCCAGTTCGCCAAGCCGCGCTCGGCGGATACGGAAACGATCGGTGGCGTCGAATTGCCCAGCTATCGCGGCGACAATGTCAACGACATCGCCTTCACGCCGGAATCGCGCGAGCCCGATGCCCAGCGCATGATCCGCGCCTACAACCAGTCGGCCGCGACGCTCAATCTGCTGCGCGCCTTCTCGACCGGCGGTTATGCCAGCCTGGATCGCGTGCATGGCTGGATGCTGGATTTCATGGGCCGCAGCCCGCTCGCGGCGAAGTTCGACGCTGTGGCCGACCAGATCGGCGCGGCGCTCGACTTCATGCGCGCCTGCGGCCTGTCGCCGGAGACTGTGCCGCAGCTTGGCGGAACCAGCTTCTACACCAGCCATGAGGCGCTGCTCCTTCCCTATGAGGAGGCGCTGACCCGTCAGGATTCGCTGACCGGCGACTGGTACGACACGTCCGCGCACATGCTCTGGATCGGCGATCGCACGCGGTTCGAAGGTTCAGCGCATGTCGAATATCTGCGCGGCATCGGCAATCCGATCGGCATGAAATGCGGCCCGAGCCTTGAGCCCGACGCGCTTATTCGCCTGCTCGACGTGCTGAACCCGACGCGGGAAGCCGGGCGCATCACGCTCATCACCCGCTACGGTCATGACAAGATCGAGGCGGGCTTGCCCAAGCTGGTCCGCGCCGTGATGCGCGAAGGCCATCCGGTGGTGTGGTCCTGCGACCCGATGCACGGCAACGTGATCAAGGCGGCCAATGGTTACAAGACGCGGCCGTTCGACCGCATCCTTGCCGAGGTGCGCGGCTTCTTCGCCGTGCACCGGGCCGAGGGCAGCTTCGGCGGCGGCATCCATGCCGAAATGACCGGGCAGAATGTGACGGAGTGCACCGGCGGCGCCATCGCCATCACGGACGAGGGCCTTGCCGATCGCTACCACACCCATTGCGACCCGCGCCTCAACGCAGCACAGAGCCTGGAACTAGCCTTCCTGCTCGCGGAGATGCTGAACGAGGAACTGAAGGAGCGCCGCGCGGCGGCTTGATCCTTCAGAACGATTGAAGAGAATCCCGCCGGATATTTCCGGCGGGGTTTTTTCATGGGCCTTCCCCGCCGAGGACACGGGAAAACCAATCCTGTCACGACAGCGTCATTAACTTATGATTGTCCGCTTGCTTTGGCGGGTCAAAGCCGTAGCTTTCACCCCATGGCAAAGGAACCGGCATTGGCGACCATCGCCGTCTACAGCCTCAAAGGTGGCGTTGGCAAAACCACTTTCGCGATCAATCTGGCTTGGGCATCTGCATCCATCTCGCGGCGACGGACGCTGCTGTGGGACCTTGATCCGCAGGCTGCGGCCAGCTGGCTCATCTCCACTGACAAGCAGAGCCGCGACGCGGCGCAGGCGATCTTCAGCAAGGATGTGGAGGTGCGTAAGCTCATCCAGCCTTCGACCGTGCCCGGCCTCGACCTGATCGCCGCCGACACCTCTCTGCGCAGCCTCGACCACCTCTTTCGCGAGATGGACAAGAAGAAGCGGCTCGCAAAGCTGATTGAAAATCTGGGCAAGGATTATGACCGCATCATCCTGGATTGCCCACCCGGCCTCACTGAAACCAGCGAACAGGTACTGCGTGCCGCCGACATGATCGTGATTCCCGTCATCCCCTCGCCCCTGTCGCAACGCGCAATGGGCGAAGTAGCGCGCTACCTCGTCCAGCGCGGCGGATCGCATCCACCGATCCTGCCCGTCTATTCCATGGTCGACCGCCGCCGCGCACTTCACCGCAAGGCGCTGGAGGAACAGCCCGGCTGGCCCGCTGTCCCGATGGCCAGCATGGTCGAACAGATGACGGTGAAGAGGAAGGCGCTGGGTGCCTTCGCGGCGTCTTCACCCCCGGCGCAGGCTTTCGCAGGCCTGTGGACGACGATCGAGCGGCAGGTGCTGAAGGCGAGCTAAAAACGCTACTGAACCGCCGTTTCCCCTGAGCTTGTCGAAGGGCTCTACTTCTCTGAAAAGAAGTGAAGGGCTTCGACAAGCTCAGCCCGAACGGAAGTTATAATATACCTCAATGCGTTCAGAAGCGTACGCCCCGCTCAAGCCGCGATATCGTAGGGCCTTATCTCACCCGTCAGATACAGGTTCCGCGCCTTCGACCGGCTCAATTTGCCCGAGCTTGTCCTCGGCAAGGTACGCGGCGGCACCAGCTCCACGACACAGTTCATGCCCGTGATCGCCCGCACCCGCTCGCGAATCTGGTCACGCAGCCGCGTACGCTCATCATTGTCCGACGTGCGGCAATGCACCAGCACCGCAGGCGCTTCCTCGCCGCCCGGCGTGGTGATCGCGAAGGCCGCGATGTCGCCCTGCTTGAAGCCCGGCAGTTGCTCAACGGCCCACTCAATATCCTGCGGCCAGTGATTCTTGCCATTGATGATGATCATGTCCTTGGCGCGGCCGACAATGTAGAGATAGCCGTCGCTCAGATATCCCATGTCGCCCGTGTCCAGCCAACCATCCGCCATGCAGGCGTCGGTAGCCTCCTGATCGCGGAAATATCCGACCATCAGCGACGGGCCAGTGGTCCAGACCTTGCCGATCTGCCGCTCGTTCAGCAGTCCGCCGTCCTCATCACGAATTTCCACAATCATGTCGCGCGCGGGCTTGCCGCAATTGACGATCGAACGAAAGCGTTGCGGGCGTCCCTCGGTCGCGTCGCCGCCCGACAGGTCGGTTTCCTCGACCAGCTCGACGATGATACCCTCACCTGGCGGCATGATGGTGACCGCCAACGTGGCTTCGGCCAGACCATAGCTCGGCAGGAAAGCCTTGGGCGAGAAACCCGCATCAGCGAAGGCGTCGACGAAGCTCTGCATCACGTCGGGCCGGATCATGTCCGCGCCATTGCCCGCGAGCCGCCAGCGCGACAGGTCGAACCGATCCTGAGCCTTCGTCTGGCTCGACATGCGCCGTGCGCAAATGTCGTAGCCGAATGTCGGCGAATAGCTGATCGAGGTGCCTTCATTGCGGCTGATGAGGTCCAGCCACGCGAGCGGACGACGGGCAAAATCCTCGGTCTTCATATAATCGGTCGACACCTGGTTAGCGACGACGGACAGGAAGCAGCCGACTAGACCCATGTCATGATACCAAGGCAGCCAGCTGATGCAGCGATCGCTATCCTGCACCTGCATGCCATGGCTGTGCGCGGCGAGGTTGCTGAGCAGCGCATGGTGCGTCACCGCGACGCCATGGGGGAAGCGGGTCGAACCGCTCGAATATTGCAGATAGGCGATTTCCTCGCCCTTCGCCTGCGGCAGATCGCAGGCCACGGCCTCCCGCGCGATGAAGTCCTCGAAAGCGATGCTCTCGACATCCTTCTGACGGCCTGACTCACCCGCCATCTCTTCCAGCTCCTTGGGGAAGAGGAACAGCATCGGATCACAGCTATCCAATTGGACATTCAGCTGGTCGATATAGCTTTCCTTGCCGCCAAAGCTGGTGGGCAGCGGCAGCGGCACCGGCCACGCACCGGCATAGATAATGCCGAAGAAAAGTTGCGCAAAGTCCGTACCCGTTTCGGCCACCAGAGCCACGCGATGCTCCGGCTTCACACCATGGGCGATCAGGCGGTGGGCGCATGCGATGGCATCGGCGCGCAGTTCGGCAAAGGGATAGGGTCGCGCCAGATTGCCCCGCGCATCATGAAAATTCAGCCCGCGCTGACCCTGCGCCGCATAGTCGAGCGCCTCGCCCAGCGTCTCGAAATCCGAGAAGCGCCGGGGAAGGGCGTCATTGGTCGGCGTCGGTGCCATCATGCTTTGCGAACCCGTCATATTGGTTTCACCCAATTTCAATCTTGTCATCCGGGCGCGCCGCTATCATCTTTGACGCGGCAATGCACCGGATAGTTGCATTCCAGCTTGGCCTTCTACAGCATGAGGCGCGGTAAAATTCCGGCCCCACTGTGGCATAATCAAGGCGCCCGTCGCATAAACCATTGCCATGAAGGCGCTCATATGACCGGCAAACGCCCCCGACCGCCGCTGGATGGCGATAGCCTGCGCGATCTGGCCCTGCGTTACGTCGGCCGTTTCGCGACGAGCCGGGCGAAGCTGCTCGCTTATCTCAACCGCAAGTTGCAGGAACGCGGATGGGCTGGCGAAGGTCCGCCCGCGCCGGAACGGCTCGTCGAGCGATTGGCCGAACTGCGCTATGTCGATGATCGCAGCTTTGCCGTCATGAAAAGCGCGGCGCTGACCCGTCGCGGCTATGGCGCACGCCGCGTTGCACAGACCCTGCGCGCCGATGGCATAGCGGACACTGATCGGGAAGAAGCGGACGCTCAGGTCGATAACGACAGCTGGGCTGCGGCCGATCGTTTCGCCCGCCGCAAACGCCTCGGCCCCTATGCCACGGCAGCAACCGATCCTAAGCAGCGTGAAAAGGCCATCGCCGCTTTCCTGCGCGCAGGCCACAGTTTCGACACTGCCCGTCGCTGGACGGACGCTGCTCCAGGCGAACCGCCAGACCCCGACCAGTGACGGCGCGCCATGGGGCTTCGCAAAATCTGTGGCGCCACTACTCCCGGATAGGCTAGCACAGCAGGATGCGGATCGCCTTTCCCTTGCTGGTCGCGGTTTTAGCCGCCTGTTCTCCCACTCAGCCCAAGGCGGAAAAGACCGCCAGCCCTACAAACCAGCAGACCAATCTGCTCCCCCTTGAAATCCGTACGGACTTGGGAAGGCATCGTTTTGCGGTGGAAACCGCCATCTCCGAAAAGGAGCAGGAAAAGGGCCTGATGTTCCGCAAGTCCCTGGATGCAAATAGCGGCATGCTCTTTCCCATGTCGCCGCCCCGCACCGCCAGCTTCTGGATGAAGGACACCCTGATCCCGCTCGACATGATCTTCATCCGCACCGACGGGGTGATCGCCTTCATCGCCGCCAATGCCGCACCCTATTCACGCGTGCCGGTGTCCGCTGGCGTTCCGGTGGCGGCCGTCCTTGAACTGCGAGGCGGGCGGGCCGCTGAACTCGGCATCGCCGAGGGCGACAGCGTATCTTGGGGCAGCTGCGTCGATCCTGCGGTCAAAAGCCCCGCCAACCTCGATTTCTGCCCGCCGCGCACCCGCTGACGCCATATCCGCCTTGCCAATCCCCCACAGCAGGCGCTAAGCGCTTGCCCCATGGGAATCCTGGCCAAGATCTTCACCTGGTGGAATGGCGCGACCATCGGCACCGCACTTTATACCTCCCGCAAGGGCAAGAAAGTGGGCGAGGACCATCAGGGCAATGTCTATTATGAAGGCGGCACGGACGTGCACGGCCACACCCGCCGCTGGGTAATCTACAACGGCAATAACGACGCTAGCCGCGTGCCTGCGGAATGGCATGGGTGGCTGCATCACACGATCGAAGGAACGCCGGAAAGCTTCCTCCCCCCGCCCCGTATCTGGGAACGGGATTTCACGCCCAACGCGACTGGCACTCCCAATGCTTACCGGCCCACGGGTGCGCTGGAAAAGGGTGCGCAGCGCCAGCGCGCGACCGGCGATTATGAAGCGTGGAGCCCCGGCGCATCATGACCCTGCGCCCGGCGGGGACGGTCCTGCCGATCCTGCCCCTCGCCCTGCTGTTGTCGCTTGCGGCCTGTGGCGGCGATGAACTTCCCACTGCGAACCAGACCGGCCCCGTGAAGATCGAGGGGCAGAAGATTCGCAATGGCGATTCTTCTGCCCTGCCTGGCACGCCCATGGCGAATCGCGTCGCGGTGATCGGCCTGCTCAACAAGCGCAACGGCATCACCACCGACCTCACGATGAAGCCCGGCGACGCCTTACGCGTAGGCGACGCAATCGTCCGCCTGCAGGCGTGTGAGATGACCGCCCCCTGGGAAAATGTTCACGAAACCGGGGCTTTCGTTCAACTCGATGTGCGCAGCACCGCCGACAATAAGTGGCGCCGCAACTTTTCGGGCTGGCTGTTCAAGGAACGGCCCGACCGCAACGTGGTGCAGCATCCGATCTACGATGTATGGGTAAGAAGCTGCACGATGTCCTGGCCGGAAAGCGGCCCCGACACGGTCAAGCTCGGCGGCAAAGGCGAACCCCCATCGGACGCGTCTCCGCCGAGCGGCGCAAATGCCAGTTCGGCCCAGCCCCCCGAACCCCCGGCCAATGCCGAGGAACGGCCCGCGCCTAGCGGCACATCGCCCAGAGCACCTGCCAACAGCCCCAGATAATCCTTCTGGCTGATTTCTATCGCGCCCAATGACCGAAGATGGTCGGTCATGAATTGGCAGTCGAGCAAGGTGAAGCCTGAAAAGAGCATGCGGGCGGTGAGCCAAGCTAGAGCGACCTTTGAAGCATCGGTTTTTCGAGACACCATGCTTTCGCCGAAAAAGGCTTGGCCCAAAGCGACGCCATAGAGGCCGCCCGCCAGCTCATCGCCATCCCAGACCTCGATCGAATGCGCAAAGCCGATCTCGTGCAGATGCCGGTATGTCTGCTCGATCTCCTTGTTGATCCAGGTCGACGGCCGATCCTCCGCCGCCTGCGCGCATAGCGAGACAATAGCGCCAAAATCGCGGTTGGCAGTCACGCGGAAACGCTCCTGCCGGATCGTCTTGGCCAGCGAATGGGACATGCGAAAGCCATGGAGCGGCATGATCGCTCGCCGCTTGGGCTCAATCCAATAAACCTCCTCCGCATCCCGGTCATCGGACATGGGAAACACGCCGATGGAATAGGCCTGCAGCAGGACCAGAGGATCTATCGTCATTGGATGAAGGCTTAGCGAGACGATGGCACGGGCGCCAGAGGGGCTTTGCCGCAATTCTAAAACGTAGCTCCGCAATGACATCGAGGGGTGGATTGCAGTCATAGCCCCTCCCTTGAAAGGGAGGGGAGATAAAAAGAGTCGGATTTTGGTCGTCAGCCGACAAGTCGGCCTGTCCCAACCCGTTCGGCGACCTACCTCTCACCCCTCACTTTCAGCGCGAATAAACCGCAGCACTCCTGCCATCCGCGCAAGCCCGCCATTGTCACTCGGATGGTTTTTGCCATCCAGCACGGGCACCTCATCGAAATCAAAGGGGCTCATTCCCTCAAGGCATGCCACATTCACCCCATATTCGTTTGCATTGGAGCGGCGCTGGTGGTGCGTGTAGATGCCACATCGCGAGCAGAAGAAGTGCTCCGCCGCTCCCGTATTGAAGCGATAGCTCGTCAGCATATCGGCGCCCCGAACGACATGAAGCCCGTCCAACTTCGCCGTGACAGCTACGGCGCCCCGCATCCGGCAAAATGAGCAGGTGCATCGGCGGGCGCTGTCGAGGCCATTGCTCAGCTCAACCTCGAACCGGACGGCCCCGCAATGACACTGGCCGCCATGTCTGCTTGCATCCGCCATCGCCTGACCTCCCTCGACTTGAACTGAACCCATAAACAAAAAGGGCGAGCTTTGCAGCCCGCCCTCTTACCTATCCCACTGGACGGCGCGCCTTAGTAAACGCGCGCCTTGGGCTTGATATATTCGGCCTCATCGGTGAGCGTGTAGTCATGCACGGGACGGTAATCGAGCGACACCTTGCCGCCCTTGCCGCCCCAGCCTTCGAACCAGCTAACGGTGTGCTTCATCCATTCGGCGTCGTCGCGGTTCGGGAAGTCCTCATGCGCATGGGCGCCGCGGCTTTCCTTGCGGTTTTCCGCGCTGACCATGGTGCAGACCGCCTGAGACATGAGGTTGTCCAGTTCCAGCGTCTCGATGAGGTCCGTGTTCCAGATCAGCGAGCGGTCGGACACGCCCACATCCTGCATGCTCGCATTGACCTGCGCCATCTTAGAGACGCCTTCACTCAGCAGAGCGCTGTCGCGGAAGACGGCGGCGTGCTTCTGCATGGTGTGCTGCATTTCCAGACGGATCTTCGCCGTCGGCGAACCACCCTTGGCGTTGCGGTAGTGATCGAGACGCGAGAGCGCCAGATCGGCCGCATCGGCGGGAAGCGGACGATGCGAGCCATTGGGCTTGATCGTTTCCTTGAGGTGCAGGCCGGTAGCGCGGCCGAACACGACAAGGTCGATCAACGAGTTGGAGCCCAGGCGGTTCGCGCCATGCACCGACACGCAGGCAGCTTCGCCGACCGCATAGAGGCCCGGCACCACGACTTCCGGATCGTCGCCGACCTTGGTCACCACCTGGCCATGATAGTTACAGGGGATACCGCCCATATTGTAATGGACGGTCGGAGTCACCGGAAGCGGCTGACGGGTCAGGTCAACGCCCGCAAAAATCTTGCCGCTTTCGGTGATACCCGGCAGACGCTCCGCCAGCACCTTGGGATCGATATGGTCGAGGTGCAGGAAGATGTGATCCTTGTTCGGACCCACGCCGCGCCCTTCGCGCATTTCCATCGCCATCGAGCGCGATACGACGTCGCGCGATGCCAAGTCCTTCGCGGAAGGCGCATAGCGCTCCATGAAGCGCTCGCCCTCGGAGTTGGTCAGATAACCGCCCTCGCCACGCGCGCCTTCGGTGATCAGCACGCCCGCGCCATAGATGCCGGTCGGGTGGAACTGCACGAATTCCAGGTCTTGCAAAGGCAGACCAGCGCGCAGCACCATGCCGCCGCCGTCGCCGGTGCAGCTGTGTGCCGAAGTGGCGGAGAAATAGGCACGTCCATAACCGCCGGTCGCCAGCACCACCGCCTTGCTGCGGAAGCGATGGATCGATCCATCCTCCATGCAGATGGCGATCACGCCACGGCATTCCTTGCCGTTCGGGCCGTCTTCCATGATCAGGTCAATAGCGAAATATTCGATGTAGAAGTCCGCGTCATACTTCAGGCTCTGCTGATAGAGCGCATGAAGCATGGCATGGCCGGTACGGTCGGCGGCGGCGCAGGTGCGCTGCACCGGCGGGCCGGCGCCCATATTCTGCATGTGACCGCCGAAGGGACGCTGATAGATCGTGCCATTCTCGTTGCGGCTGAACGGCACGCCGGCATGTTCCAATTCGATCACGGCGGCGGGCGCTTCACGCACCATATATTCGATCGCGTCCTGGTCGCCCAGCCAGTCCGACCCCTTGACGGTGTCGTACATGTGCCAGGTCCAGTGGTCGGGCGAGTTGTTACCCAGGCTCGCCGCGATGCCGCCCTGCGCCGCGACGGTGTGCGAGCGAGTCGGGAACAGCTTGGTGATGCAGGCGGTCTTCAGGCCCGCTTCGGCGCTGCCCATGGTCGCGCGAAGGCCCGAACCGCCAGCGCCCACCACGACCGTGTCGTAGGTGTGATCGATGATCTTGTAGGCTTCGCTCATTACTTGACGATCCCCGTGAAGGCGATCTTGGCGATCGCGAAGATGCCAGCGGCGGCGCCAGCGATGGTGTAGAAGTTCAGCAGCAGGATGCAGAAAAAGTTCAGCCCCTTGTCGTGAACATAATCCTCCAGCATCACCTGCATGCCGAGGCGCAGGTGATAGAAAATGCTGACCAGCATCAGCATCAGCGGCACTGCTACCAGCGGATTGGCGATCCAGTTGCGGACGCTCTCATAATCGAGCCCCGGCAGGCTCACGAGGCTGAAGATCAGCCACAGAACGAGCAGCAGGTTGCCGACAGCGGTGTAACGCTGTGCCAGCCAGTGATGCGCGCCATGCCGCGCCGAGCCCAGGCCACGGACGCGGCCAATTCCGGTTCCCGTACCCATCAGATTTTCCCCGAAAAGATGGTGGCCCACAGCGCCACGGTGGCCAGCGTAGACAGCACCGGGATCACCAGCGACCATGTCTTGTTGGTGTTGAGCTCATAGCCCGCACCCATATCCAGCACGAAGTGGCGCAGGCCCGACATCAGATGCTGGAAGAAGAACCAGCTGATGCCGATCATCACCAGATAACCAAGCGGCGAAGTGGCGCATTTGATGAAGGTGGCATAGGCTTCGGGACCGATCGCAGCGGCCATCAACCACCAAACCACGCCCAGAATCCCGACCGTGGCCAGACCGTTGCCGGTCACGCGGTGCAGGATGGAGATGGCCATAGCAGGCCCCCATTTCCAGATCGTCAAATGCGGCGAGAGCGGCCGGCTCGTGGTTCGCGCCATATCTACCTACGTCCCTGATGCTTGTCCCTGATTCCCGTCCCCTTAAGAGCGAACGGTCAAGAGGGCAAGCCGCGCTGGCAGAGGGACCGGGCGATCACGGCTAAGAACTGATTAACCAGATCGCGCTATGACCCGACGGACAAACAAGAGAATTGAGGTTTGCCGCATATGACGTCCGTCGCACCAGCGAAGAGCGCAATGATCGCCAGCATGGCGGAAATAGATCCCACCGGCGAATTGGCCGCGGGGCTTCGCGAGATTCGGGACATGATAGGCGACGGCGCGTCGATCGCGGCCCGTACCTTCTTCGACAGCTACATGGATCAATCTCATCTGCGCAGCGTCTTGGCCGCCTCCACGATCGCCAAGATCGAAACCGAAGCACATGAATATGTGCGGCAGAAGCTCAGCTTCTATGAGGCAGGCAGTTGGGCGGGCAGCTCCATCGCCTGTGTCCGATTGGCCCGCAAACGCGGCTTGCCCCTGGGCCTCGTCCTGACGGCGGTATCGGAAGCCAACAAGCAGTTGACCAACCTCGTCTGGCAAAAGGCGGCGGATGATGCCACCCGCCAGCGCCTTGTAAACATCATCACCATGGTCAGCATGGTCGATGCCAGCATGATGACCAACGCCTTCGCGGGCGACGAGGCAGAAGCGCAGCGCAACGAACGGCAACGCATCGGCACCCTATTCGAACAGCGGATCATGGGTGAGATCGACGGCGCTTCCCAGCTCGGCGAATCGCTGCGTGAACAGGCGAAGGATGCCTCTGCCGCCACACGCGGCATGTTGGGCAAGGCTTCGGAAGTCGCCGCCGCCGCCGAACAATCGGCAATCGCGATGCGTGAAGCAGCCCGCACCTCGGCAGGGCTGATCCGCGCAATCGAGGATGCTCGCACGGAAGTCGAAAGCGCCGCAGATGTTGCGCAGCGTGCCGCCCGACAGTCGGGCGATGCGGTGACGATGTCGGCAACTCTGACTGAGCATGCGAAATCGATCGAGTCGATCCTGGGCCTGATCCGCGACATTGCGGGCCAGACGAACCTGCTCGCTCTCAACGCAACCATCGAAGCGGCGCGCGCAGGCGATGCTGGACGCGGCTTTGCCGTCGTGGCGCAGGAAGTGAAGAGCCTAGCCAACCAGACGGCGCGTGCGACCGATGAAATCGCAGGCAAGATCGCGGATATTCAGGCTTCGACGCGGCAGTCGGTGGAAACCAATGAACGAATCCGCGATACGGTTGGGGAAGTGCAATCAAGCGCCGATCGCATCCGGCATGCCATGGACGCCCAAGCCCAGACCGTTACCATGATCACCGCCGCTGTCGATGAGACGGCGCTGGCGGCCGACTCCATGTCCAGCACCATTTCCGCCATCCGTCAGGATACGGAAGTCGTTGCTTCCGAGATCGACCAGCTGGAACGCGGCTTCATGAGCGTGGAGGGCAAGCTTGCCAGCCTGCGTGCCGCATCATCCGATTTTGGACGGCAGGTGGCCTGAGTTTCAGGGAAAAGACAGCCGGAGAGCGACTGAAGCCCTCTCGACTTCCCCTTCCCGCTTGAAGCTTCTAAAGGGCGCGGCATGACTGATGCCGCGCCCTCTTCCGTCCAAAGCTGGAAAGTCACCTTGCCCTGCACCCGTGCCGAGGCGGAGGCGTTGGACGGTGACATCGCGGGCTTCGCGCTCATGGACAAGCCGCCGGTGCTGATGACCAGCGAGGCCGCGCCGGATGATGAAAATGCGTGGCAGCTTGATGCCTATTTTGAAGGCAAGCCCAGCCCCGCCGCGATCAAGCTGCTCCGTACCCTGATCCCCAGCGCGGGCGGCACCAAGCCCCTGATCGAACAGTTGCCCGATGAGGATTGGGTAACCCTGAGCCAGCAAGGATTGGAGCCAGTCACGGCCGGACGCTTCCACATCCGCAATCTTGCCAGCAACGCGGAGCAGCCGGGCCACGTCAATTTCCTGATCGAAGCGAGCCGCGCCTTTGGCACCGGGCAACATGAGACCACCGCAGGCTGCCTTCTGATGCTGGACCGCATGCGGCAGGTTGGCATGCGCTTTGGCAATGTGGCGGACATTGGCACGGGCACCGGATTGCTCGCCTTCGCAGCGCTCCATTTGTGGCCCCATGCCTATGCCACCGCTTCCGACATCGACCCGATCGCCGTCGACATCAGCGCGGAAAATGCTGCGGCCAACAACATCGCGGTCGGCAAGGGTCAAGGCCAACTGGCGCTGTATGTCGCGGCGGGCGTTGATCACCCTGCAATCGCGACGCGCGCGCCCTATGATCTGCTGATCGCGAACATACTCGCTGGCCCGTTGATCGAACTCGCCCCCTCGCTTTGCGCGCTCGTGGAGGAAGGTGGCACCATCCTGCTCGCCGGATTGCTGAAGGAACAGGCGGAGGCCGTTCTGTCAGCCTACCGCGCTCAGGGCATGCGGCTGGCCGAACGGGTGGACAATGGCGACTGGCCGACGCTGCGGCTACGCAAGCGTCCCCGTATCGGCTGGAAACGTCCAACCCGGCTGGATAGGCAGGCGCGCGGTGAGGCGCCGGGGTTCGGCAGCCTCTAAAGCCGCACGAGCAACGGATGGCCCTTGCTCACTCATCCGGCTGACTAGGGCGCCGCGAACCCATTTCAAGACGTGATGCAACATTGCCACAGTTCGTTGTGCAATGCGGTATGTCGTTGTTTGTGATGCTTTACTCTTCCCGCTCAGGCTCCCTAAAGCGCGCTCAGACAACATCCGGTTACCCAGAAAAGGAGCCCCCCATGAAAAAACTGATCGCTTCGGCGTTGCTGCTTGCCAGCGTTTCCGCACCGGCCTTCGCTCAGGACGCCGTGCCCTTTTCCGGTCCCTATGTCGGCGCAGTCGTCGGCGTGGACCATGTCGATTTCGACTCTGTCAACCATGACAGCGGCCTGCTGTATGGCGGCGTGATCGGCTATGACGTCAACGTCAACGGCGCCGTGTTCGGCATCGAAGGCGAATATGCCGATTCCGACGTCAAGAAGTTCGGCGTTCGCACCGATCGTGACCTCTATGCCGGCGTCCGCATCGGCGGCGAAGTCGTGCCGAACGTCCTCGCCTATGCCAAGGGCGGCTACACCAATGCCCGCCTGGAAGACACTCTGGACAACAGCATCAAGCTGGACGGCTACCGTCTGGGCGCCGGTCTGGAAACGACGGTTCAGGGCTTCATCGTTCGCGCTGAATATCGCTATTCGCGTTACGAGCAGATCGGTGGCGTGAACCCCGAGCGTCACCAGGGCGCGCTGATCCTCGGCTACCGTTTCTAAGACACGGCCATAGCAGAAAAAGAAGGGCGTCCCTCTCATGAGGGCGCCCTTTTCTTATACGCTCGAAAGTGACCGGCACCGCGACGCTTGCCACGCACTACCAGCGGCCTAATGTCGCCTTGCCATTCTCATCAGCGAGGCTTGCCATGACTATCACTCGCCGCGTCACGGTTCATGAAGGACCCGGTGGAACCTTCGAGAGCATGGCCGTCTTCGACAAAGCCGCTGGCGCACCCCGGCCCGGCATCCTGCTTTTCCCTAATGCACTGGGCACCAAGGAAGCGGACTTCGTCTACGCCGAGAAGGTCGTGGAACTGGGATACACGCTATTGGTCGCGGACATATATGGTCAGGGCAAGCGAGCCAGCCGCGATGACCCCGATATGGGGCGCTACATGAACGAGGTTAATGCCGACCGCGCCCTGCTGCGTGACCGGCTCAACGCGGCCCATTCCGTTCTGAAGTCACTTCCCGAAGCGGACGCGAGCCGGACGGCCGCGATCGGCTTCTGCTTCGGCGGCAAATGCGTGCTCGATCTGGCGCGCAGCGGCGCCGACATTGCGGGCGGCGTCAGCTTCCATGGGATTTATGACGCGCCAGCTTTTCCCAACGCCGCCATCAGCGCGAAGCTGTTGGTGTGCCACGGTTGGGACGATCCCTTGGCTCCCCCAGCGGCTACGGTGGCATTGGCCGACGAACTGACGAAGGCGGGATGCGATTGGCAAATCCATGCCTATGGGAACACCGGACACGCATTCACCGATAAGGCGGTGAACATGCCGGAAAAGGGCCTCGCCTACAGCCCCGACGCGGACCACCGCAGCTTCCGATCGATGAGGGACTTTCTCGCCGACCTGTTTAACTAGGTTGGCTGCTGTCAGGGCGTATCATCCAGCTCAAAGCTCCCCGATCATCTCCGCCAAAACCGCAAGACAGTCCTTGGCAAGCTGCTTCGACCGTGACGGGGACCAGCCAAATTCCGGATCGGGCAAATCATCATTGTCCTTGAAGGGCATTTCCAGCGTCATCGCGACCGCGCCGAAACGTTCGGCGACCTGATTGGTGGACATGGTCAGGTTGCCCTTGCCCGGCGCCGATGAAGGATAGCCGCGCACCGTCTGAAAATCAGGCGTCCGGGCCGCGAGTGTATCCCGAAAGCGATTATAGAGGGCGAGTTGCCGCTCGCCGAGTGAAGGGATGCCTTCAAAGCCCGCCAGGAACACTGCGGCGATAGCTTCGTCGCCATGTACGTCCATGGCGAAATCGACCCCCGTCCGGTCCATCTCTTGCCGGACAAGGAACACCTCCGGACTGCGGTCCATCGACGGTTCGTGCCATTCGCGGTTGAGGTTCACGCCCGCCGCGTTGGTCCGCAGATGCCCCCGGCGGCTGCCATCAGGGTTCATGTTCGGCACGATATGGAATGTCGCCTTGGCGCGGAGCAGCCGGGCGACGGCATCCTCCTCGTCGCAGAGCCGTTCCAGCGCGCCTTCCATCCACCACTGCGCCATCGTCTCGCCGGGATGCTGGCGGGCGTAGAGCCAGACCTGCTTTGGCCCGTCGCCCAGCGTCAGAAGGTCGAGGGGCTGCTTGTCGAGCGTCAGGCCCAATTCCCGATGCTCGACCCCCGGTTGGCAACCCGCCCAGGCGATCAGGTCGTGGTGCCGCTCCATCGAATAAGGCGCAAAATAGGCAACCCACAGCGCGTTGCGGTCTGGCGAGAGGCTGATGGTGAGAACGCCGTCGGCATAGCTGGTGTCCGCCTGCGTCCAGACTTCCCGATCCTCGCTGATGCGCGCCTTATAGTCCGGCCAACCGTCGGGATAGGCGGATGTCCCGCCATTGACGATCGCCAATTCCACTTCACGCCCGGCAACGCCCGCGATGCGGAAGTGGAACCATTGGTAGAAGTCGCTTTGCCTGTCCTTGACGATCTCAAGCTCGGCCCGGACCCTGTCGCCAGTATCGATGATGGAAAGAACGCGAATATTGCCGCTGTCGAAGGCATTGCTGATCGAGATGGTCATTTCACGGTTATAGTGCGCCCCGATTCCCCCGGATAGCCCCCGATCAACGCACTGGCGAGCTTTTGCGCGGCGATACCGGGCTGAGCGGCGGGCGTACCCTCGCGCGCCTGGGTCAATGCCCGGCCTTCCCAGATCGTCGTCGAATCGGATCGCCTGCGGATCTGCACCTGCAACTCCGTCGTCACCATATCCTTCGGCCGCCCCGAGAGGTTAATGCCGATACCCAAGCCCAGCCCTGAATAGCCGCCGCTGCCGACTGCTCCGCCAACACCCACACTCACGGGCCTGCCATCATTGCCGTAGCCGGTTGGACGGAAAGATCGGCGGAAGCCGACTGATGCGACATAGTCGCTGCGCGCTCTGGCAGGTGCAGCGATGAAACCCACACGCTGCAACTCCTGTTCAACGGCAGCGGCATAGGTCCGGAACTCCAGCCCTGCATCGGGATTGGCAGCCATTTCTTCCACCGCCAACGTTCCGCTCTGCGCCGGATTTCCGACATGAAAGCGGGTTACCTCGACGGGCGGCACCGCCGTGGCACATCCGGCGAGTGACAGGGCAAGGAATGAGGGAAGGAGTATCTGCTTGATCATGCTAATCTCCGACAAAGATGCGGCAGTCCATAGACGATGCCGAACCGGATATCCCTTCAACAGTTGAAGCCATGTCTTTGCTGCATATGGCATGAACGGGGCAAAAGTGCGGCCAGCCGCCCTTGACTTTCAGCCGCCCCACCCATAGGGGCTGCGCTTCGATTTTCCGATCACGCAAGATTCTTAGAAGGCTGACTTCCATGAAGATCCGCAACTCGCTCAAGTCGCTCAAGGGCCGTCACCGGGACAACCGCGTGATCCGCCGTCGCGGCCGCACCTATGTTATCAACAAGACCAATCGCCGCTTCAAGGCCCGCCAGGGCTAATTGAGCGAGCCGATCTCCGCCGTCATATTCGACGTCGGACAGGTTCTGTACCATTGGGAGCCTCGGCTCCTCTACGAGCGCCTGATCGATGATGATCGGGCGCTCGACGCGTTTCTGCGCGATGTCGTGTCGATGGATTGGCATTGCCAGCATGACATGGGCCGTCCGTTCTCGGAAACCAGCGCCGAACTGATCGATCGCCATCCGGAACATGAAGCGCTGATTCGGATATGGGGCGAGCGTTTCATCGACAGCGTCCAGCCTGCCGTTGCAGGCATGGCGCAATTGGTCGGCGAATTACGGGGGCGGGGCGTAGCGCTCTACGGCCTCACCAATTTCAGCGCGGAATTCTGGGATTCCTTTCACGCGCGGGAGGCGGATTTCTTCGCTAACTTTCGCGACATTCTGGTGTCTGGCGCTGAAGGGTTGGTGAAGCCCGACCCTGCCATCTACCGCCTGGCGCTCAGTCGCTTTGGCCTGCGCACCGAGGAGGCTTTCTTCATCGATGATCGGGTAGAAAATGTCGCGGCGGCGGAAGCGCTAGGCATTCGCAGCCACCTCTTCCGGGACGCAGAGACCTTGCGCCGCGATCTTGCAGCGCAAGGCCTGCTACAGCTTAATCCCGCCCTGTAAGCTCATCACCGCGAATGGCGGTGACATGCAGCACGTTGGTCGACCCCGGAGTGCCGAAGGGGACGCCTGCCAGCACCACGATCTTGCTGCCCTTCTGCGTCATATTATGCCGCAGCGCCATGCGCCGGGCCTTGCCCACCATTTCCTCGAACGTGTCGATATCCTTGGTGCGCACCGCATGCACGCCCCAGGTCAGGCCCAGCTTGCGCGCCGTGTCGAGCCGGGGGGTGAGCGCCAGGATCGGCGTCAGCGGACGCTCACGCGCCACCCGGCGAACCGTGCTGCCTGACGAGGTGAAGCAGGTGATCGCGCTGGCCCCAACGACCGAGACGATGCCCGCCGCCCCTTCCGCCAGCGCGTCGGCGGTGGTCGCGTCGGGCTTGGTTTCGGTAAAATGCAGCCGGGCGAAATAGCCGGGGTCACGCTCTACGCTGTGGGCGATGCTGTCCATCATCGCGACTGCCTCTTCAGGCCAGTCGCCCGCCGCCGTTTCCGCAGACAGCATGATCGCGTCGGCGCCATCATAGACGGCGGTGGCGACGTCCGACACTTCGGCGCGGGTGGGCGTCGGCGCCTTGATCATCGATTCGAGCATCTGCGTGGCGACCACCACCGGCCGCCCCATGCGCCGGGCCGTCGCGACAATCTGCTTCTGAAGCGGCGGCACGGCCTGGGGCGGCAGTTCGACGCCCAGGTCGCCGCGCGCGACCATCACGCCGTCGGCCAGCTCCAATATCTCCTCCAGCCGCTGGACCGCGGCGGGCTTCTCGATCTTCGCCATCAGCGCTCCATGGCCGCCCATCAGCTTGCGCGCTTCAGCGAGATCCTCAGGACGCTGCACGAAACTCAAGGCAATCCAATCGCAGCCCTGCTCCACCGCGAAGCTCAGGTCGCGCCGGTCCTTTTCCGTCAAGGCGGGTACGGGAACGACCACATCGGGTACGTTAACGCCCTTGCGGTTCGACAGGGTGCCACCGACCTCGACCACCGTTTCGATCCGGTCATCGGACACATTCTTCACCCGCAGCACCAGCTTGCCGTCGTCCAGTAGCAGCCGGGTTTCAGGGACCAGCGCCGCGTAGATTTCCGGGTGTGGCAGGTTCACGCGCCGTGCGTCGCCCGGCGTTTCGTCGCGGTCGAGTATGAAGGATGCACCCACCTCCAGAACGGCAAGGCCGCTCTTGAACGTACCGACGCGCAGCTTGGGCCCTTGCAAGTCGCCCAATATGGTCGTCGGCCGCCCGAATTCCTTTTCCAGCGCCCGGATGGACGCGATACGCGACGCATGATCCTCATGCGCTCCATGGCTCATGTTGATGCGGAAAGCGTCTGCCCCGGCGATGAACAGCGCGCGGATCACTTCCGGCGTGTCGCTCGCGGGGCCAAGGGTCGCCAAAATCCGGACCTTGCGCGAACGGGGCGGCAGTTTCGTCATTCTCAAAAAGCTCCTGGCCGTCATGGTCGCGCCCTGGCTTGCCAGAGCGCCGTTTTCGATTATCCCTACTGCACGACAGGATGATGTAGATCAGCGAGAGGATCGCCTTGGCCGACAATATGCTCAACGATGCGGTTGCCGCAACCGCCTTCCGCCGCCTGATTGCGCATTTGCAGCACAGGACCGACGTCCAGAACATCGATCTGATGGGAACGGCGGGCTTCTGCCGCAATTGCCTCGCCGATTGGATCGCGGAAACCGACGGCAATTTGAGCAAGGACGAGGCGCGCGAAATCATCCACGGCATGCCCTTTTCGGAGTGGAAACAACGCCATCAGAGCGAGGCGACGCCGGAACAGATCGCAAAGATGCAGGAGAGTGTGGCGAAGAACGCCGACAATCATTAGGAGCGTGCGCCAACCCGATTCACATTCAATCCGGAGATACATTATATGAGCGAGGGCAACGTCGCCGCCGATCAGCTACGCCTTCTTATCGAACGCATCGAGCGTCTGGAGGAAGAGAAGAAGGGTATCGGCGACGATATCAAGGACGTGTATCTGGAGGCCAAGGCGACCGGCTATGATCCGAAGATCATGCGCCAGATCGTCCGCCTGCGCAAAATGCCGCAGCATGACCGGCAGGAAATGGAGGCCATCCTCCAGACCTATCTGTCCGCGCTCGGGATGGAATAATCCATCCCTCCCCGTGCGCCCTGAGCTTGTCGAAGGGCCTTTCTTCCTACAAGACAGGCCCCTCGACCGCATCAAGACGCAGGGAGACACGTCATGCCCGAGATAATCGTCAGCACCACCAGCCGCCTCGAAGGGCGTCCGGCAAAGGAATATCTCGGCATCGTCACCGGCGAGGTGATCGTGGGCGCCAACCTCTTCCGTGACCTGTTCGCTAGTGTGCGGGACATCGTCGGGGGCCGTTCGGGCGCTTATGAGGATGTCCTCCAGCGCGCCCGCGAACAGGCCATTGGCGAGATGAGGATGCGCGCGGCGACGCTGGGCGCCAATGCCGTGGTCGGGGTCGACCTCGATTATGAAGTGCTGGGTTCGAACGGGTCGATGCTGATGGTGTCGGCATCCGGCACCGCGATCCTCGTCTAGTTGCGCTTGGGCAGGACGCCCGCTAGAGAGCGCGCTTCGGATCAGACAAGATTAGGAGCAGGCCGTGGCCGGCCATAGCAAATTCAAGAACATCATGCATCGCAAGGGCGCGCAGGACAAAAAGCGTTCCTCGATGTTCTCCAAGCTCAGCCGCGAAATCACCGTGGCGGCGAAGATGGGCATGCCCGACCCGGACATGAACCCCCGCCTCCGCCTCGCGATCAACGCGGCCAAGGCGCAGTCCATGCCCAAGGACAATATCCAGCGCGCCATCGACAAGGCGATTGGCGGCGACACGGAGAACTACGAGGAAATCCGCTACGAGGGCTACGGCCCCGGCGGGGTGGCGATTATCGTCGAGGCGCTGACCGACAATCGCAACCGCACCGCGACCAACGTCCGCACCGCCTTTTCCAAGAATGGCGGCAATCTGGGCGCGTCTGGCGCGGTCAGCCATGGCTTCGACCGCATGGGCCTGATCACCTATCCGGCGAGCGCTGGCGATGCCGATGCGATCTTCGAGGCTGCTCTGGAAGCGGGCGCGGACGATGTGTCGTCGAACGAAGACGAACATGAAATCTGGACCGCCATGGACGCGCTGCACGAAGTCGCCAAGGCGCTGGAAGGCAAGCTTGGTCCAGCCGAAGGCGCGAAGCTCGCCTGGAAGCCGCAGACGACAGTCGAAGTCGATGAAGGCAGCGCCGCGACCCTGATGAAGCTGGTCGACACGCTGGAAGACGATGACGACGTCCAGACCGTGTGGGGCAATTATGAAGTGTCCGACGAGGTCATGGAGAAGCTGGGTTGATAAACACCCTCCCCTCTCCCCGGCGGGGAGAGGGTTGTTCGGCGTCGAGAATCCGGCTGCTACCTTCCCCTCTCCAAGTCCGGCTAACCGGCAGGCCGGTAAACCTCCCTATCCTCTCACCTGAAGGGGCGAGGATGCTCTCATGATCATCCTTGGACTCGACCCCGGCCTTGGCACCACTGGCTGGGGCTTGATCGCGGCTGACGGCAATCGCCTCACCCACATCGCCAACGGGCAGATCAAGACCGACGCCGAAATGGCGCTTGCCAGCCGCCTGCTCGTACTCGACCTGGCACTCACTGACCTGATCCTTGAACATCAGCCCAATGGCGCGGCGGTCGAGGAAGTGTTCGTCAATGTGAACCCGCAATCAACGCTGAAGCTGGGGCAGGCACGCGGCGTCGTGCTGCTTGCGGCATCCCGGTCGGGGATGGAGGTTGGCGAATATGCGGCGCGGCTTGTCAAAAAATCCGTCGTCGGCGTTGGCAACGCGTCGAAAGATCAGGTCCACGCCATGGTTTCGCGGCTGTTGCCGGGAGCCAAGGTGGCGGGGCCGGATGCGTCCGATGCGCTCGCCGTGGCGATAACACATGCCCATCACCTTGCGAGCGCTCGCCGCATTCCGCGCCGCTGAGGGAGCAGACAAGCCTGGAAGCGGGATCCCGGATCAAGTCCGGGATGACGGATGTGTTATAAGGCGGTCACTGCCAGTCGAAGGGCAGCGGCGCTTCCCGAAAGGCAAAGCGGTCGAGATGGTTGGCCACAACTTGCTTGAAACGATCCACATCAGCACCCTCCGCCGGGTCGATAGTCACCGTCGACGCCTCGTCACCGGCCATCATGCGAATCGGCCCCATCGGAAAGGGGATCACGCCCTGCTGCACGTCGAAGTCGGTTTCAAACTTGTGGCTCCAATGCTTGCAGAGCTGCTGGAGATAGCGGCTACCGTTTTTGGTCGGCAGATTAGCGGTCAGGGTCATGGGTCGAGCCTTTCGATCTGGCTGGCCGCTTCGTCGATCCGGGCGGCGACGTCGAACATGCTTTGGGAATCGGCGCCTTCCCTTTCAAGCCGCCCACGCACGGCCACGGAAAGATTGTGCATCACCCTTAGCACGGCCTTCTGCCGTCACGCGTATGAAAAACCCGCCAGATCAAGCCCGGCGGGTTTTTGGATTAGCTAGCGAATGGTCGTCAGTCGGGTTTCTTGGCAACACTCACCAAGGCCGGGCGCAGCAGGCGATCGCGGATCGTGTATCCCGCCTGCATCTCCACCAGCACTGTCCCCGGCTCAACATCATCCGACGGCACTTCCATCATCGCCTGATGCTTGTTGGGATCAAGCGGCTGGCCAACCGACACCAGCTTTTCGATGCCATTGCGGCCAAAGACGCCTTCCAGTTCGCGGCCCGTCGCTTCGAGGCCAGCGACCAGCCCCTTGAACTTTTCATCGTCACGCAGTTCTGCCGGGATAGCTTGCAGCGCGCGGCCCAGATTGTCCGCGACCGACAGCATATCGCGCGCAAACGAGGTTGCGGCATAGGCGCGCGTGTCGGCCAGTTCCTTTTCAAGCCGCCGACGGACATTCTGCGTTTCGGCATGGGCGTAGAGCGCGTCCTGCTTCGCCGCAGCCAGCTCACCCTCCAGCGCTGCAAGGCGTTCGGCAGCCGCATCGCCCACAGGCGCTGCGTCCTCGGGCAGTTCGTCAACGACTTCAGTATTTTCGATATTCAGCTTGTCTTCGCTCATCTCATCAATCTCGATAACGTCTGCGCAGTGAAATCCACCATGGGGATCACCCGCGCGTAGTTCAAGCGCGTTGGGCCAATGACGCCGACCACGCCGACAACACGGCCATCGCCGCCACGGTAAGGCGCGGCTATGACCGAAGAACCGGAGAGGGAAAAGAGCTTGTTTTCCGACCCGATGAAGATTTTCGTCGCGCTGCCCGCCAGCGCGCCTTCCAGCAGGCGCGAAATCTCCTGCTTGCCTTCCAGTTGTTCGAGCAACTGGCGCACCCGTTCCAGGTCGGCGGCGGTGCCATCATCCAGCAGATGCGCCTGACCGCGAACGATCAGTACCGGACGGTCATCCGCATCCTGCGACCAGACAGCGATGCCGCGCGCCACCAGTTCCCGCGCCGCGCCCTGAAGCGCGGTTCGCTCGCCCTCCATCTCGCGACGCAGGGCTTCGCCCGCCTCCCTGAGCGTCATTCCGGCAAAGCGCGCGGACATGAAGTTCGCCGCTTCGTTCAGCATGCTGGGCGTCACGCCTGCGGGCATGTCGAGCACGCGGTTTTCTACAGAGCCGTCCTGTCCCACCAACACGGCCAGCGCCTGACGATCATTGAGCGGCACAAAGCCGAACTGGCGCATCACCGGCTCGCGCTTGGGCACCATGACGATTCCCGCGCAGGCAGAGAGGCCCGATAGCGCGGCAGTCGCTGCGGACAATGCTTCCTCGATCGGGCCACCCTCGGCAATGCCTGCCTCGATCGCGCGGCGTTCCTCGACCGACGGCTCGGCAGCCTGCATCATGCCGTCGACAAAAAGGCGCAATCCGGTTTCGGTCGGCATGCGACCTGCCGAAGTGTGCGGGGCGGCCAACAGTCCCAGCTCCTCCAGATCCTGCATGACGTTGCGGATCGATGCAGGCGACAGGCTGAGCGAGGCGATTTTGCTGATGGTGCGCGAACCCACGGGCAGGCCGGTTCCGAGATAGTTTTCGACCACCACCCGGAAAACGTCGCGCGCCCGCTCATTGAGTTCGGTAACCGGTGTGACCGCCATGCGCCCCTATCTAGGCGAGCGAAGGGCCGTACTCAAGCCGGGGCTATCTTACGGCGGACGGCTTCACCATCGCGTCGATGTCCAGCATCCGGGGAACGGCCGCAATGGTGGCACGCAACTTGCCATAACCGGCGTCCATGCATCCCGACTGGAACTCCAGCCGGGTGGTCGGTTGCTGATCCCTGGTCCATTCGATGGTGTAGCCGGGCATGTCGGTCGCGAAGCGGGTACAGTTCTCCCCATGGGTGATGCGCCGGACCGTTCCTGCGGGAGGCCGAAACTGCGCCAGCGCAGCGCGGAAACGGCGATATTGCGCTGGCGTGACGGTGAAGCGCGTGGCTCCCGGAACGGCCGTGAACCGCTCAGGCTCCAACAGGCCCGAACCATCGGGCGTCACCTGCAGGCTGTAACTGGGGCAAACGCCGAAACAGGGACCCGCCGAAAAGCGGATCGTGTCGCCGACGGCAGCGGGCTTTTCAAGTTCGGCCCGCTCCGTCGCACAACCGGCTGTCAGGGCGGCGCCCGCCAAGATTATCATCCAACGCAATTGCATGTAGGCTTCCTACCATCTTTCGCACGTATCGCCACTGGCAAGACGACGCTCCCAGCGCAGTTATTTGATGGCCGCATCGCTTTTTGCGAAAAACCGGTTCCCACTTTTTCGCGCGATGCTCTAAGCCGCACCGACTGAACCCTTCGGAGAAAATTTTATGCGTCCTTCCGGCCGCGCGCCCGACCAGATGCGCGACATCACCATGGAGCCCGGCTTCACCATCCATGCCGAGGGCAGCTGCCTGGTCAGCTTCGGCGATACGCGCGTGCTGTGCACCGCTTCGGTCGAGGAGAAGGTGCCGCCTTTCCTTCGCGGCAAGGGTTCGGGCTGGGTAACGGCGGAATATGGCATGCTGCCCCGCGCCACCCATACGCGCGGCAGCCGTGAAGCGGCCAAGGGCAAGCAGTCGGGCCGCACGCAGGAAATTCAGCGTTTGATCGGCCGGTCGCTGCGCACCGTCGTGGATATGAAAAAGCTGGGCGAGCGGCAGATTGTTATCGATTGCGACGTGATCCAGGCCGATGGCGGCACTCGGACGGCGGCCATTTCCGGCAGCTGGGTTGCGCTGCGTATTGCCATCGACAAGCTGATCGCTTCGGGCGCGCTGGCCGAAGACCCGATCATCCAGAAGGTCGCCGCGATCAGCTGCGGCATCTATAATGGCACGCCCGTGCTGGACCTCGACTATGCCGAGGACAGCAATGCCGAAACCGACGCCAACCTGATCCTGACCGGCGATGGCAAGTTCGCCGAAGTGCAGGCGACGGCCGAGGGCGCCGCTTATGATGAGGAAGAGCTGCTGCGCCTGCTGCGTCTGGCGCGCATCGGTTGCTCGCAGATCTTTGCTGCTCAGGACAAGGCGACAGGCCGCTAAGCGCATTCGTCCGTTCGTTTCGAGCGTTTCGAGAAATGCTATCTATGCACTGCGCGCTTCTCGACTATGCTCGAAGCGAACGGGGAGAATGACATAATCATGAGCGACGATTTCGGACAGGAACAGGCGATCCGTAAGCTGGGGCCGGGCAAGCTGGTGATCGCCAGCCATAATCCCGGCAAGGTACGCGAAATTGGCGAACTGCTGGCCCCCTATGGGATCGAGACTGTATCCGCAGCGGCGCTAGACCTGCCCGAACCGGAAGAAACCGGCACGACCTTCATCGCCAATGCAGAGCTGAAGGCGATGCAGGCGGCCGATCTGTCGGGGCTTCCCGCGCTGGCGGATGATAGCGGGCTGTGCGTCGAGGCGCTGAATGGCGATCCGGGTATCTTCTCCGCTCGCTGGGCGGGTGAAACGAAGGATTTCAGCATCGCGATGCAACGCGTCTGGGATGCGATCGAAGCCAAGGGGCCTGATGCAGGGCATGGCGCGCATTTCATCTGCGCGTTGGCGGTGGCTTGGCCCGACGGTCATGTCGAAGCGTTTGAGGGGCGGGTTGACGGCATCCTCATCTGGCCGCCGCGCGGAGACAAGGGCTTTGGCTATGACCCGATGTTCCAGCCCTTGGGCCACACGATCAGCTTTGGCGAGATGGAGCCGGAAAAGAAGCATGCGATGAGCCATCGTGCGGATGCCTTCGCGCAGCTGGTCGCGGCTGTCTTCTAAAGAAGCGAGGCGGGCTTATTCGCCCATGCTAGCCAGACGGGAGCCGAAAGGGCTGTCGTCTGCGTCTAGCGGGCCTTTGCCAAAGGCGTTGCCCGCTGGAAAATAGCGGCAGACGAGATAATCGAAATTCTGTCCTTCGGCGAGGGCGCAGCCGACCTTTTGAGTGCCGCGCCAGATCATCTGCGTGTAATGGCCGACATCTTCCCAGCGGCCTGACATGCTGATGTCCGGCAGCTTGCCTCCGCGCCGGAACAGGTGCTTCTCGTCGAGGAAAGCACCGATCATCGTCTCATATCCGTAGAGACGCCGCGGACCCATCCAGAGATTTTCACCGCTGGGAACGGCGCGGGATGCGCGCGGGGAATGTTGGAAGCGGTTGGTCACGGCCATCTGCCGGGCATATTGGGCAGCATCCTGAGCGAGGGCGCTATCCCATGCCAACGGCGTGAGGCCCAGAGATTGGCGCTCGTCATTGTGCATGCCCAATACGACGTCGCGCAGCAATAGGTTGCCGCGTTCCGCCTCCTCCATGCCGTAATAGGCGGCGGGCATGACCGTCTGGGTGGGCGCCGCCTGGATCGGCGGCGAGGCTTTTGATGGTTGAGCAGCAGTGATTCCCGTTGTCGCAAGCGCTGCCATTGCTAGCCGTGCGGCCCAAAGCCGTCTAAGGACGCCCCCACTCATGCCCCTGCCCCTGATCGATTCCCCGGCCTCCGCGCCTGAACCTATGGCCTTATATGTGCACTGGCCATTTTGCGTTTCCAAATGTCCTTATTGCGATTTTAACAGCCATGTTCGCGCGGACATCGATACCGACGCCTGGCGGGCGGCGCTGCTGGACGACCTTGCCCATGAAGCGGGGCTGACTGGCGGGCGGCCGCTCTCATCCATCTTTTTCGGCGGCGGAACGCCGTCGCTGATGCCGCCGGAAATCGTCTCGAACATCATCGACGCTGCCGCCAGCTACTGGCGGCCCACGGCGGACATGGAAATCACGTTGGAGGCTAATCCAAGTTCGGTGGAAGCAGCGCGCTTCGCCGATCTGGCGCGTGCGGGGGTGAACCGCGTGTCACTGGGGGTGCAGGCGCTGAATAATCAGGCGCTGCATTTTCTCGGCCGGGCGCATGATGTGGGCGAGGCCCTGGCCGCCCTGGATGTTGCCCAATCGGTCTTCGGGCGGGTGAACCTGGACCTCATCTATGCGCGGCCCGACCAGAGCGAGGCGGACTGGGAGGCGGAGCTGGCGCGCGGCCTGTCTTTTGGCACCGATCACCTGTCGCTTTATCAGCTGACGATCGAACCGGGCACACGGTTCGCCACGCTCGTTGCTCAGGGGAAGCTGACGCCCGCCGATCCGGACTATGCGGCGACCCTCTATGAGCAGACGCAGGCCATGACCGAGGCGGCCGGACTGCCCGCCTATGAAATCAGCAATCATGCGAAGCCCGGTCAGGAGAGCCGCCACAACCTTACCTATTGGCGCTATGGCACCTATGCCGGGATCGGTCCCGGCGCGCATGGACGGCGCGAGGGGATGGCGACGCTTCGCCACAAGAAGCCGGAAAACTGGATGGGCGCGGTGGGCCGGAATGGCCACGGGCTGCAAAGCGAGGAAGTGCTGACGCCAGAAGATCGCGGGCGTGAAGCGCTGCTGATGGGGTTGCGGCTTGCGGAGGGCGTCGATCTTGATCGCATCTCGGCGCTATCCGGTATCCCCGTCAGACAGTTGATCAATGAAGCTGCCATTGCGCGGCTCGCCCAGCTGGACCTGATCGAGTGCAAAGGGCAGCATCTGAAGATTACGCCAGCAGCCATGCTGCTGCTGGACGCCATCCTGCCAGAGATTGTTAAAGTCTGATTGCGGCGATTCAGTTGGCCGCTGCGACGCCTTCGTCGGTCATCAACTGCTGAAGCTCACCGGCCTCGTACATTTCCATCATGATATCGCTGCCGCCGACAAATTCGCCCTTCACATAGAGCTGGGGGATGGTCGGCCAATCCGAAAACGCCTTGATGCCCTGCCGCACCAACTGGTCCTGCAGCACATCGACGGACTCATAAGCCACGCCCAGATGATCGAGGATGGCAATTGCACGACTGGAAAAACCACATTGCGGGAACAGGGGGGTGCCCTTCATGAAGAGCACGACGTCATTGCTGTTCACAATATCTGCGATCCGCTGATGCACGGCGTCGGTCATGGGTCGGTCCAGTCCTGTCGGGCGCCGCAAATGACACGCGGCGCGCATGAAAAATGATAGCGGTTAGTTGGGAACGGCAGTCGTCAGTTGCAAGGCGTGGAGCACGCCGCCCATCCGACCGCCAAGCGCGGCATAGACGGCGCGCTGTTGCGCGACCCGGCTCATGCCCCGGAAGCTTTCCGCCACGACGCGCGCCGCATAATGATCGCCATCACCGGCGAGGTCGGTAATTTCGACGTCCGCGTCCGGAATGGCCGCCCGGATCATGTCCGCAATATCGTCGGCAGCCATTGGCATGGGGCGTGTCCGTCCTGCTTACTGGGCTTCGATGAACTGGCGGCGCGCGATCACCTGCCGCTCTTCCAGAGCCGCTCGCACGCCCGGCTCGTCAATGTCTACGCCCGCCTGGGTCATATCACCCACGAGCTTGCGAATGACGTCTTCGTCGCCCGCTTCCTCAAAATCGGCCTGCACTACGGATTTGGCGTAGGCGTCGGTCTCTTCCGGCGTCAGGCCCATACGCACTGCGGCCCATTCGCCGAGCAGCCGGTTCCGCCGCGCCTGGATGCGAAACTGCATCTCCTGGTCATGGGCGAACATATTTTCAAAGGCCTTTTCGCGGTCGTCGAAAGTCGTCATGCCTGTGCCTTGTCAAAAAGAAGCTGAAGTCTGGGATGAGATAGGAAGATCGGGACGGTTACGCAACGGCAGGAACAAGCCAGGGCCGCAGCCCGGCGTCCTTCGCCTCGAACTGGCTGATCGTGTCAGCCTGCCCCAGCGTCAACCCGATCTCGTCCAGCCCGCCAAGCAGGCAATGCTTGCGGAAGGGATCGATTTCAAACTGGAATCGATCCTGAAACTGCGTCGTGACCGTCTGATGTTCCAGATCGACATGGATCGGATCACTCTTCGCGACCTCCATCAGCCGGTCGATCGCTTCCTGCGGCAGAACCACGGTAAGGATGCCGTTCTTAAACGCGTTGCCGGAGAAAATGTCGGAGAAGCTAGGCGCAATCACCACCTTGATGCCAAGGTCGGCTAGCGCCCAGGCGGCATGTTCACGACTGGACCCGCAACCGAAATTGTCGCCCGCGATCAGGATCGGGCTGCCAGCATATTCCGGATCGTCAAAGACGTTGCCCGGTTCCTTGCGCAGCACTTCGAACGCGCCCTTGCCAAGGCCCGAACGCGAAATGGTCTTCAGCCAATGCGCAGGAATGACGATGTCGGTATCGACATTCTTCATCCCGAACGGATAGGCCTTGCCCTCAACGATATTCAGCTTGTCCATCAATGCGCCCGCTTGGTCTCCAGGCGGCGGCTGTCTTCCGCGCGCCCGAGGGTCGCCGCCATGGCGGCACTGGCCAGCGCGCCGAGCGCCAGCACCCAGAATACCTTCTTCATGCGACCACCTCTCCCTGTTTTTCGTTCAGCAATTCTCGCACGTCGGTCAGATGCCCGGTGATGGCGGCAGCGGCTGCCATGGCGGGAGATACGAGATGAGTGCGCGAACCGGGGCCTTGGCGGCCCATGAAGTTGCGGTTGCTGGTGGAAGCGCAGCGCTCTCCGGCAGGCACCTTGTCGGGATTCATGCCCAGACACGCAGAGCAGCCCGGTTCGCGCCATTCGAACCCGGCATCGGTGAAGATGCGGTCGAGCCCTTCGGCTTCGGCCTGCTGCTTCACCAGACCCGATCCGGGAACGACCAGCGCCTGCTTGATGCCGCTGGCGATATGTTTGTCCTTCAGCAGGGCGGCGGCGGCGCGCAAATCTTCTATGCGGCTGTTGGTGCAGCTGCCGATGAAGATATGTTCGACCGTCACGTCCTCCATCCGCTGTCCGGCGGTGAGGCCCATATAGTCGAGGGACTTCTGCGCGGCGGCGCGCTTGGACGCGTCGGCGAAGCTTTCCGGATCGGGAACGACGCCAGTCACCGGCACGACGTCCTCGGGGCTGGTGCCCCAGGTCACGTTGGGCACGATGTCGGCGGCATCGATGACGATCGTTTTGTCGAACTGCGCGCCTTCATCGGTCGCCAGCGTCTTCCAATAGGCGACGGCGGCATCCCAATCGGCGCCCTTGGGCGCCATGGGACGGCCCTTCAGATAGGCAACGGTCTTCTCATCCGGGGCGAACAGGCCCGAACGCGCGCCTGCCTCGATCGACATGTTGGCGACGGTCAGGCGGCCTTCGATCGACATGTCGCGGAAGACAGAGCCGCGATATTCCATGACGTAGCCGGTGCCGCCCGCCGTGCCGATACGGCCGCAGATGGCCAGCGCCACATCCTTGGGCGTAACGCCGAAGCCCAGTTCGCCTTCGACGACGACTTCCATGGTCTTCGATTGCTTGAGCAGCAGGGTCTGCGTGGCGAGCACATGCTCAACCTCGGAGGTGCCGATGCCGAAGGCCAGCGCGCCTAGCGCCCCGTGCGAGCTGGTGTGGCTGTCGCCACAGACCAGCGTCGTGCCCGGCAGGGTGAAGCCCTGCTCCGGCCCCACTACGTGAACAATCCCCTGTTCAAGATCCGCATCGCCGATCAGGCGAACGCCGAACTCCGGCGCATTTCTTTCCAGCGCGGCAAGCTGCTGCGCGCTTTCTGGATCGGCGATGGGGATGCGGTTGCCCTGCGCATCGCGGCGGGGCGTCGTGGGCAGATTGTGATCCGGAACAGCGAGCGTCAGATCGGGGCGGCGCACCGGGCGGCCCGCTATCCTTAGACCCTCGAAGGCCTGGGGACTCGTCACCTCATGAACGAGGTGGCGGTCGATATAGATGAGGCAGGTTCCATCGGGACGGCGTTCAACGACATGCGCGTCCCAAATCTTCTCGTACAGCGTGCGGGGCTTGACCATAACCCTTTCCCCCTAGACCCAGAGCGGGCGCGGCGAAAGGGGGCATGGGACCAATATTTGCTGTCTACGCCGATAGCAGGCTTGCAAGGGGCAGGTCAGGACGCGCGGTAATCTTCTATGATGCGGCCAGCGGCGCCCACATCCGCCTCATGGCTTTCCTCGCGCCAGGTTTCGGCGAGGGCAGCGGCCTCCCATTCCCGCATTGCGGGGTGGGCCAGCATGTGATCGACCCATGCGTGCGCCACTGGCCCGACATTCAGGTCATAGGTCCGCACCCGGAAGGCGACGGGCGCGTAGAAGGCGTCGATCGCGGTGAAGGCTGGCCCGGCGAGGAAGGGACCGCCGAAGCGCTTCAGCCCTTCCCCCCATATTTCCGAAAGCCGCGCTATATCGCGGTTCAGCTGTGGCGAGGGCAGGTCGCGCTCGACTCGCACGCCGACATTCATGGGGCATTCGTTGCGCAGGGTCGCAAAGCCGCTGTGCATTTCGGCAACGGCGCTTTGGGCGAAGGCGCGCGCGGATTCCTCCTGTGGCCATACGGCAGGGTGGCGATCGGCAAGATAGAGGGTAATGCCGAGGGAATCCCACACCGTCCGATCGCCATCGATCAAGGCCGGCACCTGCCCGGTTGGTGAAAAGTTGCGGAAGGCAGAGTAATTTATGCTCTGCACAAAGGGCTCAAGCCGATCCGCGAAGGGAATGCCGAGCGCCTTCATCAGCACCCAGGGACGCAGTGACCAGCTGGAATAATTCCGGTTCGCGCTAATGAGCGTGTAGGGCATGGAGGCTCTCCCGTCGGGTCTGACACCTTCAGGATAAGCGTCCGGCCGTTCGGGCGAAAGCGCAAAGCGGGCTTGACGGTGATTAGAAAAGCCTGCCGCCGGGATCACCGGAGGCAGGCTTTCTCTCATCGACAGCGGGCGATTATCGTAGGCGACCGAGCCGGTGATAAAGGTTAGCGAACTTCACCGAATCCGGCGTGTCTTTCACCTTCTGCAGATAATCAGCCACCGCCGTCCTGAGCAGCGAGAAATCCTCGGTCGAGAAAACCGCGCGGGACCTCGTGGGTTCAGTCATTTCGTCCTCCTTTCCTTGGTTCTTCAAGCTGCGAACTGGTTCATCGTATTGTGGCTGCCGCCAGCCTTCAGTGCTGCCTCACCGGCGAAATATTCCTTGTGATCATCACCGATGTCGCTGCCCGCCATATTCTGGTGCTTCACGCAGGCGATGCCCTCGCGGATTTCGCGGCGCTGGACGCCCTCAACATAGCCGAGCATCCCGGCGTCCCCGAAATATTCCCGCGCCAGATTGTCGGTCGACAGCGCAGCCGTGTGATAGGTCGGCAGGGTGATGAGGTGATGGAAGATGCCCGCCCGCGCTGCGGCGTCCTTCTGGAAGGTGCGGATCTTCTCGTCAGCCTCGCGGCCAAGGTCGGTGGCGTCATAGTCCGCACTCATCAGGCGAGCGCGGTCATAGGCGGAAACGTCCCTGCCCTCTGCCTGCCAGCTGTCGAACACCTGTTGGCGGAAGTTCAGCGTCCAGTTGAAGCTCGGCGAGTTATTGTAAACCAGCTTGGCGTTCGGGATGACCTCGCGGACGCGGTCCACCATGCCCGCAATCTGTTCGACATGGGGCTTTTCGGTTTCGATCCACAGCAGGTCTGCGCCGTTCTGAAGCGAGGTGATGCAATCCAGGACGACCCGGTCCTCGCCGGTTCCGGAGCGGAACTGGAAAAGGTTTGATGCCAGACGCTTGGGCCGCAGCAGCTTGCCGTCGCGGGCGATGACGACATCGCCGCGCAGGGTCGATGGATCGGCGACCTCTTCGACATCGAGGAAGCTGTTATACTGGTCGCCAAGGTCGCCCGGCTCGCGGCTGAAGGCGATCTGCTTGGTGAGACCAGCGCCGAGCGAATCGGTACGCGCGACGATGATGCCGTCATCGATGCCCAGTTCGAGGAAGGCGTAGCGGCAGGCGCGGATCTTCGCGAGGAAGTCCTCATGCGGAACGGTGACCTTGCCGTCCTGATGGCCGCACTGCTTTTCGTCCGAAACCTGATTCTCGATCTGGAGCGCGCAGGCACCAGCCTCGATCATCTTCTTGGCGAGCAGGTAGGTCGCTTCGGCATTGCCAAAGCCTGCGTCGATGTCGGCGATGATCGGGACGATGTGGGTTTCGTGATTGTCGATCGCATTGGTGAGGCGATGGACCTCAACCTCATTCCCAGCTTCGCGCGCCTTGTCGAGGTCGCGGAACAGCATGCCGAGTTCCCGGGCGTCGGCCTGGCGCAGGAAGGTGTAGAGTTCCTCGATCAGCGCTGGGACGCTGGTCTTTTCATGCATCGACTGATCCGGAAGCGGGCCGAATTCGGAACGCAGGGCCGCGATCATCCAGCCGGAGAGGTAGAGATATTTGCCCTTGGTCGTGCCGAAATGCTTTTTGATGCTGATCATCTTCTGCTGGCCAATGAAGCCGTGCCAGCAACCCAGCGACTGGGTGTAGTTCGCGGGGTCGGCATCATAGGCGGTCATGTCGCGGCGCATGATCGCGGCGGTGTAGCGGGCGATGTCGAGGCCGGTGGGGAAACGGTTCTGGAGACGCATTCTGGCGACCGAATCGGCGGCGATGCCATTCCAGTTGGGCTCTTCGCCCAGCAGGGAGGAGGCGCGGGTGATTTGTTGGGCGTAGGTCATGGGAATCCCCTGAATGAATTGGCGAATTAAACGCGTTTTGGGGGAGGATGACCTGTGGCGGGAGGGGGTGTGAAGTTCAGTTGTCGATCTTTACAAACTTTCTCTGTATAGTTGTAATGTCTGCACAGGAGCGCAAGCGAACATGGCCAAGGATCGTCCCGTCTATATGGGCCCGCGCTTGCGGCGGTTGCGGCGGGAGTTGGGGCTGACGCAGTCCGATATGGCGGCGGACCTCGAAATCTCCGCTTCTTATGTCGCGCTGCTGGAGCGCAATCAGCGGCCGTTGACGGCGGACATGCTGCTGCGGCTGGCGCGCACATACCGGATGGACATGAGCGAGCTGGCGGGCGACGGCGGCGCGGAGCAGACGGCGCGGTTGCAGGCCGCGCTGAAGGACCCGATGTTTGCCGACATCGACCTTCCCACGCTGGCAATGCAGGATGTCGCGGTCAACTATCCGGGGTTCAGCGAAGCGTTATTGCGGCTGCATACCGCCTATCGCGAGGAGCAGATGGCGCTGGCGGATCGGAGCGGCGATCGCGCCGACGCACCCGATGAAGCGCCCGACCCGGCGGCCGAGGCGCGCCGGTTCCTGGGCGCGCGGCGCAACAGTTTTCCGCCGCTGGACGATGCGGGGGAAAGGGTCGCCGCGCAGATCGAACAAGCAGGCGGCACGGCAGCATGGCTGAAAAGCAAGCATGGCCTGCGCGTCCGGCGCCTGCCGCCCGATGTCATGGCGGGGTCGATGCGGCGGCTGGACCGGCATCGCGACGCGGTGCTGATCGACGATGCGCTGGACGGCGCGAGCACCGCCTTTCAGCTGGCGATACAGATCGCCTATCTGGAGATGCGCGCGGACATGGAGTCCCTGCTGAAGGACGGGCAGTTTTCCAGCGCAAGTGGACGGCAGCTGGCCCGCCAGGGCCTCGCCAATTATGGCGCCGCCGCCATATTGATGCCCTATGCGGCCTTTGCCAAGGCGGTGGAGGCGCGGCGCTACGATGTCGAGGCACTGGCCCGGCAATTCGGGACGAGCTTTGAACAGACGGCGCACCGACTGACCACGCTGCAAAAGCCGGGGCACGAACGCGTGCCCTTCTTCTTCCTGCGCGTCGATAGGGCGGGCAATGTCAGCAAGCGGCTGGACGGCGCAGGCTTTCCCTTTGCGCGGCATGGCGGATCATGCCCGCTCTGGTCGATCCATCATGTGTTCGAGCGGCCCGGCGACGTGGTGACGCAATGGCTGGAACTGCCCGACGGACAACGGTTTTTCTCGATCGCGCGGAGGGTGACGGCGGGCGGCGGCGGCTGGGGGGCGCCGCGTGTGGAGCGGGCGATCGCGCTCGCCTGCGCGGCCGAACATGCCCATCGGCTGATCTATACGCAGGGACTTGGGGCGTCCGAGCCGACGCCGATCGGACTGACATGCCGCCTGTGCCACCGGAGCCAGTGCATGGCGCGATCCGCGCCGCCCATCGGGCGTGAAATGCTGCCGGAGGACTATCGGCGGGGCTACGCGCCTTTCGGCTTTGCCGACGGTTGAGCAGCGCCGCGACCGCCGCACGAGCGATCCCGGTCGCTTCAGCCAGCGGCGCGCGTCTGCGGCGCCGACGAATCAGCAGGAGTCGCGAGCCAGTCGAGAGCCTCCTGCTCGGTTTCGAAATAGCCGTAGGTTGTGTTCATATTTTGCAGCCGTCTCGTCTGCATGCGCAGGAGCACCGAAGGCGAGACTACGGCGATGCGGCCGGTATCCGAATCCTTGTGCGTGTAGGAGAGGCGACCGAGCGCTTCGCTGACTTCGGGGGTATGGATTTCCGTGCGGCAGGTATTGACCAGAACGTCGCACGACGGATCCGCCGCGCGGACTTCTTCCTCGAGCGCGCGGCCGAACTGATCGACCGCATCCAGATTCCAGAAGCCGTAAGTGGTGATATGTAGCAGCTTGCGATCGCGGTCATAATCGACCTCGAAAAAGCCTTCCAACTTCTGCACAAGCCCTCCTAATCCAGAAGGACTGCGTTCAGTCCTCCTGCAAATCCAGCCAGGCAACCACATCATTGTCGGTCGCGATGAACAGCCCGTCCTGGATTTCCTGAGGCTGTTGCTGCGCTATATGCACGGCTTCGCTTAACGGGCCGTAAAAGAGGGTGGTCGCAGCGCCGCCTTCTTCGCTGTCGCTCAGATGATAAAGGCGGACGGTGGCGGAATCATAGGTGCTGCGCATGACGCCATTATCGGGCGGCGCAACCGAGGGCGCAAGCCGGGCCTTCAACGGCGATCGGTGACCTTGATGCCGGCGCCCAGACGATTCGCGCCGATCTTCACCGCGTCGCTTGTGAAGTTGGCGACGAAGCTGCTGCTGCGTTGCAGGCCGGGCACGAAAGACGCGCTGTTGCCAGCGATCGACAGGCCGCCGCTGTCATGTTCGCGCCCTTCCGGAGCGACGGTGATGAAGGCGCTGTAATTATCCTTGTCCCGGCCCTGCACCATTTCGTTGCCGCTGATCTCACCACTCGCCCCGTTGGACAGGTCGATCATATAGTTGGTGAGGTGGCCGTGGCTGTCGTCGAAGCTGTTGCCGGCGATGGTGACGCGGGGCGTGCGGGTTTTCAGATAATGGCCGCCATCGCCCTGATCGAATCGCGACCGCGTGACGGTAAGTTTGCCATATCGACCGATATAGATGCCATGGGCGCAATCCAGATCGCGGTCGCACCGGCCAAGATGGCGGAAGGTGGATTTGTCGATCGTGACGCTGTTGCCCGGCGAGTCGCCGCTCAATATCCCTTCCTCGCTGTTGCGGAACAGGCTGTTGGTGACGGTGAGATTGCCGCCTTCCAGCCGGATGCCCGCGCCATTGCCGTCGGGCACGCGCAGATTTTGGAACACGATGCCATCCACGCTGCTTGACCGGCCGCGCAAGACCAGCGCCGCCTTGCCTTCACATGGCATGCCGTCGAGGATGACGCTGCCCGCCGTCTGGGCGCGGAAGGCGACGTCCCCGCCCTGCTGCACCGCGCATTGCGCATAGGTGCCGGGCGCGATCAGGACCGTGCCCTTGCCATTGCCGATCGCCGCCACCGCATCCTTTAGCGAGGTGTAACCGCGCCCGCTTTCGACCACGGTGAAAGGCGTCGGCATCCCCTGTGCTAGGGCAGCCGCGCCAGCGGCGGCGGAAACGAGCAGGATCGTCGAAAGGATACGCATAACTAAAGACATAGACGGTTGGAAAAGGGCGGCCAATGTGGAGTCGTGGTTAATGAAATCCTGTTCCGGGACAGGTGCGATCGCCCTGCCCCTCCCTCGCCCTGCTAGGGCCGATCGACATTCAGTTCTGGCGGCCTGCAAATGGCGGTTCTCCGCGCTTCCGGTGCTCACGTACTTTGAGTACGCTGCGTTGAAGCGAGGCGCGTGACTCGCTTCAAGGGTCACGGAAAACCACCATTTTCGGCTCGCCATCTCCTGAATGTCGATCGGCCCTAAAACGATCTGGCGGAGGCCCGATTTTAGAGCATGGCCATGTTTGAGTAATCGTCACCCCGGACTTGATCCGGGGTCCCGCTTCTTTTCCGACGCTGCTGAGGCAGCGGGACCCCGGGTCGAGCCCGGGGTGACGGAAAATCAACCTTAGTACCGATGCTTCCATGTAAGACGATCACGCTCTAAAAGCTTCAACTTGAGCCTGATAAACCCTAAGCCTGTCATACACATGACCGTGGCTGCTCCCCTGCTTCGATCGATGGCTGTCCTTCTGGGCGCGGCCGCGATGATCGCGGGCTGTTCGCAGGAGGCAAGCGGGCCGGTGGTGGTGAGCGTGATCGGATCACCCGCTGACTTCGCCAAACCGATCGAGAACCTGCCCAATCCGGGTGCCAAGCTGATCCTGGAGGCGACGGCGCAGGGGCTGGTCGCCTTTGACGCCAGCGGCGAGATATTGCCCGCGCTGGCCCAGCGCTGGATCGTCGAGGAGGATGGGCGCAGCTATATCTTTCGCCTGCGGCGCGCGCAATGGGCCGATGGGACGAAGGTGACGGCGAAGGACGTCGCGGCGCTGTTGATGGCGCGGATCGAGACGTTGCGGCGGCTGGACCCGGACGGGCCGCTGGACGCGGTGGAGGCGGTCGTGCCGATGACCGGCGAGGTGATCGAGATCCGCCTGTCCCAGCCCCGCCCCTATTTGTTGCAGATGCTGGCGCAACCGCAAATGGCGCTGTTGTCGCGACAGGGCGGCACCGGGCCTTACCGGCGCGAACCATGGGGCAAGGCGTTGACGCTGACGCCGGTCGACAAGGCACCCAGGGACGAGGATGGGGAGGAGGCGAAGGCGGCGGCGTGGGAAACACGCATATTGCGCGCGGACAGAGCCGCGCTGGCGATCATTCGTTTTCGTGAGGGCAAGGCGGCGGCGGTGCTGGGCGGGCGGTTCGCCGACCTGCCGCTGCTGGTGCCAGCCGGGGTTGATCGCGATGCGGTGCGGATCGACCCGGTGCAGGGGCTGTTGGGATTTGCCGTGACCGGCAAGGGCAAGCTGCTGGACGATGACGGCGTGCGGCGGGCGATCAACATGGCGATCGATCGCAGCCAGTTGCCCATCCTGTTTCCGCTGGGTGGGTGGGCCATTACCGACAAGATCGTGCCTGCGCAGCTTGATCTGCCTCGGCCGCCGACTGCGCCGGATTGGACAACGATGCCGTTGGAGGACCGGCGAGCGGCGGCCAGTGCGGTCATCACGCGATGGCGCCGCGACAATGGCGACGCTCCGGTGCTGCGGGTGGCTTTGCCGCGAGGGCCGGGGGCGACGAGCCTGTTCGCCCTCGTCCGCCATGACCTGGCGATGATCGGGTTGGGCGTCGAGCGGGTGGGCATGAAGGATGATGCCGACCTGCGGCTGATCGATGAAGTCGCCGCTTATGACAGCGTGCTCTGGTATCTCGGCCGCGCCGGATGCGCGCGCAAGGTGCATTGCTCGGTGGAGGCCGATGCACAGTTGCGGGCGGCAAGCATGGCGGGCACCGCGGCCGAGCGCATGGCGCGGGTGGCGCAGGCCGAGGCGCTGATGCAGGCGCATAACGGCTATATTGCCTTGGGCGCGCCGGTGCGCTGGTCGCTGGTGTCGCGGCGGCTGACCGGATTCATGCCTTCGCCCCGCGCGCGGCATCCATTGAACCATTTGTTCCGCGCCACCAATTAAGGGGGCAGGAGGAACATGATGGCGTTATCGCAAGACCAGTTTGACCGCGTGGTGCGTGACCTGCCGGGCTTTGGCCGCGACCCCGCTTCGGTGCGGCGGCGGATCGAGGCGATGGAGGCGGTGCTGGAAGGACTGTTCGTCATTCCCGGCACCAACCGGCGTGTGGGGCTGGACAGTCTGGTCGGGCTAATCCCGGTGGTGGGTGACCTGGCGACTGCGGCCATGGGCGCTTGGATCGTGTGGGAGGCGCGGAACCTGGGCATGTCGAAATGGCAGCTGACACGCATGGCGGCCAATGTGGGGTTCGACACGGTCGTCGGCGCGATTCCGTTCGCGGGCGATGTGTTTGACTTTCTGTTCAAGTCCAACACGAAGAATTTGCGGATTATCCGCAAGCATTTGGACAAGCATCATCCCTCGACGGTGACGATCGAGGGTTAAGAGGCTTTACGCGAAGGCGAAGTCCAGACCGATGTCGGCGGCGGGGGCGGACTGGGTCAGGCGGCCGACGCTGATGTAGGTTACGCCGGTTTCAGCCTTGGCCCGGATGGTCTGGAGCGTGACGCCGCCTGAGGCTTCGGTCGGCACGCGGCCGCCGACCAATGTCACCGCGCCGCGCAGGGTGGGCGCGTCCATATTGTCGAGCAGCAGGTGGGTGGCTCCTGCGGCTAACGCGGGTTCGATCTGGTCGATGCGGTCCACCTCGACGATGATGCTTGCGATCCCGGCAGCGGCGGCGCGGCGGACGGCTTCCTCTACCGAGCCTGCGACCGCGACATGATTGTCCTTGATCATCGCGGCGTCCCACAGGCCCATGCGGTGATTGGTCGCCCCGCCCTGCCGCGTCGCATATTTTTCCAGGATGCGGAGGCCGGGGATGGTCTTGCGCGTGTCGAGCAGGGTCGCGCCGGTGCCCATGATCGCATCGACATAGGCGCGGGTCATGGTGGCGATGCCGGTCAGATGCTGGACGGTGTTGAGGGCGGAGCGCTCGGCGGTCAGCATCGCGCGCGCCTTGCCGCGGATGCGCATGATGTCAGTGCCGGGCGCGACGCGGTCGCCGTCCTGGCGGAGTAGCTCGATCTCGACGTCAGGGTCGAGGGCGCGGAAGAAGGCGGCGGCGATGGGGAGGCCAGCGAGCGTCACCGCGTCGCGGCTGTCCATCACGCCTTCGAAGATCGCGTCGGCGGGGATGACCGCTTCGCTGGTGACGTCACGGCCGTCGGGACCTAGGTCTTCGGCGAGGGTGGAGGCGATGAAGGCGTCGAGGTCGAAGCCGGGCAAGGTGAAGGTCATCTGGCCTCTCTGTGCATTGATCGGAGTGGGATAGCAAACGCAGGCGGCGCTCACCGCCTCGTCATCCCGGCCTTGAGCCGGGATCCCGCTTTCACACGATGGAACGTAAAGCGGGACCCCGGGTCAAGCCCGGGGTGACGGAAAACAAGGAGCATGCCTTAGCGATTGCCCACATCACCCTTCCCCACCGTGCCACTGGCGAGTTCCAGCATGCGGTCGAGGCTCTTCTTCGCGGCGAGGCGGAGGCCTTCTTCCATTTCGATGCGGGGCTGGAGGTCGCGGAGCGCGAGGTACAGCTTTTCCATCGTGTTGAGCGCCATATAGGGGCAGACGTTGCAGTTGCAGTTGCCGTCCGCGCCGGGGGCGCCGATGAAATTCTTGTCGGGCACCGCCTTGCGCATCTGGTGGATGATGTGCGGTTCGGTGGCGACGATCAGCGTGTCTCCGGTCATCGTCTTGGCATATTGCAGGATGCCGCTGGTGGAGCCGACATAATCGGCATGATCGACGATATAGGGCGGGCATTCGGGATGCGCGGCGATGGGGGCGTCGGGGTGCTGGGCCTTGAGCTTTAGCAGTTCGGTCTCGCTGAATGCTTCGTGGACGATGCAGACGCCGGGCCACAGTAGCATGTCGCGGTTGAACTTGCGCTTCAGATAACCGCCCAGATGCTTGTCCGGGCCGAAGATGATCTTCTGGTCGCGGGGGATCTGGGAGAGGATCGTTTCGGCGGACGAGCTGGTGACGATGATGTCGGAGAGCGCCTTCACCTCGGCCGAGCAGTTGATGTAGCTCAAGGCGATATGATCGGGATGCGCTTCGCGGAACGCCTTGAACTGGGCGGGCGGGCAGCTGTCCTCCAGGCTGCAACCGGCGTCCATGTCAGGCAGGACGACGATCTTTTCAGGGCTTAGAATCTTGGCGGTCTCGGCCATGAAGCGGACACCGCAGAAGGCGATGACGTCGGCGTCGGTTTCCGCCGCCTTGCGCGAGAGTTCAAGGCTGTCGCCGACGAAATCGGACAGGTCCTGAATTTCCGGCTTTTGATAATAATGGCCAAGGATGACGGCGTTGCGTTCCTTGCGCAGCCGGTCGATCTCCGCGCGCAGGTCGGTCCCCTGCGGGATTCCGGTGATGGCGTTCATGTCCCTAACTCCTCACGGCCTTTGACCGCGCCACTAGCGGGCGGCGCGGCGGTTGGCCAGTAACTGTTTCCCCCTAGCGCAATTGCCAGCGGCCATCCCCTGCGACCTCCGCCACACCTCGGCCGTCCAGGTCGATGAGGTGGGCAAGGACCGATCGCCCGGCGGCGGGATGAAGGCGCGGATCGACGCCTTTATACATTTGCGCCACCATCGCCGGGATTTCGGACGCGCCGTGGCGCTGAAGGAAGCGCAATATCTGCCCTTCCCGCTGCTTGCGATGGCCCATCATACCGCGCACCAGACGGCGCGGATTGGGCACCGGATCGCCATGGGCGGGATAGTAGATCACATCCTCCCGATCGAGCAGCCGCTGCATCGATCGCATATAGTCGGCCATGTCCCCGTCCGGGGGCGAGATGACGCTGGTGGACCAGCCCATGACATGATCGCCGGTGAAGAGGGCGTGTTCCTCCAACAGGGCGAAGCAGAGATGGTTGGAGGTGTGGCCGGGCGTGGCGACGGCTTCGAGCGTCCAGCCCTCGCCTGTCACCTGTTCGCCATCGGCGAGGATGCGGTCGGGCGTATAGGAAGGATCGAAGGCGGCATCGGCGCGCGGGCCGTCATCGTCCAGCACCAGCGGCGCGCAGCCGACGATGGGCGCGCCGGTCTGTGCCGCGAGCGGCGCGGCGGCAGGGCTGTGGTCGCGATGGGTGTGGGTGCACAGGATTGCGCGCACGGGGCGGTCTGCAATCGCGGCGAGCAGCGCGGCGAGATGATCGGGATCGGCGGGGCCGGGATCGATCACCGCCACGTCCTCTGACCCGACCAGATAGGTCTGGGTGCCCGTATAGGTGAAGGGCGAGGGATTGGGCGCCAGAAGGCGGCCGATGCGCGGCGAGATTTGCAGCAGCGTGCCGGTGGGCATGTCGGCCATGTCAGGTGCGGTTGCCATGCGCTCCATGTGCCCATCTGGGCGGGATTTTCAAGGGCCGGTTGATCGGGGGATTCCGTTTGGGGACGCCATCGCCTAGACTTCATGCCATGAGCGCGAGCAGGGATCTTGTGGAGGCATGGCGGCAGCATCTGGCACTGGACCGGCGGCGATCCACGCACACGGTGCGCGCCTATATGGCGACGGCGGAGCGGTTGATCGCTTTCCTGACCGAGCATCGCGGGGAAGCAGTGACGGCGGCGGGCTTGGCGCGGGTGGATCAAGCCGACTTGCGCGCGTTTCTGACGGCGCGGCGGATGGACGGGATCGGCAATGGATCGGCGGCGCGGGAATTGTCGGCGGTGCGTGGGTTCCTGAGGTTCACCGGCGGCGAGGATGCGCGGGTGCCGCTGCTGAAAGGGCCGAAGGTGAAGCGGGGTCTGCCCCGGCCGATCTCCCCTGACGAGGCGGTGGCGCTGGCGGGTGAGATTGCGGAGACGGCGCGCGAGGGCTGGATCGGCGCGCGGGACTGGGCGGTGTTGTTGCTGCTCTATGGGGCGGGGCTGCGGATCGGCGAGGCGATGGGACTGATGGGCGACGTGTTGCCGCTGGGCGATACGCTGCGGGTGACGGGCAAGCGGGGCAAGAGCCGACAAGTGCCGCTGCTGCCGCAGGTGCGGGCGGCGATCGAGGCTTATGTGGCGGTTTGCCCTTATCCTATGGCGCGGGAGGAGATGCTGTTCCGGGGGGCTCGGGGTGGTCCATTGTCGGCGGCTTTGATCCGGCGCGCGGTGCAGGGTGCGCGCGGACGGCTGGGGCTGTCGGATCGGACGACGCCGCATGCTTTGCGGCACAGCTTTGCGACGCATTTGCTGGGGCGCGGGGCGGATTTGCGGTCTTTGCAGGAGCTGTTGGGGCATGCCAGCCTGTCATCGACGCAGATTTATACGCAGGTGGATGCGGCGCATCTGCTGGATGTTTATCGGAATGCGCATCCTCGGGCTTGAGTTGGCTAAGACAAACATAGTCCCCCTCCCGTAAACGTTCAAACGAGGCGCGTGACTCGTTTGAAGGGTTAGGGGTGGGCGCGAGCGTAGCGAGCTTCGACCTCGCCGTTACAAGACTCAATCCAACGTTGCGTCAGCCCACCCCCTAGCCCCCTCCCGCCTGCGGGAGGGGGAACAGCCCACTCACCCCCTCGGCTTCCAGGTTGCCAAGCGCCAGAGGTAGAGCGCAATTGCCCCGACCACGCACGCCATCGCCGCGGGCCCCACATATTTGTCGATGTCGCGGAAATTCTGGCCGAGGATGTAGCCCGCATAGGCAAGGATAATGTTCCAGATCAGCGCGCCGCTGGCCGTCCAGGCGAGGAATTTGACATGCCCCATGCGGAACAGCCCGGCGGGCAGCGAGATCATGGTGCGGAAGGCGGGCAGGAAGCGGAATACGAAAACGACGATCTGGCCATATTTGCCGAATATATGGTCGAGCGCCTCAACGTCCCGCCATTCCAGCGTGGCCCAGCGGCCGTAGCGGTCCACCAGCGGCTTGAGCCGTGCGAAGCCCAATATATGGCCGACCAGATACCAGAAATAATTGCCGACCGTGGTGCCCAGCGTGCCCGCGACGAGCAGCCACTCCATCGCCATGCGGCCTTGGCCGACGCGGATGCCGCCGATGCCCATGATGAGTTCGGACGGGATCGGGGGGAAGACATTTTCGATGACCATCAGGGCCAAAATGCCCCAATAGCCGCCTGCGTCGATGAGATGGAGGACCCAGTCAGTCAAGGCACGTCATTCCAGCGAACGCTGGAATCTCTTTTGGAGGGCACGGCCTGGGGCACGAGGTCCCAGCTTCCGCTGGGATGACGGGGTTTTTGTTAGACGGTTGAAGGTGGCTCAAGCAGCTACTCTTGCGGCGAGGCGGGCGTCGATCGCGTCCCAGATCATGCTGCCTGTGTCCGTACCGTTGAAGGCGTCGATCGACACGATGCCCGTGGGCGAGGTCACGTTAATTTCGGTCAGCCATTCGCCGCCGATTACGTCGATCCCGACGAACAGCAGTCCACGCGCCTTGAGTTCCGGCCCCATGGCGGCGCAGATTTCCAGTTCCCGGTCGGTCAGTTCCGTCTTGGCCGCCGATCCGCCCACAGCGAGGTTGGAGCGTATCTCGCCCTCGCCCGGAATGCGGTTGATCGCGCCTGCGATTTCACCGTCGATGAGGACGATGCGCTTGTCGCCTTGCGCGACGCCGGGGATGAAGGCCTGGACCATGAAAGGCTCGACCCATGAAGCGTTGAACAGTTCCACGAGCGCGGAGATGTTGGCGCCGGACTGGCCGACATGGAAGACCGCGTTGCCCGCATTGCCATAGAGCGGCTTGACCACGATCTCGCCATGTTCGGCGAGGAAACTGCGGACTTCCGCGAGGTCGCGGGTGATCATGGTCGGCGGCATGAAGCGCGCATAATCGAGCACGAACAGCTTTTCGGGCGCGTTGCGGACGGAGGCGGGATCATTCACCACCAGCGTTTCGGCCTGCACCCTCTCCAGCAAATGGGTGGCGGTGATGTAGCTCAGGTCAAAGGGCGGGTCCTGGCGCATGAGGACGACATCGACGTCGCGGCCGAGGTCGAGCATCTCGGGCTCGCCAAGGGCGAAATGATCGCCTCGAACCTTCTGCACCTTTACCGGGCGCGCCTTCGCCAGCACGCGGCCGTCGCGATAGGTGAGGTCGGGCGCGAGATAATGGTAGAGCCTATGCCCCCTCGTCTGCCCCGCCAGCATGATGTGGAAGGTGGAATCGCCCGCGATGTTGATCTCTTCCATCGGATCCATCTGCACGGCGATGGTGAGGGGGTTGAGCTCAGTCATGTCCAATCCTTTTTCCGGGGATGAAAGGATCAGCCCCCATGCCAGACATTCGCCAGATGGCGCGGCGGACGGCCCGGCGCAAGGAGGATCACGTCGATCCGCATGTCGTCGCCCGGCTTTGCAAGGTCATAGAAGAGCATTTCGGCGGCGGACGCGACGCGCGAGAGGCGGCGTTCGTCTATCGCGAGGTCGAGATCTGCGGCGGTGGCGCGGGCCTTTACCTCGACAAAAGCGAGCATCGCGCCGCGTCTTGCAACAAGGTCTACCTCGCCGGCGGGTGTGCGCAGGCGGCGGCCGACGATCTGCCAGCCCTTGAGCCGTAGCCACCATGCGGCGATGCGTTCCGCTTGGCGACCGCGTTTTTCGGCCTGTTGGCGTCTCACCCTTTGAGTTCCAGCGCGCGATCGTAAAGCGCGCGGCGGTCCAGGCCGAGTTTCTTGGCGACCTCTCCGGCGGCTTTGGAGACGGGGAGTCGTTCCATCGCTTCGAGGAGGGCGGCGTCGGCGTCTTCGGCGCTGGCGGGGGGGGCTTCGCCGGGTGGGCCGACGATGACGACGATCTCTCCCTTGGGCGGGGCGTCGGCGTAGCGGGCGGAAAGTTCCGTGAGGGTGCCGGTGCGGGTTTCCTCGAATGTTTTGCTGATTTCGCGGGACACGGCGGCTTCGCGGTTCCCCAGCCCCTCGGCCATCGCGGCGAGGCTTTCCGACAGGCGCGGGCCGCTTTCGTAGAAGATGAGCGTGGCGCGCAGGGTGGCGACTTCGGCCAAGGCGTCGGCGCGGGCCTTTTGTTTGGCGGGGAGGAAGCCCATGAAGAGGAAGCGGTCGGTGGGAAGGCCGGACAGGGTTAGCGCGGCGATGGCGGCGCTGGGGCCGGGCAGCGTAGTGATGTTGCGCCCGGCGGCGCGGGCGTCGCGGACCAGCTTGTAGCCGGGGTCGGAGATGAGGGGGGTGCCAGCGTCGGACAGGAGCGCGACCGATTCGCTCGCCATCCGCTCGATCAGGCGGGCGCGGACGCCTTCGGCGCTGTGGTCATGATAGGGGATCATCGGACGATCCGACCCCGCGTGACGCAGCAAACGTGCGCTCACCCGTGTATCTTCCACGGCGATCACATCGGCAAGGCGCAGGACTTCCGCCCCGCGCGGGCTAAGGTCTCCGAGGTTGCCGATCGGCCCCGCAACGATGTAAAGCCCGGGCTCCAGCCCAGAAGTTGTATCTTCCATAAGGACGCCAGATGACAGAGACGGATGCCCTCCGGCAAGCGGACATGTTCGCGGCAATGAAGCGCGGTGCGCGTATCCTGTTCGCCGCCAGCGCTTTGGCTCTCGCCGCCTGTCAGTCGATCGTGCCGCGTGGGCCGGGTCCGGTGCGGCCGACGGAGCCTGTTCCCAGTGGCCCTGATGTGACGCAGGGCCTGCCGACCGACGCGCTGCGCAATCGCGTCGCGCTGCTGGTGCCGATGAGCGGGCCGAATGCGGGCGTCGGACAATCCATCGCCAACGCTACGACGCTGGCGCTGCTGGATACCAAGGCCGACAAGGTGCGCATCACCACCTATGACACCAGCATGGGTGCGGCGGCGGCGGCGAACAAGGCGCTGGCGGAAGGCAATCGCCTGATCCTGGGGCCGCTGCTGGCCGAAGACGCGCGGGTCGTGGGTCCGATCGCCGCAAAGGCGAATGTGCCGGTGATCAGCTTTTCCAACGATGTGAGCGTTGCCGGAAACGGCGTCTACATCATGGGCTATAACCCCAACCAGTCGATCGAACGCGTCGTCGAATTCGCGAAGGGCAAAGGGCTGTCGAAGTTCGCCGCGCTGGTGCCCAAGGGCATGTATGGTGAGCGGTCGGGCACGTCGCTTCTGCGCGCGGTCGAGGGTGCGGGCGGGACGGTCGTGTCGATGCAGACGTTCGACCGGACGCCTGCTTCGATGACGGCGGCGGTCAAGAAATTGCAGGCGTCGTCCAGCTATGACGCGCTGCTGATCGCGGACAGCGGGCGGGTGGCGTTGCAGCTGGCGCCGATCGTGCGGAAGAATGGCGGGGCGACGGCCCGCCTGCTGGGCACGGAATTGTGGAATACGGATCGCGGGCTGGCGTCCGCTCCGGCTTTGCGGGGCGCGTGGTTCGCCAGCGTGTCGGATGGGCTTTATGGACAATTGGCGGGCAAATATCGCGCGCGTTATGGCAGCGCGCCGTTCCGGCTTTCAGCGCTCGGCTATGACGCGGTGCTGCTGACCGTGCGGATTGCGCGGGATTGGAAACCGGGGACGGTGTTCCCGGCGGCGCGGCTGCGCGATTCGGGGGGCTTTTCGGGGATTGATGGCGCGTTCCGGTTCGGGCGTGGCGGGGTTGCCGAGCGGGCGCTGGAAGTGTCAGAGGTTGGCGCCGGGACTTACACGGTGGTGGCGGCTGCGCCCAAGGCTTTCGCGGAATAACAGCCCCTTCTCCGTTCGCCCTGAGCCTGTCGAAGCCTTTTCCTTCTTAAAAGAAAAGAGAAGCCCTTCGACAGGCTTAGGGCGAACGGAGTGTGGTGGTTAGCTTTTGATCCGCCCGGTTGGCAGGATCAGCGGCCATTCGCCATCGGGCTCGATGCAGGCGGAGATGCCGTAGACTTGGGCAAGGCTCTGTTCCGTCAGGACGTCGAGCGGCTTGCCATCGGCTACAAGCTTGCCATTGTCCATCAGCAGCAATCGATCGCAATAACGGGCGGCCATGCCAAGATCGTGCAGCACCGTCACGACCAGCGAACCGGTGCGGGCTTCGGCCTTTAGTAGGTCCATGACATCCAGTTGATGACCGGGGTCGAGAGCCGCGAGGGGTTCGTCGGCGATGAGCGCGGGCGCGCCTACTGCCAGCGCGCGGGCGAGGAGGACGCGGGCGCGCTCGCCGCCTGACAGTTCGGTCGCGATCCGGCCCTTGAGGTGGAGGACATCGGCGCGGGCGAGCGCGGCGTCGACCAATGCCTCATCCTGCGGCGAGAGGCGGGACAGCGGGCCGAGATGGGGCATGCGGCCGAGCGCCACCAGCCGTTCCACGAGCAGCGGCCAGTGCAGCGTCTGGCCTTGAGGGAGATAGGCGACTCGGCGCGCTATGTCCTTTCGGCTGAGGCTTGTGATCGGCAGGCTGTCGATCGATACGGTGCCGTTTTCCGCGCGGACAAGGCCGAGCAAGGCGCGGATCAGCGTCGATTTTCCCGCGCCATTGGGGCCGATGATGCCGACCAGTTGCCCCGGCTCCAGCACCGTGGTTACGCCGGTCACGGCGGCATGGCGGCCGAGGCGGACGGACAGGTTTTCGGCGCGGATGGTTACCATAGCCGGCGCTCCCGCATCAGGTGGATGAGGAAGACTGGAACGCCGAGCAATGCGGTGAGGACGCCGAGCTTCAATTCGCTGCTGGTGGGGATCAGCCGGACACCGATGTCGGCCAGCGTGAGCAACGCCGCGCCGCCGAGCAGCGAGGGGAGCAGAATCGCCGAAGGGGAGCGATCCGTCAGGGGACGGACGAGGTGAGGGACGATAAGGCCGACAAAGCCGATCGCCCCCGACACCGCGACTGCTCCGCCGACGCCGATCGCGACGCCCAGCATCATGCGCAGCCGCGCCCTGGAGAGGTCAACGCCCAGTGCTTGGGCGCCCTCCTCCCCCAAGGTCAGCGCGTCGAGGCTGCGGCCGTCGGCGATCAGCAGCGCGGTGCCGATGAGGACGCAGGGCAGCGCGATCCAGACATGGGCGTAGCTGCGATTTTCGAGGCTGCCCATCAGCCAGCTCATAATCTCCATCGCCGCGAAGGGATTGGGCGAGAGGTTCAGCGACAGGCTGATGCCCGCCCCCGCGAGGGTTGCGACCGCTATGCCTGCGAGGATCAGGGTCAGGGGGCTCTCGGACGGACCAGCGAGCAGGAACAGCGCGGCGATGGCGATGAGGCTACTGATGATGGCGAGGGCGGGGAGGATGAGCGGGTGAAGCTGCGCGAGGCCGAAATATAGGGCGCAGACAGCGCCGAGAGCCGCCGCGTTGGAGGCGCCGAGGACGGAGGGTTCAGCGAGCGGGTTGCGGAGATAGCCCTGAAGCGCGGCTCCGGCGAGGCCAAGCATCGCGCCGACGATCAGGCCGAGCAGCATGCGCGGCAGGCGCAGGTCGATGAGGATAGCGCGGGCGACTTCGTCACCGCCGCCGGTGAGGACGGCCAGGATGCGGGCGGGAGAGAGTGGGACCGCGCCCAGTGTAAGGGAGCCGAGTGCTGCCAAAAGGGTGAGCGCGAGAAGGATGGGGAGCAGCAGGGGAGGGCGGCGGGCCTTCATGGCTTGCGCGCTCCAAGGCTGCTGATAGGGGTTGTAGTGCTGCGGCGAAAGCGGGAGCACGGCGCTTTGCGGAGGCTGGATTGGTGCGCAGAAGGATGTTGGCGATATGTTGTTTGGTCAGCCTGACCGGCGCTGCGCCCGCGCCGCCCAAGCGTATCGTGTCGCTCAACACCTGTTCCGACCAATATGTGCTGGCGCTCGCCGATCCGGGGCAGATCGCGGCCTTGAGCCCCTATGGCCATGATCCGGAACTGTCGGCGGCGATCGGGCAGGCGCGGCGTTTCCCCGTGCTGAAGCGTCCGGCCGAAGAGGTATTGGCGCTGCGCCCCGACCTGGTGATCGGCTTTCCCGATGGCGCTGGCGGCGTTGTCGGCGCGCCGGATGGGCGATGGCGCAAGCTCGGGCTGGCGAGCGCGGACAGTTTTGCCGCCATCCGCGACCAGATCCGGCAGGTGGCGGCCGTTGTCGGCCATCCCGCGCGGGGCGAGGCGATGATCGCGGGCATGGAGCGCGACCTTGCCGCCCTGCCCCGCTCCCGGCGCGGCGGCGTTGCGGCCTATTATCAGCGGCGCGGCTATATGACCGGGACCGGCACTTTGGTCGATGAGTTGATCCGGCGCGCAGGCCTCACCAATCTGGCTGCGAAACTTGGCAAGCCAGCGCTGGCGCAGGTGCCGCTGGAGGAGATGATCGCGGCCAGGCCCGACTATCTGATTGTGGAGCAAGGCAGCGAAAAGGTCGTCGATCAGGGGACGGAAATGCTGCACCACCCGGTGCTGCGATCCATCCCCCGCATCCACGTACCGCAAGCGTGGACCGTGTGCGGCGGCCTCGCCTATGTGCAGGCCGCGCGCAGCATCGTGGCGCAGGCGGACGCCGCAAGCAAAGGCAGGACGCAGCCAAAGGCCGCGCCCCGGCGATGAAGCGGGGCGGTCGCCCACCCCCTTCACCTTCTACCGTCAGAAGCGGACACGCACGCCGCCATAGGCCGATCGGCCGTAGGTGCTGTAGCCATAGACGGTCGCATATTCTTCATCCGTAACATTGTCGATGCGGCCGTAAATCTCCAGATGCTCGTTGATCGGCAGCGAAGCGCGCAGGTCCAGCCGCGCATAGCCATCGATCCGCTGGGTGGCGGATGCATTATTATAGCTGTCGCTGGCCATCAGCAGCGTCGCTCCGGCCGACAGTCCGAACTGCCAGCGATAGTCGGCAGCGAGGCTGACAACATTCGTCGGACGGCGCGGGAGGCGAGCGCCCGTGTCGCGGTTCCGCGCATCGACATAGCTATAGGAAGCCGTGACAGTCAGCGCTTCGACAGGCTTCAACGTCAGCATAGCCTCCACGCCCTTTGCGCGCGTGCGGCCGAGATTGAAATATTGCGACGTGCCGAAGTCGAAATCGATCTGGCCGTCGATGGTGCGGCGAAACGCGGTGACCGAGATCGTGGCCTGATCGCCGCCAAGCTGCTGGTCGATGCCGACATCATAGCTTTTCGACCGCTCCGGATCGAGGGCGGCATTGCCATAGGTGGGATCGTAAAGCTGATAGAGCGATGGCGCGCGGAACCCCTCACCATAGCTTGCGCGAATATTGGTGAGGCCATGGTTGGGCGAATAGTTGGCGTTGGCGCCGAAGGTGGTCGCTCCGCCGAACTGGCTGTGATCGTCATGACGCACGCCGCCGGTCAGGGCCAGACCGGCGAAGGGCTTGACCACGGCCAGGGCATGGACGCTGTCGATATTCGCGCCGGCATTGCTGTAGACATTCTGGCCTGCGAAGGAATCGAAGAAGAACGAGTCATATTCCGGCCGTTCATGTTCATATCCCAGCAGCAGCTTGGCCCTGTCGATGGGTTGGAAGACGGCCTGATATTCGAACCGCAACGTCTTTCCGGTAAAGCCGGAAGGCCCAAAGGGCGACTCATAGCTGCGCTCTGCACGGAACCAGGTGACCGCCGCCCGCTGCGTCAATTTGCCGTCGAAAGAGGCAAGGTTCAGCCCTGCATAGCCGATATATTGGTCAAGCTTGCTGCTGTCGGTCGTGTCGGCTGGCGCGCCGAAGAAGATGTCGGTGTCGAGGTCCGCATGGATATAATAGCCGCGCAGGTCGAGGCTGAGATTGTCGGTGAAGGCGAGCTTCAGCTTTGCGTTGGTGGCGATGTTCTCATAGCCGTCCTTCTCCGTGCCGCCTTTGGCTGCGGAAATGCCATCGGTACGGAAATACGCGACGCCCGCGCTGCCAGAGGCGATGCCTGTGCTGCCCGAAATGTCGGCCTTTGCGTTCAGCGTATCGGCATAACCATAATCCACCGAGGCGCTGCCGCCAAAGCGTTCGCCGGGTTCCTCCGACATGATGTTGACGACGCCGCCGATCGCCTGGCTGCCATAGACGACGGAGTTGGAGCCGCGCAGCACTTCGATGCGGCGGATGTTGCCGGTCAGCAGGTTGCCGAAGTCATAGGCATCACCGATGACGCTTGGGTCATTGATCTTGACGCCGTCGAGCAGCACCAGCGTCTGCGTCGTTTCCGCGCCTCGGATCGAAATGCCGGTGACGCCGCCCACGGCGTCAGCGCGGTTGAAGCGGACGCCCGGCGTGGTGATCAGCAAATCGACGACGCTGACATTCTGGCGCGTTTCGATCGTCTTTTCATCGATCACGGTCACCGCCTGCCCGACTTCATCGGTGGGTTGCTCAATGCCGAGCGCGGTGACGATGATCTCGCCCGAATCTTCGGCGAGAGCGGGGGTGGCGGCCAGCAGCGCCAGCAGTGAAATTCCGGTCCTGATCATATTTCTGTCTTCCCTGAGCGCCATGCGACATGAGCCCAGGGCCTGCCGCATGAGCGGCCGGTGCGCGGGAAGAAGAGACGCCAGCCCCGTCACGCGCACCGATGCGGCCCTGCGCCGCTTCGTCGCTCAGACGGAAAACACCGTGCCCGGACCTATCCCTGGACCCAAGGCAAGAGCGACCATGCGCCGGTAGGTTTCCTGGCTCGCGGGTCGTCGCGGTGATGCACGCCTTCCCGGACTTTTGGTCCAGTGGCCGGTCCCCCTCGCCTTCCCCTTTGAAGGCATGCGGGTTTCCCTGTGCATCGCGCTCGCCGCTTACAGTTGCAGGGACAGCCGCGGAGTTGGACGGTGATCCCGTCCGCACCGCATTCCCTTTCCGGCGCGATCTTTCGTGAACAGTTGCCCGCTCACGCCGCGCGCCATAGGGGAAGTTGAGGGTTCTGCCAAGGAGTGGATAATGCGATTGCTGGGTGCGGTGCTGGCTGGGGGACGATCCACCCGGTTCGGAAGCGACAAGGCTCTCGCGCTGATGCCGGACGGGCGCACGCTGATCGACCATGCTGTGGCGGCGATCGCGCCGCATGTGGAGGCAGTGGTGGTCTGCGGGCGGAGCGTCGAGGGGCTGACGGGGCTAGCGGATCGGCCAGCGGCGGACATGGGGCCGCTGGGCGGGCTGAACGCGGCGCTGCATTATGCGCGCAGTCAAGGTTACGATGCGGTGCTGACGACGGGGTGCGACATGCCCGTTTATCCGGCGGCTCTGGTGGAGGCGCTTGTGGGTGACAGTGGGGCGGTGCTGAAGGGGCAGCAACTGGCGGGGTTCTGGCCTGCCGGGCTTGCGGATGAAATGGATGCTCATCTGGGTGAGGAGAATAACCGCTCGATCTTCGGGTGGATCGAGCGGGTGGGCGCGCGGGTGGTGGAGCGGCCGGAACTGCTGCTGCCGAATATCAATCGGCCGGAGGATCTGGCGCGCTGGCGCGAGCCAAGCTGAGCTTGCCGAAGCCCCCTCCCTTCCTTCCAACTAAGTTCGGGGGCGTTCGGCAAGCTCAGGGCAAAAGTTGCGCAGAGCCGGTCTTCAAAGCTGAAGAGCGACGCTGGCTGCAACCCCTACAGGCATGGACGTGCCCGCCACCGCTTCGCCGATCAGCAGCAGGGTCGGGTCTTCGTCGCTGATCGTGGCGACCAGGAAGGCAAGCGCGGACAGCTTGCCGCGGATCAGGCGTTCGGTGGGGAGCGAGACGTTGACCGCCACCATCACCGGCGTTTCGGGATCGCGGCCTGCGGCGATCAGCTGGCGGCTGATCTCTCCGGCGGCGGCGCGGCCCATATAGATGCCAAGCGTGCCGCCGGGACGGGCGAGCGCCTCCCAGTCGAGCTTGAGCGGTTCACTGGCTTTGAGATGCGCGGTCACCAGCGTCAGGCCGCGCGCCTTGCCGCGCAGGGTGAGCGAGGCGCTGCCGCTTGCGGCAGCAGCGCTTGCCGTGGTGATGCCGGGGCAGATATGGAAGCGGATGCCGTCGGCGGCGAGATGCTCCATCTCTTCGGATGAGCGGCCGAATACCGAGGGATCGCCCCCCTTGAGGCGCACGACGCGCTTGCCTGCTTTGGCGGCGGCGAGGAGCAGGTCGTTGATGCTTTCCTGCGCCTTTGAATGGCGGCCGGAACGCTTGCCGACGCTGATCCGCTCGACGCCCTGCGGGATGAGGTCAAGTACGCCGGGGCCGACGAGGGCGTCGTAGAAGACGATCTCCGCGGCGGCGATCAGCTTTTCGGCCTTGCGGGTGAGGAGGTCCGGGTCGCCGGGGCCTGCGCCGACCAGCCAGACTTCACCGGGAGCGATCAATTCATTCGGCTGCATGAAGGGCCTCCTGCGGAATTTGGGCGAGGATGTTGGCGAGCGCGGGACGGCAGGACCCGCAATTGGTGCCCGCGCCGATCGCCTTGCCGATGGCGGGAACGTCGACCAGGCTCTGGTCGCGGATGGCGGCGACGATCTGGTTGAGGCCGATGTCGAAGCAGACGCAGATGGTCGGCCCTTTGTCAGGCTGGTTGCCGGGACCGCGCGCGGCGAGGACGGATGCGCCCACCTCTTCCGCCTCAAGCTGGCCGATGAGCCAGTCGCGCGAGGGGAGCAGGCCGGTGCGGGTGACGAAGAGGACGGCTGCCAGCTTGCCTTCGCGGATGATGGCGATGCGGCGGGTGCCGCGCGTCATGTCGACCGCTTCGACGCGGTCGCCTTTGGGCAGGCAGGCTTCAAGACGCACGGGGTCGCCATTGCCTGCGACTTCGTAGAGCGCGCCATCCGGAACGGTGACCTTCGTGGCCCAGAGGCAGGGGATTTTGGCAGGCTGCTCGCCGCGCAGGATGAGGAAGCCCTTCCACTCCGTCGCGACCTTTTCGATGCTGGCGGGCGTCGATTTGAAGCCGGGCTGGCCCGAATGAGGATCGACCAATGGCCGGGGCAGCAGGCCGGTACGGCCGCCGGTGGAGATTTGGTCGGTCCAGTGGATCGGCGTGAAGATTTCACCCACACGCTGGCCTTCGCTGAAAGCCACGCGGAAGATGCTGTTGCCCTGTGCGGTCTGGACGCGGGCGAGGTCGCCGTCGCAAATGCCCAGTTCCTGCGCGTCCTGCGGGTGGATTTCGACCAGCGGCTCCTCGCGATGGCGGGCGAGCTTGGCTGAGAGACCGGTGCGCGTCATCGTGTGCCACTGGTCGCGGTAACGGCCGGTGTTGAGCGTCATGGGCCACTGCTTGAGCGGCTCCTGAAGGTCCATCTGCTTGGTGAGGACCAGCCGCGCCTTGCCATCGGGGGTGGAGAAGCGGCCATCGGCAAAGGGCTTGTCGCCACCCCAGCGGAAGGGCTCCATCGCTTCATAGGCGTCGTTGCCGATGGTGGCCTGGGCACGGAGGTTGAGCAGGCGCTGGCCGTCATTCTGATAGGCGGTCAGGCGGGCATGTTCGCGCCAGATGTCGGCGGGCCGGTCATAGGCGAAGGCGTTTCGAAAGCCCATGCGGCGGGCAACTTCCTTGACGATCCACCAGTCGGGTTTGGCGTCGCCGGGGAGCGCCAGGAAGGGGCGCTGGCGGCTGATTGTGCGGTCGCTATTGGTGACGGTGCCGTCCTTCTCGCCCCATCCGGCGGCGGGCAGGCGGACGTCGGCATGGACGCTGGTGTCGGTGTCGGCGATGATGTCCGACACGACGAGGAAAGGGACAGATTCCAACGCTTCACGGACGCGGTTCGCGTCGGGGAGGGAGACGGCGGGGTTGGTGGCCATCACCCAAAGCGCCTTGACCCGGCCTTCGTTGATGGCGCGGAACAGGTCGACGGCTTTCAGGCCCGGCTTGGTCGCCATGTTCGGGGCGGCCCAGAAACGTCCCACCCGCTCAACATTTTCCGGCGCGAAGTCCATGTGGGCGGCGAGGGTCGAGGCAAGGCCGCCGACTTCACGGCCGCCCATCGCATTGGGCTGGCCGGTGATCGAGAAGGGCGCTGCGCCCGGCTTGCCGATGCGGCGGGTGGCGAGGTGGACGTTGATGATCGCGTTGACCTGATCGGTGCCGCGGATCGACTGATTGATTCCCTGGCTGAACAGGGTGACGGTGCGCGGCGTGGAGGCGAACAGCTTGTAGAACTGCTCCAGCAGCGCGGGCGCGATGTCGCAGGTCTTGGCGGTGGTCCAGAGGTCGTGGCCGACGCGGATATGCTCCCAGAAGCCTTCGGGGGCGTTCACATGCTCGGCCATGAAGGCAGGATCGGTGATGCCCTCGGCGTCACACCAAGCCAGCAGGCCGTTCATCAGGGCAACGTCGGTGCCGGGCTTCACGGGAAGATGCAGGTCCGCGCCTTCGCAGGTTTCGGTGCGGCGCGGGTCGATGACGACCAGCTTGGTGCCGCGCGCCGCGCGGGCGGCCTGAATGCGCTGATAGACGATCGGGTGGCACCAGGCGGTGTTGGAGCCGACCAGCACGATGAGGTCCGCTTCGTCGAGATCGCCATAGGTGGCAGGCACGATGTCCTCACCAAAGGCGCGATTGTGCCCGGCGACCGCGCTCGACATGCAGAGGCGGCTATTGGTGTCGATGTTGGATGTGCCGATGAAGCCCTTCATCAGCTTGTTGGCGACATAATAATCTTCGGTCAGCAGTTGGCCGGAGACGTAGAAGGCGACGCTGTCGGGGCCGTAGCGATCGACGGTTTCCTTGAACCGCTTGGCAACGAGGTCCAGCGACTTGTCCCAGCTGGCGCGCTTGTTGCCGATCATCGGGTGCAGCAGGCGGCCGGTCAGACCGACGGTTTCTCCCAGATGCGTGCCCTTGGAGCAGAGGCGCCCGCCATTGGCCGGATGCGCTTCATCGCCCTTGATCGTAACCGACCGGGGTCCGGTCGGCGTGGCCGAAATGCCGCAACCGACGCCACAATAGGCGCAGGTGGTGCGGATGGCCTGGTTCATGCTCTTACCTCTTCGTCCCGAGGAATAGGAATTGGGTGGAAGCGCTTGCCGCAAGGGATGGCCAACAAGACGCCCCCACCCGGGTCCCCGCCGTTTTGGCTAGGGACCGGAAGCTTGATGCCCGTCAGGCTGCTGCCTTCATCGCCGTCGGGCGAGCGATCAGGATGCGACCGCCCTCCTCTTTCACGGCGATCGTCGGCGTGCAGCCTTCGTCATTGCCCTGCGCCTCGCCCGTTTTCAGGGCGATGTTCCAGTTGTGCAGCGGGCAGGCGACGCTGTGGCCGTGGACGATGCCTTGGCTCAGCGGCCCCTTCTTGTGCGGGCATTCGTTGACCAACGCGAAAACCTTGTCGTCGCTGGTGCGGAAGACGGCGATTTCCTTTTCGCCTGCAATCTGCCCCCCTCCCAGCAAAACAGTGCGAGCGCCGCGCTGGGGAATGTCGGCCAGCGTTCCGATGTCGATCCAATCGGTCATGTCGTTCACTCCGCAGCGATGGCGATGGGTTCGAGATGCTGGTGCAATTCGCTCTCCGCACCAGCTGCGCGCTGCGCCCAGGGGTCTTCCTGACTGAAGCTTTGCGAATAGAGGAAGCGGCTGCGCAGAGCTTCGCGGCCTGCGTCGTCTTCCACGATCCGCTGCTTCACATAGTCTACGCCGACACGCTCGATCCATGGCGCGGTACGCTCCAGATAGCGCGCTTCCTCGCGGTAGAGCTGGGTGAAGGCGGCGCAGTAATCGAGCGCCTCCTGCTCGGTCGCGACCTTGCAGAGGAAGTCGGTGGCGCGGACATGGATGCCACCATTGCCGCCGACATGCAGCTCATAGCCTGAGTCAACGCAGACTACGCCAAAGTCCTTGATCGTCGCCTCCGCGCAGTTGCGGGGGCAGCCGGATACGGCGATCTTGAACTTGTGGGGCATCCACGATCCCCAGGTCATCCGCTCGGTCTTGACGCCAAGGCCGGTGGAATCCTGCGTCCCGAAGCGGCACCATTCGGAACCCACGCAGGTCTTCACCGTGCGCAGCGACTTGCCATAAGCATGACCCGACACCATGCCCGCGGCATTGAGGTCGGCCCAGACGGCGGGCAAATCTTCCTTCTTGATGCCGAAGATATCGAGCCGCTGGCCACCGGTGACCTTCACCATCGGCGCGTCATATTTCTCGACCACATCGGCGATCGCGCGCAGTTCACGCGGGTTGGTCAGGCCACCCCACATGCGCGGGACGACGGAATAGGTGCCGTCCTTCTGGATGTTCGCGTGCATGCGCTCATTGACGAAGCGGCTCTGCTGGTCATCGACATATTCGCCGGGCAGCGCGCAAAGCAGATAGTAGTTGAGCGCCGGGCGGCAGGAAGAACAACCGTCGGGGGTCGACCAGTGCAGCTTCTGCATCACCTCGGGGATGGAGCGCATATTCTGCGCGACGATCTCACGGCGGACATCGTCATGCCCAAAGCTGGTGCATTTGCACATCGTCTTCGGACCTGACTGGACGTCGTCGCCCAGCACCACCGCCAGCAGGTTTTCGACCAAGCCCGTGCAGCTGCCGCAGCTCGCCGACGCCTTGCAGGTGCCGCGCACCGCGTCGAGGCTGCATGCACCCTTTTCGATGCAGGCGACGACCTGGCCCTTGCTGACGCCGTTGCAGCCGCAGATCTCGGCATCGTCCGAGAGCGCCGCAACGGCCGCCTTAGGGTCCAGCGCGCCTCCTCCAGAGGCGAAGGCCTGACCGAAGATCAGCAGGTCACGGATTTCGCCGACATCTTCCTCGCGCTTGAGCAGGTCGAAATACCAGCCGCCATCGACCGTATCGCCGTAGAGCACCGCGCCGATGATCTTGTCGTCCTTGACGATGACGCGCTTATACACGCCGCGCGAGGCGTCGCGCAGGACGATGTCTTCGCAGCCTTCGCCGCCGGAGAAATCACCGGCGGAGAAGACGTCCAGACCCGCAACCTTGAGCTTGGTCGAGGTGACCGAACCCTTGTAGCCCGTATGCTGATCAGTGAGGCCGTCCGCGAGGCTGCGGCACATGTCCCACAGCGGCGCGACGAGGCCGTAGACATTGCCGTCATGCTCGACGCATTCGCCGACCGCGAGGACATCGGGGTCGCTGGTGACCATATGGTCGTCGACCTTGATGCCGCGATTGACTTCAAGGCCAGCTTCACGGGCGAGAGCGGTCGCAGGACGGATGCCTACCGCCATGACAACAAGGCTAGCGGGGATTTCCGTGCCGTCCTTCAGGCGGACGCCCTCGACCTTGCCGTCGCCGTAAATCGATTCCGTATTGGCGCCGGTCAGGATGGTCTGGCCCCGACCTTCCAGCGCGGACTTGAGCAGCCAACCCGCCGCTTCGTCGAGCTGCCGCTCCATCAGCGTGTCCATGAGGTGGATCACGGTCACCTTCATACCGCGCAGGGTCAGGCCGTGCGCGGCTTCCAAGCCGAGCAGACCGCCGCCGATCACCACCGCAGAGCCGCCCTTTCCGGCGGCTTCCAGCATGGTGTCGACATCCTTCATGTCGCGGAAGCTGATGACGCCCGGCAGGTCCTTGCCCGGAACCGGGATGATGAACGGATCGGAGCCGGTGGCGATCAGCAGCTTGTCATAGCCAACAGTGCGACCCGACTGGCTCGTGACGGTCTTCGCGGCGCGATCGATCGCCGTCACCGGATCACCGGCGATCAGTTCGATCTTGTTCTCATCATACCATTCGCGGCTGTTGATGACGATGTCATCGAAGCTCTTTTCCCCGGCCAGAACCGGCGAGAGCATGATGCGGTTATAGTTCACATAAGGCTCGGCCCCGAAGATCGTGACGCGATAGCGCCCCGCATCACGGGCCAGCAGTTCCTCAACCGCACGGCAACCGGCCATGCCGTTGCCCACAACAACCAGATGTTCGCGAACATCGTCGGAGGGCACGAAGATATCCTCTTCGTTGGCCGTCTCCGGTCCGGCGTTGTTCTGAAAATCCATCCCTTGACTCCAGACAATAAAAAAATCCGCCATCCGGACCCCTGGGCTTTGAACCCAGGAGTCTGGATGGCGGCTTTGCCATCATTAACGCTTTGACGATCCAACCCTGGATCACCGCAGCTATGTCAGTAGAGGACAACCTTGTCCTTCGCAGTGCAGCATAAATGAAACGCGGCTGGGGTCAAGCGATTCGGCGGAAAAGTTAGAGATTGCGCTCAGCTTCCACCTTTTCACCGTTTCCCCTGAGCTTGTCGAAGGGCTTCACTTCTTAGGAAGAAAAGGGTTTCGACAAGCTCAGCCCCAACGGAGGTAGAGCGGTTCTCATTGCCCAAAAACAAGGGCGGCGGCTCCTCTTTCGAGTGCCGCCGCCTCTCCTCTCCGGTAAGCGTTGATCAGATACGCGCGCCGGTGCTCCAGGTCGCGCGCCACTTGGCACGCACCAGCGAGATACCGAGGAACGCGACCACGGCGAGGCCCGCGAAGATCAGGAAGCCGGGGGCAAAGCTGCCCGTGAACTGCTTGGCGATACCCAGCGAGGATGCGAGGTAAAAGCCGCCAATGCCGCCCGCCATGCCGACCAGCCCGGTCATCACGCCGATTTCTTCCTGAAAACGCTGCGGCACCAGCTGGAACACCGAGCCGTTGCCCACGCCCAGCGCCAGCATCGCAGCGACGAAGAAGCCCAGGGCAGAGACCAGCGTCGGCGCATAGGATACGCCCGCCAGCGCCAATGCGGCGACGATATAGACCATCATCAGCGCCTTCACGCCACCGATCTTGTCAGCCAGCGCGCCGCCCATGGGACGAACCAGCGAACCAGCGAACACGCAGCCCGCGGTGCAGTAGCCCGCAGTGATCGGGGTAAGGCCGAACTGGTCGGTGAAGTAGATCGGCAGCGACGCGGCCAGACCGACGAACCCGCCGAAGGTCACCGAATAAAAGCCCATCAGCCACCAGGCGTCGGCGCTCTTCAGCGGGCGGAAATAATCCACCAGCTTCTTGGGCGCGGGCGCGTTGGGGGCGTTCTTCGCCATGATCAGGTAAAGGAAAAACACGATGGTCAGCGGGATGCAGGCGAGGCCCAGCACCGCGTTCCAGCCGAACAGCTTGGCAAGGATCGGCGCGAACAAGGACGCCAGAACCGTGCCCGAATTGCCCATGCCGGCAAGGCCCATCGCCTTGCCCTGATGCTCAGGCGGATACCAGCGGCTTGCCAGGGGGAGCGCGATGGCGAAGGAAGCGCCTGCAAACCCCAGGATGACGCCCAGCGCCAGCGTCCCGCCGAAGCTATTCACGCCCATGAACCAGGCGGTGAAGAGGCCAAGGATCACGATGACCTGGCTGATCGCGCCCGCCTGTTTGCAGCCAATGCGGTCGACCAACAGGCCGTTGACCACGCGAAGCAGCGCGCCCGCCAGTGTCGGCACCGCGACCATGAGGCCCTTTTCCGCAGGGGTCAGGCCCAGCGTCTTGGAAATGGAGGGCGCAAGCGGCCCGAGCAGCACCCACACCATGAAGGCGAGGTCGAAATAGAGGAAAGCGGCAATCAGGGTCGGCGTGTGGCCAGCTTTCCAGAAGCTGGTTGGCCCGGCTGTCCCCTCGCCGCCTTTCTCGCGATCCCAATAAGCAGTTGCCATGACGAGGTCCTTCAATCCAAGTGAAATGGACACAAAAAAAGCCGCTCTCCGGACGCCCGTTTGTGACGGGACCCGGCCAGCGGCTTTGCTGCAAATATTGTTTAAGGAGAGCGCGACCCCATCCTTGGGCGTGCTCATCCATGAACGCGCTTCGTCGCGCGACCTTTGCCTTATCTAATGATTCGTTTCATGTTGCAAGGCACAATTTTTTCAAGCGCCACGCGCGTTAGAAGCTCTTCAGAAAATCCTCGATATGTTCGGGGTCGAATGTGCGGCCGTCGAAGAAGCGGTCGGGGCCGAGCGTCAATTCTCCCCGCTTGGAGCCCACCGCCAAGGGGGATGCGACGGCGCCCTCCACCTTCATGCTGGCGCCGGGAATCGGCACATTGCTTTCGGCCAGCGCGCGGCGGAAGATGTCGGGGCGGAATACCGATCCGGCCTTGGCCGCGTTTTCAGGCGTATGATCCACCATCTTCCAGCGGGCGAGTTGCGAATAGAGCCATAGCGCCTGGCTACGCCACGGAAAGGGCGTCGCTTCGCGGGAGAAGAGCATGAAGTCGGGCATGTCGAGCGGCGGCATATCCGGCCGTGCGGTAATGCGGCCCGACAGTGCGCGCAGGATGAGGTCGGCGGGCTGATCGACGAAATGCGGTTGCGACAGGAGGTGGGCGAGCGCTTCATGATTCGCCGGGTCGTCGCACCAGGCGGCGGAACGGACCAGCGCGCGGATCAGTGCGTCCACGGTTTGCGGATTTTCCTCCAGCCATGGCGTCCGGAAGGCCAGCACCTTTTCCACGCCGCGCCGCCATATCCGTTCGCCAATCGCCACCGCTTCGGCAAGGCCCGCTTCGACAGCCGCGCTGCCCCAGGGTTCGCCAGCGATGAAACCGTCAATTTCGCCCCCGCGCAGGGCCTCAACCGTCAGCGAAGGCGGCACGACTCGCAACAGCACGTCGCGATCCGGATCGACGCCCGCGCTCGCCAGCCAGTAGCGCAGCATGATGGCATGGCTGGAAAAGCGGTGGACGACGCCGATCACCGGCTTGCGTTTCCATAGGCCGATAGCGGCGGCGAAGTCGTGGGCGGTGCCAAGCGGATCGTCGAGCCGTGCGGCGACATCAGGGTCGAGCGCCTGCGCGAACTCGCGCGCCATCACCAGCATGTTGCCGTTGACGTTGAGCTTATAGGGCGCCGACAGCGGCGCGGGCTGCTGGCTCAAACCCAGCGTCACCGCGATGGCAAGCGGCGCCAGCATGTGCGCGGCCTGCACCTGACCGAAGATCAGCCGGTCGCGCAACGTCGCCCAGCTAACCGTGCGGACGAGATCGAGGGCGATCCCCTCCTCCTCCGCGAAACCCTTTTCCCGCGCCACCGCCAGCACGGCGGAATCGGTCAGCGGCAAATAGGCGATGCGCAAGGATATCGTCATAGGCCCCCTCCCAACAAGTCGCTCGCGGTGATCAGTGCCTGGGCGACATCCACGATCTTTTTCCCCTGATTCATCGCACTCGACCGCAACAGCGCATAGGCGTCCGGCTCGTTGATGCCGCGCTGGCTCATCAGGATGGATTTGGCGCGGTCGATGATCTTGCGGTCGGAAAGCTGCGTCCGCGCCTCGTCCAGTTCGGTCTGGAGTCGGGCGAAGGCGTTGAAGCGACGGACGGCCAGCTCCAGCACCGGCTTCACCCGTTCCTTGCGTAGGCCATCGACCACATAAGCGGACACACCCGCGTCGATCGCCGCGCCGATCATGGACTCGTCGGACTGATCGACGAACATGGCGATCGGTCGGGCGAGCGCACGGCTGACGGAGAGCATTTCTTCCAGCGTGTCGCGGCTGGGGCTGCCCAGGTCCATCAGCACGACGTCGGGCGCCATGCGTTCGAGCCGCGCGACGAAGCCGCCGCGCGGGGGGACGATGTGGATATCGTCATAGCCCGCCTCACGCAGTCCTTCCTCGAGAACCGTCGCGCGCAGGCCGCTGTCATCGATGATGACGATTCGCATTGGACCCAGCCCTTTTGCTCTTTCAGTGACCGCGATGCTGCGCCGCGTCAATTGGGGGAGCGCGCTACGGTTGCCAGGGTGAGCGGCCTGCTGTATCGGTGCAGGCCAGTTTCCGGAGGATCGACATAATGGACATGCAACTGATCGCACAGCCCCAACGCTTTGCTTTCAGGAAGTTTTTTGTCCATGCCTGCGATTACTCTCTCTCATATCAGCTGGTCCGCGCCTGACGGGACATCCGTCCTTAGAGACCTTGATTTTCGTTTCACTTCCGAGCGGATCGGACTTGTCGGACGCAATGGCGTCGGCAAATCGACGCTGCTTGCGCTCATTTCCGGGAGGCTGAAGCCCAGCGGCGGCAGTGTTCAGCTGGACGGGACGGTGGCCGAACTGCGGCAGACGGTGCAGGTCGAGCCGGGCGAGACGTTCACGGATTTGTTCGGTGTTCGGGAGGCTATGGCGCTGCTCTCCAAGGCCGAGCGGGGCGATGCGGACATGGTCGAACTGGAAGCATGCGACTGGACGCTGCCTTCGCGGATCGAGGAAGCATTGGCGGAAGTTGGGCTGAGCGTAGAACCCGATACACCGCTCGCCCAATTGTCGGGCGGTCAGCGGACGCGGGCGGCGCTGGCCGGAGCGATCTTTGCCCGGCCCGACTTCCTGCTGCTGGACGAGCCGACCAATAATCTGGACGTGGAGGGGCGCGCGGCGCTGATCGCTTTGCTGGGGCGCTGGCGGGCGGGTGCGATCGTGGTCAGCCATGACCGGGCGCTGCTGGAGGAGATGGAGGCGATTGCCGAGCTGACGACGCTGGGCATCAGCCGTCATGGCGGGAATTTCTCCTCATGGCAGGAGCGCAAGGCGGTCGAACTGGCGGCGGCCGAACAGGACCTGGCCCATGCCGAACGGCATCGGAAGGACATCGCCAAGCGGACGCAGGTCGCGGCCGAGCGCAAGCAGAGGCGTGACGCCGCCGGAGCGCGCAAGGGGGCCAAGGGCGACATGCCGCGCATATTGATCGGATTGAGGAAGGATCGGGCCGAGGGATCGGGCGGCGAAGCGGCGCGGCTGGCGGAGCGTCTGCGGCGGGAAGCAACGCTGGCGGCAGAGACGGCACGGCAGCGGATCGAGGTGGTCGAGAGCCTGACCGTTGCCCTGCCCTCCACCGCCGTTCAGTCTGGCCAGAGGATCGTGACGCTGGACCATGTTACGGCAGGTCATGATGCCAGCGCGCCGGTGCTGCGGGAGCTGTCCCTGAGCGTCAACGGGCCGGAACGGATCGCGATCACCGGGCCGAATGGCGCGGGCAAATCAACCCTGCTGCATGTGATTGCGGGCAGCCTGCCTCCCTTGGCGGGGAAGGTCGAGCGGCCGGCGGCCTGCGCGCTGCTGGACCAGAGGGTGGAACTGCTCGATCCACGCGCCAGCATCGCAGATAATTTCGCCCGATTGCACCCGCAAGCGACGCATAATGAAGTGCGGGCGGCGCTGGCGCGCTTTCGCTTTCGGGCGGATCTGGCTTTGCAACAGGCGGGCAGCCTTAGCGGCGGGCAGTTGTTGCGCGCCGGGCTGGCTTGCGTGCTGGGAGGTGCCACCTTGCCGCCGCTGCTGATGCTGGACGAGCCGACCAATCATCTCGACCTCGACAGCATTGCGGCGATCGAACAGGGCCTGCGCGGTTATGACGGCGCGCTGATCGTGGTGAGCCATGACGCGGCTTTCCTGCGCGCTATCGGCATCGACCGGGAGATAGGCTTGCTCTAATGCGCCGCCGACATGTCCACCCGGCCGGTGGGCTTGGGCGCGAACCAGACCAGCGCGCCCGCAAGGAACAGGACCAGCGCCGCCACGAAGAAGACATGGTTCATCGACAATATGGTCGCTTGCTGATCGACCAGATTGGCGATCATCTGCGGCGTCTGCTCAGCCGACAGCCCGGAACCGGCAAGCTGCGATCCGACGCCCGGATCAAGTGCCGACACCATTTCATTGCGCGCGGTTCGTTGGCCATTGCCCCAGCCGGTCAGCACGATGGAGGTGGATATCGCGACCGCCAGCGTGCGCAGGAAGCTTTGCATGCCCGCCGCCGACGCGGTCTCTTCCGGCCGCACCGATCCCAGCGTCAGGGTGGTCAGCGGGATCATGAAGAAGGGCATGGCAAAGCCCTGCACGACCTGCGGCATGGCCAAAGTCCAGAAGTCGGCCGTGCTGGTCCAGCCCGAACGCCACATGGTGACCATACCCATCCAGATCACCGAACCCGATATCAGCAGGCGCACATCGATCTTGCCGACCGCGCGGCCCGCAAAGGGTGCGGCCAAGATCGCGGTCATGGCCGTGAAGGCGGTGACGAACCCGGCCGAATAGGCGGGATAGCCCATGGACATCTGAAGCCATTGCGGGATGATCACGATCCCGGCGAAATAGGCGCCGAAGCATAGCGACAAGGTCAGCACGCCCGATGTGAAGCCGATATGGCGGAACACCCGCAGATCGACGATCGGATGCTCCTCCGTCAGTTCCCAGATGATGAAGACGAGGAAGCCGATCCCGGCCATCACGGCCAGCGCGACAATCATCGGATCGCCAAACCAGTCATGGTCGCGGCCGGTGTCCAGCATGATCTGGAGGCAGCCGATCCAGAATATGAGCAGGGCGAGGCCGATATAATCGATGGGGAGCTTATGCCGTTCGGTTTCGGCCGGACGCAGCAGCACCATGGCGGCGAACACGCACACCACCGCGATCGGCAGGTTGATGAAGAAGATCCAGTGCCAGCTCCAATTGTCGCTGATATAGCCACCGATGATCGGCCCCACCGCTGGGCCAGCGAGCGTGGTCATGGCCCACAATCCCATCACCTTGGCCCGCTGTTCGGCGGGAAAGATGCGCATCAACAGGGTTTGCGACATCGGCATCAGCGGGCCGCCGCACAGCCCCTGTCCGATACGGCAGGCGACGATCATGCCGAGCGTCGTCGAAAGGCCGCAGAGAAGCGAGAAGAGCCCGAAGCCGATCATGCCCCAGATGAACAGGCGCACCGTGCCGAACCGCTGGGCGAGCCAGCCGGTAAGCGGCACACAGATCGCCTCCGCCACAGCATAGGACGTGATGATCCAGGTGCCCTGGTCAGGCGAAATGCCAAGGTTCCCAGCGATGTGCGGCACCGAGACGTTCGCGATCGTCAGGTCCAGCACGACCATGAAATTGCTGAGCGCCAGCACGAACCCGGCCAGCATCCGCCGCCGGGGGTCCATGAAAAATCTTTCCGCCGCCTCCGTCACCGCGTGGCTCCTCAGGCGCCCGAAAGGTCGATCTCGACCTCGGTCGAGAGGCCCACGCGGAGCGGGTGCGCAGCAAGTTCCTTGGGATCCAGCGCGATGCGCACGGGCAGGCGCTGAACCACCTTGATCCAGTTGCCGGTCGCATTTTGCGCGGGGATCAGCGCCAGCGACGATCCGGTGCCGCCCGAAAAGCCGATGACCTTGCCATGATAAACGACGTCGCCGCCGTAGATGTCGGCAATGACCGTGGCGGGCATGCCGACGCGCACGCGGCGCAGCTGCCGTTCCTTGAAATTGGCATCGACATAGACTTGGCTGAGCGGGACGATGCTCATGATCGGGCTGCCCTGCGCGACGCGCTGGCCGACCTGCACCTGACGGCGCGTCACCACGCCATCGATCGGCGCGCGGATGATCGTGCGGCCAAGGTCGAGCCGGGCATTTTCCAACTTTGCCTTGGCTGCGAGGACGGCGGGGTCCGTTTCGACCGTCGAACCACTGACAAGGGCATCATTGGCGGCGAGCTGACCTTCGGCCGCGCCCTGAGTTGCGCGTGCCGTCGCCACGCCTGCGCGCGCCTGTTCAAGGCCCGCGCGGGCGGCGGCAAATGCCTTGCGCGCGCTGGTGACTTCTTCGCCCGAGACAGCACCTTCGGGCGCCAGTGCCTCGCGCCGCTGAAGGTCGATGCGCGCCTTGTCATAATCGGCCTGCGCCGCGGCGAGCTGCGCGCCGGCCTGCGTGATGTCGGCACCGCGCGCCTGAACCTGGGCGGCGAGCGATGAACTGGTCGCGGCCGTCTGGCGGAAGCGGCGGCGCGCCTCGGCAAGGTCGGCCTCCGCCTGCGCAACGGCGATGCGGGCGTTGGTGGGATCGAGCCGCACCAATATGTCGCCGCGCTTCACCGCCTGCGTGTCAGTCACCCGCACTTCGACGGCCTGCGCGGAGATGAGCGGCGTCACCTGCGCGATCTCGGCATTCACATAGGCATTGTCCGTGCCGACATGATTGCGGCCGATCAGCAGATACCAGAGAGCATAGATCGCGCCGATGACGAACACGGCGATGGCAAGGCGAACCAGCCACTTCTTGCGCTGCTCCATCCGCGCGCTCTTGTCGGCGCTGCCGGTATCGGCGGTGAATTCAGGGGCTGCATCAGCCATTGGGCAGGTCCTTGGACGATGTGCCGCTGGCAGCGAAGCCGCCGCCCAGCGCGCGAATGAGGGCAATGTCAGTGGAAAAGGTCAGCGCTTCAAGCTCCGCGACGGATTGGCGGGCGGAAAGCAGCTGGTCCTCGACATTCAGAACGTCGAGGAAGGTGAACAGGCCGCCTCTGTAGCGCTTCTGCGCTATGGCATAGGCTTCCTCGGACGCGGCCAGCGCGGCGCGGGCCTCGGTCAGCCGCTGACCCAATATCCGGCGGCCGGTGACGGCGTCGGCCACGTCGCGATAGGCGCCGAGGACGGTCTTGTCATAATTGGCGACGGCTTCATCGAAGGTCGCCCGCGCGCCACGATAGCGGCCACGCAGTTCCCCACCATGAAAGATCGGCAGGCTGATCGCTGGCCCGACATTGCCGAACAGCGAATCCTTGCTGAACAAGGTGTCGAGGAAAGAGCGCGGACCCGACGTCGAGGGATCAAGGAAGGACGTATTGTAGCCGAGTGACTGCACCCCGACGAGGGCGCTGAGGCTAATGGCCGGGAAGAAGTCGGCGCGGGCGACCTTGATGCGCTTGGCGGCCGCTTCCGTGCGGGCAAGCGCGGCGGCGACATCGGGACGGCGTGCCACCAGGTTGGTGGTGACATCGGCGGGCAGGCCCAAATCCGTGACCTTGCCCAGATGCGGCTGCGTGATGGCAAGGCCGCGATCAGGGCCTGCGCCGATCAGCGCCGCGATCTGATGCCGCCGGACGGCGATGGATTGGTCAATGCCCGCCAGCACGGCGCGGGCGGCGGACACTGTCGCATCGGCTTGCCGCACGCTACCCCGCGTTTCCAGTCCGTTGCGCTGCCGCTCCGTCACCAGTTTCTGGCTGGCGGATCGGATGTCCAGCGCGCGTTGCTGGATAGCTCGTTGGTCGAACAGGCGGGCCAAGTCGGCATAAGCATCGGCGATGCCCGTCGTCAGCATCAGACGCGCCTGCTGCGCATCGATGCTGGCAGCCTCCGCCTCCGATGTGGCGGCAGCCAGCGCCGCCCGGTTCCGGCCCCACAGATCAAGGTCGAAATTCAGGTCGAGCGCGGCTTTTCCCGTACCCAACCAGCCTTTGGGCACAAAGTCCTTGGGGAAGCCCATATTATAGCTTTGCTTCGTCGCGGCGGCCGATCCGGTAAGATCAACGGACGGGAGCAGCGGGGCTCCGGCCTGCTGCGCGGCGGCGGATGCTTGGCGGAAACGCGCGGAAGCGGCAGCGATGTCGGGGGAGGCGGCAAGTCCCTCCTCCATCAACGCATCAAGTTGCGAGTCGCCATAGCTTTTCCACCATCCATCGGCTGGCCATAGCGCGTCGCCCTGCCCCAGCGTTTCCGACGCCGCGATGCTGGAGGCTGTCCGGGGCGCGGGCGCCTTGCCGAGATCTGGCACGGCCGCGCAGGCGGAAAGCGCCAATATCGCGACCGGCAGAAACCCGGCATGCGCGGAATTAATGAGACGATTTAGGGACATAAGAAACTGTACCATGTGGTATGAAAACCGCCTTTGCGCCTGCTGCACGGCCTTGTCAACAAGATAATCGTACTATATGGTACGCCTTTATGAGCGCCTCTACAGACCTTGCCTCCCTATCCCGCCGCGAAGCGAACAGGCGCGATCGCCGTGATGCGATCGTCGCGGTCGCCCGCCGGTCATTCCTGGAAAATGGCTATGCCGCGACCACCATGTCCTCCATCGCCGCCGAACTGGGTGGGTCGAAGGGCACCTTGTGGAGCTATTTCCCCGGCAAGGAGGAATTGTTTGCCGCCGTCCTACGCGACGCGACGGAAACCTATCATGCCAGCCTCGCCCAGCTTCTGGACACGGGTGGTCCACTTGATCAAACGCTCCTGCGCTTCAGTCATGATCTGCTGCGCAAGGTGACGTCACCAGACGCGATCGCCCTGCATCGGCTGGTGGCGGCGGAGTCGAGCCGCTTTCCCAAAATGGGCGAGATTTTCCTGGAACTCGCGCCCTTATATACGCGCAACCTGCTCGCCCGCTTTTTGGAGGCGGCGATGGAGCAGGGCCAATTGCGCCGCGCCGATGCCCAGCTTGCGGCGCGGACGCTGATTGTGCTCACCTTGTCGGGCAGTCATCAGCAGATGATCTGGGGCAATGGTCAGCCGCCCACGCCCGAGCAAGTGGAGGCCGATGTGGCTTTTGCGGTCGATTGCTTCCTGCGCGCCTATGCGCCCGAAGCGGAAGCACCTTCACACGAAAGATCGCATTAACCATTTCTTTGCGCACTTATCCTAGATCAAGGCGTGTGAGGAGACGCATGCCATGCAGTTTTTCAAATCCGCTGCGAGGACGCTTAACAAGGACGGCGACAACGCGAAGAGCGCTCGCCCGCTTCGTCGCCGCAGGCTTTTGCTGATCGAGGAAGACGACACGGCCCGCGCCGTGATCGCGCGTCGCCTTTCCCATCTCCATTATGACGTGGTGCTGGCCGAAAACGGCTTCGTGGCGCTGAACCGCCTTCTCTCCCGCTCTGTGGACATCATCCTGATCGACATGGGACTGGCGATCCTGCCGGGCATAGCCACATTGAAGAAAATCCGTGCCGCTGGCCTTGCCGGTCAGGCGAGTTTCGTGATGATCGCGGGCAAGCAGGATAACGCCAGCGTCGTGGAGGCTTTGGAAGCAGGTGCGGACGATTATGTCACCAAGCCTTTCGACTTCGATGTGCTGGACGCGCGGCTCCGCCATTTGTGCCAGCGCGCCGATGAGGTGAACGCCCTCACCCGGCACAATGCCGAACTCGACGCCCGCATTGCGCGACGCGCGGTGGAACTGGGCGAGACGCGCGACGCGCTTAAGGAAATGCAGGTCGACAGGGCGCGGCTGGTCTCATCGATCCAGGCGTTGAATGATGAAATCGCCCGGCTGAACGCTGCCCGCCCCTGAAACGATCAGGGTTTCAGCGCTTCAACCAGCGAGTCGCGGTGAACCAGCCGCCAATCCCGATCGCCATCGCGACGCAGACCCCTACCACGCCCCAAAAGGCCCAGGCTTCATGGGCAAAGGGAATGCCGTTGACGTTCATGCCGAGCAGCCCGGTCAGAAAGGTGAGCGGCAGGAAAACCAGCGCCACTACCGATATGATCAGCGCCTGCCGGTTCATCTGTTCCGCGCGCAGGTCCGTCAGCTCTTCATGCGCCAGCGCCGATCGTTCGCGCACCGCTTCCAACTCCTCCGCCATGCGGGCGCAGCGATCCGCCGCTTCCTGCAAATGCAGCCGATCATCGGGATGAAGCCAGGGCGCATCCGCCGCTGACAATCTTTCAAGCGCCTGCCGCTGCGGTGAGATGAAGCGGCGATAGCTTATCGCCGACGCCCGGATTTCCGACACCTGCCGCCGCACCTCGGCCGCGCCATTGTCGCTCAGCGCGCTTTCGATCTCGTCCAGATCATCGCCCAGTTGCGCGACTTCCGGATCAAGCGCTTCAGTGATTTCCTGCGCAAAGGCGGCGATAAGGTCGCCCGGATCGCGAATCTCTCCGGCCAGCATCTGCTTCACCACCGCCTCCATCGCCGCGAGTGGGCGGTAGCTGACGGTGATCACCCGCGCATGTTCGGCCCACAGGCGGATCGACACCAACGGATCGCCGCTTGCCTCGGCGTCCGCACCCAGACCGCGCAGGTTGATGAGCGCACCATGCGCCATCACGGTGCAACGCGGCCGGGTTTCCTGCGCCAACAGCGCCGACAGCGCCGCCTGCGGCATATGGTCGCAGCGCGAAACGATGCTTTGGGCATCCTCCCGCCAGCCATCGGCATGAATCCAGCTGAAAGGGGCATGGTCCGCCTGCGCGCAAAAATCATCGAGAGAGATTTCGCGCGCCGCTTCGCTGTTATAGACGAACACCCGGCTCATTGCGGCATCTCCAGCCAGAGCGAGAGCCCCTCCTCCGGTGTATCCGGCGGCATGATGGCGGGGATGCGCACAGCGTCGGCGCGAGCACGGTCAAGGATCGCCGCTGGCACATCGGGCCTATGATAGATGCGATCAGCCTCCCCAAGCAGGCGCGCCGCGCGGAGCGTCAGGTCATCGGGATCGCTCGACAGCAGGCACAGCGCGACAAGACGGGAGGGTTCCGCATCGCCCTGCTCCGCCAGCCAGCGGGGCACCTCGTCAGCGGAATCCTCGCGCAGCGGGTCGATCAGACCGCCAGCCGACAGGCCAGCGTCAATCGCGCGGCGGCGGGCGCTGGCATCGGGCCAGCGTGCGCGAATGGCGTCTCGGGCAGCGTGCAACGCGGTGGCAAGCCTGCCCAGCTTTTCCGGCAATATTGCCTCGATCCGCTGGCGCAGCGCCTTTGCCAGCCCCGCCGACGCGCCGCCCGTGCCGATGGCGATCAGCACGGGATCGCGATCGATGATGGCAGGCAGGGTGAAATCGCAAAGCTCCGGCCGGTCGGTCGCGTTCACCAGCACGCCCCGTGCCTTCAGCCGCGCAACCGTCGCGTCATCGCCATCCGCGACAATCGCGATGGCCGCGTCCTCAGTCTCCCCCACGACGCGCGCGCCCGCCCGTTCCAGAAGCCGCCGCTTGGCGTCCGCAGCCTCGCCGCTGCCCGTCAGGATAACGGCCCTGCCCTTCAACACCAGGAAGACGGGCAGGCTTTGCATCAGCCCTGCACCCAATCAGGAATGCTGTCCGCCTCGATCAGCGCCTCGATCGGCGGACGGGCGCGGACGACGGCCCATTTGTCGCCGGAAACCAGCACTTCGGGCGTCAGCGGGCGGCTGTTGTAGGTGCCCGCCATGGTCGCGCCATAGGCTCCCGCCGTCATGAAGGCGACCAGATCGCCCGCCTGCACCACGTCCATGTCACGGTGCATGGCGAAAGTATCGCCCGTCTCGCAGACCGGCCCCACCACATTGGCGGTCTCCCGCGCGCCCGAAGGATCAACGGCGCGAATATCATGCCAGGCATCATAGAGGCTGGGCCGCATCAGATCGTTCATCGCCGCATCGACGATCACGAACGGTGCCTGCGCACCCTGCTTGACGCGCACCACCCGCGACAGCAGCGCACCTGCATTGCCGACGATGACCCGACCCGGTTCGAACATCAGGCGCACATTCCAGCCCTCCGTGACCCGCGTCACCATCTCGCCATAAACAGCAGGCAGCGGCGGGATCGGGAGCGACGGGTCGTAGGGGACGCCCAGTCCGCCGCCCAGATCGGCGGTGCGGATGGCATGCCCAGCGGCGCGCAGCTTTTCGATCAGTGCGCCGACCTTCGTGAAGGCCGCCTCAAGCGGGGCAAGATCGGTCAGCTGGCTGCCGATATGGACAGCGACGCCCTGTACATCCAATCCCGGCAGGTCGCGGGCAGCGGCATAGCTTTCCAGCGCATGGGTGTAGGGGATGCCGAACTTGTTCTCCGACTTGCCGGTCGAAATCTTGGCGTGCGTTCCCGCGTCCACATCGGGGTTGATCCGATAGGCGACGGGCGCTTGTCTGCCCATGGACACCGCAACTTCCGACAGCATCTCGGCTTCCGGCTCGCTCTCCAGATTGAACTGGAAGATGCCGTGCTCCAGCGCCAGCCGCATCTCTTCGGCTGTCTTGCCGACCCCGGAAAAGACGATGCGATTCGCCGGGATGCCAGCGGCGATCGCCCGCAGCAACTCGCCGCCAGAAACCACGTCAGCGCCCAGCCCCAGCTTCGCCAGCGTCGCCAGCACCGCGCCATTGGGATTGGCCTTCACCGCAAAGGCGATCAGCGGATCGTCCAGCCGCGACAGGGCCTCTCGAAAGACATTGACGTGGCGCGTCAGGGTAGCGGTCGAATAGATATAGACCGGCGTGCCGACCGCCTGCGCGATGTCCGCCATCGGCACCTGCTCCACATGCATGGCGCCGTTCACATAGTCGAAATGGTCCAAGGCTCTTTTGTCCTAGCGAATCTTGTCAGGGCTGGTTTTCGGGCGGCAGGTTGAACGGATCATCCTTGCGCTCCTCCGACTGCGAGAGGATGTCGACGCTCCGCTCGGGCCGCGACTGCATGGATGGGATCATGAGCTGCTGCGCGGTGGGGGCAGCCACCGCGCCGACCGGCACCGCAGGCATTTTCTGCCCTGCGACCGGCTTTAACGGCTGACGTCCGCCACAGGCGGCAACCCCAAGCGCCAGCAGGGCGAAGGCGATGTTCCGGCTGATGGCGATCCTCATGCCTGTTCCTTCCGCGCCTGAGTGATCCGCGCGCGCACCTGATCGGGCGCGGTGCCGCCATGGCTTTTGCGGCTCGCGACCGACGCATCGACCGTCAGCACCGCATAGATGCGCTCATCGATGCGGGCGTCAATCGCTTTCAGCGTCTCGATCGGCAGGTCGGCGAGCGGCGTGCCCGCACTCTCTGCCGCCGCGACGGCGCGGCCGGTGATATGATGCGCCTCGCGGAACGGCACATTGGCTTCGCGGACCAGCCAGTCGGCCAGGTCGGTGGCGGTGGCAAAGCCGCTTTCGGCAAGGCCGCGCATGCGATCGGTGCGGAACGACACCGTCTCGATCATCCCGGTCATCGCCGCGATGGACAGGCCCAGCAGGTCATGCGCCTCGAACACTGGCGGCTTGTCGTCCTGCATGTCCTTGGAATAGGCGAGCGGCAGGCCCTTCATCGTGACGCAAAGCGCCGTCATGCAGCCCATGATCCGCCCGGCATGGCCGCGCACCAGTTCGGCGGCGTCGGGATTGCGCTTTTGCGGCATGATCGAGCTGCCGGTCGAATAGGCGTCGGGCAGCTTCACGAAGCCGAAGGGCTGGCTCGCCCAAATGATGAATTCTTCCGCCAGCCGCGACAAATGAAGGCTGCATTGGGTCGCCGCCATCAGATAATCGAGCGCGAAGTCACGGTCGCTGACGCTGTCGAGGCTATTGTCGGTTGGTTTGGCAAAGCCCAGCGCCGACGCTGTCGCATGGCGATCGATCGGGAAACCCGTCCCGGCCAGCGCCGCCGCGCCCAGCGGGCATTCGTTCAGCCGGTCGCGCGCGTCGGCAAAGCGGCTGCGGTCACGGCGGATCATCTCATAATAGGCCATCAGATGGTGGCCCAGCGTCACCGGCTGCGCGGACTGGAGATGCGTGAAGCCAGGCATCACCGCGTCGGCATGTTCCTCCGCGCGGGCGAGCAGCGCCTGTTGCAAAGCCTCCAGCCCCGCCCCTACCTCATCAATGGCGTCGCGAACCCACAGGCGGAAGTCCGTCGCCACCTGATCGTTGCGCGAGCGCGCCGTGTGCAGCCGCCCCGCCGCCGAACCGATCAGCTCAGCCAGCCGGGACTCGGTCACCATATGGATGTCTTCAAGGTCCAGGTTAACCGGCACGCCGTTCGCTTCATACTCGGCGGCGATGCGGTTCAACCCCTCGGTGATTGCCTGCGCGTCCTCGCCTTCGACGATGCCCTGTTTGGCCAGCATCGCCACATGCGCTTTCGACCCTGCGATGTCCTGATTCCACAATCGCTTGTCGAACGGGATGGAGGCATTTATCTCGCGCATGACCGAAGCCGGACCAGCTGCGAAGCGTCCGCCCCACATGCTGTTGGAGCCGTCTCCCGTGCGACCTTCCCCGTCCCGATCAACTTTGCCCTGCGTAATGACACTGCTCCTGCTGGCTGGCCTCGGCGCGTGCGATAGGCAATCGCCGGGCGCGGGGCAAGATCAAGCCAATAGCAGCGCGCCAGTCCCCCCGACAAGCGGCGAGGCGCCCAGAGAGGGGACGGCCGCCCCGCAAAGCGGCAAGGGCGCGTTCAGCTTCACGCTCGACCGTTCAAAGGCAGGCACCCGCGCCCCCGATTTCGCCTTCGCCGGGCCGGATGGCAAGGACGCCACCTTGCAGGACTTCGCGGGCAAGCCGTTGCTGGTGAACCTGTGGGCGACATGGTGCGCGCCCTGCATCGCGGAAATGCCAACGCTCGATGCCGTCGCCAAGGCGTACGGGGCCAAGGGTCTGGCCGTGCTGACCATCTCTCAGGACAGCCAGGGCGAAAGCGTGGTGAAGCCCTTCTTCGCCAAACATGCGCTGCCGCACCTCAAAAGCTTTATTGATCCGGAAAATCAGTTCGGCTTCCACTATGCGACCGGCATGCTGCCCACCACCGTGCTGTACGACCGGGAGGGCAAGGAGATGCTGCGCGTGATCGGCGCGATGGACTGGAACAGTAAGGAAGGCCGGGATCTGATCGAGACGGCTTTGGAGTCTTAGAGTCAAATCCTCCCCATGCCGAGCATGGGGAGGGGGACCATGCGAAGCATGGTGGAGGGGAAAATGGCACGACCTGCGCGTCCTTCCCCTCCACCACCGCCATTGGCGGCGGTCCCCCTCCCCATCTTTCGATGGGGAGGATTTTCTAACCTAGCGACCTCGCTTCCCGCACCACCAGCACCGGCACGCCATCACGCACCGGAAAGGCCAAACCCGCCGCCTCCGAAACAAGCTCGCTGCTCTCAGCATTCCATCGCAACGGCATCCGCGTCACAGGGCAGACCAGCTTCGCCAACAGATAAGGGTCCGGCGAAATCATTGCATCGTCGCCCCGCCATCAGGCTCCATCCGGCCAACGATCTGCATCAGCTGAATGATCCGGTCGCACCGCTCGCTTAGGCTGTCCGCCTCTAGCAAGGTCTGCTTGGCGGCAGGATCGAATGGCGCGATCTGGGCTATGCCGTTCACCAGCGACGTGTCGTCGAGCCGCGACACGGCGGTCCAGTCCACGACATAGCCCAATGCTTCGGCAAAACGCCGCGATTCCTGTTCAAGCGCCGCGCGCTCGACGGCGTGAAGCACCTCATCCTCCGGCGCTTGCTCGACATCGGCCTCGATCTGGCGAAAGGCGGTGGTGACGTCGAGTTCGCGGATCACCCGGAACCGCGCCAGCCCTTCCAATATGATGTTGAAACGGCCGTCATCCAGCACTTCGAATTCGCTGATCCGGCCCAAGCATCCGACATCGTACAGGGCGGGCTTGGCCCCCTCCCCGCGCGGCTGGATCATACCGATGCGCCGGTCCCGCGCCATGGCGTCATGGATCAGCGCCCGGTAACGCGGCTCGAATATGTGCAGCGGCATGTCCATGCCCGGCAGCAACAGCGCCCCGGACAACGGAAAGATGGAGACGCGGGCGCGGTTCACCGGCCGCGCCGTCAGGAAAAGAGGATCTGCGACAATTTCCGCCGCTGCCCCGCAACCCACGGGTCTTCAAGGCCGGTGGCCTCGAACAGCTTGAGCAGTTGCGCCTTTGCCGCGCCTTCATTCCATTCGCGGTCGCGGCGGACAATCTCCAGCAGTTCGTCGGCGGCCCGGTCCCGCTCACCATTCGCCATCAGGCCGCCCGCCAGTTCGAAGCGTGCATCATGATCGTCGGGATTGGCGGCGACCTTCGCCTCGACCCCGGACAGGTCGGCGACAGGCTTGGCGTCGCGCGCCAAAGCAAGAGCGGCGCGGGCGCGGTCTATCGCCTGATCCTTGGCGACATCGGCGGGCAGAGCGGCGAGCACGGCCTCCGCTTCATCCAGCTGCCCAAGCGCCACCAGTGCGCGGGCATGGCCGGAAGCGACATCCGCATTGTCAGGCACCATCTGGCCAACCTGCTCGAACACCGAAAGCGCCCGGTCGGGCTCCCCACCCGTCAGCATTTCCTCGCCCATTTCAATGAGCGGAGCGATTTCCTCCAGCTGCGTCTTCTCATCCGATTCGATCGGCAACTGCGCCAGCAACTGGTCGAGATATTGCTTCAGCTGCCCTTCGGTGCGTGCCTGGCTCAGGTCAGCGACCGGTTGGCCCTGGAACACGGCATAGACGGTCGGGATCGACTGGACACGAAACTGGGCGGCGATGAACTTATCCTCATCGACGTTGATCTTCACCAGCTTCACGCCCTTGGACGCGTAGTCGGCGCAAACCTTCTCGATGATCGGCGTCAATTGCTTGCACGGCCCGCACCATTCCGCCCAGAAATCGACGATGACAAGACTGGTGCGCGACGGGTCCACCACGTCACGGCGGAACGCCTCCACCGCTGCCTTATCGGTGTCGCTCATTCCTAGGGTCGCCACTGCCGTATTCTCCTGCCTTGTTGCGCTTGGGTGCCGCGTCCATACAGCGCCTTATGTGGGGCGTCACCCTATCCGCACAAGATCAGAAGGTATAGCCGACCCCGACCGCGCCGATCCATTGGTTCCTGGACCCCGCGATGCTGACGATGGGTGAGTCCGCATAGGCACCCAGCATCCGCGAATAGCCGCCCAGCGCGAACAGCGCCCAGCCTTTACGAATGTCGCCCGACAATGACAGGCCACCTGTCAGGTTGACGCCGACCTTCTTGAAACCCGAACCATCGCCCGCGCGCGAATATTCCGGCAGGCCGGACGCCAGCGCCCCGGCGGCATCGACATCATAATAATAGCGGCCATATTTCTTGCCCACATAATCGGCCGACACGCCCAGGCCCACGAAGCTGCGCGTGGAAAGCGGCGTGAAATATTCGATAGCTGGCGTCACGATGAAGCTTTCATGTGCGCCCGCGACATCCTTCGTCACGGCGACGCGCACCGACAGATTGTCGTAGGCGCTGGTGATGATGCCGGTCTTGCCGATGCCGACAAAGCCGCCAAGCTCCACCGCCTTATCGCGTTCGCCAAGGGCGCGCACCGCGGCATCCTTGATATTCTTGCGGCTCGATCGATCAAAACGGACGCCCGCCACCGGCCCCAATTGCAGGTCGATGTCCTGCCCCCGATTGGGAATGACGTCGAAATATAGGCTCGGCCCACGCGTCCAGAAGGCGAAGTCGCTCACCTTACCGCGCAGCTGCGGGACAGGGATCACCCGATAGTCGTCCGACCCTTCATAGCTGGGAATGACGGCGGCGCCGATCCCGACGGTCAGCACATTGCTGTCGTTCGTCTGGGCAAAAGCGGTGTCGGCGGCACCCAGCGCAATAAAGGCAAGGCCCGCGAACAATATCTGTCGATGGTTCATAAATCCCCTGTTCCATCAATATGGTCAGCGCCTAGAATGTTTCGCTGCCATTACAGTTCCGGGCGAATGCAATCAGAGGAAATATTTGACCTTTATATCCTGACGCATCGCCGACCCCGTCACGATGAATTGCGCCGATCGGAAACTGGGCGCGCCGAACCGGATGGCCGGGTTTCGGGAGAACCCTACGCCCTCGCGCGGAATACCGACGAAAGTGTCGAGCTTCCCATTGCCATTTTCATCATGGATGATCGCGACGCCATAGGTTCCGGGTGCCAAATCGCCCAACGGGATCGCCCCCGATGTGGCGGCGACGACCAGATGGCGCTTGTCGGGATCATGGCTGCAATCGGGAAAATAGGCGGGCGACCGGGCGACGCAGACGAGCAGGTTTCCCTTGTGCGATCGCAGGCCTTCAACCCCGATGCTGATCGGCTGCGGCTGGCCCACCGGCGCGGCGCCGGGCAGGATCAACATGGCCCCGGCCGCAAGCAGCAATTTTTCCTTCATCCGTGCGCCTTCCTGAAATCGCCCAGTCCCCGGTCGGTCCCGCACAGCCGGTCCCAGACACGGAAATAGAGCCCGTAATTGCAGCTATATTGTTCATGATGCCGCTGATGATGGCTGGCGGTGATCAGCCAGCGGCCCGCCGGTCCCTGCACAATCCAGCGCGGAAACATCTCCCACCCCATATGGTTCGACACGCCCATGATGGTCATGATCGTCAGCACCACGGCCAGCGCGCCCACATGGATGGGAATGAGGAACACCAGCGCCGGAATGACGATGGCGCCGCTCAGCGCTTCCCACGGGTGAAAGCTCATTGCCGCCCAGGCCGTTGGCGGGCGGCTCGCATGATGAACGGCATGGGCGGCGCGGAACAGGCGCGGCCGATGCATCCAGCGATGCGTCCAGTAAAACCAGCTGTCATGCGCCACGAGGTATAGCAGCACGGATATAGGCAGATACCAGAGCGGATAGGCAGCGGCGTCGGTATAAATGCGCGTCCACCCCTGCGCCTGCCATCCCCAGGCGACCACGCCCGCCGGAATGCCATAAATCAATGCCGATGCCAGCGACCACGCAATCTCCCGCCGGATTTGTGGGTCCAACCCGGCATATAATCCCGGCTGCCGGACCCGCGTCGCCAGCGCAAAGCCGCCGCTGGTGAGCAGGTAACGCACCGCCACGATCGCGCTCATGGCAAGAGCGGAAAGAAGGATCGCGGCCAGCATGGGATCGACTATAGGCAGCAGCGCCCGGCCCGTCACCCCATCAGGTCCGGGGCCGCGCCTGACGATAGCTGCCCAGCATGCGCACCCATTTGCTGTGGAATTCCAGTTCGGCGAGCGCGCGATCCACGGCGGGGTCGCCCGGCATGCCCTCAATGTCGCAGAAGAACTCCGTCGCGGCGAAGCTCGCGCCCCGCTGATAGCTTTCCAGCTTCGTCATGTTGACGCCGTTGGTCGCAAAGCCGCCCATCGCCTTGTACAGCGCGGCGGGGACATTCTTCACCTCGAACAGGAATGTCGTCATGACCCGCACATCAGGCTCCGGCATGGTCGGCTCGCGCGACAGCACAAGGAAGCGCGTCATATTGTCGTCGCTATCCTCGATATTCTCCGCCACCATCTTCAGCCCGTAAAGCTCCGCCGCCAGATAGGGCGCCACCGCGCCCTCCCCCGGCTTGCGCGATTCCGCGACCAGCGCCGCTGCTCCCGCCGTGTCGGCATAGGCCACCGGCTGGATACCCCGCTCGCGCAGATAATGGCGGCATTGGCCCAGCGCCTGCGGATGGCTGATCGCGCTTTTGACCGGGCTGTCATCCACCGCCATCAGGCAGTGGCGAATGCGCAGGAAATATTCGTCAACGATGTGCAGCCCCGATTCGGGCAGTAGGAAATGCATGTCGGCGACCCGGCCGTGCAGGCTGTTTTCGATCGGTATGATTGCCCGCGCCGCCAAACCATTGCGCACCGCGTCGATCGCATCTTCAAAGGCAAAGCAGGGCAGCGGCACCCAATCGGGCGCATAGCCAAGCGCCGCAAGGTGCGAATTGGCGCCCGGCGCGCCCTGATAGGCGATGGCGCGCGACGGGTCCGTTGCGGCCTTTTCGGCGAGTTCCGCGACCAGCGCGCGGGCGGGGGCAGGATAGTTTTCCATGGATGAAGCGCGCTTAGGCACTCCTCCACGCGCGCGCAAGCGTGTCGGAATCCCCGACTGACACCGGCGAAGGCGTTACAGCTTCCAACCATGCTTGCACGTTCGCTCTTGCGTCATTATGGCAGCGCGCTAGAGGGGGCGCGGAAACCAAGCCGCCAGAACAGAAATTCAAGGGAATCCAAGCGAAATGAGTGATCGTTTCAACACCATTGCAGGCTGGGCGTTGTTTGCGGGGATCATTGCGCTGGGTGGCGGCATCGTCAGCTCCAAATATTTCCATGACGAACGGCCCGAAAAGATGGGCTACGCGATCGAAGGCGTGGAGGCCGAGGGCGAAGGCGGCGCAGCTGCTGGTCCCGGCCTGAACACGCTTCTCGCCAGCGCGGATGTCGCCGCCGGTGAAAAGGTCTTCGCCAAGTGCGCGGCCTGCCACACCGTCAACCAGGGCGGCGCCAACGGCATCGGCCCCAACCTTTACGCAACCGTTGGCGAAGGCATCGGACAGGGCAAGGGCGGCTTCGCCTTCTCCGACGCGCTCAAGAAGAAGGGCGGCAACTGGACCTTCGAGAATCTGGATCACTGGCTGACCAGCCCGCGTGAATTCGCGCCCGGCACCAAGATGACCTTCGCGGGCCTCGGCAACCCGGCCGACCGCGCCAACCTGATCGCATGGCTCAACACGCAGGGCTCCAACCTGCCCCTGCCCGCCGCCGATGCCGCACCCGCAGAAGCGAGCGCAACGCCCGGCGAAGCCGCCGCCAATGCGACGAACGCTGCCGAAAGCGTCGAGGGCAAGGCTCCGGCCAACGCGGCTCCGGCGACCGGACCTGCCGCTGCTGGCAAATAATAGCGGAGGGGTCGGCCCCTCCTGTTGAACCTGACGGGCGCGGCAGTGAATGCCGCGCCCGTTGCGTTTGGGAAATGCGCCTTTTTGAAACTCGGGTCGTCTCAGGGCTTTACGACTTCACCATCCTCCTTGGTAAATCGATCAGGCTGGCGGTCCAATAGGGTCAATACGACCTCTGAGGGACGACACAGCTTTGTGCCCAGGGGGGAGACCACAATAGGGCGGTTCACAAGAATGGGATGCTCGACCATCGCCGCCAGGATTTGATCATCCGTGGCATCCGCGCCCATCAAGCCGAGTTCCGCGGCAGGCGTGCCCTTTTCTCGCAACAGATCACGCGGCGACGCGCGCATATCGGCGATCAGGCGCTCCAGTAGGGAACGGGTCCAGCCGATGTCGCGATATTCAATGACCTCGGGACGATAGCCCGCAGCCTGGATCATCGCGAGCGCGTTACGCGACGTGCCGCAATCGGGATTGTGATATATCCTAACGGGAAAGGTATCAGGCACGATACGGGTCCTCCTGTAAAAGCCAGCCAAACACCATCAGCGCGACTATGGCGCCTGCACTTTGGCCGCCGATGAACAAGGGGATCGATGATGGCGCAATCCCCGCAAAGCTGTTCGTCAGGCCGCGAGCCACGGTCACGGCGGGATTGGCGAAGGATGTGGACGCCGTGAACCAGTAAGCGGCCGTGATGTAGAGCCCCACCGCCGTCGGCGTGAACTCGGGTCGGGACCGCTGTGTCGTCAATATCGTCCCGATCAGGCCGAAGGTGGCGACGGCTTCCGCAAAACCCTGCCCCCAGCCGTCACGCAATTTTGTTGAGATTTGCAACACTGGCTCGGCGAACATCGCGTGCGCGGTCCATACGCCAACAACGGCGCCGCAAATCTGTGCGACCACATATTGCAAAGCCTTTTGGGGGGTGACTTCACCACGCAGCAGGAAAACAAGCGTTACCGCCGGGTTGAAATGTGCGCCTGACAGCGGCGCGAACATATGGATCAGGACGACGAGGCCCGCCCCGGTCGCCACCGTGTTCGCCAACAATGCAATCGCATCGTTACCGGCGGCAAGCCGCTGTCCCATGATCCCCGACCCCACGACGACGGCCAACAGCATGGCCGTGCCCAAGGCTTCAGCGGCAATGTTGCGGATGACTGTCATTGAGGCGAACAGCAATTTGCGGTGTCCACCATGGCGACCAAAGGCGCGCAGATTTCCGGACGTCCTGCGCAGCAGTCGGAAACGAGGAACTTCAGAAGATCACCCATCCCCTCATAATCGGCGGAGTAAATAACCGATCGCCCCTCGCGTCGGGACTGGATCAGGCCAGCGTGCCCCAGGATGGTGAGATGCGTGGAGAGCGTGCTTGGCAATGCCCCCACTTCGCGCGCTATTTCTCCGGCCGGGACACCCGAGGCACCCGCACGAACAAGCAGGCGGAAGACGGCCAGCCTGTGATTATGCGCCAATGCCGACAGTGCTTCGACGGCGTCCGGTAACGACATCTGCTGATTTTCACCTGCCACGGATGGCGACCTTCCGATTCGACTATTCGATAAAATCCGAAATATCGAATTATCTCGCCCAAGCCAATGGGTGCGTTCGCCTATCGGAATCAAGCGTCCTTATGACCGGCCCTGGTCACAAGCCGACCCGAATCTCCTGCAATGTCGCCAGAAGGCCGTTTTAACGCTCCGCGACCAGCAGCTTGTCGATTTTGCGCCCATCCATATCGACAATTTCAAATCGCCACCCCTGGTCGTCGATGAAATCACCGACCTCAGGCAAGCGCTTGAGCAGCCACAGCGCGTGGCCCGCGACCGTGGCATAATCCCGGTCCTCGGGCAGGTCGATACCGATCCGATCGGCGAGCAGGTCCATCGGCATCTGGCCCGACACCAGCAAGCTGCCGTCCTCCCGTTCGACAAGGTCAGGTTCATCATGCACGTCGCGATCGGACGCGAAATGCCCCGCGATGGCGGACAGCAGGTCGGCGGGCGTCGCGATGCCTTCGAAATGGCCATATTCGTCATGCACCATCACCATGGGCACGTCCGCACGGCGCAGCACTTCCAGCGCGTCCATCGCATCGACCTGATCGGGCACGACCTCCACACGGCGCATCAATGACTCCAGGTTCAGCCGATCTCCCCTGAACAGCGCGGTCATGATGTCGCGCGCCTGCACGACGCCGATAATATCCTCGACCGTTCCACGGCCCACCGGCAGTCGAGTGTGCGGCGTTTCGAGCAATCTCGCCCGAATAGTTTCATCATCCGCGCCGATGTCGATCCAGTCCACATCCATGCGCGGCGTCATGACTTCGCGCACCGGCCGGTCGGCCAACCGCACGACGCCCGAAATGATCGCGCGCTCGCTTTCCTCGATCACGCCAGACCGGCTCGCCTCCGCGACGATCAGGTGCAATTCCTCGGCCGTCACATGATGTTCCGACTCCCGCGTCATGCGCAGCAGGCGGAAGATGAGCGCGCTCGACCCGTCCAGCACCCACACGATCGGCGCGGTGATCTTGGCGAGCCATAGCATCGGCGTCGCCATCAGGACCGCAATGGGTTCAGGCGAGCGCAGGGCAAACTGCTTGGGCACCAGTTCACCGATGATCAGCGAGGCATAGGTGGTCAGGCCGATGACCAGCGCAAAACCCAGACTCTCGGCGCTATTGGGCGACAATCCGAATTGCTGGAGCCGCTCGCCAACGGGTCCGCCAAGGCTCGCGCCGGAATAGGCGCCAGCGATGATGCCGATCAGGGTGATGCCGATCTGGACCGTGGACAGGAACTTGCCGGGGTCGCTCGCCAGCATCAGCGCCGTGCGCGCGCCGCGACGACCCGCCTTCTCCATCGCCTGCAACCGGGGGCGGCGCGCCGACACGATCGCCAGTTCCGACATGGCAAAAACGCCATTCAAAGCGACCAGCGCCAGAATGATGACGAGGTCTGCCCAGGGAAAGGGCGTCGGAGCGTGCGGGGGGATCGTGGCCATGGTGGTCAGCTACGCCCTATAACCCTGTTCCTTACAGTTTCACAACCGTCCCCTCACCTGCGGTTCAGTTCGCCTGTGGAACAAAAAGCGGGCTTTGACGATTGGGGCCTGCATCCGCGCTTTCGGGTGCAAGACAAAAAGGGAACTGAATCTATGCGGATTTCTCATCGCATCATGGGTACGGCAGGTCTGGCCGCCATGCTCGCCACCGCCGCCTGCACGACCGACCCCAACACCGGGCAGCGTCAGATTTCCAAGGCCGCGATCGGCGGCATCGGCGGCGCGCTGGGCGGTTATCTGCTCGGCGATCTGGTCGGCGGCAAGCGTGACCGCACGGAAAAGATCCTGGGCGCGGGCATCGGCGCGGTCGCGGGCGCAGGCATCGGCGCTTACATGGACGCGCAGGAACGCAAGCTGCGCGAGGAAACCGCTGGCAGTGGCGTGGACGTGATCCGCGATGGTGACAATCTGGTGCTGCGCATGCCATCGGGCATCACCTTCACCATCGACAGCGCCGCCGTGCAGCCGCAGTTCCGCCCGACGCTGGACGAAGTGTCCTCGGTCCTCTCGCAATATCCCAAAACCTATATCGACGTATACGGCCACACCGACAGCGACGGTGCGGACGCCTATAACCAGACCCTGTCAGAACGCCGCGCCCAGTCGGTCGCTGACTATCTGACCAGCCACGGCGTCCAGTCGGCTCGCATCGCAACGCGCGGCTTCGGCGAAACGCAGCCCATCGCCTCCAACGCCACGGTCGAGGGCAAGGCCAGCAACCGCCGCGTCGAAATCAAGATCGCGCCGGTCACGGAAAGCGACGTCCGGGCTTAAGCCTGCCGCCACTTCGAACGGAGCCGGGACGCGCCACAAGCGCTCCCGGCTTTTTCGTGGGCGAGCCGCCTCCCCAAAAAATACCGTTCGCCCTGAGCCTGTCGAAGGGCTCTTCTTTTCTTCTAAGAAGTGAAGGGCTTCGAAAGGCTGAGCCCGAACGGGGAGAAAGGCAAACCGAACCTCAAAAACTCGCCTTCAACCCATCGATCACGAACTGCGCGGCCAGCGCCGCCAGCAGAACGCCCAACAGCCGGGTAATCACTGCCTCGATCTTGCTGCCCAGCCGCGCCATGATCGGCCCAGCGGCCAGCAATGCGCCCAGCATCAGCACCAGCGTCACCAGCACCGCGCCCATGACGACCAGCCGCTCGCCGAGTCCTTCGGCCTGCGACATCAGCAGCATCACCGTGGCGATCGATCCCGGCCCGGCGATCATCGGCATCGCCATCGGGAAAACCGACACATCCTCGACCTCAGGCGTCTCGGCGATCTTGTGCGCGCGGTCCTCGCGCCTTTGGGTGCGCTTTTCGAACACCATGTCCATGGCGATGATGAACAGCATGATCCCGCCCGCGATCCGGAAACTGTCGAGCGCGATGCCCAGCACCCCCAGCAGCTGCTTCCCCCACAGCGCAAAGATAAACAGGATCACCGCCGCGATGCCAACGGCGCGGATCGCCATCGCCCGCCGCTGCGCATGGCTCGCACCGGTCGCCAGGCTGGCATAGATGGGCGCGCAGCCGGGCGGATCGATGACCACGAACAGCGTGACGAAGGCGGAGATGAACAGCTCGATCATGCCCCCGGCGCCGCCACTTTGTCGTCGATCACAAGGTCATAGCCGGTCCCGTTCCAGACCCGCACGCTGACATGGCGGCTGCCATCGGCCGCAGCCTCCGCATTCCACAACAGGCTTTCATCGGCAGGTGGCACCGCTGCTTTCGCCTTGGCGCCCACCATCTCAGGCGCTTTGCCCCGCTTGCAGGTGGCGACCTTCCCCACCAGAAACTCCGACGCAGGACGCGGCGCGGCCAGCGTATCGCCATGGTCGAGCACCCATTTCCAAGCGCCCTGCTTGTCCCGCCGCCAGATCGTCGTGAAATAGCCGACCGTTCCATCCGGCCGCTGCCAATTGCCCGTGCTCGCCGCCAGATTGCCGTCGCACGACACATGGATGACGGACGGCGTCCAGCTGACTGGCTTGGGCGGATCGGCGCGTCCTTTCAACCATTGTTTCGCCAACACCCTCTGCGGCACGAACATCACCGCATCCTCGGCGGCGGTCTCGCGAAAGGCGGTCCATTGCCCCTTGTCCCGCGCCAGACGGTTGAAGGCGATTTCGGCGGCAAAGACGGAACTGGGATCGGGCTGATGCCGCATCGGGGGCCGCGCCGCGACCAGCCCGATAAGGCAAGCCGCGATCAGGACGGCCCGCTTTGCTTTCACAGCCCCTCCGGCTTTGCCAGCCCCGCGCGCGCATGAGCCGCCACCAGCGTATTGCGCAGCAGCACCGCGATCGTCATCGGCCCCACGCCTCCGGGCACCGGGGTAATCGCCCGCACATGGGCCAGCGCTTCGGCCGTGGCGACGTCGCCGACGATCCGGCTCTTGCCATCCTCGGTATCCGTCACGCGGTTGATGCCCACGTCGATGACGGTGGCGCCCGGCTTGATCCATTCGCCCTTCACCATCTCGGCACGGCCCACCGCCGCCACCACGATGTCGGCGCGATGCACGACCGAAGCCAGGTCCCGCGTGCGGCTATGCGCGATGGTCACAGTGCAATTCTCAGCCAGCAGCAATTGCGCCATCGGCTTGCCCACGATGTTGGACCGGCCCACGACCACCGCCTCCATGCCTGACAGGTCGCCCAACTCATCCTTCAGCAGCATGATGCAGCCCAGTGGCGTACAGGGCACCAGCGCCTCCTGCCCCGTCGCCAGCCGCCCGGAATTGACGACATGAAACCCGTCCACATCCTTGGCCGGGTCGACCGTGCCGATCACCGCCGCCTCGTCAATATGGTCGGGCAGCGGCAATTGGACGAGGATGCCGTCCACCCGGTCATCGGCGTTCAATTCCTCGACCAGTTCGAGCAACGCATCCTCGCCGATGCTGGCGGGCAGCTTGAACTCCAGGCTTTCCATGCCCGCCTCGACCGTCATCTTGCCCTTGTTGCGGACATAGACGGAACTGGCCGGGTCATCGCCCACCAGCACGACGGCCAGCCCCGGCTTGCGCCCCGTACGTTCGACAAAGGCGGCGACGCCCTCCGCCACTTTCGCGCGCAGCGTGGCGGCGAAGGCCTTTCCGTCGATGATCTTGCCGATGGTCATGCTGCCTCAACCCGTTCCTTGATGATGGCGGACAGGCGCGCCAGCGCGTCGACACCGCCCTTGATACGAAGCCGCTTTAGCCGGTTGGTGTCACCCGATTCCAGCGAAATCGCGCTACGTGGCCAGTCCAGTCCCTTGGCGAGCAGCGCGATGAGCGCCGTGTTCGCCCTGCCCTTTTCCGCGACGGCGCGGACGCGCGCGCCCAGCCATTGCGCACCCTTCTCGTCCGTCCAGCACCCGCCGATATCTTCACGCGCCGCGCCCGGCGTCAACCGGACAGAGAGCAGCAGGTCGTTTCCGTCCTGCCTCCAGACGCTCACACCAGCCCGAAGAGCGGCGGCAATATGGCCTGTCGGATGATGAGGATGGCGAGCAACACGACCATCGGCGACAGGTCGAGCGCGCCAAGGTCAGGCATCACCCTTCGGATCGGATTGTAGATTGGCGCCGTCATCCGGTCGAGCGCCACGATGATCGTGCGCACGATGTCACTGGACGTGTTGATGACATTGAAGGCGATCAGCCAACTCATGATCGCCTGGATGATGATGATCCACCACAGCACATCGAGCAGGATGACAATGATCTGATAGAGCGCGTAGGCCATGCGGTCTCCAAATTGACTGCCGCTGCTCTAGCCGAGCGGGGGAGGCCGCGACAAGGGTTCCTGTCGTCATCCCAGCGGAAGCTGAGATCTCAGGAGAGGAAGCGCAACCGGGCCTAAGATCCCAGCTTTCGCTGGGATGACGGTGCGAGAATCCCTCACCGCCGCACTAAAGTACCCGCACCGCGCTTCGTGAAAATCTCCAGTAGCATCGCATGCGGCACCCGTCCGTCTAGAATGACGGCAGCGTCCACGCCGCCCTCGACCGCCTTCACGCAGGTTTCCAGCTTCGGAATCATGCCGCCGCTGATCGTGCCATCCTCTTGCAGCACCTTGATCGCCGCCGGGTCGAGGTCAGTCAGCAACTGCCCCTGCTTGTCCAGCACGCCCGCGACATCGGTCAGCAGGAAGAAGCGCGAAGCTTGAAGCTCCGCCGCGATCGCGCCCGCCATGGTGTCGGCATTCACATTATAAGTGTGTCCGTCAGCACCAATGCCCACCGGCGCGATGACCGGGATGATGCCGCTCTGCGTCAGCGTGTCGAGGATCGACCGATCGACCTTCACCGGATCGCCGACAAAGCCGAGGTCGACATTGCGCTCAATCCCCGAATTGGGATCGGGCGCCCGCGTATCGCCGACCTTCTCGCACAGGACGAGCCCGCCATCCTTGCCGGAAATGCCCACAGCCTTCCCGCCCGCGCCGGAAATCCAGCCGACGATTTCCTTGTTGATGGAGCCCGCCAGCACCATTTCGGCAATCTGCGCCGTTTCCCTGTCGGTGACGCGCAGGCCGTTCACGAAGTGCGATTCGACGCCCAGCTTCTTGAGCATCGCGCCGATCTGCGGCCCGCCGCCATGCACGACGACGACATTGATGCCGACCGCCTTCATCAGGACGACATCCTCGGCAAAGTCGCGCGCGGCTTCCGGATCGCCCATCGCATGGCCGCCATATTTCACGACGAACGTCTGCCCCGCATATCGCTGCATATAGGGCAGCGCCTCCACGAGCGTTTCGGCCTTGGCGAGGAGAGCGGGGTCGGGGGCGTGCTTGCTGTTCATGGGCGCGCGCAATAGGGCCTTATAGATGCGGGGGCAAGTTGGCGGCATCGGAAGCCGCTATTATCTACCCCTCGTCACCCCGGACTTGATCCGGGGTCCCGCTATCCAAGGATAACTGGCGGATGAAGGTAAGCGGGACCCCGGATCAAGTCCGGGGTGACGATGTCAATTGCCTAAGATTCACCACCACTCACCAGGCCATCCGGTACTTAACCCCCATGGCCTGCGCCAGATGCCGCTGCCGCCGCTCGACCGCCTCGCCAAACAGGTCCATGTCCACGCCTTTCAGCCGCAGTTCGAGCGTGTCGCCCAACATCTCCAGCTTCGACGCCAGCAAAGGCCCCTCGACCCCGCCCGACAACCGCTGGCCAAGACGGATAGCCAGCCCCCACAAAGTCGCCCTTTTGAGCGCTGCGGCAGAAGCCAGTTCGCCAATGCCTGGGACAGGGGCAGCAGCTCCACCGAAATTGCTATGCAACGCCTGCGCCAGCATCGCCCGTTCGCAGGCCGTAATGCCCACCCAATTGCTGTGCAGGGCAATCTCCACCCCACGTTCCGCCCGGAAATCCGGATTGGCGCGCCAACCCACATCGGCCAGCAGGCAAGCGGCCCGACGGATGCGCCGCCAGGACGGCTCATCGTCGCGGAACAGCGGCCCAATCCAGCGGTCGATCATGTCGCCATGGCCCGCGAAGCGCCCCTGCGCCTCGCCCTCCGCCTCCGCCGCCACCAGCAGCGGATCATGCGTACGAATGTCAGCGGGCAGATCCTCGAACAGCAGCCCTTCGCGCAGGCCATAGGCCGACACGACCAATTCACTCGACTTCAACTGCCGGACGACCACCGACAGCAACGCCGCCGCATCGGGCAAAGTCGGCACGCGCGATCCGGTGATCGACGGAATATCCTTCAACCGCGCCCGGCCCACATGCGACACGATCCGCGTCAGCTGCTCCGCGCGGGCGGCGGGCATCGCATATTGATGCACCACCGGCAGCGGAAAGTTGGTCAGCTGCATGTCGAACCGGGCCAGAGCGCGCCACGACCCGCCCACCAGATAGAAGGGCAGGTCAGGTCCGGCATTCCAGCCCGCCTTCGCCAGCATCTTCTTCACCTGCCGTTCCAGAACGGCCGGCCCCTTCGCCCGGATCTGCGGCAGGCGCAGCACGCCCAGCGGCAGCGATATCGTCTCATGCACCGCGCCGTCGCGTACCCGCGCCAGTTCCAGACTGCCGCCGCCCAGATCGCCAACAATGCCGTCCGCGCCGGGGATGCCCGACAGAACGCCATAGGCCGCCGCAACCGCCTCCTGCCTCCCGGACAGCAACTCGACTTCGAGGCCCATGTCCTTGGCGCGCAGGATGAACTCTTCGCCATTGGCGGCATCACGCACGGCGGCGGTGGCGACGCAGCGCACGTCCCGCACCTCCATCTCGCGGCACAGATGGGCAAAGCGCCCTACCGCCCGCAATCCGCGCTCCATGGCTTCCGGCTCGATCCGTCCCGTCCGCCCAAGCGACGCGCCCAGCCCCGCCATTACCTTTTCATTGAACAGGATGAAGGGGATGCGCCGTGGCCCGTCATAGACGACTAAGCGCACGCTGTTGGACCCGATGTCGATGATGGCCGTACGCGCCTTGGCATGGGCAGGTGAGGTCACCATCGTTTCAGCGATGGCGCGCACCTGGCTCAGCATCGAATTCATGACCGTTCAGGCCCGTCCGCGCAGGCGCAATGTCGGCACCGCCCCACTATCCAGCGACGCACCCCGGCCTGACAAAGACGGGTTGGTCATGAAATAGCGGTGCAGGTTGAACGGGCGATCCGTCGAATCGACGCGGGCATAATGGCCGTCGCTGTCCAGCTCCCAACTCTGTTCGGTGTCGATCAGGTTGGCGACCATCACCTGGTCCAGAATCTGGTCGTGAACGGTCGGGTTCTCCACAGGAGCCAGAAATTCGACACGGCGGTCAAAGTTCCTCGGCATCCAGTCAGCCGAGCTGATGAACACCTTCGCGCCATTATTGGGCAGCGCCTTGCCATTACCGAAAGCGGTGATGCGGCTATGTTCCAGAAAGCGGCCGACGACCGACTTCACCCGGATATTTTCCGACATCCCCGGCACGCCCGGCCGCAGACAGCAGATGCCGCGCACGATCAGGTCGATCTGCACTCCCGCATTGCTGGCGGCATACAGCTTCTCGATGATCGCCGGATCGACCAGCGAATTCATCTTGGCCCAGATATCGCCGGGGCGGCCAGCGCGGACATGCTCGATCTCCGCATCGATAAGCTGACAGAGCCGATCGCGCAGGTCGCGAGGGCTCATCACCAGCTTTTCAAGGCTCTGCGGTTCGACATAGCCGGTGATATAGTTGAACAGCGCGGCGGCATCGCGGCCATAGGCGGGATCGGCGGTGAAGAAGCTCAAGTCAGTATAGATGCGCGCGGTGACGGGGTGATAATTGCCCGTGCCGAAATGGCAGTAGGTGCGGAACGCCTCGCCCTCCCGCCGCACGACCATCGACACCTTGGCGTGCGTCTTCCAGTCGATGAAGCCATAGACCACCTGCACGCCCGCCCGCTCCAGCGCGTCGGCCCACATCAGGTTCTGCTCTTCATCGAACCGCGCCTTCAGCTCGACCACCGCCGTCACCGACTTGCCCGCCTCCGCCGCGTCGATCAGCGCACGGATGATCGCCGACTGCTTGCCCGCGCGATACAGCGTCTGCTTGATCGCGACGCAATCCGGGTCGGACGCAGCTTGTTTCAGGAACGAAACGACGACGTCGAACGCTTCATAGGGGTGATGGACGACAATGTCCTTCGCCCGGATCGCCGCAAAGCAATCCCCGCCATATTCGCGAATGCGCTCGGGGAAGCGCGGCGCATAGGGTTCGAACTTCAAGTCCGGCCGGTCTTCCTCGACAATGCCGCTCAGGTCGCCGATGCCGACAAAGCCCTCGACCTCGGCAATGATCGCCTCATGCCCCTGAAGCATGTCCTGCAACATTTCCTCGACCGGCTCGGGGATGCGCTCCTCAATCTCCATGCGGATCACGCGGCCCCGGCGGCGGCGCTTGATGGCGCTGCGGAAATAGCGGACCAGATCCTCCGCCTCTTCCTCAATCTCGATGTCGCTGTCGCGGATGATGCGGAACACACCGCTGTTGCGCACCCGATAGCCGGGGAAGAGATCGCCCGAAAAACGGCGGATCACCGCTTCCAAAGCCATGTAGCGCGCAGGCGTGCCCGGCATGCGGACAAAGCGGGCGAGCGAGGACGGGATCATCACCAGTTCGCGGATCGGCTGCTTGTCCGACAGCCTTTCGAGGTCAAAGACGATCGAAAGCCCTTGATTGGGGATGAAAGGAAATGGATGCGCCGGGTCCAGCGCCTGTGGCGTCAGGATCGGAAAAACCTGGCTCAGGAAATGCTCGCGCAGCCATGTCTCGCTGCCCGCATCGATCTCGCTCGCAGGACCCATGACCTCGATCCCGACCCGCGTCAGCTCACCATGCAGCGCGCCCCAGACCTTCTGCTGCGCCGTCATCAGCCGCGCGGTTTCATCGGTGATCGCGGCAAGTTGCTGCGCGGGGGTCAGCCCATCGGCCGACCGCATATCGACATCCTGCAACTGCTGGCCTTTAAGGCCCGCCACGCGCACGCTGAAGAACTCATCCAGGTTCGCGCCGGAAATCGACAGGAAACGCAGCCGCTCCAGCAGCGGATGGGCGCGGTTCATCGCCTCTTCCAGCACGCGCTGGTTGAACGCCAGCCAGGACAGCTCCCGGTTGAAATAGCGGTCGGTAGGCAGTGTCAGGCTGGCGGACGGATCAGCTTCGGCCACGTCTCTCTCACTATGATGAGGGGTGCGGATCGTCCGCCACTATAGGCAAGAAACCCGCCGCTTGCAGGCTCTCTTTGGCCATAGCGACAGAAATCTTACGTCCCGATGACAATGCCGCCTCGTTAAGCAGGCGAACAGCCTCGGCAATCGCGGCATAGCTGCGCTCGATCCGGCGCAGCAGCCACTCCGGCAAATCCTGCGCATAACGCGAACCGGCGCGGCCAAGCGCCCGTTCGACAAGCGCCCGGGCAAGCGGCTCGTCCGGCTGCTCGATCGCGACATGCGGCGCGGCGGCAAGGCGCGACCGGAGGTCCGGCAGAGCCACGTCCCACAACGTCGGCGCGCTGTCCCCGATCAGCAATAGCGGCTTGGCGCTCGTCTGCGCATCATTCCAGGCGTTGAACAGCAGCCGGTCGTCCTGCCCCTGCGCATCGTCGATCACCGTGCCGCCGCTCATCGCGGCGAAACGGCGGCCCAGCATCGATCGCCCCGACCGGGCCGGGCCACTCAACACGCTGATAGCCAAGGGCCATTCGCGCCAATTTTCCAGATGGCGGACGGCCACATGATTGGCCTCGCTGACCAGGAAGTCATCGTCCGTCCCCTGCCCTGGCCATTCGAACGGCAGGCTGATCTGGCTCATTGCGGCGCCGATGTTCCCGCCCCGCCAAGCGCCGCGCCGCCCCGCCTGATGCGCAGCATATTTCCGGAACCGGACACGGTGAAGCCCCGCGCCTGAAGCCCGGCACGCAGCGCATCCACGCTGCCGTCGAAGCTGACCTGCATCACGGAAGTCCCGCCCAGAGCAAGGCTGCTGGTCGCCGCCGACCTGACACCCACGATAGACCGCACCGCCGCCTCGCCTTGCGCCACCGATCCTACATCGGGCGTGTCGAACTGGATCGAAACGCTGCTGGTCGTCGCCGACGGCACCGGCGTTTCGGTCGTCTCCAATGACTGTTCGGTCCCATTTTCGATCGCGAGCGCGTCCGGATCGACCGGCTCCTCGATGATCAACGAGGGGTCAGGACGCAAACGACCGTCATTGAGCGCAGCGGTATAAAGCTGATCGATTCGCCGCGCCGCTTCATCCATCATCTGCGGGATCGCGCTTTCGGCGGTCGCGCGTAGGGAGAAGCTGCCGATCAACGTATCGTCCGGCCCATAGCGCGCCGTGAAGGTGCCCCTCACTGGACCACCCGGATATTCCCGCTGAAGCCGCGCGATCGGCACCACCACATCGGCCGCGCCATATTGATCCAGCAACACGCGCCACCAAAGCCGCCCGCGACGCCCCACCTGACCGGCATTCAGCAGGATCGGGTCAGCGATCGATCCGCTCACCCGCACATAATCGATCGCGCTGTCCCCGGTACGGAACCGCGCCCAGACCTTCTGCCACTCATTGATCCGCTCATAGGACACGGCGGACCCGCCATCCCACATCACCGGAATGACCAGCAGCGGCGGCGAGCGCATGACATGACCAGATACGCCCAGCAGCTGCCCCGTCCGCGCGCGGTCGAACAAAATGCCCAGCGTCGCGATGTAGCGGGTCGGCCCGACCTGCTCATATTCGATCTCCACGCCGGAGATCATGGCCTCAAGCTGCGAATCGGAAAGGTTCGGCACCCCGGCCGCGCCATGGGTGCGCGTCCACAGCATCCGCCAGCCCTGCCGCTGCGCCAGCCGCCAGCCCGCGAGGCGCGCGCTGTTGGCGTCCTTGCCGAGCACATCGACCTTGATGCCGCTGACCTGATAATCGCCCCCGCTCGCGATCGGCGGCACGCCGCGTTCGCCCTCCATCTGCGCGAACAAGGCCGCGGCAGCTAGGCCCAGCATGATCGCGCCGAGAATCTGGACGGGCCGCGACAAGCGGCGGATCAGCGACGAAGGCCGGAAAATATGGCTTTGGAAGGCAGTGGACAGGCTCACGCGCGCCCTTTTGGCGAGATTTCCCCCATCTGCCAAGCGGCAACCCATTTGCCGTTCCGTTTTCCGCATCATTGCTATAGTGGGCGCGGGCATGAGCGACACCGAATCCTACAGCTACGCCAAGGCTGGCGTCGATATCGCAGCGGGCAACGCACTGGTCCGCGCCATCGCCCCCTTGGCCAAGGCAACCCGCCGTCCTGGCGCTGATGCTGAACTCGGCGGCTTTGGCGGCTTCTTCGACCTGAAGGCCGCTGGCTATGACGACCCGCTGCTGGTCGCGGCCAATGACGGCGTCGGCACGAAGCTCAAGCTCGCCATCGACCATGACCGCCATGATGGCGTGGGCATCGACCTTGTCGCCATGTGCGCCAACGACCTCATCGTCCAGGGCGCCGAGCCGCTCTTCTTCCTCGACTATTATGCCACCGGCAAGCTGGAGAGCGGCGTCGCCGAACGCGTGATCGCTGGCATAGCCGAAGGCTGCAAGCAAGCTGGATGTGCCCTCATCGGTGGCGAAACCGCTGAAATGCCGGGCATGTATGCTGCCGGAGACTATGACCTCGCCGGATTCTGCGTCGGCGCGGTTGAACGCAGCAAGGCGCTCACCGGCAACAAGGTGAAGGCAGGCGATATCCTCCTCGGCCTCACCTCCTCGGGCGTCCACTCCAACGGCTTCTCGCTCGTCCGCCGCCTCGCCGCAGACAAGGGCTGGAAGCTCGACCGACCGGCGATCTTCGACAATGAAATACTGCTGATCGACGCGCTGATGGCCCCGACCCGCATCTATGTGAAGCCGCTGCTTCCTTTGGTGCGCGGCGGCAAGATCAACGCGCTCGCCCATATCACCGGAGGCGGCCTCCTCGAAAACATCCCTCGCGTCCTGCCCGAAGGCTGTCATGCCGTGGTCGACGCCGACGGCTGGGAGCAGCCCCCCCTGATGGCCTTCCTGCAAGCGCAGGGCCATATCGAACCGGAAGAAATGACCCGCACCTTCAACTGCGGCGTCGGCATGGTGCTCGCGGTGGACGCTGACGCGGCGGACAGCGTGACCGCCGAACTGGAAGCCGCGGGCGAAACCGTCGTCCGCGTCGGCGTGGTCGAAGCTGGCGAAAAAGGCTGCACCGTCAAGGGAAGCCAGGAGACCTGGAGCGCCAAGGCCGACTGGACCGCCACGCATCTGGGTTAGATCAAAGTGTCGAGATAAGAAAGCCGTTCGCCCTGAGCTTGTCGAAGGGCTTCACTTTTCTTCAAGAAAGAGCAGGGCTTCGACATTCGAACGAGGCAAGTGACTCGTTGAACAGCTGAACGGGGATGATATGACAAAGGCCAAAGTCGGCATCCTGATTTCCGGGCGAGGGTCCAACATGGCGGCGCTGCTCTACGCCGCCAAGCACCCATCCTGCCCCTATGAGATCGTCCTGGTCGCCGCCAACGACCCGCAAGCCGCTGGCCTCACCCTCGCCCAAGCGGAAGGAATCCCCACCTTCGCCCAAAGCCACAAGGGGCTAAAACGCGCCGAGTTCGACCAGATCATCGACGCAGAATTGCACAAGGCAGGCGCGGACTATGTCGCCCTCGCCGGCTACATGCGCCTGCTCTCCCCCGAATTCGTCGCAGGCTGGGAAGACCGGATGCTCAACATCCACCCCAGCCTCCTCCCCAAATATAAGGGCCTCGACACCCACCAAAAGGCGCTCGACGCGGGCGACAGCCATGCGGGCTGCTCCGTTCATGTCGTCACCAGCGAACTGGACGACGGCCCGGTGCTGGCGCAGACGGAGGTCGCCATCCTCCCCGGCGACACCGCCGACAGCCTAGCCGCCCGCATCCTGATCGCCGAGCATCAACTCTACTCCCGCACCCTCGCTGATTTCGTCACCCGCGAGCGCCAGCCCGAATGGCTGCTCGCCAAGGTCCGCGAACGCGCCCTCGCCCTTCCCCAGGCGGATGAGGTAACGTCCCACGGCATGCCCTGCTTCGGCATCGAAAAAGGCAAGAAATTCGCCTATTTCAGCCATGATCATCATGGCGACGGCATCACTGCCCTGCTCGTCAAGACCACAGCGCCCGAAGAACAGGCGATGCTGATCGACAGCGACCCCGCCCGCTATTTCCGCCCCGCCTATTTCGGCGACGGCTGGGTCGGCATCCGCCTCGACCTTGGCGACACCGACTGGGATCATATTGACGACCGGCTGGCAAAAAGCTGGCGGGAAATAGCGCCCAGGAAGCTCATGGGCCTGATGGACGTAGCTGACGAGTTTTGAAAGCACCCTGTTCCTGCGCAGGCAGGAACAGGTGACTTTCATTTTCAGCCATTCCACTCCACATAAGCCGCCATGACCGACAGCTTCGCCCCCGCCCCCATGCCCGCGATCGAGATCACCAACCTCACCAAAGTCTATGCGGGCGGCAAGCGCGCGCTCGACAATATCAGCCTCACCATCCCGCGCGGTCAGATTTACGGCCTGCTCGGCCCCAATGGCGCGGGCAAGTCGACGACGATCAACATCCTCGCCGGCCTCGTCAACAAGACCAGCGGCACGGCGAAAATCTGGGGTTTCGACATCGACCAGAACCCCCGCAATGCCAAGAACAGCATTGGCATCGTGCCGCAGGAAATCGTCTTCGACCCCTTCTTCACGCCGTTCGAGACGCTGGAGAATCAGGCGGGCTATTATGGCGTGCCAAAGGAGCGCCGCCGCTCGATGGAACTGCTGCGCGCTGTCCATCTGGAGGACAAGGCGAACGCCTATGCCCGCACCCTGTCGGGCGGCATGAAGCGCCGCTTGCTTGTGGCAAAGGCGATGGTCCATTCGCCGCCGATCCTCGTGCTCGACGAACCGACTGCAGGCGTGGATGTCCAGCTTCGCCAGCAGCTCTGGGCCTATGTCCGCGAACTTAACGCGCAGGGCGTGACCATCGTCCTCACCACCCATTATCTCGAGGAAGCCGAAGAGCTGTGCGACCGCATCGGCATCATCAACCATGGCCGACTGATCACCGACAAGCCGACCCGTGAACTGATCGCCATGGCGCAGGAAAAGGTCGTGCAGGTGACGGTCGATCGCGACATCACCGCCGCGCCGGACGCTCCGTGTTTCGAGAAGGTAGAACTGTCCGACCCGCGCACGCTGACCATCACTTACATGAAGGACCGCGCCAACGCCGGGCAGGTCTTAAGCGCCGTCCAGGCCAGCGGCCTCTCGATCGTGGACGTCGTCACGCGAGACCCTGACTTGGAGGATGTCTTCCTCCACCTGACGGCAGCGGCGTGACAGGGGGCATGCCTGTTCCCCCTCCCGCTGGCGGGAGGGGGTTAGGGGGTGGGCCTGCGCAACCTTTCCAAAACAGAAACACCGCCCGAGCAAAGCAACTCCGCAACACCGTCCCGACTCCCGAACGACTATTGTGGCAACAACTCCGCGCCCGCAAACTCGGCCACAAATTCAGCCGCCAGATACCGATAGGTCCTTACTTCGCCGATTTCCTGTGTCGTGAACTGAACCTCATCATCGAGATCGACGGCGAAACCCATGATCATCGCGCTGCCTATGACAATCGCCGAGAAGATTACTGCCTCACCCGAGGCTATCAAATCTTGCGCTTTTCCAATGCCGATGTGATGAAAAATCTTGAAGGCGTCATAACGCACATCCAGACCACCCTTGCGCAGGCCCACCCCCGGCCCCTCCCGCAAGCGGGAGGGGAGCAGTAGAAGTAATGCCCACCACCACCCACGACGTCGTCATCATCGGCTCCGGCGCGGCCGGTCTCACCGCCGCCATCAACCTGGCGCAAGACCGCAAGGTCATCGTCCTCGCCAAAGCCGCCCTCGACAGCGGCTCGACCAACTGGGCGCAGGGCGGCATCGCCGCCGTCCTCGACGGCGGGGACAGTTTCGAAGCTCATGTCAACGACACCATGGTCGCAGGCGCAGGCCTCAACAATCGCGAAACGGTCGAGTTGGTCGTATCCGAAGCCCCCGCCGCCATCGAAAGGCTGGCGAAACTCGGCGTCCCCTTCAACGGCGGCGAGGAATTTGGCGAACGCTGGCACCTGACGCGGGAGGGCGGGCACAGCCACCGCCGCATCGTCCACGTCGACGACGCCACCGGCCACGCCGTACAGGTCGCGCTCCTGAAGGCCGCCCGCGCCAATCCCAACATCACCCTGCTGGAGGATATGGTCGCCATCGACCTCATCACATCCCGCCATGGCGAGCGCTACTCTGGCGACGGTCATGTCTGGGGCGTCTACGCCTTCAACAAGCGGACCAAGCATGTCGATGCGCTGCTAGGGAAAGCGACGATCCTCTGCACCGGCGGCGCGGGCCGCACCTATCTCTTCTCCACCGCCCCGCGCGGCGCGACCGGCGACGGCATCGCCATGGCGTGGCGCGCGGGCTGCCGCGTCTCCAACATGGAGATGAACCAGTTCCACCCGACCTGCCTCTATAATCTGGAGGTCAAGAATTTCCTGATCACCGAAGCGGTGCGCGGCGAAGGCGGCCATCTGAAGCTCCCCCCCGGCGTCCCAGGCGGCGGCGAGCGCTTCATGCCCCGCTTCGACCCCCGCGCCGAACTCGCCCCGCGCGATGTCGTAGCCCGCGCCATCGACCATGAGATCAAGCGGCTCGGCCTCGACTATGTCCATCTCGACATCAGTCACAAGGAACCGGAGTTCGTCAGGCACCACTTCCCGACCATCTACGCCCGGCTGCTCGATCTCGACATCGACATCACCAAGGAACCGATCCCGGTCGTCCCGGCGCAGCATTATACCTGCGGCGGTGTCATCATCGATCTGGACGGCCGCACCGACATGCCCGGCCTCTACGCCGCTGGCGAAGTCACCGAAAGCGGCCTCCACGGCGCCAACCGTCTGGCCTCCAACTCCCTGCTCGAATGTTTCGTGTTCGGCGAGACGGCGGCTCGGCACATCCGCGCCCATTGGGACGATCTGCCCGCGCCCCCGCCAATCCGGCCATGGGACGAAAGCCGCGTCACCAATTCCGATGAAGAGGTCATCGTCCAGCACAACTGGAAGGAAATCCGCCGCTTCATGTGGGACTATGTCGGCATCGTCCGCACCACCAAGCGGCTGGAGCGCGCGCAGCATCGCATCGACCTGCTCGCCAAGGAAGTGGACGAATATTACGGCCATTTCCGCGTGACGCCCGACCTCATCGAACTACGCAACCTGCTGGAAGTCGCCCGTCTGGTCGTCCGCTCAGCGCTCCGCCGCAAGGAAAGCCGGGGCCTGCACTACACGCTGGACTATCCGGACATGCTGCCTGAGGCCGTGGACACGGTGCTCGCGCCCTGACGGTGGGCGGCTCAACTGGACAGGAATTGCTTCACCGCCGCGCTGAACCGCGCGGGCTGATCCGCCATGATAACATGGCCGCCCGGCCCGATCGGCGTCAGCGTCAAATCCTTCTTGGCAGCATAGGCCGCGCGAAAGTTTCGACCGATCTGCGCCGCCTGACTGGCATTGGCCCCGGTGGCGTAAACAACGTCCATGGGTACGCTGATCCGGCCAAGCTGCGGCCCAAGGTCGATATTGGCGAGGTCGCGAAGGGCATTGGCAATGACGTCCGGGTCACTCCCCCTGGCACCGGGAGCTTGCGCCAATATCTGCGCAAGGTAGCTCCGCCCTGCCTTGGTTCCCGTGAAATATTGGCTGAGTTGGTCGGCAAGATAGCCCATGCCGCGCGCGGTGCCGCCCACCATGGCCCCGCCGTCGGGCAGCATATCGACCACCATCAATCGGCCCGCCACGCCCTTCAGCCCCAGCATCATCGCCAGCGTACCGCCCATGGAATGTCCCACGACCGCTGGCCGCCGCAGCCCTACCGAACTGATGTAGCGCGCAATCTCATCCGCCAGCGGCTGGATCAGGGGGCCGCTCACATTGGCATCGGCCGCCAATCCCGCAAAGCCACGCACATGGACAAGGTGCCAGCGATAGCCCGGCAAAGCCGCCATCAGGCCGTTCCACAGCCCCGGGCCGCTCGCCAAACCCGCTATCAATATCACGTCGCGTCCGGTGCCCCGAACGGTCACGGCGATCCTGCGCGACGCGAACGGAGCAGCCATAGCCGTGCTGCCGAACATCAGCGCGCCCGCCACAGCCGCGCCGCCCAGCAGGAGCATTCGCCGGTCCAAAACCCCTATGTTCATCTCGCCTCCATCCCCGGTCGCGGCTTAACCTTAACTGAGCGCAAGAAGCATTCCGTTCAGACTCCTTACATCGCAATTGTGGAATCATTCGTCGCATGAACCTTGTCAGTCGGAAGGCTCGCGCCACCAAGAGAGGTAGGGAGAGCGCGGGGACGCAGATGAAGAATGGAAATGACGGGCGCGACACGCGTCCTTATGGCGGTTCGGCCCGTCTTGTCTTGTTGATGGCGGCGCTTTCGGCTTGTGTCAGCGCACCTGTGGAACCTCATGCGCGCGCCACGCCGCGGGTGCAGCCGACGACATCGACCTTTCCGATCAAGCCTGTCGCCAATCCGCCAAAACCTTTCCAGGCGCTGGACGTCGATCAACGCGAAACGCCGCCCCCCGCTCTCGTCAGCGTCGTTCGTAACCTGGGCCAGAGCTTCAGCGGAAAAGTCGGCATCGCCGTTCGCCGCATCGGCAGCGACTGGACGGTCGCGTGGAATGGCAACTCGCTTTTCCCGCAGCAGAGCGTGTCGAAGCTCTGGGTATCGATGACGTTCCTCGACGCGGTGGATCGCGGCAAGATTCGCCTGTCTGATTCGGCGACGATCACGCGGAAAGACCTGACCCTGTTCCACCAGCCAAGTGCTGCGCTGGTGGGCAACAGCGGATGGACGACGACCTATTCCGACCTGATGCGCCGCGCGATGACGCAAAGCGACAATACGGCGAACGACACCCTGCTGCGCGCGGTTGGCGGGCCGGAGGCTGTGCGATCCTATCTGTCACGGCGCTACATCAAGGATATCCGCTTCGGGCCGGGCGAACGGTTGTTGCAGGCGACGACCGCGGGTCTGGAGTGGCGGCAGGATTATTCGATCGGCCGCAATTTCTACGCGGCTCGTGCCAAGCTGCCGATGGCCGCGCGAGCGAAGGCGCTCGACAATTATCTCGCCAGCCCGCCTGATGGAGCCGCGCCCTCTTCGATCGTGCATGCGCTGGCCAAGCTCAAGGAAGGCAGCATGCTGTCCCCCGCTTCGGCCCAATTGCTGATGTCCATCATGAGCGAAGCCAAGACCGGGCCGCAGCGTATCAAGGGCGGGGTGCCCGCTGGCTGGCATTATCTGCACAAGACCGGGACCGGGCAGGAACTAGGCGCTCGCTCGACCGGCTTCAACGACGTCGGCATCATGACGGCGCCAGACGGGACAAGCTATGCGGTCGCGGTAATGATCGGCAGCACGACCGAATCGATCCCGACGCGCTGGCAACTCATGCAGGCGGTGGCAAAGGCCGTGGCCGCGAACCACGAAAAGCGATAACGCCGCCTTAGCGATCAAGCATCCTGTCGAGCGCGGCGGCAATCGCCGTCATGCCCGGCAGCGTGGGATGATAGGGCGCGCCGACCGGCTTGCCGCCTTGCACCGGATAACCGTCCATCCACGGGTCCGGTGCACAGACGTCGTGACCGACGGTAAGGCGCGAGGCCGCAAGAATGGATGAGCCGGTATCCCGCGCCACGCGCGCCGTCAGCGCGGCCAGCCGTTTCGCCATGGCCCGCGCCATCTCCGCATCTTGAGGAGAAACCGGCGTGGCAGCGCAAAGGCCTTTCCCCGGAAGCACCACAGGATAATCGACCCATATCAACTTGGCCTTGGGCGCGCGCTGCCGCACTTCGGCCGCGATATGGCGGAGCGCTGCGTCCAGCGCCGTCCATCTTTCTTCTTTGGGCGCCAGGGTGGGCGGACAGCGAGCCCCGCTTGCCGCATTCACCTGACGGCAGGACGCCCCCATCAGACCCCCGATATAGCCCACGTCATTGCCGCCAATGGTGATGGTGACGAGCCGCGTTTCCTCCGTCAGTGCTTCGATCTGCGGGCGGATGCCTGCCCAACCGTCGAGTACGCCGCCGGTCGTCGCCCCGCTGCAACTGACATCGACCAGCTCCAGCCCGCGCCGCTTTGCAAGCTGCTGCGCATAGTTGTTTGCGGAGCGGGCGCACATGGCCGGTTTGCTGTTCGCGGATGGCGCAATGCCCGGCCCTGCGGCGAAGGAACTGCCCATCGCCACATAGACCGATCCCGGAGCAATGCCGCCATCGTGCCGAACGCTCTGGTCATGCGCGCAGCCGGTGACGGCAGCGACCAACCCCAGCAGGAGAAAGCGAGGGAAGGAAGTTCGGGAAAAACGCCGCATCGGCCCTTGCTCCTCAATCCAGATTTGGCCGCAGCCAACGCTCCGCGGTTTCCAGGTCAATCCCGCGCCGCTGCGCATAATCTTCCAGCTGGTCCCGGCCGACGCGCGCAACGCCGAAATATTCGGCCTGCGCGTGACCGAAGTAGAAGCCGCTGACCGCCGCCGTGGGCAGCATGGCAAAGCTCTCCGTCAATGTGATGCCCGTAGCATGATGCGCGTCCAGCATGTCGAACAGCAACGGCTTCAGGCTGTGCTCGGGACAGGCAGGATAGCCGGGCGCCGGGCGGATACCGCGATATTGCTCGCGGATCAGCGCCTCGTTGGTCAGCTGCTCGCCTTCCGCATAGCCCCACAGTGCGGTGCGGACATAATGGTGCAGCCGCTCGGCAAAGGCTTCGGCCAGCCGGTCAGCCAGCGCCTTCAGAAGAATGTCCGAATAATCGTCGATCGCAGCCTTGAAGCGGGCAAGGTGCGGTTCGATGCCATGGATCGACACGGCAAAGCCGCCCATCCAGTCGCCATTGGGACTGATGAAGTCGGCCAGGCACATGTTCGCCCGGCCCTCCCGCTTGGCGATCTGCTGGCGCAGCATCGGCAGCGTGACATGCTTCTCATCCTCGACATGGACGATGATGTCATCCCCCTCGCGGCGGCAGGGCCACAGGCCCACGACCCCGCGCGCCGTCAGCCACTTCTCGCTGACGATGCGCTCCAACATCTTCTGCGCGTCGTTGAACAGGCTGGTCGCGCTTTCGCCGACGACCTTGTCCTCAAGGATCGCGGGATAATTGCCCGCCAGTTCCCACGCACGGAAGAAGGGCGTCCAGTCGATATAGTTGATCAGGTCCTTTAGGTCCCAATCAGGGAAGCTGTGGATACCCGGCAGCAGCGGACGGGGCGCCTTCAGCGCCTCATCCATCTCGAATGCGTTGGCTCGGGCGTCCTCGATCGACAGCAGCTGGCTCTGCCCCTTGCCTTCGCGCGCCTTGCGGACATGCTCATAATCGTCCTTGGTCTTCTGGACGAAATCGGCCTTCTGCGTTTCAGACACGAGCGCCGTCGCCACGCCCACCGCGCGGCTGGCGTCCAGCACATGGACGACCGGCCCCGTGAAAGCCGGATCGATGCGCAGCGCGGTATGCACGCGCGAAGTCGTCGCCCCGCCGATCAGCAGCGGCATGGTCATGTTGGCGCGCTGCATTTCCTGCGCCACCGTCACCATCTCATCGAGCGAGGGGGTGATGAGGCCGGAAAGCCCGATCATGTCCGCATCATTCTCATTCGCGGCCTTGATGATGTCCTGCCACGGCACCATCACGCCCATGTCGATCACTTCAAAGCCGTTGCACTGGAGCACGACGCCGACGATATTCTTGCCGATGTCATGAACGTCGCCCTTGACCGTCGCCATGATGATCCGGCCCTTGCCCTTCGCGCCCGGTTCCTTCGACGCTTCGATGAAGGGCAGCAGATGCGCCACCGCCTTCTTCATGACGCGCGCGGATTTCACCACCTGCGGCAGGAACATCTTGCCCGCGCCGAACAGGTCGCCCACGACATTCATGCCGTCCATCAACGGCCCTTCGATCACCTCGATCGGCTTCACGGCGGCCAGGCGGGCCTCTTCCGTATCCTCGACCACATACATGTCGATGCCCTTGACCAGCGCATGCTCCAGCCGCTTGGCGACCGGCCAGCCGCGCCATTCCTCGGCCGCCTTTTCGGACGCAGCATCCTTGCCCTTGAAGCTTTCGGCCAGTTCCACCAGCCGATCGCCCGCCTCGGGATCGCTGTTCAGCAGCACATCCTCGCACGCCTTGCGCAGCGCCGGGTCGATGGCGTCATAGACGTCCAACTGCCCCGCATTGACGATCGCCATGTCCAGACCCGCCGGAATGGCGTGGTAGAGGAACACGCTGTGCATCGCCCGCCGCACCGGCTCATTGCCGCGGAAGGAAAAGCTGAAGTTCGAAAGGCCGCCAGAAATATGGACATGCGGGCAGCGCTTCTTGATCTCGCGGCAGGCCTCGATGAAGTCGACGCCGTAATTATTATGCTCCTCGATCCCCGTCGCCACCGCGAAAATATTGGGGTCGAAGATGATGTCCTCCGGCGGAAAGCCCATGGTCATCAGCAACTTGTAAGCGCGCTCGCAAATTTCGACCTTGCGCGCCTGCGTGTCCGCCTGCCCCGTCTCGTCGAAGGCCATGACGACTACCGCCGCGCCATAGGCCATGCAGAGGCGGGCATGATGCAGGAAAGCCTCCTCGCCTTCCTTCATGCTGATCGAGTTCACGATCGGCTTGCCCGAAACGCATTTCAGCCCCGCCTCGATCACTTCCCATTTGGAGCTGTCGATCATCACCGGCACGCGGCTGATGTCCGGTTCCGACGTCATGAGCTTCAGGAAGGTCGTCATCGCCTCGACCGCGTCGAGCAACCCCTCGTCCATGTTCACATCGACGATCTGCGCGCCATTCTCCACCTGATCGCGGGCGATATCGATGGCGGCGGCATAGTCGCCCGCCATGATCAGCTTCTTGAACTTGGCCGATCCGGTGACGTTGGTGCGCTCACCAATGTTGACGAAAGTGGCGGAGGATTGGGTCATTGTCTGAACCTTCTCCCTCTCCCCTTCAGGGGAGAGGGCCGGGGAGAGGGGAATGCGAGGAGAGGCCGCCTTTACAGGCCCCTCTCCCTAACCCTCTCCCCTAAAGGAGAGAGGGAATTTTGATCTACGCCGCGATGTGCATGGGCTCCAGCCCGGCAAGCCGCGTCACTACCGGCAACTCAGGCACCACCCGAGGCTTATGCCCCGCCAGCGCCTTCGCCACAGCACCAATATGCGCAGGCGTGGTGCCGCAGCAACCGCCGACCATGTTTACCAAGCCTTCATCCACCCACTGGCGGATCAGGCTCGCCGTCGTCTCCGGCAACTCATCATACTGCCCCAACTCATTGGGCAGGCCCGCATTGGGATAGGCCAAAATCAGCGTATCGGCATTCTTCGCCAGCTCGCTCAAATAAGGCCGCAGCAAATCCGCCCCAAAGGCGCAATTCACCCCGATGGTCAGCGGCTTCAAATGCCGCAGCGAATACCAGAAGGCGTTGATCGTATGCCCCGACAGGTTGCGCCCCGACATATCGGTAATGGTAAAGCTCAGCATCAACGGCACAGGCCGCCCCGCCGCCGCCTCGGCCTCCCGCGCCGCCATGCCCGCCGCCTTGGCGTTCAGCGTGTCGAAGCAGGTCTCGACCAGCAGGAAATCCACCCCGCCCTCGATCAACGCATCGCACTGCTCGCGATAGTCGGCCTTCAGCGTGTCATAATCGACCTCGCGATAGGCCGGATCATTGACGTCCGGCGAGATCGACAAAGTCTTATTCGTCGGCCCGATCGATCCCGCCACGAAACGCGGCCGCCCATCCTTCGCCGTTGCCGCCTCGCACGCCTTGCGCGCAATCCGCGCGGCGGCGATGTTGATCTCCCGCACCAGATGCTCGCAGCCATAATCGGCCATCGCGATCTTGGTGGAGCTGAAGGTGTTCGTCTCGATCATGTCCGCCCCGGCATCGAGATAGGCGGTGTGAATACCCTCGACGATGTCAGGCCGCGTCAGGCACAGAAGGTCGTTATTCCCCTTCTGATCCTTCGCCAGGCCGAGCGACCCGCGATAATCCGCCTCGGTCAGCCCGTGCTTCTGGATCGACGTTCCATAGCCGCCGTCGAATATCATGATCTTCTCCGCTGCCACGGCGCGGAAGCGTTCCTCGGCGGTCATGCCGTCTTCTCCAGTTGCGGGCGGAGGCCGAGCAGATGACAGATCGCATAGCTCAATTCCGCCCGGTTGAGCGTATAGAAATGAAAGTCGCGCACCCCGCCCGCATAGAGCTTGCGGCACAGCTCCGCCGCCAACGTCGCGGACACCAGCTGCCGCGCGGCGGGCAGATCATCCAGCCCCTCGAACAATTTGCCCATCCAGCCCGGCACGTCAGTGTTGCACATGGCCGACATGCGCTGGACAGCCGCGAAATTGCTCACCGGCATGATGCCCGGAATGATGTCCGCTGTAATGCCAGCAGCCGCCACCGTGTCACGAAAGCGGAAGAAGGTTTCCGGTTCGAAGAAGAATTGCGTGATCGCTCGGCTAGCACCCGCGTCCAGCTTGCGCTTCAAATTGTCGATGTCGCTCTGCGCGCAGGACGCATCCGGGTGCGTCTCCGGATAGGCCGCTACCGAAATCTCGAACGGGTGACGCTTGCGCAAGCCTTCGACCAGCTCGGCCGCGCCCTTATACCCTTCAGGATGCGGCTGAAACTTCGTGCCCGCTTCCGGCGGATCACCGCGCAGGGCCACGATATGGCGCACACCCGCCTCCCAATAGGCGTCCGCCACCTCGTCGATCTCGGCCTTGCTCGCCGCGACACAGGTCAGGTGGGCGGCAGCCGACAACGGCGTTTCCTTCGCGATCCGCGCCACCGTATTGTGCGTCCGCTCCCGCGTAGATCCGCCAGCGCCATAAGTCACCGACACGAACTTGGGCGCCAGCGGCGTCAACGTCTCGATCGCCGACCACAGCTGCTCTTCCATCTTCTCCGTCTTGGGCGGGAAGAATTCGAAGCTCACATTCAGATCGCCCGCCAGATCGGCGTAGAGCGGCGCTTGCCAAGCCCGCGCGGCCTCTTCGACGGATGGAAAGCTCAGGGTCATAGGGAAACTCGTCCTTCGATGGGCAGGATTCGCGCGCCCCGGCGGCGGCCCAGCCATAATACTACCGTCAATTCCTGGCCGGGCAGCACCTCCACCCGCTCCAGCTCCAAACCTGCGTCCGCAAACCAGCTTTCGATCTGCGCGTCCGAAAAGCCGAGCCGCGCATGTTGATCGCGCAGCCGCAACTCTTCCCGTTCATGCGCCGCGAAATCGGCGATCAGCACCCGACCTCCAGCCTCGGTGACGCGCGCCGCTTCCGCAATCACCGCTTCGGGCGCCTGCGCATAATGCAGAACCTGATGCAGAACCACGGTGTCCACGCTGCCCGGCTCCAGCGGCAGCGCCCCGAAGTCGCCCAGCACCAACGCATATTTGTCACCTGCATCGGCAGGCAGCTTGGCCCGCGCCAGCCGCAACATATCGGGGCTGCGGTCAAGCGCGGTAACCTGATCCGCCGAGCGCCCGAACAACTCGATCATCCTGCCCGTACCCGTGCCGATATCGAGCAGATGGCCGATGGTTTCAGCACTCAAAAGCGCGGTCATGGCCGCTTCGACATCCACATCGGGCACGTGCAGCGACCGGATCGCGTCCCATTCCTCGGCATGTTCCGCAAAATAGCTTTCCGCCGCCCGTGACCGATCCGCACGGACCGCCGCCAGCCGGGCAAGGTCGGCCTTCTGCCACAGATCTTCGCTTTCCGACGGCACCAGCTGATCGAACAGCGTCAGGAAAGGCGCCATGGCCTCGCCCCTGACCAGCCGCAGGAAAACCCAATTGCCTTCCTTGCGCCGTTCGACCAGACCCGCCTCCGCAAGGATACGGACATGGCGGGACACGCGCGGCTGGCTCTGCCCCACGACCTGCGCGATCTCACCGACCGCAAGCTCCATGGCGCGCAGAAGATAGATGATGCGCAGCCGCGTCGGATCGCCAAGGGCGCGGAATATGTCGATTGCAGCGCTCATGGGCACATCATATAAAGAAATCTTTATATACGTCAATGGCCCTGCCGCCCTTCAAATGAGCCACAGAAGTGGAAGCCCGGAAATTGGCGAGTCGCACTATGGGGATTGCCTTGAGTGATCCAAGGCATTACGAATCGGCCCCGCAGGCGCAATGGGGGGTGAACTTTTCTCCGAGAGTGGTCTGCGACGTTTTTATCTCTGAGAGGGGTTTGCCCATGTCCAAGTCGATTGCTCTTTCGCTCGTTCTCGCCGCTTCGCTCGGCCTCGCCGCTTGCTCGAAGGGCGAAGACAATGCCGCCAATGCTTCGGCCAATGCTGCTGAGAACGCTTCGAATGCTGCTGACAACGCCATGAACGCTGCCGAGAATGCTGCTTCGAACGCCAGCAACGCCGCTTCGAACGCCAGCAACGCTGCATCGAACGCTGCCGCGAACGCGATGTAATTCCCTTCTCGGGATTTTTGGAAACAGGGCCGCCCGGCAACGGAGCGGCCCTTTTCTTTTGGACCGCGCGATTGCAATGAAAAGGGCCGCCCTTTTGGGGCAGCCCTTCTCTATCCAACAACGGGTGGCTGATCAGCAGTCCCGATCGATCGCCCGGCCAGCCAGCGCACCTACGCCCGCACCGACAATCGCGCCCGTGGTGCCGTCACCGCGGCGGCCGTAGCGGCCACTGCCCTTGCCGATCTCATTGCCCAGCAAGCCACCGGCAATCGCACCTATGATCGTGCCGCCCGTGCCATTGTCCCGGCAGCGATAGCCGCCGCGATAGCCACGATAATAATTGTCGCGATAGTAGCGGTCGCCACGATAGCCGCGATAATAATCACCCCGGTATCCGCGATAGCCCCGATCGCCGCGATAATAGTCACCGCGATCATAACGGCCCCAGCCGTCACGGGCCTGCGCAGGCGCTGCGGTTACGGCCAAGGAAGCAACGCCCATTGCCAGCGCGGCCCCCATATTGATCAGAAACTTGGTCTTCATGGCGTGCTCCTCAATCATGTCGTTACCGACTCCGGCGCGTCTCCGCCGCCCCATCGATTGCACCCCTTTTGGCCGATTCGCATTGAGCCAAGCCTGAATGGGCGTGTCAGCCACCGTTCAGATAAAAAAGCACCGTCCCCAGCCGGTTGCCGCTCATCAAGACCTGACCTGAACCTCATCACCGCAATGGAAAAACTGGTCCCTGTCCCGCAGGCGAACAGCATATATGAACAATCAGCCGTTGGTCGGGCAGGCGGGATTGCCTATGGCGGGGCGATGCGCCGTATCCTGATCGTCCTGCTGCTTGCGATCCTGCTTTTGCCGGCGCCCCATAAGAACAAACCTGAACTATTTGGGCCTGGTCCGCTGCTCGTTACCGCGCGCGCCCTGCCACTAGACGCGTCCGATCCGGCTGTTCACAGCATTGGCGCGCTCGATTATCTGGGAGGCTGGCAACTCAGCAGCCCCCACCATGGATTTGGCGGCATCTCATCCCTGCTGGTCGATCGACAGGGACAGGTTCTGGCGCTGAGCGATTCCGGCACTCTGATGGGTTTCGCGGTCAGACCTGCAATCGACAACCGCCATCCCTTCATCGCCCCCCTGCCAATCAGGGCACAGGACGGAGCCCAGCCATGGTGGGCATGGGATTCAGAGGCGATGGCGCATGATCCGGAATCGGATCGCTACTGGGTCGGCTTTGAGATGCTTCAGCGCATCTGCCGCTACGCCCCCGGCTTTTCGCGGGTGGAAACGTGCCGCACCTGGCCGGAGATAGAGGCCTGGCCGGAAACGGGCTCGATCGAATCCATGGCGCGCCTACCCGACGGGCGCTTCCTCGTGATCGCGGAAATGGGAATGACGGCAGATGGAAGCCATGACACGCTGCTCTTTGCCGGAGACCCGGCGGAGCCAAGCACCGCATCGCCCATGCACCTTCGCTATGTAGCGCCACGGGGCTATCGTCCGACGGATGCCGTCGCTCTGGATGACCGTCACATTCTGGTGCTCAATCGCCGCGTGACGCTGCGCGATCTGTTCACGGCCACTCTGGCCCTCATAGAGCTGCCATCCCATCCGGAATCCGGCGATCGGTTGACCGCTCGCACGATCGCCCGTCTTGCTCCGCCCCTGCTGGCCGATAACTTCGAAGGGCTGGCTATCACGCGCGAGGCCGGGCGAATTATCGTGTGGATCGTGTCAGACGATAATCATGAATTTTTTCAGCGCACCCTGCTGCTGAAATTTGCGCTGCGCGGGGCGCCCCGCATTCGTTGAGAAAAGAGCGGTGTCGGGCAGCGCCGCACATGCGGGAATGATGCGCGGGCGCATCCTCCCGGCACGCAAAAAAGCGGCCCGTTACCAGGCCGCTTCTTAAAGCCGAAACGAATCGAACCGAATCAGGCGGCCGGAGCAGCCTGCTTCTTGACGATGTCGCGCTTCAGACGGCGCGCCTTCAGCGACAGCTTGTCGTCGTTGGTCTTCAGCAGCCAGTTGTCCAGCCCGCCATTATGTTCAACCGAACGCAGGCCATGCGTCGACACGCGCAGCTTGACGGTGGTTTCCAGCGTTTCGGAAATCAGCGACACATTCTGCAAGTTGGGCAGGAACACGCGCTTCGTCTTGTTATTGGCGTGGGAAACATTGTGACCCACCTGGCGACCCTTGCCGGTCAGCTCGCAAATGCGCGACATAGTCAATCAACCTTGTAGTTCATGTTCGTTCGGAAAGCGGCGCCAGTAGCGGGATTCCGGAAAGCCGTCAACCCGCCCACCGGCCAGATCGGATCGCTTTCGCAACCCTTTCCACGGCTCGGACGTTTGCAGCCGATAGACGAAAGGAGGGAGCAATGCGACTCATTGGTGGCTTGTTGGTGATTGTTTTGCTGGTGCTGGCCGCTGGCATCGCGACCGGCTTCATAGACCTGCAAAAGACCCAGGAGGGCAGCCTGCCCAAAATCGCCGTGGAAGGCGGGCAAATGCCAAAGTTCCAGGCCGACGTGGCCAAGGTCGAAGTGGGCACGCGGAACGAAACCGTCGAAGTGCCGACCGTCGATGTGAAGAAGCCCTGATCATTTCGTAGACGATAGCTATGCTGTAAGGACTGGCGGATGGCACCGCCCTTTCCGCTTCCCGAACCCATGCGCCGCGCGCTCGAACTCGCACGCGCGGCGGAACTTGCGGGCGAGGTGCCGATCGGCGCCGTCGTCACGCTCGACGGGCGGATCGTTGGCGAAGGAGAAAATCGCAACCGGCGCGACTGCGACCCGACCGCTCATGCCGAAATCGTCGCGCTTCGATCTGCGGCGGAAGGGCTGGGCGATTTCCGCCTCACCGGCTGCGACCTTTGGGTAACGCTGGAACCCTGCCCAATGTGTGCTGGCGCCATATCCCACGCGCGCATCGCCCGGCTTTATTATGGTGCTGCCGACCCCAAGGGCGGAGCGGTCGAGCAAGGCCCCCGACTTTTCACCCAGCCCCAATGCCTGCACCGCCCTGAAGTCTATGGCGGACTGGGCGAAGCGGAAGCGTCAGCGCTGCTGCGTGACTTTTTCGCTGCCCGCCGCTGAATAATCGATGCGATAGAGGGTGTAGGGCAAGGTGAAGGCGCTCTTCAACGCCACGGGATGCAGCCAGCCGGGAACATCGCCCCGCATCAACCCCGCATAAAAGCCGCGAGGGCTGCGGGATTGGTAAACCGTCCCTTCCGGAAAGCCGGGGCAGATCAGCAGGTAGGTCGCATGATGCCGCGCGGCGACCGGCCGGAATGCGTCCGCCGGTCCGTCGAAGGCATGGTGCAGGTCCAGGATAACCGTGCCGTTGCGATGATAGGGACCCGCGATCGCGCTATGATGCGTGGTCGCGATCAGGCGCGGCCCCAGGTCCACCATTGTGAAAATGGTAGCGGAAGGAAGCTGGTTCAGCACCTCCAGCGCGGGCAGCGACCGGCAGCGGCCATTGGCCTTGCTGATCGACTGTAGTCGAGTCTTCGCCGCCGGGCGTTGTACTTTGGGCTTCTCACCAGTCACGCTGACCCACAACTGATTGATCTGCGGATAAAGCGGCGTCGCGAACGCTGCTACGGCAAGCAGTGCGGCTCCGACGATGCCGACTACACGCGCAAGAGGCCTGCCGAAGAATATAAGCTGAAGCACACGGTGCGCTGCCCAAGCCGCCGGTGGGATGGCGAGCAGCTGCGCCGCTGGTCCGGCCCGCAACTGCCAAAAGAGAAGCGCCGTCGAGAATAGCATCATCAGCCCAACCGTCGCCCAGGCCCACAGCCGATCGCTGTCGCGCCGCGACTCCCAAAGCGCCCAGATCAGGCCGAACAGACCCGCAACCGGAATGGCCATCAGCGGCACGATCAGGCTCCACGCCTGAACCGTGATCGGCTTGGCCTCACGAATATTGGCGAGCCACAGCCGCTCCAGTTCCGGCGAAATCTGATAGGCGCCCGTCAGGCATTGCGGCCAATTGAGCCATGCAAAGGCCGCGACGGCGCCCCCCACCAGCACGCCAGCGCACAGCCGGGCCTGCCAGCTGCGTAGTGGCAGCAGCGCCAGCAGTGTCATGCCCGCGCCCACTGCCCCGAATATGGCGACCCAGATAGGCGAGATAGCGTCGCACACCATCTGCCGGTTTGCGTAGCTTGCAAACAGCAGGAACAGGATGGAAACCGAGCCAGCAAGGCTCAGCGCATAGGGCAGCATCCGCCTCGCCGCGCCTTCCTTGAATACCCAACGAAGCGCGATCAGCGCCCCGCCCGCCGCCAGATAGACGATCATCTCCATACCGATGGTGATCGACAACGCGCTGCTCACCCCCGCCACGATGCCGCCGCGCAGCCAGTTACGGTCGATCAGCCCCGCGAGCATCAGTACCGTCAGGGCCAGCTGCCACCCATGATGATCGACCCGCATCGGCAGGAACATGCTGATGCCCATCTGCGCCGCGAAGGGGGCCAGGGCGGCCAGTATCCAGCCATTGCCTCCAGCGAGGCGGCGCGCAATGAAACCCAGCCCCAGCATCAGCGGCAACAAAGGGATCATCGGCGCAATCGCGCAGGCCAGCCGATCCGCCAACCCCTGCTCCAGAAACGCGCGGAAGAACAGCATCAGCGCCGCGATCGGCAGATCGACCAGCCGCGACCAGTGAATGTTGAACCCGGCAGGCGGATCAAGCCGATATTGCCTCAGATCATACCAGCCCTGCCCCGCCAGCCAGTCCTTGACCTGCAAATACCGCATATTGTCGTCGGTATCGTTGAGCGTCAGCCAGTGGATGGCGGGCCAGCGCGAATAGAGCAGCCAGGTCACGGCCGCGACCCACATCAGGAAGGTCAGCCATTTCCAGTGCACCTGCGCCCATGCAGACGTCCAAACCAGGGCGCGCCGGGATCTTTCCCGCAGGGTGAAGCCGCTTTGCAAGTTCATGGCCGGTGGATTAGAGCGTTCGCATCAAATCGCAACGGGGCCTTCATGAAATTGCTGTCACGTCTGACGCCGGAACGGCAGGCCCTGTTCTGGCAGATCGTGCGATATGGCCTCAGCGGCCTCTTCATCACTGCCTGTCAGGCCACCATCTACTGGACGCTCGCGGCTCTGGCCGGATGGCATCCGCAGCTTGCCAACACGACTGGTTATGTGGCGGCGGTGATGATCGGCTATGTCACCCACAGCCTCTTCACCTTCCGTGATCAGGATGGCGACGGAAACCATGCGGCGCGCGGCGTCAAATTCGTGGCCGTATCCCTGCTCAGCTATGCTTTGAACGCCCTCTGGGTCTTCCTCTGCGTCACCCATATGCAATGGCCGGAATGGTCGCCCATCCCGGCCATGATATTCGTGACGCCAGCCGTGGTGTTCGGCCTCAACCGCCAATGGGTGTTCCGCTAGGCGCGCGTCAATGGACGAAGCGGGCGACGACATCCCTGTACGACCGGCTGACCTTCACCTGAGCGCCTGATTCCAGCACCAGGAAGCACTCGCCATTGGTGTGCGGCTTCACCTGCCGCACTTGGCTGAGGTTCACAATAGTCGACCGATGCACCCGCTGGAAATTGCGCGGGTCGAGCCGCTTCTCCAGATCCTTCATCGTCTCACGCAGGATGAGCGAATTGTCGGCCGTGTAGATGCACATATAGTCGCCCGCAGCGTCGATCCGCTCGATCGAGTCGACATCGACGCGGAAAATCTGACCCCGGTCCTTGATGTTGATAAGCTTCTCGAAGCGGTTTGACGACGGCGCCTCTTCATCCGCGTTGAAATCGTTCATGGCATCAGGAGCGACCTCCGCCAGCACCTCGCGCAGCTTCTCGGCTTCCTGCACCTGCTTCTTTTCCGACAGGCGCTGACGCACGCGGTCCAGCGCGTCGGCAAGCCGACCTTCATCGACCGGCTTCATGAGGTAATCGACCGCCTGCGCCTCGAAGGCGCGAATCGCATGATCGCTATAAGCGGTGCAGAAAATGAACAGCGGCGGCTCGACCTCCATCAGGCCCTGAACGACAGAAAAGCCATCAAATCCCGGCATCTGAATGTCGAGGAACACAAGGTCGGGTTTATGCGTCTTTATCGCGCGGATGGCTTCGCGGCCATTCGAGCAGGTTTCAACAATTTCGACATCCTCATGCGCTTCCAGACGGAGCTTGAGGCCTTGAATAGCCAGGCTTTCGTCATCGACGAGGATTGTTCTGATGGTCATGCGGCCACTTTCGATGGTTCATCCAGATTAAGCGGCATTTCGATATGGACCGAAAAGCCGCTTGGCGTGGAACGCGTTTCAAAGCTCTGTCGTTCCCCGAACGCTTGAATCAGGCGATCGCGGATATTCGCCAGGCCAACGCCTGTCCCCTCGCTCATTGGGATGTTCGGGCGAGTGAACCCCTCGTTCAATCCCGGGCCGCTATCCGATACGACGATCCGGACATTTTCACCGGCAGGCTGCGCCGTAATGGAGATTTCGGCGCCTTCTTCCTTGGGGGTGACCGCATATTTGATGGCATTTTCCACTAGCGGCTGGAGCAGCAGGGAAGGCAATCGCGACTGTGCGACGGCCGGATCGATGTTGAATACCGGCCGCAAGCGGTCCTCGAACCGCATCTTCTCAATCTCCAGATAGAGTTTGAGCGTTTCAACCTCCTGCTCGATCGTCACTTGCGCTGTGGGTTCATTGATCAGGGTATAGCGCAAAAAGGACGACAGGCGTGAGAGCATCGCGTTGGCGCGATCCGTCTGCTTCAAAAGCACCAGCGTCGATATGCTGTTCAGCGTATTGAACAGGAAATGCGGATTGAGCTGATAGCGCAACATCGCCAGTTGCGCGCTCGACGCCTGATTTTCCAGATGCAGCAGCTGGTCCGCCTGCTCCTCCACCTGAAGGTAGAAGTTGATGGCGTAGTAAAGCGCCGACCAGGCACCCAGCAGCGTTATGCTGAGATAAAAGGCGCCAAGGAAGAGTTGTAGCCCCGCCGTTTCGCTTGCCCGGTTCTGGGTCGAAAAAACCCAGGCGTCGATAAAGGCGACCAGACCCGCCGCCATCACCACGGTCACGATCGATGCGCCCCAGGTGATGATCGGCCGCTGTCTTTGCAGAAATCGGAAGATGACCGCGATGAGCAGGGTCACCGAATAGCCCGACACGGTGGAAATCATCACCGGGATCAGGCTGGAGAGCGGCTGCCCATTAGCGATGGTGGATGAGCCGCGCAGCAGGAATGCACCCGCCCATCCGACGGATTGCAGGTTCCAGAAAGCGCGGTTCTTGTCAGCGAAAAAAGGCTGAGGCTGAATAGGTTGAACAGACATCGCCGTCAGCCTAGGCGAATTCAGGTTCAGGGTGAAGCCACCCAAGTTACGCCGCCGTAGCAGCTTCCTGATCCATCGGCGTGACCTCGTCGGGGCAAAGCCAGACAAGGTCCTTTAGTTCCAGCGCCCGGCCATCATGCGCCTGAATGGTCACACGGCGAATCGGCTGGCCATCGCGCTTGTCCGCCAGCACCTGGCAAGACGGCGATCCGCATCCCCATTTCTCGCCCCATTGACGCAATGCGATCATGACCGGGGCCAGTTCCTGCCCCTTTTCCGTCAAGCGATATTCGATCTTGCGCCGGTCGCACTGCATCGGCTGACGCAGCATGATCCCGTTCTCGACCAGCCGCGAAAGCCGGTTCGCCAGGATGTTGCGCGCGATACCGAGCGACGATTGAAAATCTTCAAAATGCCGGATGCCCGACAATGCGCCGCGCAGGATGAGAAACGACCAGCGCTCGCCCATCGCTTCCAGCGCGCTGGGGAGCGCGCACTGTTCCAGGTCCTGCGCCAGATTATGTTTCATCGTCCGTCTAGATAGCTCAAAGCCACAGCCCATGCAAAAGAGCAGCCATTTTGTCCAAAGATGGGATTTTTTTGTTGCACAGCAAGATGCTTCCCGGACAATCGGGTCACGATGCTGCGTCAATATGAACTTGTTGAGCGGGTGAAGCGCTACGATCCGGATGCGGACGAGGCGATGATCAACCGCGCCTACGTCTTCTCCGTCCAGAAACACGGGTCCCAGAAGCGCGCCAGCGGCGACCCCTATTTCAGCCATCCGATCGAAGTGGCGGGCATTCTTACCGACTTCAGCCTGGACGACCAGACGATCGTGACCGCGCTGCTGCACGATACGATAGAGGACACGCTCGTCACCTATGACGAGATTGAGAGCGCGTTCGGCAAGGACGTCGCCAAGATGGTCGATGGCGTCACCAAGCTGTCGAAGATTGAAGCGATGTCGGAAAATGAGCGGGCGGCGGAGAATCTCCGCAAATTCCTGCTCGCCATGTCGGACGATATTCGCGTTCTGCTGGTGAAGCTGGCCGACCGGCTGCACAATATGCGAACGCTGCACTTCATCAAGAATGAGCAGAAGCGCCGCCGCATCGCCCGCGAGACAATGGACATCTACGCCCCGCTTGCGGAGCGGATCGGCATGTATGATTTCATGCGCGAGATGCAGCTGCTCGCCTTCCGGGAGCTTGAGCCGGAAGCCTATGACAGCATCACCAAGCGGCTCGAACAGCTGAAGGAAGGCGGCCATGGCAAGGTCGATCGCATCGGCGCGGAACTGCAACTGCTGCTGGGCGGCAAGAACCTGTCCGTCACCGTGTCAGGCCGCGAAAAGCACCCCTATTCCATCTGGAAGAAGATGCAGGAACGGCACATCAGCTTTGAACAGCTGACCGACGTCATGGCCTTCCGCGTCATCACCGAAACGACAGAGGACTGCTACCGCGCGTTGGGCGTCATCCACCAGACCTACAAAATGGTGCCGGGCCGGTTCAAGGATTACATCTCCACGCCCAAGCGCAACGGTTATCGCTCGTTGCACACCACGGTGATCCATCAGGATAACGCCCGGATCGAGGTGCAGATTCGCAGCCGCGACATGCACAACGACGCCGAACTCGGCCTGGCCGCGCACTGGGCCTACAAGCAGAAGGGCGACGCGGCCGATCATCATGCGGCATGGCTGCGCGACCTGGTCGAAATCCTGGAACAGAGCCAGGATGCGGACGAGCTGCTCGAACATACCCGCATGGCGATGTATCAGGACCGGATCTTCGCCTTCTCGCCCAAAGGCGAGCTGCACCAGCTACCCAAGGGATCCACGCCGGTGGACTTCGCCTATGCCGTCCATACCTCGCTGGGCAACCAGACGGTCGGCGCCAAGGTAAACGGCCGCGTCGTGCCCTTGCGTACCGGCCTTGAAAATGGCGATCAGGTCGAAATCCTGAAATCGGAAGGGCAGGAGCCGCAGCCGGGTTGGCTCACCTTTGCGATCACCGGCAAGGCCCGCGCAGCGATCCGTCGCTATATTCGCCAGAAACAGCGCGGCGAGGAAGTTGCGCTGGGTGAGAAGCTCTATGAGGAAATCATCGGCCGCTTCTCGCCCGAATTGGCGAGCGAATTGGGTGACAAGGCGCTGAAGGCCGCGCTGAAGCGGCTAAAGCTGGATGATCGCGGGTCTCTGATGGTGGCCATCGCTACTCATCGCCTGCTCGATTCAGAGGTGATGGAGGCTCTTATCCCCGGCTCCACCAGCGTAGACGGGATTGAGGAAGCCCATCCGCGCCAGCACGCGCCCGTCTCGATCCGCGGCCTGACGCCCGGTATCGCCTATAATCTGGGCGACTGCTGCCACCCTGTACCCGGCGACCGCATCGTCGGTGTACGCCGCACGGGCGAACCGATCGAGGTGCACACCATTGACTGCCGATCGCTCGAAGCCGGGCAGGACGACGATTGGGTCGATCTCAGCTGGGACAGCAAGTCCAAGGGCGGAACCGCGCGGCTCCAGGTCATCGTCAAGAACCAGCCCGGCGCGCTTGCCGCCGTCGCCAACGTGTTCGGCGCGACCAAGGCGAACATTCTGAACCTCCAGCTGGTGAACCGCGAAGGGCCGTTCCACACCGACATCATCGATCTGGAAGTCAACGACGCCCAGCACCTGAACCGCATTCTCTCCGCGTTGCGAGCACTGGACGCGGTAGTACAGGCCGACCGGGTTTAGGGCAGCAGCATCTCCCCCTCCCGCAAGCGGGAGGGGGCCGGGGGGTGGGCTAGCGCAACGCAAGATCTTATTCTTAAGCAGCACGCCAACAAAGGCTGGCATCTCGGGCAAAAGCGCTGACCGCGGATCTTCTCCCTCTCCCCTTCAGGGGAGAGGGCCGGGGAGAGGGGAATGACGAGCCGCAGCTCCTTATGGCCCCTCTCCCGCCATCGCTTCGCTCGGCACCCTCTCCCCTGAAGGGGAGAGGGAATGTTCCTATCAGTCGCGAGCCATCCCCACCTGTATCCCCAACATCACACCCCCCGCAAAAACCATCCTATTTCCCCCACACCCTCCCATTCCCGCTGTCCTACACAGCCCCAACCTGCCTATCTCCCAGCCCTCTTTGAAACGTCGAACCGCTTCCCATGACGCCCACGCGCGCCCGGGCACGCGCGCGCATATGGTGTGAACTTCGGGACAAAAATGGCGCTTTTCCGCCATTCCCTACGTCACTTTCAACTTTCGCGTGACAGCAAACCTCCAATTCTGTAGAGGCCCCCGCAGCGGACCCTTCGGGGTCTTCCGTCCGAGACAGTCGGTGAAGGGAATTTGCCCTTCTTAATTTCCGGCCTAGACGGGGAAAAGCTCTTTACCGGCCGGACCTTGTGTCCTGTCCGGGTCTGCCTGTTCTCCTCAAGGGATACGGGCCAGTCGATCTCTCCCCTTCGGACTTTAAGTGCCCCGCGTTCGCGCGGGTTTTAGTCGTTTGCTGGTTCGCCAGCGAACATGAAGTGGAGAATGGCATGGATCGTAATCAGAAAGCTGAGGTCGTTTCCGCGCTGAACGCACATCTGGCAGATGTTGGCGTGGTCGTCGTGACCCGCAACCTCGGCATGACGGTCGCACAGTCGACCCAATTGCGTCAGAAGATGCGTGCAGCCGGTGGCACCTACAAGGTTACGAAGAACCGCCTCGCCAGAATCGCCTTTGAAGGCACCGACTATACCGCGCTCAGCAGCCTGCTGACCGGTCCTGTCGGCCTCGCCTCCTCGGCCGATCCGGTTGCCGCCGCCAAGGTTGCAGTCGAATTCGCCAAGACCAACGACAAGCTTGAGATCGTTGGTGGCGCAATGGGCGAAGTGCTGCTCGATGTAGAGGGCGTCAAGGCGCTCGCATCGTTGCCGTCGCTGGATGAACTGCGTGCGAAGATCGTTGGGCTGCTCGTTGCACCCGCGACCAAGCTCGCGACCGTCACCCAGGCACCGGCTGCGCAGCTCGCGCGGGTCTTCAACGCCTATGCGGAAAAGAACGCGGCCTAATCGCCGCGGTCCTACCGACAAGACAGGTTATCAACTTTCAATTGAGGGGCTCATGCCCCGCCCAGAAGGGAATATAGTAACATGGCAGACATCAACGCACTGGTCGATCAGCTCTCGGCCCTCACCGTCCTCGAAGCCGCTGAGCTGTCGAAGGCTCTGGAAGAAAAGTGGGGCGTTTCGGCCGCTGCTGCCGTCGCCGTCGCCGGTCCGGCTGCTGGCGCCGCTGCTCCGGCTGCTGAAGAGCAGACCGAGTTCGACGTGATCCTCACCGGCGACGGTGGCAAGAAGATCAACGTCATCAAGGAAGTCCGCGCCATCACCGGCCTGGGTCTGACCGAAGCCAAGGCGCTCGTCGAAGGCGCGCCCAAGGCTGTCAAGGAAGGCGCCAGCAAGGACGAAGCCGAGAAGATCAAGAAGCAGCTGGAAGAAGCCGGCGCGACTGTCGAGCTCAAGTAATCGGTTTTGCTCCGCCCCGCGCGGAGCACCGATCCAGCTCAGCTGGAACAAGGGCGGTATCTTCGGATGCCGCCCTTTTCTATACTGACACAGGCAGAGCAGCCTGCCTGAGTCCTTCTGGATCAGTCGCCCTAAACGCGCCCCAGCGCCTCTATAAGCGCCTGCCCCAGGGCCTTTATGGCCGCACCATCAACGCCCGCGTCCACCGCTTCCTCCAACGCGGACGCATGGCCGCCAATATCGGCGTAGCCAAAGATCCCGGCCACGCCCGCCAATCCATGGGCGAGGTGCAAAAGGCGGGAGCGATCCCCTGCTTCAAGCGCCGAAATGATGGCACTCAGATCGGACGCGGCCCGCGCATGGAAGCGCTGTCGCAACTTCTGCATTTGCGCTTCGGTATCGCTCATGGCTCCAGCAATGTCCGCACGGTCCCCGCGAGGCTCATCGGGTCGAACGGCTTGGCAAGCACGGTTCGCGCACCGAGGGCTTTGAGGTTCGTGACGTGCCGTGGATGAGTTTTGGCCGTGATAAATGCGACGGGAATTGTCGCGGTGGCGGGCTCAACCTGCAACGCCGCCAAAGTTGCAGGCCCATCCATGCCCGGCATCATCACGTCAAGCAGGATGAGAGCAGGCTGCCACTGTCTCGCCTGCTCCAACGCTTCCGCACCCGAGGCCGCCGTTCGCACCTCGAACTCCGGGTCCAGCTCAAGCGACATGGCCGCGATCTCCCGCAGGTCCGCCTCGTCATCAACATAAAGAATGCGGGTCAACTCGGGTCTTTCTGTCAATTCGGCATCACAGCGGTAATTCGACAAGAAACGTCGCCCCTGTTTCCGCCGCGGAATCCAGCGCGATGCTTCCGCCATGCGCCTCTATGATGCCTTTGCTGATTGCGAGGCCAAGGCCGGTGCCCGCATGGCCGTGCTGATGCGCACCGTCCTCCTGCTCAAAACGCTTGAACAGCCGCGCGCGAAACTCCGGCGAAATCCCCGGCCCCTCGTCAGCAACGCTGATCCGGGCGACGTCCCCCGCCCGCTCAAGGGAAACACGCACCGTCCCACCCGAGGGCGAAAATTTGCAAGCGTTGGACAGTAGGTTGGTCATCACCTGACACAGGCGATTGCCATCAACCTTCGCAACGACCGCTTCGGCCGGGCGGTCGAATTCAAGCTTAACACTGAAGCGCTCGGCATATGGCTCAATCTGCTCGATCGCCTCGATCAGCAGCAAGCCCAATTCCCGCCCGTCGAAATGGAAGACCAGCTTCCCCGACTGAAGTTTGTCCATGTCCAGCAGGTCATTGACCAGATGGATCAGCCGCTCCGCATTCTTGCTGCCGATCGCGACCAGTTGTTTGGCCCTGTCAGGCAATTCGCCAGCGGCGCCACCCGCCATTAATCCCAATGCACCGGAGATAGCGGTCAACGGCGTCCGCAATTCATGACTGACGGTCGATACCAGTTCGTCCTTCAGGCGGCTGATCTGCCGTTCCTGCGTCACATCCCGCGCCGTCATGATGAACCGCCCCCCACGGATCGATTCCCGGCGGATATCGAGGATGCGACCGTTCCGGCGCTGAATCTCCAACCGACGACTGTCGCTGGTGCGGATAGAATCGACGAAGCCCGCAACGATCTGATCCGGGTCACCGGGGCCCAGTTCGCCGCGCTGTGCGGTCAGGCGGATAAGCTCACGTGCGTCCCTTCCGCCCGTCACGCTATCGGGAGCATAATCGAAGAGATCGACAAAGGCTTGGTTCCACAGCATCAGCCGCAGGTCCCGATCCACCACCGCGACGCCGCCACTGACGTTTTCCACTGTTAGCTTCAGCAACTGGCGTTCGTCATCAAGCTTGCGCCGATGTTCGTCAGCCGCAAATCCTTCGACCCGCAATTCGATGAGGTCGATCACCGTCCGTGCCAGCTGGGCGAGCCGCTGCCGATGTGCCTCGCTGAAATCACGCGGCTTGTAATCGACGATGCACAAGGTCCCAAGCGGCTGGCCATTGGCTACCCGCAATGGCGCACCGGCGTAGAAGCGGACGTGCGGCGGCCCTGTGACCAATGGGTTGCCGCTAAACCTCGGATCCTTCGTCGCATCCGGCACCACCATGACCTCCGGTTGCAGGATCGCGAAGGCGCAAAAGGCGACATCCCGCGAGGTGTGGGTCTCATCGATGCCGCACGCACCGCGAAAACATTGCGTGTCTGATCCCACGATCGACACCAGCGACATGGGCACATCGAACAGGTCAGCTGCGAACTGGGTTATATGGTCGAACGGGCGTTCCCGACCGATGCCGCCAAGCCGGTAATGTTCCAGTGCTCGCAACCGATCGGCCTCGTCCCCCGGAATGGGAGGCTTCATGCCTTGGGCATCCTTGGGCTGCCGCTCCTGCATCGTTGGCATCGGTCCTCAAGTCCCGCTTATGATCACGGCACCAATCGACACCTTAACTGCAACGAAATCAACACCTTCCTTGAGAAGCAATGTCAAAGCGGATCAGGATCGAGGTAGAGATAGCGCGCGTCGAACTCCGCGAGGGCCTTCAAACCCTCAAGATCAAGGATCTGCGCTTCGCCACGCTGATATTTCAAAAGCCCCCGGTCGCGGAGCAATCTCAGCGTGCGGTTTACATGGACCGAAGTCATACCAAGGCTGTCGGCGAGCTGAGATTGGCTCATCCCGATATAGAACCGGTCGCTCGCCTGATCGATCACCTGTAGACGGACATATAGTTCGCAAAAAAGAGCCGCCATCCGGCCCGCCGCCGAACGCTGACCGAGCGACAATTCCCATTCGCGGCTCATGCACGCATCCAGGTTTGTGCTGAACCAGTACAGACGGCCGATACGCGGCCACTGCTCGATCAACTGGCGGATTTGCTCATGGGGCACCAGGGTCACGACGCAATCCGTCAGCGTCATGACATCATGCTCCAGCCGTTTCAGCGTGAAGCCATGAATGTCGACAAAGTCGCCCGCTAGGTGGATTTGCGTGATCTGCCGCTTGCCATCCGCCAAATCCTTGAAGCGGCACATCACCCCTTCGAGCAGCAATGTGCTGGCCTCAAGAGGTTCGCCCTCATGCACGATAATGCTGTTGCGAGGCACATGACGGCCCGGCGGCGTGATCGCCCGGATGGCCTCTTCCTCTTCCGGAGATAACGGGTGACGGAATCTAAGTTTGGCGAGATGAGCCTCTACCATCGCGGTCTCCTGGGGCGAGCCGGAGACACACAGCCTCGCTGAAGGACACTCGTCCCATCTGTACGCCAGAATCACTCCTTATGTCGATCCAGCCCGTCAGATCGACGACGCCCATCAGCACTTCCTCGCTCAGGATCGAGCGTATGCTGCTTACGGCAAGAGCGCAGGCATCAGCCTCTTCGGCCAACTCCCGCCCCTCGTCATCGCGGGTAAAGCCGGTGCCATTGTGAAGATCGAAATGAAGGCGGCGCATGGCATGGGGAACGCCGCCTTTGACGGTAAGTTTCACGCAGCTCAAGACGCACACTTCATGCCGCGCGCTTGGAGCCGACTTTTCTGCTATTTAACGCGCCGCGAGGAGGAACGGCCGATCGGCCGCCGCCTGCGCAAAGTGTTGAGCGCGCAAACTGCTCAGCATGTTGTCCCTGTCCGTCGCATCATTCGCCACAATCACCCATGCCTCGAACTTCGACCCAGGGCGCACCTCCTGCGGTAAGGGGTAAAGCGATCCCATCGATCGGATAGCGCGCATCGATATGCGATCGACGCTGCGGGATGCCGAAGAGCCCGCCAGAGAAATATTCTCGGGCCGACCCTGTTCGCCCAGCCGGAACTGCACGCGGGAATATCCGATCGATGCTCCATCACGATAGAGGGACGTTGCCTGACGGATACTCCGAGACAATCTTGATGCTGTCCGGTCCGTCCACTTTTCATAGCTTATTGCGCTTTTATCGGGTGCTACCACCGTCAGTTGCCCAGATCCCTGCCTGGCATCTGCCACCATCGGCACAGCCAAGCAGACGCAAAGCGCCGCCATCACAGGCTTGGCATACATAGAGGCCTCCTCTGTTTCTCTAGCAATTTTTTCCTGAAAGGCCGCTGCGGCAGCGTCGGACCAGCCGAGAGCAGCGGCTGCTTATATATTGCAAAGCCGCCTGACCGGGTAACAAATTATCGCCAACGAAGTCATGGGCATAAGAATTATTTCATCGGAGCTTAATTTTCAGATCGAAAGTAATTTACCCGCTTAACTTGTTTTAGCTTGGCAAAAGACAGCGTTAAACTGCCACCATCATTGGATTTTGATGGATTTACCTTACGGCAACGCCGCACGACTCAGGCGGAAATCGCCAAGCCGACGGCTTCCCCAACCTTGATGCCATCAATGGCCGCCGACAATATGCCGCCTGCATAGCCAGCACCCTCTCCAGCCGGATAAAGTCCGGCCACGTTCAAGCTCTGAAAATCCTTGCCGCGTGTGATGCGGATGGGGGATGAGGTTCGGGTTTCGACACCGGTCATGACCGCATCAGGGTGATCATAATTGGCAATCTGTCGGCCAAATGCGGGCAGCGCCTCGCGAAAGGCGTCGATCGCAAAGTCAGGCAGGCAAAGGGACAGATCGGTCATGGTGACGCCCGGCTTGTAGGAAGGGACGACCTCCCCGAGCGCTTCTGAGGGACGCCGCGCCATGAAATCGCCGACCTTTTGGCCTGGAGCCCAGTAGGAAGAGCCGCCTGCGACAAAGGCCTGGCTTTCCCAATGCCGCTGAAGGTCGATGCCCGCCAAAGGCCCTCCCGGAAAATCCCGCTCCGGCTCTATGCCAACCACCAGGCCTGAATTGGCGTTGAATTCCGCACGGCTATATTGGCTCATGCCGTTGGTGACGACACGTCCTTCTTCAGACGTGGCAGCGACCACGCGCCCCCCCGGACACATGCAGAAGCTGTAAACGGTGCGACCATTCTCGCAATGATGCGCAAGGCTGTAGGCCGCCGCTCCAAGTACCGGATGACCCGCACAATTGCCGTAGCGGGCTCGATCGATCCAGCTTTGTGGATGCTCGATCCGCACCCCGATTGAAAATGGCTTGGCTTCGATATGAACGCCGCGCCGGTGCAACATTTCGAAAGTGGGGCGGGCGCTGTGTCCGACGGCAAGCACAACATGGTCGGCCTCTATAAAGCTGCCGTCGGAAAGATGCAGTCCGCGCAGGCGCTGTGTTCCGTCGCCTTGCCGCTCCATTTCCAGTTCATCGACCTTGTGCTGCCAGCGATATTCGCCGCCCAGCTGCTCGATCTGGCGGCGCAGGCTTTCAACCATGCTGACAAGGCGAAACGTCCCGATATGGGGATGCGCTTCGGTCAATATGTCTTCAGGCGCGCCCGCCGCGACAAATTCCTCCAGCACCTTGCGGCCCAAGAATCGCGGGTCCTTCACGCGGCAATAGAGCTTGCCATCCGAAAAGGTGCCCGCGCCGCCTTCCCCGAACTGGACATTGCTGTCGGGATTCAGTTCGGCTCGCCGCCAAAGACCCCAGGTATCCTTGGTCCTCTCCCGCACAACCTTGCCACGGTCGAGGATGATGGGCCGGAAGCCCATCTGCGCGAGGATCAGTCCCGCGAAAAGCCCACATGGGCCTGCGCCCACGACAACCGGGCGCTTCCCCGACCAGCTTTGGGGCGCACGAGTGACGAAGCGGTAATCGGTATCCGGGCGGCGGCGCACGTCGTTGTCGCCCGCAAGCCGTTCAAGCAACGCGGCCTCGTCCACCAGCTCGACATCGACAGTATAAACCAGCTGGATTGCACTTTTTCGCCGGGCATCATTGCCCCGGCGCACGATGACGTGACGGACGAGGTCCGATGCCTCAATTCCCAGCCGCTCGCAAATGGCGGCAGGCATCGCATCGGCCGGGTGGTCGAGGGGCAGCTTGAGGCCGGAGAGACGCAACATGGCGCCGCCTCTAGCCGCATTTACCGCCCCGCTCCACCCCCTCATGAGGATAGGCCGCTGCCTTTTCAGAGACGCGCGCGCACGCCCGCGTAGACCGCCCGGCGTTCGATGGGATAGAAGGCCGCACTGGCCTGGTTCCCGGGGATCGATGGATCGTCCGGCTTGTAGCTTACGAGCGCTCCGATATCGCCTATCGCTCGCTTCCCCGTAAGATTGCGTGCATCGACGAATAGGCTAACGCCCTTCGTCAACTGCGCCTGCGCCCCGATGTTGAACGCCGCATAGCCATCAACGCGCTTGCTATTGCTATAATCAGCCCAGGCACCCTGTGGCAGCCATTCCACAGCCGGAGCGATGCTGGCGCGATCGGTTCCCAGCTTAACTTCCGCGCGGTAGAAATGACGTGGCACGACGGGGAGGCGGTTGTCGCCGAATTGCGCGTCATTCCGGAAACCGAAGTCGCTATACTGGTAGACCTGGCGCAACGTCGCCCACGGCGCGAGGGTCAGGTCCAGCGCAGCTTCGATGCCCTGGTGCCGCGTCCGGCCCGCGTTGAATGTCGCGGCCGGGATGATGCCCGGCTGGACATTATATTGCAGCAACTCGCCTTTCAGGTCCGCGCGATAGAGGCTTATGTCCCAACGGGCTGGCCCCATGCTGCCACGCGTGCCAATTTCCGCCGTCCAGGCCCGCTGCGCATCGAGTGGCGTGAAACCGGGTAGTGGCCCACTTGGTCCAGCGGCAATCTGGCCCAGTTCGATGAAGCCAGGCAACTCCACAGACCGGCTGTAATTTGCGTAGACCTGCACCGCCTGAGAGGGTGCATACAGAAGCCCGACTTTAGGCGCGAAGCTATCGAATTTCGCCTCGCCGCTGCGTGAAGGCACGAGGCGATTGTCCAGCCGCCGCTCACCATGCGTATAGATGCCACCTGCGATCAGCCATAAGCCCTGAACCGGAGCGATCCTGGCCTCCACATAGCTGTTGATCGTCTGCGCCCGCGCCTTTTGCATGGACGTGAGAGCGCCCGCTTTGCCGTCGATATTAACAAACTGCCGGAAATCACCATGGCCAAAACGTGCCTGCGTCCCCAGCGTTAGTTCGACCGGAAGCCCCCGCACCTCTCCCGAAAGGTCAAGGCTGGCGAACAGTCCACGATCCTCTGATTTCTGATCGACCACCTGATAAATGGGATGATTTAGAGCCTTCGCATTGAAATAGGCGCCGAAGGCCAATTGACCGCCGTCCAGTTCAACCGTGGTACGGTTTTGAAACCGGACGGAATCGATGTTGCGCGCCTGATCACCTGCAAAGTTGCCCTTGGCCGGGTCATTCAGCGCGTCCGCTTCGGTCAGCGCTCCCGACAGCTTCTGCCGGATCGTTTGGGCGCTGACATAGAAACGGGTTTCCACCCGATCGTTCAGCTTGATCCCCACATTGCCGTTGAAACGCAGGGCGCGTCGCTCGCCGTGAGCGCGGTCCCCATCAGACCTGTCGGCGGTAATCGCTGCCCAGGCGTCACCGCGAGCATCGGCATAACCATAGGCCGCCTTCGCACGCAGCGTATCGAACGAGCCGCCATCTATGCGCAATTCCGCGCCCGGCATCGTCCGTCCGGTGGGTGTCACCGCATTGATGGCGCCACCCAAAGTCGATCCGCCAAGTCGCAGCGCATTGCCGCCGCGATAGACCTCCAGATGCTGGAACACCTGCGGATCCAGTTCCTGAAAGTCTCCGTTGTCGTCGGCCATGTTGATCGGGATGCCATCCTGCAACAGCGTCAGGCCCCGCATATGGAAGCTCCGCGACAGTCCGGAACCGCGTATCGAAATGCGCACCTCTTGGCCAAAGCGCGGTTGCGTGTAGACACCTGCGGAGAAGGCCAGCGCGTCGCGCAGCGATACGGCCAACTTGTCTTCGAAATCCTTGGCAGCAACGACATCGGCGCCGCCCGCCGTCCGGCTTATATGGGTAACGGCATCTTCTACTGTAGGACTGGCGGTTACGATGATACGGCCCTGGTCACCAGCTTCATCAGCGAAAGCTGGGGTGGAAAGCAGCGAACAGGCAAGAGCGCACAGCGACACGCTGCGCAAAGCGGTAAATGTAGACATGAATTCATCCTCAAGAAAATCGTGCCGCGCTCAGCGCAGCATAAACGACAGCTTCAGGAGGACAGAGGAGGACCGGATGATGGCGGGGGGGGTGCGGCAAGTCGGGCGATCAGCCCCGTCTTGAGCGCGAATGCGATAGGCCCGAAAACAGTCTGCCACGCTGGCAACGGCAGATCGGCCAAAATCAGCGGCGGAACCACCGGCTGAACCGAGGCGGCGAAGGAGCAATGTTGTTGAACCGGGACGCCGTCATCCTGCGAATGATGTTCTTTCCCCGGCGCTTGATCGCGATCGACCAGGACGTTGATCGCGCCCTGCCCCGTACAGAGCGTCACCATCACGCCCCGATCCGTACGAACCGGCATGAAACCGGCAGGCGTAATCAACTGGATGGCCAGGACAAGCAGCGCCAACGCGGCCAGCAAGCCCCGCGCGACTTCCGATTGTCTGATTGCCCCCGTCATCAGGCGCCGCTTAACCTCCCAAGGCCCGACTGTCATCAGGGCAAATTGCCGCAGATCGCGCTTGACGTTAACGTAAAGCTTTCCTAGCTAAGACGCCATGGATCAGCGCAGCGGCATCGCGGGCATCGAATTGCCCGACAACAAAGAACGGCAAAGCTACACCATCACCGACCTGTCGGAGGAGTTTGGCGTCACGGCCCGCGCCCTGCGTTTCTATGAGGATGAAGGGCTGATCGCACCGGAACGTCATGGCCTCGCCCGCATCTATTCACGCCGTGACCGCGCTCGGCTTGCCTGGATCCTGCGTGGCAAAAGGGTCGGCTTCAGCCTCGCCGAGATTCGCGAAATGATCGACCTTTACGACGCGGATGAGGAACATGAGGAGCAGCGGCGCGTCACGGTCGCCAAATGCAAGGCTCGCATCGAACTGCTCACCCGCCAGAAAAGCGACATAGATGCCGCCATCGCGGAACTTTCGGGCTTTGTCGCAGCTCTCGACAAGCCCTGAACATTCGCGACTAAAAAGATAACCGGAGAAGATTGATGCCCAGCTATTCCGCCCCGATTCGCGAAACCCGCTTCATACTCGACCATGTGGTGGGCCTTGATCGCTACACCAATCTGCCCGGCTTTGAGAGCGCGACGCCGGATCTGGTGGATGCCATCCTCACAGAGGGCGCGAAGATTGCTGAGGAAGTACTCTTTCCGCTGAATGCCGTCGGCGACAAGGAAGGCTGCGTTCGAAACCCGGATGGCAGCGTCACGACGCCGCCGGGCTTCAAGCAGGCATTCGACACCTATGTGGAAGGTGGATGGACCACGCTGCACGCGCCGGTCGAATATGGTGGACAAGGCCTGCCCAATATTGTCGCGTCTGCTGTTGGCGAATATGTGCTGTCGGCCAATCACAGCTTCGAAATGTATCATGGCCTGACCAGCGGGGCCGTGTCCGCTCTGCTCGCCAAGGGCAGCGAAGAGCAGAAGCAGAAATATCTCCCCAACATGGTGTCTGGCAAATGGACGGGCACGATGAACCTGACCGAGCCCCATGCGGGCACGGACCTTGGCCTCATCAAGACCAAGGCGGTGAGGCAGGATGACGGCAGCTATTCGATCACCGGCACGAAGATCTTCATTTCTTCCGGTGAGCAGGACCTTACCGAGAATATCATCCACCTGGTGCTCGCCAAGACTCCGGACGCGCCCGAGGGCAGCAAAGGCATCTCCCTCTTCGTCGTGCCCAAGCTGTTGGTGAATGACGATGGGTCGTTGGGTGAGCGCAACGCCGTGTCATGCGGATCGCTCGAACATAAGATGGGCATTCACGGCAACGCCACCTGCGTCATGAATTATGACGGCGCCAAGGGATGGATCGTGGGCGAGGAGAATAAGGGCCTCGCCGCCATGTTCATCATGATGAACGCCGCGCGCATGTGGGTAGGCATGCAGGGCCTCGGCCAGGCGGAAATCGCGTTCCAGAACGCGGTCCATTATGCGCGCGACCGGCGGCAAGGCCGCGCACTGACCGGCCCACAAGACAAAGACGAAAAAGCCGATACGCTGTTCGTCCACCCGGATGTGCGGCGCATGCTGATGGAGGCGAAGGCGCTGACCGAGGGGCTGCGCGCGCTGATGTTGTGGGGCGCTATGCAGGTCGATCTGGCGCAGCACGCCGCGACGGAGGAGGAACGGCAGGCCGCCGACGATCTCGTCCAGCTGCTGACCCCGGTGCTGAAAGGCTATGGCACCGACAAGGGCTTCGACGTTGCGGTCATGTGCCAGCAGGTGTTCGGCGGTCATGGCTACATCTGGGAAAATGGCGCCGAACAATATGTACGCGACGCCCGCATTGCCCAAATATACGAAGGCACCAACGGCGTGCAGGCGATGGATCTGGTTGGCCGCAAGCTGCCGATGAATGGCGGCCGGGCTCTGCAGGCTTTCCTGAAAATCGTCGCGGACGAGGTCGCGCAGGCGAAGGGCAATGAGAAGCTGGCTGGCGTGGCTGAAGCGCTGGAGAAGGCCAGCGGGCAGTTGGGCGCGGCGACCATGTGGCTGATGCAGAATGCGATGCAGAACCCTAATAATGCAGGGGCTGGCGCGGTGCATTATATGCATATCCTGGGCATCGTTTCGACCGGCCTTATGTGGCTGCGCATGGCGAAGGCGGCGGCGGCGCTGCTGGAAGCGGGCGAAGGCGATGCGCGCTATCTGGAGGCGAAGCTGATCACGGCGCGCTTTTTTGCTGAGCGGGTGATGCCGGATGCGGGCGCGCTGCGGCGGAAGATCGAGGGTGGCGCCGAGAGCCTGATGGCGATCGATCCCGACATGTTTTTGGCGGCCTGAACGAGCCACTCTCATTCTTTACAGGTGGGGATGACGGAATGGCTGGGTTTGTTGCCACCCCCCTCCCGCTGGCCGGCGGGGCCGGGCGGGGCTTGCGTGACATTCGCCTTGCTTTGCAGCTGATATCTGGTTCCATCCGCTGCCCCTTTTCATGTGCGGAAGGGCATTTTTGATTGGGTCGTGAGCGGATATCCTTCCGTCATGCCAGCGCAAGCTGGCATCTCTCACGACAGGGCACAGCTTAGCCTCATGAGATCCCAGCTTACGCTGGATGACGGGAAATGGGTGGTTAGGGGACGTTGCCCGTCTCCGGCGACGTGATATTAGTCGGGCATGAGTTGGATGTATCTGCTGACCTCGCTGGCTTCTCCCGCCGTCGTCGATGCCCCGCCTTTTCAAAATTTCGATGTTTTCCGAAATGCATTGTCGCACGACGCATTCAACGAGATGCGCTGCAAAGGCATGTCTACTGAGCGCACGAAACGCCTCTACAATCAGCAGTATAAAGCACGCCAAGACCGGATAAGGGCCGCAATCGTAGCGAGCCATGGCACCGAATATCTGAACAACGAAGATATCATCGCCATCGGGCTTCCATGCCCGCACTACAGGGGCGCAGAAGAGCGCCTGAAGCGATTTTTGTCTATGGTAGAACAACGCTTAAGCATACCACAACAATAACCGCCTGTCTGGCATTGGTGGTTGACCGTCGGGCGACGAAACGAACGTTCACCGGTGAGCGAAACGAGTTCTGCCCAGCTGGTGCTGATGCAAAAAGGCCGGGGCAGATGATGCTGCGCCCGGCCTTCTGATTTTCAGGTCTAAGATGGCGCGCGCTTAGTCGCCCCACAATTCCTTGAGCTTGCTGAAGAAGCCGGTCGATTGCGGGCATTCCTCGCCGGTTTCTGTGTCGCGGAAGGCCTCAAGCAGTTCCTTTTGCCTGGCGGAAAGGCGGGTCGGGGTTTCGACATCGACCTGTATCACAAGGTCGCCCTGCCCTCGCCCGTTCAGCACCGGCATGCCTGCGCCGCGCTGACGGATTTGCTTGCCCGATTGGATGCCGCTCGGGATCTTGATCTCGTGCCGCTGGCCGTCGAGGCCGGGCACTTCGATGCAACCGCCGAGTGCCGCCGTGGTGAAGCTGACGGGCGCGCGGCAGAACAGGGTCGTGCCGTCCCGTTCAAAGAGCGTATGCCGCTTCACATGCAGGAAGATGTAGAGGTCGCCCGCAGGTGCGCCGCGTGCGCCCGCTTCGCCTTCGCCGGAAAGGCGGATGCGGGTGCCTTCATCGACACCGGCCGGGATATTGACGGACAGTGTCTTGGGCTTGTCCACCCGGCCTTCGCCGCGGCAGGTGCGGCAGGGGCTTTCGATGACCTGACCCGCGCCGTGACAGCCGGGGCAAGTGCGCTCGACGACGAAGAAGCCCTGCTGCGCCCGCACCTGGCCATGGCCGCCGCAGGTGCCGCAGGTCTTGACGCCGGTGCCGGGCTGCGCGCCCGACCCTTCGCAGCTTTCGCAGGATGCGGAGACTTCGATCTCTATTTCGGTCTTCTTGCCGTGATAGGCTTCGTCGAGCGTGATCTCCATGTCGTAGCGCAAGTCTGCGCCGCGGCGCTGCGCCTGACGCCCGCCATTGCCGCCGAAGCCGCTCTGGCCGAAGATCGTCTCGAAAATATCGCCAAGGTCGGAAAAGCCGCCCGCGCCGCCACGCCCGTTGAAGCCGCCACCGCCGCCATTCTGGGCATTGGTATAGGCAGCGTGACCGTAGCGATCGTAGGCCGCGCGCTTCTGCGGGTCCTTCAGGCACTCATAGGCTTCGGAAACCGCCTTGAACCTCGCTTCGCCGTCGCTGCATCCCCCGGTCTTGTCCGGGTGATATTTCATCGCCAGCTTGCGGTAGGCGCTCTTGATGGTGCCTGCATCAGCCGAGCGCTCGACCTCGAGCAGTTCGTAATAGTCCAATTCGCTACTCATTTCGCCCCCGGCGCGCGCACGTCCCTCGGCTTCGCCCGGCACGAACGGCTACCATAACCGTTCGGTTCGAGCGAAGTCGAGAAGCGTTTCATCGGGCCTTATGCCTTGTTGTCGTCCACTTCCGAAAATTCGGCATCGACGACATCGTCATCAGCCTTCGGAGCTTCAGCGCCCGGAGCCGAGGCCTGAGCCTGTTCCTTCTCGTAGATCGCCTGGCCGAGCTTCATCGCGACCTGAGCGAGTTCCTGCGCCTTGGCCTTCATCGCTTCGGCGTCGCCGCCTTCGACAGCGGATTTGGTCGCGGCGATCGCGGTTTCGATCTCGGACTTGAGGGCAGCGTCCACCTTATCGCCATGCTCGGACAGCTGCTGCTCGGTGGTGTGGATCAGGCTTTCGGCATTGTTCTTGGCCTCTGCGCCTTCACGCCGCTTCTTGTCCTCTTCGGCGAAGCGTTCGGCGTCCTTGACCATCTGGTCGATGTCGGCGTCGCTGAGGCCGCCCGAAGCCTGGATGCGGATCTGCTGTTCCTTGCCCGTGCCCTTGTCCTTGGCATGGACGTTGACGAGGCCGTTGGCGTCGATGTCGAAGGTGACCTCGATCTGTGGCACGCCGCGCGGCGCGGGCGGGATGCCGACCAGATCGAACTGGCCGAGCAACTTGTTGTCCGCCGCCATTTCACGTTCACCTTGGAACACGCGGATCGTCACCGCCTGCTGATTGTCGTCAGCGGTCGAATAGACCTGCGACTTCTTGGCCGGGATGGTGGTGTTGCGGTCGATCATGCGGGTGAACACGCCGCCCAGCGTCTCGATGCCAAGCGAAAGCGGGGTCACGTCGAGCAACAGCACATCCTTGACGTCGCCCTGCAACACGCCCGCCTGAATCGCCGCGCCCATGGCGACGACTTCGTCCGGGTTGACGCCGGTGTGCGGTTCCTTGCCGAAGAATTCCTTCACGGCCTCGCGCACCTTGGGCATGCGGGTCATGCCGCCGACGAGGACGACTTCGCTGATCTCGCTCGCGGAAATGCCAGCGTCGGCCATAGCCTTCTTGCAAGGCTCCATGGTGCGCTTGATGAGGTCCGTCACCAGACGCTCCAGATCGGCGCGGGTGATGTTCTTCACCAGATGCTTGGGGCCATTCTGGTCAGCGGTGATGAAAGGCAGGTTGACTTCGGTCGACTGCGCCGAGGACAGTTCGATCTTCGCCTTCTCGGCCGCTTCCTTTAGACGCTGAAGGGCCAGCTTGTCCTTGGTGAGGTCGATGCCCTCATCCTTCTTGAAGCCTTCGGCCAGATATTCGACCAGCTTGGCGTCGAAATCTTCACCGCCAAGGAAGGTGTCGCCGTTGGTCGACTTCACCTCAAACACGCCATCGCCGATTTCGAGAATCGAGATGTCGAAGGTGCCGCCGCCAAGGTCATAAACCGCGATCGTCTTGCCGTCCTGCTTCTCAAGCCCGTAGGCGAGTGCAGCAGCCGTCGGCTCGTTGATGATGCGCAGCACTTCCAGGCCAGCGATCTGGCCGGCGTCCTTGGTCGCCTGACGCTGGGCGTCGTTGAAGTAAGCGGGAACGGTGATGACCGCCTGCGTGACCGTCTCGCCCAGATAGCTCTCGGCGGTTTCCTTCATCTTTTGAAGCGTGAAGGCAGAAATCTGCGAAGGCGAATAATCCTTGCCGCCCGCCTGGACCCATGCGTCGCCATTGCCGCCCTTCACGATGTGATAGGGGACCAGCTCCATGTCCTTCTTGGTGGTCGGATCGTCGAAGCGTCGGCCGATAAGGCGCTTCACCGCGAAAATCGTGTTGTCCGGATTGGTGACGGCCTGTCGCTTGGCGGGCTGGCCGATCAGGCGCTCGCCATCCTTGGTGAAGGCCACGATCGACGGCGTGGTGCGCGCGCCTTCTGCATTTTCGATCACCTTGGGCTTGCCGCCATCCATCACAGCCACGCAGCTGTTGGTGGTGCCAAGGTCAATGCCGATTACTTTTCCCATCTTGTCCTCTTAAACCCCAATTTCATTCAGCGGTTAACGGCCCCATACCTCACGAAAGCGCCAAGGCAAGGCCGTTTGCGGATGGGATATAGGCGTGATCTTTCTTGGCACAAGAAGCGCGGGCGATTACCGTAACAACCGACCGGAAACGAGACAGTCACGAAAGCCTCCTGATGCGCGCACTATTCAGCCTCTTTGCCCTTGCCGCTCCTTTCACGCTTGCGGCATGCGGCGATCCTGCACCGACCTATATCGACCAGGCCTGGGTCCGCCTGAGCCCCAACAAGGATACGCCATCGGCTGGATATTTCGTGGTGCATGGCGGTGACGCAGCGACGCAACTACGCGGCGTGCTCACCGATTACGCGCTCAAGGTAGAGATGCATGAGAGCATGGATCATGACGGCATGATGATGATGCAGAAGATCGATTCAGTCGACATTCCCGCCAAGTCGAAGGTCGCCTTCGCGCCGGGCGGCAAGCATCTGATGATCTGGGGAGTCAATGATACGGCTATCAGCCGGGGCAAGATGACGCTGACCTTCCTCCTCGCCAATGGCGACCGCCTGCTGGTCGATGCCGCGATCCAGAAGCCTGGCGCGCCGACGCCCAAGGCCGAGGAGTCCAGCAAGCATTGAGCAGCCGCGCCCTTACACAGGGAGAAATCATGCTTGCCCGCTCGGTCTTCGGCGATGCGATACTCTATGATCAGGTGCGGGCTCACAATCGTAAATGGTGGCCATTTCAGCCCGCCCGCGTGACGATGTCGCCGGACGGCCATCTCTGGTTCAATCCAAAAAGCGGCCTCTTCTGCGCGGATTTCTGCGACCAGGGGCTGCACTTGCAGGGTCATTTCATCCACGAGATGACCCATGTCTGGCAAGCTCAGAGGGGCGGCAAATGGTATCTGCCGCTGATGCGCCATCCCTTCTGCCGCTATGGTTACGACATTGTGCAGGGTCGGCCTTTCGGGGGGTATGGACTTGAACAACAGGCGGAGATCGTCCGCCATGCGTTTCTGATGCGGAAAGGCGCACGCGTGGAGGGCAAGCCGCCGCTGCATGTCTATGAAGAGCTACTCCCCTTCAGCCGGGCCTAGTCGTAAGACAGGTTTTCGTCGCCAAAATCTGTTATCTTGGCCCGCATGCGGCTGATCGCACCATTCCTACCGCTGGCGGCCTTCTTCGCCACGCCAGCCTTGGCAGAGCCTTCGCCCACTCAGTGTGCGGGCCATTATTATCTTCGTGGCGTCATGGAGACCGGATCTGAACTGATGCTCCGGCCGGATGGGCGGTTTCAATGGTATCTCGTCTATGGCGCTCTTGATCTTTTCGCCGAAGGACGCTGGCAGGAGGTGGATGACACCGTCCGGCTGCTGGCCGAACCGACGAAAGACGTGCCGCAGCCCGGTTTCAATACGTTGACACTAACCATCCGGGGTAAGGAGCTAATTCCGCCCGATGGACGCGGAGCGTACAGCCGTCCCTCCGACGAAGCCGACTGAAATCCTCAGCTAACCGCCGTTTCCAGCAAACGGATGCTCCCCGTACCAGCGTCGATTTCAGCGCGCACGCCCAACGGCAGGCTGAACTGGCTCGCGACATGACCTATGGCAGCGCCTTGAAATGCTGGAACGCTAAGGGGGCCGAAATGCTGCTGTAGCACTTCGGACAAGGTGAAACCGCCATAGGACGGCTCGCGCGCGCTACAGCTCGTGCACTGACCAAACACCACGCCCGCTACCTTGCCGAGAATGCCTGCCTGCGACAGCTGGGTCAGCATCCGGTCGATCCGGTAGGGTGCCTCATCCACATCCTCCAGAAACAGGATGGCACCCGCAAAGTCTGGCAGCCAGCCCGTGCCCATCATGGCCGCCAGCACGGTCAGGTTACCGCCCAGCAATCGCCCGCTGGCACGTCCTGCGCCAAAGATCCGGATGCGTCCGCCCAATGGAACCAGCCGGTCCTCCTTGGGCTGCGGGTTGATCAAGGTCGGTGTGGCACCTTCAAAGGCAATCGCGCGAAAGGCGTCCCAGCTGAATTGCGGCCAGCTGCTTGCGGCATTGGGTCCATGGATCGTCGTAAAACCCGCTCGCGCCGCAAAGGCCATGTGTAACGCTGTTATGTCGCTGAATCCGATCAGCAGTTTGGGGTTCGCGCGAATCGTTGCAAAGTCCAGATGAGGCAGGATGCGCGCGCATCCCCATCCGCCTCGAACAGCAAACACGGCCCGGACCTCCGGATCGGCAAACATCGCGTTCACATCGGCGGCCCGGTCCTCGTCTTTGCCCGCCAGATACCCATATCGCTCGACCAGATGCCGGGCAGGCTTGGGCTTCAATCCCATCGCCAATATCGTTTCCCGCACGACAGCCAGATCGAACATGTCATCCGTAAAGCCCGCAGGCTCGACAAGCCCCACAACATCGCCCGGACGCAAGCGTGGCGGCTTGATGAGGGTTGGAGCAGGCGCCTTGGCGGCCAACAGGGCGGCCCCCATGCCCGCCAGCATCATCCGCCTGTCGAAGCCCGGATAGCCGCTCAAAAAGCGCTCCCATCCTTGCGCCGATAGCTTCCCATCGACCATCTAAGATCGATGTCAGGATAATGCGCGTCCCCCTGCGGCACTCGCCCGAAAGCCAGGAACTCGCAATCGCCCTCACTTTCATTGATAAGCTGGTGCCCATTCGGCTCTCCCTTTGGAAAAGCTGCCATGTCACCTGCCTGCATCGAAAAGCGGCCTTCTTCTTCGATCAGCACGGCCTGCCCGCTCAGCATGACGACGAATTCATCTTCGTCCTCATGCCAGTGCCGCTGCGATGAAGCCGCGCCTGGTTTCAATATCACATGACTGATGCCAAAATCGGCAAGCCCGCAACCATGGCCGAGCTTTCGCACCCAGCGTCCATCGACTGCCCCAGAATAGGGTGCCGGATAACCGGTCCTGTTGTTCTGCTCTATGGCTGCAAGATCGATCTTGGGCATGATCTCTTCCTCCGCTGGCAAAGGCGCTCGGCTTTCGCTAACGCAGCCTCATGAGCATGACCAGCACCAATGCCGACACAGTGGACATAGCACGAAAGCTGATTGCATGTCCTTCGGTAACGCCTGCGCGGGGTGAGGTTTTCGCCGTGCTGGAGGCGATGCTGGTTCCGCTCGGCTTCACGGTCGACCGCTTTGTTGTGGGGGAGGAGCCCGACGGTCCGGTCGAAAATCTGCTCGCCTGGCGTACAACCGGAGCGGGTCCGCACTTCGCCTTCGCCGGACATCTGGACGTCGTGCCGCCCGGGGATGGCTGGACAAGCGACCCATTCACGCCAGAGCTTCGCGGCGACCTGCTCTACGGTCGCGGCGCGGTCGATATGAAGGGGTCGATAGCTGCATTCGTCGCCGCGCTTGCCAGCATTCCGGAAGACCTGCCGGGTACGGTCAGCCTCATCATCACTGGCGACGAAGAAGGCCCTGCGGTTTTCGGCACGCTGGCGCTCATGGATCGCATGGCCGCGCATGGACTACGGCCCGATCTCTGCCTGGTTGGTGAACCCACGTCATCCCAGCGGCTCGGAGACGTCATCAAAGTGGGCCGACGCGGTTCGGTGAACATGTGGATCCGGGTTGACGGAGTGCAGGGGCATGTCGCCTATCCGCATCTGGCCGACAATCCCGTGCCACGGCTCGTTCGCATTCTTGCCGCCATAGATGCCGTGGTGCTGGACGAAGGCACCGACTGGTTTCAGCCAAGCAATATCGAGATCACCGACCTGGAAGTCGGCAACTCCGCAACCAATGTCATTCCAGCCGCAGCGAATGCGCGCATCTCCATCCGCTTCAATGATCGACATAGTGGCGCGCAGTTGATTGAACGGATCAACGCGATCGCCGCAGCGGAGGGCGGCACCGTCACCGCAAAGATCAGCGGCGAACCATTTCTGACCGAACCCGGAGCCTTGTCCAGCCTTGCCGCAGGAGCGATCAGGGAAGTGACCGGGGTGGAAGCGGAGCTTTCCACTACTGGTGGCACTTCGGACGCGCGTTTCCTGTCGCGCCTCTGCCCAGTAGTCGAATTCGGCTTGAATAATGCGACGATGCACAAGCTGGATGAGGCAGTGGCCGTGCAGGACCTGCAAGATCTGACGCGCATATACGCGCTTATTGTCCGCCGGGCCCTAGCGGCCTGATCTTCAAACCATTCGGCGCTGGATGGCCTGCTTTGGTGCAAAGCGGGCCAGATAATCCTGCTCGCTGGTGGGTCGGGCAAAATGATATCCCTGGAACAGCGTGCAACCGATAACGCGCAGCATTTCCATTTGCGCTTCCGATTCGACACCCTCCACCACAACCTCCATCCCCAGCCCCTGGATGAGGCCGACAACGGCACTGCAAATCGTACGTGCCTCGGCTGATACGGCGATGTCGCGCACCAAACTCCGGTCGATCTTGACCCGATCGACGGGCAGCTCCTTAAGGCGGGACAGGTTGGAATAGCCAGTACCGAAATCATCGATGGCGATCCGCACGCCTTCCTCACGCAGCGCTTTCAACTGCGCACGCACCCGCTCGTCCATTCCCATCGCCAGCGATTCGGAAATTTCCAGCTCCAGCATGTGCGGCGGGGTCTTATGCGCCGCCATGGCGTGCCGCAGCCGCAGGAAGAAATCCGCTTGGGACAGTTCCCGTGACGAGATGTTGACCGCGATGCGCTGCCCGATCTCGGCCTTCGACCAACGCGCCGCCGTTTCGCAAACGCGGCTCATTACCCAATCGCCCAACGCCACGATGGCGCCGCTTTCCTCCGCGACAGGTACGAAGAAGCCCGGCATGACCATGTCACGTTCGGGGTGTGCCCAGCGGATCAAGGCTTCGGCCGTGACGACCCGGCCACTCACAGCCTCCACCTGCGGCTGGAACTCCAGAATAAATTCGTCCCGTTGCAGCGCCAGCAACAAATCCCGCTCCAGTTCAGCGCGGTCGGCGGCTTCCAGCGCCAGTTCGGCAGTGAACATCTCGGCCCGGTTCCGGCCCCGGTGCTTGGCATGATACATGGCGATATCGGCGGATCGCAGCAGGGCAGAGAGGGTATCGCCGTGATCGGGGTAACAGGCGATGCCGATCGATGCGCCCAACTCTATATGCTGGCTGCCCAGATCGAAGCGCTCGCTCAGGGCGAATTGAATAGCGCGCGCGATCCGGCTCGCAGCCTCGGGTCCGGGCAACTGGGGGAAGAACATCGTGAACTCATCACCCGCGAGCCGACCGATGACCGCATCGTTCATGCCTGCACTGACCTGCGCCATCACGACTTCGCGGAGACGTCCGGCGACACGAGCGAGCAGTTGGTCGCCCGCAGCATGGCCCAGCGTGTCATTCACCCCCTTGAAGCCATCGAGATCGATAAAGAACAGCGCCGCTGCACAGGTCTCTTCCCGCTCGGCAAGTAACCTTTCAACCTGTCGGCAAAAGCTGGTTCGGTTGGCAAGGCCCGTCACCTGGTCAAACAATGCGAGCGTTTGCACATGGTCGAGGTTGGTGCGGACCTGACTGAACAGGCTGGTCATCGCCACCGACAAATCGGGCAATTCGACGGCGATCTCGGGCGGTACGGACGATTGCAGATCACCATGGGCAGCGGCGATCAGCCTTTCGGTTGCGACATCAATGGCGCTCGCGGTCGTGGCGACCGTCTGGCGCGCTGAAGCCCAACTCAATGTGCCGCAAAGGATCGCGACGATCAGCGATCTGCCGATACCCAGGATATCATTGGCCTGATCCTGCCCAAGCACAAGCGACAGGATGAACACCAGCGCTCCCGCGGCGCAGGCGAAGGCGGTGGCGCGGCTTTTCAATGTCACGCCCTGCATGTGCCTCCTGCCCAGAGCGTAGCTCGATAATGAGCCACGGATCGGGATGCTTATGGAGGATGCTGGTTAAGAAAAGGTCAGTGGCAGACCTTCGCACGGCTATTTTTTGCGCCGCAATATGATGTAGATAGCTCCGTCGCCGCCATGGCGGGGATGGGCCTGTCTGACGCTTGCGATCCGGTCTGCAAAGGGGCTGGTTTCAAGCCAGTGACCGATCTCACCCCGGATTGCGCCCCGCCGAGATTCTCGGTTTGGAACAGCAGCTTTGGGAGGCTTCCCTGTAATCACGAGCAGGATGCGCAAATCACGGGCCAATGCGGACGAAAGCGCCTGATTCAGCATTGCATACGCGCTCGAGAGGGTGTGACCGTGGAGGTCGATTGCCACGTCCGGTGCCAGTGTCCCGCCACGGATACGGCGCTCCCACCCATTATCGAGAACTGCTGCCGGGGAGCGGGATGGACGTGTTTCCATAGGCCGCGAAGGAACAGGCGGCAAAGCTCGGCTGCCTGGCACCGTTGCGACAGGCTCAGTCATATCGACTTTATGCCGACCAGGCCGCAGTGGGCGAACGGATCGAGTAAGAGCGCTCCAAAGCGCCTGTTCGTCAGAGGAAAGATGCCGACGGGCCATCGCCAGCCGCAATTATTGTGACGTCAGCCGCGCCGCCGATCCAACGGGCAGCAAGATCAGCGCGCTGCCGCGTGCCGACATGCCCCCGGCGATCGACCGCGCTCGACTGCCTGCACCCCAGAAACTGTCGAACCGATTGGCGCCCTTGATGGCACCGCCCGTATCCTGGGCAATCCAGACGCCATTGGGCTCCGCACGATCAAGCGAGAGCAGCACCGGCGCCCCCATCGGGACATATCGCGGATCAGCAGCCACGGTCGCCTCAGCCGTCACCGGCACTCCCATAGCGCCAATCGGCCCCGGCCCCGTCAGTTCGCGAAAAAACACGAAGCTCTTGTTTTCATTCATGATCTGCGCCCCCTCCACCGGGTTGGCGCGCAACCATGCCATGATATCCTGCATCGATCCCGCCTGGATCAGTCCGCGATCCTTCATCAGCTTGCCGATGCCAGCATAATCGCGGCCATTCTGCCCGTCATAGCCGATCCGCATGACATCGCCACCGGGCAGCTGCAGACGTCCACTGCCCTGCACCTGAAGAAAGAAGAATTCGACCGGGTCCGCCGCCCATGCAAGTTCGAGTCCGCGACCAGCGAGCGCTCCAGCGACGATTTGGGAACGCTCGTCAAAGGGGACGAAATTGCTCCCTTGCACCTTGCCGCGGATAGTCTTGCCCTTGAGACTGTCACTGAACAAGCCAAGACTGACGTCGATCAGCTCGGGCGGACGGCGATAGATCGGGATCTGGTAGCCTGCTTGCTCATTTCGCGACCCGGAGATTTCAGGCTCATAATATCCCGTGACGAACGCTGTGCCGGGACCGACCTGCACCGCCTCGAAATAGCGGGCGAAAAATTCATTGGCGCTCGCTTCAGGCCAGCTGGACGCGGCAGCGCAGGCATTGTTCCAGTCCGATCCTCTTGTAAGGCCGCTCTGATCGATGCGCTTCATCAGCGACGGGCAGGAAAGACGAAATGCCTCCAGCGCCTTGCGTGAACGCTCTCCTGCTTCGATCAGTGGCGCAATGTCGGGACCACGCGTAACTCCGGCGGCGACCGCAGTTAAATTGTCGGCAGCCTGGGTCGATGGCGTAGCGGACGGCAAAGCGGGGCGCGGCGTCGCGGGAACTGCGCTGACCGGGGCCTCAGGCCCGCGCACTGGTCTCGAAGGGGCAGGACCTGTCGCTCCGGGTGGGATGACACCGCCCGCGCACGCCGACAAGAGCAGCGCAGCCGACAGCGCTGCCCACGGCTGCTTGAAATTCATGCCGCCTCGTCGGTTTCGCTGAGCTTCCAGTTGGGATCGGTGCTGCGCAAATCACGCGTGAACGTCCAGATGTCGTTGGTGCCCACCGCATCGGTCAGCGAACCAGCGACGACATTGCCATCCTTGTCTCTAGTCACCGCTGCGATATCCGCCTCGAACCGAAGCGAGACTTCGGCAACACGTCCATCGACGCTGGCGCCGACGATCTGCGCCTTTTCGATCCGAACAAGCCGGTTGTCGAGCACATGACCCGCAGCCTCGCGCTGTGCGATCGCTTCCTCGAAAGAGGTCAGCACGTCTGTATCACACAACCATTCCAGTTCGGAACGATCGCCCCGCCAGAACGCCTCCAGCACCATTTTATAGGCTGCTTTCGCACCTTCGATAAATTGCGGGACATCGAAATTCCGGTCGGCCGCGATCAATGCGCGCACCCCCGCTTCGCCACCTTGGGCGATCAAGCCATCGGCCAACCGCACCGAATCACCGGCCATGTCCGTCATCGTGCGAGGCTGAAGTACAGTTACCTTTGCCCTTTCCTCAGCGGGACGCAACGCAGGTTCCTGCTCATGCCCCGTCCGCTTTCCCAGTACGGAGTAGAGCCGCAACGCCAGAAAACCGGCGATGAGGGCGAGGATCACGATTACATACACGGGGCAAAGAACCCTTTAGACTAGATCTGGAAAACGACAACGCAACCAACATAGGCATGTTTCCGCCCATATTCAAATGGCGCCTTTTGGCGGCGGCATTGCCCTGCCCCGCCGCCCCTGCTAAGCGCACGGGCCAACGTCTTGGGGCTTGTTGCCCCCGGACCAACAGGAAATTCAGGGAACTCAAATGGCCGACGAAGCCGATACGATCCAGACCAGCGCGGGTAACGGCGCCGACACGAGCCCACAGATCGCGCTCATCAGCCAATATGTGAAGGATCTCTCGTTCGAGAACCCTAATTCGCCTGCCGTCTACCAATGGCCAGATCAGCCGCAAATCGATGTTCAGTTCAACATCGGGGCCGACAAGGTCGGTGATGAAGTCGTAGAAGTTTCCTTGAAAATCGAAGTGAAGGCGCTCGCTCCGCAGGGTACGGCATTTGCGGTCGAACTGCTGTACGCCGCGCTCTTCGGCATGCGCAATGTGCCGGACGAACAGCTTCAGCCTTTCATGCTGGCAGAAGCGCCGCGCCTGCTCTTTCCCTTCGCCCGCCGCGTTCTGGCCGATGCGATCCGCGATGGCGGTTTCCCGCCGCTGTTGCTGGACCCGATCGATTTCGGTGGACTTTACGAGCAGCAGGCTCAGGCGATCGCACAAACCGCTGGCGAACCGGCTGGTCACGCCTGAAGCACATATGAGGCCGCACTCCGCTCCCGCTGGGCTCGCCAAGCTTGCGGTAATCGGAGTAAGCGAACTGCCCTGCGCTTCGGCCGTAGGCAGAACGGACCAGCCCAACCTCGCTCGGCGGGAGAGATAATCCCATGAAGTTGGTCAAGGCGCTTGGCTCGGTAGGCGGGCTGACGCTCGCCAGCAGGGTGCTCGCGCTGGTCCGTGACTCATTGGCCGCGCGCTATGTCGGTGCAGGCTTTGCGTCGGACGCCTTCAATGGCGTAGCATTTCGCCTGCCCAACATGTTTCGCGCCCTGTTTGCGGAGGGCGCCTTTTCCGCAGCCTTCATTCCGATGTTCAACCGCAAGGCGGCGGGGCCGGGCGGTGTCGCGGACGGCTATCATTTCGCCGAACGTGCGCTTGCCGTCCTGTTGCCGGTGCTTATTCTTTTCACTGTCATCCTGATTGCTGCGGCCTACCCCATCACCTGGCTGCTATCCGGCGGTTTCTCGCGCCAAAACCCGACGCCGGAGCAGTTTGCCTTCGCGGTGCTGTTGTCGCGCATCACCCTGCCCTATCTCGCGCTGATCAGCCTTGCTTCCTTGTTGGGCGGCATATTGAATTCGCTCGATAAATTCTGGGTGAATGCGGCCGCCCCGATATTGCTCAATGTCGCCATGATCGCCGGGCTGTGGCTTTTCCACGGGGCGGACGAATATGAAACGGCTCGTGTCCAGGCCACATCGGTCACTTTGGGCGGAGCGCTGCAACTCTTATGGTTGATCTGGGCCTGCCGTCGCGCGGGCGTATCGATGAAGATCAAACGCCCCCGTCTTGACGGTGACGTGCGTGAATTGCTGCGTCTTATAGTGCCAGCTGCCGCCGGTGCTGGCGCTTCGCAGATCAACCTGCTTATTTCCACGGCCTTGTCCGGTTGGCTGCTAGCCTCCGGGTCGATCACCTATATCTACTACGCCGATCGGTTGAACCAACTGCCGCTTGGACTGATCGGGATCGGCCTTGGCACCATATTGCTGCCGACCATTTCCCGGCTTCTGTCGACGGGGCAGGAGCAGGTGGCCATGGAAACGCAAAATCGCGGCGTGGAGTTGGCCCTCTTTCTCACATTGCCCGCGACGATCGCCTTCATCACGGTTGCCGAGCCGATCGTTCGCGGCCTTTTTCAATATGGCCGCTTCAGCGTTGAGGATGCGCGTCGCTGTGGCTGGGCATTGTCCGCCTTCTCGATCGGCCTCCCCTCCTATGTGCTCGTGAAGGTTCTGACGCCCGGCTATTATGCGCGTGGCGACACCAAAACGCCGGTGCGTTATGCGATGCTATCCATCCTCATCAACATCATCGGCAATATCGCACTAATCCCCCTGCTCGGGCATGTAGGCCCGCCGCTGGCGACTGCGATGTCCTCGACCGTCAATGTCGCCATGCTTTATGCAACGCTGGTAAAGCGCGGCCATTTCATCGCTGATGCGCAGCTGCGCCGAAGGCTTCCTCGACTTGCGCTGGCAGCACTCGTCATGGGCGGCGCGCTTGTCGCGGGCGAAAGCCTCCTTGAACCATGGTTAGCGGGGGCAATGATCCAGCGTTATCTTGCGCTGGCCGTGCTTGTCGGCGCGGGGATAGCGCTTTACGGGATAGCCTGTTTCCTGACTGGCGCCTATCGGGTGTCCGACCTTAAGGCACTCATGCGCCGACGGGGTTCAACCACGACCCAAGAGAATGGATAGAAGAATGCGCGTCCTTTCCGGCATCCAGCCGACCGGTAATCTGCACCTAGGCAATTATCTGGGCGCGATCCGCAATTGGGTGCGCATGCAGGATGAGATGGATGCGGCAAGCCAATGCTTCTTCTTTCTGGCCGACATGCACTCGATCACCGTGCATGAGGGGCGCGAGCAGCGCATCCGCAATGTCCGGGACATGGCGGCGGCGCTTGTCGCTGCGGGGATTGATCCTGATCGCTCCGTACTGTTCAATCAGGCACGGGTCCCCGCCCATGCGGAGCTATGCTGGTTACTGAACGGCACGGCGCGGATTGGCTGGCTGAACCGCATGACACAATTCAAGGACAAGGTCGGCAAGGATCGCGAAGGCGCCTCGATCGGCCTGTTCGTCTATCCGGTACTCCAGGCAGCCGACATCCTCGTCTATAACGCTACGCATGTGCCTGTGGGCGAGGACCAGAAGCAGCATCTCGAACTGGCCCGGGACATCGCCACAAAGTTCAACACGGATTTCGGGGTCGAGCTGTTCACCTTGCCCGATCCGATCATCCCCAGGGAGTCGGCGCGCATCATGTCCTTGCGCGATGGCACTGCAAAGATGTCGAAGTCCGATCCGTCGGACATGAGCCGCATCAACCTCACCGATGAGGATGACGCGATCATGCAGAAGGTGAAGAAGGCCAAGACTGATCCGGAACCATTGCCCGAAACGGCAGAGGGTCTGCAGGGCCGACCGGAAGCGAATAATCTGATCGGCATCTACGCGACTTTGGCGGGAAGAACGGCCGACGCCGTGTGCGCCGATTTTGCGGGCAAGGGTTTTGGGGCTTTCAAACCTGCTTTGGGCGAACTGTTGGTTGAAACCCTCCGGCCTATCCGTACGCGCTTTCTTGAACTGCGCACGGATGACGCGGCTCTCGACGCTATATTGGAGAATGGTGCGGCGAAGGCGCGTGCCGCCGCTGAACCCGCATTGCGGTCGGCCTATGATGCGATGGGCCTGATGCGCTGAAACGCTGCCCGTACGTCGTCGACGGAATAACGATCGCCGTGGCGTCTTGCCTATAGCTGACCTTTTTGCGCCCGCCCGCCTTGTTCGAGCGTTCAAATGATGTTCAGTTGCGTTCTGCTATTGACGGGCGCAAGGTTGCAATGGCTCTCTGCCTTAGGGACGCAAGAATATGAAACTTATCAAAAAGATTGGCATGGTTGCGGCGCCGACGTTGGCGCTGATCGCCCTTTCTGGCTGTGCTTCATCCTTCAAAGCGAATGTTGCGCGCTTCCAGCAATTGCCTGCACCCGCCGGGCAGAGCTTCACGGTCGTCGCCGATGACCCCCGTCTCGCCGGTGGCCTTGAATTTTCACAATATGCAGGGATGGTAGGTCAACGCCTGGCGCAGACAGGCTATACTCCCGCATCTGATCCGGCCCGCGCGGACCTGATCGTCCGCGTCGCCTATCATGTCGATAATGGGCGTGAGAAGGTGCGCTCTACCGGCTTCGGCCCGCCCGACCCCTATTTCTATGGCGGCTGGGGCTGGCGCGGCCGCTGGGGCAGGCCTTGGGGCTACGGCTTCTATGACCCGTGGCTGTTCGGCCCCGGTTACAGCGACGTCAGCAGCTATACCGTGTATACCAGCGACCTCAGCATGAAGATCGATCGGGCGGCCGATAACCGGCGGCTGTTCGAAGGCAAGGCGTCCGCGCAATCCCTGTCGAACAGGTTGACCTATCTCGTCCCCAACTTGATCGACGCCATGTTCACCGGCTTTCCGGGGCAGAATGGAGAGGATGTGAAGATCACCCTACCCCCCGAACGGAAGGGCTGACCTCGGACGAAACGCTCATCGGTGGTCTTCGCCCTGGAGTCGTAGGAGACCGCCGAATTTCTCGGCTCGAAAGGATCAGGGAAGCCGACGGGCTGTCATGATCCTTATGGACTGCTGAAGCATCTGCCCCTTCATAACCCCCTCGCCCGCAGTCGGCGACTTGGGTGCCGACAGGATAGCGCGGACCACGTCCATGCCCTCCACCACATGGGCAAACACAGCAAACCCCTGATTATCGCTCGGCAACACGGGTTGCGCGTCCATGCTGGGCATCCTGCCAAGGACGATGAAGAAATCCCCGGTGGCGCTTCCAGGCGCATAGCGTGCCATGGAAAGCGCGCCTTCATCATGGGTAAGCCCGGTTTGCGTGGTGGACTCATGGGCGATGGGTGGGAGTGTGCGCGCGGGATCATTCTGCGTTCCGCCCTGGACGAAGCCATAATCGGCTGTCCCCACGGCGCGGTAGAATGTGGTGCCATCCAGCCGCTTTTGATCGACGTAGCGCAAGAAGTTGCGCGCGGTGATCGGCGCCTTGGCTAGATGGACGGCGACGATGATGCGGCCAGCACTGGTATCGAGCGCAACCTGCACATCCTGTGAAGGAGAAGAAGCCGGAACCTGAGCAGCAGCGGCCGTGAAGGAAAGTATAGCAGCGAGCAGAAGGGCAAAATGTCGGATCACGGCGACACCCTAATCCATCGCTACATCGCTGTCAGCGTCAGTTTTCCAGCTGGCGCAGGAGGGCGCGGATGTCGGCGTCTATATCCGCATTCGTTTGCCGCAGTCCCTCGATCGTGCGCACGGCGTGGATGACGGTGCTATGATCGCGGCCGCCAAAAATGCGTCCGATTTCGGGCAGCGACCGGGGCGTCATCTTCTTGGCGAGATACATGGCCACCTGACGGGGTCTCGCCACAGCGCGAGCGCGGCGCTTGGACCGCATCTCCGACGCGTCGATCTTGTAGTGCGCCGCGCAGACCTTCTGGATCTCGTCTACCGTGATGCGGCGCGCGTTGGCGCGCACGGCGTCGGCGAGCATGCTTTGGGCAAATTCCAGATCGACGGAGCGGCCAGTGAGTTGGCCATAGGCGATCAGTTTGTTGAAAGCGCCTTCTAACTCACGAATGTTTGAGCGAATTGAACGCGCTAGAAAATCGATGACGGCGTCAGGGACCGGCGGGTCGCCGGCGATGGCGCGCTTGGCTTCCAGGATGGACAGGCGCAGGTCAAGGTCGGCCGGGCGGATGTCCGCGACCAGCCCTCCGGCGAGGCGGGAGAGGATGCGGGCGTCGATCGAATCGAGCAGTTGCGGGGCGCGGTCGGCGGTCACGACGATGCGAGCGCCAGAATCGATCAAGTCATTGATAGTGTGGAGAAATTCTTCCTGCGTGGAGCCCTTGCCCGCGATGAACTGGATATCGTCGATCAGCAGCAGGCGGGCAGCGCGCAGGCGCGCCTTGAACATCATGGTCTCGTTCGCGCGCATCGCGTTCACGAACTCCATCATGAACCGCTCCGCCGACATGTAGAGCACGGGCGCGGCGGGAGAGTGGGTGGAGAAGTGCTGGGCGATGGCGTGGAGCAGGTGCGTCTTGCCCTGTCCCGTGCTGCCATGGATGAAAAGCGGGCTGAAGCGGGGCTGCGCTTCTGCCGCGATCGCCTGCGCCGCGGAAAAGGCGAGGTGGTTGGATTCGCCGGTTACGAAATCGGCAAAGCTGTGGCGCGGCTGGAAATTGCAGGCGGGGGCGGCATCAAGGGAAACCGGATCAACAACGGCGATCTCCTCCACCGGTGCGGCTTCGAGCAGGCGCGGGCCGATGGAGTTAGGCGCGCGGCGAAGCCTGACCTCCCGGACCCCTACGCCAGCACAGCGCCATGCCATGCAAAGGCGGTCACCAAAATGACCGGACACGAAATTGGCCGTGAAGTCGGAGGCGAACAGCAGGTCCAGCGTCTGGGATTCGGGGCAATAGTCGCCCAGCCGAGCGGCCTTCAGCCACTGATCGAACATGCGCGGGCCGATGTCGCGGCGAAGCCCGGCGCGGATCGCGTCCCACGCCGATTCCAGACGCGCATCATCATGCGATGCCTGAACGCTCAAACTATCCGCCACTGCCGTGAAACCCTTCAT